>NZ_CP085217.1:0-4193700 GCF_044799475.1 Marinobacter sp. | reverse complement strand
TGAGCCGGGTGACATTCCGGACGGCTTCTACCTGGTGGATGACACCGAGTGCCCGCACTCGGAATTCCAGCAGGCGTTGATCAAGGCGGTGGAAAAGGTCACCCACATCGCGCCGGCGGATGACAGCGGCGAGATCCTCGGCTCACCGGTGGCCGCCCGGGGCGTTATTCAGTATCCGCTGGCGCAGCTTGGCCTTTGCACCAGCATGACCAACGCCCGCTACAGGACCACCACTGAGGTATACCCGGACAGCGACCGAGTGACCCCCGAGCAATGCAATGCCGCGCAGGTTGCTGCGGTGTGCGCGGCGATCGACTATGCGCTGTCAGGATAAGTGAGGAAACCGAGAAGCGGGACAGAGTTATTTTCCCAGATCTGTTCATGGCCTGAATTCCGTTACACTCCAGACTCACCCTCTGCCGGATTACCGCCATGCCTCTCTTTCCGACCGAGACCGGCGAAAATGATCTGTACCTGTCGCGATCCGATCCTGACAACCGGCTGGGAACCTTCGCTGCCTTCAGCTTCGAACTGGAGGGTAAGGTCTGGCCCACGGTGGAACACTACTTCCAGGGCATGAAGTTCAACGATGAAACCTTGCAGGAAAAGGTTCGGACGGCGGCGACCCCAGCCCAGGCGCGAAAGCTGGGCCGTAAGCGCGACAGGAGCTTTCGGCGGGACTGGAAGCAGGTGCGTGAAACGGTGATGACGCGGGGCGTCTACGTGCGCTGCCGCACTTATCCCGATCTGGCCGAAGAGCTGCTGAAAACCGGCGACCAGAAGATTGTGGAAAACAGCAACTTCGATTACTTCTGGGGCTGTGGCCGGGACCGTCGGGGCCACAACAGTTACGGAAAGGTCCTGATGAACGTTCGGGCTCGATTGCGGGAAGAGCATCAAAAATAACCTCTTCCCCGTCTTGTGGGAAATCCGGACGACCACCCCGTCCAACGCGGCAGATCTGGACATGATCGCGACTTCGATGAAAAAGGGCGCCCAGAACATTTCCGAAAAATCCGCGGGCAGCCACCAGCGCATCGACCAGGTCGCAGCGGCCATGAACGAGGTGTCAGCCACGGCCCATTCCGCGAAGAGGCTTTCCGAGCGACTCTGGGGCTAGGCCTGCAGCCCCGGGTAAGCCAGCCAGCTCAGAGATGAGCGGCTGGCTGCCCCGGGGTGACTAGCCCGCAATCATCACCGGACAGTGGGCGTGGCGCAGTACCCGCTCGCTGACGCTGCCCAGCAGGAACTCTTTCAGGTGGGAAAGCCCACGCCGGCCCATAATAATCAGCGCTCCGTCGAGCTCATTGGCATGGTCGACGATGGCATCGGCGGGAATGCCGGCTAGCACCACCTCCTCAACGTCTACCTCCAGGTTATCAAGTGCCGGCCGGCTGCGCCGGAAGGCCTCAGCTGCGGCTTCATCGCGCAGCTTCTCGAAACCGCCGGGCTGGAAGAACTGGCGCTCTTCACGGCTCATTCCGCCTCCGGGCAGGCCGAACATGGCCGTTGGCGTGCGGGGAAAGACAAACAACAGTTTCATGGGAAGCTGCAGGTGGCTCGCCATCCAGGCTGCCAGGGCAACCGCTTTGTTGGCGCTGTCGGAGCCGTCTACGGGAACGAGAATAACTTTGGGAGTGGTGGTCATGGGTCTGGCCTCCAATTGATTGAGGAGATACTGGCCAGGAGAGACTGCCATCGGTCCCGGGCTCTTGTGGCATAAATCCATATTATGGATATTCAGCCGGAAAGGATTTGATCTGGCGCAATAAAGCATCAGCAGGCGACCGAAATCTGGCTCCAGGAAGCAGCGAGGCACGCCTGCGGCAGAGGCGCAGCAGGTTAATACCCAGCCCGCAGGAAGTGCTCTGCGCATTTGTCGTTCCCAGCACAGCGTTACCGGAATCTGGCGCCGATTTGCCCTTTCCGGTTGCCCCTTGACTGCTCCTCGAATATGAATGGAAAACTGGGACCGGAAACCGGCACAGATTTATTTTTGCGGCTTCTCTGATCGCTCAGAGCTGATTCGAGTTACTAACAACCATCTCCGTACTTCGGTTAATATCGGCTGCCAGCGCACAGAACGGATTCTGTGGTTCAAAAGCAAGGAGAAGCTGATGCCCAGACAGGCCCGGGTGTAGTAGCCCGGTTTTCACCGCCAAATTTAAAGCTCTGCTTTTTCCCCGGCCGTTTTTTGTGGCATCAGAACATGATGGTGCCGCCTACGGAGATGCCTGAGATTTCAAAGTCATCTTTGTCCAGGTATTTCATATATTCGGCATTGACGAGAAACCTCTCGGTCACAAAAAAGTCGGCGCCAACACCATAAGACAGGTCCGATTCTGATTCCGAAATGGACGCAGAGCCTCCCGGCCCGCTAACAGAAGCAGTTAATTCACCTTTGGTATAACCAATGACTACGTATGGGTAAAAGGGGGTTTCGTTAGGAATGCCTCCAACTGCGTACCCTCCAACCAGATAGTCCAGCTCAAGTTCTCCAGTAAAACCATTAGCACTTACAGATTCGTCAGCAACGCCAAATCCTGCTCGCAATTCAGCCGCGAAATACGGTGTTAGCTTGGCACCAGCTTTTCCCACGAGGGCGCCCAGATCAAAGTCCTCGGAAAAGCCGTCTTCTTCATAGGTCAGAAAAATATAATTGGCGCCAAGATATCCCTGGTCAATCGGTTTTTGCGCTTGGGCAGGGCTCACCGAAAAAATTATCGCTGAAGCAGAAATGGCGATGAAAATTCTGTTCATATTACCTCCATGTGAATAGGTCTGCCTCTGCAACTGCTGACAGCGGTCGTTTAATGAGGCGAGAAAGATTAACGGTAATTCATTTTTAGGCGAAAGGCACGCGGGAAAGACGCGGATAAAAAAAGCAATAAAAACCGGCACAGATTTATTTTCCACCGGTTTTCCGCATGTTGTTGCTGAGTTTTGGGGAAGTGGGGGTAGACTCGTCTTTGGCACTGCCGCGATGTCGGGAATCTGGAAAGGCTGGAACTGAGAAAACAGGGAAGCATCAAGTGAATCAGAAAGGCGCACTCACCTCATGGAACGACGCGAAGGGCTTCGGCTTTATTACGCCGGAAAGCGGTGGTGAACGTGTATTCGCTCACATCAGCGCCTATCAGGGGCGGGGCAGGCCCTCGGCCAGTCGCAGGGTGGTTTACGCCCAGACGAAAGACAGCCAAGGGCGGTTACGGGCGGCCCGGTTCCAGTATCCCGGTGCTGTACGGTTGGGCTCAGCGCTGGCGCCTGGTGTCTGGATCGCGTTGCTGATTGCGGCCGCTGTTGTGTGTGCGCTCTCAGTGCTGTTTGCCCAGGGCTATGTGCCCTTGTATTTGCCGGGCGCCTACGGGGTGATGAGCCTGATTACCTTCCTGATGTACGCGGTAGACAAAGGCGCAGCCGAGAGCGGCAACCGGCGTGTGCCTGAGGGGCGCCTGCATCTGTTTGAGCTTCTGTGCGGCTGGCCGGGGGCTCTGGTGGGCCAGCAATTCTTTCGCCATAAAACCCGCAAGACCTCCTTCCAGGTCTCGTTCTGGTTCAATGTGATTCTGAATCTGGCGGTGCTCGGCTGGTTACTGGTGTGGCCAGATGCCGAGTTTGCCCGGCAGGCGCTGGGGATTGAGCCCGTCATGCTTATCAGGATTTGACTGTGAAAAACGTCTGCTCAGAAGAAGCCTTATCGGAACTGCTAGAGTCCAGCCCGGCTGTTCTTCTGCTCTTTGGCGGATCGCACTGTGGCGTCTGTCAGGCCATCAAGCCTCAACTGGAAAAACTTGGCAGCGAGGAATTCCCGAAACTGATGACCGCTTACATCGATTGCCAGGGCGCCGCCGGCCCGCTATGCGCTGCTCGCGGTATCTTTTCTTTACCTGTTGTCCAGCTGTGGCTTGAAGGGCAACGATTCTCGGAATTTGCGAGGGTGTTCTCCATTGGCGATGTGCGTGCTGCGCTGGTGCGGCCTTATGGGCTTTTGGAGTGAAAGAAAACCGGGGCAGATCTATTTTTTTTCGGATCTATTTTCCGCGCGTAAGCCGGGGCGGCCGGCAGCTGAAAAATAGATCTGTCCCGGTTTTCCAGGAAGGTTCGGTTGTGGTCGGGGCTCAGGGCACAGCGGCTGCTTGAATTGCAACCGCCGGAGGATCAGATTTTACCATTCACGCGATCCCAGAACTCCTCACGGTGATTGGTTCGGGGAAAATCGTTGGCCGGAACCGGCACTTCGAGAAATTCGCAGAGCGGGTTCCAGCCGTCTTTCACATTGAAAAGAAGTAAACGGTTGGCGGGGATGGCTTCTTTCACCGCAGCATTGTGCGCGATAAATGCCTGGATCAGTTGCTCGCGATCCAGACCGGCGGGAAACCCGGTTTTGGCGACGACGTCAGTGGACATGTCGAGCCAGGCCTGCATATTATCAGGTGCCTCATCTCGGTCAGAAAGCAGCCTGTAGATGGTTGTGCCAAAGCTATCCGCCCACTTTTCCGGGTCCCGCTGTGTTAAAACAAACCTGGATGATGGAAACTCCTGCACCAACTCGCGGAAAAAACACGCGGTTGGCCAGTCCACGGCACTTTGATAACCGTCGTAGATCCGGCTCCAATCCGCTTCGCCCGCAGTCGCCGCCGACCACAGTGGCACCTGCTCCGGCATTTTATGGAGAACCTCTTCCATATGGTGACAGGGCCCGAATCCAAGTTGATTGATTGCCAGCTTTAATGAGTAGGTGCCGGTGCGTCCGACGCCTGCTCCAATGACCTGCATGCTCATCTATAGCGCCCCTGAAGGTTGTGTTTTTTCGTGGATTATCCAAAGCTCGAGGGCCGCTCTGGGTCAGACGCTTAGACTATATCTATTACACCGATTAATTCTGCGGCTCAAGTAATTCTGAAAATCAAGCGGTGTGTTTTGTCTTTTTGGTCCCGATCTTGAGTGTTCCGCTGAAGATACGTGTCATGCCCGCTAAGGTAAGGCAAAGCGCTCGCCATTATTACCTGGATTAACCCGGCCTTGTCGGCGTGGGTGTAATGTTGATCCGACATTCAGCGGGAAAGGGAAGGCACCAGGAAAACCGGGACAGATCTATTTTCTATTGGTTGCGATCCTACCTGGTTTCTCGGCGAATTCGCCAATTCATGGACAGGCCTGAACGTCGTCCCCAAGGGCAATGTTACCCCCTTCAATCACCCGCGTCGTAATGCCCCATGCCAGCGCATGGCGTTGTAACCGCCGGGCCCCAGCGACGTTTCCATTGTGCTGAAGGGGTGGCAAAGGCCGGTGTATTCCAGCACCACATTTCCAATTCGGAATCGCTGATACCGCCTTCGATCATCAGGTCGTCACTCATCTCAAAGCCCTCAATGGTGCGGCCCACGTCGTATACGATGCCCGTGTAAAACCCGGGACAAATCTATTTTCCGCGGTTTTCGGAAACCCTGGCCGGGCTCGTTTCATGATGATCTATTCTTCGGGTATCTGTTCAAACAGTCGGCCCAGCCCCGACTGGGGCGCAAGCTTTCCGCACAGTCGAAGGGCCTCCCAGAAGCTGACCTGATTGGCGGTTAACACGGGCTTACCGGTTGCCTGCTCCAGATCGGTAAGCCAGGCGGCAGAGTGGAGCGCCGTGTCAGGAATAAGCAGCGCATCGGCATCTTCCCTTACGTTTGCCAGGGCAAAGTCGATAACCTCTTGCTTCTGAAGCAGGCCGACCTCCGCCGCTGTTACAATACCGCGGCTGGCAAGATGCACCACCTCAATGTCGAAATGGTCGAGAAACTCCCGGAATCGATACGCGACGTCCTCCGGATAGGTAGCCGCAATGGCTACCTTCTCGGCACCAATGGCCTTGATGGCTCTGGCAAACGCCATGGCGGTTGTTGAAGCCGGCACGCAAAGGATTTTCTCCAGTGTTTCTATCTGTTGCCTTATGCCATCCAGGCCAAGCACAAAGCTGGCGCTGGTAGAGGTCCACATCACCGACTCAATCCCTGAGCCAGCCAGGGCTTCCGCACCTTTTGAAAGTCGGCTGAGGCTGCCCATCTCACTGAGAGCTTCAACAGTGTGAGCGTCTTCGATGAAGTCCGTATGGACAAGGGTAACCTGGGCTGGTGGTTTTACCATGGAGCCCATCAGGGGGTAATCGTCTTCGGCGGCGTGGCCCGGGTAGAGGAATCCAGGTCTGGCTGGAGCTGGCGCGTGGCTCATTGATCGCTTCCTCTCTTGCAGTGGTTGACGTGCCTCTACAATAGACCAAAACTGGGCACCCCACGTAAGACGCGAGACCGGGAGAGATTCGTTTATGCGTCATCGTTTTGATCAAACACCTTTTGCCCGGATCCCGAAATGATCAAGCCTGGTTGTTACAGCTGTCGGAAAAAGTTTGAGCCATCTGCGCTGAGGATTTCTTACTCGAAAAACTATTGTGAGGGCTGCGGCGTCGGGCTGTTTGGGGAGGATTACTTCAGTTTCGCCAGAAAGCCCGCCCCAACCACCCATAAGAACCTGGCTGTGCATTTTGCAGTGCTTCTTTTTGGGGTTGTCTGCCTGTCGTTATGGTTATGGTTTTGGTGAAAGCGGACAGACTTATTTTCCGCTTTCCCTTTGCTTGAGTTCTGACGGGGATGGAGTAGCATTAATTTATGAGGCTCAACAGCCCACTGCAGCGCGGCTGCCAGCGTGACAGGGTTCTGGGGCGCCTCTGATTCCTCTGTTAGAGCCCGGTTTCCTTGCGATGACGCTCTTGCCGTCAGGGAATCCTCCGAACGTTCAGCTCAGTGCTGTTAAGGAGGGTTGTCGCCATGAGTGAAGGCATAAAAATCCACACCAGTCTTGTTGTTGTGGCGGTGCTCGTCTTCGCCGCTTTTTTTACTTACATGATGCTGAGCAATTCCGGGCCGGGTGTCTTCAAGGTGGAGACTGAAGGCGGCAATTCGCTGGTTCTTGATTTCAGCGGTCGGGAATACGAGCTGACCAGCCTCTTTGAAAATGTGATGGCGGACGAAGAGCAGGCGGACATCGTGCGGGCGATGCTGAGAAAGCGATTCGGCCTGTATAACGTTCAGAGTACCGAGTTTGTGGATTACTTGCGCAGGCTCTCGCCACAGGACGAGGTTTCCAAAGAGATCATTGGCCTGCTGGTGGATGGTGCAGGCCCGTTTGATCATCAGTTCCACACCTACCGGAACATTCATACGCTGAGTGCCGCCCTTGAAATCATCGAACTGGATTACGATTCCCCGGCCGCTGCGCGCCTGAGGGATGCTGCGACCCGGCAGGAGGGCATTTTCCGGCAGGTTGGCATACCGGTTCAGCTAACCTTTGTCCCCGTCTCTCAGCTTTCTGATAATTACGCTGCCGTCTGTTCCGCGCGCCCGCACAAGTTCATCGGCCATGACCTGCTTCTGACCAGTGGCGAGCGGGCGCAGAGAATGGTGTCCGTGTACGCGGAGAAACCCTTTCACTGCACCCCGGTACCCGAGCCGGATGCCAGGGAAATCATCATGATCAATACCAGGACCGCTGAGGCACTATTCGGCAGTGCTGGGGAGGCGCGGCCCCAGCAGGCCATACTCTACATCGTCCCCCTGGGCTATCAGGTAAAAACGATCATGAGCCAGGACACGGTTGTTTCAATGGTTTTAACCGGCAATGGGGGTGAAAAATGAGAGCACTTATTCTGGTGGCAAGCTTCTTTCTCGCATCCGCGGCACTGGCGGACTGTGTCTATAACGGCCAGACCTACCCGGTCGGCACAGTGATCGGACCTCTCGTGTGTCAGCCGGATGGCACCTGGAAATAGTTATCCTGTGTGATAGTTATTCTGTGTGAATGTGCAGGGAGCTGGCATGAGAACCGGGGCGGATCTATTTTCGCAGCTTCTCTGATGCCCAGACAGGCCAGGGTGATAGTGCCCGGTATTCATAACACACGGACGACTCATGCTCTGGATTATTGCTGCCATTATTCTGTTTATCGTTGCTGCAACCCTGCTTTTGTTCCGGCTTGAGGATCTGTCTCACCTGGACCGGGATGATTACCCGGTAAAGGATACAATACCAAGCGAGGCGAACCGGGAAGTGCTCGGGCGTATCCGCGAGCTGGGACAGGCCTCCCGTGGGCTGCGTGGCAAGGCACGGCTGACGGCTCTGCGCAAGCATATGGATGGCCTCAGCGAGGGGGTGGAGCTGGCCTCCGAATTCCGTCCCTGTGATTCACCCCGGGGCGAATGGGTGATCGCACCGGGCTGTGATAGCCGCCGTCGGGTACTCTATATTCATGGCGGCGCCTGGGCGGCCGGCAGCCCCAGAAGCCACAGGACGATTACCGACCGGCTTGCACAAATCACCGGCGCAGCCGTGTTCGCCGTGGACTACCGGCTGATGCCCGAAAACCGCTTTATGGACGGCGTGCGGGATTGCCGGCAAGCCTATACCTGGCTTCTGAACCATGGCCCGGACGGTGCCGAGCCGGCTGATTTCATGGTGGTCGCCGGGGATTCTGCCGGCGGCAGCCACGCTCTGGCATTGATCGCCTGGATTCGGGATAACGGGGTGCGCCAGGCAGACGCCGCCATCGCTTTCTCACCGTCCACCGATCTGACCCTGACAGCGCCGAGCAACCGCAACAATATCGGTACTGACCCTCTGCTTGGCCCCGCGTTCGGTGGTCTGTCGAAAATCCCCCTGCCGGTCATCTGGTGGGCCACTCTTGCGGCATTCCGGGTCTCACCTGCCAGCCCTGTTGCCTCACCACTGCGGGGCAACTTACAGGACCTGCCGCCCACCCTTATTCAGGCCAGTGATAGCGAGATGCTGCTGGACAACGCCCGGCGATACGCGGCACGGGCCCAGGCAGCAGGCTCCCCGGTCACCCTGCACACCTGGCCTGGCATGGTGCACGTATGGCAGATATTCGTGCCGCTGCTTCCGGAAGCGCAGGAGGCCTTCAACGACATTGAGGTTTTCCTGGAGCGAGTGGAGTCCCGGGCCCGCACACAGGTTTCAGCTTGAGCCCTCAAGCCTACTCATAGACATCCCGCAAGGAAAGCAAGGCAAAGTCTGGTACCACGCCGAGCCCCGGGCGATCACTGAGCCACATTCGGCCGTTCGCCACTTCCGGGGCTGCCGTGTCTGTTGAAAGGGCAACAACCGTGGTTTCAAAACCCTGATGGGAGCGGCCGCCACTGAGAGACGCCCAGAAGCTCAAGGCAGACGCACTACTGGCAGGTGCAGGATTCTTCCACGCGGATTATTAACGTTCGCTCACTATTTTGGGCGGGTGTATTGCAACGCCCTCGACATGGACTTGCAAATAGGGAGCTGCCAATATGAGTGAATCAATACGGGACAGAAATCATGGATCTGTCAACCAGCTTTCTGGTTTACGCTACCCTCTTCCGGTTGGCAGTTATTGCTGCCGGCGCCCTGATTATTGTGCTTGGCTATCGCTTATTCCTGCAAGGTCTGGCGTCCGGGGATCAAACCGATGCCTCCCTCGAGGGTGGCGGGTTCAAACTGGCTCTGAAAAATGCAGCTCCGGGTACCAGTTTTGCTCTGTTCGGGGCGGTGTTGATTTCGGTGATGGTTATTCAGGGCAGTCCGGAGCTGGATATCACTTCCACTGCGCCTGGCTCTGCTGCAGTTCCTGTGGAACTGCAGCAGAGCGCCGGAAGTTTGCGCTTACGGGGTGACGGCAGCGGCGCGGTTGTGCCGCCTGCACAGCCGGAGGTGGGTGATCAGTTGCCTGCACTGGCCGCTTCGGCCAGTGAGCAGTTACTGCAAGCCGGTATCCAGAGGGAGCTGCAAGAAGACTTTTCAGGCGCGCTGGAGGCTTACCTCCTGGCGTTGTCGATGCCGGGTCTGCCACTGCCACATCTGGCTAGCCCGCTCAACCAGATGGCCTGGGTTTACCACCAGCAAGCCGAGCCCGATCTGGCGTTGCCCTTGGCGCTCCTCGCCCATCAGATCAATCCAACCAGCATTGTGGTGATGGACACTCTGGCACGGGTTTATGTGCAACTGGAACAGTTCGACAAGGCGCAAGCACTGTTGAACCGCGTGTTGCAGATCGATCCTGATAACAGCGATGCCAAAGCAATAGCCAGGTTGATCAACCAGAAAAAGGCCCGCTAGCAGCCGGTGGAGGTTTCCCGTCCCCCTTTCGCGACAACTCTAGTGCGGGAAAAATACAAAGTCGCCGGCTTCATGACCCGCCATGTGAATGGGTTCGTAGGTGGGTATCTGTCTTACATTCAAATCGAACGCGGCGCCGGATACGCGTTCGCGGATGGCGAGAAACAGGCGCTCGGTTTCGAGAACCTGGCCATTTTCCTGCAGTACATCAAGAAAGACCTTGGTAAACACCGAGTGACCACTTCCCCCGGAATCAAGCACTGGTTGTACGCCTCCGGAGGTGAGCGCGGTGCGCACCCTTGAACCGGCAAAGGACTGCAGTAATTGCAGACGCTTTTCGTTGGAGATGCCAGGCTTCAATCGGGATAGCGAGCCGCGGGAGATTGTGCCCGCGTAACAGGAGTCGGCCACCACAAGGACATGTTTGGCAGACATGATTTTCAGTTGACCGGTGATATTACGAGTCGAAATCCACTCTGTGTTGTCATCCTGTCTGGCATCCACTGGAATCCAGTAGCCCTCATCCAGTTGCTCTACCAAATGCCCATGGCCCGCGTAATAAATGAGTAAGTTATCTTTTTCCGTCAATTGCTTCCGCAGGTTGTTGATGGTCGACAGGATGGCCGACCGCTCGGCATTGTAGAGCTCGGTGACCTCGAAATCGTAGTGTTGTTTTAGTAGTTGCGCTACCGCGCGGGCATCGTTCACCGCATTCTCGAGTGGTGTCCAGTAGAGGTACTTGTCGTTACCGATGACCAGTGCATAGTACCGACCGAAGCCTTCAACGAGTGAATTAGGGCTCGATAGCTGTGCCTCGCCCCGAGACCCCGCGGTGACAATTATCCGCAATGTGGCGCGCTGGTTGTGGTTGTCGATGGCGGCAATTTGTAAGCTGATCTCGTTTCCGCTACTGCGGTATTTGGGCAGCTCGGTCTTGAAGAAACCATTTTCGGAGGTGGGTACGGATTGGCCGTTTACCGTTAGCGACTGCAGTCCAGCTGGAGCGATCACCCGGCCGGAAATCTGCTGGCGTTCGCCCTCGGGGAGCGCTAAGCGGATCGACCCTCCACTAATGGTCAATGGTGGGTCAATCAGGTCGATGATCGGTGCGTCAACCGTTCCAGTTGACCGCCTTGTTGCGCCAATTCCGTCGTGCGAGGTGTTTTCCGGGTTCTGAGTCGTGCTTTCAGCGCCGGCCAGAGCGGCCTGTTCCACTAATAATGCATCACTGTTTTTGTCCAGCCCGGCTGCCTGTTGGTAAAGACGCACGGCTTTTTCTACATCCTGTTCAACGCCCAGGCCTTGCTCGTAAAGTCGACCGAGGTTAACTGCGGCGCGCTTATAGCCCTGGCTGGCCGCTTTTTGATACCAGGCGGCCGCCAGTTGGTAATCCGGCTTCTGACCGGCCAGTCCCTTTTCGTAAATCTCACCGGTGTAATATTGCGCCTCGGCGTCGCCTTGATTGGCGGCTTCCTGCCAGATACGCAGCGCCGTCTGATAGCTCGCCGGTTCATCAAGGACGTACTCACCCCCACGTAATTTGCATTCACCAACGGTTGTTTTTAGTGGTTTCCGTTGGCCTATGTAGGTCATACCTCCCAGCCGGCGGATCTGACCGGGCAGTAAACAGTTAACTACGGAGTATTCCTCTGCGTCATCAGCGTGGGCAATCGATGGGGAGATGACTCCCTGTCCATTGGAATCGAATTGTGAGGGGGTCCCGCAGCCGATAAGCAATAACATTGCAAAAATACAGGACCCGGATCGAAGCAGAGTCGTTAGGAAGAGTTGGAACATAATCGTTACATTCCATGAATAAAGGGTATAAGAAAAAAGCCCCCGACAACTAAAAATATTCGAATAACGGTCTGGTATATGACTATCTCAACTATACTCTATAAACATGCATAAGCTATATAAGTAGGGTTTTTAGCTGATTGCCATACGTCACAGCAGAGCCGTTCACTACTGTCGTCCGTTGTAGCAGGAGAGCGCACACCCGGCTTTTCAAGGGAAGGCAGATCCTATGAATGTCATCAACGCTCCCAAAATACCTCGGCAAGCGGTTACTACCGGTCCTGGACTTTGCCCGGACATCTGCGCACTGACACAGGACGCGGTGCGCGGCAGCAGGCTGACGCTTTGCATAGCCTTGCTGGCTCCGTCACTCATGCTCGCGCCAGCGGCATTTTCAGCGCAAAGTCTGGATGCTGCGGTCAATAGCGCCGTGGAGTTTGGCTGTGGGAACCTGGATCCGGTGAGCGCTAATCTGGCTTCATTTTGTAGCAATGGCGGTGCGGCGGATTCAAGTACTGGTGGCACTACAACCTCGCAAATCGGCACCGTTGCATTGGATAAAGTTGCATTGGATAAACAAGGTGCCACCCGGGACGATTTGGCACGAGTGGACCTCGGCCCTGTAAGCGCGTTTCTGTCGTTGGACTTCGAATTTCACGAGAAAGGCGCCACCGACATTGAAGGCCGGGGGTTCGAATCAGATGGAACTGCGGTATTGGCGGGTGTGGATTACCAGGTCAACGATAATTTCAGCCTTGGTGTCGCCGTGAATTACGCCACCGTTGATGGCGACTTTGATGGTGAGATCCAGGACGAGGACAGCGGCGGATTTGATAACACCAGGTATGGATTGGCGGTTATTGGCGAGTATGGTTTTGCAACCAACGCCTACATGGGGTGGTCGCTGGGCTACAACAACCACGAATACGAAACCGATCGGTATTCAACCGTTACCATGGGCGGCGGCGACGCCAACGGTGTGCTGGAAAGTGAAACCGACGCGAGTGAAATCAATGCCGGATTCGAACTCGGCTACGATATGCCAATGAGTGCCCTCACTGTTGGCCCGCGTTTCGCGCTGCGGTACCGGAAAACTGATATTGATGGTTACACGGAAAGGGTGAAAAGCAACAATCCATCAGGCACTGATGATCCGCTGGCGTTAATCGTTGACGAGCAGACTGAGAAATCTCTCACGTCGCATTTGGGCATGCAGCTTTCGAAGGCGATTAGTTGGGACTACGGCGTTTTAGTGCCACAGCTGTACCTCGATTATGTGCACGAATTCGAGGATGATCAGCGCGACATTAAGTTTTCCTTCGTGGGTGACGATCCCAGCGCGGGAAATACGTTTATTTACAACAACGATGCTCCTGATCGCAATTACGGTCATGTGCTTGTAGGCCTGGCGAGCGTATCTGCGGGTGGCCTGCAATCGTTTATCAGTTATGAGCGCCTGTTGGCTTACAGCGATCATGACAACGACAGATTCAGCGTGGGCGTAAGGCTGGAATTTTGAAAACCGGGCCAGATTTGTTTTCGTGAACACCTGAGAGGTTCAGGATGAGCGACAGATTGTTTGGCGAGGATGTGCTTTTCTTTCAGCGTCTGCTGAAGTCAGAGGGTTTTTATCGCGGCGCGTTGGACGGATTGTGGGGGCCGATCTCCGAGGCCGCCGGCAACGCCTTCGATACCGAATACGAAAAGCTGAAGCACGAATTCGGCACGTTTGACCGGCGTACAGAACAGAAGATTTCTTCCCTGTCCATCCGGGCTCAACAGGAGGCTCGTGAGTTCATGGCTCGGGCATTAAGCCAGGGTGTGAATGTGAAAATCATCTCCGGAACCCGCACTTATCATGAGCAGAATCAGCTCTTTCGCCAGGGGCGCTACGGCAATCCCGGCCCGGTTGTCACGCGAGCGCGAGGTGGGCAGAGCAATCATAATTTTGGTATAGCCTGGGATATTGGTATTTTCAGAGAGGATGGCTCCTACTCAACGAATCAAAGCGATTACGACGCCGTTGCTGAATATGCCGCCGGACCACTGGTGTGGGGCGGTAACTGGCGCTCGTTCAAGGATTCACCACACTACCAGCTGGCGACCGCCAAAACCCAGATTGCCTGGGTGCGGACGCGCTTTGAGCAGGGTGAAGCCTATGTAGTCTGACCAGGAAAACCGGAGAAAGCCCGGACAGTTCCAGTTTTTGGCTACAGTTAACAGTAACGGCATCTGCTAATATGGCCGTCTTTTCCTCCTGAAAACGATCAAGCCCTGCAAAATGAATGCTCCCTTCAAACTGCGGCCTTACCAGCAGGAAGCGGTCGATGCCACGTTGAGGCATTTTCGCAAATCCGATGATTCTGCCCTTATTGTGCTGCCAACCGGTGCCGGTAAGAGTCTGGTCATTGCCGAGCTGGCGCGCCTTGCCCGGCGCAGGATTCTGGTGCTGACCCACGTAAAAGAGCTTGTGGAGCAGAATCACGCCAAATACCAGAGTTACGGGTTAACGGGCGGCGTCTTTTCCGCCGGGCTGAAGCGCAGGGAAAGCGAGCACCAGGTGACTTTTGCCAGCGTGCAGTCGGTATCGGCAAATCTGGATCAGTTCCGGGATGAATACTCGCTGGTCATCATCGATGAGTGTCATCGGGTCAGCGGTGATGAAACCAGCCAGTATCAACGGATCATCGAACTGCTACGGCAGCAGAACGACTCCCTCAAGGTGCTCGGGCTCACCGCCACACCCTATCGTCTGGCCATGGGCTGGATCTATCGCTACCACTACCGGGGCTTTGTCCGAGGGTCTGGTGAAGAGCAGGACAAGCCCTTTCAGCACTGCATCTATGAACTGCCCTTGAGTTATATGATCAATCGGGGGTATCTCACCCGACCTGAGCTGGTGAACGCGGCGGTGGCGCAATACGATTTTTCTGCGCTGCCTCAGGACCGCTTTGGTGAATACGCCGAGAAAGACGTCAACCAGCTGCTGGGCAAACACAGGCGTGTGACCCGCGCCATCATTGAGCAGGTGATGGAGCTGGCCGTCGAGCGCCAGGGGGTGATGATCTTTGCGGCCACGGTGGATCATGCGCGGGAGATCACCGGCTATCTGCCGGAACATCAGACAGCACTGGTGACCGGCGCGACCGATCTGAACGAGCGGGCGTCGCTTATTCAACGCTTCAAACAGCGGCAGTTAACGTATCTGGTAAATGTGTCCGTGCTCACCACGGGCTTTGATGCGCCTCATGTGGACTTTATTGCCATTCTTCGTCCTACCCAGTCGGTCAGCCTGTACCAGCAGATCGTGGGCCGCGGTCTTCGTCTGGACGAAGGCAAACAGGATTGTCTGGTGATTGATTACGCGGGCAACAGTGTGAATCTGTATCACCCGGAGGTGGGGGAGGCGAAACCGAATCCCGGCACTGAGCCTGTGCAGGTGTTCTGCCCGGGCTGCGGTTTTGCCAATATCTTCTGGGGCAAAACCGACAGTGAAGGCGTTGTTATCGAACACTACGGGCGCCGTTGTCAGGGACTGCTGGAGCCTGTGGAAGAGGATAAACCCGCCGCTCAGAACGGGCGCCCTCAACAGTGCGATTACCGTTTTCGGTTTAAGGAGTGCCCACACTGCGGTGGCGAGAATGATATTGCGGCCCGCAACTGCCACCAGTGCCACAAAGCCATCATCGACCCGGATGATCAGCTGAGAGATGCGCTGAAGCTCAAGGATGCCATGGTGATCCGCTGCGCCGGAATCACGTTAGGTGCCTACGCCTCCAGGACCGGCAGCAAACTCAGGATCACCTATCACGGTGAAGATGGTGAAGAACTCAGCGAGTCGTTTGATTTCAGCAGGCCGGCGCAGCGCCAGGTCTTTAACAGACTGTTCGGGCGTCGTTTCGCGAGTGGCCAGACCCCGAAAGCGTTCAACAGGGCGGATGAGGTGCTTGAGAGCCAGGCCCTGTTGCCAGCGCCGGATTTCGTGATTGCCCGCAAGCAGAAGCACTACTGGCAGGTGCAGGAGCGGATTTTTGATTATCAGGGTAACTATCGAAAGGCGAATGAGGCCTGATGTCCGGTTTTCCTGTGCTGGTTTTTCCGTCCTGCTTTCTCCTTCCTGCACTCAACGCCGCCACTGGTTATAATGCCGTACTTTGAACCGTCGCAGAGAATCCTATGCCAATCGAAAAGAATCAGGTGGTCCTGTTTCACTACAGTGTCAGTGATGACCAGGGCAAGGTCGTTGAAAACTCCCGAGGCGGCGAGCCGAACGCCTACCTGCATGGCCACGGCGGCATTATCCAGGGCCTGGAAGAAGCCCTGGAAGGTCGCGACGCCGGCGAAAGCTTCAGTGTCACCGTCACTCCGGAAAAAGCCTACGGTCCGCGCAAGGCCGATGCCATGCAGCGCGTGCCGATCAAGCATCTGACCGGGGCCAGACGCTGGAAGCCGGGCATGATCGCGCAGGTGAAAACCGAGCAGGGCCCGCGCCATGTGCTCGTCGCCAAGGTCGGCCACAAGTTTGCCGATGTCGACACTAATCATCCGATGGCCGGTAAAACCCTGACCTTCGATATCGAAATCATCGACGTACGCGCCGCCGATCCGGAGGAGATAGCACACGGCCACGCCCATGGGCCGGGTGGGCACCATTGAAGGATTAGAAGGGGCGCAAGCATGCAAATCGGCGTTATCGCAGACACCCACAGCAAAATGCGTCCCGAAGCGCTGGAGGCACTGAAAGGCTCGGACCTGATCCTTCACGCCGGTGACGTCGGGCGGGACGAGGTTCTGGAAGCGCTGGAGGCGATCGCGCCGGTGATTGCGATTCGCGGCAATATCGACAAAACAGGCTATGCGGCGGACCTTCCGGATGTGCAGGATCTGGAATTCCTCGGCCACGCTTTTTATATGCTCCACGACGTCAAAACTCTCGATTTCGATCCGCAAGGCCGCTACCGCGTGGTGATCGCCGGCCATTCCCACAAACCCCGTAACGAGTGGAACGGCGACGTGCTTTACTTCAATCCCGGTGGCGCCGGGCCGCGGCGCTTTACTCTGCCGATCACGGTAGGGCGGCTGGCGGTGCACGAAGACCGTGTGGCAGGTGAAATCATCGAACTGCCGGTTTGATCAATTCGGCTCTATTGCTGGCTGGAAGTTGAGGCAGGGTGCGCGCACCCCGCTGAGATGGCACGGGTTCGCCGCCTCCTGATCAGGATCTTGTGCAACTCCTCCACAACGAGAAGGCTCATGGCGAATGCGAGCAACTGCAGCCATTCCTCCAGTGAAATCGGCTGAATCTGCAGGACATCAGAGAGCCCCGGGGTATACATGGCACCAATGTGGGCCAGTTGCGCGAGGGGAACAGCCAGCATCAGGAACGGGTTACCAAGCAGGGAGATACTGAAAAGGGAGCGGAATTCCGAGCGGCTGTTCAGCGCGTGGATGTTGCCGAAGAGGACCATCAGCATCAGTGTCAGGTTACGGGCTTCTTCAATGCTTTGGCCCTGTTCGAGCGTCCACTGGAAATTGAGGAAGGCGACAAGCCCCATCCAGGATCCCACCACCAGGACATGCTCAATGATAGGTTTATCGAACACGGGCTCCTGGGGTGAGCGCGGCTTTACTGACAATTCGCCGCCTTCCTTCGGTTCAAATGCCAGCGCCACGTCCTGGAAGCCGTTCGCAACCAGGTTAAGCCAGAGTAGCTGTACCGCGATCAGGGGCATTGGCAGGCCGGCCAGTACACAGAAGAAGAACAGCAGAATCGCCGAGAAACCGGTGGCAACCAGCAGCCCGATAACCTTGCGGATATTGTTGTAAACCACCCGCCCCTGCTCGATGCCGTCGACAATGGAGGAAAAATTATCGTCGGTAACGATCAGGTCTGCTGTTTCCTTGGCCACATCCGTGCCGCGCTTGCCCATGGCGATTCCCGCATGGGCCTGCCGCATGGCCGGTGCATCATTGACGCCATCACCGGTGACCGCGACAAAATGCCCGTCCCGCATGAAACTGTCCACAATCTGGGCTTTTCTGGCGGGTTCTATGCGGGCGAATACCCGGGCCTGGCGAATGAGCCGGTCGACAGCCACCCGGCCCCGGGCGCTTGCTTCATCAAGCATTGGGCCCGTAACAACCGGAGCGTCCGCGTCACACAGGCCCAGTTCCAGGGCGATCGATTTGGCGGTAGCAGGATGGTCGCCCGTAACCATGGCCACCTCAATGCCGCCAGTGCGGCATTTTTCGATGGCGTCAAAGGCTTCATGACGGAGGGGGTCGATCATGGCGACCATGCCGAGAAAGATCATATCGGCCATCTCATGGTCGTCGGATGAAGAGGTTTTCTTCGCCAGGGCTATAATCCGATAGCCCCGGGAAGCGAGCTCGGTGAACTGGATTTCGAGGGCTGGTTTGTCGATTTCTGTAGAGCCGTCAGTGGTTGCCATCCGGTTGCACATGGCAAGCATCTTTTCAGGGCTGCCTTTGGCGTAGATGACGGTTTGATCGCCAATCCGGTTGACCACACCGCTGTAGGCCTTTTCCGACTCATAGGGGATCAGGGCGACCTGCTCCTGCCGGCTTCGCAGGTCGGTGATAGACATGCCCAGCTTCTTGGCCATGACCAGGAAGGCGATGTCCACGATATCGCCCTGGGAAACCCACTCCCCGCCGCTATAGTCCAGGTGGCTTTCATTGGCGAGAACGCCTGCGACACAGAGCTCCCTGAGTGTGCCCTCGTCCGTATCCACCTGGGCTCCGGCATGGCCTGTGATCTGCCCTCCCGGGGCTACGCCCTCGCCAGTGACCTCGAACTGGCGTCCATCAGGCAGCATCACCTTGCGAATGGTGAGTTCGTTGACTGTCAGGGTGCCAGTCTTGTCGGAACAGATGAGGGTGCAGGACCCCAGGGCTTCCACAGCCACGAGCTTGCGGATGATCACATTGCGCCTTGCCATCCGGGTCATGCCGATGGCAAGGGCAACGGTAAGTGCGGCAGGCAGGCCCTCGGGAATCACCGAAACCGCCAGGCCGATGGACATCAGGACCATCTCTTCCATGGAATAGCCGCCATCCAGGATCATCAGGCCTGCCAGGGCGGCAATGGCCACCAGAATGCCGAAGGCAACCTGGTAGGTGAACTTGCGGATCCGGATCATTAGCGGCGGTTCGGCAGAGGTTTTGCCGGTGACTCCCTGGGCAATCCTGCCAAGCTGGGTATCCGAGGCGGTCGCTATCACCCGGCCACGTCCGCGCCCATGGGTAATGATGCTACCTGCAAAACACTGGTCAACGCGCTCTGTGAGCGGCGTGCTGTCGTCACTTGGCGCACCGGCATTCTTGGCAACCGCCAGGGATTCCCCCGTCAGCATGGACTCATCCACCGCCAGGCTGCTGGCGCTGAGCAACTGGATATCAGCCGGCACCTTGTCGCCGGAGGAAAGCAAGACAACATCGCCTGGAACGATCTCTTCGACTTCAACGGTTACAATCTGGCCGTCCCGAAGCACATGGGCTGTACCTTTCATCATTTGCTTCAAGGCGGCTGCCGCCTTCTGGGCCGAGAACTCCTGGACCGTACCGATAATTGCATTGATCAGCAGGACGATCAGGATGAAAACCCCGCTTGGGGTCTGGCCGAGTGCAAATGAAACCCCGGAAGCGATCAGGAGGATGTAAATGAAAGGGCTGAGGAATTGCCGCGCAAAAAGCTCTACCAGACCTGGCATGGGAGGGGCGGGCAGCCGGTTGTAACCAAATTTCTCCAGGCGTGCACTGGCTTCCTGGCGGGATAGCCCGTTGTCAGAGGGATGGGGTGTGGTGGGTGACTCTGGGGCTGGGCTGTTCATGGTTTTATAGGGCCATGCAGGATAGGGAGTGCCGTGTACAGGAAGTATAAGCCCCCCTTTTTACCCCAGTCCATCAACAGCTCTGACCGCAGGAGCTGCTGAAGTCAGTGCTGCCACTGGTTATAATGCCGTACTTTGAACCATCGCAGAGGCCCCTGTGCCAATCGCAAAGAATCATGTGTCCTGTTCCACTACAGCGTCAGTGACGAGCAGGGCCCGCGCCAGACACAAAAGGGAACTGACACACTGTCGGCCCCCGTCTGGTTTTTTACTCAAATGTTCTTGATCGAACGGTATCCGGTTTCAGGAACGGCTTCTCGCCGAGGTTGTTGTGATCCCCCAGCACATGGCCGTCGGTTTCCCTGGTCCGCCCATACATCGAGTGTTTGTGGAAGGGCTCCCTGGTCTGCTCCAGGGTTTCCTTTACATCACCCGTGTAGCGGGGGTCCTGCGGGCGTTCCTGATTGCTCATGTAGTAGGCAATGTCCCAGGCTTCCTGATCATCAAGACTGTTGGGCTGGCCCAGCGGCATGTTGTTCTTGATGAATCCGGCTGCCGTGAAAACCCGTACGATGCCGGCACCCCAGTTATTGGACATATCGCCCCAGGTGGCCGGGAAAACCGTCTGGCCGCCCACCTGCAGGCCCTCGCCATCGCGACCATGGCAAACAGAACATTTCTCCTGGAACCCGGCTTTGCCACGGGCATAGCTCAGTTCTTCAGGGCGCTCCGGGGCCGGAAAACCGCGGCCGTATATGGGCTGTTGCGGATATACCGGCACATCTTTGGCCAGCCACTGATGATACGCAGACAGTGCAAGCATGTTATCACTGCCGTACTCGGGAGGCTTTCCGTTCATGGAGTAGGTGAAACAGCCGGCAATGCGTTCTTCAAGATTGTTTACGTGGGCGTTCTTTCCACGGAAGTTGGGTAGAGTCACCGCAGCGGGCCAGATTGGGGCACTGAAGGGCATGCGCCCTTCGCCCAGATGACAGCTGGAGCAATTCATGTTGTTGAACACGTTCTCGCCACGCAGTTGCTGGGTGTTGGTGAACAGGTCGTGGCCTCTTCGAATGACCCGCTTGAGCTCTGGGTGAAGGTTGCCGCTTTCAAGGTCTTCCATCGTTGGTGGAATGTGCACCAGCTCGTTTTCTTTCGGAGCTGGGTAGCCAAGCTCCACCAGGGTGTCGATGTATTGTTGGGTTGTTTTGTCTTCTGCCGTCGCATTGGCGGCGAACAACAGGGTTCCGGACAGTGCAGCGTAGATTAATGTGCGAATCATGATGTCGAAATCCTCTTAGTTGGCCGCAGGTTTTTGGCCAGCAAGCCAGGCGGCCACTGCCTGAATATCATCATCGCTCATCCGCCGGGCAATGGAACCCATCAGGTCTTGCGTGTCGTTTGTTCTGGTGCCTGCTTTCCAGGCCTGCAGCTGGGCTTTGATGTAACCGGCGTGTTGGCCGGCAATGCCGGGGAATACCTCTCCTGCACCCCTGTTGCCCGGGCCATGACAGCTTTTGCAGGAAACAATGTATTTGGACCAGTCCCCCCGCTCGGCCAGCTGTTTGCCGCGCTTGAGCATCGCTTCGTCGGCATATTCGCCACCCTTGCCCTGAGTGGCGGGCAGGCTGGCATAGTAGGCGGCAACATCTGCGATTTGCTGTTCGTTCAGCATGTTGGCGAAAGGCATCATGCTGGCATTGCTACGCTCGCCGCTCTGATAGTCTTGCAGTTGCCTTGCAATGTAGGCGGCGTTCAGCCCTGCCAGCCGGGGCCAGGATTGACCACCGGGGACGTTTTTGCCGCTGCCGTCGGCCTGGTGACAGGCCGTGCACACCCCCGCTGCTGCTGCACCTCTTTCAGCATCGCCCTCTACTTCGGCAAGCACCAGACCGGAGCAGGTAACCAGCCCCAGGGCAAGCAGAATTCCTGGAATCTTTCTCACAATCGATTTCCCTCTCAGTCGGCACTAATTCGGAGCGGCTTGTTCTCTCGCTCCTGTCATTGTGCCGGCTTCGACAAAGCGATGTTTGATAAAGATCAATTTGGCGAGGGTTGGCTCAGTCATCATCCGCAATACCCGTGAATTAACCAATGCCCCGGGCTGGAAAAGGGGGATAGGTGCATCCTATACTCCCTATATTCCCTTCCGATATGCCTTTTACTGAAGGCAAGCAGTCCGGTCCGAGCATCGAGAACAGGTGGCGGGCGCTTGATGACCAGCCCGTCTGAACAATGTCTGTCGCCACGGCGTTCCGTACCTGACAGGCCGGCGCCGCCATAAACGGAGTCGTCTCCCGAGCACTGGCGGACAGCGACAACAAGGGGGCTCCACCATGGAAGAACAGGCGCCAGCGGAAGAAACCCGCGACCGACTCAATCCCACTGTATTCTACGGCTCAGCCATTGGCATTGTGCTTTTTGCGCTCTGGACCATGTTCTTTACGGAGATGGCGGAAGGCGTTATCAACACGGTGCTGGGCTGGGTATCCAATACCTTCGGCTGGTACTACTTTCTCACGGTGGTGGCCTATCTGGCATTCGTGATCATTGTCGCCAGCTCTCGCTTCGGTGATATCCGGCTGGGCCCCGACCATTCCAGACCCGAATTCAACATCGTCTCCTGGGCATCAATGCTTTTTGCCGCCGGCATTGGCATCGATCTGCTGTTCTTCTGCATTGCCGAACCGGTGACACAGTTCCTGGCGCCACCCCAGGGTGAAGGCGGTACCGTTGAGGCGGCTCGCCACGCCATGGAACTGACCTTCCTGCACTGGGGCGTATCCGGCTGGGGCATCTACACCCTCGTGGGTATGTCCCTGGCCTACTTCAGCTATCGGCACCAGCTGCCGCTGACCATTCGCTCCGCCCTGTATCCCATTTTCGGCCGGGGTATCCATGGCCCCGTTGGCCATGTGGTGGACATCGCTGCGGTGCTGGGCACCGTCTTTGGCATTGCCACGAGCCTGGGCATCGGCGTCATCCAGCTGAACTATGGGTTGTCTACCCTGTTCGACCTGCCCGAAAGCACCTGGGTCCAGGCCGTTCTGGTACTGATGATCGTGGTCTTCGCCACCCTGTCGGCGGTGAGCGGCGTGGAGAAAGGCATCCGCCGGCTGTCCGAGTTCAATATGCTGCTTGCCGCCTGCCTGGTCATCTTTGTGCTGATTGCGGGCCCCACACTCTTCCTGCTCAATGCGCTGGTGATGAACGTCGGCGATTACATCACCAGCTTCATCGACCTGTCCTTCAACACCTACGCCTATGACCAGCCCACGGACTGGCTCAACGGCTGGACCATCTTCTTCTGGGCCTGGTGGATTGCCTGGGGGCCCTTCGTGGGACTCTTCCTGGCCCGTATTTCCCGTGGACGTACCATTCGCCAGTTCACAATAGGTACCCTTATTCTGCCCATGACCTTCATGATGGTGTGGATGTCCATCATGGGTAACAGTGCCATCGATATGGTCATGGATGGAGCCGAGTCCTTCGGCCAAACAGCCATGAGCAACCCGGCATCATCCATCTACCTGTTCATGGAAAGCCTGCCTCTGGCGGGCATCACCACGATTGTCGTCTCCATCCTGGCGCTCGTGTTCTTCGTTACGTCCGGGGATTCAGGGGCGCTGGTGCTGTCGAACTTCACCTCCATTCTCACGGATGTGAACCATGACGCTCCGGTCTGGATGCGCATTCTCTGGGCCACGGTTATAGGCCTGCTCACCCTGGCCCTGCTCATGGCGGGCGGGCTGACCGCGCTACAGAGTACGGTGGTGATCATGGGGCTGCCGTTCTCGGTTGTACTTTTCCTGATGATGTGGGGGCTTTACAGGGCCCTTAAGACGGAATCGCTCAAGCAGCGCAGGCCACGTTTGGCCCCCTCCGGTGCCGCTGTCGGTCCGGATGGCAATGCGCCCACCTGGCGTCAGCGCCTGACCCGGGCGATGAGTTTTCCGGATCATAAACAGGCCATGCGTTTTCTCGAGGGGACCGTAAAACCGGCCATGGCCCAGATCGAGCACGAGCTGCGCGAACGGGGCCTGAAAACCGGGATTACCGGCATGGACGACGAACCCCGGCATCTTGAACTGAACGTGGACCTGGGTGAGGAAGGACGGTTCACCTATCAGGTCTGGCCCCGGGCCGCGGCCATGCCAGCTTTCGCCATCCGGCCCCATGCGGAGCACAACACCTATTACCAGCTCGAAGTGCATCTTGAGGAAGGCGGTCAGGGCTATGACCTCATGGACTACACCCAGCACCAGATCGTTGAGGACATCCTGGACCAGTACGAGCGTCATCTGTTCTATCTGGAGCGCCGCCGGGAAGCCCCAGGCGATGTCTCCATGCCGGGCCCCCACAGCAGGGAATAAACCAGCCGCTGGAGGGGAGGCCGCCGGCGGTAATCACCAGGAAAATCCCATGGGCATCGAAAACGCACACCACAGCAAGGTTTTCTCAGGCACCGGATTCGGTTCCCTGATGGGGCTTGTCGCCATGGCCCTCGGTTGGCCCGTGCAGGCGCAGACGGACGAAGGGAACAGCTTCGGCACATTCGGAGCCAGTGTCACCATTGCCAGTGACTACATGTTCCGGGGCGTATCGAACTCCAACGAGGAGCCCCAGATTCAGGGGGACATCAACTGGTCACACGGTAGCGGCGCCTACGTTGGGCTCTGGGCCACCAACACCAACTTCGGTGGCCCGGGTAACAGCATGGAGCTGGACCCCTACATCGGGTTTGCCGGCAGCATCGGCGATGCGGGGCTCAGCTACGACGTGGGCTACTGGCTCTATACCTATCCGGGTTCTGAATCCGACTTCGATTACAGCGAACTTTACGCTGTCGGCACCTGGACCAGGGGAGATCTGAGCATCAGTCCCAGCGTCTGGTACGCCCCGAACTATTTCGGTGAGGACTTTCTGGACGGGGTGGAAGGACTCGCCTACGATCTGACGCTGGGCCATGCCCTGCCCTGGGAGATGGGTGCGTCGGCCCGGATAGGGAAACAGACCTTCCATAGCGGCGGTGATGGGCTGGACTACCTCTACTACGATATTGGCGTAACCCGAGCGGTCGGCGAGTTCAGTCTGGGCCTTCGCTGGCATAATACTGATGACGTCGACGCTGCTCTGATCGGCGACACGGATCTGGCCGACGGGCGTTTCGTCATCAACATTACCCGCAGTTTCTGAGCCCACCTGATGGACAGACCGGCAATTGCAGGAGCAGATCATGACTGAACAGGACTTTGATCGGGAATTCGATTACATCATTGTCGGGGCCGGCTCCGCTGGTTCCGTATTGGCGGACCGCCTGAGCGCGGACGGCGCCCACGAAGTGCTGGTGCTGGAATTCGGCGGCAAGGACAACTCCATCTTCATCCAGATGCCTCTTGCCTTTTCCATTCCCCTGAACAAACCGCGTTTCGACTGGGGTATGCACACCGAAGAGGAGCCAGGACTGAACAGCCGCACTCTCCATCAGGCCCGGGGCAAGGTGATCGGCGGCTCCTCCTCCATTAATGGCATGGCGTATGTGCGGGGCTGCGCCGGCGATTTCGAGGAATGGGTGGAGCTTGGCGCGAAAGGCTGGAGCTACGCCGATGTCCTGCCCTACTTCAAGCGGGCCGAGGACTGTGTCTACGGTGCCGATGCCTACCGGGGCGCTAATGGTCCAGTGGGAATCTGCAACGGCAACAATATGCAAAACCCACTTTACCGGGCATTTATCGAGGCCGGAGAAGAGGCGGGTTACGGCAGGACGGACGACTACAACGGGTACCGCCAGGAAGGTTTCTGCCGCATGGACATGACCGTACGCAACGGCGTGCGCGCATCCACTGCCAACGCCTATCTCAAGCCTGCTTTAAATCGCGCCAACCTCCACCTGGAAATGCATGCGCTGACCCAGCGCGTGATCATGGATGGCCAGAGTGCTGTTGGCGTGGAGTATAAGCAGCGGGACAAGACCTTCCGGGTACGTGCACGGAGGGAAGTCATCCTCTCGGCCAGCGCCTTCAACTCGCCAAAGTTACTCATGCTCTCCGGTATTGGACCGGCGGCGCAACTGCGAGAGCATGGTATCGACGTCGTACATGACCTGCCCGGGGTGGGCGAGAACCTGCAGGATCATCTTGAAGTCTGGGTCCAGCGCCGTTGCACTCAAAAGATCACCCTCAACGGCTGGCTCAACCCGATCGCCCAGGGCTGGATCGGTGCCCGGTGGCTGCTTACCAAAACCGGGCTCGGAGCGAGCAACCAGTTCGAATCCAATGGCTATATCCGCAGCCGCCCCGGACTCAAATGGCCCGATCTCCAGTATCACTTCCTGGCGGGCGCCATTGCCTACGACGGCTCAAGCGCGGTAAAGGGCCATGGCTTTCAGGCACACCTGGGGGCAAACAAACCCAGGAGCCGGGGCCGTGTCTGGCTGCGCTCGGCGGACCCGGCCGACCCGCCCCGGATGTTCTTCAATTACCTTGCCGAGGAAGCGGACAAACAGGCCTACCGTGACGGGCTTCGACTCACCCGGGAACTCTTCGCCCAACCCGCATTCGACCCCTACCGCGGCGAAGAAGTCTCCCCCGGGAAAGACGTACAGAGCGATGATGAAATCGACGACTGGGTCGCCGAAACCGCCGAGACCGCCTATCACCCCTGTGGCACCTGTCGTATGGGGGAGGACGACATGGCTGTGGTGGACACGGAATGCCGCGTGCGCGGCGTGAACAATCTGCGTGTCGTGGACTCGTCCATCATGCCCACGGTTACCAATGGCAATATCAACGCCCCCACCATCATGATTGCCGAGAAAGCTGCCGATCACATACTGGGACGCGAACTCCTGACTCCCTCCGACGCGGATTTTTATTCTGCTGACGGATGGGAGAATCAGCAGAGAGAGGGTTCACCGGAAAGGAAAGCAGGGCCGGATGGCTGACAGCTGGGCGTGCGGCGCCTACTGCCGGCCAGGGTCATTGCGGCCATATTGATCATGGCTCGATACCCAGTCCAGGGATGAAATCGCAGCCGCCAGGGAGATTTCGCCGGCAAGCACGGTGCCGGCAATGATTTCGGCGAATTTCATCACTTTGCCAACGCCCGCGCAGTCCATGATTTTCAGGCCCTCCTGCTGAGTGGGCAAGCCTGTTCCGCCGCCACAGGTACCAACGATCAGCGAGGGCAGTGTGATCGAAATGTACAGGTCTTTCTCAGCCGTGAGCTCGGTGTAAAGCAGGCCGGTTGAGGATTCAGCCACATTGGCGACGTCCTGTCCGGTCGCGATGAATATTGCTGTAATCGCGTTAGCTGCATGACAGCCGTTGTTGTTGGCGCCGGAAATCAGGGCGCCGATATTGGCTGTTTTGGAGTGCTGGTAAAGGGACACGGTGTCGGCATCCATTACGTTACGCAATACGTCACGCTTGACGGTGGTTTCCGCTGTCACGCGCTTTCCCCGGGTGCGCATCGTATTGATCATGGACGCTTTCTTGTCAGTGGCGAAATTTCCTTCCAGGAAAAACTCTACAATCCTGTCCTGCTGGTAATTGCTCATGATCCAGTTGCAGGCTGCAAAGGTGGCCTTGCCGACCATGTTCATGCCAGCAGCGTCGCCGGTGGTAAAGTTAAAGCGCGTAAATGCGAATTTGTTGGCCAGATAGTAATCGACGTATTTCAGCTTTACGAATGGGTCGGACTCACCACAGATTTCCCTGATTTCGTCTGTTTTCCCGGCCAGCCAGTCGGCAAAGCGCCTGGCGCTGGCTGCATCCTCGAAAATGAAAACCGGCGCCCGCTGCATGTGGTCGCCAACCACCGCGCATTTCACTCCGCCGCTCTCATTGATGACTCTCATGCCACGGTTATAGGATGCCACCAGCGTTCCCTCCGAAGTGGCCAGCGGCACGTAGAATCGGCCCGTGGCGTTCTCTCCCTCTACCCGTAGTGGACCGGCAAGACCCATTGGCACCTGGGCGACCCCAATGAGATTTTCTATATTGCCCCGGGCAGCATGGGGATCAAATGAACAGGCAGAGATATGCTCAAGCGCAACACCGGTCCGGTCGCGCACGAATGCCTGTCGTGTCTCGACGATGGAGCTGTCGTAGTCGTCTTCATCGTCCCGTGGAATGGCGTCGGCGGGCCTTTTACGGCCACCGAGTTCGGCCTCCACGCTGAACTCAAGGGGGCCAAACTCCTTGGTTTCAAATGCAAACGTCAGCTGGTGGCGGCCTTTCTCAAGCGGCTCCGTGGCGAGATCAATGATCAGCAGGGTGCCGAGCGGAAAATTCATGGGGTCATCTGCGCCGACTTTTTCCGCGTCGAGGACATCGCCCGAGTCAGTGGTGACCTGTATCCGCTCTGGACCAAACACCTCGCCGTTGAGCTCGATCCGGTCGATGCGTGTCAGTTTTACTGGAGCCAGGCGGTTCTTGAGGGACAAGCGAACCCCGCTAGCGGAATTCCTGAGGCTGGAACGGTTATAAAGTTTCTCGAGGTTTACTTCGGAGTTGAGTGACATTTCCCTGTCCTCCTTCGCTGCGGCGGCAATCGGAATGCAGTCCCGCGCTTGTTATTCAATCCTACATCAAGGAATCTGAGCCGGGAATCCTCAGGGAAAGGTTAGAACCAGTTAACATGGCCGAAATCTGTCGACGGTGGCTCAGAGCCCTGTGAAGATGAAGCCAGAAAAGCAGAAAAACTCTGTGCCCCACATGCGAGGACAAGCTGATGCCCAGACAGGCCAGGTTAAGCATGCCCGGTTTTTCTCCTTCATCGCACACACTGGCCCTGCTGGTTTTTCTCGGATTTTCCGGGTTTGCCGTGGCCGGAGACTGCGAGATGGATGAAACCGATCGGGCTCTGCTGGATCGTGTGAATGAAGCCCGCAGCCAGCCCCGGCAATGCGGCGATGAGTACTTTGAACCAGCGGAACCTCTGGCCTGGAACTGCAAACTCGAGGATGCTGCCCGGGCCCACTCAGAGGATATGGCAGAGCTGGAATACTTCAGTCATACCAGCCTAGAAGGTGTTCAGATCGGAGAGCGGGTGCGGGCCAGAAGTTACAGCTGGTCGGTGGTGGGGGAAAACATCGCAGGGGGCCAGAGCTCAGTCGACGACGTGATTGATGGGTGGCTCTCAAGCCCGGGGCACTGTGCCAATATCATGAGTGCCAGATTCACCGAAATGGGCGCGGCGAGGGTCGAGGCGCCGGGCTCCGAATATTCTCCGGTCTGGACCCAGGTGTTTGCCCGACCGCGCTAGCCCGGTCTTTGTGATTTGCGACTGAATCTGTGCCTACCAGACGAGCAGAATTTAATCTGAACAAAAATTAATCAACAAAGGGCGATCATCAGGGTCCGCAGGCGTCGGATGTCCGTATACAGCTTGGTATTCAATCGGGATACACAAGAGGATGATGAGATGAAACACGCAGGGATTATTAAGTCGTATGCAGCTTCCATGCTGATGTTGGGCAGTGCCGTTGTGGCCTTGCCTGTTCTTGCCGACAATCATGGCATGGACGAAAAAGCGAAAATGACGATCGTTGAGCGCGCCTCAAAAGCCGACAACCTCAGCACGCTGGTTGCCGCTATCAAGGCCGCCGGGCTGGTAGAAACACTTTCCGGCCCAGGGCCGTTCACGGTCTTTGCGCCGACCAATGCCGCCTTCGAAAAACTGCCCGCCGGTACGGTCGATACGCTACTGAAACCGGAGAACAGGGAGCAGCTCCAGTCGATACTGACCTACCACGTGGTGCCCGCCTCGGCAACCTCATCGGCTGCCATTCAGATGGTCCAGGATGGTGGTGGAACCGGCACTGTGAACACTGTGCAAGGGGGCGAGCTCACGCTCAGTCTGGAGGGTGATTCCTTGATGATAGGGGATGGGAATGGAAACATGGCAAAGGTGGTTGCGGCTGACATGATGCAGTCCAACGGCGTAGTGCACCTGATTGATACGGTGCTGATGCCGTAGCATCCGGGCCAGTAGATCGGAAATAAAAAAGACGGTCGTTCCCGGCCGTCTTTTTTATTGGCAGGTTTCAAAAGTAAACCGGAGCCGATCTATTTCCGCTCGCACTCCCGGGAAGAGCTGGCCTTCACGACTGATAAAACCGCCGAATGGCGTCCAGCAACCGATCCACATCCTGCCGGTTCACATCCAGGTGCGTCACAAAACGGATGGGATTCCCCGCTGTGATCAGTATGCCCTGGTCAGCCAGGTAATCCCGCAGCTGCGCGGCCCTGCCAGAGCGGCAGCGGGCATAGATGATGTTGGTCTGGGTGCTGGCGGGGTTTATCTCCAGTTCCGCAATTCCGGCCAGGCCGGCACTCAGATATTCGGCGTTTTCGTGATCTTCATGCAGCCTCAGCGGCCCGTTCTCCAGGGCGATCCGCCCCGCAGCGGCCAGTATGCCGGCCTGGCGCATGCCGCCACCGAGCATTTTGCGCAGACGTATGGCGCGTCCGATAAAGTCTTCCGGGCCCAGCAGCAGCGAGCCGACTGGCGCCCCCAGCCCTTTTGAGAGGCATACGCTAACGGAATCATAGTGTCTGGTTATCTCTGTCACATCACACCCGGATTTCACCGCGGCATTGAATACCCTGGCGCCATCCAGGTGTAGCAGCAGTCCGTGGTCGTCGCAGAAGGCCCGGGCGTGGCGCTGGTAGTCCAGAGAAAGCACTTGGCCACCGATGGTGTTTTCCAGCGAGAGCAGGCGGGTGACAGCGAAATGGATGTCGTCGGCCTTGATGGCGGCTTTGGCTTTTTCAAGGCTGATGCTGCCGTCCGGCTCGTTCTCGATCGGTTGCGGTTGCACGCTGCCCAGCACGGCGGCGCCACCGCCTTCATAGCGGTAATTGTGGGCCGACTGGCCGCAGAGGTATTCGTCGCCCCGGCCGCAGTGGCTCATGATTGCCAGCAGGTTGGCCTGGGTCCCGGTGGCGGTAAACAGGGCGGATTCGAAGCCCAGCCGCTCGGCAGCCCGGGCCTGCAGGCTATTAACGGTTGGGTCGTCACCGTAAACGTCATCTCCCACCTCGGCGGTGGCCATGGCATCACGCATTTGTGCTGTAGGGCGGGTAACGGTATCGCTGCGGAAGTCGATCATGAAAGAGTCTCGTGGGTAATCCGGGTGGCTGCATTGTACAGGACATTCATCAGGGTGTTGGCTACGCCACTTTCCCGGTGAAAGCGGCCAATGGGTATGAGAAGGCTGCGTTTGCAAGATTTCCCGCCTGGCCCGACACTGGTGTCAGGCAGTCCCCATGCACGGCCACCCGGAGAAGGTCACCGGGATTCTGATCAGAAGGACCAGCACATGCGCGCACTCAAGCCTATACTGATTTTCATCCTGCTCGTACTCATCGGCTGCGCCGTACTGATTTACTCAGGCACTTACAACGTGGCGGCGGATGAGCCCCACGCTGGCGCTGTGAAAACCCTGCTCAATGTAATCCGGAACCGGTCCGTCCATGTTCGTCTCGATAACATCAGCCCGCCGCCGGATCTGAACAGTCCGGAGAGGGTCGAGCGGGGAGGGCGGCTTTATGGTGCCAACTGTGCGGGCTGCCATCTGGGCCCCGGTCAGGAAGAAACGCCCTTCTTCAGGGGACTCAACCCGCAGCCGCCGAGGTTGACGCTTCACGGTGGCCACCATGACCCAAAGTACCAGTTCTGGGTGATCAAGCACGGCATCCGGATGACCGGTATGCCAGCCTGGGGCGTGACGAAAGCCGATGATCAGCTCTGGGATCTGACGGCCTTCCTCAGAGAACTGCCGGAGATGTCAGCGGAAACTTTTCGCACCAGGACAGCACCTGAGGACAATGCTGGATCGTGAACGAGGGCGGCTATCGGACGCGATGCTTCCCCAATCGGTGTTTCACTGCAAACCCGTGAGGGCAACGATCGGTTAATACTATGCCTGACGTCGCTTACTCTCGTACCGAGGCCTTTGCAGCTAAGGCCGAAAACCATAAAGGCAGGCCATTTCGATTGGTAGCAGGCGGTACTTCTTGAGCCATTCACCCGGATGCTCTACCATCAACCTCCTGTTCATCAAGGAAGAGTTCCACGTGCAAAGGAAGACTGCACAAACACTACCTCTTTTTGTGTTTTTAATGGCTGTAGTATTTTCCGGTCCTGCGTTCTCCGTGGATGTATCCTTGTTGCAGGGCCGCCTGGAGCATGGATCTTATGTTAGCCCGTCCCGCCAGATTCAGTGCGACTTGCGGGATTACCTCGTGCTCCAGAGCTTCTTCATCAACGACTCTTATGATCCTGGCGAATCGGAAACCGTGAGCTTTGGGCTGGACGCTGGGACTCATTTCGAGCTTTGGACTGTCAGACGTCAACGAAATAATCGTCTTGAATATACACCGATGTCAGAGGATGGGTTCCCTGTTAACGGTGATACGTTTATCCCGTATTTTTACAGTGAGCTTCCTTACGAGATAAGCAGTATCTATAAAGAAGAGAGCTCTGAAGGCCGCAGTGAAATGTTACGGGTTAGTTTAGACGAACAGTCCCAATTACATGCCTACTGGCTCAAGCGGGAGCATAACTCGCTCACCAGCATTCAGTTCATCCCGACCCTGACCCTTTTACAGGAGGATGTTCTGGGTCTCGAGGAAGTGGAAAAAGCGCTCAGGGAAATGCAAAAGCGCTGTCAATTCAGATGAATATAGGGAGATAGAAGTATGTCTGATTTTGTAGATTTAATACCATATGAAACCACCGACAGCCCAAAGGAAGTGGCATCCCGACTTGCCAGGATCATAGGGATTCCTGAAGCGGTGGTTCCCCGCGACGCTGATCATGGCCTGGTCGTTGCTTCTATCGCTGGTCTCATTATCTTTCGGCACATTGAAACGCATCAACGCCGCGAAGTGATGCTGCTTATTGATCGGTTTAAAGATTCCCATCGGCCATTTTATGGACAGCTGCAGGGCAAAGTTGCGTTAGTTATCGCCCAGCCCCGGTGGGAAAAGTGGTCTCTCTCGAATAAAGAGCTTCAGGAGATCGTTGATTTTCATCAGAGCCTTGGGCGTTTCAGTGGCATGGTTGGGGCCAACCCGGGAGCCTATGGCGTTGGTGCCACCGTCTGGCAAATAATCAAGCATGGTCTGACGCGAGGCAACGTTGCTGGCTTTGTTGCGTCCGTCGTTTTAGTGGGTATGGGTGAAGCGTCCCATGCCACCGAGGAGGCGGCGAGTCGTGAACTGGCAAGGCGAACCAGGCAGACGCCTTCAAACCCTTCTTCGCCATTTAACTGATATAGGCCGATGGAATGCGATCAGGCGATAAAACTGAATCTGTGAGAACTCCCCGCTCGTGGCTTACGGATATCGCGTTTTATGTCGTCGCATTCGTCGCACTTTCGGCCATCATTCTGGTTGTAAATCTGGCTACAAACACCGCCAGGGGGTTGTCCGGAAACGCCCTGGCGACCGTTTTGGCGGGGTTGATGCTGCTACGCTATCGCTGGCACAGCTCCGTTCCAGGTTTGCCAACCATACTGGCAATCTCGCCCTTTGGCGGGCTGAGCGCAGTGCTGTTTCTCTTCATGCTGCAGTGGGTGGTTCTTTTTAATACTAGCTATTCTTTTGAGCCAGCGAGTGGCTATGAACTGCTGGCGGCCTTCCTCCTGAATTGGGCGGTGCTCGCGGCGACTTTGTTAATCCGGCGCAGAGGCGGTCGTGCCAGCGCGTAATGGGAGAAGCCTAGGATGTTACTGGCTGCAACTGTCCCGGTTTAACGTTCCAGGTCTTTAGGTCGAGCGCTTCAGGTCTTTGAGAATCTCGGTATCTTCAATCCGGCGACCAGTGCCCCTCAGGCGGTCGCGGTAAGCAGAAAGACCGGGTAGTGCCCGTTTTCTGTGTCAATCACGCTGACGGACCTGACCTGCACGTCACTGAATTCGGCTTCTCTTGCGGCCGCGGCAATTGCATCCTGCTCGAACCCGAAATGGAACACGCCGGTATCCTCGGTATGGAAGGTGCCGTCCTCTTTGTCCAGATCGGCAATGGCGATAAACCCGCCGGGTTTCACGTGCTGGTGAAAGCGTCGGAACATGGCGCCGACGTCACGCACGTGGTGCATGGTCATGGAAGAGATGATGCCGTCGAAGCGGTCCTGCAGGTCCTGATTTTCCAGGTCCATCTCCAGGATCTCCAGTTCGCAGCCCAGATTTTTCCGCTTGGCTTCCAGCTGTCGGTTCATGGAGGGGGAGATATCGACCGCGGTGATTTTCCCGGCATGGGGCGCCAGCCGTTCCAGCAGAAGGCCGGTGCCGGAACCGAAATCAAGCAGGTGCATCGAGCGGTTCAACTCAACCTTCTCAAGGATCGCATTGGCAATGTTTGACACGTTATCGACGCGGTCGGGATTCTGCCCGTAGCTTTGCGCTTTTTGCGCGAAATAGTCGTTGCTCATGTTTGAAGCTCTTTGTTCTGGTTAAATGGGTGGGCCGGAGATCACGGCCACGCGGGACACTACTCCTCGTAAATCATCTTGCGGGTCATGCCGCCGTCCATCACGAAGTTCTGGCCCGTCACAAAGCGGGCCTCAGGTGAGACCAGGTAGGCTACCATAGCCGCCACATCGCCGGGTGTGCCGACGCGCCCACTTGGGTGCTGCTCGTGATCGGCTGCCGACAGGGGCTCCGGCTCGGAGGGCGTATGAGCCTGCCAGGCACGGACGTCAATCCAGCCAGGGCTGATGCTGTTGGCACGGACATCTGGGCCCAGGCTGACAGCCAAAGCGTGGGTGAGGGCGATCAGGCCGCCCTTGGTGGCGGCATAAGCCTCACTGTTCGGCTCGGATTGCAGGGCGCGGGTGGAGGCTATGTTGACGATGCTGCCCTGAGTTCCGCGCAGGTGTGGCACCGCATGCTTTGCCATCAGGAAGGCGCCGGTCAGGTTAACGTCGATTCGCCGCTGCCACTGGGCAAGCTCAAGCGTTTCGATGGGGCCGGTGTCCGGGTCCGCGAGTCCCGCATTGTTGACCAGCGCATCCAGCCGCCCGCCCCATTGGGTGGCCTCCGCCACGGCGGAGGCCACTTCTGCTTCCCGGGATACATCCATGTCGATCAGGAGGAGGTTGTCCGGCCTGCCAAAATCTTCCCGGCAGGCCCGATTTGCTTCTGCATCCTGATCACAGACCACAACTTGCCAGTTCTTTTTCAGGAAATACGAGGCAATGCCTTTGCCGATGCCCTGGGCGCCGCCGGTGATGAGGATGACTGGGGGTTTCTGTGTCATGGGTCCTTCTCCCTGTGATCGGATAACGGAAATGGGCGGTGACCTTGATCAAAATCCGGTGCTGGTTTTCAGGTCGAGCGCTTGAGGTCCTTGAGAATCTCGGGAACCTTGAAGGGCAGCACTTTTGCGGCCGCTTGCAGAAGGCTGATAACGACATGCATCCGTTTGTACCAGAGCACCTGACGAATCTTTTTCTTCATGGGGCGGTAGCCCTCCATGTAAAGCTCATCGATACGGTCGGCGTTGTTGGTGAGGCTGTAATCGCTCAAATCCAGCGGTACCGCTATGTCTGCCTTTTTCAGCTGTTTGCGGGTATTGAAATCGATACCAATATTGATGGCGTTGCTGATTACATCAAAGCTATCCACCGGCTTGGGGTATCGACCGACATGGCTCAGGTCCACAGCCACGATGATACCCGCGCCCATTTTCGCCAGCGGTGATATGGGGACGTTTTCCACCAGGCCTCCGTCTACCAGAATCCGGCCATTTATCTCCACAGGAACAAACAGCCCGGGCACAGCCATGGACGCACACACGGCATCCGCCAGGTTGCCTTCTCTGAAGATCAGCTGCTCCCCGGTTTCGATATCCGTGGTGCAGATGGCCAGAGGAATCCTGGCATCTTCAATTCGGCAATCTCCCAGATCCCGGTGGATCATCTCCCGGATGGCGTTCGTACTGAACAGACCGCCGCGCTCCAGGGTAAAGTTGATGATTTTCGACAGGTTGAGTGTGGAGCAGATCGAGAGTATGGATTCTGCCGGTCGGCCGAAGGCGTGATAACTGGCGACCAGGGCTCCCACACTGGTTCCGGAAATACAATGGATCCGGATCTGCTCTTCCTCGAAGGCCTTCAGAGCGCCAATGTGAGCAATGCCCTTGGCGGCGCCGCCTCCCAGCGCCACGCCGATGCGGGTATTAAAGGGGTTGAGTTTCATGCATGAGCCTGTTGATGTTACGAAAGGAAAGCTATGAAGGGATATTAACAGACCAGAGCCAGGTCACTCTTCATTTTCCGCGATTGAACCTGCGCCGGTTTTCCGTTAAATCTACGCCTTCACTTAAAGCTCACCCGTCCCCCTCATCCCATAGACCAGGAGCCCGACAATGGCTGAACAATCACTAAAGGAACAACTGAGCAGCGCGGTAAAAGACGCGATGCGGAGCAAGGATAAACTCCGACTCGTGACCCTGCGTATGGCACAGGCCGCGGTCAAACAGATCGAGATCGACGAGCGCCGCGAACTGGATGACGAGGAAGTTATCAAGGTGCTGGACAAGATGCTCAAACAGCGCCGCGATGCCGCCAGTCAGTACGATGCGGCCGGTCGCGAGGATCTGGCCGACAAAGAACGGGCGGAAATGGTGATCATCGAGGAATTCATGCCCGAAGCCCTGACTGAGGATGACCTGGATGCCCTGATCCGTCTGGCCATCAGATCAACCGACGCCAAAGGTATGCAGGATATGGGCCGTGTGATGAACGAGCTGCGCCCGCAGGTGCAGGGCCGGGTCGACATGGGGCATCTGAGCAAGAAGGTGCGGGCTGCGCTGGCGGCCTGAGATCCGGAATCACTCTTGCACAAAAAAACCCTCCCGACTGGGAGGGTTTCAAGGCGCTACAGTACTGAGGCGTTTTACTGTTGCTTTCGGCGACGGCTCATGGCGAGACCTGCCATGCCCAGCCCCAGAAGTGCCAGGGTACCCGGTTCCGGAACCGGGTGGACAAAGTTGACCCGGGCGACGAAGTCGTTGAAGTCACGATCCGATTGAACACCACCATCCTGATCATCCCAGAACAGAATGTACCGGCTGCTGCTGTCTGCATACTGGAATACAAGCAGGTGATCCAGACCATCAGAGTTCAGTGAGTTCTTGCTGAACCAGTTCAGCCCTGTGCCAGTATCCAGGAAGAAAACGAAGGGGTCGGGGGCAGCGGCAATGCTGACCCATGAGCCTGGGCTGCCAGCCTCGTTCAGAACGGTGGTCGCGCCAGAGCCATCGGTGTTGGCGTAGCCCATCGCGTTGTTGTAGCCGGAAATCTCGGCCTTGAATTTGACCTCAGCGCCAGACTGTTTGGACCAGACTTCATCAAAGGTAAGGGCGGTGTAGTTGAAATTGGACTTGGTAATGTTTCCGCCGTCAGCATTGGCCTGATCCGCCAGCGTGTCGAAAGTCGGAATGGCAAAGACTTGAGCGCTCAGCACAATCGACGTGACAGCGACTAATCCCTTAAACATCTTCATTTTTACTTCTCCGGTAAGGTGCCTGATTGCATGCGCCTGAGTCGCAGCAGCGTATGTCCACAACAAGCAATTGTGATGCCAGTGATCCTAAGATCATGTTAAATAGGAGGTTTGTATTCTTTTTATGATGGGGAAAATCAGGACATGTAAGAAATATCGACACAAACCGGAGCAGAGCTATAAAACTGTAAAGTAATCCGACATAGAGGCTTTACGACCATCCTTGCGTTATTGCTGCACACATTCACTGGGTCCACGCCTTCAAATCCATGGTCCCGGAGTATGCGTTTTTTCTCCGCGACTATGGCCTCGTGCTCGTCTCTGGAAAAGAAGACTTCCGGGCCGGCAAGGTAGACGCGTTTTGGGTGGGTCATCGGGACTCCTGTCTGGTCTGCTAAAGTGTGCAGATCGGCCATAATCGTGAGGCGTAGTCTGAAGGGCCGTGACTTCAAAGAACAGGAGAGCCACCATGGCATCGCCTACTGAAAGCCCCCGGAATCTGTCAACAACACATCCCTGGATCATGTTCCTTGCGCACCTGTTTATCATCCTCGTGGCCTGGACCATTTTCATCAAATATCTGTTCCCGGTTGCTTTTGCGGTAGCCAGCGGGGAGGGGTGGGCAACCTGGATCTACTGGGATTTCTGGCCGGTTGCCCACCTCTGGCTGGCCTGGGCCCTGCTGGCGCGGCCAGCGTATACGCGCGCACTGTCCATTGGCATGTCTCTGGTGGAAATCCTGATCATCACCACCCTGTTCGCGAGCTTTCTCGCGGACCCTGAGTGGTCTATCTGGCGCACCAACTGGTTTGTGAACAAGGTGTTCGTGCTGTTGGCGTTTGTTCTGGTGCTGGGGACTGCTCTGTTGCGGCCGGAAAACATGAAGGGGCGGTAGCAATGACCTCTCCAGAATTGTGTCTGATTTAATATAAGCGTCCGCTGATAATCTTGTAGTATTGCGAGCTTGTTGGTCTTTCCACAGCGAAGCGGACAGGTATAGTCCAGGTTCAATTCACTACTAAGGATGGTAGTAATGCAAGCTCAATTTTATGAAGAGTACGCAAATCTAATAAGTACTCAGCTCTATTTCAAAGACCCTGTCTCCGCGTTGAACAGAGAGCTTCATCGTTGGACCCGCCAACATAGAACCAACAGCAGGGTTATCCGCCAAATCAATTACGGGGGTGTTGTTGATGCGGACAATTTGATCCGCCGGTTCGAGGTAAAGTTGGTATTGCTGTGCACGATCGAGACCGAGAGAGCTGATAGTGAGCGACTCACCAATATCGGGCTGCAAAGTATTAGAGAATCTTTCGAGTAACTGAGTGTGTAATCTATTCAGCTCGGTGCTTGTTAAAAAGGTCTCAACCTGGCTTTCAACTCGTACACTTTCTGGGGCACCATTCGGCAATGCATCGTCATTAAACTGCTCTGAAGCGGTTTGAAAAGGTTGGCTAGACGGGTAAGACGAGGTTTCTGCTGATGGCTGACTTGTCTCGATGATGTTGATGTTTTCGGTCCCGGAGATGTGTTTGGCCGCCTCAGTACCGGCCTCGTGCTCGTCATCACGAAGCTCGAAAATCCCAAAGGTGAGTAGCACTATTCCAGCCAAAGCAAACAAGCTCACGAAGATGACCTTCAATTTGGCGGCTCCTTGCGAAAAAAGGTTTACGGTAAAAGACCGGCAGGAAACCTGCCGGTCTTTTGAGAAACAATGTCAGGCGTCAAAGGGCGCAACGAGAGCGAGTGCACTGCACTGAGCACTGCCTGGCATCGTTAACGTCTATAACTCCATTGCCATCAATATCCCTTGGATCACCAACTGCCGCAGGGGTATTGCGTGCGGATGAGATAATGCCGATATCGTCCCGGTCCACATCGCCATCACCGTCCAAATCGCACATAACCTGCCCGGAGACACTGCTGACGATGATGTCGGAAAGTATTGGGCTGTCCTGATCGGTATTTGGCATCAGCACCGCTCGAAGCTGGATGAACTGCCCCATCAGACCAATACCGGCGACCCCATTGCTGACCGGTGTATAAACCTCAAAGCTAAGGTCGGCGACGGTATTTGCGGAACGAGCCTCCACAGTAATAGAGGCTCCCACTGGTATTGAACCTTGGGGCTCCGTGTTCCAGCGAATCTGATCCCAATCCGTATCAGGCGTCCCGCTGTCTACGACGCGGATAAAAGTGCCGGTGGGGTTGGCGATCTGAAAGCCGATACCAGTAGCATCACTGTAGGTGTAGGGGCCATTACCCACTGGAACCGTGTTGAGGAACTGGCCGTCGGTACCCCTGAATTTGGTGACGTTGTTGGCGCTCAGGTTAACCGCCCATATGTTGTTGTTGCTATCGGCAATAATGCCACGAGTAGCACCGGTGCCGCTGGGATTCGAGGTCGCCCAGATCAACGTATCGGTATCACCGTCGTATTTGCGGATAATAGTGTTACCCTGAACCACATCACCGTTGCCATCAACGCCGATACCAAGGCTGCTGCTGGCAAATACCGCGGGCGTGCTAAAGGTTCCTGTTACCGGATCGCCGTCCGGTTCGCCAGCACCGCTATTGGGATCATAGATCAGGTAAGGGGAACCGGCGCTGGCTTTGTAGACCTTGCCATTTCCCGCAGCAATTCCATAGTCCGAGCCATGGGTGCGTACACCCAGAAGCGTGTGGGTATTGGTGTCGATAATTGGCATCTGACTTCCGAGCGAAGCACCAAAGAGAATGCCGTCACCGTCGATTACACAGCCGTAGTTGCTGGTTCCTGTTGATATAGGGCCATTCTGGACAGTGCCGTTGCCTGGATTCAGCTCATAATAAGCTCCCGAAAAATAGGTGCCCACCCAAATATCTCCCTCATTGTCGAGGCAAAGCGAGCGCCCCAACAGGCCTTGGGTATTGGGAATCTGCTCCACAAACGCGACTCTTTCGTCCGCCAGTTCGTTATCTTCAAGTACTCCGTTGCCGTTGGTGTCAACCAGGGGAATCATCTCTCCGGGTTGGATGACACAGTCACCGTTTGTATCCGAGGATGTATCGATAACGCCATTGCCGTTTCGATCGATGCCCCCCTCAAGAAGGATTTTCAAGACTGAAACGTTTTTGTTGTCGAAATGTCGGTTTGCGACAAAAACATTCCCGTCACCGTCTACGGCTGTTCGGGAAGGTGCTGGCCCCCCGAACGCCCCGGTAATTCCTGCGTCGAACCAGGTTTCGTATCGAGCAGTTTCGCAATCATTGTCAGTATCGATTCTGGACACGGTGTCTTCACCCGCGTTCGCTATCCAGAGCACTGGAAAGGTCGATACGGTCTGGCTGATCTGAAGCTGATCATTGTTAGGGGCATCGTGATTGAGGCTCTGCAGTATGCCAAGATCAAAATCCGCGTCACTCGTAATCACGTAATCCGCTGCCTGGACTGACAGAGGGAGAGAAACCGCCAGAGCTATTGCTACTTTAAGTGGGAGTGGGTGTCTCATTTTTCTATCCATCATGTTGATTGGTTGTGATCGAACGACGGATACGGCTATCGTCCTGTGTTTCTCAGGTTCCACGTTTTTTCAGTCCTGGCCGTTCAGCTGTGGGGCCTGAATACAGGGGTTAGATGCGCTCGGTTGTATTCCGGCGCGATTTTTTTCGTCTTGTAATTCGACAAATCCATCAAATAGGTATGGAAGAAACGGTTCTCAAAGCGCACGAAGGCCAGTGAGGTCCCACCTGGCGAGAGAGAAAGATGCATCTCCTCCTGTCCGGAGTCCGACAGCCTTACCGGACCGTCAGGATTGTCGAGATTCAGTCGGTAGATTTGCGCGCGATCCTGGGCGTCTCTGGCGCTGAGGAAGATCAGTCCCTTGCCATCCGGCGTAAAGACAGGATGGTTGTCGGCCCAGCGGGTGTCGGTTAACTGACGCCGCTCTCCCGACTCTAATTCCGTGAGGAAAAGATTGATCTTGCGACTCTTGCGTCCTGCATAGGCAATCTGATTCGAGTCAGGTGACCAGTCGAAACTAATGACGTTGTATTCATCTTCAAGATTCTCTTTCTCACTGCCATCCAATCGCATTTTTCTGAGGCGCTGCTTGCCATTATCCAATTCCAGGTAGGCAATGTGCTGATTATCCGGAGAGACTCTGGGGAGGGATACGCCGGCTTCACTCTTTGTCACTTGCGCTTCGGTGCCGCTTTCGAATGAATACCTGAAGATTTGTTCGGGTCCGTTGCGGGAAGACACATAAAATAGCTGTTTTCCGTCGGCAGCCCAGGACGGTGTCATGTCCATATACTCATTGGAGGTGATTCTCTTTTTTTCAGAGCCATCACTGTTCATCACATAGATTTCATAGAGCCCGTGTTCAGAGGATGCATAGGCAATGCGATGACCATCGGGTGACCAGACTGGCTGAATATCGTCGCGGTCGTTCTGGGTCAGTTGCTTTGTCTGACCGTTTTTTAGATCAGTCAGATAGATATCGAGGTCCCCATCATCATGGCCGACGAAGAGCAAGCGGTCGGGCTCCTCAAGAGTTGAAGCTTGTGGCGCCGAGGAAAATGCGGTAGCCAGAACAACTGTAATAACTGATATTACGGAAGCCCTGCCTGCTGATCTGAACGTTCGAAAAGTCATAATGCGTCCTTACTGGTTGCTAACGATTTGACCAGTTTTGCGGACAGCGACTGCCTGGCTGTTGTCCAGTTTGACGATTCTTGCGGGACAGCAAACCCGCTTTTTCAGCACATGCTCAATCAAAGAGGTCTATATTTTTTAAACTTTCTGCGAACGCCAAGGCCTGCCAGGGCCAGTATCAGCACAGAGAGGGTAGTGGGTTCAGGAACACTAATGTCGCAATCCGCGCTACCAATACAGATTTGGCCATTTGCCAGACCGGGGATGAAACCGTTGCCAATTTCGTCACCGAATGTTGATGCGCCGAAGGTGAGTTGAGAAATACCGTCTGCGATACCGACAAACTCCAGCGTGGCAAGCTTGAAAGCGTTGCCCAGCGAGTCCTGGTTATTCTTCAGATCCACAGGGGTGTCGAAAGACACTTCATAGAGATCAATGAGGCCTGCAATACTAAAGTCGCCGCAGTCGAAACAACCAAAAGAATCGACGCCAAAATAGAAGGTGCTTCCAGAGTAAGAAACGACGGTATCATCGTAGGCCAGGTCAATATCCCAGTCTCCGATATAGTTACTGCCATCCCCATTCCACAAGATGTCGACAGACACGACGTCTCCAACGGCTCCGTAGGAAGTGGTCGGGTTAATGCTCACCATGGGCATCGCCTGAACCAGCGTGGTGCCTGCGAGAAATACTGATGCTCCTATAAAAGAGCTCAACATTTTTGCCATTTTCATTTGAATTCTCCGTTGGTTGTGGTTGCCAGAATGAGCCATTATCGATGGCGCACAGACAACGTTAAAACAGTAAAGGTCTCAGGGGATGTCAGCTTTTTATGCACTTGTTTCGGGATGTTCTGGACGTGTGTAGAAGAGGTACCGGCGTGGCAATAACGGGACTCACAGGACGACATGCCAAAGACAGCAAATGCCTCGATAGCGTCAATCAAGCTGGAAATGATGGGAAAATCTATTATGTATCTACTCATCATGATTCATTCCCTATGAATACTGATGACTGATATCGATTCCGGTTTTACTGAACCGTCAGTTGCGAGGCAGCTATCGGATCTGCGTTAACTGACCCGAACTTTAACCGTACTATGGAGACAGCAAAAAGCAGGCCAATAGGTGGCCGCTCTGGGAGGCTAGAGGCAAAGATAACAAAAACATTTAGTTAATGGGCTTTTGACAGGATTCCTATAACACCCTGGTTTCAGAAGCTTTAACTACTGACTTTGTGCTGATAGAGAAGAAGTGTAATCAAAACATTGCGATGGGGCTTTTCGAGTTTACGACTAGATGTGTCAGTTTTTTTTACACAGTTGCTCAACACCCAACTCGAAAAATAGTTGTCTAAACTTATAAATCCTGCAAACCTGAAGCAGCTCGCCAGCCTTTTCACTGATGCGCTACTGGAAGCTCCAACCTCATTGCTCCCGCCAGTGCAATCCAGCGAATTTCTGTAATGAAAAATCAGACCACCCCGTCCCTCGAAAGCGCCTGAAAGATGAATCATCTTTGTTCCTGCCTGCTATCCAGTTATGCGCTCCAGCTGATCAGCTTGTGGCTGAAGATCGCCCGCTGGGCTTCAGCCTCAGCGACATCTGAAAGGTAAAAGCGGACCGCAGCCCCTGGCCCTCTCTGGGCAAGCTGACCTGAATCCAGTCCACTCAGACAGCCAATTTTCGGGTAGCCGCCGATGGTTTGCCGGTCTTTCATCAGTACGATGGGCTGGCCGTCGCTGGGCACCTGAATGGCGCCGTAGGCGATGCCTTCGGAGATGATGCCGTCCAGGTCTGAATGAATAGGCTCCCCCGTCAGTCGGTAGCCCATGCGATCGATCCTCTGGCTGACCTCGTAGGTGCCTGAAAAGAACTTCATCCGTTCACCGAGGGGAAAGCTCAGGTACTGGTAGCCGGGCAGCACACCGACATGGAGGTCCCGGCGGTAGTCGGGAATCTCCCCGGCCGGCACTCTGGCCTCCGGCTGATGCCCACCTGAGTCGAATCGGATCCGGTCGCCTTTGGCCAGTTTTCTGCCCCGGCCATCCAGTCCACCCAGGCCTTCGCGAAGGACGGTGGCGCAGCTGCCGAGTCTGGTGGCAGGTTTAAAACCTCCGGCGACGGCAAGGTAGGCTCTTAGTCCTGTAACTGGCATGCCGAACTCAATCCGGTCTCCACGACGGACTCGATAGGTATGCCAGGGCGGAGCATCCCGGCCGTTGATCCGCGCCCCAAAATCCGCTCCAGTCAGGGCAATGCAGGTATCGTCATGGGCAAGCAGACCCAGTTTGCCGATGTTGATTTCGATCTGCGCCGCATTGGCCGGGTTGCCAAGCAGGCGATTGGCCCAGAAGAAAGCGTGCTCATCCATGGGACCGCCCGTGGTCACCCCTATGTGCTGATAACCATGTCGTCCCGAATCCTGCAGCAATGCCAGCATCCCGGCCGCAATAACTTCAAAGCTCACTGAAGTCGCCCCCCAGATCAACAAACTCCTGTTGGTCTATGGCACGGAATTTCACGCGGTCACCCACCTGGACCAGTGCCAGTGATTCACTGTCCCAGTCGATCATCTTTCGCGGGGTGCGGCCGATGATCTGCCAGCCACCGGGGGTGGAGCTGGGGTAGATGGCGGTCTGCGAGCCGGCAATGCCGACACTGCCGGTGGGTACTTTCTGCCTGGGCGTTGCTTTTCGGGGCAGGGCAATGCGGGAGTCTGTCGTGCCCAGGTAGGCGAATCCGGGGCTGAAGCCGATTGCATACACTCGATAGGTCTGCTCACTGTGAATACGGATGACTTCTTCCCGGCTGAGCCCGGAATATTCACACACATCGTTCAGGTCCAGGCCCACCTCGGCGTCATAGCAGACCGGCAATTCGATGGTTCTGGAGTCGCTGTCCGTTTCGGCTCGGTACTCCAGCCGGGTCAGCGTGTACTGCAGTTGGGAGACAATGCCAAAGCGGTCAGTCTTTCCGGCGTTGTAGCAGACCATCACTGAGGTGTATGAGGGCACCAGATCGGTGATCAGATGCGCCATGTTCTGGCGAATAGCCTCGGTGGCCTGCTTTACCAGATCGGCGGTCTCATCCGAGATCCGGTCGCCCAGGTAGACGATGCAGGTGCACTCGTTGACGGTCTCAATTCTCATAGGGATTGAACAACCTTCCTTCGGTTGTAAAACGCGCCTAACGCTTCTCGCCAGGGTTTCTTTGAATCCAGGGGGTGCCCTTCTGACCGTCAGGGTGTCAGCATACCGGATAAATTTCCACAAAGGCCGGCAGGTCACACACCGGTACTACACTACGCACGGCAGCTCCCGCACCAGGTCCAGTGAATGGCATTAAACCGGGGAGGCGCGGTGGCTGAAGAGATGGCTGTAATGAGAGGAAAATCATGACTATTTGCGGAGTAGAATTAACCGGCAGCGATGCGGTGGTGTGTATGCTGAATCTGGATCGAGGGCAGTTCATCCTGCCAGAGTGCAGAGTCCGCAAGCTGTCGCTGAACAAAAACCACACCAGGGAAGACCTGAAACAGTTCCAGGCGGCTTTTGCGGAACTGATGGACGAGTACGGCGTGACCAGCGTTGCGATCAGGGAGCGGATGCCCAAGGGAAAATTCGCCGGGGGTGCCATAAGCTTCAAAATGGAGGCAGCCATTCAGCTGATATCCAGTGCCGAGCTGGAAGTAAGGTTGCTGCCCCCTGCGCTGATCAAATCCACGCTGGCCGCCAGGCCGCTGCCGATTCCTTTTGCCGAGACCGGACTAAAAGCCTTTCAGGAAACCGCCTTTGCCGCGGCGTACGTGGGGCATATGGCGAGGCCTGAGTCATAGGGCGGCAGGCCGCTTTAACTAGCCTCCGGCCGCCGGAGAGCCATTTCCTTTCCGTTCACTGGGTTTTTATCACCATCAGTAAATTTCTGGCGCGCAATGCGTCTTAAGGGTACAAAGAGCAAAGGAAAGACCACCTGGAGGTAGCCCATGACTCACCCGGAAAGTCCATTGGTTCTCAAGAGCACTGAGGATGGCATTACGACCCTGACGCTCAATCAGCCGGAACGTCGAAACAGTCTGTCCATGGCAATGCTGCAGGCGTTATCCGGCATCCTGGAGGAGGTTGCCAGCGACGAGGTCACTCGCGTTGTTGTCCTTGCGGCGAAAGGAAATGTCTTCTGTGCCGGTCATGATCTGCGGGAGATACGAGGCCAGCTTGACCACAGGGCAGCGCTGCAGGAGGTGTTTCGGCTCTGCAGCAAGGTCATGCAGCAGATTGTACAACTGCCTCAGCCGGTTATTGCCAGAGCATCCGGCGTGGCTACGGCTGCAGGCTGTCAACTGATTGCGAGCTGTGACCTGGCGGTTGCTTCGCAGTCAGCCAGATTCGCGACCCCTGGGGTCAACATTGGTTTGTTCTGTTCGACACCCATGGTTGCCCTGTCCCGCAATGTTTCCCGGAAGCATGCAATGGAGATGCTGTTAACCGGGGAGATGATCGGTGCTCAGCGGGCAGAACAGATGGGCCTCGTTAATCGCGTGGTTGCCGAGGAAGACCTCGACCGGACGATTCACGAAATGGCATCCACCATTGCCGCCAAATCCAGCCATACGCTGAAAATTGGCAAAGAAGCTTTCTACCGGCAACTGGAAATGGGGCTGGCCGACGCCTATGAGTATACGTCCGAAGTTATGACAGCCAATCTTGGCGCTGCGGATGCACAGGAAGGCATCTGCGCTTTTCTGGATAAGCGCGCCCCTGAATGGAAAGATCGATAATCCGGGTGCTGCAAAAGTGGGGCACATGACGAAATAGTCGATGATGACCCGGCGACTCATTCTGCTCTGTGTTTTCCCTACTTGGTTTGAGGCCGGGCAGCCCTCATTATCAGCCAGACGATATCAGGAGGGCATCTTATGGCAGATTCAGAAAGCACCCGTCAATCCGAAGATCAGACGCGCGAGCAACGTCGTGACCGCAAGTTCTCCGTGTCCGCAAACCGGGGCAGGGCCAGTCATAAAATCCGTTATGTTGAAGCGGGAGGGGCTGCTGTGGATACGGAAGACTGCACTTTCTGTCAGTCGGTCCCGGAGTTGTCCAGTGACGAGGAGGAAGAAAAGCCCGGTAAATCCGGATGATTGAGCATCTTCCCCACTGGCTACCCGCTGAGACTTCACGCGCCACATTAAACATCATCCTGCTGGGCGTTATTCTGTCGGTGAGTATTTTCGCCGACACCCTTGCCCGACGCACAAGGGTTCCGCGGATTTCCGTTCTGATGCTGGTGGGCCTCGGGATTGCCTTCGTTCAACAGGTCTGGATTGGCTCCCAGAATACGGATGTGCTGGGTGGGCTGAGCGAGCCGCTGATTCAGTTGGCCCTGGTGATGGTGGCTTTTGTGCTGGGCAGTGAGCTGGAGTTACGCCGGCTGCGCAATACCGGCCCCCTGATTCTGGCTGTTTCCCTGTTCGTGATTATCGGCGGCGGCGCGGTGGTTGGTGCCGGCTTGCTGGTGCTGGGGTTTCCTCTTGTGGTTGCGGTATCGCTCGCTGCAATTTCAGTAGCAACGGACCCTGTCGTTGTGAGCGAGTCTGTCCGGGATAGCAAAAGTGCCGGACTGGTCCCCAGGGTTCTGCTGGGGGTTGTTGCCATTGACGATGCCTGGGGCATTGTCGTTTTCGGGCTGAGCATGGCGATTCTCGGCTGGGCGATTGGCAGCGATGGCCAACTGGCTTTGCTCCATGCCATCTGGGAGCTGGGCGGTGCCATACTGATAGGGGTTGCTGTTGGCCTGCCATCCGCATGGCTCACTGGTCGCCTCAAACCCGGCGAGCCCACTCTTGTTGAAGCACTAGCGGTAATACTGCTACTGGCCGGCCTCTCCTCATTGCTGGGTGTGTCCGCCCTGCTGGCCTCCATGATTGCCGGCAGCCTGGTTGCGAACCTGTCCTATCATCATACCCGCTCGTTCCGGGAGATCGAACACATTGAGTGGCCGTTCCTGGTGTTCTTCTTTGTACTCTCCGGGGCCAGCGTTGATTTGTACAAGGTCGACGATGCCATACTGCTGACCCTCGCTTACGTCCTGCTACGCCTGGCTGGCCGGGTCCTGGGGGGTTATCTTTCAGCGATATTCGCCCCGGGAAGACACAAACCGCTGCCCCGCAATATTGGTCTGGCGCTGACGCCGCAAGCAGGTATAGCGCTTGGCATGGCGCTGCTGGCGGCGGAACGATTTCCGGAATTCAGCGCGTCCATTCTTCCGGTGGTGGTGGCCTCCACCGTTATTTTTGAGTTGATGGGGCCGGTGCTGGTAGGGCGGGTTCTGCGTTAAGCTGCAGCCGGTATCGCCTGTAGCAGTACGTCGCACCAAAGGCTTGATCGCCCTGGCTATAAGGGAGCTTTCCCGGCATGCGTCGGCGACCAGGCGGGTTATCGGGCCAGCTCTCCTGCCTTTCTCAGCCGCCATCGCACAAATACAGGGCCAAGCAATTCGAAAATGATGGTAGAGCCAATTACGAGGGGCAGGATTTTGCTCCCTATCTCCGGAAACCGTTCTTCCACCAGCAAAGCAAGACCAAGCGCCACACCGGCCTGTGATAAGAGACACCAGCCCACGTTCTGCCGCACAACCGGATCAGCACGAGCTGCTGAGGCGGCCAGCATCCCACCCCCGATAAGCCCGATGGATCTGGATATGATGTAAACCAGTCCAATAAATCCCAGTGACGGCAGCAGGCCGATATCCATTTTAAAGCCTGCCAGGAGAAAAAATATCACCAGGAAAGGCTCACTGGCACCATCGATATCCCTGAACGGCCGCTTGTAGTGTCTGGCTCGATTGGCCACCGTGGCACCGAGTGCCATGCAGGCCAGCAGGTAGGAGAGGTTCAGCCACAGAGCCAGGCCTCCACACAGAAGAACAAAGCCTGATGCTTCCAGAAGTGTGGGTTCGCCTTCACGCATACGTCCGGTCATCCATGCCATCGGAAAGCCAAGCAGCACGCCGAGAGCTATGCCGCCGAAGACTTCCCACATGCCCGAAGCAAGCCACTCCAGGGGTGCGGCATCACTGTGCAGAGCCTGAGCAACGACCAGCAGCAGGCTAAAAAGAATCACGCCCCAGGCATCGTCGATAGCAACCACCCCCAGAACGGTGCGGCTGAGTGGTCCGGAGGCACCGGTTTGATGAATGACGTCAAGCGTCGCGGCCGGAGCGGAGGCGGGCGCCATGGCAGCCAGCAGCAGGCCCATGACCGGATCCAGGCCAATAAGCTGGGTTGCCGCAAAAACGAATGTCGCCGCGGCCAGAACTTCTCCCAGGGATATGATCAATACGGACCGGCCCGAACGCTTAAGCTCCCGGCCCATGAAACTCTCACCAAGCAGGAACCCAACCATGGCCAGCGCGAGATGGGTGATTTGATCAAACCAGCTCACCACTTCAGCAGGTACGAGATTCAGCACAGCGGGACCCGCCAAAACGCCAATTACCAGCAGCACAGTAACCCGGGGAATACCCGTTTTCTCTCCAGCGACATGAGCGAACCAGCCGGTCAGAAGTAAAACACCAAAAATCAGGGTATCCGGGATACGCTCCGCGAAGTGGAAGATCCCATGTTCCATGTTTGCCTCCCTGAAGAGATCGAAACTTATTAGCGTACCTTTATGCCGTCGGGGTGTCTTTTCAATGCGACGCCGGCGCCCAGTAGTTTCGGGTCATCTGGCGAAGCCTTTTCAGTTGCCGCTTGATGAGTGAAGGCTCCTCGTTCATTTGAGCGATCGGTGTTTCTGGCCTGGGTGGTTGGCCATCCTCCATTTGTTTCAGAACATAGGTGTTTTCCCGCTCTATGTACCGCCTCGATTTTGCGGGCGAGTCGATGCAGTTTGGGTAGTTGCTGAAGATGACCGACTTCGTAGCCGCGTAAAATGAGCTCCAGCAGGACGTCTGTGTCCAGATCCTCGATGGGTGCCTGTTCCATCACCGTATCAAACAGCTCCTGGCATAGCCGCTCCGGATTCATACCGGCAATGGATGTCACGATTTCAATGGTTGTCTGACGGTGAGCGCCAATCTCTGCCACGTGCTTGCGCAATACATTCAGTGTTTTTGGATACCGGCTGGCCAATTGGGCAATCAGTCGCTCTGCCTGAGTCCCATCTCCCAGAAATCAATCTCAAGCCGGGTCGCGTCACTGAAGATCCGGGCGAGCTGCTCGAACCTGGCGGGAGAAACATCGGCCAGTCTTTCATCCAGCCAGCGGATTTCCGCCTGCATGGCCTGCTGGAATTCTTCGCTTTCATACATGGCGATCCAGGCGTCGTAGGGGTTTTTGTCACTCCGAATGGTTTCTGCCCGGCTGTTCAGCCAGTTGGCAATCTCACCGTAACCCACCATGCAGGGCGAGAGCGCAACGTGCAGATCCAGCAGATCACCCCGGTTGCCGGTATCCAGCACATAGCGGGTATAGGCGAGAGTAGCCCGGGCTTCCGGAAGGGTGGCGAGCTCCTCCTCAGAAATACCCCACTCCTTGCAGTAGCTGATGTGCAGATCCAGTTCCACATCAATGATTGCGTGTAGCCCCTCTTTGGCCTGCCGGAGATCCGCCAGGGTGGGGCTTTTGTAGGCCGCCAGAGCATACGCCCGGGCGAACTGGATCAGAAACAGGTAATCCTGTTTGAGATAATGCCGGAAAGCGTCCGTTGCAAGGGATGCGTCACCCAGCTGCTGTACAAAGCTGTGTTCGATGTAAGCACGCCATTGCGACTGGCAGCTCTTTTTGAGGTCTTCAAACTGGTACGGCATTTTGCCTCTCGTTGCTAAAGAGTCGGTATTCGGTTCAGCCAGAGGTTCGTAACAGGATTCAGTAGCAGGAATTTGGCGATGAAGCCGGATTGATTTCCCCTGCCACTTCCTCCGGATCAATCCCGTGACTGACCAGAACCTCCCTCACAAAATTCACCTGGGCCAGAATTCTGTTGGCATCCTCACCGTATTCAAAGCGGTTGATCTCTACTGGTTGGGGCATGAAGGTGAAGGCAATCTTAAGGGCATTAAGGGTATCTTCGTCGGCCATGGGGAATATTCCTTGTCAAGGTTTGTTTTGGAGTATGAGATAAAGAGTATACGTAAGCCCTCCAGCCCCGGACAGGCGCCATTCCTTGACCGGGAGTTCCATGATTCCGAACAGCAGCTCATCCAGGTGGGACGATCAGCCTGGCTTTGTCTGCTTGAGGTTCGGCCGGACCAGCCTTTACCAGCGGACCAGTTGCTGGGTTATGACATAGGTCTGAGGCAGGCCGAAGGCGCGGGGGACTCCTGGCAGTGGCTGGAAAATACCGCACCCCACCTGCGTTACCCTGGCAGTCCGTCCCCCAGCTTTGTACTGAAAAACCGCATTAACCGCCTCTACCACGGCTCCTGCCGGCGGCCCCATTCTCCCTGTGAGGACGGCCTGGTCCGGCTGGATCAGGAGCTGGCGCGGCAGACCGCGCCGCGTTCATGATGATGACCGGGCACCGAGCCGCGCGATAGTGTCGAGCTATTCAGGCATCGCCATACTTATTACCACCGCGATCAACTCTTGCCCGAAACCGAATTCAACGAAGATATGACCGACCGCCTGTTCGGAGGTGTCCGCAAGCCGGTGTTTACCACCGCCAGTGCCGGCAATCACCTGGTCACCCTTGCCGAGGTACTGGCCATGTACCTGCTTGTGTGGTCGCCGGAGCCCTGGCTCATGTACCCACTTACATGATCTTCGACGATCACGACATCACCGATGACTGGAATCTGTCGGCGAGAAGGCCATGAAGCGACTCCACCAGTGCCCTGAAAGCGATAGGGAAGATCAACTGTCGCTTTTGTTGCTTTGTTGTCTGCGCCACCGCACCGGCGGCAATCCAGTCCAGCGCCTGAAGGCGCGATAGAAAGTACTCACCTCCGCGAAGCCCAGTGATTCGGCGATCTCGGTCAGGGAAGCACGTGTGTCAGCTACGGCCTGAAGCGCCCGGTCCCGACGCATCTCATCCAGCAGGTCATCGAAGGTGGTTTCCTGTTCGCGGAGCCGCCGCGCCAGTGTGCGTTCACTGATTCCCAGCGCTTCTGCCGCTTCTCCCCGGCGCGGGAGAAGGGGGCCCAGCCGGCCGGCCAGCCATCGCCGTATTTCCGGTACTGACGCACTGTTCATGGAGAGAGCGGCCAGGCGGGCCCGGGTATAACGCTTGTGAACCTGCGCCAGTTGGGGATCCGCCTGGGGCAGGGGGTGATCCAGCAGAGCGTTATCCATCAGCACGCCACTGAAAGCCTGTTCAAATTCCACCGGGCAATGAAAAGCTGTCTGGTACCCCTGCAGCGGTCCAAGCCGGAGCTGGCTGAACTGCACCCGTAGTGGTTGCATCCGGGTTCCTGTCACCCAGCTGGCGAAGCCGATTACTGCCGCGAGAACGGCTTCAATCTGGTGAGGGCTGAAGGCGAGCTTTCCCTGCCGGGGATGATAGACCAGCCAGGTGGCGGAATCCCCCGCAAGCACCTGAAACCGCCCGCCGTCGGAGATCAGCCGCTGGAATCGCTGAACCATCACCACGGCCTCACGCAGGGTGGCGGCAGACTGCAGCGCAAACCCCACACCCCTTATGCTCATTGGGGTGAAGTCGACTCCCACTTTGAGGCCGAAGCCCGGGTCGCCGGTGCAGCGCTCTGCTGCATGCCAGAGCCGGGTAATGTTATCGATGGGCCACCGCTCGTGCTCGCGCTCCGCAGCAGGTATTCCCGCCGCGGCCAGCAGACTGTCCGCGTCGACAGCCAGCCGTTGCGCCGCTGCAATCACCGTATTTACCCAGCCAATGGAAACCGTGGCCTCTAAAGTCAATCTGTCTGGCCTCTTAAGTCAATTTTAAAGCCATGGTAGCGGTATATCGTTGAATCTGACAACAAAGCTCACAAAGTCGGATGTACACTATGGCGAAGGTGATTGCCTCGGATATTCTGGTGGTTGGCGGAGGGCTGGCGGGTATCGTCACAGCCCTGGAAGCCCTGCGAGGGGGAAAGAGTGTCACCCTGGCGGACCGGGATACCGCTGACAGAATGGGTGGGCTGGCCCTCTGGGCCTTTGGCGGCATGATGCTGGTGGGTACGCCCCTTCAGAAACGCATGAAGATTGCGGATTCGCCGGAGGTTGCTTTAAATGACTGGCTCAGTTTCGGCGAACTGGCTCCCGATGACGAATGGCCCCTGCAATGGGCGCGGTACTACGTCGAACACTCCCGCTCTGAGGTATATGACTGGCTGCGCAACGAAGGCATCAAATTCCTGCCCGCCGTCAACTGGGTGGAGCGTGGCCGGCTGGGAGAGGGTAACCGTCTGCCCCGTTACCATGTGGTCTGGGGCACTGGCCGGGAGCTGGTTCGCTGTCTGATGGCGGCACTGCACCGTGAGAACACGGCCGGCAGGCTCACCCTGCTGCACCAGCATCGCATAACCGGACTGGATCATACCGCAGGAAAGGTTTGCGGCGCCCTGGCCATCAACGAAGCAAGCAGCGAGGAAGTTCGGCTGTCCGCCTCGGCGGTCGTACTGGCCACCGGTGGCATCAACGGCAGCCATAAAGAATGTCGCGCCAACTGGCCATCTGACCGTCCCCAGCCTGCCAGCATGCTCAATGGCGCGCACCCCAACGCGGACGGCAGCATGCACCACTGGGTTGCTGATAGCCTGGGCGGCCAGATCACTCACGCCGGCGAGATGTGGAACTACGCCGCCGGCTTTCCCCATCCGTACCCCCACTTTCCTGGCCATGGCCTGTCCACCATCCCCTGCAAATCCGCGCTGTGGCTGAACCATCGCGGCGAGCGCATCGGTCCGGAGCCCCTTGTTACGGGATTTGATACCCACTGGCTGTGCCAGCGCGTGGCGGAACAGGAAAAACCCTGGACCTGGCACCTGCTCAACTGGCGCATAGCCGCGAAGGAATTTGCCATCTCAGGAGCCGAGCACAATATACGGATACGGGACAAGCAGTTCCCCCTGTTCGTAAAAGAGCTGCTGCTGGGCAACCACGCTCTGGTTCGGCAGATGCAGCGCGAAAGCCGGGATTTCCTGTTGGCAGACAGCCTGAATGAGCTGGCACTTGAAATGAACGCGCTGACCTCCTCCCATGACATCGATGCCGACACGCTTCAGGCTACAGCGGATAACTTTGATGCCAACTTTACTACCGGCACCCAGCTGCACAATGACCCCCAGATCCGTCTGATCCAGCATGCCCGGGAGTGGAAGCCGGACCGCCTGCGTACCTGCAAGCCGGCGCCCCTGCAGAAGTCTGGCGCCGGGCCCTACATTGCCATTCGGATGCAGCTGATCACCCGGAAAAGCCTCGGCGGTCTGCAGACTGACCTGCAAAGCCGGGTGCTTGACGCCAGCGGCGCTGCGGTTAAGGGTCTTTACTGTGTAGGGGAGGCCGCCGGCTTTGGTGGTGGTGGCGCCAACGGCAAACGCTCGCTCGAAGGTACCTTCCTGCCCGGCTGCATCATGACGGCCCGGGCAGCGGTGCGATCCATTGTGGCAGGAGACTGATGTCCATGAACCCGAAATTTGGCTACCCGGCCACTGCTGATGACTACCGTGAAAAGGCTCGTGCCCGATTGCCCGGATTCCTTTTTGATTACCTGGAGGGCGGAGCGACCGATGAGCAAACCCTGCGCGCCAACGAAAGCGACTGGGCAAACATATTGCTGCGCCAGCGGGTGCTGGTAGACGTGGACGAAGTGGATACTGCCACCACGCTGGTGGGACAGAGCTGTTCCATGCCGGTGGTACTGGCACCCCTGGGCCTGGCCGGAATGATGGCACGGCGGGGCGAAGTCCAGGCGGTACGTGCGGCCAATGCCTCAGGCATTCCTTTCACCCTGTCCACCGTAGGTATCTGCCCGGTGGAGGAAGTCCAGGCCGCTGCCACCGAGGCCGCCTGGTTTCAGCTCTACATGATTCGTGATCGCGCCCGTATAGAAGCCCTGCTGAAGAAAGCCTGGTCGGCCGGCTGTCGCACGCTGGTGTTCACGGTAGACCTGCCGCTGCCGGGCATGCGCCATCGGGACTTCCGCAATGGCCTGGCCAGCCCCGGCCCGCGATCAAAGCTGCTGAAGATCCAGCAATTGCTGGCGCGCCCCGGCTGGATATGGCATGTCGCCCTGCGCGGCGGCCCTCTCAGCTTCGGTAATCTCAGTGATGCTTTGCCGGATGCCAGCAATCTTGACGCCTTCAAGGAGTGGATCGATACCCAGTTTGACCCGACGGTCACCTGGGCTGATATCGAATGGATTCGCAGTCACTGGCAGGGAAAACTGCTGATCAAAGGCATTCTGGATGTGGAAGATGCCCGACAGGCCGTGCAGCTGGGGGCAGACGCGATCGTGGTGTCCAACCACGGTGGCCGTCAGCTGGATGGCGTCGCCTCTGGCGCTGGCAAGCTGCCGGAAATCGTCGCCGCGGTCGGTTCACAGATTGACATCCTCGTCGACGGTGGCGTTCGCAGTGGCGTCGACATATTCCGTGCCCTGGCTCTGGGCGCCCAGGGCGTGATGGTCGGTCGCCCCTGGGCCTGGGCACTGGCTGGTGCCGGTGAAGCCGGGCTGACCAGGCTGCTGACAAGCTGGCAGCAGGAACTGCGGCTGGCCATGACCCTGACAGGGGTCACCCGAATTGCTGATATTGGTAACGATCAACTGGACAGACCCCATAAACCGAAATATCCGAAGGCTGGAGAACAACAATGACTAACGGCGCACAAGCCCTTATGAAAACCCTCGTGGACGCCGGTGTTGAGGTCTGCTTCAGCAACCCTGGTACCAGTGAAATGCATTTCGTGGCGGCCCTGGACGATGAGCCGAAAATGCGCGCTGTCCTGGCCCTGTTTGAAGGCGTAGCCACCGGCGCGGCAGATGGCTATGCGCGCATGGCCGACAAGCCCGCCGCCACTTTGCTGCATCTGGGCTGCGGCCTGGGCAACGGCCTGGCCAACCTGCATAACGCCCGCAAGGGCAAGGTCCCGGTGGTGAACATTGTCGGCGACCATGCCACCTATCACGTGAAATACGATGCCCAGCTGCAGTCCGACATAGAGACTGTCGCCCGCAACGTTTCCCCCGGATTTGTGCGCACAGCCACAAGCACGGAGACCCTCTGTCAGGACGCTGTTGAAGCCATCGCCGCTGCTCGCACCGCGCCCGGCCAGGTCGCCACACTGATTCTGCCGGCAGACGTGTCCTGGGGTGAGGGGGGCGTACCCGGTGCACCCCTGGCGCCCCCCACACCGGAACCTGCAGACGATGCCACGGTAGACGCAATCGTCTCAGCCATCCGCTCTGGCGGGAAAACGGCTCTGCTGATGGGTGGGCACTCGTTACGGGAACCCAGCCTGCTGGCGGCGGCAAAGCTCGCTGCACACAGCGGCGTGATTCTGCTGGCCGAAACTTTCCCGACCCGCATGGAGCGGGGTGAGGGCCTGCCTCCCGTGGAACGCCTGGCTTACCTGGCCGAACTGGCCATGGTACAGCTGACGGATGTTGATCATCTCATCCTGGTAGACGCCAAGGCGCCGGTATCCTTCTTCGCGTATCCGGGCAAGCAGAGTTACCTGGTGCCGGATACCTGCAAGGTGCACACGCTCGTGGCGCCGGATCAGGACATTACAGGAAGCCTGAACAGGCTCAACGGAGCCCTGGGTGCAGGCAAGGCGGAGCCGAAGCTGCAACCGGCCAGAAGACCGGGCCGGCCAAGGGGAAAGCTTACCGCCGAAAAAGTCTGCAAGGCCGTAGGCCACCTGATGCCCGAAAACGCCATTATTGTGGATGAAGCCATTACCTCCGGCCTGATGCTGTCGGTGATGACAGCCGGGGCGCCGAGGCATGATCTGCTCACCCTCACCGGTGGTGCCATTGGGCAGGGCCTGCCCAATGCCGTCGGTGCCGCCGTTGCCTGCCCGGATCGCCCGGTCCTGGCGCTGATTGGCGATGGCTCAGCCATGTACACCATTCAGGCCCTGTGGACCATGGCCCGTGAACGGCTCAACGTCACCACCATCATCTTCAATAACGCGTCTTACTCGGTGCTGAACATAGAGCTTGAGCGGGTAGGGGCCGAAGAGGCGGGCACCAAGGCCAGATCTCAGCTGGACCTGCGGGGCCCGGTGCTGAACTTCGCCGAGATGGCCCATGGTATGGGCATACATGGGGTGAGAGTTGATACCGCGGAGGATATGGCAAAAGCACTGGAATATGCTCTGCGCATGCCTGGACCTCACCTGATCGAAGCCATGATTCCGGAATCACTGAGTGGGGTAAAACGCAGAATACTGCCCTGGATGCTGCGCTCGTTGCCAAGCCTGCCGCTGCCAGTTACCAGGGCGCTGAAGCGGAAGCTGGCGCCGTGAGCATGCAGCGGTCATACCGTTGCCTGTGCCCGAACCCGGGATAGCGACGGATGTGCTGACAGGGGGCGATTTTTGCGCGACTACTGGTCATTGGGTTAGCTCCCTCGTTCAGGACATTGGAGCTCTGAGGCCGGCTGAGTAATGTGACTCCGGGTCCTATTCTCCCTGTATGCTCCCGAAAGTGTGTTCAAAAGAAGCAAGTTCGCCTTCCTTCTGTGTATACCCCTCCCATTCAGAGGAGGTGAAGCTGACATTTTCGATGGCTGGTCGTGAATGGTCCTGGGCATGGGTCAATTTCGCTACTGGCGGCAGTTTCAGACTTCCACTTCGTCAAACAGCTCCGGCACTTCGGTATCCCAGCCGAAGCGGTCGCGGATGCGTTTGCGCATGACGTCACTGGGCACGGCCTCGCCGTGGCTGATGTAAACCTTTCGGGGATTGAGGCTGCCCTGGCTGAGCCATTCGAGAATTTCGCGGTAGTCGCCGTGGGCTGAGAGCGAGTCGATGTTGTGGACTTCAGCCTTTACCGGCCAGTACTCGCCATGGATCTTGACGGATTCGGCGCCTCTCATCAGGGAGTCCCCGCGGGTGCCGGGGGCCTGGAAGCCTGCGAAGACGATGCTGTTGCGCGGGTTGGGCAAAAGAGTTTTCAGGTGGTGCAATACCCTGCCACCACTGGCCATGCCGCTGGCTGAAACAATGATACATGGAAAGCGTCTGTTGTTCAGTTCAATGGATTCGTCCGCAGTACGAACATACTCGGTATGTTCGTCGATGAGCTCGCACTCGGCCCGACTGAGTTTGTGTTCCTTGTGATGGCGCATGAAAATCTCGGTGGCGCGGATGGCCATCGGGCTATTGAGATATACCGGCATCTTCGGAATCTTGTGCTGTGCCATAAGCCTGTGTACCAGATAGAGGAGCATCTGGGCACGGCCCACCGCAAATGCGGGCATCAGGACGATACCGCCGCGGGCTGCGGTTCTGGTTATGATTTCCGTCAGTTCCCCGTCAGGGTCGCTGGCCTCATGGAGACGGTCCCCGTAGGTGGACTCACACACGAGTACATCGGCTTTCTGGATAGGCTCGGGCGGCCGCATGATGACGTCGTTCTGGCGCCCCACATCTCCCGAGAACACCACGGTACGGTCGCTACCTTTATGGCGCACATGCACGCAGGAGGATCCAAGGATGTGCCCTGCCGGGGTGAAGGTGACTCCGAAGCCTTTTACCGGCTCGATGGCCTCATGGTAATGCACGGACTCAAACTGCCTGAGGGCCTCATGGGCGTCTTTCTCCGTGAACAGTGGCTCCGGATGGTCGTGTCGTGAGAAACCTTTTCGAAAAGCGTACCTGGCGTCTTCCTCCTGAAGATAGCCGGCGTCCGGCAATAGCACGCGGCAGAGCTCGTGGGTGGCTTTGCTGCAGTAAATCTTTCCCTTAAAGCCGTTTTTAACCAGGGCTGGAAGGTACCCGCTGTGGTCGATATGGGCGTGGGTCAGCACCACTGCATTGATGGTTTCCGGCTCTACGGGGAAGGGCGCCCAGTTGCGCCGGCGAAGGTTCTTCACACCCTGGTACATGCCGCAGTCTACCAGCAGCCGACTGCCGGCATCGGACAGCAAATGCCTGGATCCGGTTACTGTTCCCACACCACCCAGAAAACGTAGTTTCATTGGTATATCTGCCCCGTTGAGCCTGTCTGTACATGGTCAACTATGGTCATTCAGGTCGCTCGCTGCCTTGATTCAGGACAGGTTTTTGATGGATTGTCCGGGCCTGACGTGGGTCAAAGTCGCTCTCATCGAACTCCCGTACACTTTTGGTGATAGACGGCAAGCGCTCAAGGAGCGGACCCCATGACAAGCCCTACCCCAAATAAAGATACCCTCGATGAGCAGGCAAACCTGCACCCGGATTTTGCTGACTGGCGACGAGGTTACGGGGTTATCAGCCATAACCCGGAGATCCAGCAACAGGTGCTGATGCTGGCAGACAGGCTGGTAGAGCAGGGCTGCCAGCCGGATCGGGCCAGGGTATTCCAGCAGCTTTGTGCCCTGGATCGACTGGCCAGTGCGGGTATGTGGCTGGTGGTTCACATGACCTATGCCAACCGGGTCAGCCCCGCCGGGGGACACCTGTCGGCCCGGGATTTCAAGGCTCACCCGGAGGGCCATACCGGTGGGGCGCTGAATATGGTTCCCGCTTATGCTGCCTATCTGGCACTTAATAACCTGACCGGAACGACTCGAAGCTGGCTGATGGGTCAGGGACACTGTGTGGCTGCCATTGAGGCCCTGAACGTGTTGACGGGCAATCTCCACCCGGAACAGAAAGCCCGCTACCGGAACGACGCGGAAGGCCTGACCAACCTGGTTTCAGATTTCTACAGCTACCGCCAGAGCCCGGATGGCGGCACAGCCGCACCGCTGGGAAGCCACGTAAACCCCCACACTGCCGGTGGCATTATCGAGGGTGGTTACCTGGGGTTTGCAGAACTGCAGTATGCCCACATGCCCCTCCCCGGAGAATCCCTGGTTGCCTTCCTGTCTGATGGTGCCGCAGAGGAGCAGCGTGGGGGCGACTGGGTACCCCGCTGGTGGCGGGCCGAGGATTGTGGCCTTGTTATGCCTGTCATGATTGCTAACGGTCGTCGCATTGAACAGCGCACGGAGCTGGGCACCCGGGAAGGCCTGGAGAGGTTTGCCGAGCGGCTGTCTGCCCAGGGTTTTCAGCCCAGGCGCTTCGATGGCTGCGATCCTGCAGCCTTTGTCTGCATGCTATACGAGATGGAGCAGGCGCTCGGGGAGCAGGGCCGGCGGGCCAGTCGGGGTGAGCTGACCTACCCGGCCAGGATTCCCTACGGGATTGCAGAGTCGATCAAGGGTTTTGGCTTTTATGGCGCCGGCAGCAACGCTGCCCATAACCTGCCATTGCCCGGCACACCCCGCACGAATTCCCACTCCCGGGAGCTTTTTAACCAGCATGCAGACAGAATCTGGGTGCCGCCAGACGATCTGGCCCGCTCCATCCGGCTGCTCTGTCAGCACTCGCAACAAAAGCGCCCGCTGGAGCGGGACCACCCCCTGGCCCAGCGTCACCCTCCTGCTCCTGTTATTCCGGAGGTGGCGCTGGCCACGGACACCTGCTCCCCGATGTTGGCGGTGGACCGTTTCTTTCAGGGGCTGGTGGCGTCCAACCCCGGGCTTCGCCCCAGGGTAGGAAATCCCGATGAGCTTGACAGCAACCGGCTCAGCGGGGTGCTTGAAATGCTGCGTCACCGGGTTACGGATCCGGAAAACAGCTCGGAGTCTGTGCATGGCCAGGTAATTACGGCGCTGAACGAGGAAGCCGTTGTGTCAGCCTGCCTGGCAAACAAGGCAGGCCTGAACCTGGTTGCCAGCTACGAGGCCTTTTGCGGAAAAATGCTCGGCGCCATTCGTCAGGAGCTCATATTTGCCCGGCACCAGAAGGAGGTCGGCCGCCCGCCGCAATGGCTGGGATTTCCGGTCATTGCCACTTCCCATACCTGGGAAAACGGCAAGAACGAGCAGTCCCACCAGGACACGACCTTCTGCGAGAGCCTGCTGGGGGAGATGAATGACGTCAGCCGGGTGCTTTTCACCGCAGACTACAACAGTGCCCTGGCGGTGCTGCCCAGTGTGTTTGAGGAACGGGGAAGGCTGAGTTGCATGGTGATTCCCAAAAGAGACAGGCCCTGCGTTTTTAACCACTCCGAGGCAGAAGCTCTGGCGAAGACCGGCGCCATTGTGGTGGATGAAGATGGATCTCCGGGGGAGCCCCTGCTGCTGATCGCCAGTGGCGCCTATCAGTTGTCGGAGCTGCTCCGGGCCTGTGAACGGCTGCGGGAAACCGCCATGCCCTTCCGCCTGGTCTACCTTCAGGAACCCGGGCGTTTCCGGCAGCCCCGCGACGCCATGGAAGCCGCTTCCTGCCTGTCGGAACTCGAGCAGGAGCGGCTGCTGCCCCGGCGCCTCCACAACCGGGTTGCCCTGACCCATATGCGCCCGGAAGTATTCCGGGGACACCTGGCGCCCCTGTTTCCCACTCCGGTCAGGACTCGCGTGATGGGTTATGGTAATCGGGGAGGCACGCTGAATGAAGCCGGTATGCTGTTTGCCAATCAGAGCTCCTGGGCCCATGCTCTGGTGGCCTGCGCGCAGGTGATGGACCGGCCGCCGGGAGAATGGTTGTCCAGTGGTGAACTGGCGGCCATTGAAGAGCGGGGCTCGCCCTTGCTGATTACCCGGAAGCTGCGCTAACCGGCCACAGGCGCCGGCGGACCCATGTTTCGATCTCCAGTATTATCAGTACGAGTACTCCTGCTACACAGGCGAAGGCCAGCATTTCCCAGGAAAGAGCCCTGGTTTCAAAGGTGTCGTTGAACCAGGGCAGGTAGGTAAACAGCAGTTGCAGAACAGCTACCGTCGCCACTGCCACCAGCACCACTGGCGTCCCCAGCACCCCACGAAGAGTGATGGACGGGGTGTCCAGATAACGCACGGCAAACAGGTAAAACACCTCCATAGCTACCAGGGTGTTCACGGCAAGAGTGCGGGCTGTGCTCTGATCGCCGTGGTGGTGCATCGCCCAGAACCAGGCGCCGAATATGCCTGTCAGAAACAGCAGCGATACAAAGACCACCCGCCAGACCAGGAAACCCTGCAATAGCGCCTCATCCCGGTCTCTCGGTGGTTTTTTCATGACATCCGGTTCCGCTGGTTCGAAGGCCAGAGTCATGGCCAATACAACGGAGCTGACCATGTTGACCCAGAGAATCTGCAGTGCCGAAATGGGCAAAGTCAGTCCCAGCAGCAGAGCCGTTATCAGGCTGATCGACTCCCCACCATTAATGGGCAACATAAACGCAATGCCCTTTTTCAGGTTTGTGTAGACCGTGCGCCCTTCCCGGACCGCAGCAGCGATGCTGGCAAAATTATCATCCAGCAATACTACCGATGAGGCCTCCCGTGCGGCTTCTGACCCCTTGACGCCCATGGCGATACCAACGTCAGCCCGCTTAAGGGCGGGTGCATCGTTGACGCCGTCTCCGGTCATGGCGACTACCCCATGCCCTGCCTGCAGCGCCTCCACCAGCCTCAGCTTGTGTTCCGGGCTGGTGCGGGCGAAAACATCCACTTCAGTTGCCAGATGCTGCAACTCTTGCGCACTGAGCCCATCGAGTTCCTTTCCCGTTAATACGCGTTCGCTGTTCTGAAGCCCCAGCTTGTGGGCAATTGCTCCCGCTGTCAGGGCGTGATCCCCGGTAATCATTTTTACCCGGATACCCGCCGCATGGCAGTCGGATATAGCTCGGATAGCTTCCTGCCTGGGCGGATCCATGAGCCCCACAAGGCCAAGCAGTTCAACGCCTGTATTCAGGTCCTCCACGGCCAGGTCCGTGGTGCCACGAGGGAGCGGCTTGCGGGCCAGTGCCAGCACCCTCAGGCCCTCTGATGCCAGTTCGGAAATGACCTGGTCCCACGAGGCTCTGTCCAGGGAAACGGTTTCTCCATTTTCCATCACCTCAGCCTTGCACATATCCAGTATGCGCTCCGGAGCACCCTTGACGTAGGCCACACTGTGGCCATGGTGATCGTGGTTGAGAGTGGCCATGAAGCGGCTCTGGGTGTCGAAGGGGATTTCATCTTTCCGGGGCCATTCGTCAGCACTGGCCTGGATGTCAAACGCCGCCTTGTGGGCAAACACCTTCAGGGCCGCCTCCATCGGGTCTCCCTGAACGTGAGGCTGCTCATCCTGCCAGCTCAGATCGGCATCGTTGCAGAGGGCCGCGGCCCGGGCCAGCTCCTCCAGTGCGCCGGTAAGCTCCGCGGGCTGGTTGGCGTGACGCAGCATGCCTTCCAGTTGATAGCCTTCGCCCGTCACTTTCAGTCGCTGCCGAGCCTGCACGACGGTGGTTACCATCATTTCGTTTCGGGTCAGAGTGCCGGTCTTGTCGGAGCAGATCACCGACACCGCACCCAGAGACTCAATGACCGGCATTCGCCGGACCACAGCCTGGCGACGCGCCATCTGGCGAACGCCTATCGCGAGGGTAATGGTCAGTATTGCGGGCAACCCCTCGGGTATTGCCGCAACTGTCAGGCCCACCACCGCCATGAACAGTTCCCGGAAGGGCAGGGCACTGAAGATCAGTCCGCCGAAAAATATGGCGACGCTGGCGATAATCACAGTGATGGACAACATCCTGGCAAAACGGTCCATCTGTTCCAGCAATGGAGTCTTCAGCGAGGTTGTCCTGGCCAGCAAGCCAGAAATACGACCAATCTCCGTCGCGGCTCCGGTACGAACCACTATTCCGCGGCCGGTGCCTGTGGACACCATGGTGCCCGAAAACGCCATGCCTATCTGGTCACCCAGCGCGGCCTTCCTGCCAACCGGCTCCGGGGACTTCTCCACGGCCTCGGACTCACCCGTGAGGATGGCCTCCTCAATCTTCAGGTTATGGCATTTCTCCAGCCGGATATCGGCTGGCACACGGTCACCTGACTCCAGCAACACCGTGTCTCCAGGCACCAGATCTGCAGCGTCCACCTGGTGCTGGCCATCCTCACGGATCACCCGGGCCTTCGGAGCCAGCATATGGCGGATGGCGGACAGCGCCTGTTCGGCCTTGCCTTCCTGGATGAAGCCCACCAGCGTCTGGATAATCACGACTGCGAGGATAACTCCGGCGTCGATCCAATGCCCCAGGGCTCCCGTGATGGCAGCGGCCGCCAGCAGAATATATATCAGGAAGTTATGGAGCTGGCGACCGAGCCTGGCCAGGGGGCTTTTTGGTTTCGCTTCCGGCAGGCAGTTAGGGCCATGCCGGGCAAGCCGTAAGGCGGCGCCTGCTTCGCTCAGGGGGGCGGTTGCTTCCAGCAGTTGTCTGGCCTGCAAGGCATCCATGGTATGCCACGGCTTTTCCGTGGCTTGCGCGGGTAATGACTCGATGGGCGTTGCATCCGCCATGTTCTTCTCCGTCATCACGGCTATGGATTCAGGTATTAAACGGCAACTCGGCTACTGCGCTGTGGTTGTCAGTTACCTCGTTTGTTCAGATACATCCTGGCGTCAGCCGTTCTCACCAGTTGCCCGGCGGATTCGCCGTCTTCCGGATACAGGGCCGCGCCGATGCTGCATGACACATGAAACGTCTCGCCTCCGAGGACAAAGGGTAATGCCATCATTTCACGGATCCTGGCGACCGCCGTACCGAGCGATGCGTGATCGCAGATGTCAGCAAGAAGTACTGTAAACTCATCGCCACCCATGCGGGCTACTGTATCCGTCTCCCTCGTGCACCCTTCCAGTCGGTGTGCCATCTCTGTCAGCAGCTGGTCCCCAGCCTCATGGCCCCGGGCGTCGTTGATCTTTTTGAAATCGTTCAGATCCAGATACAGCAGCGCTAACCCGCCCTCAGCCCGGCTTGCTGCTCTCAACGCTGTTTCCAGCCGGTCGTAGAACAGGGAGCGATTGGTCAGGCCGGTGAGGGGGTCATGGTGCGCCATGAAGCGGAGGTTTTCTTCCGCACGCTTGCGCTCGACCGCTGTTGCAACCTGGGTGGCCACGAACTGCAGCAACTCCTGATCTGTCTGTTGATAGCGCGCGCCTTCTGAATGGCTTTCAATAACCAGTGCGCCCAGGACCGCATCCTTTGATATCAGGGGAACGCCAAGCCAGTTTGCTGGCCCGGGTGGTGTCGGGAGGTTCAGAGGATTGACTCCCAGGCCTGGATGTTCCGGATGACGGGAGGCCCGCACGGCCTGCCCTGACTGAATGACATCCGCGAGCACCGTTCCGGCCTGCATGGGGCCTTCTACCCAGCCGCTGGGCTCGTCGTCGGACCAGTCCGGAGCGCTGATCAGCCCCCTGGCCTTATCCTGAAAGGCCAGGTACAGCTTGTCCTGCGGAAAGATTTCGCCAATCACCTGGCGTACACCATCACAGAGCGCACGAAGAGAGTCCGCCCGGTGAGCCGCCTCGGATACACGGTAGAGTGCGTCCCGGGTCTGATTTGCCCGCCGCAGGGCCGTCACATCGCGGGCTACCGCGATCCGTAACCGGTCGTCCTCCGACCAGCGGGCGGACCACAGAATGTGCACCACGCTGCCATCTTTATGCAGGTAACGGTTTTCAAAATCCGTGTGGGGCTGGCCGCTTATCACCCGACTTGCGGCTGCAAGGGTGCGGTCCAGGTCACCAGGGTGGATGTAATTCAGCATCGGTGTGCCTGTCATCTCGCTGGCGGTATATCCAAGCATCTGCTCACAGGCTTCGCTGATAAAGACGATTGTCCCATGTTCATCCACTACAAATACTGGATCCAGCAGAAGGTTGACCAGCTTGGGGTAAAGGGCTTCGAGTTCTGCGGGCATCGTTTTGGTCATGCGCTCCCTGGAATTGGAACTGGAACTGTTCGCCAGCATAATCTGGAATGGGTTTGACTGGTAGTCGGGCATCAGCTTGTTACCCCGCCGCTTTCCCCCGACAATAAGTCACCACATTGTCCGCTGTAAGCTTCTCTTGCGGATAACGACCAAAATCACAGGGACACAGGATCATGAGCAGCCCCACACCCAGTACCATTCGTGTTGGCCATCGTTACCGCGCCAACCGCCTGGACGGCTCCTACGACGCCATTGTTATTGGCTCCGGCATCGGTGGGCTTACCACCGCAGCCTGTATGAGCAAGCTGGGGAAAAAAGTTGTGGTGTTCGAGCAGCATTACACAGCTGGCGGATTTACCCACAGTTACGACCGCAACGGCTACGAATGGGACGTGGGGGTGCACTACATAGGTGATGTAGGAGCGGATCATACCCTGACGAAGCGCCTTTTCGATCACATTACTGATGGTCAATTGAAGTGGGCGCCCATGGACAGCCATTTTGACCGCATTTTTATTGGTGATCACCATGTGGACCTGGTGGCCGGCCCCGACGCATTCAAGGCGGAACTGAAGAAGGCTTTTCCCGGCGAGGAGCAGGCTATCGATACCTACCTGAATTATCTGAAACAGGTGGCCAAAGCCATGCCAGGGCTTGTGCTTGGCAAAGTACTGCCTGATCTGGTGGCTGGTCCTTTGCGCAGGCTGGTAAACCGCACTGCGCCTTCGTTTCTGAACAGGCCCACTCGTGACGTGCTGGAAGGCCTGACCTCTGATCAGGAACTGATAGCCGTGCTCACAGGACAGTGGGGCGACAATGGCCTGCCGCCGGCGGAATCCAGTTTTATCATCCATGCCCTGATTGCCCGCCACTATCTCTATGGCGGCTACTATCCCATCGGCGGCGCCTCGGAAATGGCCAAAAACATCATCCCGGTCATCCAGCAGAGCGGGGGCGAGGTGTTCACCTACGCTGACGTGAAGGAAATCCTGGTCGAAAAGGGCAGAGCGGTTGGCGTGCGTATGGCTGACGGTGAGGAAGTGCGCGCCCCCCTGGTTATCAGCAACGCCGGCGTGTTCAACACTTTTGGCAGGCTGCTGCCGGAAAATGCGCCACACCGGGACTATTACCAGGAAAAGCTGAAAACCGTCGAGCGCTCCATGGCCAGCAACTGCCTGTACATCGGCCTGAAGGACACCGCCGAGAACCTGAATCTGCCGAAAACGAACTACTGGATCTACCCCGGGGTTAATTATGAAAAGCAGGTCAGTGACTTCATGGCGGCGCCAGATGAAACTGACATTCCCCTGACCTACATATCCTTCCCCTCCGCCAAGGACCCGAGCTTTACCGAGCGCTATCCCGGCCGCGCCACCATCGAGATTGTCGCCCCCGGACCATACGAGTGGTACGAAGACTGGGCCGACAAAACCTGGGGCAAGCGCGGCGAAGAGTACGAAGCAAAGAAGGAAGCCTACGCCCAGCGTCTGCTGGCCAGGCTGTACGAGAAGTTTCCACATCTTGAGGGCAGGGTGGACTACTACGAACTGTCCACGCCACTGTCCACCGACTATTTCTGCCGTTACAGCAAGGGCGAGATCTACGGCCTGAACCACACTCCGAGCCGTTTCGAGCAGGACTGGCTGAAGCCGAAAACCCGCATTCCCGGCCTGTATCTGACCGGTCAGGATGTGATGACCTGCGGCGTAGCCGGGGCCATGATTGGCGGGTTACTGGCGACTGTCGCCGTCAGTGGTCTTCGGGGGCTACCGTTGGCGAAGAGGATGTTTGTGGGATGACATGAGCCTGGCCGGAATTCTCTGTCGGACTTCCATGTCTGATGTAGCCTTGATTTATGTTAGGTACGCGCTCAATATCTTTAATGTCTCTTCAATGGGGGCTCCAGTGCAGCATGCCAACCGCCGGAATAGAGACTATTCGCCGCGGCCAGCTGAACGACGCCACACTGATGGTGATCAAGAAAGAAGGCTTTCAGGCCGATCTAGCTGCTTCTGGCTTCGTGCCGCCCTCAGTGAGAGTCGCATCGAGTCGGGAGAGGCGGTCACGCTGTGCGCGTGCTATCTCGATCAAACACTTTCGGCTTACAGGATGGCTTCATAATGACAGTGCCCGTTTATCAGTCCTTCATCGGCGGCGAGTACCAGGCCAGCGGCAGCGGCGAGACCTTCGATGTGGTCAACCCGGCGACCGGCAAGGTCATCTATCGGGTTGAGCAGGCGGATCAGGCGCTGGTGGATCGCGCCGTAACCTCGTCCCGGAAAGCTTTTTCCCAGTGGTCAGCCATGACCGGGATGGAGCGTGGCCGGGTTCTGCAAAGGGCTGTTGCCATGCTGCGGGACCGCAATGATGAACTGGCCGCCATTGAAGTGGCGGACACGGGCAAGCCTTTTCAGGAAGCCTCCACGGTGGATGTGTTCACCGGCGCCGACGCGCTCGAGTTCTTCGCTGGCGAAGCCGGCGGAATCGAGGGCAATAGTCAGAGCCTGGGAGAAGACTTCTATTACACCCGCCGGGAGCCGCTGGGCGTTTGCGCAGGTATCGGTGCCTGGAATTATCCGTTGCAGATCGCCTGTTGGAAATCCGGCCCTGCGCTGGCCTGTGGCAACAGCATGGTGTTCAAACCCTCCGAAGAGACGCCTCTGGGCGCGCTGAAGCTGGCGGAAATCTTCGTTGCCGCTGGCGTACCTGCCGGGGTCTTCAACGTTGTGCAGGGAGATTATCGTGTGGGCCAGATGCTTACCGCCCACCCGGATATCAACAAGGTTTCCTTCACCGGGGAAGCGGGTACCGGTCGCGTGATCATGGGCGATGCGGCAAAGACACTCAAAAGTGTAACCCTTGAGCTGGGGGGCAAGTCACCATTGATTGTGTTTGACGATGCCGACCTGGAAAACGCGGTTTCAGCGGCCATGCTGGGTAATTTCTACACTCAGGGAGAGGTGTGCACCAATGGCACGCGGGTATTCGTGCATGAAAGCCTGCATGACCGTTTTGTCGAGCGGGTGATCGAGCGTCTGAAAGCCAATCTGGTGATTGGTGACCCTGCCGATCCCAGAACCAACTTTGGAGCCCTGGTTTCCCGCCAGCACATGGAGAAGGTGTTGCACTACATAGATCTGGGTAAAAAAGAGGGAGCAACACTCGCACTGGGCGGGGAGCGCGTTTATCCGCAGAACTTTGAAGAGGGCTTCTTCGTCGAGCCCACAGTGTTCACTGACTGCCGCGATGACATGACCATTGTACAGGAAGAGATTTTTGGCCCGGTGATGTCGGTGTTGCGCTTCCGCGACGAAGAGGAGGTAGTTCGCCGCGCCAACGCGAGTATTTATGGCCTGGCGGCGGGTGTATTTACCCTTGATATCAAACGCGCCCACAGGGTGATCCACCGCCTGCAAAATGGAATCTGCTGGATCAACAGCTTCGGCGCATCGCCAGCAGAGATGCCCGTTGGAGGTTACAAGCTCTCAGGGCTGGGGCGGGAGAACGGCCGGGCTGCCATTGAGCATTACACCCAGCTCAAATCTGTTTACGTAGGCATGACCGACCTGGAATCGCCATTTTAGTGGCATCTCTGATCCCCCCGCATACCACCGGCCAATGAAATTTGCGCCCTCCATCATGATCGCGGGAAAATGCGCGACCCCATTCTGGGTGGCGAGCTCTTTCTCCCATCCGATGCGGCAGTCCGGGAGCACCGCGACTGGCAGAATAGCCAGTGCCAGAAAGACCAGTCAAGCCAGGAAGCAACGACCATTCAGTCAAGAAAACAAAGAGGAACTTTCATGAAAAAGACGACAAGTGCAATCTTCGCCCTCATGTGCAGCAGCGCTGTTTTTGCTAACCAGGCCAACCCTGAGTGCAAGACCGTCCGGTTTGCCGATGTTGGCTGGACCGACATCACAGCAACCACGGCCCTGACATCGGAAGTTCTCAAAGGCATGGGCTATGAGCCGACCACCCAGGTTCTTTCCGTTCCGGTTACCTATCGTAGCCTGGCCAATGATGATCTGGATGTGTTTCTGGGTAACTGGATGCCCACCATGGCGGCTGACATCAAGCTCTATCGTGAAGCGGGTACTGTGGACACTGTCCGCGCCAATCTGACCGGCGCCAAGTACACCCTCGCGGTGCCCCAGTATGTGTATGACGCGGGCGTGACCAGTTTCGCTGATATCGCGAAAAACGCTGGCAAGTTCGATGAGCGCATTTACGGCATTGAGCCTGGCAACGACGGCAACCGTCTGATCCAGAGCATGATTGAGCAGGATGCCTTTGGCCTGGCAGACTTCCGGGTAGTGGAGTCCAGCGAAGCTGGAATGCTTTCTCAGGTTCGCCGTGCAGTCAAGCGCGACAACTGGGTCGTATTTCTGGGCTGGGAACCCCACCCCATGAACAGCAATTTTGACCTTGCCTACCTTGAAGGCGGTGACGACTATTTCGGGCCGGATTTTGGCGGGGCCACGGTCTACACCAACACCCGCGCCGGCTATGTAGAGCAGTGCCCGAACGTTGGACAGTTGCTGAAAAACCTCGAATTCAGCCTGCAGATGGAAAACGAGGTCATGGCGCTTATCCTCAATGAGGATATGAAGCCCGAGGCCGCAGCCCGGCAGTGGCTCAAGAACAACCCTGGCACTCTGGACAAGTGGCTGGAGGACGTTCAGACGATGGACGGCAAGCCGGCGCTGGAAGCCGTGAAGTCAGCCCTTTAACAGGCCTTTCAATTTCCATGCTTCGTGGTTCGCCGGTTACATCTGGCGGCTGAAGGAACTCCCCATGAACTGGATTACCGAAGAAAAACTCCCGGTGGGACGGTGGATCGAGAACGGCTTCGACTGGCTGATCGACAACGGCGAACCAGTTTTTGATGCCATATCCGAAAGCCTCTCCACTCTGATCCACGGGTTGACCAATTCACTGATCTGGATACCACCCTGGGTTCTGATTCTTGCCCTGGCATGCCTGTCTTTCTGGAGACACCGGAACTGGGGAATTGTTGCCTACACGGTGGCGGCGTTTCTGCTCATCTGGAACATGGGTTACTGGGAAGCCACCATGGCCACCCTCTCCCTGGTACTCTATGCGACGGTTCTGTGTGTGCTGATCGGGGTGCCGGTGGGAATTTATGTGGCTCACAAGCCCTGGCTTTACCGGGGTGTTCAGCCGGTGCTGGATCTGATGCAAACGATTCCACCTTTCGTTTACCTGATTCCAGCACTGACCATGTTCGGGCTGGGAGTGGTTCCAGGCGTCATTTCAACGGTGATCTTCGCCATTGCTGCTCCGGTCCGGCTGACCTATCTCGGGATTACCGGGGTCCCTACTGAGCTGATTGAAGCTGGTAAGGCCTTTGGCTGTACCCGTCATCAGTTGCTTGTTCGGGTGGAACTGCCCGCCGCCATGGGCTCGATTGGTGCAGGGATTACGCAGTGCATCATGCTTTCGCTTTCAATGGTGGTGATCGCAGCGCTTGTTGGTGCCAGCGGCCTGGGCGTCCCGGTAGTCAGGGCGCTGAACACAGTGGATATCGCCATGGGCTTCGAGGCCGGGCTGGCAATCGTTCTCCTGGCCATCTGGCTCGACCGCTTTTTCAAACATCGTCAGCAGGCGGGGTCACCGGGATGATTGAATTCGACAATGTAAGCGTAGTCTTCGGTAAAAAGCCTGAACAGGCGCTGCCCCTGATGGCCGAAGGCAAGGGACGGGAGGCCATACGCGAAGAAACCGGCCTTGTGGTGGGTGTTCACGGCGCCAGTTTGAAGGTGGGCAAGGGGGAGATCTGCGTGCTGATGGGCCTTTCCGGCTCTGGCAAATCCACCCTCCTGCGCTGTATCAACGGTCTCAACCCGATTACCGATGGAGCTGTGCGTATTGAACATGAGGGAGAGTCCGTGGACTTCGCCCGGGCGTCGGATCAGGTCCAGCGTGACATTCGTCGGCGGCGCATATCCATGGTATTCCAGAGCTTTGCACTGATGCCCTGGCTCACGGTTGAGCAAAACGTTGGCTTCGGCCTCGAGCTGCAGGGTCTGCCCAAAAACGAGCGCCGGGAGAAGGTAACTAAACAGCTGGAACTGGTAGGCCTGGATCAGTGGAAAGACCGCCTGCCGGACGAGCTTTCCGGCGGCATGCGTCAGCGTGTCGGCCTCGCACGGGCGCTGGCAACCGAGTCAGATATCCTGCTGATGGACGAGCCTTTCTCTGCCCTTGATCCCCTGATCCGTCAGCAACTACAGGAGGAACTGCTGGAGCTTCAGGAGCGCCTGCAGAAGACCATCGTCTTTGTCAGTCACGACCTGGACGAGGCGCTCAAGCTTGGCACCAATATCGCAATCATGAAGAACGGCGAAATCGTCCAGCACGGAAAGCCTGAGCAGATCATCCTCCACCCGGCCAACGATTACGTGAAAAACTTTGTGGCTCACACCAACCCTCTCAATGTTCTCAAGGTCAAATCCCTGATGCGTCCGGTCTCGGACATGCGTCAGGACGACGAAGGAAATCGCTGCATCAGTCAGCGTTACGACTACTGGCTGATCACTCATGATGAGATTGAGCAGACCCGCGTGCGTTTCGGTGAAGAATGCTTTGAAACGCAGCCATGGGCTCCGGGTCAGTCCATCGAGAACCTCGAGAAGAAGCCAGTACGCCTCTCACCGCGCACGCTGATGCGGGACGCGGTGGAGATCTGCTATGTCACCGGTCACAGTCCTTTGATTGAGGAAAATGGCGTGATCAGTGGCGCCTTGGGGGAACGGGAGATTTATCACGCCCTGCTCAGCAAGCATCTGGGCGAGGATTGATCGGGGAGCGGGCCGGTCCGAACACTTTCGGGCCACCAGAATTGCTCCATGACCTGCTTCACTCACATGGAGCGATGGCCTGGTGCCGAAGGTAGCCAGAAGGACGTAAATTCCGACGAAAGCACCGCATTGGGATAGCGCGGAACCAGTCCAGGCGGGGTTGAAATCCGCACTGTAGGTCACAAAGCTCACTAGAGAGCCTGAAGGCATCTGCCAGGGCCTGACACAGGCACATTCTAATCCTTTCCAGAACAGCAGGAGGCATCATGACGAAGCTACCTCTGAGCCTTGCCATCGCATCCGTTTTCATAGCTGCACCGGTTCTTGCCGAAGAGGGGCCCTATCTCCACCCCGATGATTCCTGGATATCGCTGAACGGTACGGTAGTCTCCGTCAGCGAAAAGAGTTTTACCCTCGATTATGGCCACAATACCGTCAAGGTGCAGATGGACGGCTGGGAGTGGTTTCAGGCGTCCCGCGAAGCTCTTCACGGCGCCCGGGTCACCGTCTATGGCGAAATAGATGCTGACGCTTTCAAGAAGTCGACCATTGAGGCGAGCAGTCTCTATGTCGAGAGCATGGGCACCTACTTTTACCAGGCCACTGTCGCTGGTGAAAAGGGCCTCGAAGCAATCGATCTGGCGCCTCGAACGCCGGTCGCTGTTGGTGACACAGTGGTGACCGGCACGGTCACAAGCGTCGACAACCGCGAGTTCACCATCAACAGGGGGGCCAGCAAGATCACTGTGGACACCAGCCAGATGCTCTACAACCCGCTGGATGACCAGGGTTTCCAGCAGATTGATGAGGGTGAGCAAGTAACCGTGACTGGTGAGATGGCCGGTGACGTGTTCGAAACCCGTGAACTGGTACCCGACAGCATCGTTGTGCTGAAAGACGATCCGTCCTGAGCAGATCTCTCTGGCGTGCCAGGTGGCCTTTGGGGCATCGATGCTCTTGCCGCCGTCCACCGAAACTCCACATTGAAGGACCAGGAAAATCAGGGAAGAACTCATGGAAACTGTCTGGTGGTGGAGCAGTTGGGGGTTTGGGCTTGAAGGTCAGGATCTTAACGTCTGGCGCATGGCCCTGAGAGCCTGTCTGGTTTATGTTGTCGGCATCATTCTGGTCCGGCTCGGCGGCAAGCGCTTCGTTGGGAAGTTTTCGGCATTCGACATAATCATGGCCATCATGATTGGTTCGATTCTCAGCCGCTCAATAGTTACTGACGACCATTTTTTTTCCCACCTCTCCGCAGCCTTTGTACTGACGTTGCTGCATTACATATTCGCGCGCGTGGCATTCCGGTTTGACTGGTTTGGGACCCTGGTGAAGGGTAAGACTCACGTTCTGGTGCGGGATGGGCAGATTCAGTGGCCGGCGATGAAGCAGGCTTACATCAGTGAGAGCGATCTGATGAGTGTTCTTAGGGAGGCATCCGGCGAGGAAGACCTGGGACAGGTCAGGCGATTATGCCTTGAGCGGAGCGGCAATGTCAGCGTTGTCCTCCGGGCCGGAGACTGACGGGCCTGGATTCTTATCGGCACAGGCAAACCGGCACTGATGGAAAACTGGAGCGTTTCCGGTTTACTGTGAGTCTATAAAGTCACCACCAGAATCGGAAAAACCATGCCTGACTACCCTGACTATTCTCTGCTGGAACTGGCCTCGGTTCGGGAGGGCGACTCTGTCGGCACCACCCTCGCCAACAGTGTTGCTTACGCGCAGAAAGCCGAGAAGCTGGGGTTCAAACGCTTCTGGCTGGCAGAACACCATAACATGGAGGGTATCAGCAGCTCGGCCACTTCCGTGCTGATCGGCCATATCGCGGGGAAGACCGAATCCATGCGGGTTGGCTCCGGCGGCGTGATGCTGCCCAACCATCCGCCGCTGGTGATCGCTGAACAGTTTGGCACCCTGGAGAGCCTGTATCCGGGCCGCATTGATCTTGGTCTGGGGCGGGCCCCGGGGACCGATCCGGTGACAGCCAGGGCACTCAGACGGGAAGCCCTGGGGCCGGAGCAGTTCCCGGAGGATGTTGCGCGCCTTCAGAGCCTGCTGGGTCCGCTACAACCAGGGCAGCAGGTGAAGGCGATTCCCGGCGCCGGCACCAATGTGCCTGTCTGGTTGCTCGGCTCCAGTCTCTACAGCGCACAGCTGGCGGCCATGTACGGCCTGCCATATGCCTTTGCCGGACATTTCGCCCCGCGCCTCTACCGGGAGGCCATTCGTGTTTACCGAAGCCAGTTCCGGCCTTCACAGCAGCTTGAGCGCCCCCATGCGATGCTGGCGCTGCCTGCGGTCCCCGCGGACTCCCTGGAGGAGGCGCGCCTTCTGGCCACCACCAGCTACCAGCGCATCCTGGCCCTGTTCCGCGGTCAGCCACTGTGGATGAAACCTCCGGTGGCGACCATGGATGGCCTCTGGCATGCGGGTGAGGAGGCCGGTGTAAAGGATTTTCTCGCGCTGCAGGTCATGGGGGCTGCCGAGGACATCCGTCGACAGCTGGAGCCGATTCTTGCTGGCGTCGAGGTGGAGGAACTGATGTTTACCGTGGATATTTATGACCCGGAAAAGCGGCGCCGCGCTTTGGATATATTAATGGGAACCCGCTGAGCCTTCACTAACGATGAAACCAAAACCTTTTGCATCGCTGAATCATTTCCCCTTGTCATTTGCCATCTCGAACTCCCTGGTTGAACGAAAAAAGTGACTGTTCCCAGTTTTTTTAATTATCGCTCAAGCATGTGTCGGTACCGGGCAAGCACCTGTTCATCGGAGCCGGGGTATTCCGGCGCGAGTTCCCTGAGTTTGTCTGCCAGCAGGCGGGCGATAATGGCGCGGGCTTTTGGCTTGCTGTCACCGGGGATGATCAGCCAGGGAGCCTCCGGGATGTGGGTGGCGGCGATGGCTTCTTCGGTGTAACCAAGCAACTCTGCTCGCCGCTCCCACGCTTCGATATCGGCGGGGTCGAACTTCCACTGCTTGTGGGGCTTGTCGAGACGTTTGAGAAGCCTGCGTCGGTGCTCCTTCTCCGACAGGTTGAGCCAGAACTTGAAAACAGTGGTGCCTTCCTGTGCCAGGTGCTTTTCGAAGGAGCGTATCGCCGCATATCGGGCGTCCCAGTCGTAATGGTCTGGCCGCCACACCGGCCAGGCACGTTCAGCAATCACCGCTTCGTGATGACTGCGGCTGAAGGCCGTGACTTCGCCGAACCCCGGCAGCAGGGGAACCACCCGCCAGAGAAAATCATGGCGTTTTTCGGCGCCGTCGGGCCGGGAAAAGGACCAGGCATGGAAACCGGCGGGATCCATGTAAGCGGACAGGGTGCGGATCAGGCTGTCCTTGCCACTGGCATCCATGCCGTGAACGATGACTAGCACCGCCTTCTGGCGGTTGGCCCAGAGTCGTCGGTGGTATTCACCGGTATCTTTCAGACTCGTCTCCAGATCCGGTAGCGACTTCGCATCGGCCACCTGCGCGGGATAGTCCGCGAGATGAGTTGTGCCTGGCTGGTAGAACCAGTGTTCGATCGGGAAGTCGGGCGAAGCATCAGTCATCAGGTTGTCCTTTTTGGCCAGTTTTCCGGGTGCCAGGTTTTAGTGTAGCTTGCGGCAGGGCCTTCTATATTCGGGCAGTTAAGGAATCCGAAAGTTTATGCCCAGATCAGACCCGCCAAAACCAATGGACGGGCGCTATCAGCGAGGCCGGCATCCGCGCCCGGGACCGTCAGGTACTGTCGGAACTGCTGGGTTGGGGCATACCGGTTGCCACTGTGATTGGAGGCGGCTACGACAATGACCGCGCTGCCCTGGCGCGCCGGCACGCCATCGTCATCGAGGAAGCAAGCCGCCTCTGGCTGGAGCGGAGTCGCGGTAGCAGTTAGGATAGGCGCCAGGCAAGCCTGGGTAGTCACCCGTTCCGTCGCCATGGAGTCATAATGTTCCGTATTCACGTTGAGCGCACACTGGACAAGGACATTGACACCGTCTTTGAGGCCATTACCGATCACGCCCATTACGATCGTTTCCCGGGTGTGGATACCTCTTTGCTGATAGAGCAGGGGAACCAGGAGCCAAACGGCACCGGAGCCCTGCGGATAATTGGCGCCGGCCCGATGAAACTGACCGAGCGTATCACCCGGTACGAGAGCCCAACCGTGATGCATTACCGCATCGAAAAATCCAGCCCCTTCCCGATCGCGCATGACCGGGGCGAGATTCTGCTGAAGGCGCAGGACACCAGGACCCATGTCACATGGATCTCTGAAGGCCACATCAGGATTCCACTGATCGGCAGGGTGCTGGACAAGGTTGTTGAGAAGCGGTTTTCAAAAGCCTTTTCGTCTCTGCTGAAGGCCATAGAACGCGTGTAGCACCTAAACCCGGGATGCTGGGCCGGCCACCGCCGCTAGCGGGCCCGGGCCCTTCGTGCCGCCGCCGTCGGGCTCGAATCCCAGCTGGACCAGGAATAGAGGCCAAGGGCAGTCCAGATGATCACGAAGCTGGCAAGCTGAATCGCGCTCAGAGGCTCGTTGAAAACCCACAGGGCAAGAAAGAACTGCAGGGTGGGGTTGATGTACATCAGGAACCCCAGCGTGGACAGCCGCAGGCGCCGCGCTGCCCCGGCGAAGGCGAGCAGGGGCAGCGCGGTGACAATGCCGCTGGACATGAGCAGGAACGTGGTCCGGTTGTTCTCCCCGAAATGGGAGGCCTCAAGTGAGCTGAGCCAGGTCAGTACCAGAAGGCCCAAAGGCAGCAGAAGCAGGGTTTCCACAAACAGCCCGGAAAGGCCGTCCAGCTCCACCTGTTTGCGGAACAGACCATAGGTACCAAAACTGCCCGCCAGCACCAGGCTGATCCAGGGCAGGGTACCTACCAGAAACAGCTGGATCAGAATGCCCACCGCAGCCAGTCCCACGGCCACCGCCTGCAACCGCACCATGCGCTCCCCGAGTACGAGCATGCCCAGAGCCACATTCACCAGTGGTGTCAGGAAATAACCCAGGCTGGCCTGCAGCACGCGATGGGTTTCAACCGCGTAAATGTACAGCCCCCAGTTGATGCCAATCAGCACCGCGCAGGCCAGCACCCGCCCCAGTTTTCTGGGCTGAGCAAGTGCATTGCGGATCAATGGCCAGCGCCGTAGCAGGGTGACCACCACTGCCAGGAAAATACTGGACCAGATAATGCGGTGAATCAGCACTTCGTACGAGGGCACGCCCTCGAACAGGGCAAAGAACAGCGGAAAGCAGCCCCACATGGAGTAGGCGCTGAGACCGAAGATGGCGCCTTTTGTGGCTTCCGGTGTGGTGGTGCTCATTGGGGGCTCGCGGGCAAAAGACACAATCTAGCACAGGCGCAGGGAATGCGCTGAAACTGAGGTAAGGAAGGAGTTTTTCTGGATGAAGGAGTTGTAGAGGCTTGTTCACGATACCCACAGCCGTCAGTCTGTAGCAATTGGACACCACAGCAGAGAGCCGGAACATGAACAGCGAAGAGTTAAACTACGTACTGGAGATGGGCGGCGAGGAAAGGTACGACTACTTCCTGAGTCAGGTCATCGAAACCAGGGAAATCTGGATACTGGTCAATGCCGAGAACCGGTTTCTCAAGATAGTTTCCGGTGATGGTGATGTGGAGTATGTGCCGGTCTGGCCCGGCGCGGATTTCGCGGCCGAGTATGCAAAAGGATCTGGTGATCTGTCGCCCAAAGCCGTTCCCTTGCCTGATTTTTTCCGCAAGTGGGTCCCGGGTCTGTCGAAAGATGGTCTGGAGGTCGGGGTACTCCCGGGTTCCGATCAGACCGTCTGGATAACGGAACCGGAAGAACTCAAGAGGGACCTTCAGGACGAGCTGTCAGCTTTCTGAGGCAGTTTGTGAGGTGGGAGCAGGGGCTGGTCGATGGCCAGCCCCCTGTTAAGACTGCTGTTACTCCGGAATCCGAACCTGGTCTTCTTCAAACAGGATTCGGTCCTCGGTTGCCGGCGTGTCGCTGATGTCCGGCACGTTGGCAGCGGTCAGCGCAGGAGCGCCCTCGCCGCGAGGGATAGTGCGAACCACCTGGCTCGGTGGCAGATCACTGCCGTTGCTCAGGCGGTCATAGACCAGGTCCAGAGCCTGGAACAGGTAGTGATGGAGGGGAATATAACGCTCGTTGAACCCTGGCAGTCCATTGAGAACGTCCAGATGATGGGCGTTGAGCACTTCGTAGTAACGCAGTTCGCTGCTCCCCCCTTCAACCCGCTGATTGAGGCCGAAATAGGGCCGCGAGGTGTGGTTGATGGGAAGGATGGCATCGGCCCGGCCTGTTACAAAAACTGTGGGCCTGCCGTGCAGGTCACCGCTGGCTCTTATCTCAGCGACTCCCGCAGCGATTCTGGCGGCTTTTTCGGCGGCGTCAGCGTCCAGAGCTTCGCCGGTAACAGCATCAGTTCCCTGGGCCAGCGACCGTAAGCAAAGCAGGGCATCCAGGCCATAATCCTTCACGCCACTGGATGGCGATATGCTCAGCTTGAGGTCGGTGGGAACACCCTGTCCGGCGTTATCAAAAATCAGGTTCACGCCGCCGGTGGGCGGGATGCCATTGCTGGTGGAGAACAGAGCTTCTTCCGCACTGGCGGCAAGCGGGACCACTTCGCCACTGGTAGCATCGCTGGCGGCCATGCTGATGCCACAGATGCGGTCTTCAACACCAAAGGAGCCATAAGCATTGACGTAGGTCATGCTGATGCTCTGGGCAACGGCCAGTCCGAAGTGGGTCGGAGCAATCAGGTTCTGTTCCGGCTGAATGCCAAATTCTTCGTTAAGGATCCGCTGGGCATAGGCAGCGCGGGCATCAAGATCGGCTCCGTTGACCAGACCCTTTTGTGCCAGTGCAGCGCAGGCATTTTCGTTTACCGTCTGATCGTTGAAGATGTCGTTGAAGGCCAGGATGCCCCGTACGTCTGGCGCCCGGTTGGCACAACCCTGATACACCGCGAGCGCCGTGGTGTAATCCAGCAGGCTTCGACTGTGCTCGGTGATGACGGGGCCTTCGCCCTGGCGGATGGTGAAACTGGTATCGACCTTCGGGTTCACATTCGGCTCTGATACTGCGACGCCATCAATCAGACCGTTTGAGTCCAGCTCTGCAGCCCGTACCGAGGCGCCTCCACCATTGGACACGCTGGATGCGATAACCAGTGTGTTGCCTGGGGTGATTGGAGTTGCCCGCCCGCCTTTGCCCTTTTTCTTGCCAAACTGCTTGTTAAGAACATAAAAGCCGAATTCGATGGACTGCAGAACATGGGTGTCCCAATCGGCTTCCGGGTTGACCTTTGAATGAGCATGTTTAAAGGCGAACCGGTCCGGGTACTGGCCGGTGAACGCGGCCCGCTCCACCTCTGTCAGATCAGCCCGGAACTGTACCGGTGCGTCAGGCTCACCGGTGAGGCGGCCATCAATCAGTTGAGCGGCATTGGTCTCAAGATTGTGGGAGCCGGTTCCGGTCCCCTTGTCGGTGTATACCACGGCGCAGCCTTTTTTCAGACCCCATTCTCCGGCAGTGCCGATGGCGCCGTAGATGCCCCGGGAGCCTGATGAAGGCGCGGTGACCATGCAGGCGTTTTCCGGGTTGAAAGAATCTGGCACCTGCACCATCACGGTCACTGGCACGTCATTTGATCCGACCTTCACGAACGCAAGGTACTCTTCGCCGGGAATCAGGCCTTCCGTATTCGAAGCCGAAGCGCCTACCTGGGGCCCGAATAGCAGCCCATAACCGCCGCCCGCACCGGTGGGCACGAGTGCACGGTAATTATTGTAAATGGCGAGCGTGCGAAGTTCTTCCGCAGTGGGGTTGAGAGCGTCTGCAAAAGTGGGCGCCGCTCCAGCCAGCCCGCTGGCGCCGAGGCCGCCGGTGAGCAGATCGTTGGTGTCGCTGTATCTCGTTTGCTGGATTTCGCCCGATACAGCTGGGGGCAGCCTGGAGTCGTTATTGCAGGCGGTCAGGGTGAGAGCTAAAAGTGCCCCCGCGGGGATTGCGAAACAAGGTCGAATCGTCATTCTGCGTTCCTTCTGCTTATTGTTGTGGTTTGGTCCAGGCTCCGCTGGCCGCAGAGATTCGGGCATAACAGTGCCTGTCTGTGTTACCAATGCGCTTCCTGTGCCAACTTTAATAAAGTTGTGAAATCAGTGGCTTGCGGCGGCTGTGCGGAATTCGCACAAAAATCTGTCCTGAGAACTGGACATCGTTGAGCGGGCCAGAGTGCGTCGTAGCCGCTGGCGACAGCGAAAAGGGTGGAGTGTCCGGAATCCAGGTCGTACTGTCCGTTTTTAAGGACATCACGTGCGCATTTCCCGGAATCTGACCCCCGGGCCGTGTTTCCCAGTTAACGAATCCGGGGAAATGACAGGCAGCGTCAATTCCGTATTGGTCCGGATGTCCGCTAGACTTGGTATCTGATCGTTAACCTATTGAAGAACAGGCAGCGTCCAATGTCCGAAGAAGATCCCCTGAAGGCCCTGTCCGACATGGCCAGTGAGGCCCATGCTCGCATTCAGGCTGCTCATGAGCATATTAACCCGGTGGTGGGAGTGCGCCGTGGCATGCGCGATGTGGGTATTCCCGCGGATGCCATGACCGTCGACTGCCTGCGCACCCGCCGGCGCATCATGCTGATTCTGCATGATGAGCAGCCAGGGGTTTTGCTGTACCAGTTTGTAACCCTTGATGATGAGGTGGGTAATGAGTTCCGGGAGGTGAGCCTGTCCGATGTCAGTGTGCAGACGCTCTTTGACTGGATGGAGGAGTACTTTGGCGGTCCCGGATTACACTGACTGCTACCGGGGAATGCTGGCGCAGGTCAGGCGTTGCTGCCCGGGCCCTTGACCATAACCACCGGGACAAAGAGATGGATCAATGACCAACAGGGTAGATATTTATTACTGCACAGGCTGTCGCTGGCTGCTTCGCTCCGCCTGGATGGCCCAGGAGCTGTTGACCACTTTTGAGGCTGAGCTGGATTCGCTGGCTCTTCATCCGGGAGGTGGAGGGATATTCGAAGTCTGGGTCAATGACAACCGCGTCTGGTCCCGGAAAGAGGATGGGGGCTTTCCGGAGATCAAAGTCCTCAAGCAGAGGGTGCGTGATGAGATCGACCCGGATCGATCCCTTGGCCATTCCGACCGCTGAACAAAGCAAAAGGTTATACTCGATGCTTTACATCAAATGGAGTGCGTTATTTTGAATTTTTCAGCCCCGATTGTTGCTGCTGCCATGGTTTTTCTCGCCGGGTGCCAGACTTCCAGTTATATGTCTTCCGCAGCTACTGATGGGAACGGGGTGACCTGCAATGAAATATACCAGGCTTTCGATGCCTACCAGAGGGATCGTCAGTCAGCCCAGGCTCTCACCGAGCTCAGTCAGCTGGTCAGTCCGACAGCCGGCTCTATCGCCTCCAGTGGCGTCAGCTCCGCCGAGCGCTATTACGACCAGGCCAAAGCGACTGCCAACGTGGCGCTGGCCGTGCGCAATTGCGCCCCGATTCAGTAGTCCAGGCTCGTCCTCACTCGTCCTCACTGAAGGATGCGGCTTTTGGCATTGATACCATTACGACGCCCCAGAAAATTGCCTTTTCGACGCCAGATGACCCGGGCGTCGGTGGCGCTGATCCACCGGCAAAATCAGGCGGGTGGTGCGGAGCTGCTTTTCATTCAGCGGGCACATCGGGATGGTGATCCCTGGTCCGGGGATATGGCCTTTCCCGGCGGTCGGCTTCAGGCGGAGGACAGGGGGCCTTTTGCAGCAGCAATACGGGAAACCCTGGAAGAAACCGGGCTGGATCTGTCGGTTTATGGCCGCTTTGAGCGCCGGCTCTCGGATCTTATCACCCGTCACCATAATCGCTGGCGCCCGATGGTGGTCACGCCCTACGTATTCGAATGGTCCGGGCCAGACAATTTCACCCAGAATCATGAAGTGCAAACCGTCGTGTGGATTCCACTTGCGCACCTCGGAGCCCCGGAAAACCAGTCTGTTCGCCCCTGGCCGACCCGGTTTGGCACGCTTCGCATGGCCTGCTGCAGGTATCAGGGACACTGTATCTGGGGGCTCAGCTATCAGATGCTGCAGGAGTACCTGAAACACCGCTCCGCGATATCGAAACCTTAGCCGGCTGCCGATGCCGGCTCACGGTCAACGGCCAGAATGACAAATGCATTGAGGCGTGCCGCGGAGGCTGGCAAAGTTCACTGAAATTCCACAACTCAATCAATAGGATAGCCCGGTGACGGATCTTGTAGACTACAGACTGGATAACGGCATTGCGACGATTACCATCACCAACGGCAAGGCGAATGCGCTAAGCCACGAGGTGTTCGAGATGCTGAATCAGGCGCTTGATCGCGCCGAGCAGGACAGGGCCGTGGTGATCCTGACCGGGCAGCCCGGCATCTTTTCGGGTGGTTTCGATCTGAAGGAAATGCAGAAGGGCCCGAAGGAGGCCGCTGCCCTTGTAAAGATTGGCTCGACGCTGACCCGTCGTCTGGCGGCTTTCCCGCTGCCGGTGATTGGTGCCTGCAGTGGTCACGCCATTGCCAAGGGGGCGTTCGTTCTCCTGTCGGTGGACCACCGCATCGGCGTTGCAGGCCCATTCAAGCTGGGCCTGAATGAGGTGGCGATTGGAATGACCATGCACCATGCCGGCATTGAGATCGCGCGGCATCGCCTGGCGCCGGCGCATTTCTACCGCTCAGTGATCAATGCTGAAATCTTCAGCCCCGAGGGCGCCGTGCAGGCCGGGTTTCTGGATGAGGTGGTAGCCCCTGAGCAGCTCCTGGCACGGGCGAACGAGGTGGCACAGAACTTCCAGAAACTGAACATGCAGGCTCACAAGCAGACCAAGCGCAAAGCAAAAGCCGAGTATCTGGCGCTGCTGGATCGCTGTATCGAGCAGGACGCGGAGCATCTCGGGCTGAATTAACCAGCCAGGGCCGGGGGATGGTGACCGGCCTCTGCTTCTCTCCGGGCGTGCGCTTTTCGCCCCATCCCAGGTCTGACAGCTCTGTGCAAAAAACTGGATTGCTTCCCCCGGCGTATCCTTTCGCTTATGAAATGGCTGGAGGATTTCTGCGTTGCAAACACTTTACTGGTTTACCCGGGACCTCCGGCTACACGACAATGCTCCCCTGCTGGCGGTTTCTCTGGCAGAGCCTTATGGCGCTGGAGCGAAACCTGAGAGCCTTGGGGCAGCGACTTCACATTGCCTTTGGCGAACCCGAAGAAGTGATTCCACAGCTGGTTCAGAATTACCGGATCGACCGGGTTTTACGTTCCCGCCTGCCGGATACTTTTTCCCAGTTCCGCAAACTGGTGGAAGGAAAAGAAGAACCTCACGCCGGTCCATTACGGATTCGCGCTCTGACCGCACTGCCTCCTTCTCCGGGATTTCCGGCCCGCAACGCACTGGACGATCCCGATGCCTATTCCAGACTGTCGCCCTGGCTGGCGAATGGATCGCTGTCCGCCTCCGAGGTTGCGGACGCCATTGCTGAGTATGAAAGACGACACGTAAAGAACCAATCCACCTACTGGCTTTGGTTCGAGTTGCTGTGGCGGGAGTATTTCCACTGGCACGCACTCAGGCATGGCGCCGATCTGTTCCACCGGGATGGGGTGCGGCGCAAAAAAAGGCCGGGTGGATTACGACGCTGCCAGCGATTATGGCAACTGGCAGTACCTGGCAGGTGTAGGCGCCGACCCAGGGGGACTTCGTCAGTTCAATCTGGAGAGGCAGGCGGAGCAGTTCGACGCGGACGGCGAATTCGTCAAGCGCTGGCACGGAGACGCATCCCAACCCGTCGGCCTGCACCTGGTGGATGCCGCTGACTGGCCAGTTGGGCCGGTCTGATAGGCCGAGTTTCCGGTATGCGGGTTTTTGCTTTTATGCTTCTGCGTTTATGCAAAATGCCGACATCGGGACTATGCTCATTTGGTTAACAGGAGAAATTATGCAAGGGCTCGCAGGTTCGTAATGACCGGCAATCGGGTTATCTGCTCCAGACGTATGGGCGTCTGATGAGCCTGGAGTGAGGAAAAGACAAGGCGACCAGCAAGTCCCGTTTTTACATTGGATTCGTCTCTGGGCCCCGGCAACAGCCAGGCACCAGAGATCCAGGAGGACACAGCAATGAGACCACAGCAGTCAGAAGCTCCCGCACTGGAGGACAGCCGCCAGGCGCTTCGCAATTCCTATCTCGCCGACGAATACAAGGTTATGCGCGAGATGATTGATGGCGCGAAGCTGTCGCAAGCCGAGCGCGATGCGATTTCTGCCCGCGCGGCCGACCTGGTTCGCAGCGTCCGAAAGAATGCAAAGCCAACCATCATGGAAAAGTTTCTTGCTCAGTATGGTCTCACCACCAGAGAGGGTGTGGCACTCATGTGTCTGGCTGAAGCCCTGTTACGGGTGCCGGACAACATCACTATTCATGCGCTGATCGAAGACAAGATCACCTCGGGTAGCTGGGGGTCCCATGTGGGGAAAGCCTCTTCGTCTCTGATCAATACCGCGACTATTGCCCTGTTGATGACCAGCAACCTGCTCAAGGATTCCGAACGCCACAGCGTCGGGGATACGCTGCGCAAGCTCGTGAAGCGCATGGGCGAGCCGGTGATCCGGACGGTGGCCGGCCAGGCCATGAAAGAGATGGGGCGGCAGTTTGTCCTCGGGCGCGACATCGAAGAAGCCCAGGAAGCCGGCAAGGAATTCATGGAGAAGGGCTATACCTATTCCTATGACATGCTGGGGGAGGCCGCACGCACGGATCACGATGCCCAGCGGTATTACGAGTCCTATTCCGCCGCCATCGACAGCATCGCCAAACACTGCAAGGGCGATGTTCGCACGAATCCAGGCATTTCGGTCAAGCTGTCGGCTCTGCTGGCCCGGTACGAGTACGGCAACAAAGAGCGGGTGATGAATGAGCTTGTGCCCCGGGCAAAGCGCCTGGTTAAAAAAGCCGCCGACGCCAACATGGGCTTCAATATTGATGCGGAAGAACAGGACCGGCTGGATCTCTCGCTGGACGTGATCGAAGCCCTTCTGTCCGACCCCGAGCTGGCCGGCTGGGATGGCTTCGGCGTTGTGGTCCAGGCCTATGGCAAGCGCGCGCCCCATGCGCTGGACTGGCTCTATGGCCTGGCTGAGAAGCTGGACCGGCGCATCATGGTGCGGCTGGTGAAGGGCGCCTACTGGGACGCTGAAATAAAGCGTGCGCAGGTGATGGGCCTGAGCAACTTCCCGGTATTCACCCGCAAGGCCTGCAGTGATGTGTCCTTCATGTCCTGCGCCACCAAACTGCTGAACATGACGGACCGCATCTACCCGCAGTTTGCGACCCACAATGCGCATTCCGTGTCGGGTGTGGTTGAGCTGGCGAAGGCGAACGGGATCGACAACTATGAATTCCAGCGCCTCCATGGCATGGGTGAGTCGCTCCACAGTGAGGCACTGAAGCAGAGCGGCGTTCCCTGTCGCATCTACGCCCCCGTCGGCCCTCACAAGGACCTGTTGGCGTATCTGGTGCGGCGTCTGCTGGAGAACGGTGCCAACAGCTCTTTTGTAAACCAGATTGTCGACACGAGCATCACGCCGGAGGAAATTGCGAAGGACCCGATCGACTCGGTCCGGGCGATGGGCGAAAACATTTCCAGCAAGGCCATAGTCCATCCGAAGAAGCTGTTTGGAGAGGAACGCCGGAATTCGAAGGGCTGGGACATCACCGACCCGGTGACGGTGGCAGAGATAGAAAAGGGTCGGGGCGCTTTTCGCGACCACCGCTGGAAAGGGGGCCCGGTTATCGCCGGAAAGGTGGCGGGTACGGAAGTTCAGGTTGTGCGTAACCCTGCCAATCCGGATGACACGGTGGGCCACGTCACCCAGTCATCCGAGGCTGATATTGATACCGCGATCAGGGCCGCAGAAGAAGGCTTCAAAAGCTGGTCCGCCAGGTCTGCGGAAGAGCGGGCCGAGTGTGTGCGCAAAGTAGGGGACCTCTACGAGGAGCACGCCTATGAGCTGTTTGCATTGACTACCCGTGAAGCCGGCAAATCCCTTCTGGATGCCATTGCGGAGATCCGGGAAGCGGTGGATTTCGCCCAGTATTACGCCAACGAAGGTGTGCGCAATAAGGATAGCGGTGAGGCCCGGGGAATAATCTGCTGCATATCCCCCTGGAACTTCCCACTGGCGATCTTTACCGGCCAGATTCTCGCCAACCTGGCGGCCGGCAACGTTGTGCTCGCCAAGCCGGCGGAGCAGACTTCGCTGCTGGCCACCCGGGCTACGGAACTGATGCACGAAGCGGGTATTCCCAAAGAAGCCATTCAGCTGCTTCCTGGCACGGGTGCCACCGTTGGTGGTGCTCTGACCTCGGACCCCCGGCTTGCCGGTGTCTGTTTTACCGGTTCAACCCCGACTTCAAAGCGAATCGACGCGGCCATGGCCGAGAACATGGCGCCCGATGCCGTGATGGTGGCGGAAACCGGTGGCCTGAACGCAATGATCGTGGATTCGACGGCCCTGCCGGAGCAGGTAGTCAGGGACGTGCTGGCGTCTTCATTCCAGAGTGCGGGCCAGCGCTGTTCGGCCCTGCGTATGCTATACGTCCAGAAGGACATTGCTGAGCACCTGCTTGATATGCTCTATGGCGCCATGGACGAACTGGGCATTGGCGACCCCTGGGAGCTTTCCACCGATGTGGGCCCGGTAATCGATGAGACAGCCAGAAAGAAAATCGCAGACCACTGCGAAAAGTTTGAGAGCAAGGGTCGCCTGTTGAAGAAGATCCAGGTCCCGGAGAAGGGCACCTATGTTTCTCCAGCGGTGATCAGGCTCAACGGCATCGAGGAGATGGAGGAAGAAATCTTTGGTCCGATACTTCATGTGGCAACCTTCGAGGCCAAAAACCTCGACAAGGTGGTCGACGACATCAACGCCAGAGGCTATGGCCTGACATTCGGCCTCCACAGCCGTGTGGACCGCCGTGTAGACCGGATTACACGACGTATCAAAGTGGGTAACGCCTATGTTAACCGTAACCAGATCGGCGCCATTGTGGGCTCTCAGCCGTTCGGCGGTGAGGGTCTTTCCGGCACCGGCCCCAAAGCCGGCGGACCCCAGTATGTCCGTCGCTTCCTGAAGGGCGAGACAGTGGAACGTACCCTGGATCCCGGCGGCAAAAAAGTCGACGCCAAAAAACTGGAAGGCCTGATTGGCAAACTGAAGGATGCCAAATGGCAGCCACCCGGGGAGCGGATTGACGCGATGACGCCGATCTTCGGCGAGGTTCCTGCCCCGCTGGACAATCACGTCGAGCATCTGCCCGGACCCACCGGGGAACAGAATGTTCTCTCCAACCATGCCCGCGGTCTGGTGCTGTGCCTTGGGCCGGACAAGGAAACAGCGCTGGAGCAGGCGGCCACCGCACTTTCCCAGGGAAACAGGGTGGTGGTAATTGCTCCGGGAGTTGAGGACACGGCGAAGCGGGCAGCTGACGCTGGTCTGCCGATCGTGGCCATGGAAGGGGAGTTGCAGCCGGACGCGCTGATTAAAGCCAAAGGGTTCGATGCGGTCACAAGCTGTGCCGGGCGATCCCTTCTTGGTGAATACCGTATGGCGCTGGCGAAGCGTGAGGGGCCGCTGATCCCACTGATCACCGAGCACAGGCTCGACCAGCGGTATGTGATCGAACGTCACCTCTGTGTGGATACGACAGCTGCTGGCGGTAATGCCAGCCTGATTGCCGCATCAGAGTAAAGGTTGTCATTCACTGCCAACAAAAAGCCGGAGCTGAATGGATCAGCTCCGGCTTTCCTCTGGAATAAGAGCAGGTTGTGCCGGGTGGATGTTATAGTTCCGGTGTGACTCCAAAATCCCTGATCCTGACATTCTTACGCGCCATTGCCTGGACTCTCGCCGGGCTTGTTCTGCTGGTATTTGCGGTGGTTCTCCTGTTCCGTTTCGTGAACCCGCCTACCTCCACCTTTATGATTGGCCACCTTATATCGGGCTCTGAGCAGGAACTGCGGCATGAATGGGTGAGTCTGCCGGAAATTTCAAGCTGGATGCCTCTGGCTGTCGTGGCGAGTGAAGATCAGCGGTTTCTTCAGCACCACGGTGTGGATTTTGATGCCATAGGCAAGGCGGTTACGGAGTACAGGGCAGGTGGGGGCTTGCGGGGCGCCAGCACCATCACCCAGCAGACAGCAAAAAACCTGTTTCTCTGGAGCGGTCGCAGTTTTGTGCGCAAAGCGCTGGAGGCGGGGCTCGCCCTGGGTGTGGATGCGCTCTGGCCCAAGCGGCGGATTATGGAGGTGTACCTTAATGTCGCCGAGTTTGGCCCGGGCATTTACGGTGTTGAAGCCGCCAGCCAGAACTTTTTCGGCATTTCAGCCAGCCAGCTGTCCCGGACCCAGGCGGCCCGGCTTGCAGCGGTGTTGCCCAATCCCAAAGCCTACAGTGCTGCAAGCCCTTCGCCCTATGTATGGGAGCGGGTTGCCTGGATTGAACAGCAGATGAGGCAGCTTTTTGGCTCTCGTCAGCTGCAGGGTCTGTACGATTAGAACAAGGGACGAGTGCGAGGCAGTAACAACAGGCCCTCACTCCACCTCAAATTTCAACACCCCGATCATCTGGCCGTGTTCGGTGAGCAACTGCACCTCCCACTCGCCCGCGGCATCTTCAGGGAACGCAAGCTTGTGGGTCCAGGAGCGGTAACCCTCTTCACGGCCACCCTCAATTGCCAGAGGTATCCGGTCAATCACTTCACCCTCCTGCAGCCACACGTAATAGATGGTTTCCCGCAGGCCAAGGGGCGCCCGGATAGCGGCATAGGCGTAAAGTCCTTCACTGTGAAGATCCTCCGCCGACACGGTCTCCACCCTGTTACCCGGGAGTTTTTCCGCACTGTAGATCTGAGTGGTAATAGCGCTTTTTTCCAGCCAGAGTCCTGCCGGTGGCACCCAGTACCGGCCCCACCAGACAATGGCTAGAAGCAACGGGAGCGCGACTGTTGCTGCCATCCAGTGGGACCTCTGCCATTCTGGATGCGACTTAATGAAGCCCGGCAGAGTCAGCACACTCACGGTCGCAACCGCAATGATGGCGGCGTAGTAGCTCTCACCAGTGGTCATTTCAAAGATAATAGGCAGCGACGTCAGGGTCAGCGCGAACACGGCCAGGCCGTGATACATCATAAGCAGCCACTTGCGCCGGGCGAGTGTGCCCAGGTAGAAGGGATCGATAATGGACAGCAGGCCCGCGATTGCCAGCAGCCCGGTGAAAACCGCCTGCCCGCTGTTCCAGGTGGTAGTGAAATAGAAGAACGGAAGAACAAAAAAGAAGGACTCCTGATGCACCCATTGAACGGCCAGGCGGCCCACTACGGGCGGCACCTCGCGATGAGTAAGGCGGGTGAACAGTTTGCTGAGAACGTTTTCCAGCAACAGCCAGATCCAGCCTGCCAGCACCGCTATGACGATCCATTTGGCGAGACCTGCCTGGCGGTCCACCAGAATAAAGCTGGCGGCGCCACTGGCAAATGCCAGAACCGGCAGCCAGGGTTCAAGCTTTGGTAGCAGACGCTGGATTATCGGGGGAAAGGAAAAAACAGGGAATGACATGGACTATCTGACCGGCATTGGAGTACAACAAATACCAGTGGCCACTGCGCGGAGTGAATGAAAACTCCGGGACCGATACTGGGCCCACTGTTATCGGAATGGGAAAGCTCAAGCTGGGATCAGTGTACTCCTGGAAGCAGGCCATAACACGGATTATTGTGGACGTCAGCGGCAGGCTGATCAGCAGAACAGCTTCCATCAGATGCACCAACAGGAAGAAGGTACACCTATGAACCAGTATGTCAGCGCCGATGAAATCCGGGCTCAGTTCTCCTCGGCCATGTCGGCGATGTACCAGAGCGAAGTCCCGCAGTACGGCTCCCTGCTGGAGCTGGTGGAAGCTGTCAATCGTGAGACTCTGGAGGAGAACCCGGACCTCCGGCGGCAGATGGAAGCCGCCGGTGAGATTGAGCGGCTGAATGTGGAGCGACACGGTGCCATCCGCGTCGGCACGCCTGATGAACTGGCCATGCTGCGCCGGCTTTTTGCGGTCATGGGTATGTATCCGGTTGGCTACTATGATCTCTCCGAAGCGGGAGTGCCGGTACACTCCACCGCCTTCCGTCCCACTGACGAAGCGGCCCTCCGTCGCAATCCCTTTCGCGTATTTACCTCGCTGCTGCGGCTGGAACTGATTGAGAGTGAAGCGCTGAGAGCCAGAGCGAGTGAGATTCTGGAAAAGCGCGACATTTTTACCCAGGCAGCCCGGCAGCTGGTAGAGCGGAGCGAGGCTCAGGGAGGGCTTACATCCGGACAGGCTGAGCAGTTCGTACAGGAAGCCCTGGAGACCTTCCGCTGGCATCACGATGCCACCGTGGACATAGAGACCTATGAGGCGCTCTGCGGTGAGCACCGGCTGATCGCCGATGTGGTCTGCTTCCGTGGGCCCCATATCAACCATTTGACACCGCGGACCCTGAATATTGATGAGGTGCAGCGTCGCATGCCGGATTACGGCATGAATCCCAAGGCCGTCATCGAGGGTCCTCCCCACCGGCAGTGCCCCATTCTTTTGCGCCAGACCAGCTTCAAGGCACTGGAAGAGCCGATCCGGTTCGCGAACAGCCACGAGGGAACCCATACGGCGCGTTTTGGTGAGATCGAACAGCGGGGTGTGGCACTGACCCCGCAGGGCCGCCGCCTCTATGACCAGCTGCTGGGCAGGGCGCGTGAGCAGAGTCAGGGCCTGGAAGGCGCTGCGCACCAGGAAGTGTTGGCCAGGGTGTTTGCTGACTTCCCGGACAGCCATGAGGAGCTGCGCAGCCAGGGCCTGGCTTATTTCCGCTACGAAGCGGTGAACCAGGACAATGGGGGGAGCAGCCCCGACGACCTGGAGGCTCTGCTGGATGAGGGAAGAATCCTTGCCAGGCCTATCATCTATGAGGACTTCCTGCCAGTAAGTGCTGCCGGGATTTTTCAGTCCAACCTTGGGGAAAGCAGCCAGGAACAGTTCGCGGCCAGCGGCAACAGAGACGCTTTCGAGCAGGCCCTTGGCAGTTCTGTCACTGACGAATTCGAGCTTTACGAAGGTATCCAGACAGCATCGAAGAAACAGGCGCTGGCGGGTTTTGCCTGATTCCGCTATTCGTCGCCGGCGCGGTTCAGCTGCGCTACTTCGATTGTGCAGCCTCGTATAGGAGTAATCATAGCGTTGGACTTTTTATCGCGGTGGTGCTCAAATCCGGCCGAATGAAGCTGCTGTAAGCGGGGCAGGGGATCCATCAGGAAATCTGGCAGTGATGCCATCAGGTGTGTTTGGGAGCGTTGATAAATGCCAAGAGCCAGTGAAATAAAAAAGAGTTCAGCCATAGAGTACGAGGGCAGGGTCTACCTCGTCAGGGACATCGAGCGTTCCGTGCCACAGGGCAGGGCCGGTGGCAGCCTTTACCGGATGCGTATGTACGATGTGGTCACCAATGCCAAAATGGATGAGACCTTCAAGGACTCAGACATGCTGAGCCTGGCAGATCTGACCCGCCGGCCCGTCACCTTCTCCTACTCCGATGGTGAAGAATGCGTGTTCATGGATACCGAGGACTACACGCCATACAGCCTGAATCGTGAGGCGATTGCTGACGAGTTGCTGTTCATTGGCGATGACACCCAAGGTCTTCAGGTGATACTTGTCAGTGACGAGCCTGTGGCGGTGGATCTGCCGCCCGCAGTGGATCTGGACATTGTGGACACGGCGCCTTCGGTCAAGGGCGGGTCCGCGACCGCCAGAACCAAGCCGGCTACGCTCAGCACGGGCCTGGTGGTTCAGGTGCCGGAGCATATTTCCACCGGTGACCGAATCCGGGTGAACGTTGATGAGCGTCGGTTTCTGGGCCGCGCCTGAGTTCTGCTGCTACGACTGCCACCCTTAACCGCCACGGGTTTCACCCCATCTTTCTCCTGTGGCCTTTATATCAAGTAAAGGAGAGAAAGCATGTATCTGCATCGACTGGCGGGAATCCTGATCATGGCTGGCGCCGTAGCACTCCCGGGGTGCGCCACGCAGGAGCGCACAGGGACGGTTGTGGGCACCACAACAGGGGCGGCGGCTGGCGCCCTGATCGATGATGAGGCGGGGGCTTTGATTGGTGCTCTGGCGGGCGGCCTTATTGGCCGGGAAGTCGGAGAGGAACTGGACCAGCGCGATCGCCGGAAAATGGGGCAGGCGCTGGAGAACAATCCAACCGGTCGAACCACCACCTGGCAAAACCCGGACACTGGCAGAAGTTTTAATTTCACACCCACCCAGACCTATACCGGTGGCGAGCGGCCATGCCGGGAATTCAGGATGAATGTGGAAGGCCAGCAGGAAGATCTCACCGGCCTTGCCTGTCGCCGGCCGGACGGCACCTGGGAAGTGGAAGAACAGCCTTCCTGACCTCTGTCTCTCGGGTTTGTTTATTTGCTGTTGCGTGAAGCCGTGGACCCGTGAAGGGTTTCTGCTGGAGGAGAGGTCCCGATGAGGGAAACCCTGAACCTGCGCCATCTCTACTATTTCTGGGTCATCAGTCAGGAGGGATCGATTGCCCGTGCCAGCGAGGTGCTCGACCTGGCGCCCCAGACCCTGAGCGGTCAACTCGCCACTCTGGAACAGTCGGTAGGCGGCAGCCTGTTTCGCCGGGAGCGCCGGGCCCTCGTGCTGACAGACCTGGGACAACTGGTTCTCGGATATGCGAGCGAGATTTTCGCCCTCACCGGCGAATTGTCCGATGTTCTGAAGCTCGCTCCCAGCGATCGGCCCCTTGCGCTCGCGGCGGGGGTGTCCGCGTCAATTCACAAGCTGATTGCCTACCGCCTGTTGCAACCGGCACTGGGTCTTGGCCGGCGGGTGAACCTGCAGTGCCGGACTGGGCGGACAGAGGAGCTATTGTTCAATCTCAAGAGGAAAGAGCTGGACGTAGTGCTGACCGACCGGATGCCGGGGCTGGAGGCCAGTGATTCCTTTGCTGTCCATCCCCTCGGCGGTTCCACGATCAGCCTGTTTGCCGCACCGGCGCTGGCCGACCGGCTGCAGCCGGACTTTCCCCGGTCGTTGAACCACGAACCACTGCTGGCCAACGCCACCGACTCCCCCTACTTCAGTGAGCTGATGAACTGGATGGCCCTGCGGGGTGTTCGCATGAATCTTGTAGCCCAGGTGGACGACAGTGCCCTGATCAAGGTATTCGGCCGGGAGGGATTCGGGGTGTTCGCCGCCCCTACCGTAATTACCGATGAGGTCTGCCGGCAATATGAAGTGAACCATATCGCCGCAATTTCCGAGGTTACCGAGCAGCTTTATGCAGTAACCCGCAGCCGAAACCCGACCCATGAGGCCGTAAAGGCCATCTGTGAAGCCGCTCCCCAGTTCATTGGAACTCCAGAGGCATCGAAAAAACCGACCAATACGGACGAATAAAGCTTCTTTTATCGATTAGTGAGCTGGGAGATGATGACGGCGCGTCAAAGACAATCCTTGCAGGAGAGCGCCATGAAAACGATTCACAAATTTCGTATCGAGTCTGGCAGAGAGCCGACAACACTGACGCTTCGTGAGGGGTATCGGGTGGTCAGATGTGAGTACATCCTGTCCGACAAATCGGTTTACATGTGGGTGGAGCAGCCCCTGGGTGTCACCGTTCCCAGCGTGGAGCAGCATTTCAGGGTAGCCTTGTCAGGCGAGCCGGTACCCGATGATTTCAGCTACGTAGGTACAGCGCTGGATCCATTTGGTCCTGAAGCCTGGCATCTGTTCCAGCTACCGGAGGCCACTACCAGGGCAAAAGCTGCGCTTGGTCACGTGGCAATCAGAACCCGAGCGAGCGGTGACGGCCGCCAGCCGATCGCAATGTCGTGATTGCGCCAGGGCCCGTTTCGGGCCCTTTTTATCTGGTTGTTAATCAGGGAATCCTGGGCATTAGCGCGCAGCATACCGGTCGTGAAGAATACTGACCCGCTGGACATAGGCTCTCGTTTCAGCATAAGGCGGCACGCCACCGTGGCGGCCAACAGCGCCCGGCCCTGCGTTGTAGGCTGCGGTCGCCAGCGTGATGTCCCCGTTAAAGTGCCTGAGCATGCGGGCGAGATAGTTTACGCCTCCGCGGATATTTTCTGCCGCGTCCATCGCATTCTGCACGCCCAGTTCCGCTGCTGTTCCCGGCATCAGCTGCATCAGGCCCTGGGCGCCTTTGGGAGATAGCGCGCGGGCTTTGAAAGCGGATTCTGCATGGATGACCGCACGTACTAGAGCCGGGTCGACCCTGAATTCATTTGCGGCGGTGATTACCTCTTCCCGGTAAGGCTTGAGAAAGAGAGGCGTAGTACGCCAGTCGACGCTGGAATCCGGGTCGCATGCGTAACACTGAAAGCGGATCACATCGAAGTCTGCAGCAGGGGGCTTGACGCTGCTGTAGGAGACAACCCCCCTGTCATCGGTATAGCGGAAGACTACTTCGTCCTTGCTGGAAGCCCTTTGCGGCGCTCCCCCTTTTACATTCGTGAATTCGACTGTTCCATCCGGATGCACCACGCGCTTGATGCTGTCACCCAGTAACGGGGCAGGCAGGCACAGCAGGAGGGCCGCAAGCCAGGATGTGATGATCTTCTGTTTACCGCTTGTCATTGCCTAACCTTTCGGAAAAACAGGCAGCCGACGGACAGCCGCTGGCCGGAAACTCATGTCCTGGATTATACGACCTTGTGTGGCTGAAGAAACTGCAGGTATTGTCGGAGAAGTGTTATTTTTGGTGCAATTGGGAACGGCTACACAAATTGCACGGCGACTGTATCCTCCCGGCTCTGACATCTGCAGCCTTTCCGGCGCCTCAAAGGGTCAGGCGGGGGCCTACCCTGGTTTTACAGGCATTGAATGCGGCCCCTGGCGAGGGCTACCCGCCCTTGTCGCTCCAGCTCTTTCAGCAGGCGGCTGATTACCTCCCGGGCCGTGCCCAGTTCTACCGCAAGCTCCTGGTGGGTAATTCTGATCGGACTCTGTTTCGCCCTGGTACCGAGCCATTCTTCCAGGCGTTCATCCATCCGGCGAAACGCCACCTCTTGCACCAGCAGCATGAGATCATCGAGCCGGCGGCCGTAGGAGGTCATAATGCCGGCCCGGAACTCGGCCGATACTGCCATCATCTGATCAAAAAGCTGCCGCGGCACCATGATGGCCTCGGTAGGCTGTTCAACCACTGCCTCAGCACGATAGCCATGACCGGACATCAGGCAGCCAATGGATAGAGTGCAGATTTCGCTGGCACCCATGCGATACAGCACAATACCGTGACCAGACGCCCCGGTCATCTGCACCTTGACGGAGCCGCTTACCACCAGAGGTAGTCCCGGACAGTGATCGCCCGGGCGGAAGATGGTCTTGCCAGCCGGCAATGAGAGTACCCTCAGTATGGTCTCGGCCTCCTGCTTTATCGGGGCCGGCAAGACATCAAGAATGGGATGTTTCATCATCATGTCTTTTCCATCCATTTTTTTGTATCTCCTGTGTGACTTAGTCACTGATTGCCTTGCTGCTGGTCCCTAAAGTAAAAGGCGCATTTACGCTACCGGTGAAGGAGAATCCGCCATGAGTCTTAATGTAGGAACAGCCGACCGAATCATCCGCGCCATTGTGGGCCTGGTGCTTATCGCTCTCGTTTTTATCGGTCCACAGAGTGCCTGGGGCTGGATAGGCATTATTCCACTGGCCACCGCAGTGGCAGGCCGATGCCCGGCTTATTCACTGCTTGGCATTAGAACCTGCAAAGAAAAGCCCGCCCGATAATCAATGAGGTTTTGCCATGACTAAGTCATTAACTCGAATTATGACAGCGGGTCTTTAGCTTCCGAGACAGTCAGGTATGGCGGACGGGGCATAAGCAGTTGTTCCGCCGGCCAACATCGGAACCTGGTGCGGCCAGGGAATATATCCTATTGGAACGATCCTGTTCTCTGCTTGATTTGCGACAATAAACCTGAGGTTTCGGCAGGAAAAATCCGACGCGAGTTGGCAGACCTGTTTTCAGTTATCCCATAACCTGGGTGACCCGGCCAAGGCTCCGATATCTGCAGTCAGATTCAGGCGCAGCTGGAGCCTGGCGACGAAACTTGCTGTGGCGATGCTACTGGTGCTGACTTTCCAGATGGTTGCAGCTTATGCGACTGAGCACCCATTGGTCGCCATATCTGTCTGGGTTCTGAGTCTTGTCGTCGGTGCTGGGTTTATCTTCTGGCTGACCGGACCCCTTCGCGAAACTCTGGCGAGAGCCCGGTCAATTATTGACGACCCGGTAGCGGAAAAGATTTTTACCGGACGGCTTGATGATATCGGCAGCATTGAGCTTGCCCTGACTCAGCAGGCGGCAGAACTGGATGCGGTTGTGAAGCGTTTTGCGAGGTATCTGCCAATGCGAGCGATATGCTTGAGCAGGTGAAGCTTGCTGATGATCGGGTTACCCAGGGCCAGAGCTTGACTACGGACACCCGGGAAAGCATGGAATCCCTCTCAGAGGAACTGGACGAAGCCGCCACAGCAGTCAGCCGGCTGGCTGAAGCCAGTCAGGGCGTTGCGGCCGCGCTGCAGGTAATCGGCGCGATTACCGAGCAGACGAATCTGCTCGCGCTGAATGCCTCGATTGAGGCCGCCCGGGCAGGAGAGGCGGGCAGAGGCTTTGCCGTGGTGGCGGATGAAGTCCGCAGTCTTGCGCATCGCACCAAAGGCACTACGGAACAGATCGAAACGACGCTGAGCGAATTTGAGAAGACGGTAGAAAAGGCAACCACTGCCATGAAGCAGTGCGGCGGATACGCGAGCACAACGGCTGAAAATGCGATCAGCTCCGATGCGACGCTGACCGAGCTTGTCGGATTTATCGAGCACATATCCGAAGCTTGTGGGGGGGACGTCCGCTGCCGCCCAGCAACAGCATCATGCCTCGAAGGAGATATCCGAAAAGATTGTTAACATCAATGAGCTTGGAGAGGACGCCATGAAGATGGTGAGGGAGGCCCAGACCTCCATAACGACTCTGAAAGATCAGATCGGACAGGTGTCTGGTCTGGTTCAGGGCTTGCGCAAAAGAAATCTGCGCTGAACTGAATGGGAGCCTCCTCTTCAGCAAATCAGAGGGTAAACCGGGAAACGAGCACCTGGAGTTCGCTGCCCAGCCTGGCCAATTCCGCGCTGGAACTGGCGGTCTGGTTTGCAGAGGCTGCGGACTGATCTGTGGTATCCCGGATACTGGTAATGCTGTGGCTGATTTCTTCAGCCACGGACGATTGCTGCTCTGAGGCGGTAGCGATCTGGCTGTTGTACTGGGTTATCTCGTTCACGCCCTGAGCAATGCGTGCAATGACGGAGCCCGTGTTTGTGGCGTGTTCTACTGTGCCCGAAGCCATTGTGACGCTGGATTCCATCGCGGCTACGGACTTGCCAGCACTGTTTTGCAGGTTGATCACCAGAGTTTCAATCTCCTGAGCGGAGGCCTGGGTACGCTGCGCCAGCGACCGCACTTCATCTGCCACGACTGCGAAGCCGCGGCCCTGTTCGCCCGCCCGGGCTGCTTCAATCGCAGCGTTCAGGGCCAGCAGGTTGGTCTGCTCAGCAACCGCTTTGATAACGTCAAGTACCGTACCTATGTTTCCGGTTTCGGCCTGCAGTTCCCGTATTTTTTCCATTGTGCCGCTTACTTCCCGGGAAAGGTCACTGATCTGGGCCAAGGTATGTTTAACAGCCTGATCGCCCTCAGTTGCCTGTTCGGTTGCGCTTCGTGCCACCTCGAAAGCCTGCTCCGCGCTGCGAGCGATCTCAGCCACGGTTGATGTCATTTCGTTCATGGCCGCTGCGACCTGATCTGTTTCCTGTTTTTGCTGATTAATGCCGGCGCTGGTCTGGTCGGTCACGGTGGACAACTCTTCGGCCGATGAGGCGATATTGGCCGCGCCTGTCTCTATTCTCTGGACCAGTTCCCGCAACGACGTAACCATGGCGCCCAGTGCCGCCATGAGTCTGCCGATTTCGTCAGTGCGGCTGGTATCCACGGTCACAGCGAGGTTGCCTGACGCAACTTTGGACGCCACATCAACGGCCTGATTAAGGGGAACAGTTATGGACCGGGTAATAAACCAGGCCAGAAAGATACCGATAAGCACGGCCATGCCTGTTGCACTGAATATTAAAATACCGGCCTGCTCACTGTCCGCGCCCATTTTCCGGACCTGATCAGCCCGCAGTTCGTTCGCGGAATCAATCACCTGGCTGGCGGTGACAACCATGGATGCCGACAGTTCATTGCCTGACCGGGTTAGTATTACCACTCTCTCAAATGCGGCCAGATAGTCCGCCAGAGCTGCATTTATTTCCTCTTTCGTCTCTGAATCCAGGGTGGAAGACTGAATGGGGCCGTTCACACGTTTGGCATCTCCCCGAAACTCCTCAACGCTTTCCTGATCCTGTTCAAGTAGAAATTTGCGCTCGGAGCGACGCATATCCTCAAACGTAGCGGTCGCAAAGAAAAGTGAACTGTGGGCTTTCAGGGCAGAACCGAATACCCGGGAACTGACTTCCAGCTCGACCAGCGCCTGCTCACGCTGGTCAATGTTTGCTTCTACCTTGCCCAGTAGCGACTGATATTCTTTTACGCCGGTCTGAATTCCCTTCAGTGCTTCAATATCAGCTTCTTCTTCCAGAAGTGGCCCAAGTTTTCCGGTAACCGCGAGTACCTGGTCGCCTTTCGCCTGGGACTGCGAGACATGAATGCTCTTGCCGGAGAGAAGAAAGTCTTTTTCGTCTACCCGGGCTTCCGTCAGGCCCGTGTTCACCTGACCCAGCATGGCCACAATATCCGAACGCTTGCCGTATGAATCAAGCGATTGCTTGCCCACTCCGCCTACCAGCACGGTAAGCCCCAGCAGCACAACGAATGCCGAGATCAGTTTTGTCCGGATAGTCAGGTTGCCGACAATGCCTGCGAGATTCATTCGAGCCCTCAATGCTGTAGAACAGTCTTTCAGAAGCGGTGGTAATGGATCAGGTAGCGCACGGACAGAAACGTAAGCAGATTCCACCCTTGCGAAGATACGCGATGCGGTTGGTAAACCGGGTTCCCAGAGTTTTTGATTAGGAGGGTTTTGGTGTTCCGGTTCCAGTTTTTTTGAGTAACTTTTTTTTACCGGCGTTACTGCCTGACAGGCACCCATGGTAATTTTTAAGCATAAAGCAGGGGGTTAGTGCGGGCCGCCCCATTCAGGCTCGCGAAGACGGGCAAACGGATTGCCGTCTGAATTTAAAAGTGCCTAAACGCAATGAACCCCGGAAAACCGGGGTTCATTAGCAATCTGAGGCAGCCGAAGCTGCCTTTGTGTGTCTCTGTTATTTAAACAGGGACAACATTTTCCGCCTGGGGGCCTTTCTGCCCTTCGGTAACGGTGAACTCGACCTGCTGGCCTTCAGCCAGAGTCTTGAAACCGCCGCCCTGAATAGAGCTGTAGTGAACAAAAACGTCCGGGCCGCTCTCACGAGTAATAAAGCCAAAGCCTTTTGCTTCGTTGAAGAACTTGACAGTACCGGTAGTAGTAGACATATAAACTTATCCTGGATTAAACATCAGATGTGCCGCCATTCCATCAGAGTGATGGTTGATCAGCTATGCGCGGAAAAAAAATGAGGAATCAAAACCAGGACGGTGCACTTACCAGTAACAACTGAGGAACGTCTTATTCTGAAATTCTTTGCCAGATCTTTTCTACCCGTGCACTTTAACACAAAAGAGGCTTTTGCCAAGGACTGTTTCATAAGTAAAAACCTCTGGGCTTGAAAATCCGCTACCGAGACCAAGGTTCAGGATAGAGGCCGGCAACCGGAGTACACAGGAAAGGTTACCGTCTGAGCCGCATCTGGCGCCCGAAACCGGGGAACGCCAGATTTGATATTTCGAGCGGAAAGCGAAGGGAGTTTGATTCTGAGGATATTGACTCTCAACACCCACAAGGGCCTTAGTCATTTCAATCGTCGGTTTCTCCTGCCCCAACTCCGGGATGCTGTGCGCGAGGTATCAGCTGATATCGTGTTCCTGCAGGAAGTCCTGGGGGCCCACGAACTGCTTGCTCTGCGCCATGCGGAAAGCTGGCCCGAAACGTCCCATTATGAGTTTCTGGCGGACTCGGTCTGGCCCCATCATGCCTATGGGAGGAATGCGGTCTATCCCATGGGGCACCACGGCAATGCCCTGATGTCCCGGTATGCCATTAGCGGGTACGAGAATATCGACGTCTCCGTCGACACGGCGGAGAAGCGGGGTGTGTTGCATTGCCGGATTGACCATCCCGACGGCGAAGACACGGTTCTGCATGGCTGCTGTGTTCATCTGGGGCTGCGTGAAAATCATCGGCAGCGGCAACTCGCCATGCTCTGCGATCTGGTGGGATCCATTCCGGAGAGCGAGCCAATAATTGTCGCGGGTGACTTCAACGACTGGCGGGGCAGGGCCCATGAGATAATGAAGAAATGCGGACTCATCGACGTTTTCGCTGCTGAGTATGGCGCTCCTCCCAAAACCTTCCCGGCGGGTTTTCCGCTGCTGCGCCTCGACCGTATCTATGTAAGGGGAGTCAGCGAGCACCGCCCGGTAAAACTGCCGAACAGGCCCTGGTCACGCCTGTCGGATCATGCACCGCTGGCCGTGGACATTGTGCTGTGAGCAGGGAAATGGTGACAGGAAATACCATCTCGTTGATGACAAATGGCGATGAATTTTTCGTCCGTGCCCTGGAGATGGTGCGAGCCGCGCGTCAGGAAGTACTGATTGAAACGTTCATGGTGAGAGATGATTCGCTCGGCCGGGAACTCCAGGAAGCACTGATTGCCGCAGCCAAGCGGGGCGTCTGGATTTCGGTGCTGGCAGATGGGTATGGCACTCATTTCCTGCCAGAGGGCTTCATCCATGAAGTGGAAAGAGTTGGGATTCACTTTAGTCTTTACCATCCCCAGCCCAGATGGCTGCGTGTAAGAGCCAATATTTTCAAACGGCTTCATCGCAAGATTCTCTTGGTGGATGGTCATACCGCTTTTATCGGCGGGATCAATTACGAGTCCAACCACCTGTCCCGATTTGGCGCTGAGTGCAAGCAGGATTATGCCGCGGAACTGACCGGGCCAATAGTCGATGAGATTCACCGGTTTGCCCGAAGGGCGATCCAGGAACAGTCCGAAGGACAGCTCCGGTTTGTCGATCTGGTGAAAGACACCGCTGAAAAAGCCGGCCGGCAGAATGCAGCGATGCGTTTTGTGACCAGGGATAACAGGAAACATCGCAACAGCATTGAGAACGAATATCTGGCAAGAATCACCGCAGCCGAGCATCGCATTGTCATTGCCAACTGTTATTTCTTTCCCGGCTACCGTCTGCTCCGTGCGCTGCGTAACGCAGCGCGCCGGGGAGTCGAAGTGACGATTCTGACCCAGGGGCGGCCGGACTCCTACCTGGCGAGAGCTGCCGGTTCTCTGCTTTATGACTTTCTGGTGGAGTCCGACATCCAGGTGTTTGAGTACTGGGAACGACGGCTTCACACCAAGATAGCTGCGTTCGACGATGAATGGGCCACCATCGGATCAAGTAACCTCGACCCGCTGAGTCTGTCCCTGAACCTGGAGGCCAATGTTTTTGTACAGGACAGTGACTTCAACTCCCAGGTTCAGAACGCCATCGGGGAACTCATATACGGCAGCGAAGTGGTGCTGGTCAATGAGTCCTGGTGGAAGCGGCGGACTCTGCTGAAGGGCTTTATCAGTTTCCTGGTTTACCATTTTCTGCGTCACCTCCCGGGCTTTACCGCCTGGGTGCCAAAACTGGAAAGGAGGAGCTGGAGCTTTCGCTCAAGGCCCCATTCCAGGCCCTCCGAACCAGACGAGGGCTCCCCCCATGGATAGCGGGCGACCAAAGCCAGCGAAGCTCAGACTATGGGGAAGGCGAATTCTGACAGCTGCCTTTCTGCTGCTGGTAGCCTGGCTGCTGGTCACCCATGCCCGCAGAACCGACTGGGACGCGGTATGGACGGCACTTGCCGGATATGACCTGGCTCAGATCATGATTGCCTGTGTTCTGGCAGCGGGCTCCTATATGGCCTATGCGTCCTATGATCTTTTTGGACGCTACTATGTCGGCCATGGAATCACGGCCTCCAGAACCATGTCCATCGCGTTCATCTGTTGCGCTTTTACGCTGAATCTGGGAGCGCTGATCGGAAGCATTGGCTTCCGCTACAAGCTCTACAGCCAGAGGGGAGTAAGAAAGGGCGACGTTGCCCACATCGTCGGCATGAGCATCACCACCAACTGGCTTGGTTATGGCCTGTTGGCGGGGCTGGTGTTTCTCAGCGGCAGCTTCAGGTTTCCGACAGGCTGGATTGCCAGCGATGCTCTGACGAATCTTCTCGGGGTTGCGCTGGTGGCCGTGGTGGTCGCCTACTGGCTGCTCTGCATATTTGCAAAAAAGCGTTCCTGGGACATCCGGGGCCAGGTCATCACACTGCCGTCCATAAGGATAGCATTGCTCCAGATAACCGCTTCCGCGGCACACTGGCTTTTCATGGGTGGCGTGATTTTTGTCTTTCTGTATGGGCAGGTGGGCTATTTCTCACTTCTGGGGGTTCTTCTGCTGAGCAGCATCGCAGGCATCATTGCCCATGTACCTGGCGCCCTGGGCGTGCTGGAAGCGGTTTTCCTCGCACTTTTAGCCGATACCGTCGCCCCGGCGCAGCTGCTGGCGGCCCTGATAGCCTATCGCGCTGTATTTTACCTTCTGCCTCTCTTGGTAGCAGTTGTTGCCTATGTGCTGAATGAGGTATCAGTGAAACGGACAAAGTCCAGCCGTTAAAGGGGCGCCGGCCATGAGCCCGGGGCTCCCGGCGCGGGCGGGCAGGCTACTGCCGGGGATGGAGGGCTAGAAGGGTGATCATGACAGGACGGTTTTCAGGCCCATTCCGGAAACGCCCACAGGAGGCCGCGGGTGACGGCGGCGACTCCCGCATCAGCCTGGAACGGGTTGGTCGCAGTCGCATTGACGACATGGCCGCCAGCACTCGCAAGGTGCCCTGGTCGCTCACCATGCTGCAGTTGCTCTGGACGGCTGGCCCAGTGACGTTTCTCGCCATGCAGGGCGGCTCCTGGCTTGGCTATGGCGAACCGGTTTCAACGGATACCTACCTGTTCTTTGCCTTTTATGTAGTGCTGGCGGCGCTCATCGGGCTTGTTGCCCGGGTTGTCGCAGATGCCGTTCGGGGCAGGAGAAGGGCCCGGGCCCGGGCGAACCTCACCCGCACCCTGGACATGGTGCCAGACCTGATCTTCGCGGTCCGCGACCTCAATCTGGCCGCGATGCCCTGGGAACAACGGCATTGGGAAGCTGCCAATATTCTCCTGGGAAAGCTGGATCTGGGCTCCAGAAGTGTTGCCATGGCAGTGGAGGATCTCACAGGTGAGAGGCTCCTTGCAGAAACGGTAGAGCGTATAGAAATCTACCGGCGCGCCGGCATGCGAAGCCGAATACAGGACTGGGTGGATCACAGCGCACCTGACCGGGAGGCTGCCCTGGCAAGGCTCAGGGAGAAGCCGGGCGTGGATCCACGGATTCTGGAGCAGCGTCTGTGGGGGATTGCACCCTCCCAGGAAGCGGGGATCCCCCGAAGCCGGAATTTCATTGGCCAGATCTTCGAAGCAGCGCACCATGACGACCTTTCCCTGATGTCCCTGGAAAATGTCGAGGATCTTCTGCTGCTGACCTTTGAACTGCTCAGCGGGCGCGAGTTTACACGGCTGGTCCTCGACTACGAGGGTGACTGGATGCTGGCCCGTGCGCTTGACGAGGTGCAGCGGTGCCAGAGTGAATATCGTCAGGTCAGGGCCACCGTTCATCAGCGGCTGCACGACCTCTTGTCCCTGCTGATCGAGAGCGGTTTGGCAGGCCAGGAGACACGCGTTGTCTACCTGGATATCACCTCCAGCCTGGAACAGATTAACGGCATCCTGGGCGCTGCTTCCTCGAGGCTCCTGGTTCGGGGAAAGGACAGGGTGCACGGCAGCCTGAAGAAGGAAACCCTGCAAAGATCTCTGCGTTACGCGCGAATGGCCCGGCGGGCCATTGAGCGGTTACAGGAGCGGCATCGCCGACAGGAGCGCGCTCTTGCACGCTGGGAGCGCTTGCGACGTAAACTCTCGCCCACAACTGCGAGAGACGGCTCCCGCAGTTCAAGACAGGGTCTGCTGATTCGTGAACGTAGCATTTTTCTGGAAGATGAACAGAAATTGAAATTGGCAGAGGCCTTCAGCCGTTATGTCGACGAGATGGAGATCAGCAAGGGCAGTGAGGGTATTCTGCAGCGGAACGCGCCACTGACAGCGGCGAGAGCGAAACGGCTGGGGATACATCTGGCGCTGGTGCTCGACGAGCTGATTGGCCTGAAAAATCCCAGTGTCCAGCGGGCCATCGACAGCAGCAATGGCATGTTCCCCGAGGGTCTGGAAACAGGGTACAGCGCTGATGCAAAAGCAGGCCTGGGCGCAGCTGCGGTGAAGGAAATAAACGAAGACCTGGCACCGGCGGCGGAGCTTCTGGCCCTGCGGCTGACCCGGCTTTATCACCTGCCTCTGACATCGGGCATGGTTGAGTTTCTCAGTGAGACGTACGGCGCGGATCGCGAGCGACTCGAATATCTCAGCGCCTCAGCTCGGCGGGCGGAAGCACTGGGACAGTTTGAGGCTGATCGGGACGAGCGACCCATCGCCGAGATTTACAGACGCTGGCATGAGCCCTTGCAGCAGACAGAGAAGATGCTCATGCGTCTGACAAGATAGGAAGGAACTCCACAAAGGGAGCTGACATGACAGAAAACAGGCGAGATGCGCGATCCCGTTCCGAAAACAAGCAACGTCTGGCAGAGACACTGGAAGCCGACGTTCGGACCCTGGCGGTTGATATCGGGGAGCGCAACATGCTGAGAGAAGGGGCTCTTGAAGATGCCGCAGAGTGGATCGAAAAGCGTTTCGAGAAGGTTGGCCTGACCCCAATCCGCGTTCCTTATGAGCTCTCCCTGCCGGGGCTCAAAGGTCGCAAGGCCTGGAATCTGGTGGCTGAGGTCACCGGGGAGGAAAGTTCTGCCGGGATTGTGGTCATCGGAGCCCACTACGACTCGGTTCCAGGCTCTCCCGGGGCCAATGACAACGCTTCCTCAGTGGCTGCGCTGCTGGCGCTGGCTGAGTGGTTCGGGCCCCGCCCCCAGAAGCGCACACTCCGTTTTGTCGCCTTCACCAATGAAGAGCCTCCCTTTTATTTCACCCCGAGCATGGGCAGCCATGCCTACGCCCGGCAGTGCAGGGAAAAGAATGAGTCCATCAGGGCCATGATAAGCATGGATGGTATTGGCTATTACAGTGATGAGCCCGACAGTCAGCATTATCCGGTTTCCGCGCTGAAGTGGCTCTATCCGGACCGCGCAGACTTCATCGGGTTTGTCACCCGCCCCAGGGATTTCCTGCTAATGCGGAAAGCTCTCAAGGCTTTTCGCAAGGCTGACACATTACTGGCAAGGGGCGTCGCTCTGCCGCCCAGAGTGCCGGGCGTGGCCTGGTCGGACCACTGGTCTTTCTGGGAGTCCGGCTACCCGGCACTGATGGTCACCGATACGCTGCTGTTTCGGGATCCCCTTTATCACCGGCCAGGGGATAACCCGGAAAGGCTGGACTATCACCGGATGGCACAGGTTGTTGTGGGGCTGAGGGCGGTGCTGAAAAGGTTGGCAGAATGATCGATCAGACATGAAAAAAGGCAGCCGAAGCTGCCTTTCTTTTGTATGCCGTCTGTTATTTAAACAGCGACAACATTTTCCGCCTGGGGGCCTTTCTGGCCCTGGGTCACGGTGAAGTCAACCTGCTGGCCTTCAGCCAGAGTCTTGAAACCGCCGCCCTGAATAGCGCTGTAGTGGACGAAAACGTCCGGCCCGCTTTCGCGAGTGATAAAGCCAAAGCCTTTTGCTTCGTTGAAGAACTTAACTGTACCAGTAGTGGTAGACATAATATTTATCCTGAGATTAATCATTTAATTTGCCGCCATTCCATCAGAGTGATGGCTGATCGGCTGTGTGCGGAAAAAAACGTGCGGGATCAAAAACAGGACGTACACTACCAGTTACAACAGAGAAGCGTCTTATTCGTGAAATGCTTTGCCAAATCTTTCCTACCCACGCACTTTAACCTTAACTCCTGTTTTTGCCAAGTGTATTCTGATAGGTAAAAACCGGGGCGGGAGCGCCCGAAGCCCCGACCAGCCAGGGATGACTATTCTGCCTGGCTCTGGCTGCCGCCGTCTTCGCCCTTGCTCCACTGCCTTGTCTGTCTGGCCATTTCCATCAATCTCTGCTGCACCCGATAGTTCACCGTGCCCTCCGGGAAGCGATTTTTTTCATCCCTTTCGCCCGAAGTCTGACCAGTCATTATGGCCAGCCCCTCGTCGATGGTGCTGAAAGGGTAGATGCCGAATTTCCCGTCCCGGACCGCTTCGATGACTTCCTCGCGCAGCATCAGGTGCTTCACATTTGAGGCGGGAATCAGCACTCCCTGCTCGCCGGTCAGTTTTTTTTCCCTGCAGGTGGCAAAGAAGCCCTCGATTTTCTCGTTCACACCGCCAATGGCCTGCACCTCGCCGTACTGATTGGCGGAGCCGGTCACCGCCAGGGACTGCTGCAGGGGTACATCTGCGAGCGCCGAGAGAAGAGCAAAGAGCTCTGCGGCGGTGGCGGAGTCACCTTCGATGCCACCATAGGTCTGTTCAAATACGAGGCTGGCGCCCAGCATCAGCGGAAAATCCGGAGCATAATGGGCTCCCAGATAGCCGGAGAGGGTCATCACCGCCTTGGAATAGATGCGACCAGCAAGTTTTGCCTCGCGCTGGATGTCCTTGACCTCACCCTTGCCCAGGCGCACACGGGCGGTGACCCTGCAGGGATGGCCAAAACTCATCTGGCCTGCATCGGATGTGGCCAGACTGTTGATCTGGCCAACTCTCTGGCCTTCCGTGTCAATCAGCAGGGTGCCACGCCGGATTTCTTCCCGGATTTTTTCCGGGACCCGGCCTGCCCGATACTTGCGCGCATCCACCGATTTCTGGACGTCTTCCCTCTGGATGACATCCTGATGACGTTCCTGCGCCCAGAAATCGGCTTCCCGGAGCAGGTCTGTGATGCTCTCTGTATGAATGGAAAGCCGCTCTGCGTCTTCAGCTTCTCTTGCGCCCTGTTCTATTACTCGTGCCGTGGCTCCCCGGTCCAGCGGCATGAGTCCCTTTTTCCGGGCGATGGTGGCGATCGTCCGGGCGTAGAGTTCCTGACTGTCCTCATCCCGGGGCATGGTGTCCTCGAAGTCGGCGGCTACCTTGAACAACTGGCCGAACTCCGGATCAAGCCGGTTCAGCAATTGATAGATCCGGCGTGATCCCAGCAGGACGACCTTCACATCCAGATCTATCGCTTCCGGCTCCAGTGACACCGTGCTGATCATGAGCAGTTCCCGGCCTGGAGGCTCAACCTTCAGGCTTTCGGAAAACAGGGCGCGCTTGAGGCCTTCCCAGGCAAGGGGCTGGGTCAGGAGATGGCGCGCCTCAACCACCAGATAGCCACCGTTGGCGCGATGGAGGGCTCCGCCCTTGATCAGGGTGAAGTCGGTGAACAGGGTGCCCATGCGTGAGGTATGTTCGATGCTGCCAAACAGGTTCTGGTAGCGGGGGTGATCCTCGAAGACAATGGGCGCGCCTTCAGCTTTGCTGTTGTCTACGAGGACATTGACCCGGTAGCGGTCCAGGGGGCGCTCCTCCTGCTGCATGAGGCCTGGCGGCATGTGCTGTTTTTTGCTGTCTTCGTTCTCCACAAAGTCTTTGACGTTGTCGATCACATCAGCGCGGACGGCATCGAAGTAGTCCAGTACTTTGCCGTGATCTTCCCAGGCCTTGCGGAGGTCCTCCATGAGGTTGTCGACGGTGATCCGGGTGAACTCCCGGTCCAGCTCCCGGATCTTTCGCTGGCTCTGGCGCTGCCAGTGGGGAACCTGGTACAGGATCTTTTCAAGGTCGCTCTCCAGTTCGGAAATTCTTTCCTGGACTTTGTCCCGTTCTTTCTCTGGCAACTCGTTGAATTCTTCCCTGGGCATGATTTCCCCATCTTCCCTGACAGGGGCAAAAGCCATGCCCTGTGCTGTGCGAACCAGTGCCAGCCCTTCTTTTTGGGCCTTGTTCTTGAGCTCTTCAAGGGGTTGGCCCTGCTCCTCCTGCAGCTTGTCTTCCAGCTCCTTGCGTCTTGCGCGATAGTCTTCGCTCTCGAAGGTCGCAGGAAGCGCCGCTTCCAGATCCTCAACCAGCCGTTTCATGTCATCCTGGAGTTTTACCCCCTTGCCGGCGGGCAGTGTCAGCGCCGCAGGTTTGCGGCCGTCAATGAAGTTGTTGAGGTAAACCGCATCCGGAGGAGTTGCTTCATCGGTTGCTTTGTCACGAAGGCGACGGCCGATAAGGGCCCTACGGCCTGTGCCGCGCTCGCCAAGGACGTACAGATTGTAACCGCCGCGACGGATTCCAATACCGAATCGGATGGCTTCGGTGGCCCGTTCCTGGCCCACCACATCTTCAACATCGTCAAGTTCGTCGGTCGTTTTGAAGGAGAATTTTCCGGTATCACAGCGGCTGTAGAGGTCTTCGGGCTTCAGGCTTCTGGCTTCGGACATCCTGTCTCTCCCTTTCGGTTCATCTCTGATTGGCACTTATGGGTGATGGGTATCTCCTGAAGGCATGCGGTTGAAATCCGTTGTATCAAGGTCCATTGCATATGTGTGCTGTATAAATTTTCGTCAATGCCGTTCACGCCAGGGTGGATCTCCGGACGGGACTGGATCCTTTGACAACCCGGAAACAGAGCAGAATCAGTCATTACCAGGGAGGAGGCAGGACATGAACAGACTCAGGGACAAAATTGCGATCGTGACTGGCGGCGCCGTCGGCATTGGTCGCGCTACGGCGCAACGAATGGCCGAAGAGGGTGCGACAGTGGTAATTGCCGATATCCAGGATGACGAGGGCAGGGTGCTTGCCGAGAGCATCAATAACGAGGGCGGTCAGGCGACCTACTGGCACTGCAATGTTGGCGACGAGCGCGCGGTCGTTGGCACTGTCCAGGGGGTAGTGGATGAATTCGGTCGGCTGGACGTACTGGTCAACAATGCCGGAATATCAGGCGCGAACAGGCCCAGCCACGAGCTTACGGAAGATGAGTGGGATGAGGTGCAGATAGTGAACGTCAAAGGCGTGTTTTTCTGCACCAAGGCTGCCATACCTCATATGCGGGCCAGCGGCGGCGGAAGCATCATCAACCTGTCATCCATTTACGGGCTGGTCGGAGCCCCTGACATTCCGGCGTATCACGCATCCAAGGGGGCGGTCCACCTGATGACCAAGACGGATGCACTGACCTATGCCTCTGACAGGATACGGGTGAATTCTGTGCATCCTGGGTTCATCTGGACTCCGCTGGTTGAAAAGTTCCTGGAGGATCAGGGCGATGTGGCTGAAGGCAGACGATCGCTGGATTCTCTTCATCCCCTGGGACACGTGGGGGAGCCCGATGACGTCGCCTGGGGGATTGTCTATCTCGCCTCGGACGAAGCCGGATTTGTAACAGGAACCGAGCTGGTTATTGACGGCGGTTACACCGCTCGCTGAAGATGAAGCATCGCAAACGGAAAACGCGGAAAAGCCAGGAGGGCAGGGGTTATGGATGAAAAATCAAGCGACAGAATTTTGACCCACACTGGATGTGTCGCGGCCTTCTGCGCCTGCCTTCTGGCGGGCAGCATGGCCGTCAGCGCAGCAGAGGGCCTGTATTCGGCTGACGACCTTCTGGCTGCCGGTGTCTACGACACCGAGGGAGAGCAGATAGGCGACGTCGATGATCTCCTGCTCGGCCCGGCCATGTCAGTGCATTCCCTGATCATAAGAACCGGCGCTGTGCTTGGCATGGGCGGTCGCCGGCTCGTTGCAGAGCGGGGCACTTTTACGGTAAAGGTTAACGCAGAGAGGACAAAGTTCGACGACGTTGAATATCAGGTTCAGCTCGGTATTTCCCGCGAAATGCTGAAAAATCTTCCTGAATACAATGAAGGCTGGTGGGACCAGACCAGGCAGGGTCTGAGCGAAGCCTGGGAGCAGACCCGGAAGACCACGAGGAACGCCTGGGAGAGCACTGTGGAGGCTACTTCCTCCGCCTGGCGCAGTCTTCAGAAGAAAGCTGACGAAATAAGAGAACAACAGAACTAGATGCGTAAGCCCACTTCAGGGAGGAAGGTTTATGGAACTACCCCCATTCGAGGAGCTCAGGAAACTTGCAGAGCGTGATCCCCAGGGCTTTGAAAGGCTCCGGGCAGAGCTGATCGAGGACTGCATAAGCAGCTGCCCCCCGGGTCGCCAGAGGCGTCTGCGGGGTCTCCAGTTCGTGATTGACAGCCGCCGGCGACTGGCCAGTAACCCGATGCATGCCCTCGTCCAGATTCAGTCGATGATGCACGAAGCCCTGGACCGCCTGAGGCGGGCGCTGAACGGGCAATTGGTGCGCGAATCGGCGTCATGCAAGGTAATCCGGTCTGGCTGGGGTGGCCGGCGTATAAAAGAGATAAAGTGGGACTGAGTTTCGACCATTCCTGGTTGGCAGGTTTGTGAATATACTCTGGGCCAAAGCAGTTACTTCCGGAGATTTCTGATGACGCAATCGTCCCAGCTCAGCTGTGCGCTGGGCAGAATAGATAAGGCGAACCTGGCTGATCCTAACCTCGAGCAGGTGACTGGCGAGCCTCTGCCGAAAGAATATGCCTATAGCCAGCACATGACCCGGTGGCTGTTCCAGTTGGAGCCAGAACCCTCTGAACGCATGCAGATTGCCTGCCGGGCACAGCATATTGAACGCTGGAAAATGCCCAGGAAGGAGTTTCCGGAGGGACGCAAGTCCTACTACGAATGGCGTCAGGCCTGCGGCCGGTTTCACGGAAAGCGGGCTGCGGAAATCATGACGGAGTGCGGCTACCCTGAGGAGGAGCGCTTACGGGTCGAAACCATTCTTACCAAGCGTGAACTGAGCCGGGATCCAGACACCCAACTGCTGGAAGATGTTGCCTGCATGGTGTTTCTGGAGCGGTATTTCGCCGAGTTTTATGAGCAGAATGCCGACTACGACCGGGAGAAGTGGCTGCGTATCGTTCGCCGGACCTGGGGGAAAATGTCAGACAGGGGCCATGAAGCCGCTCTTGCCCTGGCGGGAAGCATGCCGGACCACCTGCAGGTTCTGCTCGGCGAAGCACTGGAGCCTGCTGCCGAATAAGCATCCCGCGCTCGTGGCGCCCTCCGGGATTTTTTGACCCCATTGCCTTGAGATTGGCGGCGCCGGACAGCAATGTACAGGAAGGAGTCAACGGATAATCCGGGAAGGAGGCATGAACCATGAGCAAACCACTGAAAGGAAAGTCGGTCGCATTTCTGGCAACTCACGGGGTAGAACAGATTGAACTGACGAGGCCCTGGGAGGACCTGCTGGAAGCTGGAGCTCATCTGCATCTTGTCTCGCTGCAAAGTGGTGAGATCGATGGCTACAACCATCTGGATCGGGCTGACAGTTTTGCAGTGGACATTACAGTGGATGATGCAGAGGCCGAGCATTATGACGCATTGGTTCTGCCTGGTGGCGTAGCCAACCCCGACGCCCTTCGGATGAATGAGAAGGCTGTTGCCTTCGTCAGGGATTTTTTCGCTCAGGACAAGCCGGTAGCCGCAATCTGCCATGCTCCCTGGACTGTCATTGAGGCCGGCGAAGTGCGGGACCGGACATTGACCTCTTACCCCAGTGTTAAAACCGATATTGTGAATGCCGGAGGGCACTGGGTGGATGAGGCAGTTCACCTGGACCGGGGGCTGATCACAAGCCGCCGCCCGGATGATCTTGATGCCTTCTGTGGAAAGATTATCGAGGTTCTGTCGGGATCTGAAGAGTTCTGAATGATTAAAATGTAAAATCAATACCTGTTATCTTGACAGTGTTTTGTGGAATGTTATGGTTTGTACATAGGTTACGGAAGACAGGGAAAGGACTGAAGCAGGGATGATGCCTTTGCTGGAGAGCAGCGGCCGAGCATGGAAATGGAACAAAGCTCAGGGAACTTTATTAGTTGTGAATAAGGGGCTGTTACCCGGGGGTAACAGCCCCTTTTTTTGTACTGCGGAAATCCGCCGCCAATGTTTTGGGGCCTCCAGTTTCCACCTGCGCCCACCACACCCGCATAAATGCGAATACCGGTTGTTCCGTAGCTTGCTTAGAATGGTCCGCTTATTCATCCCGGGATGATTCATGCTATCTGCTCCCCGTTCAGTTCTGGCCTATGTGGCTCTTCTGCTAGCGGTGCTGGCATTCCTGCCTGGTGCCGCCTATGGGGGTGCGCTAGTGGTGAGCCTGGTGATCCTGCTGGGATGGAAGGACATGCGTTACGTTCCCCGCGGCGTTTTTATTGTGGCCTGCATTGCACTGGGTTATGCCCTGATTATGGACAGGGCCCTGATTGGGGATGCCGTTGCCAATGTTTCGCGCCTTGCCGGACTCATTCTTTCCGTAATGCTGCTTTCTTCCGTGCTCGGCCGGACCAGAGACCTTCAGCGCATCTCGGTCAGCCTGTTTGGAGGCCGGCCTCTGGGGCGGTATTTGAGCCTTGCATTTGGCACTGCACTTGTCTCGGTGCCCCTGAATTTCGGATCAGTTGCGGTGATCGGCAGCCTCGTGGGCGAGCGTGTCCGTGAGAGGGGTGATTCTCCGGCCACCCGAAATGCCACTCGTGCAGTGCTGCGCGGTTTCGGAACTGCACCCACGTTTTCTCCTCTTTCGATTTCCGTGGTGCTCACATTGACGCTACTTCCGGGGCTGCGAAGTTCTGAGCTGCTCGCGGTGGCCATCCCATTTGGTGCGCTGATGCTGCTTCTCGGGCTCATCTGGCGGGAGCCCGAAGCCCTGAATCAGGAGGCTGCCCGCAAACAGCCGGCGGCCATCGCCAGCTGGTTACGTTTCGGTGGGCTCATTCTGGCGATATGCGCGGGAGTCTTCATCCTCAGTCATGGGTACGGTATCAGCTATGCCCACGCCGTAACCCTGAGCTGTCTCACGGCGGTTATCGGCGCCCGCCTCCTGTCCTGGTGCCGGGGGCAGCATCCTCCGTTCGTGAACATGGACAAAGTCAGCAACGAACTGGCCATTGTTGGTGGCTCCGCTTTTATAGGAGCGATAATTGCCGGCGTGGTCCTGGGCCAGATCCACGGCGAAGCAGGGCTGCCTGGCTGGAGTTGGCCGGTGTTTGCAGCCCTGGTGCCTTCGACCTTCTTTCTGGCAGGCCTGGTGGGCGTCAATCCCATTGTCATAGGTACGCTTATCGGGGGAATCCTGGGGTCAGTCTGGCCGGGACAGGCGCTCCTGGGACTGGGCGTTGCCATGGTTACAGGCTGGGGAATCACCGCGTTTGGTACCCCTTTCGCCGCCAATGCTTTGATCATGGAACGGCTCACCGGCTATCGTGCCAGAGACGCATCCTTCCGCTGGAGTTTCAGGCTGTCCCTTCTCGGGCTGACGATGGCTGGTGTGCTGGCGGCTGCCCTGACGTTCCTGCTGCTCTGAGCCGGCTGGCCCGGGCCTGACGACGGGTTCAGCACGTCTGCGGTAGCAGGGCATGCTATAAACAGATAAAAGGGAACCTTTGTGCGAAGGTATCCGTCAGACACTTAGTGTGTCGGGGTAAGACCCTGCTTTGCGAAACAGAGATCAGTAAGAGGTTGTCCATGATTAAAATGGTGCTCCTTGGCCTGTTGGTAGGGTTATGCGGGGCGGGCCAGCCAGTGTTTGGCGGGGGCAATCCCGAGGTGCCGGAGTTCGGTTTTATTGACATGCCCCCTTATGGCTATCCCGGCGGTGAGGGGGAAGCTCTGGGACATCTGGCCGACATTTCAAATACCGTTCTGGAAGCCATGGGTCAGCCAGTCAAATGGCGACACCTGCCCGCCCCCAGGGTTTATCAGCAGGTGCGCACCGGACACACAGAGCTCACCCTTGGGCCCCGTGATCTGAGCTTTATCCGCGACCACGCCCTCCAGAGCAGGGAACCAGCAGTGGTGATGAAGCTCAGCGCTTATCGCCTTCCGGATACACCTCCGATCACTTCACTTCACGATTTCGCAGGAAAGCATGTGGCACTGCTTCAGGGCTATTCCTATGGCGACCTGGTGCCGTTTTTCGAGGATAACGCCCATGACATCCGGGTAGAATACGCCCGGACCCACCTTTCAGGCCTCCAGATGACTCTGTACGGACGGGTGGACTACCTTGTCGACTACACGCTGCCGGCAGGATATGTGATTGACAGGGAGAAGATCCCGGCTCTGGTCAGTGACCCTCTGCTGGAAGTTCCCATTCATCTCTTTGTTTCGAAATCATGGCCCCATGCCGAGGACTTCATGCAGGCCTGGGACGCGCATTTTGCAGCCCTGAAGGCGGCGGGCGAACTGCCTGTGGAGATTGATCCCCGCCATTTGAACAGGTGACCCCTGCTGGAGCCTTACCCCCGGGTTTCGAAAAATGTCTCCGTTTTGTGATTAGATGATAATGGAGAAAGTCCAGAGGCTAATTCGCATCACCGGGAGGCACCCATGATCAGTGAAACAGATATCAAACACCTCGGCCGCTGCATTGAGTTGGCCAGAACGGCACTGGAAGTGGGCGATGAGCCCTTTGGCTCAGTGCTGGTAGACGAAGCCGGTGCAGTCAGAGCAGAAGATCACAACCATGTGATATCCGGTGACGGCACCCGCCACCCGGAGTTCGAACTGGCCCGCTGGGCTGCCGCCAACATGACGCCGGATGAGCGGGCTGCCGCTACCGTGTACACCTCGGGGGAACACTGTCCCATGTGCGCGGCGGCCCATGGCTGGGTTGGCCTGGGCCGGATTGTTTATGCAAGTTCATCCGGGCAGCTGATGGGCTGGCTGGAAGAAATGGGAGTGTCGGCTCCGCGCGTCGCGCCGCTTTCCATCAATGAGGTGGTGCCGGGATTGCCGGTCGAGGGACCCATGCCAGATCTCTCTGAAGCCGTCCGGGATCTGCATCGCCGGTTTCACCAGCAGAAGTGAGGTCAGGAGATTGCCAGAGCCAGGACAGCCTCAGGGCATCCTGGCACTAAATGGCTTTTATCCAGTCCACGATGAGCGTGAAGTCTCCCTCCCGCCGGTCCGCGATCAGAAACCCGACTTCTTCGATACTGGTGAGATCAATCGGTGGGCCATCGAGTTTCCTGCCGCGGAAAACGGGCCTGAGTGCTTTAAAGGGGATTTCGGTTTCCATCCATTCGTCAGGTTTTGTAGAGAATGATGCGGCGTAGGCGATACGGGATCCCTGGTGTCGGGCGTCGGTATAGAGCCGGATCTGATAGGTTCTTCCATCGCCTTTGACCCGTATTGCGAGTGCTTTCGCGTCACTGAGGTCGTAGGTCTTACCTTTCGCTCTTACCGATGAGAAGCCGCCATTATTCTCAAGGGACAGCGTTCCCAGGAAGTGAAGTTTGCCATCCCGAAGCTCCGGGCCGCCGGTGGATCGTCCGCCCATAACTTCGTCGTTTATGGCCCGCCATTCCGGTTCGTGCTTGCCGGAAAACTGCATTAGCGTTCGGCCGTCACTGTACTGGTTTTTCATGGGCAAATGCTCTGCTCTGGAGGTTACTTTCAGGTCCCGTTTCTCATCCCTCTCATTTATATGGAGGCTTTACGGTGTGCGTCCCTTGTGCGATCACCGCTAACTCAGCACGGAACCGCCAGTAGCCCTGAGAACTGGTTAAAGTTTCTGGCTCCTGTTCTCACATTTGTGTGCGCCAGGTCGAGCGTGTTGTGTTCCTTTGGGTTTAAATGTCCTTTGCATGTCTGAATGCAGTTTTCTCTGAATTATCTGGACCTTGGAAACGCCAGAACATTCGGAATTGCCAGCCAAAGGAAGGGTGAATAACAACGTGAATTATCCCAATGCCTACAAGAACGATGAGCGTGACATCCAGTTTCTGTTATGGGAGCAGTTTGACCTGGAATCGGAGATCCTGCCGGCTTGTGGCATCGACAGATCCGAGGTTAATGCGATTCTTACCAGTGCCGGAAAGTTTGCCCGGGAAAAGCTGGGGGTCCATTACCAGTCAGCCGATCGGGAGGGCTGTCGGCTGAAGGCCAATAACCGGGTAGTCCTTCCGGAGAGCTTCCCCGGCCTCTGGCAGGACTATCGGGAATCCGGCTGGAACGAGCTGATGCTCAATGAAGAGGACGACGACGGTCACATTCCTTTCGTTGTGGTCCATGCCATCCTTGAAATGTTCTGCGGTGCCAACCCGTCTTTCATGATGTACATGGGTTTCGGCGTCCCCGTGGCGCGGCTGATCGAGCTCTTTGGTTCTCCCTGGCTCAACCGGATCTTTCACCGTCGATTGCTCACCTCGGAATGGTCCGCCTGTTTCTGTGTTACCGAGCCTCAGGCCGGCAGCGACGTAGGGGCTGTTCGCACGCGGGCAACGCGGCAGGATGACGGAACCTACCTGGTGGAGGGAGAAAAGATATTCATCACAGCGGGCATGCATGACCTGTCGGAGAACATGGTCTATCTGGTTATTGCCAGAACACCGGACGCACCCCCGGGAACCACTGGGCTTTCCTGCTTTCTGGTGCCGCGCTTCACCATTGATGAAGCCGGCGAAATAACCGGTGACAATCATGTGACCTGCACCCGCCTGGAGGACAAGATGGGCCTCAGGGCCTGCGCCACTGCCGCTTTGAGTTTTGGCCATACCGGCCCCTGCGTGGGCTACCTTCTGGGCGAAAGGGAAAATGCCGGGCTGCGTCAACTGCTGTCGCTGATGAATCTGGCCCGGATATCCACTGGCATCTTTGGACTGTCAATGGCCTCCAGCGCCTACCTGAACGCAGCCCACTATGCTTCAACCCGTTTGCAGGGGACCGAGCTGCGCCAGTCCTTCAACCCGAAGGCGCAGAAAGTAGCCATCATCAATCACCTGGATGTCCGGCGCATGCTTCTTGAAATGAAGTCGCGGGTGGAAGGCTGCCGTGCGCTGGTGACCAAACTGTCTTACCACTATTCCTGTGCGCGCTTGATGGAAGCCGGGCGACTGCCCGACGATTCCGAGGCGCTGAGACGCCACGAGGGCCTGGCCAATCTGCTGACCCCGGTGGTCAAGGCCTACGTTTCGGATCAGGCCTGGCGGATCTCGGAAATCGCCATTCAGGTATACGGCGGCCATGGCTATATCCGCGATTATCCGCTGGAACAGTACGCCAGAGACTGCAAGATTCTGTCGATCTGGGAGGGCACCAACTTCATCCAGTCAGCAGATCTTCTGCGGGACAAGCTCGCCATGGGCCGCGACTCCAAACTGTTCAGGCTCTACCTTGATGATATCGGTGGCTTTCTGGCTGAAGTGCCTGATGCGTTTGCCGCCGAGCGGGACGCGCTCGCCCGGGCCCTTGATGCCCTGACCACGACTCACGCCATGTTTGGTGGCTGGGTCCGGGAGCGGGACATGGACCTGGTGTTTGCAACTTCCACCCGCTTTCTGGAGATGATGGCAGAGACTACGCTTGCCTGGCTTTTACTGGAAGGCGCGGTAATTGCCCAGGCGCGGCTGGAGGGTCAGCCGGGAGCATCAGACCAGGCCTTCTACCGGGGCAAGGTGGTTTCCATGCGGTATTTTTTCCGGAACATCCTTCCCGGTGTGTCTGCAAAGGCGACGATTCTCTCGGCCCGGGACGAATCCGTTCGGGAGGCAGACGCCTCAGTATTCCTGTACGACGAGGCGGAGTGACCATGAAGCCCATTTCCGACACTGCGTTCTGCTGCTGTGGCATCCGCATGGATGACGCCAGCAGTTCAGCTTCCGTGGGGCAGGACGTTCTGGCTCACCGACTCATGGATGCCAGAGGCCTGGCCATCTATCAGGGCTTCGAGCAGGAGCGCCGGGCTGCAGAAAACATTGTGGCGCGACACCGGATTATCGATGGCTATCTTTGCTCGCGGCTGGCCAGCTCGCCCGGTGTACTCATCGTTTCCATCGGCTCGGGTTTTGAAACCCGTGCCTTTCGCCTGCCCGGGCGCTGGGTTGAGGTTGACGAGCCGCAGGTGATTGCCCACAAGAATGAACGTCTGCCCGTGTCGGAATGTCCCCATGAGCTTGAGCGCATAGCCATCGACTTTTCTGAGGAGACACTGACGGAGCGGCTTTCTTCAGTAGCAACCGACGAGCCCGTTATTGTCCTGGTGGAGGGGGTCTTCCTCTATCTGGGTTCAGAGCAGATAAGTGACATGCTCGCACAGCTGAAGGCGCTGTTTCCCAGGCACACGCTGGTGGGAGACCTGGTATCCGCAGGGTTTGTGCGCAGATACAGCCAGAGTTTCGATGACAGGATCCGGCAACTGGGCGCCTCGTACCAGGTGGAAGATGAGCCGCTTCGTCCATTTCAGCAGAGCGGCTACCGCATCGCATCATCCACCTCGGTGGTTGCAGGTGCCGCCGGTTTCCGGGGTAGCCGGATCACCCCGTGGATTCTCCGAGTGCTACAGCCGACACTTGTAAACGGTTATCAGGTGCACGTCCTGGAGCACACCTGAAGCCGACGATCAGGGCCTGGGTGCCCTGATCTCCGGCAGGCCTGCCAGCAGACTCAGAGGGGGAGCCATAACCACCGCCATGGCTACCTTCCAGATCAGAAGGGTCTGGACATCCATGGGAAAGTCGAACCCGTTAGTCAGCACCACAACAGCAATGGGGCCGGCGGTACACAGGCTGATTGCCGCAAGCAGTAATGCCCTCAGCAGTCGATTGTCTGGAAGCCATCCCAGGCCCCGGAGACGCTCCGGCTCGACCCTGGGTATTCTCCCGCTGCCCGCCGCCCGGCGGGTCAATGTCGCCACGATCAGAGTGTTGATAAGGGGCATGGTGAAGGTGGTGGCTATGGTGTCTTCACCCACACTGGCCGGCCCCCACAGGACAATGGCATCGCTTCCGGAGAAAATCAGCCATGCGAGCCCCCAGGCAACCAGGATGTTGACCACCAGGGGAGCCAGCAGCAGATCAGTCGCAATGAAATGCCGCTGATCCAGCGTCAATGTGTTGTCCATTTCAGATCTCCCCACGAGCGGAAGCCTGCCTCAGGCAGCCTGGGTCATCAGCTTGTTGTCCAGTTCCCGCAGAGTAGTGAACTCATCGAACTGAAGGGCTTCGGGGTCGTCCATGGAGGGGTAGATCTGCTCACAGATCATGATCAGCTCGACCACGGTCATGGAGTCCACACCCAGCTCCACCATGGGCTCGTCCGGGCTCACTACATCCTTGTTCAGAAGCATTGCAACTTCGCTGAGAAGCTGGTCCAGGCTCGGTGTTGTTTCAGTGCTCATATCTCTTTCTCCGTTGGTTCATCAGGGTTTGCACGCTAAACAGACCACCTGTGCATACGCGCCAGGTAGTCGAAACTCAGCATGAGGACAGCCAGACGTGTGGCCTCCTCATGGTTTGTACCGCCAAAACAGGGCACCAGCCGGCGGGTTCGCCAGGGGTCGAGCTGGAAGAACTGAAGTGTTGGGCTGTCACCGTGGCCGATCCGCTGGAAAGCGTCATACAGATTGAACGGACCGGGATCCCTCAGGGAAAACCCGGACCAGATCGGGACTCGGCATGGAACCTGGGTCGATAGCTGGCTCAGAAGAGACTTATCGTTGGCCAGAAGCTGCCGGTGCAGTCGGTTGAGCCAGGGGAACAGAATCAGTTTGCCATGTCGGCTCGCAAAGCAACTGAGTCTTGATGCCAGATTCACCAGCCCCTCCAGGTGCCATGTCAGACATTCGGCGCTGGCCTGCTTTTTCGGGTTCGATGGCTCTGACCTGGCAGGCACCACCCCTGGCCGACAGAGGTGTGAAATCGCACGAAAAGAGCCTGCGCCGGGAGTATCAGTTGGCACGGGCTCGAAAAGCTCCTTCCCCAGGTCGGATAGCCAGAGGGTCTGGTCTGCCTTCTGCAGCGCACTCAGATAAGTCAGCTCCCAGCGAAAATCCTCGGGCTGGCCCCATTCCCAGGTCAGGCCGGGGATTGCGTTGAAAGCCTCGGAAGCCGAAGCCGGGCCGCCGGGCTCAAGGGGGAGCACAGGTTCCATGGCAGATGGGCCTTCCGTCACCCCCACGGGGGAGGTGTCCTCCAGGGCTCTCACTTCCAGCTCCAGCCGGTTCCTGTGCCATCGGACTCTGAGGCTGGAGGCGGGAGGCAGCCGTCTGATCCCCCGATAGAGCGTCTGCGACAGCTGGCCATATCCCTGTGCTGTCCAGAAGGCGAGGGCGTGAGGGTCGAGACGCTGGAATTCACCACAGCTGAGCAGCAGATTCAGATCCGTGGCAAATGCAATGGCGTCGCCCATTTCGGCGTAATACAGCGGCGAAATGCCTGCCACGTCGTGGATGGCGTTCAGCTCATCAAGGCCGGTCTGCCAGGCAGCAGAGAAAACGCCGTCGACGTGAAGGGGAGTGCTGGTGCCGAATCGCCGGACCAGAATGTCCGTTTTCAGGGGATATACCTGTTGCAACGACCGGGCCTTTTCATCGATGAGCTGTACCGTGTAGCCGGTAGTCACCTGGCCCTCTGTCGATGCCGGCTCGGAATCGGGACAGAGGGTCACGAGTCCCAGATGAGCAGAGGTGCTGGCGGGGACCGCCCGCACGCACCGGGCATCGGCGAAGGCATTGGTGCGACAGCGCAACTGCTCGCCAACAGAAGGGGAAGCGGGCGACGTAACCCATCCGATGAACTGTTGTGCGTGGGCCCTCATGCCTGTTTCCTGCCGGGGCAGTGAGCCGCCTCTGGGGCAGACTCGATACTGGCATGAATCCAGGGCACGAGATCCCGCAGTGCATGACGCACGATGCTGAAATGATCGGCCCCCTCGACGATGGCCGTGCTTCGCCTGAGTTCGGGATGCAGGTGCCACCGGTCTATGGTTTCGATCAGCCCAGGCTCAGTGACATCATCCTCCCGGCCGATACGCAGAAAGACAGGTACCCTTATCCGGGAAAACGTATTTTCATAATCGAAGGTGAAGCAGGACGCCGCCGCCCGGTAGCTGAATCCCAGGGTTCTGCCCTGGACAGCGGCCATTTTTGCATCACCGGGAAAACGGATGACCTCCAGCCCCTGAAGAGGCGGAAAGTGCTCGCTCAGGCGGATGCGGCCATATCGGATTCGCGGAAGCTGTGGCCGTTTTTCAGTTGGTGCTTTCCGCCGTGTTCCGGGATTTCGCAGGTAGCGGAGCCGGAAGAAACTGTGGCTGCCTGGCATATCGAAACGGGAAGCCTCGGGCAGGGGCTGCAGTGCCGGGGCCAGCATGATCAGACCTGCCAGGTCACTGTCACCATATTTTTTCAGGTAGCGCAGAATCACCGCCGCCCCGCCGGAATGACCCGAAAGAAAAAGAGGCAGGGTGGGGTGCCGGCTTCGGACAGCCGCTATCAGATCATTCAGGTCATCTTCGAATTGCCCGATGTAGTCCAGGTCGCCGGGCTTTCCCTCGGATTGTCCGTTACCCCGGGCATCCTGGAAGTAGGGTTTTACGCCTTCTTTCGCGAGCGCGCGGCAGTAACTCATATAGGCCAGGCTGCTGAAAGAGTTGGCATGCAGATGGATCAAGACCGCCTGCGGCCGCTCCGCCACCTGGGTACGGACCGCAAGCTGACAGCCATCCCTCATGGCAAAGCGCTCGATCTGGTTGGCCGGCCTGGTTGTCACGGGGCGGACTCAGCAATATGAGCCGTGCGGTCGGCGTCGGCACCTGCTTTTTCCAGTTCTGCCGGGCTGATCTCCCAGTAGAAGTAAAAGTTGGGAATGCCCCGGTACTGGGCATTAACACACAGCATGTAATCCCGGACGCCCGGGTAGTAATCGTCGCCTTCTGCGTAAACTACCTCCCGGGTGCCTTTGAACCAGGGCTGGAAGGGTAATTCCTGAACTCTGGGTGGTGTAATGTCACTGCGCCGGAAATGGGCTCCGCTCACTGCCCGGAGTAGCCCGATACGACCGCCACCCCCCAGCCCCAGAAGCATCAGCGGTTGCCTCGCGACTTCGGCGGTGTAATGCAGCAGTTCGCAGGGCTGCTTCAGGCTCATGTAATGGTGGTGCCCGGTTTCAATGCTGGGAAGCCACTCCAGCTCGGTCGACGACTGGGCGCAGGCGGGCCTGATGGCCTCGGCCAGTTTCTTTGACCAGCGGGCGGATACCTCAAAGGAGACAAGTTTGCCGGGGGATTCTGCGTGCTGTGTTGCGATGTCCCCCACCAGTTTTCTGAGTACGGTGGCCGAGGAAGTCAGCTCCGAGGAAACCGCGTAGATCTCACAGCGGTCTATTACGATGTCGTCTGGCTGCAGGGCCGCCTGATCGACCTTTCGCAGCCAGCAACGGCCAATGCCCGGTTTGGTTTCCAGGCCCTCCTGACCCTCAAGGTTGCCGATTCCGATGGCGTTGAGGCCAATCTGGATATGGGTTCCCGGTGCTTCCACAAACAGCACAAGGGCTTCGTTCACACTGTCATCACGCCAGAACTCCTGAACCGCTGTATAGAGCCCGAGGCAGGCCTGGGACAGAATCCGTGCCGGTACGCCCTCAAGTGATGAAAGTAGCCCATGAATGGCATCCGTCATGAAGGGTGCGGTCAGGAAGGACAGCTCCGATGAACTTGTCACGTAAATCATGTCTGGCCGGGCTATGGTTCGGGCCGTATGCTCCAGGAAGCCGGTGATACGCTCCGGGGCTTCGTTTTCCAGAATCTCCAGGTCACTGACAGTTATTGTTTTTTTCATCGTGCTTCGCCTCTTTGATGGGCTGTTTTTTTGATGATGCCCTGCTGGGCCAGAAAACTTTCAGGCTCGTGAAAACCCTGTGGCTCCCCGGTTGGGGACCAGTAACTCAGGCTGATGCTGTTGTCGCCCTGCTCGTCCACGTAGCGGATGCAGAAACGGTCAACGACGCTCAATACCTTTTTCTCCTGTGCCAGCGCATTGATGAGCAGGGGCTGGGGATCAAGGCACAGGAAGACGTCCGGCCCCAACAGGCGCGCCGGCAGGGGCAGGGTTGTTGGTGAGCCCAGACGCATCAGGATCAGATCTACTGGCAGATCCGAGCGGTCGATCTCCTTTAAAAGGGCATCGAGAAAACCGTAATGGGTGGAGGGGAGCGTATAGACCGGATGCGTGGAATTGGTGAAGCCGGCTTCCCAGATGAAATCCGATTCCGAATGCAGCGGGAACACCATGTTCCTTGCTTCGGTGGCCACCTGACGTCCCAGGGGCCTGCTCAGGGTCCCCTCAAAGTGCCAGTCCGGAGTGGGGAGCGATGTCATATCACCTCCTTCAGGGGCCAGCCCTCAAGCGGCGCTTCCAGCCTGAGCGCAGCCGCCGGTGGCACTGTAATGCGGGCGAGGGCGTAGTAGCCGCTGAAGGCGAGGGAGCAGACCAGTACACCGGTATCCGAGTTGGCCGTCTGCAGCTTTTCCCGGGACAGAATCAACGACAACCAGGGGTCGGAGCCAAAGCAGTGCCCCCACTGGGAGTGACGGTCCGGCAGGCGGGTGAAGGTGCCGAGGGTTCTGTCAAAAAGCGGTTGTGTGGCTTCGGGAAAGAAAGGCAATGCTGCGAGACGAGTCTTTTCGGCGGTCAGACGGCGGCGAATGGCCATGGCAAAGTCGGCCACCGGGTTGGCGCTGTTGAAGGCGCAGACATCCACTGCCTGCTCCGGCCCTTCGCCCAGCTCCAGCAAAAGCGTGCCTATGCCAAACCCGGAATGGCCCCAATTGGAATTGTGTTTCCAGTATTCATAATCGTAGATGTTTACATCGACGATACTGATCAGGACCCGTCGCGTGCCTCCCAGTTGCTCAAGGTAGCGGAGAATATAGCCCCAGCCAGCGCATTCGTAACCGTTCAGGAATGTAGCAGGTGGCAGGGCATCATGCTTTTCACAGCGCTTGACCAGGCGCGCCCAGTCAAGATGCCCGCGGGTAAACGTGTTGGTGAGCATCGTGCTGGTGACAAAGTGCAGCTCGGGCTGCACCTCCAGTTGTCCGGTCAGTTTTTCTGCCTGGGTGGAGATTGTCCGGGCAAGGTCCTCTTCCATTGCCCCTGGTTCTCCCGCCGGCGGATAGATGTAGCGCTTGAGAGGCTGGTAAAGGGCCCCCTGCAGGGTGATCGGTGTCATGATCTCCGCGCCTTGTGCTTGCTGTAGAGTTCGAGGAAACAGCGGTAGGAGCTTCCCTCCATTTTGCTGAAGGCCAGCAGATCCCGCTCGTCCCCGGCCTGTTCGACGCATCCGCTGACAACCAGTTTCAGCAGCAGTTCGTTGGCGAGATATTTGGTTGCGAGTACATCGTCGACTGATTCACGGGTAAAAGACTTTCTGGCGCAGATGGTATCGGCTGCCTGCACAACGCACTGCACGAGTGAACGGTCTGTTTCGTCAATCAGCAGTCGACCCTCTGTTTCCAGCCATGTCAGATGCGCCATCAGAGCCCGGACAAAGCGGGGGCGGGCGAAAGTCAGGGCCTTGTTAACCACGGCAAGACCGCCCTGCTTGAGAATGTCCTCAGGAAAAACGGGCACTTCTCCCTGCACATTGCCGAGCTGCAGATGACCTTCCAGAAACGGTTGCCCGACAGGTGCCCGGTCCAGAGTGGCCACACGGGCAGGGTCCAGAAGGAACGTCAGGGGCAGAAAGCCCCGCTGCGGTCTGGCAACGACCAGCAGGAATTCTGCCCGGTGGGCTTCAATGGCCCAGAGTTTGTTGACCCTGACATACAGTTGTCCGCCATCTTCCCGCAGAGATGTCTGCCAGTCACTGATACCAGGCCCTCCGGCATCGGTCATCAGGTAGCTGCCAACGAATCCCCGGGATAGCCAGTCCGCCACCAGAGCCTGCTGGGATGGGTTCCCACAGACATCAATCAGGGTGTAGGCGAATTCCTGCATCAGATTGTGGAAAGCCGGTTTCAGCCCCTGTCCGGTTGCCTGTTCAATGATCCGTTCTATCCGGTCTTCCCGGCCAAACGCCGCCGGGGTCTCAGTGGCAGACTGGGGATGGCTGGCGATGTTGAAAGGGGTGAGCGGATCCTCGATCAGCATTTTCGAATCTGCCAGCCGTAAAACCCCGGCTGTCACGAGCTGGCGAGCTGCGGGCGGCAGGTCGGCAAGACGTTCCAGAGGTGTGAGAACCGGCGTTGCAAGAGAACGAAGTCCGGCCCTGACAAATTCAGGCTTCATGTACGATGTACTCCCTGGCCTTGGCAAGCCCCAGGAAATCAACCGGGGAATAGGTCCGGTTGTAGGCGCCACACATGGGATAAAGGGCAATGTCGCCAATGGCTGGCAGAGCCGCCTGGCCGTCTACCTGACCAATGACGTCGTCCTTGTTACAGCTGCTTCCCACCAGAGTGGTGCGGATGTCCTGCTGTTTTTTGTCGCCCGACGTGGGCCAGAATTGCGGTGAAAATGGACGGCTGAAAGGGGATTCGGTCTGGGCCAGCAGGAAATTCTGGGCAATCCCTCCGTCACACACGGCGTAGCGCTGTTGACCAAGGGTCTTGACCGAGACAACACGGGTCAGAAAGCAGCCCGCGGTGGCGAATATGGCCCGGCCAGCTTCATGGAGGAGTTGGTAACGTGCCTGCATGGGTATGAGGCGCTCCCGGTAGCCCTCAAAATCAAAATCTTCGGTCTGCCACGACGGGCCAAAGCCACCACCCAGGTTGAGAATGGTAAGGGCATAGCCGAGGCGTTCTTCCACGCGCTGGGCAAGACCCTCCATGGCCGACACGGTGGCAATGGCGCGTTTCTGGAAGCTGTAGGACCCCTGAAAGCAATGCAGTCCTGCCACTGGAATCTCCAGTTCCCGCAGGGCGTCAATGGCGGAGCACAGGCCCTGCCAGTCCATGCCGAAGTGCCCGACTTTCTGTCGGGGCTCAAGCTCAAGCAGGGCACTGGGGTGGACTCTGAGCATCACCGGCTTCAGTCTTTCCCGGTAGGGAGCAAGCAGCGCCACCTGTTCGGGGTGATCAACAACCAGCTGCGCTTTTGCACCCACGGCTTTGCGAACCATGGCAGCTGTCAGGCCAGGGCTGTTGACGAAACTGTAGTGTCCCTTCGCCATGGTCAGAATGCTCAGTTCACTTTCCGAGGCTGCCTCGAATCCGTCCTTTCCGCTGCTGATCAGGGTCAGAAGATCGATACAGTGGTTGGCCTTGACGGAAATGATCAGGTCAGTGCCAATCGCCTCTCTGAGCGACTGATAATTCCGCTCGACCAGCTCTGGCACATACACAAAGCAGGGGGTCTGGAACATCTCCGGGTCTTTTTCCAGTAATGTTTTAACGCTCTCGATGGACACTTGTTCAAGCCTCTGTTCTTTTAATTGCGGTCTGGTGCCGGAATTTACTGGCCTGATGCCAGCTGCTTCTGAAGCGCTTTTTTGTCGATCTTGCCATTGGTGGTGTAGGGCAGCTGATCGATGAATTCGATCCTGCGGGGGGTGTAGTCCCGGGCCAGGCGCTGTGTCAGCCAGCGGCCGAATTCCCGTCTGTCTCCGCTTTCCGTCAGCTTGACGAAAAGGCATGCTGTTTCATTGCCAAAAGGGTCTTCGCTGGCCACCGCAACGGCCAGTTCAACCTGATCATTGGACTGCACCAGCGCTTCGATCTCAGAGGGGTAGAGGCAGAAGCCGCCCTGCTTTATGAGCTCCTTTTCCCGCCCTGCAAAGAAGAAATAGCCCTCCTCATCACGCCGGAACAGATCTCCGGTGCAAAGCCAGTTGTCATCCCGGTAGTCGCCGGCGACGATCTCAGCGCCGCCCCTCGCTGCATTCCTGTAGCCCTGCATGACGGAGCTTCCCCGAACGAAAAGCGTTCCCACTTCACCATCATTTACTTCAACAAACGTTGTGTTACCGGTGTCATCCAAAGCCTCCCTGAACACTTTCGCATCCAGCCCCGGCATGGGAATTCCTACCGACCCGGGCTTGCGGTCGATATCCTCCGGTGGAAGGTAAAGTGCCCGCTTGGATTCGGTAAGGCCATACATTGGACAGATCAGTGCATGGGGTAGCCGCCGCCTGAGTTCCAAAATGCTTCTTACTGGCAGGTGGCCCCCGGTGTTGGTGATGCACCTGAGTGTCGGGAAACATGTGTCGGGCGACAGGGAAAGCCCCTTGAGCAGGAGAGTGGCCACCAGCGGCACGGCCGGGACCACCGTAACTTCATGCTTTTCGATGGCATTGATCAGCTTCACGGGATGGAACATCTCGTTGTAGAGCACGAGATCGCAATTGCAATACAGAGTCAGCAGCAGCTGATAAAGGCCGTAATCAAAGGACAGGGGTGAGAGACACAGAATGCGATCTGTCGGTGCCATTTTCAGGTAAAAGGCGATCGAGCGGAGCGCTGAAATCACGTTGGCATGGGAAAGCATTATGCCTTTGGGCCGGCCGGTGCTTCCCGAGGTATAGATGATCAGTGCCAGATCGCAGCCGGTAACGACGCGCCGGGAACGGGTGACAAACAGGGCGCGCTCGGGCGCGTAGGATGCCAGAGCGTCCAGCATGCGTGACTCGGGACAGTACAGCAGGCGGGCATTGCAGTCCCTGGCGAGTTCATTCAGGCCTTCCGGCGGCAGGGGCGCTTTCACCGGGACTATGGTGGCGCCCAGGTGCCATAACGCAACGAAAGCCGCCGCTGTTTCGACCGTATTGGATGAACTGAGAAGAACGCGGGTTCCAACCTCGATCCTGGCCATTTGCAGCCTGGTCAGATGCTCTGTGACTCGCTCCCCGAAAGTGCGAGCACCAAGCCGCGTGGTCTGTGCGGACTCGGCTATGGATCCTGTCCAGTTTCCGTTCCGGATATGTGCGAAAAACTCGCCAAGAGAATGCATGGTCTTTACGTCCCTGTCCGGCTGACAACCCGCGGCAACAAAAGTTAACAATTGGTCAGGATGCTATCAGGCGTGTTCCGGGACTCAAGGAACTGTGTCCCGGAATGTGACAGGTATATCCATTCTCATGGTCTGATTGGTATGTCTGAACACAAACCGGCCGGCTGATGCCGGCCTATGTCTTCGAGATGCGGAAACTGTCCTGAGGGATTAGAACTCCAGGCAGATCTTGCCAAAGTGCCGCCCAGCCTCCTCATGCCGGAAGGCATCGGCAATGTCATCAAGGGGGAATGACCGGTCCAGGACCGGGCGCAGCCCACCAGCTTCAATGCCCCGGATCATGTCTGTCTGGTGTTCTCGGCTGCCGACGATGATGCCCTGCAACCGGCCCTGTTTTGCCATTAATTTTGCAGTTGGTATTTCACCTGACTGACCGGTGAGAATACCTATGAGTGCGATATGGCCGCCAATGCGCAGGGCGTTGATGGACTGGGGCAGGGTGCCGGGGCCGCCCACCTCAATTACATGGTCCACGCCCCGGTCTCCGGTCAGGGCCCTGACGCGTTTGCCCCATTCAGGTTCTTCCCTGTAGTTGATGGTGTGCTCGGCGCCCAGTTCACGGAGACGTTCCATCTTTTCATTGGATGAAGAAGTTGAGATGACACGGGCTCCCATCATCCTGGCAAACTGCAGAGCGAAGATGGACACACCGCCGGTGCCCAGGGTCAAAACCGTGTCGCCTGCTTTAATCCCGCCGTTTACCACCAGCGCCCGCCAGGCCGTGAGACCCGCTGTGGTCAGAGTAGCTGCTTCGGCGTGGCTGTAACCCTCCGGGGCATGGGTAAACCAGTTGGCGGGGCGGATGACTTCTTCCCGTGCATATCCGTCCATGCCGTCGCCTGGGGTGGTGCTGAAATCATCAATCGCGGCCGAACCCTTCAGCCAGGTGGGAAAGAAGGTGGAGACGACGCGGTCACCTGGCTGGAATTCCCTGACGCCTTCCCCGACGGCTTCCACTGTGCCGGCGCCATCGGACATCGGAATTCGGCCACCCTCTGTGGGGATCATTCCGGTCACCACGGCGTAATCATGGAAATTGAGTGAGCTGGCATGGAGACGGACATGGACTTCTCCGGGACCGGGTTTTTCCGGCGCGGGTCTGTCCCGTACTGAGAGGCTGTCCAGGCTTGCGGGGCTTTCCACTGTGACGACTTTCATTCGATGTCCCTCCTGCTGACAATCATGGCTTCTGCTCCGAATTTATTCCCGGTGCGGGCTTAAAGAGCAAAAATGAAGTTTTACGTTTGCACAGGGCCGCTGAGGATTCAACAACCGGAGATAGCCGGTTCAGCAGGAATGTGCGCGAGCAAAGGTCTACAATGCCCGCTGTTTCATGATCTTCCGAGGTTGTCCGCTGTGCTTCTGGCTTATTTCAATGCACTGCTCCCGGTTATTTTCTGTGCTGGCCTCGGGCTGGCGCTGGCCAGGAATTCCACGTTGCTCGACTCGCCGTCTCTCTCCCGGCTGGTCACGACGATCGGCCTGCCGGCTCTTATCCTCAGCGCGCTGCTTGGCATGGAAACGCCGGTTTGGGCGGTCTCGGAAACCCTGATGGCAATCCTTGGGGTGCTGGCAATATCCGCGGTAGTGGGGGCAATTGGCCTCAAACTGGCCGGGCTGGAAGTCCGGGGCTATCTGTCGATGCTGGTGAATCCTAACACCGGTAATCTGGGTATCCCCCTGGTGTTCTCGCTGCTGGGGGAGGAGGCGCTCATCCATGCGGTGGTCATTTCCACCACTGTTCAGATCAGCCACTTCACTCTTGGGGTCTGGCTGTTGTCCGGGGCTTTTTCCCTGAAGACCATTCTCTCCAATGTGTCCATTGTTACCCTTGTCATCGGTCTGGCCTGGGTCGCCACCGATCTCCACACACCGGCAGCTCTGGTGCGCACCGTGGATCTGCTGGCAGGGATGACCATACCCGTAATGCTGCTGCTTCTGGGCAGGTCACTTGCCACCATTAACCTCCATGAGCTGGGGCGCATCCGGGTAATAGCCGGGCTCTCCATTGGCAGGGTGATTCTTGGCCTGGGGGCGGCTCTTGCCGTGGTCATGCTTCTGCCGCTGGAGCCCATCGTGGCGAAAACCCTGCTGATACAGGCTTCCATGCCGGTTGCAGTGATCAGCTACCTGCTTGCCAGCCATTACGGCGGCCCGAAGGACGATGTGGCGGCGGTGATTCTGCTGAGCATGCCAGTCTCCCTGCTGGCTGTGTTCGGCATTTTGCAGTTTTTTTGACCGGCTAACGGGAAGTGCTCAGCACCAGCCCCGGGTAAGCACTGCCTCCTCTATGCGTTTGAGGGCGTTTATCCAGGCACCCAGCCGCACGGATTTGAGCTCGTGCTCTTTTGCCATTGCGGCGGCGGCCTCGTAACCGTTAATCAGGCGCCTGCAGCGTTCGCTTTCTATGGTTTCACGGTCCCAGAATTGATCCGCGATTCCCTGGGTCCGCTCCATCTGGCACAGGTGAACACTGCCTGCGTTGGCGAGGACATCCGGCACGACAGTAATACCCCGCTTGATAAGTATCTCTTCCGCCTCAAGGGTGGTGGGGGCGTTAGCCCCTTCAACCACCATTTTTGCCTTTATTTCCCCGGCATTTTGTTCGGTGATGACGCCCTGAAGGGCTGCTGGCACGAGGACGTCGCACTCACAGCCGAACAGCCCGTCATTATCTATGGCCGTGGTTCCCGGAAAGTCGGCCAGGCTTCCGGTCTTTTCCCGGTGCTCCAGCAGTTCGTTTATGTCAATGCCGGCCTCTGCGTAAACGCCACTGTCAACTTCCCTGACCGCAATCACGCGGCAGCCCGCTTCCTGGAATGACTTTGCGGCCACAGAGCCAACCTGACCAAAGCCCTGGATGGCCACGGTTGCCCCTTCGATTTCAAAGCCGATGTCCTTCGCTGCGGCTGCAAAGGTGTCAAACACGCCGCGGCCAGTTGCCTCGTAGCCGCCGAGGGTGCCACCGAGTATGGGAGGCTTGTCGTTGATTGCTGCTGGTGTGTGGCGGCCGGTTATCTGCTCGTATTCATCCAGCATCCAGGCCATGGCCTGCATGTCCGTGCCTACATCCGCGCCGGGCACGTCAAAGTCCGGTCCGGACGGACGCAGGTGCCGGATGTAGGCGCGGCAGAGCTGCTCGAATTCGCGCTTGCTCAGTTTTTGCGGGTCTGCGGCAATGCCCCCCTTGCCACCGCCCGCGGGAATCATGCCGGCAGCGTGCTTGACGGACATCACGAGGGCGAGCGCCTTGCACTCGTCCAGATCCAGCTCGGGGGAGACGCGGGTGCCGTCGCGGGTGGGGCCTAACGCGTCGTTATGGTGTACCCGGTAGGCATCGAAGATGCGGCAGCTGCCATCGTCCATCTTCAGGGGAATGCGGAAGCTCACAACGCGGCCCGGCGCGGATAGCAGCTCGATTACGCTGGAGTTGATATTGCCCAGCTCTGCGGCCTGACGCATGAGGCGGGTGCTCTGCTCCAGGAAGTCGTACATGTATTGTCCTCCTGCTGTGAGTTTTGAACCTGTATTCCTGATACTGCGTGATCAGATATTCAGGTGCAAATTCGGCATGGCAGACAAAAAATCTCCGCCAGCCGGCCCCAGCAGGAAGATTTCACCTACTCTTCGATCTCGCAGTTCTTCTGTTTCAGGGCATTATTGACCCAGCTCCGGTCACTTTTTCCGGCCTGGATAAGCTCCAGCTCCCTGATTTCGGCCGCCTGTTTTTCCCTTGCTGCTTTCAGTATTTCCTCGGCCTGTTCCTGGGGCACGCACAGCACACCATCCTCGTCGCCGATGACCAGATCTCCAGGCATAACCACCATGCCATCGATGGAAACCGGAACATTGATCTCCCCCGGCCCATCCTTATAGGGTCCGCGGTGCGTCAGACCAGCGGCATAAACGGGCAGGCCGAGTTTGCGGATTTCGTCCAGGTCCCGTATCGCTCCGTCGATAACAATGCCGGCCACACCGAGTTTTACAGCATGATGTGCCATGAGCTCACCCATCATCGAGTTGGTGAGATCTCCTCCGGCATCAACCACGATGACATCCCCCGGCTGGGCCATATCCAGCGCCTTGTGAAACATCAGGTTGTCGCCAGGCCGGGTTTTCACTGTTATGGCAGGTCCCGACAGTCTTTTTGCTCCCGCGTGGTATGGGCGCACACGGGATCCAGCGGAGGTCATTCGTGCCATCGAGTCGCTCACATTGGCTACTGGCACCTGATCGAATGCCTTTACCAGCTCTTTGGAGACAACACTTTTACGTTTCAGGATGCGGAACCCTAATGTCATGGTCATTACCTTGTTAACTAGGCGCCGTGGCGCAGGTTCTCGAAAAAGGCCAATACATTCGCCTTATTGGCCGTTCAGGGCGGCCAGTACTTTGTTCACCACTTCGAGGCCGGTTCGCCGCAAGCCAGCCTCTGTCGAGGCCCCAATGTGCGGGGTTGCTATAAAGCCTGGGTGCTGAAGAAGTGGGTGATCCGGAGATGGCGGTTCCTGCTCGAAAACATCAGACGCCGCGCCTGCCAACTGGCCCGAGGTGAGGGCATTGACCAGCGCGGTTTCATCCACTACGCCCCCGCGGGCACAGTTGATAAGAAAAGAATTGGCCGGCATCGCTGATAGCTGGTCGGCTCCAATCATGCCCCGGGTCTCATCGCTCAGTCCGACGTGGAGGAACAGCAGTCGACTGTTGCGCACCAGAGCATCCACGGTCTGGGCGCGAGCAATTTCAGGCGGCCAGGCAGTCTCCGGTACGAAGGGGTCGTAAGCCATCACTGGGGCACCGAAGCCGGTCTGCAGGCGCTGAGCCACAGCCCTTCCAATGGCGCCAAAACCAATGATGCCGGGGGGCAGTTCTGCCATTTCAAACCCGATGCGCTTTTGTCCCGCCAAGGGCGTGCCCGCCCGGAGAGCTTCGGTGTGGCCTGACAGGTTGCGCGCAAGGGACATGGCCATTGCGACTGCCAGATCGGCAACTGAGGCAGCATTCACTCCAGGGGTGGATAACACCGGAATACCACGACGGGCAGCCTCCTCGATATCGATCGTGTCTGTTCCGGCGCCATGCTTGCCGATCACCTTCAGTTTTCTGGCAGCTGCAATGTCGGTGCCACTAATCTGATTGTTCCGGACAATAATCGCGTCGGCTTCCTCCACCCAGCGATTCATCGCGTTTTCCTCGGGCGTTATCAGTCGTACACAGGCTCGGAGCGCGGAGAGCGCATCTTCGTGGATGGGTTCCACTACGCAGACGGTGGGGCGGGCGCCTGTATTCGGGTGGATCATTTTCGATTCTCCTTCGCGGGTGAAGTGGCCAGGGAACAGAGCCGGATTGCTTTTAGAGCCCGCCAGCTATCACCGACTGCGCGGTTTTTCCATGTTTTTTCAGGCGGGGCCATCACCGATCCGCCCGCTTTTTGCTCTTTGTTGTGCATAAAAAACGCTCAAATTAAGTACAAAAACAGTACAAAAACAGGTTTTTTAAAGCAAGTCATATTTTGATAAAAATGCATTCCCTGCTAGTAAATTAGTATTATTTGTTTATTCAAGTGATTGATTAAAAACATTTATTGATTGATGTGGCATATAGGCGATATGCGCTTAGTTCATTTTGATCTTGACATAATTTGCTCAATGACAAAGGATCAATGTATCCAAAGTTGGGATTAAGTATTTTCTGGATCTTTGGAAAATTCACAGTTGGAGAAAGCCTGATGAAAACAAGAAAGTTGATTGCCCTGATTGCAGCGGGATTGATGTCGGTAGGTGCTGGTTCGGCAGCTGCCGAGTATCCCGAGCGCCCGATCACAATGATCGTGGCCTACGGCGCCGGCGGCGGAACCGATGTAGCTGCCCGTACCCTGGCGCCATACATCGAAGAGCACCTTGGACAGTCCATTACCGTCTTCAACCGGCCGGGAGCTGGTGGCGAGATAGGTTTCACGGCACTCGCGCAGGCGGAGGCTGATGGCTACACAATCGGCTTTATCAATATTCCCAACCTGCTTGCCATTCCGATCCAGCGTAAGACCCGTTACGCCATGGAAGATGTGGATGCGGTAGGTCAGATTGTTTACGACGCAGGTGCGCTCAGCGTGCGCTCGGATAGCGACATAGAGTCTCTGGAGGAGCTGGTCAAGGAGGCGAAAGCAAATCCGGGATCCATCACATATGGCACCACTGGGGTTGGGGGTGATGATCACCTGGCTGTGCTTTCCTTTGAGCGGAAAGCGGGGATCAAGCTTCGGCACATTCCGTTCTCAGGCACTGCCGAGCTGCGGGCAGCGACCCTCGGTGGTCATATCACCATGGCGAGCATGAATGTGGGTGAGGCGGTAGACGACTGGGAAGAAGGCAACCTGCGCATCCTGGGGCAGATGTCGAAGGAACGCTGGAACAGGCTCTCTGAGGTGCCGACTTTCAAAGAGCAGGGCTACGACGTGGTGATGGGCTCCCACAGGGGAATTGGTGCTCCGGCAGGTATGCCCCCCGAGCGGTTCGCAAAGCTGAGCGAAGCCGTCAGAAAGGCTGTCGCCAATCCGGAATTCCAGAAGAAATCGAAAGAGCAGGGGCTTCCGCTGTCTTACATGGGTCCGGTGGAGTTCGAGGAGCAACTTGAAACTCTGAATCAGGAGCTTCAGGAACTCTGGGACGCTCAGCCCTGGGTTCAGTCCAAGTAAGCTGAATGTAAACGAAAACGGCGGGGTGCATGGTTTATTACGGCTCCAGCACCCCGTTTTCCTTTTCGATGATCTGGATTTCAACTATGCCTAAACCTCTGGTTGAACTGGTGGCAGCGCTGATCGTGATCGCACTGTCTGTTGCTGGTTTTCTTGAAGCGCAGGAATACTCGGGGCCTTCGGGCTATCTGCCAAAAGGGGTGACCGCCCTGGCTATTCTGCTTTCGGCCATATGGGCGCTGCAGAGTGTTATGGCACTGCGTAAAGGTGAGGGGGCGGCTTCCCCCGAAAAAACCATCAACTGGCCAAAGTTTGCTTTTTTCACGGGACTATCCCTGGCTTATGTAATCATCATTCCGCTGATTGGCTTTTTCACCTCCACCCTCCTATTCGTGCCTTCGGTCATGCTGGCTCTGGGGTATCGGAACAAGTCCATTCTGGTGGCAGCTCCCGTGATCTTTGTTGTGGTTCTCTATCTGCTGTTTGGCGTGATCTTGCAGGTTCAATTGCCAGATGAACTCCTGCTCCAGCTTGGTGGTGCAAACTGATGGACATATTCAGCAACATTCTCGCAGCTCTTCCCCTGCTTTTTACTCTGCCCGTCATTCTTGCGATGGTCGGTGGTACAGCAGTGGGCATCATGGTTGGCGCGCTTCCAGGCCTGTCAGCGACCATGGGCATTGCCGTACTCATCCCTCTGACTTTCACCATGGATCCTCTGGTGGCACTTGGGATGGTTGCAGGGATATATAATGGCGCCATGTATGGCGGGTCCATTCCTGCGATCCTTCTACGCATTCCTGGCACACCGGCAGGGATTGCAACTGTGTTCGATGGGTATCCGATGGCACAGAAGGGGCAGGGCCCCCTGGCTCTCAGGATTTCACTCGCCTCTTCCTCCATTGGCAGCGGCGTAAGCGCAATCGCGCTGCTGTTGCTGGCGCCTCCTCTGGCAGCAATCGCACTCAAGTTCAGCCCTGCTGATTATTTCTGGTTGGCGCTCTTCGGGATGACGGCTATCGCTGTGCTTTTGAGCAATAACCCGGCAAAAGGACTGCTCAGCACCTGTCTTGGACTGGTCGTGGGCCTGGTAGGTATCGATGCAATGACCGGAGCCGAAAGGTTTGCATTTGATGAGCCGGAGCTCATGAGTGGCATCAATATCATCGTGTTGCTGACGGGGCTCTTTGCAATTCCGCCAGCCATTGATCTGGCCGTTAAAGCCTTTTTCACCGAGACTGACGCAAAGCTCGATAAAACCGCGGTCAAATTCCGTTGGAGCTCTCTGATTCCCGTCTGGATCAAGTCATCGGTGCTTGGGGTCGTGATAGGAATCATTCCGGCCCTTGGGGGGAACGTTGCAGCTGTTCTTGCCTGGAACGAGCAGCGCCGCTCGGATCCGGACAATGACCAATACGGCAAAGGCGAGCCGAAAGGCGTCGCCGCTCCAGAGTGCGCCAACAACGCGGATACCGCCGCGACACTGATTCCTGCGTTGACTCTCGGCATACCGGGGAGTGCTGTGGCAGCGGTAATCCTGGGTGCACTCCTGGTCCACGGCCTGCGTCCCGGCCCTCAGTTGTTCCGGGATGATCCCCAGATCGTCTTTGGCTTCATGCTGGCCATGTTCTTTACTGCCATTCTGATGTTTATCATCGGCCGATTTGGCGCTCGTGCTTTCATCCACGTGCTCAAAGTGCCCCCGGCAGTCCTGGCGCCAATGATTATTGCAATGACCGTGGTCGGCATTTACTCAATACACAACAGCATGTTTGAGGTCTGGCTCATGTTATTCTTCGGGGTGCTGGGTTATGCCATGGAAAAGATGAACATTCCGACGGCACCCGCTGTCCTTGCGGTCATTCTGGGCCCCATGGCGGAAGAATCCCTTCGTCGGGCACTTCTGATTTCCGGCGATGATTTCAGCTATCTGGTGCAGAGCTGGATTTCCTGGATAATGATCGCAATGATTGCGGTGACCCTGATAGTGCCTCTCTGGAAGAAATTCAAAAAACCGCCGGCTGCGACCTGAGCACCAAATGTCAGGATTGTCGGAAACCGCCGGCAATTCTAACGTTTGCCTGGCGCAGCCTGGAGTTGCGCCCTCGATATTCCGGGTTGAGATGTCATGAAAATTGGAGAACGCGTATACCAGACGCTTAGGCGTCAGCTCATGGTGAACCACTACGAACCCGGGACGCATCTGCGCGAGGAAACGGTCGCCGCAGAATTGGGAGCAAGTCGTACGCCTATACGTGGTGCTTTTCAGCGTCTTATTGCGGAGGGACTGTTAACCCAGGCCGAAACGCGTGGTGCGATTGTCACTGGGTGGCGCAAGTCTGATACCGAAGACATATTCAGGCTGCGTATCCTTCTCGAGGGCGAGGCCGCGGCCATGGCGGCCCGGAACATCACCGCCCAGCAGCTTGACGAGATAATTGTCGCCAATGAAGCCATGCGAGAGGCCATTGCAGGGAAAAAGAGCGACCGGATTGAAAGGATCTCCCAGGCCAACAAGCTGTTTCATGAAGGTCTGCTCGATGCCGCTGGCCAGAGCTACTTGCGCATGTTTGGTCGCACTCTTCTGCATCTGCCTATGGTCAGTGGCTTCTTTATTTACACCCCCGAAGAAATGGAAGAGAGTGTTCACCAACACCAGGAAATCATCGAGGCCTTGCAGGCTCGCAATGAGGACTGGGCGAAGTCCGCCATGGGTGTGCACCTGAACAGGGCTCTTGAGCGGTTTCGCCGGTCCCGGTGAAAAACAGCTACGTTTTCGCACGTTGCCACATCCATCGCTGTCGTGTTTCCCCGACCACTGAGTTGGGAGGGGGGACGTTCTTTCAAGAGCCTTTTGTTTCCTGGCAGCCCGACCATGATACTGTTTGAAACCTTTTTACATACACTCGAAATAACCCTTCCAGTCTTCGCCATGGTGTTCATCGGTCTGGGATTAAGACGCCTGGGCTGGATTGATACTGCATTCATCAATACCGCTTCTGCCCTGGTATTCAGAGCCACATTACCGACCCTCGTTTTTCTGAGCATTGTCCGGGCTGACCTGAGTGCAACTCTGAATCCTGGCTTACTTGGTTTTTTTGCCCTCGCAACACTGGCAGGTTTTGTTTTCTGCTGGCTCTGGGCGGCATGGCGGGTGCCCTATGACCATCGAGGGGTGTTCGTGCAGGGAGCCTTTCGTGGTAACTGCAGCATTGTCGGCCTTGCTCTGGCAGAGAGCCTGTACGGTGATTTTGGACTTTCGGCAGGAGGGTTGCTTATCGGGGTCGTCATCGTCCTGTATAACGCTCTTTCAGTCATTGTCCTTGCGTCTTACCAGCCGGGCGAAAAAGCCGGCTGGTGGATGATTCTCAAAGATATCCTGCGCAATCCACTTATTATTTCCGTTTTTCTGGCCATTCCCTTTGCATGGGGGGAGATAGGCCTGCCGGGATGGGTCATGACAAGTGCAGACTATTTTGCCTCGTTGACTCTGCCCCTGGCTCTGCTATGCATTGGTGGCACGCTGTCACTTGGGGGAGTTCAGGCTGGTAGAAAGACAGCTCTGAGTGCCAGCATGATGAAAATGGTCGTGTTGCCGGCACTCTGCACCGCCGGTGCAATGCTGGCAGGTTTTGAGGGAAGAGAGCTGGGGCTGCTGTTCCTGTTCTTTGCATGTCCTACGGCTGCTGCGAGCTTCGTCATGGCCAAAGCACTTGGAGGCAATGCGAGGCTGGCAGCCAATATCATTGCCCTGACTACACTGATGGCAAGCATAACCGTTACTTTGGGCGTGTTCGCGCTCAGGACGGCAGGATTAATCTAGGGAGCTGATCATGTTCGCAGGAAGAAGACCCAAAAACCTCGGTATCCGGGATGGTCGCCTGGCAGCCTGTCCGGCGAAGCCAAACTGTGTCTGCAGTCAGTCGGATTCCCGCCAGCACCGTATCGAACCCCTGAGGTACAGCGGGTCACCGGAGCGGGCCATGGCCAGGTTGCAGGAGATGGTCGAGCGTATGCCCCGGACCTCACTGATTGACGAAGTGGAGGGCTACCTTTACTTCCAGTGTGCGTCGAAGCTGCTCGGATTCGTTGATGATCTGGAGTTTTACTGCCAGCCAGAGGAAAACTGCATCCATGTGCGGTCAGCGTCAAGGCTGGGCTATTCCGACATGGGCGTAAACAGAAAGCGGGTGGAAGCTATCAGGGAGGAGTTTGAGAAAGAGGTCTGATCTGTAGCGAAAAGCGGTACTGAATCAAAAATCGGTATGCATGTTACCGAGCGCGTACGTTTGTACATTTTGCTCCCTCGGTCCCGGGGATGGAACATCCAGGCGTTGAATGCTACAACTTATATAAAGCGAAAGGCTGATGTGCTGTCCGGAATGACTGACCTTTCGGCCCGGGTCCTGAAAGATGGGAGTCGCAGGGTGATATAAATGGGCTGTTGCTGCGTAGGTCGGGGGAGAGATCAGAAATTAAAAGTAACCGGGCAGGTTTTTTAAGATTATAAGCCCGTGTGAGCGAGCATATTCATTCACCAGAACCTGGAGGAAAGACTATGTCCAGCCCAGAGCACAAGCAGAAAATCTGGAATCTGATCCGGGGAATCCGGACCGGGATGCTGACCACCCTGCATGGCAAAGAGCTGCGGTCGCGGCCCATGTATCTCGTGCAGGATAAATACGACGGCACTCTCTGGTTTTTCACCGACCTTCATGCCGAAAAGGTCTTTGAAGTGGAGGAAGACAACGACGTCTGTGTTGCCTTCGCCGATCCCCACGAAGATATTTATGTATCGATGACCGGAACAGGCTGTGTCACCCGGGATAAGAAGCTGATTGACAGGTTCTGGAATCCCTTTGTGGCGGACTGGTTTCCCGAGGGCAAGGATTCGGAAAACGTTGGGCTGCTGGAGATTCATATTGACAAGGGTGAGCACTGGAACACTGACACCAGCAAGATGGTGATGTTTTACAAGATGGCCCGGGACAGGAACGAGATGCCCATGCTCGGAGAGCACGAAAAGTTCGGAACCTCGGACTAGTGTCTTCGGAGTAGCGGCTCCGGTAAATCCGGGCTCAGCAGTGCTGGGTCCGGATTACCTTCAGCTCGGCGGGGAGCGCATTGCGCTTGTCATCCGGGATGGAGTCGGTAATGAACAGATCAATCCCTGAGAACGGCGCCACTTTTATCGAGGCAGCTCTCTCCCATTTGCTTTGATCTGCCACCAGTATCCGTTGTCTTGAATTTGCCAGAATCGCCCGGCTTATTTCGGACTCCCGCTCATCGAAATCCATCAGCCCATCGGTCGTGTCCAGACTTCCCGTGCCGATTACCCCAAAATCCACCCGGAAATCATTGAAAAATTCGACCGTGTGATGGCCAACGAGATCCAGGTCGTTATGGCGCAGGCTCCCCCGGGACACCAGTACCTCAATGCCTGGGTTGCCGCTCAGGGCAGAGACCACGCTCAGATTGTTGGTTAGTACTTTCAGACTGCTGTGGGCAGAAAGTTCCCGGGCCACAAATTCCACACTGCTCCCCACGCCCAGATAAACCGAGGCATCTTCGGGGATGTAACCTGCCAGCGCCGCCGCCATGGCCTGTTTGGCGAACTGGTTCAGCCCCCGGCGAGAGGTAACCGATACATTGGACATGGAAAGAGGCAGGCTCACACCGCCGTAACGCCGTCTCAGTAGCCCCAGCTCACAGAGGCGGTTGATGTCCTTGCGAATGGTCTGTGATGTTACCTGGAACTGGCGGGCGACGTTTTCCACCTCAACGTGGTTCTCGCGTCGCACCCGCTGGAGAATCAGATTCTGTCGCTCAGTAAGTTTCATTTTAGGGGTTCAGTCCGGCCTGACCGGTTCTGGTGGGGTGATACTGGCGAGCCACTGGTCAGCCAGTTCGACAAATCCTGATCCGCAACGGCCTTCTGTCACATGAGCGGGTCGAGATTCCAGGTACTCGAGGTGAGGCTGGATGTTGGCAACTCCTACGCTCTGGGGGAAGAAGGCAAACATGCTTTCATCGTTGGGTGCGTCACCAATGAAAACGGACCGGGCCTTCAGTTCCTCGGCCGAGAGGTTAAAAAGCTCGGCGGCCATGCGCCGGGTCATGGCACATTTGTCGAAAGTGCCCTGGGCGACATTGATATGAATAGAGCTTTTTTTTACCCGGAAACCGTGATCGAGAAGTGCCTGCATGATCCGGTGGACCTGACTTTCCGGAAGCCGGCAGTCCTGGTTATAGTCGATTGCAACATCCACCAGACGGAAATGGTGATCCTTCGCAAGAGTGATGTTCAGATCAGGATCCAGCGAACCTATGGCTTTGATGATAGCGAGCCGGTCCGCCTGATGACTTTCATGATCCACCCAGTACCGGCAATCTACGGAACCGTTTGCGCTGCGTGAAAAGTAGAAACTGCCGCCCTCGCCAATAACCGCCCGCACCGGCCAGGTCCTGATGATCTGGTCGCACCAGCCTGCACAGCCGCCAGTTACCGGGACAATGACAATGCCAGCATCCGCCAGACGCCACAGGGCGCTGTAGGTTTCGGGGCGTAGCTGGCCGTCGGTGGTGAGCGTGTCATCCACATCCGTGAAGAGAAATCGGGCATTCTGAAAATCAAAGTCGTGCATTGGTTTGCTCGTTGGCGTCACGGTTACAGTACCTTCTTGCGGAGCATGCCTGTCAGGGCCTCACCCATCAGGACCAGCGCAATGATGGCCAGCAATATGGTAGCCACCGTCTGCCAGGCGAAGGTGTCGATGGAGCCCTGGAGAAGAACGCCAATACCTCCTGCGCCAACCAGGCCGAGCACGGTGGATTCACGGATGTTGATATCCCAGCGCAGGATGACGATGGCAAAGAACGCGGGCATGACCTGGGGCACAATGCCAAACAGCACAACTTTCATGCGGGAGGCCCCTGTTGCTTCCATGGCTTCCACTGGTCGCCGGTCAATTTCCTCGATGGCCTCGCCCATGAGTTTTCCGATAAACCCCACGGAGCGGAACATCACCGCCAGTATGCCCGCCAGCACTCCGGGGCCGAAGATGGCCACAAACAGTAGCGCCCAGATAATGGTATTGACTGACCGGCTGGATACCAGGATGAAGCGGCCAATCCAGAGTGTCAGTCGATTGGGCGTGGTGTTCTGGGCCGCAATGTAGGATACGGGCAGGGCGATGAAGATGGTGAGCATGGTGGATAGTGTGGCTATGTGGATGGTTTCCAGCATGGCATTCAGGATCGCGGGCCAGGCAGCGAGTTCGGGTGGCCACATCCGCCCGCCCAGATTCTGGATCTGGGTGGGTGCATCCCATACCCAGGGCCAGAAAATATCAATGTCCCTCACGGCCCAGACTGCGGCAAAAAGAGTGATGAAGTAGATCGCGAACCGGATCCAGCGCTCCTTCCTGCTGTACCGGGTCCAGGCGCGGGTGGTCAAATCAGTTGTCTGCTCTACCATATTTTTTTCCTCACCCATCCGCTGATCCCTTCACTGACAAGAATTACGCCGACGATGAGAATCAGAATTGCAAAGGCGAAGTCGTAGTCGTAGCGCCCGAATGCATTCATCAGGGTTGAGCCGATACCGCCAGCCCCGACAATGCCCACCACGGCCGAAGCCCTCAGATTGCTGTCCAGCTGGTACATTGAAAGGCCTATCTGGCGTGGCAGGATCTGGGGAAAGACGGCGTATATCAGGGTCTTGAAAAACCCTGCGCCAACCGACCGCACGGCTTCCATCTGGCCCCAGTCGATCTCCTCAACTTTTTCAGCAAGCAGCTTGGCGACAAACCCGATGGAATAGAGTGTCAGGGTCAGGATGCCGGCAAGCGGGCCAAATCCAACTGCAGCCACGAACAGAATGGCGACGATCACCGGGTGAAAGCTGCGGGAGAGAATGATAATGCTGCGGCCCAGAATGTATAACGGCATGGGCGCAAGATTTTTTGCTGCCATCAGGGCTATGGGTATGGACAGAAAGACCCCCAGAAGGGTGGCCAGAAAGGCTATCTGAAAACTCTCCTTGAAGCCGGTCCACATCAACCCGCCACGCTCAAAGCTCGGAGGAAAAGCCCCGCCAAATATGCGTCCGGCCCTGGGCAGGCCTTCGGCGATGCGCTCCCAGTTGAATGGCAGAGTGTTGAATGTCCAAAAGAGATAAATAGCGACTGCAAGCAACAGGCCGTATCTGAGCCATGGACTGGCGATGAAGGGTGGTTTTTTCCATTTCTGGCCAGTCAGCGGGCCGGGGTTCTGTCCTGCCTCGCTCATGTCGCACGGGCCTCCGAGGTCTGCTGTTCTTCACTTTCCGTTTCATCAGGGGCCTCTATGCCCCCATAAATCGCGTCCAGCGCATCCTGATTGAACTCATCAGGGACGCCATCAAAAATCATCTGGCCGTTGCGCAGTCCGACAATGCGATCGGTGTAGGTTCTGGCCTGGGATACGTTGTGAATGTTGATCAGCACCGGAAGGGACAGTTCGCTGGCGAGGCTCTGCAGCAGCACCATGATCTGTTCCGAGGTTCTGGGATCCAGGGACGCCGTTGGCTCATCGGCAAGCAGAATTTCCGGCTCCTGCATCAAAGCCCGGACAACACCTACGCGCTGACGCTCGCCGCCGGAGAGTTCGTCTGCCCGCTTGTTGGCATAATGAGCAATGCCGACACGGTCCATAAGGTGGAATGCACGATCTATGTCCGTCTGCGGAAATTTTCTGGTAAGAGCCTGGTAAAGGGAAACATAACCAAGACGGCCGGCCAGTACATTTTCCATCACCGTCAGCCGGTCGATCAGATTGAAACCCTGGAAAACCATACCGATTTTTCGACGGGCCCGGCGCAGGCCGGCACCCCGAAGACTGACCAGTTCCCGGCCGTTAAGTTTGATGGAGCCGGAAGTAGGCTCTACCAGCCGGTTTATGCACCGCAGCATGGTGCTTTTGCCAGCACCGGAAGCCCCCACGATGGCAACCACACTGTTGCCTTCCACGGCCAGATCCAGACCTTTCAGTACCGACTCGTCGTTGCCGTAACGTTTAACGAGGTTGGAAATCTCAAGCATAGAAGTCTTGCACCTGAAGAAATGGACGGAATGCTTCCCGGTGCAAACATGGCAGATCGCACCGGGAAGAGAGCGGCGTTACTTCAGATTGTCCGGCGTATACTGCACACCGTTGGCAGACTGAATGGCCCGGATAACTTTCCAGTGCTCTTTGTAATTGATGGGGATAAAGGATTCCACGCCTTCGAACTCTTCGCCCAGTTCCGTCCCGGCGAATTTGAAGGAGTAGAAGGCTTCCTTGATCTTTTCGACCAGGTCGGGGTGCAGGTTGTAGGCGTAGTTATAGGACGTAGTCGGGAAACGATCCGATTCCCAGACAATCCGCACATCTTCTTCGTCGTAAAGGTCACGAGCCGCCATACGTTCAACCACCTCAGAGGCCACGGGTGCGGCGTCGTAGTCGCCGGCGACAACACCGAGCATGGACTGGTCATGGCTGCCGGAGTAAATCACCTCGTAGTCTTCACCCGGCACTACCCCCAATTCAGGGAAAAGTGCTCTCGGTGCCTGGTTTCCGGAGTTGGACGTTGGGGATGTGTGAGCGACACGCTTGCCTTTCAGGTCTGCCACTTCGGTGATGTCTGAATCCGCCTGGGTATAGACCTGCAGCGTATAGCCAAACTGCCCCTCATCGGACCCCATCAGAGCAAACGGCACTGCGCCGGCGAGGTTGACCGCAAACGGTGTTGGGCCCGTAGAGAAGCCCGCAACATGGAGGCGGCCGCTACGCATGGCTTCCACCTGGGCCGCGTTGGACTGAACCGCGAAAAAGCGAACGTCCCGGCCAGTGACTTCTTCCATGTGGTCGATAAAGGGCTGCCAGATATCTGAGTAGATGGCAGGGTCTTCTACCGGGGTATAGGCAAAAATAAGGGTGTCCGGATTGAGCCACTCCGACTTGTCGTCTGGGCGGTCAGCAACCAGATCTCCGTTTTCATCGCAGTACATGGGGTCCAGTGCGCCTCTTTCGCAGTCAGCCAGCGCAGTGCTGGCCATACCGAAGGTCAGGACTGGCAGCAATGACGCTGCTGCCCATAGCCGTGCGGGGCTCCCGGGTATTTTTCTGGCGGGTTTCATTGGCATCTTTCCTTTTTTTGTAGGTTGTCAGGGCAGTGGATTCCGACTGCCAGCAAACACCGGTACCGCGACTGGCGGACCACCCCGGTTTCCGGATTCAGCTCTTCCTTTATAGTTCAATTGAACCATGATGACACCCTCAAATGAAATTTCTGGATGACTGTGGACACAACCGCCTGTTGATGAGCGGAAGCCGGGTGTATGTTTTACTGAAAGGGGAGGCATACATGACGGAGGGGAATCGGTGAAGACGCCAGCTGTTAACGTTGAATTCGTGCGGGTGCTGGCCAACAGGGATGTTCTGGCGCTGTCCTTTGGCGCCATGATCGGCTGGGGCTGGATAGTGATGACAGGTAACTGGATTCAGTCTGCCGGCAGCCTGGGGGCGATTACGGCTTTTGTGGTGGGAGGCGCTGCCATCGTGCTGGTGGGCCTGACCTATGCTGAACTGGCGGCTGCCATGCCCAAGGTGGGCGGAGAACATGTATACAGCTACCGGGCTCTGGGGCATTTCCCGTCTTTTATCTGCACCTGGAGCATCGTGCTGGGTTACATGAGCGTGGTCTCCTTTGAGGCTGTGGCTCTGCCCACGGTGGTGGAACATCTCTTTCCCGATTATGCCGTTGGCCATTTGTGGACAGTGGCGGGCTGGGAGGTGAAGGCCACCTGGGTGGCGGTGGGTGTGGCAGGCTCCGTAGCCATGATGTGGATAAACCTCATCGGCGTGCGCACGGCCGCGCTGGTGCAGAAGACGGTGACACTTCTGATTCTGGTGGTGGGCGCCATGTTCATCACCGGCTCACTGTTTACCGGTGAAACTGAAACCATGAAGCCGCTGTTCAATGTGGAGAGGGGGGTGGTCGGCGGCATCATGACCGTGATGATCATGGTGCCCTTCATGTTTGTCGGTTTTGATGTGATTCCCCAGGCCGCAGAAGAAATCGACCTGCCTTTCCGGGAGATTGGCCGGGTATTGATGTTTTCAGTGATTCTCGCTGTTTTCTGGTATGCCCTTATTATTCTCGGGACGGCGCTGATGCTGAATCCCGCCGCTCTTGAGGCCAGCACCCTGGCGGTTCCGGACGCCATGCAGGGAGTGTTTCAGTCCCCCTGGGCCGGCAAGCTGATGGTGTTTGCCGGTATCGCCGGCATCATCACCAGCTGGAATGCCTTTTATGTGGGTGGCTCCCGTGCCATTTATGCGCTCGCCAGGGCCGGGATGCTGCCCGCCTTCCTGGCGAAGCTGCATCCCAGGTACCGCACGCCGGTCAACGCCATATTGCTCAAGGGTGTCGTATCCAGCGTCGCACCCTTTTTCGGCCGTCCGGCCCTGGTGTGGCTGGTCAACGCCGGAGGCCTTGGCATTGTGATCGCCTATGTGTTCGTGGCCCTGTCTTTTCTGGCACTTCGGCGTCAGGAGCCGGAGCTGGAGCGGCCTTTCCGGGTCAGCCAGGGAGGCGTGGTGGGGATCGTGGCTCTGTTGTTCTCATTGGGCATGATCGGCCTCTACATGCCTGGAAGCCCATCGGCGCTGATGTCTGTGGAGTGGTTGTTTTTCGGGGCCTGGATGGGTTTGGGGCTGGTCATGTATGCCTGGTCCCGTAACCGGTATGGTACCGGCCATGCCGACACCGAGGTGAAGCGAGAACTGCAGGGAGAAGCGGAAGAGCCCGGCTAGCTGTGCCGGACTTTACTTCCTGTCCTTCATTGCATCCTTCAGACCTGCAAACGGATTGAAAGTCGCAGCTTCCCGCTTGGCGTCAGAACCGCCGCCGTAGCTGATGTAGGACTCGAACTTGTTGTGTTCTTCGTCGTGACAGTAAAGGCACAGCAGCTCCCAGTTGCTGCCATCGGGGGGGTTGTAATCGTGGTCATGGTTAACATGGTGCACGGTGAGTTCGCTCAGGTTCGAGCGGGTGAATTCCCTGGCACAACGGCCGCAGATCCAGGGATAAAGTTTGAGGGCTTTCTCCCGGTAGCCTTTTTCGCGTTTGGCGATATATTCGCGCTGTTCCTGCAGTAGCCGGTCCAGTTTGCCCGTATTACCCTGTTCTCTGGCCATGGTTCACCTTTTAGTGATGATGCAGCGACCTGTGCGCTCTGATGAAATCCCCGCCGTCGACGCTCCGGGCAGTTCTGGTACGATCATATCAGCGTTCGGCACGGAAACGCATGGGTTCCGTCAGACGATCATTTCCGCCGAAGCCGGAGAAATGCAGTGCTCTGTTTCAGCTATGGTTCAAACATGTCCAGCGCGCGAATCCGCTCCAGAGTCCCCTCGGCGGAGTTCGTGGCAGTGGCAGCCCTTGAAGCTCATCGCCTGGTGTTCCACAAGCTGAGCCGGAGAGACGGTTCGGCAAAGTGCGATGCGCTATTTACCTGCGACCCGGATGATCAGGTTCTGGGAGTGGTATACGAAATCGCTGACCGGGAAAAGCCCATCCTTGATCGTGCCGAAGGCCTGGGCTGGGGGTACGAGCAGAAGCTGGTTGATGTTGAGACCCGGGACGGGAAATCGCTCAGGGTCCAGATGTACTACGCCACAGATATCCACCCATCGGTTCGACCTTTTTGCTGGTACAGCCAGCATGTCCTGAATGGTGCCCGGGAGCATGGGCTGCCTGGTTACTATATTAAGGCAATTGAGGCAGTTCCCGCTGACGAAGACCCGAAAAAGCGCCGCCATGAGCGTGAACTTGCCATCTATGCAGAGAAGACCCGCTAAAAACCTGATGTCTTCCCGCCCCCAACCTCAGACAACAGGCAGAAGCGTGCGGTTGCCTGCCCCTGGCAGCGTTTTCATGGCATGGCCTCGGGCTGAGTCCAGCCCATACTCCTGCGTCTTGACGCTGCTGATAAAGCGCCATTCCGCCCGGGCTTCCTCCCGGGTGAACTCCACAATCATGTATCCACGCTGGTTGATGTTGAGATACTTCAGGTCATCGACAAGCAGCTCCAGTGCCTGTTCCGCTGCGGGTACCTGTGCATCTGGCAACTGAAGGTACTGCTCAAGGCCTGGAGAGGTGACGCCGGCGGTAGCGAATTCCACTCCAGCAATCTCGCCACTCATGGTCTTCAGATCGTTTGCCCACGCATTGTGTGTATCTCCTGCCAGCACCACCAGGTTCCGGTTCAGCTTTCTGGCGGTTTCCAGCAGAACTTCCCGCTCGACGAAATAGCCATCCCAGGCATCCAGGTTGTAGGGAAGAACCGTGGTTATCCGTGCAATCTCGGCTTCGGTGAGCGAAGGATCGCCCTGAAGATAGCGGGCCTTGAGCATTGCCAGTTCCTGGAACATGGGCAAAAGCACACTGGGGTCCGGGTTGATGAAGTTTGCGAGCATTTCCGCTGGCAGCATCATCCGGCCCATCAGTACCTGTTGGCCGAGAACATCCCAGGTTGTGTTGGACTGGGCCGACTGGGCCAGGGCTGTCTGGATCCAGCCCAGCTGTTCGGCCCCCAGCATGGTGCGGTTGGGGTCCGTCAGGTCAGCCTGGAAGCGCTGGGCATCAATGCCGGTCTGGGTCAGATAGTTGGCGTAATCCAGTTGCTGGTCCCGCCCTATGATGCGTGTATCCAGCATGTGAAGAGAGACCAGATCGCCAAATCGGAATGTCCGGTAAATGGTCTCACGGTCATCGCTGGAGGCGGGTCGGATCGGTAGCCATTCAAACCATGCCTGGAGAGCATTCAGCTTGCGCTCGCCAAAATCACCTTCTCCGGCATTATGGTTTTCGGCGCCATTCTCCCAGGCGTCATTGGCCACCTCATGGTCGTCCCACACAACTATGAACGGAGCCCTTGCATGCAGCGCCTGCAGGCTGACATCACTCCGGTAAACCGCGTAGCGCCTGCGATAGTCTGCGAGGGTAATCAGCTCCACATTATTGTCAGCGGGGAGGGTTCGCCCGAGTTCCTCTGCGTCCTCGGTGCCAAAACCGTCGTTATCGTATTCGTAGATGTAATCCCCCAGATGCACCACGGCATCCAGGTGGTCCTCCGCGGCTGCTTCTGCATAGGCATGGAAGTGGCCGGCGGGATAGTTGGCGCAGGAGAGAACAGCAAGCCTGACGTTGCTGACACTGCCCTCCGGCAACGTCCGGGTCCTGCCGGTGGCGGAAATCCTGTTGCCCGCACGGAAGCGGTAGTAGTAGGTCTGACCCGGACTCAGATTGCGGACATCCACCTTGACCGTGTAGTCATGGGCCTGTGTGGACCTGATGGAGCCGGTATGGGTGAGATTGGCGAAATCTGCATCGGTGGCGACTTCCCATCTGGTCACTACCGGTATTTCAGGAGTGCTGTCCGGCCTCACCCGTGTCCACAGAATAACCGCATCCTGCAAGGGGTCGCCACTGGCCACACCATGAGTAAAGCTGACTGGCCGGCCGTTCTCATTGTCGTCGGTGGGGAAGGGGCAGCCAGCCAGGCCGGTTGAAATAGCTACGGCGCCAACGCTGAGTGCCGATGCCCTGAGAAAGTCACGCCGGGAGAATTTTTTCATTATTGTTCCTGCCTGTGCGGGGAATTGCCTGGGTTCAATTCTGTCGGCTTTCTGTAACAGCCATGTGACGGAGTGTATCCGTCGAGGACGGCAACTCACCTGGCTATCTGCGACAGAAAAACTGGCAAATTGCGTCAGAACCGCCGGATCTTAACCCCGCCGTCACATGCATCCGGCAGAAGAGAAACGGATGAAGAGCAGGAACCAGCGGGACCTGCTAATGTAACCCTGTGGCCACCGGCCACGGATTTCATTCTGATCAAGGGAGATACAAGACAATGACACTCCAACTGGAACTTGCACCACTGATAAGCCTTGGTGCCGGCATCGCCATACTGGTGTTCCCCCGGTTACTGAACTACATCGTTGCGGGTTATCTGATCGTTCTGGGGGCTCTTGGCCTGTTTGGTCACGGCATCTAGAGCTTTAAAGCGGGGTCTGCTGGCAGAAAAGAAACATATGTTATGTTCCTTTTTTCCGGGTGGTGCTAGCCTGAAGTATGGAGTAACAGTTACCCCGAAAAAGGAAGCGACATGAAACTGTCACTGGACGTCAGCCCGAACCAGTATGAGTGCCTCAAATCCGCAGCAGAGCTGGAAGGAAAAACCCTGAGTTCCTATGTACTGGAGCGGGCACTCGCAGCGACAGTTGCGAACCCGTCGCAGGATGGCGATACGGCGGCCGAAGCCCTGTTTAGCCACGGAAGGGAAAGATTTGACACTGGCGGCCGCTCCAGCCAATCCGTTGAAGAGATCTTTAACGACACCATGGGCCAGGCCGGAAGCTGATCACTCGCGGTTTTCGGCAGGATCAGGCGACTTGTGCCAGGGCAGGCCATGTCGTGCGCTACGTTCAAGTTCGGCGATCACCTGCGCCCCCAGAAGCAGGATCATGGCGGCAATCTCGAGACTGATCAGTAATACTATGATGGTTGCCAGTGAGCCATAGACAGCACCCACCAGGGATATGTTGAGAAAGTAATACATCAGCAGAAACCGGGTACCCTCCCAGAGAATGGCAGCCACCAGACCTCCCGCCAATGCCCGCCTGGGGGCTATCCGCACGGTGGGCAGAACCTTGTATATGGCACTGAAAAGAAGGAAGACACTGAAGAAACTGAAAACGTGGAGAATGAACGCCGGGTCTTCATAAACCGTGCCGGCAATGGCCGACACCACCGTCAGGGCCAGCAGGCCGATTCCCAGCACCAGAATGAACGCGTAGGGCAGGATGGCAGACACCCAGAAGCTGCGGTGGGGGCTGCCCGGCTGATGGAAGATTATGGCGATGGAATCCTCCAGCATCCGGAAGGCAAATGAGCTGAAAAACAGCAGAACCGGGATGCCCACAATGCTTATGAGATCCCGCGATTCCATGAACGCCCGCACTGCATCAAGCACCAGGCTGGCATGGGACGGCGCCAGGTGCCGGGCCTGAACGGTCATGACTTCCATCAGTCGGGTTTCATCCACTATCTGGGTTAGCAGGGCGCCCAGTATCGCGAGCATGGGGACCGCAGAGAGGAGTATGTTGTAGCCAACCCCTCCTGCCAGCAATATGCCGTGATTGCGCAAGAAATTGCTGACAACACGACGGGAAAACCGGGAAAAGTGTCGAATGCCCACTTTGACGTCATGACCTTTCTGGGTTTCGTCTGTCATGATCTGATCGGCAGCTCTGGATGTGAATGTAAACGTTCAATGGCCTGAAACTACCTGATTCGGCGCTTGCGTGCCAAGAGGCGGAGAGTGAACGGGTTTCAGCACCTTTGCGCAAAACTGTATCTCTCAGCCCGGATTGGGTAGGCTCAGTAAAACACGTTTTCCGGACAAGGGAGCTGGCTTGAGTAGAAAAAAGAAACCCCTGATCGGCGTAACCGGGCCAGACCGAGGCGGACGTGCCGCCTGGTGGGCAACCCGATGGCTCCTTAGAAAAGCAGGCGCCCGGGTCTGCTGGATCACCCCCTCCCGTCAGCGCTGGGTCGACGACCTTGATGGGTTGGTTATTGGTGGCGGTGCCGATGTGGCGCCGAAACTCTACGGTCAGGAGCGTATGGAAGAGGTGTTCGAGGCGGCCCGGGAGCGCCAGACTCTCAAGCGCAAACTGGTTATTCTCCTGCTTTTTCCCCTGATATATCTGGTTCGCTTGTTGCTGAGTGGCCACACGACCGCCAAAGAGGATTCGGCGCGGGATGATCTGGAGCTCGGCCTCATTCATAAGGGGCTGGACGGGGGCATACCCATGCTGGGTATCTGCCGGGGAGCACAGCTGATCAATGTGGCTCTGGGTGGATCGCTCCACCAGGCGCTGACCGATTTCTATACCGAAACTCCGCAAATACGGAGTGTGCTCCCACGCAAGGAAGTGGAGCTGGAGCCTGACAGCCGGTTAGTGAAGATTCTTGAATGCAATCCCTGTCGCGTCAATGCTCTTCACAGCCAGGCCATCAATGAGCCGGGCGAAGGGTTGAGAATAGTTGCCCGGGAAGCTACGGGGGTGACCCAGGCGGTGGAACACCGGGACCGTCCTTTCATTATTGGCGTTCAATGGCATCCTGAATTCATGCCTCAGAGCGAAGGCCAGTTTGGCCTTTTCATTGCCCTCACCCAGGCTGCAACCGACAAGCAGCAGGAACGACTGAGCGAGGCCGTAAGCAGCAGCTAGACGGCGCGAGGCAACTGACGATGACGGATATCAAAACTTCCCGGTTTGGCCTGCTTCTGATCGGCGATGAGCTGCTCAATGGCCGGAAGCAGGATGCCCACCTGCCAGCGATGATTCCCCGCTTCGCGGAGCGGGGGCTGGAGCTTTCCTGGACGAAAACTATCGGCGATGATCCGGATCTGATTACCCGAACCCTGGTCCAGACCCTGGGCAGCGGGGATGTTGTTTTCAGTTTCGGAGGCATAGGTGCCACGCCCGATGACCTCACCCGGCAGTGCGCTGCTGCTGCCTTCGGCCTGCCCATTGCCCTGCACCCCGAGGCTGAAGCGGAAATCCGCGGGCAACTTGGTGAGAGGCTGAATGACCACCACCTGCGCATGGGGGAATTCCCGGCTGGCAGCGATATCATTCCGAACCCCATCAATCGGATTCCGGGGTTTTCCGTCCGCAACCATCACTTTGTGCCCGGCTTTCCGAAAATGGCCTGGCCCATGGTGGAGTGGGTGCTGGATCACGACTACGCCCATCTTCAGGCTCCCGGCCGCGAGGTGAGCCAGACCCTGCTTCTGACGGATACCTCCGAAGGCCCGCTCATTCCCCTCATGGAAATCCTCCTGAAAGAATATCCTGACCTGCGCCTTGCCTGTCTTCCCGACGCCGGAGGCGAGCAGGAGGTTGAGTTGACGCTCAGAGGTGCCCCCGGACGTGTTGTTCAGGGCATGGACCGGCTGCGCGAGCTGCTGGCGGCCCTCCAGACGGGACACTAGGGTTTTATCTCCGCGTAACGGCGCGCTAGACTGGTTTGAGGAGTGAATTCAATGTTCATCCACTGCCAACGGAGGTAGTCATGGCTACGAGAGGACCAGCGCAGTACATAGACACCGAAGCGAACGAGGCCATCTCCGGACTCGATTTTCCTGCCAGCAGGGAAAAACTGCTCGAGCAGGCCCGGGCCCATCGTATGGATCCCCGGATCATTGAGACTCTTGAGAATCTTCCCGAAGGCACCTTTTTTCATGCCGATGAGATCCTGAAAGACCCCGGCGATAGATGAATCGTCCCGGGAGAATGCTTTTCCTCCAGCCCCGAGCGCCCGACCTCTGTGTCGGGCGCTGCTTTTTATCTGCATAAAACCGCCCACCCCTTGGAAAATCGCCAAAGAGACATAAGGAATATTCAGAGAGCGTTTATCGAGAGGGATCCCATGCCGAGAAAAAAGATCAGACTCGAGCACCAGGTTGAGTATCTGTCCATACTCGACGAGAAGGGCAAGCTCGACAAAGAACTGGCACCGGACATTGACAACGATGCGCTGAAGAAAATGCATCGAGCCATGCTGCTGAGCCGGCGCTTTGATGAATATCTTCTGAAATGGCAGCGGGAGGGGCGGATTGGAACTTTCGCGCCCGTGAAAGGCCAGGAGGCCAGCCAGATTGGCTCCATAGCAGCCATCGAAAGTGACGACTGGATGGTCCCCAGTTTCCGTGAGACGGCGGCGGCCATCTGGCGGGGAACTCCCCTGAGTGGCCTGGTTCTGTACAACGCTGGCTACAACGAAGGGGGGCGCATTCCCGATGACCAGAACGACCTGCCCATCTCCATTCCGGTCGCCTCCCAGCTCAGCCACGCAGTTGGCATCGCCTACGCAATGAAATACCGGAAAGAGAAAAATCTGGCCCTGACCTACTTTGGCGACGGCGCCACCTCTGAGGGCGACTTCCATGAAGCCCTGAATTTTGCAGAGGTCTTCAACACCCCGACCATTTTCGTCTGCCAGAACAACCAGTGGGCCATTTCCGTGCCCCGGGACCTTCAGACGCCCTCGAAAACCCTGGCGCAGAAAGCCCTGGCCTACGGCATGCCGGGGATCCAGGTGGATGGCAACGACCTTTTTGCGGTCTATGCGGCTACCCGGGAAGCGGCTGAGCGGGCCCGCAAGGGAGATGGCCCGACGCTGATCGAATGCGTGACCTATCGACTTTCCGTCCATACCACCGCTGACGATCCGAACAAGTACCGCTCAGAAGAAGAGGTGGAAGAGTGGGAAAAACGCGACCCCATCACCCGCCTGCAGCGGTATATGAAGAGCAAAAAGCTGCTAACCGACAAGGACATCAAAAAGCTCGACGAAGAAGTCACCGAAGAAGCCCGAGCTTCCTGGGATGAAGCCGAGAAAGAGATGAAGAAGCTGGGCGACCCGATCGATATGTTTGATCACCTTTACGCCGAGCGCCCGCCTTACCTTGAAGAGCAGCGCGACGCCATGAAGCAGTATCTGGAGGATCGCCGTGGCTAAGATGAACATGGCAGAGGCCATTAACATGGCCCTGAAGCAGGAAATGGGAAACGACGACAATGTGTTTCTGCTGGGTCAGGACATAGGCGTCGATGGCGGCGTTTTCCGGATCACCGACGGCCTTCTGGATGAATTCGGAGAAGAGCGGGTGATGGACACCCCGCTGGCAGAATCAGCCATCGTTGGCATGTCAATCGGGATGGCAGTGAACGGTTTGAAACCTGTGTGTGAGCTGCAGTTCTCCGGTTTCAGCTATTTCGCTTTCCACCAGATGGAAGGCCATGCCGCCCGGCTGCGGTGGCGGTCCCAGGGGCGTTATAACGTGCCCATGGTCTGTCGCATGCCCTATGGGGGTGGGGTCCATGCGCTTGAGCATCATTCAGAGAGCCGCGAGATCTACTATGCCCACACCCCTGGCCTGAAGATGGTCATTCCCTCCGGGCCGCGCAATGCCCGGGCTCTGCTGATCAGCGCCATCCGCGATCCGGACCCGGTCATCTTCTTTGAAGGCAAGGCGCTTTACCGGGCCTTTCGGGAAGAGGTGCCGGAGGACGAGGAAACCCTTCCCATTGGTGAATCACAAGTCGCGCGGGAGGGCGATGATCTGACCCTGATCACCTATGGTGCGATGACCCACCGTTCCCTGGAGGCTGCAGAGAAGCTGGCCGAGGACGACGGCGTTGAAACGGAGGTCATCGACCTGCTCAGCATTTCCCCCCTCGATGACAAAAAGCTGAGTGAGTCGGTGCGCAAGACAGGCCGGGTGCTGATCGTGCATGAGGCTCACCGCAGCTTCGGTCCTGGTGCTGAAATTATTGCGCGAATCAACGAGAAGTCTTTTTTCTATCTGGAAGCGCCTGTCCAGCGCGTGACCGGCTACGACGTTATCACCCCCTATTTTGCCCGCGAACAGGATTACATTCCCGACGTAGACAGGATCATCGATGGTGCAAGGCGGGCACTGAGCGACTGAGGAGCAACCTTCAATGGCAAAGGAATACACCCTGAAAGACCCCGGGGAGGGGCTCAGTGAGGTAGAAATCGTCGAGATTCATGTATCAGAAGGAGATCGCATCGAGGATGGCGATCCGCTGGTCAGCGTAGAAACGGACAAAGCGATCAACGAAATCCCCGCGCCCTTCAGTGGAACCATTGAGTCCGTAGACGTAAAGAAAGGAGACGTCGTAAAAGTTGGCGAGGTCCTGGTCACCTACAGTGACTCTGACAGTGACTCCGAAGGCGGAAAAGAATCGGAAAAGGAAGAGAAAAAGGAAAAGGAAAAGGACAAGGACAAGGACAAGGACAAGGACAAGGATAAAGAAAAGGGCAAAGAAAAGAACAAGTCCGAAGAGCCGGAAAAAGAAAAAGAGAAGAGACAGAAAAAAGAGAAACAGGACAGCGAAGAGAAAAAAGAAAAAGGAAAGGCGGACCGCAGCCGTCCAGTGCCGGCCGCACCTGCCACCCGCAAGCTGGCACGGGAACTTGAGGTGGACCTCCATGATGTGGAACCCACCGGCCCCCATGACCGGGTGACGGAAGAGGATGTTCGTGCCTTTGCCGAAGAGAAACCCGAGAAGGAAGGCACCAGGGCGACGGAGGCGCCCGAAGTGCCCGAGCTGCCTGATTTCAGCCAATGGGGCGAGATTGAGCGGCAGCCGCTGCGGTCAGTGCGGCGCGCCACAGCAAGACAGATGAGCCTTTCCTGGTCCCAGATCCCCCATGTCATGCATCAGGGTGTGGCCGATGTCACCGAACTGGAGAAGTTTCGCCGCCGCCACAAGGATGAGGTGGAAAAGCAGGGGGGGAAGCTTACTCTGACCGTTCTCGTGCTCAAAGCAGTTGTCGCAGCGCTTAAGCAGTTCCCCCGGTTCAACGCGAGCCTGGATGTGGAGAACGGAGAAATCATCCTGAAACACCATTACCACCTTGGCCTGGCAGTCGCCACCGATCGTGGCTTGCTGGTGCCGGTGATCAGGGATGCAGACCGTAAAGGTGTCATGGAGCTTGCCGTGGAAACCGTCCAGATTGCGGACAAAGCCCGGGAGGGCGAGCTGAAAAAAGAAGAGATGGAAGGGGGGACCTTCACCATCACCAACCCTGGCCCAATTGGCGCCACCAGCTTCACGCCCATTATCCATTACCCCCAGGCAGCAATTCTGGGCATGTGCAGCACACGCCTTGAGCCGGTGGCCATCGGGGACCTGGACGATTACAAGGTAGAGGCGCGTCTCCAGCTGCCCCTTTGCCTGGAGTACGACCACCGGATCAATGATGGGGCAGATGCCGCCCATTTTGTGAAAACCATCATCGACATTCTGCAGGATCCCGAATCCTTCCTGCTGGCGGTCTAGAGGGGCTTATGACAACAGAAACGGATGTTCTGGTTATTGGTGCTGGCCCCGGCGGCTACGCAGCGGCCTTCCGGGCGGCGGACCTGGGTCTCAAGGTGACCCTGGTGAGCGAGGAAGAAACCCTGGGAGGCGTGTGTCTGCTCCGGGGCTGCATTCCCTCGAAAACCCTTCTGCAGCTGACTGAACTGATTCACGAAAGCCGTGAGGCAAAGGCAAAGGGGATTGACTTTGGCAAGCCCGAGGTGGATATCAAGGGACTTCGGGAATGGAAGAATCAGGTTATAGATACACTCACCAAAGGCCTGGACGGATTGTGCAAGACCCGTGGCGTAAATCTGGTGTTCGGCCGGGCCAGATTCCGCAGTTCCAGTGAAGTCGATGTCGAGACCGGGGAAGAGAACCAGACCCTGAGTTTCGGGCATGCCATTATTGCCACTGGATCCCGCCCTGTGGCTATACGGGGTATCGACTTCGCCGAGAGCAGGCGGATACTGGATTCCACGGGCGCCCTTGAGCTGCCAGAGATTCCCAAACGGCTGCTGGTAGTTGGCGGCGGCTATGTGGGACTTGAAATGGGCACTGTCTATGCCGCTCTTGGCACTGAGGTCAGCCTGGTGGAAATGACCGATCGCCTCATGGGGAACGTCGACCGGGATCTTCTCAAGCCGCTCCAGAAAAGGCTTGAGAAGGAATTCAAAGCCATCCATCTGAATACCCGGGTAGAGGAGCTTGAGGAAAGCGACGGGAATGTAAAGGCAACTCTGGAGGGGGAGGAATCCGGCACGCAGACCTATGATTACGTGCTGGTAGCCATCAGCCGCAAACCCAATACGGATGACCTTGGCCTGAAGCACACCGATGTCGAGCTGGATGACGATGGCTTCATACAGGTAGATGAGCAGCGTCATACTGCAGATAAAGCCATTTACGCCATTGGTGACTGTGCTGGCGGCATGCTGCTCGCCCATGAGGCTATGGCGGAAGGCCGTGTTGCGGCTGAGGTCATTGCTGGCGAGGCCTCGGCCTTTGATGCGCGGGCGGTCCCCGCAGTTGTCTATACCGACCCGCAGATCGCGTGGTGCGGCCTGACAGAGCAGCAGGCAGAAGAGCAGGGCGTGGACGTGGAGATTGCCCACTTCCCCTGGAAGGCCTCGGGACGTGCGCTTTCGATGGGTTCAGAAGATGGCCTGACCAAACTCATACTGGCCGCGGATACCCAGCGCATCCTTGGGGTTGGCATAGTGGGCCGCCAGGCGGAGACGCTGATTGCCGAAGGAGTACTCGCGGTGGAAATGGGCGCTGTGGCAGAGGACCTGGCTCTGAGCGTTCACCCCCACCCCACCCTGAGTGAAACCCTGGGTGAGGCAGCGCAGGCCTTTCTTGGTGGCGCGGTTCATCTTCCTGGTTCCGACAGTCGGCGCAAAGGCGGTAAGTAAGGCGGCAAAATGGGGCAAGGGAACTCGCCAAACAGCGAATTGTCACAGAGTTACATACAGAGGTACATAGTGCCCCACCGATGAGCGAGAACAGGGAATTTGACCAACAATACCCCCAGCACTATTGCCAGAAGCCTTCCCGATACTGTCCCGACGCGTTACTGGCATGCCCTGGATGACGGGCGTATCCAGTGCGATCTCTGTCCCCGACACTGCAGACTCAAAGAAGGCCAGCAGGGTCTGTGTTTTGTGCGGGCCCGCCAGAATGACCAGGTGGTGCTGACGACCTGGGGACGTTCTTCAGGCTTCTGCGTGGATCCGGTAGAGAAAAAACCTCTCAACCACTTCCTGCCGGGCACCCCTGTCCTGTCCTTTGGCACGGCAGGCTGTAACCTGGCCTGCAAGTTCTGCCAGAACTGGGAAATGAGCAAGTCCCGACAGATGGATTCGCTGGCGGACCAGGCCCTGCCCGAAGACATCGCCGATGCGGCAGAGCGAGCCGGCTGCCGGAGTGTTGCCTTTACCTACAATGATCCGATCATTTTCCTGGAATACGCAGTGGATGTGGCCAGGGTATGCCGGGATCGTGGCATCAGGACAGTGGCGGTCACCGCAGGCTATATCAGCGAGGAAGCGCGACCGGATTTCTTCCCTTACTTTGATGCAGTCAATGTGGATCTGAAGGCATTTACTGAGCGCTTTTATCGCAATATCTGTGGCGGAGAACTGGCCAATGTACTCGACACCCTGCGCTACATCCGTCATGAAACAGACTGCTGGCTGGAGATAACGACCCTGTTAATCCCGGGGGAAAACGACAGCCCGGAAGAGGTGGAGGAGCTCAGCCGCTGGATCCTCACCGAACTCGGGCCGGACGTCCCCCTGCATTTCTCCGCCTTTCATCCGGACTGGAAGATGCCCGATGTGCCCGCCACGCCTGCTGAAACCCTGCAACGGTCCCGGCATATCGCTCTGCGGGTCGGCCTGCGGCATGTGTATACTGGCAACGTCCATGATGCTGAAGGCGCAAGCACCTGGTGCAGCGGCTGTGGAGAGCTGCTGATCGAGCGTGACTGGTATCAGCTCGGGGACTGGAATCTGGATGCCCGGGGCTGCTGTGCAAACTGCGGCACGGCCTTGCCCGGAGTGTTTGAAACCAGGCCCGGAACCTGGGGCAGGCGGCGGCGCCCCATTGCCATCAGTGCGGTCTGAACCGCTCCTGGCGAAAGAATATGACCCCGACATCCGAAAATACCCCGGAGGGCAGGCATGGATTTTGGCGAGAATTTCGAAACTGTCCGGATTAAGACATCCGGCGCCGTCATCAACGTTGTGCACGGCGGTCAGGGCAGCCGGCCCCTGCTCCTGCTTCACGGCTATCCCCAGACTCATGTCATGTGGCACCGGGTCATACCGTTTCTGAGTGAATATTTCCATGTCATCTGCCCCGACCTTCGCGGTTATGGTGACAGTGAAAAGCCTCCCTCGGCACCTGATCACAGCACCTATTCAAAGCGCGCCATGGCTGCCGATATGGCGGAGGTGATGACGGAACTGGGCCATGAGCAGTTTCTGGTTGCTGGCCACGACCGGGGTGCACGGGTGGTCCACAGGATGGCGCTGGATTATCCCGACAGGGTCAGTCGGGCCTGTGTCATGGATATAGCCCCCACGCTTCACATGTTCCGCCACACGGATCAGCAGTTTGCCACTGGCTACTATCACTGGTTTTTTCTCATTCAGCCGGGTGGGCTGCCGGAGCGGATGATCGGTGCCGATCCTGGCTATTATCTGACCGAGAAACTGAAACGGTGGAGCGGGCCGGGAGCGCAGTTTGAACCGGAGGCTGTGGCGGAGTACGTCCGGTGCTTCAGCGACCCGGCGGCGATTCATGCTTCCTGCGAGGATTACCGGGCTGCCGCCACTATTGATCTGCAGCATGACAAGCAGGACCGCCACCGTAAAATCCAGTGTCCGCTGTTAGTGCTTTGGGGAAAGCGCGGCTTTGTCCACCGCACCTATGACCTTCTTGATGTATGGGAAAACTATGCCGAAAAACCGGAAGGTCGACCTTTCGACTGCGGGCATTTTCTTCCGGAGGAGGCTCCCGAGCCAGTTGCCCGGGAACTGCTGGGTTTTTTCATATAGCGTGAGAGCCGTTTAACCCCTGCTGGAAGTCAGGACCCTTCCTTGAGGCGGTTGAACTGGGCGACCACCTGATCCATCACTTCAGGGTCGTATTCCCGCAGACCACTGACGACAATTTTCTTGGCAACAAATCCCACCGGTTGCCCTCCGGAAGTCACCCGGTATTCGAGCAGGGCATTGCCCCGTTTTCCAGCAACTTCCATGTCGGCATTGTGCATGTCAAGGCTGGGAGAGGGGATGTCCACACGCTCCAGCGACAGGCTCATGCTCTCGTAGATCACCATGGGGCGATCGGGGTTGAACATGACGCCTTTGCGTTCCAGGAGTGGCTTGAAGGTGTGGGGGAAGTTCTTGCCGGAGGCCGCCACGTAGCAGCGGCTGAAATTTTCGATGACTGTTACGTCCGACGTGTGTTCACCGCCTCGGCTTACCTCGAGGTAGAGCTTGCCTCCGGTATCGAACACCCGGATGGTTCCGTCTTCCTCCTCCCGGAATTCCAGATCCACGTTGCCTCCAAGCAGATTGCGGAATCGGAATGTCATCTCCTGGGAGAGCCCGTATTGCCCAAGCACCAGAGCGAAAAGCAGATCCCCCGGGACGCAGAAACGCCGGTCATCAGGGTTGTGGATGGGGTTGTAGTCCCCCGCAATCTCCCTGGCAAACTGGCTCGCCTGTGCAGGGCTTATTCGTATTAGCCCATTCTGGATGGTGTGGAATCGGTCAAGAAACATGTTTTGCCTTTCTGCATGTCGGAGGTTGAAGGTGGATGGTGGCCTGAAATCTTCTTTTGGGCAAATGGCAATAAGTCGAAGCAGAGGGTTCCATGCCAGCGGGCCGGGATGAATCCCTCTCCATTCTGGAACAGGATGTGGAAATCCAGGCCAAAAGATGACAGGTCTGATTGTAGGATTCCTTTCTGGCACCTACCTTTCATGCAGGAGCATGAAAAAAGGAGGACGATCCAATGAAGAAGACATTGAAAGGGCAGTGCAGGGACGCCGATCAGACCCGGGATACCCGCGAAGAGCTGGTCGCCGCGGGAATCCCTCAGGACCGTGTGTTCGTTGACGAAGTGGATCAGGTGATTTCGGTCGAAATCACCGGGGAAGAGGAGGCAGAGGTCATGCAGATCTTTGGGCGCCACGACGTGGAGCCTCTCTAAATCCTTTAATTACCTCTACAGGTAGCAGAAACGCCGTCCCGGACCGGCAGGCACCTGAACCACGGGGCTTTTCACAGGCCGGGGAAGGAGTGTTACTCAAGATAGAGCATGTAGCGGTTCATATGCTCGTCACGATCGATAATGGGACCCGGGTCCTCAATGCGAAGATAGTAAGTGCCTGCTTCAAGGCTCTGCTCAATCCGGAACTGTTCCCGCGGCGCGTTGTCCTCGACCGTTGTGATTACCTCGCCACTGGCGTTCATCAGGGTCGCTGTGGGCTCTATGCCTTGCAGTTCTGTGGGGTTAATGCGCTCGCTATGGATTGTTACCGACTCGAAGGAGTCCAGGCTGAATGTGTACCAGTCTGGCCCTGCCTTGGGAGGTGTAAAGGGGCCATTTTCTCCCGGGTCCAGCTCAATATAGCGTTCGGGTGGGAATCCACCCGAGGCGGCACAGGCCGTAAATGCCACAGTCGCGCTCAGGACCAGTAAACCGGTTTTGATCGATGTAATAGTCATGATGGTGCTCCTCCTTGTTCAACTTCGCTCAACTCGGTTCAACTCGGCTCAACAGGATCATGCGTGTATCCAGAATCTCAGGTTTTCGACCAGAGTTAAAGCGCAACAGCATCCCTGTTCAGTTATTTATCTCGCCCCGCCGGCTGTGTTCCAGGATCGCGTCTATATCTTCCTCAAGATAGGAGGGGTCAAAACCGGCAATCTCTTTCAGTCCTTCAATGTCGTGTACTTCGATACCGCCATTGGACACGCCGACCTGTCCTGTCTCCTTCAGTTCCTGGAATGTGCGGCTCACATGAACGGCGCTGAGGCCGAGAGCATCCGCGATAAGTGCCTGGGTGAGGGGCAGCTTCAGTTCATTGGCGACGGCCGGATTGGTCTTGCCCAGACGCTTGCACATTTCCACCAGAAAATGGGCCAGTTTTTCCTTCGCCGAGCGCCGCCCCAGATTGACAAGGCGCTCCAGCAGGATGGCCTGGTCCCGGGCTGTGATCATGAAAAAGATGCTGCATAGCAGGATGGATTTCGAAAAAACCTCTGTAAGGCGCATCTTGGGAAACGCGCAAAGCTCCGCGTCGGTCAGTACCATCAGGCCGGCCACCCGCTTTTGAAAAGCAAATTCGCGAAGCCCAATGATGTCGCCGGGGACATAGATATCCAGTACCTGGCGGGTGCCGTTTTCCATGTTCCGATAGGATACGGCCCAGCCCCGGCTTACCGTATAGAAGAACTCTGAGGGAGCACCCTGCTCCCATAGCACAGTATTTTTGGGAGAGCTCTCCGGGCTCCTCTCGAGCGAGGCCAGCAGGTCCCTGTCACTCTGGGTCAGCTCTGCATAGTGCTCAAAGTGCCTGATAATACAGCTTGTTCCCATGTGGTTGCTCCCTGTTGACCGGATTGGTTCAGTTAATATTCAGATAATTTACCTGCCTGGTTAAAATAAAACTCCTCTTGTTGCGGAGGATAAGATGATTTTATGGAATAAAAATGCGTGTTTGTTGCATGTTTTACTATCAGAAGCCCGTGGTTCCCCCCGGCTTTGAGAGTATGTGCCATGTTTTTAACGCTAACACGGCGTCGTGATCATGGGCGAACCAGAAAAAAGCCGCGCCGGAAGTCTCTCGAGGCGCGGCAGCATAGTCAGGCGTCTCGGGTTCTGTGGAGGATCACTATGCGAAGTGGTGACAGGAAACGAGAGGAGGTTGTTTTGTGCTTTACCGTTCCCAGAGTAACAGTAAGTAACAGAACAAGCGGAGGTGCTTCATGTCTGAACAGGTACATCTGGCCTTTATCATTCTTGCCCCAGGTGGCGCATCCACCAATGCCCGCAGCGACAACGGCTTCACCCTGACGTTGGCAACGGTGGACACCATCGAAGCTGCTGTGCAGCTCACCCGGAATCTCACTGGTCAGGGAGTTACCAATATCGAACTTAGCGCCGGCTTTGGCGATGACGGGCTGGCGGAAATTCGCAAGGTGGCCGGTACCGGAGTCCGGGTTGGCCGAGTCCGCTACGAGCCCTGAACCACCTATTGGTGCAGGGCGAAGGCGTCTGCCAGACTTTTCTCGAAGTCAGCAATGGCTACCGGACGTCCAAAAAAGTAGCCCTGGAAGCGCTCGCAGCCCATGGCTTCGAGCATTGCCTTCTGGCCGGCTTCCTCCACGCCTTCCGCAATGACTGAAAGGTTCATTGCAGTACCCAGCGCGGTAATCATTCTTGCAATGGCTTCGCTGTTGTCGCTTTCCAGCAGGTCCCTGACAAAGCTCTGATCAATTTTCAACTCATCCAGAGGGAGCCGCTTCAGGTAGCTGAGTGATGAATAGCCCGTGCCAAAGTCGTCCAGGGAAAAGCGCACCCCCATGTCCCGGAGGCGCTGCATTTTCAGGGTCATGCCTTCAATGTCGGCCGCCAGAATGCTTTCGGTAACTTCCAGCTTCAGCCGAGCCGGATTCGCACCCGACCTGGTGAGAGCCCCTTGGACCTGCTCCACAAAATCAGGCAGAAGGAATTGCTTTGAGCTTACATTCACGGACAATCTGAGCTGATTCAGGGGCGGTGGTGCTTTCTGCCATTCCGCCAGCTGCCGACAGGCCTCCTCCAGAACCCAGGCACCAATGGGCACAATCATGCCATTCTCTTCCGCAAGGGGAATGAATTTCCCGGGCGGAACCATGCCATGGCCGGCTCGGTACCACCGGATCAGCGCTTCTGCGCCAAAGGGCATGCCGCGGGAGTCGATCTGCACCTGGTAGTGGAGTGAGAACTGCTTTTCCCGGAGGGCACGCTTGAGGCTGTTTTCGAGCTCTGCCCGTGCCATGGCGGCATCCTGCATCTCCTGAGAGAAAAACCGGATCCTGTCTTTGCCCTGCTCCTTGGCTCTGTACATGGCCATGTCAGCCTGGGTGATCAGCTCTTCCAGAGTATTGCCATGGTCGTGGAAAACAGTTACCCCAATGCTCTGGGTGCCGGTGTATTCGAAATCATCCAGCAGGTAAGGCTGCTCCAGTTCTCCGCGTATTTTTTCGCAAACCCTTTCTATGTTGCCAACCGCTACCTCCGCAGTACCGTTAAAGCCGTTCAGAACAAGCACAAACTCGTCCGCACTCGTTCTGGCAACCGTATCGCCCTCCCGCAGACTGGCCCTGAGGCGTTCCGCCACTTCTCTGAGCAGCAGATCCCCTTTGTTGTGTCCCGCCAGTTCATTGAGGTATTTGAAGTCATCAAGATCGATGACCACCAGAGCCCCGTAGTTGTGGTTTCTGTTGCTGATCGCCCGGGCCTGGTCCAGGCGGTCCTGCAGCAGCCGGCGATTGGGCAGGCCGGTCAGCGGATCGTAGAATCCCAGCCTTTTAATTTCTTCTTCGGCTTCCCTACGGCCCGTCAGGTCACGGACCACGCCAATGAAAAATGCTCTTCCGTTGAGGGAGGTTTCGGACACTCTCATTTCCATGGAAAACTCGGAGCCGTCCTTTTTCAGCCCGGCCAGCTCCATGGTTTTTCCCGCGATGGTGCTTTTCCCCGTCTCGACACGGTCTATCAATGCCTGCGCATAAACCCCCCGGTGAGCTTCGGGAAGAAGTTTTCCGGCGCTCCGGCCTATGATTTCCTCCGCCTCATAACCGAACATGGATTCCGCTGAGGGGTTGAAGGTGTCAATTTTCCCGGTCTCATCAAGGGTGATGATGGCATCGGCAACGTTGTTGATAATCGCCTGGGTATGGTTTGCCTGCTCCTCCAGGGCGACGGCCGCCAGATGGCGCTCGGTGACGTCGTGAAGATAGCCATGCCAGAGTGTACTTCCGTCCGGGAGCCTCTCTGGCACCGAATTGGATTCAACCCAGATAGTCGTTCCGTTTTCCCTGGTCACCCTCAGATCCATGAACCAGTGGCTCAGGTTATCCCGGGATTTGATAACCTCGCTGACAAACGCTACCTGTTCTTCGGGGGCGATTCGTTTCAGAAGGGGTGCGGCATTTCTGGCAAGAGTCTCTGCGGATATGTTGAACATCTCCTCCAGCCGCCTGCTGACATAGGGAAAGCTGTAGCGGCCATCCCGGTGTTCCCGGAACTGGAATACGGCACCTGGGATCTGGCTGGTGAACTTGTCCAGGCTGTGGTTGAGCTTTTTCCTCGATTCGATGGCAATCCTGTGCGCCATAACAGCCTGAAAAAGCCGGCAGGCGGCTGTGGCGTCTTCTACCACACTTTCCCGCCAGTCATGTTTCCGGGTAACAAAATCAAGCCCCAGAAAGCCGTAGACCTTGCTGTCCGAATAAAACGGCAGCGCTAGCAGTGAACATACGCCCTGTTCTGCAAGAATCCGCCGGTCCGGCATTGCATCCCTGGGAAGGTCCTCCAGGGCCTCAATCCGGGCTGGCTGGCCGGCCTGGATAGTTTCACTCAACCAGGGAACCGACTCCGCAGGCAGGGAGGTCCCGCCCTCCCTGAAGGGCGGGACCTCTGGCATGTGCCACTCGTGAGTTCTGAGCCAGGTCCGTATCTGGCTGTCGAAGCGGAACAGGTAGCCCCGCTCTGCACCCAGGCCCTCGGCCAGGGTTGCGAGAGCTGAATGGATGTTTTCGTCAAGTGTCGCCGGCCCAGTGCGGGTCAGAATGGATGCGATATCCGCAAACAGGCTGGAGCCAGTTTTGAGACGCGGGTTTTCTTTAGTCATGGAGGTCCTTGCGCGGGAGCCTGAATTCGTCACCCTTTATCACTGAAGAGTAGACCATTTGAGCAGTGTCTACGATCAGCGCCAGGTTACTCTTTTTTTGCAGTGCGTGCAGTTATTTGGCCTTCGTCCGTGGACCAAAACCGCCGTCAAATTTGAGCCTGCGCATTCCTTCATTGAATTTCAGGATGGTGTCAGCGCAGTCTGGCGTCTGCTTGTGACATACCAGGTGAAGAGTGTAACTGTCGATGGGCTGCCCGGTCTGAAGAATTACCCTCTCCCGCTCCTCTTCACTGAACTTCCTTTCAAGCAGATACCTGGCAACACGGGGGTTGATTATGGCGACGTCGGTTCGCCCTGCCAGCAGCATCCGGAGATTGGATTCGTCGTTTGGGGCCGTGATGGTAGTCAGCTGGTCTTTCATCTGTTCGATCTCCACCGGGAGGTTGTAGCCATTGACCACTCCGATCCGGCGGGATCTGAGGTCGTCGATGCTACTCCATTCCACAGGGTCGGAGCGACGCTCGGCAAAAAGGTCCAGGGTCCTGACAAGCTCTTCTGAGTAATACCAGGGAGTTGAGAGCTCTGGAGACCAGCTCCAGCCATAGGAAATCGCGCCCTCCGTATTCACCAGGTGCCGGACCCGGTTCCATGGCATCACGGTGACCGTGGTGGAGATGCCCACGTGGTTAAACGCTTCCTGAACGGTCCCGGTGACCAGACCCTGACCATCGCCTTCCGGGTAAATGAACGGCGGCCAAATGCCGGTAAGCAGTTTAAGAGGTTCCTCCGCAGCGCTGGGTGCGGCGGAAAAAAGGGCAAGGACTAGAATCAGCATGCAGGCAGGATAATGCTGGCCAGCCATCAGGGATCTCCGTTGCCTTCCCGGACAGAATTGAAAACGCCGGACTATGAGAAAGATAGTAAAGTTTACGGGAAAAGCAGCCACAAGGTCCGGAAAGACAGATTTTACGAAATCCTGAACAAACCATTGATCAGGCAGACGGAGCAGAAATTGTCCATTAGCAGGGCCAGATTGGCCCGATCTGCAGAGGCTTTTTGTTAACTGGTCCTCATTTGTTCAGTGATGCAGTTGTTAGGTTGATTGTGCAGTCCTTATACAAATACAACAAAAGGAACGCACAACATGACGAAACCATCCCTGAAAAAAGGGCAGATGCTGCCTGAACCCAGTAATCTCCTGAAGGCTTCGATAGCTCTCATGCTGGCAATGTCGATCACCGGCTGTAGCGGGGCCGGCAGCCTCCTGAGCAATCCCCGCGTATCAGACGCTGACAATGACCAGGTGGTCACGATCGGCGACTCCATCTTCGCCCTTTCCGGTGAGTTACAGGATTTCCTGGAGGAAGAGGCGGGGCAGACTTTCCGTCGCTACACCCTTTCCGGGGCCGAGCTAAGTGGCGGTATTATAGCTACATCCGTAGTTGAACAGTACGCTGAGGCGCGGTCCGAAAACCCCGACATTGACACAATCCTGATGGATGGGGGTGGCAATGACATCCTCATCCCGGCGATTGCGTTCGATCCCTACAACTGCAAGACCCAGTGGTATCAGTTCGGCCGGCTCAGTTCCAGATGCAGGAATTTTATTGATGACATCTACGTAGATGCAGTGAATCTGCTCAATGATATGCATGCCGATGGCGTGGATAACGTCGTGTATCTTGGCTATTACTACACAAAAAATGGCCTTCTCTGGCTCGACAGCATGGAAGAGGCTGTCGATTATGGGGACTACAGGCTGTCTCAGGCCTGCAGCTTCTCCGCCGTGGCATGCCAGTTCGTTGACCCCCGGTCAACCATCAGGGACAGGGATATCATCATTGATGGTATCCACCCCAATACAACAGGTTCCAGGAAATTGGCCAATCTGGTGTGGCCGAAGCTTCAGCCACTGCTGTAACGGATCAGGGCAGGCGTCGGGACTGCCGCCTGCCTTCCCTTTAACTTCCTCTCATACAGTCGAATACCATGAAACCATTAACTTTTGGTGCAGCAACCCTGTTCCTCGGCATGGCAGCGATACTCGCCTTCTGGGCAGCGGAAAACCAGCCGCTGCAGGGGGGAGAGCAGGTCATATCGGACCAAGAACCCCTGACCTCTTCACAGGCCACTCCGGTTCCCGAAGGGCCGCCGTACTCGGGCTCTCCGGAAAGCCTTTTCACCCAGAAACTGGCCATTGAGCTTCTGGAAACCTGGGGCGAAACAATCCATAGCAAGCGCACCCAGGCAAAAATGCTGGCCGTGCAGCGTAAAATTGTCAGCCGATACCCCTCGCAGGGAGAGGCGCTCTTCAGACAGGCGGTGACCATCGCGTTTCCGGACTATGCCGAGGAGATTTTTAATACTCTGGCCCTGGTGGTCAGATACGAAGAATGGCTGGAGGCCAACCATCTGACCCTCACCGATCTTTCGCCCCTTGAACGGGACGGTGCCCTCTGGCAGAAGCGCCGGGACCTCTTTGGTGACGACGCGGGTGTAATCTGGGCTGATGAGAAACAGATGTGGGCCAGGAAGCAGAAGCAGGTTCAGGATGTCATTCAGAAGCTGGACCAGGCCAGGCACAGTTCCCTCAGCGAATCCCTTTATCAGTTCCGCACCGCACTGGAAGAAACCTATGGCGCAGGTCTGGGCCAGATGGGGGTGGATAACGGCACCATCGCCCAGGTCTATTTTGGCTTTGAATCTGTGCAAGGCAGGCTGAGAGAGATGTCTCCCGGGCAGCGGCAGAAAAGCGTGAACGAGGTCAGGAAGCAGCTGGGTTACAGCGATGAGCAGATCGACCGCCTTGAGGTCCGGGATCAGCGCAGAGAAGAGCGCTGGGCAAATGGTTATTCCTACATGGAAAAACGCCAGAGCCTGGAAGGATCGCTGACCGGCCCGGAGCTGGAGTCAGCGCTCAGCGAGCTACGCGAGCAACACTTCAACCATGAGGCCAGGACCATTGCCCTCGAGGAAGAAAACGGCTTTTTCCGCTATGAGCGCCCCCGCCTGTATGGCCGGAATTAGCGGCTTTTTCCCACAAGAGAGGGAATCCGGCTGAGCCCATACACGCCAAATGCCGCAGCCAGGCCAGGAAGAAGCTTGAAGATGTCATCGTTGAACGGTGATACATGCCACGCCACCACCGTGCCAAAGCCGGCAATCATCATGGTCACCGCAGTACGGGTGGAAAAAGGCAGATGGAATATCCGCAATAGCAGAACCGAGCCCAGGCTCGCTGCCAGTGCCGACCAGGCGATCAGTACCAGCCCAAACACGCCTTCCGGGGCATAGAGAGCTATAGTCAGTGCCAGCACCGCGACGGAGATGGTGGCAACCTTCGAGGCGATGTAGGAGTTTTTCCAGCGTGGCTGGACATCCTGGGTAACCGAGCCGGAACACACGATGACCTGGGAGTCTGCGGTGGACATGGTCGCCGCGAACAGGCCAGCGAGGGAGATGCCCACGAAAAATGCGGGAAGCATTTCAAGGGTAATCAGGGGCAGGGCGAGTTCCGTGGGATCGGTTATTCCCTGGGCGATCTGTCTGTCAGGCAGGTTGGGCAGAATGGCCCGACTGTATAGTCCGACTCCCACTGAGGCGGCAAAAAAGGGCACGAACCAGATGAAGTACCAGCGTCTCGCCTTTTTAATGGCCTTCACTGACTCGATAGCCATGAAGCGGACCATAATCTGGGGCTGACCCATGGAGCCAAACCCGCCTGACATCATCCCCAGGAGGTAGAAAAGCAGTCCGAATTCCAGATTGGCAGGAAACAGTGAGACCAGCCCGGGATCCTGTTCCTGCAGATTCTCGAACAGGGCCGAGGGGCCACCTATGGTGAGCCATGCCATGACCAGTATCATAACCATGGATATAATCATCACCAGACTCTGGGCGGCATCAGTCCAGATGGTGGCGCGAATGCCGCCGGCGAAGGAGTACAGAATCACGATGAACATGGCGATGGTAATACCCACCCACATATCCCACCCAAACATGGCAACCAGGGCCAGGCTGCCGGCCTTGAATTGCCCGGCCGCGTAAACGCCCAGAAAGACGAATGTAATGATGCCGCCCAGGGCAATAAGCACCCGGTCGTCCCTGCCGTGGTGGTGTCCGATCAGACCGGCGAGGGTTTTTGCCTTGATGCGTCCGGACTGCTCCCGGACCCGGGGATGAACAAAAAGCCAGGCCGTCAGATCGCCCAGTATCCAGCCTATCGCCATCCAGATGGATTCGATGCCGACACGGTAGGAGAATGCGATCATGCCAATGAACATGAAGCCGCTGTTGTTGGTTGCAACAGCCGACAGTGCAGACAGCCAGGGCTTTACCTGACGGCTGGCCACAAGGTAATCACCGGTAGTGCGGCGCTTGCGGACCCACGAAAAAGCGCCGGCGAGGGTAATCAGGATAAGCAGTATACTGAATGACCAGATGGCCGGTTCCATAAAGAATCCTTCTGACAGGTTCTCAGCGCACGGGATCGGCAACAGGCTGTGCTTTTCTGCTTTGTGAGCGACAGAGCAGGCGCTGCAGCCTGTCGTGGCGTTGTTGCAAAGCCCGCTGACAGAGCACAGTTGCTTTTACTGTAGCAATTGGAAACGGCTCTGTCCCGCCGTGGGAAATGATCGAAAGATACAGAGCCCTTACCTTTTCCTGGTGGAAGGGGGTGGCTGACTGTGCCCGTTTCGCTGCTTTTTCAGCCAGAGGATGATAGCTGCAGGCAGATGGACCACACCAAAGGAGGTCAGGAATACCCATGCGCCCGCCAGACCCCCGGTCTCTATATACACCTGACTCATGGCCCAGCCGAAGCCCGCACCAACCAGTAGCAGCATGATCCGGGCGGCCCAAAGCTGGGCGGTACTGGCGATCTGGAAGCCGAGGCGATAATGGACCCAGGCGGCGAGAGCCAAGGCCAGAACGACAGCCATTATCATCCTGGCTGGCCTCCTGCCCTGGTCTCATTTGCGGGGTTTTCCTCTGCGTGCTCTGCTTCAAAATCCGTATTCCGGGGGTCAATCTCTGCAAGCCCCAGGGCGGCCTCGGGCGTTGTGGTAATAAAGTGTTCCTGCTGATTCACCGGGGGATGTTTGCGCCTGGGTCCGAATACCATAAACAGAACGAGGCCGCCCAGAATGAGAGCGTTGCTGACGAAAAGCCCCCGGGGGCCGATGAGTTCCATGAAAAGGGCGCTCAGAGGGGCGCCTGCGCAGCTCCCGATGCCGTAGCTCAGAAGAAGCGCGGTGCTCGTGGCGGTGATCTGATGGGTTTCCATCAGGTCGTTTGTGATAGCCACGGCAATCGGATAGAGGGTTGCGGTGATGCCCATGTACAGGCCGACGAAAATCACCAGCAAAATCATGTTGAAGTCACCGATAAGTGCGGCGATCAGGCTACAGACAGCGGCGACAGCTGAAGCGATGAGCATGACCTGATAGCGGTCATAGCGATCGCAGAGAAGGCCCACCGGCCAGGCCAGGACCATGGCGGCAAGAATGGCTGAAGCCATGAAGTTGGAAAGCTGGCCGGTGTCCAGCCCGATCCGGTCCGCAAATACAGGGCCCATGGCATAGAAGGCGCTGATCAGAAGGCCGGCCACCAGTGCGCCGAGGGTGCCCTGAGGCGACGTTTTGTAAAGACGGCGCAGGGACATGCGCTCGCCATGGGTTATGGTGGGAGATTCCTGCCGGGTCAGAGACAGGGGTACCAGCGCGAGGGCAATCAGTATGGCCGCAAGAGAAAACGGTATGAAGCCGGCCGGGTCGGCCACCCGGATAAGCACCTGGCCGCCTGCCGTGGATAAAAAGAAAACCAGTTGGTAGACCGCAAACAGGGTTGCCCGGTTCCGGTTATCCGCCTTGCTGCTGAACCAGCTTTCCATCACGATCATCAGGCCCGCCATCACGAACCCGCCCAGGGCCCGCAGCAGGCCCCAGAGGCCCGCCTCCACAGCCATCGGATAGATCAGAATCGAGGCTGCGAGAACCGCCGCAAACACAGCGAACGCCCGGATGTGGCCGACCTTTTCAATAATCCGCCCGGCCCAGAGGGTGCCCGCAACAAAGCCGAAGGAATAGAAAACCAGTATCCAGCCAATCAGGGCAGCGCTGAATTCCTCAATACTGAGCCGCAGGCCCAGTAGCGTCATCAGGAAAGCATTGCCGCTGATCAGCAGAATGATACTGATGATGAGTGAGGAGAGGGTGATGGCGGCTCTTGGCATTGGTCCTCCTGTCCGGTCCACTTTCTCCGGCTTGCCGGACCATGAAAGCGGCCACTATCGAGATGAATGACGTCATACCTTGGTGCGGTTGCCCTCGTGTTCATTCAAGGGGCTAAAGGCCCTGACTGCCAAAAACAGCCCCCATAAGAAGATAGCCCAGAATCGTTACGGCAAGAATTCCCGCGAGATTCAGCGCAAAGCCGGCTTTGATCATGTCGCCTATTCGCATGTGGCCACTTCCGAAAATAATGGCATTGGGCGGGGTCGCCACGGGCATCATGAAGGCGCAACTGGCGGCCAGGGCCGCGGGTACAGCAAGCAGATAAGGCTCAACACCCTGAGACACGGCCAGAGCCCCCATGAGGGGAAGAAAAGCTGCCGTGGTTGCCGTGTTGCTGGTTACTTCGGTCAGAAAGATGATGACAGTCGCAACCAGACAGATTGTGAGAACCACCGGAAGCGCTTCGACGAAGGACAGGCTTTCGGCTATGGTTTTTGCCAGTCCCGAACTGCTGATGACCCCAGCCAGCGACAGGCCACCTCCAAAAAGCAGCAGTACCCCCCAGGGAATGTCTCTGGCCGTGTCCCAGTCCATGAGGAAGGTGCGTGTCCTGAGATTCACCGGTATCAGGAATAGTGCGACTGCCGCTGCAATCGCAATCACTGTGTCGCCAAGCCAGGGCAGCAGATTCTCCGAGAGGAGCGGCTGAGCGATCCAGGCGAGAGCTGTGCATACAAAAACAGCCAGAACGAGCGCTTCGCCCCGCTGCATGGCGCCGAGTTTTTCCAGCTCCCTGCGTACCGGTTCACTGTCTTTCTTTTGTTGACCATTGCTGGCGCCTGAGGGGGCAACTCCCCTTGTCAGCCACCACCAGATGACCAGCAGCATGGTGGCGGATACGGGAACTCCGATGAGCATCCACTGGGCGAAGCCCACCTGGATGTCATGGTTTTCCGAGAGATAGGCCGCCAGGAGCGCATTGGGCGGGGTGCCGATGAGTGTTGCGATTCCCCCCACGCTGGCGGAATAGGCAATAGCCAGCAGCAGCCGTGTAGCGAAGAGCCTGGCCCGCTCGCTGTTTTGCTCTTCCTGCATTTTGATCACTGAGAGGCAGATGGGCAGCATCATGATGCTGGTGGCGGTGTTGGAAACCCACATGCTGAGGAATGCGGTTGCCAGCATGAAGCCGGCAATCTGATGCCGGGGCTCGCTTCCCACCCCCCGTATGATGTTCAGAGCGATGCGACGGTGAAGATTCCATCGCTGCATGGCCAGACCAATGGTAAAGCCTCCGAGGAAAAGAAATATCAGGGGGTGAGCGTAGGGTTCGGTTGCATCCCTGACAGATCCCAGACCCAGAGCGGGCACAAGAGAGATAGGCAGAAGGGCGGTCGCCGGAATGGGAATGGCTTCGGTAGACCACCAGGTTGCCATTAGCAGCATCAGCCCCAGAGCCCGCCATGCGTCGATTCCGACCTCGGCAGGCGGCGGCATGATCAGGGTCGCAACAAGAAAAGCCGGGCCCAGCAGCAGGCCAGTGGCACGGACTCGTCCCAGACCGGAGCCCTCGTCCTCACCTTTGCTGCTATCGGTCATCGTGTGTTCTCTCCTGCTGGAAGTCCGGTCGCCTCCGTGCGGCCGGCCTTTTTCAGGTTTTGTTCCGTCGTTCAGAAGCTGCTCAGCTTCCGGATTGCTTCTTTTCCCGCTTTGCGACTTTTTTCTCTTTCGGAGAAAGTGCGGGCTTCTTCTTTGTTTCCTTGACGCGCGTCTGTTCTTTGCTCATTTCCGGTAACCTCAGTCATTTTGTCAGACAACCACAGTCATGAGTGTGGCCCTCCTTCCAGTTACCCGATACGGCTGGGCCCCGGCACTGTATGTGAGCGGATTTAGATGGAATTGCCTGGATACTAGCACGAATGGAAGGGCGCAATGCCGTGACAAGTACGCATGCCTGTCGGCACGTTTACAGCCTTGATCAGCCCACAGAGAAGATGCACCCTGACCTTTGGGGCATTGTTTTCGGAGCAAAGGAGGCTGGTTATGGAACATCCAGTAGTAACCGTTTTGGGGGGAACAGGTTTTCTCGGCGGAGCGATCGTTCGGGAACTGCTTGAACATGGGTACCATGTGCGCATCGCCTGCCGCCACCCGGACCAGGCAGCGGTACCGGAGTCAGAACACCGCAGGGCTGAGCTGGTAGCCTGCGACATCCGGGATGAGCGCTCGCTGGCACATGCAGTAGGAGGGGCCTGGGCGGTGGTCAATGCGGTTGCCCTTTATGATGAGAAAGGCGATCTCACATTTGATGCAATCCACGTGAAGGGAGCAGAGCGGGCTGCCCGCTGCGCCAGGGCGGCTGATGTCGAGCGCCTGGTGCTGATTTCGGGGATAGGGGCCAGTGTCGAGTCCGCATCAAAGTACGTCAGGGCCCGGGCCAGAGGCGAACAGGCAACCCAGGCCGTTTTCAGGCAGGCGACGGTTCTTCGCCCCAGTGTGCTCTGCAGTCGGAATGCAGGCTTCGCTGACGCCCTCGACATGGTGACGAAACTGCCCATAGTGCCCCTCTTTGGTCGGGGCGATACTCTGTTGCAGCCCGTCTGTCCCGCTGACGTGGCGGCTGGTGTCCGCCGTGCCCTTGAGATTGAGGATGCAGCAGGCAGGGTTTTCGAACTGGGTGGCGCCCGTCAGTACAGCTATCGCGATTGCCTGCGCCTGATGATGAAACGGGAAGGCCGTCATCGGCCCCTGATGCCGCTTCCTTTTCCTCTATGGCATTTTTTGGCCGGAATTCTTGGTCTGCTGCCAAACCCGCCCCTGAACCGGGACCAGGTCGTGCTGATGGAGGAGGATAACGTTGTCGGTCAGAACGTGGGCACATTCCGGGAGCTCGGTGTAAGTCCCCGAAGTCTGGAAGAAATACTCGAAGCCTGAGCCTGTGGCCGTTTTCGCCGAATCTATTAAATGTGTAATAGGCAAAATCTGTCTTATGTCCAATCTTTGATCTACGCTGGGTAATACACGGGTGGAGTGCAGTCGCCAGAATCCTCTGACAACACTCACAGGGCGTGTGGAGGTACAGAGCATGACATTTTTGACCAGGGCGGGACTGATCACGGCAATTACACTTCTGATGGGGGGATGCGGGAGCAGCAGTAGCAGTAGCAGCGATAGCGGGAGTAGCGGTGGCAGTGGAGGTGATGAAACCGTCGATCTGACTACCCAGTTGCAGTTCTTCCGGGGAAGTCTTTCCGCAATTGATCCTGCTGCGCCCAAAAATGTATTTCTGGTGGATGATGAAAAGGATCCAACTGCAACCTCCATTCCGATCCTCGCCGGCAAGTGGGGTGGCACAAGCGTCAACAGTCTCCATGTTGGCCAGATTCTTTACCCACGCAGTGATGGGACCCTGTGGCGGGTAGCGGTAGAGAGTGACACCGATGGTAACCCTCAGGCGCCTGTCCGGGTTTCCAGCGAAACCGATGCCGCCAGCATATGCCGGATTTCCACTCCTTTCGATTTCGCCGACACCCTTCAGACGCCTGTGGCCTATGAGATTGACAGCGACGGCAACTGCAATGACGAGCAAAACAGAGCGTGGTACACCATTACTCTGGGGGATGACAAGACCCAGGCACGCCAGCCTTTTCCCGGCAGACCGATAGCCTCGCTCCATACCCGGGATGATGGTAGCCACGATGGCTGGCTGGTACTGAATGGCACCAGTCTTGATCTGATTCTGACTGATGGGTCTGCGACCGTATCGGTTTCTGGCAACGAGACAGTCAATTACGCCGAATTTTTGGGGGCGCTGAGTGACGGTTCACAGATACTGAATGTTAACGGCAATCTGCGGCGCTATGACCCAAGTACCTCGTTGTTGTATCAATCAATGCATGACTTTGGTGGCACAGGTGGGAGTGTAAATGACACCACCCTTGCGGCAATCTCCGGGGATAACGAGTTCTATTTTGTGGATCAGGGTGTGCTCTATCGGACGGATGTGGCCAACAACAGTGTCCAGAAGCTGGACGAGCCAGGCAATGTTGGAGGTGTTTTTTGTGGCATTGAGGAAGGTCAGCTGTGGACCGGGCCAATGTTGCTGACAGAGAAATACATTGTATGGAGTTACCAGCGAAGCACTGGGGAATGTGTCGTCCGTCGGGTAGGACGTCTCGTTGGACAGAATGAGGGGAACGCAGACAACCTGTTTTCAGAAACTGAGGACGACGCTGTTCTAGGCGGCAGGCTGGAGTTTTCTACTATTTACCCACTGAGGATGAGCACGCCCAACTGGGTGTTTTACGAAAGAAATTTCGAAGGGGTGAGTGAAGCGATTGCGCAGCCGGTCGATTCTCTCTCATCTTCTGATGTCGTAATAGAACCCGACGCTGACTGGGTGGGCGCTTCTTTTGGCCGTGATGGGGGCCCCACATTAGGCGCTATGGGGCTTTCCCACATGTTCCTGACCAGGAACACAGCCTCCGGGCCTGAGTTGCGGGTCGCGAGAAGTTCGGTGGGCTTTGATAAAGAATCACTGTTACTCGGCGATATGCCTGACGACTTCGGTGCCATACGCTTTGCGTTAGGCTTTGGCTCGCAGCGTCTTGGCACTCTTGGCACTGCGACTGGCAACGCAGACGTATTTTCTGTTAATGCAGAAGCCGAGGGTTCCTTCAAGCGAATCACCAACACTGCCGATAAAAACGAAACACCATTTCCCTTCTTCTGAAACCGCTCGCGGGTACCTGATTCCTTTCAGGTGCCCCTGTCCGGGGGGATCTGAAAGTATGCCCCGACGCCGGTTTGAAAAACCGATGGCAGACGCGGGGAAAAGGGCTAGAATGATTTGGTAATGCAACTTTTATGGCCAGGTTCCGGACAACATCATGTCTGCAGTTCCGTATATTGCCCTGTTGCTTTCATTTCTTGTGGCCTGCTCCTCTCCCGAAGATACAGCCAGCTCCCTCCCTGTTTCTGCCCCGCCCGCCCAGGAATTCACCGGGTCTCATCAGGACTCTCCTGCCGCTGGGGCACTGGCAAACACTGCCGAAAAGGTACCAGGTACAATCCTGATTGGCGCCGATCCCTGGTGTCCCCATAACTGTACGGCCGGTTCCAGCCACGAGGGATACATGGTGGATCTTGTCCGGGAGGTGCTGGAGGCTGAAGGTTATCAGGTGGAGTACATCAATATTTCATGGGCCAGGGCCCTGCGGCTGACCAGAGAGGGCAAGCTTGATGCTGTGGTAGGGGCCTTCCGAACGGACGCTCCCGATTTTGTATTTCCCAGGGTTCCGCAGGGCCGGTCGCTGATTTCTTTTTACACCCACCCGGATAATCAGTGGACATGGAAAGGCATTGATTCCCTGGAAGGTCAGGCGCTGATGGGAATCAACAGCTATTCATACAGCCCTGCTCTCGACAGGTACATCAACCGCCACGAGGGTGATGCAGGAAAAGTATGGATACTTTCGGGGCCGGCACCCCTGGCCCGGGCCGTGGAGCTTCTTGAACGGAAGCGGATGGATGTCTTTGTTGGCGACGGCCACGTGATGGGCTGGTTTCTGAACACCGATAAACCCGAATTCAAACCCAGACTGGCTGGAATTTTGAGTACCATTCCTGCTTATGTGGCTTTCTCTCCGACGCGAACAGACGCCGGCAATCTGGCTGCCCTGGTCTCAAACGGTACCGAGCGGCTGACTGAGAGCGGACAGTTGAAGGAGATTCTTGCCCGGTATGGCCTGAAGGAGCCGGAATGATTGCTCAGTCTCCCAGCGCCACGCCATCCATCCTCGGGTCAGCACCTCCCCGCCATCCGGAATCTGTACGCTGGATGCCATGAAGTCCGCTCTCAAGTCTTAGTACGTCCACTTTATGTCCCATTGCCCTGAGTTTTTCTTCATGACCAGCGGCAGAAGTTCCGGCCTCAAGCTCCAGGGGATAACCCTTGCCGCGGTGGAGAAAATTGGGCTGGGCGATGGCTTCCTGAACCGTCATATTCCAGTCCAGCACTCCCACCAGTGCCTTGACCACGTAACCGATGATACGGCTGCCGCCACGGGAACCGAGAACCAGCTGAACCTCACCCTCGGCGTCCATCACGATAAGCGGAGCCATGGAGCTACGGGGCCGTTTGCTGGCCGCCACGGCATTGGCAACCAGATCGCCGTCGTAGTAAGGCTGGAACGTGAAATCGGTCAGCTGGTTGTTCAGCAGAAAGCCTTTGACCATGATCCGGCTGCCGAAGGGGGATTCGATTGAACTGGTCATGGCAGCGATATTGCCCTGCCGGTCTATGACGTTGAAATGGGAAGTGCCGGTGGTCTCCCGTTCCCGGGGTATGGGTTCATCTTCCAGAAAAACGGGACCATCCGGGTCCCCGGGGTGGATATCCGCCATGGCCCGGGAGGGGTCTATCAGTTCTGCCCGGCGTGCAACGTAGGATTTTGAGATCAGGGCTTCGGAGGGAACATTCACGAACGCCGGGTCACCTACGTACTGAAAACGGTCCGCGAAGGCCAGGCGGCTGGCCTCCGCAATCAGGTGGATGGATTCGGCGCTGCCAGGTTCCAGCGAACTCAAATCATGTTTTTCAAGCATCCCGAGAATCTGCAGTACGGCAATACCGCCGGATGAAGGGGGCGCGACACCGCAGATGGTCCACTCCCGGTAGGTGCCGCACAGAGGCTCTCTCTGCTCCGGGCGGTAGGCCAGCATATCCGCCATGGTGATGTCGCTCCCCCAGAGCCAGCGCGCCCGGGCAGCCTCAACAACTGCTTCAGCAATTTCACCTTCATAGAAAACCTCGGGCCCCAGTTCTGCAATCAGTGACAGTGTCCTGGCGAGTTCAGTATTTCGGAGCCGGGGAGGGTCCTGCTGCCATTGTTCGACGAAGTAATCATCTGTGTCGCCGAGCAGCCGGAGGGAAAAATCATTGTCTATCTGGTGCTGCAGGCGATCCGGCATGGGAATGCCGTCCCGGGCCAGGGTAATCGCCGGCTGAAACAGTTGCGCCCAGGGTCTCGATCCATGGTCGCCATGGGCCTCATGCATCATGGCGACCAGTCCCGGTACCCCCACGGATAGCCCGCTCGGAACGGCCATGTAGAGCGGCATGGGCCAGCGCCAGAGCATGAAACGATCATGGGTGGCCTTTCTGGGTGCAATCTCCCGTCCGTCATACATGGTTATTTTGCCAGTGGCTGCGTCCCGATACAGCAGGAACCCACCGCCGCCAATACCGGTTTCAGGCGGCTCGACAAAGGTCAGAGCCATCTGCACGGCCACCGCCGCATCCATCGCGTTTCCGCCGTTTCTCAGTACCTCAACACCTGCCTGGACTGCGTGGGGATTGGCTGCGGTGACCATGAAATGCTCTGCGGTCTGCTCTTGTGGTGTCTGGCTGGCTGCCGGGACGCCTGCAGCATCCGGGGTGCCGCTGCAGGCGGTGAGGACAGCCGTGGCAAAAACCAGAATAGCTACCCCATGTGCGGTGGAGTGAGGCCGGTAAAAGAAAGAGGTGCAGCCCAGGCGGAATAGCAGAGAAAATGCCCTGATCATGGGAAAACTCCTTTTAGAATCGCAGCCAGCAATATCAGGGCGGCAGCACACGGGCTGTTTTTGCTATTAACCCGCCTGCTTTATTATTTGCTGGTGCTTATGCGCGCTTCAGGCTCCGGTGGGATGTAGCATATTGGTTTCCTGGCAGTGATAGCCGTGCAGGTCCAGCCCCTCAAGCAGGTAGTCTGCCAGCATCGGATGCATGAGGAGGTAGTCAGCTGTTTCCGGAGTCCACTGTTCCTCGGCTTCGGTAAGGATCGCCTCCCATTCTTCCAGGGTGAAGTCACCTCGGCCGAGCCACATCAGCGCCATTACCTCCTGCTGCTGGTCAGGCTCCAGATCTTCCACCACCGTCCTGAACTCCTGAACGCTGGTGTTGTCCGCGTGGTCGGCGAGCATCTGCCGGCTCCAGTCCTCAGCGGGGCTGTTGGGCTGATCCGGGATGCTGATCTGTTCCTGAACGTGAAAGCTCTGGGCCAGCTCTACCAGCCGGCAAACGGTTTCCGGATTGACCTGCAACATAAGCCGCTCCTCTCACAGAATAAGTCGTGTATCTGTTATCAAGTCTGCGGCCATGTCGCCTGATTTCAACCACGGATACCGGCCCCTCCTGCGCTGGGCCGGTATAGCTGCGTGAACCCGGACTGCCTGCTCAGATCCTGAAGAAACTCACCCTGCTGCTGAGCTGGTCGGCAAGGTCCGACAGCTCACGGCTGGAGCGCGCCACCTGTTCGGACCCGGCGGAGGTTTCGATGGTGGCATCGTGGATGCGGGTGATGTTCCGGTTGACCTCCTCGGCGACGGCGCTCTGCTGTTCGGAGGCACTGGCAATCTGGGCGTTCATGTCATTTATGGAGCCAACCTCGTTGCCAATGCTGGCCAGGGCCTGCTCTGCTTCGCTGGTCTGCGCCACGGTCTTTCGGGCCAGGTCACGGCTGGCTTCCATAACAGAAGCAGCCTTGCCGGCTCCAACCTGCAGTTTGCCGATCATTTCCTGGATCTCACGGGTGGAGTCCTGGGTCCGGGTGGCGAGTGAGCGAACTTCGTCAGCAACCACCGCAAAGCCCCGTCCATGGGTGCCTGCGCGGGCTGCCTCAATGGCGGCATTGAGCGCCAGCAGATTGGTCTGTTCCGCAATCGCGTTGATCACTTCAATGATCTTCTCGATATTGCTGCTGTCTGTTGAAACCCCCTGAACTGTTTCGGAGGCTTCCTCCAGGGTTTCCGCCAGGCGGTTGATAGCTGCTGCTGTGTCTCCCACGACCCGGTTGCCGGTTCTGACTTCCTGGTCGGCTGTCTGGGTTGCGCTCGCAGCCTTGGACGCATAGCTGGCCACTTCGGCCACGGAGGCTGCCATCTCGTTCACGGCCGCAGCCATCTGTTCTGCTTCCCTTGACTGAACCCGGATCTGCTCGCTGTTGCTATCTGACGTGGAGCGTAGCTCCGCCGAGGCAGTGTTCAGCTCGTCGGCTCCTGACCGTACTTCCCGGATGGTGTCCACCAGGCGGGCAAGGGTGGTTTTCAGGGCTCCCATAACGCTGTCGTCGTGGGGCGTTCTGATGTCCTGCATCAACTCACCGTCCGCCACACGGCGAAGAGCGTCCGCGACTTCGTGGGGCTCGGCGCCCAGGGTGCGCTTGAGCTTGCGGATGATCAGCAGGGAAACAATGATGCTTACCAGAACCGCCAGAGCTGTAACGCCCAGAATGGTCCATTTGAAGCCGCCGGCGACGTCCCGCACGCTGGCAATCTCGGCCCGGATGAGAGCTTCCTGGTAATCGATGAACGCGTTGATTCGCTTGAGCCATTCGGTATAGGCAGGGGAGACATCTGACAGCAGAAACTCTCTGGCGTTTTCAATATCGCCGCCTCTGCGGATGTCCACCAGGGTTTCAGTCAGGGCAAGAGTGGTTCTTTCAATATCCTCAATGCGTCTGAGCAGTTGAACCTCTTCACTCGTGTTCTTGTGTGCCCCGAAAAGCTGCTCCATTGAGCCGGCCGAATCCTGGTAAAAATCATCCAGTCTCTCAACTTCCCGGAGGTGCCTGTTCAGTGCCTGGTCATTTTGAACCAGGACAGCGTCGCGAATGGCGATGGCCCGGTCATGCACACTTCCGCGGAAATTGATGGCCTGCCGCTGCTTCCGGGTTTCGCCCTCGCTCACGCTTGTAAGTGTTGCGTCGATAAAGCCTACGCGGTTAATGCCGATCATGGTGATCAGAATCATCAGAAAGAGGACCAGGCCAAAGCCGAATGTTAAGCGCTGGGCAATCGTAAGTTGTTTGTGCATGACTTGGGGACCTTCCATACAGTTAATTGATTCTGTTTCAGAACCTGCTTCGTTGTGATGTTTAAGTACTTTGATTTGCTACTTATGGATCCCTGCAGAGGCCGCATTTTAAAAATTTGATGCTTTTTTACACTTGCCCGGAGGTTTTCGCCCAGCCCGGAATCGGGGCGATGGATGTCATCGCCCCGATTCATGCAGTAAAATCCGCTTCCGGCCACCAAGGGACTATATGAAATGAGCGGTTGTTGCGACGACGACAGTAATCTTGAACTTCTTCAGACCAGACAGAGGGGAACCCTGAACAGGGTTCTTGGCATCAATCTGGTGATGTTTTTTGTGATCGCAGCTGCAGCCATCTATGCCCATTCGACAGCGCTGCTGGCCGACAGCCTCGACAATCTGGGTGACGCCCTGACCTATGGCCTCAGCCTTTACGCGGTTTCCCGCGGGCCGGAGGTCAAAGCCCGGGTTGCGCTCTTCAAGGGTGGGCTCATCCTGCTGGCGGCCTGTGTGGTTGCGGGGCAGGTGGTGTACCGGATGTTTGTGCCAGCCACGCCCATTTTTGAAGTCATGGGGGCATTCAGTCTCGTTGGTCTGGCAGCCAATTCCCTCTGCCTTTACCTGCTCTGGCGACACCGCAATGAAGACGTGAACATGAGTTCGGTGTGGGAGTGTTCACGGAACGACATAGCGTCAAATCTTTCAGTCTTTGTAGCGGCGGGGGCTGTGTGGATTACCGGGTCTCAGTGGCCGGATATTGTTGTGGCTCTCGGGCTGGTATGGCTGCTTTTCCGTTCCTCCATCCGTGTAATTTCTTCTGCGAGAGCTGAGCTGGGATCCTCGCGCAGGACAAATATGTAGGTGTACGGAGTCTGTGTTGCAGAGTCTGGTGACGCCGAAAAGCAGGGCGCTTTTCCAGACGTCCGTGGACAGCTGAACGTCCCTGTTCAGCATAAGGCAGGCAGACACACCAGACTGGGCGGCTCAGAACTGCCAGTTGCCCTGGACAGCAAAGATGTTGACGCTGGAGGCGAAATTGCCCTTCAGGCGGTTGCCCTGTTCGACTTTGTTGATCTCGCTGTCGTCCACGGAGATGTGAGCATAACCAACATCCACTGAGGCTTTTTCGGAAAACGCGTAGTTGAAGCCTGCACTGGTCCAGAAACGGTCCTGGTCAGGAATGCGAACCGTGACAAACTCCCGGCTTGTCTGGGGCGCTTCGTCAAATGCAAAACCCAGGCGCCAGGTCCATCGGCCCTCTGGCTCGAAGCTGGCGCCTATGGCGTAACGCATGGTGTCGTCGTATTCCAGGTCCAGCGTGGCCACTCGCAGGTTTTCGTCGGTGTTGATTATTCCAATCTCCTTGATGGAACTCCATTCGGTCCAGGCGATGTCCGCGTGAACCTGCCATACGTCGTCGAAGCGATGGGATGCGCTCAGAGTTATTGTATCTGGCAGTTCCAGGTCCGCCTCAACATCGCCATCAAGCTTCTGAAGGGTTGTGGTACAGGCCGGGTCCTGGGCACAGGAGGTCGAGGGCGAGAAGTCTGCATCGCCCTCAAGCTCGAACTCTCCTCCCTGGCGCCAGACGAGCCCGATGCGGGTGCCCTCGAGCGGCTGCCAGTGAATACTCAGATCCGCAATCACATCGCTGTCGTCCCCCTCGATCTCCACGCTGCTGTCTGATGACCTGTTCCCTGGGCCGCCGTGGGCCAGGGCGCAGGCCGGGCCGTTTGAGCTGGCCGCAAAACAGGCGCCAAAGGAGTCGACTTCGTTCTCCAGTGTGGTGTCAACTGTCTGATAACTGAGGCCGAAACCGACGGATAGCTGGTCGGTCACGGCGTAGGCGAACGTCGGGTTTATGTTGAGAACCGCCAGTTCACTGTTGGTACCGTGATATCGCCCTATCCAGTCGTCTTCGTATTCACTGACAAGACCGAAAGGGGCATTTATTCCAAGCCCGAAACGCCAGCGCTCGGTGATCGGCTGTACATAGTAAAAATTGGGAACAAAACCTGCCTCGTCAGTTTCACCGCTGTCACCCCTCAATGGCCGCTGCAGCGCCGTGCCGTCCGCCGCCGTCGAGCCCTCATTGTCAAACTCGGATTTGGTGAGCACCAGGTGGCCGGCTACTGTTACCTGCGCAGCGTCCAGTTGGGTCATGCCCGCCGGATTGAAAAAAACCGTGGTCGCGTCATCTGCAATGGAGGCGGTGCCGGAAAAAGCAGTACCGAGCCTGGCGGGACTTTGCTCGAGAATCTGAAAGGATGATGCCTGTGAGGCCGCGGGCATAAGGCAGAACAGCCCGGCTGTTGCAATTGCAATCCTGAATCCGAGTTGAGGTTTCATAGATGGGCTCTCCGTGGTAAATGAAAAAGCACGGTTTGGCTTTTTGAGCCTGGCAAATCCTGAAAGAACATACAAGAAGCACCTTTCGGGTGCGTCGCGCAGTCGCCGTCAAGCGGATCAAATCACCCCACGAACGGCCGGCAGCATGGACAGGGCTATAGGACCGCGTAACCAGCCTCCCGGTGAAAGTTCGGGGTCGGCCTGCGGGCGATATCTGCCCCAGCAGTGACTGGTTCCAGCACTCTTGCCCTGCAGCCTTTCCCGAGGCGCAGAGATTCCGCAAGTTGCGGCGTTATCTCCAGCATCCCGGAACGCCCATGAAGGGTGGCCTGGTCGGTCATGGTGGCGCGAAACTGCTCAGAGCTGGCATTGGCGATCAGTAACTGGTTCGGGGTTTCAGGGTTTTCCAGTGGATCGGCAATCCTGGCCCTGCCGTCGACAATCCGGACTCCACATTCGGTTGACCCGGCAATGCTGCGGACCTGGCTCCGCGTGGCTTCCACCGTGGGGCCGGCATCGAACAGATCGAAATATCCCCTGAAACGAAACCCCTCAGCCTCCAGAAGGCTCAGGGCTGGGCGGGTTCTGTCGTGTACCTGGCCGATTACCGCCCGGGCTTCCGGGCTCATCAGTTGGGTATGCAGCGGATGGCGGGGGCAGTGGTCCGCAATGAAGTCCAGATCCCCCGCCCCCACCTTCCGGGTGACGCTGGTAAAATCCATGTCTGCGAAATGGGGCCGGAGCCAGTTCCAGAAAGGCGCCGAACCATCAGGGCTGGAAACGCCCCGCATCTCCGCTATGACCGTGTCTGAAAATCTTTCGGGATGCTGGGCCATGAAGGCAAAGCGAACCCGCGACAGCAGCTTGCCTGCATTGGGCCGCCGGAACTGTGGTCGCAGGAAGAGGGTGCAGATCTCGGTGCAGCCAGTGTAATGGCTGGTTATTTTCAGCACCTCGTTGCCAGGGGGATAGTTGTCCGACGTGTCTGGTCGCCGGTTGCCAGGAACCATCTGGCTTTTGTGGAAATGGTAAAGGGGCCTCTGGATGCCTGCCGAGGCCTCAATGCCCGATATTCCCATGACCTCACCTGAAACAGGATCCTCAAGAATGAACAGGTAAGTTTCATTTCCAGGCCGGCCGACCGGACTCCGGAAGCTGTCGACAGAGCGCTGGATCTTTTCTGCCAGCAGGGCTTTGTCTCTTACCAGGGACGTAAATCCCGGGCCGGATTCTTCCGCCATTTGCTGGAGGGCCGGCAGGTCGCTGGAGGCGATGGGGCGAATGATCATGTTCCGGTTTCTCCCTCAGAGCAGGCCAGCAACCTGCGCTGGGCCGTGACGATAAGTTCAGATGATTGCCGGTTCCAGGCGATGAATGAGGGAAGTTTGCGGGATTCTCGGGTCAATATGTAGTGTCAAAAAATGCGCAATAATTCAGTTATTGGTCATAATGACCGTGTATAAAGTCATTTTGAGAAAAGGGTGCCCAATGATCAGTAAGCAGGACCAGCAGTTGCTACTTCTGCTTCGACAGAACGCACGAATGAGTATTTCAGACCTGGCCCGCACTCTGGACCTGTCACGTTCAACAGTGCAGAACCGCCTTGCCCGGCTGGAAGCCAGCGGGGTGATACGTGGTTATTCCGTGGAACTGGGCGGTGAGTATCTGGGCAATCAGGTGGAAGCGCATGTTTCCATCAAGGTCTACCAGAAGCTCACCGGGCGAACAAACGCCTCCCTGGAGCAGATCAGTCAGGTGGCGCAGCTGTACTCGGTGAGCGGGGAATATGATCTGATCGCCATTGTGCAGGCCCAGTCTCTGGAAGAACTGAGCGCGGTGCTGGACCGCATAGGTGACCTGGAGGGCGTCGAACGCACAAATTCCGCAGTGGTACTGGAGACAAAGTTCAGGCGCTGACCGCTGTCGCCGGACTGCTCCGGGTCAGGGGGCACGACTGAGGTCCTATTGGAAAAACGCTCACCAAAGGGCCATACTGTGGGTCGGATTTCGACGCTATGAGCAATGGAGGACAGGATGAGCAACAAAGAGTTGCAGGCACTGAAAGAACGGTATGTCGCTGCGGGTGTGGCCAGCCCCAACGAGCAGTTCGCCGACTACGCGAAGAACGCCGAAGTGTGGGATGCCGACGGCAAACGCATGATCGATTTTGCCGGCGGCATCGGTGTGCTGAATCTTGGCCACCGTCATCCGAAGGTCGTCGAAGCCGTCAAGGCACAGCTGGACAAGCTGATGCACACCTGCCAGACGGTCATGCCCTATGAGGGTTATGTAAAGGTTGCGGAGAAGCTGAGCCAGATTGCCCCTGTTCGCGGTCATGGCAAGGTGATGCTGGCCAACTCAGGTGCTGAAGCGCTGGAAAATGCCCTCAAGATTGCCCGGGCTGCCACTGGCAAGACCAATGTGATCTGTTTTGATGGCGGTTATCATGGCCGTACCTTCATGACCATGGCGATGAACGGCAAGGTGAATCCCTATCAGACGGATTTCGGCCCCATGCCTGGCACCGTGTTCCGGGCGCCTTACCCGATTCCCTATCACGGAGTCAGTGAAGACGAGGCACTGCGCGGCCTGAAAATGGTTCTGAAAACGGACGCCAACCCCAAAGACACCGCTGCAGTGGTCATTGAGCCCGTGCTTGGCGAAGGGGGCTTTTATGCCGCCTCCCACAGCTTTCTCCGGGCAATTCGCGACATCTGCGACGAGCACGGCATGCTGATGATTGTGGACGAAGTGCAGAGCGGCTTCGGACGCACCGGCAAGATGTTTGCGATTGAACACAGTGGCGTTGAGCCAGACATGCTCACCTGCGCCAAGAGCATGGCAGACGGCATGCCGATTTCTGCCATCGTGGGAACGGACAAGCATATGGATGCCTCCGGCCCCAACTCCCTGGGCGGAACCTACACCGGCAGTCCCGTGTCCTGTGCCGCAGCACTTGCGGCCATGCAGGCTTTCGAGGACGAAGACATTCTGGGCAGGGCGGTCCGGCTCGGCGACAAGCTGGCAGAACGCTTCGCCCAGTGGCAGGAACAGTTCCCCCACGTAGATAACGTGCGGAATGTCGGGCCCATGGCTGCTTTTGAACTGGTGGATAGCAAGTCCAGCAGGGAGCCCAGAGGGGACCTTGCCGCTGCTGTGGTCAAGAAGTGCAAGGAAAAAGGGCTCATCCTGCTGAGCTGCGGCATGTACGGTAACTCCATCCGCTTCCTGATGCCCATCACTATTGAGGACGAAATCCTTGAAGAAGGCTTGAAGATGGTTGAAGAGGCACTCGGCGAAGTGTCCTGACGCCCGAGTAGTGGGACAAGGCCCGCGATTTGCCATCGCGGGTTTTTTTATGGCTGATTACCTGTCAGCGCCTCACATTGTACGGGCTCTGTCGTGCCCCGCCTCATGCCCAGTTTCAGCTGCAATATCCAGATCTGTGTCGAGGTGGGCTGCATCAAAATCCCGGCTGCTCGTCAATTATGGTTGTAGGTCCCTTTTCGCTATGAGAATCTTTGTTGGCCAGCTAAAAAGCACATATTAAATGAGGGTTCCTGGCCACTTGATGGCTGACAGTTCCCGTGATTTCCAGCGCCATGAGCGCTCGCGAGGTCATTGTGCTGTCTGCGCCTACAGGTGAGCTTGACCTGAAAGCAGTATCGAAAACCATGTTTATCAGGGAGGAGACCTGTGGTCACTCGCATATCAACTGGCATAGCCGGGCTTGATTCGGTTATCGGAGGGGGATTTTTAAAAGAGCGGGCCTACATGGTCACTGGCGGGCCGGGCTGTGGGAAGACAACACTTTGCCTGCACTTTCTTGTAGCGGAACCGGCCGAGAAGTCTCTGCTTGTCACACTGGACAAAAACCTCGACAAGATCCGGTGGATGGCAGACTCACTTGGCCTCATGACTGACAACCTTGTGCTGGAGGACCTCTCCCCCGGAGACGTCCGGCAGGAAACTCGGGAGTCCTTCGATGTGGTTCCGACCTCGGAGCTGGGTCTCGCACCGTTGGTTGACCGGATCTGTGCAGCCGTAGACCGGCATCAGCCCGGGCGCGTCGCGATTGAACCACTTTCCTGTCTTTCATCACTGGCTCCGGACAGCTTTCAGTTCCGTCGGCAGAGCCAGGCCCTGTTCAATTTCCTCACCGAACGCGGCGCCACACTTGTGTTTTCCAGTGAAGACCTCCGGACAATGCGGGGCGAGAAGCCGGATGCGGATCTTTACTATATCGCGGATGGCATCATAAACCTCGAACGGATGAACAAGGGGCGCATGCTCAGCGTAACAAAAATTCGGGGCTCCAATTTCATGGATGGCTGGCATTCCATGCGGTTGACCGACAGGGGCATACAGGTATTTCCCCGGCTGGTGCCTGAGGACGGTGAGCGCTCTTCCGGCTCGGTGGAAATCAGCACCGGTGTCCAGCAGCTCGATGCCATTCTGCATGGGGGCATCAGGACTGCCACCATGACCATCATCGCCGGCCCCACAGGGGCAGGAAAGACGACCCTGGGCATGCAGCTTGTCTGTGCGATGGCGAAATCGGGAGATGCTACGCTTGTCTGCACCTTCGAGGAGAGCGGTACCAGCATCCTTGAGCGCTGTAGAAATGTCGGGTTGCCGGTGGACAGCCTTTTGGACCAGGCGAGGCTTGATGTCTGGACCATTGAGCCGCTCGCGTATTCGCCGGACGAGATGGGACACGCTCTTCGCAAGCGGGTTCAGGAAGGTGGTGTAAAAACCGTCATGATTGACGGCTCCTCCGGCTACTCCGTGTCTGTGGCCAACCTGGCTGCCCCCGACGAAAGCGCGGGGGGGCGCCTGCATGCGCTCTGCCGGTATCTGGTTGGCCTGGGCGTCACCGTCATTCTGATCAACGAGACCCCTCATATTTCATCCGAAAACGTCACCGCTGCTGACCCAGGTATGACCTATCTCAGTGATCTCCTGATCATGCTCCGCTATATAGAAATGGACAGCGAGCTCAGAAAGACCATCAGCGTGATCAAAAAGCGCGCAGGGGACTTTGAAAAGAGCCTGCATGAATTTGATATCACTGATGAAGGCCTGCGAATAGGGCCCCCATTGCGGGGACTTCAGGGCATCCTCAGAGGTCAGCCTATTCAGGTGAGCACCGGCAGAGGCCACGGCAACCGGACAGATGACAAGGGAACCTAGCCTGTATGGCCAATATACTGCTTGTTGTCAGTCATCAGGGAAACCGGCGAGTGCTTGTCGAGATGCTTTCCCGCCACCGGCTGATCCATCCCGAAAACGGGGAACTCCCGGATGACGAGGTGGACCTGATTATCATCGATTTCAACAGCCTTAGAAAAAATCGGGAGCTCGTTAGCCGCATCCGGGATGTGCAGGCACCAACACTGGTTCCCGCCCTTCTCATGCTCCGTGAAAGCCAGCTTGGCCATACCCGGGACCTGCTCGGAAATTACGTTGATGAGGTCGTATTCACTCCGGCTCTGACCGCGGAGCTTACCGCCCGGGTTCGTAATCTGCTGCGCTTGCGCCAGCTGTCCAGAGGGCAGCATGAGCTGTATCTGGCTTCCGAGACACAACTGCGCCGGGTTGACCGCGCCTACCGGTTGCTGGCGGATTGCAACGAAGTCACTCTGCGGGCGTGCGATGAAACCGGGTTACTGGAAACTGTGCTGTCAAAGATCACAGGGCCCAATGGCTATCTTCTGGCATGGGCAGGTATGCAGAGGCCGGCCTCTGAGCATTCGGTCGAGATTGTTGCGGCGCAGGGCAGTCGGGCAGCAATTGAGAGTGGCAGAGAGGCTATCCTCCGGGGAGAGGCCGATGAAAACCTGGAAGTTGCGGCCCAGGCGATTGAGGAGCGCCAGCCGGTGATTCAATCCGGTGGCTCGCTGCCGGCGAGTGACTTTGTGATTCGTCAGGGCATCAAAGCCGTGGCTGCGCTGCCATTGCTATTCGAGGACAACGCCGACGCCGGGGTGCTGGTTATCTATTCGACGGTTCCCACGGCGTTTCATGACGGCGAAGTAGACCTGCTCAGACGCATGGCGGACAACGCGGCCTATGGAATATCGGCCCTGCGTACCCGTGACCTTCTCGACGAGCAGCGGGCGTTAGCCAATGAAAGATCCTACCGTGACCCGCTGACAGGACTGCCAAACCGGCAGTACCTGAAGGAGGAGCTTGCCAGACTGGACTCCGAGGCGGACCGCCACCCCCGTCACGCAGCCCTGCTGTTCGTCGACCTGGACGGTTTCAAGCGCATCAATGACAGCCTTGGTCATGTGGTGGGGGACAGGTTGCTCAGGCTGGTAGCTGAACGCCTGAATCAGTTGGCCCGGGAAGAGGATTTTGTTGCCAGGCTGGGTGGAGACGAATTCGTGTTTCTTGTTTACGCAGACCATCCTGAGTCAGATACGGAGTGGGCGACTCCTTCCGAGGAGCTTGTACGTGCCTCAACCCTTCTTGCTGAGCGCCTGGTGGATCACATGAGGCAGCCTTTCAGGGATGGCGCCCATGAACACCGTCTGGGCGTCAGCGTTGGCATCAGTGTGTTTCCCGAAGACACTCCCCGCGCCACGGACCTGATCAATCTGGCGGATATGGCCATGTATAACGCCAAAGCTGAGGGTGGCGACCAGTTTCATTTCTATTCTCCGGCTCTGACACATGATCAGCGTCAGCGTCTGGAGCTGGAAAATGAGCTGAGGGAGGCGGTTGATCAGGATCAGCTTGTTACCTTCTACCAGCCGATCCTCAATCTGAAGAGCGGCAGGGTGGAATTCATCGAAGCACTGATGCGTTGGCCCCGCCCGGACGGCTCCCTGCGAAAACCGGAGAATTTCCTGAAAATGCTGGAGGAAACCGGACTGATCCATGAGGCCGGGGAATATCTGTTCCGACAGGCCTGCCAGACTCTGGCGCGCTGCCGGAGCATTCAGCCAGATCTGCGCATGACGCTGAACCTGTCGGTGAATCAGCTCAGTGAGCCAAAGCTGCTTGATCGCTTAAAGGCAATCAGTGAATCGGAAAGAGTAGCGCCTGGAGCGCTGATACTGGAAGTTACGGAGGATTCGTTGCTGAGGAACTCCCACAGAACGGAAAGGGTGCTAGCCAGGCTCCATTCCAGCGGATTTGACGTCGCCATTGATGATTTTGGAATTGGCCATTCGTCCCTGAGCCGGCTCAGGGAACTACCGGTAGCCATGCTGAAACTGGACAAATCCTTTCTGCGGGAAGGCAGCCGCGGAAAGGTCAGCAGGGAGCTTATCCGGTCCATCCGGGACATGGCAGGGGCGCTTGACCTCAGGCTGGTGGCTGAAGGAATCGAAACAGAAGAACAGTGGGCCATGGTCCGGGACCTCAGCTACGGCCTTGGCCAGGGATTCTTTTTTGCGCGCCCCATGCCTGAGCCGGAACTCAAGGTCTTTCTGCAGAATCAGCCGGAGACATCCTACAGGTATCCTCAAGTCCGGTGACTCGTCACTGGGTCTGAACCATCTCGTCTGTGACCTGGTACCTTCCATCAAGCCAGTTGAGAATCTCCCTCGCGCCGGCGTGGTTGATTCTGCCATACCGCTCCCGCAGGATTTTCTGCTTTTCACTGCTCAGTCGCCGAAGGCCGGCGTCTTCCAGCAGGAGAATATCATCACATACCTGGCTGCCCAGTCGTGTTCCCAGCACTTCGGTGGCCGCTTTGCGTGTGGCAGCCATGTAGCAGTAGTCGTCACCGAGCCGGTAACTTTCTGCAAGAGTAATGGCGGCAATGCAGGTGAGCGTGGGCTGCAGGGCAGGGTTGATGGCGTGGCCCCGCACCTGGCCCGCCAGGCTTGCCGGGCGGCCGGTGAACCCTCGGAGATGGAGATGCTGCGACATCCGGTCCCCATCGTTGACCGGGTAGTTGTCCCAGAGCAGGACTGGCCGCCCCAGTTCTTCCCGGATGGCCCGGACATGTCCGGGAGAGATTGCCCGGGAACAGACCTCTTCCCCGGTCCAGAAAACATCGATGTCATCATGCAGAAGCTCGCCCAACCGCTTCAGGTAACCGGCGGGACGGGGTGTGAATACCCGGTCCAGAACCGGGTCCCAGGTGTAGTAGGTGGGGCAGACGGCAAGATGCTTGAATCTGCCCTCGGCCTGCACCCAGTCAACAACTTCGGCCTGACGCTCCGCCAGCTTTGGGAGGTCTCCCGGCATATCATCAAAAAGCAGCGCCAGCCGATTCACTCCCAGATCGCGGAGGTGGGCAAGTTTGTCTTTCAGAAGCTGTTTGGCATTTGCATCAAAGGAGCGGTAAATCTCGTAGGGGCTGAGGCCGACTCCAAAGCCGATCCCGAGGTTTTCACAATAGCCGGCAAAATGGCTCAGGTTTTCGGCCTCGGTCCGGGGGTGAAGCTCGTTCCAGCGCCGGCGCAGGAAAGGGTCACTTTTGGGAGCGTACCAGTAGAAGCCATAGCCATGGGGAGCGAGCCTGCGCACCACAGCCTCGCGTTCTTCCCATGTCCAGGGAGGGCCGTAGAAACCTTCGATAATGCCCAGGGGTGGCTGGGTGCTTTTCGGGTTCAAATGAAGTCACCTCACATTGGTTGCCAGTGAGCAAGCGGGCAGGCCTTTCCAAAACACGCTGTGAATACATCCCTGTACGCTCGACCTCCGCCATCCCTGGCTCCGGACGGTTTTGGAAAGGCCTGCCCGCTTGCTCACACCCAGCTTAAGAGTCTGCTGGCAAGCCGAAGTCTATAGCATGAAAGACTCTGGCGCATTTTCAGCTTCCGCAACTGGATTTTTTCAGGACGGCAGACCCTGTTCCCGGGCTGGCCACTACCGGTTCATAACCCGGCAGATTCACATCAATGGCAGGTTCCTCGCGGTGCCAGTCAGCCGTCCACTCCACCCGGGGAGAGCCAGTGGGGTCAGGCGTAATGCTGACGGATACAGTGCCAAAGCTGGTTGGCGCCGGGCCGAAGCTGATGATCTCATTCTGTTCCAGCCAGCGGCCTGGTATGCCTCCGCAAAGGACAAGGCGTTCGCCTTCTTCCCGCACAAAGCAGTTCCGGATCATCAGCACCCATTCGGCCGAGGCCCAGACGTGGTGCCCGTCCCCCATGCAGCCGCCCAGGGTACCGGGATGGATCGCTTCGGGCCACTGGCCCGTCGGGGAAGCCAGGTTCGCCACCGAATCCATCAGCTGCAAATAACGGGAGTCTCCCGCCCGCAGAAGCACCTGGGCTACGTGGAGTGTCAGGTAGGCATTGAGACCGGAATGGATCATGTCCTGATAGAAGGCGTCGCCCACGAAACACCGCTCCAGCAGAAACTCAACACAGTCAAGCAGCCGGGGATCATCCGGTGCGCACAGCTGCGTGGGATACCCCACCGCGAGCGAGCCTATGGCGCCGGCATCGAGGCGGCGGTAGGGGGAGGCGGGCATGCCAGGCCGTTTCAGGCGCTGCTGGCAGCCCTCGAGGCTGCGGTCGACGGCCTTTGCAAAGTCCACCGCGTCTTCCCGGAAGGCCCTGCTGTCCTCCGGTCTGGCATCGCCGAGCATATCCGCTGCAGCGTGGAGCCCCGAGATGCCCCAGAAATCATCCCAGTAGTAGTAATCGTTGGGGCCAAGGTGCTCCGCGCTGAAGCCGGCAGGTAAAAGCCCGGCATGGGGCGCCACAGTTTCTTTTCTCATACGTTTGGCGGTGATCCACTGGGCGCCACGGGTTATGGGGCCGTGCCAGTGTTTTTCCGGGCGGCGGCCGGTGAGGTCGAAAAAGCGTTTGAGGATCCAGAGCACTTCACCGTTGGCGTCCCATTCGCCCTCCTGGGACCGGAAATAGCCGCGACTGGTCTGGCGCTGAGGAAAACGGGACAGAGCCCGTTCGGCACGTCTTGTCAGGCCAATACTCACCAGCGCGTTGATGATGAAGGCTGCATCCCGGAACCAGAAGCGCTTGTAGGTGAACGGCCCGGGATAGACATCGTCGGGAGAGTGGAGAATCAGGGATACAATCGCGGCATCGTAGAGAAACTGATACTGGGGGTCCGGGCACACCAGGCGGGCATGGCCCTCCCGCTCGGTCTGCCAGGCGTCAGCCAGAGGCAGGCGCGCCCGGCTGTCGCTCAGGGGAATGCTGGCGGTAATTTCGCGGGTTTCCCCGGCCTTGACGGAAAACAGCGCTGCCGCCGTTACCATGCCTACGTCGCAGATGCCCTCGGTCTGGTCTTCGCGATCGGTCAGATGGATGTGAACATCGCCATTCCGGTAATCCGAAATATGGTGCCGCTCTGCGGGCGCGCTGAAGGTGACAGAACGCTCGTCTTCCACCGTCCATGAGTCCCGCTCTTTGGACAGAGTGACGCGGTTGATGAAGCTGATTCCCTCCGGGTTGGAAGGTCGCAATGCCAGAACCAGCGAGCCAGTAACCTCCGACCTCGCCCGCAACCGGAATCTGCAGACCGGAATGCCATATTCCAGCTCCACCCAGCACCGGGTGCTCAGTTCCATATCGTCCATGGAGGACTCGGTGTTGACGCTGATTACCTCCCCCACATCCTGCCACTGGCGGGATTCCTTTGCCCGTGAGGGTAGCAGGCAGCGGCCGTCATCGGCGAGCAGCCAGCCGTCGAGCGACCAGCTGTCAAAAAACGGTGTCACAAGGCCCCTGGGATCCACGATTGGCAGTTCGTCGCAATCCGGATGGCCCACAGCCGTCCAGTTCCGATTGCTGAGGTTGATATGGGTAATGGAAAAGGCCCGGGGAATGAACGAAGGATCCCGGGGATCAAACTGGCGCTCGATCCAGTAGGGCCAGACCCAGTCCAGGTTATGCTGGATAACCCGGCTGTTGATCAGGCCCCGGGCGTGGAACACCACTCCGGCCCGCAGCAGCTCAATGGGTTCGCCAACCTCCGATGGCTGGGCAAAGCCATGAAGCCTGGAAAGCAGGGCAATGGGGTCGAGAAAACCGTGTCTGCGAGCGACGTGTTTGACCACGAAGCGCCAGGGTAGCCATTTCATCCAGGTCACTGTTTGATCTCCAGGGTGTCTTCCTCGTCTGTGTATTTGGCCAGAGCACGGCGTGCGAGGATGTTGAGGTAAACGACAGCGGCCACGGTGCCAGCAAACCCGGCGCCGTATATGGCCCACTCAAGGGGCGATCGGCCGGTTTCTCTTACCCCCAGAACAGTGAGGTCCGCTGCGAGAGACCCCAGGTAAACGTTGTGGAGCGAAAAAGGTATGAAGCCAATGATTGATCCGCCGAGGAAACCGGGAAATGAAAACCTGGTCAGGCCGAAGAAATAGTTGGAAAGCTTGCTGGGAAAAAAAGGAATCAATCGCGTCAGAAGCACGATTTTCCAGCCATGGGGGGTCAATTCTTCGCTCATCAGTCTGAGTCTGGCTCTCTCCATGACGAACTTTTTCGCCTTTTCTCCGAAAAGATAACGGGCTATCAGGAAAGCCGCAGAGGCACCAAGCACGGTTCCGGTGACGACGTAAATGGTGCCTTCCACCACGCCAAACACGAAGCCGGCACCGGTGGTAAACAGAAAACCGGGCAACAGGGCTACGACGGTCACGGTCATGAGCAGAATAAATAAAATGGCAGCCCAGGCCCCCTGGGCCTCGAACCAGCGGAGCATAACTACAACCTGTTCGTGGATGCCCAGAGCATAGAGGATGGCAAGAATGATGCCGACAAACGCAATGCTGGCGAGGATGCCCAGAATGGGAGAACTTTTCCAGCCAGCCCGTCGCTCCAGCTCTGCCTGTTGCATAATGGGGGGCGTCCTCCTGCGGTGGAAAAGAAAATGAGCAGAGACACAAAGTACGCGGGTGTCCTCAGCGCTTCTTACAGCCTAGGATAGGCCAGGGGGTGAAAACAAGGGTGCCTGCAAGGGCGCCAGAGAGCTAAAGGCATCAGGAGATCAGCAGCCAATGGCTGGAAACAGAACCGACCACGGAATGCGCCAGCATGATGGCGACAGCGAAGCCGGCCCTGAGCGGAAAATTATGGAGTTTCTGAGCCGGCCGGACAGTTACCCCGAAGGCACGGGCCGGGTGGAGATCCGGGAAACCCACCTCTCCCGCGTTTATCTCACGGATCGCTTCGTCTACAAGCTCAAGAAACCCCTGCGTTACGATTTCCTCGATTTCACTACGCCGGAAGCAAGACTGCACAACTGCGAAACCGAGGTGCTGATCAATTCCGAACTGGCGCCGGATGTCTACCAGGGAGTGGTCACCCTGGCTGAGAACGCGAGGGAAGGCCTCAACCTTGAAGGCCGGGGACGGCCTCTGGATTACCTGGTCAAGATGCGGCGTCTTCCCGAGGATCGTAACCTGGAGGTTCAGATGGCCGAAGGACACCTGGATCCGAAGGATATCGATCGGGCTGCCAGGCGCTTGGCCCATTTTTATGCTGAACGCCCGGTTCATGGGCCTGTGCAGGCCGAAAAGCTGGAAAAAAAAGTAGGTGAACACGCAGCTGAGCTGCGAGGTCTGCCTGTAGATACAGGAGGCAGGCTCGATAAGCTCGAAAGAGGCTTGCTGGCCCGGTTGGAGGATCACAGGCAGGATCTTGCGTCTCGACGTCGTGTGGACGTACACGGCGACCTGCGCCCGGAACATGTCTATCCTGGCGAGAAACCGGCATTTCTCGACCGTCTGGAATTTGATGCCGGCCTGCGTCTCATGGATCCTCTGGAGGAGCTGTGTTTCTTTGCCATGGAATGCCGACGGCAGGGCAACGCCTGGGTTGGGGAGCGCTTTATTGAAGTCTATCAGCAGGTCACCGGCGATAGCGCGCCTGACTCACTGGTGGCCATATACACAGGTTACCGTGCCCTTCTCTGGTCACTTCTGAAGGCCCGGCATCTGGAGCGGAATGATCACCGAAAGCCATGGGGTGACAAGGCACGGCAATATCTGGATCTGGGATTGCAAGCACTGGGTCAGGCGGAAGATCAGGCTTCCTGACCCGGTGTGGAGCCTGCCTTTTCAGTCCTGCAGGGCCGAGGTTTCTTCTCCCGTGTTGAGACCTCTGATGGCCCGGGCGAACAGGCCAGCGACCGAGATGACGGTGACATTGCTGTCACTGGGCGCCTTCTGCTGGGCTTTGACGCTGTCGGTGATCAGAAGCTCGTCCAGCTCTTCCGCGTCATAGAGCTTTTCCGAGCCGGGGCCGAAAAGGGCGTGGGTTATAACGCCGTATACCTGGGTAGCGCCGCCGTCCTTGCAGGCTTTGGCGGCCCGAAGAAGGGTGGTGCCGCCGGCGACCAGATCGTCCACGATGACGGCGACCCTGCCTGACACATCGCCCACAACGGCTTCTCCTGAAACCACGCCTTCACTGCGGCGTTTTTCCATGAAGGCATTGGCGGGGCGCTTGCCGGTGGCCTCCTCCCATGCATCACGGAAGCGGTCGGCCCGCTTGGCGCCGCCGGAATCCGGTGAAACGATGACCACATCCTCGCTCCCGAGTTTTTCCCGCAGCTTTTCCACAAACAGGCTGTGGGCTTCCAGGTGCTCGGCGCGACAGCGGAAAGCGTTATCAAAGGCCGCGCGGTTGTGTACCTCCAGGGTTACCACGCAGTCTGCGCCCATGGCTTCGAACAGCTGGCCTACATAACGGGTGGTGATCGGGTCCCGTTCTTTGGTCCGGCGGTCTTTCCGGGCGTACGCAAGGTAGGGCATCAGTGCGGTTACATGTCTGGCTCCTGCGTCTTTCAGCGTGGCCACGAAAAACAGCAGGCGCAGGAGTTTGTCGTTGACCGTGTGGTCTTCATCGCCATAAAGCGTGTGAAGAACGTAGACGTCCCGCTCCCGTACGCCTTCCATCGGCCGGGCCTTGTGCTCACCGTCTTCGAAGTGGCGCTCTTCATGAGAGGCAAGCTGGATTCCCAGCTCGGAAGCTACGGCTTTACCGAACTCCTGGCTTCCTTCGAGGGCAAACAGCATCGGCTCGTTTTTCATGTGATCTCCCTGGTCAATCGGCGAATTTTTTCCAATCAGGCGTTGCTCCGTGAGCCGCTAAGCAAAAAGCTCCGCATTCCCTCAATGTATTATCTTTGCAACCTGTTTACACCCCTCTATCGGCCCCTGTTGAAATGCCGCATGGTTGGGCCAACTGATAAGAGATGGCGTCTAATCCGTGCATTAGCAAACGGACAGGTCTTTCCGGAACACGCTGTAAATACTTCCATGTACGCTCGGGCTCCGCCATCCATGGCTCCGCACGGTTCCGGAACGACCTGTCCGTTTGCTCTGTCAGTCACTGGTATCAGCGCGACTCTGGAAGGAGTAACAACATGAGCTTTGAGGAAAAAATAAAGCAAATTGCTGGCGACAGGCAGCATGGCTCATCGGTGCTCGTTGATCACATCTGCCAGGAACTGGCAGCTCTCGAACAGGACTCTGACTATGAGAAGCGCCTGAAGTGGGCGTTCCGGGAATTGCGGAAGATAGACGATTCCATGGCTGTGGTGCATCACCTGCTGGACTCTCTTGAGCCCTGTATCGGCCCGGATTTCCCCGATGAGTTAAAAGCCTATGAGAGTCGATGGAATAATATTCACCGTGATATCGCCAGACGCCTGCTGGAAAAGCAGGACTTCACCGGTCAGACGGTGCTCATGCATTCCCACAGTGGCATGCTGATCGGGATAGCCGCGGAGGTTTCTGCAAAGGTGGAAGGGCTGAATGTGTGGCAGACCCGTTCGGAGCCGGGCGGGGAAGGCGAAAGCCAGTACCAGGAACTGCGCTCCCGGGGTATAAATGCCCAGCTGATCGAAGATGACCGCCTGCCGGACATTGTTTCCCGGCTGGATGCCGCCTGGCTGGGGGTGGATCAGTTCAGTGATGAGTTTTTCGTAAACAAGGTTGGCAGCCGGAGGATAGTTGAGCTTATGCAGTCCGTGGAGAAGCCTGTTTTCGTGCTTGGCGACTCACGCAAGAAGGTCAGCGAGCTTGATTTTTCGGAGGAGATCTTCGAGAAGGTGCCTTTTGGCGGCAATGTGCACCTTGTCACTGAGGGTTGATGCCTTTTCCTGAACCCGGACTGTTCATTTGCGCAGGTCGCGGGGAGGGGACCATACTGGGAACGTAGATGTAAAACCCTGCTGGATATGGCAACGGAGGGAGCCGTTATGCGTAATCCGGGAAACAGAGCGGTGCTGGCCGTGATGGTCCTCTCGGGTCTGCTGTTGGCGACTTTCGCAGTTTCTCATCACGGCTGGGGCTGGCTGAATGAAGATGAGTTCAGCATCACGGGGGAGGTTGTATTTGTGCGGCTGGGCAACCCTCATGGCGAAATCACCATTGATGCAGATGGGGTCCAGTGGATTGTCGAGCTTGGTCAGCCGTGGCGCAACCGGGAGGCAGGACTGACCATGGCACATCTGCCCGAAGGCAAGGTTATAACGGCTCAGGGGCACAGATCCCGGGCTGAGGGCCATCATCGAATGATGGCAGAGAGGCTCATCATAGATGGCAGGAATTTCGACCTCTTCCCCGACCGTCTGTAGGGGGTCTCATGCTCGAAGACTTCCTGTTGGCGCTGGAAACCGCGGCTCTCCCCATGGCCCTTGGAGGCTCAGTCTGGGCCTATCCTCTGGTGAACGCTGGACACATTCTCGGAATTGCTCTGCTGGTTGGCGGTATTGTTCCGCTGGATCTGCGCCTGCTTGGCCTGTGGAATCACCTGCCGCTGGGGCCATTTCTTCAGGTTCTGCGGACCACCGCAGCTGTGGGGCTGGGGCTGGCAGTAGCCTGTGGGGCTCTGCTATTCAGCACTGCTGCAACGGAGTACGCCAGCTCCGGCCTGTTTCTTGCGAAGATGGTCCTTGTGGCCTGCGGGATTCTCAATGCCGGCCTTGCCGCATGCTGGCTGGACGATGAGCATTTTCGGGCCAGAGACAGCGTAAGCCTGCCGTTTGCCCTTCGCGTCTTTGCTCTTGCGTCCCTCTGCCTCTGGATCAGTGTGCTGTTTCTTGGGCGGCTGGTTGGCTATTTCTGAGATGCATCAAAAATTTCCGGGGGACAGAAGATGGATGATGGGCCACAGAATCGACCAACGGATACTCAGGCGGTGGGCGGGCTGATCAGGAAATATCTGTCGGACCTGATATACGGTGCCAATGATGGCCTGATTACCACATTCGCTATCGTTGCTGGTGTTACGGGCGCCGCTCTTTCATCAACGGTGGTTCTGATTCTTGGCTTTGCGTCCCTGCTGGCTGATGGGTTTTCCATGGCGACCAGCGACTACCTGGCCGAGAGGACACCCAATACCCGTAACGCCACGACTGAAAAAGGAGAAGCGGCCAGACATGGCCTCGCCACTTTTGTCGGGTTTATTGTGCCAGGAATTGTACCCCTGCTCGCGTACCTTTTACCGATTGCACCGGAGGCGCAGTTTCCCGTGGCGGCGGTACTTACCCTGGTAACCCTGTTTGTGGTGGGTGCAGGGCGAGCTGCCGCCTCCAGTCTGAAATGGTGGGTCGCCGGATTTGAGATGCTTCTGGTCGGGGCTCTCGCGGCAGCGGTGGCCTACGGGGTTGGCGCTCTCGGCGCTGTGCTCACCGGAGGCGAAGGGCTCACTGCCGTCTGATACCTCAGCGGGTTCCTGTAAAAGCGCGGTCCAGCAGCTCGGCGCTGTGCAACACACGGCGCCCTGTGCCTCTCTGGATCTGTTCCCGGCAGCTGAAACCGTCTGAAACAAGAAAGGTGTCCAGATCCGTATCCCTCACGGCGGGGAAAAGCACTGCTTCTCCAATGCGCTGGGATACTTCGTATTTGTCCGCCTCAAAGCCAAAGCCCCCTGCCATGCCACAGCAGCCGCTGTCTGGCGTGGATACGGTCAGGCCCATCCGCTGAAATACTTCCCGGGTGCCGTCCAGTCCGTCGAAGGCCTTCTGGTGGCAGTGCCCGTGAACCAGTGCCTGGCCCTCAAGTTGAGGCCAGTTGATGTTCTCCTGCTGTGCCAGAAAATCGGGGAGCAGCCAGCTGTTTGCCGCCAGCCATCTGGCCCGGCTGTCGTCGGGGAACATGTTCAGCAGTTCATCCCGGAATACGCTCATGCAGGAAGGCTCCAGTCCGACGACCGGCAGGCCCTGGTCCATTGCCGGCTGGAGAGTTTCCATTACCTGTTCGAGGCGGCGGCGGGCGCGATCCAGCATGCCGTAATCATAGAGCGGACGGCCGCAGCACAGGGGGCGCCCCGGTAACTGTACGTCGAAACCTGCGTGTTCGAGAACCCGCACGGCCGCCGCAGGGGCCCGGGCATGGAGGAAGTTGCTGAAGGTGTCCGGCCACAGGATCACGGCCGGCCTGTCACTGTTCTGGCGCGGCGCGGTGCGGTAGCTCCGCGTGAAGGGTCTTGCAGAGAACCGTGGCAGGGAGCGCTCTTCAGATATGCCGGCGAGTTTCCGGGCCAGACCATTGATGCCGGGCAATGCCGTGAGGCCATTGAAAAGCCGTGGCGCAAAACCTGCCAGCCGGGACCATTCATGAATCATCCCGAGGGTCCACGCCTGTCGGGGGCGCCGGTTCTGCTCGTAGTAGTGGGCCATGAACTCGGCCTTGTAGGTGGCCATGTCCACCTGCACCGGGCATTCGTGTTTGCAGCCCTTGCAGGCCAGGCACAGGTCCAGGGCTTCGTGGACTTCCTCACTGTTCCAGCCTGTGTCCAGAGGATCACCTTCCAGCATCTCGAACAGCAGTCTGGCCCGGCCCCGGGTGGAGTGCTTTTCTTCCAGTGTTCCCCGGTAGCTGGGGCACATGATGCCGCCACTCTGGCTGCGGCATTTTCCCACCCCCACGCATCGACCGGCTGCCTGGGCAAAGCTGCCTTCGTCCCTGTGAAAGGTGAAATGCAGCGGCTGGGGGTCTATCGGATCATGGCCCGGGCCAGTGCGGAGGTTTTCATCCAGCCGGTAGGGCTCGATCAGCTTGTGGGGATTCAGGCGGTTGTCGGGATCCCATATGGCCTTGAACTCCCGGAAGGCGTCCATCAGCTCCGCGCTGAACATGCGGGGCCAGAGCTCTGCCCGGGCCTGGCCATCGCCGTGCTCGCCGGAGAGGGAGCCGCCGTAGGACACCACCAGATCCGCGGCTTCTTCGGTAAATCGCCGCCATTTGGCCACGCCTTCATGGGAGGACAGATCAAAGGTGACCCGGCCGTGGATGCAGCCATCGCCGAAATGACCGTAAAGGGAGGAACGGTAACCGTATTGCTCAAGGAGCTTGCGGTAATCCCGCAGATAATCTCCAACCCGGCCAGGGTCCACCGCCGCGTCTTCCCATCCTGGGTAGGTTTCCGGCTCACCGGGCAGGGCGTTGGTTGCGGCGGCGCCACTCTTGCGGACCGACCATACCAGGCTGGCTTCCTGTGGGTCTGTGTAGAGGCGGCTGTCGACACAGCGATCCTTCTGGGCATCCATGGCCGCCCGGGCCTGCTGCTCCGCTTCGTCCCGGTCATCGGCACCGAATTCAGCCAGTAACCACCCGTTGCCCTCGGGCAGGCCCTCCAGTGCTTTCAGGCCCATGCCTTTCTTGCGCATGTCGGAAACAATCTGCTCGTCCAGCCCTTCAAGGGCCAGCGCGCCAAAAGACAGAACCTCGGGGGCCTCGTCGCCGGCCTGGCATATGTCCTTGTAGCCGAAGACCACGAGTACCCGGTGCGCGGGGCTGGGAACCAGACGGGCCTGGGCCGCGAGGGTGATGGCGCAGGTGCCTTCGGTGCCAATCAGTGCAGCGGCAACGTTGAAGCCATTTTCCGGAAGCAGGGCGTCAAGGTTGTAGCCGGAGACCCGGCGACGGATGTCCGGAAAGCCCTCGCGGATGGCACCGGCATAGCGGTCCCGTAGCTGCTTCAGGCGGCTGTAAATCTCTCCACGACGACCGCCGACGCTGATGATGGATTCCAGCTCTTCGTCCGATGTGGGCCCGACGGTCAGGCGCAATCCGTCCCAGGTGAGCACCTCAAGGGTTTCAATGTTGTCGACGGTCTTGCCCGCCATCACCGAATGGGCGCCGCAGGAGTTATTGCCCACCATGCCGCCCAGAGTGCAGTGGGTATGGGTGGATGGGTCCGGGCCGAAGGTGAGGCCGTGCTCTTCGGCGGCATTGCGCAGGGTGTCGCAGACCACGCCTGGCTCGACCCAGGCTGTCCTGGTGCCTGGGTCCAGGTTGAGAATCCTGTTGAGGTAAGGGGAGGTGTCGATAACCACGGCGACGTTGCAGGTCTGGCCGGCGAGGCTCGTGCCGGCCCCCCGCATCAGCACTGGTGCGTTGAAGTCCCGGGCGATGGCCACCGCAGCTTCGATATCTTCTATGTTGCGAGGGATGACGACACCGAGAGGAACCTGGCGGTAGTTGGAGGCATCCGTGGCGTAAAGCGCCCGGCTGCCCGGGTCAAAACGGACTTCACCAGAAATCCGATCTTTAAGCGCTGCCACCATCTGTTCAGCGGCGCTGGCACTGAGAGTTCCGGTTTTCTGATGTGCCGATGACATGGCCACTTTCCCTGTTCCGGTGAATCAGTAAAAAATTTATAACACGGGGCGCCGGCAGGATGAAAACCGGTAATGGACAGGTCCAGAAGCATTTGCCAGGATCTTATATCCATTCGCATCCTATTTATCTCTGATCATGGAGGCCTGCTATGGCTTCAGCGCCTTACACACTTTATGGCACGGAATTTTCGCTTTACACCGGAAAGGTCAGAGCCTATCTGGAATACAAGGGCATCCCTTTCCGTGAACGCCTTTCCACCGTAGGCATCTACAAAAAAGTGATTGTTCCCAAAACCGGTGTGCGCTTTATCCCGGTGCTGGAGAGTCCGGAAGGGGAGTTTGTCCAGGATACCACCGAGATCATCGATTTTCTGGAAGAGAGGTTTCCCGAAAAGAGTGTCTACCCGCAGACGCCAAAGCAGAAAGTGGTGTCGCTTCTTCTTGAGCTCTACGGCGACGAATGGCTGCTCATTCCTGCCATGCATTACCGGTGGAGTTTTCCCGACCAGAACGAGGCCTTCATCATGGCCGAGTTTGGCAAGATAGTGCTGCCTTGGGCGCCTGCTTTTGTCCGCCGGATAGTGGCCAGGTCCAAAGCCTCGATGTTTGCCGGGATGCTGCCAGTGCTGGGCATTGATGAAAAGACAGGTCCGGAAATTGAAGCATGGTATCTGGAGACCCTGGATCATTTGAATGACCACTTCCAGAAGCACCACTATGTTCTTGGGGATCGTGCCAGTATCGCTGACTTTGGCCTGATCGCGCCCCTTTATGCGCATCTTTACCGTGATCCTGCGCCCGGCGCCATCATGCGGGAGCGGGCTCCCAATGTGGCGCGCTGGGTCGAAAGAATGTTCGAGTCGCATGCATCTGTTGGCGACTGGCCGACGGATGATGAGATACCGGAGACACTTCTGCCCCTGCTGAGGCGCCAGTTTGCCGAGCAGTTCCCGGTGCTCCGGGAAACAGTGGACGCGGTGGCGCAATGGATAAAGGAAAATCCGGGAAAACGCATCCCCCGCAAGGTTGGCGAACACAGGTTCCAGATTGGCAAGGCCACGGGAAGCCGCGCGATCATGCCTTACCCTCAGTGGATGTTGCAGCGGGTATTGGACGCCTACGGTGAACTCGAAGGCTCGGACCGGGAATCAGTGGATGAGCTGTTGCGCCAGTGTGGTGGCCTGGAAGCCATGCAGATGGAGATTCCCCAGCGTGTGGAACGCAGGAATAATCGTCTTATGCCTGCTGAGAACTGAAACGGAGTTCCGGAACGCCTGTCTTGCTCCACGCCAACAAATGGGCAACCATGACCTCCGGAACTGAAACTACGGAGGGTGAGCCATGTCGGTCCATGCCGAATTGCAGCAGACCATTGATGACATGATTGATGCCGAACGAGGCATCCTGGCGGCGGATGAAAGTACCGGCACCATGACCAAACGCCTGAAGGCAATTGGCGTGGATTCCACCGAAGAAAACCGCCGCTGGTACCGTTCCATGCTGCTGTCCACGCCTGACATAGGGAAATACATCTGCGGCGTTATCTTCTATGAAGAGACCCTCAGCCAGCAGGATAACAAAGGCACGCCGCTGCCCGAGCTTGCCGCCTCCCAGGGCATTATCCCCGGCATCAAGGTGGACAAGGGTAAGGGCCCGCTTCCGGGTGCGCCGGGTGATATGATCACCTACGGCCTTGACGGACTTGGCGAACGCCTGGTGCGGTACCGCAAGCAGGGGGCCAGGTTTGCCAAATGGCGGGAGGTCTACCCCATCACCCCTCACAACCCGACCGCGCTGGGGCTGACTGCGAATGCCGAGATGCTGGCCCGCTACGCGGCCGTCTGCCAGGCTACGGGTATTGTGCCCATAGTGGAGCCAGAGGTGCTGATCGACGGCGATCACAGCATTGCCCGGGCGGCTGAAGTCAACGAACAGGTCTGGCATGCCGTCTTCCACGCTTTACACCAGCATGGGGTGATTCTTGAGCACATGATTTTGAAACCCAGCATGGTGACACCGGGAAAGGATGCAAAGAAAGCGACGCCGGACGAAGTGGCAGAGATGACCCTGCGAATCCTGCGCCGCAAAGTGCCAGCCGCGATTCCCAGCATCAACTTCCTTTCTGGCGGCCAGACACCGGAAGAAGCGACGGCCAATCTGAATGCGCTCAACCAGCACGGTAAAAAAGCTCCCTGGCACCTGAGCATGTCCTATGGCCGGGCCCTGCAGGAACCGGCGATGAAGGCCTGGTCAGGTGACGTTCACAACCGGGATCAGGCTCAGCAGGCCCTGTTAAAACGTGCACGCCTTAACAGCCGCGCTCGGCGCGGTGAATACACCGCAGACCAGGAATAATACGGTCGAACCGGACAGCGGTTTCCGGTTCTTTTCTGTTCTCATGGAGGAAACATCTCATGTCGATTTTTCGCATTGCGCTTTTCTCACTTATATTCGCCGCTTCCAGCGCCTTCGCCGCCGAAGGTCTGGTCAGGGTCCAGAGCAGTCACGATGTTAGCGACACGGCTGAACGGCTGGTGGATGCACTGGAAGCTGCTGGAATGACTGTGTTTGACCGTATCAATCATGCCGAGGGAGCACGGAATGCGGGTCTGGATTTACGCCCGACTGAGCTGGTCATTTTTGGCAACCCGATGATTGGCACCCAGTTGATGCATTGCAGCCAGAGCATAGCCGTTGACCTGCCCCAGAAAATGCTGATCTGGGAAGACGCTGACGGCAGCGTCTGGCTGGGTTACAACGATCCTGCGTGGCTGGCTGAGCGGCACGGTGCAACCGGTTGCGAGGAGGTGCTTGGGAAAATCGCAGGCGCCCTGGAGAACTTTGCCAATGCGGCGAAGTAGATTCCCGGCTGGCCCGGGCCCTTCCCGAGCGAACCTTTTGCCATGTCCCTGACTCCGACCCAGTCAATTGCACCGGACCCGGCCTGTCGCTGCGGGTCAGGCCGGAGCTATGGTGCCTGCTGCCAGCCTCTCCACCAGGGCAGACCAGCGGCCACGCCGGAGGCCCTGATGCGCTCCCGGTACAGCGCGTTTGTTCTGGGCCTGACCGATTACCTGCAGCAGACCTGGCACCCCTCCACGCGACCGGCGCAGCTTGACCTGGCTGGCTCCCCCGAATGGGTTTCGCTGCGGATACTGTCGTCGGAGCAGAATAACGGCCGGGGAAAGGTCCATTTCCGGGCAATTCACCGCCTGGATAAAGGATGGGGATTCCTGGAGGAAGTATCGGAGTTTCTCCAGGACGAAGGCCGCTGGTATTACCTGGCAGGGGACACCAGCGAAGGCCAACTGCGCCCTGGCCGCAATGATCCCTGTCCCTGCGGCAGTGGGCGCAAGTTCAAGGCCTGCTGTCTCTGAGCTCTCTTTTCCTGACTTGTGACTGTCGGCTGGCGCTGGCAGCCGCCTCCGTCCCATAATGCCTGTTTGCTGTTAAGAGAGTCTGATTATCATGCTGTCCCGAGTTCTCTCCGCCTGCCTCGTGTCTGTTCTGCTGATTCCGTCCATCTCCCACGCAGAATGGTTCTGGTATAGCGGCACCGCCATGACCACCCGCATCGAGCTTCAGCTCTGGAGTGATGATCAGGCGACAGCGGACAGCGCCAGCGAGGCGGTTTTCGCCGAATTTGACCGTATCAACCAGCGCATGACCCGCTACAGCGAAGACTCGGAGCTGTCCCTGGTGAACAGGGAGGCGGGCGAACGCCCGGTCGAGGTCAGTGATAGCCTTTTTCGAGTGATCGAGGAGGCCCAGCGCGTGTCGAAGCTGAGCAACGGTGCATTCGATATCAGCTTTGGGTCCGTGGGCTTCCTTTACGATTACCGCGAGCTCAAACAGCCCACGGATACCGAGGTTGCCGAGCGTCTCCAGCATGTCAGTTTCAGGGACATTGTCCTCGATGCAGAGAAGCAGACAGTTGCCTTTCGCAAGCCTCGGATGAAACTGGATCTGGGCGGCATCGCCAAGGGCTATGCGGTGGATCGTGGTATTGGAATCCTGAAGGCACGGGGTATCCACCATGCCAGACTGAGCGCCGGGGGCGACATGAGATTGCTGGGTGACAAGCGGGGCAGCCCCTGGGTGGTGGGTGTCCGTGACCCGAGATCGGAAGACAGCAATGCGGTGGTATTGCCGGTATCCGATCTGGCCTTATCCACCTCAGGGGATTACGAGCGCTTTTTTATCGATGAAGCCGGCAACCGGATTCACCACATACTGTCACCCGAGACCGGCCGCCCGGCAAAGGGTATTCAGAGCGTTACGGTTATGGGTCCGGACGCCCTGACCACGGATGGCCTGTCCACGGCGGTGTTTGTGCTGGGTGTGGAGAAGGGTCTGGCCATGATCAACGGCCTGAACGGAATCGACGCCATTATTATCGATGAAAACCGCGACATGCATTATTCGCAGGGTCTTGCAGCCCCTGAGGCGGTCGATTCCACCCCCTGATGACTCTCGCAGTGACGGCGTCTGCATAGCATGCTCCGAATTCGGGGAAAGCGCTGCCCGCTTACTTTCCTTCTCCAAAGTCTCTCTTAACCTCAGGATATAGTCCCACTCACAATCCCCGGCATGGCAATCAGGCTGTCCTGCAGCGTGGCGTTGCCCAGACCATGGTTAGGGAACTGGGTTGCAAACTGCCCCTGCTCCCCATGCAGTGCCATGTAGTTCAGCACCACCGTCTGCACCAGTTGATTGACGTTGTTCGCCGCCGGACTGGATGCCGTCTCCACCGAAGCGTCGGACCGCATGTAGCCGATCTGGTTACGGATGGCCACCGGCCGGGAGCCCGGGTTGTAAACAAGGTAGAAGGAAGCAGCGGTCTGCTGGTTGTCGCCTGTCCACTCACCCTTGCCCCGTCCATTTACTGAATCATCAATACGGCCATTGCTCGACACCGAGCCATCGCTGAACACATATAGCATCAGGGGCATTTTAAGTCTGGCCGCGTACTCCAGGCAGGCGCCCATGCAGCGGCCAGCTCGCAAATCCCGCTGCTCTCCCGTTGCCCGCTCGCCCGTGTGATAGTCGAAGCCGCCCATCGTGATAGTACCGGCACCGGCAAAGCCGTTCATGACCAGCTTCATTACTGAAGCCGTCTTGCGGAACTCCCTGTCGCCGCTGAATTCCCCGGTTGAAAATATGCCGGCTGCTCCGACGATATCCGGGTCCAGCTCAGGATCCAGGGTGGAAGGATCGCCAAAGCGGTCGGCAATATCGGCACTCTTTACGTAACCACAGCGGACCAGATCTTTCACAACCTCATCAGTAGTGACCTGAGTGTGGGCATTGACCCGGCCCATCTTGGCATCGCTGATACGCTGGATGGACTCCATGACAGCCACAGCATCGTTCTGGTTGAGCAGCCCAATCAGGTCCCCCACGTCCACCAGACCGGTGACATCGCTGGGCCGGTCGATCTTGGTGGGCCGCGCCTTGGGACTGATCAGGTCCATGGGTGCCATGGAATTGCCGCCGGATTCCGAACTGCTGGAGCCAATCAGGCCCAGCAGGGATCCATCAGCGCCCGCCCGGGCGATACCGTACATCGGGTTATGGGGGTTGTTGCCGGTGTCGTTCTCGGACCGGGCGGCGATGATCGCGCCATTGACCGCGCCACGGGTGCCGGCTGTGGTTTTTTCCTGGATGCCCCGGAGAAACGCGCTGTCGGAATGGAAGGCCAGCCCCAGCTCCTCGTTGATGAACGCAGGATCGTTGGGCACCATGTCCCCGGGCAGCCCCAGCTTGTTGTAACCCGCCGTGCTGAGAAAGTCCGTCTGGCCACCGGATCTGCCCATGAGCACGTTGGAGCCGGCGATATTGGCGCCCCCAGCCAGATCAAAACAGATGAACGGAATCTTGCCAGCGCCCTGAACGGCAATGCCGCAGGCCTGTTTGAGAGCTTCCAGGTCCGGAGAAAGCGCAGCCGAGGCCATGCGCGGGCTGCCGAACAGGCTGAACAGGGATGGCGCCACCACGGTTGCCGCCCCCATCATGAAGCCCTGGGAGATGAATTCCCTGCGGGTTCTTGGCGGGGAATGATCCACGTGCTTCATGGGCTCGTCTTTGCCGAGTGACCGGTTGCGTGAACGTCTGATAAACATTGGCGGAATCCTCTTATTGCACCAGCGTCACGGCGCTGCCGAGCACGGCGGCGCAGCTTGCCTTGACTACAGTTTCAGTTCGGTCGCTGGCACAACTGCCACCGCAGCTGCTCAGTCCATCCATCAGGGCATTGAGTTCTGTGCGCAGGGCAGTGTCCTCTGGCTGCGAATCCAGCCCCGTCCCGACCATTTTGGCGAGAAGGGGATTGATGATCAGGTCCTTGCCAGCCTGATCAAACGCATCCTGTGCGCTGGCGGAGAAGCCGAACCCCGGGAAGAAGGCCGCCCGCTTTGTGGTGTCACTTACCAGGGCATCGCAGTACTGGATGGCCATCTGGGTCACTGCCATCTGCTGGGATGACAGGAAGCCGTTGATGTTTTCCACTGAAGGCAACTGCTGGCGCACCGTATTGAATGTCGCGGCCACCGGCGGGTGAGTTGTGGCAATGGTGGAAACCTTCGCCATGGAGGCATTGATCTCATCAAAGGTCTTGAGTCCGATGGACGGAGCTTCTGGTTGATCCGCCGGCACGGGCGCCAGGGAGAGGGACCCCTCAACCACCACGTTCTCATTGTCTCCCAGACGCTCGAAGCTCAGGAAAAACTCGTCGCTATCCGGTCCGTTTTCCAGGCCGATAATGGTGCCCTGGGTGGAAAGGACCTGGCCGGAGCCCGGGGTATAGTCAGTGCTGTTCAGGCTCAGCTCCAGAGTGGCAAAGGCTTGGCCTACCGCTGCTTCCCTGCCATTGATGCCGAGCTTCAGGCCTTCCAGGGGAATGCCCTGGGGTGTCTGGGTCTCATCAAGGCTGATAAAGAAGGGCTCGGCAAACAGGTAGCCATGGCTGTCGAACTGGCTGACCCGGAAGACCACATAGCTTTCCGGGATGTCGATGAGATGAGCGATGCTGAACAGCAGGAAGTACTTCTGCCCGACCCCTACTTCAAAGTTGGTGCGTATCTGCTCTGCGGACAAAGCTCGGTTGTGAATGGCCACCAGCTGCAGGGAGCCTTCCCAGAGGGACATGCCATCGGTTTCGTTGCCCAGCACCAGGGCGAAGGTGTCATCCCATTCATTCAGCAGGCCGGCAGGGGACGGGTCCACATCGCCCGTGTCCTCGCCGTTGACGAAAATCCTGCGGCCCTGGCCCGGGGTAAAATTGACCACCACGTGCTGGAGTGAAGCCTGCAGTCGCATGTCGTTGCCATCGGTGGCAAACGCAGTGTTCTGGTCCGTGGTAGTGCTGCGATGGAGGACCTCGTAATTCTGCTGGGTCTGGCTAAGAGTGACATTTCGGGTAGTGCTTGAGCCTGAATAGGTGACAATTCTGGCGTCTTCCTGGGTGGTATTGGCCGGCACCACCCATGCCTCGATGCTGTATTCCCCTGAGGCCGTGAACAGGTCATGGATCTTCCGGCTTGCCGTGGTGGTGCCCTGGGCCTTGCCATTTCTGACAGTGGCGCCAGTGGTCTCATCCAGAAAAGCCGGTCCGACAGTGATGCCCCAGCCGCCGAACCAGTCAACGTTGCCGATCAGGGAAAGGTGCAGGGCGGGTTCGACGCCGCTGGTATCGAAAGCGGTGGTGCCTTCGCCGGTCTTGAATTCGTAAAGTGCGATGACGTTATCTTCGAACCTTCCGCCGGCATTGGCCAGCAGGCCGTCGCCTGTCAGGGTCAGAGCCTTGCTCGCCACCAATTCGGTATCCAGTGGCTGGGTGGAGATGGTGGCAGCGTAAATCTCGATAGCCACCTGCATCTCTTCAGCGGAGGTAGTGCAGTCTCCTTCCCAGCAGTTATGGAATTCATCTCTCAGCCGCTCTACAAAACGGGAGGACGCAGGATTTTCCAGATCCATCCGGCTCTGGGAATCGAGGTAGGCGAGTTGCCGGTCGTCGCTGGCCACAAAAGGCGCCTGAATGCCTTCTACGTGACAGTCCGCGCAGTAGTTGCGAAGCAGGGGGTAGACCCAGTTCTCAAACTCGCTGCTGTCGGCGGGAAACACTTTGGTGGCGCCCGGGTCCTTGATCTGGGGCGGTCGCAATTCCACGGTTTTGGCGGAACCTGCAGAGCCACCGGCCCAGGTGGCAATGTAGCTGGTCAGAGTGTCGGCGCAGGCCGAATCGCTCGAAAGCCAGCAGTTATGGCCACCGGCAACCTTGGTCACCATCAGTGACTGGCTGGGATCGTTCAGGTTAACGATGGTGTTGGCCTGGGCCCAGGCGATGTTGATGTCGCCATCATGAACAAAAGCCGGCGACTGGCCATTGGCCGCGTGGCAACTGCCGCAGCGGTTGGTGGATACCAGATTGTCCCAGACACTGCGTTTGAAATTCTGCACATCGTCGGTTGCCGGGGCCGGGCCGTTATAGTTGGCATTGGTCACCGTTGTGCCGGTGTTGGGCAGGCTTTCAGTGTCTTCGCCGCCGCCACAGCCGGCAAGCGCCAGCAGCGACAGGAGCATGAGCGGCAGCAGCCGCCCGGAACGGGAGACGTTGTGGCGGATAGAGGCTGTCATGGTGTACTCGCTGGAGTCACTGCTGCTGGAGAACGTGCTGGGGCACATGATCATTCCCCCATGCAGTACTGGGCGGATTCGGCAAAAACCCGCTTGAGGTTATAGCCGCTGCCCTGGAAGGACGACACCATGCCTGCGATCTGGCCGCGGTCACTAGCGTCCACCGGGCTGCGCAGGCATACGTTTTTGAAGACCTTGCGAACCTGACACTCGGCGAAGGCCTCCGAGTGGGCCAGTTCCCGCCCCAGAGATTTTGCCCCTTCGCCGGAGCCGGTCAGGCTGGAATCCCAGCCCAGACGACGATTTGCGCCGGAGCGCCAGTAGTTGTCCCATTTGTCATCCGGCGTAACGTAGCCGTATTCAAAATTGGCGGAATTGATGTGGTATTTCGCTTTTACCCGGCTTCCCGTTGCCGGATCCGTCGCGCCAATGCTGTTGTATACCAGTTGTCCCAGGTTACCGTCGGGATCACTGTTGGCGTCATACTCGTAGTCGTAATATGCGAAGGCCTGGGCCATGGGGTCCATGCCATTGTGGCAGCCGATGCAGTTGTTCAGGAAAACCCGGCTGTCACCGCCCGGACTCCGGGAAACATCCTGGCGGATTCTGTCCGGTGGCAGGGTGACATCACTCACCTGTTCAAGGTCCTTGCAGAGGTGATTGAGCAGGGTGAACCGGAACATGGCCCGATTGGTGCCGGCACTGAAAAACGCCTGGGAGGCGGCTCTTGATGTCATTACCCCGGCTGTGGCATCCGGTGGCAGGCCGTTGCGGTTTGACTGGGGAATTGCCACCAGGCTGTCTTTCAGGCTGAAGCCGCCGGCCTCAAGGGCCTCGTAATGACTGTTGTTGCTGTTGGAGTATTGAGGGAGCCCAAGGTTGCCATCACCCACGTAAAGGATGTCGTCGTAGAGAATCCGGCGGAAATCACCATCGTCCCGCACTATGCCGATCACGGTAGCGGTGTAATCATTTAGCGGAACGAAGCTTGACATGGCTTCATTGGTCCAGGGGGCCACCAGGTTTTTCAGGGTCACATCATAGAAAGAGCTGGATTCCATGGCGGCATAGGCAGCATCGATTGCCCTGCCATTGCGTACGTCATCTTCCATGCTGTCGAGAACGGCAGGGGAGGGTGGCACCCCCGCGATCCGGTCATGAATCCGTTTGGCCTGATCCCTTTCCCCTGCGGCAGATATGCCAGCCTGCCCAAGAGCCAATGCCAGAATAAGTGAACTGAACGCGGTACTTGCCATCAGGCGCCTGGCTCGACTGCAGGTTTTCATGGCGACTTCCCTGGTAAATTTTGACCCGCTCACATTAGTGTGAGGCGTCGGTGTTCCCAAGCATAAAATGGTTACTGAGTTTGTTTTTGAGTGCTACGGCACGCTATTACACTGCGTTACCAAAAACCTTTGGTAAGTACAGAACAGCTGGACATACTTGTGTTCCCGGACGGTAGGCCCGAAGTCCGGAAAGCAGCTCCTGGAAAAGGGAAGGCATTGTCAGATTGGTGTTTTAGGAAGTCCACTGGAACAGTTTCATGCCAAAAACATTTAAAAATCACTATGGGAAAGCACTGACGCTGTTTCTGGCAGTTATTTTGAGCGGCTGTCTTGGGGGAAGTAATGATCAGGCCCGGGATCCGGTCGTCAGCGAAAGTCCGGTAGCATATATCAAAAGACCGCTTCTTTTTGATGAAAACAATGGTCAGTTGGTAACAGACGATGCCAGAGAGCCTGCCTCCTTTCGGCCCGGTGCCCGACTTTTCCTGAAAGAGAGCGCTTCCCCCGACGCCCCGGCAAGGGACATAACTTCCCGTGCATTCGCAGGTGGTTCATTTCTGAATGAGCAGGGCCAACTGCGTTATGACGTAAAAGGCCTGGAAGTGTCATATGACGGCAGGAAACTTCTGTTTGCCATGCGGGCACCGGAAATCGAAGATGCCGATGAAGAAGATCAGCCAACCTGGAATATATGGGAATATGACACCGAAGCATCCCGGCTCAGAAGAATTATTTCATCCGATGTAAATGCTGAAGCAGGACAGGATATTGCACCTGCATATCTTCCGGATGGAAGTATTGTTTTTTCATCTACCAGGCAGAGAACCTCACAGGCCGTTCTGCTGGATGAAGGCAAGCCCCAGTATCCGGCTCTTGATGAAGAAATGGAAACTGCAGCATTTCTTTTACATGTTATGAAAGATGATGGCTCTGATATTGAACAGATTACGTTCAACCAGAGTCATGATCTTGATCCGGTTGTTCTGGACAACGGGAAAATCCTGTTCAGTCGCTGGGACAATGCCGGACAGACACCGGACAATGGAATCAACCTCTACCAGGTCAATCCCGACGGGACGGGCCTGAACTATCTTTATGGCCGTCATTCCCATGATTCGGCAGGCAATGCCGGCGCCGTTCAGTTTCTCCGGCCAGTGGAAACAGACAGTGGACGTATGCTGGTACAGATCAGGCCATTTGAGTCTGCAGGACTGAGCAGCCTCCCTGCATTCGTGGACGTGGCGAACTTTGTCGAAGCCGACGTCAGAATCGATGGCAGTGCAGGGCAGGGGCAGTCTGCTCTGGTCCCGGGTCTGAATGCCTTTGGCGAGGCCGGGCTCAATGGCACCTATGGTGCGATCTATCCCCTGTTTGATGGCTCCGCCCGGTTTCTGGTGAGCTGGAGCCCCTGCCGGCTGGTGCGCGTCGGGAGTGATGGCACCATCACCAACTGCACTGAATCCCGACTTGCTTCCAGTGAATACCAGGCAGCCCGGCCCATCTTTGGTCTCTGGCTGCTGGATCCCGCCGAGGGAACCCAGCGTCCGATCGAGGTGGCCTCCGAGGGCCAGCAATACGATGAAGCTCTGCTGATGACAGCCAGGCCTCTGCCCGAATTCCTGATGGATCCCGTCCCCACGGATGAAGCCCGCAACCTTGGGGAAGAGGGTTTCGGTATCGTTCACATTCGCAGCGTCTACGATTTTGATGGCGTTGATACTGCCCCGGGAGGCACCTCTAATCTGGCTGATCCTGCTGCCACGCCTCCCTCCAGCCGGCCAGCGCGCTTCCTGCGTGTCGAAAAGCCGGTTTCGATTCCCGGCGAAGAGGTTTTTGACTTCGACAATTCGGCATTTGGCCGCAGTCGCAATCAATCCATGCGGGAAATTCTCGGCTATGTACCGGTGGAACCCGATGGGTCCGTGCGCATGGCAGTCCCCGCCAATGTCGCCTTTGCGATCAGCGTACTGGATGACAGGGGTCGGAGAATCGGTGAGAGACACCAGAACTGGCTGCAGGTCCGCCCCGGGGAAACCATGGAGTGCATTGGCTGCCACACCTCTGACAGCGAAGTTCCTCACGGCCGTAAAGGTGCAGGACCCGCCCCGGCCAATCGCGGCGCCACCACCACCGGCCAGGAGTTCCCCAATACCGAGCCGGCCCTGTTTGCGGACATGGGGGAAACCATGGCCGAGACCATTACACGGATAAAGGGGATTCGACGTCTGACCGCGGACCTGGTGTATGACGATGAATGGACCGACCCGGATGTAGTCCCAAAAGCAGACAGCTTCTCCTGGGCCTATGCCGACCTGGCTACTGCGGCCCCGATGAATCAGGCCTGCGCGGGAGAGTGGAGCAGCCGGTGTCGGCTGGTGATCAACTATGAAAATCACATTCACCCGCTCTGGAACCTTGCCCGGCCCATTTTCGACACCGACGGAGTAACCCAGCTGGATGACGTAAACTGCACCAGCTGCCATTCCGATGTTGATGCCGTGGGTGCAACCCAGGTACCAGTTGCTCAGCTCGACCTCAGCGATGGTCCTTCCGCGGAAAATGCTCTTATCCTGAAGTCCTACCGGGAACTGCTGTTCAATGACAGTGAGCAGGAATTGATGAACGGTGCGTTGCTCGACACCCTGGTGGACACCGGAGAATTCGAGCGTGATGAGGATGGCGAGCTTATACTCGACGGCGCCGGCGATCCCATACCCATGTTTGCCACCATCCCGGTACGATCTTCCATGAGCACCAACGGGGCTCGCGCCAGTGCCCGATTCCTGAACCGCTTCCATGCTGGCGGCAGTCACGAGGGCTTTCTGAGTGATGTGGAGCACAAGCTGATCGCCGAATGGCTTGATGTGGGGGCGCAATATTTCAACAACCCCTTCGAGGCACCAGAAGACTGAGGCGGGCGCAGTGCTGCGGCAGGCAGTAGCTACTCCCGGAATTCCCATTCGACCCAGGTAAAGAACTCAGAACCAGATGCCGAAGACCCGATCAAGATTTGCAAGGGAGGTGTCCTCTCTGCTCCGGTTTGTCCCCGCGGTAGTGGGGCTTCTGCTGTCGAATGTGGCTGTCGCCGCCTGGTGGGGCAGTGACGACGGGAGGCTGCCGGAGGTGCGCGTAGCCGAGCCGTTTGCTGAATGGCACAGCGGCCCGGCAGCCGGTTACCCCGTTATCCGGGTCAGCGAGCGGGGTGACTCGCTCCAGCTGGTGATGCAGAAAACCCGCTGGATGAAGGTTCGTGATGAGAAGGGTCGGGAAGGCTGGGTTCATCTGGAGGACATTGGCCAGACCCTCGACGGCATCGGGCAGCCGGTAGAAATCTCGGCGCCGGACCGTGAGGACTTCAGCGGCAAAACCTGGGAGGCTGGCGTCATGTTTGGCCAGTTCGAGGATGCGGCTGTCACCTCTGTCTATGGCGGCTACTGGATGACGGAAAATCTTGCCCTGGAACTCTGGGGCTCCCAGGTGCTGGGCGAGTCATCAGAGATTCTGCAGGCCAATGTAAACATTGTTCACCAGCCGTTCCCCCACTGGCGGGTATCGCCGTTTTTCACCCTGGGTGCCGGGCATGCCTTCATTGATCCCAAGGCGACCCTGGCGGAAACGGAAGCGCGAAGTGACACCACCGCCCACGTTGGCCTGGGGCTCAGGGTGTATGTCACCGACAGGTATTTTGTGCGAGCCGAGGTGAAGGACTACAAGGTCTTCACCGACCGTGCCACCAACGAAGAAGCGACAGAATGGAAAGTTGGACTAAGCGTATTTTTCTGAATCGGGAACTGCCAGTTCTGGCTGGTGCCGGCCTCCTGATGCTGGTGGCCGGCAGTGTGTTGGCTGCGGATGATGACCGCCCGCTGATCGAGCCTGACGTCCAGCCGTCAAAGGTGGATGAGGCCCTGATCGATACCGAGGATTTCGAGCTGGGCGTGTTTGGCGGCTTCATCGCCATCGAGGATTTTGAATCCTCTGCGGCCTATGGCGCCCGCCTTACCTACCACATAAGCGAGGCGTTTTTTGTGGAGGCCAATCTGGGCTTTGCCGAGGGTGGCGAAACCAGTTTTGAGAAGCTGGCGGGCAATGTCGAGCTGCTGTCGGACGAGGAGCGGGAATACGTCTGGTACAACCTGAACCTGGGCTACAACATCCTGCCGGGAGAAGCCTTCTTCGGGAGCAATTACGCCTTCAATACTAATTTCTATCTGTTGGCAGGAGCCGGCGCTACGGATTTTGCCGGTGACAACCGCTTTACCGTGAACTTCGGAGCCGGCTACCAGGTCCTGCTGACCGACAGCCTGTCCGTTCATCTGAGCGTGCGGGAGCACCTGTACGACATTGACGTAACCGGCGAAGAAAAAACCGCCTTCAATACAGAAATGAGCGCCGGGCTTTCGGTTTTTTTCTAGGAGCAGAACCATGAAGACTTTACTGAGACAGCTTGTTGGCGCCAGCCTCCTGGCAACCCTGGCTTTCACAGCCTCTGCCGCTGAAACCATGAACGAGCCGGCACCGGACTTCACCCTGAAAAGCAATCAGGGCGAGAACCTGAGGCTGGAGGATTACCGGGGCCAGGTGGTCATGCTGAATTTCTGGGCCTCCTGGTGCGGCCCCTGCCGGCAGGAAATGCCGGTGATGGATGATATCCACGAGCAGTACAAGGACCTTGGTTTCACCGTGCTGGCGGTCAACGTGGATGAAAATACGGCCGAGGCCGACCGTTTCCTGTCGGCGGTGCCGGTGGACTTCCCCATCCTTTATGACAATGAGAGCCGGGTCAGTGAACTGTACGGCGTGGATGCCATGCCCTCTACCGTGATGATTGACCGCGACGGCACCGCACGCTTCCTGCACCGGGGCTACAAGCCGGGCTATGAGGAAGATTACGTGAAGCAGGTCAGGCAACTGATCCGCGAATAGCGGCCGTACAGGAAAGGAAATCATATCAATGACCTTGCGCACGATTACCTGCCTGCTCCTGCTGATGTTTTCGATAGGCTCGGTCGGTTGCAGTGACATTAAGCCCTGGGTAAAGCCCTATGAAAGGGACAAGCTGGCCGATCCGATCATGAACCCGGGCCGCCATGGCACTGCGGGCAGCTACATGAATCACGTCTATCAGGCGCGGGAGTCAGCCCGTGGCTCCGAAGGCGGCTCGGGAGGCGGCTGTGGCTGTAACTGAGTCCTGCCGGGTCCGGCTTTCCTGGCGTTATGCGGTACTGGCCCCTTTGCTGGCAGCTCTGTCTCAGGGCCCGTTGTCGGCGACTCTGCCGCCGGACAGTGTGGATATGCTCTACCACCGCTACGAGGGCGGCGGCATGGAAATCGACGGGCCCTCAGTGCTGGTGCGCAAGAGTGCCGGGCCCCAGGTCTCATTCACGGCCCAGTATTACGTTGACTCGGTTTCTGCGGCGTCCGTGGATGTGCTGGCCACTGCCAGTGAGTACACGGAAGAGCGCACGGAGGTGAGTGCCGGCGTGGATTACCTTCATGAAAACGCCATCATGAGCCTGGGTTATACCAACAGTACCGAAAACGACTACGAGGCCAATGCTGTCTACTTCTCCGTGGTCCAGGAGTTCTTTGGCGGCCTCAGCAGCCTCAGACTGGGCTATGCCCGGGGCCGGGATGACATTGGCGAGCGGGGCAACGAGTCTTTTTCCGAGGAGGCGGAGCGTCAGCACTACCAGCTCGGCCTGTCCCAGGTGATCACCAAAAACAGTCTGGTGAGTCTGGACATGGAAGCCATAACGGATGAGGGTTTTCTGGAGAACCCGTACCGGCAGAACCGGTACATTGATCCCACGGATCCCACCAATTTCCTCTACCAGCCGGAACGTTATCCGGAAACCAGGACCAGCTTCGCCATCACCCCCCGGGTACTTTATTACCTGCCGTACCGGGCATCCCTAAGGGCAGAATACCGGTACTTCAGCGACACCTGGGGCATCAAGGCTCATACGGTGGAACTGGGCTACGTGCATACCATCGGGGAACACTGGACCCTCGAAGGCCGCACCCGGTACTACACCCAGAAAGATGCGGATTTTTACAGTGATCTGTTTGTCTTCCCCAATTCCCAGACCCATCTGGCCCGGGACAAGGAGCTGAGCACGTTTGATGGCACGACCCTTGGCGCGGGTGTGACCTATGAATGGAAACAGACCCGGATCCCCGGAATTGACCGCCTTCAGGCAAGCCTGCTGGTGGACTATCTGGACTTTCAGTACGACAACTTCCGGGACGTCACGGCTGTCGGCGATTTCCTTCCGGGGGAAGAGCCCCTTTACGAGTTCGATGCCTGGGTTACCCGGGCCTCGCTGATACTTGAGTTCTGATCCGTCAAGGCGATTCCATGACTGAAAAAACCATGATTACAAAAGACATCACCGGCACTCTCAGGGCTTTGCCAGCGATACTGGCCTTGCTGGCAACGTTCAGCCTGAGTCCGGCTCTTGCCGAAGAGCCGGCAGAGACCCCGGTGGCCATGAGCGTCGAAGACCTGAAGAAGCAGGTCATCAAACTGAATCGTGACCTGTTCATCCTGGAAGAGGATCTGCTGTTTCCTGCCAGTACCCAGTTTTCGGTCTTCCTGAGTCTGAATACCGGAGAGTTTCTCAAGCTCGACAGCGTGAAGCTCAAGGTGAATGACGAGGTGGTTGCTTCCCATCTTTACACGGGACGTCAGCTGAAGGCTCTCCAGCAGGGGGGCATGCAGCGGCTGCACATGGGCAACCTGAAAAGTGGTGACCATGAGATCACCGCTTTCGTGGACGGCATTGGGCCGGACAACCGGGTTTACCGCAAAGCGGCCACCCTGAACATTACCAAGGGCACGGACACCAAGGCGCTGGAAATTCGCATTCAGGACCAGTCATCCAACTATCAGCCCGACGTCAGCATCGTCGAATGGGAGTGACGAGTACCGTGGGAATGATGTTCCGGGCCCTGGAGGGCATATCACGGACGGGCCTGTCACTGCTCTGCGGCGCAGCCATAACGGCGGCCTCCGGCGCAGCAGGCGCCGCTGAATCAGCGCCGGAGCGGGTGCGGGATCTGGATTATGGGGCGGTGTTCTACGAGTACTATCAGGGCAACGCCTTTGAGGCCCTCACTCGCCTCGCGGTTGCAGAAGAGCGTGGCGGAATCGAGGGGCATGGTGACTATCCCCAGCTGGTGAGGGGCGGACTCATGCTGTCTTACGGCATGACCCGGGAAGCAAAAGCAGTTTTCGAGCAGTTGCTGAAAGACAACGTATCTGGCTCCACCCGCAACCAGGCCTGGTTTTATCTGGGCAAGGTGTTCTACCTGGAAGGGGACAGCCAGTTGGCACAGGAAGCTCTCGGGCGTGTGGATGCGCAGCTGCTGAAAGACGACGAACCTGATCTTTTCCATGAGTGGCTCTATCTGAAGGGACAGCTTGCCCTGGCAACCGGCGACCGCGTTGGAATGCAGGAAATCCTCGCCGATTTGCCGGCGGACGGTCTCTGGCATGCCTATCTGACCTATAACCTGGCGGTCCGGCACCTGTCCTCTGGACAGAGCGGAAAGGCAATCGATGAATTCTCAGGGCTTGTCGGAAAGCTCCGTTTCCCCGACGAAGATCAGGAAGATTTCAGCGAAAGGGTTGCCCTCCGGGAGCGGGCGTTGCTTAGCCTCGGCCAGTTGCATTTCCAGCAGGGCAATTACGGAGAGGCCCGCAGAAGTCTCAGTCAGATTTCCCTCGACAGCGTTTTTTCAGACCAGGCCCTGTTCCATCTGGCCGTGGCCGCATCCAGTGAAAAAGACCATGGCATCACACTTCAGGCACTGAACATTCTCCAGGAACGCCCCCTGTTCACGCCCTGGCTCCAGCAGGTGCCCTATGCCAGGGCCTTTGTTATCGAAGAGCTGGGAGAGAAGCGCCAGGCCCTCGAGGCCTACCGGCAGGCGGGCGAGCATTACGAGGCTCTTCTTGCAAGCCTGGCCCTTCAGCGGAGCGAACTCACCGAACAGCAGATCCTTGCGGCATTGCGCCCCGGCGGGCCCCAGGATCCAGCCGGCTCGCTGCTTGAGCTTGGAGCGGCTGATATTGCCAGTGATCCCTATGGCCGTCTGGCAGTGGAGCCGTCTGCTTTCAGTCTGGCGAACCTGCTGGCAACCGAGGCGTTTCAGCTGGCCCTGCGGGATCTGTACGAGCTTTATCGCCTCAGCCGCTCGCTGGACGTCTGGCAGGGACAGATGGAGTCTTTTGATGTGATGCTGGCCACCCGGGAGCGCCAGCGCCGGGAGCGGATCGCTGAAACGAGAGCGGCACTGGCCGAGCAGCAGGCCGATCAGTGGCTGGTCCGTCAGAAAAAATACAATGAGCGAATCGAGCAGGCCCTGGCGGAGGAAGACCACGCCTTTTTCATGACGGCGGAACAGATGGAGCTGCTTGCTACCATCGAAGCCGTTGAAGCGCGGCTCCTGATTCTGCCGGACGATGAACGCATGGCCGGTTACCGCCAGAAAATACGTCGCATCCGCGCTTACTTTGACTGGTGGCTGGCGGAGGAGTACCCGGTCAATCGCTGGGAGGCCCAGAAGCAGCTGCGGGGACTCAACCAGGCGATGGAGGAGTTCACCCGGCGCAAAGCCGACATCGAGCAGGAAATGGCAGAGGATGATCGCACTGAAGCCCTGGCGCAGAGGGTCGACGGGAACCGGCAACGTCTGGAAACCCTGGCCGCAGGCCTTGATGAAGTGGTGGCAGAGGCAAGGCGCGCCCTTGTGCAGCATGTGGATGCCGAGCTTGAGAACCAGCAGAACCAGGTGCGCAGCTATCTGAGAGAGGCCCGGTTGGCCCAGGCGCGCCTGTCTGATGAGATCTTCCGGAATGCTGGCGGTTCTGCGCAACTGAACTCTCCGGATACCGGAGGGCAGCCATGAGCCGGAAAACCTGCTGCTGGGTGTCTGCCATGCTGGCGGCGCTGATGCTGTCCGGCTGTCAGAGCATGAATCTGCTCCCCTTTTCGGGGGATGAGAGTGTGGCCGCAGAGCCAGGTACTCTTGCTGAACTGCAGCCCGCCGCCGTCTCTCCGCTAGCTGCAGCTTCCGGGGCTGTTGGTCTGGAAGACGTCATCAGCGGCTATGAAAGGCTGCTACCGCTGCTGGAGGACCCGGAGCAGATCATCCGGGTTCAGCACCGGCTTGCGGACCTGAGATTCCAGCAGGCGGAAAATCGCATGACGGAGCAGGCGGTGGACGAACTGGACGTGGCCATTGATGCCTACCAGAGGCTGCTGGAACTGTATCCCGACCGGGAAACCAACGACCGGATCCTCTATCAGCTGGCCAGAACCTATGAACTCAGGGGCGATACCGACGCCTACCTCGCGACCCTGGATCGTCTGGTTACCGAATTCCCGGATTCAGAATTCCGGGTGGAGAGCGAGTTCCGCCGGGGTGAGGTCCTTTTCAGCAACTACGACTACGCGGGTGCCGAAAAGGCCTTTGATGCGGTGATCCAGGCCGATGCCGATGCACCTGGGCGGGAAACCTTCCTGACCAACGCCTGGTACATGAAGGGCTGGAGCCAGTTCAAACAGGGGGATTACGAGCCAGCCCTGATTAGCTACGTCAGTGTGCTGGACATAGTGCTGCCCGGCGGAGAGCGGGTGCAGAATGTCGATGGTGCCCAGCGCACAATGGTTGAGGATCTGTTCCGGGTCATGGGTCTGTCCTTCTCCTACCTGGGCGGGGCGGAGAGCGTCGCCGCGCTGTTCGAGCGCACCGGCCGCAAGCCCTGGGAAATTCTGGTGTACGACCGCTACAGCGAGCTTCTGCTTGAAAAAGAGCTCTATTCCGACGCCATCGAAGTCTACGAGCAGTACATAGAGATCTACCCGCTGAGCCGCTGGGCACCCCGTTACCACATGAATATTATCGCCACGCTGCAGGTTGCCGGATTCACAGCCAGCATCCCCGAGCGCAAGGCTGAGTTCGTCGACACCTACGGCATTACCGGAGACTACTGGGCCCGGGCGGAAGGCGAGGCGTTCGAATATATTTTCCAGCAGTTGGAAGAATTGCTGCCAGAACTGGCCAACCGGCACTATGTTCTTGCGCAGAAATCGGACAGACGCCCGAAAGCGGAGGAGGAGGAGTACCGCCGGGCTGCCAGGTACTACGGTGAGTTTGTCGAGACCTTCCCGTCCCATGAGGGGGCCCCGGAACTGCTCTTCCTGCTGGCGGAAACACAACTGGAGCTCAGGCAGTGGCGCCAGGCCATCCAGGCTTTCGAGCAGGTGGCTTACGACTACGGCAGTCATGCCCAGGCGGCAGAAGCAGCTTATGCCTCCATTCTCGTCTGGCGCAGCTATGCCGAAACCTGGACTGACCTGGGTCAGGCAGAAGTGGATGCCCTGGGGAAAGAGCAGCAGCAGAACCGGGTGCGGTTTGTCAGCGCCTTTCCGGAGGATGAGCGCGCCCTCAATGTGCTTTACATAGCAACGCGCCATGAATTCGAGCAGCAGGACTACCGGAGTGTGATTGAGCAGACGGGTAAAATCCTTGCCTGGCAGGCGGCACCGGATGTCAGCCTGATGACCGAAGCCTTCCTGCTGAAGGCCCATTCGCTCTACGCGCTGGAGGATTACCCCCAGGCCGAGGTGGCCTATCAGGAGGCCCTGCTGATCATGCCGCCCCAGGACAACCGTCATAGTGGCGTCATCGAGAACCTTGCTGCTTCGGTCTACCGCCAGGCCGAAGCCCATCTGGCCGCCCGGGAGAAACCCGAGGCCGTGGATGAATTCCTCCGGGTTGGCCTGGCGGCACCCAGCTCCAGTGTCCGCCCAAATGCGGAATACGATGCTGCCAATACCCTCATGGAACTGACGGAATGGCAGCGCGCCATTGATGTCATGACAGAGTTCCGGCAGAACTACCCGCAACATCCAATGATAGACACGCTGCCGGCAAAAATGGCCTTGGCCTACCGGGAAACCGAACAGTGGGAAGCTGCTGCGGATGAGCTTCAGACACTGTTCGATCTGGCTGAAACCGATGAAGATAAGCGGGAAACCCTGCTGATCGCCGCGGACCTTTACGACCGGGCGGGCAGCAGGGAAAAGGCCATCGCCAGCTATCGCCTATACGCCAACAGCTATCCTGCACCCCTGGATACCTGGATGGAGAATGCCAACCGGCTGGCGGAACTCTACGAGGAAGCAGACGATCCGCTGAAGCGGCGTTTCTGGCTAGCGCGGCAGATGGAAGCCGTTGACCGGAATCCGGATCAGGCCGATGACCGGATGCGCTATCTGGCGGCGGAGGCCTCCGCCGTACTGGCCACTGATGTCCTGACACGATACAACGGCATTGCCCTGACCCTGCCCCTCGAGAAAACCATGGCGGCGAAAATCGGAGCTCTGGAAACGGCGGCTCAGGCCTGGCAGAGAACCGCGAACTATGGTATCTCCCGCTTCTCCACCGAGGCCGGTTACCGGATTGCCGATATCTACGCCCGGCTGGGACGTGACCTGATGGACGCCGAGAGGCCGGAGGGCCTGAGCGAGCTTGAGGCCATGCAGTACGATCTGCTGCTGGAAGAACAGGCCTTCCCCTTTGAAGAAAATGCCATTGATATCCACGAGCAGAATGCCAGCCGGAGCTGGAATGGTATCTATGATGAATGGGTGCAGGAGAGCTTTGGCGCTCTTAAACGCCTGATGCCCGGTCGCTACGACAAACCGGAAGTAACAGCCGAGGTGGTTGATGAACTGGACTAATTCCGGAGAGGGAAGGGCCACACTTTGGGATCTCAGGGCAGGCCTTCTGCTGGCGATGCTGCTGCTTGGGGCCTGTGCCAGTCAGCAGCCGGCCCCTGAAGAGCCGACCGAAACAGCCACCGCGGAGGGAGCCCAGACTGAAGCTGATGCGCGCCTGCGCAACCGGTTTGAAGACGCAGTCGCTCTCAAGCGTGGCGATGACCTGGAGCGGGCAGAAGCGGAATTCAGGGAGATCCTGGAGAGCGATCCAGGGCTGACCGGTCCGCTGGCCAATCTTGGCATCATCGCCATGGAAAGGGGCGAGCCCGAACTGGCCGAAGAATACTTTCAGCGGGTTGTGGAGCTGGACCCGACCCACCCCCAGGCCCTGAATGCGCTGGGTGTTCTCGTCCGCAAGCGGGGAGAGTTTGAATTGGCGGAGGCATACTATCGCAGGGCTCTGGCGGCGGATCCGGACCACCAGGCCGCCATCCGAAACCTGGCGATTCTGCTTGAGCTTTACCGGGGCAAGCTGCCCGAGGCCCTTGCGCTGGTTGAGCGTTATCAGTCGCTTCAGGCCGAGCCGGATCCGGCCCTCGAGGGCTGGATCTTCGACCTCAAAAACCGGATTAACTGAGGAGTGCTCCCGATGCGTGGAAACAGTGTCTGGAAACCGGGTGGGGCAGTGCTGTCAACTGCCCTGATCTTTGCCTGCCTCTGGTCCTCGGCAGCCTGGAGCCAGGACAACATCATGACCATTGAGGGTGCCCGCATCCGGGGGGACCAGGAGTCTCCGACGGTCCTCTACCTGGTGCCCTGGCAACCGCCGGCGGTGGAGAGCCTGGAACCCACGGGCGCCAGCTTCATGGTTGAGCAGTCCATCCAGCCACTGGAGCGTCCCTCCTTCCAGCGACTGGTCTCCTACCATGAGCGTTTCAGCGAGATCCACGGACTGCAGAATGGAAATGCAGCACAGGGCGATGTTGATCAGGGAAACAGCGGCAGCCCGCAATAGCGGAGGGCAAATGAGACCTGTGTCACATTCCCCCTGTGCGCCGGGTTGCGTAACAACAATACGCAACAAAGACTTGCGTGATCTAACCCCTTAGGTGCCCGGACCCCCTTACACTGCCTGTTATCAGGCGTTTTCGCATCCGACACCAAATAACCCGGAGTACCAGAACAATGATCGAAACAGCCATTCGTTTTTTCCAGGAAGGTGGCTTTTTCATGTACCCGATAGCCATTGTGCTGGTGCTCGGACTGATCGTGGCTGCTGAACGGTGGGTCTACCTTACCGGCCAGAAACACACCAACCGCAGGGACTTTGCCCAGCTCTACCAGAAACTGAGCGGCAAGGATCTCAAGGGCGCCCTCAAATACGCCCAGGCGTCGGGCAGCGCCATGGCCAACATGATCGGCTCCGGGCTGCTGCGTCTTGGGCGTCGTCAGTCCCGGGAAGAGATCGAGTACGCCATGGAGGAGGGTCTGCTGGAAGTCATGCCGCGCCTTGAGAAGCGCACCCAGTACCTTGCCACTCTCGCCAATGTTTCCACCCTGATGGGTCTGCTCGGGACAATTATCGGCCTGATTGCTGCATTCACCGCCGTGGCCTCCGCCGATCCGGCCCAGAAGGCCAGTTTGCTCTCCCAGAGTATTTCGGTGGCCATGAACACCACCGCCTTCGGTCTGATGGCCGCCATCCCGCTGCTCATGTTCCACTCCGTGCTCCAGACCAAAACCAATGAAATCGTGGACAGCTTCGAGATGGCCGGCATCAAGGTGATGAACCTGATCACCGACAACAAAACGGCCGCCGCGCCCAACAGGACAGCCGATCCGGTCGCCCCTGGCGCTTCTGCTTCTGCCCCGACTCCCGCAAGTTCTGTCGCCTGACAGAGTCTGACCTGGAGGCGAGGGCATCCGGGCACCGTTTAACGGGCCCGGTTTGAACAGGAAAAGAGTTGCACAGGAGCAGGTCCATGAGGCGTAAACACCGCCGTTTGCACAACGAAGCCGAGCTGGACATTACCGCGTTCATGAACCTGATGATCGTGCTGGTGCCGGTTCTCCTTCTGAATATGGTTTTCGCCCACACGCGGGTGCTCGAGCTGAACTTCCCCGACTCCCTCACCAGCGCTGAAAACCAGGAGGAAAGCCTTCAGCTTCAGGTAATCATTCTGGATGACCGCCTTGTCATCGCCGATAACAGAGGCGGCGTGATCAGGCAGATCGACGAAAAATCCGGCGCTCATGATTTTCAGGAACTCAGCCAGGTCATGCAGGACATCAAGGCCCGTGTGCCCGAGAAAAAGGACATTACTGTCATGGCGAAAAAAGACACCTCCTATCAGACCCTGGTGAGCGTCATGGATTCCGTCCGCTCGTTCAGGACGGTGGTCGCAGGTAGTCTGGTAAATGCTGAGCTGTTTCCGGAGATATCCATCGCTGATGCGCCGGAAGAGGTTGCTGGCACTGCTGCCAGGGAATTGCCTCAGGCCAATGGTGCAGGCGCGAAATCATGAAAGCGTCTGCAAAGGCCAGGCGCCTGGCGCGGCACCACAAGCGGGGCAAAAAGACGGGCGCACTCAATCTCGTCTCCCTGATGGATATTTTCACCATCCTGGTGTTTTTCCTGATGGTGAACTCCTCGTCGGATGTTCAGATTCTGAACCCGAAAAGTGGCATTGAGCTGCCTGTTTCCAGTGCCGAGAAAGCGCCGGAAGATGTTCTGGCGCTCACTGTGCTGAGTGATGACATCCTGGTAAACGGGCGATCGGTCATGAAAGTGGACGCGCTCCAGAGCTTTGGCGGGGATGTGGAACCTGCACTTAAGGCTGAGCTGGATTATCAGGCCAACCGCTCCGCCAGTCCGGCCCCTGAAGCCGGTCGGGCCATTACCATACTGGCGGACCGTGAGCTTCCCTACGAATTGCTCAAGAAGATCATGTCCACCTGCGTGGAAGCCGGCTATGGGGCCATCTCCCTGGCCGTCAGCCAGGATGCGAAAGCGGGGGCCGGGGCATGAGCTTTACACGCGACAGCCTTGCATGGAGCCAGGAGCGCGGAGAGCGCAGGCGTCTGGCTGTCATTGCCTCGATTATCTGCCCCCTCTTTCTGGTGGCAGCGGTGGTCGTCACCTGGACACAGCTGCCGGAAAAGAAGCGGGAAGAACAGGAAGCCCTGCCTCCACAACTGGCCCGGCTGGTGCTTGAGAAAAAAGAGCCGCCGAAACCGGTAATCGAAAAGAAAGAAGAGAAAAAGTCGGAGCCCGAGGAGCTAAAGCCCGAGCCAAAGGTGGTGGAAAAACCGAAACCCGTTCCGCCGAAGCCCAAGCCCGAGCCTGAAGTGGCAAAGAAACCGGAACCCACACCGGCCGACATTGAGAAAGCCAGGGAAAAGGTAAAAAAGACGGGCATTCTGGCCATGAGCAATGAGTTGTCCAGGCTCAGTGCCCTGGCTGATACGGTCCAGCTGGATACGCCAAAAACCGTCATTGCCGAACCCATTGCCCGCAAGCAGACAGACGCGCTGGCAGCCAGAGTCTCTGCGACGACACGCAGTGCCGGCGTGGATGAGAGCCAGCTGAATCAGGAAACCCGGGAAGTCAGCCTCGCCCAGCGCGCAGAGACCAGGGTTCGTGAAGCGGAAGCCGTGGCCGCCGCCGTTGAAGCAGAGCAGCAGACAGCTCAGCGCAACCATGCCCAGCGGACGAAAGAAGAGGTGCGCAGGACCATAGACGCCAACAAATCCGCCATCTACAGCATCTATAGCCGGGCCCTTCGAAAGCAGCCATCACTGCGAGGCCGTATTACGCCTGAACTGGTAATAGAGCAGAGTGGCGCGGTTTCGAGCTGCTCGGTGGTGGAGTCGACCCTCAACGAGCCATCGCTGGAGCAGAAAATCTGTAACCGCCTCAGGCTGGTCAATTTCGGTTCCCAGCCGGGGGTAACCCAGACTACCATCCGGTATCCCATTGAGCTTTTGCCTGGCTGAAATATCGGTGGCCCAACGAAAAACGGAGCGCAGCGCGCTCCGTTTTTCATGGCCAGCTGAAAAATCAGCCTCTGCGACGGCGCAGTCCCAGGCCGGCTATGCCAAGGCCCAGAAGGGCCAGGGTGCCCGGTTCAGGGACCGGCGTGCCGCCACCAGGCTGATCGGTGATTTCCTGCACCTTGGTGTCAACGAAGGCCTGGGTGAAGGAGGCCGCTTTGTCGCCACCATCACGAAGGATGTTGAGGTCCCAGGCCGCACCGCCTGACTGAAGCGCCATGTCTACATACTGGGTTTCAGTGGAACCGTCGCCGGAGCCGATCTGCCCCAGGCCTTCACAAGTGGTGAACCCGCCACTGCCGTCAGTCTCAAAACCGGTTTCCGTAGAATCGATGCCAATGGCACCGCTGGTATCCGGGTTGCACCCGAAGCTGTTATCCACCACCACATTCAGCAAGGCGTTCAGGCTGGCTAGATCATTGAGAATACCTGATTTGGTAAGGCTGCCATCCTCATTGTCCCTGTCTTCATCCGTCACCAGAACAAAGTTTTTTGCAGCCTCTGACCGGAAGCCAAGATTGTTGATGGCCCAGTCCAGAGCCTCCCAGCCATCTTCGGTGCCGCCGTCGGTGACCAGTGTGCCGGTCGCAGCTGAGAACTGGCTGTCATCCCCCCAGTCCTGCTGGCCCGCAGCACCTGGATCCATGTCGTGAGCATGACCGCTGAAGTGTGGACCCAGCGAACTGCCGCCGTAACCCACGAGTGCGTAGCGATTGGGGGCGCTGACCCCGACACCCTGGCCGGTCAGCCCGGACTCAAGTGGGTTGATCATGTCCTGCAGCCAGGAATGCTCGCCGCCCATGGACCCGGACTCGTCGACCACGAATACAACGTCCGCTGCAATTGGAGCCGCTTGTGCAGAACCGCACATCAGCGCAGCTGCAGCCACGCCCGCGAGAGTGTTAACGAACGGTTTTTTCATCCTGATGTTGGCCATATCTGCTCTCCTTTCGGATTGCTTTGAATTAACCGCACCTGGAATCGTGCAAAGAGTTTGCCAGATATTTTCTGGTGCTCTGAGGTGGCTTCCTGCAGGTTCTGCAGAGAGCCTTTAATGATTTAGGTTAAATACGTGTTAAATAAACTGACGGCTGGGATGGCCTGCTTTTGCAACTGCCAGCCAGCATGGGGAGGCGCTGAGGAGCAGGTTTGGTGTGATTGGTGGGGACGTCGCTCAATGCTGGATTACCAGAGTCGGTGTTAAAAATCCGTCAAGAATCTCGACACATGTAACATTTTGCCTGCAGCCCCGCTCTCGAGACTTTGATCGGACGTCGGTTGATATCCGTTTCCCCGCCAGCACATCAACAGATGTACTCATATCAATTGCAAGGGGGTTGGGATGCCTGAATTACCTGACGTGGAGGTTTTCAAGCGTTACATCGATGCCACTTCGCTGAAAAAGAAGATTGTTCGGGTGGAGGTGCCCGACTCGAAGGTGCTCGTTGACTGCAGCGCCGGAGAACTGGCCGACGCCGTCCGGGACAATTCGTTGCTCGGAACCCGGCGCTGGGGCAAGCATCTGTTCGCTGAGCTGGACAGCGGAAACTGGCTGGCCCTGCATTTCCGGATGACCAGCTATCCCCGTTATTTCAAAATGCCCGAAGGCGATGAAGAAGACAGCAGAGACGCCAGATACGACGCGGTGCGTTTCTTTTTCGACAATGATTACGCCTTTGCCTTCAATTCCCGCCGGAAGCTGGGGCGCATACAGGTGATCGATGACCCGGACCGGTTTGCCGAGGAGCACGACCTGGGTCCCGATGCTCTTTCACTGAGCGAGGACCAGTTTGCAGAGCTGGCGGCAGGCAGTCGGGCAGGGGTGAAATCCATGCTGATGAACCAGAAACTGCTCAGTGGCATAGGCAATGAATACTCGGATGAAATCCTTTTTCAGGCAAAGCTCCACCCGGAAAAAAAGACCAACAGGCTCCACGAAGCTGGCCATCGGAAGCTCTACCGGATCATGAATGAGGTGCTGGAAGAAGCTATCAATGCCAAAGTCGACCCTGAAAAAATGCCGGACCACTTCCTCACTCCCAACCGTCAGGAGGGAAAGCCCTGTCCCCGTTGCGGAAGTGCACTTGAGAAAATAACCGCTGCCGGCCGCTCGGCCTACATCTGTCCGTCCTGTCAGCCGGAGCCGTGATTGCCTGTCTTTCCGTTCACCTGACAGGGATCTGTTGTGATCCATACAGCACATCAGGTCTGATATATTACCGGCTTGATTCACTGGGCAGATAGAGGATTAACTCCATGCGCGAGGGGCTGTGTCACCAGTGCGGTGTGCACAGGAACATCTGTGTCTGTGATGTCTGTCAGCCAATCTCCGGAGCCCCTGTGATCTGGGCGCTACAGCATCCCAGCGAGGTTGCACGTGCGAAGGGCACGTTGCGGATTGCCCGGGCATGCCTGCCCTCACTGCAGGTGAGAGTGGGGGAGACCCCGGAGGATTTTGCCGAGCCCGCTGCCCGAGCGGCTTCTGCTGGCATGGGGCTGCTATTCCCCACAGAAGGAAGCCAGCCGCTGGAGTCGTCTGTGCTGGACCCGATGATGGAGTGGCTGGTAGTCGACGGCACCTGGCGCAAAGCCAGCCGGATTTTTCATACCAACCCCTGGCTGCAGAAGCTGCCCCGCTATCATTTTGAGCAGCCGCCCGAGTCAAAATACTGCATTCGCAGGGCGTCCCGCTCAGACAGTCTCTCCACGGCTGAAGCTATCACATGTCTGATAGGCACACTTCGGCCAGAACTGGACACTTCGACACTCGAAAACGCCATGCGAGCGCTGGTTGATCGCCAACTGGCGGCGATGCCTCCGGCTGCCCGCAGCCGTTACTGAGCCCCGGCTGTCAGCTTCGGCGTATCTGTCGCCTTTGCTGGCAGGCCTGTTTGGCCTTCGCGAATTTCTTTTCTGCAGACGGTTGAAATTATTTTTACTGCTCTCAGGTTTCTAGTAGATGGCACCGCACACTGTTATGAGGCGGCGCCAACCTGCAGAAACCGTATCAGTAAAGGGCCTTTTATATGCAGATCCCTCTCGAGATCAAGTTTGATGATGTCGATTCTTCTGGCTGGATTGAGGACTACGTCCGTGAACGTGCCGAAAAGCTCGATCGCCTGTGTGACAATCTGATGTCCTGCCGGGTGGTGGTTGAACGCGCCCAGCACAGCCATCAGACGGGGAACCCCTATCGTGTGCGGGTTGAAGTAACCCTGCCCCCGAAGAAGGACCTGGTTGCAGACAAGGAGGGCACTGTCGGGGACCCCCATGTGCAGCTGCGACCGGTTATTCGCAGGGCCTTTGAGGCAATGGAAAAGCAGATCCAGAAGGAAACGGCCAAGCGCAGCGGCGCAGTCAAGAACCATTTCGTGGAGACGCCCACGGCTCTGGTAGTGCGAGTGTTCCCTGAAGAGGGTTACGGCTTTATCAAGTCGCCCACTGACAGTGAGGAATACTATTTCCACAGAAACGCAGTACTGCACGATGACTTCGACCGGCTGACACCGGGCACCGAGGTGAGGTTTGAGCCAAATATGGGGGATGATGGACCCCAGGCAAGTTCGGTTCAGATCATCGGGAAGCCCGGAGCCACACCTGTTGAGGAGCCAGAGGGAACGGAGGCACCCGACGGCTGGGAAGCGGGTGAGCCGCAATAATCTGTCCGGCTTTGGCCAGGATATCAAGGAGCCAACATTCAGATAAACGGAGGTAACGAATATGACATTCGATGATTTTCTGGGAATCGTTCAGGATCGTGCAAAACTTGATTCGCTGGGAGCTGCCATGAAGGCGACCCGCGTAACGCTGAATACCCTCAGAGAGCGCCTGACCGGCAATGAGCCAAAAGATGTGGCCTCGCAGCTGCCAGAGGAAATAGGTGTGCACCTGCTCCCGGAAGTGGAAGGTGACGGTGAGCGCTTCGGCGTGGACGACTTCATTGCACGGGTCGCCGAGCGGGAGGGCGTGCCCACAGTACAGGCCACGCATCATGCCCAGGTGGTAATGGGAGCGATTAACGAGGCTGTGTCCCCTGGCGAGATGGAGAAAGTGCGTGGTCAGCTTCCTGACGACTACGCTCTGCTGTTTGAGAAGACCTGGCCGTAAACCGGTTTCGAACATGCTTTCCGGCTTCCGGCATCTTGCCGGAGCCGGATTTTGTGTGTCGGGGCATTGTGCGGATGTACGAGCTCTTGGAAGCAGGCTTTGTGCGCCCTAAACTGGCTGGAAAACGGGTGCAATAAGCAGGTTCCAGCAGATGGCAATGATAAAAGACATGACACGCACCGCTCCCATGCCGGGCGCTGATCTCCCCCTTTGTGATCAAACAGTTGCCGATGCAGCAGACGCCCTGGCAGAGTTCATCCAGCACCACCCCCGCCTGTTTGTTCTTACCGGAGCAGGTGTGAGCACAGATTCGGGTATCCCGGATTATCGGGATGGCGAAGGTGCCTGGAAGCGCCGGCAGCCGGTTCAGCATCAGGATTTCATGTGTTGCGAACATACCCGCAAGCGCTACTGGGGGCGAAGCCTTGTCGGCTGGCCCGTGATCCGCAACGCCCGCCCCAACCCTGCCCATTTTCAGGTCGCGGAGCTGGAAAACCGGGGGCTGACAAGCCTTCTGGTCACGCAGAATGTCGACCGGCTACATCAACATGCGGGCAGCCGGCAGGTGGTCGATCTCCATGGTCGGGCAGACCAGGCGGTGTGCATGAGTTGCGGCTATCACTGTGACCGGGACGAGGTCCACGAGCGTTGTCACGATTTGAATCCGGCTTTCCGCCACTTCACAGCCAGCTCTGCGCCAGATGGTGACGCGGATCTGGAAGTAGACTTCGCAAGCTTTGAGGTGGCGAACTGTCCGATGTGCGACGGTATCCTCAAGCCGGATGTGGTCTTTTTTGGCGACAACGTGCCCAGAGCCCGGGTTGTCTCCGCTCTTGAGGCACTCAGAGAGAGTGATGGCCTGCTGGTGATTGGCTCATCACTGATGGTTTATTCCGGTTTCCGTTTCTGTCGCCATGCCCGGGAATGGGATAAGCCCATTGCCACCCTCAATCTCGGCCGCACCCGGGCAGACCCGCTTGTGGACCTGAAACTCAATGCCCGAATCGCCGAAACCCTGACAGCCACCCTTGAAAGGGTCCGGGCCTGAAACCGGCCTCAGGCAATGGAATCCACAACACCGCCGTCAACCCGGAGTGCGGCCCCGGTGGTGGCTGAAGCCTGCTTTGAGCAGGTGTAGACGATCATGTTAGCCACTTCCTGAACAGAGGCGGGACGTCGGATGATTGAAGATGGCCGTTTTTCCGCGACAAAATCCCTGCCGGCCTGCTCCAGGGACACACCCCGTTCTTCGGCATCTTCTGCAAGCATGCCTGCAACGCCGTCACTCAGGGTAGGACCCGGCAACACCGCATTGACGGTGACGCCAGTTCCCGCCATGCGCTTGGCAAGCCCCCGGGAAATGCTGAGAACGGCGGTCTTGGTAAAACCATACTGGATCATTTCGGCCGGAATATTCAGTCCGGATTCCGAGGACAGGAAAACCACCCGTCCCCAGTCTTTTTCCTGCATGCGGGGCATGTAAGCCCTGGCCAGACGTATCCCGGACATGACATTTGTGTCGAAGTAGCGCTGCCAGTCTGCGTCCTGGGTCTCGAAGAAATCCATTATCTCGAAGATGCCGAGATTGTTCACCAGAATGTCGCACGCTGGCTCTTTTTCCACCAGCAGCGTGCAGCCTGCCGCCTCCGACAGGTCTGCTGCCACGCCCCGGACTTCGGCTCCGGGAGCTGCTTCCCGGATATGCCCAATCGCCCTGTCGACGCTTTCGTGTGTTCGTCCATTGATCACCACGGTGGCACCGGCGATTGCCAGTTCCGTCGCGGATGCCAGACCAATGCCCTTGGTTGATCCGGTCACTATGGCGGTCTTTCCGTTGAGTTCGATCTGCATGGGGCCTCCTTGATTCCTGTGGTCGCTGGATTTCGATTAAAAACGCTACGACTGATAATAGCCTAACCCAGGAAGAGGGCATGTTGGAGGGGTAACCCGAAAAGTGGTGACCGGAAAGCCTGTAGCCTGACGGATGTTGTTCCTGGCCTGGCCAGGTTACATTAGAAAAAGAAGTCCCATAAATCTGACTACCAGGACCTTTCAGACTACATGGAAATCCAGTTTCTCGGCACCTCAGCTGGCATGCCAACGAAGCAGCGAAACGTTTCCGCCACGGCCATCAGGAGAGCGAACTCGAAATCCTGGTACCTGGTGGACTGTGGCGAAGCCACCCAGCACCGGCTACTGCATACCTCCCTGTCCCTCCATAACCTGGAGGGGGTGTTTATTACCCATATGCATGGGGACCACTGCTATGGCCTGCCGGGGCTGCTGGCTACGGCTTCCATGTCGGGACGCAAGGCACCCCTGACCATTGTCGGACCGAGACAGCTCCGTCTTTTCCTCGAGGCTACGATGGCGTCAACGGACATGAACCCGGGGTTCCCGATTGAATACGTGCGACTGGAAGACATGGCTGGCCGGCTGGCGGTGGGGGAGTTTGACGTAGAAGCGGTGGAGCTGTCCCACCGGATCCCTTCCTGGGCCTTTGGTTTTTATGAAACCCCCGCCCACCGGAAGCTGGACATCGACAGGCTCGAGCAGCATGGCGTCAAACCGGGCCCCGAATGGGGACAGATTCAGAAGGGCGAGGACGTGGTTCTCGCCGACGGTCGTCTCATCCGCAGCGAAGACTATCTGCTGAAACCGTCAAAGCCCCGAAAGATCATAATAGCGGGGGACAACGACATGCCTGAACGCCTGATGGAGAGCGCCACTTCCGCCAACGTGCTGGTACACGAGGCAACCTATACCCAGGCGAGGGCCGATAAGGTAGGAAACAAGCCGCAGCACAGTTCGGCAAAGATGATTGCCAGCTTTGCCGAGCGTGCGGCCGTGCCCAACCTGATCCTCACCCACATAAGCCCCCGTTATCAGCGTCCGGGAACCGCAGCGGAGACTCTGGATGAGCTTGAGGGCGAGGCCCGGCAGTTTTTTTCCGGAAGCCTGTTCCTCGCCAATGATTTCGACAGGTATCAACTGAGTCACTCGGGTGAGCTGGAAAAGCTTTAAGGCTGCTGGCTCTGAGAACCTGATCCGGCTTCACGGTTTATACCCAATTATGTTGTCGCGCTGTGAACGGTGCGTTTGCCGGAATCCGGTTTTTTTCTGGCAGGCGGGGCCATGAATTCCGGTCCGACAGGGTCTTTGATGTGCTCATCCAGAATGGCATCGATCTGTTTCATTGCATCCGCATCCAGGCTCCAGCCCTCTATATCTCCGACAGGATCAAGCTGATCCGGGCGCCGGGCTCCCCAGAGTGCAGTGGTTACGCCTTTCTGATCAATGAGCCAGCGCAGGGCCAGAGCGAGAACGTTTTTCTGGGCATAATCCCGGGCAAACCTGTCGAGCGCGTCGACGGCAGCCAGATACTGGCGGAAGCGGTCCCCCTGGAACTTGGGGTCGCTCTTCCGGAGGTCATCGCCTTCAAATTGCGTCTGTTCGGACATTTTGCCGCTCAGCAATCCTCTGCAGATACCGCCATAGGTGATGGTGGCAATGCCATTATCCCTGCAGTAGGGGAGGATATCCTCCTCAATCTGCCGCTCGAAAAGGTTGTAGGGCGGCTGCAGGCTATGAAGTGGAGCAAATTTCCGGAACTCGTCCATCTGTTCCGGGCTGAAATTGCTCACGCCCACTGCCCTTATTTTGCCGTCCCTGTGCAGTTTCTCCATGGCTTTTGCGGTTTCTTCCATGGGGGTCAGGGGGTCAGGCCAGTGAACCTGATAGATGTCGATGCGGTCTGTCTGCAGTCGCTGCAGGGAATCCTCGACCTCCCGCTCAATGCGCGCTGCGGAGGCGTCCCGCCAGACCTGGTTCTGGTCCAGGTTCCAGTTAAGAGCCACCTTGGTGGCCAGCGCCACCTTTTCGCGACGACCGCCGGCAAGCGCCCTGCCTACGAGTTCTTCAGACCGCCCAAAACCGTAAGCCGGCGCCGTGTCGATCAGGCCAATGCCCTTGTCGATGGCGGCGTGAATGGTGTCAATGGAACGCTTTTCATCGGTTCCGCCCCACATCCAGCCACCAATGGCCCAGGTACCAAGACCGACCGGGGTCACTTTGATGTCCGTATTACCGAAAGCTAGCGTTTTCATGGTCTTCCCCCTTGGTTGGTTCACTTTTACCATAAGGTTAACTTTCACCATAACAAGGTCGGCCCGGAACCCTGAATTTGCTCATTGAATAGGCGATTTCTGACCTGAAATCACCGGATCCTTCTCTCACAGCAATGGTGAAGAGCTTCTCTGGGGCGCCAGAATCCTGGTCATCTGAAATCAAGGCTCTGTAAGTTGCCGGAACTTACGGATTACATTCAGGATAAGAAGGGTTAGTGCCTATGGCTTAACCGGAGGCATTGAGTCATTTTGGCGACAGTGGAAACAGAAACTCCACAACTTCCATCACCTGACACAAACTGAGGCATACAATGAACAGAATCCCTGCTTTTTTTGCAATGGCGACACTGGGCATCCTTGCCGCACCTGTTGCCGCGGATCTCTATAAGACCGGAGGCGGTAGCCTCTATGCTGGTGGCAACTACACCTTTGTTGATCTTGACGCCAATGGTTTCGATGCCGATCTGGGTACACTGTCAGCCAAGGTGGGCGGTTATGTAACGCCTTATTTCGGCCTTGAGGCCCGTGCCGGCTTTGGCGTTGCTGATGAGGATGTTGGCTTTGATACAGACCTGTCGGTGAACAGCTTCTTCGGTGGCTATGCTACACTCAATATGGTCAACGAATCGCCGGTAACGCCCTATGGTATCCTCGGATTTACCCGTTATGAGCTTGAGGTTGATGGCCCATTTGGATCTGATAAAGACGATGAGACAGACTTTTCTTTCGGCGCGGGTGTAAACGTAGCAATTACTGAAGAGTTATCCGGTAACCTTGAATACATGCGTTATGTCGACACCGGCGACGTAACGGCGGATGGTATTGGCTTGGGTCTGACCTTTCACTTCTGAGGTTTCGTCTCTGATCTCTCAGTTGTAAAAACGGGGCGCAAGCCCCGTTTTCGTTTGTTCTGGAGAAAAACATGGACAGATTCATGGAAGCTGCCATTGAGGAAGCCCGCAAGGGTCTTGCTGAGGGTGGCATTCCCATAGGTTCGGTTCTTGTGCTGGATGGCGAAATCATTGGCCGTGGTCATAACCGCCGGGTGCAGCGGGGCAGTGTAGTGCTCCATGCGGAGATGGATTGTCTGGAAAGTGCCGGCCGTCTGAAGGCGTCGGACTATCAGCGTACCACTCTCTATTCAACCCTTTCGCCCTGTGACATGTGCAGTGGTGCAGCGCTCCTCTACGGTATCCCCCGCATCGTGGTCGGTGAGAACCTGACCTTTCAGGGTCCCGAGGCCTACGTGCGCAGCCGCGGCGTGGCGGTGGAAGTACTGGACAACCAGGAATGCCGCCAACTCATGGAAGCATTTATCCGCCAGAGCCCCGAGCTCTGGAATGAAGACATAGGTGAGTAGCCTTTTGCCCATGTGACAGTTCCTGCGGGACTCTTCCTCCAGTCAATCTTATACTCAGGTTGTCAGCGACATTGATGGTGGGGATTCAGCAATGACCAGTACGGTGAAAAGCCAGCAGCTGCGGGGCCCGGCAGGGTCTCAGTTCAGCGAACACCGAAAGCGGGAAGCGCTGCATTTTGCGTTTGGAACATGCTCTCTCGGAGTCGTTCTCGTGGCATCGACCAGGCAGGGAATCTGCAGCATCCTCCTGGGTGACGATCCGGCGGCACTTATGCAGGAGCTGAAGGGCCATTTCCGGACCACCAATGTCATCAGCGGGGGGCCGGGTCTGGAGCGTCAGGTGGCTGCTGTGGTGGATCTTGTGGAAGCACCCTGCACAGCCTCAGCACTGCCTCTGGATATTCGCGGCACCCCTTTTCAGCAGCAGGTGTGGAAGGCCCTTCGGACCATCCCCGCCGGCCAGACAGTCAGCTACACCGAGCTTGCCCATCGCATTGGATCCCCCTCCGCATTCCGTGCAGTGGCTGGCGCCTGTGCCGCCAACCCTCTGGCAGTGGCGGTTCCCTGTCACCGGGTGGTTCGCAAAGACGGAGGACTCTCTGGCTATCGCTGGGGTGTGGTCCGCAAGCAGGCGCTGCTGGAGCGTGAAAAGCGGATGTCAGTGTGACTCTCCGGCGGAGCCCCAGCTGTCGGATTATGGCTCTTCCCCCGGTTGCCGGAAAAGGTAAACTGCGTATTTCCATTCAGGGAGGAAATGATGAAGCTCATTATCGGTAACAAAAACTACTCATCCTGGTCCTTAAGGCCATGGCTTCTGCTGACAGCTCATGGGATTCCCTTTGAGGAAGTCCGTATTCCCCTGAAAACAGAGCACACCAAAGCATCCCTCATGACCTGGTCGGATGCCGGCAAGGTGCCTGTGCTGCACGAGGATGGCCTGGTGGTCTGGGATTCCCTGGCTATCTGTGAGTACATTTCTGAACGTTACCTGGAAGGCAGGGGGTGGCCTGAAGATATGCAGCACAGGGCCAGAGCCAGGGCCTGTGCTGCCGAGATGCATTCCGGCTTTGCCCAGCTCCGGGAGTCCATGACCATGAACTGCCGGGCGACAGGGCGCCGGGTGGACATTACTCCGGCGTTGCAGTCCGAGATAGACCGGATCATTCAGCTCTGGTCCGGCCTGAGGTCCGAGTTTGCAGAGAAAGGGCCCTGGCTGTTCGGCGAGTTCAGCATTGCCGACTGCATGTATGCTCCGGTGGTCTCCCGTTTTCGAACCTATGGCGTTGAGGTCCCCCAGGTGTGCGCTGATTACATGGCACATGTCATTGCAAGCGAGGCCATGGCGCTCTGGCTGAAACAGTCGGGGGAGGAAAAGGAAACCATTCCCGCCTACGAGGTGGGACTGACGCCAGCAGATGAATAGTCGCTCAGATTTCCCGCCTCACCCCTCTCGGCGGTAAGGCAGGGCTTCCATCGCCGCCTGGTGGTATGCGTGGGTCTGAGCCCGCTCGTCGGCACAGAAGCCTTCCAGCGCGTCGGAAAAACCGGAGTGAGCTACCCAGTGCCAGGAATGTGTAAGCTGGGGTTCAAAGCCCCGCACCAGCTTGTGCTCCCCCTGTGCTCCGGCGTCGAAACAGTGAAAACCCTTCCTGATGGCCAGTTCAATGCCCTGGTAATAGCAGGTTTCAAAATGCAGGTGGTTATACTCTTCCAGGCAGCCCCAGTAGCGGCCATAAAGAGTGTCCTGTCCCATCAGAAACAGCGCTCCGGCAATCATTTCTCCGTCTTTCACGGCCATGATCACATGTAAGTGTTCTGGCTGATGCTTTTGCAGGGCCCGGAAAAACTCAAGATTGAGATAGGGCCGCTGGCCCCGCTTGAGATAGGTAGCCTGGTAGAAAACGTAAAACGCCGAGAGCACGTGATCAGGCAGGTCGGCCCCGGGGAAATGGGCGAAAGTAATGCCCTGGTCTGCGACCTGCTGGCGTTCTTTGCGAATTGACTTGCGCTTTCGGGAGGTAAGTTCAGCGAGAAAATCTCCAAACTCCCGGTAGTTCCGGTTAAACCAGTGAAACTGGCAGCCAAGCCTGTGCAGCCGGTCCATTCCCGTGAGCAGTTTCTGGTCCTGCGGATCTGGAAACAGCAGATGCCACGAATGACCTTTCAGCTCCAGAGCCGTGGTATCGAGGGCTGCCTGAAGCCGCTCCGGTGTCAGCTGCTCGCGGAACTCTGGGTCCAGCAGAAGACGGGGGCCGGTTGACGGGGTAAACGGGATGGCAATCAGCAGCTTTGGATAGTATTCCAGGCCGTAGCGCTGAAAGGCATCGGCCCAGGCCCAGTCAAAAACGTACTCACCCATGGAATGATGTTTTAGCCAGGCGGGGGCCACGCCTACCAGTCGATCGCCCTGATAGAACGTGAGATGGGAGGGGGTCCAGCCGGTGGCTGTGGTGGTGCAGCCAGTGCGTTCCAGTGCCCAGAGGAAACTGTGCCGCAGGAATGGGTTGCCGAACCCGGCGAAGCCATTCCAGACGGCCTCCGGAATGTCCGCCATGGAGCCCAGCGTTTCGATCCGGAAGGCGGGTTTACCTGAGTCCGTCATGGTGCGGCCTTCTGCTGATTCAAAACCGGGCGGCGGCCTCAAAGAAGTAGTGAGTGTGATCATCATACCGGTTGTCGCGGAACATGATGGGTTCACCATGAACATAGTGCTGAAGCTTTGCCGCTATCTCAAAGGTCTGACGTGGCTGGTAAAAGGTTTTGGCCAGTCTCAGATCAACCCGGTCATAGCGGTGTTCTCCCAGATCCCTGGTCACATAGTAGGCGGTGGAGCCGGATATGCCATGCTGGAACTGCTGTATCCAGGCGAAGCTGCCCGAGTGCTCGGCGGTGAGCCGGCCCTGCAGACGGATGTAACGCTCCTCCCGGGTTTCCTTTACTGGCGGCCCCCGGTACTCCGCTTCCTGGTCCAGAAAGGCATAGGTAAGGCGGAACTGGCTGTCGCGGAATTCGAGGGAGTTTTCCAGTTCTACTCCCCGCTGATCCAGCGCCACAAAGTTGCCCAGGTCCCAGCTTGGGTTGCCCTGCGAGTCCGTGTCTGCGAACACGCCGCTAATGATATCCCGCAGGCTGTCATTGAACAGCTTGATTTCGGAGGAGAGCATGCCATCGCCCAGCCTGAACTGGCCAAAATAACTGATTTCCCGGGAAATGATCCGCTCCTCTTCGAGGTTGCCCAAAGCCTGCCACTCTATGATGCGTTCTCCCTCCAGCGCGGGAGCAAGAAATTCCGGTTCGATATTCTCTCCGCGGTATCCCCAGTCGGCGCTCTGTTCAAAGGCATCGGGTGTGCGAACGGCTTTTGAGAAGACAAAGCGGAGCGTCTGGTTATCCGTCAGCTGGAAGTTGGCGGCAAATCTTGGAGAAAAGAAACTCTCGTCGAGGCTGCTGCTTTTTTCCCAGCTGCCTCCGGCATTGAATGTCAGCCAGTACACTGGCGTGAATTCGACATTGCCGAACACCAGAGTCTGGTAATTGCTGCCATCTCCATTGAAAAAGGTTTCTGACTCGAAGCGGTCCTCGCGATAGTTGCCCCCCGATACAATGCGCAGGTGATCGCTCAGCAGGAGGGTGTCCTGGAGTTCGAATTCCAGGCGTTCTTCCTCTATGTCCTGGTTTGCGTCTGTGCATATTTCTACCGGATTACCCAGGGTACCGGCAGGGATGCAGCTGCGCCACTCCTGACGCCGGTTATAATTCTGGAAGCTGGTCTGGAAATGGATGAAGTGACGGCTAGTGAAGTGATGATCCCACTTGCCCTGCACATAGTAATCGTCGCCGGTTACCGCCGGGATGCCCTGAATGCCAAAGTCGGTGCCGTATTGCTGGGCGTCCTCTTCGTCGTAGACTTCGGTGTAACCCAGCCTCAGGTCCAGAGAGTTCCGGTTGTCGATGGTCAGCGTTGAGTCATGGGTGAATGAATTGAACCGGAAACTGTCATCAAACGGCGTCCTCTCGGTACTCTTTGTCCCATCGTCGGGATTGATGAAACGATAACCAAAGCCGTCAGATTCACGGCGGTTGAAGGACAGCCGCCAGTCGTAATTGCCGACACGGTCACCCACGGAACCAAAGGCCTGGCGGTAACCGGGATCCCCGCCCCGGAGACGCACATGGACGCCGTGAGTGTCTTCCGGAGAGAGAGTGATGATATTGATGCTCGCCAGAAAAGCGTTGATGCCGTAGGTGGCCGAATTGGGTCCTCGTGTCACTTCAATCCGTTCAATGTTTTCCAGCGGGACCGGCATGGCATGCCAGTCAACATCGGCAATATTCGGCTGGTAGGCCGTACGGCCATCCACCTGGACCTGCAGACGGCGTTGCTCATCAGCAACCGTACCATGGTAGCTGACCACTGGCTGGTTGCTCTGCACGAAACCCACAGTCATGCCGGGCACCAGGCGGAAAACCTCCCAGAGATGGAGTATTCCCAGCTCTCTGATCAGTTCCCCGCGGATGACCGTGGTCGTGCCTGGTACGCGGGATTTGGGTTGCCGCAGTCTGGTCGTGGACAGGACCTCAGGTACCGATTCCTCAAGAATGAAATCGTACTCTTCGTCAAAAGTCAGGTGAGCCTCAGACTCCTGAAGGCTGTTTTTCGCCGGGACGGGTGAATCTCCGGCATTTGCAGACAGGACGTGGCCTGCAACGAGGGCACAGACTGCTGCGCACTGATACCATGCGCGAGATGACGTCATCGAAACTCTTCCGGCCGAGCGCTTCCACCGGTGGAAGCAGATTTTTCGAGTTTGTTTTCTGGTTAGGATAAAGAACTTCCCCGTCGGTGTCTCGCGCTCCCGGTTTTTCCTGAGTACTTTCCCGGCGTGATAGACTTCGGACAAAGGAGCCGGAGAGAAGGTCATGCAGATCAGGAATATCCGTTGCAAATGGAGGAGCGATGGCGCTCCGGGCACTGGCGTAATTCATGGCCCTGGCCCTCGTCACCGGTGTATGCGATGAGAATCCTGCGGCTTTCATTGCCGCTGTTCTGGCAGATATTGGCAACGATCTGGCTGGCAGTGGTTCTGGCCCTGCTGGTCAGCCACGTGGGTACCCGCGAGATGGTTGACCGGGAACGTTCAGTCATCGAGCGCCGGGCCGGCCTTCAGAACATTGCGGTGGAAGCAGTCAGGCTCCGGGAAACAGAGGGAAGGGAGGCCTCCAGGCAATACCTCAGTGAACAGGGCCAAATGGTCAATCTGCGTTTGCGGCTCATTGAACCTGAGTCCCGGGACGGCGGCAGCCTGCAGGATTCGGGAAATACGCTTGTTGAAGATACCTGGGGGGAACTCGGCGGGACTTCGCTCCGATATCGGCCTCTCATCATCGACACGGCTGCGGAATACCAGCTTGCGGCCCGGCCCCCCGCAGGCAGCGGGGGCTGGATCGATCCCTGGTCAGTTAGCCTGATGGAGCTCCTGTCCGGGTTGGTGATTATTACCCTGGCCTGCTGGTTGATCTCCCGGCGGATATCAGAACCCCTGCGGCAGATAAGCCAGGCAGCCGAGGCCATTTCCCGGGGCAATACTTCGGCACGGGTTGCGGCAGCTATTACCAGTCGTGGTGATGAGATTGGCGCTCTGGCCAGTTCGTTTAATGACATGACCGAGTCTCTTACGGACCTGCTTGAACGCCGGAGGCGACTTCTTCGCGATGTATGCCATGACTTGCGCACTTCACTGACCCGCCAGCGTCTCGCGCTGGATGCACCCGGCGACGAGCCAGGCAGCGCGGCCGCTCTGAACAGAATTCTGCGGCAGAACCAGCGCATGGAGGCGATGACAGATCAGGTGCTCACACTGGCACGCCTGGCTGAGCAGGGAGCAGACATAGGGCGGGAACCGGTAAATCCGGCAACCCTGGTCCATCAGGTATTGCAGGAGGCCGCAGGTTACGCTGAGCAGCGGGGGGTGGACTGCCGCCTGAAGGTCTCACCGGAATGCCGGAACATAACGGTACTTGGGGACGCCGGCCTGCTGCACCGGGCCCTGGATAACGTATTGCAGAACGCACTGGATCACACGCCGCCCGGGCGCTCAGTGGTTCTCGCGTTGCGGGAGGCTGAGAGAAAGCTTATCTGCACTGTTACGGATGCCGGCCCCGGCGTATCGGATAAAGCACTGGTGGCGCTCTTTGAGCCCTATTACCGAACTGACCCGTCCCGATCAGGACAGGGGCTGGGGCTGACCATTGCCCGGGATATTGTCCGCGCCCATGACGGGGAAATTTCGGCGATGCGGCATGAAACCGGAGGCCTGGCCATATCCCTGTCCCTCCCGGTTTTCACTGGAGCCCCCAGGTGATGCCGGGATTGTCCAGCAATTACCCTGTGCCCGCCGGCAACCTGGAGCGTCAGACGGAAGTCAGGAAGAGCCGTTTTGTCGCAAGAGTTGCCCCTGTTGCCAGCCGGGAAGAGGTACGCAGATGGCTGAAACAGGCCCGCGCTGATCATCCCGATGCCCGTCACATTTGCTGGGCCTACCAGATAGGGTGTCCGGGGGCAGCAGCCGAGGCGGCCATGAATGATGATGGCGAACCCTCAGGCACCGCAGGCAAGCCCATACTGGGAGTCATACAGCACAAGGACATGGGTGATGTGCTGGTTATTGTCATCCGCTATTTCGGAGGCATCAAGCTGGGGGCGGGCGGTCTTGTGCGGGCCTACGCCGGGGCGGCTGAAGCGGTGTTATCGGCGGTTGACCGGGTAGTCCAGCCGTCCCTGGTGAGGGTTAATCTGCAGCTTCCGTTTGCTCTTGAACAGCCGCTGCGGCACTGGGCGAATCTGCATGGTGCGGTGCTTGTTTCGGTTGACTACAAAACAGGCGTGGGAATCGGACTGGATGTTCCTGAAGAGCATCTTGATCAGCTCACCGGCTTTTGTGGGGCCCATGGTATGGATTACAGTCTGGAAGAATAGGATGTCCTTAAAGGTTCTGCATGTCATGGTCTGCGTATACTGTCGGATATGAACAGCAGGATTTATTCACCAACGAAACGGAGGCATTGGAATCATGCGTATCTGGATTGTTTCCCTGATGCTGCTGGCATTGACAGGTTGTGCCAGCTCGGTGGTCACCGATTATGACCAGGATGCTGTCTTCGGTAATTACAGTTCCTGGGCGTTTGCCGACACGGCAGGTGAAAAACAGCCCCTGTCCCTGGACAGCGCACGGGTCGAGGGCGCTATTGAGCGGGCGATGAATCGCAAGGCTCTGCGAAAGACGCCATCTGACGAAGCGGATCTTCTTGTGGACTACGGCATTGAAGACGTTGAGCGGATAGAACGCACAGGCTTCTCCTACGGTCTCGGCCTTGGTCGGGGTCCGTTTGGCCTGGGCGTTGCCACCGCCCCGCCAGCCCGGGAGATCAAGGAGGGCAAGCTGGTTGTGCAGCTCATTGACAGCGAAACCGACCGGGTAGTCTGGCGGGCGGCCAGCCAGCGCCATCTTAATGAGGACCAGTCGCCGGAGACCAGGCGGAAACTGATCGAGGAAGTGGTCTCCGAAATGTTCAGTCGATATCCCCCGGGAGTCTGAGGGTGACCTGGGTCACTGTCCGCCAGTACTCCCTCCCTTATGAGGCTCATCTCGACCGGGCGAGGCTTGAATCCGAGGGCATCACGGCACTGGTGGCTGACGAGCACACAATCAGCATGCAGTGGATGTTGTCGGACGCACTTGGTGGGGTCCGGCTTCGTGTCCAGGATGTTGATCTCCCCAGAACCGAGGAGATCCTGTCGGAAGACCGTTCGGATCTCATGGATGAAATGGCTCCCTGTTCGTCCAGTAGTTACCAGTCCGGGGAAAGGGGCATGCACCTGGCGCCTCTGGCAGGCAAAAAACGTAAACGGGGGTTCTTCGCGGCCCTGCTTGCCCTTTTTATCGGGACATGACCCGGCCGGAAGGTGCAGGCAGGTTTTATCAGTGCAGCGTCAAAGGAGTTGCATCATGAAAAAGCAGTCCCGGGGCGGGCTTGTATTTTCCACGGACCAGGGGCGAATGTGCCCGGGCTGTGGCCAGCCGGTGGCTGACTGTGCCTGCAAAAAAACAGCTCAGCCCATGGGTGACGGCATCGTCCGGGTAAGCCGGGAAACGAAGGGCCGCAAGGGCAAGGGCGTGACCCTGGTGACTGGTGTGCCGCTGGAGGAAGGGGAGCTCAAGTCCCTGGCAAAGGAATTGAAGGCAAAATGCGGCACCGGCGGCACCCTCAAAGAGGGGGTGATCGAGATTCAGGGCGACCAGCGGGACATTCTTGTGCCCCTTCTGGAGGCAAAAGGCTGGAAGGTCCGCCGCTCCGGTGGCTGAGAAAACTGATCTCTGCTTACTTTGTTACTCATTAATTCAGGAAACAAACGCCAGAATCAGCCATCGGAACAGAAGTCCGGGTTTCTGGTTTAGTAGGAGAAAGGCATGCACATACTGGTCATGGGCGCAGGCGTAGTCGGCGTAACCAGTGCCTGGTTTCTGAAGCAGGCCGGTCATGACGTGACGGTGATCGACCGGCAGAACCAGGCCGGGGCAGAAACCAGCTATGCCAATGGCGGCCAGATATCTGTATCCCACGCCGAACCATGGGCCAATCCGTCGGCACCCCTGAAAATGCTCAAGTGGCTGAGCCAGCCTGATGCGCCGCTGCTGTTCAAGTTCCGTATGGATCCGGCCCAGTGGCGATGGGGGCTGGCATTTCTCAGGGAATGCACCTCAGCGAAAGCGGCGTATAACATCCGTCAGATAGTCAGCCTTGGCACCTACAGCCGGGGGCAGTTACAGGCGCTGCGGCGGGAGCTGGGCATCGACTATGACCAGATGGAAAAAGGCATTCTGCATTTCTACACCAGTGAGAAAGAGTTTGAGGGTGCCATGGAGCCAACCCGTATCATGCGGGAGCTGGGTTGTGACCGGCAGGTAATCGATGCAGCGAAGGCCGTTGAGCTGGAGCCCGCCCTGAAACCCGTCAGGGACCGTATCGCGGGCGCCACTTACACGGCGGATGACGAATCCGGGGATGCCCTCAAGTTCACCCAGGCCCTGGCAAAGAAGGCAGAGGACGCAGGGGTTCAGTTCGTATACGGAACCGAGATACTCGGCTTCGAGCGCACAAGAGACACGATTACCGGCGTGCAGACTCTGAGGGCCGGGCGTCATGGCACCATGCGGGCGGACGGCTACGTTCTCAGTCTTGGCAGCTTCAGCGCGCCGCTGGCCCGTACGCTTGGACTTTTCCTGAACATATATCCGGCCAAGGGATACTCAATCACGGTACCGGTGAAAGATCCCGATGCCGCTTTCAATGTGAGCCTCACTGACGACGAGTACAAGCTGGTCTACTCACGCCTTGGAGACCGGATGCGGGTGGCAGGAACCGCTGAGCTCAGCGGCTACACCCGAACCCTGAACAGGGTCCGGTGCCAGGCAATTGTGCGCCGCACAGCGGAAATCATGCCGGAGGCAGGTTATTGGGATCAGGCGCAGTTCTGGACCGGGTTGCGGCCGGCAACCCCATCCAATGTGCCCTACATAGGCAAGAGTCATTACCGGAACCTCTACCTGAATACCGGCCACGGCACCCTTGGCTGGACTCATTCCTGCGGCTCGGCCGCGGCCCTGGCAGACATAGTTTCAGGCCGCCGCCCGCAAGTGGATTTTGCATTTACCGGTCTTGATCAATAGCCGTACATGATGTGGCGGGGAACCAAAAGGTGAAGCCAGGTCCTTTCTGTTACCCTGTCGAGTCATCTTTCTGACGATGCCGGAGCCTGCCCATGATCACAGTGCACCACCTGAACAACTCCCGTTCCCAGCGCATCCTCTGGATGCTTGAGGAGCTGGAAGTGCCCTATGAAATCAAACGGTACGAACGGGACCCCAAAACCATGCTGGCTCCCGAAGGCCTGAAGAAGGTGCACCCGCTGGGCAAATCGCCGGTGATTACGGATGGAGATCTGACCATTGCCGAGTCAGGCGCTATCGTCGAATACCTGGCCAGTACCTATGCCCCGGAATCCATGCTGCCGGAGCATGGAGCCCAGCAGTGGATCGACTACACCTACTGGCTGCATTACGCCGAGGGTTCACTGATGCCGCCTCTCGTGATGCGGCTGGTGTTCGAAAAGGTCAAAACCAGTCCCATGCCATTCTTCATCCGGCCGGTGGCAAAAGGCATCGCCGACAAAACTAACAGCATTTTTATCGGGCCGCAGATCAGGACCCATTTCGATTTTGTGGAAAATCATCTCGCCAGTAACACCTGGTTTCTTGGTGACCAGCTTTCGGCGGCGGACTTCCAGATGAGTTTTCCGCTGGAAGCTTCCGTGGCGCGGGGCCTGGTAGAGCGGAAAAGCCGTCCCCACATCGTTGACTACGTCGCGCGTATGCACGAACGGCCGGCCTACCAGCGAGCGCTTGACAAGGGCGGGAAATACGATTTTGCCTGATACGTCTGGCGCCCTGCTCGCAGGGCGCCAGACTGTTACTGCTTCTGTTCCCGGATCAGTTTTTTGTTGATTTTTCCCACACTGGTTCGGGGAATACTGTCAACGAAATCAAACTGCTCGGGGATCGCCCATTTGTTTATTTCGCCGGCGTCCACGAACTGCTGAAGGTGCTCCTGCAGGGCCTCGGCATCTGCCTCTTTCCCCTCCGCGAGTACAACCAGTGCATGGGGGCGTTCCCCCCACTTCTCGTCGGGGAGACCCACGACCGCTGTGTCAGCAACGGCCGGATGCTGGCTGATCATGTTTTCCAGATCCAGAGACGAAAGCCATTCGCCGCCCGTCTTGATCACATCCTTGATGCGGTCCCGGATCATCAGGGTGCCATCGGGGTCCATGGTTGCCACGTCTCCGGTATGAAGCCATCCTCCGGCCCAGAGTTCCAGACCCTTGTCCGGCTCCTTCAGGTAGTTCTGGGTCAGCCAGGGCGCCCGCGCCACTACCTCACCTTTTGACTGGCCATCGTGGGGCAGGGGCCGGCCCTCGCCATCCAGAATTCGGATATCCACCAGGGGTACAGGGACACCTGTTCTTACCCGTTTGTCGACCTGTTGCTCAAGCGGCAGGTCAAGGTCCTCAGGCCTGAGATGAGTGGCCGTCAGCAGGGGCCCGGTCTCGGACATTCCATAACCGGTATACATCCGGATGCCCAGTTTTGCGCCCGCCCTGCACAGTCCCTCGGTGAGAGCGCTGCCGCCAATAAGCACGTGCCAGTGGCTGAGGTCGGCGCCTTTGATGCCGTCGGTTGCCAGCAGCATCTGCATGATGGTGGGCACGCAGTGGGAGAAGGTGACCCGGTGCGTCTTGATGAGGTCGACCAGCAGCTCCGGTTCATACCGTCCGGGATAGACCTGTTTCAGCCCCAGCATGGTGGCGGCGTACGGCACCCCCCAGGCATGAACGTGAAACATCGGGGTAATGGGCATGTACACGCCCGAGGAACGCATCAGTGGCGATTCATCGTAGGCCGAGAAATTGCTGGCCATGGCAAGGGTGTGCAACACCAGCTGGCGGTGGCTGAAGAAAACCCCCTTGGGGTTGCCGGTTGTGCCTGTCGTGTAGAAGGTTGTAGCGACGCTGTTTTCATCGAAGTCCGGAAAATCGAAATGCAGGGGCGACTTGGCCAGCAGCGCTTCATATTCCCCGTAAGTCTTGAGTTCGGTGGCTTTGGGCTCTTTTTCATCCGTCAGCTGGATAAAACCTCTGACGGTCTTCAACTCGTCCGCTACCTGTTCGAGCATCGGGATGAAGTCATCATGGGCGAGCACGACCTCGTCCTCGGCGTGATTCATGGTGTAGACCACCTGCTCCGGGGAGAGGCGGGCGTTGACCGTGTGGAGGATCGCACCAATCATGGGAATGGCAAAAAAACACTCCAGGTAACGGGGCGTGTCCCAGTCCAGAACAGCAACCGTGTCCCCTGGCTGAATGCCGGCATTGGTCAGGGCATGGGCAAGCCGGTGAATCCGCTCCACGAGGTCGGTGTAGGTATACCGGCTCCTGTTGGCGTAGATGATTTCCTGGTCTGGGGCGTAGCGTGGGGCGGAAAGCAACAGCTGTTTGATCAGCAGGGGGTACTGGTAGGCGTTCTCAGCCGCTGGCAGCAGTTTGGTCTTTGCCATGTAAATCGGCTCCTCTTTTGTCCCGTGTGTTGGTGTTATATCGAGAGTAGAGGTTTAATCTGACACAGTTCCCAATAAACGGGAACCGTCAGGGGGTTAAAATGCCGCAAGGCAACAAACATCCCGGATCAGGACAATCTGCCAGGGGATGCTGGAGATACCCCGCCGGAGATGTTATTCGCAGGTGCTTATTCGTAAGTGCTTATTCATAATTACTTATTCATAAGTACAGAGGTAGGCCGTATCAATATCGGTTTTGGCCCTGAAGCTGGCCTGGCCGGCAACCTTGAACTCTTCCCCGGCGCAGTAGGTCATCCAGTCGCTCATGCCCGGCAGCAGGACCGTGAGGGCGCCACTGATCACGGTCATGGTTTCTTTTTTTGATGTGCCAAACTCGTATTCCCCCGGGCTGATTACGCCCACGGTGGCTGGCAGTGTGGACGTCTGGAATGAAATGGACTTTGCTTTGCCCTCAAAATACTCGTTAACCTTCAACATAAAGCATGTCTCCTGGATTTTGGACGGCCTACTATACGGCAAAATTAAGGCGTGAGAATGACCGAAATGAAGAAACCCTCTCAGGAGCCGCAGGCACTGACTCCGGAGCAGAAACTGAAGCACGAGAGGGCCCTTGCCCGTCTTGATCGTTATGCCCGCACACTGGATAGTCGCTTTCGCATCCCCTTTACCAGAATCCGGTTCGGACTTGATCCCCTGGTGGGGCTGGTGCCCGGCATAGGCGACGCTATCGGTCTTGGGCTGTCGTTCTATCTCATCAGTGAGGCCGTCGCGCTGCGGGCAGGTTCGGGCATTGTGGGGAAAATGCTGGGAAACGTGGCGGTGGACTTTCTGGTGGGCCTGGTTCCGCTGCTGGGCGATGCGTTCGATCTGGTGTGGCGCGCGAATGACCGCAATGCCAATCTGCTCAGGCAGCACATAAATCAGCGTCTGCAGCCGCCTGAGCCACCCCGGAAATCCTGGCTTGTGCGCGGCCTGTGGCTGGTGCTCGGCGCCTTGCTGGTGGTGCTGGCGGGTGTCATCCTGGCTGCGCTGATGTCAGGCTGATGCATCCTCTCCGGCAGGTTACTGATCCCATGTATTACCACGGGTATTGTCCGTGGTTCTGACCTGCAGGTGCATGGCTGCCTTGGCCAGAAGGTTGGCGCTGACCGGAGCAGTCATGGCCAGGAAGACGATGAGCAGGAGCTCCGAAAGGGATAACCCATCCCCCCGACCGTAAAAGAACACAATTGACGCCAGGGCAATGCTGCCAACACCAACCGTGGTCGCCTTGGTAGGGCCGTGTAATCTGCTGAAGAAATCCGGAAGCCTGGCCAGGCCAATAGCACCCACCAGAGCAAAGCCTCCTCCGGTGAGCAACAGAACGGATACGATGACTTCAAGAATGATGGGCATGACCGAGGTCTCCAGTGTGACCGGCATTCATGATGCTGGGTTGGTTGGTCATTCGATGACGCTCCCCCGCTTGACGTACTTTGCCAGCGCAACGGTTCCTATGAACCCCATCACTGCGATCAGCAGCGCCGCCTCCAGATAAAGCCTCGTGCCCAGTGCCATTCCCAGCAGCACAATCAGTGCAAGGGCATTTATGTAAAGGGTATCCAGGGCCAGGATCCGATCCGGCGCATCCGGTCCAATGAACAGCCGGACAATGTTCAGCACCAGGGCCATACTCACAAGACCGATGGTGATGGAGAGAGCGAGCGAGATCATGAGAAAATCTCCTGTAGAGGCTTTTCATAACGGTTTCGGATGGACTCGATCAGTGACTGCTCATTTTCCACATCCAGGGCATGAATCAGCAGCAGCTTGAAATCATCGCTGACATCGGCACTCACGGTTCCGGGGGTCAGCGAGATGGTGCCAGCCAGAGTGCAGATGGCCAGAGGGTCCGTCAGGGTGAGCGGATAGGAGATGAAGGCCGGTCGTGGGGCGCGGTTGAAATTGAGTACCAGTGCAGCAACCTGGGTGCTGGCGACCACTATATCCAGGGTTACCCGGCCGATATAGGCCGGGACGAGCCAGGGTTTTCGGATACGGGGGCGCTCCGGCCAGAGGGGCCGCGTAATCAGGGGCAGAAGCCAGGCAAGAATCAGTCCCAGAACCAGGCTGCCACCGGAGACTTCTCCGACAAGAAGTTGCCAGGTGATCAGAAGAATCAGGCTGAGCCAGGGCCGGGGAAATCCAAACCGCTCATTCATTGGGCTCTCCTCCCACAGGCTGGGTCCCCAGAATCGTGATGTATCCTGAAGGATCGTGCAACTGGGCGGCGGTGGCGTCCGTGAACCGGGATATGGGCCCGGCGAACACCACGATAAGGAGGGTCATTGCAATAAGCGCACTCGCGGAGACAGTGACCGGCAGCGTGAGTTTGCCGGGGTCCGCCACGTGGCCCTCCGTGTTGCGCCAGAACACGATACTGCCTGCCCGGCTGAAGGCGATCATCGTAAAGAACCCGCCCACCAGCAGCGCGGTCCAAAGCCAGGCCATCTGGGGGCCTGGCTCTACGGCTTTCAGAATCAGCAGCTTGGCAAAAAACCCACTGAGTGGTGGCAGACCTACAGCCGCGACCGCCCCTGTGAGGAACAGAATGCTCAGAAGGGTGCGGCTGCGCATTCTTGGCGCGGTGACAATTTTGTCGGCTGCGCTGCCCCGCTGGTTGGCCACCAGATCCACCACCAGAAACAGTCCAGCGCCAAGCCAGGTGGTGTTCAGGAGGTAGAACAGGGCGGCGGAGGTGCCTGCTGCATTGCCCAGGGCAATGGCTGCCAGCAAAGTGCCAACAGATACAATCACCTGCCAGGCCACAAGCGTTTTCAGACCCGCAGCGCTCACCGAGCCGATGATGCCCAGAGCGATGGTCAGCAGCGCTCCGGGAAACAGCCAGTCCATGCCGAGGTTCGCCAACTCACCAGCGCCGTCGCCGAAGATCAGGGTATAGACTCTGAGGATTGCATAGATTCCCACCTTCGTCATCACCACGAACAGCGCTGCGACCGGTGCGGTGGCATTGGCATAGGCCCTGGGTAGCCAGAAACAGAGAGGGAGGATTGCGGCCTTCAGGCCGAATACCACCAGCAGGATAAGCCCGCCGGCCTTCACCAGTGGCATGTCTCCATCGCTGACCTGGGGCACCAGTACAGCCAGGTCGGCCATGTTCAGGGTACCTGTAACGCTGTAAATCATGCCGACACTGATGAGAAACATGGCTGACCCCACCAGATTCAGGACAACGTAGTGCAGGGAGGGAACCGTCCGCCGTGTTCCAGGGCCATGCATGAGCAGACCGTAGGAAGCGATCAGCAGTACCTCGAAGGCGACAAACAGGTTGAAAAGATCCCCGGTCAGGAAGGCGATGTTCAGGCCGAACAGCTGAAACAGGAAAAGTGCATGAAAATGACTGCCTTCCTCGTCTGTGCCGCGCACCGAAAATATATGGCAGAAGATGGCGAGAACGGCCGTGAGCAAAAGCATCATGGCTGCCAGGCGATCCAGCACCAGAACTATGCCAAATGGCGGCGGCCAGTTACCCAGGGCGTAGACCCGGTAACCACCGTCGTCCGCCAGGCCCGTCAGGACGATGGCAGAGACGAGCATGAGGGCTGTAGTGGCCAGAGCCAGAGTCCGCCGAAGTGGCAGGGGGGCATAGGTCATTAATACCTGCAGAATGGCCCCAAAAAGAGGAATCAGCAGTGGAGCCGTAAGCCAGTGGTTCATTTATGAGGCTCCTGGTCTTCAGGGGGCCAGGGCCGGACTGTCCGCTGCTCCTGCTGGCCATCGACATGATCATCACTGGTGTCGGCCCGGCTGCGCAGGGAAAGCACCACCAGAAATGCAGTCATCGCAAACCCGATCACGATCGCCGTCAGTACCAGCGCCTGGGGGAGGGGGTCGGCATAGCTTTCGGTGCTGCCAATGATGGGCTGGCCTCCAGTTGCCAGACGGCCGCTTGAAAACAGAAACAGGTTGACGCCGTAAGACAGCAGGGTAAGGCCCACTACCACCGGGAAGGTCCGCGCCCTGAGCATCAGGTAGACACCCGAACCAGTGAGGGAGCCAATCATCAGTGCAAATACGAGCTCCATGTCAGGTTGCCCTCTTTCTGGAATCGGCCTTGAGCGAAAGACGCCCGAGGCTGACGAGAATCATCAGGGTGGCGCCCACCACTGTGAGAAATACGCCCACATCAAAGATCAGGGCGGTTGCCAGCTCGAACTTGCCCACCACAGGCAGGGTCACGTAGGTGAACGACGACGTCAGGAACGGATAACCATAGAAGATGCTGCCGACCCCGGTCATGGTGGCGACCAGGAGACCCATTGCCAGGATGATCGGGTAGCCCAGGGGCATCCGCTCATGGGTCCAGTTCATGCCGCTCGCGATGTACTGAAGGATCAGCGCCACCGCTGTAATGAGCCCTGCGATGAATCCGCCACCCGGCATGTTATGACCCCTGAGAAAGATATAGGCGGAAACCATCAGTGCCAGCGGCAGCAATGGCCGGGAGATCTGCATCAACATTGCGGGATAAGGATCCCGTGACCAGGCATGCCCCTGTCCGTTTCCGGAAGGCGCAGTAAGCTTGACCCCACGCAGCATGGCGAAGACGCCCAGGGCCGCAATGGCGAGAACCGTGATTTCTCCCAGGGTATCAAACCCCCGGAAATCAACCAGAATCACGTTGACCACATTGGTTCCCCCGCCCCCCGGTTTGCTGTTGGCAAGGAAAAAGTCAGATATGGATGTAAACGGCCGCGTCAGCATGGCAAGGGTGATGAGCGTCATGCCCACCCCCACAGCGAGCGCGATCAGCGTGTCGCGCCAGCGCCGGAAGCTGGTGGCCTCCATGGGTGTCCATGAGGGCAGGTAATACAGTGCAAGCATCAGCAGCACGATGGTAACCACTTCGACCGACAGCTGGGTCAGTGCGAGATCCGGTGCGGAGAAGCGGACAAAGGTCAGTGCCACCATCAGCCCTACAACACTGAGCAGAATCAGGGAAATCAGCCGCTCCCGGTGCAAGGCGGCTGTGCCAAGGGTGCAGGCAATCAGCACGATTGCGCCAGTGGCAGTGGCAGGATCCAGATAGGTCAGCCCGCGGGATCCAATGGAAAAGCCGAGATCGAAAATCGGAAGCGCCGCGACGGCCAGGGCAGTAACCATTAACAGCATGGTGTAGCGCTGTAGCGAGCCATTCTCCAGCCAGGCTATAAATGTTTCGGCCCTGGCCACCATGCGGGTAATGACGCCTTCGAAAATGGCCTTTTCATCGATTTCGCGGAAGCGGTCGTGGAAATCGAAGAACCGCTGACGCTGGGTGTACATGAACAGGCCGCCGACAAACGCAAGAACGCTCATCATCAGTGGCAGGTTGAAACCGTGCAGTATCGCCAGCTGATATTCCGGCACCGGTCCCGCGAGGGTGGCTGCCGCCGCCGCATAGAGCAGCGGGCCGATGGAAAACGCCGGGAAAATGCCTACCATCAGGCAGGCAAACACCAGGATTTCCACCGGGATCTTCATGTACCTGGGCGGCTCCTGGGGTGGGAAGATCGGAAGGCTCTTGGGCTTGCCGTTGAAAAAGACGTCATGGATAAAGCGCGCCGAATAGGCGACGGCGAAAATGCCAGCCAGGGTAGCCACAACCGGAGGCAGGTAGGTCCAGTTTCCGGGAAGGTTCACCTCCAGTGCCTCGGCGAAAAACATCTCTTTACTGAGAAAACCGTTGAGCAGCGGAACCCCGGCCATCGAGGACGCGGCCACCATGGCCAGGGTGGCTGTATGCGGCAGGAATCGCCAGAGGCCATTGATTCGCCGCATGTCCCGGGTGCCGGTTTCGTGGTCGATAATGCCCGCGGCCATGAACAGCGAAGCTTTGAAAATCGCATGATTGATGATGTGGAACACCCCGGCAACCGCCGCCAGTTCAGTGCCCATGCCGAATAGCAGGGTAATCAGACCCAGGTGGCTCACCGTGGAATAGGCCAGCAGTCCCTTCAGGTCATGCTTGAACAGGGCGACATAGGCTCCCAGCAAAAGCGTTGCCATGCCGGTGAAACTGACCATGAAAAACCAGAGATCAGTTCCCGCCAGTGCCGGATAGAGCCGGGCCAGCAGAAAAACACCGGCCTTGACCATGGTGGCTGAGTGGAGATAGGCAGACACAGGGGTGGGGGCCTGCATCGCATGGGGCAGCCAGAAATGGAAAGGAAACTGGGCCGATTTGGTGAAGGCCCCAAGCAGCACCAGAGTCAGTGTGACCGGGTATAGATCGTGGTTTTTGATCAGGTCACCGGCGGCAAGCACATCGTCGAGCTCAAAACTGCCGACAATGTGGCCCAGCAGAAGGATGCCGGCGAGGAGCGCAAGTCCGCCACCGCCAGTAACGGCGAGCGCCATCCGGGCGCCCCGGCGGGCGTCCTGTTTGTGGTCCCAGAAGCTGATAAGAAGGAAGGAGACCACACTGGTCAACTCCCAGAAAATCAGCATCAGGAGAAGGTTGCTGGAAAGCACTATGCCCAGCATGGAGCCCATGAACAGCAGTAACAGGGAGTAGAACTTGCCTACATTTTCATAAGACTTCAGATAGTAGCGGGCATAAAGAATGATCAGCAGCCCAATGCCGAGTATCAGCAGTGAAAACAGCAGAGACAGGCCGTCAAGCCGGAAACTCAGTGATATGCCCAGTGCTGGCAGCCACTCGTGGGTCTGTAGAAGAAAATCGCCTGCCGCGAGGGTTTCCCAGTGAGGGAACAGCGCTGCCAGCCCGAGAATGGCGGGAATCGACGCAGCTATGGCAATGGCCGTTCTGCCTGCCTGGGCAAAGAGAGGAGCTACCAGCGCGCCCAGGAAAGGCAGTAATACAACCAGCGCAAGTGTCATCGTAACCTCATTGTCTGGTTATTCGGAAAGATCACGTTCTGTCAGGTATCTATTTAAGCTGGCAAATGCCCTGAGTCCAGCTTTCAGGCGCCGGTACCGCACAATGGCTGGCGGCCAGCTGTCAGGACATTCCGGGCGGATCGGTGAACCAGGGATGTCGCCCCCACGGAGCGCTGTGTTGGTGGCGGCGCATCATCTGGTCTGACTGTGCACGGAACAGGGCCGGCATGGGTTCTCCATCGAAAAATCGCGAACCCCGATGATACGTGGCCAACGGGTAAGGTCAAGCAAACGCGAAGTTATCGGCGCGAGTCCTTCCTGCCGGATGCCTCCGGTCAGGGGACAGGCTGAAAAGGTGGATCTGTTCAGGCAGTCATTAAAGGACCCTGCGGTCCTGGAATTCCCGGTCTGGCTCCCCCGTATTGCGGGCAACCGCGATGCGCTGGTTGGTCCGGGCGAGGATCTTTTTCTGCAGCCGGGTTTCCCAGTCCAGTGCGACCTTGTCCGTTGCCGACCAGGTCCGGTTGAAGAGCAGCTTGCTGGCTGCGACGGCATCCGGTGAGCGTCCGGCCAGTTCCCGGGCGAATTCCTGTGCTTCTGCCAGCGGATCCGCGCAGACGCGGCTTACCAGTCCCATTGCCCGGGCTTCTTCACCGCTGAACTGGCGAGCAGTCATGGTAAGTTCCTTGGCCAGATCGATGGGAATAAGCTCCCGCAGGGTGACTGAAAGGCTCATGTCCGGAATCAGACCCCATTTGCTTTCCATGATGGAAAACTGGCAGTCGGCGGTCGTGAACCGGAAATCCGCACCAAGGGCAATCTGGAAGCCCCCTCCGAAGCAGTAGCCATGAGTTACCGCGATAACAGGGGCAGGAACATCCCGCCACAGGTAACCCACATCCTGTGCCAGATTGCTGATCCGCCGGCCCGGTTTGGCCAGCAGTTTCAGAAAGTTGACAGGATTCTTCGACACGCTCTTTACATCCAGCCCGGAGCAGAAGGCTTCACCGGCGCCGTTGAGAATAATTGCTCTGACCTTGCGCTCTTTCTTCAGGGTTTTTGCCACCCGGGTGATGGCGTTGAACATCGGCATGTCCAGGCTGTTGTATTTGTCCGGACGATGAAGGGTGACCGTGGCAATATCCTGGTCTATGTCCAGTAGCACCCGGTCGGAAAGAATTCTGCTCATGGGCGTCCGCTCCTCAGCAGGCGTGGTGAAAGTATCCTGGCCATTGGTAACAGGGGGCTATGCTACCACGAGGCACGCCAGGCGCACCTTACGGAATCAGGAGATGCTGGATCTTTTCGGCCACTGGTCATTCTGGCTGGAAGTCATGCAATGTCGGACGAAGAGCCCGGAAGTGGCAGAAACTGCCGCTGTGTGACAGGCGTCAGTATATTGATGGCGCGGAAGCGGCTCAGTGTCCGACCAGGCCCGGCGGGAGTTTTTTAATGGCATCGCTGATGGCGGACGCTTCAGCCTGCAATACCCGATATTGCAGGCTGTCTCCCTGGCGGCTGGCCTGCAGAAGCTGTTTCTGTTTGAGGCCGTAGAGCCGGGTCAGCAGATCTGACTGATCAATGTTCTGGGGCGCGTTCATGGATGTTTTGCCTTCAAAGTTACGCCTGGCGTCGATATCCTTTACGAAATTCTGTCGAAAGCTTCCTGCTGATTTAAAACTTGCATAAATTATGCCACTAGATCCGCCCAGCGCCGGAGTCCACGCAAGCGAATTCGTTACCTTTCAGCCAGGCGCGAATCGGCACTAATCAAACCGCTGCGGCCTGAAGGGCTTCAGGGGCACGGCCGTCTTTTCGCCATCGATGAGCTGGGCCGTCAGTTGCGCCGCGGCGGCAGAGAAGGTCCAGCCGAAGGTGCCATGGCCGGTGTTGAGGTAAAGGTTCCGCTCCCGGCCGGCGCCGATTATCGGAGGGCCATCGGGGGTCATGGGCCGAAAGCCCGTCCAGGCCTCGGCTGATTTCAGGTCGGCGGCGCCGGGGAAGCGCGAGTCGATGGCCTTGCGCAGAGTCGCGAGCCGGCGCTCGGGGATCTGCCGGTTGTAGCCGGCCAGCTCGACAAAACCGGTCACCCGCATACGGGTCCCCAAACGGGTGGCGGCGACCTTGTACAGGTCGTCGACAACGGTCGACCGTGGGGCCCGTTCAGGGTCGATCAGGGGCGCGGTCAGCGAATACCCTTTGACCGGATAGCTGGGCACGCGTAAGCGAAAGTGGCTGGCGAACTCGTTGGAATCGGTCCCCGCACAGAGGACAAAGGCATCCGCATCTAAAGGCTCTCTGGGCGCACCGCTGGCGTTGGCGGCAAGAGTCAGCGCGCACAGCCGGTCCTGTTCACGGACAACACCAGTCACTTCTGTCTCATAAAGAAAGCGCACGCCCTCGGCTTCGCAGGCTTTCGCGATACCCTGGGTGAAGCGGTGGCAATCGCCAGTACCGTCTTCGGTCACCCGCAAGGCACCTTTGAGCGGTCCGCTGCGGGCCAGCCCAGGCTCGCACTCATAGGTTTCCTCAGGATCGAGCAGTTGATGGGCAATGCCCATCTCATGGAGCAAGGCGGCGTTGGTCTGCAAGCCCTGTAAGTCCTTCTCACTGCTCGCTAGCTCAATCAGACCGCCACGGTCGCCGTCAAAGTCCAGCTCCAGGTTTTCCTCCAAAGACTGGAAACACTCGCGACTGTAGGCGCCAAGTCTCAGCATCGCCCTTTTATTGGCATCGAAGAGGCCCGGAGTCATGGCGTAGCGCCAGGTCGCCACCAGAAAGCGCAGGGTCGCCAGGGATGGCGGCATGTGCATCTTCAGCGGGCCATCCCGCTGCATCAGCCACGGCAGTGCCTTCTTGATCATGGCCGGCGAGGCCCAGGGGTATACGGAGCCATAGCTACGCTGTCCGGCGTTGGCCCGGCTGGTTTCCAGTCCCGCTTGACCCAGGCGTTCAATGACGGTGACCTTGTGGCCACGCAGGCTAAGGGCCCGGGCGGTTGTGGTACCCACAACACCTGCGCCAATTACTGCTATGTGCATCGCGCCTGCTCCCGAATCACCATCACGAGTCGCCACCCAGGCTTTGCCACACCTGGATAGCGGCTGCCAGATCTTCCAGTGAAGCACCGACGGATTTGAACACGGTAATCGCCTCGTCGCTGCTGCGCCCTGCACGCTCACCGCGCAGCAGTTGCGCCATGTCGGCTCGAATATCGGACAAATCGAATGCACCTTCGTCCACGGCCTGGAGAATGTCCCCAGCTTCGCCTTTAGCGCCGGCATGGGTGTCGACAAAGACCTCGCCCCGGCGCAGGCAAGTCGCATCCGCTTCGCGCATGGTCGGCTTGAAGGCACCGACCAGATCGAGATGGCTGCCGGTCTTGAGCCAGGCGCCTTTGATAAGCGGGATGGAGGACAGGGTGGCGCAACTGATGATGTCGGCCTGGGACGAAGCGGTTGCGAGGTCGGTTACTACCTGGGTGTCGAAACGGTCGGCATAGTGCTCAGCCAAGGCTCGGGCCTTATCCGGGTTGCGTCCCCATATTCTGACCTGAGTGATCGGCCGGACGGCAGCATGGGCCTCGATCAGCATGGGCGCAAGCTTCCCGGTGCCGACCATAAGCAGGCTGGAGGCATCTTTCCGGGCCAGCTCCCGGCAGGCTAATGCCGAGGCTGCCGCTGTGCGCCGCCGGGTCAGCTCGCTGCCGTCCATGCAGGCCAGAGGCCGACCATGTGCACCCTCGCTGAGCAGATAGACGCCAGAAATTGCAGGCAAACCATGGGCCGAATTCTGGGGAAACACATTGACCATTTTCACGCCGATGTAACCGCGTGTCTGCCAGGCCGGCATCAGTAGCATGGTTGCCTCGCCATCCTCCCGATTCATGCTGTGGTGATGGCGCGGTGGTGCCTCCACACCGTCGCGAAAAGCCTCGCCGATGCTGTCGATCAGTGCCGGCCACGACAGCGCCTGGGCAACCTGTTCGGCGCTAATAAAACGCATCTCAAGTCTCCTGCAAGGCGGCGATCACCATGATCTCGACCTTCCATTCCGGCTTCGCCAGTCTGGATTCCACACAGGCGCGCACGGGAGGGCGGCCATCCACTACCCAGGCATCCCATGCGGCGTTCATTTCAGCGAACTCGGCCATGTCGGTTACCCATATGGTGGCCGACAGAAGGTGGGATTTGTCGGTACCGGCCCTGGCCAGCATCTGGTCAATGCCCTGCAAAATCTGTTCAGTCTGGCCACGCATGCCAGCGCTGGCATCTGCGGCTACCTGGCCAGCCAGATAGACAGTATTGCCATGCACGACGGCCTGGCTCATTCGTTGGTTGCTATCAATGTAACGATCGGTCATAAATTGCACTCTATTTGGTTGGGAAAAAAGAAATTGCGGTGGTTAACCCCGCTGGAAGCCCTGTAAAAAAGCGGCCAGATTATCGCTGAGACTGTCGGTCGGGTATCCGCCCTCCTGAACAATCACTTTTGGGCCTTTTACCTGGGCCAGGCGTTGCCCAATGCGGTAAAAGTCTTCGGTTTCCAAGGTCATGCCGGCCAGGGGGTCGTCCTTGTGAGCATCGAGCCCGAGCGCAATGACGATAGCCTGGGGTCTGAAATCAGCGAGGGCCGACAACAGCCGTGACAGAGCCCGCAGGAACGCAATGCCATCGGACCCCAGAGGCAGAGGCACGTTGCAGTTGTAGCCCTTGCCTTCGCCTGACCCCACCTCCTGGGCTGCGCCCCAGTAAAACGGGTAGAAATCGGTAGGGTCGACATGCACCGAGCCCGTCCATACATCGTCTCTTTCCCAGAAAATGTCCTGGGTGCCATTACCATGGTGCAAGTCGACATCGACGATGGCCACGCGATCGTAACGTTCACGAAAGACAGTTGCTGCCAATGCCGTATTATTCAAAAAACAGAACCCGCCTGCCCGCTCTGGCCCGGCATGGTGGCCCGGTGGTCGGCACAAGGCGTAACTGACCGGCTCGCCTTGCAACACGGCGTCAGCCGCAGCCTGAGCCGTCGTGGCGCTGGCGAGAATACCGGAGTAGCTGCCTTCGTCCATGGGGCAGGCCATGTCGTGCATGTGCCAGCCTGCCTGGCCGACGATATGCCGCGGGTAAAAGCTGGCATGACCACAGGGGTGCACGTTGGGTGCAACGACATCGGAGGCTGCGGGCAAGGCTCGCCAGCGTTCGACGGCGCCCTCCAGGAAATCAAGGTATCGGGTGGTATGAATGCGCTTGAGTCTATCGAGCAACAGCGGTTCACTGGCACGCAGTGGCAACAGACTCAGGCTGGCGCCCGCAGCTTCGACTGCTTCTTTCAAACGCTCGGCGCGCACCGGCTGTTCCGGTGAAGGAACGGGTTGCCCGCGCAGAAAAAAATGTTTGGGGGCGTGTGATCCTTGCGTCTCATGATAAAAGCATTTCACATTGCACCGCCTAGTGGTTATTGCCGAGGTGTTTTTGCAGGAAGTTGCGCGTGCGTTCCTGGTCCGGGTTACTGAACAGCTTGTCCGGCGTGCACTCTTCAACCACAACACCGCCATCCATGAACAGGGCCCAGTCTGAAACATCCCGTGCAAAGCTCATTTCGTGAGTCACGATGAGCATGGTCATTTGCTCCCTGGCGAGACTGCGCATTACCAGGTTTACTTCTTCGACCAGTTCCGGATCCAGGGCTGAGGTGGCTTCGTCAAACAACATCACCTTTGGCTTCATTGCCAATGCCCGGGCAATGGCGACGCGCTGTTTCTGACCACCCGACAACCAGTTCGGAAACACATCGGCTTTCTCGGCAAGGCCCACCCGTTCAAGCTGTTCCATGCCAAGGTCACGGGCGGTTTTCTTATCCATGCCCTTGAGCTTGCGCGGTGCCAGGGTGACGTTATCGATGGTCGACAGGTGCGGAAACAGATTGAAGTGCTGAAACACCATGCCCATGTTCTGGCGGATGTTGTTGATGTGCCGTTCAAAGGCAAGTCCTTTCATATCGGGCCGGTTAACCTGCACACCATCGAGCAGGATGGTCCCTTCATCAATCACCTCCAGATGATTGACGGATCGCAGTAGCGTGCTTTTACCGGAACCGGACGGACCAATAATGGAAATAATCTTACCGCGATTGACGGTCAGATCGATCCCTTTCAGAACTTCGAGGTCGCCAAAGCGCTTGTGCACATTGCGAACTTCTACCATGGGTGTTTCTGCATTGTTTTCTGTGCTCATAAAAAGCTCCAGTATTATAATTCTTTACAGGGGCGATTCAGCGGCGATAGGCGGTCTGCCTTTCCAGCCATGCCTGACCCAGTTCCATCAGAATATTGATCACGTAATACATCATGGCGATAACAATAAAGAACTCGAACGGCCTGAATGACACACTGATCGCATACTGGGAGGCATACACCAGTTCAGCCACACCGATTGCAGACAACACCGAGGTATCCTTTACCATTAAAATCATATTGTTGCCCAACTGCGGAATCGAGCGAATCAACGCCTGTGGCACAATAATGTACAGAATGGTGTTCCAATGCCCGAAGCCCAGTGACCGGGAGGCCTCATATTGCCCACCTGACACCGACTTGATGGTGACGATGAAAATATCGGCGTTGTAAGCCATGTAGTGAAAACCAAGCCCCAGTATGCCCACCACGATGGCCGGAATCAGGATCCATTCGCCCAATCCAAAGTACAGGAAGTACAGTTGCAGCAGCAGCGGCGTCGTCATGAACAGCCAGATAAAAAAGCGTAACGGCCAACTCACTACCTTGTTGGTGTAGATGGATATCACCGCGACAATAAGCCCGCCCACGATTGACATGAAGGCCACAACGATGGCTATCAAGGACGCCACACCCACGCCTTTGAGCAAGGTTGGGAAGTAGGTAATAACGGGAGTAAAATCAAATTCCATCAGTGCTGCCTCCTATTGGGTCGTGTATCGGGTTGCGCGACGATAGGCCAACTCGACGATACCCATCACCGCATAGATGATGACGATGTACATGAGGGCACTGAGGGTAAAAATTTCCAGCGGCTTATAGGTCGACCCAATCAGACGCTGCGCCTGATAAGTCAGTTCGACCACGGAGATAATGGAGACCAGTGAGGAGTTCTTGACCAGAACAATGGCCAGCACACCCACGGAACGAATCATCAGACTTGCCGCTTGCGGCAGCACGATGGATACCATTGTCCGTATTTTGCCAAAACCCAATGATCGGGCGGCTTCGCTTTGCCCCTTGTCGACCGATTCAATGGAGCCGCGGATTGCCTCACTCATATAGGCGCCAATATTAAACGCCCCAACAACGACACCACAGGTGATGGGGTCTAGCCGCAAGCCGAGACTCGGGCCGCCATAAAACACCAGCAACAATTGCACGAAATAGGGGGTCCCGCGAACCACACTGATATAACCGCGGGCAAACCAGCGGATAGGAGTGAAGCGCAAGGTCTGCAAAAACACCAGCCCACAGGCGACAAAGAACCCAAAGAAAATTGCACGGGAAGAAATATCGATCGTAACCCAGGCCGCCCTGATCAACAGAGGCGTCACCTCGACCATTAAGTCAAAATCCATGGTCATACCTTTTTTGCTGTTATCGGTGGCTCAACCTTCAAGCACAAGCGGCGGGTGCCACGGGCGGGCTCATTGCAACCAGTGCAGAGAGCCCGCCCTTGATCAGCCCTTATTTGATATTGGCACCTTTGCCAATCCACTTGTCGACGATGTCCTGGTAAGTCCCATCTGCCTTGATTTCGGCCAGAGCAGCGTTGAGGGCTGCCTTCAGTTCGGGTTTGTTCTTCTGAATGGAGATCGCTGCGGGCCAGCGTGGCAGTTCACCGACGTCGACCATTTTTATAGGGAGTGCGTTGTCCTGCATCGCGACCAGAACCGGTACGTCATCAGCAATCATGGCATCAACGCGGCCTGTGGTCAGAGCGTTCATCATGTCAGGCAAGCCCTGGAAGGTCTGGTTGCGCCATTTACCTTCGCCATTTTCGACCGCCCACTGGTTACCGGTTTCGCCCAGGGTGGAACCAACCTGCTTACCGGAGAGGTCGCCGATGCTGCTGATATCATCCGTGCCTTCCTGTACCCAGACCGAAAGGCCTGCGCTGTAGTAAGGGTCGGTAAAATCAACCGCTTTCTGGCGTTCTTCAGTGACGCTCATGCTGCAAATACAGGCATCAAAGCGGCCACCCGCCAGGGCAGCAATAATGCCGTTCCAGGGGGATGATTGAATGTTAACGTCCACACCCATTTTTTCAGCCAGCGCCTCGGCAATGTCAACGTCGAAGCCCACCAGTTCACCCTGAGTGTTAACATAGCTGAACGGAGGGTAGGCGCCGGAGTTGGCTACCTGAAAGACGTCATCGCGAATTTCAGGAAGGTCACGCGCCTGGGTCGGCATTGCCACCATCGCTGTTGCACCAATAATCACGGCTGCGGCCGCCAGAGTTTGTGAGAACTTTTTAGTAAGGGTCTTCATATTTTTATTCCTGTTCAGACTTTATTAAAACAATGCATGCATTGATGCACTGCACCTCTTCACACTCGTCAATAACCGTACCTGTTCAGCCAGGATGGATCGTTGTCATCCATCCAGATTAATTGTTGTGTCGGCAGCACCGCACCCAATGGACATTATGCTAAAGCGTAGTGCAGTGAGGCTGGAACCGCATTGTTGATCAATCATTCGCATGGCGGCCTGGTGTCCCAGTTGACTCTGCATCAGCGGGTAACGCCCGCCGAAACTCCACTGTTCTTTTATGGCCAGAGCACAGCCCAGACTCAGATCATCAACACCGTAAATGTTTAAAGCGGTTTCGCGTTCGTTAAGGGTCATACCGTGACTCCCCCGATCGCAAAGGTCAGTTCTGCTTCAGTCTGCGCCTGTAAGTCGACATTGCTGATGTCGACCAGTTTTTCCCGCACTACCAGGCCCTGATCGGTAATATCGATTACAGCCAGGTCTGAAATAATTCGACTGACACACGCTTTGGCAGTGAGCGGCAGCCGGCAGGTCTCTAGTATTTTGGGGCGCCCGTGTTTGTCGGTATGTGTGGTTAGCACGACGATGCGTTTTGTTTTTTGCGCCAGCTCCATGGCGCCACCTATACCCGGTGAGAACTTGCCCGGAATTTTCCAGTTGGCCAGGTTACCGTGCGCGTCGACCTCGAAAGCGCCGATCATCGTCAGGTCCAGCCGGGCCCGACGAATCATCGCGAAGGAGACGGCGCTATCGAACAGGCTCGCGCCTTGGCGCAAAGAGACATAGGCGCCGGAGGCGTCAATAAGAAAAGGGTTCATCGATTCCGGTTCAGCCTGTTTCCAGGCAGAGAGAATGCCGTTCTCCGAGTGAATCTGGACATCAAAGTCATCCGGCAGGTAATGCATGACCTGCGTTGGCAGACCAATGCCCAGATTGACGATGCTGCCCGGCGTGATCTCGATCACCGCTCTGCTCAAAATGCGTTCAACGGCGGACATGATGCTCCAGAATTCCGTAGTCTGAGGGGAGTGATTCCAGCCGTACGACGCAGTCGACAAAGGCGCCCGGTGTGTGCACGTGTTCAGGTTTGAAACGCCCGGGTGCGCCCAGGTCCGGTGTTTCGACAATGACGTGGTTCGCCGCCATGGCCATTAACGGGCTGAAGTTAATGGCCGAGCCCTGATACACCAGGTTGCCCAGCCAGTCGGCCTGAGCAGCATGAATAAGAGCAAAATCGGCTGGCAATGCCATTTCCACTTTGTAGGTTTTGCCCTGCCAGTCGAGCAGATCATCAGGCCGGGTGATCTCGGAATCCATACCAATATCGGTCAGGAACCCAAAGCTGCCGGAACCGGCGGTGCGGATCTTTTCCGCCAGCATGCCCTGGGGGTGAAACTCCACGTCTATATCGCCCCGGTTCAAATGATCGATCACGACTTTATTCAGACCAATGTGAGTGGTGATCAGCTTCCGCACCTGACCATTCTCAATCAGTCGACTCACACCGTGGCCGGCTTCGTTGGCATCGTTTTTGATGAGCGTAAGATCAGTTTGCCCCTGGCGCAGTAGTTCATCGATCAAACTGAATGGCGTGCCCGGGTTGCCGAAACCACCGACCATGACCACTGCGCCTGAAGGGATGGTAGCGATGGCGTTTTCCAGGGTGCGGTTCTTTTTCATGATCAGGCCGCCTGCTCTTTTGCGACCTGTTCGAAGTCAGCCAGACTGCCATCGAAAAGTGCAATAATGTCGTCGATATCTGCGGCGGTAACGGTCAACGGCGGTGTGATCAGAACATGATCCCCCTCGAGGCCGTTCAGGCAGCGCCTTGGGTAGATCAGCAAGCCCCGCGCCTTGGCCAGCGCGGTGAGCCTGTCGAAGGCGTTGAACGCAGCCGGAAAAGGCTGCTTGCTGACCTTGTCTTGCACCAGCTCCACACCCTGCAACAGGCCAATTCCGCGCACATTGCCTATACACTCGTATTTCTCCGCCAGCTGTTCGAGTTGCCGGCGCAAATAGGTGCCTTGCTCAGCGGCATTGCTGACCAGCTTCTCCGAGGTCATAACATCAATTACCGCAAGACCGGTGGCACAGGCGAGCGGGTTCCCGGCATAGGTATGACCATGCATAAAGCCGCCGCTTCGGCCCACTGCATCCACGAGTTCCTGGCGCGCCATCATGGCAGCAATGGGGTAATAGCCTGAGCCCATGCCCTTTGCCAGTGCCAGAATGTCAGGGGCTACGCGATAGTGTTGGTAAGCAAACCAGGCACCGGTACGGCCCATGCCACTGAGCACTTCGTCCATGATCAACAGGCAGCCGTAGCGGTCACACAGGGCGCGCATCCCCTCCATGTAAGGCCGGGTGACCATACGGCCACCGGTGCTGGCACCGCCAACCGGCTCAAGCACAATGGCGGCGATGGTTTCCGGGCCCGCCGTCTGAATGGCCATTTCGGTCTGACTCAGCACCGCTGCAATGTGTTCTTCAACGCCCGCTTCGCGGTAACGATACAGGTCTGGCGAGGGCACCTTGACTGAGCCAACGGTGATCGAACGGTAGGGTGCTTCCAGAGGTTCGTACCCGGTTAGCCCCAGTGCGCCCATGGTGCTGCCGTGATACGACGGGCGCAGCGATACAAACTTGCTACGCTCAGGCTGACCGTCGGCAACGAAATACTGAATCGCCAATTTGATCGCGCTCTCGACTGCTTCCGAACCACTGCCGACAAAAAAGACTTTCTGCAGATCAGCGTCAGTCAGGTCAACCATTTTATTAGCCAGATCCAGTGCAACCTGGCTTTCAAACTGGGTGCGGTAGCTGAACGCAACCTTATCGAGTTGCTCGACCATGGCTCGTTTTACGGTGGGATGATTGTGGCCAATATTGCAGGTGATGGCTCCTGAGCACCCATCGATGTAACGGCGCCCCGTGGTATCCCAGATATAAATGCCATCGGCATGGCTGACCAGAGGCATGTCGTTACTGGTCAGATAAAACAAAGCATTGTTGGACATGGGGTCGTCGATCCTTTTACGCAAAGCGCTGTTTTTTTGAACGATCCCGCATTATAGGAACAGATAAAAATTAACTTCAACGCATAATGTTTTTTCATTATTTGATGATTTACACTCATGTTTTTAGCTCCGGAAGACGTCCACGAGGCCTGCCATCATGAGTGACATCAAACTTACCTCTTTGAAATCAATGACCATTTTTAAAACTCTTTATGAGACGGGCAGCGCCACACAAACAGCAAAAGATTTGGGTATAACCCAGTCGGGCGTCAGTCGATCACTGGCGCAATTGGAAGAAAATATTGGCATAGCGCTGTTCATGCGACACAAAAAACGGCTGATTGTTCTGCCGGAGGCCGATGAGCTCTATAGTGAAATTGTGGGGTTACTGAGTAATCTGGAAAACATGAATCACAGCATCGCGGCGCTAAGGGAATTTGGCGCCTCGCGCATACGCATTGCCTGTGCACCTAGCCTCGGTTTTGCCTATCTACCCAAAACCATCGCCCGAATTCTGAGCGACAACCCGAAGTACAGCGTGTATCTCGATATTATGCCAAGCCCGGAGGTAGTGCGTGCGGTTGAAGCCGGTTATTTTGATGTCGGATTCGTCACCCTGCCGGTGACCAGTCAGGCCCTGGTGGTCGATGAATTGATCTCAACCGAAGCGGTCTGTCTGATGCCCAAAAACCACAGCCTGGCCAAAGCCGGTGTGATTACCATAGAAGACCTGAAAGGCCAGCATCTGATTATCCCCAACCAGCCCAACCTGGCAGCCGACCAGCTACTACTGCACCTGTCGGAGAAAAACATACGCATTGCCGGTAAAACCGAAGCCAACATTGCAGCCATATGCTCACTGGTTGCCAACGGCGTCGGCATCACACTGATCAACCCCATTACGGCCTACGACCATCAGGCAATGCGTGATGGCCTCTCGATCAAACCGTTCAAGCCTGCCTTTCATTATCGTTTTGGACTGGTATACAAACAGAACTGGGCGAATAACCGGTTAATCAGCTTGCTCAAGGAAATGCTGCCGGAGTTGCCGGATGACCTGGCAGCCTGTCGTCCTTCCGGACCAGTATGAGATAGTGTCGGCATCAAACAAATCACGGATCAGACGTGAGTAACTTTCGTTCTTTCGACCGTCACGCGGCCTATCTGCTAGCGTCGGAAACGGGCACGATAATCGCTGGGCGGCAGGCCCGTATGCCGCTTGAACAGGCGGGTGAATGAGCTTACATCGTCGTATCCGACCTGCTGGGTGACCTCCTCTACCGAAGTGGTCGTGGTTTCCAGTATTTCCCGGGCAGCTTCAATGCGCATCAGTTGCAGGTAGTTGCGGGGCGTATCCCCCGTGGCAGCCTTGAAGCGCCGCAGCAGGGATCGTGAGTTGAGGCCGCTGATCCGGGAGAGATCCGCGGAGGCGACCGGCTGACGGTGGTTCTGGTCCAGCCAGTGCTGCAGTTCCAGAATGGTTTCATCCTGATGATAGCGCCGGGTCTGCAGCGCACTGTATGGAGCCTGACTCCGCCTTCCGGCATCCACTACGAAGGCTTTGGCCAGTTCCCGCGCGGTGCGGGCGCCGGCATACCGCTCCACCAGAAAGACCCCCAGATCCAGCCAGGCCATGCCGCCGCCGGCACAGGCAATGGTGCCATCCACGGTAACCAGCTGTTCCGGACGAAGGTTTACGGCAGGATAGCGCTCCCGGAAAAGATCGCTGAAACCCCAGTGGGTTGTGGCTTCCATGCCGTCCAGCAGACCTGCTTCGGCAAGCAGGAAGGCGCCAGTGCAGTTGCTGGCAATGTTTGTTCCCCGGTCCACCTGGTCGGACAGCCAGGTCATTTCGCGGGAACAGCGTGCCAGGGTGCTCAGGATTGGGCCGCCGATGGTTGGTACCAGCACCAGTTCGCCCGGCGCGCCGTCGTCCAGGCTGCCATGGGCAGGCAGGGTCAGCCCGTTGATGCAATGGCACGGCTCCCCATCCACGGTAAGCAGGCGGACGCTGAAACACTGTTCAGGCTCTTGACCCTGGATTCTCGCCCAGGTGACACCCGCCATCTGAAACAGGTCGATCATGCCGGTAATGGTGCTGGCAAGGGCACCGGGAAAACCCAGAACAGAAACGCGAATCACGAAGACGAACTCCAGCCGTGGCGTATTTCACCAGGATTGTGTCAGATATGACGGTTTTCTCAAGCCTCCGGCTGTGACAATCTTGGCAGATCAATTTGGAGATGGTGTATGACAGACGTACTGATTGAGCGCCGGGATCTTGATTTTCAGCTCTACGAAGTGATGGACACTGAGGCGCTGTGCCAGCGTGAGCGGTTTATCGAACACAGTCGGGACACCTTTGATGCGGTAGTGGAAACCGCGGACAAGCTGGCCCGCAACAAATTTGCCAACCACAATGCTGCCGCCGACCGGGACGAGCCGAAATTCGTCGATGGAAAGGTGGAGATGCTGCCAGAGGTGAAAGAAGCCTTTGATGCCTATGCCGAGTCAGGCTTCCTCGCCGGTCGCTACGATTATGATCTTGGGGGCATGCAGCTCCCTGAAACAGTCATGGCCGCCTGCAATGGTTTTTTCACCGCGGCCAACCCGGGCACTGCGGGCTATCCATTTCTGACCACGGCCGCGGCAAACCTGATCCGTATCTTTGGTTCGGAGCACCAGCAGTCGAAGTACCTGATGCCCATGCTGTCGGGAAAGTACGCCGGCACCATGGCGCTGACAGAGCCCCATGCAGGCTCTTCACTGGCGGATATCCGCACCTCAGCGACACCCTCGGAGGAAGGGCACTATCTGATCAAGGGCGCCAAGATCTACATCTCCGGTGGCGAGCAGTCGATTACCGACAACATCGTTCACATGGTGCTGGCAAAGATCAAGGGCGCGCCTCCGGGTGTGAAAGGCATTTCACTGTTCATCGTTCCCAAGTTTCTGAGCGATGATGAAGGCAATCTTACGGACCGCAATGGCGTGGCACTGGCGGGCCTGATTCACAAAATGGGCTATCGTGGAACCACTTCCGCCGCCCTGAGTTTTGGTGACGATGCACCCTGTTATGGCTACCTGATTGGCGAGCCACATCAGGGCCTCAGGTACATGTTCCAGATGATGAACGAAGCCCGCCTGGGGGTGGGATTCGGCGCAGCGGTGATCGGATATCGCGGCTATATGCACAGCCTGGAATACGCCCGGGGCCGGCTGCAGGGTCGCAAACCCTCAGAGCGTGATCCTGCATCCCCGCCGGTTGCCATCCTCGAGCATGCGGACGTGCGGCGCATGCTGCTGGCCCAGAAATCCTACGTGGAAGGTGGCGTGGCTCTGTGTCTCTTCGGGGCGCGACTGGTGGATGACCAGAATACCCACCCGGACCAGCAGCGGCGAATCGAGGCCGGCAAGCTGCTGGACCTGTTGACGCCGGTAATGAAGGCCTGGCCCTCCGAATATGGCCTCAAAGCCAACGACCTGGCGATCCAGGTATATGGTGGTGCCGGTTATACCCGGGAGTACCCGGTGGAACAGTGCTGGCGGGACAACCGGCTGAACCCCATCCACGAGGGCACCAACGGCATCCAGGCTCTGGACCTTCTCGGCCGCAAGGTCTGGCAGGACCAGAGTCATGGCCTGCAGCTCCTCATGCAGGCCATGCAGGTGGACCTGGAAGCCGCTACCTCCCCCAGGTGCCAGCAATGGGCGCTGTCCCTGAGCGAAACCCTGCAGCGGGCGGTTCAGGTCACCCAGGCGCTTGGCAAGGCACTGATGAATGAGAACCCGGACAGTGTTCTGTCCAATGCTGCCTGCTACCTGCACCTGTTTGGTCACATCACCGTGGCCTGGATGTGGCTGCGTCAGGCCAATGCGGCGGAGCAGGGCCTCAAGGCCGCTTCGGCGGATACCGAGCGCAACTTTTATCAGGGTAAGCTCCAGGCCGCTCAGTACTTCTTCCATTGGGAACTGCCCACCGTGGCCCAGGACATAGTACTTCTGGAAAACCGGGACGACACCTGCTTCAGCATGAAAACCGACTGGTTCTGAATACACCATTCACGGCCGGCGCACGCACCCCGCGCTGGCCCTTTCCGATTGCCAAAGCCGCAACCCTGTACCAGGCTGAGGATTCAAATGATCAGAAGCAGGGACGATCATGAGCAATGGATATCAGCCGGTCAGCTGTGCCACCGAGGCCCTGCTAGCACGGATGGTTTCTTCCGGAGAGATTGCCGAGATTTTCTATCGCGATGAAGCCGGTCAGGTGCAGCAGGTTCACGATGTTATTCGAGACCTGTTTGTGCGGGCGGGAGAGTCTTTTCTGCTGATGGAGCGCAGGCAGCTGATTCGTCTGGATCACATCTTTTCGATCAATGGACAGCCCCTTGGACAGCCCCTTAAAAACAGTGGCGTAGCCTGAAGGGGAGGCAGAGAACCTCGCCAGCGACCCCCACTGAAGCTGTTGTCTGACGCAAACGTAATTTCCGTCCGATTGTGCACGGTTTGCATCAACCGTACACTGGTATGTGTCCGTCGACACTGAATCCATTAACACACAAGGAAGAAATCATGAATAAACTGACTCTGAGCGCACTGGCACTGCTTTTTACCCTGGGTCTTGCGGGTTGCAGTGACAATGAGCCTGACGAAGGCGTGGACATGGAGCAGGCTGCAGACAACGCCGGTGACATGGCTGAAGAAGCCGGAGAGAACATGGAAGATGCTGCCGAAGCAACCGGAGATGCCATTGAAGACGGCGCTGAAGCAACCGGTGAAGCAATAGAGGAAGCCGGAGAAGAAGACGACTCCACCTATTGAGCAGTTCAGGCGAGGGGAGTGATCCCCTCGCTTCCCTGACTTCCGTGAAAAGGAGAACAGGATGTCGGAATCTGCCACAAACCCGCATTACAGATTTTCATTTGCCCTGCCCTTTCTGATTGCTGCTGCCCTGTTTCTTTCAGGCTGCGCCACGAAACCCGAACCTCCTTTCAGGCTGGACACGCCCACGGCTTCTCCCAGGGCATCCCATACCACATTCAATACCGAAATCGTGCCGGCCCCCGGTCGCATCGAAGTGCTGGACTGGATGCACCATGAGGTGACCCGGCAGATGAAGGACCTGGGCTACGAAGTCGCAGAAGAGGATCCTGACCTGCGTATCCGCATCCGCATGGAGCGGACAGATCAGATAACCACTGTACTCGAACAGGTAGATTCAGCGCGAATCTGGCTAGAGATGAAAGCAGACGGCGAAGTTCTCCGTGAGGGGCATACCCCCAACCTGACCACAGCGGAAATGGATATGTTTTCCCGGGGCATAGCAGAGGATATCGTCGAGGAATTTCTGGACCGTTTTCCGAAGCGCAGCAACTGAAAAACCCGCGAGCCTTTTCACATCGCGGGCTTGCGGATCAGGATCAAAAACTGGGGTGCCAGCCAAACCGGCGGGAAGACCCCGCCGGCTGGCTGTATTGCCGGATCAGATGCCGATTTCTCCACCATCTTCCCGATAGATAACCACGGTTGCGGATCTCGGACGGTTGCCAGCTTCGCCGAACGCTGTGGCGTCTCTTGACGGCGCCGGCCAGACGCTCTTATCCGTGTTGAACAGATCTTTCGAGCCTCGCTCACCAGGGTGCTGGACGTTGACGAACATGGTTCGTGCGTCCGGTGTCAGGTAGATGCCGGTGATTTCGCAGCCGCTGGGACCTACAAAGAACCGCTTGAGCTGGATACTCTCTGCGCTCTGGCCCACGAAAGTGTCAACCGTGGCTGTGCCCTCTTTGCCGCTGGTTATGATGGTTCGCTGGCCACCGTCCCCGACACTGCCCGGAATGGCCACAAGCATCTGGTTATTGGTGGTGTCTTTGAGGGCACCGTCGTCCGTCTGGATCCAGATCAGACCCCTGTGATCGATAAAAAGGCCATCCGGACTGGAGAACTCATTGTCCTCGGTCAGCCCGGAGACGTTGTAATCGGAATCACGATCGGCGGCTGAGCCAAACAGGAAAATATCCCATGTGAAGCTGGTTGCGGCGCTGTCGTTTCCGGCTTCTTTCCAGCGGATGATGTGGCCGTTGGAGTTGACGGCGCGGGGATTGGCCGGGTCCGTTTCGTCTGCGGCACGGTTGGACTGGTTGCCGTTTGTCAGAGTCAGGTAAACCTCGCGGCTGGTGGGGTGCACGGCTGCCCACTCAGGACGGTCCATTTTTGTGGCGCCCACATGATCGGCCGCAAGTCTGGCGGCGATCATGACATCGCCCTGGTTGCGGAAAGTGAACAGGGGGTTGTTCTCGTCAAGGCCATTGACCCCGTAGCTCAGTTCTTTCCACTCCCCACTACCATCCTCGTTGAAGGTCGCGACGTAGAGCTTGCCATCGTCCAGGTACTTGTCGCCTGTGGTCAGGCCACCAGTGGCGTCAGCCGGATCCCAGTTGGCGCTGGAAACATATTTGTAAGCGTATTCACCCCGGGAGTCGTCTCCCATGTAGAACACCAGCGGCTTGCCGGCTTCGGCCGGAGCTGCCCAGGCGCCCTCGTGGGAGAAACGTCCAAACGCGGTGCGCACCCTGGGCCTCTGGGCAGGACGGAAGGGGTCAATTTCGGTCACATAGCCGTGCAGGTTGGGTTCATTCTGGTAATCATTCAGGGGGTCTGTGCCTGTGGCGTTGGCATCAAAGCGGGCATAGATATCGCCGCCATTTTCGACAGTGTCCCACTCGCGGTAGGCCCAGGCCGAGCCGACGCCGTAACGCTGGACCAGGGTGTTCTCATCGGCCGTGCGGTTGGCAGCGTCGTCGCCCTTCCTGAAATAGGCGTACCAGTTTTCTTCTGCGGCAATATAGGTGCCCCAGGGAGTGAAGCCGTGGGCGCAGTTGTTCATGGTGCCCCAGCGCTTTGTACCCTGGGGAGAGCTCTTGCCGCGCAACAGGTTGGAACCTGCGGCGGGTCCTTTAACGTCCATCTCGGTGAAAATGGTTACCCGGCGGTTGTAGGGGGAGCTTCGTACCACTTCCCATTTGTTGCTGATCTTGCGTACCTCGATACAGGAAACACCATGGCCATTCATTTCGCGGTCAACCTGGATTTTCGGCCGGCTGCCACCGTTGTCCACAGCCTTGATGACGCCCAGGTCATGGAGGGTATTGTCTTCCAGGTTTTCATGGTTGATGCACAGGATACCCCGGTCCGAGCGCTCCGGGTCGTACCGGCCGTCATCGCTGATACCAAAGAACCACATGCCGTCGTGCTCGTCGCCGGAGCGGCGGTCGTAATCCACATCCGTGCCATCGTTGAGGAATTCGGCAACACCGTCTTCAATCGGATCGCCCTTGGCAAACAGAACCTCGGCGCGGTAACCGGCGGGTACCCTGACCCGATCTTCCAGAGACGTGGGCACCGCTTCGAAGCCCAGGCTCTCCGGATTCAGAGTCACTGAGCCGCCATTGCCAGCGGCTGGTGAAGACGAGCTTCCCGAGCTGTCGCTGCCACACGCGGACAGGCCGAGTGCGCCTATGACGCTGATGGTGGCTGCAGATGCGGAACCTTTGAGCAGCTGCCGGCGGGACAGGCGCTTCGAAACGATGGAGTCGAATGTCGGGTTGGAACTGTTGTTACTGTCTTCAACGGGATGGTGCCCCATGGGGTACTCCTTGGTCTCTGTTCAACGGGATGATTTTTTTTGCCCCGGCCCCAGAAGGCTTCGAGGGTTTTACGGGAACTGCAGGACCAAGAGTGTGGGACGAACATGTCAGTCTGAGGAAGCATTCGTGACAGGTAAGCGTCAGCTTCGTGACACCGGCGCTGTTCCCACAGAAAGCTCTAATGAACTAAAGTAACAGGCGGCCAGGCAGCCACAGCTGCCCGGGATTCAGCGGTTCGGGCGAGACGGCGGGAATTGCGGACTCAGCCATGACCAGTAACGGGGTGGTTTGGAGAATTGCATGGGGTTGTTAAAATCGGGGACGGTTTTCTGGAGTCTGGTTATTGGGGGGCTGGCTGCACTGGCGGCGGCGCTCGTGGCTCTGTTTACCGGCTTTCAGGCCGCCCTGGTTTTCCTGGGTATGGTTATCGGGATGGCGGTGGCGGGAGGTTATTTCATCGTCCAGGTACTGGACCCGATGGGCCAGTCACTCAAAGCCCTGGAGGCCGGTGAGAACGACCCTTCCAACAGGCTTGCAGGCCATCTGCCGGGGCTGATCATGGATGCCCGGGCGGGGCGCGTGCTCTCGGAAGCACTGGCCGGCAAGGCTGCTGATAGCGCGGCGGCTGCAGCTGACATCTCCCGGGCGATAAACGAACTGGGGGCTCAGCTGGAGCGGCAGGCGAGTCGGGTTGAGCAACTGAAAAGCGACATTGACCTGCGCGCCGCCTCAGATTCCGGCTCTTCGTCCCGGGCTGCGGAAGCAGGCGCAAAGGCCCGGGAGGCCGGGGAAATGAGCCTGAACAACAAGACAGCACTGATGGATGCGATCGGAAATATAAGGGTGATTCATGGCCAGTCCCATGAAACCCTGCAGCTTATGGAAGAGCTCAATGGCAAGTCGGAAAAAATCCAGAGTGTGACCTCCGTGATAGAGGGCATTGCCGCCCAGACCAACTTGCTGGCCCTGAATGCCGCTATTGAAGCCGCAAGGGCAGGGGACCAGGGCAGGGGTTTCGCAGTTGTGGCAGACGAAGTACGGCAGCTGTCAGCCCGCACCGCCCAGGCCACCGGTGAGGTGGCTGAAACCCTGCAGGCTGTCCGTTCTGACAGTGGTGTCATCGTGGGCCGGATAAAGCAGCTGGCGGACGGGGTGGAGAGTGGGCTGCGTGCCGTGGAAAGTGTAGGTGAACGTCTTGGGGAAATAGAGTCGAGCCTTGAACAGATGCTGGATCAGTTTACCGGCGTTGACGATGCAGAGCAGAGCAGCCTGGGGCACCTCTGCCAGAGTGTGGAGGCTCTCCATGAGGCGCTCGGCACCAGCACCGCCAGCCTGAATGCCCTGGCGGCTAGTGCCACTGGCCTGATGGAGCAGACAGAACAGATCCAGAACGCATTCACCAGCAGTTCTCATGCCCATGGTGCAGGCTGAGAATGGGGTTTTCCTGAAAAGTGATTGCGCCCCGCCTCCACCAGGGCTGAAGTAAGCCGCTCCATAAAGTCGCCGCCATGGCGCCAGTAGTGCCAGTACAGGTTGACGGTGACCACTTCTCCGGGAGCCAGATCGGTGAGCTCTCCGGCAGGCAGGGCCAGATCCGCCTGCAGGTCCGGAATCATGCCGTAGCCCACCCCCGCCAGAGCCAGCCGCACGAAGCCTTCCGATGAAGGGCAGAGATGGTAGGGAAAGCGGCCATGGTAGCCCCGCTGGGCGAGGAAACGCTTGTGCAACTGATCATTGGGACCGTAAATGATGGCGGGTGCCTCCTGAAACGATTTTGCCGTGGGGCCCTCCTGGAAATGGCGTTCAATGTATGACCGGCTGGCAAGGGCCCGGTAAGCCATCTGGCCCAGGGCAATACTTCTGGCACCTGCCACCGGCTGTTCGCTGCTGCACAGACAGGCTGCCACGTCGCCCTCCCGCATCCGGCGCAGGCCTATGTCCTGATCCTCAATCACCAGATCCAGCAGCAGTTCTTCCTCACGACAGAAATCGCCGATGGCGTTACCCCACCATGTGGCCAGACTGTCCGCGTTGAGGGCAATGCGTAGCCGCGGGCGGCCCGTGGCCAGGGTCGGAATCTGTTTTTGCAGATCCCGTTCCAGCAGCTGGACCTGCTGAATGTGGTTGAGCAACTGCTGCCCCGCCTGGGTCGCCCGCAGGGTCGGATGTCGGATAAGTACCGGCTGGCCAAGCCGGGATTCCAGCAGTTTGATTCTCTGGGAAACCGCAGACTGGGAAAGACCGAGCGCCAGCCCGGCCCGTTCAAAGCCTCCGCTTTCAATCACCGTGACCAGAGCTTCAAGTAGCTTGTAGTCGAGCATAAGTAAAATTGATGCAGTATTAGGAATATGATTTTAAAGTATAGCTCATAATGGCTTATTCTCCCGTTTCGTATACAGGGAGGCATCATGCTTCAGAGTTACTTCACCGGTTTACTGGTATGCGGCAGCATCATCGTCGCCATTGGTGCCCAGAATGCCTATGTGCTGGGGCAGGCTTTCCGCCGGGAACACCACTGGTGGTCGGCGCTCCTTTGCATGGGTAGCGATGCCCTGCTGATCACTGGGGGAATGCTCGGCATCACGGCAGCCCTGGTAGCATTTCCTTCAGCGCTCGATGTGCTGCGCTGGGGCGGGGTGGCATTTCTTTTCTGGCTGTCACTGCTGGCCACAAGGCGGGCTTTTCGCGGCCGCCTGGCCCTGGAGGCGGAGTCGGTGGCAAGGCGTAGCCTGGGCGCCGTAATTCTGACGACCCTGGCAGTGACGCTGCTTAATCCCCAGGTTTATCTGGATACCCTGCTGCTGATTCCCGCGGTTGGCGCCCAGCAGCCTGAACCAATGGTCTTCGTGGCCGGTGCTGTCAGTGCTTCCGTCATCTGGTTTGTCCTGCTGGCCTGGGGTGGCGCGGCGCTGGCGCCGGTGCTGAGCCAGCCAGTCGCCTGGCGGATCATTGATGGTTCGATCGCTGCTGTCATGCTGGCAATCGGCCTTCATCTGATGGTGAATGGAATCGTAGTGCCACAGGGAGCAGAGATTTAAGGGCGTTCTCGTTTATACTGCCACTGCGTATTTTCAGCTGGAGGCAAATGTGTGACCGATTATGACGCTCGCCCCGGGCCGGGAAGCAACCCCGTTGCCCGCCGATCAGACCCCAACCGTAATCTGGCCATTGCCGTATATATTCTCCAGGCGCTGGCCTTCTTTCTGGGCGGAATTACCGCGCTTGCCGGGGTGATAATCAACTACGTGAAGATGGAGGATGTTCGGGGCACCTGGATTGAGCCCCATTTCCGCTGGCAGATACGGACCTTCTGGATAGGGCTCCTGTGGTCTGTGATCGGCGTTGTCACCATTCCCATCGTGGTGGGTTTCATCATCCTTCTGGCCATTGCCATCTGGGTGATTTATCGCGTGGTCAAGGGCGCTCTCGCCCTCAATGACGGCAAGGCACCCTGAACCTTATTCCACTTCCTTCATCCTCAGGGCGCTGATGGTGCCTGCCAGTCCCATCAGGCCCAGAAAGATTATGACTGCGCCATTGGAAATAAGCGCCGCCAGAGCGCTGAGCCCGCCGGCAATCAGCAACAGCACCCCGATCACGGTATTGCTGACAGCAGTATAGTCGGTGCGCTTGTTGCCCCCTGTCATGTCCACCAGATAGGTCTTCCGGCCCAGCCGGACCCCCGCATGGGCAATGCTCAGGACGAAAAATGCTCCTGGGTAGAACCACACCCAGGTGATTTCCAGCCCGGGAACGACATTCATCGCCCCGATCACCAGGCAGACTGTGGTTGCGATGGCCGCGCCCAGAATCAGCACCTGCCGACTCGACCGGTCCGCCATCCAGCCCCACACACTGGCGCTCACGGAGCTGGCAAGGGAGCTGCCAAGGAGAAAAGCACCCAGCAGCCACCCGGATTCTTCCTGCCGCTGCGCCAGCAGCACAAAGTAGGGCGCGGCCAGAGCGGAACACAGCAGCAGCGCCCGGGTTATGACGAAGTGTCGAAACGGCGGATCATCCCGCAAAAGGGAGAGACTGCTGAAAGCTTTTTTCATGGCGTTACCGCCACCCCCTGTTTCTCCAGCCTCTTCCTTCACGCCTGAAAACAGGCCGCCTGCAATCAGCCAGAGGGCGGTGGCAAAGGCCAGAAGCAGGATATAGAACAGGAATGAGGGGTCGCCACGATCATGGAACAGCACGATGGTCAGACCAACCGTGGCCATGCCGCTGATGGTGGTGGCCAGCCCGGACAGGCGGCCCCGTCGGGTTTTCGGCACGCACTTGCCCTGGACATCCTTGATGGCTACAGAGCAGAACCCGCGGGCCAGGGAAAAGACAATAAGTGCCGCGATGATTCCATAACCGGCCGCATAACCCTCAAGAAACCAGACGCTGGCGCCCATGGCTGCCACACAGGCGGCCTGGCCAAAACTGCCCAGTACCCAGAACCATTTCCGGACAGGCTTGCGCCGCATCCAGGCGCCGATCACCATCTGTGGAATCAGGGAGCCAGACTCCCGGATCGGCACCAGCCAGGCCACCAGTGCCGGCGCGCCCACAGCACCCAGCAGCCAGGCAAGGACGGTTTTGGGGCTGATCAGCAGATCGCCAAGCTTGGTCAGTATCAGGCTGCCGAGGATCAGGAAAAAGTTCCCCGGTACTTCCCGGCAGGCATCGTCGGAGATATCCCTGCAGACCCGGGCGTCTTCCTCATTCGCGATCAGACTGTAGAGCTGATCCGCTGTGCTGGACTTGTGTTCAGGCAAGGCGGTTTTCCTCCTGGTTCGGGAGTTTCGAGAATACCAGTCTGGTATGAATTGCGGAATTTGTACGTTCGGATTTTGCCTGAGATCCCTGATATCGAGGGTGGGCGGAAAATTCAGGAAAAATGAGAACGATTCCCATTGACGTTACTGAAAAGTGTTCCATAATTTCCGTGGACGCCAACGAAGGAATCTATCCATGAACAAGACTGCTACCCGCATTGCCGGTTCTTCTGAAAGAATCTTCGCTGCCTGGCGGCTGATCCGTGAGGATGTTGTTCACCCTCAGCCGGGTCAGGGCCGTCGCAGAGCTTCTGCGGTCGGGCAGCGCACTGAAGGGAAGGTGGCATCGGGAAACGCTGCTGGCTGAATTCCCTCGTATTACGTTCAATAACAAAAAGCTACACTCCTGCAGGCATTTTTACTGAAGGCCTTCCTGCAATATGTCAGTAACAAACCAAAGTCGCAGTTATCTCAGGCGCAGCATGGCATAGGATGCCGAGTACAAGAACGGCAACAGAAGATTGCCGCCCGGCTTTGGCCAAACCTGGTTGTTGTGGAGGGGCAGATGAAGTTACTGGATGCCGGAGTCGTATACTGGGGGCTCGGGGCTGGAGCGTTTGTTATTGTGCTTGGGATGCTTGTGGCACCGTTCGCAGGGCTTGACCCGGTCTCGCTACTGGCAGGGCTCCTGACAGGAATGGCTTTTGCCGTCGGCTACGTCATGATTCGCGGCCTGAAACCGCTGGAACGTGCCCTGTTATCACTGGAAACGGATGATACCGCCGAAAGCAGCGCCGTTTGCCGTCTTATACCCGGACTCATTGAAAACGCGAGAACGGGACGTACGCTGGTGGAAGCCCTCTCATCCACTGCCGACGCCAACGCCGTATCTGCCGCAGAAGTGTCCTATGCGGCCGACCAGCTCAAGGTGAAGCTGGATCAGCAGGTGACGGAGGCGGGGCAGGTCACCGACCATGTCAGTCAGATTATGTCCACGGTGCGCCAGTCTGCTGAACAGGCGACGGGCACAACCTCCACCGCCCGTCATGCAAGCAGGCTTAGTCTGGAAGGCAGGAACGCCCTGACGGATGCCATCGAAAACATCCGCGTGGTACATCGCCAGTCCAGTGAAACCCTGGGTCTTATTGAGGAGCTTAACGGCAAATCCGAAACAATTCAGAGCGTTACAGCGGTGATTGAGGGAATCGCCGCCCAGACCAACCTGTTGGCGCTGAATGCTGCGATCGAGGCTGCCCGGGCGGGGGAGCAGGGGCGGGGCTTTGCCGTCGTGGCGGATGAAGTTCGCCAGCTGGCGGGGCGAACCGCTCAGGCCACCGGTGAGGTGGCAGACACGCTTCAGGCGATCCGTACCGACACAGGGTTTATCGTAACCCGTATAAAACAGCTGGCCGAAAGTGTGGAAAACGGCCTGCAATCGGTGGAGAGCGTAGGCGACCGGCTGGGGGAAATTCAGGCGCAGTCGGACCAGGTCGAAAGCCAGGTGCTGATGATTGCCGAGGGCGATCAGCAGAATGAGCAAAGCCTGGAACAGATGGGCCAGAATATCGAGGTTATGCACCAGGCGCTTTCCGAGAGTGATGGCAACGTGCAGTCACTGGCCAGCCAGGCGGCACGTCTGATGGAGCGCACTGAGCAGATCAATGCGGTCTTTGCTCTGAACAGCGAGGCCAGTTATCACCAGTTCTTTTATCATCAGGCCCGCAGGGGGGTGGAGCAGATCCGGAAAACCTTCGAGGAAGCTCTTGAAAAAGGCCAGTTGACGGAAGCAGTGCTTTTCAGCAACTCCCGGGAGCCGGTTGCTGGCACCAGCCCCCAGAAATACCACAGTGGCTACGACCAGTTTACGGACGAAAAGCTCCCTGTCATTCAGGAGTCGGTGAAGAAGTCGAGCAGTGCCATGGTATATGCCATTCTTACTGCGCCGGATGGCTACGTGCCCACCCACAACAAGGACTTCGCCCATAGTCCCACCGGTGACCCAGCCGTTGATCTGGTAAAAAGTCGCAGCAAACGGTTGTTCAATGACCGCACCGGCATCCGTTGTGGCAGCCACACCCAGGACATGCTGCTGCAAACCTATCGCCGGGATACCGGCGAGATCATGCATGACCTTTCAGTGCCGGTGTACGTCAAGGGGCGTCACTGGGGAGGTTTCCGGCTGGGCTACCGCCCGGACCCTAAAGCAGCCGCAAGCTGATTCCATTACTCATCAGGATTTGCCTGAGGCCCTGAGGTGTTGCCTAATATGCTTCCATTTTCCGGGAGCGGCCCATGCTCAGTTATCTTCATGCTTTTCACGCCGGCAACTTTGCAGATGTGCAGAAGCACGCCGTCCAGGTTCTGACGCTCATCATGCTGCAGGCCAAACCCTCGCCGATAGCCTGTTTTGATACCCACGCTGGCAGTGCAGTTTACGATCTGGACAGCGAGCGGGCGCGGAAAACCGGCGAGGCCGAAACAGGCATCCAGAGGCTATGGCAACAGCGCCGGGAGCTGGCTGCCGGAGACTGGAAGAGGCTGCTGGAGACACTCGGTGCCATATCCGGTGAGGACAATCGGATCGCCCGATATCCGGGTTCCCCTGAGTGGTTCCGTCGGTACCTGCGAGACCAGGACACGCTGACGGTTTTCGAACTGCATCCTGCGGAAAAGCAGAGCCTTGCTGCCTGGGCGCCACGCTCGGTCAGGGTATGCCAGGAGGACGGCCTCAAGGGGCTGCTGCGCCAGTTGCCACCCAGACAACCACGGCTGCTCGTGCTGATGGACCCTTCCTATGAGGTCAAGTCCGATTATCAGGTGGTGGCTGATACGCTGATAAAGGCCTGGCAGAAGTGCCGGCATGGCGTCTATCTCATCTGGTATCCATTGTTGCCGGAACAGCAACACCAGAAGCTGCTTGATACTCTCTGTAAAAGCCAGGTACGCAAGATTCTGAAGAGTGAGTTGACGCTGTCCAACCCTCCACCCCGCGGGATGACAGGTAGCGGGATGCTGATCGTGAATCCGCCCTGGGGTCTGGATGCCAGACTTGAGTCCATGCTGGGAGAGGCCGCCCAGTGTCTGGATGCGCAGCACCGGACTGACTGGCTGGTGCCGGAGTAGCGGATACCTCCGCCAGGCAGCGGAGCAGACACAAAAAACCCCGTACGATTGAACTGACTCCCATGGGTTGGACAGTTCACGATGACGGGGTTTTTTCTGTCAGTGCTGAGCCTGACTTTACATCATGGAGTCAACACGGTCCCGGACCTGAGGATTGCTGTTGTACGCGGTTGCGATGGCGTTATAGGTGGGAATGTCCAGGCCGGCTTCATCAATGGCTTCAGCCATTTCGCCGTTGGCTTCAATCTGGAGCTCCTGGGCTTTTTCCTGCGAATCCACGTTCTCAATTTTGGTCATGTACTCGTCGCGGATGCCATTGATGTCCTTCTGAGCTTCAATGAACTGCTTCAGCTCGGCATCGTTGTAACTGGCCTGCTGGGCACCGGCCGCCGGGTCGTTGTAGCCCTGACTGTTTTCCTGGGCGATAACAGGGCCTGCAGCCAGCAGGGCAAGGCTCAGGGATGCGGACGCGAGTAGCTTCTTCATTTCAGTTCCTCTCTTTCAGCTGAATATTGGTTTCGACATTTTCTCTGTCTGCACTGACAAGAGTACAAGGTTCATGCCAGTTTGGGCCTAAGCAGAGATAATGTTATAAAATCCTTGTAAAACAGAAGCCTGCGACTTTTTCTAGATGACGGACTCTTAATCCCTATTGTGGCAAAATGCCACATGTGACATTAATGTGTGACATTTTTTCCTGGAAGCTTCCATGATCCGAAAGCTCTCATTCGCGCGACCCGTGCTGGCATCCCTGCGTCTGAACCTGGTGATGAGTATTGTGCTGCCCCTCATGCTTTTGAGCGGCATCGCCATCTATACGGGCCTGTCAGCAGTGGAGAAAATGCTGGAAGAACGCCTGCGGGAAGACCTGGAACTGGTAGCCCGGGCCGCAAGCGGTCCGCTTTCCCAGGCAATGTCGGACGGGGATGAAATAGTGCTCGGAGAGACCCTCAAGTCGGTTTTCCGCATCGGGCGGGTGTACGGCGCTTCCGTCTATGACCAGGAGGGCCGACAGATTGCCAGCCTGGGCGTGACGGATCCCGATCTTAACCGAAGCCGGCGGGCGGCCGAGGTGATCGACAGTCGGGAGCTCGGTGGTGGATTCCGGGAGGTCGAGGGTACCGATGTGTTTTCCCAGTTTACCCCGCTGATCGCACGGGATGGCCGCATACAGGGGTTGCTGCAGATCACCAGAAAGCGCAGTGACTTCCAGGAGCAACTGGCCAGTGTCCGTATCTGGGCCACAGGCATATGGTCAGTGCTCTCCCTGATTGTCACCCTGGTGGTTGTGCTGGGCCATTACGGTGCCATCGGCCGCCACGTGAGAAGACTGCTTGGTTCCATGGAAAACCTGGCGCCCGGCCACTGGGTGCTTAACCGGCAAGCCTCCGGACCCCGGGAAATCCGGGATATTCATGAAGGTCTGACAAACCTTGCCCGGCGTATGGCCGAAGCCGAAAGCGAAATTCTTGATCGCATGGAGCGGGAGCGGGCCCTGGCTAAACGGCTGGAATATCAGGAGAAGATTGCCATGATAGGCCGGGTGGCAGGGGGAGTTGCTCACGAGCTGGGTGCGCCCCTCAGCGTTATCGAAGGCCGGGCCAGTATCCTTTCCCGCTCCGCGACATCTGCCGACCAGCGGCGCCAGCTTGCGGACATCAGCGGTCAGGTTCAGCGCATGACCCGTATCATCGAGCAGCTGCTGGACTGCTTTCGTCATGTGCCGGATTCAAGGCGTCCGATCGACCTCGGGCTGACCCTGCGGGAGACGGTGATGCAGATCCTCGGGGATCCCAGGTGCCAGGCCAGTGAGCTGCTGGTTTACGGCCTCGGCCAGACAGCCTGGGTTGATGCGGAGCCCACGCGTCTGAATCTCGCTTGTATCAACGTGATTCGCAATGCCTGTCAGGCTGCGCAGAGTCGTACCAGGGTGACCCTTGCTTTCCATCCTGCGGCCTGGGAGGTGCGGGTGGAAGATGACGGGCCGGGTATAGGAGCAGAGCAGCGGGGCCAGATTTTTGAGCCATTCTACAGTACCAGACCGGCCGGCGAAGGCACCGGCCTTGGCCTGGCGATGGTGAGCAGTGTTATCAAGGAACACGAAGGCCGCATAGAAGTGTCGGACAGCGCCCTGGGGGGCTGTCGCATGAGCCTGTTTTTCCCGCATTCCGGGGGCAAGGAAAAAGACAGCGGGCGCGCCCGGGAGAAGTTGACATGAATGTGAAACAGCCACGGATTCTACTGGTTGAAGACGATGCCAGCCTGCGCAATCTTCTGTGTGAAGAGCTGGAGGCCGACGGCTATCTGCTGGAGGCGGCAGGAACCTGTGAAGAAGCCTCGGCGCTGGCAAGGGCGGAATTGCCAGATCTGGTGGTTTCCGATCTTCGTCTGCCGGACCAGGACGGCCTTGTGCTTCTGCAGCGCCTGCGTGCCGAGGGGCATGCCGTGCCATTCATCATCATCACCGCATTCGGAACTGTTGGTCAGGCTGTGGAGGCTCTCAAGGCTGGCGCGGACGATTTTCTGACCAAACCGCTGTCCACGGACCATCTCCGTCTCAAGGTCGGACGCCTGCTGGCTCACGCGGCTGTCATGGACGAACTGGCGCGCTACAGGTCCCAGCAGGAAAAAGCGGCATGGAATGATCTGGTGGGGGAGAGCCCACCGATGGTGAATCTCCGCAGGCAGATTAGCCAGATTGCGCGCAGCCAGGCCGCGGTACTGGTAACCGGCGAAAGCGGTACCGGCAAGGAGCTGGTGGCCAGGGCCATCCATCGGGAAAGTGACCGCAGCGAAGGTCCGTTTGTTCCCATCAACTGTGCGGGCATACCCCCCGAACTCATGGAGAGCGAGTTTTTCGGCCATGAGGCGGGGGCATTCACCGGGGCAAAACAGGCGCGACGAGGCCTGTTTTCAGAGGCTACCGGTGGCACACTGCTGCTGGATGAAATTGGTGAGATGCCTCTGCCGCTTCAGGCCAAGTTGCTACGGGTTCTGCAGGAGCGCCGGATCAAGCCGGTGGGGGCAGATCAGGAGGAGCCCGTGGATGTCCGGGTAGTTGCCGCTACCCATGTGGATCTGCTCAAGGCGGTGGAGGAAGGTCGATTCCGGGAAGACCTGTATTACCGGCTGGAGACGCTGCTGTTGCAGGTTCCGTCCCTTCGGGAGCGGGGTGATGATATAGAGCTGCTGGCGGTGAACTTCCTGGAGGAGGCTGCGGAACGCCACCGCCGCGGCTTCATGCGGCTGAGCGAAGAGACCAGCCAGATCCTTGCTGACTATCCGTTTCCCGGCAACGTCCGGGAACTGGCCAGTGCCATTGAACGCGCTGTGACCTTCTGTGATGGGGATCTGGTGCGGCCGGAACACCTGCCCGCCCGGATTCGCCAGCGTTCGGGCAGTGGTGCGTCCAGTGCTGGTGAGGAAAGGGGTGACAACCTGGCAACCTGGCCGACGCTGGAGCAGCTTCAGGAGGGTTACGTACAGGAGGTGATTGCTGCGGTGGAGGGCAACAAGCGGCGCGCAGCCCAGATTCTCGGCGTCAACCGGCGCACCCTTTACCGATGGCTGGATGATGGTGCCGGAGGAGGTTCAGTTCCATGAAATGCCAGTCTGGTGCGCTGGTCATTCCGGCCATCAGGCAGACTGAATATGAGGGCTGATCACGGTGAGGCAGCGCTGCCTGCAGCTCACTCTGAGCGGTGTTTTCCCCACCAGTTCACCATCCGCGGTAACTGTTTCCGGCCGGTGGGTGCGGATCTCACACCGGGAACTCCTGATGTGAACCACGGTGGTCTTTTCAGGGGGAGCGCGACGTCTTAATCTGACGGCCAGAAAGGTGACCAGCAACTGGAAAGGATGCCTGGGCCTGACTGCGATAATGTCCAGCATGCCATCGTCCACGGCCGCCGTGGGGATTTCATTTCCACCGCCATAAAATGCTCCATTGGCTATGGCAATGGACAGCCATCGGCCGCTCTCGATTCCCTCATCATATTCAATCGAGGCCCGGAAACCATAACGCGAGAAAATTGAGCGAAGAAGGCTGGCACCATAGCTGAAACGCCCCATCAGCCGTTTGGCCCGGCTGGATGACTCCCGCACGGCCCGGGTACCCAGACCGATGTGGGCAACATTCAGAAAAATCCGTTCGCCCAGGCTGGCCACATCTACCTGCTGGGTCTGGCGTTGGGCCACAATTTCACAGATCGCCGGTGGATCGTTCAGTGGCAATCCGAGGTTCCGCGCAAAGTCATTGGCTGTGCCAGAAGGCAGGACAGCCAGGGTGGCCCCCATGTCAGCGCAAAGAGCCGCCGCCTGATTCACGGAACCGTCACCACCAGCAGCCAGAATCAGGTCATCCGGCCCCACTCTCGACATCCACCCCCGGGCGTCCAGATCACAGACATGGACGCCGGAAATGCCGGCCGCCTCAAGATGAGGTTTCCAGAAATCCGCCCCGCGCTCGCCGCGACCTGCTTTGGGATTTGCCATCAGCCAGGTGGTCATGCAATAGAGGTCCTCAGAATAACTGCTGCTTGGATACATATTAGACCCGGACCCGGCCGGCCGATGCAACGTGGCCGGAAAGGAGTCAGGTCCCCGGCGAATCCATCAGAGATGCACCGCATCAACTGGAGAGATCGGTTGTTGACCGTGAGAGATTTCTCATTGAGCTAGCCTGTGAGAAACTCTGTTGCCCTTTTGCCGGCTCGCAGGCCGTGAGGACAAGCTGAGATGAACTCAAAGCAGTTATGGATTCTGCTGATCGAACAGGATGCCAGCCTTCGTGATTTTCCCTGCGGGAAGCCTGCCGCCAGTGTCTATCTGATCAGGAGCGATACCTGCCCCGGCTTCACTTCATGAAACGCCAGTCCCAGGCTATGCTGCTCGGACTTGGCGCCGTGCTTCTCTGGTCCACCGTTGCCACTGCGTTCAAACTGTCGCTGCAGGTGCTTGCCCCGGTTCAGCTACTTCTGGTCGCCTGTGCTGCCTCCATCATGGTTCTGGGGGGCGTACTGGTGGCCCAGCAACGCTGGCATCTGGTGTTTCGCCTCAGCGGCAGGCAGTACGTTCAGTCATTGCTGATGGGCATGATCAACCCCTGTCTTTATTACTTTCTCCTGTTTGGTGCTTTTGATCGTCTGCCCGCGCAGGAAGCCCAGCCGCTGAACTACACCTGGGCGCTGGTGCTGGCCTATCTGTCGGTACCTTTTCTCGGCCAGAAACTGGGGCTGGCAGACATTCTTGCGGGGCTGATCTGTTATGGCGGAGTGGTGGTGATTGCCACCCGGGGGGATCCCCTTTCTCTGACCTTTTCCGATCCTTTCGGGGTCGCCCTGGCACTTGGCAGTACTCTCGTATGGTCCTCTTACTGGATTATCGCCACCCGGGACACCCGTGATCCAGTGGTGGGCCTGTTTCTCAATTTTGTCTTTGGCCTGCCAGTCATAGCCCTGGCCTGCGGACTCACGGAAGGCTTCGATTTTCTGTCATTCCAGGGTCTGGCGGGGGCGATCTATGTGGGCGTGTTCGAAATGGGCGTGGCCTTCGTGCTCTGGTGCTGGGCCATGAAGAAAGCAGAGAACACCGGTCAGGTGAGCAATCTGATTTTCATCTCCCCCTTTCTCTCACTGATTTTCATCCATTTCATTCTGGGAGAGGTGATCCTGGGCTCAACCTGGGTCGGGCTGCTGCTTATCATCGGGGGCCTCTGGTTTCAGCAGCATGCTGGCCGGCCACCCCGTGTCCAGGGGCCCGCAGGAGGATGAGTCAGTGGTTCCTGTACATGGTGAGGACAGCCAGGGGCGCCCTCTATACGGGGATTACCACCGATGTGGAGAGGCGATTCGCCGAGCACCAGGAGGGCTACCCTCGTGGTGCCCGCAGCCTCCGGGGCAAAGGGCCTCTCACGCTGGTTTTTCAGACCCGGGTGCCGGACCGGGCAACCGCCTCGAAACTGGAGTGGCAGATCAAGCAGTGGCCCAGGGCCAGGAAGGAGGCCCTGGTCGCCGGTAAGATCCAGCTGCCTGCGGACACTAGCTGCTGAGCAGGCTCATCAGCTTGCGGGTGACGATCGAAGGCATCTATTTGTATTTCATCACGACTGCCTCCCCGTAATATGGGATGCCGCGGCCCGGATGGCCTCGGTCGCCCTTTCAAGCTGGCCGGCGTGAACCTGAAATACGTGCCACAGCTCATTGTAGATCTCGAAGACCGTATGTACGTCGTGCTCCCGGGCCCGCTCTGCGAGACGCACGGCATCATTGAGCAGAATTTCCTGGCTCCCCGCCTGGATCAGCAAAGGCGGCAGGCCCTTCAGGTCCCCGTATACGGGAGAAAGGAGCGGCTCATCAAACGGCGTATCGCCTGCGTAATGGCGGGCTGCTTTATCGATCCAGGCTTTTGTCAGCACCGGTTCGCAATCTGGCTCGGCCAGTTGGGAGTTGCTCAGGTCAGTCCAGGGTGAGAAAACAGTCAGGCAGGCGGGCAGGGGCAGCTCCAGGTCCCGCAGCCGCATGGCAAGAGCAAGGGTCAGGCCACCACCGGCGGAGTCACCTGCGACGGCAATGTCACCGGCCCTGTGCCCGTCATCAAGCAGTGCCTGATATGCCGCAAGGGCGTCGTCCAGGGCGGCAGGCCAGGGGTGTTCAGGAGCCAGCCGGTAATCCGGGACTATGACCGTGTTACCCGTAGCCTGGGCGAGGTGGCCTGTGAGGCCACGGTGGGTTTCCGGTGACCCGAGAATGTAGCCGCCGCCGTGAAAGTAAAGCAGGACACCTTTGCCGGTGCGGTTGCAGGTAACCCTCCGTGCCGGCACGCCTCCGCACTTGAAGGCCTCAAACTGGCTACCTCTGGGTGGGCGAGAGGTATGATAGGCCTGACGTATAAGGACCCGTTGCACCGGAAGGCTGATGCGGGGGTTGAGCAGCGGGCGGACGAGTCTCCGCATGGTCTGACGAAGGCCTGCCTCTAGCGCACTCTGGATCATTCTCATTCTCCGGGCTTCCTGAAAGATGAAGCATAGCTGTCCGGGCAGTGAAAAGGCCATGCCTCCTTTCCCTCCGGGAGAGGATTATCCCCTGCCGGGATGCCTGCGCCCAGCTAAAGGTCACTCCCCGGGTCGCTGGTGTGCTATCTTTGCACAACTCACACTCTTGCAACTGGCCGTGAATTTCTGATCCCGACGATGACAGGCGTTTAACTCTCCGTGTACTGGAAAACCGATAATATAGCCGTTCCAGCCTGGGGCCGGGCTTCGATGCTGACCCAGCTGAGGCCATTTGATCCAAGCGCTGAGCAGTCGCTCGATGAAGAGGCGCTTTCCTACTGCCGTTTCTATGGCCTGGATCTGTGGGTCGAGCATCCGGATGTCAGCTACTGCCAGGGAGTTCTTCCGGCTGGCGGCCATCAGGTAGCCGTGCATTATTATCGTCAGGCCGGGGCCATGGGAACCGTATTTATCCTGCACGGCTATTTCGATCATGTTGGCCTTTACAGCCAGCTCATTGACCGGTGCCTTGGTGCGGGTTTCGACGTACTGACTTATGATCAGCCGGGTCACGGCCTGTCCAGCGGGACCCCTGCAGCCATCGGAAGTTTTGGCGAATACCAGGCCGTGCTTGCGGATGTCAAAAACGCAGTGCGGGAAGACCTGCAGGGGCCGTGGTACGCAGTAGGGCAGAGCACCGGCGCCGGTATACTGATTGACTATCTGTTAACGAATCGCCATGACCGGCAGACTTCAGAATTCCGGCGAGTGGTATTGCTGGCGCCACTGGTTCGGCCAATGGGCTGGCTGGGAGCGAGGCTCCTGCACAGCGTGGCCAGCCCGTTTCTCAGGCGCTGGCGCCGCATGTTTTCGGAGAACAGCGGCAATGTCCGTTTTCTGAAATTTCTCAGGGACGTGGACCCATTACAGGCAAGGGCTGTACAGGTAGACTGGGTGACCGCTTTGCGTGACTGGGTGCCCAGGATTGAATCCGCCCGCCCCGTTGATTTCCCGGTGACTGTGATACAGGGAGAAAAGGACCTGACGGTCGACTGGCAGCACAATCTGCGGATTATCAGAAATAAATTTTCTCCATCTGAGGAACTGAGAATACCAAACGGGCGTCATCATCTTGTAAACGAGGCGAAAGATCTTCAGGCGACCGTTTTCAACACGATTATTGGTACATTTGGCGACGATGCAGTCGCCTTTGCGAAGGCCCGTCAGGCATAAGATGGCGGCTTTCACTTCAGTCTGTTCTGTCAGGAGTTTTCTGTGAAAAAAACGCTAGTAGCATTTGCAGTTGCCACGGTTGGCCTGGGGGGTTGCATGACATACGACCCCTATACCGGTGAAGAGAAAACATCCAGCGCCACCAAGGGAAGCATCATTGGTGCGCTCGGCGGCGCCGCTATTGGTGCCGCCACTTCCAGCAAGAGCGACCGGGGCAAGGGAGCGCTGATCGGCGCGGCATCCGGAGCAGCTGTTGGCGGCGGTATCGGCTATTACATGGACCGACAGGAAGCCCAGCTGCGGCAGAGGCTGGAAGGCACCGGTGTTCGCGTAATCCGCGAAGGCGATAATATTGAACTGGTCATGCCGGGCAACATTACCTTCGACACCAACCAGGCTTCCATCAAGCCTTCGTTTACCGGCGTTCTTGAGTCGGTAGGTCTGGTGCTGAACGAGTTCGACAAGACCATCATCCAGGTGGAAGGTCACACTGACAGCACCGGCGCACAGAGCTATAACCAGCTGCTCAGTGAAAAACGTGCTGCTTCAGTAAGGGATTTCCTGCTGAACCAGGGCATCGAACCCAAGCGCACGCGGGCCGTAGGTTATGGTCAGCGTTATCCGATTGCCTCGAACGATACGCCTGCAGGCAGGGAACAGAACCGCCGTGTTGAACTGACGCTGGTTCCAATGCAGTAAAGCCCGGGTGGCGGGGATGTCGAATTCCCGCATCTGGGCAGAATACAAAAAAGTGCCCCTCACATAGTGAAGGGCGCTTTTTTTAATGCGGTATAGCGTTGCAGATCAGGACTTGCTGCCCGGAATCCAGTCCTCGATATGTTTCTTCATGTCTTTCAGGGTATCTTCCCCAGCCTGCTGAACTTCCTTTGCCTTTTTCCTGGCTTCGTCGACTTTTTCCTGCAGGTCCTGAACCTGTTCCGACATTTCCCGCTCGATATCCGCCTGGGCTTCAGTATTCTTTGCCTCGGCCTTCTTGGCTTCAGCATCCGCCCGGATCTTCTCAATCTGTTTGTCCCAGTAGTCCGCCTGGGTTTCCAGCTTTTTCGTCAGAGTGTCTTTCAATGACATGGATATCTCCTTTTACGCTCAGGTTTTTAGAATCAGGGGGTCGATTCTCCTTTTGATCAGTTAATACATTAGGGTCGGTGCGGCGAATCTCAAGAGAAGAGGGTATCTGGCCCCATGGAATCAGGGAAAAGCCACTCGGGCTTCGCCAGCCTCTTTTATTGCTATTACCGGATTCTGGCCGGGCAGTGCCTTTCAGGCAGTATGCGAGGCTCCTCCGCTGCAGTTTCGGGTAAAGCAAAGGCAGGGCAGCGGGAGCGTGCGGCTTAGTGCTGAGCCGGCGCTTTTGCCACATCATCGCATTCTTTCCAGAGAAACAGGACGGCTCCCAAGCTGAGAGCTAGCTTTCAAGAAAAGCCCTGGCCTCTTTTACTTGCGGCCGCTTCGAGTCTCCGGCGTTGTCTAACAGCACCTGGTAGTATTGCCGCGCAGCCTTTTTGTTGCCGGCTGCTTTAGCCGCGCGCGCGGCGCCCTTCAAAGTATTGAAGCGCCCTGGCCAGATCTCGTCCGAGGCCTGATAGGCTTTGAGAGCTTGCTCGGGCCGATCCAGTTTCATCAGTAAGTCGCCGAGCGCTTCGTTGGGCGGGCACAGGGCGCCGGGTGTGACGGGACTTTTTTGGATGGTGGATTCAAGCTCCGCTGCCGAATGGATTTGTGCCACAGCCTGATCGGCCTTGCCTTGGGCGTAAGCTATCCAACCGGAGAGAATGCGCCGGTCAATTTCAATGTTGGTGGCAAAACCGCTCTCGCCACTGGCGTCGGCTTCATCGCGCAGGGTTTTCAGGCGTTGCTCGGCTTGTTGGGCCAGAGCCAGGCCATCGGTGTGCGCGCCGCCGAGGCCTTTGGCGTACCAGACCAGTCCTTCGGCCCATTTGGCATTGTCCCAGGGCAGGTATTCCGGGGTTCGGGGTTCGAGAGCGGCGGCCCGCTCCCAGTCGCGTTGCTCCACTGCCAGGCGAGCAGGCATGGCGGCGGTGTGAAAGGCGCTGACAAAACTGCTCTGGTGCTTGCCCTGCTCCATGGCGGTATTCACAGCGGCCTCGGCCTTATCATCCCGGCCCTGTTGCAGGTAGGCGTAGACCAGATAGTCCATGGCATGAAGGTAGTGCAAGGACAGACCGTTGACCGGTTCGCGGGGAACGGCCGCTGCCGAGCGCTTGTTCCATTTGATCACCGCGGGCCAATCGCCCAGCCGCACATAAATGTGCGATGGCATGTGCAAAGCGTGAGGAACCTCGGGCGCGATCTTCCCGTAGGTTTCAACTATGTCGAGGGCATTCTCGGCCCGACCGTCGACGTCGGTGGCGTGAATGGAATAGTGTATCGCACCCGGGTGAGTCGGCTCCTTTTCCCAGATGGTTCGCAAAATCGTCTCGGCTTCGTCATGAAGCGGATCTCGGCCATCGGCTTGCATCGCCAAGGCCAGCCGAGAAAGCGCATAGAGGGCGGCAACATCGTGATCGTCGGGGTTGGCGGCATAAGCCCGGCTCATCCCTTCGGCCCAGCCACGAATACGTTCCCAATAGCCGGCGGTTCCCGGGCCGCGGAAGAAAGCCGCCGTGGCGTCGATCAGCTGGCGTGCCCGGCCCTCGGCCGGCGCCTTGTCATGGGCTTTTTGAATTATCTCCCAGCCCTTCTGCAAAGTCTCTGAATCCGGTCGTTCGGGCCAAAGTGGCTGGAACAAAGTGGTTGCAATGCCCCAATAGGCCATGGCGCAACCGGGGTCTGCCTCGGTGATGTCCTTGAATTTAACCCGCGCCTGTTTGTACATCATATGATGCATAAGCCCCAGAGCATGATCAAAGTCGTCGCGGACTTCGGGCGCGCAGGAGGCTTGAAAGTCCACCCGGCCAATTTCCGCTCGATTGTTTTCCGAACTGGAGTCTTTCGATTCAGCGAAAGCAGACGGACTCGCGCTCAGAAGCAGCCCACTCAATATGACGGCAAAAACTTTCCTGTCCATGGCTCTTCTCCTTGATGATTAAAACCCTGAGCCTGTCAGAGCCGCGAGTCGGTAAGAATCAGATCGGTGTGTTGCCAGGCTTCAGAAAAGCGACCTTGTACTTTCTCGGCTTCCTGACTATTCCCCTGCCGACGAAGCGACTTCATGAGGCCGAACAGCGACCAGCCATTTTCGGGAAATTGCTGCAGATCTTGGCGGTATGCCTGCTCCGCCTGAGCCGGCTGGTTGGCTTGCAGCAATACCGCCCCCAAGGCTTGACGGGTGGGATAATGCCAGGTGGGAGGCTCGTCGTAATTCAGGGCGTCTTCACGCACTACCGCCCGCTCAAGCAAGTCGATGGCGACTGGGAAATTGCCCTCGGCAGCGGCGATTTCTCCAGCAAGCGAGTGAGAGGCAATTTCCAGAATATGCCGGCTCTTGTTGATGTCCCAGACGGTCACCCACTTGAGGCTGGGATCGACCCTCAGCTTATCCAGCCAGGCCAGTTCGGTCAGGGCGGCTTTGCGATTGCCCATGCGGGTGTAGGCCATGCCGCGGGCGTAGTGGTACACCGCCCGGGGGTAAACCAGGTCTTCGGCGGGCTCCTCCAGGTTCAGAATTTGTTCCCATTTGCCAAACCGGACGTAGGCGTAGACAGGCGTTATCCAGTAATGCTGGAGCGTGGTCAGCGGACGCTGGCGCATGGTTTCGGGGTCGACCATATCGGCCATTTCCCGGGCCAGGCGAATCGCCAGGTCGCTGCGCCCTTCAAAGGTGGCGGTGGACCAGCCGAAGTGATAGTTGTGGGGCACGTAGCCCAGCCGATAAACGCTCTGGGGATCAACCTGTTCGAGGTATTCCCGGTCGGCTTCGATGGCCCGGAGATTTGCTTGGGTGGCGTCATGATAACGGCCAACGCGGATGTATATGTGAGCCGGCATATGTACCAGATGGCCGGCACCGGGTACCAGATCTTCAAGCCGGTCGGCCGCCTTCAGTCCCTGGGTAGGATGTTCCGCCTCAACCGCATGAATAAGCAGATGATTCGCATGCGGATGCTCGGGATTGCGGCGCAGGACACTTTTCAAGGTGTTGATAACAGTCTCGCTCCGCGGCTTTGGTTTACCGCTGTCCTGCCAATAGTCCCAGGGCATTAAATCCATCAGCGATTCGGCATAGATAACCTGGGCATCGAGATCCTCGGGGTAGTCCGCGGCGACTTGCCCCATGGCGTTGGCAAAGGCGTCGTCGCGTGGAGTGCGATCCTCCATGGCCTCCGGGCCGTAACGCTTTGCCAGAGCACTGATATAGGCCTGCTCCCTGGCACTGACTTTGGCCGCCACCGCCTGGGCTTTTTGCAGCAGCTCCCAGGCTTTTGGAGCATCTTCCGGGTCCATGGCCACGTTGATATTAGGCCCTAACACCCAGGCCGCGCCCCACCAGGCCATGGCCGCATCGGGATCCAGCTCCGCGGCTTGCAGGAAAGATCGGTGAGCTTCGGGGTGGTTGAAACCAAAGGCCAGAATCAAGCCCTGGTCAAAATAGCGTTGCGCCAACTCGGAGTCGGTAGTGATTGGGTGGTGGTGATCGCCCAGCTTTTCAAACAGCGGCGCGCGACTGGTATCGCTTTGGGCAGCCGTATTCAGTGCGGTGGCCAGAACCAACACTGCCAGAATTGTTGTCGCTTTGATCTGTTTCATGAGTCCCTCCTTGGGGGGCGTCTGAACGCAACCCACATGAAACTTCAACAGATTCGGTGTAAGACCCAGTGTGCGATACCTGAAACGGGGGAGCAAGGTTTGAGGAAACTACTGAGGATATTGGGGGCGTCCAATCCAGAAAACCTGGCAGCTGGAGAAACAGAAACCCCGCCGGAGCGGGGTTTCTGGTCACTTTCTTTCTCGCTGGCTTGGCGGGGCGTATGCCTGCCAGAGAGCGGTCCTCAGAACAGGACCCGACACCGAATCGTGCCCTTGACCGACTTCAGCTTTTCCAGCGCCAGTTCGCCATAGACCTTGTCCACGTCAACCACCACATAGCCGATATCTTCCTTGGTCTGGAGATACTGGCCACAGATGTTGATTTCATTTTCAGAGAAAACGCGGTTGATCTCGGACATGACGCCGGGCACGTTCTCGTGGATGTGCAGCAGTCGGTGCTGGTTGGGATGGGAAGGCAGAGCAACTTCGGGGAAGTTGACGGAGGACACGGAGGTGCCGTTGTCGCTGTACATGGCCAGCTTTTCAGCCACTTCCCGGCCGATGTTCTCCTGGGCTTCGATGGTGGACCCGCCCACGTGTGGGGTCAGGATCACGTTGTCGAATTCCCGCAGGGGCGACACGAATTCTTCATTGTTGGATTTGGGCTCCACCGGGAATACGTCGATAGCGGCGCCCAGCAGCTTGCCACTCTTAAGGGTGTGTGCGAGGGCGTCTATGTCCACCACTGTGCCGCGAGAAGCGTTCATCAGAATGCTGCCCGGTTTCATCTGGGCGAACTGGTCGGCGCCAAACATGTATCTGGTGGCCGGAGTTTCTGGCACATGCAGGCTCACCACATCCGCCAGATTCAGCAGTTCCTGCAATGTGCCCACCTGGGTGGCGTTGCCGATGGAGAGTTTGGAGACCACATCGTAAAAGTACACCTGCATACCCAGAGACTCGGCCAGCACGCTGAACTGGGTGCCAATGTTACCGTAGCCGATGATGCCCAGCTTTTTGCCGCGGATCTCATAGCTGTCTTTGGCGGACTTGAGCCAGCCGCCGCGATGGGCCATGGCGTTCTTTTCCGGCACGCCACGCAGGAGCAGGATGGCCTGGGCCAGAACCAGTTCGGCCACGCTTCGGGTGTTGGAGAAAGGTGCGTTGAAAACCGCGATGCCGCGACGGGTAGCGGCCTGCAGATCCACCTGGTTGGTACCAATGCAGAAACAGCCGACGGCCACCAGTTTACTTGCCGCTTCGAACACGTTCTCGGTGAGCTGGGTTCTTGAGCGAATACCTACGAAGTGGGCGTCGGCGATCTTCTCAATCAGATCCTCTTCAGCCAGCGAGTGAGTCAGGTACTCGATGTTGGTATAACCGGCGGCATTGAGAGTATCAACAGCGGATTGGTGTACCCCTTCCAGCAGAAGGATACGGATCTTGCTCTTTTCGAGAGACGTGTTTGACATGGGCTTGCTTCCAGACCTTTCGTCGCGTCGTATGACAGTGTAGTGAGCCGTGAGACGTCCTGTCGCAGGGTGCGGAGGCACCCGGAAGCGGCAGGCTCACAGAACAGGGGCGGTATGATACCATAATCGCGACTTTTGACAGTGTGTCCGACGACCTGAAGCCCATGAACGTCGGGCCAGCCGGATTTCACCCATTTGAGAACGAGATTCCATGACCGCCGAAGAGATCATTGCCACGCTCAAGACCCTCGTGGACGATGGAAAAGTACTGACGGACCCCGCCGACCTGGAAACCTACGGCAAGGACTGGACGAAAATCTACCAGCCCAGTCCCGTCGCAATTGTGTTCCCCAAGACCACGGAACAGGTGCAGGCACTGGTGCTTTTTGCCAATGCCCATAACGTTGCGCTGGTGCCTTCGGGTGGGCGGACGGGCCTGAGTGCGGGCGCTGTGGCGGCCAATGGCGAGGTGGTGGTGGCCTTTGATTACATGAACCAGATTCTGGATTTCAGTGCCAGCGACAGGGCTGTCACCTGTCAGGCGGGGGTCGTGACCGAGCAGTTGCAGAATTTCGCCGAGGAAAACGATCTGTATTATCCGGTAGATTTTGCTTCCGCCGGCTCCAGCCAGCTGGGAGGCAACCTGTCCACCAATGCCGGGGGCATCAAGGTGATCCGCTATGGGATGAGCCGGGACTGGGTTGCGGGTCTGAAAGTGGTGACCGGCAAAGGGGATATCCTGGAACTGAACAAGGATCTGGCCAAGAACAACACCGGCTATGACCTGCGTCATCTGTTCATTGGCGCGGAAGGCACCCTGGGGTTCATCACCGAGGCCACCATGAAGCTGGCCCGCAAGCCGGACAATTTGACGGTGCTGGTGCTGGGACTGAATGATCTGAGCAATACCATGGATGTGCTGCAGACGTTCCAGAAGCAGATCGATCTGACGGCTTATGAGTTTTTCTCCCATCAGGCCATGAAGCATGTGCTGGCTCACGGTCAGGTGCAGGCACCTTTCGAAACCGAGGCACCTTACTATGCGCTGCTGGAGTTTGAGGCGGTCTCCGACCAGGTGATGGAGGAGGCCCTCGGCCTGTTTGAGCAGTGCGTGGAGAACGGCTGGGTTCTGGATGGTGTGATCAGCCAGAGCGAGACTCAGGCGCGGAACCTTTGGCAGCTCAGGGAGCGCATTTCCGAGTCCATCGCGCCCCACACCCCCTACAAGAATGACATTTCGGTGGTTGTTTCAAAGGTACCGCCGTTCCTCCGTGAGATTGATACTCTGGTGGCGGAGCATTATCCGGATTTCGAGATTATCTGGTTTGGTCACATAGGTGATGGCAATCTGCATCTGAATATCCTGAAGCCGGAGGCCATGGCGAAGGAGGATTTCTTTGCCAGGTGCAAGCAGGTGAACAAGTGGGTATTTGAGATAGTGGAGCGTTATCGGGGCAGTGTCTCTGCCGAGCACGGAGTGGGGATGACCAAGAAGGAGTATCTGCACTATACCCGTAGCGCCCATGAGATTGATTACATGCGGGGGATCAAGATGGTTTTCGATCCCAATCGTGTTATTAATCCGGGCAAGATTTTTGACTGACTGAAAGCGGGCTCGACATAGAACGGGCCTGAGTGCTCGGTTGAGGGCCTGTACGGCTCCCGGCCTTTGAGCTTTTTCCGCGCATTCTTTTTCGCGAGCTGAACGTATACCCTCAGATGTAAGGGCAGAGTGAGGGTGAAAGGTGATAAAGCAACTGCGACAGGAAGAAGGTCAGGCCTTTGTGCTGACCCCCAATCGCTCCCTCAGCTGGCAGGGCAATCTGAAGATACTGGCGGGGCTGGCCCTGGTTTCGTTGGTTATTGTTATCGGTATGGTCTGGGTCGGCGCCTGGGTGGTGTTGCCCTTTGCCGGGCTGGAGCTTTCCGCGGTGGCGGTTGCGTTCTATTACACGGCCCGGAAATGTCAGCAGCAGGAGGTGCTGGTGATCTCGCCGGAGACGGTAAGGCTTGAAAAAGGCATTTACCGGAAACAGGCTGAATGGGCACTGCCGAAACGCTACACCCGCGTCCATCTTGAAACACCCCACCACGGGTTCGACCAGCCGAAACTCTACCTTGTGCACAGGGATACCCGGGTTCCTCTGGGCTCTTTCCTGAATATCGACGATACGGCGGCGCTGGTAAGCATTCTCGAACGCCAGGATATGAGGGTGGAGCGGTACCGCCCGAGTAATCAGTTCTGGTTCTGAAAACCCTTCCCCGCCAGCTTCACCGATAGCTGGGGCTTGAACAGGTGCGCCTCCCGCGCAATCATGACCCCATGAAAGATCATATTGTTGTGCTCTCAGGATCCGGTATCAGTGCAGAAAGCGGCCTCTCGACGTTTCGGGATTCCGGCGGTCTCTGGGAAAAATACAGTGTCTATGACGTAGCCACGCCGGAGGCTTTCCAGCGTGACCCTGGACTGGTGCTGCGTTTTTACAATGAGCGTCGGCGTCAACTGAAGGAGGTGGAGCCCAACTCAGCGCACCTTACCCTGGCCGAGCTGGAAAAAGACTATCTCGTAACCATCGTTACCCAGAATGTAGATGACCTGCATGAGAGAGCCGGGTCGGGCAATGTGGTGCATCTGCACGGTGAGCTGACCAGGGCCCGAAGCTCAAAGCGGGACGACCTGATCTATGATATCGGTTACGAGCCTATCAGCCCCGGGGACACCTGCGAGCTGGGTAGTCAGTTGCGGCCTCACATTGTCTGGTTTGGCGAAGAGGTGCCGATGATGGAGGCTGCCGCCGCGATCGTGGGAAGCGCCGATCATCTGCTGGTAGTGGGGACTTCCCTGCAGGTTTATCCCGCGGCGGGGCTTGTGGACTTTGTGGATGTTGATGTTCCGGTCACCGTGATCGATCCGGGTGGGCCGGCAAGCGTATCCCGGGCGAGGGTGATCCGGAAGAGAGCTACGGACGGTATCCCGGAGTGGGTCAGGGAACTGACCTCCCGTGCCAGATAATTTCCCGTACTTTAAAAGGAGCACTCACTGGGAGCCTTCAGCGCCTATGTTGCGGATGAGGTTCGCACCGCTATGAAAGTAAAAGCGGCGGAGCGGGATCGCTAGGATTTGCCGCTGCTGTTGTCCGGTTGCTGCAGATACTGTTCCAGCTCCTCCCGAAACGCCGCCTGCACCCCCAGTCGCTTCATCATCCAGTAATGCCCTGCAATCATTCTGTCGATGAAGATGCTTTCCACCGGCGGCTTGAAGTACTCCAGGTACTTGAAGACGGTGGTGGTTTTGGCAGCGACGTCCTTGTGGATTTCGGATTCGGCGAAGTCGTAGGGTTCGTGGCCATGGAAGGGCTGGATCAGGATGTCCCGCCACATGGCGTAGTAGGCCTCATCAACCGCGGGCTGTGATCCGACCCTGGCGCCAAGGGCGATGAGGTTCCGGTCCAGAGCCGGGTAGTCCTCTTCCAGCGCCGATACCAGGGCTTTCCTGTAGGCTTCGACTATCTCGGGCTTGAGCTTTTTCACGCAGCCAAAATCGTATAGAACGATGGTTCCGTCGGGGCGGAAAGCGAAGTTGCCGGCGTGGGGGTCGCCGTGGATGCACTGAAACCGGAACAGTTGGTCCGCCATCATGGTGAAGATGCGGTGGCCAATCAGGTTGATGGTGTCCTGGCTGTAGTGCTCGGGGGTGACTTCGGCGATGTGGTCGCCTTCCACCAGCTCCATGGTCAGCACCCGCCGGGCGGAATGGCTGAGGATCACGTCCGGTATGCGGATCCAGCCATCGTTCCGGTGGAAGTCCCGGAAGGCTGCCAGGTTCACGGCTTCGTTCTCGTAGTCCAGCTCTTCCTTGAGGCGAATCCGGATTTCCCCAAACAGCTGGTCCACGCTCTCTTTGGGCATTTTGAGGAGGCCGCCCAGCTTCAGGGCGAGGCGCAACTGCTTGAGGTCGGAATCACAGGATTCGTCGACACCCGGGTACTGCACCTTGACGATCACTTCCTGGCCGTCATGCAGCCGGGCCCGGTGAACCTGGCCGATGGAGGCAGCGGCGTAGGGCTTTTCGTCCAGTGACTCGAACAGTTCGCCCACTGGCAGGCCCAGCTCCGATTCAATCTGTTTGAGGATGACCTCAAAGGGCATCGGCGGCGCTTCTTTCTGAAGCTTCTGCAGGGCGCTGGAGAATTCTTTGGGCAGGAAGTCCTGGGTCTGGGAGGCAATCTGGCCCACCTTCATGACGGCGCCCTTGAGATCCCCAAGGGTATCGACAATCTGGTCCGCCATGCGACTGTATCTTTCACTCCGGGCTTGCTCATCATCCTCCCGGCCGACAAAACGCCGCGCACGCTGGCCGGCATACTGCCCGGCAACCGAGGCGGTCATGCCTGCCAGTTTGAAAAAACGCCCGCTACGGGTGGTGACCGGTTTTTTTGCCATGAACTCTATGCATTCCCGCGCCAGAAAAGTGTGTGGGCATTCGGTAAAAAGCCCGCAGCTCAGACCACCCGGGTTTCGATAAAGAGGGCATCCTCAAGCTGCAGGGAGAGTATCTGGTCCGGATGCAGCGGGCCAACTCCTTTCGGGGTGCCTGTGAGCACCACGTCCCCCGGCAGCAGGGTGAACTGATGACTGATATACGATATCAGGGGCAGAATGGGATTCAAAAGCACCGAAGTATCTCCGGTCTGGCGGCGCTCGCCGTCGATGTCCAGGGAAAATTTCAGGTTCCGCTGGGGCAGGGATTCAGCAGGCACGAAGGGAGAAAGCGGGCAGGCGCCATCGAATCCTTTCGCCAGTTCCCAGGGCTGGCCTTTTTTCTTGAGCTCGCTCTGAAGTTCCCGAAGCGTCAGATCCAGTGCCAGGCCGTAGCCGAGGATGGCCTGCCGGCTATCATCCTGGGAGGCTGCGGTGAGGGGCCGGCCGATCAGGACGGCCAGTTCCGTTTCAAAGTGAACCTCGCCCCTGTCCCGGGGAATCCTCACGGGACGGGTCATGTGAACGGCTGCCGTAGAGGGCTTTATGAACAGCAGCGGACTCTCCGGAATGGGGTTGTTCAGCTCCGCTGCGTGGTCAGCATAGTTGCGGCCAATGCAGACGATCTTGCCGCAGGGGTGGTGGACCTGTGCGCCGTCTTTCCAGTGATGCCGGTAATCCGTCATATGCTGCGATCCTCCCTGCTGGTGGTTTCGGCTTCAGTCGCCGTCAAACGAGCATACAGTATAGACTTCCAGACCCTCCGCCCGGAGCTTTTCGGAGCCACCCAGGTCGGGGAGGTCAATCATCGCCGCCACTTCAACTATGTCGGCCCCGATCCGCCGGATCAGGCGGGAAGCAGCAAGCATGGTGCCCCCCGTGGCAATCAGGTCGTCCACCAGCACAATCCGGTCGCCGGGCTTGAAGGCATCCTTGTGGAGTTCCACCGAGGCTGTGCCGTACTCCAGCTCGTAATCTTCCACGAGGGTATCAAAAGGCAGCTTGCCTTTCTTGCGCACGAGGACCAGCCCGGCATTGAGCTCATAGGCGAGGGCCGAGCCGATGATGAAGCCACGGGCATCGACCGCTGCCACCGCGTCTATCTCTGCGTCGTGATAGCGATGGACGAAGGCATCGATGAGCTTGCGGAATGCTGTCCTGTTCTGGAGCACGGTGGTGATGTCACGGAACTGGACACCGGGTCTGGGCCAGTCCGGAACCGTGCGAATGGCGTTCTTGATGCTGGTGGCAAAATAGTCCATAACGAGTCCGCTCTGTTTTCGTCCGGGCTCAGGCCGCGTCGAGGAAAATGAATTTCAGGATAAAAATAACGGCAATGATCACGATGCTCAGATTCAGTTCTGACCAGCGGCCGCTCAGGGCCTTGAGCAGGGCGTAGGTGACAAAACCCAGGGCGATGCCGTGTGCAATGGAAAAGGTCAGCGGCATCATCAGTGCCGTTACTACCGTCGGCGCTGCTTCGGTGATGTCATCCCAGTCAATCAGCTTGAGGCCGCTGGTCATAAGAACCGCCACATACAGCAGTGCCGGTGCAGTGGCGTAGGCCGGAATGATGCTGGCAATGGGCGCCAATAGCAGGCAGGCCAGGAACAGGCCGGCTACGACGACAGCCGTGAGGCCTGTGCGGCCGCCAGCAGAGATTCCCGCAGTGGATTCAATGTAGCTGGTGGTGGTGGAGGTACCCAGCGCGGCGCCGGACATGGTCGCGACCGAGTCCGACATCAGCGCCCGGCCCAGTCGCGGCAGCTTGCCATCCTTGTCCAGCAGGCCGCCCCGCTGGGCAGCACCGATCAGGGTGCCGGAGGTATCGAACAGATCCACGAACAGGAAGGCGAAGATTACGCTGATCATGCCGATGTTGAAGGCGCCGGCAATGTCGAGCTGCATAAACGTGGGCGCCAGGCTTGGCGGGGCTGAGAAAAAGCCTTTGTATTCGATCAGGCCAAGGGCCAGCGCAGCAACAGTGACAGCAATGATGCCGATCATCACGGCGCCGGTAACCCGACGGAAAGAGAGGGCGCAGATCACCAGGAAGCCGCCGAAGAATAGCAGGCTTTCCTGCGCCTTTACGTCCCCAAGGGCGACAAGAGTGGCCGGGTTGTCCACCACGATGCCGGCATTTTTCAGGGCGATCAGCGCGAGAAAGAAACCTATGCCGGCAGAAATGCCGAATCGCAGGGAGAGCGGAATGCTGTTGATGATCCACTCCCGCACCTTGAAAATGCTGAGCAGGAAAAACAGCACGCCGGAAATAAATACTGCGCCCAGGGCGACCTCCCAGCTGTAACCCATGCTGCCGACCACGGTGAACGAGAAGAAGGCGTTGAGCCCCATGCCGGGGGCCATGGCAATGGGGTAGTTGGCCCAGAGTCCCATGATCAGGGTACCAATAACGGCAGCGAGACAGGTGGCGACGAACACGGCGCCGAAATCCATGCCGGTGGCCGACAGGATGCTCGGGTTGACCACGATAATGTAGGCCATGGTCAGGAAGGTAGTGACGCCCGCCACCAGTTCTTTGCGAACCGTCGTGCCATGGGCCTGGAGTTGGAAGAGTCTTTCGAGCATGACGGAAGTGAGCCTCTGGAAAAAACGCAATGTTACCGACTGTCTGACTCAAGGCCAAGCAGCGAAGCATCAGCCGGGACGCTGGTCCCGTAGTAATGGGATGTCCGACGGGTCGGGCCTGCGTCAGTTGTCTCGGTCAGGCCCTGGATCGAGGGCGCAGGATAGCGGAAACCGCTCCGGGAATCATCTGGTGGCGTGGAAGGCAGTTGTCATTTCGTTTTGATCATCGCGGGGTCCGATCAGCCGGACTGATGCAGTTTCATAAGATCTGTTTATTTGATTCATATTATGACTGAGTCTAGTTTGGTCGGTATCCGGCGTCATCCCCGGCGCCCGTCGTCAATCTGCGGAGTGGGACAATGAAAGCCATTTTGTGCAAGGAATACGGCCCGGCTGAATCGCTGGTCATCGAGGAAATCAAAAGCCCCGAGGCGAAAGGCAGTGGGGTCAAGGTGAAAGTGAAAGCGGCCGGACTCAACTTTCCCGACACGTTGATCATTGAGGGCAAATACCAGCTCAAACCGTCCATGCCATTTTCACCGGGCGGGGAGATGGCCGGTGAGGTAATCGCAGTGGGCGAAAAGGTAACCCGCTACAAGGTGGGCGACCGGGTAATGGGCTTGACCGGCTATGGCGCCTTTGCCGAAGAAGTGGTGGTCGCTGAGAGCAATGTGCTGCCAGTGCCGGAAGGCATGAGCGACGAAGAAGCCGCCGCCTTCACCATGGTGTATGGCACGTCGTACCACGCCCTCAGGCAACGGGCGAACATCCAGCCAGGCGAGACCCTGCTGGTGCTGGGTGCCAGCGGCGGCGTGGGTCTGGCCACTGTGGAACTGGGCAAGGCCATGGGCGCTCACGTTATTGCTGCGGCGAGCAGCGCCGACAAGCTCAAGGTGGCGCAGGAAGCGGGCGCCGATGAGGTGATCAATTACACCGAGGAACCGCTCAAGGAGGCGGTAAAGAAATTGACCAGAAACCGTGGCGTGGACGTTGTCTATGATCCCGTGGGTGGCGAGTTCACCGAGCAGGCCGTGCGGGCCATGGCCTGGAATGGCCGCCACCTGATCGTTGGATTTGCTGCAGGCGACATTCCGAAAATTCCGGCCAACCTGACCCTGCTGAAGGGCTGCTCCGTGGTGGGTGTGTTCTGGGGTGCGTTTACCCAGAAAGAGCCTGAGACCAGCCTGCAGAACATGAAAGATCTGTTCGGTCTGTATGCCCAGGGCAAGATCAAGCCCAGAGTCAGTGAGGTGTTTCCCTTCGAGGAATACGAAGCGGCGCTGAACGCGCTGACCGAGCGCCGGGCCAGGGGCAAGATTGTGCTCCGGGTTGCTGACTGACCTCCGCAGAGCGCGGGGCTCAGAAGTTGAACTGGCCCTCGTCAATCTGCTTTACCAGATCGCCATCAAGCCGGGTGTAACCCGCGCTTTTTGGCAGCCAGGCGTACACATCGTCTTCACTTTTCGCTAGTGAATACCCCAGATTCCTCAGATCCACCTTCTTGTATTTAAAGGTACCGGTCTTCTCGATGCTGTCCGTGACCCGCAGGAATACAGGCACCGCATAGGCCGGCAGGTTTTCGTTCAGGTAGCGGAAGAGTTCGTCCGCATCGAAAACCTGGCCCTCCTGGGGGACCAGAGTGACCATGCCTGCCTTGCCATTGGTGGCGGGAATCTCGACGCCGTAGCAGATGGCTTCGTCCACCATGCCGGATCCATCAATGATGTTTTCAACCTCGGTGGTGGAAACATTCTCGCCTTTCCAGCGGAAGGTATCACCCATCCGGTCAACGAACTGCAAGTGGCCGCAGCCGATGTCCCGTAGTGCATCACCGGTGTTGAACCACTGGTCCCCTTTTTTGAAAGCGTCTCTCAGAATCGATTTCTCGGTGGCTTCCTTCTGGGTATAACCCTCGAAGGCCCATTTTTTGGAGATTTCTCCGATAAGCAGGCCCGGCTCACCTTTGGCTACTTCCTCCATGCGGCCTTTTTCGTTGCGGACAGGGTTCCGGGTGCCGTCGTGAAACTTTACGAGCTTGTAGGGCGCCGTTGAGAATCCCACGGTGTTGTCCACATTGAAAAAATTGCTGAATCCGATGTTGCCCTCGCTGGATGCGTAAAGTTCTGCCACGGTTTCGATGCCGAAGCGTTCTTTGAAGGCTTTCCAGATGGAGGGCCGCAGCCCGTTGCCGATCATCTTGGTCAGGCTGTGATTGCGATCCTGTGGGCTGGGTGGCTGGTTCAGAAGATAACGGCAGAGCTCGCCGACATAGCCAAAGGTGGTGGCCTCAAAGCGTCGCACGTCATCCCAGAAGGCGCTGGCGGAAAAGCGCCGGCGGATCGCGATGGCTGAACCACCCGCCAGTGCAGAGCCCCAGCACACCAGCAGGGCAGTGCCGTGGTAAAACGGGAGGGTGCAGTAGAGCACGTCGTCCGGTGTCATGTTCAGGGACATCAGGCCAAAGCCGCCATAGGCCTTGACGAACTTGCGGTGCGAGCCCGGGGCCGCCTTGGGCAGGCCGGTCGTACCGGATGTAAACAGGTAAACGGCGGTATCCCCCATTGTCGGCGGGTCGCTCAGGGTCGGGTTGTCGCTGTTATAGGCGCTGACTTTCTCCGCCAGGTTGGTGTAGCCTTCCGGGGCTTCTCCAAAGGCATTGATCGTGTTGAGATCAGCCATGAAAAGCAGGGGCCTTTCGTGGCTCAGCCTGACTTCGGTGCGGACACCCTCAAAGACATCCAGCACCTCTTTTCCCACCACGATCATGGCAGGGCTGACCAGATTGATGCTGTGCTCCAGCACCCGGCCTTTCTGGGAAGTGTTGAGCATGGCGCAGACCACGCCTATCTTGGCCGCGCCGGTTACCGTGGCCAGAAGCTCGGGCCGGTTTTCGAGGAAGATGGCGATAGTGTCGCCCTTTTTCAGGCCCTGGCCCCGCAGATAGTGAGCGATCCGGTTGGCCCAGCCGTTGAACTCGCTGTAGGTCAGTCGGCGGTCCTCATACAGAACCGCGGGGCGGTTACCATATCTGTCGGCATTCCGCTCAATCAGGGTTCCCAGCGTCAGCTGTTTGCGTTCATTTTTGAGGGAGTAGTAATAAAAGCCCCTGGCGATGGCGGGAAAGCGGCGGAAAACGCCAGGCAGGTGGCGGACAATATCACGGGCGGAAATGGTATCCTGGGTCATGCTTTATCCATTATCTGGGGACTATTGTAATTGTTATGGGCCTTCTGCAATCGGGAGCAGAAGGCCGGAGCCCGGCATTGGAATGTCCCGGCTCAGTCCAGAAACAGGTCATCCATCAATGGTTCGTCACCTGAGGAATAGCGGTACTGGTCGAAATCGGTGACGCCAGCATCCCGCAGCACATCTTCGTCAATCAGTGTCTGGCCGGTCCGGGCATTACCCCGGTGGCTGAGGATGTTGAGAACTGCGTCCGCCATGATGTCGGGTTTGCGTCCTTTTTTCATCATTTCGGGCCCACCGACTTCAAATTCGATGGCCGCAGTGGCTATAAGCGTGCGGGGCCAGAGGGAGTTGACGGCGATGCCATACTTTTTGAATTCCTGCGCCATGCCGAGGGTCAGCATGCTCATTGCATATTTCGTGGTGGTGTAGGCGCTATGCTGCGCAAACCATTTCGGGTTCATGTTCAGGGGTGGGGAAAGGCTGAGGATGTGGCCCTGGTCTGACTCTTTCAGCCATGGCAGTGCCGCCTGGCTGCAAAGGAAAACCGCCCGGGCATTGACCTCGTGCATCAGGTCGTAGCGTTTCACCGGAAGCTTCTCTACGCCCTGAAGCCGGATGGCGCCAGCATTGTTCACCAGCATATCGATGCCGCCAAAATGCTCGGCCGCTTCTTTCATCCTTTCCTTGACCAGTTCCTCGTCCCGCACATCCAGCATCAGCGGCAGAGCCTGACCACCGGCTTCACGGACCTCGTCCGCCACGGTGTGAATGGTGCCCGGTAGCTTCGGGTGCGGCTTGTCGGACTTGGCCGCGATAACAACATTGGCGCCTTCCCGGCCGCAGGCCAGGGCAATCGCCCGGCCGATACCGCGGCTGCCGCCGGTGATGAAAACAGTCCTGTTCTTCATGGAGCTATTGTTGGTGCTCATGCTTCAGCCTCCTTTCCGGGAGCCAGGACCGGGTCTTCATCTTCCGCTGCCAGTTCAACCAGCAGCTGATGACGACGGACCTGCTCCCCTGGTGCGGTGTGTAGTATGCCGACGTGGCCATCCCGGTCAGCCTTGACCGGATGTTCCATTTTCATGGCCTCCAGCACAACCAGGGTGTCGCCCTTTTTAACAGTATCGCCAGCTTTGACCAGTACATCCACAATGGCGCCATCCATGGTGGCCTGCAACCGGCCCGAACCCCCGGCACCGCTTTCTCCCGGAGCTTCGTGGGTAATATCCACAAATTCCAGGGAGCGGCCGGCTGCCTGCAGATACAGGTGGTTGCGGTTAAGGACATAGCGGCAACCCTGCCGGACGCCGTTTTCGATGTAGTACAGAATATCGTCCGTCAGCGAGCTGACCGTGATCCTGCCTGTTTCGCCAGGCCTGCAATCGGTCTTTCCCTCACCCTTGTGCCAGGCCCACTGGACTTCAATCTCGTCAAGGCGTTGCTGAATCTGAACTGCGAGCTCGGTATCGTCCAGCCGAAGCATCATTGGCAGCCGGGTTGTGAGGCTGTTGCTCCAGCTGCCGCCGGTGTCCTGGCGCCGGGCGAACAGGGTGGCCGCCAAAGTGATATCGGTAAGGGTGGCTGAGACCGGATGCATCGACGGATCGTCAGCGAATGCCTGGTCGAGGAAAGCAGTGGTGGCTTCGCCCGCGCCGAAGGTGTCGTCCGCCAGAATCCGGCTGAGGAAAAAGCGGTTGGTGGTGACTCCGGCAATCAGGGTGTCCTGCAGGGCCCGCAGCAGCCGGCGTCGTGCGTCGTCCCGGGTGGGACCCCAGGCGATGACCTTTGCCAGCATCGGATCGTAATGGGGTGTTACCGTGTCGCCACTACGTACGCCAGTGTCGTACCGTACACCGGCCACCTCCGCGGGTTCGAAGCGGTGCAGAGCGCCGGTCTGGGGGGTGAAGCCGTGGGCGGGGTCTTCCGCGTAAAGCCTTACCTCGATGGCGTGGCCATTCAGGCTGATTTCTTCCTGGGTCAGGGGCAGGGGACGGTTCTCGGCTACCGTTAGCTGCCAGGCAACCAGGTCCTGGCCGGTGACAAGTTCCGTTACCGGGTGTTCCACCTGAAGACGGGTGTTCATCTCCAGAAAATAGAAGTTGCGTTCCCTGTCCACCAGGAACTCCACCGTGCCGGCGCCTTCGTACTGGCAGGCAAGGGCTGCCTTGACCGCAGCTTCCCCCATGGCCTTGCGCAATTCGGGCGTGACGAAGGGGGACGGTGCCTCCTCCACCACTTTCTGGTGCCGACGCTGGATCGAGCAGTCCCGTTCACCCAGGTAGACGGCATTGCCATGTTTATCGGCAAACACCTGGATCTCGATGTGTCGTGGCTCGATCACAGCTCTTTCCAGGATCAGCTCGTCATCGCCAAAGGCATTGCGGGCTTCCGACCTGGCCCGCTGGATTTCATCCCGCAGATGCTTTTGCTCATGCACCAGACGCATGCCCCGGCCGCCGCCGCCTGCGGAGGCCTTGATCATCAGCGGGTAACCTATGTCACCGGCTGCCTTCACGAGCTCGTCATCACCGGCCCGGTCACCTTCAAAACCCGGCACTACAGGTACCCCGGCTTCCTGCATGGCGATCTTCGACCGGCGCTTGCTGCCCATCAGCTCTATGGCGTGGGATGGCGGACCGACAAAGGTGAGGCCGGCTTTCTGGCAGGCTTCCGCGAAACCGGAATTCTCCGACAGGAAACCATAGCCCGGATGGATGGCATCGGCTCCGGCCTTGCGGGCAGCCTCCAGGATCGCCTCGATGTTCAAATACGAAGCATTGACCTGAGCCGGGCCGATAAAGACAGCTTCGTCCGCTTCGTGCACGTGCAGGGCACTGGCATCGGCTTCCGAGTAGACCGCGACCGTGCGGTAACCCAGCTCGCGGGCGGTTCGAATGATCCGGACAGCAATTTCGCCCCGGTTGGCGATCAAGAGCTTGGTGAGCATGTCGGTTCCTCAGGACTTGTCGGATGAGTCGGTTTCAGCCCAGCGGGGCGGCCGTTTCTGCATGAAGGCCATGGTGCCTTCGGCGCCTTCGTCGCTGCGGATGGCTTCAGCGAACTGGCTGGCGGCATCGTCCAGCAGCCGGCTCATGGGCTCATGGCCGACCCGGTGAAGCAGGGCCTTGGTAACCGATGTGGCATGGGGCGCGCACTTGCGGACCTGCTCAATGGCTGAAGCAAGGACTTCGTCGACCTGGTCACCGGTTTCGCAGAACTGGTGGACCACCCCAAGTCGGCTGGCTTCAGCACCGTCAAACCTCATACCAAGCAATGCCAGTCGTCTGGCCTGGGTCAGGCCGATCCGCTCCACCACAAAGGGAGCAATCTGGGCAGGGATCACACCGAGGCTGGTTTCCGGCAGGCCGAAGCGGGCGGAGGCGGCCGCTATGGCTACATCCGACACACAGGCCAGGCCAAACCCGCCGCCCATCACGGCGCCTTCCAGAATGGCAATCACCACTTTTGAGGAGTTGTTTACCTGTTCGATCATCCGGCCGAAGGCCCGGTTGAGCCGGTAGAAGGGATCTTCCCCGCCTTCTTTTGGAGACTGACCCCGCGCGCCCGCCATGTCCCGGATATCGCCCCCGGCACAGAAGTGGCCACCGGCGCCGCGCAGGACCACCGCGCGAACCCCTCCATCGTTTTCAATGAGGCTGAACACGGTTTCCAGTTCCGCCACCATGGTCAGGCTCATGGCGTTGCGGGCCTCGGGACGGTTCAGGGTTACGTGCAGGACCTGGTCCTTCTGGACCAGTTCCAGGGTCTCGCACTGGGGAAAGTTACTCATGTTCGCCTCCGGATTATTGCTTGCGTTTGCCGGGCAGGGTGCCGGAGAGCTTGCAGATGATGCCAAGCATGATTTCATCGGCACCGCCGCCAATGGATACCAGCCGCACGTCCCGATAGGCCCGCGCCAGCGGGTTTTCCCACATGTACCCCATGCCGCCCCAGTACTGCAGGCAGCTGTCGGTCACTTCCCGGCCCAGGCGTCCGGCCTTGAGCTTGGCCATGGAGGCGAGCTTGGTGACATCCTTGCCCTGGATGTGGAGCTCGCAGGCCTGGTAGGTGAGGGCGCGAAGGGCTTCGACCTCGGTCTGCAGCTCTGCAAGCCGGAAGTGGATAACCTGGTTGTCGATCAGGGGCACGCCGAAGGTCTCCCGGCTGCGGCAGTATTCAATGGTCTGGTCGATGCAGGTTTCCAGCGCCTTGATCACATTGGCGGCGCCCCAGATGCGCTCTTCCTGGAACTGCACCATTTGCATCATGAAGCCAGTGCCTTCGGCGCCGATCCGGTTACGCTGGGGCACGCGGACGTCGTCGAGGAATACCTGGGCGGTCTCCGAGGACCGCATGCCGAGTTTGTCCAGGTGCGGCGATACAGAAATGCCGGGGGTTTTCATGGGCACGATGATCAGGGACTTGTTCTTGTGGGGCTTGTCATCGGAGGTGTTGGCCAACAGGCAGATGAAGTCGGCCTGTGGCGAGTTGGTGATCCACATCTTGGAGCCGTTGATAATATAATCGTCACCGTCCTTGCGGGCGGTGGTTTTCATGCCTGCAACGTCGGAGCCTGCACCCACTTCGCTGACCCCGATGCAGCCCACCATGTCGCCGGCGATGGCGGGAGCGAGGAATTCCTTTTTCTGCTCATCAGAGCCGAAGCGTGCCAGGGCAGGGGTGCACATATCGGTCTGCACGCCGATGGCCAGGGGCACGCCGCCGCACTGGGCGGTACCCAGCTCTTCCGCCGCCACCAGGTTGTAGCTGTAGTCCAGACCCATGCCGCCGTAGGCTTCCGGCTTCTGGATGCCGAGTATGCCCAGGTCTCCGAGTTTTTTGAAAACCTCCCTGATGGGGAAGGTGCCAGCCTTTTCCCATTCATTGGCGTTGGGGTTGATTTCTTTCTGGACGAAATCGCGAACGGTTTTTCGGATGGCTTCGTGTTCTTCGGTGAAGATCATTTTTGTTCTCTCCGTTGTTTTCTGGTCAGCGCGCCTGATGTCTCGGTGCGTTTATGCTGAGTTTGGCGGCAGGGATGGGGACCTTCTTTCAGAAACACGCCCGTAAATACATCCCTGTAGGGCTCGGGTGTGGCCATCCCTGGCCACACACGGTTTCTGAAAGAAGGTCCCCATCCCTGCCAATGTCTGAAAATCCGGTTGAGTCCTGCTGAACTCTTTAATCTTTCTTTACCTTGAGATAACTCGTGGTCCGATGAGGTGGAGTGGGAGTCCTTTTCCGGGACCGTGAGGGGCCAGGGATGGCCCCGCCCGAGCCCTACATGGACGTACTTGCGGGCGTGTCCCGGAAAAGGACTCCCACTCCGCCGCCACTCCCGGCAATCAGTCTTACAGGCGGGCCACACCGAAAGTATTAGGCCGAAGAGGACGAGCCTCCGCCTCCCGACAGACTGAAAGCACCATCGCCAGCACCCTCCGTGTATCCCGGGGATCGATCAGCCCGTCATCCCAAAGCCTGGCCGTGCCGAACAGGGCGGTGGAGCCGTCTTCCAGCTTCTTCGCCGTCGCCTGCTCCAGAAAATCCAGAGTTTTGGTATCCGGCTCGATGCCGCTGCGCCGCTGTTTGTCCTCGGCCACGATCCTCATCACCTTGCCCGCCTGGGCCGGGCCCATCACCGCCGTACGGCTGTTGGGCCAGGCGAAAATGAACCGGGGATCCAGCCCTCGCCCGCACATGGCATAGTTGCCCGCGCCATAGGAGCCGCCGATCACCACCGCAATCTTTGGCACCCGGGCGTTGGCCACCGCCTGCAGCATCTTCGAGCCGTGCTTGATGATGCCGTTCTGCTCAGAGTGGGTTCCCACCATGAAGCCGGTGGTATTGTGGAGAAAAAGAAGCGGCGTTCCCGCCTGATCGCATAACTGGATGAACTGGGCTGCCTTGGTGGCACCCGCAGTGGTGATCGGGCCATTGTTGCCAATGATGCCGACCGAGTGGCCCTCAATGCGGATGGTGCCGCAAACGGTCTGGTCGTCGTAACCGGATTTGAAATCCATGAACCCGGAACCATCGGCGATCCGGGCCAGTACTTCCCGGACATCGTAGGGCTTTTTCGGATCCGAAGGGATCACACCCAGCAGCTCCTCCGCGGGATAAAGGGGTTCCTCCCATTCCATTTTACGGGCCGGGGGCAGGTGCTCGTTCCAGGGCAGGGCTTCCATGATGTTGCGGGCATGGCGGATGCCGTCGGCATCGTCGGCGGCCAGATATTCCGCTGTGCCAGCGACGTCTGCATGCATCTGTGCGCCGCCAAGTTCCTCGTCGGTGGCGACTTCGCCAGTAGCCGCCTTCAGAAGTGGAGGCCCGGCGAGGAACATTTTGGCCTGTTCCTTCACCACCACCACGTAATCGGAAAGCCCTGGCTGATAGGCCCCACCAGCCGTGGCATTGCCGTGGACCACCGTGACCTGTGGGATGCCAGCGGCGGACATGCGCGCCTGGTTGGCGAAGCCCCGGGCACCCAGCACGAAGATGTCGGTGGCGTAGTTCAGGTTGGCGCCACCACTTTCCGAGAGGGATACCACCGGGAGCTTGTTCTCCATCGCGATCTGCTGCAGTCGCAAGGTCTTGTCCAGTCCGGCTGGTGTGATGGTGCCGCCCTTGATGGCGCTGTTGCTGGCGACCACCAGGCAGCGGATTCCGCTGATCATGCCAATGCCGGCAATGATGCCGCCGCCAGCGAGGCTGCCGTCCTTGTCGTCATGCATCTTGTAGCCGGCAAGAGAGCAGAGCTCGAGGAAGGAGGTGCTCCGGTCAAGAAGCCGGTTGATGCGCTCCCGCGGCAACAGCTTGCCTTTTTTGGTGAACTTTTCCCGGGCCGCTTCGGCCAGGTCCAGCACTTTCTGTTCGACCTCCCGGAATGTGTCTATATGGGCCTGCATGACCTCGACATTGCCGCGGAATTCCTCGGACTGGCTGTTGAGCGTGGATTCAATGGTCTGCATGTTGCCTTTCCTCACTCATCTTTCAGTACGTTTGGCTTTGTGCTGCGGTGGAAGCCATTGAAGGGCTCGTTGTTTTTCGCTTTCGGCAGGGGCCAGACCCTTCCTCCCTGGGAGGAGCCGGCGTCAATGCGCAGGGTGTCGCCACTGATGTAGGCTGCCGCCGGGCTTAGCAGGAAACAGATGGCTGAGCTGACTTCCGCTTCTGTTCCCAGACGCTTGATGGGCACAGCGTCAGCGAGGCTGCGAATCCACTGCTTCATGGACTCCGGGTAGCTGTCCATGCCGCTGGAGGCGATCCATCCCGGAGCCACCGCGTTGACACGCACTCCGGAGGTACCCCATTCCACCGCCGCTGTCTGAGTGAAATTGACCATGCCGGCCCTGGCTGCCCCTGAGTGGCCCATGCCGGGCATGCCGCCCCACATGTCGGCGACGATGTTGACGATCGCACCACCGGTTTTTGACAGCTTCTGGGTGTAGGCCTCGCGGGCCATCAGGAACCCGCCGGTCAGGTTTGTCCGGACAACCGTCTCCCAGCCTTTCTGGTTGATGGATGCCAGGGGAGAGGGAAACTGGCCGCCGGCGTTGTTCACCAGACCGTTGAGCCCACCGTGCTGGTCAATGATTTCCTTCACGGTGGTTTTGACCGCTTCTTCGTCACGGATATCGCAGACGTGGGCCGAAGCGATGCCCCCGTCCTCGGTGATCTCAGCCTTTACTGTCTCCACTTTTTCGGCCTTCCGTCCCACCAGCGCCACGCGGGCACCCAGGGAGGCCAGTTCGTGGGCGGTGCAGCGGCCGATGCCAGAGCCGCCACCGGTTACTATGATGGTCTGGCCCCTGAAAAGGTCAGGGCGGAATACGGACTCGTAGCTCATGATCTGTTTCCTTTGTTCAGAACATCCCGGGCCACGGGCACGGGCATTTCGAGTAGTTGCTGGGCAAAGGCCTTGCCCTGGGGGTCGATGCGGAGGCTTGCCACCCCACCACCACCCAGGCTGTGTTCCAGCAGGAAGTTGAAGGCCTGAATTCCGGGGAGGGCCCAGCGGGTGACCTTGCCGTTTTCCGGATTCAGGGTGTGGGCCATCCAGTCCGCGACGGCAGCGTCGGTGACGGCAGCCTGGATAAACGGCAGATATTCCGGCCGGCGGGCAATCACGCCGATGTTGCTGTGGTCGCCCTTGTCTCCGGACCTGGCCCAGGCCAGGTCGATGAGGGGAACGCTGGTGTCTGTATCGGGGCTGGCAGCTTCGGGCTGTTCAGCGTCCAGAGAGGCCGGGTCGAAGCCGGTTTTGGTATCAATGGTTACCGGAACCCGGTCGCCGCCAATGCCGACCTGAACAGTGACCTCTGTCTTGGGAACCAGGCAGGAATAGAGACGGATCTTGGGCCATACCGTGGGTCGCCCCCCCACAATGCCGGTAATCCCCGGCGCCATGCCAGTGGCCGCCTGGGCGATCTCCCGGGAAAACAGTACCAGCGCTTTCTTGTTGGGGTGGGCGGTGCTGATCTTGACCACCACTTCCCGGCAATCGCCGGTTTTGCCGTGGGGTCCGTAGGTTGTCTCCGTGCCGAGCAGTTCCACGCTGGTTTCAGAATAGGGGCCAAAACCCCGTTCCTCGAACAGGGCTGAGGTCTTCTGCAGAATGGCCCGTGAAACCCGCTCGGCCTTGGCTTTTGCCTGGATGCCGGCCAGCAGGAAGGTGACCGTGCACTTGAAACCGTCCGGCCAGGTGCCGGAGGCCTTGTAGGTGCCGGTGGGAGGCAGGCCTTTTGCTCCGGTGACGGTTACCTGGTCTTTGCCGGTTTCCTCCAGAGTGACCCGGGTGAAGTCACAGGTCACATCTGGCAGAAGGTAGGCCCGGGGATCTCCGATTTCATAGACCAGCTGCTCCGCTACCGTACCCCTGGTAACCTGGCCGCCGGTGTCTTCGGGCTTGGTAATCACGAAGTCGCCATTTGCGGATACTTCCACTATGGGGAAACCCATGTCGGCGTAGCCGTCCGCAACTTCTTCCCAGTCGGTAAAGTTGCCGCCGGTTGCCTGGGCGCCGCACTCCACCAGATGGCCGGCAAGGCTGCCCTGGGCGAGCCTGTCGTAATCGGTCCAGCTCCAGCCGAATTCATGGACCAGCGGTGCCAGCACCAGGGCGCTGTCGGCGATCCGGCCGGTAATGACTATGTCAGCTCCCTGTTCCAGAGCTGCCACCAGTCCGGGGGCCCCCAGGTAGGCGTTCAGGCTGACCATCATGCCGGGCATGGGCGCACCGCTGGACATTTCGGTGATGCCAGCCTGGGCGAGGGCCTTTTTCCTGGGCAGCAGATCATCACCCACCACCAGGGCAATTTTGAGGTCCACTCCCGCCTCTTTACACAGGGCCTCGAGCGCATCCCGGCAGGCGACCGGATTAACGCCGCCAGCGTTACTCAGTACCCGTATGCCTTTTGCCTTGATCTCGCCCAGCAACGGGCCCATCACCGTCTGGACAAAATCCCGGGCGTAGCCGTCTGAAGGATCTTTCATCTTCTGGCCGGCCATGATCGACATGGTGATTTCAGCAAGATAGTCCGATACCAGGTAATCCAGGTTGCCCTTGCTGACCAGCTGGCGGGCAGCGGTTTCCGTGTCTCCCCAGAAGGCGGCGGAACAGCCGATGCGGATGGTCTTGTCGGACGTGGCGTTGGATGCCATGAATCATGCCTCGCGGGTTGGCTATATGGAGTCGGCGAGCAGGTATGTGCTCTTTGGTGATCCGACAATACCAAGCAAGCGCTTGGTTTGTAAACAGGGGATTTAGAGGTAGAATGCATGCTCCTGTCACGACACACTGGAACACCTGTGAATCAAAAGAAAATCCTGCAGACACTGGTTGCCGAGAATCTGGTCTCTGACCCCGCCGGAGCCAGGGGAAGACTGCTCAGAGAGGCTGCGCGCCTGTTTCGTGACAAGGGCTATGAGCGCACTACTGTGAGAGATCTTGCCGCTGCCGTGGGCATCCAGTCCGGCAGTCTGTTTCATCACTTTCGTACCAAGGAAGACATTCTCAAGGCGGTAATGGTGGAAACCATCCGGCTGAATACGGCAATTATGGAGGCCGCCGTGGAGGAGGCGGAAAGTGACCGCGACAAGCTCCGGGCGCTCATCTATTCCGAGCTTGAATCCATCATCGGTCAGACCGGAGAGGCCATGGCCGTGCTGGTGTTTGAATGGCGCAGCCTCTCCGCCGGGGCCCAGGCCGAAGTGCTGGAACTGCGGGAAATCTACGAGAATCTCTGGCTTGATGTCCTGGGCTCGCTGGCAGAAAAGAGGGTGATTACGGCCGACCCATTTGTTACACGGCGGCTGCTCACCGGTGCTCTCAGCTGGACCGTCACCTGGTACCGCCCCCAGGGTGGCATGAGCCTCAATGATCTCACCGACCAGGTTGTTGCCATGCTTGGGCTCAACCCCGCCGAAAGCTGACCGGCGTTTTCCGCTCCTTCCGTCTCCTTCTGCTTCATTGCCGGTGAGGCAGTAATCACTGCAATTTGCTCTATTGCTTTCCAGTAAATTTCTGCGGTTTTTCAGTAAACACGACATCTCCGTGGCCTGGTTCACGGAACCAGGTCAACAGGCATGCTAAAAAGCAGGCGCTAACTTGCGGTATACAAAAACTTACCTGAATTTACAAAGCGCAGGCACCCGGAATCATGATTCACGCAACCCCTATGGCCCTTCTGCGGACTCTTGCCAGACCCCTGGCGGCGCCCTCATTGCTGGTGGCAATGACGGGTTGCTCCTCCTTCCATCCGATCTACACCCCCATGGGGGATGTGCTTGCGAGTTATTCAGAGGCCAATGCCACGCCCTACACCATGCAGATGTGGGATTCCCGCATGGCCTGCACCCAGGGTGAGGCGCTGGACCCTCTGGTCTACTCATTTACAAGGGTGACAGCCGCTCCCGATGAAACCGGTTCCCTGCTTATGGAACTGGCAGCCAATTGCAGCGAACTGGAGGCCTGGGAGGCAGAGCTGGATTATTTGCGTGCGGATTATGCCGGAGATATTCCTGCCGCAAAGGACGCCCGGGAGCGAAGCAAACGGTTCAACGGAGAAACAGCAAAACGCCGCTACGTTGCTTTTCAGCGTGCCATGGCTGCCTACAACTATGACCCGGCGGACGAGGCTGCCCAGTGCCCGGTGTTCATTGAAGAGCGTGACGAACTGACTTTTCTTCTTGGCCTTCTGACCGGTCTGCAGGCCATAGTCAATGACGCAAACTCCGGTTCCCTTGCCGGGGTTCCGAGAAATATCGCCCCCCAGGCCGAGCGCGCTGCCCAGTGCGTTGATAACGAAAAGTGGGGCGGCATACCCAATGCACTCCGGGCCATGGTGTGGCTGCTGATTCCCGATACCCGCCCGGACCAGTCCCCTGACCCCTGGGTGGTCTTTGATAACAGTGCCCAGTTGGGCATTGATGCTGGTATCCGGGCGTCAATGGCGCTGCAGGTGGTCGCCGCCGAAACCTTTGGCCGGAAGGATGTTCGTGAGACCGTCATTGCCCGTTTCGTCGAGGCGGAAGACACCATCGATGTGTGGGACGACTACCGGCTTGTGGACACAGTCGCCGGCGATGTCATCGAGTTCTCGTCAGACAAATACTGGACGGCCAATTATGGTCATCGCACACCGCCAAACCGTTTTGGTTCACTGACTGAGCAGGATGAAGCCGGTTCGGTTGAAGTGATGGATCTGGACGGCTTGCTGTAAACCGATTGGATAAAACAATAAAGGACCAGGAGGTCTCTCATGTTGCGCAAGACAGCTACAGCTCTCATTTTCTCCCTGACCGCCCCGGCAGTTGCTGCGGAGCCGGTAAAAATGTGCGTCTTTGATGTCATCGGTGCCAATGGTGATATGTACAACATGATCAAGGACTATGCTCTTGAGATGAAGGCACAGGGTGTCGACTTCGAGCTGCGTCCGTACACGGATGAAGGCGTAGCGGTAGGCGATTTCAATTCCGGACAGTGTGAGGTTCTGGCGGCCACGGACCTGCGCACCCGCCCGTTTAACCGATTCACCGGCAGCATTGGCGCTGTCGGCGCGGTTCCCACCTACGACGATCTCAAGACCGTACTGGCCACCCTGGCCCAGCCCAGGGCGGCGAAGCTGATGAAAGAGGGTGATTATGAAGTGCTGGGTATTGTGCCGGCGGGCGCAGGTTACCTGTTTGTAAATGATCGCAGCATTGACACGGCGGGTGAACTGGCCGGAAAACGCATGGCGACTCTGGAGTACCAGAAAGACGCCATCCATATGGTCAATCACATCAAGGCCACTGTGGTGCCGTCTGATATCACCAACTTCGCCGGCAAGTTCAATAACGGCTCAGTTGACACTGCCTACGCCCCCGCATTCGCGTACGAAGCTCTTGAACTATACAAGGGCGTGGGAGACAAGGGCGGCATTGTTGACTACCCCCTGGCCCAGCTCACCATCCAGATTATTGCAAAGGATGGTGTGCTCAGCGATGAGGTGGCCCAGGCCTCCCGCGAAGTTGCATGGGGTATGTATGGCCAGGCCATGGATATGGTTACCCGCAACGAAAAAAACATCCCTGAAGCCAAGTGGATCAGGATCGCTGGAGGCGATATCGAAGGCTATCAGGAGATGTTCCGGGAAAACCGCATCCAGCTCCGTGACGGAACCGGTGGCGCCAGCAAGGTCTATGACCCCCGCATGATGGGTCTGCTCAGCAAGGTTCGCTGTTCCAGCAACCCGGGTGCTTCCGAATGTACGGCAAATAACCGCGAATAACCCTGACGGCTGAACCTCTATCATGAATTGGCGCTCGCTTACCGCAGTCAGGCCCACCACGCTTTACCCTGTGCATCGTGTGCACGGGGTAGTGCTACTGCTGCTGCTCATGTTTACCCTCCTGCTTGGCATGGGCAACTCCCTGCATTCCCGCCTGCTGTGGATTGGGGAGCAGGCCTGGCCAAACTACTACCTGCTGGATCCGGAGGCTCAGGAGCCCACCTGCAACCTGAACAGGGACATAGGTGCCGAAGTTCAGCGCCGGATGGATGAGTACCAGCCCGATCCCGATGCCCTTTTCAGCTCACCGCCGGATCCGGACAAGTTGCGGGAATCCCTGCAGAAAAATCTCGAGAACTGTGAGCTCAAATACCTCGCCTACCAGCACAATCAGGAACACGCGACCCCCGCGCTTGCCGTATTCAAGACAGTCGAGCAGGGCATGGCAGATTTTCTGCTGACCAACATTGACCTGATGAAGTTCCTTTTCATCGGCATGTTCGCCATGGCCGCGGCGATCTCGGCATTTGATGCCGACCACATCGCCCTTAGGCTGCCGCGCAACCGGGGGGAATGGCGGCTGAGTCAGGGCGTCCAGCTGTTGGTCAACGGTCTGATGGTATTTTCACTTCTGTCCTATGTGGGGCGGCTTTCCTCGGCTCCGGACACGGCCGACACCATTTTCCTGCAGCATACCTGGGCGGCGGTGTTCGGTCTGTTCATGGTGCTCAATCTGATGCGGCTTTTCTCGGTGCCAGAGCGCATGCGGCCAGGCAACATCAATGCCTCCTCGCCTCTGGTCGTGCCTCTGCACTGTTCCATGGCGCTGATTGCCATGGCTTATTTCCTGTTTATCGATGGATACAGTTCGGGCCTGGCCATCTACTTCGGCATGATGACCAACCTGTCCTCCATGTTCATCAATATCGGCCTTTACGTGCTGGTAGGCATGGCCCTGAAGCAGACCCGGATTCCAGAGCTGCTGCTCAATATCATCAAGCCATTCAAACTCCCCGCACCTCTGCTCGCCTCGGTAATGATTTTTGCCACGGCGTTTCCCACGGCATTTACCGGCGCTTCCGGTATTTTCATTCTGGCGGTGGGTGGTGTGGTTTACGACGAGTTGCGCAAGGCCGGGGCGGGTCGCCAGCTGTCACTTGCCACCACGGCCATGTCAGGCAGTCTGGGGGTGGTGCTGAATCCCTGCCTGCTGATCGTGGTGATTGCCGCACTCAACAAGGAAGTGACCACTAGCGAACTGTACGGCTGGGGGCTCTGGGTGTTCCTGCTGTCTGCCGTGCTGTTCACCCTTGTAGTATGCAAGACGGAAGGTAACTGGCGTCCAGGGCCGGTGCCCGGCGCATTCCGGGAAGCACTGAAACAGTTCCGCCCTCTGTTGCCCTATGTGCTCACCGCCGGGGGCGTAATCCTCACCATCTGGTTGCTGCTGGACCTGAAGTTCAACGAATACAGCGCTCCGCTGATTCTTCCGCTGGTGATGCTGGCGCTGGTTTTTCTTGATGCAGGGCGGGACAGCCGTGAGGCGGGGGAAACCCGCAGTCAGGCCTTCTGGACGAGAAGCACTTCTGCAGCCAGCGATTCGGCCGTGCATATAGGAGCCCTGCTCGCCCTGATCGGTTTTTCCATCTGTCTCGGGGGCATTCTGGAACGCTCTGATATTGTGCATTCCATATTCCCGGAAAGTCTGGGCAGTCCCTGGCTGGTGATGATGGTGGTGGTGGTCATGCTGACGTGCATCGGTATGGTGATGGACCCCTTCGGTGCAGTGATACTCGTATCAGCCACCATCGCCCAGGCGGCGATTGGCCTGGGCATTGATCCATTGCACTTCTGGATTGTGTGTCTGGTGGCTTTTGAGCTGGGGTATCTCAGCCCCCCGGTAGCCCTCAACCATCTGCTGACCCGCCAGGTGGTGGGTGAAAGCGAAGTTCTGGCGGCAGAACGTACAGGTACCTTCTGGCACAGGTATGAGCGGCTGCTTCTGCCGCTGGTGGTGATGGGGACTACACTTCTGCTGGTGGCGTTTGTGCCCATGCTGTTTTACGTGCCCTGAGCGGCTTCTGCACTGCTTCTTCTGAAAACCGCCTCCTTGTGAGGCGGTTTTCGTTTGCATCCATCCCTGATCATGGGGCGTAATCAGGATAAGATGGAGATGTCAGACGCCAGCATCCGCGGAATCAGAACAATCAGGCTCAAGGGTTACTCATGGTTTTGAATCACACGCTAAAATTCTGTGCTCTTTCAGTCTCTCTGGCTACCCTGATTGCCGGGTGTAGCGGCGGCTCGGGGGGCGACGACGAGGACCAGGACGCGCTCAGCGGCGTGATAAAGATCGAAAGTGGCTCCAGGATTGACTCGGATACCGCCGATGATTTCCGGCTTGGCCTGGCACAAAGCAACGACACTCCCGGTAACGCTCAGACGCTACCCGGGACGGGTGTGGTCGCCGGTTATGTCAGCGCCACTTCAGGTACCTATCCGGCATCCAACCCAGGGGAAGCTTTTCAGTACCAGGCGGACAGCACTGATAACTGGTCAGTTGAATTGTCGGCTGGCGACCGCGTTGCCCTGCAGGTATTTCCCGAAGGCACGGGAGAGAAGCCTGCAACGCGTCTTGACATCACAAGGGATGGCAGAGATGCGGGCTGCACTGACTGCAGCGGTGACCCACCATTTGTCTATGTGGTTCCGGACGATGTCACTGGGCCCACTGGCCATACGCTGACCATAGTGGCTGAAAGCGGCGGGCCTTTACGTTACGTCCTGACAGTCTCCACCAGAGGCGCCGCTTCGGCGATGAATGTCAGCTATGAGCATGGTGATTTCAGGCCAGGTGAAGCGATTGTCCAGATGACTCCTGACCCCCCGGCTTCCGGTTCTTTTCGAGTCAGCGCGCAGGCGATGAACGCCGCTGAGGCACGGCACCTGGGGCGGGGTCTGTGGCACCTGCGGCAGGCGTCTGCGCAGCGTGCCCGAGCGTTGACCGGCGATGCACGGGTTGAGGCGCAAAAGGAAACCCTGAAATGGATCCGTACCCTGGAGCGCACGCCGGATATTGAAATGGCTGAGCCCAATTACCTGTATCGGAGCCAGGCAGTTACGCCGGATACCAATCCTCTGTATGAACTGCAATGGCATTATCCTCTCATCAGCCTGCCCACGGCGTGGCAGGTGGCACCCAATGCCGGCTTCGGAGTCGGTATCGCGGTTCTGGATACGGGGCTATTCAGCACGACGCCGAGCTCCTACGGTGACTGGCACCCAGACCTGGCCGGCAATGTTCCTGCCACCAATACACGGATAACGGATTTTGTTTCCGGGACCCTGGACATCGATGAGGACCCCGATGCGGACCCTGATAATCCCGGGCGTGACAAGAATCCCGCTGATCCGGGCGACGGTCAGCGCCAGAGCAGCACTTTTCACGGTACTCATGTTGCCGGTACTGCGGCTGGAATAGACAACAATCTGGGGATCATCGGTGTGGCGCCGTTTGTCCGGCTTATTCCGGTGCGGGTGCTTGGCCGGGATGGTGTTGGCTCTTCTGCAGATCTCATCGATGCTCTGAACTGGGCGGGAAGCCAGAGTGATATTGATGTCATAAATCTGAGCCTGGGCGGTCTGGGACGCAGCCAGGGGCTGGAGAATGCCATCGAAGCGGCATTCAATAACGGCAAACTGGTGGTCGCTGCGGCCGGCAATCAGGGTAGTGACCAGCTTACCTATCCTGCTGCGTTCGACAATGTGGTGGGCGTGGGCGCTGTAGACGGTGCAGCTGTCCGGGCATCCTATTCCAATTTTGGCGGTTCGGTGGACCTGGTGGCCCCGGGCGGCGATGCCACCCGCGACGCTAACCTTGATGGCAATGCCGATCTGGTAATCAGTGCATGGGGTGACGATTCGGTTCAGCCGCCCCAGCCCAACTATGCTGGCCTCCAGGGTACCTCAATGGCGGCGCCGCACGTGGCGGGTGTCTTCGCCCTGATGAAGGAAGCGGCGGTCAAGAAGCCGCTGTCTCCGGGTACGTTCTTTGCCCTGCTGAAAAACGGGGAGCTGACAGATAACGTGGGTAATCAGACAGAATACGGCGCCGGGCTGATCAACGCCCTGAAGGCGGTGAATGTGGTTCGTGACGGCACGGTTAGCACCGTCATGGGCGCTTCGCCCTCCGCGCTCCAGTTCAGCAGCGGCCAGACCAGCCAGAGCCTCAGCCTTACGGTTTATCCTGAAAATGAGACAGTCACTCTTGGGAGCGTGGAAAAGCCGGAATGGCTGAGCTTTCAGCCGGCTATTGCCGAAGCCGGTGTCGCCCCGGTTACCCTCACCGCCACCGTGGATACTTCCATGCTTGAGCAGGACAGACTTTTCCGTGATCGTGTGCTGATCTCCTACGGAAACCAGACGTCCCAGGACCGGGTCCTTGAGATCCCGGTGTCGGTGCAGCTGGGAGAGCAGGCTGAAGAGCGGAACGCAGGCCGCCATTACGTGCTTCTGGTGAGCACAGGCACGGAGCAGGATACCCTTCAGCAGCAGGTGGTCGAGGCCCGGGATGGCCGGTATCCGTTCAGCTTCGCCGAGGTCGAACCGGGTGAATATTTCCTGGTTGCCGGAACCGATACAGACAACAACGGCTTTATCTGTGAAACCGGTGAGGCCTGCGCAGAGTATCCTGTGAATGGCCTCCCCGAGCCGATTGCCATTGGCGAGTCGCCCGTTTCCGGCGTGGAGCTGACCACCAGTTTCAGACGGCCTACTGTAGAATCCCTCGGCCTGCCCCGTGTCGGATTCAAGGGATACCGGCTATTGCCGCAAGACGGAAATGAAAATGAGCCCCAACGCCGCGTCGAAAGGTCAGAATAATGATGAAAAAACTCCGCAAGTCGCTTCAAATCGCTTCAGTTCTGGCACTGGCCCTGTCCCTCAGTGCCTGTGCGAGCAACGATCCGGTGGAGGAAAAAGTGCTTCCGGATGGCGGCGTTGCCCGTCAGTTGACAGCCTCCAACCACTGCGGGCTAACAGCGCCTGGGCTGGTTCACCTCTCAGGCCCCGGGGAGCTTGCAACATTCCAGGACGGCTCGGCACAGCATCTGAGCCTCGCCGCTGCCGAAAAGCTGGATTTTGAGCGGGAGCACCTGTTGATCGTGTCTCTGGGTCAGAAGTCCACCGGCGGCTATGGCGTTACCCTGGCTTCCAGCAATCTGCGCGATGATGTGCTGCGAATAAAGGTCGAGGTCCGGACGCCGCCGGAGGACAGCATGGTGACCCAGGCTCTGACCACGCCCTGTGCCGTGCTGGCCGTTACTGCCACCGGGTGGGAGAAGCTTCATGTAAGCGGGGAGGGCCTGCCGGAGATGGTCCGGAACCGGTGAACAGGGCGCAGCCCGTCTGGGGCTGGGGAGGCAAAGCAATCGGACAGGTCTTTCCAGAACACGCTGTGAATACGTCCATGTACGCTCGGCCTCCGCCATCCCTGGCTCCGGACGGTTCTGGAAAGACCTGTCCGATTGCTTCCATACGCACCACCATCCACAAAACAACCGTTGATCTTTCGCCCCGAATCCCTAAGCTAGAGCCCTTCAGTTTTAACGCTCCAGAGATGTAGCCCGCCTATGAGCCAGAAAGAATACAACGCTGACGCAATCGAAGTACTGAGTGGCCTGGACCCGGTCCGCAAGCGGCCTGGAATGTACACGGACACTTCACGGCCAAATCATCTGGCTCAGGAAGTTATCGATAACAGCGTGGACGAGGCGCTGGCGGGACATGCCCGGCGTATCGACGTGGTGCTCTATGCCGACGGTTCCCTGAGTGTTGAGGATGACGGGCGGGGCATGCCAGTTGACCTCCATAAAGAGGAGGGGCTTCCCGGGGTTGAGCTGATTCTGACCCGCCTCCACGCCGGCGGCAAGTTCTCCGAGGGCAATTACAGCTTCTCCGGCGGCCTGCACGGCGTCGGGGTATCCGTGGTCAATGCCCTGTCGAGCCGTCTGGAAGTGACCATCAAGCGTGATGGCCAGATGCACCGGATGACCTTCGCCAACGGGCACAAACTGACAGAGCTGGAAGTTATAGACACGGTGGGCAAGCGCAACACCGGCACCCGGCTGAAGTTCACTCCCGACATCAGCTACTTCGACAGTCCAAAATTCTCCATCAGCCGCCTGCGCCACAACCTGCGCGCCAAGGCGGTGCTCTGCCCCGGCCTGATAGTTACCTTCTTCCAGGAGGCGAGTGGAGAGAAAGACGAATGGTGCTATGAGGATGGTCTGCGGGACTATCTGAGAACCGCTCTCGCCGATCTCGAAGTGGTGCCCCAGGATCCCTTCACCGGAGAGTTCGCCGGCAACAGGGAAGAAGTCCACTGGGCGATACAGTGGCTGCCAGAAGGGGGGGAGGGCGTGATGGAAAGTTACGTTAACCTGATCCCAACGGCTCAGGGTGGAACCCACGTTAATGGTCTGCGTAGCGGCCTGCTGGAGGCCATGCGGGAGTTCTGTGAGTTTCGGAGCCTGCTGCCCCGGGGGGTAAAACTCTCCCCCGAGGACATCTGGGAGCGCTGCGCCTATGTGCTCTCCTTCAAGATGCAGGACCCGCAGTTCTCCGGACAGACCAAGGAGCGGCTGTCCTCCCGCGAGGCAGCTGCTTTTGTCTCCGGTGTAGTCAAGGATGCGTTCAGTCTTTGGCTGAATCAGCATACTGCGGTGGCCGAAGTGCTGGCGGAGCTGTTCATCAGCAATGCCCAGCGCCGCCTCAAGGCCAGCAAGAAGGTCGCCCGCAAACGGGTCACCTCGGGCCCGGCCCTACCGGGTAAGCTGGCGGATTGCTCCGGCGCGGATACCAACCGTTCAGAGCTCTTTCTGGTGGAGGGCGATTCCGCGGGCGGTTCCGCCAAGCAGGCCCGGGACCGGGAATTCCAGGCGGTGATGCCCCTGCGTGGCAAGATACTGAATACCTGGGAAGTGGATTCCGGTGACATCCTGGCCTCCCAGGAGGTGCATGACATTGCAGTGGCCATAGGAGTCGACCCGGGTTCGGACCAGCTTGGTGGCCTGCGCTATAACAAGGTCTGTATCCTCGCCGACGCAGACTCGGACGGCCTGCACATTGCCACCCTGCTGTGTGCGCTTTTCGTCAAGCATTTCAGACCGGTGGTGGAGGCGGGCCATATTTTCGTTGCCATGCCGCCCCTGTACCGGGTCGACCTGGGCAAGGAAACCTTCTATGCCCTGGATGAGCATGAAAAACAGGGCATTCTGGATCGTATCGAAGCGGAAAAGCGCAGGGGCAAGATCTCGGTGACCCGATTCAAGGGCCTTGGTGAGATGAATCCGCTGCAACTGCGGGAAACCACCATGGCTCCGGATACCCGCCGCCTGGTGATGCTCACCCTTGCCGACGGCGATGATACGGATGAGTGCATGGACATGCTGCTGGGCAAAAAGCGGGCTCCGGATCGGCGAGCCTGGCTTGAGGCCTACGGTAATATGGCCGATCTGGCGACCTGAAGCACGCCGCCGGGATGCTTTATGCTTTTGAGAGCTTTCAAAAGCATTCATTATTCTTTCTGTGTTATCCAGGGATTCGATATGCTGCACGCTTTTAACCGCAGGCATATCACATGGAATGGCAGGGATGGTTTTCGCTGGGGCTGGCGGCTTCAGCACTGCTGCTGATGAGCCTTGGCCGTTACGCCCCTCATCTGGTCATGATGAGCGTACTGGTCATTCTCAGCGTCAGCGGCATACTGGAGCCTTCCCAGGCCCTCGCGGGTTTCAGCAATACCGGTCTGATTACCGTTGTGGCCATGTTTGTGGTGGCTGCCGGCATTCACCATTCCGGCGGCGTGGACATGATTGTGAATCACCTCCTGCGATCCCCCCGCAGTGTGCGTAGCGCCCAGGCCCGTATCGCCTTTCCTGTCGCCCTGCTCAGCGGCTTCCTGAACAATACGCCGGTGGTGGCGACCATGATTCCGGCCATTCATGCCTGGTCCCGCAAGATCGGCATCTCTCCCTCACGACTGATGATTCCCCTGAGCTATTCCGCCATTCTGGGGGGCACGCTAACCCTGATCGGCACCAGCACCAACCTGGTGGTTAACGGCCAGTACCGGGATCTGACAGGGGAGGAAGGCTTTTCCATCTTCTCCATTACCGCCGTGGGTCTGCCAGTTGCTCTTGTTGGCCTGGTGGCTGTGGTGGTTTTTCTGCCCAGGTTTTTGCCAGACAGGAAAGACCAGCAGAAGTTTGGCGCCATGCGGGAATTTACCCTGGAGGTGGCGGTTTCACTGGAAGGTCCCCTGGTGGGCAAGACAGTGGGGGAGGCCGGACTGCGGGACCTGGACCGGTTATACCTGGTAGAGATCGAGCGGGACGGCAGTGTGGTTACCGCGGTGCCGTCGGAAGAGCGCCTGAGGGGTGGCGACCGGCTGGTGTTTGCCGGCGATACCCAGGCCATTTCGGACCTGCTGCGGATCAACGGTATCGTGCCTTCAGTGCATGATGACGAACCCAGTCTGAGCAAGGACAGGGCGGAACGGCGTCTGGTCGAGGCTGCGCTCTCGCCCCAGTCCGAAGTACTGGGGCAGACGATTCGGGATGCCCGCTTTCGTGACCGGTACGGGGCAGTGGTTCTGGCGGTGGCGAGGGGTGGTGAACGGGTTTCTGGCAACCTGGGAAATATCCGGCTCAAACCAGGGGACGTTCTGCTGCTGGAGGCGCGGCCGGCCTTTGTGAGCCGTCAGAGATACGCCCGCGACTTCCTGCTTATTAATGATCTTGGCACCGAGGCGCCCCGTCATGACCGTGCCTGGGTGGCCTGGGGCACACTGCTCCTGCTGGTGGGAGCAGCTGCCAGTGGCCTGCTGAGCATGCTGAACGCGGCCCTTCTGGGTGCCGCCCTGATGATCCTCACGGGCTGCTGCTCCGTGGGCCAGGCGCAGAAGGCTGTGGATGTGCCGGTGATCCTGACCATTGCTGCGTCGTTTGCTCTCGGGGCCGCGCTGGAGGTAACCGGTGCTGCCCGTCTGGCAGCTGAGCTCATCATATCCGCCAGCAATGGCCATCCCCTTTTGACTCTGCTGCTGGTTTATCTTGCCATTTCTGTTCTGACAGAGGTGGTCACCAACAACGCAGCCGCTGTGCTGGTTCTGCCCGTGGTCCTGTCGATGACTGCCTCCATGGGAGTGCCTGCAGAGCCGTTTGTGATCGCGGTGATGATGGCGGCTTCTGCCAGCTTTGCCACGCCTCTGGGTTACCAGACCAACATGATGGTGTTTGGTCCGGGTGGCTACCGTTTCATGGATTTTGTCAGGGTAGGGGTGCCCATGAACCTGTTCATCGGCCTGGTGACGGTGGCGGTCATTGCTCTGGTGTACGGCGTGGAACTTCAATGAATCCTGCTTGCCTGACAATTTTGCTTTCAGGAGCGCCGTCCGGCTTCAGGGTTGGCGAGAATGTCGCAGCAGAGCACTTTCATCTGGCCGGCGTGGACATAGGCCAGTGAAAGAGTGACACACATGTAGGCGCCGGTAATGGAAAGGTAGGGGCGGGTTACCTGAATGCGATCGGGCTGGGCAAGAGCCTGCTTGAGATACAGCTGCCGGTACCAGTCTGCACTGCTGGTATTCTCCAGCGGCCGGAAGCGGGGATCGAGGTTGTGGGACGAGCTGGCGGAGAGCAGGGTATCGTCCACCTGAACGCCCAGAGCATCAATCAGATAGCAACGGGATACAGCATGATGGGTCAGCAGCTCATTACAGGCAATTTTGAGGGTCTGGCCGGTTCGTAGCTGATTGACCGCGCTCTGGAAAAAGCCGCTGAAAAAGTCGGTAATCTGCTGGGTTGGGTCCAGTTGTACCCGGTCACGGCTCTTGTAATCAGTGAGCAGCTGCTCCAGATCCGGCGTCTTGCGGTCAATGTCGGCCAGATCCAGGCTGGGTCTTGAAAAATAGAACCCCTGAACGAAATCTACGCCCGCATCAATCGCGATCATGGCCTGATCGTGGGTTTCCACCCCCTCCAGCAGAACCAGGCAGCCCGACTGGTGGAGCAGAGAGGCGATGCCGTTGAGTATCTGTCGTGCCTTCTTGTCGTCTATGGCCCTGGTGAGGAGCGACCTGTCGAGTTTTACGATGTCCGGGGAAAGGTTCCATATTCTTTCGAAATTCGAATGTCCCGCGCCAAAGTCATCGATTGCTGTCAGGCAGCCCAGTTGCTGGTAATAGGCGACGGCCTCACGCAGCTGAGCGGAATCATCCGTGGGCTGTTCTACGATCTCGATAACCACCCGGTGTGGGGGCAGGCCCGTGCGTTCCAGTAATTGTCCGAAAAAAGAGTCATTCTGGCGTCCGCTGGCCACAACCTTTGGCGACACGTTGAGGAACAGCCAATTTACCTGTTCGCTCAATGATGAATAATTCTGAATATGTAGATAGCGACACAGGCGGTCCAGCAGTACATTTTCCGCTTCGGTTGTGGGCAGGCCAAACAGATGAAGGGGCAGGACGCTGGAGTTGTCCGTGTCAAAAGCCCGTATCAGGGCCTCGTAACCAACGACCCGCTTGTGGGAAATGCTGAAAATGGGTTGCAGTGCTGTTCTCAGTGTCAGCCCCTGAAAGCTGGCGCTCCATCCATAATCATGATGATCAAGCATGGGCCCGAGCAGTTCCAGCTCTGGGGAGGCCAGTGAATTGGGCAGGATTTTTGACATAAATCAGCACTGAGGCAGTGAACGAAAGCGTCGTAATACCGGGTGGTATAGCCGGCCAGACCTGTTGACGCACAAAAATTGCGACGTTTCAATCGGCGAAAAAGCCACAATATTGGAGAAGAATGCCAAACTTTCCAGAAAGTTACCAGCGTTTAAGGCATAAGTGACCGAAAAGCCGGACACTACCGGAGACGGGCGCGCTCGCTGGATAGCTGTTGCAGAAGGAAACTGCTCGTGGGGTAGTGTCGGAGAGCCCCTTGCAGGGATATTTGTTGCGGGACCCGAAATGCGAACGAAAGGCTCAATTCGCAATCCGGGTGGCGTTTTCCCAGTGCCAGAGGCTCTCAGATGAGGGGTTGGTCTCAGTTGTTGCTGGGAACCACAACGCTTTCGTCAAATTCGACTTCCATCATTTTTCCTCGTATTTCCAGAAAAAAGACCTGCCGTTGCTGTCCAAACTGGATGCCGGGGGCTGGTCGTGTTATGGATCAATTTTACCGGGATGAAGGATTGGCTCAATCCGTAAAATCCCCATACGACCAAAGTCAAATCATCAGTTTTTCTGATGCTTCAGGCCAAAACATTGCGATTTGATTGGCGCCGCCAGATTTATAGACTTGTTGGAGGCGGTACGGCCGTGGAAGCGGGGCAGGGCAACGGAGTCTCAGGAAGATGCAGGTACGCAATTCGAAAAACAGCTACGGAGTTCTGGCGATATTTTTTCACTGGGTGGCAGCGGCTGCCATATTCGGGCTGTTCGGCCTTGGCTACTACATGGTTGATCTTGATTACTATCATGACTGGTACCGCACGGCCCCGGACATCCACAGGAGCGTCGGCATGCTGCTGCTGGGGCTGATGGCCCTCAGGCTTGCCTGGCGGGTGGGCAATCCAAAACCCCGGCCGCTCCCCAACCACAGCCGGCTGGAAGTCACCGGGGCGCACCTTGCGCACTGGTGCCTCTACCTGCTGACTTTTGTTGCGATGATCAGTGGTTATCTGATCTCAACGGCGGATGGCTCGTCCATCGATGTGTTCGGCTGGTTCACTGTGCCCTCGATCACCGGCAGAATGAGGGAACTGGAAACCATTGTCGGGGATGTCCACTACTGGTCGACCTGGGCCCTGGTGGTTCTCGCTGCCGGCCATGGTCTGGCTGCCCTCAAACATCATTTTATTGACCGGGATGAAACCCTCCGGCGGATGCTGCGTACGATCAGGACAGAATGAAAGTCGCTGGCCCGGCCGGAAGGAACAACCGGAATGTTTTAACCATGCCCCTTGGGGCGCACAGCAAGGAGTATCAGAAACAATGAACACTCAAACCATGACGGGTTCGATACGGAAACTGGTAGCAGCATCCCTGGTGTCAGTGGCCATGGTTTCCGGCGCCGAGGCGTCAGAGCATAGCGGCACCTACGCGTTTGATACCGAAGGCCAGCACCAGTTCATCATCTTCAAGATATCCCATCTCGGCTACAGCTGGCTTTACGGCCGGTTTAACGAGTTCGACGGAAAGTTCACCTACGACGCAGCCAATCCAGAGCAGAGCAGCGTGGAAGTGACTGTCAATACGGCCAGCGTGGATTCAAACCACGGTGAGCGTGACAAGCACCTGCGTAGCGATGATTTTCTTTTTGCGGACGAATACCCGCAAGCCACCTTCACCAGCAAGCGTGTCGTGCCGGGTGAAGATGGAAAAGAAGGACAGATTGTGGGCGACCTCACTCTGCGTGGCGTGACGAAGGAAATCACCCTTGACGCAGAAATGGTGGGCCACGGTGACGACCCCTGGGGTGGTTATCGGATGGGCTTTGAAGCGTCAACGGAGCTGCGGCTGAAGGATTTTGACATTCCCAAAGATCTTGGAGAAGCATCTGAGACCGTGGAGCTGATTATCTCGGTTGAAGGCATTCGCCAGTAAGCGGGTTTCGGGGGCGTCAGGTGACGCCCCGGTTATGACAGCCCTCGGGCTCAGGCCTCTGTTGTGCGCTCGCGACCCTGGTCGCAGCGGCAAAGACGCAACTGCCGGCACAACTGGGCGGTAAACACCACCAGCCAGATCAGCAGGCCGGCCCAGAGATAGGGCGCCGCAATGTGGAAAGTGCCACTGACGGCAAACTCCACCAGTAACATCAGTGCAAGAGCCAGAAGTCCATTGGCAAGAGCTGTCAACATGGCTTGACGGCAGGCTTTGAAAGTCGTTCTCATCACATTTGACCAGACAGAATTGTGAAGTTGCAAAACGGTAACCATGTTTTCTGGTTCGAGAATACGGTTCGGCGTGCACTCCCTCCATGCGTGAATTCCGCTATTTGAAAAGCTGATTGGTTCCAGCGACTGCAGGTACCCGGCAACAGATTGGTGTCCGGAGCACTTGCTCCATATAATGAGCAGCCTGACCGACTGCCACTATGACTGCCACTGCGCATGGCAGTCAGCAGGTGCGGAATTCACAACAGCTACAAGAGGCTTCCATGCCAGAGTTTCAGAGCACGGATGAAGGGTTTGAGCGCGTCGCCCTCCGGGATTACACGGAAAAGGCCTACCTCGATTATTCCATGTACGTCATTCTCGACCGGGCCCTGCCCAACGTGGGCGATGGCCTGAAGCCTGTCCAGCGCCGGATTATTTATGCCATGTCCGAGCTTGGCCTGAAGTCAACGTCGAAGTACAAGAAGTCCGCGAGGACAGTTGGCGATGTTCTGGGCAAGTTCCATCCGCACGGTGACAGTGCCTGTTACGAAGCCATGGTTCTGATGGCCCAGCCATTTTCCTACCGCTATCCACTGGTGGACGGACAGGGCAACTGGGGCTCCCCGGATGATCCCAAATCCTTCGCTGCCATGCGTTATACCGAATCCCGGCTGGCGGCCTTTGCTGATGTGCTGCTGGCGGAGCTGGGGCAGGGTACCGTGGACTGGGTGCCGAACTTCGATGGCACAATGGATGAGCCCTCCACTCTGCCTGCGCGTCTGCCCCATGTGCTGCTTAATGGCACCACCGGCATCGCAGTGGGTATGGCTACCGACATTCCGCCCCACAATGTGCGGGAAGTGGCGGCTGCCTGCATCCGGCTGCTGGACAGACCGGATACTTCCATCGACGAGCTCCTGGAGCATATCAAGGGGCCGGATTATCCAACTCATGCCGAGATCATCACGCCTCGTCATGAGCTGCGGCGGATGTACGAAACGGGCCGCGGATCCCTTCGCATGAGGGCCCGATGGATCAATGACAGCGGTGAAATCGTGGTCACGGATCTGCCCCACCAGGTGTCAGGAAACCGGATCCTTGAGCAGATCGCGGCCCAGATGCAGGCGAAGAAACTGCCCATGGTGGCAGACCTGCGTGATGAGTCGGACCATGAGAATCCGACACGCCTGGTGATCATTCCCCGTTCCAGCCGGGTGGATATGGAAGGCCTGATGGCCCACCTGTTTGCCAGCACCGACCTCGAGAAATCCTATCGGGTCAATATAAATGTCATCGGCAACGATGGCCGGCCGGGCGTCAAGGACCTGCACACCCTTCTGAGTGAATGGATCAGCTACCGCCGCACCACGGTTACCCGCCGTCTGCAGTTCCGGCTCGACAAGGTGCTCGCCCGCCTGCATATCCTTGAGGGTCTGCTGATTGCCTACCTCAATATTGATGAAGTTATTGAGATAATACGAACTTATGACAAACCCAAGACCGAGTTGATGAGCCGCTTTGGCCTGTCGCCCGATCAGGCCGAGTCGATTCTGGAGCTGAAGCTGCGGCATCTGGCCAAGCTCGAGGAAATGAAAATCCGTGGTGAGCAGGATGAACTGGCAGCCGAGCGCAATGAACTCCAGAATATTCTGGGCTCGGAGGAGCGCCTGCGAGAGCTGATCAAGTCCGAGTTGCAGGCGGATGCGGACACCTACGGCGACGATCGCCGCTCGCCCATTGTGGAAAGAGACGAAGCCAGGGCGTTCAGCGAGCTGGACCTGGTCTCCAATGATCCTGTGACGGTCGTGTTGTCGGAAAAAGGCTGGGTCAGGGCGGCCAAAGGCCATGATATCGAACCGGAAGGGTTGAGTTACAAATCCGGCGACCGTTTTGCCATGGCGGCCAGGGGCCGCAACAACCAGCAGGCCGTATTCCTCGATTCCACCGGCAGGGCCTACTCCATGCTTGCCCATACTCTGCCATCGGCCCGGGGCCAGGGTGAGCCCCTGACTGGCAGGATCAACCCGCCGTCCGGTGCAACCTTCTCTGGCCTGTTGCTGGGGGAGCCCTCCGAGAAGGTGCTGCTGGTTACCGATGCCGGGTACGGATTCATCACCTCCCTTGAGGAGATGATCAGCAAGAACCGCAACGGCAAGGCCCTGGTGAATATTCCAAAAGGCGCACGCCTGATGCCCCCCACGCCAATCCCCCGCCGGGGTGACAGCCTTTATCTGGCAGCCATTTCCAACGAGGGCCGGATGCTTGTGTTCCCCCTCAGCGAACTACCCGAACTGGCCAGAGGAAAGGGCAACAAGATCATCAGCATTCCCTCGGCCCGGGTGCAGAGCCGGGAGGAGTTCGTGGTGGATGTTGCGGTATTCGACAGGGCCGACCAGCTCCAGATCAGAGCCGGCAAGCGCAAGATGAACCTGCAGTTCAGCGACCTCGAGCACTACCTGGGAGACCGCGGCCGGCGCGGCCACAAGCTGCCCCGAGGGCTGCAGCGTGTGGATGGGATTGATGTAGTGTCGTCCGGCCCGTCGCCGGCAACGGAAGAGGAGCAAGCCGAGAGTGAGTGAACTGGTCCTGATCAATGTTTCCGGCCGTGACAAGCCGGGTCTTACTTCGGAAATTACCGGCATCATGGGGCGCTATGATGTCCGCATTCTGGATATAGGCCAGGCGGTGATTCACGATCATCTGACTTGGGGTATCCTGGCGGAGATTCCGGACGAGTCCCAGGCCTCCTCCGTCATTCGGGAGCTGCTGTTCCGCCTGCATGCCCTTGACCTGCAGGTGCGCTTTGCGCCGATCTCAGAGGCGGAGTACCAGCAGTGGGCCTCAGGCCGCAATCGGGCCTGTTACATAGTTACGCTCATGTCCAGGGACATCAAGGCGGAGCAGATTGCCCGGGTGTCGGCGATCACCGCCCGCCACGGCCTCAATATTGACAACATAACCCGGCTGTCAGCCCGGCCTTCACTTAAGGCTTCCGACAACCGCATCGCCTGTATCGAATTCTCTGTCCGTGGCACACCGGCAGACCCGGAGCAGCTGCGCTCCGATTTCCTCCATATCGCCAGTGAAATGAATGTGGATATCGCCTTCCAGGAGGATTCCATTTTCCGGCGCAATCGACGCCTGGTGGTGTTTGACATGGACTCGACCCTGATCGAGGCGGAAGTGATTGACGAACTGGCCAGGGAGGCGGGCGTGGGCGAGCAGGTGGCAGCGATCACGGAAGCGGCCATGCAGGGCAGGCTTGATTTCAGTGAGAGCTTCGCCGAGCGCCTGGCGCTGCTGAAGGGGCTGGATGAGTCCGTGCTGGAGGCTATTGCCGAGCGTCTGAAACTGACCGAGGGGGCAGAGCATCTGCTGCGCAGCCTGAAATCCCTGGGATATCGCACCGCGATTCTCTCCGGCGGGTTCAGTTACTTTGCCCGGAAGCTGCAGGAGCGCCTGGGCATTGATTACATCTACGCCAATGAGCTGGAAATCGAGGACGGCAAGGTCACTGGCCGGGTTTCCGGCCCCATTGTGGATGGGCAGCGCAAGGCTGAATTGCTACTGGAAATTGCCCGCAGAGAGAACGTGTCCCGGGAGCAGGTGATAGCCGTGGGAGATGGTGCCAATGACCTGCCAATGCTGAGCCAGGCCGGTCTTGGCGTGGCATTCAGGGCCAAACCCCTGGTCAAGGAGTCGGCCCGACATTCGATTTCAACGCTGGGGCTGGATGCTCTGCTGTACCTGATTGGGTTTCGGGAGAGTGAGACTCACTGATCGCCGAAATCGTAATTCATTTCAGGCACAGGTGCCTGCAGGTAGTAGCCCTGGATATAGTTCACCCCGGCCTGCCACAGGGTCGCCAGCACTGCGGCGTTTTCCACCAGCGGGATGATGGTCAGCTTGCCGGAACTGCGCAGGGTTTCCACCATTTCCTTGACCCTGGTCCGGGCGTCTTCACTCTTCTGGACTTCTTCAGTGAATGAGCCATCGATCTTGATGTAATCCACATCCACATGCTTGAGGGTGTTGAAGGGATTGAGAGCACAGCCGAACTGGCTGATGGATATCTTGCAGTGCAACTCCTGCAATGACTTTGCAAACTCCCGCGCCTGCTTGAGGTAGGCGTTGGCATCGCCTTCCCGAATCTGGAAGATCAGTGAATTACCGGGCAGGCGTGCGGCTTTCAGCGCCACGCTCAGCCATGAGGTGAACGTCTTGTCCTGGATGGTCTCAGCTGTGATGTTCAGGAACAGGCGTGTGTCGTGCCCCCTGGACCGGTGATTGGCCAGCTGCTTGATGGTCTGCAGGGTAACCCAGCGGTCGATCTTTCCTGCCATGTCGGAGGGGCCCATTGGCGGCAGGAAATCGTAAGGAGAGATCTCCTGGCCATCCCTGTCCAGCATCCGGACAAAGGCCTCGTAATGTTCTTCACCTTCGCCCCGGAGATTTATGATGGGCTGGAAAAGGAGGCGGAAGCGGTCTTCATCCAGGGCTCGCTGTATGGCCTCGATGGAATTGCCTTCATCCAGGGTCTCGAAATCGGCGGGATTGTAGATCACCACACCGTTGCCCCGCTCATGGCCGTCCAGTTTTCTCACTTCCGCTGAGGCGGTATGGGCGCGGCCAATGAGGTCGGGTGCCTTGGGTGAATTCTCTGTTATCGCGGCTATGCCGATGCTGACTGTCAGCTGGATGGTGCGGCCACCGATATCAAACAGGTGATCCTCAACGCTCTTGCGGATGGATTCGCAGGTATCGGCAAGACGCTGTTCGTCGCAGGGCTGCGCCAGTACGCAGAAGGCATCGTCGCTGAGTCGTGCGAGGATCATGTCGTCGTCCACCTGCTTGCGGAGAACGGCGGACAGGTCTCCAAGCAGAAGATCAGCGCCCGCAATTCCCACCTGGCTCTTCATGGACATGAAATCGTCAAGTGCAATATAGGCGAGGGCACCGGCTTCATTCTTCTCACCGGCGGTCACTATGGCTTTGCCGAGGGCATCCATGAGGTAGGGGCGGTTGTAGAGGCCGGTAAGCAGATCCTGGCTGCTGATCTGCCGCAGTTTCTCCTCAAGCTCCACGTCATTCTTCTCGGGCTGGATAACAATCTGGGTGCAGGGCTCGCCATCGTAGGTCGCCGAAGAGGCTGTCATGGTGATGTCCATCTCCCGGTCGTCGCTGCGCCGGGCGACGCAATTCAGTGTGGCGCCGTCCTTTTCTGACTCTGCGAATGACTTCATGAATTCTTTGTAGGCGCTCTGACTTTCCGGTGTCAGGGTATCGAGAATCGGAATGCAGATGAGGTCGTCAATATCGTCGTAGCCGAGAAAGTCCATGTAGGACTGGTTGGCGTAGATGTGCATGCCGTCGTTGATGTAGGCGATGGCATCCTTCGAGCTTTCCAGAAGAAGCTGACAGCGCTGTTCCGCTTCCCGCAGATGAGACTCGAGAGCGCGTCGCTTGCGACGTTCGTCAAGAGCCGCAAGTTCCCGCCGGACAACGAGCACAAGCAGGTCTGTCTGTTCCGCAGGGACCGTGTCCTGGGCGCCCGACTTCATGTAGCTGACTGTGCGTTCGCGGTCAGGTTCGCCGGTGAGCAGAATGAAGGGTATGTCCTTGTCCATCCGCCGGATGGTGGCAAGGGCGTGCTCCGGAGAAACCTCCTGTTCCACATCCCGTGCCAGCATCAGGTCCCAGCTGCTCGATTTGATGGCCTCCTCAAGATCTTCCTCCGAGGTTACCCTGTGTGCCCGGGTCGCACGACCGGCATTTCTCAGCAGGCTGATCAGGGTTTCAGCGTCGTTCTGGGAGGGGTCAAGTATCAGGAGCTGGACCGTAGCGCTTTTTTTCTGCATGCCTTGAAGATCTCTCGCAATTCCACGGGTCGGTTTATGGCAAACCATGAAGTGATTTCAGGTGTCCAGAGGTGATCCGGGCATCCCGGTTCGCCTGTGCCGGAATGCTAACGCACCGCAAATGATGCAGCGGATACTGCCTGATCACAACTCTTATTACAGGGAAGGCCAGAGGGAGTCGAACTCATCTTCACTGGTGCTGGCGGGAGATGTCAGGCGATCGTCGCTGGCTTTCAGGTCCCGGTTTTGCAGCTTGAGCTCAAACTGACTGATGCTTCCCGTAGCTGAAACCCGCCTGGACAGCTGTCCCTGGTCCTCGCGGCCATCATGGAGCAGGGACATCCGGCTGCCCGACTGAAACGGCAGGCGCGGCGTAATCAGGGTGGCAGCCTGATTCACAGCGCTGATCTCGGGCAGTAGCAGACCGCGCAGGTATTCGCTGCTCTGGCCCACCTTCTGGATGAGTCTCACTCCACAGGGCGATGCGCTGGGCGCCAGCAGTTCTACGCCAATCTGGGTACCCTGGTTGCGCACCTGGCGTATCCAGCGGACCACCGCAACACTCCATGGGTGGGTTACCTGTTCACGAACGCCCAGCACTTCGCCGGCCTGGAGCGCAGGCGGAACCTCGTCTTCCCAGCTCACACAGTACCCTCCCGGACTGGTATTGAGGAGTAACGTTTTGTAAGAGCGTGGCCGGTTACGGGAGGAACTGATGCTCTGCGCAGAGCCGCCGGTTCCCCGGAAAGTTATGGGCGTATCGGCCGAGCCCATCCGCTCGTCCGTGGGACCGGCGTCATGGGCACCAGCCCAGGCGTCATTTCGGCTGCGAGTAGAATTGAGGAACAGGTTCTCTCCCTCAGAGAGCCCCTCAGTCTCGTTATCCCCGTTACCCGCCACGAACTGGTTAAAGGTCTTTTCCCCGGCAATAAAAAAGTGTGCTGCCGTCAGTCCGACGCATACGTGCAGGTATCCCTGGCTGACAATCCGGTTGAAGTTGCGCTTGGTGAGAATGCCCAGGGCCTGGCTAAGATGGGTCAGAAGCGTATCGCTGACTGCCATGGGCAGTGGAATGCTGCCGTCCTGGTCCGGGTCTCTGTGCTCATGACGAGCCTGCAGATAACCTGAAATGCGCTCCGACAGGGCGGTGGTGTCAAAACCAAAACAGTCGTTGCCGGGTGCCTCTTGCATCAGGCTGCGATAGATAGGGGGCTTGTCCCGTTCCATGTCCACGACAAAAAGGCTGCTCTGCAGGTCTGAGGAGCATTCCGCGAGATCGGTCCAGGTTTCAAACAGTTCATAGACCTGAACCAGCTCGTTCTGGCGAAGCTGGTTGGGCCTTGCGCATCCAAGCAGAAGAACGCGCTTGTAGGCGTCTGCTACCGTGCTGCTGGTGCGATGACTGAGCTCATCATCTTCCACGGCCTGGCTGGCGAGCCTGTTACGGTAGGCGAACCGGAATATGCGGTGAGACTCCAGCCAGCTGTGGGCAGGGCTCGGGCAGTACAGCTGATGGGCCCGGACAATGGTCGAGCCCAGCTCGCTCAGGGCCCGATGACAGCTGATTGCCAACAGCTTGCGGTTTTTATCCACCCCACCGTTGTCGATGAATTCCAGCATGCAGGTCTTGTAGCCGCTGGCCAGATGAAGCTGGAGAGCCTGGGAAAGATTGGCAATCTTGCGCTGTTTGTCGGGCAGGGCAATAGCCAGTCCGAGATAATGCCGGCTCAGCTCATTGCAGACAAAGCGGATTCTGGGCCTCATCAGCTCCAGCAGTTGGAGGCGCTGCTGGGGAGTAATGAACATCTGATTGAGTTCAATGATGGCGTGGTAAAGCTGACGTGAAACCTCACCTACATTGGCCATTGGCAGGTGTCCGAGCCAATCCCTGAGTGCCCTGGGAGTGGCGTCACAGAAAGACAGGCTTGCGGTTTTCTGTTCCGGAACGGTCAGATCGGGTTTCAGGTTCATGCCTTCCATACAGCTCACGCCACCAATTGCGCCTGTGGAAGCGTTTCATTATTGCTGGACGCCAAAATCCCATTTTCCATTTCAGCGTGAGTCCCGCGACATCTGAAAACGCAGAAGTTAAATATTTTTATAGGTTTACGCCTGTTGCACTCTAAAATAGCAAAGAGCCAACAAAAAGCCAGCAATCCCCGGCTTGACAATATTTGACAAAAAAGCGTTGAAACCCTGTTCTTCAGGATCCCAGAGGCGTTTTGGCGGGCTCTCCGGGTATTTCCCTCACCAGCGTCGGCACCAGAAACCCGGGAAGCTGTACCCGGAGCTTGCGGACCAGTTCCATGGCCTGAGCGTCGCTGACGTCAAAATGGTGAGCGCCGGCAACCGGATCAAAGGCGTGGAGGTAATAGGGCAGCACGCCCGCATCGAAAACCGCCTCGCTGAGCTGGGCAAGGGTGTCGACGCTATCATTCACGCCCCGCAGTATTACGCTCTGATTCAGTAATGTCACGCCGGCTGTTTTCAATTTCGCGAGTGCATCACGGACTGGCTGATCAACTTCATTGGGGTGGTTGATGTGTAAAACCATCACTTTTTGCAGCGGGCTCGCCGCAAGCCATGTCAGCAGGCCATCGTCAACCCGCTGGGGGATAACCACCGGCAGCCGGGTATGAATGCGCAGGCGTCGTAACTGGGGCAGGCCAGCGAGGTTTTCCGCCCACTCGGACAGTAGCCGGTCGCCTGCGACAAGGGGATCGCCGCCGCTGAAAATCACCTCGTTGATCTCCGGCGACGCGGCGAGTGAGTCGATCACCTCGGCCCGCTGGCGGGGCGAAAGCCGGTGGTCGGCATAGGGGAAGTGTCGCCGGAAGCAATAGCGGCAGTTGATGGCGCACTGGCCGGTGACCATTAGCAGAGCCCGGCTGTGGTATTTCCGTATCAGGCCAGTGGTGGCAAGAGCTGATGCTTCCTCCAACGGGTCGGAAACGAAGCCCGGGGCCGCATCTTCCTCCTCACTCAGGGGCAGAACCTGCCTTAGCAGGGGATCGTATGGGTCCCCGTAACGGATCCGGGCAAGGTAGGGCGCCGGCACCCTGACGGGAAACAGACCATGGCCACCTGTGGCGCCTTTAAGCCACCTCAGGGGATCCAGCCCCAGGGTCTCAAGAAGAACTTCAGGGCTGGTGATGGAGTTGGCCAGTACCTGCTGCCAGCTGACGTGGCTATTATCCGGGTTGTGGGCTTCTACCAGGGAGGGGGTTCGCTGTATCATGGACGCTTTCTGCACTCTCAACAGCGTTATTTCAGGTGACATTTTCATGGCTTCATATTCTACCAATGAATTCCGTAGCGGTCTCAAGGTTTTGCTGGAAGGGGATCCCTGCGTGATTCTGGAAAACGAATTCGTCAAGCCCGGCAAGGGTCAGGCGTTCAATCGGGTCAAGCTGCGCAATCTCAATTCCAATCGTGTGTGGGAGAGAACGTTCAAGTCCGGTGAGAGTCTGGAATCGGCCGACGTAGTGGAACAGGAAATGGAATACCTCTACACCGATGGCGAGTTCTGGCACTTCATGCTGACGGATGGCTCTTTCGAGCAGTACCCTGCCGATGCCAAAGCCGTTTCGGACGTGCTCAAATGGCTCAAGGAGCAGGATGTCTATACGGTCACGCTGTACAATGACTCGCCCCTGTCGGTGTCTGCGCCCAACTTTGTAGAGCTGGAAGTGGTCGATACCGATCCCGGCATGAAGGGCGACACAGCCCAGGGCGGCACCAAGCCGGCAACTCTGGCCACCGGCGCTGTGGTCAACGTCCCCCTGTTCATAAATATCGGCGATGTGCTCAAGGTGGATACCCGTAGCGGCGAGTACGTCAACCGGGTGAAAACCTGATTCGTCCGGCATCCGATTTTCCCGGAGGCTGGCCCCCGGCGGCCTCCCTGGAAGCCCTCCGAAGTCGCGCCAGACAGTTATCGTTTGTGCGTGGCTTTTTTGAGTCCCGTCAGGTGCTGGAAGTGGAAACTCCGGTTATCGGCCGACACGGGGTAAGCGACCTCAATCTTGACAGCATTCCAGCTTCGCTCTCCGCGGTTCCCGGCTGGCCTGATTGCGGGGGCTGGCTGCAAACCTCTCCCGAATATCACATGAAGCGTCTGCTTGCGGCGGGATCCGGCCCCATCTTCCAGATTGCCCATGCGTTTCGTGATGGCGAGAGAGGGCGGCGCCACAATCATGAGTTTTCCCTGCTGGAATGGTATCGCCCCGGCTTCGATGACAATGCGCTAATGGATGAAGTGGCCGAACTGGTGTGCAACTGGCTGGGGGTAGCTGAACCCCGCCGGCTGAGTTACCGGGGCGCGTTCCAGCAGTACCTGGATCTTGATCCTTTCCTCGTTACCGACTCTGCTCTTGCCCACCGCTGCGAAAGATGGGTGGGTGTTGACCTGGCGGCCACTCTTTCCCGGGACGAGTGTCTCGATGTTCTCATGAGCCATGAAGTGGAGGCGGCTCTGAAGTCCGAGCCACCGACCTTCATTGGTCTTTATCCTGCGAGTCAGGCGGCGCTGGCCAAAACCTCCGTGCAGGACGGGGTGACCGTTGCCCATCGCTTTGAGCTCTATGTGGCGGGGATTGAACTCTGCAACGGGTACTGGGAGCTCACCGATGCCGCCGAGCAGCGTCGCCGGTTCGAGCAGGATAACGAGCGTCGCAGACTGGTCGGTAAACCAGTCATGCCCCTGGACGAGAACCTTCTGGCAGCGCTGGAAGCGGGCGTACCCGATTGCGCCGGCGTTGCCCTTGGGCTGGACCGTCTGCTGATGCTCAAACTGGGGACGACAGACATTGCGGACGTCCTGCCCTTTCCCGTCGAGCGCGCCTGATTACTGGCTGAGCTTCTCGCAGTGTCCCAGAGCTTCGCCCAGGCGCAGGTTCCGTGCGGCGTCCATGGATGGGTCCCATTTTGCAACATCCTTCGGGAATACCAGGATGACGGTGGAGCCAAGGCGGAAACGTCCCATTTCCTCACCTTTTTTGTACCGGATGGGATCAGTTTCCGTGTCATAACTGGTGGCTGACACCTCCCGTTTTCCCGGTGCCACAATTCCAGCCCACCGGGTTTCCACGCTGCCCACAATCATTGCCCCCACCATCACCATGGCCATTGGGCCGAATTCGGTATCAAAAATTGCGACTACCCGCTCATTCCTGGCAAAAAGGTTGGGCACATTGGCCGCGGTCATCGGGTTGACGGAAAACAGTCGGCCAGGAACATAGACCATCTCTCTGAGAGTGCCGGCCAGAGGCATGTGAATGCGGTGATAGTCCCGTGGCGCAAGGTAGATGGTGGCAAACTCACCCTCGGTGAACTGGTCGGCCCGCCGCCTGTCTCCTCCGAGCAGTTCCAGTAGGCTGAAAGACTGCCCCTTGGCCTGGAATACCCGGTCACTGCGGATCTGCCCCAGCTGGCTCATGGCTCCGTCCACCGGGCTTGTCACGACGGATTCGCCTCCTTCGAACTCCCTGATTCCCGGCTTCAGGGCGCGGGTGAAAAATGCATTGAAGCTGGGGTAGGCCTCAGGATCGCTCTCCACGGCCTCGCTCATGTCTACGCCGTAGTGGCCGATAAACCATTTGACCACCCGGTTCTTGAGAGCCGGCATTTTTTCGTTGTCGGCAAGCTTCCCCGCCAGTCGTGAAACCATTAGCTGTGGGGCAACGTACTGCCCCAGGATGAATAACCGGTCGAGCATGGCCACAGATCTCCTGGCAGGAATCACGCCACTGGCGTGTACAAAATGTGTCAGGACGCCGTGGGCTCTTCCTGATAAAGTCCGGGAGTCTATCAAACCGGGCCGCGCCCGCTGAACTATTTTGTTGTTTTCGTGGTCTCAGCCGGGGCTTGCTATTATCCGGGGGCTGGAGGAAGTTTGAGCCAGTCCGTTACCGTCGTATCCATCTGTAAAGAGCGTAGTAGACTTCATGGCATTGATTATCGGCGCACTTATTGTTCTGGGCAGTGTGTTGGGGGGGTATGTTCTGCATGGCGGGCAGCTCGCCGTACTCTGGCAGCCCACTGAGATTCTGATCATTTGCGGGGCGGCCTTCGGGGCCTTCATCATTTCCAATCCGATGCATACCATCAAGGAGGTTTTCTCCCGGGTGCTGATGCTTTTGACGGGCTCCCCCTTCAACAAAGCCTTTTACATGGACGTTCTGAGCCTCCTGTACGACATCTTTGACAAGTCCCGCAAACAGGGTGTGATGTCCATCGAGGAAGACATAGACAACCCCGAATCCAGCCAGATCTTTACCCGTTATCCGGCGGTGGTGAAATCCCACGAACTCATGGCGTTCATCACGGATTACATGCGCATTATCAGTTCCGGGAACATGGCGCCCCACGAGCTGGAAGGCCTGATGGACAACGAGATTGAAACCCGCAGGCACGAGCTGGAAGAACCTGCCCATGCACTGAACAAGGTGGCGGATGCTCTGCCGGGCCTGGGCATCGTGGCGGCGGTGCTGGGGATTGTTATCACCATGGGTTTTCTGGCCAGCGGGCCGGAAACCATTGGTCTGAAAGTGGCGGCTGCCCTCGTGGGAACCTTTCTGGGGATCTGGCTGGGCTATGGTTTTGTGGGTCCTACCTCGGTTGCTCTTGAACATCAGGCGCTGTATGAAATCCGGGCCTATGAGTGTGTAAAGTCGGCCATCGTGGCCACGGTTTCGGGCCAGGCTCCCCAGATGGCCATCGAGTTTGGCCGCAAGGCCCTGCCGACTGACAAGCGACCGCTGTTCCAGGAGCTCAACGACCACGTGCGGTCGAAGTAGGCCGCTGAAGCCCGGGGTTCAGGTTCCGTTTTCAAGAGCAGGTGAGAGTAAGTGGAAGAACAGCCGATAATCGTAAAGCGCGTCAAGAAGGTGGTTGCCGGCCATCACGGCGGCTCCTGGAAGGTGGCCTTTGCGGATTTTGCGACCGCGATGATGGCGTTTTTCCTCGTTCTCTGGCTGACCACCAATGCCTCGCCGGAGCAGAAGGCGGCCATTGAGGGCTATTTCAACGATCCGATCGGCTTTACCGAAGGCGGCTCGGCGAATCCCGTGGATCTGGGAGGCAGCGCGTCGGTGGTTACAGCCACCAGTGCAGACGTGGCCTCCAATGAGATCCAGCTGGAAGACCAGCGGGTTGAAGAGCTTGCGCAGACCCTTGAACAGCGCCAGATGGAGGAGCTGTTTCAGGATTTGCAGGAGCAGATCGAGCAAAGCGATACACTGCAGGAATTCAAGGACCAGCTGCTGATCGATATCACTGATGAGGGGCTCAGGATCCAGATTGTCGACCGCTCCCAGCGCCCCATGTTCGACAGCGGGCGGGCTCAGCTCAAATACTACTCCCAGGACATACTGTTTGAACTTGCGAAGCCCCTGGGTGCAGTGCCCAATAAACTGAGCATCACCGGCCACACGGACGCCACGCCGTTCAGTGGGCGGCCAGGCTATACCAACTGGGAGCTCTCTGCAGACAGGGCCAATACCGCGCGTCGGGCGCTGGTCGCAGGTGGCGTCCGGGGCAGGCAGATTGCACGGGTTGTGGGTCTGGGAGATTCGGTCCTGTTCGATCGGGAAGACCCGGCGGCCCCGGTCAACCGGCGGATTTCAATTATTGTGCTCAACAAGAAAACCATCGACGATATCCAGAGCAGGGCGGGGCTGCAGAAGGACGACACTCCCGTGATCGACATGACCGCACCCACTGACGCCGAATCCGAAGAAGCACGGCAAAAGCTGGAAAGTGGTGCCTGGCTGGAGGAGAAGCCCGAACCCGGACCCGGGGAAGTAAACTGGTGATGCGTCCGGTTCCGCTTAGCTGCTGCTCAGCCCGCGGCTGTTCTGCTCGGCCATATCCACAAGAATACGCCTGAAGCTCCGCATTCTCTCCTCACTGATCCTGCCATCCGCACCAGCCTGCTCAATCGCGCATCCGGGCTCACCCTGGTGCCGGCAGTTGCGAAAGCGGCAGTGGCCAATAAGTGGCCGGATTTCCCGAAAACCTTCCTCGATTTCCCGGGGAGTCATGTGCCAGAGGCCGAACTCACGGATCCCGGGGGAATCTATCAGGTCGCCACCGGTGACCAGGTGGAAGAGCCGGGCGGTGGTGGTGGTATGGGTACCCTTCCCGGTGCTCAGGGAAAGGCCGCCGACACGCAGCGTCTCGTCTGGCAGCAGGGCCTGGATGATGGACGATTTGCCCACGCCTGACTGGCCGACAAACACCGATGTGCGACCCTTCACTAATGCCTCGAGTTCGTCGCTGGCTCCAGTGCTTCCTGCATCCAGCGCTGATGTCCTGACCACCGGGTAGCCAATGGCCTCGTAACGGGCCAGCAGCTTTTCCAGTGCAGGCGCGTTCTCCGGGGTGATCAGGTCGGTCTTGTTGAGCAGAATAACGGCGGGGATTTCGGTGATTTCCGCTGCCACCAGATATCTGTCTATCAGGCTGTCATGGGGTTCCGGCTCGGGAGCAATGACCAGGATGATGTGATCGATGTTGGCTGCCACCGGTTTGAGCTGACCAAAATTGTCCGGCCTCTGAAGCAGAGTCTGACGTTCCTGCCGGGCCACGATGATGCCGGTATCATCTGCTGCCGGGCGCCATATGACTCTGTCGCCGGTTACCAGGTTGCCAACATTGGCGCGGGCGTAGCACCGCAGGACCCTGCCCCGGCGGTCGCCTTCCAGGGCTTCGACGTCCAGCTGCTGTCCGTAGTGAGCAATCACCAACCCGGTCTGCTCGACGCCCAGCTCGCTGGCCTCCAGCTGCTCATCAATCGCCCGTTCCTTGCGGGCGGCCCGCTTTTCCCGTTCCGTCTGAATTTTTTCTATGCGGAACTGCTGCTGCTTGTTGAGTCGTCGTTTAGCCATGTTTGATTATCATTCGGTCAAGCGTCCATTTATTCGTGGTCTCTGGTGTAGCATCATACGTGATTCCATCACAAGGCACGTTGATTCCTTCCCGGTTGCGTCTCTGGGGCTTTCCGGGCCACGGGGTGCCAGCACAACTGCGAAACAGGTCTGGAGAATGAATTATGGCAGCAAGTGACCGACTGGTCTGGATTGATCTTGAAATGACCGGGCTGGACCCGGAGAAAGAACGGATTATCGAAATGGCCACCCTGATCACTGATTCCGATCTGAACCTGGTCGCCGAGGGCCCAGTCATTGCCGTTCATCAGCCCAACAGCCTGCTGGACGCGATGGACGAATGGTGCCGGCGTACCCATGGTGGCACCGGGCTCACCCAGCGGGTGCAGGAAAGCCGGATTACCGAGGCTGAGGCTGAACAGGCCACCCTGGATTTTCTGAAGCAGCATCTGGAGCCCGGTCAGTCGCCCCTGTGCGGCAACAGCATTGGCCAGGACAGGCGCTTTCTCGTCAAGTACATGCCAGAGCTTGAGGGATTCTTCCACTACCGGAACCTGGATGTCAGCACCATCAAGGAGCTGGCGAGGCGCTGGCGGCCCGATGTGCTGGACGGCGTCAAAAAGAAGGGCACTCACCTGGCGCTGGACGATATCCGGGATTCGATCGACGAGCTGCGCCATTATCGGGAAAATTTTTTCCGCCTCGACTGAGGCTGCTGGATGCTAGTGCGGAGCGGTAAGCGGGCGGGTCTTTCCAGAACACGCTGTAAATACATCCATGTACGCTCGGCCTCCGCCATCCATGGCTCCGGACGGTTCTGGAAAGACCCGCCCGCTTACCTTCCAGCTCGCCACAGGGGCAGCTCAGCGGGCAACCCCATGGCGTTCAAGAGCCCAGTGAACGTGCTCCCGGACAAGCTCCGACGGGTGGTCGGCGCGTTTCTGCAACGCCTCGATCACAGGAATGGTTGAAGGCGCATTGCCCAGTCCCACCGCAAGGTTGCGCAGCCAGCCTTCGTAGCCAGTGCGGCGTATGGCCGAGCCTTCTGTGCGCTTCAGGAACTCCTCTTCGGACCACAGAAACAGACTGGCCAGTTCGCTGTTGTCCAGCCCGTGACGGGGCTGGAAATCGTCTTCCGGCGATGATTTGCTGAACTTGTTCCAGGGACAGACCAACTGGCAGTCGTCGCAGCCGAACACGCGGTTTCCCATCAGGGAGCGCAGCTCTTCCGGGATCGAGCCCTTTAGCTCGATGGTCAGGTAGCTGATGCAGCGGCGGGCGTCCAGGGTCCGCGGAGATGGGAAGGCGTTGGTGGGGCACAGGTCCATGCAGGCCGAGCAGGTGCCGCAGTGGTCACCCTGGTAGGGCTCGTCCATGGGCAGAGGAGCACTGGTGAAGATCTCGCCGAGGAAAAAGAAAGAGCCGGCCTTGCGGTTAAGAAGCATCGTGTTTTTGCCGATCCAACCCAGTCCCGCCCGCTGTGCGAGGGCCCGCTCCATCACTGGAGCGCTGTCGACAAATGCCCGGTAGTCATAGCCGGAAACCGCTGCATTAATTTTTTTCGCCAGTGTTGCCAGACGTTTGCGCATCAGCTTGTGATAGTCACGCCCCAGGGTATAGCGGGAAACATAGGCCTTCTCGGGGTTTTCCAGGGTTTGGCGTGGGCTGTCGGGGCTGGGCAGGTAGTCCATGCGCACAGAAATGACCCGCAGAGTACCGGGCACCAGGGTTTCCGGCTCATGGCGCTTGGTGCCATGAGCTGCCATGTAGGACATTTCGCCATGCATGCCATCGGCCAGCCACTGTTTCAGCCGGTCGGCATGCTCTCCCGTGTCGGGGGTGGTGATACCCAGGCCACTGAAACCAAGCTCGCTGGCCCAGTTCTCGATGCTCGCACGGAGATCGTCCATGGGCCCTGTCATGATGGGAGTCGGTTCCCAGCCGGTTGCTGACAAATTAACATTGATTAAGTTATGACCTTTTCCCGGATTTTGCTACTCTTTACAGACATCTGGCATTAACAGTTAAACTCGATTCTGCAGCGGAGCCCTGTTTACCATGTCGCTCTCACGAACAGACAGTCTACCAAATTCCATGGAGTCGCTGTTGTTTTCAGCGTCTGCTGTCCGTGCAATTGATGAGTATGTCATTGAAGAAAAAGGCATTGGCGGTTTTGACCTCATGCAGCGTGCAGCTGCAGCGGCCTTCCGGCAACTGGTCCGGAGCTGGCCGGAAGCCTCCGCTATTATGGTGTTCTGCGGTGGCGGCAACAACGGCGGCGACGGTTACCTGGTGGCTGCGGCGGCCAGAAGGCATGGTCTCGAGGCAAGGTGTATCGCGGTCAAGAACCCGGACGAGCTGGAGGGCGATGCCGCCCGTGCCTGCCGCAAGGCCGGTGAAGATGGTGTGCCGGTGGACCGCTGGGATAACCTCGACGGATCCGCCCGGCAGTCACTTTTTGACAGCGCCGGGCTGATAGTGGATGCGATGCTGGGGACCGGCATCAAGGGTGCTCCGAGGGAGCCCTATAAAACAATTATTGAAGCTGCCAACGCTGCTCCCTGCCCGGTTATGGCCATTGATATTCCCTCCGGGCTGGACGCCACCACCGGAGTTACCGAAGGTGCGGCGACGCGGGCAGATGTCACAGCAACGTTTATTGCACTGAAAAGCGGACTGTTTCTGGGCCAGGGTCCGGAATGCGCTGGCCGTGTCAGTTTGGAAACTCTGCAGCTGGAGTTTGAAGTCTCCGGTGACGGCCTGGAGCATGGCCAGTCTGCCCTTGCGTCGCGCTTCGACTGGACGCAACTGGCAAAGGCCGTGCCGCGGCGGCCAGTTACAGCTCACAAGGGCCGGTTCGGTCATGTTCTGGTGGTCGCAGGAGACCATGGCATGGGTGGCGCGGGTCTGATGGTTTCCGAGGCCGCAGCCAGAACCGGTGCCGGTCTCGTCACTCTGGCTACACGGCCGGAACACGTTGCGCCGGCACTGGCCCGCTGCCCATCACTTCTGGTTCGGGGCGTTACCCATGGCTCCGAGCTGGGCCCGCTGATTGAGGCTGCGGACGTACTGGTATGTGGCCCGGGCCTGGGAAAGACCTCCTGGGGCCAGCAGATGCTGCAGCAGGTCATGGCTTCCGGCAAGGACCGTGTACTGGATGCTGACGCGCTGAATCTGATGGCAGAACAGAAGCTGGAAAGGACTGACAATCAGATCCTGACGCCGCACCCGGGGGAAGCCGCGAGGCTTCTGGCCTGTTCCGTGGGCGAGATTGAATCTGACCGTCTGGCGGCCGCTGTATCGCTTCAGGAAAAATACGGCGGCGTCGCCCTGCTCAAGGGGGCCGGCACCGTGATTGCCGACGGAAAGGGTCTTCCGGCGGTGCTGGATGGCAGTAATCCCGGCATGGCCACAGGAGGAATGGGTGATGTGCTCTCCGGCATCATTGGGTCGCTGCTCGGGCAGGGGCTGGAGCTCCAGACAGCAGCCCGGATGGCCGCTGCACTGCACCTTGCGGCCGCGAACATGGCATCGCGGCAGTCAGGGTATATGGGGCTGCTGCCCATGGATGTAACCCGTGTTCTGCCCCGGCTGCTTGCCCGGGCAGAGGGCATGGCGGAACCAGAGGCTATCTGAATGGGCCTTGAGAGAATCAGTGTCGACACATTTTTTCTTCCCGATGAGGCTGCGACCGGTGAGCTTGGCCGACAGCTGGCCGAGCAGATCACGGCACAGGGGCAGGGTGCCGTGATTTTTCTTGAAGGGGAGCTGGGTATGGGGAAGACAACCCTGAGCCGCGGTCTGATCAGAGGGCTTGGTCATGAGGGTGCGGTCAAGAGCCCTACCTACACTCTCGTGGAGCCCTACGAGCATCTGACGCCGGTCACATATCATTTTGACCTGTATCGCCTGGGGGATCCGGAAGAGCTGGAATACATGGGGATCAGGGACTATTTCCAGTCTGACCGGGTCTGCCTGATTGAATGGGCGGAACGGGGACAGGGTGTATTGCCGGAGGCCGACCTGGTGGTCCGTCTCGGGAAAATGAAAGAGGGCCGTCAGGCCCGGTTGATTGCCGGAACAGATGCTGGCAACCAGCTCTGCAGGCGCCTGCATGGCCAGGCTCCGACACAGACAGACAATTGATATCACACGGGTATGACCAAATGACCAATACCACGACAGAGTGCAGCAAGAACAGAGCAGTAGGCCTGATGACAGTCCTGCTGCTGTTTGTGTCGGCCTGCCTGCAGTCGGGAAATCTGACGGCCGGAACCCTGGTGGAGGGAGCGCGCATCTGGCCGGCTCCGGATCATACACGGGTGGTTTTTGAAACCGGAGCAGGCGTCAGCCACAGCATTTTTGCCCTGGAAAATCCGGCCCGACTGGTCATAGACATCAAGAATGCAGCCCTCAAGGGAGATTTCTCCGATCTTGATCTGGGGGACAGTCCCATTCGCCGGATTCGTAGCGCCCCCCGTAATGGCAGTGATCTGCGGGTCGTACTTGACCTGAAAATGGACATCAAGCCCCGCAGCTTCCAGCTTGAGCCCAACCAGCAGTATGGCCACCGCCTGGTCGTTGATCTCATCCAGGACGGCCGGGAGAGCCTGCCCGAGCCAACGCAGCCGGTACTTCGGGACGATTCCGGCAACAAGCGGGACATCATCGTGGTGATTGATGCGGGCCATGGCGGAGAGGACCCTGGCGCCATAGGTCCCGCGGGTACCCTTGAAAAGGATGTGGTGCTCAGCATGGCGAGAACCCTCAAATCACTTATCAACAGCAAGCCGGGATACGCGGCAAAAATGACCCGCACCGGCGACTATTACATCGACCTGCGAAGTCGTACTCTGCTGGCCCGCAAACACAATGCGGATCTTTTCGTCTCCGTTCACGCCGACGCCTTTCGCTCCTCCCAGCCCAGCGGTGCCTCGGTGTTTGCCCTGTCGCAGCGGGGAGCCACCAGTGAAACAGCCCGCTGGCTGGCACGCAGCGAGAACCGGTCTGACCTGATTGGCGGCGTGGGCGGTGTGTCACTGGGGGACAAGAACGACGTACTGGCGGGTGTTCTGCTTGATCTTTCAATGACAGCCAGCATCAACGCCAGCGTCGGCGTCGGCGATTATGTTCTGCGTCAGCTGGATGGGGTCACCAAGCTGCACAAGCCTGGTGTGGAGCAGGCTGCGTTCGCTGTGCTCAAGTCACCGGATATTCCCTCCATCCTTGTGGAGGCCGGCTTTATCTCCAATCACCAGGAGGAGCGCAACCTGAGAAATTCCGCTTATCAGCGCAGGATTGCCACAGCTGTATTTGACGGAATAGACGATTATTTCCAGAAAACGCCGCCGCCAGGAAGTCTGCTCGCCTGGCAGAAGCGACAGAGTGGCAATATCAGTGCCAGCCAGTACCGTGTTCAACGGGGCGATACTCTCTCCGGCGTAGCCCGCAAGACCCAGACATCGGTCACCGAACTCATGCGCTATAACGGCCTCCGTGACGACCGTGTACTGGTTGGGCAGACCCTGAGAATTCCTGCCTCCTGAGGTCCCGGGTTTAACCATCCGGGGTGAGCGGACGACGCCGGCTCTGATATGATGCGCGGAATATCCAGCCGGTTTTCGCGATCGCAACCCAGAGAGGCTCCTCCCCGTCATGCCGTCCATCAAGCTACTGTCGCCACGACTTGCCAACCAGATTGCCGCCGGTGAGGTGGTTGAGCGTCCGGCCTCCGTGGTCAAGGAACTGGTTGAAAACGCCCTGGATGCGGGCGCCCGGAGGGTAGACGTCGACATTGAACAGGGGGGCGCAAAGCTGATCCGGGTCAGGGATGACGGCGGAGGGATTGATGAAGCTGATCTGCCGCTGGCCCTGAGCCGTCACGCCACCAGCAAGATTGTCAGTCTCGACGACCTGGAAGCGGTGGCGTCGCTGGGTTTCCGGGGCGAGGCCCTTGCCAGCATCAGCTCGGTTTCGCGTCTGGCGCTCACCTCCCGCACTGCAGATCGGGAAGCCGCCTCCCGGGTGGAGGTGGAAGGCCGGGACATGGATTCAAAAGTCTCGCCCGCGGCCCATCCTGTGGGCACTACGGTGGAAGTCCGTGACCTGTTTTTCAACACTCCCGCCCGCCGCAAGTTCCTGCGCACTGAAAAAACCGAGTTCAATCATGTGGAGGAGTGCCTGCGTCGTCAGGCACTGAGCCGTTTCGATACAGGGTTCAATCTGCGCCACAATCAGAAAGTGGTTCAGAGCCTCCGGCCGGCTGAAACGCCGGTGGACAGGGAGCGGCGGATTGGCTCCCTCTGCGGCCAGAAATTTATCGACAATGCGGTGGTGATCGAGTCGGAAGCCACCGGGCTGAGGCTCTGGGGCTGGGTTGCCCTGCCCACCTTCTCCCGCAGTCAGGCCGACCTCCAGTATTTCTTTGTCAACGGGCGGGTGATCCGCGACCGGCTGGTGGCCCACGCCGTGCGCCAGGCCTACCGGGATGTGCTGTACAACAACCGTCATCCGGCGTTCGTTCTCTATCTTGAGGTGGACCCTTCCAGCGTGGACGTGAATGTCCACCCCACCAAACATGAAGTGCGTTTCCGGGACGGCCGTCTGGTCCATGATTTCATTTTCCGCACCCTTCACCGGGCGCTGGCTGACGTCAAGCCTGATGATCATTTCCGCGGTGCCATGGCCCAGTCTGTCGGACGCGAAGCAGTTGTCGAGACATCTCCCCATGCTCACGAGCCCTGGTCACAGCCAGGCGCCCCGGCCGAAAATGCCACGCCCGGCCTGTTTGGCCAGTCTCACTCCGGCTCCGCGCAGCAGCCACAGCAGGTTCGCGGATATTCACCCGGCAGCCATTCTGAAGGCTGGCAGGCCCGGGACCAGATTGGAGTCTACCAGGCCCTGAGTCAGAGCAGCGGCCTCGCTGCCGATCCGGCCTACACTTCTGTCGCGCCTACACCGCCGGTGGCTGATGGCAGCGAGCCACCGCTGGGATACGCCATAGCCCAGCTTCATGGTATCTACATACTCGCCCAGGGGCGCCAGGGGCTGGTCGTGGTTGATATGCATGCTGCCCATGAGCGCATCACCTACGAGCGGATGAAGCGGGCGCTGGAGGCCCAGGATCTCAAAACCCAGCCCCTTCTGGTTCCGCTTTCCCTGGCAGTAAGCCAGAAAGAGGCCGGACTGGCGGAAACCCACGGCGATGAACTGCTCCAGGTGGGATTGGCCGTGGAGCGAATCGGACCGGAAACCCTGGCTGTGCGTCAGGTGCCGGCGCTGCTTCGGGGCTCCAACACGGAACAGCTGGTGCGTGACGTTCTTGCCGACCTCAGCGAGCATGGTCAGAGTGACCGGGTGGAAGCAGTCACCCACGAGCTTCTCGGTACCATGGCCTGCCATGGTTCGGTGCGGGCAAACCGGCAGCTGACCATTCCTGAAATGAATGCCCTGTTGCGGGATATGGAAGCCACCGAGCGCAGTGGCCAGTGCAACCATGGCCGTCCCACCTGGACCCTGGTTACCCTGTCAGAGCTGGACAAGCTGTTCCTGCGGGGCCGCTGATGATGTCTGCAACAGGCACTCAGCCGCCCGCAATCTTCCTCATGGGGCCGACGGCCTCGGGCAAGACCGACCTGGCCGTGGAGCTGTGCCGGCATCTGCCCTGTGACATTGTCAGCGTGGACTCCGCCATGATCTATCGGAGCATGGATATTGGCACGGCCAAACCCTCGGCGGAGGAGCTGGCACATGCTCCACACCGGCTGATCGACATTCGCGACCCTTCAGAAACCTGGTCGGCAGCGGATTTTCGCCGGGAAGCCCTGCGCGAAATGGCTGACATCACGGCAGCTGGCCGCATCCCCCTGCTGGTGGGCGGCACCATGATGTATTTCATGGCGCTGCGACAGGGGCTTTCGGATCTGCCCGCGGCAGATCCATCGGTCAGGGCCGGCATAGAGAGGTGTGCGGAGGAGCAGGGCTGGCCGTCGCTGCATGCAGAGCTTGCCCGCCTGGATCCGGAAGCTGCGGCGCGCATCCACCCCCACAACCGACAGCGGCTCACCCGCGCGCTGGAGGTGATTCAGATCACCGGCCGGCCCATTTCCGAACTCTGGCGGGACGAAAGCCCACCCGGCCCGGGTATTGAGGATTACCCCTATTTCACCCGGTGGCAGGCAGACGAAACCCAATCGCTTCCGTATACTGTGTGTCAGCTGGCCATTGCCCCTGTTGAGCGTGCCCTGTTGCATGAGCGTATACGCGCACGGTTTATTCATATGCTTGAGCAGGGATTTATCGATGAAGTGCGGGCGCTGAAGGCACGAGGTGACCTGAGCCCGGAGTTGCCATCCATGCGCTGCGTGGGGTATCGACAGGTCTGGGCCTGGCTTGATGGTGAATATGACTATCCGACACTGGTGGAAAAAGGGGTGGCGGCAACGCGGCAACTGGCCAAAAGACAGCTTACCTGGCTGAGAAAGTGGCCCGATGTTCACTGGCTTGCTTCGGAATCCCGGCAAAACGTCGCAAAAGCCTTGAATATTATCGCGCTTCGCACCACATTGACTGAGCGGTAGTCCGGAAGCAGCAAGCCGCGGCTGCAGGCATTCGCTGGAATGCGGCGGGTCGATGTGTCGCTTGATGCGGGCCATCCCTGAACCTTTACTCATGACGATCTGCAATTAAAAAAACAGGAGAAATACACATGTCAAAAGGGCACTCTCTACAAGACCCTTACCTCAATGCCCTGCGCAAGGAGCGCATTCCGGTATCCATCTTCCTCGTAAACGGTATCAAGCTGCAGGGCCAGGTTGAGTCCTTCGACCAGTTTGTCATTCTGTTGAAGAATACGGTGAGTCAGATGGTTTACAAACACGCCATTTCCACTGTTGTGCCAGCGCGTAATGTTCGTATTCCGCAACAGGTTCCGGCCGAGGGTGAGGGCGAGGCTGAAGACTGATCCAGGATCGTCAGCAGTACCGCATTCAAGATTTAGAGACACCCGTGGATTCTGACGCCGGCAGTACTGGCATTGGGGTTCGCGGGTATTTGCATTTTGCCAGAATGATTCTGGCTGCAACCATTTGATGATACTGGAGTTTCGATAGCTTGTTCGAGCGTCCTGATGTTGGTGAGCGGGCTGTGCTGGTTCACATTGAATTTTCCTCCCATGGGGAGAAATCTGAAGATCCTGGTGAGTTTCGTGAACTGGTGGCTTCGGCTGGCGTTGAGCACGCAGCCACAGTCACAGGCACCCGAAAGCAGCCAAGCCCGAGGCTTTTCGTGGGTGAAGGCAAACTTGAGGAAATACGCGACGCCGTCGCCAGCAACGAGGCGGATGTGGTGCTTTTCAATCATGCCCTCAGTCCCAGCCAGGAACGCAATATCGAGCGCGAGCTGAAATGTCGCGTTCTTGATCGCACGGGCGTCATCCTCGACATTTTTGCCCAGCGCGCCCGCACCCATGAAGGCAAGCTGCAGGTGGAGCTTGCACAGCTTGAGCACATGTCCACGCGGCTGGTCAGGGGCTGGACTCACCTGGAGCGCCAGAAGGGCGGTATTGGTCTGCGGGGGCCAGGTGAAACCCAGCTCGAAACCGACCGCCGGCTTCTTCGGGCCAGGATAAAGTCCATCAACGCACGTCTGGACAAGGTTCGGCGTCAAAGGGTTCAGGGCCGTCGGGCCCGTCAGCGGGCCGATATTCCCACGGTATCCCTGGTTGGCTACACCAACGCCGGCAAATCCACCCTCTTCAATCACATCACCACCGCTTCGGTGTATGTTGCGGACCAGCTGTTTGCAACCCTGGATCCGACCCTCAGGCGTCTTGATCTGCCGGATCTCGGGCCGGTGATTTTTGCTGATACGGTGGGCTTCATACGACATCTTCCCCATAAACTGGTGGAAGCCTTTCGCGCCACCCTGGAGGAAACCACCCAGGCATCTCTGCTGCTTCATGTGGTGGACAGTCATGATGACCGGCGGGATGAGAACATGCAGCAGGTTGAAAATGTCCTGCACGAAATCGGCGCTGACGAAGTTCCGGTGCTGCAGGTATTCAACAAGATCGATCTGCTGGAGAACTTCACACCGAGGGTGGAGCGTAACGAGCAGGGTGAACCCGTCCGCGCATGGGTCTCCGCGGTAACGGGGGCGGGTATACCGGAACTCTTTGACGCCATTGTTGAACGCCTCGCGGAAGACGTCATTCACCGCTTTGTAGTTCTGGGACCTGCCGATGGCAAGCTGCGCGCGCTTCTGCACCAGTCCGGCTATGTGCTGAGTGAAACTCACCGGGAAAGCGGTGATTCAGTGCTCGAGGTGCGTTTACAGAACCGGGACTGGCTACAATTGCTGAGCAGGGCCGGCGTGCTTCCCGAGGACATCCGGTACGACGCCGGACCGGATTCAGGGGCCTGAAGGCCCATATGGGGTCTCGCTGAAATCTGACCGGCACAGGTCTTTATCCATTAGGCGCCCCTTGCTATTGCCGGGGCCGCTATAAATCCCTAGTATTTGCAGCCATTCGATTGGTTAAGAACGGAGAGAATTATGGCCTGGAACGAACCGGGTGGTAACCGCAACGACAATGACCCCTGGGGAACAGGCGGTGGTCGTGGCGGCAAGGATCAGGGTCCACCAGATCTTGACGAGGCGCTGAAAAAGGGTCTCGACAAGCTGAACCAGCTTCTGGGTGGCAAAAAAGGCGGCGGCTCGGGTTCAGGTTCAGGTGGCTCCTCTGGTGGCGGTAGTGGTGGCTTTGGTGCCATTCTGGCCGTGGTCGGGATCCTGTTCGTAGGCTATGTCATTTTCCAGTCTTTCTACACTGTGGACGAGCAGGAGCGGGCCGTTGTGCTGCGTTTTGGTGAATACCACCAGACCGCTGAACCTGGCCTGCGCTTCAAGGTTCCGCTGATTGACAGTGTGACCCTTGTACGGGTGACCAATGTGCGAACAGCCCAGTCCCGCGGCCAGATGCTGACCGAAGACGAAAACCTCGTGTCGGTTGAACTTCAGGTCCAGTACCGTGTCAACGATGCACGGGACTATGTGCTTAACGTGAGGGACTCCAACGAGGCCCTTGCTTATGCTACAGACAGCGCATTGCGCCATGAAGTGGGCAGTTCCTCCCTGGACCAGGTGCTGACAGAAGGCCGCGCAGAGCTGGGGATCAGGGTCGAGCAGCGCCTGCAGAAGTTCCTCAATGATTACGGCACTGGCCTGGGCATTGTCCGGGTCAACGTCGAAAGCACCCAGCCACCAGAGGCCGTTCAGGATGCCTTCCGGGAAGTACAGCGGGCACGTGAGGACGAGCAGAAGGTCAAGGAAGAAGCCGAAACCTATCGCAACAAGGTGGTGCCTGAGGCTCGTGGTCGTGCCCAGCGTCTGATCGAGGAAGCCATGGCGTATAAAGCGCAGGTCGTTGAGCGGGCTCGTGGTGAAACCGCCCGCTTCAATGAAATGCTGGCAGTCTATAGTGATGCACCGGAAGTGACCCGGGACCGGATGTACATTGGTGCGCTTGAAGCCGTGCTGTCCAATACCAGCAAGGTTCTGGTTGACACCCAGAGCAGCGGTAACATGATGCTTCTGCCCCTGGACCGACTGGGCGCAGGCGCGAGAAGCGGCTCAGGTCAGGCTGATGGCAGTGGTTCGGGTGACTCCGGAGGCAGTCAGGATGTCGGATCCCTCACCGATCAGGTGCTGAATGAGATCCGCAACAGACAAAACACCCGCACCAGGACAGGGAGATAATCATGGGACCTAAAAGCATTCTGGGTCTTGCAGGCACCCTAATCGTCGTCCTGCTGGTTCTGTCGAGTGTGTACATCATTCCTGAAACCCACCGGGGTGTCCTGCTGCGTTTTGGCGAACTGGTCGAAACGGACATTCAGGCTGGTATCCACTTCAAGGTTCCGGTCATTGATCAGGTCCGGCAGTTCGACGTACGGGTCCTTACAACGGATCTGCCGTCCCGTCAGTACCTGACGGTCGAGAAGAAGCCCCTTGATGTGGACTCCTATCTGGCATGGAAAATTGAAGACGTTGACCAGTATTACCGGGCGACCGGTGGCGACGAACTGAGGGCGCGCTCACTGCTGTCCTCCCGGGTTGATAATGGACTCCGGGATGAATTCGGTGTGCGCACCATGCATGAAGTGGTTTCCGGCCAGCGGGATGAGCTGATGAATACCCTGACGGAACAGGTCAACGAAGCCACGATCGAGGAATTTGGTGTCCATGTGCTGGACATCAGGGTGAAAGGAATTGAACTTCCCGGCAGCGTCAGCGAAAACGTATTTCGCCGCATGGCGGCTGAGCGTGAGAAGCTCGCCCAGGAATTCCGTTCCCGGGGCCGGGAACTGGCAGAGGGCATTCGTGCCGACGCCGATCGCCAGCGCACCGTGGTTCTGGCCGAGGCATTCGCCCGGGCAGAAGAAACCCGGGGTGAGGGTGATGGCCAGGCAGCTCGCATCTACGCAGACTCCTATTCTTCGGATGCCGAGTTCTATCAGTTCTACCGCAGCCTGGAAGCCTATCAGAACACCTTTGACAGCAAGGATGACATCATGGTGATCGATGCGGATAACGCCTTCCTGCGTTACCTCAAGGATCCCATGGGTGGCAACTAGTCCCTGACGGGATAGAAGAAAGCCGGAATGCCCCAGGTGTTCCGGTTTTTTTATGGCCGTCAAAAGTGTAGAATTCCGCCGGTTTTGGACTGGATTTCCTGACAGCACAGAATGCCGGTCCCTGGTCCCGCCGGGCGTGCGCGGCCGGTGAGTCACCGGATGCGATGGACGAATCAATGGATACTGGAGACACATGACAGACTCTGATCGCTGGTTACTGCCTGATGGTGTGGAAGATATACTGCCGCCGCTGGCAGGGCAGATCGAATCCCTGCGCCGGAATGTCATGGACACCTGTCAGCGGTGGGGCTATCAGCTGGTTATCCCCCCACTGATTGAGTACCTGGAATCCCTGTTCACCGGAACCGGTCACGATCTGGCGCTTCAGACCTTCAAGCTGACTGATCAGCTGACGGGGCGCATGATGGGCGTACGCGCCGACATGACACCCCAGGCAGCACGGATTGACGCCCACACCCTGCGTGAGGACGGGGTGACCCGTCTGTGCTATGCCGGTCATGTGCTGCACACCCGTCCCCAGCACATGCTGGCAGGCCGCACCCCCATCCAGGCAGGCTGCGAACTGTTTGGCAGTGCCTCCGAAGCGGCGGACCGGGAAATCATCAGTCTCATGCTGGAGGTACTTAAAGTTTCCGGCCTGCCGACCGTCCATCTGGATCTGGCTCACGTGGGCATTTATCAGGCGCTGGTGCGGGAAGCAGAACTGACCCGGGATGCCGAGTCTGCCATCTTTGACGCCATGGGTCGGAAATCCGTTCCTGAACTGGATGCTCTGCTTGGTGATTGCGCTGAGGGGACACCGGGTGCCCGATTGCGGGCTCTGGCGCGGATCAGCGGTGGCAGGGAATCTCTGGATGAGGCCCGGGCCACCCTCAAGGGTGCCTCGGCCGAAGTGGCGGATGCTCTGGGCCAGCTTGAACGTACGGCCGACATGCTCGTTAGTGCTTACCCGGAGGTAAGTCTGGGCTTCGATTTCTGTGAGCTCCGGGGATACAACTATCACACCGGGCTGGTGTTTTCTGCCTATGCCCGCGGCCATGGAGAATCTGTCGCCAAGGGTGGTCGGTATGATTTCATTGGCCAGGATTTTGGCCGTGCCCGCCCGGCTACCGGCTTCAGCGTTGATATCAGGGCGCTGGTTGCCCTGGCTGGTATCCCTGGCCCCCCCCCGGGAATTATCTGGGCACCCGCCGACAGAGACCCGGCTCTGGCCGTCGTCATCAGCGGCCTGAGGCTGACAGAAATCGTGGTTCAGGGGCTGCCGGACGACCGCTCGGCTGATCCCCGCGCCCGGGGCTGTGACCGGGAACTGGTCAAGCAGGACGGCCAGTGGGTCGTGCAAACACTCAAGTAAATTTGTCGCCACCGCGTGAACCGGCGCGGACGCATCGAGAGAGAGTCATGGGTAAAAATGTTGTAGTGCTGGGCACCCAATGGGGTGACGAAGGGAAAGGCAAGATTGTTGATCTTCTGACTGAGCAGGTTGCAGCCGTTGTCCGGTTTCAGGGCGGCCACAATGCCGGTCACACCCTGGTTATCGAGGGAAAGAAAACAGCTCTGCACCTTATTCCGTCGGGAATTCTGAGAAAGAATGTTACCTGCCTCATAGGCAATGGCGTCGTGCTGTCGCCGGAGGCCCTGCTAAAGGAAGTCCGGGAACTGGAAGCCCGGGGCGTGGCTGTGCGGGACCGTCTGCGCATCAGTCTGGCCTGTCCCCTGATCCTGCCCACCCACATACGGATCGACCAGGCTCGGGAACGGGCCCGGGGCAATGAAAAAATCGGCACCACTGGCCGCGGCATAGGACCGGCCTACGAAGACAAGGTTTCCCGGCGCGGCCTGCGTCTTGGCGACCTGTTGAGGGCGGACAGCTTTGAGCTGAAGCTGCGGGAGATCATGAGCTACCACAACTTCATCCTCACGGAATTCTTCCGCGAGCAGGCGGTGGATATTGATCAGGCGCTGGCAGACCTGACAGCGATGGGCGAAGAAATTCTCCCCATGGCCGCCGATGTCACGGACATACTCCACGATTATCGCAAGCGGGGAGAACACATCCTGTTCGAGGGCGCCCAGGGTTCGCTGCTGGATATTGATCTGGGTACCTACCCCTATGTTACGTCATCCAACACCACGGCAGGGGGCACGGCTACGGGTACCGGTTTTGGTCCACTGTTCCTCGATTACGTGCTTGGCATCACCAAGGCCTATACAACCCGTGTCGGGTCCGGCCCCTTTCCCACAGAGCTGTTTGACGAGTTTGGCCAGCACCTGGCGGTCAAGGGCAATGAAGTGGGCACTACCACTGGCCGTGCCCGCCGCTGTGGCTGGTTCGACGCGGTTGCCCTGCGCCATGCGATTCAGATTAACAGCGTTTCCGGGATCTGTCTGACCAAGCTGGATGTGCTGGATGGCCTCGAAACCGTAAAGGTCTGTGTCGGGTATAAAACGGTGGATGGCGAGCTTCAGCGCCCGCCCATCGGCTGTGATGATTACGAAAGAATTGAGCCGGTGTACCACGAACTGCCCGGCTGGCAGGAAAGCACGGTTGGCCTGACTGCGCTGGACCAGCTTCCCGCCAACGCCCGTGCCTACATTGCCTTTCTGGAAGAGCAGATCGAGGCACCCATCGACATCATTTCCACCGGCCCCGACCGGGTGGAAACCATTGTGATGCGTCATCCTTTCGGCGGTTGAGCGCAGAGATCAGTGCAAGGGGCGGATCAGATATTCCGCTTCGGTCATGCTCGGGGTTTCCGGGCAATGATGGTTGCGCGTCGGGGCCCGGGATAACCTTCCCGGGTCTTTGAAGGATCATCCGGATCGAGGAAATCCGCCAGCGACTGAAACCGCATCCAGTCCGTGGAGCGCTGCTCGTCGGTTCCGGTGTCGGTCACATCCACAACCCGCGCATCGCGGAAGCCGGTCCGGTCAAGCCAGCGCAGCAGTGTCCCACAGCTGGGCAGGAACCAGACATTGCGCATCATGCCGTACCTGTCCTCCGGCATCAGGCTGTAGCCTTCGGGTCCTTCCACCACCAGCGTCTCCAGTACCAGTTCGCCCCCGGGGCGCAGGGTGTCCTTCAGCTCCAGCAGGTGGTCCAGCGGCGAGCGGCGATGATAGAGCACCCCCATTGAAAAGGTGGTGTCAAAGGCCTCCAGGCTCCGGGGCAGGTCTTCCATTCTGACTGGTAACAGGTCTACGGGCACCTCTCCCAGGTAGCGTTTGACGCTGAGGAACTGGAACAGGAACAGCAGGCCCGGATCTATGCCTATCACCCGGCCAGCGCCAGCCCCCAGCATGCGCCAGCAGTGATAGCCGGAGCCACAGCCCACGTCCAGAACCCGCCGGCCCTTCAGGTCCGACAGCCAGGGTGACACCCTGTCCCACTTCCAGTCGGAGCGCCACTCGGTGTCTATGCCCGTGCCAAAGAAATCGAAAGGACCCTTGCGCCAGGGCATAAGGGCCCGGAGCGCTGACTCAAGCTGCACGAGAGTCTCGCTGTCCGGACTTGTGTCAGCTTTCAGGGTTATGGCTGCGGCGTTCAGGTCTGCCTGTACCGGTGAAATGTCCGGCAGTTGCTCCAGGGCGCCAAGCCATCTGGCCATGTCGCCATGGGGCTGATGGTCAAACCGACGGGCCAGCTGCTCATGGAGCAGAAGTGTCCACTCGCCCATCTCCTCCTCATTGAGGAAGGTGAAGAGCGGCTGGTAATGGGTCTGCCAGTCAAAATGGTTCATGGTACCCATGGGGCCTCAGGAGGACTTGATTGCAAGGATGGAGACAAAGTTGAAACACTGGTACCAGACCATGACCTGATCAAAGCCTGCGGCCTGCAGGCGCTGGCGGTGGGCGCCCAGAGTTTCCGGGATCAGTACCTGTTCAAGGGCTGATCGTTTCTGGCTGATTTCCAGGTCCGAGTAGCCGTTTGCGCGCTTGAACTCATGGTGCAGCAGCGTCTGGGTGGCCTGTTCTTCCTCAGACTCAAAGCATATCTTTTCCGACAGAATCAGGGCGCCGCCGGGTCTGGTGGCTGCCGCAATGCGCTGGAGCAGGCCAGTGCGCTCGGCAGGCGGTACAAACTGCAGGGTGAAGTTGAGAGTGGTGACAGACGCATCTTTCAGTTCCGTCTGCAGAATGTCCTCGCACCTGAGGGTGACCGGTAACGGATGATCATCCAGCGCGATATAGTGCTCGCAGCGTTCGATCATTGCGGCCGAGTTGTCGACCCCCACCAGCACGCAGTCCCCATGGGGAATGCCATGGCGCATGGCGAGGGTTGCAGCACCCAGGGAACAGCCGAGGTCGTAGCAGTGACTGGCCGGCTGGGCAAAGCGTTCGGTGATCACTTCAATCATCGGAATGATGGTGGTGTAACCAGGCACCGAGCGCCGGATCATGTCGGGGAAAACCCGGGCCACCGCAGCGTCAAAGCGGAAGTCATCCGGCGCGCGGGCCGTGGCGAAAAGACGGTCGGCTTCGGTTGGTGCTGGGGGTTTTCCAGATATCATCGGTTCGATTCCGTCCGGGTTGGTTAATCAGGGTCCGCCGGTGCCGCCTGGTCCAGCTTCGGCGCAGCGGACGGCTGGTCACCCTGGGGCCGAACCATGGGCCGACAGCGGACGCCGCGGTTTTTGTAGTCCACCAGAATGCCAAAAAAGGAGGGGTCCGAATCGGAGGCAATGGCCAGGAAGCCATTCTGGCAGGCGGCGTGCAGCTCGGAAGATTTCGGGGACATGCGGTAGTCTTCGCCGGGCTTGATGTGAATGGCTTTGAACTCACCAATTGGAGCGTTCCCCTGGCCTGCGCCATGGTCGATGCGGCCGCTCATCTCCAGTGCGAGCACCGTCAGGATGATGGTGGCAAGCACGGCAAGAAGGAGGGTCCGGATGGTGAATCTGGCATCTGACTGCTCATCCATTGGTGTGTTGTCTCCCGAGTGGTTGGAGTTCATTCTGGGGTCGCGGCCAGGTTCAGTGCTGACCGGGAATGGACAGCGAAGGTGACTGCAGGGCGCCGAGCTGCTCTCTCAGAGCCAGTATCTGGTCTGACCAGAACCTGGGTTGGGTAAACCAGGGAAAGAAACGCGGGAACGCGGGGTCATCCCAGCGCCGGGCAAGCCAGGCGCAGTGGGCTAGCTGGCGATAGCATCGTAACGGCTCTATCAGATGGCGCTCGCGGCGGTCGAAATCCCGGAACATTTCATAGCCCTCAAGGAGTTCCGCGAACTGGATGCCTTTTTCGTGGTCATCGCCGTTCAGAAGCAGCCACAGATCCTGAATGGCAGGACCCATGCGGCAGTCATCCAGATCGACAAAGAGCATCTGTTGATCACGGACCAGAATGTTTCCAGCGTGACAGTCGCCATGAAGCCGGATTTTGGCGATTTCCTCTCCAGCATCCCTGATTCTGTGCTCACAGTGAACGGTCAGATCCGGAATCAGGCTGTCCCAGGCTGGCCTGAGGTCCTGGGGGATCCAGTCGTTTTCCGTCAGGTAGCGGGTGTTTTTAATGATCCCGGACAGAATGTCCAGCGTTGGGCGGCTTTCAAAGTCTGACAGTGCTCCGACGTTGTGAAGCTGCCCCAGCCATTGCCCGAGCCGGTAGAGAGTATCCTCGACGCTGGTATCCGGGGCATGGCCTCCGCGCTGATTGAACACGGCAAACAGGAACCCGTCATGTTCTCCAAGGGTGTCCCCTGAGGGCATGGCCAGGGGCGCTACAACGGGAACATCAGCGTCCAGCAATTCGCTGGAGAAACTGTGCTCTTCGCGGATCTGGGCCTCTGTCCAGCGTCCCGGGCGATAAAACTTGACGATCACCGGCGGCCTGCCTTCAATGCCTACCTGATAGACCCGGTTCTCGTAGCTGTTGAGAGCAAACAGGCGGCCATTGATTTCAAAGCCGGCGGCCTCAACTGCGTCGAGCAGTTTGTCCGGCGTGAGGCTTTCGTAAGGATGCGGGTTGGTGGTCATAAAGTCCTGTCCGCTTACCTGGTCACTCATCAGGAATGTCCGGGCTTGCTGAATGAGTGGTCGCTGGCGCGCAGTATAACGGTTTTTAAGGTACTTTCGGAGTCCGGGATTCCGCACAGGGAGAGATTGCAATGACACTGGGGGAACAGTTTACTGTCGACGCTGTTGTGATAGGTGCCGGCGTGGTTGGTCTGGCGGTCGCAAGAAAGCTTGCTCTGGCCGGTCAGGAGGTTGTTGTTCTCGAGGCGGGAGACCGTTTTGGTGAAGGGCTCTCATCCCGGAATAGCGAGGTGATTCATGCCGGGATCTATTATCCGACTGGTTCACTCAAGGCCACCCTTTGCACCGAAGGCAGGCGCACGCTCTATGATTACTGTGCGCGGCACAGGGTCGCCCACAGGAAAACCGGCAAATGGATCATTGCCAGCCAGGGGGCCCAGGAGGCAAAGCTCGAATCGGTTGAAAAGCTCGCAAGGCAGAATGGGGTGACCCTGGAGTGGGCTGATAACCGCAGGCTGAAACAGGCTCTGCCGGATGTCACCGCCACAGCCGGGCTCTACTCCCCCGAGACTGGCATCGTTGACAGCCACGGCCTGATGCTTGCATTGATGGCAGAGCTTGAGGCACATGGAGGCCAGCTTGTCTGCCGGGCGCCAGTACTGGCGGTAGAGAGTGGCGACCAGGGCCACCGGCTGCAGGTGGGGGGCGACTCTCCCTGTGAGCTGGTTACCAGGCGTGTGGTGAATTCCGCGGGTCTGGAGTCCGTGCCCCTGGCCCGGCGCTGGCATGGCTACCCCCGGTCCTGCTGTCCGGAGCTGTATTATGCCCGGGGCTGTTATTTCAGCTATTCCGGCAGTCATCCCTTCCAGAGCCTTATCTATCCCGTGCCCGAGCCTGGCGGCCTCGGGGTACACCTGACGCTGGATCTTGCCGGCGGTGCGCGCTTCGGGCCGGATGTGGAGTGGATACCTGAGCCGGAATTTTCCGTCGACCCCCAGCGCAGGGAAGCTTTCGCCATGGCCATCCGGCAGTGGTGGCCGGACGTGGATCCCGATCGTCTGCAACCCGCCTATGCGGGTGTTCGCCCCAAGCTGAAAGGTCCCGATGTTGCTTTCAGTGATTTCGAGATCCAGGACGAAACCTGTCATGGGGTGCCCGGCCTGGTGCAGCTGTTTGGTATTGAATCCCCCGGTCTCACGGCGAGCCTTGCCATTGCTGACCAGGTGGCAGCCCGGCTGGCTTCCTGAGGGCAGTTGCGAGTCAGCCGGGCGTCCGGGCCAGTGCCCATACCTCGATGTGTTTTGCTCCTGCTCCCTGCAGAGCCAGGGAAAGCGCCCTGGCCGTGGCACCTGTGGTCATCACATCATCGACAATGGCTATCCGCCCCGGAGCCGGGCCGTAAATGGCAAAACTGTTTCGCAGGTTGGCCAGGCGCTGCTCCCGTTTAAGTCCGGATTGAGCGGGGGCCTTCCGCAGCCGTCGAGCGAGGCTGACCGACCAGGGCACGTCGATCGCCCGGCTCAACTGCTCCGCGATATCCTCGGCCTGGTTGAACCCGCGTTTGCGCTGGCGGGACGAATGCATGGGGCTGGGAATCAGGACATCGGGTCGCCTGTCCGGTTCCTGGGCCAGTTGCTCCCTTACATGGGTTACCAGGCTTGTGATGAGAGGCTGCCCCAGCGCCCGCTGTCCACTGTATTTGTAGCGGGAAACAAGCTGGTTGACGGGAAACTGGTAGCGCCAGGGGGCGATTACCCGTTCAAACGGCGGCGGCTGGCTGAGGCATTCGCCGCAGAAAACAGGATGCCGGATCTCAATGGCCAGGGGCAGGGCGCACTGGCGGCACTGGCTGAGGTTGACCGGAAGATCATCAAAGCAGCCAATGCAAAGGCCATGACCGGCGATGCTGGCAAGGCAGGCGACACACTGGCCCCGGGGCCGGAATGAGTCGTTAACCTTTAGTTTGATTTGGGTTGACAGCGAACTCAGGCGCTTTATCATCAGTTCATTCCCTGAACCTGGCCATGATCGGGCCTTGGACATTTTACAGGACATCTTTTTAACAGGACACGCTCATGACTGCCACCGCCCTTCGTCACGACTGGACCATGGAAGAAGCCCGCGCTCTTTTCGGTCTGCCATTCAATGATCTGGTTTTCCGTGCCCAGGCAGTGCATCGGGAGCATTTCGACCCCAACGAAGTTCAGGTGAGCACTCTGCTTTCCATCAAGACGGGCGCCTGTCCCGAGGACTGCAAATACTGCCCCCAGAGCGGTCATTACAATACGGGCCTTGAAAAGGAAAAACTTCTCGAGATTGAAAAGGTTCTGGAGGAGGCCAAAGCGGCAAGAGACAAGGGGGCTTCACGTTTCTGCATGGGCGCTGCCTGGCGCAGCCCCTCAAAAAAAGACATGCCTTATGTGGTGGATATGGTTCGCCAGGTGAAGTCCCTGGGCCTTGAAACCTGTATGACGCTGGGCATGCTTGAGGAAAACCAGGCCAGAGAGCTGGCGGATGCAGGCCTCGACTATTACAACCATAATCTTGATACCTCCGAAAAATACTACAGCCATATCATCACCACCCGTAGCTATCAGGATCGCCTGGATACCCTTGAAAATGTCCGTAATGCCGGCATGAAGGTCTGCTGCGGCGGGATCATGGGCATGGGGGAGGATCTGGATGATCGGGCGGGACTGCTGGTGCAACTGGCCAACCTTCCCCATCACCCGGAAAGTGTTCCGGTGAACATGCTGGTGAAAGTGCCTGGCACCCCGATGGAAAACGTCGAGGATCTGGATCCGTTCGACTTCATCCGGACTCTGGCCGTGGCCCGGATCATGATGCCCGCTTCCCATGTGCGCCTGTCTGCCGGTCGTGAAGACATGAACGATCAGATGCAGGCCCTGTGCTTTCTGGCTGGTGCCAATTCGATTTTCTATGGGGAGAAACTGCTGACCACCGCCAATCCCGAAGCGGATGCGGACCGTGAGCTGTTCAGGCGCCTGGGGATTCGTCCGGAAATGCGCGAGCAGGCCTGCTCGGAGCAGGATGCGGAAGAAGCCATTGTCGAGGCGGTGGAATACGAACAGACCCGTCATATGTTCTACGATGCCACCCGCGAGTCTGCATAAGCAGGCGACCCCGGCAAGGGCCGACCATGCGTGACTTTGCAGCCGAACTGGAAAAGCGAAAGCAGGCGGGGCTTTACCGCACGCGCCGGTTGATCACTGGGCCCCAGCAGCCAGAGCTGGTCTCTGACGGTGTTCCCCTGCTGTCGTTCTGCAGTAATGACTATCTGGGTCTGGCCAGCCATCCCGGCATCAGCCGTGCCGCCATGGATGCGATGCGGCATATTGGCCTGGGTGGCGGGTCGTCACACCTGATCTGCGGCCATCACGATGCCCATCACCGGCTGGAACTCCGGTTGGCGGCGTTTACCCGCCGCAGCGCGGCCCTGTTTTTCTCCACCGGCTATATGGCCAATATGGGCGCAATATCGGCGCTGGCTGGCCGCGGCGACACCATTTTTTCAGATCGCCTGAATCATGCCTCGATTATCGATGGCTGTATCCTCAGCCGCGCGAGGGTTCGCCGCTATCCCCACGGGGACACGGAGGCCCTGGCGGCTATGCTGGCCAGCACCGATGGTCACAAACTTGTGGTGACCGATGGCGTGTTCAGTATGGACGGGGACATTGCACCCCTGAAGGAGCTCGCGGCTCTCTGCCGCAGGCACGATGCACTGCTGGTGGTAGATGACGCCCATGGCGTGGGTGTGCTTGGGCCCCAGGGGCGCGGCAGTCTGATTGAGCAGGGGCTTTCCGAGGAGGATGTGCCGGTGCTGATAGGCACATTGGGCAAGGCTGTTGGCACCGGTGGTGCGTTTATCGCCGGCCCGCAACTGCTGATGGATTACCTGGTACAAAAGGCCCGGACCTATATCTACACCACAGCGATGCCTCCGGCTATTGCCATGGCTACCTGTGCCAGCCTCGACCTGATTGAGCGGGAAGAAAACCGTCGCAGCCACCTCCAGGCGCTGATTACAGAATTCCGCCGCGGAGCATCGGCCCTTGGTTACGAGCTGATGCCATCCCGCACTCCGATACAACCGATCATGGTCGGTGACAACTGGTCTGCCCTGGCACTGAGTAAGGCGCTGGAGGAGAAAGGCCTTATGGTCACGGCTATCAGGCCGCCGTCGGTGCCGGAAGGCGAAGCCCGTTTGCGGGTGACGCTCAGCGCAGCCCACTCCATGGCGGATGTGGAACGACTGGTGGCGGCGCTCGCGGACTGTCGCCCACTGCTGAAGTGGGCTTCTGAAGAGGCGGTATGAATCAGACCGCCCCACAACCCTCACTGGTCCTTATCGGAGGCTGGGGCGTCGATGCCGCCATGCTGCTTCCCCTGTTCCAGCGCTGGCCCGGCAAAATGCACCTGATATCGTTGACTGATGAGGTGATGAGCCGGTGTGAATCGGTGGCGGATGCTGCCGCCTGTCTTCTTGAGCGCTATCCTGGCCCCTCGATCTGGGCAGGCTGGTCCCAGGGTTCCCAGATCGTCATGGCAGCGGCCTCGTCAGGTGGCCCTCAGGTTGACAGGGTGATTACCCTCGCCGGGTTCCCCCGCTTTGTCGCTGGCCCTGACTGGTCGGCTGGCATGGCAGCTGAGGCGTTTGCCGCCTTCAGGGCCGGTGTTGTCAGCGCCCCCCCTCTGGCCTGGCGGCGTTTCCAGCATCTGTTGATCCACGGCAGCGACGATCCTCTGCAGGCCCGCCAGGATCTTCTGCCATGGCTCAAACAGGGCGCTTCGGTAAGCCCGGACAACCTGATCCGTGGCCTGGACTGGCTGGAATCGGAAAACCAGCAATCCTTGTGGCAGAGCGCGGGAGTGCCAGCGCTCCATGTCCAGGCTGGGAAAGATGCAGTGGTGGGCCCATGGGCAGAAACTTTCGCGACCGCTGACACTTCCGAGGTGATTACCATACCAGGGATGAGTCATTGGCCACGGGGCCGGGCAATCAAATCGTGCCGGGATGAGATTCATTATTTTATATTCGGAAAGGAGGAATCATGACGACCCTGGCTCCTCCCGCGAAATCAGCTATTGCGAAGGATTTCGGGGCTGCTTCGAAGACCTACAATCCCGCAGCCCGACTACAGCGCTACATGGGCCAGGTCATGCTGGATCAGCTCCAGGAAGGGCAGTGCCTGCAAGGTACCAACGCCGGCTGTCGGGTGCTTGACCTGGGGTGTGGCACCGGCTGGTTCACCGACCAGTTGGCGGACATGTTCAACGGATCGCGAGATGTCGTAACCGGAGCCGATCTTTCGCCGGGCATGCTGGACTATGCGCGGGCTGCCGGCGCTCCCGGAATTCGCTGGCTGGCAGCGGATGCTGAGTCCCTGCCGCTGAAGGACAACAGCCTGGATGTGGTGTTCAGCAATCTGATGATCCAGTGGTGCCGCCATTCCTCGGCGGTCCTGGCCGAGTGTCGCAGGGTTCTCAGGCCGGGAGGGCAGTTATTTGTCTCAACCCTGCTGGACGGCACGCTGGATGAGCTAAGGCAGGCCTGGCATCGGGCTGATCCCGGGCAGGAACACGTTAACCAGTTCGAGAGCGAGGCTGGTTTTCGCAGCCAGACTCTTGAAGTGCTACCAGAGCACCGGATTACCACCGAATCCATCGCACTGGATTATCCTTCACCACTTGCCCTGCTGGCAGAGCTGAAAGCGATCGGGGCCGGTTTCAAGGGCTCGTCCCGTCGCCGGAGTGCGACAGCGCCGGGCCGTTTGCGGACCATGTGCCACCATTACCCGAAAGGCAGTGATGGCCGGATCCATGCTACTTACAGGGCGGCATGGCTCACCTGCCATCTGCCTGATTGACTATCGGAGTTCTCCGGGCCATGGCCAGAAAAAGTTATTTCGTTACCGGTACTGACACAGGCGTTGGCAAGACGCTGGTTTCCGCAGCGATCCTTCATGCGGCGAATCAGCGGGGGCTGCGCACCCTCGGGATGAAACCGGTGGCCTCCGGCTGCGATCAGACTCCTGATGGACTGAGAAATTCCGATGCCCTGATGTTACAGGCGGCGATGTCCGAAGCACTGTCCTACGAGCAGGTCAATCCCGTGGCGCTGGAGCCTGCCATTGCGCCCCATGTAGCTGCCAGGCAGGCGGGAAGGCAGCTATCTGCCCAGCGCCTGGCCGGATTCTGCCGCGGCCTCCAGCTTCGCCCGGCCGACCTTTTACTGGTGGAGGGCGCCGGAGGCTGGCGGGTTCCTCTGAATGACAGCGAGACATACGCCCAGGTGCCGCGGGAGCTTGGTATGGATGTCATTCTGGTGGTTCCCCTCAGGCTGGGCTGCATCAACCACGCTTTGCTGACGGTTGAGGCTATTAACGCTGATGGGCTGGCCCTCGCAGGCTGGGTGGCCAACCGCCCCGAGGCTGAGGCGATGGCGTCAGAACAGGACACCCTGAGCTACCTTCTGGAACACATAGCTGCGCCCTGCCTTGGGATCCTGCCCTGGCAGGAGGATCCGGAACGACTCGCCGCGCTGATCGATGTTTCACCATTGATTGAAAACTGAACACAAGTGTGGCTTAATTGTACACATCTAAGGCTGTCAGGTAGTCGCTGCCATGATTAGCAACACGCTTGGAATTGGTATTCAGGGCATTCAGGAAGGGATCCAGGGCATGGATAACGCCGCGCGACGCATTGCGCGTGGTGGCCAGGATGGCCCCCAGGGCAGTGCGTCCGGATCCGGTGATCTGCTTGAGCCCATTGTCGATCTGAAGCTCTATGCCCGCTCTGTGGAGGCATCGGCCCAGGTTGTCAAGACCGCTGACGAAACTGTGGGCACTCTTCTTGACATCATGGCCTGATCCCCGGCCACTGAAATGATTCCGACTTCACTTCCTCCCGCTGGTTTTGGGCCGGCTCCGACAATCGTCGGTGGCGTTCGTGGCGGCGTGGGAAAAACCGTGTTACCGGAAGTTGAAGCCGCTCCGGATACACCCAAGCCAGGGTCCGAGCGGCGCTCTGTCCCGGATGGCCGTTCCGTCCCCGGAAAGCCGTCTTCAGACAGCACAGTCTCGCCTGTGAACCTTGATGAAGCGGCGCTCAAAGAGCTTGAGACGCTCAAGGCCCGGGACCGGGAAGTCCGTGCCCATGAAATGGCTCACAAGGCTGTGGGAGGGCAGTATGCCGGTGCCATCTCCTATGTGTTTCAGCGAGGGCCGGACGGTGCCCAGTACGCCGTTGGCGGTGAAGTATCCATCAGCCTTTCCCCGATTCAGGGGGACCCCCAGGCAACCGTTGAGAAGATGCGGATCGTGCGTGCCGCCGCAATGGCGCCCGCAGAGCCCTCAGGCCAGGATCGCGCAGTTGCAGCAGAAGCCATGCAGATGATGCTTCGGGCTCAGGTCGACCTGGCCCTTGAACGGCGGGAAAACCAGCAGGATGCTGGCGACCGTGAAGCACGGGGCGAACGCGCCTCTGCGGTCTATGGTTCGGTTTCCGGTCTCACAAATGAAAGCGAAGACAGTTCTCCCTCGGGCAGTGAGTCAGGTTTTCAGGCCGTAGCCTGAATCTCCCATTTTTATTTCCTCCAGTGAAACGGCCACGCTGTGGCAATCGGTTGCATAATGCAACACAAATTCCGTGCGCGGCGCTTGACAATTCTGCTGTAACAAACGTATGTTTCAAACAGTTGTTTGAGCGTTGCCTTGGCCAGATTGAATACCGTCGGCGGGGCGTTCGCAGCACCAGAGTGAGGGCCGTTCGCGGCGTCAGGCTGGTGCCCACAAGCACAAATCAAGGCTTAGTGCTGCCGCATTGGCTGCAGTCATGACCGTATAACTGAGGTGGATTCCATGCCTGAATATAAAGCGCCCCTGCGTGACATCAAATTTGTAATGAGTGAGCTGCTGAATAGTGAGCAACACTACGCCAGTCTGGGTGCCGAAGACGCAACGCCCGATATGATCGACGCGATTATCCAGGAAGGCGCCAAATTCTGTGAACAGGTGCTGTCCCCCCTGAACCAGGTCGGTGACCGGGAAGGCTGTACCTGGAGTGAAGAAGGTGTGAAGACACCTACTGGCTTCCGCGAAGCCTACAAGCAGTATGTTGAGGGTGGCTGGCCCTCCATGACTGCCGCTCCCGAGCATGGTGGTCAGGGTCTGCCTGAGTCAGTTGGCATCGTGATGAGCGAAATGGTCGGCACTGCAAACTGGTCCTGGGGTATGTACCCGGGGCTGAGCCACGGCGCAATGAACACGGTCGAGCTGCACGGCACGGACGAACAGAAGGAAACCTACCTCACCAAAATGATCAGCGGTGAGTGGACCGGCACCATGTGTCTGACCGAAGCCCATTGTGGCTCGGATCTGGGCATCCTTCGCAGCAGGGCAGAGCCCAATGCTGATGGTTCCTACAGCATTACCGGCACCAAGATCTTCATCTCCGCCGGCGAACACGACATGGCCGACAACATTATTCACGTGGTTCTGGCACGTCTGCCCGGGGCTCCGGAAGGCACCAAGGGTATTTCCCTGTTCATCGTGCCCAAGTTCCTTCCTGATGCCGAAGGCAATGCAGCTGAGCAGAATGCGGTCTCCTGTGGCTCCATCGAGCACAAGATGGGTATCCATGGTAACGCCACCTGCGTGATGAATTTCGATGGCGCCAAGGGCTGGCTGATTGGGCCGGAGAACAAGGGCCTGAACTGCATGTTCACCTTCATGAACGTTGCCCGTCTGGGCACGGCGATTCAGGGCCTGGGTTCAGCCGAGCTGTCCTTCCAGGGTTCTCTGGCCTATGCCAAAGACCGTCTCGCCATGCGCTCGCTGTCTGGCGCCAAGAAGCCGGAAGCGCCTGCCGATCCGATTATCGTTCACCCGGACGTGCGCCGCATGCTGCTGACCCAGAAAGCGGTCGCCGAAGGCGCGCGGGCACTGATCTATTACACGGCCCAGCAGGGTGACATAGTTCAGCGTGGTAAAACCGAGGAAGAGCGCAGGGAAGCCGACGAGCTGATGGGCTTCCTGACTCCCATTGCCAAGGCCTTCCTCACCGAGATTGGCCACGAGGCGTCAAACCTCGGCATGCAGGTATTCGGTGGCCACGGCTTCATCTCCGAGTGGGGAATGGAGCAGGTGGTCCGCGACGCCCGCATTGGCATGATCTATGAAGGCACTACCGGTATTCAGGCGCTGGATCTTCTGGGCCGCAAGGTGCTGATGACCCAGGGTGAGTCTCTGAAGCGTTTCACCAGGCAGGTTCACGTTTTCTGCAAGGAAAACGCCGAAAACGAGCAGATGAAGCAGTTCATTGAGCCACTTCAGGCTATCAACAGGGAGTGGGGAGAGCTCACCGTGAAGCTTGGCATGAGCGCCATGCAGAACCGCGAAGAAGTGGGTTCTGCATCCGTGGACTACCTGATGTATTCCGGCTATGCCGTATTTGCCTATCTCTGGGCGAAGATGGCACAGGTGGCTCTGAACACCATGGCCGAGGGCACCACAGAAGAAACCTTCTATAATGCCAAGGTCCAGACCGCACGGTTCTACTTCACCCGGATACTCCCGCGGGCACGTGGCCACGCCGAAAGCATGCTGGCCGGCGCTGATACCCTGATGGACATGCCGGAAGAAGCCTTCGCCTTTTAAGACGAGCCGATTCCGGAACATGATAAAGCCCGCGCTCCCAGGAGGCGGGTTTTTCCATTTAAGTCCCGGTCAAATACCATGAGTTCACGCCCAGTTTTGGTTAAACTGGGCCACTTTTTCAGAATCGTCGGATGGGCAGCGTCCCTGTTGCCGCCCCGCATATTGGAGACTATTCAATGGCAGACTATCAGGCGCCTTTGCGTGACATTCGTTTTGTTATGAATGAGGTATTCGATGTTCCCTCCCTGTGGGCCTCTTTGCCCAAACTGGCGGAACAGGTGGATCCCGAAACCGCTGACGCCATCCTCGAAGAGGCCGCCAAGATCACATCCGGCGTGCTGGCGCCTCTGAATAGGGAGGGCGATGAACAGGGCTGCAAGTGGAATGACGGTGAAGTGACCACTCCGGACGGCTACCGCGAAGCCTACCAGACCATTGTGGAAGGTGGCTGGAATGGCCTTGGGGGCAACCCGGATTTTGGTGGCATGGGCATGCCCAAGACCCTGGTGGCACAGTTCGAGGAAATGCTGCAGGGCGCCAACATGGCCTTTGGCCTGGCGCCGATGCTGACCGCCGGCGCCTGTCTGGCGCTGGACGCTCACGGAAGTGAGGAGCTCAAGGGAAAATACCTGCCCAGCATGTACTCCGGAGTATGGTCAGGTGCCATGGGCCTGACAGAACCCCACGCAGGAACCGATCTGGGAATCATCCGCACGAAAGCGGAGCCTCAGGATGATGACTCCTACAAGGTCACTGGCACCAAGATCTTCATTACCTGGGGCGAGCATGACATGGCTGAGAACATCATCCATCTCGTGCTGGCCAAGCTGCCTGACGCACCAAAAGGACCAAAAGGGATTTCGCTGTTCCTCGTGCCAAAATTCCTGGTCAACGAAGATGGTACCCTGGGTGAGCGCAACAGCCTGAGTTGTGGCTCCATTGAAAAGAAAATGGGGATCAAGGGTTCCGCCACCTGCGTGATGAATTTTGACGGTGCCAGAGGATGGCTGGTGGGTGAGCCCAACAAGGGCCTTGCAGCCATGTTTACCATGATGAACTACGAACGGCTTGGTGTCGGGATCCAGGGCATGGGGGCTGCCGAAGCTTCCCTGCAGAGCGCCCGGGAATACGCGCTGGAGCGTATCCAGAGTCGTGCCCCCACCGGAGCGCAGCACAAGGACAAGGTTGCCGACCCGATCATCGTGCATCCTGACGTGCGTCGCATGCTGCTCACCATGAAGGGCTACGTCGAAGGCGGCCGCGCGTTCTCCACTTACGTCGCCCAGTGGCTCGACATATCCAAATACGCCGAGGACGGAGATCGCAGGGTCCTCGCCGAAGGCATGGTGGCCCTGCTGACACCGGTTGCCAAGGCCTTTCTGACCGACCGCGGCCTTGATGCCTGTGTTCTGGGGCAGCAGGTATTCGGCGGCCATGGTTATGTACGGGAGTGGGGCCAGGAGCAGTTGGTCCGGGATGTCCGCATCACCCAGATCTACGAAGGCACCAATGGCATCCAGGCGCTGGATCTCATGGGACGCAAGGTAGTGGGCAGCCAGGGTAAGCTTTACGAGCTGTTTGCTGAGGATATGGCCGACTTCATTGAACAGAATGCTTCCGATCCGGCCCTCCGGCCCTACCTTGAGCCTCTGGCCGCAGCCCTTGAGCGCCTGTCGGATGTCACCGAACATGTAATTGGTCAGGCCGCGCAGAATCCCGATTCCATAGGCGCAGCCTCCGTGGAATACCTGGACCTCTTCGGCCTCACGGCACTTGGCTACATGTGGGTGAAGATCGTCAAGGCGGCAGCAGTGAAGGCGGAAGCCGACACGTCCGGCTTCTACACAGGCAAGCTGAAGACTGCACGGTTCTACTTTGACCGCATGTTGCCGAAAACCGTGTCCCTCGCGGAAAGCATCCGCAGCGGAAGCGACTCCATGATGGCTCTGCACGCTCAGGAATTCTGAGCATATGGTTGCCTGTCAGGGTTTGACCATGGGTCAGCCCTGGCAGGACAGCCCCGCTACCAGAGATCTTCTACGGCTCTTCCATCAGTCCCGGCTGTGTCACAAAGGGATTCTCATTTCCCTGCAGTTCGGCGATCTGCTGGTGACGGCTTATCTCCCTCTCGTCCGGGGGATCCTGACGATTCCATTCCTGCAGCGTAAGTTCGGGTGCCACCAGAGGCAGGTCATGGGTTCTTGCCATATAGGCAATGGTGCGGGCCACATCACCTTTGACGTGATCAGGAGGCTCTATGAATTGCGTGCTTGCCCGTATCCCGCAGTCCTTTACTGATCCCGTCGAGCCCAGCTCCTGATATTTGGCGTTTCGGCGCCAGATTTCGATCCGGCTCTGAACAGGGATTATGTTGAACAGATCGGATGCGATCCTGCGGTAGGCGGCATTCTGTTCGCACTGACTGGCGGTGCCGCACTTGAGCACCGTCTGTGCATGGCTGAGAGGGTAAATGTAGCCCTGGGTTACCATGAAGCCCTTGCTGGCAAAGGGGGTATCACAGAAAAAGGTGCGTCCACCATCTTTCTTCAATTCGCCCCAGAACACTTCCTTGACTACGATGTCCGGATCAGTGGGTAAGTCCTGGGCCACGACGGTCAGAGGTCCAAGGAAAGCCAGCAGGAGTACAACGGGAAAGCCGAAAAGTCCTTTCATGACGATGTAGACCCCCCGGTGCACTGTATCCGCGCTATCCCGAAACCAATGTGTGATTTACATCTCAATTATGGCACAGAGCCATGTCCTGTCACGGCCGCAGTCGCCAGGATTTGTGCATTTATGCAACAGGCTATTTCAAACGTTTTCTGAGACGCTCGTATCCCTGTTTCAGCTCGTTGCCGAGTTCCCTGGCCGATTGCCGTGTTTCCTGGCTCGTGTCTTCCGCATCGTGAACGATGTCGTCGACCTTGCTGCGAAAACGCTGCCAGTATACTTCCAGATCATCCCATTCGTCTTTCACGTCCTGACGGGCAAGGTGGAGATGGACGCGAGCTTCGTCCCTGTATCTTTGCAGGGTCTCGGACAGTTCCTTCATATCATCCTTCAGAGTCATGATTCGCACCTCCGCTGAACGAAATGGCACGGGCCACAAGGCCGGCCTTACACAAGCAACAATGCAGGGGATGGTCAAAAGCTGTCAAGGGGCTTAGCTCTGGCTTAGCTCTGGCTGAGCTCGGTACTGAGAGTGCGAAGGTGAAACCATGGGGTATGCTCGCCAAAGCCTTTGGCGGCACGGTCCGTATCGCTGCAACGAATGATGGCCTGGTTAAGCTGGCCTGCTGACAGCCTGCGGGCTGCCTGCTCCAGTGCCTTCATGCGCTGCGGCTGAAAGACCCCATGGGATTTGAGAAAGCTGGCGGCGGCTTCTCTCCGGCCCAGGGCCCGCTGCAACTCGAGGGTGAGATTCAGATCCCGGCTCAGCACTGTCAGCAGGCCCAGGGGGTTTTCCCCTTCCTGCTGCAGCGCTCCAAGAATCCTGTGGGCACTCGGGGCCTTGCCGGTAAGAATGTCGGTTACCAGGTCAAACGGGTTAAAACGAGCACTGTTCTGCACTGCCTGCTCGACAGTTTCCTCGTCGATGGTGCCGGTCTTGCTGAACAGGACCAGGCGATCCATTTCCTGGCTGGCGGCCAGCAGATTGCCTTCAAGTCTGTCAGTCAGGATTTCCAGGGCTCCGCGGGTCAGGGTGAGACCCTTTGCCTGTGCGCGCTGCTGAAGCCAGCCGGGGAACCTGTCTGAGTCCACAGGCCAGACGACCACGTGGACGCCTGAAGCCTGAAGCGCCTTGTACCATTTGCGCTTCAGTTCCGCCGGGTCGAGCCGGGCGCTGATCAGAAGCAGCACGATATCCTCGGAGGGAGAAGCAAGCACCTGCTCCATGACACTGCGTCCATCCCCCAACTTGCCGGTGGGCAGGTGTATCTCGATGCGACGCTTTTCGGCGAAAAGTGACAGGGCACTGAATTCCTCGGCCACCAGATTCCAGTCCAGCTGGCGGTCAGCGTGAAACGTCACCCGGTCATGAAAGCCGGCCTCCCTGGCCGTCTGGCGTATCAGGTCACAGGATTCCTGGACCAGCAAAGGCTCATCCCCGGACACCAGATAGACTGGCCCAAGACTTTTCTTCAGCAGTTGCGGAAGCTGTGCAGGCTGGGTCTTCACGGAGTCTCGTCCCGATCAGCTTCGGTTTCGGCTGCCGCTGCCGCCGCGGAACGGAGGGACTCGATCCGCTCGCCGGTCAGAGGCGCCAGCCGGAAGATGATCTGTTCCGCCAGCCGCTGATAGAGTCCGCTACGGATTTCCTGCTCTTCCCGGCGTTTGGCAAGGACGTTGGTCTCGTCATAGCGGTAGGTGTCCCGGGTGGAGAGCTGGGTATCGGCGATCAGCGGAAGGCTGTCACTGGTGATAACGGACATCGAAAGGGACTGCCGCAGATCGAATTCCGCAGCGGACGCCTGCTGTGTGATGGCGCTGGCCCGGCGCTCCTCCCTGAAATTTTCCAGCCTCAGCACATGGGCGGCATCTTCAGGCTCGGCCAGCTGGATATCTCTGAGTTCGAGCTGATTTTTCACCGTGCGACACAGCTCCTGCGGCATTCTTTCATTGCATTGCAGAGCAATCGGCTCCAGCGCATCGGATATCTGGGCCTGGCCCCGCAGCTGAAAACCGCAGCCGGTCAGACTAAGCGCAAGCAGGCAGGGGACCAGAAGCAGCCGGGAAAATGCCATATCAGCTGGCCACCACATTGACCAGTTTGCCCGGCACCACGATCACTTTGCGAACTGTCTTGCCCTCAGTGAAACGGGCCACGTTTTCATCTTTCAGTGCCAGGGTCTCCAGGCCCGCGTTGTCCATGCCTGCCGGCACTTCGACTCGGGACCGGACCTTGCCATTGACCTGCAGGACCACCTGTATCCGGCTTCTGACCATCGCGCGTTCATCCGCCTCGGGCCAGCGCACATCAACCACCGGCTCATCATGGCCGAGGCTCTGCCAGAGACTGTGACAGACATGGGGGGCAATGGGTGAAAGCATCAATACCGCCGTTTCGAGAGCTTCCTGGAGTACAGCGCGGCTCTGGGGGCTGTCGTTTTCAAGGCGGCCGGCTTCATTCAGCAGTTCCATCACCGCGGCAATGGCGGTATTGAATGTCAGCCGGCGGCTGATGTCGTCACTGACCTTGGCGATGGTCTCATGGGTCTTGCGATGAACGTCTTTCTGGGCATCGTTCAGGCTGTCGGCCTCAAGCCCCGGCACTGGGCCGGCGGCCGTGTGTTCACTGACCATGCGCCACAGACGCCTGAGGAATCGGTGAGCACCTTCCACGCCGCTGTCAGACCACTCCAGGGACTGTTCCGGCGGTGCCGCGAACATCATGAACAGCCGCACGGTATCCGCTCCGTACTGGTCAATAATGGCCTGGGGGTCGATCCCGTTGTTCTTGGATTTTGACATCTTGGTGGTACCAGCCGGGATCACCGGCAGTCCATCATCCCTGTGCCGGGCGCTGACGATCTGGCCCTTCTCATTGCGCTCGATCACAACGTCTGCTGGTGGTATCCACTCCTTGCCGCCCCGCTCGTCTTCCCGGTAATAGGTATCGGCCAGCACCATGCCCTGGCAAAGCAGCCGCTTGAAGGGCTCAGAGCTGGTGACCAGGCCGACATCCCGGAGCAGCTTGTGGAAGAAGCGGGCATAGAGCAGGTGCAGGATGGCATGTTCAATCCCGCCGATGTACTGGTCTACCGGCAGCCAGTAGTTGGCGGCCTCAGGATCCAGCATCCCCTTGTCGTAATTGGGGCTGCAGAATCTGGCGTAATACCAGGATGACTCCATGAAGGTGTCAAAAGTGTCGGTTTCCAGGGTGGCAGGCTGGCCCTGCCAGGTGGTCTGGGCCCATTCCGGGTCTGCCTTGATGGGGGATTTGACGCCATCCATCTCGACGTCTTCCGGTAGCACCACCGGCAACTGGTCGTCCGGTACCGGGCGCTCCGTGCCGTCAGCCAGGGTCATCATGGGAATTGGAGCGCCCCAGTATCTCTGGCGGGAGACGCCCCAGTCCCGCAGTCGGTAGTTGACCGTGCGCCGGCCAATGCCTTCCTGCTCGAGGAAGTCCGCAATGGCATTGAAGCCCTCTTCACTGGTCAGCCCTGTGTATCTTCCGGAGTCGACGAGCACGCCTTTTTCCGTGAAGGCCTGTTCGTGAATATCGATTTCACGGTTGTCCAGTGGCGCAATGACCTGTTTGATGGGCAGTCGGTACCTGAGTGCGAACTCATGGTCGCGCTCATCATGGGCCGGTACTGCCATCAGGGCGCCCGTGCCGTATTCCATGAGGACAAAGTTCGCAGCCCAGACCGGGACCAACTCCTGAGTCAGGGGGTGTATGGCACGGTAGCCTGTGTCCACGCCCAGCTTTTCCATGGTGGCCATGTCCGCTTCCGCCACTTTGCTGTTGCGGCACTGTTCGATGAACTCCGAAACCTCGCGGCTATTGGCCGCCGCCTCCCGGGTCAGCGGGTGCTCCGCCGCAACCGCCATGTAGGTGGCGCCCATGAGGGTGTCTGGACGGGTGGTATATACCGTGAGTCCGCCCTCGTGGTCCTTCAGGTCAAAGGTCAGTTCAGTGCCCACGGACTTGCCGATCCAGTTCCGCTGCATGGTCTTGACCTGCTCCGGCCACTCATCGAGCTGGTCCAGATCGGCCAGAAGCTCCTCGGCGTAGTCGGTGATGCGGATAAACCACTGGGGAATCTTCTTCTGTTCCACAACCGCCCCGGAACGCCAGCCCCGGCCATCCACCACCTGTTCGTTGGCAAGTACGGTCTGATCAACAGGATCCCAGTTGACCGTGGACATTTTCTTGTAGACCAGGCCTTTCTCGAACAGGCGGGTGAAGAACCACTGTTCCCAGCGATAGTAGTCGGGCTTGCAGGTAGCCAGTTCACGGCTCCAGTCATAGCCGAACCCCAGCTGCTTGAGCTGGTTTTTCATATACTCGATATTGGCATAGGTCCATTTCGCAGGCGCCGACCTGTTGGCGATAGCCGCATTCTCGGCAGGAAGACCGAAAGCGTCCCACCCCATGGGCTGCATGACATTTTTGCCCTGCATGCGCTGGTACCGGGAAACCACGTCGCCTATGGTGTAGTTGCGGACGTGGCCCATGTGCAGTTTGCCGCTGGGGTAGGGGAACATGGAGAGGCAGTAGTACTTGGGCTTGCCCGGTTCTTCCTGGACGCGAAAAGTCTGGTTGTCTTCCCAGAACTGCCGGGCATTGTGCTCAACCTCTCGCGGGCTGTATTGCTCGTCCATTCCTGCCATTGCCTGTATTACCTGTTGTCGAAAAAATCTGTTGTCGAAAAAACTGCTGTAAAATAAGAGTCACGGAGGGGCCGGACATTCTAACGCACCAGATCCCTTACAGGTAGCCTGCAGCGCGCGGTGTCTTGTGCCAGGCTGGAGATAGAAGAGACACATGTTTTCAATTCAGGAGTGGATGCCATGACAGAGCCCCGAAGTTCATTTACAGGGAAGGCGCTGGACGCCTATAACCGGATGCTTGAGCGGGTGGAATTGCGGCTCAGGGATCTGGAGCGTTCCAGCCTCGATGAACTGCGGCAGGAGATCGAAAATGCGGCGAGGCAGGAGGTCGAACTGGAGGAAATGACCCGCGACGAGATCAGTCTTCTGTCAGCCTACCTGCAGCGTGATCTGGAGCACCTGGCCCACTTTGTGGACAAGGACCCAGGCGGCAGCGTCGGGGAATGGCTCCGGCTGGATCTTTCGCTGATTGAGCACCGCCTGAAAGAACTGCTTTTTTCCGTGGCCGACAAGACCCGGGTGGACTACGTGGAGCTCGACCAGAAGCTCCATAACCGGGAAGCTGGCCAGTACATCAGCGGGGAGGTGGCAACGGCCGGGGTTCTGAGGTGCGTGGAATGCGGTCATATGCGGTGTCTGACCAGAACTGACCACATAGAGCCCTGCGAAGCCTGCAACTCCCATTATTTCGAACGGGTTACCGCACACTGGCCCCATGAGGAAGCACCCATACCCTCGGCGCCCTCTGAAAGGTAGCGCCGGAGCGCGCAGGCCCATCCCGGAGGGCCCGCGTCAACGGAGCGGGGGTATCTTCCGTTGCCTTGTGAACACAATCAGGATTGCCGCCAGAGTCAGGGTCGGCCATGACCCTGAGAGCATGAAGGGCGTTGCGCCAGAAGCGGTATAGACCTCGCCACGGAGGGTGTCCCGGGAAAACCGGGGAATGGTGCCTGTCACCTGTCCCCGCTGGTCAATCACTGCCGTGATGCCATTGTTGGTCCCCCGCAGCATGTATCGCCCGGTCTCCAGTGCCCTCATGCGCGCGATCTGGAGGTGCTGGACAGGTCCCAGGGAATCACCGAACCAGCCGTCGTTGCTGATGGTTACCAGCAGGTCCGTGCCCATGGCGTAACTGGCAACAAAATCCGGGTAGGCCACCTCATAGCAGATAAACGGCATGATCCGATGTATTCCCGCCCGCAGTGGCGACTGATTGGTCGGCCCAGGGGAGAAGTCTGACATGGGCAGATCAAAAAAGCCGATCAGACCCCGGAGCCATTGCTGTAGGGGAACATATTCCCCGAAAGGCACCAGCTTCTGTTTGTGATAGATACCCTCGCCGTTGCCAATGGCCATGATGCTGTTGTGAAAGGTGGAATCGTTTAGCTGCTCGCTAAAGCCAAACCAGGGAATTCCGGTGATCAGGGTGCTGTCTGGCCCAAGTTCTTCCCGGATTAATTCGATGATCGGCCCGGCCTGATCCTGGGTCAGGGGAATGGCGGTTTCGGGCCACAGAATCAGGTCCCGATGCCAGTCGTCGTCTGTCAGATCCAGATAAACCCTTATCTGCTCTTTCAGGAATTCCGGGTCCCACTTGATCTGCTGGGGGATGTCACCCTGCATTGCGGCTATGGAAAGGGGTTTGTCTGCCAGCAGGGTCCAGTTGAATTTTGCCGCGAAGGGCCCCGCCAGCCATGGCACAAGACCCGCCACCACCACGGCTGTTGCGAGAGCCGGCCGGGCGGAGCGGACGAGCAGCCAGGCAGCATAGGCAGCTGCCCCTGTAGTGACAATCCAGAACGTAATGCCATAGACCCCCACCACAGGCGCGAAACCGGCCAGAGGACCATCAACCTGGCCGGTACCGAGAAACAGCCAGGGAAACCCGGTGAGCAGCCAGCTCCTGAGCCAGTCGCCCAGGATCCAGATAGCGGGGAAAAGAATCAGCCGCCGGACAGGATTTCCCCGGGCCAGGTGTCCCCAGGCCCAGAAGGCGAGAGCGTGGAAGAGCGCGAGCCCGGCCACGAAAACCGCAGTGAGGATGATGGCTATGAGCGCCGAGGTGTTGCCGTGCTCACTGATGCTGATATAAACCCAGGAAACGCCGCTGCCAAACAGGCCAAGGCCAAAAATCCATCCGGCGCGGAAAAGGTCTCGAGGAGACAGCTCAAGGCAGACGAGCAGCACCAATACGATGGAAACCGGCGCCAGCCACCACCAGTTGAAAGGCGAGAAGGTAAGAGTCTGGAGGCCGCCGGCAATCAGAAGTACAAAAACATCCAGCCAGCGGCGGCCGGGATTGCTAGCTCTCACTACGCGTAACCTGGAGCAGGCGGATAACGCGGTTGTCAGCATTGGCAATGGTAAAGTTGAGCCCGCCGATATCGATGGACTCACCCCGGCGGGGCAGGTGCCCGAACTCCTTCAGGACAACGCCGCCGATGGTGTCAAACTCCTCTTCGTCGAGCTCGGTTTTGAAGCATTCGTTAAAGTCTTCGACCGGCGTTACCGCCTTGACTGCGAAGCTGCCATCCCCCCTGGCCTTGATGTTGGTTTCCTCATCGAAGTCGTGCTCGTCCTCGATTTCTCCAACGATCTGCTCCAGGACATCCTCGATGGTGATCAGTCCGGCTGTGCCGCCGTACTCGTCCACCACGATGGCCATGTGGTTGCGGGTTTCCTTGAACTCTTTCAGCAGCTGGTTAAGGCGCTTGCTTTCCGGGACGAACGTGGGTGGCCGCAGAATCTCACGGACATGGGACCAGTCAAGTTCATCGTTCAGGGCAAGGGGAAGCAGGTCCTTGGCCAGCAGTATGCCGATCACATCATCCTGGCTGTCACCCACCACCGGAAAGCGGCTGTGGGCGTAGTCAATGACATCTTTCAGAAAGGCTTTGGGCTCCTGGGCAGCCTTTACCGTGATCATCTGGGAGCGGGGGATCATGATTTCATCGACCCGCATGTCGATCATCTGCATCGCGCCTTCAATGATGCTCATGGAGTCGACATCGATGATGTCGTGCTCCTCGGCATCGCGGAGTATTTCCAGCACCTCTTCGATGGATTCAGGCTCGCTGGAGAAGGCCTGTGATATACGTTCCAGCCAGGATTTGTTGCCCTGACTGCGACTCGACTGATCGTCGTTCATGAGTCCTTTTCCGTTTCCTCTGATTCGTATGGATTCCCAAACCCCAGGTCCTTCAGGAGTCCGATTTCAAGGGCTTCCATTAGCTCAGCCTCATCATCGGCCAGATGATCATAGCCCTGAAGATGCAGCATGCCATGAATCACCATATGAGCCCAGTGAGCGCGCAGCGTTTTTCCCTGCTCCCGGGCTTCATCCTCAACCACCGGCGCGCAGACAACCAGATCCCCGGCGAGGGGCACTGTTATACCTGCTGGCGCCTCGAAGGGGAAGGAGAGAACGTTTGTCGGTCCTGTCTTGTGACGGTACAGGCTGTTGAGCTGTGCGCTCTCTTCCCTGTCAACAATGCGGAGTGTCACTTCCGAGGATTCATCCGACTGCCAGGCATGGGCTGCCCAGTGTTCGAGTTCACTGTCCGCGGGCAGGTCAGAGACATCGGTCGCCCGCTGGATATCGACTGCCAGATCGCTCATTGCGTTTTCCCGCTACCTTCATCGAAGGAATCGTAGGCTTCCACGATGCGCTGGACCAGAGGGTGCCGGACAACGTCCTTCGCTTCAAACCGGGTAAAGCCGATGCCGGGGACATCTTTCAGAATGCCGGCTGCATGGGCAAGCCCCGAATTCTGGCCCCTTGGCAGGTCGATCTGGGTGGTGTCGCCGGTAATGACAGCGGTTGAGCCAAAGCCGATCCGGGTAAGAAACATTTTCATCTGTTCCCGGGTGGTGTTCTGGCTCTCATCCAGAATAATGAACGAATTGTTCAGCGTCCGGCCCCGCATGAAGGCAAGGGGGGCAATCTCGATCACGCTTTTTTCGATCAGCCGGGTTACATTCTCAAACCCAAGCATTTCATAAAGCGCGTCGTAAAGCGGCCGGAGATAGGGGTCCACTTTCTGGGCCAGGTCGCCGGGCAGGAAACCGAGCTTCTCGCCGGCTTCCACTGCGGGACGTACCAGCAGAATCCGTTTGACCTGCTCGTCCTGCAGGGCCTCAACGGCACAGGCCACGGCGAGCCAGGTCTTGCCGGTACCGGCCGGCCCTATTCCAAAATTGAGGTCATGGGTGCGGATGTTGTGGACATAGCGCTGCTGGTTGGGACCGCGGGGCTTGGCCTGCAGCTTCGGTGTTTTGATGACGCTCAGGCTGCCATCAAAGGCCACTTCTTCCGGCAGGCGCTCAAAGCCGGATTCCCGGATGAACAGGTGTACTGTGTCAGGACTGATATCCTCTTCGGCTTCGGTTTCCCGGTACAGGTGCCGAATGACTTCCACCGCTGCTGCAACGTGTTCGGTTTCACCCTCCACTCTGAAGTGATGTCCCCGGCGGCCGATGCGAACGTCCATGCGACGTTCGATGTGTTTGAGGTGCTCGTCGAACTGCCCGCACAGGGTTGCCAGGCGGCGCTGATCAACGGGGTGCAGGTCGAATTGTCTTGAATCGTTGGTTTTCAATCTTTCTCCGTCAGGTTTACTCCTCTGGTATCTTTTTCAGGGAGTATGCAGTTTGGATTTGGTGCCATGGCGGAGGGCTGGGAAGCTTTCCAAAAAACGCCCGTAAATACGTCCCTGTAGGGCTCGGTCGCGCCATCCCTGGCGCTCCACGTTTTTGGAAAGCTTCCCAGCCCTCAGCCTGATAAATTAATGTGCTGGTCCTCCATGAAGAAAACAAGTAGATCCCGGCCGAATTTCGCTCGCCCTGCTCCCAGCCGAAATGCCCGGCCAACGGTTCTAAAACAACTCCGAACTGACCGGCGCCCCACGCAGGGAGTTCGGCAATGCTTCCCTGATCTCGACATCGATAAAATGCCCAATCACCCCGGGGTTGTCATGCCGGAAGTTCACAATACGGTTGTTCTCTGTCCGCCCCGCAAACTCACCGGGATCCTTTTTGGACAGTCCCGTCACCAGAATCCGCTGGGTAGAACCCACCATCTTGCGGGAGATGTCGTGTGCAAACTGATTGATACGCTGCTGGAGGATGCTTAACCGCTGCTTCTTTAACTCCATCGGCGTCTCATCTGGCAGATCAGCGGCCGGTGTGCCCGGGCGGGCGCTGTAGACAAAGCTGAAAGACACATCAAAGCCAATGTCGTTGATCAGCTTCATCGTGTCCTCAAAATCCTTCTCCGTCTCCCCGGGAAAACCGATGATGAAGTCGGAAGAAAAGCTCATATCCGGCCGGATTTTGCGTAACCGGCGCAGTTTGGATTTGTATTCCAGCGCCGTATGGCCACGTTTCATGGCCGCCAGGATCCGGTCCGAGCCGCTCTGGACCGGCAGATGCAGGTGGCTCACCAGTTCCGGTACCTGGGCATATACGTCAATCAGGGCATCCGTGAATTCAACCGGGTGAGAGGTGGTGTAACGGATGCGGTCAATGCCGTCGATTGTTGCAATCAGTGTGATCAGCTCCGCAAGATCCACCGTGTCGCCATCATGGGTCTCGCCCTGATAGGCGTTCACGTTCTGCCCCAGCAGATTTACCTCACGGACGTCCTGACCCGCCAGGTGGGCGACTTCGGCAAGCACGTCATCAAGGGGGCGACTGACTTCTTCGCCCCGGGTGTAGGGCACAACACAGAAAGTGCAGTACTTGCTGCAGCCCTCCATGATCGAAACAAAGGCCGAAGGGCCATCGGCGCCAGGGGAGGGCAGGTTGTCGAATTTCTCGATTTCCGGAAAGCTCACGTCCACCACGCCAACGCCGCCCTTGGCACGGACCTCGGTGATCATCTCCGGAAGGCGGTGCAGGGTCTGGGGCCCGAAGACCATGTCTACGTAGGGTGCCCGGTCAATGATCGCCTGCCCCTCCTGACTGGCTACGCAGCCCCCCACTCCAATGATGAGATCCGGCTTGCTGGCCTTGTAGCCCTTCCAGCGACCCAGCTGGTGGAACACCTTTTCCTGCGCTTTTTCCCGGATAGAGCAGGTGTTCAGCAACAGGATGTCCGCATCCTGCTCCGAATCGGTCATCTCGACCGCCTCACCTACCTGCAGAAGATCCGCCATGCGCGAGGAGTCATACTCGTTCATCTGGCAGCCATGGGTTTTGATGTAAAGCTTTTTGGTCATGGGTCTCAACGTAAACTGGTGCGCGCCCACCGGGAAAACGGCGGTGCGCGCAAATGCGATGGCTAATCCGCCGGGGAATTAATCGGCCATTGTAACTCGCTGTTCAATCCGCAACCAGAGGTCCGGGGTAAATGGACTGAAACCGACGCGTGTCTGTCGATGAATGAGCTGGCTGGTACTCAAACTGGTTTAAGGTGACTTGTTCGAAAACATGGGCTTTGCTAGATTCAGCGGCGGGATGGAATCGCCCCAGTAGACACCGGATGTTCTCAAGTTGTTCGGGCGTCAATCTTCCTGTTACCGACAGTGATTTCTTCCGGTTTCGCCGGGAGACACGGTTCAGAGAACTGAGTTTTAAAGGGAATTTAAAAAACTACGCAAGGAATAAGCGCATGGCAGCGAATACTGCAACCAGTCGTTACGTCACCAGTGATTTTAAAGCCACCCCTGTTTTGGCGCTCGCCGACCTTATGGGTCTTAGTGCCGAACACAAGCGTCAGATGAATACAGATCTTGAGTTTTACGGGAGCCTTCTGTGTGGAGTGGCCGTTCATCGCCACCTGGATCAAAGAGAGCATATCGACGTTAACCGTCGCATAAATCAACAGGTTCCACCGAGCAAGTTACAATCAAAACTACGTGAACTCGTTGTGATGCAGCGGGTTCAGCCCTATTGGTTTATGTGGTCGCTGAATGATGAGGAGCTACGAGACTTCTTTGACTTCAATAAAACGGTAGCCGGAGTAACAGGACACATCCTTCCCTCCAGTCCGGAAGGCATAGTTGGTGGCTTGACGGCGGCAGGTGTTGCATCGGCAGCTTATGAGGTTGCTACAAAAGGGGCACGAGCAGCTGCCAGTGACCGGGTGAGGGCGCTGGCCGGAAGCGGATTGGTCGAGGCCGTAGCCCGACGTCTGGGCGTTAGTACGAGAAGCGTTGCGCTAGCTGGATACGCCGCGATTCCCATTGCAATTGTCATTGCAGGGCTCAACGTTATGTCAAAAAATAGCTCTGACAAGGCACGGAGAGAGCTGTCGGCTCGAGGCCTTCTGGCGTACAGCGACCTCTAATGTTACTTCTCGGCGTTGGGACCGGCATCGCGGCATGGTTTGTCTTCATGACTCTGCTGCGACGCCTTTTGTTACAACCTGGATTGATCAATAGAGCAAAGACCTGGTTTGGTACGTCTATGGTCCTGGTTGCTGTACTGTTTGCTTTGGCGTTGACGTTTCTCCTTAGGGGTAGTGGCGGAACCCTCAATTTGCATCTCTTTGGTGTCGCTTTTTTCCTGTTTCTGTTTCTTTCGGTTTTAACCAGTTTTCAGTGTGTCCGGAAGGCTGCAAAATGATTTATCCTGGCTTGAATGGTTCCCCGGGCAGGATTTGTTCCCCGGCGGTTTTCAGCATGCTCCTCGCTTTTTCCGCAGCAGTCAGCGGGGCCAGCGGGCAGAGCGCAGGCCTGGATTCCACACTGGTAGGCTACACGCGGAGTTCACTTAACCTCAGCTTATGTGCGGTGGTCTTTGAAGAGGAATTTGAAGATGTAGACCGTGCAAACCGCTACCAAAATGGCAGCATTCGCGCCGAGCGGTTGATTCAGGGAGGGGGCTGGGGCGCAAAGGAGGCTCTCCGTGCTCATGATTTTGTCTTGCTGAACGACTTCTCTTTTACGCTCTCATCCGACACGACATGGAGTTCTTTCCGAAAAAGCCGGTTCACGGGGGAATTCTGTGATGAGATGTTGGCAATTGTCCTGGGGGAGGGAGAGTAGCTACAAATGCTGATCGCGCTCGCATCAATCGCTCTCCTTCTTGGGGTCCTTTGGCATTGCCGGCGACTTGCCGTCAGCAACGGGCGAGTCAGGCGTAGCCGTCAAATAGCCGATGCCGCTGTGGGAGCATGTCTGTTTACAACGGCCAGCCTTCTCGTGCTGAACGAGCTTTTAAATCTGTCCATTGGGCCCTCGTCAGTTTTCTCTTTGTTCCTGATTTTTCTGCTATTTATCGATGCTGCCCACTCTGCACTGAAGTTCCATGCTGAGGACCAAAGCCAGCAATGAGGTTTTTACGCCCGCGGGCGGAAGCATAAGGTCATGGTTTTAGAAGCAGCTTCGGGATTCGGGCCAAAAATTCCCCCTCAACTTTCGAGTACGCATGATGCTAAAAAACTTACTGTTTCTGCTCGCTTGTGTAGTGCTCGCAGCGTTGGCATGGGGGGTCTTTCAGGTTTTTGGGCAATACACCTTTCTGATAATGCTGGTTATTACTATCGCGCTTCTGTTGGCTAGGATAGGTAAGCCGAAGTTTGGCAGTAGAGAGTAGCCTGGATGGGGCGGGGTCAGATCAAGCTTGATCTGACCCCTTCTTCTTTGTCTTTGTCCGTGTCGTCCGTGTCCTTCCGTGTCCTTCCGTGGCTAACTAATCCTCCCTGACCTCAAGATACCGCTGCAGCTGCTCCCGCAGGGCCTTGGGCAGGCGGGTGATGGTAAGGGCATCCTTGTCACGATCGTAGTAGATCGCCTGGTTGACCAGGTCGGAGGAGAAAGACACGCTCATGCCGCCACCGGAGCCGGCAATGCGTACCAGCTTTTTCACCTTGCGATGATCCGGGTGCAGCACGGTATCTTCTGGCAGGTCACGGGATTGGGCCGCGAACTGCTTGAAGCGCTCGGGGCGGTCTTCGTCGAGGTAGCCGGAGAGGGCCTCCACCGCGACCGGCTCGCCGAGGGCATGCTGTTCCTTGCAGAACTCATAGGCCCTGTGACGGACCTTGCCCGCGTCTTCAGGTGCCTCGGATTCCCGGGCGAAAGCCTCCACGGCATCCAGGAAGGTGAGGGTTTCCTTTTCCACGTCCACCTGATTGGTAAAGCCGGCCAGCTTGATGAACAGCTCACCGATTTCTCCGGTGCCACGGGCGTGGACGAGGGTCAGGTAGTTTTCCGCCGGGGCGTCGCCCCGCCAGTCATCCAGTTCCACCCGCAGTGCCAGATTCAGGCGTGAAAGACTGAGGACCTCCGTGGCATCAAGGGCCTGGCTGGCATCGAAGCGAAGGGCGCTGTCGCTTTCGAGAATCAGCAGGTAGATGACGTCACTGTCCGCCAACGCCTCGTGAACAAGCATCAGGTGGCCCTGATACTCTTCCTGGCTGCGGTCCAGCAGGTCCTGCCATTGTCCGAACAGCCGATCTGTCAGGGAGCTAAAGGGCTGCTTTTCTTCCAGGTAGTCCGTGAGCCAGGCACTGAAAGGGCTTTCTCCCGTGTCTTCGGAAAAGCGCCCGTATTTTTTGCCTGGCTTGCTGTTGAACAGGCGCTTCATCTGTTTGTGCAGCGCCTCGTAATCCCCACCCGGTTCTTTCAGAGCTTCACCGGCCTTTGACCTGGCTGGCTGACCGGGCTGTAACTGACTGGCAAACAGTGTCCTCAGGTTTTTAATGGCCATGGATCAGAGACGCTTTTCCCGGGACAGGGTTTGCACGAGGTCGTGCGCTACCTTGATGGCATTTTCATCCGCGTCCGCCGTAGCGGTTGCCACATCCGAGCCGATGTTGACGGCGATGGCAATCAGGCCATTGGCCATCAACAGCTGAGCTGTGCGGCGGCGGTCATCCGCCGTGCCGGCATTGTGCTCATCCAGAACAACCGAGGTCTTGCCGAGGTCGAACAGGGAGCGCTCAATGGCTACGGCCAGCTCGCTGGCCTGCTGGCCGGTGCAGCCAATGATCATTGGCTGCTGGGCCAGCCGGCGGGCGCGCTCCTCGCTGGAAACCGGCTCTATGTTGGCTGTACCGCTGTCCGCCAGGCCGCTGATCATGCCCGCGCCAACCGTTACGTTGGTGAGCCGGTCGATGACGATGAAACCACCGGTCGCACGGTTGCGCTGGTAGGGGTCGAAAGCCAGGGGCTGACTGAGAGTCAGCTCACAGAGTCCGATCTCGTTAAGCTGCAGCGCAGGAACATCGCTCTGCTGTTCCAGTGTGTTGACGTCGGTGCGATGCAGCACACGCCGCACCGAGCCCGAAGTGAAGGTCGGGCCCAGCTTGATGTCGTACAGACGGCCAGTTTCCAGGGGCTGATCCGTCATCCACACGATGTTTGCATTAAACCGGTTACTCACCAGAGGTTCATCTTCCGGCCGGACCAGCATGTCACCACGGCTGATGTCGATCTCGTCGTTGAGTGTGAGTGTGACGGCCTGATCGATATAGGCTTCGTCCAGCTTGCCGTCGAAGGTCACAATCTCCTTGACCGTCGTGGTGCGCCTTGAAGGCAGAGCCATGACCCTGTCGCCGGGATGGACCACACCTGAGGCAATGGTGCCGCAGAAGCCACGGAAGTTCAGGTTGGGCCGGTTCACGTACTGCACGGGAAAACGGAAGTGCTCGAGATTCTTGTCCCGGGAGACTTCGACGGTTTCCATGATTTCCATCATTGGCTGTCCGGTAAACCAGGGCATGTTCTCGCTGCGGTTCACCACATTGTCGCCTTCCAGGGCGGAAATGGGCACGAAGCGCACGTCCCGAAGGCCGAGCCTGTCCGCAAAGGCCAGGTAGTCCTGCTTGATCTCCTCGAAGCGTCGTTCGCTGAAATCCACCAGATCCATCTTGTTGATGGCAACCACTATGTGGCGGATGCCCAGCAGGGAGGCGATGAACGAATGCCTGCGGGTCTGGGTCAGCACGCCATGGCGGGCATCAATCATCATGATGGCCAGCTGGGCGGTGGAAGCGCCGGTGGCCATGTTGCGGGTGTACTGCTCATGGCCCGGGGTATCGGCAATAATGAACTTGCGCTTTTCGGTGGAGAAATAGCGATAGGCCACATCGATGGTGATGCCCTGTTCCCGCTCCGCCTGCAGGCCGTCCACCAGCAGGGCGAGATCCAGCTTCTCACCGGTGGTGCCCACCTTGGCGCTGTCGGTTTTCAGGCTGGCCATGTGATCTTCGTAGATCATCTTGGTGTCATGGAGCAGGCGCCCGATCAGGGTGCTCTTGCCATCATCCACGCTGCCGCAGGTCAACAGACGCAGCAGTTCCTTGTCTTCGTGCTGTTTGAGATAAGCACCGATATCTTCGGCGATCAGGTCTGACTGGTGAGACATGCTTGAAACCCTTAGGCTAAAATTGGGGTCAGAAGAAGTTTTCTTCTGACCCCAGGTTCAAATCAGAAGTACCCTTCGCGTTTTTTCTGTTCCATGGAGCCTGCGGAGTCATGGTCGATGACCCGGCCCTGGCGCTCGGAGCTTTTGGCGAGCAGCATTTCCTGGATGATATCGGGCAGGGTGTCAGCCTCGGATTCAATGGCTCCGGTCAGCGGATAGCAGCCAAGAGTCCGGAAGCGGACTGACTTCATCATCGGCTTTTCGCCTTCTTTCAGCGGCATGCGCTCATCATCCACCATGATCAGGGAGCCGTCCCGCTCCACCACCGGACGTTTGGCGGCGTAGTACAGCGGTACTATCTCGATGTTTTCCAGGTAGATGTACTGCCAGATATCCAGCTCGGTCCAGTTGGACAGGGGGAATACCCGAATGCTTTCGCCCTTGTTGATCTTGCCGTTGTAGGTGTTCCAGAGCTCGGGGCGCTGGTTCTTGGGGTCCCACCGGTGGTATTCGTCCCGGAACGAATAAACCCGTTCCTTGGCGCGGGATTTTTCTTCGTCACGCCGGGCGCCACCGAAGGCAGCATCGAACCTGTACTTGTTCAGAGCCTGTTTCAGTGACTGGGTCTTCATGATGTCAGTGTGCTTGGCACTGCCATGGGTAAACGGCCCCACGCCCTGATCAACGCCTTCCTGGTTGATGTGAACCAGCAGGTCCAGGTCAAACTTTTTTGCCTGCTCTGCGCGGAATTTGATCATTTCCTGGAATTTCCAGGTGGTATCCACGTGGAGCAGGGGAAAAGGGAGCTTGCCAGGATAGAAGGCCTTCCGTGCGAGGTGAAGCATCACCGAGGAATCCTTGCCGATGGAGTAGAGCATGACAGGGTTGTCAAACTCCGCCGCCACTTCCCGGATGATATGGATGCTTTCAGCTTCCAGCTGCTTGAGGTGCGTCAGGTTATAGGTAGTCATCTTATCCTGTTACCGCTTGCCAATGGCGCGTGATCTTTTCGTCAGGAACAGGTTGGCCGCGCACGCCCCCTGTCAGGACATTATAGGGAAAGCACTATACCAGAGAGACAGAGGGCATAAGAAGAAAAGCAGCTAGAGTTTGATGCTATAACAATATGCCTGAAGCCGGGCTCAGCCGCTCCGGGAAAGCTGGCGACTCACAAACTGGCTTACATAGTCGTGGCCATTGCCTTCGAACTCATTGAAGCGGATGCCAATCTGGAATGTGTCGCGGGATATGCGTCGCACATGCACGATCAATCCCTCACCGGACACCTTGACGCTCTGGGCCGCAACAACCTGCAGGGAAAAGCCCAGGGCGACTTTGAGCCATTCACCGGGCGCTGGTGATTTAAGATCCGGTATCAGACTGTTCGCAGTCGCCAGGTCGCAGCTGACTGTCATGCCCGCCCGGGAGATATCGGTGCACGTGCATCTCACTTCGCCGCCGCTCGCAGGACGTGCAGTGACTTCCACTGACGCGCCGACACGTTGCTGCTTTCTCAGGTTCGGTTTCGGGGACACTGGTTTCATGGCAACCCGCTGTGGTCCAAAGGGATCGTTTTTTGTTGTTTCTTTCATGGCCGGTAAGTCCTGCCGGGCCGCCCGTCTGTGCCGGTATGTTCGTGGCGATGACTTAGGCTTTCCCGAAAACAGTGCTGGGTGCAATGACCCGGAGTTCTTCTGATGACGCTGAGTCAGCTCTGTAGCTGATTTTACAGCTGGCCGCTAACTGACTGAAAGCTTAGCTGTTTGTTAAATGAACAGCAAGAAAACCTGTAGCCTGTCCAGATGGATGTGTGAGGTGTATCAAATCTCTCCCCGGGATAGGACCGGCAATCTTCAGCTGAGCCACGGGGCGCGGGTTAATACCTGCTCAAATTCTGGTCGGTTGTGATAGACTGCGCGCCTTAATTTACAGTGTCATCTGGGGCTTATGAATAGTACAGAGAGTAAATCGCAGCTTGCCGGAAATAGCAGTGTTGATGCCAAAACCGGCCGTGTAGGGATGATCAGCCTGGGCTGCCCAAAGGCCCTGGTCGATTCCGAACGGATCCTGACCCAGCTTCGCCTTGATGGCTATGAGGTAGTCCCTACCTACACCGATGCTGACGTGGTCGTGGTGAACACCTGTGGTTTTATAGACGCAGCCAAACAGGAGTCCCTGGACGCCATTGGCGAGGCGCTGAATGAAAACGGCCGGGTGATTGTCACCGGCTGCATGGGCGTGGAAGCGGACCGCATTCGCGAGACCCATCCTGGCGTGCTGGCTGTTTCCGGCCCCCATGCCTACGAGGAAGTGGTCGGTGCGGTGCATCAGCATTCACCGCCGAAAAAGAATCACGACCCCTTTCTGGATCTGGTTCCGCCCCAGGGTATCAAGCTGACCCCGCGGCATTATGCCTACCTCAAGATTTCGGAGGGCTGCAACCACCGCTGCACCTTCTGCATCATTCCCTCCATGCGGGGGGATCTGGTCAGCCGGCCGGTAGGAGATGTGCTGGATGAAGCGCAACGTCTGGTCAATGCTGGCGTAAAAGAGCTGCTGGTCATCTCCCAGGACACCAGTGCTTATGGCGTGGACGTAAAGTACCGCACCGGCTTCTGGGATGGTCGTCCGGTCAAGACTCGCATGCTGGCTCTGTGTGAGGCGCTGGGTTCCCTGGGTGTCTGGGTCCGGCTGCACTACGTTTATCCCTATCCCCATGTAGATGACGTCATCCCCCTCATGGCAGAGGGAAAGATCCTTCCTTACCTGGATATCCCTTTCCAGCACGCAAGCCCGAAAATACTCAAGGCAATGAAGCGCCCTGCCCACGACAGCAAGACTCTGGAGCGCATCCGCACCTGGCGCGAGATCTGTCCAGACCTGACCATCCGTTCGACATTCATTGTGGGTTTCCCCGGGGAAACGGAAGAGGACTTCCAGTATTTGCTTGACTGGCTGGACGAGGCCCAGCTGGATCGGGTTGGCGCGTTCAAGTACAGCCCGGTGGAAGGTGCGAAGGCCAATGCGATTGAAGGCGCCGTGCCGGAGGAGGTAAAGGAAGAAAGACTTGAGCGGTTCATGGCAAAGCAGGCTGAAATCAGCGCCGCCAGGCTGCAGGCGAAGATTGGCCGGACCATTGAAGTGCTGATTGACGAGGTTGATGAGGAGGGTGCCATTGGCCGCTCAAAGGCGGATGCGCCGGAGATTGACGGCATGGTTTACCTGAATGACGAAACGGGGCTGGTCCCCGGTCAGATCGTCAGCGTTGTGGTTGAGCACGCTGATGAGCATGACCTTTGGGGTTCTCTGGTCGAGGTATCGGAAGGCTGAGGAAGCCAGAGCGGGGCCGGTTTTCCAGAACCGTGAGCGGCCATGGACGGCCGCGCCCGAGCCCTACATGGACGTACTTGCGGGCGTGTTCTGGAAAACCGGCCCCGCTCTGGCGTTAACTCCGAACTCCCACACCCGGCTAAGCACAAAAACAGAAAGTCACTCTCCCAGCTTTTTCTTCAGTATCTCGGTGAACAGCCTGGGGTTGCCCTGTCCTTTGGAGGCCTTCATCAGCGGCCCCATGAAACCACCCATCAGCTTTTTGCGCTTCTTCTCGTCAGCTTCCTGATACTGGGCGATCTGATCATCCATGCCGGACAGAACCTCATCAACGATCTGCTCCAGGGCCGCGGTGTCGGAAACCTGCTTCAGACCCTTCGCCTCGATCAGTTCATCCACATCATTGCTCTCACCAACCCACAGGCTCTCAAACACCTTCTTGGCACCGGTGGAAGAGACAGTACCGTCACTTATGCGCTGAATCAGAGCGCCAAGCTGGGCCCCCGAGACAGGGCAGTCCGTGATGTTTCGGCCTTCAGCGTTCAGCCGGGCGGTCAGCTCACCGAGAATCCAGTTGGCGGCCAGCTTCGCATCCTTGCCGTGACGGACGGTTTCCTCAAACAGCCATGCCAGCTGCGAGCCGCTAGCCAGCTGTCCGGCGTCATAGCTGGTAAGGCCATACTCTGACTGGAATCTCGCTTTGCGGGCATCCGGAAGCTCCGGCAGGTTGCGGCGGGCTTCCTCGATGAAATCGTCATCGATGACCACAGGCAGCAGGTCAGGGCAGGGGAAATAGCGGTAATCGTTGGCTTCTTCCTTGGTCCGCATCGACCGGGACACGTTGGTATCCCCATTATACAGACGGGTTTCCTGCACGATTCTGCCGCCGTCCATCAGGATATCGATCTGTCTTTCAACTTCCTGGTGAATCGCCTGCTCCATGAAGCGAAAGGAATTCAGGTTTTTGGTCTCTGTCCGTGTGCCGAGCTCCTCCTGCCCCCGGGGACGAACCGACACGTTGACGTCAAAACGCAGTGAGCCCTGGGACATGTCGCCGTCGCAGATGCCAAGGGAGGTGACAATGCCATGCAGCTTGCGGGCAAAAGCGACGGCTTCCTCCGAGCTTCGAATGTCCGGTTCAGTCACGATTTCGATCAGTGGTGTACCGGCCCGGTTGAGGTCAATTCCTGTCATGCCATGGTAGTCCTCGTGGAGGGACTTGCCGGCATCTTCTTCAAGGTGGGCATGGTGAATCCGGACGCGTTTCTGGGAGCCGTCCTCCAGGTCAATGTCCACATACCCCGGGCCAACAATGGGCTGCTCCAGCTGGGTAGTCTGATAGCCCTTGGGGAGGTCCGGGTAGAAGTAGTTCTTGCGCTCAAAAACCGAACGCCGTGCGATTTCGGCGTTAACTGCAAGACCAAACATCACTGCGTACCGAAAGGCCTGCTCATTGGCCACCGGTAGCGTACCGGGCATGGCCAGGTCCACCGCGCTGGCCTGGGTGTTGGGCTCGGCGCCATAGGCGGTGCTGGTGCCGGAGAAAATCTTGGTCTGGGTGGCGAGCTGCGCATGAATTTCCAGCCCGATCACAGTTTCCCATTGCATGGTGTCCGTCCTCCTGGAGCGCGCCGGTTCCCGGCGGCGTCCTGAAAATCTGTTGCGAAAGGTCTCAGTGCCCGGGGGTCAGCCGGTGCCAGTGAGTGGCCTGCTGGAACTGGTGGGCTGCATTCAGCAGCCTTGCCTCGGAAAAATAATTGCCAATGATCTGCAATCCCACCGGAAGGCCATTGACCAGGCCGGCAGGCAGGGACATCGCAGGCAGGCCGGCAAGATTGGTGGAAATGGTGAAGATGTCTTCCAGGTACATGGTGACCGGGTCGCTGGTTTTTTCACCCTGGACGAAGGCCGGGGAGGGCGTCGTCGGGCTCATGATCACGTCCACTTCTTTGAATGCCTCGATGAAGTCCTGCTGGATCAGACGACGTACCTTCTGGGCCTTGAGGTAGTAGGCATCGTAATAGCCGGCGGAGAGTGCATAGGTGCCAACCATGATCCGTCGTTTGACCTCGCTGCCAAAGCCCTCGGCCCGGGTACGGGTATACAGGTCAAGAAGATCTTTTGGGTCCTGGCAGCGGTAGCCATAGCGAACTCCGTCAAACCGGGCCAGGTTTGCAGAAGCCTCGGCTGGCGCAATGACGTAATAGGCGGCAATAGCCAGGTTGGCGTGAGGGAGGGAAATGTCCTTCACCGTTGCCCCCAGTGCCTCGTACTCCCGGATGGCTTCCCTGATGACCTTGCCCATCGCCGGGCTCAGCTGGTCCGTGAAATACTCCCGGGGCAGGCCGATGCTCAAACCTTTGAGGGGTTCTTTCAGCGTTGCCGTGTAATCGGGCACTTCACGATCCACAGACGTTGAGTCCTTTGGGTCGAAGCCGGCCATCACATTGAGCATCATGGCGTTATCTTCCGCCGAGCGGGCCAGGGTGCCGCCCTGATCCAGACTTGAGGCAAAGGCGATCATGCCGTATCGGGACACCCGGCCATAGGTGGGCTTGAGACCGGTGACGCCACACATTGCCGCAGGCTGACGTATCGAGCCTCCGGTGTCGGTAGCGGTGGCGGCGGGCACCAACTGGGCAGCCACGGCCGCAGCTGAGCCGCCGGAGGACCCCCCCGGCACCCGGTTGCTCCCCCAGGGATTGGTAGTGGCGCCAAAATAGCTGGACTCAGTGGAAGAGCCCATGGCGAACTCATCCATGTTGGTTTTGCCAACACAGACCGCGCCAGCATCACGGAAGTGCTGGGTCACCGTGGCGTTGTAGGGAGGCACGAAGTTTTCCAGCATTTTGGAGCCGCAGGTGGTGCGCACGCCTTCGGTACAGAAAATGTCCTTGTGGGCGAAAGGGATACCGGTCCAGGGGGTAGCATTGCCGGCTTTGCGGCGTTTGTCTGCTTCGCGGGCGTCCGCCATGGCCTGCTCGGCACTGACGGTAATAAATGTCTTCAGACGACCGTCCTGCTCCTGAATGCGGTCGAGAAAATGCTGCGTCAGCTCAACACTGGAGACCTTGCCCCTGGCAAGATCGCGGGAGAGCTCGGCTACGGTTTTGTCATGCATGAGGGGCTTCCTGGAACAGTTCCTGAGTGCTCAAAAATTCGCTATCGCTCATTCTATGGCTTTATTCAATGACCCTGGGCACGAGGTAGAGTCCATCCTCGGTTGCCGGCGCGATAGCCTGGAATGCGTCCCGCTGACTGGCCTCGGTGATCACGTCCGGCCGCAGGCGCTGCACGGCATCCAGCGGGTGAGCCATGGGTTCGGTGTGGCTGGTGTCGGCGGCCTGGAGCTGATCAACCAGATCCAGTATGTTGCCGAGGTCTTTCTCCAGCGCAACCATCTGCTCTTCATCAACGCGGATTCTTGCCAGCAGGGCGACTTTTTCGATGTCATTGCGGGAGATTGCCACTCATTGCCTCCTGGATAATTGAAAATAACCGTAACCGGCTTTGTAACCGGCGGATAGTCGCCAACCGGCGAGACTGAGCCTGCCGCGACAAAATGATGCGGAATTGTAACAGATTTGATGCGCTTCGGGAGGTGCAATTGCCTGAGAGCAAAGAGTCCATGGCCTGATCTCGCCTTGCCTGGCGGGGTGCTCACTGCTAAAGTTGCCGCAACACTTCCGCGACTGCTTTTCTCAGGTTGAAAAAACACGAATGTTCAAGCGAATCCGAGGTCTTTTTTCCAGCGATCTATCCATCGATCTGGGTACGGCAAACACGCTCATCTATGTGCGGGGCCGGGGCATTGTTCTCAATGAACCCTCTGTAGTGGCGATTCGGTCCACCAATTCCCAGAAAACGGTGGCAGCTGTGGGAGGCGAGGCCAAGCGGATGCTGGGTCGTACGCCCGGGAACATCACTGCTATCCGTCCCCTGAAAGACGGCGTCATTGCCGATTTCGTTGTAACAGAGAAAATGCTGCAGCACTTCATTCACAAGGTGCACGAAAACAGCTTTATTACACCGAGCCCCAGGGTACTGGTCTGCGTTCCAAGCAAGTCGACCCAGGTCGAGAAAAAAGCCATTCGCGAGTCCGCTCTCGGCGCCGGCGCGCGGGAGGTCTTCCTGATTGAGGAGCCCATGGCTGCGGCTATTGGTGCAGGCCTTCCGGTGGAGGAGGCCAGTGGTTCAATGATCGTCGATATTGGCGGCGGCACCACGGAAATTGCCATTATCTCCCTCAACGGGATTGTCTATGCCGAATCTGTCCGGGTGGGTGGCGACAAGTTTGACGAAGCGATAGTCACCTATGTGCGTCGCAACTACGGCAGCCTGATTGGGGATTCCACCGCAGAGCGCATCAAGCACGAAATCGGCTGTGCCTACGAAGGGGTTGAGATCCGCGAGATTGACGTTCGGGGCCGCAATCTTGCCGAGGGCGTTCCCCGGGCGTTTACCCTGAACAGCGAGGAAATCCTCGATGCCCTCCAGGAATCCCTTGCCCAGATCGTGCAGACCGTCAAAAGCGCTCTTGAGCAGTCGCCTCCGGAGCTGGCCTCTGATATTGCCGAGCGCGGCATTGTGCTCACCGGAGGGGGCGCCCTTCTGCGGGGTCTGGATAAACTGATCAGTGAGGAAACCGGCCTGCCGGTGGTCATTGCTGAAGATCCGCTTACCTGCGTCGCGCGGGGTGGTGGCAAGGCACTTGAAGTCATCGACCGTGGTGGCATTGGTATGTTCTCCCAGGAGGGTTGAGCGTGGTGGCAGCACCTGCCCGCCCGATCCTGAGCCAGATCACGCCGCCGCATCGGGTCAGACCCTGCGGCGGTTTGTGTTTTGGGGGGGAGGGCGCCTATTAAAACCATCTTCGTTCAGGGGCCTATTCCGGCTTTTCGCCTCGTCCTGGTTATTGTCCTCTCGACAACACTGATCATACTGGACGCCCGTTTCGGGAAACTCGATTCCGTGCGGAGTGCGCTCGGCACAGCGGTTGCGCCTGTAGTATGGATGGGCAATGCGCCCGGGCAGTTTACCGACTGGATGGGCAGCCTTTTCATGTCCCGGGATGATCTGCTTGAGGTCAATGCGACTCTGGAAGCCAGATTGCTCATACTTGAGCGGCGCGCCCTCAAATATGCGGCCCTTGCCCAGGAAAACAATGAGCTGAGGCGTCGCCTCAATGCTGCAGCTGCCCTGGATGACCGGGTAATTCTGGCCGAGGTGGTCGGAGTATCACCGGATCCTTTCTCCCACGAAGTCATTATCAACAAGGGTAGTCGCAACGGCCTCTCGGTGGGGCAGGCGATCCTTGATGCTGATGGCCTTATGGGACAGGTTCGCCAGACCAGCAGCTTCACTTCCCGGGTGTTACTGATTTCAGACAGCAGCCACGCAGTGCCGGTTGAGGTAAACCGCAACGGCCTGCGGGCGGTGCTCCTTGGCAACGGCAAGGTCAATCGCCTGGAGCTCGTCCATGTGCCAGATACGGCGGATATCCGTGAAGGCGATGTGTTGATCAGTTCAGGGCTGGGTGGGCGGTTTCCCCGGGGCTATCCGGTCGCCGAAGTTGTGTCCATTGACAAGGAGCCAGGGGAGCCATTCATGACCATCGAGGCCCGGCCCCTTGCGCAGCTTAACCGCAGTCAGATGGTACTGGTGGTTTTCCAGCCCGAGGATGAATCGGACGAAGCTGAGAGGGCGCCGGAAAAGAGTGCTCTGGAAAACGGGGAGCAGCGCTGATGCTTTCGGTAATCAGTTATCCGGTTTTTGGCCTGAGCATTATCTTCGCTCTGGTGCTGAGTATTTCCCTGTTCCCGCTGGCCTGGCTCGAATTCCGGCCGGAATGGCTGGGGCTGATGGTTTTCTACTGGACTTTCCGTGCCCCGGCGCAATTCGGTATTCTGCTTGCCTGGAGCCTTGGCCTTCTACTGGATGTGCTTGAAGCAACTCCGCTGGGCGTGAATGCCATGGCCATGGGCCTGGTGGCCTTTCTGGTGCTTACCATACATCAGCGACTGCGAATGTTTCCTCTGCCGCAGCAGTGTCTGATGGTATTTCTTCTGCTCGGCATCAACCAGATGCTGGTGCATTTCATCAAGCAACTGCTGGGGGCCGACAACGCCGGCTTCGGCTATCTCTGGCCAGCGCTGACCAGTGCCGTCATCTGGCCATTCGTCTGTGTGCTGCTCGACAATCTGAACCGAAAACTGGGATAGGGAAATTCGTTTGCGACCCATTATTCTCGCCTCCGCTTCTCCCCGAAGGGCGGAGCTGCTGAACCAGCTTGGTCTCCGGTTTTCGGTGTGCCCGGTGAATATTGACGAAACGCCGGGCCCGGGGGAGTCGGCCGCCCACTATGTTGAGCGTCTGGCCCGCGAGAAGGCGGCAGCCGGTCTGGCGCTGGCAGCCACCCCGGACAGCCTTGTGATTGGTTCCGACACGTCCGTGGTACAGGGCGACACCATTCTCGGAAAGCCAGCCAATGAGGAGCAGGCCGGACTCATGCTGAGCGGGCTTTCAGGGCGCTGTCACCGGGTCATGACTGCGGTTGCGCTGGCTGGGCCCCATGGCTGCCATGCCCGCCTCGTGACGACGGAGGTTCGCTTTCGCAGTCTGGCGGAGGAAGAGATCCGTGCCTACTGCCGCACTGGAGAGCCCATGGACAAAGCCGGTGCCTACGGCATCCAGGGCAAAGGGGGAGTCTTCGTGGATCGCCTCTGGGGGAGCTACAGCGCCGTCGTCGGTCTGCCACTTGAAGAAACGGCGGGGCTGCTCGCCGATGCAGGCCAGCCGGTCTGGAAGTACTGGAATCAGCCGGAGGAAGAACACCATGAGTGAGGAGATCCTGATCAACGTGACGCCGGTTGAGACCCGGGTGGCGCTGGTCGAAAACGGCATGCTCCAGGAAGCCTATATCGAGCGAACCAGCCGCAAGGGCATTGTTGGCAACATCTACAAGGGCAAGGTCGTGCGGGTGCTGCCGGGCATGGAGGCAGCATTCGTTGATATCGGCCTGGAGCGCGCTGCATTCATCCATGCATCCGACGTGGTAAATGGCAGTGTCTCTGATGACGGCGGCCCGGAGGCCCCCAAAACAGTGCCGGATATACGCACTCTGCTGCGGGAGGGCCAGTCCCTCGTGGTCCAGGTGACGAAGGATCCTATCGGCACCAAGGGGGCTAGACTTACAACCCAGTTATCCATTCCCTCGCGCTATCTGGTTTTCATGCCGGAGGTGCCCCATGTCGGAATTTCGCAGCGCATCGAAGACGAAGCCGAGCGGGCGCGCCTGAAAGGCATTCTGGAGGAGGTGGCGGCAGGCCTGGATGACAGCCGGTGCGGCTATATCATCCGCACGGCAGCGGAGGCGGCCTCTGCTGAAGATCTGGCGGCTGACATGATCTATCTTCATCGCCTTAACCAGTCCATCCATGAGCGTATTGCCAAAGCGCCGGTACCGTCGGTGGTATACGAGGATCTGCCCCTTTTTATCCGGACCATCCGGGACCTGATCCGGCCCCAGACAGAGAAAGTCCGGATCGATTCCCGGGAAAGCTATCAGCGCGTTATGGAGTTTGTCAGAGAGTTTGTCACCGAATTTTCCGACAAGGTGGAGTATTATCCTGGCGAACGCCCCCTGTTTGACCTCTACAGTGTCGAGGATGAGATCCAGAAAGCCCTCAGCCGCAAGGTGCAGCTAAAGTCCGGTGGTTATGTGATCATCGACCAGACCGAGGCCATGACCACGATTGATATCAATACCGGGGCGTTCGTGGGTCATCGCAATCTGGAAGAAACCATTTTCAAGACCAACCTTGAGGCCGCCCGGGCCATCAGCCGTCAGCTCCGTTTACGCAACCTGGGCGGCATTATCATCATCGATTTCATCGACATGGAAGATCCGGAGCATCAGCGCCAGGTGCACCGTATGCTGGAAAAGATGCTTGAGCGGGATCATGCCAAGACCCGCATCACCGGCGTCTCAGAGCTGGGCCTGGTGGAAATGACCCGCAAACGCACCACCGAAAGTCTCGGGCAGATTCTCTGTGAACCATGCCCCATCTGCGATGGCCGGGGTTTTCTCAAAACCAGCGAAACCGTTTGCTACGAGATCTTCCGGGAGATACTCCGGGTCAACCGGGTCTACGACGCCGAAAGCTACCTGGTGATGGCTTCCCAGAGTGTTGTGGACCGGCTGCTTGATGAAGAATCAGACAATGTGGCTGATCTGGAAACTTTCATCTGCAAGTCCATCCGCTTCCAGGTTGAGGGTCTTTACAGCCAGGAGCAATATGATGTGGTATTACTCTGAGGTGTCCTGAGCAGCTTTGTCAGGACTGCTTAAAGTCCACTGTCATCGGGGTTACCGTCTTTCATGTCAACGCCACCTGCTGAGTCCGGGTCGGGCCGTCTGATCTTTCGGGTATTACTTCGCCTCGCCAACCTGATCTGGTGGCTGGTGCTGGTGGTGCTCGTCCTTCTTGCCCTCTATACAGCCGTCGGCCGACAGCTTGCACAGAATATTGACAGCTGGCGGGATGAACTTGAGCAGGCAGTCAGCAGCCAGCTGGGCCGGTCGGTGACTATTGGCGGGCTCAAAGCCAACTGGCACTGGCTTGATCCGGTAGTGGAGGCCGAAGGGCTGAGGGTGCATCATGCCGATGATCCAGAGCGGGTTATCGCAGAGCTGCGCCACCTGCGTCTGCGGCTGGACACTATCGCCTCACTGCTACGATTGCGGGTTGTCTTTGGCGAATTTCAGGCTGATGGCCTGGATTTCACTCTTACCCGAACCAGCGACGGCCCTGTGCGGGTCGGTGGTATCGAGGTTCTGGAGCGAACCGAGTCCGTGCCCTGGCTGGACCGGGCCGGGGCGCTGCTTTCTGACCCCTATGTCCGCATTACAAGGGTAAATCTGGGTCTCGACGTACCCGGGGAGCCAGTGCAATACGTCGATATTCCCCAGGTTGATCTGATCTATGAGCGGGGCCGCTTTACCGCAACGGGGCGCGCCATGCGCTCGGGAACAACGGACCAGATCGCCAGTTTCAACCTCCAGGGCAAGCATTTTTTCCGGGGCGACTTCGATGGCCAGCTATACGTTGATCTGAACTCAGGCCGTCTGTTTGACGGCCTGCTCAAGGGCATGGGATGGAACCAGCTCAAGCTCCAGGGGTTTGATATCCGGGGAGAGGCCTGGCTGACCTTCCGCAGTGGTTTCCTTGCACAGGGCAATGGCGATATCCGGGTGCCCTACTTACAGCTGAACGCCGGCCATGAAACCCTTGCCCCCGTTGAGGACCTGACAGCGCGCATCGGATGGCGCCGTGGCAGTAACGATGCTGAAGCTGAAACCGGCGAGTTGCACCTCCGGAATCTCTCCTGGCGCTGGGCTGGCACCCGGGCAGACTCCTTTGATCTCCTTGTTGACCGGGACCTGGCCGGTTTTTCAGTGATGGGACATGACATACCCATTGAGCCTGTATGGCGGCTGGCGGACAGCTTTAATCTAATGCCTCCGGCTGCCAGCGCTGCGCTGGCCGACTATCGGCCAGCGGGCAAGCTGAACCAGGTCCGGGCCAGAATTCCCGGCGCCGGCCGGGAGGATTTCAGTCTGACCGCAGAACTTGACGGAGTAGAAGTGGCGGCCCATGGCGGTGCTCCCGGCGCGACGGGGCTGACTGGTGATCTGTTCGTCAGCCCGCGCGGCGGCTGGGTTGATGTCGACAGCTCGGATGTGGGGCTGGGCTTTCCAGACCTGTTCCAGACGGACTGGACATTTGATCGGCTGAGCACCCGGGTTTCGTGGATCCTGGAGGATGGGCTGACACGGATTTTTTCTGACCGGGTCCGTATGGAGTACGAAGGTGAGACAGAAATTTCGGGAGCGTTTGACCTTCGGATGGGTGGCGGAAGCGAAAGCACTCTCAGCCTCAGGGTAGGTCTCCGGAACGGCAATGCAGACATGCTGAATGATTTCGTGCCGGCAAGGCTGGTAGGTGAAGAGCTTTACGACTGGCTGACCACGGCGATCGAGCAGGCCCGGATTACCGAAGGTGTCTATTACGGTCATGGCACCATTGGTGCGAATGCAGCGTCAGGCTCCTTCACTTCATCAATGACCTGGCAGTTTGATGACGCCAGGATCCGTTACCACCCGCAGTGGCCCAGAGTGACCGACGCCACTGGACATGTGACGGTTCATGAAAACCAGGCGGACATTCATCTGGAATCCGGACAGACCGGGGGGCTGACCCTTGCGCCTACAGACATTGCCGTATTGCCTGGCCCGGAAATCAATGTCGACACCGGGTCGGCCATGTCAGGACAGGAGGTACGCAGCTTCCTGGAGCAGACCCCTCTGTGGGAATCTGTCGGCCCTGGCGGGCAGGGCATCACCATGGGCGGCGACTACGAGCTGGACCTGGCGCTTGGCATCCCCCTCGGCTCGGAGCCGGATGTCTTTATTGACGCCCGCCTGCGGACTGCCAATGGCGAGCTGCATTATCCGGGCATGGGGCTTTCATGGTCGATCATCTCCGGTGAGGTCCGCTATCAGACGGGGAAGGGTTTTTCTCCGGAGCCGCTGACCGCGGTATTTCTTGGCCAGCCGGTGGACGTGCGCTTCGCCACCGACCAGGGCAGTGACCGGTTACGGATTTCGCAGCGGGGCCGGATGAAAGTAGCCGCGCTTCTTGATCAGACGGAAATTGAGTTGCCCGGTGAGCCAGGGCTGGAAGGCTCATTCAATTACACCGCGGAACTGGCCCTGGCTGCGGACCAGGCCACAAGATTCACGGTCGAATCCAGTCTGATTGGCGTAGCGGTTGACTGGCCCGAGCCCCTTGGCAAACCTGCGCCGGAAGCCGCTCCCCTGACTCTGACGGCAGACTGGCGGGACAATGCCATGACCGTGAATGGCAGCCTGGGTGAACGGATGGCCGCCAGTGCAAGATGGCTCAGTGGCAGGTTTGATCGTGGAATGCTTGTGGTTGGCCCGGGTGAGGCCAGTCTGCCGGTTGCCAGCGGGCTGCATGTGTCCGCCACCATGACCACCATGAATATTCCTGAATGGCAGGAGCGCCTGGAGAAGACCCTCGGCGATGGCGCTGCGGGAGAAATGCAGAGCCCGGACTCCTGGCTCTCCAGCATGGAAATAAAAGCCGGAAGCGTGGAAGTTGGCGGAGAGTCCTTCCCTGACACGACGCTGGTAGTCACGCCTGCGCCAGGGGAATGGCAGCTTGAGGTGGAATCCCGGCAGATCGCAGGGCGCGCGGTGGTGCCTCTCGGTGAGGGGCCCATCTCGGTCAACCTCGCCAGGCTGTTGATTGACGAGGAAGCAGTGGCCGCTGGAAGTCAGGAGTGGGAAAACCCCGATGCCGCGAGCCCATTCCGGACCTGGCAAGTGGATACCTGGCCAGATGTCGAGGTCCAGATAGACAGTCTGCAGTACGGCCTCAGGGATTATGGTGCCTGGTCTTTCCGGCTTGAGCCGGAGGCTGATGCGCTGACAGTGACGTCGATTTCCGGCCAGCTCAGCGAGCTTGGGTTCACCGGCGAACTGGCATGGCGCCTGCTAGACCAGGGAGAGCAGACCCGGCTTTCCGGAGAGCTCTCCGGAGGCAGTCTGGCCGGCCTCTCGACAGTCATGGATGGTGCCGTGCCCCTGAAAAACGAAAAAAGCGAAGTCATTCTGGACCTGACGTGGCCGGGCGCGCCCCAGGATATCAGCCTGCCCGCCATGGAAGGCAGTATCAGTCTGCGCCTGGACGAGGGGGTCATCCTTGAAAAAAGCAACACCGCTCAGGTGTTCCGGGTTTTCAACCTTCTTAATTCGGACACCCTCTGGCGCAGGCTCAAACTGGATTTTTCCGACCTTTATGAGGCTGGAGTGACTTTCGATGCCATTTCCGGTAAAGCTGAACTGGCTGAAGGCACGCTCAGCTGGGATCCGGAACTGCAGATTGTGGGCCCGTCTGGAGCATTCAGGCTTTCTGGTTCTACAAATCTGGAAACAGAGAACCTCGACATGCGCCTTGTGGTGGTATTGCCTCTCACCCAGAATCTTCCGCTGGCGGCGCTTCTGATGGGCGCATCAGCCCCGATTGGGGGGGCGCTGTTCGTCCTGGACAAGGTGTTGGGTGATCCCTTGAGCAAGCTGACCAGCGCCACCTATAGTGTAGAGGGGACCTGGGACAGCCCCGAGGTGAAGTTGCGTAATGTGTTTGACCGGGGCGGCGATTAATCCCCACACAGGAATGAACCAGCGGCGGAGTAACAGTCCTGCCGACATGTTGTGGAGTCTGTGTTATGGCAGAGCATAAAGGTGGCACCGTAGCCGCCATTCAGATGGTCAGCGGACAGGATATTGATGCCAATCTGGAGGAGGCTGGGCGACTGCTGGCCCAGGCCGCCGGTGAAGGAGCCCGGGTGGCGGTGTTGCCGGAGAATTTTGCGGTTCTCAGTACCCGCAGGATGCTGGACCAGGGGCAGGAGGAAATCACCACCAGCGGCAGGATAAGAGGGTTTCTCGCCGACCGGGCTGCCAGTCTCGGACTCTGGATTGTAGGGGGGTCGCTGCCTGTGGCCGCCCGTCCCGATGGCGAGAAGATACCCGGGCGGGTGCGGGCCAGTTGCATCGTGTTCGACGACCAGGGCTCAGAGGTCGCCCGCTACGACAAGATACATCTCTTCGATGCCATGGTGGAGGACGACCACGGCCAGTACAGAGAGTCTGATACCTTTGAGCCTGGCAGCGCGGTGGTGACCGTAGACACCCCAGTGGGGGTTCTCGGGCTGGCGATCTGTTATGACCTGAGATTCCCGGAGCTGTTTCGTGCCCTGAGGGCCAGGGGTGCCGACTGGGTCTCTCTCCCCAGTGCCTTCACTTACAATACTGGCGAGGCTCACTGGCATGCCCTGTTGCGGGCAAGAGCGATCGAGAATCAGGTATGGATGGTCGCTCCGGGCCAGGGCGGGCAGAACGGGCCCCGCCGCAGAACCTACGGCCGCTCCCTGGTATGCGACCCGTGGGGCAAAATCGTTAGCGAAATGGAAGAGGGGCCAGGCCTGGTGACGGCCGAGCTCGACCACACGCGCACAAAAGAGATCCGGGAGCGCATGCCAGTCTGGACCCACCGGCGGCTTTAACGGCCAGCGTCAGGTTTAACCATTGTCCCGGTCGATGCATTCCCGGAGATAGCGGAAAAGCTTGCGGGGCTGACCGGCGTTGCCCTGCTTTTCCACATCCCGGCGGGCGTTGCGAACGAGATTGCGCAGATGCTGCACATCCGTGCCGGGGCACCAGGCCATGAACTCAGCCACCGCCGCATCTCCTTCGGCAATCAGCCGGTCCCGCCATCGCTCGGCCAGGTGCAGCCTGCGGGTATGCTCCTGGCTGCCGGCATCACAGGCTTCCACGGCCTTTATCAGATCCTCCAGTTGCTCTTCCTGGCGGATAATTTTGCCCAGGTACTGCAGGTGACGCCTTTTGGCTTCATTCTGCCGGATGCGGCGGGATTCCTCGATGGCAGCCCGCAGGGTGTCGCTCATGGGCAGGCCCGGCAACTGATCGGGCCGGAGTTCCATCAGGTGCTTGCCCAGATCCTGCAAAGCGTGCATCTCACGCTTGAGCTGGGACTTGCTCTTGCCCAGTTCTTCTTCGTCCGCCTGGTCACTGTCAAATTGATCATTCATTGCATGGTTTCGCTTTTCTGCTGGTCCGTGACCGGCCGCCGGAAGATCCCGTCAGCCGTAAAAAATCGTGGCAAGGCCAAGAAAGGCCATAAATCCCACTACGTCGGTGACCGTGGTGAGTATCACGCCCCCTGCCAGGGCGGGGTCAATGTTGCGGGATTTGAGAAACAGGGGCAACACAGTGCCTACCAGGGCGGCCGCCACCAGATTGATAATCAACGCTGCGGCAATAATCGCGCCGATCATGGGGTCACCGAACCAGAGAGTGGCCGCCGCGGATACCACTACGGCCCATAGCAGGCCATTCAGAACGCCCGAGAAAAACTCCCGGTTGAGCAGCCAGGCAACATTGGCCCCGCTTATCTGGCCCACCGCCATGCCCCTGATAACAAGGGTCAGGGTCTGGCTGCCGGCGATGCCGCCCATGCTTGCCACGATGGGCATCAGCACCGCCAGCGCGACAACCTTCTCAATGGTATCTTCGAACAGCCCGATCACGGAAGCCGCAATGAAGGCTGTCAGCAGGTTGATGCCGAGCCATACTGCCCGCCTGCGGGTGGTCTTCATGATGGGGGCGAAAGTGTCTTCATCCTCATCGAGACCGGCCATGCTCATCAGGGAATGGTCCGCATCTTCACGGATGACATCCACCACGTCATCGATGGTAATCCGGCCCAGAAGCTTGCTTCCCTCGCCCACAACCGGTGCGGAAATCAGGTCATAGCGCTCGAACAGAGTGGCTACCTGGGTATCGGGCATCGTGACTGGAATGGGTTCAATGTCGGTGTCCATGACTTCCCGGACAGTCGCCCCGGGGTTGGAAACCAGCATTTTGGTGATTGGCAGCACCCCGATGTACTCGTCCCGGCGGCTGACCACAATAATACTGTCGGTCATCGGCGGGAGGCTCCGGTGGCGCCGGAGATAGCGCAGAACAACATCAATGGTCAGATCCGGACGCACCGTGATGGTGTCCGTATTCATCAGGCCGCCGGCGGTGTCTTCCGGATAGGCGAGAACTTCCTCCACCCGCTGGCGGTCCTGCTCATCCATGGTGTCGAGCACTTCCTGGATGACCGTATCAGGAAGCTGCTGGAGCAGGTCGGCGAGATCGTCGGATTCAAAATCCTCGATGATCGTCGCAAGCTCCTGGGCATTGAGTTTGCTCAGGAAGTAGCCACGAATGTCATCGCTGAGGTACTGCAGAACCTCGCCTTCGAGGTTTTTGTCTACCAGATTCCACAGCAGCGCACGCTGACGCGGTGGCGATGATTCCAGCAGGTGCGCGATGTCACTGGGGCTGAGGCCCCCGTTGAGAATCCGGGAAACCTGCTGCAGCGCGCCGCTATCCAGCGCCTCGCTGAGGGAGCGAAGACGCTGACGGGCCTGGCTTTTTTCCAGTATTTCTGCCATGTGTCACCAGGAAATGGACATCGACCAGGGGCAGGGCCCTGCAGGACCGCGCGCGGCAAGTATCAGCGACAGCCAGGATCAGGACTCTGATATATTCGCCGCCGCCGGGGGGCAAGCCGGCCACGGACTACAGGGTTTCTGTAAACCGGCTGATTATAGCGAAATTGGGGAGCAAAGGTGAGCGGCAGGGATAGGTGAATGCCCTGGTGTCCTGATTTCTATTCTCCTTCCCCGAAATAGTCGCCAATCAGCTCTACCAGAGCATCACGGGCTTCTGCTTCGTCCGTGCCGTCTATGACCAGCTCAATTTCAGTTCCGCGGCTGGCGGCAAGCATCATTACCGACATGATGCTCTTGCAGTCCACCTCCCGGCCGTCCCGGACAATCTGGATGCGGCTCTCGTAGCGACTGGCGGTTCCCACCAGCTTGGCGGCGGCCCGGGCATGGAGGCCGAGTTTGTTGATGATGGTGACGGGCTGACGGATCATGAAGCGGTTCAGGACTCTGCAGGCTTGATATGGGGCAGTTCGGTGTGCCGGATCTGCACATTGTTGTAATGCTGTTTAAAGTGACGTCCCAGTTGCTCACTGATGTAAACAGAACGATGCTGGCCGCCGGTGCAGCCGATGGAGATGGTCATGTAGCTGCGATTGCTGTTGCTGAAGGCCGGCAGCCAGGTTGCCAGAAGGCGGGTCAGCTCGTCGAGCATCTGCCCACTCAGCGGCTCTTTCTCAAGGAAAGCGATCACCGGTTTGTCGAGGCCGGTAAACTGTCGAAGGTTGGTGTCCCAGTATGGGTTTGGCAGACATCTGACGTCGAATACGTAATCCGAGTCTACCGGAACGCCGTGTTTGTAACCAAACGACTGGAACAGGAGCGCCATTTCCTGCTCTCTGCGGCCGACGACCCGCTGTTTGACCATGTCCCGGAGCTCATACATCGACAGGCCAGTGGTGTCGATGTGCAGGTCGGCCAGCTTTGCCAGCGGCTCAAGGAGGGCCTTTTCATGCTTTATGGCTTCTGTCAGCGAGCGCCGGTCATTGCTCAGGGGATGTTTGCGCCGGGTGGCATGGAAACGCTGAAGCAGCGACTGGTCACTGGCGTCCAGATACAGAATCTCCAGGGTCAGCCCCATGCCTCCGAGGCGCTCATAGATCTCTTCGAAATTGGCAATCTCATCCGACAGGTTGCGGGCATCTATGCTCACGGCAATTCTGTTTAGCCGGTCTGGCGCCGCCCGAGTAGTCGCTTCCCGGGTCAGCGGGAAAAGCAGACCGATAGGCAGGTTATCGATGCAGTAATAGCCAAGATCTTCCAGCACGTGCAACGCCGTGCTTTTTCCTGACCCGGAACGACCGCTGACGATGATCAGTTTCATAAAATGCGGGGCCTCAAAACTTGTCATCCACCTGGCTTGACTGGCATTCAGGGCCTGGCAGTCATGCACCTGTAAAGACTCTCATTGTCGGTGCACTGGCGCAGCTGATCGCAGAAACCCCGGTCATTGAACTTTTCCGCAAGCTGGCTGAGCAGTTCCAGATGCTCACTGGTCGCTTCTTTCGGCACGATCAGGGCAAAGAGTATGTCGACAGGCTGGTTGTCGATGGCGTCAAACGAAATTCCGTCCTTCAGCGTCACCAGGGTGCCAACCACCCGATTGCAGTTTTCCAGCCGGCAATGGGGAATGGCTATGCCCTGACCAATGCCGGTACTGCCAAGGCGCTCTCTTGCTACCAGATTGTTGAACGTCTGGCCTTCGCTGAGAGCTGGGTCATGCTGCGCTACCTGCCCGGCGATGAATTCCAGAACCCGTTTCTTGCTGGTCGCAGCGACCTGGCAATGGGTCAGTTCCGGGCTCAGTATGTTGTCTATGGTAAGTAATGTGTCCGTCATGGGAGAGACAGTGTTTCCGTAAAAAAGCTGCGGCACGTATTAAGGTGCCGCAGCGGAGAACCAGCCGTATGTCGTGTGTCAGCCCCTAGCGGGCCGCCGCACCGTGCATACGATCAACCGTTTTTTCCTTGTGCTTCAGAATCTGCCGATCCAGCTTGTCCACAAGGGCATCAATTGCCGCGTACATATCGCTGTTTTCAGCCTTCGCATGAATCTCACCGCCGATCACATGCAGCGTTGCTTCCGCTATCTGACGAACTTTTTCCACCTCAAGCGTCACCTGACTGTTACTGATGTGATCGAAATGGCGCTCAAGGCGTTGAAACTTTTCGGTGACGTAGTCTTTCAGTGCGGGAGTCAGATCAACGTGGTGACCTGAAATATTGAGTTGCATAGGCTTCTCCTGTTGACGTCATATCGGAGCAGGTTGCGTCCGACCACCTGCCGGAGCCTGTGGGCCCGCGGCAAAAACTCCTGACGGGGATAAATCCCCTGGATTGTGATCCTAAACCAGCCTCTTGCGCTCATTTGAGGGTGGTATCTGCATGGCCTCCCGGTACTTTGCAACCGTTCGTCGGGCCACGTTGATGCCCTGGTCCCCAAGTACCGCTGCGATTTTGCTATCACTCAGGGGCTTTCTCGGTGTTTCTCCCGCAATCAGTTTTTTGATCATGGCACGGATTGCCGTCGAGGAACACTCCCCGCCTTCGTCGGTTCCGACATGGCTGGAGAAAAAATATTTCAGTTCGAAAATGCCCCGGGGCGTGTGCATGTACTTCTGGGTGGTCACCCGGGAAATCGTTGATTCATGCATCTCCACTGCCTGGGCGATGTCCGAGAGTATCAGTGGCTTCATGGCCTCGTCGCCATGGTCCAGGAACCCCTGCTGATGCTCGACGATGCGGGTGGCAACCTTCAGAAGGGTTTCGTTGCGGCTCTGGAGGCTCTTTATAAACCACTTGGCCTCCTGCAGCTGGTCCCGCATGTAGGTATTGTCAGCACTGCTGTCAGCACGCTTTATAAGTGAAGCATAGCTTGCATTGACGCGAATGCGCGGTGCGATATCCGGATTCAGTTCAATCCGCCAGCGGCCGCTGACCTTACGTACGATAACGTCCGGAATGACATAATCCGGCTCGGCGCGATCGATGCTGTCGCCGGGCCGGGGGTTGAGTCCGGTTATGAGCCCCAGAACTTCTCTGAGCTGATCTTCCTTGAGGCGGCTGCGGCGCAGCAACTGGGCGTAGTCCCGGTTGCCCAGGAGGCTAATGTAATGGGTGATCACCAGTCTCGCCTGGGGCAGCCAGAGCGTGTCCTGGGGCAGCTGACTGAGCTGGATCAGCAGGCATTCCTGGAGATCCCTGGCGAACACCCCCGGAGGATCAAAGTGCTGCAGCCGGTGAAGCACCGCCATGACTTCGTCCAGTTCCAGTGGGTCTTCGTCGTTCTCATCCATCAGGCCGGAGTGAATTTCCTCCAGACTGGAAGTCAGGTAGCCGTTTTCATCCACTGCATCCAGAAGAGCGTAGGCAATGGCCTGGTCCCGCTCACTCAGTGGTGTCAGGTTAAGTTGCCATTCCAGATGGTCATGCAGGGTTTCTGCCGGCGAGTTGCGGGTCTCGAAATCGTAATCGTTTTCATCGTCGGTGCGGGAGGCGGGCGCTGATCCGGACTGGTAGACGTCATCCCAGGCGGTATCCACCGGCAGCTCATCGGGGATCTCATTTTCTGTGGACCAGTCCGGCCCGGATTCCGCTTCGTCCCAGCTGGTTTCCGCTGGTTCGGATTCGGCAGTGGCCACCTGCTCGGCCGCTGCTTCGCCGGTGCTGTCGCTGTCCTGATCGGTGCTGTCGGGCAGGTCATCATCTTCCGGAGCCTCCAGCATGGGGTTGGATTCCAGGGCCTGCTGGATTTCCTGCTGAAGGTCGAGTGTGGAAAGCTGAAGAAGCCGGATCGCCTGTTGCAGCTGGGGCGTCATGGTCAGACTTTGACCCAGCTTTAACTGAAGAGAGGCTTTCATTACCATATTCTGAGTTCCGTCACCCGTTTACCTCCGGTACCGCGAAAGAGCTGCTCTTACTGGTTCGGGCCCAATACATGCAATTTCTCTGCCGAGTGTACTTGTATTGCCGGGGGCAATACAACGCACCACCGGCCGCCCGTTCAACAGTTTTATCCATATCCATGGTTTGAAAGAGGTTTTCTAGAGCCTGAACTCATCGCCGAGATAGACTTCCTTGACCTGCTGATTGGCAAGAATCTCGTCTGCGTGGCCCGAGGCGATAATGTGTCCGCCGCTGACAATGTAGGCATTCTCGCAGATATCCAGGGTCTCACGCACGTTATGATCTGTAATCAGCACCCCTATGCCTTTGTCCCGGAGGTGCCGGATGATCTGCTTGATGTCACTCACGGAGATGGGGTCAACACCGGCAAAGGGCTCGTCCAGCAGAATGAATGCAGGCTCAATGGCCAGAGCCCGGGCAATCTCCACCCGGCGGCGTTCCCCGCCGGAGAGCGCCATGCCCGGAGTGTCCCGGATATGGGTGATATGGAATTCCTCGAGAAGCGTTTCCAGCTTTTCTTCACGCTCGACACGGCTCAGGGATTTGCGGGTTTCCAGGATGGCCATGATGTTGTCCCGCACGCTGAGCTTGCGAAAGACCGACGCTTCCTGGGGGAGGTAGCCTATGCCCTTGCGGGCCCGGCCATGCATGGGGAGCGGCGTGATGTCCTGGTCATTGATTGTTATGCGACCGTTGTCTGCCGGCACCAGCCCCACAATCATGTAAAAGCAGGTGGTCTTGCCGGCGCCGTTGGGTCCGAGCAGGCCGACAATTTCACCGCTGCGGATCTCCAGGGATACATCGATAACCACTTTTTTCTGTTTGTAGCTTTTTGCCAGATTGCTGGCCCTGAGTACTGCCATCAGCGCTGGGCTCCCTCACCGGAGGAATTGTCGGGGGCGTTGTCCGGGGAATTGTCCCGGGCTCCGGCATCCCGTGGCTGGATGATCATCTCGACCCGCCCGGAGGTGCCGTCTTCGCCACTGCCGCCTTCTGCTGTCACTATCCGGGCAGCTGTGTCATAAAGTATCCGCTCGCCTCGAAACAGATTGCGGCCCTGTTCGATTACGGCATCGTTCGTGAATATGAGCTGGCTGTCGTTCGTGGTGTACACGATGTTCCTCGCCCGGGCGTCCACCTGGGCCTGGTCCTCCCCGGCGGCCTGCTGGTAGCGCGCAGGCTCACCGGTCGCCTCGATCCGGCTGATACCCTGGTTGCCTCTCTCGAGTACGACCCGCTCGGCGCTCAGACGGGTCTCGTTCTGGGTGACGACGACGTCGCCGGTGTAGGTTGCCACCCCTGTGCTGTCATCCAGGCGGGCGCTGTTGGCAGAGACGGCTATTGGTGCATCGGATTCAAAATCGAAGGCGGCAGCAGGGGCAAAGACAGTGATTCCGATCAGGGCCAGCAGAGCCCGCCGGATCCTGGTGCTATTGCTGGCGTGATGTGACGGGGTCATAGCGGCCTTCCACCTGTGATTTCAGTTCTACAATCCGGTCATCAACCCATGCGGTCATACCGACAGCCCGGGTGACACTGTATTGATCCGTGATGACGACCGGAGCATCGGTGTAGACCATGCCCCGGCCGTTATCCAGCACCAGGCTTTCGGTGGCCATGATAGCCTCTCCGCCACCGGCCAGGGGTCTTCTCACGACCACCCTCTTTTCCAGCCGGGCGGTGTTCTCGCCCTCGATGAACTCCCCCCGTTCGGCAGACAGCTTCCAGGGTATGGATGTCTCCCGGTCATACATGAGGGCCCGGGGCTCAGCCATGGTTGCGACACCACGGGATTCAAACTGTTCGATCCGGGCGCTTTCAATCTGCGCCCTGAGCTGACCCTGCTGGTCAAATGACAGGTACCGGGCGTCAACCACAAAACCGTCAGGCTCGGAGGGGCCTCTCAGTTCTCTTGCATCCAGCGGGTCCCTGGCCTCTTCACTCTGCCAGAGCATGGACCCGAGCACCAGAAGCAGGCCCAGCACCGCAACACCCCGGACCAGCGGGCGCTCGAACAGAGTGGGCAGTTTCATGGACCCGTATCCTCTGAACGGGGTTCAAGATACTGCCTGAGGGTGCTTTCAAGGGCATTCTGGGCAAGCAGAATGAGGTCCGTCAGTTCACGTACTGCACCCTGGCCGCCGGCAGCTTCGGTGCAGTGATCTGCATGCTGCCGCACGAACCAGTGGGCATTGGGTACGGTCACGCCCAGGCCTGCGTATTGTATGGCCGAGAGGTCGACCAGATCGTCGCCCATATAGGCAATATGTTCGGGAGGCATGGCCAGTTGGGCTGCGAGGGTCTGGAGCGCGACCCGCTTGTCATCCCGGCCCTGAATCACATGGCTGATATTCAGCTCCCGTGCCCGCCTTGCCGTCATCTCCGAATCCCGGCCTGTGATCAGCGCCACAGTGACCCCAGCGGCCATAAGCTGCTTGATACCAAGGCCATCCTGGGTATTGAAGATTTTCAGCTCTTCTCCCTCAGGCCCGTACAGGAGATGCCCGGTGGTCAGTATGCCATCGACGTCCAGCGCAAGCAGCCGGATGCCGGCCGCTTTTTCCCGGAATTCGTCGTTTATCTTGGGGACCATCAGATTACCCCCGCCCGCAGCAGGTCATGCATGTTGATTGCTCCGGTAAGTTCGCCATCACGGTTGGTGACTGGCAATGCGTTGATCTTGAGCTCTTCCATCACATTCAGCGCTTCGGCAGCGAGCTGGTCGTCATAAATGGTGCGGCTGCGGCGGGTCATGACATCCCGGATGGGCGTGGCATGGATGTCCACCGGCCGGTCCAGGGTTCTTCGCAGGTCGCCGTCCGTAAAAATGCCCTGCAGCTGGCCGTCCTCGTCAACCACGGTTGTCATGCCCAGACCTTTGAGTGACATCTCCAGCAGGGCAGCACCCAGAGTGGTATCGACACTGACCCTGGGAATGCGGTCGCCCGTGTGCATGATATCGGAAACCCGCAGCAAAAGGCGCCGCCCAAGGCTTCCCCCCGGGTGGGAGAATGCAAAGTCTTCGGCGCTGAACCCCCGCGCTTCCAGAAGTGCGACCGCCAGAGCGTCTCCCATAACAAGGGTGGCGGTGGTGCTGGATGTGGGGGCCAGGCCAAGAGGGCAGGCCTCAAGTGTGACGCTGACATCCAGATTCGCGATTGCCTCCCGCGCCAGCACCGAATCGGGGTTGCCGGTCATGCTGATGAGGGGTACGCCCATGCGCTTGATTAGTGGCAGAATAGTCAGCACTTCCGATGTATTGCCGGAATTGGAGATTGCCAGCACCACATCCTGGCTGGTGATCATGCCCATATCCCCATGGCTGGCTTCGCCCGGGTGTACAAAAAAAGAGGGCGTGCCGGTGCTCGCCAGGGTGGCGGCGATCTTGTTTCCTATGTGCCCCGACTTGCCCATGCCGGTGACAACGACCCGCCCCCGGCACTGCATGATGGTCTCGCAGGCGCGCACAAAATGGTTATCGACTCTGGCCAGGAGTCCTTCAATGGCGTCCCGCTCGATGGTGATCGCCCGTACGGCGGAATCTGTAAATTCTTTGCTCATGCCGCTCCCGGTCTGTTTCTGGATCAAAACGCTGACATTGCCAGGATACCCATGTACCCCGCGTAAATGGCCAGCAGTATACCACCTTCAAGGCGGGCCAGTTTTCCCTTTCTCTGCATGCCGTAGGCAAAAGCCGCGAGCAGAAGAGTGAGGCCCGCCATGGTGCCATAATCCCGCACTACACTGCTGGTTGTGAGGGTGACGGGGTTCAGGAAGGCGGGTACTGCGAGCACCGCCAACAGGTTAAAGAGGTTGGACCCTACGATATTGCCGAAAGCCATTTCGTGTTCACCCTTCAGAGCCGCCGCCAGCGATGCCGCCAGTTCCGGCAAACTGGTTCCCAGTGCGATGATGGTGAGGCCGACAATTATGGGTGGTACGCCGAGGGTCAGGGCCAGCTCTGATGCCGCCCAGACCAGCAGCCGGGCGCTCGCCACCAGAACAATGAGGCCGGTCACGAAATGGAAGACCGCCTGGCGCGGTGGGAGGCTGCTGCTGGTCTCCGGCAGGTCCAGGCCTTCCGGCGCCGTGCCAGCTCTGGCTCGCCAGGTCAGATAAATCAGAGCGAATAGCAGCATGAGCAGCAGAAGTAATCCGTCCATTGCAGTCAGGCGGTGATCAAGTAGCAGCAGCCAGGCCAGGCCGGTCGCAGCCAGGAGAATTGGCATTTCACGGTACAGTACGGTCGGTTTCAGGGGCAGTCTGAAGATAAGGGCAGTGAGGCCGAGCACGAGACCAATGTTTGCAATATTGGATCCCAGCGCATTTCCGACCGCCAGATCCGGCGAGCCGGTGAGCGCAGCAAGAATGGACACCATGATCTCCGGTGCGGAGGTGCCGAAGGCGACCAGGATCAGCCCCGCTATGACAGGGGGCAGCTTCAGGCCCCGGGCGCAGCCGGCAGCCCCCTCGATAAAGCGGTCTGCGCTCCATGTCAGCAGCGCCAGGCCAAGAATGATGGCGCCAAGGTAAAAGCCGAGCAGCATTGGGCAGTCCTGTCCTTCAGATTAACTGATCATTGCAATCAGGATATTTCGGGATTGCTGACGTTGAGGTTGCGGGGAACTTAGCATAATGTACCGCACATTGAGGAACCACCGTTCAGCAGGGAACCGGGACAGCCATGGCGGATTCTGCCTACATTACACTCGACAATGTCGTATTTACCCGGGGCAGGCGGAGGATCTTCGATGGTGTCTCTCTTGCTATTCCGAAAGGCCGGATTACCGCCATCATGGGCCCCAGCGGCACAGGCAAGACCACTCTGCTGAGGCTGATCGGTGGCCAGCTGAAGCCGGACAGCGGCCGCATTCTGGTTGCCGGCGAGAGTGTGCCGGAGCTTTCCCGCCGCGCCCTTTACCGCCTGAGGGAAAAGATGGGCATGCTGTTTCAGAGTGGTGCTTTGTTCACCGGTCTGAGCGTGTACGAGAATGTGGCCTTTCCGCTGCGGGTTCACACCCGCCTGCCAGAAGACATGATCCGGGACATTGTCCTGATGAAGCTGGAAGCGGTTGGCTTGCGGGGTGCCCGTGAGCTGATGCCAGCGGAGTTATCCGGAGGTATGACGCGACGGGTGGCTCTGGCCCGGAGCATAGTAATGGATCCGGAACTGATCATGTATGACGAGCCCTTCGCGGGCCAGGATCCCATCGCCATGGGCGTGCTGGTCAAGCTGATCCGGGATCTCAACTCCGCCATGGGTCTCACCAGTGTGCTGGTTTCCCACGATGTCCCCGAGTCACTCAGCATCTGCCATCACGCCTGCATTATCACCGACGGCAAAATTATCGGCCAGGGCACGCCAGAGGAGCTGCGCGAGCATCCCTCCGAGCAGGTGCAGCAGTTCCTCAGGGGAGAGCCGGATGGCCCCGTGCCCTTTCACTATCCGGCAGAGCCGCCAGAGGCGGACTGGCAGCTGGACAGCGGTCGAGGGTGGGGGGCTCAGCCATGATCGAAAGCACAATGGACAGACTTGCCAGCCTGGGCCGAAGCGCCCTTGATGTGGTTTCCTCGCTGGGTCGCTCCGGCGTGTTTCTCTGGCGATCGATTGTTGGCGTGCCTCGCCCCTCGACGGGGTTTCCCCTGCTGGTTCAGGAGATCTACTCCGTCGGCGTGCTTTCCCTCGCCATCGTGGTGGTGTCCGGGCTGTTCATTGGCATGGTGCTGGGCCTGCAGGGCTACACCATACTGAGTGATTACGGGTCGGAGCAGGCAATTGGCCAGATGGTGGCGCTGACCCTGGTGCGGGAGCTGGGGCCCGTGGTTACAGCCTTGCTGTTCGCTGGCCGTGCCGGTTCCGCCCTGACCGCGGAGATAGGTCTGATGAAGGCCACAGAGCAGCTGTCCAGCATGGAAATGATGGGAGTGGATCCCCTGCGCAGGGTAATCGCGCCCAGATTCTGGGCGGGATTCATTTCTCTTCCCCTGCTGGCCGTGATCTTCACAGTCGTGGGGATATGGGGCGGAATGCTGGTGGGAGTTGAGTGGCTTGGGGTTTTTGAGGGTGCTTTCTGGTCGAACATGCAGTCTGCGGTGGAATTTACCGACGATGTACTGAATGGCCTTGTCAAAAGCATTGTTTTCGGATTCGTGTGTGCCTGGATTGCGGTTTACCAGGGCTATGACTGTGTGCCGACGTCTGCCGGCATCAGTTCTGCGACGACCAAGACGGTCGTTTACTCTTCGCTGGCGGTTCTGGGGCTTGATTTCGTCCTCACCGCCGTTATGTTTGGGGGTTTCCATTAATGACTCACAGAACAACGGAAATCATCGTCGGGATGTTCATGGTGGCAGGGTTCGCAGCGCTGCTCGTGCTTGCGCTGAAGGTGAGCGGCCTGTCTCTGAACCCGCCAGGTGACACATATACAGTGTATGCGCATTTCAATGACGCAGGGGGTATTGCACCCCGTGGACGGGTTTCCATGGCCGGCGTCTCCATAGGCCGTATAAGTGACATCAGCCTTGACAAACAGACATTCAAGGCCAGGGTAGCGATGGAAATCGACGCCTCCGTTGACACGATTCCCGAGGACAGTGCTGCAGTAATACGTACATCCGGCCTGCTGGGAGATCAGTATATTGATATATCGGTTGGGGGTGCGCAGGAATCCCTGGCGGATGGTGACAGTTTTTACGAAACCCAGTCGGCCATGAACCTGGAACGGCTGATCAGTAATTTTGCATCGGGGCGCTAAAACAGCTTCGCATTATCGGCTGACCGCCGCTGTCACCCGGAAAGGTGACTGGCAGGGCAGCGCTTACAGAGGAGAACATCATGAAATCAATCTGGCGGTGGATGTCGGTACCAGGCCTCCTCGTGGTGGCGCTCATGGTATCAGCGGGCGCCAGTGCCAACGGCGAGGAAAGGCAGTTGCAGGACTATGTTGCCAGCAACACCCAGGAGCTGGTGGACAAACTTAACGAAAACCGGGGCCTCTATGAGAAGGATCCGAATGCCTTTTACGAAATACTTGAAGACGAACTCAGCGACTTTGTGGATTTTCGTCGCATAGCAGCCCGGGTGATGGGTCGCTATGCACGCCAGGCATCGCCAGAGCAGCGGGACCAGTTCGTGCGGGTCTTCAAACGCAGCCTTTTTGATAGTTATGCGCAGGCAGTAGTGGCGGCCGACGAGTTCTCGATCAATGTACAGGAAGCCAACATTGATCCGAACAATGAAAACCGCGCAACGGTTAGCATGGAAGTGATTTCGGCATCCGGGAACAGATATCCGATCGCTTACTCCATGTACCGGACAAAAGACGGCGACTGGATGATGGAAAACGTCATTGTCCAGGGGGTCAACATAGGCCTGGCGTTTCGCGACCGCTTTGCACAGGAAATGGAAGAGTACCGCGGTGATATCGACATGGTGATCAAGGGCTGGACTGACGCCGTGGAATCCATTGAGATTGACGGCGGCGATGATAGCAAAGAAGGCGCTTCCTCATGACCGATGGTGCCGGCGCTCCCGGTGTTGCTCCGGATGAGGATGGCAGGCTGGTAGTCACCGGCGAGGTGACCGCGGATTCGGCAGTAGGTCTGCGTGCGGACGGGGAGCGGCTGATTCGATCCCGGAATGTCAGGGACTCGGCGCCAGCCGGAAAAGCCGGGACTGAGATCGGCATTGATCTCCAGGGCGTCGTGACAGCCAGCAGCATCGTGCTGTCCCTGCTGATGTGCTGGCAGCGGCTAGCTGTTTCGGAAGGTCTCCATGTCAGATATTCCGGAATCAGTGACCGCCTGCATTCGCTGGCATCCCTGAGCGGGCTGGATCGTCAGCTATCCGGCTTCTGAGCAATATTCTTTCCCGCGTTGTTTAGCCTGCCTCCGGAATTGGTTACAATTCCGCTCTTGCTCTGAAACGAATTCGAGGATGGTTTATGGAAGCCCAAGAAGTGGCCAAACTGGTCAAAGAGGAACTGCCCGATTGTGAGATCGAAGTCCGCAATGAAGGCAACCACTACCTGGTCATCGCCATTGGCGACCGATTTAAAGGCCTGTCCCCAGTAAAGAAGCAGCAGCTGATTTATGGCGCCCTGAACAAACAGCTGTCAGAGGGCACCATTCATGCCCTGACCATCAAGGCTTACACGCCTGAACAGTGGGCCGCCCACAAGGCCGGGTAAAACCCGGCCAGCCATTCGGCGAACCAGTCTCCGGAGTCGCTCAGCGTCCGGCACTTGACCAATACAGGACATTGATTGTGGATAAATTACTGATTCGTGGCCGCAAGCCCCTCGATGGTGAGATCCGGATTTCCGGCGCCAAAAACTCAGCTCTCCCTATCCTCGCCGCCACGCTACTGGCGGACGAGCCTGTAACCGTTGCCAACCTGCCGCATCTGAACGACGTCACCACCATGATCGAACTGCTCGGTGGCATGGGCATCGAGTTGATGATTGACGAGAAAATGAGCGTCGAGGTGCACGCCAACACCATAAAACACGTTCATGCGCCCTATGAACTGGTGAAGACCATGAGGGCCTCCATTCTGGTGCTTGGGCCGCTGCTGGCACATTTCGGCGAGGCGGAAGTCTCCCTGCCCGGTGGCTGTGCCATTGGCAGCCGGCCGGTGAATCTTCACATCCACGGTCTGGAAATGATGGGTGCCGAGATCAAGGTGGAAAACGGCTATATCAAGGCCAAAACCAATGGCCGCCTGAAGGGAGCACACATCTTTCTGGATATGGTCACCGTGACCGGCACTGAAAACCTCATGATGGCGGCCGCACTGGCGGATGGGAAGACGATTCTCGAAAACGCCGCCCGGGAGCCGGAGGTGGTCGACCTTGCGGAGTGCCTGATTGCCATGGGTGCTGATATCCGTGGCCATGGCACTGCAACCATCGAGATTCATGGCGTCGAGCGGCTCCATGGCTGCCATTACCATGTCCTGCCGGACCGGGTTGAAACCGGCACCTATCTGGTGGCGGCCGCCGCCACCAGAGGCCGGATCAAGCTCAAGGACACCCGTGAGAACCTGCTTGAAGCGGTTCTTCTGAAGCTGGACGAAGCGGGCGCCCACATCAGTACCGGTCCTGACTGGATCGAACTGGACATGAAAGGTAACCGGCCCCGGGCGGTCAGCCTGCGCACGGCTCCTTATCCGGCCTTTCCCACCGACATGCAGGCGCAGTTCGCTGCCATGAATACGGTGTCTGAAGGTACGGGAACCATCGTTGAAACCGTGTTCGAAAACCGCTTCATGCATATTCAGGAGCTCATCCGGCTGGGCGCGGACATCACTCTTGAAGGCAATGCGTGCATTATCAAGGGCGTTGATCATCTGACCGGCGCGCCGGTAATGGCCACGGACCTCAGGGCCTCGGCCAGTCTGGTGATTGCCGGCCTGGTGGCAGATGGCGACACTATCGTTGATCGCATCTATCACATTGATCGCGGATACGAGTGTATCGAAGAGAAGCTACAGCTGCTGGGCGCCAGCATCCGGCGTCTGCCGGGCTGATCATCACAACCGGGACGGAACATGACCGACAGCATTACCATAGCTCTTTCGAAAGGGCGCATCCTCAAGGAAACCCTGCCGCTACTGAAAGAGGCAGGTATTGAGCTGCTGGATGACATCGACAATTCACGAAAGCTGGTGTTCCCCACGACCGATCCCAGTGTGCGGATACTGATCATTCGCGCTACGGACGTGCCAACCTATGTCCAGTACGGCGGCGCCGACCTGGGCGTCACCGGCAAGGATGTTCTGATGGAGCACGGCGGCGACGGCCTTTATGAACCTCTTGATCTGAATATCGCCCGCTGCCGCCTCATGACAGCCGGCCCCGTCGGCAAGCCCGCCCCTCAGGGGCGCCTCCGTGTGGCAACCAAATTCGTCAATCTGGCCCGCCGGCATTACGCCTCTCAGGGCCGGCAGGCAGATATCATCAAGCTCTATGGCGCCATGGAACTTGCGCCCATTCTGGGGCTGGCGGATGAAATCGTGGACATAGTGGATACCGGCAACACCCTCAAGGCCAACGGCCTGGAAGCCCGGGCACTGATTGATCACATCAGCACCCGCCTGGTGGTAAACCGCGCCAGCATGAAGATGAAACACAGCCAGCTGCACCCCATAATAGAGAAGATGGGACAGGCGGTTGAACGCCAGCGCCAGGCCGATGCGGCGATAATTTAGAAGGTACGACCAAGTCGCGAAGCAAGCGGGCAGGTCTTTCCGGAACCGTCCGGAGCCAGGGATGGCGGAGGTCGAGCGTACATGAATGTATTCACAGCGTGTTCTGGAAAGACCTGCCCGCTTGCTGACGCCGGGATTACAGGTTCCACAGGCCCCGAACCACCAGTCGATAGGGAATGGATATGACCGACCTTGTTATCAACCGCCTGTCAGCGTCCCAGGCGGACTTTGACACCGCCCTCACGCAGCTTCTTGCCTGGGAGGACAGTGTCGATAATCAGGTGAACGAATCGGTCCGCCACATTCTTGCCGAAGTCAAAAGGCGCGGCGATGCGGCCGTTCTGGAATTCACCCGGAAGTTCGACCAGCTTGATGCAGCGAGCGTGGCAGACCTGGAAATCAGCCAGGCCCGTCTGAATGAAGCTTTGCAGACCATCCCCCAGGATCAGCGGGAAGCCCTGGAACATGCGGCCGAAAGAGTCCGCGACTACCATGAGCGCCAGGTGCAGAGTTCCTGGCAGTACCGGGACGCCGATGGCACCCTGCTGGGCCAGAAAGTGACCCCGCTGGACCGGGCAGGCCTCTATGTGCCTGGCGGCAAGGCCGCCTACCCATCGTCTGTGTTGATGAATGCCATTCCGGCCAAGGTCGCCGGTGTTGGTGAGATCATCATGGTGGTGCCCACACCGGCGGGAGTGGTCAATGACATGGTGCTGGCTGCTGCGGCCATCGCCGGTGTTGACCGGGTATTTACCCTGGGTGGGGCACAGGCTGTTGCGGCTATGGCTTATGGCACCGAGACCGTGCCCGCCGTCGACAAGATCGTGGGGCCAGGCAATATTTTCGTCGCCACCGCCAAGCGCGAAGTGTTTGGCGTGGTAGGCATAGACATGATCGCAGGCCCCTCGGAAATTCTGGTTATCTGCGATGGCGAAACAGACCCTGACTGGATAGCCATGGACCTGTTTTCCCAGGCCGAGCACGACGAGCAGGCCCAGTCCATCCTGGTCAGCCCGGACAGTGCCTTTCTCGACCGGGTGGAAGCAAGCATTCAAAGGCTGCTGCCAACCATGGAGCGGGCAGAGATCATTGCCCGGTCCCTCAGCAGCCGGGGCGCTTTCATCCAGGTGGCTGATCTGGCCCAGGCAGCCGAGGTGTCCAACCGGATCGCGCCTGAACACCTTGAGTTGTCCGTTGCCGACCCGGAAGCCCTGGCGGAGCAGATTCGCCACGCTGGCGCCATTTTCCTCGGCCGCCACACGGCAGAGGCTCTGGGGGATTACTGTGCTGGTCCCAATCACGTCCTGCCAACATCCGGGACGGCCCGCTTCTCTTCGCCGCTGGGTGTTTACGACTTCCAGAAACGTTCCTCCCTCATTGGCTTCTCGGCCGCTGGTGCTGACCGGATGGGCCGCGTCGCTTCGGTGCTGTCCCGGGGGGAAGGACTGACCGCCCACGCCCGTTCCGCTGAATACCGCATAAAATCCTGAGGGAAAGCCAATGAGTCGATTCTGGAGTCCCCTGGTCCGGGAGCTTGTACCCTATGTGCCTGGTGAACAGCCGCGCATGGCCAATCAGGTCAAGCTGAACACCAATGAAAATCCCTTTGGCCCGTCTCCGAAAGTGATCGAGGCTATCCGGTCCGAGGTGGGGGAGAACCTCCGGCTGTACCCGGACCCGGAAGGACTGAAACTCAAGCAGGCATTGGCCAGCTATCACGGAGTGGAGCCAGGCCAGATCTTTCTTGGGAACGGCTCGGACGAGGTGCTGGCGCATATTTTCCAGGGGCTGTTCCAGCATGGGGAACCGGTTCTCTTTCCGGATGTTACCTACAGCTTTTACCCGGTCTACTGTGGCCTGTATGGCATTGAAGGGCGGCCGGTCCCCCTCAATGAGAAATTCGAGATAGACGTGGAGGATTACAGCCAGCCCAACGGCGGCGTGATCTTTCCCAACCCCAACGCCCCTACAGGTCGCTATCTGCCCCTTGAGGCAGTGGAGCAGATCATCGCTGCCAATCCGGATCGGGTGGTGGTTGTGGACGAGGCCTATGTGGACTTTGGCGGGCAGACCGCCATCACACTGGTCAACCGCTATCCCAACCTGCTGGTGAGCCAGACCCTGTCCAAGGCGAGGTCGCTGGCAGGTCTGCGGGTGGGCTTCGCCGTGGGGCACCGGGATCTGATTGAAGGGCTGGAACGGATAAAGGACAGTTTCAACTCCTATCCCCTGGACCGGCTGGCTCTGGCAGGAGCCGTGGCAGCCTATGAGGATGAAGCCTGGTTTGAAGAGACCCGGCAGGCAGTGATGGGGGAGCGCCAGCGGCTTACCGCAGAACTGGAATCCCTGGGTTTCGAAGTGCTGCCGTCAAAGGCCAACTTTGTGTTCACCCGTCACCCTCTGCACTCCGGCGAGGTGCTGTCCCAGTCTCTCAGGGAGCAGGGGATTATCGTGCGGCACTTCCGCAAGGCGAGAATCGAAGAATTTCTCCGGATAACCATAGGCCGGGAAGACCAGAATGACGCATTGCTCAAAGCTCTGCGGAACATTCTGGGCCGATAGGGAGTCAGCCATGGCCAGTCGTCAGGACATCATGAAAGTACTGGACCTCTGGCTGGAGCCAGGCCGGTTCCAGGACTATTGCCCCAATGGCCTGCAGGTGGAGGGCAAAGAGGAAATACGGAAAATCGTCAGCGGCGTTACGGCCTCCCAGGCGCTGATCGATGCGGCCATCAGCGTTGGCGCGGACATGATACTCGTCCACCATGGTTATTTCTGGAAAGGTGAGGGCCAGCGCATCACCGGCATTAAAAAAGCCCGCCTGCAAAAACTACTCGCCCATGATCTGAATCTGGTGGCCTACCATCTGCCGCTGGATGACCACCCAGAGTATGGCAATAACGCCCAACTCGCACGAGTGCTGGGGTTCGCAGAGGCCGCGCCACTGGATGGCCTGGTCTGGTCAGGCAGGATGGAGCCGGCGCTTTCAGTGGAGGAGTTTGCCAGGCACGTCGCCTCCCGCCTTGGGCGAGAGCCCCTGCATGTGGGGCAGGGCCGGGAGCGGATAGAAAGGGTTGCATGGTGCACCGGGGCGGCACAGGGCTTTATTGGCACGGCTCTGGATTCAGGGGCTGATGCCTACCTCAGTGGGGAGATCTCAGAGCCCACAACCCATGCCGCTCGTGAGGCGGGGATTCATTATTTCGCCTGCGGACATCATGCCACTGAGCGCTACGGTGTGCAGGCGCTGGGAGAAGCCCTGGCCCGGGCCTGTGATTTGGAACACAGGTTTATTGACTGCGATAACCCGGTCTGACCGGGATGCTCTGTCAGGCCTTCTCTTTCTTTTCCAGTCCGAAGTCTTCGGCCAATGTACCTTTTTCTTCCGGCCGGTTTTTGGGTGCGTAATCCCTTGGCGGCTCGAACCCGTCGCTGGATTTATCAGTCAGTCGGGCATCGCCGGAAGCCTTTTCGATTTCCTCCAGCCACTCCTCGTCGTTGCACAGCCGGTTGGCGCCGCGGGCCATGTGCTGGTTGACGTCCCGGTAGGCATCATTGAAACGCCGCAGAAGATCGGCAGATTCCATGAAATGCTCGTTGACCTGAGCCTGATAACGGGTGTATTCGCTTCTGAGCTCATCAATTTGCTGCTCTGCCCGGCGCTGGCGCAGACTGGAGCCTGTATTGGAACGGCCAAGCAGCACTCCAGCCGCGAGGCCGATGACCAGAGCTGCGATCGCAATCAGGATCAGATTCATCATAAGCAGTATCGTCCTATGGGTAACACGGAATAGTCCATCAGTTCTGACAGTATAACCCCCGGAAAGCTCTGATCCCATGGTGAGGGGATGAGCCAATCGTCTTAACCGGACTGGTGTTTTTGGCCGGGGATCCCAAAACCCTGTTGCCGTACGGACGGAACGAATGGCGAAAAAAGCCAGAATCGGCCACAATACCGCGCCCTGATTTACACCATGCGCCAACGACTCAGCGAGAATGCCATTGATGACACCCTGGGAACGCTATCAGCATGATCTGGACCATAACGGCTTCCAGAGAGATGCTGCGCAGGAAGACGCCGTCCGCCGGTTGCAATCACTGTACGACAAACTGGTCGATGCGGAAAGGCGGCGCAGCAAAACCATTGTGAAAATAAAGCGTGCACTGAAAAAGGGCTCTGAAGACCCGGTCAAGGGGCTGTATTTCTGGGGTGGTGTGGGCCGCGGCAAGACATGGCTGATGGACACTTTTTACGAGTCACTCCCCTTTGACCGCAAGATGCGCGTACATTTTCACCGTTTCATGCAGCGGGTCCACAGTGAGCTCAAACTCCTGAAAGGTCAGAAAAACCCCCTTGAACACGTGGCTGAGCGCTTTGCCGGGGAAGCCCGGGTGATCTGTTTTGACGAGTTTTTTGTCTCTGACATAGGCGATGCCATGATTCTGGCGACCCTGCTTGACGGTCTGTTCAGCCGCGGTGTTACTCTGGTCTGCACCTCCAATATCGCCCCCGACGGCCTATATAAGGATGGCCTTCAGCGAGCACGTTTCCTGCCCGCCATAGCCCTGGTAAAAAAACACACAGAAGTGGTCAACGTCGATGGCGGGGTCGATTACCGTCTCCGGAGCCTCGAGCAGGCAGAGCTCTATCACTATCCCCTCGACGAGGGGGCTGATGAAAGCCTTCGTAAAAGTTATGAAAGTCTGGCGTTTGACGCGGCCAGCCATACCCTGGAGCTGGACATTAACGGCCGCAAGCTCAAAGCCATTCGTCACGCAGATGATGTGGTCTGGTTCGAATTCCGGGAGCTCTGTGATGGCCCCCGCAGCCAGAATGACTACATTGAGCTGGCCCGGGAATTCCACGCCATCCTTATCAGTAATGTGCCTGTCCTGGGCGGTGACAGGGAGGACCAGGCGCGGCGTTTCGTGAACATGATCGACGAGTTCTACGACCGCAATGTGAAGGTTATCATGTCGGCCGCTGCACCCATTACCGGCTTATACGCCGGCGGGCGGCTGGCATTTGAGTTCGAGCGTACCGAGTCCCGTCTTCTGGAAATGCAGTCCCGGGAGTACCTCGAGGCGGCTCACAAGCCCTGATTGCTGAGCGGCTCCCCTGGCAGCATGACATCAACCGGCCGCCTGTAGCCGGGATAGCGGGGCCTGTCCGGAATCAGAGAAGCCTTTGCCGCGGCGGCCAGGTCGCCGAAATGGTTCAGGTGAATTTCCTTAAATGTGCTTCTGCAAGGCTCTGGGAACTGGTTGCTTTTGGGATTTGTGTCTATAGTGACTCAAGGCAATCTGGAGCCAGCCCAGGGGGATGGCCGGTATGAGTGCAAAATCATACTTTTGACTGATCAAAGCATTCAGTCGGCTTAGCTATAGTGCGACTATCGTGGGCACTGTGCATGACGCCTCCAACATCATCGTGAACATCAAAACCAGAGCAGCGACTCAGAACAACAATGGAGTAGCCTTCCAATGACAAGAAAAACTCATCAGTGGCAGCAATGGGCAAAATTGCCCCTGGCTGCGGCTATTGCAGCTGGCATATCCAGTCCGGCGTCAGCATTTTCATTTTATATGGGGGACGTGGAAGCATCGCTGGATACTACCTTATCCCTGGGTACCACCATACGGACGCAGGATGCCGACAAGCGGCTCATCGGTCAGGGCAACCTGGGACCGGAATATGTCGGCACCACGGAAGGCGCATCGAGCACCAACTTTGACGACGGTAACCTCAACTTTGAGAGTGGAGACCCGGTTTCCACTGTCGCCAAGGGCACAACCGAGCTTTTCCTGAACTACAACACCTCCAACGACTACCTGACCCGTATCGGCTCCTTTGTTCGCGGCCGCTACTATTACGACTTCGAGCTGAAGGATGGCACCCGGGCGACAGACCCTGTGGGCCAGCGCCGTGCACTCAATGACGAGGCGGACGACAATGCCGCTGACGTTGAACTCCTGGATGCCTATGTGTTCACCGACTGGTACGTCGGCGATATGCCCCTGAGTGTCCGTTACGGCGAGCAGGTAGTGAGCTGGGGCGAGAGCACCTTTATCCAGGGCGGCATCAATACCATCAATCCAATCGACGTGCCGGCCTTCCGTGCTCCCGGGTCAGAGATAAAAGAAGCGCTGCTGCCTGTTGAGATGCTGTTCGTGTCGGCCGGCATCACACCCAATGTAACCGTTGAAGCCTTTGTCCAGACCGACTGGGATCCGGTTGAGCCGGACGACTGTGGCACCTTCTTCTCCACCAACGACTTCGCGGCTGATGGCTGTGGTCCGGTCCTGCTCACTGGCGCTGTGCCGGATTCCCAGGCTCTGGCTCAGGGTGTAGTGGCTGAGCGACTCGGCGACAAGGAAGCTGACGAAAAGGATCAGTTCGGCGTCGCGGTTCGCTGGTACGTACCTGAGCTCAACGATTCGGAAATCGGCTTCTACTACATCAAGTACAACAGTCGCCTGCCTTATGTGAGTGGCCTCGTAAATAATCCGGCATCCCCCGACACCAGCGGCCCGAATCCGCAGCAGCGGGATCCAGATTTGGACACGGCCGCATTCCCCAGCTACTTCGTTGAGTATCCGGAGAACATCGATCTTTACGGTATCAGCATCAATACCACCCTCCAGGGCTGGTCCGTGGGTGCGGAATACAGTTTCCGCCATGACATGCCGATTCAGTGGAACTCGTTTGAGTTGCTCTTTGGCGGCAACCAGGTGCGCGGGCCGAATGGAGAAATCGTGAGCAAGCTGGAGGAGCAGCGTCTTGAGGAATCCGGTGGTGCGAACCTTGCAGGCAAGCCTGTCGATGGCTTCGACCGGTTTGACGTTTCCCAGGCGCAGTTCACTCTGATCAAGTTTTTCGATCAGGTCATGGGTGCCAGTCGCCTGACGTTCGTTTCGGAAGTTGGCGCCACCTATGTCCATGATCTTCCTGACGAAAGCGACGCCCGTTATGGCCGTTCCGGCACCTTCGGCATCGGGACAATTCCGCTGGCAGATGGCACGGATCTGTGTGAGACCTTGAACTCCAATCCCGATAACTGCACAGCTGAAGGCTTTGTAACCTCATTCTCCTGGGGGTATCGTGCAAGGTTCGTGTGGCAGTATTCCAACGTGTTCGCTGGCGTGAACCTGTTCCCGCAGCTTGCCTGGAGTCATGATGTTCAGGGTTATGCGCCCCAGCCGGGCGGCGCTTTCGGAGAGGATCAGAAGTCAATTGGTCTTTCGGTTCAGGCGGTCTATCAAAACCAGTATACTGCCAACATCGGGTACACGAACTTTTTCGGCGGCAAGCCGTATAACGAGCTGACCGATCGGGATTTTGTCAGCGCGAGTGTGTCCTACTCTTTCTGATCGGGCCTGAATTCGTTCAACGAGGTATTTTAAATGAAACTGAACAAGACACTGATTGCCACGGGGGTGTTTGCCGCATCCCTGTTCGCTGGCAACGTCTCCGCAGCCGTGTCTGCGGAGGAGGCCGCGAAACTGGGCAATTCCCTTACGCCGATAGGCGCGGAGAAGGCCGGGAACGGCGACGAAATTCCTGCCTGGGACGGTGGCCTGACCAGCATCCCGGCTGGCTACAAGGGCGATGGCATTTACGTTGATCCTTTCAAGGACGAGCAGCCACTGTTCATCATTGACCAGAGCAATGTGGACCAGTACAAGGAAAGGCTTTCCCCTGGCCAGGTGGCCATGATCAAAAAGTACGACAGCTACAGGATGCCGGTCTACAAGACCCATCGGACATCGGCTTACCCTGATGAGATCATGAATCAGACCGTGCAGAACGCCACCAAAGTCGAGCTGGTGGCCGGTGGCAACGGCATGGAAAACTACCAGGAAGCAACGCCTTTTCCCATACCAAATAATGGACTGGAGGCTATCTGGAACCACATCACGCGGTACCGGGGTGGGTCAGTGAGCCGGAACGTGGGGCAGGTCACGCCTACTGCAGACGGCAGCTTCAGTGTCGTCACCTTCCAGGATGAGCTGACCTGGCGTCCGTTCCTGACAGACTACGAGCCTGGTATGGACCCTAATGTCCTGTTCTATTTCAAGCAGGCAATTACCGGTCCGTCCCGCTTGGCGGGTAACGTGCTGCTGGTCCACGAGACCATCAACCAGGTTGAAGAGCCCCGTCGCGCCTGGGTATACAACTCCGGTCAGCGCCGTGTGCGTCGTGCTCCCCAGGTCGCCTATGACGGACCAGGTACAGCCTCTGATGGCCTTCGTACATCGGACAATTTCGACATGTACAACGGTGCTCCAGACCGCTACGAGTGGGAACTGGTGGGCAAGAAAGAGATGTACATTCCATATAACTCCTACAAGCTCACTGACCGCAGCCTGAGTTACGATGACATCGTGCAGGCCGGCCATATCAACCAGGACCTGACCCGGTATGAGCTTCACCGCGTTTGGCATGTTCGCGCAACCCTGAAGCCGGGTGAGCGTCATATCTACGCACAGCGTGACTTCTACATCGACGAAGACAGCTGGCAGGCAGCGGTGATCGACCATTACGATGGCCGTGGCGAAATGTGGCGTGTTGCTGAAGCTCACGGCATGTTCTTCTACGACCAGAAGGTACCCTGGTATGCCATCGAGACCCTGACTGATCTGCTCTCCGGCCGCTATCTGGCACTGGGTCTGACCAATCAGGAAAACAACCCGTACACCTTTGGCATCGAGCGTGCTTCAAGGGATTACACTCCCTCAGCTCTGCGCCGTGCGGCTGGCCGCTAAGCTGGTCTGATCGGGTCGTTGAAACCGGTGCTTCATGCGCCGGTTTTTTTTTGGATGAATTCTCTGTCCAGGAGGTTTTGCTACCAGGCACTCTTTGGTTTAATCTTTGCGCCATAAGACTAAAGGTGTATGCATTGTCGATCGCAAATTCTTCACGCCACAGGCTACGCATATCCGGAAAAGGCAGCCACGCCTCCGGATGTCGCGACAGAGCCACGGCATTCCGATGGGGTAAAGATTGAAACCATTCGATGAAGGCTGGGCGGCCAACGATGAGTACCTTTCGCTGGCCGGCGGTGCCCAGGCTGGTGAGTTGATCTGGGACCTGTTGCAGCACCGCATCAGACGGCCCCGACTGCTCCCGCCCGCAATTGAAATGAGCCGCATCCAGGAACGGCTCGGAGGCGCTCTGCGAAGGGACGGCGTACTGCACCTTGAGGCTCCCGCGGGTTTCGGCAAGTCTCAGGCCCTCGCTCATGCGTTGGCTGGCCAGGCGGAAGAATCCGTCAGCTGGGTGGGGCTCACATCCCATGACAATGACCCCTCCCGTTTTCTTGTGCTTCTCATGCTTGCCTTCCGGCGGCCGGAGCTTAGGCATCAGGCTCTCTCCAAGCCTGTATCCGGTTCCCTGACGGACGCGCTGACCCTGCTTCTGACCACTTTTCGCGCTGACAGATACCCGGAAGAGTCGCTGACCCTCGTCCTGGATGGCGTGGACCTGCTGGTGACAGCGCCGGCCCTGGCGATTCTGGATCTCCTGGTAGGTGAATTGCCGCCAGGGCTCAGGCTGGTGCTGATTTCCCGTCAGCCGCTACCGATCGAAACCCACCGCTATTCCCTTGAGGGCCGTTTTTATCATGTCACCTCGGAGGCCCTTGAGCTGACAAGGAACGATATCCTGACGTTTTTCGAGGATAGCCAGACGTGCAGGCAGTTGACCCAGCATACAATCGAGCATCTGTATGTCCTCACGGAAGGCTGGCTGACCCCCCTTGCCCTTTACCGCCGTGAACTCGAGGACAACCAGCAGGAACGGCTGCCAATACAGGAAACACGGAGTGTCCAGCGTTTTCTCCAGGATACACTGTTTGGCCGGCTGACCACTGGCCAGCAACGCTCCCTCTGTGTAATGGCAGAATACGATGCCATTTCTGATGATCTGTTCACGCAGGTTGCGGATCCGGCCTGCGATCAGGGCTTCACGCCTTCGGCCGCTGTTGAAAGGGGGCTGCCCCTGCGTTCCATCCCTGGCCGGGGCCGATGGTTCAGGTTCAATCCTCTGGCCCGCGACTGGTTGTCTGCGCGTGGCGTTCCGGGGCAGCAGGCAAGGTCGAGAAAGGCCAGCGAATGGTTTGAATCCCGTGGTGATTACGCGGAAGCACTGCGTTACGCCCTGGTTGGTGACGATCTGGATCATGCCCTGAACATTGCATCCGTGGGTTCTGAGGCTCTGCTGGTAAGTCAGGACACGGCATCACTGCTCCGGCTCCGGCGCTCCCTGCCAGCCGATCTGATCCAGAAAAGCCCGCGGCTGCGTCTGGTTTATGGCTGGGTACATGCGATCAGTGGCCAGTTTCTGGAGGCTCGCAGACTGATAGATTCCCTGACTCCGGAGCAGGAACTTGAGCTAGAGGGCAGAGTAGCTGCCCTGAAGGCCTTTATTCTGAGAGGGCAGGGAGACGTTGCCGAGTCGCTGGCTCAGGCCGACAGGGCGCTTGCCCAGCCGGAACTGGCCACCCATGCCCGCTTCATGTCGCTGCTGGTGCGCTCAAGCGCGCTCTGCGCTGAGAGCCGGTTTGTGGATGCCCGCAACGCCAATCGAAAGGCCTCGCGCCTGGCCCGGGAGATCGGGGATGGCGGCTGCGAAATGCTGGCAGTCTACGACCATGCCCGGATCGAGCTGGCAAAGGGTTATGTCAGAAGGGCTGAGCAGTTATTGCGCCATGGGCTGGATGCGGTGATGACTGACCCCAATCGCCCGCCGCGCATAGGTGAGGGCCGCCTCCAGCTCGGCCTTGCCCTGGTGTTATGGCATCAGGGGCGCACGGGAGAATGCGAACGTCTGCTGGTTCATTACGCGCGCTATGCGGAACAGGCCCGGGATCTGGGCTTCCTGGTGATCCTGGCATTACGGGCTCTTATCGCCAGGGCCGGGGGTGATGTTGCGGAAGCTTTCGCCTGGCTGGGACAGGCGGAACGCACCATGCAGCTCTGGCACGTGGATGATGCGGTGTATTCGCCGCTGCTTGAAGCCCTCAAGATCAGCTGCTGGCTAAGCCAGGAGCAGTACGACAGTGCCGGAGCATCACTGGCCAGGCTTCAGGCGTACCGGGGGGAGTGCGGCGTGCCGGAACTCTTTCCCCTGCTACCGGAATTCGTGGACAGCCTCCAGGTCCGCCATGCCCTGGGTCAGAACCGCAGCGAAGCAGCGCGAGCTGGCATAGAGCGGCTGAAAGCGGGGGATCCGCCGTCATATGCCGCCAGCTTCCACGGCGAGCTGCTGGATGTGGTTGTGCAGTTCCAGGCAGGGAAAAAGGACAGGGCCCAGGCGCTTCTGGTGGCAGCCGTGAGCATGGCCTCGGAAGAACATTACCTGAGCCCTTTCATGGAACTGCGCCATGAACTGAAACCGGCAGTGCAGGCGATGCTTCCCGCCCTGGGTGACAGTGATTTCATCCGGGCCATCAAGGCCGTTTTTGGTCTGGACGCAATCGAGGCAGAGCGCATGGCTTCCGCCGGCACACTCGCCGACCCCATCAGCGAACGTGAGCAGGGCGTGCTGGAGCTGATAGCTCGCGGCCTTTCCAACCAGGATATCGCCGACAAGCTGCATATCTCACTGCATACGGTCAAAACCCACGCCCGGCGGATCAACGCCAAGCTGGAGGTCAGGTCCCGAACCCAGGCCATCGTCAGGGCCCGGGAGCTGGGGCTGTTATAGCCTTCGGGGTGGCAATGGCCTGGCAATGTCACGAATTTGCCGATGAGGCTTTCAGCTGCTCGATCAGCTCATCCTTTTCAGCCCAGAGTTCACTGATCCAGGTCTGGAATTCCTGCTGCAGTTCCGGGTCATTGGCGTAATCCATTCCCCGGAACTTCCGGGGGATTTCCATGGTACGGATGTGGACGGTGATGCGCTCCACCCTCCCGCATACATAGTCCCAGAAACTCGGCGCCCCATCGGGATAGAAAATGGTGATGTCCAGCATGGTGTGCAGGCTCTCACCCATGGCCGACAGAACGAAGGCTGTGCCCCCGGCGCGGGGCCGCAGCAGGTTCCGGTAAGGCGAATCCTGTTGGCGGTGCTTTTGAGGGGTAAAACGGGTCCCTTCCATGAAATTGAAGATGGTGACAGGCGTGGTCCGGAACTTCTCACAGGCACGACGGGTGGTCTCCAGATCCTGGCCCCGAAGCTCCGGACGCCTCGCGATCTGCTCTTTTGTGTGACGGCGCATGAACGGAAAATCCAGCGCCCACCATGCAACTCCCAGCAGCGGCACCCATATCAGTTCCTTTTTCAGAAAAAACTTCAGCAGGGGGATGCGGCTATTGAGTACATGCTGGATGGCCAGTATGTCGGCCCAGGTCTGGTGATTGCAGGTCACGAAATACCAGTGCCGCAGGTCAAGGTCCCTGGCACCTCTGACGTCCCACTCAATCCTGTGGAGCAGGTCCGTCAGGCAGTTGTTGAAACCGATCCAGAGCCAGGCAATGCGGTTGAGGGCCAGGGTGCTGAGTTTACGGACCAGTGGCACGGGCACAATCAGCTTGAGAATCGCAAACAGGATCAGCACAGGGAAAAGGATCAGTGTATTAAGCAGAACAAGAAGCACCGCAAGTGAGCCTTTCAGCGGTGCAGGCAGATTCGTCAGCATCGGGCCAGGATCTCCGGCAGGGAAGGTGTTTGTGCATTTCAGCGCCCGGCCTGGCGGCCGGGGCCGGTTTTCCGGTCAGCCTTCGTCCGCCATTGCGGGCAGAAGGGCCTCTTCGGGGGCAGTCGCGAGATTGATCAGTGACGAGCTGTCGGAACCGTCCTGTACCTGCTCGCGATACTTCTCATCGTAGTAGGTCAGATTGTTCTGCTGGATCATGCTGCGGATCTCCCGGATGTACTCAAGCCCCCGCTCTGAATAGCCGATCAGGCCCTGTGCCAGGGCGTGACCGCTGAGAGGCTGGCCCTCCTGGCGGAGCTGCTCACGGGTGTTTCTCAGGGTCTGATAAGCCTGGTGCCGGTTGAGGTTCTGGATGTAGGATCTGGCTGACTGGTAGGCCGATGAGTAAGAGGCCACTTCGTGGCTGGCACCCTCAACCCGCCCCCTGGGGACCAGGCCGCAGCCCTCTGTGAAACACCATTGGCCAAAGAGGTTATTACCTTTGCGGGCGAACCGCGAAGTGCCCCATGCAGATTCATTGGCCGCCTGGGCCAGGATCAGTGACGGTGGAATGACATCCAGCCGGCGTGCAAGCATATCGAACATCTCGTCGCTACCTGGCTCTGCAGGAACACGGAGCCGCTCAGCCTGCTGTACAAGCCAGTTCATCTCCGTTTCGTCCAGCAGGTCTTTCCGGGACAGGTTCATGAGATGCTGCCGCTGGATCATGATCCGCGCATTGGCCAGAACAATCCGGGGATACAGAAAGGAAAAAAAGGCATTTTTCCTGTCCGTGGTGTCGGAATATACCGAAAAGTCCGGTAAAGGAGCGTCTGCCCATTGGGGAAGGGCCGGGAGGCTACTGAGGCGAATATCACCGGAATCAGTTGCGTCGGGTTCGTACAGCATGCCCCAGATGGCAAAAATCACCAGTGGCAATGCGAAAACAGCTAGCCGGATTCCAGTAGACATAAAGCTCCTAGTCAGGTCACGTCGGAACTCCATTATAACAGGTTATGATTTCCCGACGCAGGCTCAGGGCAGAAGCGTGGCCAGCACCAGTCCAAGTGTCTGTTCGCCATCGCGCTGGTCCGTGACCCGCAGAACCATCTGCTCTTGGTCCGCGGATACAAAGCCCTGCAGAACCAGGTCTCCGGACTTGAAGGACACACGCCCCTCGTCCAGATCGGCGTAGATCATATCGATGGTCTGTTCAGCCATGGCGCCAGGCCGTGAAACGCTCTCCTGCGAAACTGTATGCACCACTTCAAAGCCTTTTGTTTCAAGCCTCGCGGTGGCGGCACCGGTGAGTGTGAGGCTGGCGCCGGCAAAGTGGGAAAGCCGGTTGACGTCTGTGCTCAGACCCATGGTCAGGCCCTGCACCCGGTAGCTGCCGGAAGTCGGGAGAGTGGCTGTCTGACGTGCGGCCACAAGCAGGCCGTCGCCGTTTGTGGTGTTGTCCAGGTTAAAGGCCAGGAGAGAGGCATCCGGGGTGCTGGCGCCCACACCGAACTGCGGGCGCTCGCCGCTGTCCAGGTTGGCATCTGTGTGCAGGTTCAGCCGGCCCATGTTCACATCCCCGGAGCTCAGCTGTGACGTCCGGTTACTGAGAACCCGGGCTCCACTTCGGTCCACATCGCCTGGGGTGACCCCACCGGTGTCATCCCGGGTAATCGTCTGGGTGTCGCTCATGCTCTGATGTGCGGTCTGTCCCGAAACCAACCAGGTGCCGACGCCGGATTCAACCCGCACAGGCTCATTCTCGGCGCCAAGTCGGACAGCGAAGCTGACCAGGTTATAGGACTCCCCGTCCATCTGCGTCAGATCAAAATCCTCTGGCGAACTGGATGAGCGCGCAAGGTTGAAATCCAGTGCGGAGAGATAATGATTCTCAAGGGTCTGTTCGCGCTTGAGTTCTCCGGCGCGGGATGTCAGTTCGATGGCCTTGCCGGCGCTGAAGTAGCCATTGAGGACACGGTCCGGGTCCTCTGAGCCGCCGCCAACATAGGCATCAAGGAAGAAGGGGTTACGGGTCCAGCCAATGGTCCGGGAGCTGCCCAGACCGGTAACACTCTGGAACAGGGAGCGCCCGGCCAGCAGCCGCAGATCGTCAGCGACCGTGGCAGCGCCAGGGGAGGTGGACTGGGTATTGAGATCCCAGAAATCCGACAGGCGCGGGAAGAATTCATTGGCTGATGTCTGGGCCACCGTGGCCCTCACATAAGGGATATCGGTGGCCAGCGACGTAATGCGGATATTGAAAATATCGAATGAAGCCAGGGTCAGGCCGGGATAAACAAAGGCGGTGCCGAGATCATCCTGAAGAAACTCTTCCCGTGCGACCCGGGTACCCCACTGTCCTGGCGCCTGGGTGCTGGAGACGAGAAAGCTCTGGCCCAGTTCGATGCCCAGGAAAACCGAATTGTAATCCGCAGACTGGGCCGCAATCTTCCCGGAAGACGCAGCGTCGAGCAGCGCGAAATCCGCCATGGCAGACACGTAGTTGGCAAAATCCGCCCGCTCGTTCAAAACACTTAACGACCCGTTTACGCCAACACCGGATGGAATGTCTATCTCAAAATCCTGGATCTGGTCGGAGAGGGTGGACCAGACAAACTTGTTGAGGCACAGGTTGTCGCCATTGTCGCTGTTGACGCAGTCCATCACCTGATCGAACTGGCTGTCCGTATAGCCGCCAAGGGCATTCTCGACCAGGTATTCGGAAAAGGGGTTGGCCTTGATGTCCCGGTCCGAATCGCTGGCAAAAGCCCGGAACACGGCATTTCCGAAGGATGCCTCCACCACCACATCGGGCCCCAGGGGCTGGCCACTGCCGAATTCGATTACCACCCGTTTGTTTTCCCGGCGTACCTGGCGGGCATCGTTGACGCTACCAAGCTCCTGAAGCCGGTTACTGGTCCGGTAAACCCGGACCTGGTCCGGCTCGACGATGCGGAGGTTGCGCCGGGTAAGCTCGCCATCCGGTGCCAGGCTTCCGGGAACTTCCATGGTCACGCGGACCTGGTTCGCTGCAAGACCCACTGAATTGCTGGAATCCCCGGTACTGGTTTCGGAGAAATCATCGATGGGATTTTTGGCCGGGGGAAAGCTGTTTTTGCTGGCCTTGGCGAGATCAATGGCATCGTCGCCACCACACGCTGACAGTGCCAGCAGACCAGCCAGTGCCAGGCCAGGCAAAAACAGGCGTTGCCAGACTGGCCGGGCAATGGTTCGGGAACCGGTATCAAGATCCATGAAGAGCTTCCTGCAGGATAATATTTTCCGGAAGTCTAGCAGGGGCAGGGGGGCAAAACAGTGAGATGAGGCACGAATCGGAAGGGGCCCGCGGGCAGGGAAGGAACCTGCCGCGGGCCGGGGATCAGGAGGAATAGGGTTTAAAAGAAAATCTTGATGCCGGCCAGTACGCCTTCGTCAAGGTTGATGTCGCCTTTCACGTCTTCCAGATCAGTGTTCAGATACCGGTAGCCTGCAAAAACTTCGGCGTTGCGGATGACCCGGTAGCTCGCGCGCAGCTCCACGCTGGTCATGTCCTCTGAGTCGCCGAATGACAGGATCGAGGGCGCATAATGGAGAGCGCCATGAAGCGAAAGGCCAGGCACGTTGGGAAGGTTTACGGTGCCGAAACCGCCCAGACCCAGGGCGCCGCCATCATAGTCATTGTCATCGTCCCAGCCCAGGGCCTTCACCCCGATGCCCGCGGTGGCCGGAAGGTTGCCCAGCGCCGTGCGTCCCTGGGCGTGAAAGTCCACGTTCAGCAGGTGCCGGCTGCCTTCGTGGTAGGTGTAACCTGTGCCCACCTGGATCTCGGATCTGTTATCGAAAAAATTGACCTGGCCCTTCACCGATTCATTGGTAAGGCTGAGGTCCACGTCGGCGGCAAATGCCGGCACGGCGGCCAGAGACAGGACGAAAAGCGGAATGCGGGAATAGTTCATTGATGGATCCTTGGTACTCGGCGTTAATCGGGTAATGACTGATGAGCCACATGGTAACGGTGGTCCGTCAGGGGCTCAACTTACATTGGTTTAACTGGACTCCCGGCGGGGGGAGGGGGCACCGGCAATCAGCGATTCTTTCTATCCTGGCTATCCTGGCTATCCCGGCTATCCAGATCATCCAGGTGTTGATCAAGATCGTCCGGATCGACGTTTTCCGCGGGCACACGATATTCCTCATTCGCCCAGGCGCCAAGGTCGATCAGCTGACAGCGGTGGCTGCAGAACGGCCGAAAGGTGTTTCCGGTATCCCATTCCACGGGTTTCTTACAGGTGGGGCATTCAACAATCATACGCTTGATTTCTCACAAAACTGTTCCAAAACGGCCCGCAGCATTTCCAGGTTGACGGGCTTGGCGACAAAAGCGTCCATTCCGGCCTTGCGGCACTTTTCCTCGTCCTTTTCCATGGCGCTGGCCGTCAGCGCCACCACTGGCACAGGCCGGTGGCCTTCGGCAGCCTCCCAGGCACGCAGGCGCCGGGTGGCTTCAAAGCCGTCCATTCTCGGCATCTGGCAGTCCATGAGGATGATATCAAAACTGTGCCATTGCCACAGGCTTGCGGCGGCCTCTCCGTCGTTGGCGGTCATTACCTCGCAGCCCAGCTTTTCCAGCAGGCGCCGGGTGAGGGTCCGGTTTACCGGGTTGTCCTCCACCAGCAGAACGCGCATTCGTCCGCATGCGAGCCGGGCCTGGGGCCGCCGGGATACATCCGGCTGCAGGGAAAACCGGGTGAGGAATGTCCGTTCACCGCGGTCAGTGCCTGCAAAAAGCTGATGGAGAATTGGTGCCAGACAGGCATCCCGCAGGGATTTGCTCAGGAAGGCATCGGCCCCGGCACGGCGGAAGTGCTCAGCATCTCCCCGTTGCGGATTGGAGGAAAGGATCAGCACCCGGGTGTGCTGCCAGTCACTGTTGTCACGGATCTGCTGGCACAGGAGGTCGGCATCCATGTCCGGCACAAAGCCGTCCAGAACCACCGCATCGTAAAGCAGCCCGTTGTCGGCCGCCTGGCGAATCATGGTCAGGGCCTCTCCCGCCGAGCGTACCGCATCAATCTGCACTTCATGGCGTGAGAGCATTTCCAGCGTGATTTTCCGGGACAGCTCGTAGGAGTCCACCACCAGAACCCGGCGGCCCCGAAGCAGCCGGGTGTCATGCCGCAATCGGCTGGCGCCTTCCGGAGCCACGGCCAGCGAGAGCTCCACCCAGAATGTTGAGCCCTCTCCTGGCCGGCTCTGCACGTCCAGCCGCCCGCCCATCAGGCTGACGAGCTGGCGGCATATGGTCAGGCCCAGGCCGGCCCCGGACAGCTGGCGCTGGAACCGCTGCCCGAACTGTACGTAGGGCTCGTAGATGAGGGGGAGATGCTCCGGGCTGATACCCACGCCTGTGTCCTCCACAGACAGGCGCAGATGGACGTTGGTACTGTCACGGCCCATGGTCTCAATGCTTATCAGCACATGGCCGGAATCGGTGAACTTGATGGCATTGGAGACCAGATTGAGCAGTACCTGCCTCAGCCTGACCGGATCTCCCCGAAGAACCATGGGCAGGTTCTCATCCACCCGCAGCTCGAGCGTCAGGCCCTTGTCCCTTGCACGGCTTCCCAGCATGGTGACCAGATCGTTCAGGGTTTCCCGGGGGTCGAAGGGTATGTTGTCCAGCACCAGTTTGCCGGCTTCCATGCTGGAGATGTCCAGCAGGTCGTTGATGATGGCAGACAGGTTTTCCCCGGCGTGCTGAAGGGTCTGGACATAGTCCCGCTGGTCGTCGTCCAGCCGGGTGTCGCCCAGCAGGCTGGCATAGCCGAGCACTGACTGGAGAGGTGTGCGCAATTCATGGCTGACGTTGGCCAGAAAAAGATTCTTGGCATCGTTTGCCCGCACGGCTTCGTCCCGTTCGCCCTGGGACTGAAGGCTGGACTGCCGGAGGTTCCGGGCCTCATCGAGCAGCCGCACCCGCATGATATTGAGAGCCTGCTCCATCTCGCTCAGCTCGTCCGGGGTTCGAGGCGGCTTGCGACGCAGCTTCAGGGGTTCAATCAGGGCGTCCAGATTGAGGCGGAAGGTATAGTCCGCCATGGTCTCCAGATGCCGGGAGAGAGTCAGGCGCACAATCAGCAGAAGCCCCAGGCCGCCCGCCATGATGATCAGCGACTGGAACCCCAGGGTCACCAGGGCCCGCTCCCTGAGTTCTTCGTAAACGCGGTCCAGGGAGGAGGTGAGCGTCAGCTCGCCCAGAACCTCTGAGCTGTCCTGAACTCCCGGGCTGTCCGGAACCCGTGAACTGTTTAGAGCCCGTGAACTGCCGCGGCGGGTATTTTCGAACGTCAGGGGGAAGGAATGACTGACTACCTGGCCTTCCGGGTATTCTCCGGCGGTAAATTCTTCCCCGCCCACCATGGTGATACTGGCGTGCTGGATGGAAGGGAGGGTCAGCATGGCGTCGAGAGTATCCGCCGCCTCGCTGTAATTCATCAGCCAGAGGTCGTTGCTCAGGCTGCCGGCCATAAGTTCGACTGTCTTTTTCTGGGTGGTTACCAGTTCGTCCTGGTGATGACCGAATTCCCCCAGCATCTGCAGACCCGTGGCCACCACAGACAACAGCAGGCTGAACGCGAGCACATAGACGAGCAGGCGCGCCGCCAGTGGCCGGATACCGAATTTTCTTGCAAGTGCTGGAAACGTCACTGCACACGTCTTCCCTGTGAGGACCATGTCCGTCCGTGTAACCACCCCCGGGAATGGTGCTGGTCGAGGGTACTGGCTGAGGGTACTGGCCGAAAGTGGTACCGGAGAATAAATTCAGGCCTGAAGCAGTCTAACAGACCGTCAACACCTCGACACCATCTCCACAAAACTGGAACCGCACATTGAGATCGTACAGGTGAGCGCCGTATATACGTGCTTCGTCACGACCCCGGCGGAATGAGGGGCGGGGATCATAGCTCACCACATCCTCGATCAGCCCCCGAAGGTCCGGATAGGCGGCCGGATCCAGACCGGCAAGCTGTTGCTCCGCTTCCGCGCTGAATGTTACCGCCAGGCGCTCCACCGGCGGGCTGTCCGCCCAGCCTATGGAGGCCGAGGGGACCGAGTCCGCAAACGGCAGGTAGGGCTTGATGTCCAGAACCGGCGTGCCTTCGATCAGATCGTGATCCCGGATTTTGAGTATCAGGGACCCGCCTTCACGGCGCAGGCCTTCGTTTCGAACCACAGACAGACCCAGACTGTTGGGCCGAAAAGGCGAGCGGCTGGCAAATACCCCCACCTTGCGGTTGCCTCCCAGGCGTGGTGGGCGTACAACCGGCCGCCACTCGGCTCTCACCGCCTCGTGAAACTGAAAGGTCAGCCACAGGTGAGAACAGGATTCCAGGCCCCGGAAAGCATCCTCCCGGTCATAGGGCGGCTGGATGATCAGGTCCGCCCAGGCGTTTGAGGTCAGGCCTGGCTGGCGGGGCACACCGAATTTATCCCGGAAACAGGAGCGGACAAGGGCAATGGGTGTCAGCGTCAGGGCCTCGGTGGCATCTTTTGAAGGGTGGCGGCTCATCGGCGGATGTCTCCCGAGAACAGAAGTTCTATCCGGAACACGATGGATGCCCGGTCCTCGAAGTCTTCATCCCGGGGGAAGGCGACAGCGGGGATGAGCTCTCCGAATACCCAGTCGCTGTGAAGGCGGTACCGCCAGGTGAGGTCGGCAAAAGGGCTGGTGGTGCGCCAGTTTGGCTTGCTTTCCCCCACAACCCCCACCCTTGGCGCGATGGTGGAACGGTTATTCAGTCGCTTGTAGACGCTGAACACCTGCGACCACTCGAACTGCCGGTCCTCATGGACCCATTCGGTCTCACTGACGCTGACCAGGTCCCAGCCCTTGCCGAGATCCTTCGCCAGACTGAGGCGACTCAGCGCTCCCCAGCCATCTACATGAAAATAGTACAGCCGCTGCTCAAGGGTGAGTCCCCATCCGCTGGGCAGCTGCCACCGGCCACGGGCGCGGGCACGCCAGAAGGCATCCGGCGGAAATCTGAGGCGGGCCCCCACGTCGTTGGACAGATTGATGGATTCAGTCAGCATTGAAATATAGCGAAAGGCCCCGGTGGGCTCCGTATCAGTGCGCTCATCCGGCGTGAGCTGGCGGTCCCGGCGCCGCTCGCCCAGCGGGATGAGTTCCTCGCTTTCGCTCTCAAAGACTACCCGGAGCTTTTCTTCCACCGTGGGAACATCCAGCTTGAACCTTACTTCCGGCTTGAACTGGGCCAGATTCCCGTACGCAGATTCCGTGGCAAAACCGATTCGCAGGTAGCTTTCATTGTTTGGCATGGCATGGGGGCTCCCCGACAGGGTGCGATCAGCCCATGCCCCCAGCCTCTGCACCCTTTCTCCCTGGATCCCCTCCTGTCCCAGCACCCAGTTGGAAAAATCCAGCCAGTAGGAATCTCTGGGCTCACGCCAGAATTCATCCGGATCAAAATCAAAAAAGGACGGTGGCAGCGCCTCTTCAGACAGGTAGGGTTCAGCTTTTGGCTGATCGACAACCTGAAGCGCGTGAGCCGGAAACGGGAGCAATGCAGCCAGAAAAAGGAAAAAGCGATGTTTCACAGTGTCTCTGAAATGGTGTTGGGTTCAGGAATAGAGCGCGACGAACCGCTCGTGCAGAGACTGGACCTGGTGGCTGATCTCGCCGATGGGTCTGTCGTTGTCAATGATATCATCAGCCCGGCTCAGGCGTTCTTCCCGGGGCATCTGGGCCGCTATGATGCGTTCAATCTGCTCCCTCGAATTGGCATCCCGTCCCATGGCCCGCTCGATCTGAACCTCCACTGGCACGTCCACCACAACCACCCGCTCCGCCAGCTGTTGCTGATCGGTTTCCAGCAGCAGAGGCGACACCAGCAGCACATAGGGCAGGGCATAGCCCTCCGGCTTCAGCTGCCGGGTGAGCTCCGACCGGATGACGGGATGCAGCAGCTTTTCCAGCCATTCACGCTCGCCAGGGTTCTCAAACACGATGGATCTCAGGGCTGCCCGGTCAAGGGCGCCGTCGTCATCAAGAATGGATGCCCCAAAATGCTCCGCGATTCTCTCCAGAGCAGGCGTGCCAGGCTCAACCACCTCCCTGGCCACATCGTCCGCATCCACCCAGTGCACCCCCAGCTCGCCGAACAGACGTGCCACAGTGGACTTGCCGCTTCCGATGCCGCCTGTGAGGCCAACAATAGCCGGTTCAGTCATACGTCGCCTAGTAAGTTAAAGCAGTCATTTTTGCCACGAAATCCACGAAATCCACGGAAAAAGAAAAGAAATGATAGCCACGGACGTGAGGAGGGGGTCAGATCAAGCCTGATCTGACCCCCGGGTGACCCCCCTGGGTGCCTTTGTCCGTGCTGGTCCGTGTCGTCCGTGGCCAAATTATTTTGATCTTTTCTTTTTCCGTGTTCTTCCGTGGATTCCGTGGCCAACCCATCAAACCCCAAGATAACCATACCAGGCCGCCTGGATCTCCGGCCCAAACCACAGGCACAGCAAGCCAGCCGCGGCCAGGTAGGGCCCGAACGGAATTGGTACTTCCCGCCCATGGCGTTTGAATACAATCAGGCTGACCCCCACCACAGCACCAACCACTGAAGACAGCAGTATGACAGCCGGCAGGAGCTGCCAGCCCAGCCAGGCCCCCAGGGCCGCCAGCAGCTTGAAATCGCCGTGCCCCATGCCTTCTTTTCCGGTCACCAGCTTGAACAGCCAGTACACAGACCACAGAGCCAGATACCCTGCCACCGCACCCCAGAAAGCACTCTGGAAGTCCGCCAGTATGCCAAAATAATTAAGGATCAACCCCAGCCAGAGCAGGGGCAGGGTGATGCTGTCGGGCAGTAGCTGGGTGTCGAAATCGATCACCGTCAGAGCAATCAGCGCCCACACCAGCACAAGGGCCCAGAGACCTGCCAGGGTCGGGCCGAATATGAAAATGGTCACCAGGGAGAAAATCGCGGTCACCGCCTCGATAATCGGATAACGGGCAGAAATCGGGCTTTTGCAGGAGGAACACTTCCCCCTCAGGACCAGCCAGCTGATAACAGGAATATTCTCCCAGGCCCGGATCTGGTGGCCACAGGAAGGACAGGTAGAGCGAGGAAAAGACAGAGTCATCCGCTCGGGCGGCTTCCTGTCCTTCTCCGGAAGCTCCAGGAATTCCTCACACTGGCAGCGCCAGTCCTGCTCCATCATCTTTGGCAGGCGCAGAATCACCACATTGAGAAAGCTGCCAATGCAGAGGGAGAAAAGGGCGACAACTGGATAAAGTAGCCATGGGGTGGCTGCCAGTATGTCAAGCAAAGTGGCTAGATTGGACATCGATTAACCATGTAGTGGGGATTTGTTGCTCACAGACCGCGAAGCTGACGAGACAGGCAGGGGGCCCCGCAAGGGGTCAGATCAAGCCTGATCTGACCCCCGACTCTTTTTTCCGCGCCCTTCCGCGGATTCCGCGGCAAAACAGGTTTTCTAACCAACCACCTGACCCATCTGGAAGATAGGCAGGTACATGGCAATGATCAGGCCGCCCACCAGCACGCCCAGAACAGCCATGATTACCGGCTCCATAAGTGCCGTCAGGTTGTCCACCATGTCGTCAACCACATTCTCATAATGGTCTGCCACCTTGGAGAGCATCTCGTCGAGATTACCGGACTCCTCACCGATGGCGGTTAACTGGACAGCCATGGCAGGGAATACATCCGCGTGTCTCATTGCTGTCTGAAGCTGGGTGCCACTGGACACCTCATCTTTTATCTTCTGGATTGCATCCCGGTAGACCGCATTGCCTGTGGCGCCGGATACGGAATCCAGGGCATCCACCAGGGGCACGCCGGCTGCAAAGGTGGTTGCAAGCACCCGGCCAAACTTGGCAACTGCAGATTTATCCAGAATTTCACCCACCACAGGCACTTTCAGGACCACCCGATCCATGACGTCCGAAAATTTTTGCGATCGTCTATTGGCCTCCTTGAAAAGATAAAGCGTGCCGACGATGCCCAACAATACGACAAACCACCAGGCCTGCATCCAGTCGGATAATCGCACCACCATCTGCGTAAAGATTGGCAACTCGGCCCCGAAGCCCTGAAACAGGCTTTCGAATTGCGGTACCACTTTTATCAGCAGAATCGCGGTAACAATCAGCGCCACCACGATGATGGCGATTGGATAGGTCATTGCTTTCTTGACTTTTTTCTTGAGGAGCTCGGTTTTTTCAAGATAATGGGCAATCTTGTCGAGCATCTCTTCCAGCGCACCGGCTTTCTCTCCCGAATCAACCAGGTTGCAGTAGAGGTCGTCAAAGTGCCTCGGGTGCTGGCGGAGGGCCCCCGCAAAGCTTGTGCCGGAAGCCACATCATTGCGGATAGCGGCCACCAGTTCCTGAAGACCCTTGTTTTCAAGGCCGTCCATGACGATGTCAAAGCTCTGCACCAAGGGGACGCCGGCTTTCATCATGGTGGCAAGCTGCCGGGTAAACATCGCAATATCGAACGGCGTTACCTTTTTGCTCCCGCCAAAAAGGGGCTTTGCTTTCTTTTTTACCTTCTGCGGAATAATGCCCTGCTTGCGCAGCTGGGCCTTCACCAGGGCGAGGTTGGTGCCGTTCATCTCGCCCTTGGCTGTGTTGCCCTTGCGGTCTTTTCCTTCCCAGACAAACGCTGAGAGTTTTTGAGCTTTTTCTGCCATGGTTATTCCTATGTCAGCCTGTCACGCGGTTGGCTTCTTCCAGACTGGTCACGCCCTGGATGACCTTTTCCAGGGCGGACTGCCGGAGATTCTTGAAGCCTTCCGCTTCGGCCTGTTTTGCAATCTTTATGGAGCTGGCCTCTTCCATGATCATGTTTGCCAGGGCTTCCGTTATCTTGACCACCTCGTAAATCCCGACGCGACCCTTATATCCCATATTGCATTTATCACAGCCCTTGGGGCGGTACAACGTGAAGCCTGTTTCAATTTGTGCCTCTGTGAAGCCCTCCTCCAAAAGCACGTTGCGGGGCACCTCCAGAGGCTCCTTGCAGGAACACAACCGGCGGCCAAGGCGCTGGGCAATGATCAGGCTCACCGACGTGGCAATGTTGAATGAGGGAACACCCATGTTCATCATCCGCGTGAGTGTTTCTGCCGCACTGTTGGTGTGCAGGGTGGATAGAACCAGGTGGCCGGTCTGGGCGGCCTTGATGGCGATATTGGCGGTTTCCAGATCACGGATCTCACCCACCATGATGATGTCCGGGTCCTGGCGGAGAAATGCCCGCAGGGCTTCCGCAAAGCCAAGGCCAACCCGAGTGTTTACGTTAACCTGGTTGATGCCTTCCAGGTTGATCTCCGCTGGGTCCTCCGCGGTGGATATGTTGCGCACCGGTGTATTGAGGATGTTCAGGCCTGTATAGAGGGAGACGGTCTTGCCCGAACCGGTGGGCCCTGTAACCAGGATCATTCCCTGGGGCTGCTCCAGCGCCTCCAGATAGAGTTTTTTCTGCTCCTCATCATAGCCAAGGGCGTCAATGCCCATCTTGGCCTGGCTGGGATCCAGTATCCGCAGAACGATCTTTTCCCCCCAGAGCGTAGGCAGGGTGTTCACCCGGAAATCGATGGCCTTGGTTTTCGACAACTTCATCTTGATGCGGCCATCCTGAGGCACACGGCGCTCGGAAATGTCCAGCTGCGACATGATTTTCAGCCGCGCGGAAATTTTCGGTGCAAGCTTGATGGAGGGCCTGGATATTTCCTTGAGCATACCGTCTGTCCGGTACCGGACCCGGTAGGTTTTCTCATAGGGCTCAAAGTGAACGTCGGAAGCGCCGCCACGGATGGCGTCAAGGAGCATCTTGTTTACATACTTAACGATAGGGGCGTCATCAACGTCGGTATTTGCGACGGTTCCCGACTCTTCGTCAGTATCTCCTGCCTCGGTCTCCACCCCCTCAAGGTCTGAGTCATCCAGATCGCCCATGGTGGTGTCGGTGGACTCCAGGTACTGATCAATGCGCTCCCGGAGCCTTGCGTCGTCAACCAGAATGGCGTCTGTGCTGAGCCCGGTATTGAACTTGATCTCGTCCAGGGCCTGAATGTTTGTCGGGTCCGATACGGCGATGAAAAGACGGTTGCCCCGCTTATAAAGGGGGAGCGCGTTGTGCTTCCGGATGAGTTTTTCGTCCACCAGCTTGTCCGGCATCATCTCCGGCAGAAAGCTGCTCAGGTCCAGCACCGAGACCCCGAACTCCATGGCAGCAGAGAATGCCAGGCCCCGGCTGTCCGCCAGCTTGTTCTGGACGAGATAGGTGATAAGGGGAATCCGGTTGCTGGATGCCTGAAGGAAGGCATCTTTTGCAGTGGCTTCGTCCAGAAGGCCGTCATCCACGAACCTGCGGGCAAGTCCGGTCAGAGTTACGTTGCTGTTGTTGGTTGCCATAGAAATCAGGGGGTGTCCGCTAGTGGCTGGGGAGGTCAGATTCAGGTTCACAGAGTTTAGATGGCTCCCGCGGGTTTTAAAAGCCGAAGTCGCCTGTGTCGGGCTTATTGCGCAGACGTTGTCAGTCTATGCTTAGGCTGGAGTGACAAAATTTGTCAGATGCCGACCGGTGACGTCAGCGTGTGCAGTCACTTCCTGTTGCTGAAACCAAAACAGTTGGCCCGGGAGATCTGGTTTCACAGGGGTTCCCAGTATTCCGAAAAGTTGGCACGTAGGCTGCTTTGCTATCTTCAGGCTCAAACGGTTCGGGTTCAGCTCGACCGATACCCGGGCCAGCCAAAGCGTCAAAAACGACAATCAACGAGGTCAAATCATGAAAGACATTCGTATTAACCACGCCCAAAAGGGTTTCACCCTGATCGAACTGATGATCGTTGTTGCGATTATCGGTATTCTGGCAGCAATCGCGATTCCGCAGTATCAGGATTACATTGCCCGTTCACAGGTTTCCCGCGTAGTGGGCGAGGTTTCTTCGGTTAAGACTCAGGCTGAAGATCTGTTGATGAGAGGGAAGTCTCCAAATGCCACTCCCGGCGATGCGGAGTATGTTGGCTATGACGCTACTCGTTCTGATCTCGTGGACGCTTTCGCTGTCACCGATTCTGGCAATGGCGACGTGACCATGGCGGCGACTATTGGTGGCAACGCATCAGTGTCTGTGGCAAATGCCGTTGTGACCTATAGCCGGACAGTAGAGGGTATCTGGAGCTGTCAGATCACTAGCGTTCCCGGCGCCTGGAAGGTTAGCTACGAGCCGAGCGGCTGCCCGCAGTAAAGTGAGGGTCGGAATAACGGCTTAGCTGACCAAAAGAAACCCCGCCTTAGCGCGGGGTTTTTTGTTTGGTGCGCCAGGCATGGCGCGTAGTGCCTTGACTGGCGCTGTTCCGGTACAGCTAGTGCTGGCCGGATGTGGGGTGTAAGTCTCCCGTGGGCCCGGCAAGGGTGTCCATCGCGAGATGGAATCTGAAGGAAGCCGCAGGCAAAGCGCTGGCCTGACGAACAGGAATCGCATAAGGCGGTCACACCGGGTAAGGCGGCCAATATCGTCAAAGCCCTGTACTTGCATAGAAGGTGTGGACGTAGATGCGGCAGGCATAAGTGCGAAGGTCACGCGCCTCACCCTTGGAAGTCTGGTTCTCTGCCACTGTGCTACTTACTCACACTGCTCGATATGGCGGGAGTTGGCCAGCAGCCAGACTGAGGTTCATCAAGCCAAATGTCTAATTGGCCTGAACTTTGCGTAGATCAGGGAAATCGGTAATTAGTTGGGCTGTCACGCGTGAGAAAAAACACCGGCTCCACACTCATTGAACTGATGATCGTAGTCACGATCATCGGCATCCTTGCCGCCATAGCGATCCCCTCCTATCAAGGCTACATCGCCAGTTCCCAGGTAAACAGGGCCTACGGGGAGCTTTCCTTTTATAAAACCGGAGTGGAAGAACAGCTGGGCAAAGGCGTTACCATTATCAGTAATGCAGACCTGGGTTACGTTCCCTCAAGCATAACTACGGGCAATGCAGCAGCAGACATTGTCGTGATGAACGCTGACAGTTCGGGTCACCTTCAGGTGACTCTGGGGGGCAATGCCAGTCCTCAGGTGTCAGGAGCTGTCATCCGACTGGAGCGCACCAGTGCTGGCGTCTGGAGTTGTGTGCTGGATACGACTGCTGCACCCAGTTGGCGGGACATGCATCGGCCACTTTCCTGCGCCCCATAGAGCGGAAGGAGGCAGATTCTTCAGTCAGGGCCGGCGTGGGAACTGCCCGCCCAGGTTTTCAGCTTCCTTCCCGTTTTGATCATATCCTGCGCTCTCCCCCTGGTCACCTCACGGCACCCAATGGTATAGAATGGCCCCTTTCTGATCCGAACCCACAAGGACAACCATGAACTACGCCTCCCTACTCCCCGATGTCCTAAAAATCGCCGAAGCCGCAAGCCAGAAGGTGCTGGAAATCTACCGTACGGACTTCAAGGTGGAGTTCAAAGAAGACAAATCCCCGCTGACCGCCGCGGATACTGCCTCCCACGATGTAATCGACGAGCGCCTGCAGCGCCTGACGCCCGATATCCCCATTCTGTCCGAAGAATCCGCCAACGCCCCCTGGAATCAGCGTCGCCACTGGCACAGATTCTGGCTGGTTGATCCGATTGATGGCACCAGGGAGTTCACCAACAGATCCGACGAGTTCACGGTGAATATCGCCCTGATCGAGAATGGCATTCCGGTTCTGGGCGTGGTCACTGCGCCGGCTCTGGGGGAGGTGTTCTGGGGGGTGAAAGGCGAGGGCGCTTTCAAGCGGGAAAGCGACGGCCGGGAGCGGCGCATCAGTGTAGTGGTGCCGCCCTCCGCAAAGCGGGTGGTGGCCAGCAAGAGCCATCTCAACGAAGAAACCCGCGCCTTCATTGAAAAGCTGGGGGATCACAAACTGGTGCAGGCCGGCAGTTCCCTGAAATTCTGCCGTATTGCGGAAGGCAAGGCGGATATCTACCCGCGCCTGGGCCCAACCTGCGAATGGGACACGGGTGCCGCCCATGCGGTTCTGAGCGCAGCCGGCGGCAAGGTGGAGACTCTGGACGGCAAGCCGCTGCTTTACGGCAAGGAAGATGTCTACAACCCGAACTTTGTAGCTTCCGGCAAGTGGTACTGAAAAGGGCCAGACCTGCAGAGAGTCCGTGCGCCCGGCAAGGACTCTCTGCAGCAAGGATCTCCTAGCCGAACAGCTTCACCGCCAGTTCCGCCACGTGTTTCCCCTGGAACCGGGCAATGGCCAGTTCCCGCTCGTCCGGCTGGCGTGAACCGTCACCTCCGGCCATGGTCGTCGCGCCGTAGGGCGTGCCGCCGCTTACCTTCGATATATCAAACAGCTCGGGAGTGCCGTAGCCAATGGGCACCAGCACCATGCCGTGGTGGGACAGGGTGGTCCAGGTAGAGGTTATAGTCTGCTCCTGGCCGCCGCCGGTGCCCGTGGAAGCAAATACGCTGGCGAGCTTGCCGAACAGCTTGCCCTTGACCCAGAGGCCACCGGTCTGGTCGAAAAAGGTCCGCACCTGGCCGGACATGTTGCCGAAACGGGTCGGAGTCCCGAGGATAAGGGCATCGTAATCCGCCAGCTCTTCCGGCCTGGCCACCTCGGCCGCCTGATCGGTTTTGCCGCCGGCCTTTCTGAAGGCCTCCGGGTCCATGGTTTCCGGTACCCGCTTGATCACCACTTCAGCGCCAGAAATGCTTTTTGCTCCCTCGGCGACTGCCTCCGCCATGATTTCCATGTGGCCGTACATCGAATAATACAGAACCAGAACCTTTGCCATGATCAGACCTCCTGAAGGACTGTGTTTGAGCGATATTCAGTGCCGGTATGTTAAAGCCGGGCGCAGGCGGCATGAAATCGGAAGATTTCGATGCGAACTGTCAGAATAACTGATGGGGAGCAGGTTGGGGCCGTATCGTTGTGCGAGTCTCCCGCGGCCAGTAAACTTGCAGGCCTTCCCTCTTTAATATGTTCAGCTTTCATAGGTTCAGCGCGGCGCTGTGCCAGTGCAGAATCTGGATCCCTGGAGACGTCTATGCCCTGTTCAGCCAAATGCGTCATCGCGCTCAGCGCCCTTTCTGGCACTGGTGAAGATCTGCGCCCTGAGGTAACGCTGGCATGACCTGGTACGCCCTTCAGCTAAAACCCGCCCAGGGCAACCGGGCTCTGGAAAACCTCCAGAATCAGGATATCGCCTGCTTCTACCCGAAAGTCACGGTGGAGAAGGTCCAGGGGGGCAAGCGGGTAAAAAAGCTTGAACCCCTGTTTCCCGGCTACCTCTTTGTGAATCTGGAGCAGACCGACCCCATGTGGGCCAAGCTCCGTTCCACCCGGGGAGTGATAAGAATCGTCAGCTTCGCCAACAAACCGGCTCCCATTCCGGATGACATCATCCAGCACATCAAAAACAGCCTCGACAGAGTCGCAGAGCAGGGCGGCATAAAGCCCGGCCAGGCCGTAGAGCTGGAGGAAGGCCCCTTCAAAGGCATCAACGCCATCTTCCAGGCCTACGAAGGCGAAGAAAGAGCCATCGTGCTGATCAGCTTCATGCAGAAGCAGCAGGCCGTAAAAGTACCCCTCTCCGCCATCCGTCGCCAAAGGTAGGGGTCAGATCAAGCCTGATCTGACCCCTCACTTTGCTCCCGCTCCCAAAAACACACACCCACTCGCTGGATATGCTCCCGCAAACTCTCATTATCAATCTGATCGTACAGCGAGAGGTCTGTTTTCCAGGGTAGCAGGAGGTCGTCAATTTCCTGTTCGATGTCCAGTAGTTCCTGCCAGTCAATTTCTCTGCCATGGATGGTCAGATCAATATCCGAGCCGTTGCGAAAAGTACCCATTGCACGTGATCCGTAAAGAGTGACTTCCCGGACCCTGGGGTGACTTCTGAAAACGTCCTGAAGCGCCACGATGGCTTTCTCCGGCAAACCGGATTGATCGGCAAGGCGGCCGGGCGAGTGCGCAATCGTGCGGGTGCTATCCAAGCTCATGGCGCTCTGCCTGCTCAGTCATCACCTTTTTCAGATCGACAAACAGGCCGTGGTAATGCCCTTTGATATTGTTCAGGATGGCCTCTGCAGTTTCTTCATTATAGGTGTGCGACGTCCGGTTGCGGTCCTGCAACATATTCATCCACTGCTGGCCATCTCCGATCAGGCCAGCAGAGAAGGCCTCCCGGATCGTATCCCGGGAGCCGGTTAGCTGAGCGACGCCCTGCCACTTCAGGTAATCGCTCAGGGTATTCCAGGCTAATTCCCAGGTATATTCAAAAGCATGGATCACCCCCTGTTTCTCAAGTCTGGAGAGTTCTCTCTCCGTCATTAAGAGGACGGCCTCGTCAAGCTGCCCGGAGGCTTTACGATAATTCTGAAAATCCTGATGCCAGCCAACGTCCCGGTTGGTCATGGGCTGCCTCTGATTTGAAGTGAACCGCCTGTGCGGAGCCGCACGCAGAGTGTTGTGGGGCTGGGGGCTAAATACCGCCGGCTACCCGATCAGGTGCTGGAGCGCCACGAAGTAACCCTTCAGTGCTGAGGTCTTCGTCCAGATCAGGCCAGTGGATTCCGTACCCGCCGCCGCATAATTGCCAATTGCCGAGCTGCTCCCTGGAGGCCCGGGCGAGACGCGGATACCATTCAACAGGAACTGAAATCCGGCGACCGTCCTTGAGGCCGACAGCCAGGAATTCATCAGTAAACTCAACCGACTCCACCCGTTCATCTGCATTAAGTGCCAAAGTACCCATTCCAGGCCTCCAAAAACGCGGTTTGGTTAGATTCTACAATAGCTCTGATTTTGCGTAACTCATAGGCCGGAAAACCGATATTCCGGGCGAGGCCCACTGGCTGAATCCAGAACTTGGCAGAACAGTCATCACGATCCACGTGCACGTGGGGCGGCTCTCCTGGTTCATGGCTGAACCAGTAGAAGCGATATGGTCCTTCTCTGAAAACTGTTGGCACTCAAACCTCCCTTGTTCGTGCACCTAGAAGCCTGATCTGGCCCCCTCACTCCAAGCTACACCACCACCACCACCGCCCTGGCCCGCCCGCCGGGGTCAGATCAAGCCTGATCTGACCCCGAACTCCCTCTCCCCGCACCCGGGCCCAACTGGGGGTCAGATCACGCCTGATCTGACCCCGCTCCCGACCTGAGCCTGCCGCCACAGCCAGCGCCACCGGCCCCGCCAATCCCCGGGGCCACAACCCGGCGACCCAACCGGGGGTCAGATCACGCTTGATCTGACCCCTCACTCCCGCCCTCGCTCGGCACACTTTCCGCCCCCGCCCCAAAAGGGTATATTGCTCCCTTTGTTCAGGGCAGGCCTGCTCGCGGTCAAATCCGGGCCAAAGCGGGGTCAGATCAGGCGTGATCTGACCCCTGACTAGCTGACCCTTGCCTGACAGGCTGCCCCCATCTCCGAAAAGGAACTTCCATTTTGTCCACCGACATCGTCTGGCACGACCACAAGATCACCCGGGCTGAGCGGGCCCACACCAAGAGCCAGCGGCCCTGTCTGCTCTGGTTTACCGGCCTGAGCGGCTCCGGCAAATCCACCGTTGCCAATGCCCTGGATGTGGCGCTGCATCAGCGGGGTTATCATACCTTCCTGCTGGATGGGGACAACGTCCGCCACGGCCTGAACAGGGATCTGGGGTTTTCCGATGCAGACAGGGTCGAGAACATCCGCCGCATTGGCGAGACCAGCAAACTCTTCACCGATGCCGGTCTGATCGTTCTCAGCGCCTTTATTTCGCCCTTTGCCGCTGACCGCCGCATGGTGCGCAACCTGTTTCCGTCAGGCGAATTCATTGAAGTCTTCATGAACACCCCATTGGCAACCTGCGAGGAACGGGACCCAAAGGGCCTTTACCAGAAGGCGAGGGAAGGCAAGATCAAGGACTTCACGGGTATCGACTCCCCCTATGAGACGCCGGCCCGCCCGGAAGTATCCCTGGATACCTCCACCCTCAGCATCGACGACTGCGTTGAAACCCTCATCGGGTACCTGCTGAGCCGGAACATGATCCTCAACAGGACAGACGCCCCCCAGGGCCGGCCGGGAAGCTGAACCCATGACATGGGAAGCCGTTCTTACCCTGATGACCCTCGGGGCGGTGCTGACGTCGCTGATACTGACGCGCGTGGCGGCGGATCTGGTCCTCATGGCCGCCCTGGTCTTTCTGGTCATTACCGGCATACTGGGGCCGGCCTCTGCCCTCGTGGGCTTTGCCAACCCCGGGGTAATCACCATAGCCACCCTTTACGTGGTGGCGGCGGGCCTCAAGGAAACCGGCGCCGTCCAGTGGATCGCCCGGCGCCTGCTGGGCCATCCCAAGGGCGTAACCGGCGCCCAGTACCGCATGCTGGTGCCCACCAGCCTGCTCAGCGCCTTCATGAACAACACCGCCGTGGTGGCCATGTTCATCCCGGCCATCCAGGACTGGGCCCGCAGGCTCAACATCTCCGCCTCCAGGCTGCTGCTTCCCCTCAGTTACGCCGCCATTCTTGGCGGCACCTGCACCCTCATCGGCACCAGCACCAATCTGGTGGTGGACGGCATGCTGCAGACCCGCACGGACATCCACCTGAACCTGTTTGAAGTAGCCTGGCTGGGCCTGCCGGTTCTTGCGGTCGGCGGGCTTTATCTCGTGTTCTTCGCCCATCGCCTGCTGCCGGACAGGGGCGGCGTCAGCGAGGAGCTGGATCAGGTGCGGGAATACGGCGTTGAGCTGGAAGTGGACGGCGCAGGCCCCCTGACCGGCAAGACCATCGCCGAGGCCGGCCTGCGACAGCTCACCTACGGTTACCTGACGGAAATTGACCGCCAGGGCCGGCTGATCACCGCCGTCGAGCCAGACAGAACCCTGCAGGCCGGGGACAAGCTCTATTTTGTGGGTGCTCCCGAATGCGCCAGCGAGCTCCGCCGCATCCAGGGCCTCAAACCCGCCAGCGGCAGCGCCCACAAGCTCGACATCGCAAACCATCAGCGCTGCCTCGTGGAAGTGGTGCTGGGGCCGGAGTTCCCGGCACTGGGCAAAACCATCCGGGATTCCAGGTTCCGCACAGGCTTCAATGCGGTCATCCTGTCCGTCTCCCGCGGTGGCAGGCGGGTACCCGGTAAACTCGGTGACATCACCTTCCGCATGGGAGACACCCTGCTGCTGGAGGCAAGCCAGCAGTTCGCCGAGCAGTACCGCTTCCGCCGCGACTTTCTGCTGGTAAGCGCCCTGAACGACTCAACACCCCCGGATTTCCGCAAGGCGCCCATGGCTCTGGGCATACTGCTGGGCCTGGTGCTGCTGAGTGCCTCCGGCCTGCTGAGCATCATGGAGGCAGCCTTTCTGGCTGCAGGCGCCATGATCGGGACCGGCTGCATCACCGCCAGCCGCGCCCGACGCAGCCTGGACCTGCCGGTACTGGTGGTCATAGCCGCCTCTTTTGCCCTGGGCAACGCCCTCACCGAAACCGGCGCCGCCCAGACCATCGTCAGCCAGCTCATGGCGTTCGGGCCCCTCACGCCCTGGGCGGCCCTGGCCATGGTCTACCTGCTCACGGTGGCCTTCACCGAGGTGATCACCAACAACGCCGCCGCCGTGCTCATGTTCCCCATCGCCCAGGCCATTGCCGAGCAACTGGAGGTCAGCTTCCTGCCCTTTGCCATAGGGGTCATGTTTGCGGCCTCCGCCAGCTTCATCACCCCCCTGGGCTACCAGACCAACCTCATGGTGTACGGCCCGGGCCGTTACCAGTTCTCCGACTACATCAGAGTAGGGGCGCCCCTGAGCCTGATTGTTGGCATAACCTCCCTTCTGCTTATTCCGCAGATATGGCCGTTCTGATAACCGTTCTGATACAGAGACCGGCCCGTCCTTTTGTTTAGCGTGCGTTAACTTATGTTTTTTAACCACGCGGGATAGAAACTCTACATTTAATTGTCGTCCGCCATGCCGTAAACTTCGTCCTCGCGTTTTGCACGCCTTGTGGCCCGAATCGGATATGGAACCTGGCCCGCGGAACAAACGTCATAACTCCTGGTCTCAGCATGCACGGAATCCGGCCCCCCTCCGCTTTATCCTGACTGGATCTTTACGGGCGGGTGTGGGCTATTCCATCTGATGAAGGAAAAGCAGTAGATGTCCTCAAAACACTGGACCCGGGTCGGTGGGGCGGTAGCGTGCCTGATGCTTTTTTCCCAGGCTACTTTTCTTGCCGCCGCGCCCTGGCTTGAACCCGGCGATCCCCGGGCCCGTCACGCCGTTCAGAAACTGGCGGACCGCGGCCATCTCGACCGCACGGTAACCACCTGGCCCATGATGTGGGGCAGCCTGGCAGATGGCATCGACACCGGCCGCACAGCCGCTGATGCCCCCTCCGTGGCAAACGCTCTGGCCTACCTGCGATTCGAGGAAGAAGCCCAGGCACCCCAGGGCTTCCGGGCCGAGCTGGACATAGCTGCAACCTCTGACCCTGCATTCATTCGCGGCTTCGCGGATACGCCCCGGGAAAAAGGCACGGCCACCCTGGACCTCCAGTGGCAGGGCGAGTTCTGGGCGCTCGGTTTGAGCCCGACTTTGGCACGGGATCCTGAAGACGATGAAAATCTACGTCTCGACAACACCTACCTGGCCAGCACGGCTTACAACTGGGTTCTCGGTGCCGGCGCCATCGACCGCTGGTGGGGCCCGGGCTGGCAGTCCAGCCTTATCCTCTCCAACAACGCCCGGCCCATTCCTGCTGTCTGGCTCAATCGCAAGAACTCGTACGAGCCGGAAACCCCCTGGCTTTCATGGCTCGGCCCCTGGCAGTTCACGGTTTTTGCCGGCCAGCTGGAAGAAGAGCGGGCGGTTTCCGACGCCAAGCTGCTGAGCATGCGCCTGACCATCCGTCCAATAGACGGCCTGGATATCGGTTTCACCCGCGCCATCATGCTGGGCGGGGAAGGGCGCCCCGAAGATGCATCAACCCTCTGGAACGCACTGATCGGCCGGGATAATGGCCAGGCCGGGCAGGATAAGGACCCGGGCAACCAGCTGGGCAGCATTGATATTCGCTACGGCTTTGCACTCGTTGAACAGAGCATGGGTCTTTACACCCAGATGATGGGCGAAGACGAAGCCGGAGCCTTCCCCTCCCGCAAATCCTGGCTATTCGGGGCAGACGCCACCACCCAGCTTTTCGACTCAGACCAGCAATGGTTCGTGGAATACGCCAACACCACAGCCGATGACCTGATCAGCGACGCCATACCCAACATCACCTTCGAACACAGCATCTACCGCAGTGGTTACCGCCACCAGGGCCGTACCATGGCCGCCAGCATCGACGGCGACGCAGAAGCCGTAACCCTGGGCGGATTCAACTTTTTCAGCAACGGCAGCAACCTCGGCGCCTCCCTGACCTACGCCAACCTCAACCGGGACGGCACAACAAGAACCGTCGTAACCGATGACGACATCTTCTACAGCGTCCCCACAGACGACCAGAAAATCGTCCAGGCAACCCTCAGCTACGGCACCCAGTTCCTCAACGGCTGGCTCGACCTGAATGCCAGAGCCACCGACAAAGAAATAGAGCTCATCGGCGGCGAAAAAGATCAGTTCTCCGTAGGCGCCAGCTGGCGGTATCGTTTCTAGCCAGGCTTTAAAGAAAATACGGATTTGCCGCGGAAACCGCGGAAAGCGCGGAAGAAAAGACTTAAAAATAAATATTCTTCGTTTTGTTTTCTATTTTTCCGCGCCTTCCGCGGTTTCCGCGGCCAAAAATGCTTTTCACCCAACTCCGGACCCAAAACCCCGTGAACCTGACCCAGAAGTTCCTCCTGACCCTGACGCTCCTGCTCCCCATGGCAGTTACCGCCCAGTCCATCAGTCAGTCCCAGATTGACCAGTTCAAGTCACTCCCCAAGGCCCAGCAGGAATCCCTTGCCCGCCAGTATGGGATAGACCTGGACCAGATCACCGGCGGTAGCCAGCAGCAGAAGCGGCCCCAGCAGGTGGAGTTGATGAACAGGCCAACCGACCGGGAATCAGAGGAAGAGCAGGACAAAAAGGAAAAGGAAGAGCGGGAAGAAAAGGAGGACCGCAAAAAGAACGGTGGTCTTGAGCCCTTCGGCTATGACCTGTTCGCCGGCCAGCCCAGCACCTTCGCCCCTGTCACCGAAATTCCAATCCCTCTGGATTACATTCTGGGCCCGGGGGATGTTCTCAAGGTTCAGCTCTGGGGCAAGGAAAACCAGCAGCTGGAACTGCCCATCTCCCGTGACGGCACCATCAGTTTTCCCAACAACGCCCCGATTTCCGTGGCTGGTCTGAGCTTCGATGAAGCCCGCCAGCAGATCAAGAAACTGGTGTCCGAGCAGTACATCGGTGTTCAGGCCAGCGTCGGCCTGGGCGAACTCCGCAGCATGCGGGTGTTCATACTGGGGGAGGCCCGCACACCGGGCGCCTACACCGTCAGCTCCCTGTCCACCATCACCAACGCCCTGTTTGTTTCCGGCGGCATCAAGCGCAATGGCTCCCTGCGTAACATCCAGCACAAACGCAACGGCAAGGTCGTGGCGGAGCTGGATCTCTACGATCTTCTGCTCAAGGGCGACACCTCAAACGACCGCCGCCTGCAGCCAGGGGACGTCATCTTCATCCCGCCGGTGGGCACCCGCGCCGGCATCGACGGCGAAGTCTATCGCCCGGCCCTGTATGAGCTGAATGGCACCACCAGCCTGCAGGAACTGGTCCGGCTGGCCGGTGGGCTCACGCCCCAGGCCTACCCCCAGCGCGTCAAGATCGAGCGCACCAACGACGACTTCCTACGCATCATCGCCGAAGCGGACCTCACCTCTGCCAAAGGCCAGCAGAGCCGTGTAGAACCAGGTGATCGCATCCAGGTGGCCTCCATCGCCGATATAACCGGCCAGTATGTGGCAATCAGTGGCGCCGCCACCCGCCCCGGACGCTACGCCTGGGTACCCGGCATGCGCTTCAGCTCATTGATCGGCTCCCTGCAGTCAGATCTGGACCCGGTTGCTGACCAGAGCATCGCCCTGATCGTGCGCACCAATCCCGAGAACGACCGGCTGTCCACCCTCACCGTGGACCTCCGTCAGGCCGTCAGAAACAAAGGAACAGAATCCGACCTTCTGTTGCAGGAAAAGGACGAAATCCTCATCTTCGCGGATCTTTCCAAAGCCGATCTCAGTGACCTTGAAAGTCTCGGCCTGAAGGCCAAAAAAGAAGGCCTCGAGGTTGAAGAGGAAGAAAAGGAGAGCCGAAGTCGAAGTGAGTACGAGAGCAAGGAAAAGAGCGAAAGGGCAAAAAGGCAACAGTTATTGAGTCAACTCCATTTTTCTGATGAAAAACTGGAGGAACTGGACGAGTTCGACAGGGAAAGGCTGGAGCGCCTGGAAAACCTCCGCGACTGGCAGCGGGAAAAACTGCTTGAACCGGTAATCACCCGACTGGAAGCCCAGGCCACGCCAAAGGCGCCCATGCAGACCATAGAGGTGAACGGCGAAGTACGCTTCCCGGGCCGCTACCCCATGCCCCAGACCCGTTCCGTTGAAGACGCCATATTCATCGCCGGTGGCCTCAGGGATTCAGCTTCCCTGCTCACCGCCGAGCTTGCGCGCTTCGAGCAGGACCCGCAGGGCGACGGCCGCACCCAGATACTGCAACTGGACCTCACCCAGGGCCTGACAACCATCGACGTCAAGCTGGAAAGCCGCGACCAGTTACTGATCAAGCCCATCCCGGCTTTCGCTACCCGCAATACCATTCAGCTGCAGGGGGAGGTGCGCTTTCCGGGTGAATATACCTTCCAGAGCGGTGAATCCCTCAACGACGTTATCCGCCGTGCCGGTGGACTGACTGACAACGCCTTTCCGGAAGGCGCGGTATTCACTCGTGAAAAACTCCGCGAGCGTGAAGCCGAACGCCTGAAGGAAGCTGAAGAACGCCTGCAGAGCGACCTGCTGGGCGTACAGCTGGAAGGCGACAGCTTCGGTGGCCAGAGCACCCAGCGGCTGGGCCAGGTCCAGAACCTGCTGGAAGACGTCCAGAGCGCGCGCCCCGTCGGCCGCATGGTCATCAACCTCCCGGCTGTACTTCAAAGCGGCGAATATCCAGCCATCCGCCTGCAGGACGGCGACCGCCTGACCGTACCGACCATACCCCAGGCCGTCAGCGTATTCGGCGAAGTCCAGTTCCCCACCAGCCATCTCCACCGGGCAGGTCTCACAGTTGACGATTACCTGGAACGCAGCGGCGGCCCCACCCGCCAGGCAGATGCCGAAAGAATCTACGTCATCAAAGCCGACGGCTCCGTCCTCCTGCCCCAGGAAAGCCGCTGGTTCGGCGGCCGCAGCCAGCAGCTCTCCGTGGGCGACACCATCATCGTCCCAATCGACGTAGACCGCATCAACCAGCTGGAGCTCTGGACCAACGTGAGCCAGATCGTCTACCAGATGGCCCTTGGTGCTGCTGCAGTGGGTAATCTTTAAGGACTGAATATTAGCCACGGAATCCGCGGAAGGGCGCGGAAGGAAAAGAAAAAAGCATTGGTTGCGGGAGGGCGCTGATTTAGAAGACACCCACAATCCCAGCTAATTTATTTCATTTCCTTTTTCCGCGTACTTCCGCGGATTCCGCGGCAAAAAAAGGGAATCAAACATGCTCAGGGATGAGGAGCTGACTTACCGGATACGTGGCTGTATCTATGAGGTTTACCGCCAGTTAGGCCACGGCTTTCTTGAGAGCGTGTATCAGAAGGCGCTAATTGCTGAACTCCAGGCCAGAGGGATGGGCGTTCAGGAGGAGCTTCCGGTTAACATCTTCTACAAGGGCCAGGATGTAGGGCTTTTCAAGCTGGATCTGGTTGTGGAAAACCGAGTAGTTATCGAACTGAAGGCCCAAAAAGTTCTGCCATTGGGTGCTGAAGCTCAGTTGATCAATTATTTGAAAGCTACAGGTATAAAGCTTGGCCTCTTGGCGAACTTCACATACCCGAAAGCCTCTGTAAAACGAGTAGTTTTAGAAAAATCTTAACTTTTCCATCTTTTCCTTCCGCGTACTTCCGCGGATTCCGCGGCAAAAAAAATCATTTATGAACCAAACCCCAGAACACCAAACCTACCCAGACGACGAAATAGACCTCCGCGAACTCTTCGCCACCCTCTGGCGCGGCAAGTGGATCATCATCGCCATTACCTCCATCTTTGCCGTGGCCGGCGTGGCATACGCCCTCTCCCAACCCAATATCTACCAGGCCAATGCACTTCTCGCGCCTACTGATGGCGGAAACGGCGGTGGGCTAGGCGTTCAACTTGGCGGTCTGGCCAGCCTTGCGGGCGTGAATCTTGGCCAGGAAGGGGCCGACCAGACCGTAATCGCCAAAGAAATCCTTCAGTCCCGGGCCTTCCTCACCGACTTCATCCACCGCCACAACCTGAAAGTGCCCCTGATGGCTACGGAGAGCTGGAGCATGGAGCGGGAAGAGTGGGTCCATAACCGCGAGGTCTACAATCCGGACACCGGAGAGTGGGCAATCTACAACGGGGAAACTCTTGAGCCCACAGACTGGGACATGGTCAAAAAATTCCGTGAGAAACACCTGAGTGTCAGTGAAAAAAAAGACAACGGCATGGTAACCGTGAGCGTAAAAAGCCTGTCGCCAGTCGCAGCCAAAAACTGGACCAACTGGCTAGTGCGTGACATCAATGAACACATGCGGAAACGGGACGTAGAGGAAGCGGAGGCAAGTATCAGTTACCTGGAAGAGAAGTTGAACGAAACCAACATCTCTGGCATGCAGCAGGTTTTTTATCAGCTGATTGAGAGCGAAACCCGGACAGTTATGCTAGCCAATGCTCAGGAAGAGTACGTCTTCCAGACGGTTGATCCGGCGGTGGTTCCACAGGAGAAAAGCGAGCCCCAAAGGGCACTGATTGCGGTGATAGCCACCACGCTTGGCGGCATGCTTGGGGTCTTCACCATATTCTTGCTCGCATTTATCCGGCTTGGCAAAGAGCGGGATAGAGACAAAGATTAAAGTTGGATTGGCCACGGACGCCGCTAAAGACATAAGGTGCCCTTATCGGTTTTAGAAAAAAATTAATAATCACGTAGTTAAGTTTTTGGATTTCTGCCTTTAGAAAGCCTGTTTTTAAAAAGCCGAGCAATAATTTGGTAAAGTGCGTTTGCAGCTATGGAAACCCAATCAGGTCCATTTCCCACGTCGGGAGATGACTTGCCAAAAATTCTCATTGATTGCGATCCAAAGCCATCCTCTAGGTTGGCCAAAGACTGAGCTGAAAAGCTGCCACACCATATCAGCGCCCACATTCGCGAGCACGACCTACAAGAAGCTAACGCCTGCATCGCCTATCTGGAAGAAAAGGTCAGCGAAAACCAGCATGCTTCGCATGCAGCAATTGTTCTGTCAACTAATAGAGAGCGAAACCCACACTGTTATGCTTGCCAGCGCCCAAACCGTATACATCTTCAAAAGGGTAGATCCCGCAGTGATTCCGCAAGAAAAAACGGAACCTAAACGCGCCCTGATCGCCGCGGTAGCCACCCACCACGGTCGCCGTATCCGCCATAGCCTTCATCCGCCTCGGCAAAGAATCAAGCACACAGAAAAGCAAAGAAAGGATTCGGTATGGAATCCACAGAATAAGAAACACAAAGCCTTTATCTTTTCTTTTTCCGTGGGCAAAAACCAATACCAGTAAGCCTCTATCAACTATCAGCCATGCTGTCCCTTTGTCTACAAATGGACAGCGTAAGCGAATACCTTAAAGCTTAATGCCAACGAGCATCACCAAACTAATCCGCTTGCAGGAACGCGTTCGATGTGCGGCAAAAATGAATGCTCCGTAGAATTTAAAACCCATGAAAAAAATATTAAAAAGTTTTAAGGGAGAGGGGTTTAAAGCCCAACTAGTTCGAGGGTTTACTGGTAACTTAGGAGTAAAAATAACCAATATGCTGCTAACACTAGCCAGTGGCATATTGCTTGCTAGAGCATTAGACCCTGAAGGCTATGGGATATACGCGTTCGTGTTATCCATAATTGCATTGCTTGGCCTCCCCACTCAAGGTGGTCTGCCTACTTTGGTGATGCGGGAAACGGCTCGTTATCACCATGCTGCTGCTTGGAATAAATTGCGCGGCCTGTTAGGGCTTGCGAATGGGTTTGTGGTGGTGGGATCGATTCTCACGGCTATTTTTGCTGCTCTTACGGCATGGCAATTTTGGGGGGGAAGCGAAACCCAAACTAAAACCTTTCTTTGGGCATTACTGCTTTTGCCATTGGTTGCATTTGGCAATGTGCGAGGTGCAACCTTGCAAGGGCTGAGAAAAGTGGTTCAGGGCAATTTACCCGAGCAAATAGTTAGACCCCTATTGATGGTTTTATTCTTACTATTTGCCTCATTTTCAGGCTGGCAGGTTACGCCTCAGATAGCAGTACAATTTTCGCTTCTGGGTGCGTTGGGTGCCTTTGTGGTGGGGGCAATTTTGCTGATGCGAGCGTTCCCTCCACAAGCCAAAAGGGCGCCTCCTCAGAGAGAAACAAAGCTATGGTTTAAAAGCTTGGCCCCACTCACTCTTTTTTCCAGCCTCAATATTGCAAATAACCAGATAGGGATCGTTCTCCTGGGTGTGCTGGGCGAAACTGACGACGTAGCTTTCTTTCGTGTCGCCTTTCAGGGTGCAGCATTGGTGCCTTTTGGCCTACTAGTTTTAAATGCTGTACTAGCACCACATATAGTTCGACTGTATGAGTCGGACGAGAAAGAAAAACTACAAAGAATGCTAACAAACAGCGCTAGAGCTGCTTTGCTAATGACGCTTCCACTCGTAGCTATATATCTCCTCTGGGGTGGTTTTTTTGTGTCGGTATTGTTCGGTGATGAGTATCTTCCCGCGGCTCCTGTACTAGTTATTTTAGCGGTTGGACAGTTTATCAATGTAGCAGCAGGCTCTGTGGGTTTGGTTCTTAATATGTTGGGCCACGAGAAAGAGACTGTAAAAGCCTCTGTGGCTGCACTATTTATTAATATCGCTCTTGCTACGTTGCTCATATCGCACTTAGGTGCAATGGGTGCTGCAATCGCTACCGCGGCATCTATTATGTTTTGGAATTTGAAGTTGATACTTAGGACAAATTTGCTAACTGGGCTAAATCCAACAGCCTTAAGAGTGAAGGATAATTAATGAAAAAACCAAATGCGTTTATAGTAGGAGCACCAAAATGTGGTACCACAGCAATGCACGAGTACTTGTCCCAGCATCCTGACGTCTATGCCTGTAAGCCTAAAGAACCTCATTATTTTATTCAGGGAGATTTTCCAAAGTGGTGGAAAATAACCGAAGAAGAATACCTTTCGCTTTTTTCATCAGCAAAGAAAGAAAAGATATTACTTGACTCGTCAGTATGGTATTTGTATTCAAAAAACTCGCTTCGTAAAATTTATGAATTTAATCAAGATGCAAAAATTATAATTATCTTGCGAAATCCGGTGGAAATGGTTCACGCCTGTCATGGTGAGAACTACAAAAATAGACAAGACGATCAGAAGACAATTAAAGATTCTTGGGAATTGATTGAAGATCGGAAAAAAGGGAAATATATACCTAGCACATGCAGAGCAGAACAGCTTCTGTATTATGATGAAGTTGCTGGATATAAGGTCCAAGTCGAGTGCGCGCTTCAACATTTCAACAGAGACCAAGTCCACATTATTTTATTCGATGATTTTAAGTCCAATCCGTCAAAAGTTTTCGAATGCGCTTTGAACTTCTTAGACATAAAGACCTTTAAAGAAATGGATTTTAGTCCGGTTAACAAGAGCAAAACAATTCATAGTTCTATAGTTGGCGATCTAACCAGAGGGCATCCTAAGCTCGTCTTTGATGTTTATCGTTTCTTAAAGAAAAAAATTGGTCTTAATGGTATCGGATTGATGAAAAAAATAAGGCAAATAAATGAGCATGAAAAGAAGAGAGATCCATTGCCTTCTGAGTTAGGGATAAGAATAATTAATAATTACCGAGAAGATATAGAGTATATTGAAGATCTCATGGGTCGGGATCTTTCAGCTTGGAAAACTATACCATGAAGATCGTTTTTTTTATTTCCTCTTTGTCCTCGGGAGGAGCTGAACGAGTTTTATCTGTACTTGTAAATCATTTTGTCAAAAATCATAATATAGTTGTGGTTACAGGCTCCAAGGAAGTTGAAGACTTTTATGACCTAAACCCTAGAGTAAAAAGGATTTGTTTGTTGGGTGGGAATAAAGAAGAAAATTCTAAAATCAGTACTGTACAAATAGTGTCCTCCTCAATACTGGCAATGGTTAACATTATTAACACGGAAAAACCCGATCTTGTAGTCAGTTTCATTTCTAAAATGAACGTCATGGCAATTTTAGCATCGAAAATTGCGCGAACCCCTGTCGTAATATCTGAACATAGCAATCCATATAGCGATATTAGTGGTTTTTTTAGGGTCGCAAGAATAACACTTTATCGTTATGCAAATTTTCTCGTTTGCCCTACGGTAGGTGTTGATAAGTATTTTGATAGACTTGTCAACGTGAAACAAAGAGCAATTATTAATAATCCATTACCAGTTGGTTTTAGTCAATCTTTCAACGCTGAAAAAAAAAATAAGATTATATTTATGGGTAGGTTTTCAGCTGTAAAGAGAATTGAATTGTTAGTTGAAGCTGTTTCCCTAATTTCCAATGAGCTCAAAGAGGCCAATTGGTTGGTAGAAATCTATGGTGGTGGGAATAAAGAAGAGGAGAATAAACTCCTTCAAGTGATAGATTTTTTTGAGTTAAATAATCTCGTTTCTTTCCGAGGGAAAACAAGAAATCCCAGGGAGGTCATGAGTGAGTCAAAAATACTTGCATTAACTTCAAAACATGAATCATTTGGAAATGCAATAACAGAAGCGATGGCATGTGGTTGTGTTCCTGTCAGTACTGATTGTGATTTTGGTCCAAGAGAAATTATTACACACGAAAAGGACGGTCTATTAACTGGCCATAGTGCACGTGAAATTGCAAAAGCGTTGTTACAACTCGTTAATAATCCAGTTCAGTTGGAAGGGATGCAAAAGGAAGCGGTCAAGATTCAAAGACGCTTAAATGTTGAGAGAATTGGATTTCAATGGGAATCTGTTTTTCAAAAGGTTGCAAAAAGGCAATAGATGGGATCGTCAACTGCTCTTAGTCTATAGATGTATTGTGCGACCAAGCTAGAAGAATCACAGAGCGGCGTCATCATGGCGACCAAGATCATTTTGAGATACTAATCAGTACGAAAGTGAGATAAACAGCGTCTGAATACCACTGATTTTTGACCATCTTGGTTTTAGTTGGCAAAAATCAGCGGTATTCAGACGTTACCTAGGTGAAAACCACCGTTAGCAGCTTGCTTGATCGGCGAAAAGCACTTTCTGGTATAGAACTAGTGTATCTGTTTTTCTGCAGAACGCCGGAAGACGTCCAAAGATACACAAGTAACGGAGACAGTATCTGAAAAATTTGGATTCCTGCTCGATCAAACCGATGTTTGTCAAAATCGGCGGTTATTCAGATCTTCCTTAGGAGCCCTCACAATTAATGATATATTACTTATTGTTTATTCCTTATTTTTTGGCTTCAATATTATCTATTGATATCTTTTTTAGAAGAGCTCTTAGGCCCGTCGCATTTATTTCAATTTTTATAATGGTATTTTTTGCTGGCACACAGTACGGGATAGGAGATTATTATAACTATCTTTCCATTTATAAAGGGTATAGTTTCTCAGACTTTGCAGTTCCCTTTTTTACAAGTTACGAGCATGGAGGAACAGGGCATGAGTTTATTTTTTCCTCTTTAGCCGTTGCTTTGCAAAGCCTAGGCTTCCCCTATGGTGTATTTTTTATACTACTGTCAGTTGTTACTGTTGGCGGTAAACTGCTATTTTTATACAAGTTCTCACCCTATTTTTTCATATCTTTAGTTGTATATTTAGCGTTTATTTATCTCAAAGATATGACCCAGCTTCGTGGAGCTATGGCATCTTCAATTATAATTTGGTCCACAATATTTATTGTTAGAAATAAACCGTTCTATTTTATATTATCAATATTTTTTGCTTCCGGATTCCACGTTTTTTCAATTGTTGCTCTCCCTTTGTATTGGATTTGTATCAGTCGTTTTTCTTCTTCAGTAGTTGTACTGGGTTTGATCGTTTCTTATTTCTTGAGTTTTCATTCTAGCTTCGTGCAGTTTTTTCTGAATTACGCAGATAATGATACGTTAGGGTATATTTATAGAAAAGTTGAAGGTTATTACCATGGTGATCGACAAGCGGAAGTGAATCCCTTTGGTTCTGGATCTTTTTTTTATGTGTTCGTAATATTATTTTGTATTTATAGAAAGGAAAAGATATTTTCTTATAGCCCTTTAAGCTGGTATGCTTTCATATACTTCGCTTATGGCTTTATTCTTTATATTCTTTTCTTCGATTTGAGTATCATTGCTTACCGTTCTTTAGAAGTCTTTTCGCACTTAGCGCTTGCTTTTATTTTAGCAGTGTTAGTTAAGGTCGAAACTAAGTTTATGCGTCTATTCTGGTGGTCATTGTCCGTTATTTATGCATCGTTTTTTGCTTATGTGAAGATAAATGATGTTGCGCCTTATCGGTCAGTTCTGTTTTCTTCGTATTAAAGTTATAATTTTTTTGGTTCCAATTTTATGGAAAAAATATTTTTCGTTTTACCAAATCTAAATTCAGGTGGTGCTGAACGTGTAGCTGTCAACTACCTGCGGCAGTTAGACCCGGAAAAACATATAGTTACCCTTGCTGTTTTCCAGAAGAGTAACGATCTGTTGCCACTTATTCCAGCTTATGTGCAACTAATTAATCTACAGACTGAAAGCACTAGTCGATCTTTTTGGCCGCTTCTAAACCTATTATGGCAGATTAAGCCGGATGTAATATTTACTACGCACTCTCGTGTGGCAACGCTACTCATGCTCATCAGGCCATTTGCACCAAAATTTCGCCATTTAGCCAGAATGCAAAGTACGCCCTCTTTGGAAAAAAAGCATGCTGCCTATGGTTGGCTCAAAAGAAAACTGTATTCCTTTGGTTACCGCAGCGCCGATATAGTTATTGCTCAGACGGAAGCCATGAAACATGATGGTGTGGAACAGTTTGGTCTAAATCCAAGTCGGGTCAAGGAATTATCTAATCCGATCGATACGCGCTTTATCGATAAAAGCGTAGATGGGATGCGGTCGCCATTCGTTGGGGATAAAATTTTTGCTGTAGCATCTGGGCGACTATCATTTGAAAAAGGATTTGATGTGCTTATATCTGCTCTACCTTCTGTTTTGGTGGAATATCCCAATTTCGCCTTATATATTCTTGGCAACGATGTTGGAGAGAAGGAGAAGCTAAAGAAATTGGTGAATAAACTCGGCTTAGAAGATTATGTGGAATTTTTGGGTTTCCAATCCAATCCCTACTGCTACTACGCTTTCTGTGATCTTTTCATTCTGTCTTCGCGGTGGGAAGGTTTTCCAAATGCATTGTTGGAGAATTATTACCTAAATACGCCAATCGTATCTACCGAATGTGTTCCGATAGTTAAGGAACTTGTCAAAGATGGTGTTAACGGCTATGTCTGTAACGTGGAAGATAAAGCGTGCTTGTCTAAAAAGATTACTGAATGTCTAAACAACATAAAAAGGTATCAGGTCAAAAACCGTAAGTATGATGGTTCAATGTTAGAGGTTTTGTTTTGAGTAAAGCTCCTTTTTATATATATATTGTTTATCGTTATTTATACAGAATAAGAATACCGATTCTTCCTAAAATTTTGATGATTTTTAATAGGATTATTTTTGGGGCTTATGTGCCGCCTTCTTGTTCTTTGGGAGCAGGAACCCGATTTGGATATGGCGGTAGTGGCGTTGTAATCCATGCCCGCGCCATTATTGGGAAAAATTGCCTGATTGGTCCTGGTGTGACTATCGGTGGACGTTCTAGGATCTATGAGGTTCCCGTCATCGGAGATGATGTTTACATTGGTGGTGGTGCGAAGATTTTGGGGAACGTAAAAATCGGCAGCAACGTGGTCATTGGTGCCAACGCTGTTGTTATTAAAGATATTCCAAATAACAGTGTTGTTGCAGGTGTTCCTGGAAGAATCATACACCAGAATATTGACCCAAAGGATTATATTTAATGTGCGGCATCACTGGTGCAGTTTCTTCGCGACAATTCGATTTGGACTCCATGGTCCAGTCTATCATTCACCGTGGCCCGGACTTTCAGAGTAGTTGGCGCGAAGGTCCTGTGGGTTTAGGGCATGCAAGGTTATCGATATTGGATCTAAGCAGTGAGGCCAATCAGCCCATGGTTAGCCGGTGTGGGCGTTATGTGTTGGCGTATAATGGGGAGGTCTATAATTTTAAGTTATTTAAAAAAGAGCTGGAGTCAGAAGGCGTAATCTTTCGTACTCATTCAGATACAGAAGTTCTTTTAGAAGGTTATGCCCGGTGGGGTCAAGCGCTTTTCTCCAGACTAAACGGGATGTTTGCTGTTGTTCTATACGATCGTCTAAAAAAGCAACTTTTACTCGTGCGCGATCGTTTTGGTATCAAGCCGCTCTATTATTTTTTCGAAGATGCCTCGCTGGTGTTCGGATCAGAAATCAAATCGCTCTTGACCTCTGGCTTGGTCGCCAGATCGCTAAACTTTCAAGGTATGCATGAATATTTGCACTTTTCAAGCACTTTAGGTGAAAACACCTTTTATGAGGGAATCAAAAAGCTGGAACCGGGTCATATGGCAATTTACTCGATTTCAGATAATAGTTTCAAAATTCATCCCTATGCGGTGAATTACGATCTTCCTGAGATCAACGACTCGTTGGATGATGCCATTGCTCATATCCGAACCCTTTTTGAAAACAGCGTCAAAAGCCAATTGGTAGCCGATGTGCCTGTGGGCATTTTCCTTAGCGGCGGTATTGACTCCACAGCTATCACGGCTTTTGCATCTAAACACTATAGTGGCAAGCTGAAAACGTTCTCCGCAGGTTTTGATTTTGACAGAGGTGTTAACGAGCTTTCCAATGCCAAGTTTGTCGCCAACCACTTCGGAACAGATCACCATGAGCTTCATATTAAGGGCGTCGATGTTATTCATACTCTGGAGGCTTTGGGCGGGTATTTCGATCAGCCGTTTGGCGATGCGGCCAATATCCCGCTTTATCTAATGGGAAAAGAGATAGGCGGTAAACAAAAAGTGATTTTACAGGGTGACGGTGGCGACGAGCTGTTTGCAGGTTACAGGCAATATTTTCGTGTTAAAAATGAAAGGTCTTTCCGGCTGCTTTCGCGGTTGATAACACAATTTGGTGGGCTAGTGCCCAAGTCAAGCAAATACTACCGAATGATGCGCAGTATGTACGCTATGGCACAAAATGACCCTGCCCTAGTCCCTGCCCGGATTTACTCCTCTGAAATGCTTTGGGAGCCGCCACAACGTCTTTTTAAGCACGATTGGCAAGAACGGCTCAATGTAGTTGATCCATTTAGTCGGAACAGGAAATTTCATGATAAATTTTCTCACTTAGATTTGTTACAAGAGCTGCTTTATACTGATATGAATGTCCTTTTGCCGGATCAGTACTTGGAAAAGGTTGATCGAGCGACTATGGCTACTAGCCTGGAGGTTCGTGTTCCTTTTTTGGATAATGATTTGGCTGCTTACGCCATGGCACTGCCATCAAGTTATAAGGTACGAGGCAAAGAGAAAAAGTTTCTTCTCAAAAAAGCATTCGAAGGTGTAGTGCCAGAGAAGATACTTTATGGCCCTAAGCGAGGTTTTGGTGTGCCATTTCAATATTGGCTGAGAACTTCGCTGAAAGAGTTTATGGTTGAAAACATACGTGCAAGCAACTGCTATTCCTCTGAGGTAGAAAAAATGATGGGTGAGCATATCTCAGGGAAACGTGACCATGGGTATGTATTATGGAAGTTGCTTAACTTTTCGATCTGGTTTAATAAAAATTCTGACCTTGATAATGTATAAGTTTTTATTGTTCGGCCCACGTTACCATAAGTCCAGTCAGCCGGGTGGGATTGTTGTTTCCTTTGAGTTATTACTTAAGGATTTGGAAGTGCGTGGGGTAGATTGCATCGTAATAGATACCAATAAAAATAATTACAGAAGCTCTGTGATCGCGATGATAAAGATACTCTGGAATGCTGCCAAGTTAATTCCTAAAAGCTCCCATGTTTCTTTGCATGGTACGGCTAAAGACTATGTATTTATTGCGCCGTTTGTGGTTTGGTGGGCCCGCGTGTTTGGCAAGTCCGTCTCGCTCAGGAAGTTTGCTGGAAGCTTTCGGGAGGTTTACCGAAGTTCGGGTGCAGTTTCGAGGCTCCTAATCCGCTATGCGCTCAAAAATGCATCGGTAAACTTTTTCCAGACCCACTATTTAGTTGGATTTTTTTCGCGCTTCAACCCCAACACTTTCTGGATGCCTACATCTAGACCTAGGCCGGTTATGCAGCGTGTAGAGCGCCCCTTCGGAAAGCGGTTTATTTTTTTGGGCCATGTGCGCTGGGAAAAGGGTATATTGGAGTTGATCGAAGCAGCCAATCAGCTACCGGATGAGTATCAAGTTGATATCTACGGCCAGATGGTTAATCCAGAACTGGAAGAAAGGATTGCCCACTCCAAGGCTTGCTACAAGGGTGTGTTAAAGCAAGAAAATGTTGTTGAAACCTTGGCGCATTATGATGTGCTGGTTTTGCCGAGCTTTTGGTCAGGAGAAGGATACCCTGGTGTGATCATTGAAGCCTTTTCCGTGGGTCTTCCGATAGTGGCTACGCCACTTGACGGGATTAAAGAGATCGTCACCCATGGCGAAAATGGACTATTAGTTGATCCAAAGAAAAAGGGGCAGTTGGAGGATGCTATGCGGTCGTTTACGGTAAAGGGCTATGCAGTTTTTTCGGAAAAAGCAAAGGCAAGTTTTGAACAGTTTGATAGTTCTGTAGTTACAAAAATGTTCTTGGAGGCTACTGTTGTTAAATCTGTTGAAAAAAATTTATGATGGTTTACCTAAAGAGCACCTAAAGTTCTTGCGGTATATTCCCGATCGAGTCCTATTTGGAAAAAGCTATTGGGGCTGGCAACAGAAAATATCTTTTGAAAAAAATAATCTGGATGAGAGTCTGGCGAATACTCTTTTGTATGTGCGCCAACATACAATGTATGGCAAGGAAAAGTTGCCAACTAATATCCATGCCGGCAATGCGAAAGAGATTTTGGAGACTCTTCCGAAGATTTCATCGCAGGATCTTGCAACCAACCTCGCCTACTACACTTCGGATGAGTTTAATACGTTTAACTCTTACTTGACAACTACCGGTGGTAGCGGGAGGAATCCGACAACGATTTTACTGAGCAATGAGCTTTTTGGTATTGAATGGGCCCATGTGCATCATATATGGTCTTCTGTAGGCTATGATAGAAGAAAGCACCTCAAGTTGACACTGCGTGGTAAAAGCGTAAAAGGTGACAAGTTGATGGAATATAATCCTGTCTACAATGAACTGGTTGTTGACACCTTTAAGGTAAAGCGCAGCAACTTCCCGAAACTTTTACAGGTACTGAAGAGATATGATATTACGTATATTCATGGCTACCCTTCTTTGGTAAAAGAATATATAGAGTACTATCGGGAGTTTGGCGGCATGCCAAATCTCCGAGGAGTTCTTCTTGCAAGCGAAGGCATAAGTCCAGAAGAGAAACATATAATTGCCGAATTTTTCGGGTGTCGGGTTGTATCTTTTTATGGCCAGACAGAAAGAGCCCTTCTTGCGGTTGATCTAAAAGGTGCGGGCGAGTATAGGGTATATACATCGTATGGTTATCCTAGAGTGGTCGATGGCGAGTTATTGATCACCTCTTTTGTAAATAGAGCGCTCCCGCTGGTGAATTACGCAATTGGTGATGGTGCTGTGGTTAGAGAAGAAAAAGATCATATTTATTTGTTGAACCTGACCAGCAGATGGGGCAAAGATTTTATTTTCCTAGATAAAGATAAAAAGATTCCGACTGCGGCTATTAATCTCCACTCCATGATCCAGGATGAGATTCTTTTTTACCAGATACACCAGTACGAGTTTGGAGAAATTGAAATTAGGGTTTTGCAAAAGCCAGGGAGCCGTATTACGGCCGAGGAGCTTTTAAAAATCTTTGGTAAAGAGATGCGGAAGAATCTTAGAGAATTTTCAGTAGAGCTGCGCTGTGTTCCCGACGAAGAAATCATTAAAAGTTCTCGAGGAAAAAAAATGCTCCTTGTGCAAAATCTGGACCAAGGTATTCTTGGCGCTTCAGGTCATTAACGATTGGAAGGAAGAAGGCTGTTACAAAGGTTAAAGTTGCTACGTGGCTTGGTTTTTGACGGGCGTTGTTTAGGCGGCGAGCTTTTACTCCGCCGCCCCAAAACCAAGTGTACTTGCGCTTAGTGCATGAGTTTACTTGCTGTGATAATAACGGTTTTGTTATTGAGTTCGGCCGCGGCGAGGTAAGCTATTTATGTGGAACACCGAGCTGGCAATATCAATTTCGTCGCGTGTAATATTCATCTGGTCTATATTCGTTTTCACAATGTTATTGTTCACTCGTGATCTTTCTGCGTAGATGCCGGCTAGATGTGGAGGGGTGCATCCCGTTGCTTACTATAAATATGTTATCGATAGTTTTCGGGTCATACTGTCGAGTCGTTTTACTGATGTTACTAGCGGATAAAAATTCCAAGATTCAATAGGTTTCGATATGCTGATTGATATTATTGCAGGTGCACGGCCCAATTTCATGAAGATTGCACCAATCATTCGGGTGCTGAAGGCCCGACGGAGAGCGGGTGGTAAATTGAGTTACCGTCTGATCCATACCGGACAACACTACGATGCGAATATGTCAAGGGCATTCTTTGAGCAATTGGATATTCCTGAGCCGGACGTGAATCTTGAAGTTGGCGGTGGAACCCAAGCGGAGCAGACTGCCGGTATTATGGTAGGTTATGAGCGCCTGCTTCTTGAAGCGCCGAGTTTACTTTGCTTAGTTGTCGGGGATGTGACATCCACTATGGCCTGTGCGATTACTGCCCAGAAATTACGGATTCCAGTAGCTCATGTGGAGGCCGGTATCCGCTCCGGCGATTGGAGCATGCCGGAGGAGATTAACCGTTTGGTCACGGATAGCATTACAAACTGGTTTTTTACGACCAGCGAGGGCGCCGGGGTGAACCTGCGGCGTTCGGGTATCGATGGGGAGCAAATCTTTTTCGTGGGTAACACCATGATTGATACCTTGCTGGTGAACCTGCCTCGCTTGAGCCCCCCGGATTTTTGGGACGAGCTGAAGCTAGAAACCGGCGAGTATTTCGTGGTTACTCTCCATCGCCCGACCAATGTGGATGCCGCAGGCCCATTTGCGGAAATGTTGGCTGCGATAGGTAAGAGTACGCGGGGGCTCCCGGTGGTGTTTCCGGTCCACCCGCGCACGGCAAAGACCTTGCGAGAAATGGTGGATCTGCCCGAGAACATGCACCTCGTTGAAAGCCAGCCTTACCTTCAGTTCAATTACCTCGTACGCGGGGCCAAAGCGGTTATTACCGACTCCGGTGGCATTACTGAAGAAACCACGGTCATGGGGGTTCCCTGTTTAACGCTGAGGAACAGTACTGAACGGCCGGAAACCACCGAACTTGGCACCAATGAATTGATCGGTACCGACCCGGCGGCTCTGGGGCCGGCGCTGGACAGATTATTCGCTGGTGACTGGAAAAAAGGCGGTATGCCGCCTTTATGGGATGGCAAGACCAGTGAGCGGATTGTTGCAGCTTTGGAGAAGTTGCTTTGTCCCTGAGCACTGCTGCCCGTTACTGGCATACCCTGCGTTATCTCAAACCGGTTCAATTCTATGGCCGGCTCTGGTTCCGATTCTACCAGCCTAGCCCTGATCCCGTGTCGCCGCCGGATGTTCGACAGGTGAGTGGGCGCTGGAAAATCCCCGCTTGCCGGGAACCGAGCCTGACAGGGCCCGGTAATTTTCTGTTCTTCGGGAGAGAAGGGCACTTGGCAGCAATCTGTTGGGACGGGCCAGAGCGCGAAAAGCTATGGCGTTATAATCAACATTATTTTGATGATCTTAATGCCAGGGATGCAATGGCACGAACAGAGTGGCAAAAGGACATACTGTTGCGCTGGGTTGAAGACAATCCCCCGGCAGCAGGTTCGGGTTGGGAGCCTTATCCAACTTCGCTTCGCATGGTGAACTGGGTGAAGTGGGTGTTGGCCGGTAATGAACTACCACAGTCCTGTGTCCAGAGCCTTGCCATCCAGGCGCGTTGGTTGATGAAACGGCTTGAGTTCCATCTGCTGGGCAATCATTTGTTTGCCAATGCCAAGGCTTTGATGTTTGCAGGTTGTTTCTTTTCAGGGCCGGAAGCGCAGCGCTGGCTAAAGCGGGGCTTGAGTATTATTGAACCCCAATTGCGCGAACAGATCCTTTCTGACGGCGGGCATTTTGAGCGCAGCACTATGTATCATGCGCTTGCGCTTGAGGATCTGCTTGATCTGTACAACCTACTCAATGCATTCTCGGGTTCAGATAAATGCGCCCTTGTTCTTAGTGGCCGAACAGACTCGCTCCTGCTCGAATTGCGAGAACGCATACCCGGTATGATCTATTGGTTGCAGACGATGCGTCACCCAGATGGTGAAATCGCGTTGTTCAATGATGCCGCAGTCGGTATTGCGCCGAGTTGCACAGAGTTGCTCGACTATGCAGAGCGGCTAGGGTTTGAAGTGAATGAGAGCGCACAAAGTGCTGCGACCGAGTTACGCCAGAGCGGCTACATTCGACTGAAAAAGGGTCCCGCCTGTCTGTTTTTCGATGCCGCCCCGGTAGGGCCGGATTATCTGCCCGGTCATGCCCATGCGGATACCTTGAGTCTGGAGATGAGCCTGTTTGCGCAGCGAATTTTCGTAAACTCCGGTACGTCCGAGTATGGGACAGGCGCGGAGCGACTCCGCCAGCGTAGTACCTCCGCGCACAATACCGTGGAGGTTGACGGCGAAAACTCTTCAGAGGTCTGGGGCGGTTTTCGCGTCGCCCGGCGTGCTTCCCCCTACGAAGTGAGAATGCAGAAGACTCACGATTGTCTGCTGGCTAGTGCATGCCATGATGGTTATCAAAGGCTACCAGGCGTGGTGACCGCAAAGCGTAACCTAACGCTGACTGACGAAAGTCTCAAAGTGGAAGACACACTCGACGGGACTTTCGAATCTGCGGTCGCCCGTTTTTACTGCCATCCCCAAGTGAATGTTGGAGTTGCTGAGGATGGGTCGGTCTCGCTTTTTCTAAGGGAGGGCCAGGAGATGGCCATGAATTTTGAGGGCGCCGCAAAAGTGAGCGTTATCGAGTCAACGTGGCACCCGCGTTTTGGCGCTAGTGAAAAAAATCATTGCATTACAGTTGAGTTCGCAGGTAGCCACCTGGTTTCCACTGCGAACTGGGGGAATTCTTGAAGATTCTGTGTCTTTGCTTTTATTTTAAACCTGATCTTTCCGCCGGTTCTTTCAAGAATACCGCGCTGGTTGATGAATTGGCCCGCCAGGTACCCGAAGGCAGCCAGATCGATGTCATAACCACTCTGCCAAATCGGTATTCGTCTTTTTCGGTTGATGCCGAAGAGGAGGAAATATCTGGCTCAGTGCGCATTCGCCGTATTGGGTTGCCGGCACACCAAAGCGGCATGGTCGACCAATCCAAGTCTTTCGCCACCTATGCGACCCGTGTGCTTCGGCTGACGGCAAAGGAGGATTATGACCTTATCTATGCCAGTTCTTCCCGTCTGATGATGTCGATTCTGGGGGGTTATGTCAGCTGGCGTAAAAAACGCCCGTTTTACCTTGATATCCGGGACATCTTTGTCGACACCATCAAGGATGTCTTGCCAGGCAAAATCACGATGTTCGCCTTGCCTGTCTTCTCCCGTCTGGAGAAGTGGGCAGTTCGTCGTGCGGCCAGAGTAAATGTGGTCTCGGACGGTTTTGTACCTTATTTCCAGAAACAGTTTCCCGGTATTGAGCTTTCTGGCTTTACGAATGGTATTGACCAGATCTTTCTCGACGCCGCTCCCACGGGCACGACAGTTCCGGATAAATCTGAACTCGAAGTGCTCTATGCCGGCAATATGGGGGAAGGCCAGGGACTTCACCACATCATTCCGCCCTTGGCCAAACGCTTTGAAGGTCGCCTCAGGTTCCGGTTGGTAGGTGGAGGCGGTAGGCTGGATCAGCTCAAAGAAGAGATCCGTAAAGCTGGCTGCACGAATGTCATCCTGGATGAGCCGGTGAACCGGGACGAGCTTCTCAAACTCTATGCAAATGCTGATATTCTGTTTTTGCATCTGAATGATTACGATGCCTTCAAGAAAGTACTTCCTTCCAAGATTTTTGAATACGGAGCACTTGGCAAGCCTTTATGGGCTGGTGTGAGTGGCTTTTCCGCAGATTTCATCAGGAAGAACATTTCGAACTCGGCCGTTTTTCACCCTTGCGATGTAGATGCTGCTGACGAAGCACTCCAAACCCTGGAGATGAAGACTGAACGGCGCAGTGACTTTATCGAGCGGTTCAGCCGAGCCCGGATTATTGAGCGGATGGCCAGCGAAATTATTGCGACTGGGAGAGATCCCGTTACTTAAATCCGGAATCGAAATAATGCCTGTAGTTCTTGCTATAGGTCCAGAATTCTAGTGTCCCGTCCGGGTAATTCCTTAGCGTAAATATGCTATAATCCAAGTAGTTATTCACGAGCTTGGAGACTTTGTTTTGGCCCGGAAACCAGCACCCATTAATCTTACGGTAAACGATCAACTGGAACTGGAAAGCTGGTTGCGAACAAGCACGCTGAGTCAGAATCTCGTTCAGCGAGCAAGGATCGTTTTGGCCCTGAATGCCGGGGGAATCACCCAAAGAAGTAGCTGAGCGACTGGAAACCAGTACGCCCACGGTCTTCAAGTGGCGCAATCGTTACATTGAACAGGGGCTGAGCGGACTTCAGGATGCTCCAAGGCCTGGGCAACCCAGAAAGCTGGACCAGAAAAAGGTTAAAGCAATTCTCGACGACACGGTAAAAAAGCTGCCCAGGGAATCAACCCACTGGAGCGTCCGGTTGATGGCCGAATATGCCGGTGTCAGTCGCTGGCAAGTGCATCAGATCTGGAAAGCCGCTGACCTGAAAGCTCACCGGCTGAAAACCTTCAAAATAAGCAATGATCCGGATTTTGCTGAGAAGGTTTTCGACGTCGTTGGCCTGTACCTGAATCCGCCCGATAACGCGCTGGTGCTGTCGGTTGATGAAAAACGCAGATCCAGGCACTGGATCGCACTCAACCAAAGCTGCAATTGAAACCCGGCCAGATCGAGCGCCGCACTCACGATTACAAACGGCACGGCACAACCAGTTTATACGCAGCTTTGAATATCCTGAATGGCGAGGTGATTGGGCGCATCACACAACGCCACCGCGCCAAAGAATTTCTCGACTTTCTGCGACAGATTGATCGAGAGACGCCGAAAGAGCAGGACCTCCACCTGGTTCTGGACAACAGCTCGACTCACAAAACACCAGAGGTGAAAGCCTGGCTGGAGAAACATCCCCGGTTCAAGCTTCACTTCACACCAACCAGCGCCTCTTGGCTGAATGCCGTGGAGGGCTGGTTTGGTCAGCTGGAACGCCGCGCTTTGTACCGTGGCATTTTTACAAGTGTGGGCGAACTCAAGACGGCGATTCGCCGCTTTATCAAGACTCATAATGAGAAGCTGGCAAAGCCGTTCCGCTGGCACAAGAGTGCAGAATCGATTATGACTTCAGTGGCGCGAGCAAAGCTGAGCGTTATCGATAATAAATAAACGGATTACCCAGACGGGACAGTAGTCGGCCTTGGGTATGTCGGTTTGCCACTTGCAGCCGCTTTTGGTGAAAAGCGGCCGGTCGTGGGGTTTGATATCAATTCCAAACGGATAGGCGATCTGCGGGAAGGCATCGACACCACCCGGGAGTTAACGTCGCAGGAGCTGGCTGCGGCCAGCCACCTGTCGTTTACAGACAATCTGGAAGATCTGGCGGATTGTTCGGTGTTCATTGTCACGGTGCCTACGCCCATTGATGAGTTCAACACGCCGGATCTTACCCCCTTGGTTAGGGCCAGCGAGACAGTGGGTAAGGTACTCAAGGCCGGGGATATTGTTATCTATGAGTCCACCGTTTACCCCGGCGCCACTGAAGAAGTCTGTGTGCCGGTGCTGGGGCGGGTATCTAGCCTGGCTTTCAACCAGGAGTTCTACGCCGGTTACAGCCCGGAGCGCATCAATCCGGCCCGGGGGACAAGGAGCACCGCGTAACCACCATTGTAAAGGTGACTTCCGGCTCCACCCCGGAGGTCGCTGATGAAGTGGACGCCCTGTATGCGGATATTGTTACCGCGGGTACACACAAGGCCAGTTCCATCAGGGTCGCGGAGGCTGCCAAGGTCATTGAGAACACCCAGCGCGATCTGAATATCGCCCTGATGAACGAGCTGGCCATGATTTTTCCCGTCTTGGAATTGATACACACGAGGTACTGGCCGCTGCAGGCACCAAGTGGAATTTCCTGCCGTTCAAACCGGGCCTGGTGGGCGGGCATTGTATTGGCGTGGACCCCTATTACCTGACTCACAAGGCGCAAGCCATTGGCTACCATCCGGAGATTATTCTGGCGGGCCGTCGGGTAAATGACGGGATGGGACCCTATGTGGTTGCCGAGTTGGTGAAGCGGATGGTCAAGGCCGGCCATGCCGTAGCAAATGCGCGGGTGCTGGTGATGGGGTTGACCTTCAAGGAGAACTGCCCGGACCTTCGCAATACACGGGTTATTGACGTGGTCAGGGAGTTGCAGGACTTCGGCTGCCATGTTGACGTGACCGACTCTTGGGCCGATAAAGCCGAAGCCGTGCGTGAATATGACATCTCTCTGGTGGACGAACTTGTTCCGGAGCACTACGAGGCAGTGGTGCTGGCTGTGCCTCACCGGGAATATGCTGCTATGAGCGCTGCGGACCTGCGCCGGCTTCTGAGTGCTAATGGGGTGCTATTTGACCTGAAGGGCGTGCTGCCGCTTGGCGAGGCGGATCTTCGGCTTTAAGCCCCTCATGTTCTTCGTAAGCTTCTATGTTCGCCCCGATCATGAACTGAGAGATCTTAGGCTCGTGCTCTTGGTGCTCCAGCCGCCACGGAGCATTATTTTCCCCAGCGGCACGCCTTTGCCCAACAGAAGTGAATGGTCACTGAATCGAGATGAACCCCTGGGAGGCCTTCGCCGGCTCCAGCCTGCCGCATGGGGGTCTTGGGGGAGGCCTGAAAGTTCGCTATCTTTGTTGATTGAAAAAGAGTAAATTTCACGCCAATTTTTATTTTTACACGAGGTTCACATCACATGGACGCGGCAAGTGCCACCGGATTGCTATCCGGCCTGATAGCACTTTTCTCCCTTTTTCTATTCAAGCCCTTCGCCCATCGTGTCGGTCTTCTGGATCATCCGGACCACCGCAAGACACATTCGGGGGCTATACCGCTTGTCGGGGGGCTGAGTGTGTTCACGGGGCTGTTTGCTGCCTGGCTCATCGCCATGCCTTTTTCCGGTGGCTATGGCATTTTTCTGATGTGCTCGTTGCTGCTGGTTCTGCTGGGGGCTATAGATGATGCGAGGGACATCCCGGCGAAGTTCAGGCTGTGGGCGCAGGTCACGCTGGGGGCTTTTCTCGTCTATGGGTCCGGAATCTGGCTGGACAGTTTTGGGAACCTTCTGGGTTTTGGTTCCATCCCTCTGGGATGGCTTGGTCCGCTGGTAACCATAGCGGCGATTATCGGTGCGACCAATGCGTTCAACATGATTGATGGCATTGATGGTCTGGCGGGCAGCCTTAGCACCGTCACTCTGCTGTCACTTGCAATCCTGTTTCTGGCCTCCCCCGGCTTCACGGCGGAAGCCGCACTATCCGTCGGGATTGTTGCCGCTCTGATTCCCTATCTCCTGGTGAATATGCGGGTTCCTCCCTTCCGCCAGAAGATTTTCATGGGCGATGCCGGCTCCATGTTTATCGGCTTTTCCGTGGTCTGGCTGCTGGTCAATGGTACCCAGGAGGGCGAGGCTGCCTTTCGTCCCGTCACGGCGCTCTGGATTATTGCGGTTCCTCTGATTGATATGGTGGCCATCATGGTAAGGCGGGCCCGGAAAGGGCAGTCGGTCATGGTTCCGGACAGGGAGCATCTGCATCACATTTTCCTGCGTGCCGGCTTTACGGACCGCCAGGCGCTGATGGTCATTACTGTAGTCGCTCTTTTGTGCGCCGGCGTTGGTCTTGTGGGGGAGTGGCTCCAGGTGCCGGAGTGGATCATGTTTGCCGGGTTCCTTGCCGTGTTTGCCTGCTATGACTGGATGCTTAGCCATGCCTGGCGGGTTCTGGTTCTGTTTCGGCGTCAGGCGGTTCAGTGAAGGGTTTTGCCACGGAACTGCACGGAAGGGCACGGAAAAATAACATCAGGAAGCTATCGCACGCCCTAAGTGAACAGGTGCCCCGGCCCGGGAGCAGCTTTGGTTTTTAGTGAGGAGCCTGTATTGTCTTTTCCTGAATCAGTTTTCAGTACCTCTATGTGAATTCCGCGGCTAAAGGTTTTATGACTAAATACGAACAGCTCCTCCAGAAACTCCCCGAATCTCCCAAAACCTGGCTGATCACCGGCGTCGCCGGCTTCATTGGCTCCAATCTGCTTGAAACCCTCCTGAAGCTGGATCAGACCGTTGTCGGCTTGGACAACTTTGCCACCGGGCACCAGCGCAATCTGGATGAAGTGGAGGGGCTGGTCAGTGAGCAGCAGTGGGCCCGCTTCGGGTTCATTGAGGGAGATATCCGCAATCTGGATGACTGCCGCGGTGCCTGCGAAGGCGTGGATTATGTGCTTCACCAGGCGGCCCTTGGCTCGGTGCCCCGCAGTCTGAATGATCCCATCACCACCAACGGGGCCAATATAGATGGTTTTCTGAACATGCTGGTTGCAGCGCGGGATGCCTCGGTAAAGAGCTTCACCTACGCCGCCAGCAGTTCCACCTATGGCGACCATCCCGGCCTGCCCAAGGTTGAGGATGTGATCGGCAAGCCGCTTTCTCCCTACGCGGTGACCAAGTACGTAAACGAGCTTTATGCCGATGTGTTTGCCCGCAGTTATGGCTTCAACACCGTTGGCCTGCGCTATTTCAATGTGTTCGGCAAGCGCCAGGATCCGGATGGGGCTTATGCGGCGGTAATCCCCAAGTGGACTGCGTCCATGATCAAGGGTGAGGATGTCTTCATCAACGGCGATGGCGAGACCAGCCGGGACTTCTGCTTCATTGAAAACGCCGTGCAGGCGAATCTTCTGGCAGCGACTGCGGACGAAGAAGCCAGAAACCAGGTGTACAACGTGGCGGTGGGAGACAGAACCACGCTGAATGACCTGTTTGAGGCCATTTCAGAACACCTTAACCGCAACGGTGTCAGCTACAGCAAACAGCCGGTCTATCGTGATTTCCGTCCCGGTGATGTGCGGCATTCCCAGGCGGATGTGTCAAAAGCCAGAGAACTGCTGGGCTATGAGCCGCAGTTCAATATCAGTCAGGGTATTGAGAAGGCCATGCCCTGGTATATCGATTTTTTGTCGTAGGCTTTACTGCGTATTCCCAAAATCTCTCTTCACTGTCTCCGTGAGTTGACTGCTTGATGCCCACGCCTGAACGGCGGATCCTGAATCTGTTTCCCAAAAGGTTGCAAGCCCGTCTTGCCGGCCTTGGCAGTGACCACAAGCAGCTCGCCCGTGGTCTGCTGCTGGTCGGTTTTTTCGTTCTTGTGGGGAAGTTTGCCGGCGCCGCGAAAGAGATGGCTGTGGCCTGGCGTTATGGCGTCAGCGAAACGGTCGATGCCTACCTTTTTGTTTTCAATCTGGTTCAGTGGCCTATTGGCATCCTTGCCGGTGTGATCGGCGCTGTGCTGGTTCCCCTTGCTGCCCGTTTGCGCCAGGAGGCGCCGCAGGATACTCCCCGCTTTCGCAGCGAGCTGCTGGGCGGCACTCTGCTGGTTGCCCTGGGGCTTGGCATCGGTGCCTGGCTGTTTCTTCCCTGGTTTGTGCAGCAGCCCTGGGTGGGCCTCAACCAGGGGCAGGCTGCTCTGGCAGGCGAGATGGCCACCTGGCTTGCCTGGGTTTTGCCTCTGGCCATGATTGCCCGGCTGCTGGCGGCCTGGACGATGGCGGCCAACCGGCACCTCAATACCCTCCTTGAGGGCGCTCCGGCGCTGGCCATTCTGGTGGCCGTTCTCTTCATGGGCGGCACAGCACCGCTGATCTGGGGGACCCTGATCGGTTTTTTCGTGCAGGTTTTACTGCTGTTCGTGCCGCTGGCGCTCCGAGGTGAGGCGGAGGCGCCGGTCTTCGTTTTCCGTTCCCGACACTGGCGTCCATTCTTTGCTGGCTTCGGGTTGATGCTGGTTGGCCAGGGGCTGATGAGCCTGGTGGACATTATTGATCAGTTTTTTGCTGCCAGGCTTGGCACCGGTGCGCTTTCAACCCTGGGCTATTCCACGCGCATTCTGAGCCTCATTCTTGGTCTTGGCACCATTGCCATTGGCCGCGCCGCCCTGCCGGTGTTGTCCCGCACTCATGCGGAGGGCCGTGCCGGTATTGAGCGCACGGCTATTCAATGGGCCATCCTGTTATTTGGGGCAGGTCTTGGGATAGCGCTTGTAACATTCTGGCTTTCTCCGCATATCGTTGAACTCCTGTATGAGCGCGGGCAGTTCAGCAGCGGCGATACCCTCCGGGTGTCCGGGCTTCTGGGTTATGCTGTTGTTCAGGTACCCTTTTATTTTGCCTCAATGATTCTGGTGTATGCCCTTTTGAGTCAGGGGCGTTACGGAGCAGTGGCTGCGATTGCGGCGGCCAACCTGGCGGTCAAACTTGGGTTGGCGTCAGCCCTGGTTCCCGCGATGGGGCTTCCAGGCTTGTTGTTGGCAACCGCTGGTGTTTATCTGGCATCAGGGCTTTTGGCTGCCCGTGCCCTTTTGATGAAAGATGAGAGAGTAAAGAATGGAACAGGATAAAATCTGGGAAGCCTATCAGAATGATGCTTCTCTGGTCGGCGGTTGCTGGCCAAGTGGTGGCAGATACAGTTATCTGGCAAAACAGGTTCCGGCTGGCGCACAGGTGCTGAACATAGGTGTTGGTAATGGGACACTGGAAAGGCTGCTTATCCAGAAGGGTGCAAAGGTCAGTTGTCTGGATCCCAGCAAAACTGCGATTGAGCGTCTCCGGGAGGAGCTGAATCTGGGCGAGAATGCGCAGGCTGGATACTCCCAGGCCATTCCTTTTCCAGATGATTCCTTTGATGTGCTGATCATGTCTGAGGTGCTTGAGCATCTTGATGACGAAACGCTCAGGTTGACACTCAACGAGGTCATGAGAGTGTTACGTCCTGCCGGGCGTTTTATTGGCACTGTTCCGGCAGATGAAAATCTGGCTGACAGTCTTGTCGTTTGCCCGCACTGTGCCGAAAAGTTCCATCGATGGGGCCATGTTCAGAGCTTCTCAAAGGAGCGTCTGGTTTCTGTGCTTGGCAGTGTTTTCGGTCAGGTGGACGTAAAACGTGTAGCCCTGCACGACTATCAGCAGCTTAACTGGAAAGGTAAACTCCTGGCAGCGGCCACTGGAGTCCAGGCAGCAGCGGACATAAAAGGCAGCAACCAGAATTTCTATTTTGAGGCCTGTCTCGGTTGAAGTTATTTATTCTGGTCCACTCCCTTTCTTCCGGCGGAGCGGAGCGTGTTACTTCCAGCCTGGCTAATTACTGGGCGAAACAAGGATGGTCCATAACCATCGTGACCATCGCCGCACTGGAGAAAGATTTTTATTCCCTGGATTCGGGTGTCAGACGGGTGGCTCTGGGGCTTGATCAGCCCAGTACCAGTGTCTGGCATGCTTTGCGTCATAATTTTCAGCGGGTCCGCCATTTGCGGTCGTTGATTCGGCGGGAGCAGCCGGATGTTGTTCTGGGGATGATGAGCACGGCCAGTATTCTCGTCTCTCTGGCTGCTCAAAAAACGGGTGTGCCAGCGATTGGCTCGGAGCGCATTCACCCTCCTGCGCTTCCCCTGGGGAGAGTGTGGGAGCGTCTTCGGAGGTTTGCCTACCCCCACCTTCAGGCGGTTGTTGCCCAGACTGAACAGAGTGCCCAGTGGCTTCGGGATCATGCCGGTGCACGAAACGTTCGGGTGATTCCGAATCCGGTGACTTACCCATTGGAATCTCACGAACCGCGGTTGGCGCCCCCCAGGGCACAGCGCTCTCTGCTTGCGGTGGGCCGCCTTGCGCCCCAGAAAGGTTATGAGCGCCTGCTTGCAGCCTTTTCGGAACTGGCTCCTGACTTTCCCGAATGGCAGCTTTATATAGTCGGTGAGGGTGCAGACCGTCAGGCACTTGAGAAAAATATTTTGGATCTTGGTCTGACAGGCCGTATCAGACTCCCTGGTGCAGTTGGCAATGTGGCGGACTGGTATCGGGCTGCTGACCTCTTCGTGATGACTTCCCGTTTTGAAGGCTTTCCCAATACTCTGGCCGAAGCACTTTCCTATGGTCTTCCCGCGGTTAGTGTGGATTGCGACACGGGGCCGCGGGATATCATCCGCCACGGGGTGGATGGGCTGCTGGTGCCCCAGAATGATCAGGGGGCGCTGGTTGATGCCCTGGCGTCGCTGATGGCAGATGAAGACCTGCGCAAAGAGTATGGCCAACGCGCGACGGAAGCTGCCCAGCGCTTTGCGCCGCAACGGATTGCCGACATGTGGGAGAACCTTTTCAGACAAGTGGCAGCCGATGGCCCAAAGTAAGAAAATCCTCTTTCTTGTCAGTTCCATGCAGGGTGGCGGCGCCGAGCGCGTCGCTGCCCTGCTGTGCAATTACTGGGTGGAAGCAGGCCACCAGGTTGTCCTCATGCCGACATTTTCCGGCCGGGGTGAGTGCCTCTATCCGCTGGATGAACGGGTGCGCCTCGAGTATCTGGCGGACAGAGTTGGCAGTAAGTCGAAGGCCCGCTGGAATGGTGTCCGCAGGTTGCTCGCTCTGCGTCTTGTGATGTGGGAGTTCCAGCCTGATGCGGTGGTTTCTTTTCTCACCCATGTGAACGTGGCCGCCCTCATTGCTGCAAGTGGTCTGTCTTTTCCTGTTGTGGTGTCCGAGCGCACCAACCCTGCGCTGTTCCAGCTCAGCAGATTCTGGACCTTCGGAAGGCGCCTGTTATATCGGCGAGCCAGCAGCGTGGTAGTGCAGACCAGCCTCGTCGGAGAATGGGTTACGGCGAACTGTCCGGGAGCCCGTATTGAGGTGATTCCGAATCCGGTGGTGTTTCCCCTGCCAGCAGGTGAGCCGCGGCTTTCTCCCGAAACGCTGGTTGGAGAAGACCGTTCGCTACTGCTGGCGGTTGGCCGGCTGGGGCCGGAAAAGGGTTTTGACCGTTTGCTGGATGCGTTTCAACGGGTGGCCAGAGAATATCCGGCGTGGGATCTGGCTATCCTCGGAGAAGGGCCCGAGCGGGCTGCCCTTGAAAAGCAGATCACCGATCTCGGTCTCGCTGGCCGTGTCCACCTGCCAGGAAGGGCAGGGAACCTGGGCGACTGGTATGATCGCGCCGATGTTTATGTGCTGAGTTCCCATTTTGAGGGCTTTCCCAACACCCTGGTGGAGGCCATGGCCCACGGGGTGGCCGCAGTCAGCATGGATTGCGCGACCGGCCCGGCGGATATCATCACTCCCGGCAGGGACGGCTTGCTTGTGCCGCCTGAAACCGGCGCTGCCGGCCTGGCAAAAGCGTTGTCATCGCTGATGGCGGATCCTGAATTGCGGGAGTCCATGGCCGCTGAAGCTGTCGATGTCCGGGAGCATTTTGCAATTGAAAGGGTGGCCCGACAGTGGAATGACGTAATGGGGCTGGGCGCGGAATGAGTATTCTGCATGTAATAACTGGCCTGGGAACGGGCGGTGCGGAACGGGCACTGTTCTCCACCCTCGAAGGTGGTCTTGCGGACGCCATGAGTTGTCATGTCCTTTCACTGACCGATGAGGGGACATACGGCAGCCGCATCCGGGCTCTTGGTGTGCCGGTGTATGCACTCCATATGAGAAGGGGGCTGCCAACCCTGAGGGTGATATCCGGTCTGGCAAGGGTCATCCGGGAGGTGAAGCCGGATGTCCTTCAGGGCTGGATGTACCATGGCAATCTCGCCGCGTCTGTTGGGCGGCTAATGGCGGCCAGTTCACCAGCGCTGGCGTGGAATGTTCGCCACAGTCTTTACGGCATGACGGGTGAAAAACCCATGACACGCCATGTGATCCGGGCCAATGCCCTGCTTTCCCGCAGGCCGGATGTGATTCTCTACAACAGTGAAACCTCCCGCAGGCAGCATGAAGCCTTTGGTTTCTCGGCAAAGCAGGGGCAGGTGATTCCCAACGGTTTTGATCTGGACCGGCTGGCACCCTCTGTTGAGCGCGGAGATGCCATTCGGCAGGAACTGGAGATTCCACGGGATGCGCCTGTTATCGGCCACGTAGGGCGCCTGCACCCCCTGAAGGATCACCCGGGATTCCTCCGGGCGGCGGTGAGGCTCCTGAAACAAGAGGCGCGGGACGCTCACGTTATCATGAGTGGGCTCGGGGTCAGTGATGACACCGCCAGCCTCGCGTCGCTGATACCGGCGGAGCTGAAAGCCAGATTCCATCTGCTGGGCGAGCGCCGGGATGTTCCGGACCTGATGCGTGCCATGGATGTGTTTTGTCAGAGCTCCTGGTCGGAAGCGTTTCCCAATGTTCTCGGGGAGGCCATGGCCGCGGGCGTGCCCTGTGTTGCAACGGATGTTGGAGACAGCGCGGATATCGTCGGAGATACCGGCGTGGTTGTGCCTCCCTCGGATGAAGAGGCCCTGTTTTGGGGCCTTCAGCAGCTTCTGGCAAAGCCAACGGCTGAACGCCAGGCGCTGGGCGAAGCGGCAAGGTCCAGGGTGGCTGCCCGGTACGGGAGGGATGCGGTGGTATCACAATATATCAATCTGTATGAAGATCTGGCCGGCAGGAAACGCCCGGCAGGTCCCAGACCTTAGGAGCCAGCTCAATGTGTGGAATTGCCGGATTCTGGCAGAGTCATCTGGCTCACAGCCTTGAAATTGCCACCCGGATGGGCATAGCGATCGAATCCCGCGGTCCTGATGATGCCGGTGCGTGGGTTGATGAGGCGGCAGGTCTGGCGCTGTCTCACCGACGGCTGGCAATTCTTGATCTTTCTCCGGCCGGGCATCAGCCCATGCATTCACCCTGCGGCCGCTACGTGCTCATTTATAATGGCGAGATCTACAACCACGAAGATCTGAGGCGGGATCTGGACAGCGAGGGTGGCGGATTTGAGTGGCGGGGCCACTCCGATACGGAAACCCTTCTGGCCGCACTCAGGCACTGGGGCATCGAAAAGACCCTGAAACAGCTGAACGGCATGTTTGCCTTTGCCCTCTGGGATACCCGGGAGCAGGAGCTGTTTCTGGCCCGGGACCGCATGGGGGAGAAACCGCTTTACTATGGGCGCTCCGGCGAGGTTTTTCTGTTCGGCTCCGAGCTGAAGGCACTGAGGGTGCATCCGCAATGGAAGGGCGAAATTGACCGGGATGCCCTCTCGCTCTACATGCGTCACAATTACGTGCCTGCGCCCTGGAGTATCTACCGGGGTATGGCGAAGCTGCTGCCAGCGCATTACGTGGTCATCCGGAACAGTGGCCGGGACATAGGCGACCCGCGCTGTTACTGGGATCTCGCCGAGGTCGCCGAAAAAGGCGCAGCGTCTGCCAGTGGGGAGCCGGAAGCTCTCGAGGAGGAGCTGGATCAGCTCCTGCGGGACGCAGTGGGACGGCGCATGGCAGCTGATGTGCCTTTGGGGGCCTTTCTTTCCGGCGGTTACGATTCCACCACGGTTGCTGCCATGATGCAGGCCCAGAGCAGCCGGCCTGTCAAAACCTTCACCATCGGTTTCCATGAAGAGGGGTACAACGAGGCCACCCATGCGCGGGCCGTGGCGGATCATCTGGCAACGGATCATACCGAGCTTTACGTGACGCCCGAAGATGCCATGGCAGTGATCCCAAAGCTCCCTTCCATGTATGACGAGCCTTTTTCAGACTCCTCCCAGATTCCCACGTTTCTGGTCAGCCAGCTTGCCCGCAGGCATGTGACTGTCAGCCTTTCCGGGGATGGTGGTGACGAACTGTTTTATGGTTATGACCGGTATTTCAAGGCAAACCGGATCTGGGGCGCCCTCAGCCGGGTGCCCATGCCCGTTCGCCAGCTGATGAGTGCTGTGGCGGGCCGGGCTCCGGCCCGTTCCCTTGAGCGGATGATGGGCATGCTCCCGGAGCGGATGCGAATCAGCAATTTTGCCGACCGTCTGCCCAAGCTGGCTGAGCTTCTGGCCCACCCAAGTGGCGAGGCGTTTTATCGTGAGCTGGTTTCCCATGCCAAAAATCCGGGAAAGCTGGTGCTGAGTGCGAACGAGCCGGCTACGCTTCTGAGCCAGCCTGACCGTCTGCCTGATCTGCCCGGTCTGCGTGAGCGGATGATGTATCTGGACATGATGACTTACCTGCCCGGGGACATACTCACTAAGGTTGACCGCGCGAGCATGGCCGTGAGCCTGGAAGCCAGGGTGCCGCTGCTGGATCACCGGGTAGTGGAATTCGCCTGGCGGCTGCCCACCGAGTACAAGTTCCGTGATGGCCAGGGCAAGTGGCTGCTGAAACAGGTACTTTATCGCTACGTGCCGCGGGAACTGATGGAGCGGCCAAAGATGGGCTTTGGCGTTCCTGTTGAGCACTGGCTGCGGGGGCCGCTCAGAGAATGGGCGGAGGATCTGCTGAGTGAGTCCCGCCTGGCCCAGGAGGGCTTTTTTGATCCTGCTCCCATCCGCCAGATGTGGAAAGAGCATGTGTCCGGGGAAAGGCGCTGGCATTACCATCTGTGGGACGTCTTGATGTTTCAGGCGTGGCTGAGTGAGCAGGGATGAGCAGGAAGCTGCTGATGGTGGTAAACCAGCCGGCCTTCTTCATTTCGCACCGACTGGCGGTGGCCGAGGGTGCCCGGGATGCAGGCTATGATGTTGAAATAGCCACCCAGCCGGGCCCGGGTGTGGATCATATTCGCAGCCTGGGCTTCCGGCATACGGAGATTCCCCTGTCCCGCAGTGGCAGGGGCGTTCTGGCAGAAATCCGGCTGATGTTTGTGCTCTGGCGGCTGTTCTGGAAAGTGAAACCCGATCTGCTTCACCTGGTAACTATCAAGCCGGTGCTCTACGGCGGAATGGCAGCACGTCTGGCCCCTGTGGGCGGGGTCGTGGCTGCCATATCAGGGCTGGGTTTCATCTTTGTATCCACCGGATTCAGAGCCACAGTCCTGCGCAAACTGGTGGGCCTTCTCTATCGCCTGGCTCTGGGCAAGAAAAATCTTCGGGTCATCTTCCAGAACAGCTCGGACCGGGATCTTTTTCTCAAATTAAAAGCCGTTGCACCCTCCAAAGTGGAGATGATCCGTGGCTCCGGTGTGGATCTCTCACGCTATTCCCGGGAGCCCGAACCGCAGACACCCCCGGTGGTCTGCCAGGCCTCGCGGCTGCTGCGTGACAAGGGGGTTGTGGAGTTCGTCGAGGCCGCCCGGATACTGAAGTCCCGTGGGATAGACGCCCATTTTCAGCTGATTGGCAATGTGGATGCGGACAACCCCGCCACGGTGAGCCAGGAAGAGGTTGATTCCTGGCGCAAGGCGGGCGTGGTTGAGCTTCTGGGCCACAGGAAGGACATTGCGCATCTTTTTTCCCAGGCTCATGTGGTGGTTCTCCCGTCTTACCGGGAGGGGTTGCCAAAAGTGCTTGTGGAGGCGGCAGCCTGCGGCCGGCCGGTTGTGACCACTGATGTGCCGGGTTGCAGGGACGCCATTGAGCCGGGAGTTTCCGGCCTTCTGGTGACGTTGCGGGACCCGGTGTCCCTTGCAGATGCAATAGAAAAGCTGGTGACGGATCCGGAGCTTCGGGAGCGGATGGGCCGGGCTGGCCGCGAACTGGCTGAGCAGGAGTTTGGCATTGAAGCCATCGTTGATCAGCATCTGACCATCTACCGGAAGCTGGAGTCTGGCCCATGAAACCGGCAAAAAAACTGGCGATCTCCGGCGCCACGGGCTTTGTGGGTTCCGCTCTGGTTCGCCGTCTTGCCCAGGAAACCAGCGCGGGGCATATTCTGGCGCTGGTGCGAAGCAGAAGCGGCGACCTGCCGGCGCAGGTGCAGCAGGCTGAAATCGGACCCGATGGTAATTTTGCGGAGCCCCTGCCTCTCGCCGGCGTGGATACATTGATTCACGCCGCCGCCCGGGTGCACGTGATGAACGACAGCTCTGCTGATCCTCTGGCGGAATTCCGCAGGGTCAATGTCGAGGGCACTCTTGCTCTTGCGAGGCAGGCAGCGAAAGCCGGTATTCGGCGCTTTATTTTTCTGAGTTCGATCAAGGTAAATGGCGAAGCGACAGAACCTGGCAGGCCCTTTACTCCAGAGGACCCCCCCGCCCCCCAAGACCCTTATGGCATTTCCAAACTGGAAGCCGAGCAGAAGCTGCGGGCACTGGCTTCGGAAACCGGGCTGGAAGTGGTCATTATCCGCCCTGTGCTGGTGTATGGCCCTGGCGTAAAAGCCAATTTCCGCGCCATGATGAGCTGGCTGGAAAGGGGAATACCTCTGCCCCTGGGGGCCATTGATAACAGGCGCAGCCTTGTTGCGCTGGACAATCTTGTTGATCTTGTCATCACCTGCATCGATCATCCCGCTGCCGCCGGTGAGACATTTCTGGTAAGCGATGATGAGGACCTCTCGACAACGGAACTGCTGCGCAGGATGGCCCGAGCTCTGGATCGGCCTCCGCGCCTGGTTCCGGTGCCACTGGCTCTGCTTGAGGCTGGAGCGGCCATGCTGGGTAAACGGGATGTGGCACGACGGCTTTGCGGTTCCCTGCAGGTAGATATCGGCCGGACGAAGGAGTTGCTGAACTGGCAGCCACCCGTGACAGTCGATGAGGCTCTCCGGAAAACTGCAGATGCCTTTCGGGAGGAGCGCAGAAAATGTTAACCGTCACGGATGCCGGTCTGATAACAAACCGGTATGACCTTTAATGGATGTGTCCATGGATTTGCTTGTCTGGCTTCTGCCATCTGCCGCCATACTGTCCTGCCTGTTTACCTGGCTGTTGCGCCGCTACGCGCTGACCCACAGCCTGATTGATGTTCCCAATGAGCGTAGTTCCCATACGGTTCCCACCCCTCGTGGTGGAGGGGTGTCGGTGGTAATAGCATTTCTGCTGGGGGTGGTTTGCCTGGCCGCCGCCGGTCTTGTTGGCTGGCCATCGGCAACCGGATTCATTGGCGCCGGGGCTGTTGTCGCCCTGCTGGGGTTTCTTGATGATCACGGCCATATCGCGGCCCGCTGGCGGCTGCTAGGCCATTTTGCTGGCGCAGCCTGGTTGCTGGCCTGGCTGGGCGGTCTGCCATCGCTGGTTTTCCTGGAAACACCCCTGGATCTTGGCTGGGCCGGGCACATGCTTGGGGCGGTTCTGCTGGTCTGGCTGCTCAATCTCTATAATTTCATGGATGGGATTGATGGCATTGCCAGTGTTGAGGCCGTTACCGTTTGCCTTGGCGGCGCTCTTGCCGCCGCCCTGGTCGGGGAGCCGGTCATTGCCGCCGCGCCGCTGATTATGGCCGCGGCAGTTGCGGGCTTTCTGGTATGGAACTTTCCCCCAGCCCGGATTTTCATGGGTGATGCGGGGAGCGGTTTCATAGGCATCATGCTGGGGGGGATGATGATCTGGTCCTCCTGGGCCGCGCCCCAGCTGTTCTGGAGCTGGCTTGTTCTGCTGGGCGTGTTTGTTGTTGATGCAACCTATACACTGATTCAGCGGCTGGTCCGTGGTGAAAAGGTCTACGAAGCGCACCGCAGCCATGCCTATCAGCATGCAGCCCGGACCCTTGGTGGGCATCGGCCGGTGACGCTGGCAGCAGGCGCCATCAATCTTTTCTGGCTGTTGCCCTGTGCCAGCCTGGTTGCCCTGGGCTGGCTGGACGGATTGCTGGGTGTGTTTATCGCGTATACCCCTCTCATCATCCTGGCGGTATATTTCAGGGGCGGTAATCGTGCAGCCCAGGAAAAGAGTTGAACTATCAGACTGTTAGTCTGTGTTTTGAGAATGCCAGGCCTGTGTAAGCCACTGGCTCACGAACGGACACTATGATTAAACGATTTTTTAATCTTCCCAGAATCCAGAAACGCCTGATTTCGGTGGCCTCGGACAGCTTCTTCCTGTTCTTTGCCCTGTGGGCGGCCTTTGCTCTGAGGCTGGAGGAGCCTTCCTGGCTGCCGGCCCATGATCAGCTGGCGGTATCGGCACTGACCGTTGTTTTCACCATCGTCATCTTCGTTAAATTGGGGCTCTACCGGGCTGTCATTCGTTACCTGAGCGACCGGGCTTTCCTGACGATTATCTACGGGGTGGCCGCCTCCAGCGTCATCCTGATTGTGCTGGGTTATCTTTTTCAGGCCTTTGTGCCGCGCTCCGTGCCCATTATCTATGGTGCGCTGGCATTCATCTTTGTGGGCGGCACCAGGCTTGGCATACGCATGCTGGTTAATCGGCCGCTGCATAAGTCCAGGGAACCCGTTGCGATTGTCGGCGCTGGAGAAACCGGCCGGCAACTGGCGACGGCGCTGTCCCAGGGTGCGGAATTCCGGCCTGCCGTATTTGTCACCTTCGACCGGGCTGCCCACAAGTCCCTGATCAACGGTGTGCCGGTTGTCAGCATTGAGCGCGTTGAAAAAAGTCTCATAAAACATGGCGTAAAACGCATCCTGTTGGCCCTGGAGCCAGATACGGATGTTGACCGTAAGGCGCTTCTTCGTTTGCTGGAGCCTCTCGCCATTCCGGTTCAGACTGTGCCTTCCATGTCCGAAATCATGGCGGGGCAGGCGCGGATCAATGATATCCGTGATCTGGAAATCGAAGATCTGCTGGGGCGGGATCCGGTCCGGCCGGACAACGCCATTGTTGCTTCCAGTCTTTTCGACAAGGTAGTGATGGTCACCGGTGCTGGCGGGTCCATTGGCTCGGAGCTCTGCCGGCAGATAGTGCTGCACCGGCCCAGTCAGCTGGTTCTTTTTGAGCAGTCCGAATACTCCCTCTATGCCATTGAGCGGGAGCTGCAGTCGATCAACCGTGCTGAGAATCTGGGCGTCGAAATATACCCCCTGCTTGGTTCTGTTGCCCATCGCCGTCGCTGCGAAACGGTGATGAAAACCTTTGGCGTGCAGACCGTGTATCACGCTGCTGCCTACAAGCATGTGCCTCTGGTTGAGCACAATGTGCTGGAGGGCATTCAGAACAATGTCTTTGGCACCTGGCACGCTGCAGAGGCCGCCATAGCCGCCGGAGTTGAGCGGTTTGTCCTGATTTCCACCGACAAGGCGGTGCGGCCTACCAATGTGATGGGGGCCAGCAAGCGGCTGGCTGAGCTGATTCTGCAGGCTCTGGCCCAGCGTCAGCAGAGTAGCCGGTTCTGCATGGTTCGATTTGGCAACGTGCTGGGGTCTTCCGGCTCTGTGGTGCCGCTGTTTCGTGATCAGATAAAAGAGGGTGGTCCGGTAACGGTTACTCACCCGGAGATCATCCGCTACTTCATGACGATTCCCGAGGCCAGTCAGCTGGTACTGCAGGCTGGCGGCATGGGTGAGGGTGGCGAAGTGTTCGTTCTGGATATGGGTGAGCCTGTCAGGATAGCGGACCTGGCCCGGAAAATGATCCACCTGATGGGGCTTTCCGAGAAGACGGACGAGACGCCGGATGGTGACATTGAGATTACTTATACGGGCCTGCGGCCGGGCGAGAAGCTGTTCGAGGAATTGCTGATTGGTGACGACCCCCTGGGCACCATGCACCCCCGCATCATGATGGCGCGGGAGGCCTCAATGCCCTGGAGTGAACTTGAAACCCTTCTTGAGAACCTGAAGACTGCGAGCCAGGCCTTTGACTGTTTCCGTGCCATTGAGCTCCTGCGGGAGGCGCCTACCGGCTATGCTCCAACCGGTGGCGTGGCCGACCTTGTGTGGTTTCGCAAGAATCCAGCCCTGAGTGGCTCTGACAAAATTCATCTGCAAGGACAAACTATTAAATGAAAAAGATTGCTGTCATTGGACTTGGGTACGTAGGCCTGCCCCTGGCTGTCGCCTTTGCCGAGAAGCGGGAAGTTATCGGGTTCGACATCAATGCCAAACGCATTCGTGAACTGAACGATGGTGTGGATGCGACCCGCGAAGTTTCCAGCGAGGAGTTCGCTGCTGCGAAAGGGCTTTCATTTACCGATTCCCTGGATGCGATCCGGGAATGTGAGTTCTATATAGTCACCGTGCCCACGCCCATTGATGCCTTTAAAACACCGGACTTGACGCCACTGGTCAAAGCCAGTGAGTCGGTGGGCGGGGTGCTTAAAAAGGGTGACATTGTTATTTATGAATCGACGGTGTACCCGGGCGCCACTGAAGAAGTCTGTGTGCCCATTCTTGAAAAAGTATCCGGCCTGAAGTTCAACCAGGACTTTTTTGCCGGCTACAGTCCTGAACGGATTAACCCGGGTGATAAAGAGCACCGGGTAACCACCATCAAAAAGGTCACGTCTGGGTCAACGCCTGCTATTGCAGACGAAGTAGACGCACTTTATGCGGATATTATTATTGCCGGAACTCACAAGGCCAGCTCAATCAAGGTGGCAGAAGCTGCCAAGGTTATCGAAAACACCCAGCGGGATGTGAATATCGCGCTTATGAATGAGCTTTCGATGATTTTCTCCAGGCTGGGCATTGATACCCACGAAGTGCTGGCAGCCGCTGGTACCAAATGGAACTTCCTTCCTTTCAAACCTGGTCTGGTGGGCGGCCACTGTATTGGTGTGGATCCTTATTATCTGACCCACAAGGCCCAGGCGGTGGGTTATCACCCGGAAATGATTCTGGCAGGCCGTCGTGTGAACGACAACATGGGAGCTTATGCGTCCTCTGAGCTGATCAAGGCCATGATCAAGTCAGGCCAGACCATTGCCAACGCGAAAGTGCTGGTTATGGGGCTGACCTTCAAGGAAAACTGCCCGGATCTTCGCAATACTCGTGTGGTGGATGTGATCAATGAACTCGCGGAATTTGGCTGCCAGGTGGATGTGACCGACTGCTGGGCCAATAACGACGAGGCGCAACATGAATACGGCCTCAAACTGATTGATAACCCTTCTGAAGGCCATTACGACGCCGTCGTCCTCGCCGTTCCCCACCGGGAATACGCCGCAATGAACGCCGCCCAGCTGCGGACATTGATGAAAGAGAAAGGCGTATTGTTTGACCTCAAAGGGGTATTGCCTCTTGGTGATGCGGATCTTCGTTTGTAGGCGGAGCCTCTCTACGCTCTAGCCAACGCTGCGTTATTCGTGGTTATAGTGTTGATGCCTGTCATTTTGTGGGTATAGTAACCACTAATGCAAAAGGATTTGCATGAAAAGCCCCCTGTACCCCATCCAAAGTCTGATCTTCCGAAGGGCACACTGCGGAGTATTTGGAAACAGGCTGGGTGGAAGTGATTACAGTCGCAGAAAGTCGGGGGAAGTGATTATGCGTTATCCAGTCGCGCTGCACACAGACGATGGTGAAAGCTTTGGCGTTACAGTGCCGGATATCCCTGGCTGTTTCTCTGCTGGCGATAACGAGGATGAGGCGCTGGATAATGCAAGGGAGGCCATTCTTGGCCACCTGGAATTGTTGGCGGAATCCGGCGAGGAAATTCCTTCTGCGCGGCCCATTTCTGAACATCGCCAAAATCCGGACTTTGAAGGCGCAATCTGGGGTTTTGTAGAGATAGACGTGACGCCCTTTCTGGGAAAGGCGGAGAAGATCAATATAACCGTACCCAGGTTGGTGTTGCGACAAATTGACCTTTACGTCCAGACACACTCAAAAGAAGCCAGGTCCCGGTCTGCCTTCCTCACGCAGGCGGCTCTGGAGCGGATGAAGGGAATCCGCTAGTCTTTCTACCTCGAACAACCCCAGCCTTCTGCAGTTCTTTTTCTTTCTGTGTTCTTCAGAGATGGTTTCCGTGGCAGTTTCGACAAGGGAATAGTAGGTAGCGCTGGCGTTTGCGCCTTGTTAGGTATCTGGGAAGAGCCAGTTTTTTTAGCCACGAAATCCACGAAAGAACACGAAAAAAAGATTGAAGATAAAGATGAAAGATAAAAAATGACGTTGTTGGCCGCGGAATGCGCGCAAGAACGCGGAAAATGGATAAAACAGTATTGGGGTTTTAGCTTTTCCCTTTCGTGTTCTTTCGAGGATTTCGTGGCAAAAATGTCTTTAAAATAAGGATGTAAAAGCTCAAGGAAAAGAGCTTTGAAAGACTTCGATAAACATGGGTATGTAAGGTTTTTTAGCCACGAAATCCACGAAAGAACACGAAAAAAAGATTGAAGATAAAGACGAAAGATAAAAAATGACGTTATTGGCCGCGAAATGCGCGCAAGAACGCGGAAATGGATAAAACAGTGTTCGGCTTTTGGCTTTTCCCTTTCGTGTTCTTTCGTGGCAAAAAAATGTCTTTAAAAATAAGGATGTAAAATGCTCAAGGAAAAAGAGCTTTGCTACCGTATTACCGGCTGTGTGTATGAGGTGTACCGGCACCTGGGAGCAGGTTTTCTGGAGTCGGTGTACCAGAAGGCGCTAATTCAGGAATTGGAGCTTGCTGGGTTGGCGGTGCAGTGTGAAGTGCCGGTTGTTATCCATTACAAAGGCGAGCCCATTGCCGAACACCGGCTGGATCTGTTGGTGGGAAATTCCGTTATCATCGAACTCAAAGCCCAACAAAAAATGCCATTGGCGGCGGAGGCTCAGTTGATCAACTACCTGAAGGCTACTGGGAAGGAGCTTGGGTTGTTGGTGAATTTTTCGTTCCCGAAGGCTGTGGTGAAGCGGGTGGTACTGTGAGGGAGTTTACTTGTTATGATGGGGATGAAGCCTTTGCAGTGGAGGAAAGTATGTACGCTGTCGAATTTGAAGCTGACATTCGTGACGGTGTAATCAAAATCCCGGAGCGGTACGCCCGTTTGAAAAATACGCATGCACGAATCGTGGTTTTGCTAGAGAGTGAGGGCTCGGATTCAGAGCTGCGTGCGCTTTCAAACCATGCGGCAGGGAATATTGATGAATGGAAGTATCCAGCAGAGGACGAGGTATGGACGTAGAGCAAGGAGCGCTCGTGTTATGCGAATTTTACTTTTCTGATCTTGATGCAAGTAAACGAAGGCCAGTGATCGTGTTCCGCGATAATCTTCCCTTTGATGATTTTGTTGGTATCCCTGTAAGCAGCAGAATCAGCAACCTGCCAGCCCCTGGTAACCGAGGGCAGGGCTGAGGCCAGTATTCGGCGGCTTAATTCCTGATTGGAAGTTGATGACAGGTTCGCTGCTTCTCTGGGCTTGGCCCGCCGCTACCTCAAACAACCCCGAGCCGTCCGCATTTTTTTCTTATCGAAAGCCTTTGATAAACATGGGTATGTAAGATTTTTTAGCCACGAAATCCACGAAAGAACACGAAAAAAGATTGAAGATAAAGACGAAAGATAAAAAATGACGTTATTGGCCGCGGAATGCGCGCAAGAACGCGGAAAATGGATAAAACTATAGCGCGACAATTAACTTGGCCGGTCCGGCGACAACTATCCTGGCCGGTTGATCTGATAGGGTCCGACACAGCAGAACGGAGGAGTCGCTGTGTCGGGCAAACACATTACAGATCAACAGGTCAGGTTATTCATGCATCACCGCAAAAGCCAGACACAGACCGTCGCTGCGGCCAGGGCGGGCATCTCGGAGCGCTCCGCCCGGCGCATAGATCAGCAATTGCACCAGCCCCAGAAGCGAGAGCGCAATTGGCGTACCCGTAAAGACCCGTTGGCAGAGGTCTGGGACAGCATCGTGTTGCCGCTGCTGGAGTCATCGTCCGACCTCACGCCAGTGGGTATTTTTGACCACCTCTGTGAGTACCATACAGATCAGTTCGATCCCCGTGCGCGGCGCACATTGGAACGGCGTATTGGCCGCTGGCGACAATTACACGGGCCAGCCCAGCCGGTCATGTTCGTTCAGACCCACGAGCCTGGAGAACTGGGCATTGCTGACTTCACCTGGGTTAAAGAGCCGGTGACCATTGCGGGTGAGGCCTTGCCGCACAAGCTGTTCCATTACCGTCTGGTTGCCAGCGGCTGGGCCTACGCCCAGGTCATCTACGGTGGGGAGAGCTTCAGTGCACTGTCAGATGGCTTGCAAAAAGCCTTCCGGAACAGTGGCGGAGTGCCGCGACAATTACGCACGGACAGTCTGAGCGCCGCCTATAAGAACCGCCAGGAGCAGGAAGACTTTACCGAGCGATTTGCCGGGTTCTGTCACCACTACAACGTTCAGGCTACCCGCAACAACCGGGGCGTGGCTCATGAGAACGGTGCCATCGAATCGCCCAACAACCATATCAAGCAGCAACTCAAACAGGCCCTGCTGCTGCGCGGAAGCCATGACTTTACCACCCGTGATGCCTACGAAAACTTCGTGGAGACGGTGGTGGCACGGCGCAACCGCCGGGTCAGCACTGCGTTCAAGGCAGAGCAGCAACGTCTCCAACCACTGCCTGTTCATGACAGCAGCACCTACACTGAGCACACCTTGCGGGTCAGTCGCACCAGCACCATCGTGCTCAAGCGGGTGACCTACACGGTGCCATCACGACTGATCGGCAGCCGGCTGACGGTACGCCTGTTCGATGCCCGCCTGGAACTGTGGTGCGCTGGGGTGCAAACACTGACACTGCCCCGCATCCACGCCCGGGGACAGCAACGGCGGCGCAGCGTCAATTACCACCATGTGATCGAATCCCTGGTTAAAAAGCCCCGCGCCTTCCGCCACGCTCAGTGGCGGGATGACCTGCTACCCGGCGACGATTACCGGCGTATCTGGCAGCACGTCGATGAGGCCTTGAGTGCCGACAAGGCCTGTCACTACATCGTGAGACTGTTGCACCTGGCCAAGAAGAGCGACCGCGAAAGCGCCCTGGGTCGTTACGTGCTGGCCGGCATTGAGCGCGGCAAACTCCCCAGCCTGCTGGAATGCGAAGACCGCTTCCTGAGCCTCAAACCGGCTCTGCCGGCGATGGTGGTTCATCAGCATGCACTGGGTGACTACCAGGCGCTGCTGCACATGGGAGGCTGCCATGAGTGACGTGACGGCCTCACTACCCTTGATGCTGAAACACCTGCGCCTGGGCAGCATCAAGGATCACTGGCAACCCCTGGCGGATAAGGCCGTGACGGAACACTGGCGTCCGGAACAGTACCTGAGCGAGCTGTGTGCTCTGGAGCTTGCCTCACGGGAAGACAAGCGCTTACAGCGCTATCTGAAAGACGCCGCATTACCACCGGGCAAGCAGTTGGGCAGCTTTAACTTCGACGCGGTGACCGGGGTGACCAGGCCTCACATCAGCCAGCTGATTAACCAGCCTGACTGGGTGAAGCGCGGCGACAACCTGTTGCTGTTCGGTGCCAGCGGGATCGGCAAAACCCACCTGGCCACCAGCATCGGTTACGGCCTGATCGACGCTGGCATCCGGGTCAAGTTCATGGCCGCCACGGCGCTCGTACAAAGCCTGCAACGCGCCAAGGAAGCCCTGCGTCTTAGCGATGCTCTGGCCCGTCTCGACAAGTACGCTGTGCTCATCATCGACGACCTGGGCTATGTTCGAAAAACCGAGCAGGAAAGCAGCGTGTTGTTCGAGCTGATCGCTCATCGTTACGAGCGCCACAGCCTGATCATCACTTCCAATCAGGACTTCGAGCACTGGGACAAGCTGTTCGAAGACACCATCATGACCGTCGCAGCCATCGACCGGCTGGTTCATCACGCCACCATCCTTCAATGCGTGGGGGAAAGCTACCGGAGGAAAGCCTCACTTAAGAAGCAGACAACATAGGTTCACCGTCAACCGGCCAACTTAATTGACGCTGGACCGGCCAAGATAGTTGACGCTGCATATAAAACAGTGTTCGGCTTTTGGCTTTTCCCTTTCGTGTTCTTTTGTGGATTTCGTGGCTAGACATTATTGAAGTGGGCCGCGTTATCTCGATGCTGCAGCGTGACGAGGTATTGGAAGACAAACACGTTGACCATCCGCACTCCAAACACGGCCACGCCGCCTGATCTCTTTTCTTTCAGTGGCTTCCGTGGCAATCCTCCGTTCCTGGTACGTCCTCACACCCGATCTTTGGCCTTGCTATAGACATCACCCCGCTCACGTCGCCCCAGAGCAACCACAGTGACCAGAACCTCACGATCCTCGACCTGGTAGACCAGTCGATAGCCCACACTTTTCAGTTTGATTTTGTAGCAGTCGGGCAATCCGGAAAGGGCATCGGCCTGAACATGGGGGTCGTCAAGACGCTTCAGAAGCTTCTTTTTGAACTGATCCCGAATGGCCGGAGCCAGTTTTTTCCATTCCTTTAATGCGGATGGCTTAAACGCCAGAGAATACCTACAGCTCATTCAGATCGACTCTGATGCTGGGTTCTGACAGGCGTTCTTTCACAATCTCCACCAGCTCCTGGTCATCCAGCCGATCCAGCATGGCTTCATAGATGTCAGCCGGAACGCAGTAAAATGCAGGCTTGTTCCGGTTCAGAACTGCAATCGGGAAGCCCTCCCCGGAATCGACCGCTGCCATGGGATTCTTCTTGAGCTCCGAGATGCTTGCGGTCACTTCAGAATAGATTTGATGGGTCATACGCGCCTCAAAAGACCTGTTAACAGGTTCCATTTTGATTCCAGCCTGCCCCATTGTCTATCCTTCTTCCGTGTTCTTCCGTGGTTTCCGTGGCAATCCGGATTTCGGTTGTCGATTTTTCGGTTTCGATCTATATTGTATAGCAGCTAAAGGTAATACCTGTTGATACCCGGAGATTGAGATGGCAACTTCACTGAAACTGAATGACGAAACCCGGGAGCGTGTACGGCAGGTCGCTGAGCGCCGTGAGCGCTCCCCTCACTGGGTTATGAAGCGGGCTGTGGAAGAGTTCCTGGATCGTGAAGAAGCGCATGAGGCCTTTCGAAATGAGGCTCGTGAGGCTCTCACTCAGTATCGCAAAGATGGAGAGCATCTGACACTCGATGAGACCCTTGAATGGATGAGTCGCTGGGGAACAGAAGAGGAAACCAGGGCTCCTGAATGTCATCGGTAATCATCACGCCAAACGCTCAGAAAGGTCTGGAGCGATGTCGGGAATTCCTGGCTGATGTTGCACCTGGTAGTGAGCAAAAGGCTTTTCAGGTGACATCAGTAGCGCTACGGGCTCTGGAGCGATTTCCAGATGCCGGTAAGCGTGATGAGGTGGATCAGGACTTGCGGGAACTGGTCATCCCCTTTGGTGGTTCTGGGTATGTTGCCCTGTATCACTACGAGGAGATATCTGACGAGGTCTTGATTCTGGCTTTCAGGCATCAAAAAGAGGTGGGCTACTGATGGAAAAGCCTGGCCTGTTTTAGTGACCTGGATGCCTTTAAGCAAGAGGCTGATGTCATCATCGTCAACCGCCGCAGTGAGAATCTGGCGGATGTGGCAGAGAAGATTTATATCCGCGATTTCTTTGGGAGCGATTGATGAAAGACATCCTGGCCGCCTACACCGAGCGCACACCGAACCCGGACAACGCCGCCGAACGGGTGAGTTTTGGCACCTCTGGCCACAGGGGCACTTCTCTGGTTGGCAGCTTTAACCGCGACCATATTCTGGCCATCACCCAGGCGGTGGTGGAATGGCGTCGGGAGCAGGGGGTCAGTGGGCCATTGTATGTGGGCAAGGACACCCATGCGCTCTCCGGCCCGGCGATGGACTCGGTGCTGGAAGTGCTGGCCGGTAATGGCGTGGTCACGCGGGTGGATTCGGCCGCCGGTTTCACGCCTACGCCGCTGGTGTCCCACGCGATTTTGCGCCATAACCTGCATCAGCCCGCTGATTTGGCCGATGGGTTGATTATTACCCCTTCCCACAACCCACCGGAAGATGGCGGCATCAAGTACAACGGGCCGGATGGCGGCCCGGCGGGTACGGAGGCGACTGGCTGGATTGAGCGCCGCGCCAATGAGCTGCTGGTTGCGGGCCTGGCGGGTGTGAAAACCTTGCCCCGGCATATCGCTGTGGCGCAAGCCGAGCCCTGGGATTACGTGGCTGAATACGTGAAGGCCCTGGGCGAGGTGGTGGATATGCCTGCCATTGCTGCCAGCGGCCTGAAGCTGGGCGTGGACCCGATGGGTGGCACGGCACTGGCGGTGTGGGATGCGGTTGCCGAACACTATGGCCTGAACCTGGAAGTCGTCAACCGCTCCCAGGCGCCCGATTTCGCGTTCATGCCGCCTGACCACGATGGCCGGATTCGCATGGATTGTTCCAGCACGGCGGCCATGGCCAATCTGCTGAAAATTAAAGACCGGTTCGACCTGGCTTTTGGCAATGACCCGGACGCCGACCGCCACGGCATTGTCGACGCGGCCGGGCTGATGAACCCGAACCACTACCTGGCGGTGTGTGTGGATTACCTGCTGAACCATCGACCGGCCTGGTCGGAGGATCTGGCCGTGGGCAAAACCCTGGTGTCCTCCTCCATGATTGATCGGGTGGTGGCCGCCAACGGCAGGGTGTTGTACGAAGTACCCGTGGGCTTTAAGTGGTTCGTGGAGGGCCTGCACCAGGGCAGGTTGGCCTTTGGTGGTGAGGAAAGCGCCGGTGCCAGCTTTTTGACCATGAACGGCCAGCCCTGGAGCACGGACAAAGACGGCATTATCCTGTGTCTGCTTGCGGCAGAAATCACTGCCAACACCGGCAAGCTGCCCAGCGAGTATTATCTCGAACTCACCGAACGCCACGGCGCGCCGGTATACCGCCGCAAAGACTTCCCCGCTACACCAGAACAGAAGCAACGCCTGAAAGCTCTGAAGCCCGAAGACCTGCCCTTCACTGAACTCGCAGGCGACCCGGTGCTGAATGTTTTCACCGAAGCTGCCGGCAATGGCGCGCCCATTGGCGGTCTGAAGGTGACGACCGCCAATGGCTGGTTTGCCGCACGACCCAGCGGCACCGAGGCACTCTGCAAGATTTACGCGGAGAGTTTTGTAAACGAGGAGCATCTGGAGCGTATTTTCGCGCAGGCGGAAGTTTGTCTTCAGTGAAAGTTGCCGGTCGTCGAGCAACCCTTTCGCCGCTCTTTTTCTTTCCGTGTTCTTCAGTGGTTTCCGTGGCAATCCATATGTTGACCGGCAATTCAGCCCGCCTTGCCCCTCCATCTGATTAAAATACTTTACATTTAGTCTGCGTCTGATAACTTTGTAAACTATTTCAATCAACAGGCTCTTCCCATGGAATTTCAGGATCTCTGCCAGACGATAGCCAGTCTCCGGCAGCAACAGAGAATATCCCAGCAGACCATGGCTGAACGGCTTGGCATTTCCCGCGCGACAGTCAGCGCGATTGAAAATGGCAGAGCAGGGGATGTCGGGGTGCGGAAACTGATGAAAATCCTCGACTATCTCGGGTATGAGCTGACGGTAAGGGAAAAATCGCCGTTTCCGACCCTGGAGGAGTTGAGAGGTGGGTGATGCGATGGGAGTTCGTGTCCAGCGAGAGCCTGTCGGCGTGCTGGCGAGGGAGCGGGGCGAGTTTATTTTCAATTATGACGAGACCGCCGACCCTGGCAGATTTGTTTCCCTGACCATGCCCGTTCGGACCAAGGGGTATGTGCTCCCGCATCTTCATCCAATTTTTGAGATGCACCTGCCGGAAGGCTATCTGCTGGCCATAATAAAAAAGCAGTTCGCTAAAATCACGGCAACGGATGATTTCGGCCTGCTGAAGCTTCTGGCGCCGGGAATACGTGGGCGAGTCCATTTTGATTCTGCGGGTGCCGGTGCGCCACACGCACTTCACCTGGAGGACCTGCTGCACCCCCACGGCGAGCAGCTTTTTGAGGAACTGGTTCAGCGGTTTGCCCTGCGTTCGCCGCTTAGTGGGGTCCAGCCAAAGGTGCTCGCCCGGGTGGAAAACAAGGCGACGCTCAGGCTGGAAGATTACATCGTAAAAGCCTGGGGTCCGGAATACCCGGAGCTCGCGCTCAACGAGTATTACTGCATGATGGGCTGCAGATTTGCAGGGATTCCCGTCCCAGAATTTCACCTGTCTGATGATGAAGCACTGTTCATCATGAAGCGCTTTGATCTGACCGAAACTGGTGAAGCCCTGGGCTTCGAAGACATGTGCGTTCTGCAGGGCAGGCAGAGAGACGATAAATACACAGGAAGTTATGAGCAGATTGCCAAAAGCATCAAACTATTTGCCAGCCCGGATTACAAAGCTTCTTCTCTGCAGCAGTTTTTCAAAATGATGGTTCTCAACAACCGGCTGCAGAATGGGGACGCCCACCTGAAAAACTTCGGGATGCTTTACGGGGATGTTACTTCCATAGGACTGGCACCTGCCTACGATGTTGTGAGTACCACAGCCTACATCAAACGCGACATAGCAGCCCTGACGCTCCTCGGCAGTAAAAAATGGTGGGGCAGGGTGCACCTGATCCGCTTTGGCACTGAGGTGTGCGAGCTTACCAGGAAACAGGCCGGGGAGCTTTACGATGAATGCGTGGATGCGCTGGGCAGGCTACATGATGTTCTGCAGAACCGGCTGACTTCAGAAAAGGCGGATGCAAAACGGCAGGTTCTGGAACATCTGGCTGACCTTACGTGTCCGGAAGTATTGGCGGGGCCGGAAAGTCAGTAGGTGGGAACCATGGCACCCTTGTTTCCTGATCCAGTGTTACTTTTCCGTGATTTCTGTGGTTTCCGTGGTAATCCATCATTTGCCACTGCCCTTCACGGCAAGGACCTTTAAAAAACAGGGAAGTTTCAGATGATAGAGATTAAACACCACGGCGCCACCACAGGCGTCACCGGCTCCTGCCACGAACTGGTGGTGGGCGACTCCGGCATTCTCGTGGATTGCGGGCTGTTTCAGGGAGAAGAAGAGGGCAACCGGGCCTCCGCTTCCGACCTTTCCATTGAGTTTCCCATCGATCATATCCGTGCTCTGGTGGTTACCCATGTGCATATCGACCATGTGGGCCGGATTCCCTATCTGCTTGCTGCCGGATTTGAAGGCCCGATCATCTGTTCCGAGCCTTCGGCCATCATGCTTCCGGAGATTCTGGAAGATGCCCTGAAGATCGGCTTCACCCGGGACCGGCAGCTTATCGAGCGGGTGTTGGACCTGCTCCGGTCACGGCTTGTTCCTGTGCCCTACAACCAGTGGCATGAGGTTTTTGATTCGTCTTCCAGTTCCCTCCGCGTACGTCTGCAGCGGGCGGGCCATATTCTCGGGTCGGCCTATGTGGAATGTGATGCCCGCAGCGGCGAAACCCGGGAACGCATCGTTTTCAGTGGCGATCTCGGCGCTCCCCACTCGCCTTTGCTGCCGGACGTTGAGCCACCAGAGGCCTGCGACCGGCTGGTGATTGAAAGCACCTACGGTGACCGGGACCACGAGGATCGTGAAACCCGTCGATTCCGCCTCAAGGCGATCCTGGAAAACGCGCTGGCGGATGGTGGCACGGTGCTGATTCCGGCCTTCAGCATTGGCCGGACGCAGGACCTGCTTTATGAGATTGAAAGCCTGATTGCCGAGTTTGGTAAAGAGGAGATCCCGGCGTCAGTCGATGAGCTGCCTGGTACAGGCGGGCGGAAACTGGTCTGGGAGGATCTGGAGATAGTCGTGGACTCCCCCCTTGCGGCGACGTTCACCGAGATTTACCGCAAGCTCAAGCCTTTCTGGGACGACGAAGCCCTGGACCGGGTTCAGCATGGCCGGCATCCGCTGTCTTTTGAGCAGTTGACGGTCATTGATGACCACCAGGATCACCTGAATGCAGTTGATTACCTGGTGCGCTCCCATCGCCCCTGCGTGGTGCTGGCCGGCTCCGGCATGTGTGCTGGTGGCCGGGTGGTAAACTACCTGAAGGCCATGCTGGGGGACATCCGCAATGATGTTCTGTTTGTGGGTTATCAGGCCCGTGGAACGCCAGGCCGGGACATCCTGACCTGGGGTCCGACGGGTGGCTGGGTGGAGCTTGATGGTGAGCGCTTTGATATTCGCGCCCGGGTGCATCAGGTGGGCGGCTATTCGGCCCATGCCGGGCAGTCTGACCTTGTCCGGTTTGTAAAAGGTATCGCTCCGCCACCCTCGGAAGTGCGAATTGTCCATGGGGATCGTCAGGCCAAGGAAGCGCTGCTGGAGAAGCTGGCAGAACTATCCGGAGGGACTGTTTTTATTCCCTGAGCCAGGTTGAAGCGGCTTTAACTGTCTGAACCATCCGTTACAAACCTCGTAAGCTTTCTGCTCATTTGAGAATTCAGTAACTCCGACTACTTTAAAAGAAATGTAAAATAAAAATGACCAACAGATAAGTCCAGGTTGGCTTTATTTGCATTAATCAATAATAATTGCGATAAAAAAATCGCTGGTTTATTATGATGCGGTCGTATTAAAACCTGGTTAATATATGTTCAGATTCAGATCTGTTGACATGGGTTGCTGATCAACAGCGTTTGACGTTGCCTCTACCTGCGACAGGTTTTATTCAGCGACTAACCAGAATCAATATAGCTACCGAAACAAAGGGTATGATCCATGGCAAAGATTAATGACTATTACCAGAAAAAACAGCTTATGGAAAAGCTCTCTGAAGAACTGCATCAGCTGGAACAGGATAATGTCCTGAAGCGCGAACTGGAGTTTGAAGAAAAGGTTCGCAGCCTGATGAAGGAATATGACAAGTCTCCGAAAGATGTGCTGCAGATTCTCGGCGCTATCGATCCTTCTGTTGTCGGCACCAAGGCAGAAGCCGGCAGCCCCACTGGCCGTCCCAAGCGCCCGCTGAAGACATACAAGAACCCCAATACCGGCGAAGTTGTAAAGACTCGCGGCGGTAACCAGAAGGTTCTGAACGAGTGGCGTGAAAAATACGGCAAGGAAACCGTGCAGAGCTGGCAGCAGGATTAATCGCAAGCCGGAATGATGCACGGACCAGTGTAAAGTACTCTGTACTCCTGAACCGCGAGATTGGCGCAGTAATCACCAGACTGGTAGGTTATGCGTTACCTCGCGGTTTTTGTTTAACGTTTTGACCAGGGATATACCATGCTAGCAGTGATCCTCTCCGGTGGTTCGGGCACAAGATTGTGGCCGTTATCGCGGGAAGCCTATCCGAAACAGTTTCTTCCCGTAATGTCCGGCGATTCTCTGCTGGCGGAGACCATCACCCGTGGTCTGGGGCTGGGAAACGACACCCGGATAATGGCAATTACCAACGAGGAACATCGCTTTGTTGTAGCGGCTCACCTGCAGAGTCAGGCCGCCGGTCACACCGAGGGCATTATTCTTGAGCCGGTAGGGCGAAACACGGCGCCTGCCATTGCGCTTGCAGCGCTTGCTGCTGCTGATAAAAATCCGGAGGAGCTGCTTCTGGTCATGCCTTCGGATCATGTCTTGAGGCAGGATGAGGCCTTCCGCAAGGCGGTGGCAAGGGGCGCCGAAGTTGCACAGGCGGGCAAGCTGGTGACCTTCGGCATAGTTCCGGAATCCCCCCATACCGGCTACGGCTACATCAAGTCGGGAGAGGAGAGAGGCGGCTACCTGGATGTGGCGGCCTTTGTTGAAAAGCCGGATCTGCCGACCGCCGAGAGTTATCTCTCTACTGGTGGGTATTTCTGGAACAGTGGTATTTTCCTGTTCCGGGCGGACCGTTACCTTGAAGAGCTGGAAAGGCACCGTCCGGAAATGCTCGAAGCCTGCCGCGCCGCATGGGCCAACAAACAGGCGGACATGGATTTTGTGCGGGTTGATCGCAAGGCCTTTGAAGCCTGCCCGGATGACTCCATCGACTATGCCGTCATGGAAAAAACCAGTGACGCGGTTGTGGTGCCTCTGGATGCCGGCTGGAGCGATGTAGGCTCCTGGTCCGCGCTCTGGGAGATCCTGCCGCAGGACAGCAATGGCAATGTCTGCCGGGGCGATGTGATTACCGAGGATGTCTCCGGTTCCTATATCCATTCCGAAGGCCGTCTGATTGCGGCGCTTGGTGTCAGTGATCATGTAATTGTCGAGACAGACGACGTGGTGCTGGTGGCGGACCGGTCACGGGTACAGGATGTTAAAATGCTGGTAGCCCAGGTGAAAGCCCAGGGCCGGTCAGAGCACCGCTTCCACAAGAAGGTGCATCGGCCATGGGGCACCTACGAGGGCATTGCCATGGGTGGTCGCTTCCAGGTCAAGCGCATCATGGTTAACCCGGGTGCCCAGCTGTCTCTCCAGAAACATCATCATCGTGCGGAGCACTGGGTGGTGGTGAGGGGCACGGCTATTGTGAACCGGGGGGAGGAAGAGCTGATGCTTACCGAGGATCAGTCCACCTACATTCCGCTGGGCGTGACTCACCGGCTGAAAAACCCGGGGGTGATTCCGCTGGAGCTGATTGAGGTCCAGACCGGCAGTTACCTGGGCGAGGACGATATTGTCAGGTTTGAGGATACCTATAACCGGACCTGAAACCGGGCGACCCGGGAACGGCGCCTCAAAGCAGTGTAATAGCGTTGAACAGTTGAACCGTTAAATAGTTGAATAGTGAACTAAATGGCTCGCCAGGAGGGCGGCCGGCAACAGACTCAAAGGATCTGATCATGGACGATTGGCAGGGATGCCTCACCCCCCGATGCCAGGGCGCACTTCAGCAGGCACGCACCAGCGTGCTGGGCCGGGGCGGCATGGCGATAACCATTGAAGACTTTCTGCTGGCGCTGCTGGACAGCGACCCATCCGTACTCCCGTTTCTGCGAAGTCGTGGCGTCGACCAGGACGAACTGGTCCGGACCATCCAGTGCGAGCAGCCCATTATTTCGGAAGTAAACGGCGAGGGCCTGCTGTCTTCCCAGTTGCAGTACTGGTTCGCCCTGAGCCGGGAGCTGTCGGATGCACCCTGGCTGGACTGGCCTGAGCTGCTCGGCACCCTGGCCGGCGCCGCTGAGCGACTGGCGGGCAAGGCCTATGTGGCGGTTCTGGAACAGGTGACCCACTGGCCGAAAGAAGGCGCCTGCCAGGTCAGCGAGCCTTCTCCCGGGGCCCGGGCAAACCGTCACCCTATTGTGGTGACCGAATCCTCATTCCTGCAACTGGCGGAAGATGTTGCCGTAATCGCGGCGGCACAGCCCCGGGCTCTGCTCTGGCTGAGAGGTCCCCGCGGCTGCGGCAAGACCGCCTGGCTGCAGACTCTGGCCCCGTCTCTTTCCGGTGGTTTCCTGATGCTGGACCTGCGGGGAGAGGCGGAGCTTTCAGGCCTGGAGGCGCCAGTCGTGCGGAACCGCGCGCCCCTCCTGATACTGGACAACACGTCGCCGGCTGATCTGTTGACGCTGATGGCGGACGAGACAGGTATCGCCCGTCACCTGCTGCCTGGTTATTCCGGACCGATTCTGATGCTGAGCCCGCACTGCAGGGGTTCTGCAGTAACCAGACTGGAACAGCAACTGGGGCGGCCAGTCACGCCTCTCAGCATGCCGAGACCGGAAGCCAGCCAGCATTTTGCCATACTGGCGGCCCACCAGCCGGATATTGAACGGCGCTGGGAGGTGGAAATCAGCGAAAGCGCACTGCGTTATGCCGGATCCGTGTCCGGTCTTGCCGGCCTGACGCCGGGAGACTCTTTGCAATGGCTGTCCCGCGCCGCTGCCCGGGTTGCGATGCTTGCTGAGCGTGGTCCACTGGAAGCCCAGCGCCTGGCGGGCGAAGTGGATACACTCCAGCGGCAGCTTCTGGTCGCTATCGCCCGTCACAGGCCGACAGGGGTCCTTGAGGAATCTCTGGAACGCCTGTGCATCGAAAGAGCAGCCGCGGAAGTGTGCTGGCATGAACGGCGGGAGGAGGGTAACCTGCGCCGGGTTCTGATCGACGATCTGAAATACGAGCGGGAAAGATGGCAGCTTCCCGGCGTCCAGTCAGATACTTGCGATGACAGCCTGCTGGCGGCACTATGATTCCGCATCTGAATACCTAAGGAGAATGGCAGTGCAGGATCTGGAAATTTATATTCGCGACCTTGAGCCCGGGCAGCTGAGCAACTGGCTGGAGGTGCACCTGGACAACCTGACGCTGGTTGAGCCCGAAGCAGCCGGGCGGGCGATGAAGGGAGAGGGGCAGTACCGTGGCCAGCCTGTTGTCATAACTGTTTACCAGGGGGCCTTTGGCAAGCGCTATGCCTCGCTGACCCTTGAAGGGGACGAGCTGCCCTGGTCGTCGGACCTGGAGTGTGCCAGAAGCGCCTGGCGTTCCCTTGAGACAGAGATTCGCTGCAGCCCTGGTGACTGGCAGGAAGGGGAGCCGGTGGAAGAGGAAAAGTGGTGGCGGCTCGATGAGCGCGGCGAACACCTGGTGATCTGGAACTGAGCCACTGACTGGATGAAAATACAGACAAAAAAAGACCGACAGGCCTGAAACCTGTCGGTCTTTTTTATTGCAGGACTGATCAGTCGCTCAGGGTGGACACATTATCCGCCTGCAGACCCTTGTCTGCTTCAACCACATCGAAGCGGACCAGCTGGCCCTGGCGCAGAACCCTGCGGCCCCGGCCACGGATGGCACGGAAGTGAACGAAGATCTCGTCGCCGTTCTCACGAACAATGAAACCAAAGCCTTTCTTGACGTTGAACCACTTCACGGTGCCTTCTTCGGCGCCTTCCGGTGTGGAATCATCATAGTCCTCATCTTCGTCTTCTTCGTCATACTGCTCTTCCTGAGGCTGACGTGCCTGACGCTGGGGACGGGGCTTGGGCTGCTTCGGCGCACTGGGACGCTGCTGGGCAGTCTGGCGGGGAGCCAGGGCAACTGTCAGGAAGCCAACAAGGCCGAAAACGATAAACGAAACTATGTAGGCTGCAATGCCCTGGGCGCTGCCCAGAACAAAGGCCGGACTACGGGCTTCTTCGCTGACGCCCGTTTTGGACAGAATCTGGAACACCTCAGGGGTCAGAATAGACAGCAGGGAAGCGAGCACAAATGGGGCGGGAATAGCGATCAGAACCGCCAGAAGAATTACTCTACCTGGATTACGCATTGACGAAAGTCTCTCCATTAATCAACAACAAACAATAAAAACCGGATATCGGGTAATATGGGCGTACAGGTACTGATTGCCCCATAACCGGTCGGTGAAATCCGACGGCGCTAGCTTGCTGAAAGTGCGCTGGCGGACCAAAAGCGGAATGATACCAGATAACGACATTTACTGACCAAGAAACGGGCCAAAAGCTTCGTTTAACAGCTTTCAGATGGACGGCGAGTGATGAACCCAGAAAATATTGAAGCGCGGATGGACGAACTGGAAACCAGGCTCGCATTCCAGGATGACCTGATTGGCGCCCTGAGCGACCAGGTAGCCCGACAGGAAATGGACCTTCGCAAACTCTGGGAGGCCAAGCAGCTCCTCAGGAAGCAGCTGACGGAAATGTCCCCCTCCAACATCAAATCCGAAGCCGATGAGGCTCCGCCGCCCCATTACTGAAGCAACAGGCGACCCTGCTCAAACCTCAGGGAGTGAGCAGCTCCACCAGCATCTCTTCATAGATGGCTGACAGGGTATCCAGGTCTTCCGCCTTCACGCATTCGTCGATCTTGTGGATGGTGGCGTTCAGGGGGCCGAGTTCCAGAACCTGGGCGCCGGTGGGGGCAATGAAGCGTCCGTCGGAGGTGCCGCCAGAGGTGGATAGCTCCGCCTCTCTTCCCGTCACGCCGCGGATCGCCTTGCGGGCAGCTTCCACCAGGGCGCCGTTGGCGGTGAGGAAGGGCTCACCGCTGAGATGCCATTGCAGGTCGTAGCGCAGTTCGCGTCTGTCCAGAATATCGAGAACCCGGGCTTTCAGGCTGTCGGCGGTGTTTTCGGTGCAGTATCGGAAGTTGAAGTGCACCAGCATTTCGCCGGGAATCACATTGCTGCCCGTGCCAGCCTCAACCCGGGTCACCTGAAAGGTGGTGGCCGGGAAAAACTCATTGCCCTGGTCCCATTGCTCTGCGGCCAGTTCGGTCAGTGCCGGGGCTGCCCGGTGCACGGGGTTTTCAGCCAGATGAGGGTAGGCTACATGGCCCTGGATTCCGTGCACGGTCAGGTAGCCGTGGAGGGAGCCCCGCCGGCCGTTCTTGATCACATCTCCCACATGATGGGTACTGGAGGGTTCGCCGATCAGGCACCAGTCCATCTTTTCATTGCGGGCTTCGAGGGCTTCCACCACTTTGACCGTACCACTGTGGGCCGGCCCCTCTTCGTCGCTGGTGATCAGCAGGGCAATGGATCCACGGTGGTCCGGATGGTTGGCCACAAAACGCTCACAGGCGGTAACGAACGCAGCCAGGCTGCCTTTCATGTCCGCTGCCCCCCGGCCAAACAGATAGCCCTCCCTGATGATTGCGTCAAAAGGCGGGTGGGCCCAGTTCTTCTCCGGCCCTGTTGGCACTACATCGGTATGCCCCGCAAAAGCCACAACAGGCCCTTCCGAGCCCCGGCGAGCCCAGAGGTTGTCCACATCGCCGAACTTCATGTTCTCGCCACCAAAACCCAGGGGCGCCAGACGGGACATCATCAGCTCCTGACAGCCGGCGTCATCCGGCGTGACGGAGGGACGGCGGATCAGGTCGATGGCGAGTTCGAGGGTGGGGGAGAGGGTCATCTGGGGTCTCTTTTTTGTTTGGCCGCGGAATCCGCGGAAGAACGCGGAAATAAAGACTGATTTGCCACGAAATCCACGGAATCCACGGAAAAAAGCGAAAGAAAAATAGAAATTATCTTTTTTATTTTTACCTTCCGTGTTCTTCCGAGATGGGATGGTCTCCTCCCCACTCCAAATCGGCGTCGCGATGCGCCAGGATAGATGTTGCTGACACTATCCAACGAGTTAAGGAGGAGACCATGCATCAGAATACCGTGATCGGCATCGACCTGGCAAAAACCTCTTTTGCGGTTATTGAGCTGGGTCGCGGAGGCGATGTAAAGCGCCGGAAAACCTTTCGCCGGGATGGCTTGAAACGGTTCCTGGCGAAGCACGAGCCGGCGACTGTGGCTTTGGAAGCCTGCGGTAGTGCTCATTACTGGGGCCGCTGGCTGGAAGAGCATGGTCACAAACCAGCTCTATTGCCTCCACAGCACGTTAAAGGCTATTTGCGGGGGCAGAAGAACGATTACAACGATGCGCAGGCCATTGCTGAGGCTTGCCTTCACGGTGCGATTCGTCCGGTGATGGTAAAGAGCATCGAGCAACAGGACGATCAGGCATTTCACGCCATCCGCCGGAGTCTCAAGGTCGAGAGCACCCGGCTGGTGAACCAGATGCGTGGTCTTCTGGCGGAGTATGGGCTAACTGTACCGAAGTCTGTCAGTGCTTTTCGCCGACGAGTGCCTGAGTTGCTCGAAGACGCTGAAAACGGTTTAAGCACTCGGTTCCGCATGCTGTTGAACCGGCAGTGGCGTCGACTCCAGGCCTTGCTTGAAGAGCAGGCGTGGTACGACGAGCAACTGCAACAACAGGCCAAAGAAGACGACACCTGCCGTCGGTTGACCGGTATCCCCGGTGTTGGCCCGGTTGTCGCCAGTGCCGTCAAAAGCTGGATGGGCGACGGTCAGCAATTCCGGCGTGGCCGGGATGCTTCAGCAGCGCTGGGTCTGGTGCCGAAACAGTACAGCACTGGTGGTAAGCAGTCGCTGTACGGGATCACCAAGCGAGGCGATGCCTACTTGAGGTCCCTGGTGGTTCATGGCGCTCGCGCCGTGGTGCGAACGGCCAGGAACAGGCAAGACGCCCTGAGCCAGTGGGCTCTGGCGGTGGAAGCCAGGCGAGGTCACAACCGAGCGGTTGTTGCTGTGGCTAACAAGATAATCCGAATGGCCTGGGTCGTTGTGGCCCGCCAGGAACACTACAGGTCAGCAGAGAGCCAAATGGCAGTGGCCTGAAAAACGTAACGTAAACAGAGCAACTAACGTCGCGAATCTATAGAAAAGAACTTTACCCAAGGTTGCGAAGGCAACAGACACATTGATGACATAACAGGTCAAACCGGCGCACCTGAAACCTCTGGAATCCACTGGCTATAAGGCCGCTTCCGTGATTAGGCAGGCGCGCGGCGAATCCTCATCAGGGCCAGAGGCGGCAGAGCCGCCTCGTTAACAGGCCGGATATATGGCAGCAACCTGTCCCTCATCAACGTCTGAGGCCTTGCAAATGGGAGGAGACCATATATGGATTTCGTGGCAAAAAAATCAGTTATTAGCGTGCAGCTCTTCGTTCAGCTCGATCGCGCTCTTGTTGGTCTTGCATTCCACGGCGCCAGTCTGGCTGTTGCGGCGGAAGAGGAGATCCGGCTTGCTGGCCAGGTCCCGGGCTTTGATGACTTCCACCAACTCGTTGTTGTCGTCCAGCAGGGCGACCTTGGTGCCGGAAGTTATGTAGAGTCCGGCTTCTACCGTGCAGCGGTCGCCCAGGGGGATGCCGATGCCGGAGTTGGCGCCGATCAGGCAGTTCTCGCCCACGGAGATGATGATGTTGCCTCCACCGGAGAGGGTGCCCATGGTGGAGCAGCCGCCGCCCAGGTCGGAGCCCTGGCCGATCATGACGCCGGCGGAGATGCGGCCCTCGATCATGCTGGTGCCTTCAGTGCCGGCGTTGAAGTTGATGAAACCTTCATGCATGACAGTGGTGCCTTCGCCCACATAAGCCCCCAGCCGCACCCGGGCGGTGTCGGCAATGCGGATGCCCTTGGGCACGACGTAATCGGTCATCTGGGGAAACTTGTCGACGGATTTTACTTCCAGGAGGCGGCCTTCGATCCGTGCCTTGAGCTGCCGGTCTGGCAGTTCGTTGAGATCGATCGCGCCTTCGTTGGTCCAGGCCAGATTCGGCAGTTTGCCGAAAATGCCATCCAGCTTGAGGCTGTGGGGTTTGACCAGACGGTGAGAGATAAGGTGCAGCTTGAGGTAGACCTCCGGGGTGCTGGAAGCGGTGTCGTCACTTTCAAGCAGGGTGACTACCACGGGCCGTTCACTGGTGGCTGCTCTCACCGCCAGATTGGCCTGGTCGCCAAAGCCGGCCTCACCAAGGCTTTCCGCAAGGGCTTTAAGCTGCTTCGGCGTTGCGGAGATGGCCTGGTTGCCACCGGTATAGTTCACTACATTGCCGGCAACCTCGACCAGCTTCGGACCGGGCATGTAAACCGGGTGCAGATAAAACACTTCCAGCCACTCGCCCTGGTTGTTCTGGGTTCCAATGCCGATACCGAATGCAAAACTCATCTGTTGGTTGCTCCTCTGTGGGACGGGGTCAGATCAGGCTTGATCTGACCCCTGATAAATTTAGCCACGGAATCCACGGAAGGACACGGAAAGAAAAGAAATGATAGCCACGGACGACACGGACTGGCACGGACAAAGGCACCCAAGGGGTCAGATCAGGCTTGATCTGACCCCGGCTTCACGTCTGTGAATGTCCGTGTCGTCCGTGGCTAAATTTTTTTAATCTTTACTTTCCGTGTCCTTCCGTGGATTCCGTGGCAAAAAGTCTTTTTCTACCCTTTCTCCAGCGTCCGCTCCCATTCCCCGGCATTGAAGCCGATCATTACCGAATCACCATGCTCCACCACTGGCCGCTTAATGACGGAGGGGTTTTCAAGCATGATTTCATGGGCGGTTTGGGCGCCAATGGTATCACGAACTGTTTGGGGCAATTTGCGCCAGGTGGTGCCGCGGCGGTTGAGGAGGGCTTCCCAGCCGGCAGCCTCTTCCCACCTGGTCAGCCGTTCGCTGGTCAGGCCATCTTTTTTGAAATCGTGAAATTCATGGGCGATGCCGGCTTCGTCCAGCCATTTTCTGGCCTTTTTGACCGTGTCGCAGTTTTTGATGCCATAGAGTTTCATTGTTTAAAGGCCTCATTTAGTTAGCCACGGCACCCAGGGGGTCAGATCATGCTTGATCTGACCCCCTCCTCCGTGAATGTCCGTGGCCAATGACCCCCGCCTCACGTCCGTGGCCAATCAGTAGTTTTTGAGAAACTGAACAATCCGTCCCGCGGCTTCCACGCATTCTTCCAGGGGCGCCACCAGCGCCATCCGCACGCGGTTTTCACCCGGGTTGTAGCCGTCCACGGTGCGGGACAGGTATCGGCCGGGTAGTACGTGAACGTTCTGCCGGGCAGAGAGTTCCAGGGCGAAGGTTTCATCGCTCATGGAGGTCCTGGGCCAGAGGTAGAAACCGGCGTCAGGGAAGTCCACATCCATGACCTGGCGCAGGATGGGGACCACGGCCTCGAACTTGTCCCGGTAGGCGGTCCGGTTTTCCCGGACGTGGGCTTCGTCCCGCCAGGCGGCAATGCTCGCCAGCTGGTGCTGGATGGGCATGGCAGAGCCATGGTAGGTGCGGTAGCGCAGGTAGTCCGTGAGGAGGCTGGCGTCGCCCGCCGCGAAACCCGAGCGCAGTCCCGGCAGGTTGCTGCGCTTGGACAGGCTGTGGAACACCACGCACCTTGCGTAATCGTCACGGCCAATGGCGGCGCAGGTCTGGAGCAGGCCCTCCGGCGGGGCGGCTTCGTCCGGGTAGAGTTCGGAGTAGCACTCGTCGGAGGCAATGATGAAGTCGTGGCGGTCCGCCAGTTCGATCACCTGGGCGAGGGTTTCCCGGGGAATCACGGCGCCACTCGGGTTGCCAGGGGAGCACAGAAACAGAATCTGGCAGTTCTTCCAGACTTCCGCCGGCACAGCCGCGAAATCAGGAATGAAGCCGTTGTCTGCATCACAGGCCAGATAGTGGGGCGTGGCGCCGGCCAGCAGGGCCGCGCCCTCGTAGATCTGGTAGAAAGGGTTGGGGCTGACCACGGTCGCCGGCCTGGTGCTGTCCACCACCGACTGTACCAGGGAAAAAATGCCTTCCCTGGTGCCATTGACCGGCACGATATGACGCTCGGCCGACAGGGTTCCCGCCTTGAGATGGAAGCGCCGGGTAGCCCAGGCTGAAATGGCTTCCCGCAGTTCGTCCGTGCCCCGGGTGGTGGGGTAGTTGGACAGGCGCTCCAGGTTATCGGTGATCACCTGTTGCACAAACGCCGGGGCCGCATGTTTGGGTTCGCCTATGGAAAGGGCGATCGAACTGAGGTCTTTTGGCGGCGTGATACCTGCTTTCAGCTGGGTGAGCTTTTCAAAAGGGTAGGGGTGGAGCCGGGAAAGATTGGGGTTCATTGGGTGTCATCCAGCATGGTGCGTAGGTCTTCCTGGAGTGCTTCGCAGACGTGTGGGTCACTCAGGGGCTCGCCCTGCTCATCCGTGATGAAGAAGACGTCCTCCACCCGTTCCCCCAGAGTCGCGATTTTCGCTGTGGTCAGCCGTACCCTGTGTTCCAGCAGAACCTGGCCGACCCGGGCGAGCAGGCCTGGCCGGTCGGGGGTGATGACTTCCATTACCGTGCGCTGGTTGACCGTGTCATTGGAGAAGGTCACCTCGGTGGGGAAGGCAAAATGTTTGAGCTGACGGGGCGTGCGGCGGTGAATGATGGCCGGATAGTCTTCCGGGTCGTCCAGTTCTTCAATCAGTCGCGCGCGTACCCGTTCCTTGCGGGCCGGGTCCTTGCCCAGGGGCTGGCCTTTTTCGTCCAGTACCACGTAGGCACTGATGGAGTATGGGCCGGCACTGGCGCTTATGCGGGCGTCAACGATGTTGAGGTTCAGCTGTTCCAGCACGGCGGTGGTGGCGGCAAAGAGCGCCACCCGGTCTGTCACGTAGATGATGATCTGGGTGTAACCGTCCGTGGGGCCGCCCCTGGTATCCCTGATCAGAACCAGCGGGTCCGGGTTGTCCCCGTGACGGATGATGGCCGCTGTCTGCCAGGCAATGTCCACGGTTGAATCCTGCAGGAAGTATTCCTCGTCCAGGGTTTCCCATACCCGGTCGATCTGCTCATCGCTCATGTTCTGGGCGTGGAGAATCTCCCTGGCTTCTGACTGGGTGGCCCGCACCCAGTCCCTGCGGTCAATGGGATTTTCCGTCCCCCGCCGCAGGGCCCGGCGGGATTCAATGTACAGCTGCCTCAGGAGCGAGGCGCGCCAGGTGTTCCAGAGCTTCGGGTTGGTGGCGCTGATGTCGCAGACAGTCATCACGTAGAGATAATCCAGATGCACCTGGCTGGGCACGGACCTGGCGAAATCATGAATGATGTCCGGGTCGGAAATATCCTTGCGCTGTGCGGTCATGGACATCAGCAGATGGTTTTCCACCAGCCAGGACACAAGTTTGGTGTCGCGCTCGCTCAGATGATGATTTTTGCAGAATGCCTCCGCATCCACTGCGCCCAGTTCCGAGTGGTCGCCGCCCCGGCCCTTCGCGATGTCATGATAGAGCCCCGCGATGTAAAGCACTTCCAGTTTTGGCAGGCGGTGAATGAGTCGGGAGGCCAGAGGGTATTCCGTGCGGGCGTCAGGGGTACTCATCCGCACCATGTTGCGTATGACCCGCATGGTGTGGGCATCCACTGTGTAGATGTGGAACAGGTCGTGCTGCATCTGCCCGATGATGTCGCCGAATTCCGGCAGATAACGGCCCAGAACGCTGTACTTTTTCATCTGGGCGAGGGTCTGGTCCAGCTCGTGGGGTGTTCTGAGCAGTTCCATGAACAGGGAGGTAACGGCCAGGTCGCGCCGGAAGGCATCATCTATAAGGTGCCGATGGGCACGGAGCGAGCGGATGGTGGTTGCGCGGATACCCTTGATCTCCGGGTGCTGGGCCAGCAGCACGAAGATTTCCATGATGGCATAGGGAGCATAGGCAAATACCTGATTATTGACCGCTTCTATATACTGGTTGCGGGTCTGGAAACGCTTGTTGAGAGGGCGGATCTCTTCCTTTTTTTCGCTTTCCAGGATGGCCTCGTCGTAAAACTGCAGGATGACATCAGTCAGCTCCGCCAGGGCCAGCACGGTGCGGTAGTAAGCCTGCATCATGAGTTCCACACCCAGACGTTTGCCCTCATCCCGGTAGCCCAGCATGCTCGCCAGGGCCCGCTGGTGATCAAACAGCAGCCGGTTTTCGTTGCGTTCGGCAATCAGCTGAAGACCATAGCGCAGGCGCCAGAGAAAGGTCTCCCCCTGCAGCAGAATCTGATATTCCTCTTCCGTGAGGATGCTGAAACGGGTCAGGTCAGCGATGCTCTGCAGGCCGAAATGCCGTTTGGTAATCCAGCCAATGTTCTGTATGTCTCTCAGGGCACCCGGGGAGCCTTTTACGTTGGGTTCCAGGTTGTATTCCGTGTCGCCGTATTTCTGGTGGCGCTTTTTCTGTTCCGCCCGCTTGGCAATGAAATAATCCCGGTCGGAGCTGACATCGTCCGAATAGACAGCTTCGCTCAGCTCGGCTCTCAGGTCATCCGGGCCGGCGATGGTGCGGGTTTCGAGCAGGTTGGTGAGGATGGTGATGTCTTCGCTTGCGGCTTCCCGGCTCTGGCTGATGCTGCGGACACTGTGGCCTATGTCCAGCCGGAGATCCCAGAGCAGGGTGACAAAGCCACCCAGGTCCTCTTCCCAGGCCTGGTGAACGCCTTCCCGGGTGAGAATCAGCAGGTCTATGTCGGAATGGGGGTGGAGTTCGCCCCGGCCATACCCGCCCACCGCCACCAGGGCTATATCCGGAGATTCAGAGAAAGGGTAGCGGTTCCAGATCAGTTGCAGGACTCTGTCGACGGTTTCGGCCCTTGAGTGGACAAGCTCCCGGACGTCCGCCCCCTTCCTGAAGGCCTCGGCATCTGCCGCATAGCTCTCCTGCAACATCTGGCGGGCAGGAGCGACCGGCGAGGGGTCGTGACTGATGCGGGACTCCAGCGTGGCGGCGGTCACTTAAAGGTTCTCTTCTTTCCGTCTGGTCAGAACCTCGTGTCCATCCGCCGTGACCAGTATGGTGTGCTCCCACTGGGCGCTCAGCTTGTGGTCCTTGGTGACCACGGTCCATTCGTCCGGCAGCAGCTTGCAGTCCTTTTTGCCCTGATTGATCATCGGCTCGATGGTGAAGGTCATGCCTTCCTTCAGTTCCAGGCCGGTGCCCGGCTTGCCGTAATGCATGACCTGGGGCTCTTCATGAAAGACCCGGCCAATGCCGTGGCCGCAGTATTCCCGTACGACCGAGTAACGGTTTTTCTCGGCATGCTGCTGGATAACATGGCCAATATCCCCGAGCCTGGCGCCAGGCTTAACCAGCTCGATACCTTTATAGAGGCATTCCTGGGTGACCCGCACCAGCCGATCCGCGGCCACTTTTGGCTCACCGACGAAGAACATCTTGCTGGTATCTCCGTGGTATTCATCCTTGATGACGGTGATATCGATATTGACGATGTCCCCGCTCTTCAGGACCTTCTTTTCCGACGGAATGCCGTGACAGATCACATGGTTGACTGACGTGCAGATGGATTTGGGAAAGCCCTTGTAATTCAGGGGCGCCGGAATCGCCTTCTGAACGTTCACTATGTAGTCATGGCAGATGCTGTCCAGTTCCTGGGTGGTGACCCCCGGCTTGACATGCTCACCGATCATCTCAAGGACTTCGGCGGCCAGGCGGCCGGCGACGCGCATCTTCTCTATCTCTTCCGGGGTTTTGATGGATACCTGCATTGGGATTCCCGTTGGCTTGAATCAATCGCCCATTTTAGGGGCCGGGGGGAGCGGGTACAAGCTGGAACGCTGTTCCTCTGGCCAGCAAGAGGCAGAAGAGGACATTTATGCTGGCGTCAAAACCCGGTTTTATGGTATAAACGCGCCCGCCGAGCTGTGATCTTCCGGTCACACTCAGGCAAATTCGCACACGCGTCGACACGTTGTCCCAGGGTGCCTGTTCAGACAGGTTGGGGCAATTGGACGTGTGGAGGACTAACCCGAAGCTAAAAAAGGTAATTATCATGGCTCAGGTAAATATGCGTGACCTGCTCAAGGCAGGTGCTCACTTCGGTCACCAGACCCGTTACTGGAACCCGAAAATGTCGAAGTACATCTTCGGCGCCCGCAACAAGATTCATATCATCAACCTTGAACAGACAGTTCCTGCGTTCAACGAAGCCCTGAACTTTGTTCAGAAGCTGGCAGAGAACAAGAACAAGGTTCTGTTTGTCGGCACCAAGCGTGCAGCGGCCAAAACCATCAAGGAAGAAGCCGAGCGCGCCGGTCAGCCTTTTGTTAACCACCGCTGGCTGGGTGGCATGCTGACAAACTACAAGACAATCCGTCAGTCGATCCGTCGTTACCGGGAGCTGGAAACCCAGAGCCAGGACGGCACCTTCGACAAGCTGACCAAGAAAGAAGCCCTTGAGCGTACCCGCGAGATGGACAAGCTTGAGCGCAGCATCGGCGGTATCAAGGACATGGGCGGCCTGCCCGATGCCCTGTTTGTTATCGATGTTGACCACGAGCGTATTGCTATCAAGGAAGCCAACAAGCTGGGCATCCCTGTTATTGGCATCGTTGATACCAACAGCGATCCGGACGGTGTGGATTACGTTATTCCGGGCAACGACGACGCCATTCGCGCAATTCAGATTTACGTGAATGCTGTTGCCGATACCTGCATCGAAGCCTCCACTGCCGGTGCTGGTGCTGACGAGTTTGTTGAAGTCAGCGAAAATGCCGAAGGCGCACCGGCGGCCGAGTAATCTGCCTGTGTGTAATCTGCTTGTGCCTTCCAGACGTTCAGATGCCCTGAATCAGGGTTTTTGACGGGAGGCGGAAAGGGGACTGCGGAGTTGCTTCCGGTCCCCGTTTCTTTAAGCAGAATCTGATAGTCCGGCATTGAGGCCTGGTGCCTCGCCCAATGATTAAATACTGTGACCGCCAAGGGCGGGCACAGATTCCTGGATTCGTGAAATGAGAGGAATTGAACATGGCTGCAATTACCGCTGCAATGGTCAAGGAACTGCGTGACCGTACCGGTCTTGGCATGATGGAGTGCAAGAAGGCACTGGTTGAAGCTGGTGGCGATGTTGACGCTGCAATCGAAGAAATGCGCAAGTCTTCCGGCCTGAAAGCCGCCAAAAAAGCCGGTCGTACTGCGGCTGAAGGCGTGTCCCTGGTCAAGGTATCCGATGACCACACCCGTGCTTTCATTCTGGAGGTTAACTCCGAGACTGATTTCGTCGCCCGCGATGAGAACTTCCTGAACTTCGCCCGCGAAGTGCTGGACGTGGCGTTCAAAAACGACGAAACCGATGTTGCAAAGCTGATGGCGGGCGAGCTGGAAGGCAAGCGTGAAGCTCTGGTCCAGAAGATCGGTGAAAACATCTCCGTGCGGCGCCTGCTGCGCGTTGAAGGTCCGGTTGTGGATGGCTATGTCCACAGCACCAACAAGATTGCTGCCGTTGTTGCCCTGACTGGCGGCACTCCGGAAGTTGCCCGGGATGTGGCGATGCACGTTGCTGCCGTCAATCCCCGTGTTGGCAAGACCGAAGACATGCCGGCCGAAGAAGTGGAAAAAGAGAAGGATATCATCCGCTCCCAGCCTGATATGGAAGGCAAGCCGGCTGAAATCGTTGAGAAGATGACCACGGGTCGCATCAACAAGTTTCTCAAGGAAAACAGTCTGGTTGAGCAGCCCTTCGTCAAGAACCCGGACCAGACCGTTGGCGCCCTGATCAAGGACGCAGGCGGAGAACTGGCTGGTTTCATCCGGCTTGAAGTCGGTGAAGGTATCGAGCGGGAAGAAGTGGATTTTGCTGCTGAAGTGGCTGCCGCTGCTGGCACTGGCAAGTCCTGATCCTGCTGTAAAAGCGGCATCCGGGTCAGCTGTCAGGATTCTGACAGGCCCGGGTGACCGTTATCAGGTCCGCCACGTTGGCCGGTGCGTCCGGCCCTCGTGGCTGGTCTGTATCTGAGATACCCTCTTTTTTGTACGTGCCGGGGCGGGCAGGTGCAGGGGGCATGTCAGATACGGGCCGGGCCGCCGGCGAGCACATCCCCGGCTGGTCAGCCTACTGAACCATCGTCCTGATGGACACTGTGAAGAAGGGGACACACCGCTATGCCTAAGCCAGCCAGTACCCAGCCGAGATACAAGCGCGTTCTGCTCAAACTCAGTGGTGAAGCCCTCATGGGGGAGCACGATTTCGGGATTGACCCCAAGGTGCTTGATCGCATGGCACTGGAAATCGGCGCGCTGATCGGCATTGGTATTCAGGTTGGCCTTGTCATCGGGGGTGGCAATCTGTTCCGGGGCGCGGCCCTGAATGCAGCCGGCATGGACCGGGTGACCGGTGACCACATGGGCATGCTGGCTACCGTCATGAACGGTCTTGCCATGCGGGATGCCCTCGAGCGTTCCAACATCCGGACCCGCGTCATGTCCGCCATTCCCATGAGCGGTGTGGTGGAGCACTACGACCGTCGCCGCGCCCTGCGGGATCTGAAGGATGGCGATGTGGTCATCTTCTGCGCCGGTACGGGCAATCCTTTCTTTACCACGGATTCCGCAGCCTGTCTGCGCGGTATTGAGATCGAGGCGGATGTGGTGCTGAAGGCCACCAAGGTGGACGGTGTATATTCCGCCGATCCGGTGCTTGATCCCACGGCTGAGAAGTACGAGCGTCTGACTTACGATGAAGTGCTTGATAAAAAACTGGGCGTGATGGATCTCACCGCTATCTGCCTGTGTCGCGACCAGGGCATGCCGGTGCGGGTTTTCAACATGAACAAGGCTGGCGTGCTTACCCGTATCGTTACCGGGGAGAATGAAGGTACCCTTATCGAAGCAGACGGCGCTTCCGGCCTGGAAGATATGGCAACAGTCTGAGGTTGACAGCGGCCACGAGTACATCTGGCCTGAACAGAACAGGGGGTCTGAAGAGGACGCCCGGACCATGAATTGAGGATAATCACGTGATTAACGAAATCAAATCTGACGCTGAAAAGCGCATGAAAAAGAGCATTGAAGCCCTCAGCTCGGCTTTCAACAAGATTCGTACGGGCCGGGCGCATCCGTCCATCCTGGACAGTGTTACAGTAAATTATTACGGTCAGGAGACGCCTCTCAAGCAGGTGGCCAGCATCAACGTGGAAGACAACCGCACACTGGCTGTCTCGCCCTACGAAAAGAGCATGATGCCGACCATCGAAAAGGCGATCATGGCCTCGGATCTGGGGCTCAACCCCTCCACCAGTGGTGACCTGATCCGTCTGCCCATGCCCATGCTGACGGAAGAAACCCGTCGCACTATGGTCAAACAGGCGCGGGCAGACGCCGAACATGCGCGGGTTTCGGTACGAAATGCCCGCCGGGATGCAAATGCGGACCTCAAGGAACTGCTGAAGGAAAAGGAAGTCAGCGAAGACGAAGAGCGCCGGGGCCAGGATGAAGTCCAGAAGCTGACCGACCGCTACATTGCCGAAATCGACAAGATGCTCAAATCCAAAGAAGAAGACCTGATGGAGGTCTGACCCTCCTGAGCGCAGCTTCTTAACAGTCAATCAGCCGAACGACACAGAGCGTCTGGCTGATCAGGGGATTGCATGACGGAAAGTGTATCTGCCGGGAGGCCGGGTAACGGTCTGCCGGCTGCCGGGGTCTCTGGTACGGTGTCGTCGGGACCGGGAGCGCCTGGCAGAGGCACGCCCGCAGCCGGTGTGCCCGTCACTGCGGGGGACAGCCCCAGGCATGTGGCCATCATCATGGATGGCAACAACCGGTGGGCCAAGGCTCGCCGGTTAACCGGTGTGGCCGGACACAAGGCCGGAGTGAACGCGGTAAGAGCAGTGGTCGAGACCTGCGCCCGCGAAGGGGTTGAAGTGCTGACGCTGTTTGCTTTTTCCAGCGAGAACTGGCGCCGCCCCCAGGAGGAAGTGTCCGCCCTGATGCGCCTGTTTCTGTTTGCCCTTGAGCGTGAAGTCAAAAAGCTGCATCGTAACAACATCCGTTTGCGGATCATTGGCGACCGCTCCGCGTTCAGTACTGTACTGCAGGAGCACATGGAGCGCGCCGAGGCACTCACCAGGGACAACACCCTGATGACCCTTGTTATTGCGGCCAACTATGGGGGGCGCTGGGATATTACACAGGCCACCCGGCAGGTTGCGGGTCTCGTGCAGGCCGGGAAGCTGGAGCCTGCAGACATCAATGATGAAACCATTGGCCGGTATCTGTCGATCGGGGACCTGCCCATGCCGGACCTGATGATCCGGACTGCCGGTGAGCAGCGCATCAGCAATTTCATACTCTGGCACCTGGCCTATACGGAACTGTATTTTTCTGAGGTGTACTGGCCGGATTTCCGTGCTGCACAGATGCGTGAAGCCCTCCAGGCCTATGCCGGCCGGCAGCGACGCTTTGGCCAGACCGATGATCAGATTGCCGGTCGCGCCGTTCCAAAATAACGACAACAGAGCGAACAGTCCCGTGCTCAAGACCCGGATCATCACAGCACTGATTCTTGCACCCATCGCGGTGTTCGGTATTTTCTTCCTGCCGCCACTGGGGTTCGCACTGTTTACCGGTGCGATCATAACCATTGGTGCCTGGGAATGGGCCAATATGGCCGGGCTCACAGGCCAGCCACAGCGCGTCGGTTATGCCGCAGCCATGGCCCTGGTGCTTTATCTTCTGTGGCACGCGCACTCGGGGGTCGTCCTCTGGCTGGCCTTCGCGTGGTGGGTGGCGTGTTTCTTTCTGGTTCGGGCCTATCCATCTGCGGCGGCCTACTGGAAACCGGCGCCCGTGCGTTGTGCGCTGGGCGTTCTGGTGCTGGTGCCGGCCTGGGTGGGGCTCAATCACCTTCGTACCGGCACCGTGGACTTCGGTGAGGTGAGCAACAGCCTGCTGCTGATTCTCTACGTCTTCTTTATTGTCTGGGTGGCGGATATCGGCGCCTATTTTGCCGGGCGCGCCTTTGGCAAGTCCAAGCTTGCCCCCAGGGTCAGCCCCGGCAAGTCCTGGGCGGGCGTGTGGGGTGGTCTGGCCGCGGTGACGCTGCTGGCACTGATTACGAGCTACCTGGTCACGGCCAGTGGTTTCGAAACCCTCCTGCTGGTAATCGCGAGCCTGATCACGGGGCTGTTTTCCGTGCTTGGCGACCTGCTGGAAAGCATGTTCAAACGCGCACGGGGCATCAAGGACAGCAGCCAGCTGCTGCCGGGCCATGGCGGCATCATGGACCGTATTGACAGCCTTACCGCAGCAATACCCCTGTTTGCGCTTCTGGTTACCCAGCTTGGCTGGCTTCGGGCAGGTGTGGGCTAATGCGCCAGGTCACGATTCTGGGAGCGACCGGTTCCATAGGTCTCAGTACCCTGGATGTGATCCGGCGTCACCCGGACCGTTTTGCGATTTACGCCCTCACGGCCAATAGTCGCGATGAAGACATGGCGCGGTTGTGTCTTGAGTTTCGCCCCAGGTTCGCGGTGATGGCGGATCATGACGCCGCTACCCGTCTGCAGGCGGCGCTGGCGGGCCGGGCTGAAACCCGCGTGCTGGCCGGCGAGGACGGTCTCTGCGAGGTGGCTGCGGCACCTGAGGCGGATACAGTCATGGCTGCCATTGTGGGCGGCGCAGGCCTGCCCCCAACCCTGGCCGCCGTGCGTGCCGGCAAACGGGTACTGCTTGCCAACAAGGAAGCGCTCGTGATGTCCGGCAGGCTGTTCATGGACGCGGTAGCCAGCTCCGGTGCGGAACTGCTGCCGATTGACAGCGAGCACAACGCCATTTTTCAGTGTCTGCCGCCGTCCCGGGTGCGAAACCTGAACGGGGATGGCGTTCGCCGCATACTGCTGACGGCCTCCGGGGGCCCCTTTCGCACCCATAGTGCAGCTGCATTGCGGGAGGTGTCACCGGCAGAAGCCTGTGCCCATCCAAACTGGTCAATGGGTCAGAAGATCTCCGTTGATTCGGCCACACTGATGAACAAGGGCCTTGAGATGATCGAGGCCTGCTGGCTGTTCAACGCGCGGCCGGATCAGATTGAAGTGCATGTGCACCCTGAAAGCATCATCCATTCCATGGTTGAATATGTGGATGGCTCAGTGCTGGCCCAGCTGGGTAGCCCGGACATGCGAACGCCCATTGCCAACGGCCTTGCCTGGCCTGAGCGTATTGAATCCGGGGTGGCGCCGCTGGACCTTTTTGCTCTGGGTCGCTTCCACTTCGAACGGCCGGATCTTGAGCGGTTTCCGTGCCTCAGGCTGGCGGCGGAAGCCTTCCGGGCTGGTGGTACGGCTCCAGCGCTACTCAACGCAGCCAATGAAGTAGCGGTGGCAGCATTCCTTGGCGGGAAGCTGGGTTTTTCCGATATACCCCTTATCATAGAGCGCACCCTGTCAGCCATGACAGTCAGGGACGCGGACAGTTTTGACACCATTTTCGCAGAGGACATGGCAGCCCGCCGAATGGCGGCGGAACAGATTGAGCGCGCCCTTGTCTGACAGGACCGGCCAGCACGATCATTCACAGGCGCCATTTGGCTACACCATGCGGGCAAAAGTTACATGCAGATAGCACAGACAGTACTGGCACTAATCGTGACCCTGGGTATTCTGGTCACCATTCATGAGTTCGGGCACTTCTGGGTGGCGCGTCGTTGCGGGGTCAGGGTGCTGCGTTTTTCCGTGGGCTTTGGCAAACCCATCTGGTCCCGCTACGATCGCCATGGCACCGAGTTCGCGATAGCTGCCATCCCCCTGGGCGGCTATGTCAAGATGCTGGATGAAAGGGAAGGCCCGGTGCCCGAAGACCAGCTGCACGAGGCCTTCAACACCAAGTCGCCGGGCAAGCGTATAGCCATCGCCGCAGCCGGTCCTGCAGCGAATTTTCTGTTTGCGATTTTTGCGTACTGGATCCTGAGCGTCGTGGGGTTTACCGCGCTCGCGCCTGTGGTGGGACAGGTGGATCCGGACTCCATTGCCGAACGCATGGGACTCACGGAAGGCATGGAGATCCACCAGGTGGATGGCCGGCCGGTCACCTCCTGGCGTGACATAAACATGAGGTTGCTGGAGCGCGCGGGCGAGCAGGGGCAGATGTCCGTGGAGGTGAAGAAAGACGACCGCAGTCGCACTCTCACCGCAAATCTGGGAGGCTGGCGCCTCAGTGAGGAAGAACCGAATCCGATAGCGGAATTTGGCGTGCAGCCCTGGCGGCCGGAAGTGCCGGCGGTACTGGACCGGGTGGAGGCCGGCAGTCCTGCCGACGAGGCTGGCCTGCAGTCTGGAGACAGGATTCTGGAGGTGAATGGCGAGCCGGTGGACAACTGGTTTGCCCTGGTGGAGCGGATTCAGGCGGCTCCCGGGGAGCAGCTTACCCTGACTGTGAAGCGGGACGGTGATACTCTCCGGGTTCCGGTCACGCCTGCGGCTGTGGGAGATGAATCCGGCAGGCAGATCGGCCGGGTAGGCGCCGGCGTGGAGCCGGTAACTTACCCCGAGGAGTTGCGCCGACAGGTCCAGTATGGTCCTCTGGCTGCGATTCCCCAGGCTGTATCGGAGACCTGGGGCGATACCCGGCTCACTCTGGTTGCCATCCAGAAAATGATTACCGGCCTGCTGTCGCCCACCAACCTCAGTGGCCCCATTACCATTGCCCGGGTGGCAGAGGCGAGCGTCAGCTCCGGCTATGAGGATTTTCTGCGGTTCCTGGCTTACCTGAGCGTCAGTCTCGGGGTGCTGAACCTGCTGCCGGTGCCGGTTCTGGACGGCGGCCATATTGTCTTTTACAGCATTGAGGCAATTCGCCGTAAGCCGCTTTCCGAGCAGGTCCAGGGGCTCTGGTTACAGATTGGTATGCTAATGATTTTGATATTAATGGTGTTTGCACTTTACAACGACCTGATGCGGTTGTGAGAATTGCCACCTCCTTACTCGCGTGAACAGGCGAATTGACTGAATGAGACGTTCCTTAAAAGGGCTGATGATCGGCCTCCTGACCATGGTGTGTGCAGTTCAGCCAGCAGTTGCTGATGAGTTTGTGGTCTCGGACATAGAGGTCGAGGGTCTGCAGCGGGTCTCTGCGGGCAGTGTATTTTCGGCTTTTCCCGTCGATATTGGTGAATCTGTCGACGAGTCCGAGCTGGGCGATGCAATCCGCACGCTTTTCAGGACAGGTCTTTTTACCGATCTGGAAGCGAGCCGCGACGGCAATGTGCTGATTCTGACCGTCAGGGAACGGCCGGCCATCAGTTCCATCGAGATAGATGGCAACAAGGCCATCGAGACAGACATGCTCATGGAAGCCCTGAACAGTGCAGGCCTGCAGGAAGGGCAGGTGTTTCGCCGGGCCACTCTTGAGCGTCTTGAGCTGGAAATTCTCCGGTCCTATGTGTCCCAGGGCCGTTACAACGCCAGGGTCAATGCCACGGCGGAGGACCTTCCGCGGAACCGGGTCGCGGTGAGTCTGAATATAAACGAAGGCAGTGTCGCCGCGATTCAGCATCTGAATATCATTGGCAATAATGAATTCAGCGACGACACCCTGCTGGACCTGTTTGAACTCCGGGAAAGCAGCCTGTGGTCGTCCCTCACCAGTGCCGACAAGTACGCCCGGGAGCGCCTGAGCGGAGATCTGGAGACTCTGCGGTCGTTTTACCTTGACCGGGGCTACCTGGATTTCAGTGTTGAGTCCAGCCAGGTGTCCATCTCTCCTGATAAAAAGGAAGTGTTCATCGCGCTGGCCCTGAACGAGGGGCCCCAGTATACGATTTCAGAGGTAAGGCTGCGGGGCGAGCTCATTGTTGAGAAAGAGGAGCTGGAAAAACTGATTTTCCTCGAGCCGGGCGACACCTTTTCCCGGGCGGCGGTTACCAACACCGCAGAGTTGCTGTCCAGGCGTCTGGGGCGGGAAGGCTACACCTTTGCCAACGTGAACCCGGTCCCTGAGACCGGCCCTGACAACACGGCTGTGGTGACTTTTTTTGTGGAGCCGGGGAAGCGTGCCTATGTGCGGCGCATAAACTTTGAAGGCAATGTCTCGACCCGTGACGACGTGCTTCGCCAGGAAATGACCCAGATGGAGGGCGGCGTGGCCTCCACCGACCGCATCGAGTTTTCCAAAAGCCGGCTGGAGCAACTGGGCTTCTTCAAAACGGTGGATGTGGAAACCAGGCCGGTGCCGGGCACAGACGACCAGGTGGATGTCACTTACAGCGTGGAAGAACAGCCCACCGGCAGCCTGTCAGCTTCCGTAGGTTTTTCCCAGGTGTCAGGAGCCATTCTGGGCGCGAACATTTCCGAGAATAACTTTCTCGGCAGCGGCAAGCGGGTGGCGATTGGCGCCAACTTCAGCGAGTCAGTCAAAAGCGCCAACTTCTCCTATCGCAACCCTTATTACACGGTTGACGGAGTGAGCCGGGGGTTCAGTCTGTTTGCACGGGAGACGGATTTTGAAGAGCAGGACATATCCTCATTCCTGCTGGATGAATATGGTGGCAATCTGAGCTTTGGCTATCCCATTGATCAGATCAGTCGACTCAACTTCGGCGTAGGTTACACCCGTTCGGAAATCCAGGCCGGTAGTTTCACCTCCAAGGATGTCCGGGAGTTTATCGACGAGGAGGGCAACGAATTTGACAACTTTTTCCTCAATGCCTCCTGGCGCCGAAGCACCCTGAACCGGGGCATTCTGCCAACAGCGGGCTTCAGCCATTCCCTGTCCGGCGATGTAGCCGTGCCTGGAAGCGATCTGACCTATTTCAAGCTGTCACACAGGACGGACTTCTATCAGCCGCTGGATGAAGACCAGCGCTGGATCTTTCGGGCCCGCAGCGAGCTTGGCTACGGAGACGGCTACGGTGACCGGAATCTGATTCCCTTCTACGAGCACTTCTTTGCTGGCGGGTATGGGTCGGTTCGCGGTTACGAGGCAAACTCCCTGGGCCCCAGAGCACGACCGAGCGATAATGATCTCTCGGATCCGGATCCGTTTGGCGGCAATGTACTGACCGAGGGAGGTGTGGAGCTGATTTTCCCCACGCCCTTCGCCGGGGATACCCGGACAATGAGAACCAGCTTCTTTGTTGATGCAGGGCAGGTGTTTGATCCGGACCGTAACTTTGATCCTGAACTGGATGAGGTCCGTCTGTCCGTTGGCATTGGCTTTCAATGGATTACAGCGGTCGGTCCGCTGGCCTTCAGCCTCGCCAAACCGATCAATGACCAGTCCGGGGACGAGACCGAAGTATTCCAGTTCTCCCTTGGTCAGGGCTTTTGATGACTGCCCGGGCTCCGGCAGTGTTGTAATGTCGGTCTGAAACCGAAAACAGATATAAACAGGAGTATTGCTCATGTTCCATAAATCCATGATTGCCGGTCTGCTGGCTCTGGTATTAGCAGTTCCCGCCCTGGCGGAAACCCGGATTGGCGTGGTAGATCTTCGCCAGGCACTGTTTTCCTCGGAAGACGCCCAGGTCTTCAGTGAAAAGCTCCAGAGGGACTTCTCAGGGGATGAGGCAGACGTGCGCAGGGCTCAGGAAGATGCCCGCAAGATGAAAGAGCGTCTGGAGCGGGACGGAGCCATGATGAATGAGTCCGAGCGCAACCGGCTGGCTGCCGAGTTCCAGGAGAAGGTGAAGGAGTTCAACTTTCTCAAGCAGCGTCTGGATTCCACCATTGCCAGTCGCAAGCAGTCATTCCTTGAAAACGCCCGTCCGGAAGTGGATCGGGCCGTGCAGGAGTTGCTGGACGAGAATAATCTGGATCTGATCCTTCCCAGTGAGGCAGTGGTCTATGCCAAGCCGGCAATGGATCTGACATCCCAGCTTCTGGACAAACTGAACCGTTGATCGGGTGAGCCAGGAGCAGCAGATCATGAGACAGGATTCCTTTACCCTGGGCGAAATCGCCGGGGCGCTGGGCGCCGAGCTGAAGGGGGATCCTTCCGCTACCATCACCGGTATGGCAACCCTGCAGGCGGCCGGGCCGGGGCAGATTTCGTTTCTGGCCAACCCCTCCTATGTGCGCTACCTGCGTGAGACCCGCGCCTCAGCAGTGATTCTTGCGCCAAAGCTGGCTGACTCCGCTCCGACCAATGTCCTGTTACTGGATAACCCTTACCTCGGCTATGCTCGGCTCAGCCACTGGTTTGACCCGGCTCCGGTGCCAGCCTCCGGTGTTCATCCCAGCGCCGTTGTTGATCCTTCGGTAAATGTGCCCGCCTCCGCCTCAATCGGGCCCCTGGTTGTGGTTGAGGAGGGAGTCATCATTGGCGAGGGGGTCAGAATTGCGGCCGGTTGCGTGATTGGTGCGCGGTGTCAGATAGGTGCGGAATCAAGGCTCAATGCCAGGGTAACCCTTGCCCACGACGTTGTCATGGGTCAGCGCTGCAATATTCTCAGTGGCGCAGTGATTGGTTCCGAAGGCTTTGGCTTTGCCAGCGAGCAGGGGGTCTGGCACCGGATCGCCCAGATTGGCCGTGTGGTTCTGGGGGACGATGTCGAAGTGGGGGCCAATACCACGATTGATCGTGGCGCCCTCGACGATACGGTGATTGGTAATGGGGTGAAGCTGGATAATCTGATCCAGATAGCGCACAACGTGAGTATTGGGGATCATACGGCCATGGCGGCCTTTGTGGGTATCGCCGGGAGCACCAGAGTCGGCAGGAACTGTGTGTTTGGGGGCGCTTCGGGGCTTGCGGGTCACATCAGCGTCGCTGACGGCGTCCACCTGACGGGAATGACCATGGTCACCAGTGACATTCGGGAAGCCGGGGTTTACTCTTCCGGCACACCGGCGGATACCAACAGGCTCTGGCGGAAAAACGCCGTTCGCTACCGCCAGCTTGATGCCATGGCGCGCAGGCTGAAGGAGCTGGAAAACAAAATCGAAGGCCAAGGCCAATCCTGATGATGTACATCGAAGAAATCATGGAACACCTGCCCCACCGCTTTCCCTTTCTGCTGGTGGACCGGGTAACGGAAATGGAAAAAGGCGTTTTTATTGCAGGCTATAAAAACGTCACGATCAACGAGCAGTTTTTTGCCGGCCATTTTCCCCACAGACCCATTATGCCGGGCGTGCTGATTATCGAGGCCATGGCGCAGGTATCCGGGATTCTGGCATTTGCCACAGTCGACAGGAGGCCATCGGATGGCGTGGTACACTATCTCGCAGGGTCCAGCAAGGCGCGCTTCAAGCGGCCAGTGGTGCCGGGAGATCAGTTGCGCCTCGAGGCGAGATTCGTGGCGTGCAAGCATGGTATCTGGAAGTTCGATTGCCGCGCGCTGGTGGATGACAAGGTCGCATGCGTGGCAGAAGTATTGACCGCTGAGAGAGATGTTTGATGGCGAACAGGCAATGGTCCGGGGTCCATCCCCAGGCAATCGTGGATCCCTCTGCCAGACTGGCAGACAATGTGACCGTGGGTCCCTGGAGCTACATAGGGCCGGACGTCGAAATCGGCGAAGGCACGGAGATCATGTCCCACGTGGTGGTCAAGGGACCAACCGTCATTGGCCGCGATAACCGGATTTTCCAGTTCTCCAGTATTGGTGAAGAGTGCCAGGACAAGAAATACGCCGGCGAGCCCACAACACTGGTCATTGGCGACCACAACACCATTCGCGAGAATTGCACTGTCCACCGGGGCACAGTCCAGGATCGCGGCGAGACAACCATCGGAAGCCACAACCTGCTGATGGCTTATGTCCATGTCGCCCATGACTGCAGGGTGGGAGACCACGCCATACTGGCCAACTGCGCTACTCTGGCAGGCCATGTGACTGTCGGAGACCATGCCATTCTCGGCGGCGGCGCTATGGTCCATCAGTTCTGCCATATCGGCGCCCATAGCATGGCGGCTGGCGGCAGCATCATACTCAAGGACATTCCGGCCTATGTCATGGCAAGCGGTCAGTCCGCTTCCCCCCATGGAATCAATGTGGAAGGCCTCAGGCGCCGTGGCTTTACCAGTGAGATACTGCTTGCGCTGAAGCGTGCCTACAAGGTGATCTACCGCCAGGGGCTGACCACGGAACAGGCCATTGACGAACTTGAGCAAACCTGGGCGGATACTCCCGAAATCCGTCCCCTTATCGATTCCCTCAAAGGTAGTCATCGGGGCATTATCCGCTAGTGATCCGTCCAGAAACCCAGATTCCAGATAACCGTGTCATCACGGTGGGCATGATTGCAGGCGAGGCCTCCGGGGACATTCTCGGAGCTGGCCTGATGCGGTCGCTCAGGGCGCGCTATCCCCGGGCAAGGTTTGTTGGCATAGGCGGCGACGAAATGCTGGCAGAGGGTTTTCACTCCCTCGTGCCCATGGAGCGGCTGTCTGTCATGGGGCTGGTGGAGGTGCTGGGCCGGATCCGGGAGCTGGTGTCCATTCGCCGGCGGTTGCTGGACTATTTTCTGGCTACGCCTCCCGATGTGGTCATTGGTATAGATTCCCCCGATTTCACCCTTGCGGCTGAAAGACGTTGCCGGGAGGCCGGTATCCCCGCCGTTCATTATGTCAGCCCGACCGTCTGGGCCTGGCGCAAAAAGCGGATATTCAGGATTGCGAAATCCATTGATCTGATGCTCACTCTGTTTCCGTTTGAAGCCAGGTTTTATGAAGAACATCAGGTGCCGGTGCGCTTTGTCGGTCACCCCCTGGCAGACCGGATCCCGGTTGAGCCTGACACCCGGAGTGTGAGGGCAGAGCTTGGTATCAGGCCGGATGTGACCGTGCTGGCCATTCTGCCCGGCAGCCGGCAAGGGGAGGTCGAACGCCTGGGCCGCCTGTTTCTGGAGGCCGCGCTCTGGCTTCAGGAACGCCGGCCGGACCTGCAACTGGTGATTCCCTGTGTGAACCGGGCCAGACGACAGCAGATCCAGGAACTGGTGGACACGCTGGAGGTGGAGCTGCCAGTCACTCTCGTTGCGGGCAGATCGCGGGAGGTCATGGCTTGTTCCGATGTGGTGCTGCTTGCCTCGGGAACGGCAACCCTGGAAGCCATGCTGCTGAAAAAGCCCATGGTGGTGGGTTACCGGCTTTCAGGCTTCAGTTATTCCCTGTTATCACGGCTGGTCAAGGTTCCCCATATTGCACTGCCAAATCTGCTAACCCGGGAACCGCTGGTGCCTGAGCTCATCCAGGATGAAGCAACACCGGCACGACTCGGGGCAGCGGTGCTGGAGCAGCTTGAAAATACAACTGAGCGGGAACACATCAAGGCGGCTTTTACCGATGTTCACCTGCAATTGAGAAGAGATGCGGATGAGCAGGCCGCAATCGCAGTATCAGAGCTGATTGAGAGCAGACAGTAATGTCAGAATCGAAGCTTCCCCCTTTTGAATGCAGTTACCGCGGCTGGAAGCTTGCCGGAGTGGATGAGGTGGGCCGGGGGCCGCTCATCGGCGCCGTGGTCACTGCTGCCGTGATTCTCGATCCGGCAAGACCCATTGCCGGCCTGGCGGACTCCAAGGTGCTCACGCAAGAGCGCCGGGAAGCTCTGTTTGAGGAAATTATCCAGAACGCGGCAGCCTGGAGTCTCGGGCGATGTGAGGCAGAAGAGATCGACCGGCTGAATATCTATCAGGCCACACTTGTTGCCATGGAGCGGGCGGTGGCCGGCCTTCCGATCGACCCGGAGTACGTTCTGGTGGACGGCAACAAATGCCCCAGCTGGCGCTGGAAGTCGGAGCCGGTTATCAAAGGGGATGGCCGGGTAGCCGCGATCAGTGCTGCGTCCATTCTGGCCAAGGTCACCAGGGATCGGGAAATGGTCGCGCTTGAGCTTGAATATCCCGGCTATGGCCTTGCCCGGCACAAGGGATATTCCACGCCCGAGCATCTTGAAGCCCTGGGGCGTTTAGGCGCCACGCCGTTGCACCGCCGTTCCTTCCGGCCGGTGCAGGAGGTGTTGTATCGGATGGCCGCTCCGGAATCTTCATCAGCTGAAACCCTGGTGTTTGCCAGCGATCTGTTTGCAGACAGGGATTGACAACCTCCTGCCGCGCCCTTAGTATACGCGCACGTTGAACGCCCGCAGTGGCGATTCACACCAGAGTTGATGCGGGGTGGAGCAGTCTGGTAGCTCGTCGGGCTCCTCAACCCACGAAAGCCGAAGGGAGTCATTGACCTTCGGGTTTTGAGCCCGACCCAGTCGGTGACTCAGAAAGCAGAGATTTACAAAAAGTTTGATGCGGGGTGGAGCAGTCTGGTAGCTCGTCGGGCTCATAACCCGAAGGTCGTAGGTTCGAATCCTGCCCCCGCTACCATTATTGAAGAAAAGCCAGTCGATGACTGGCTTTTCTGCTTTCTGGCGGGGGCATATGAGTCGGCACCTTTTGATCAGCGCTGCGCGCTGCAGGGTTGCCGCCGCGAATGCTTGAGCGCATCCGCTCCCCGCTACCAAATACAGAAAAGCCAGTCGATGACTGGCTTTTTTTGTGTCCAATTGCCTGGTAATTGCCTCACCCTCTGTAACCACAAGCCCTCGCTGTCCTGTTCATGGACCCTTTCTCCGGGATTTCATCTCCCCCCGGTAACCTCCTGTGACAAAAAATTGACAATTCCGCAACCGAAAATCGGACGAATCGCACGTAACCTTCCGGCTTAATTTAATAGAATTTCACAAAGTCGTCGGAAAAATGGTGTCCGAATATGTTGAAACGCGTCATGAAAATATCGAAGTCTGGAGTTGGTGCGCTCCTGATTGCCGGCATGCTCGCAGGTTGCGGCGATTCATCCGGCGGCAGTGATTCCGGCTCCACCACCGCCACTGGTAATGGTGGCGAAGTCGAAACCTCGGCCTCCCTGAAATGGAATCCGCCTCTCAAGCGGGTTAACAACGAGGGGCTTGCGATGGGTGAGCTGCAGAGTTACGTGATTCTGTATGGTCAGGACCCCGACGCCCTGGATCTGCGGATCGAGGTCACCGATGCCAGTGAGCTGAATGAGCCCCACTACATGGTGTCCGATCTCAGCGAGGGCACCTGGTATTTCGCCATTCAGGTAATTGACACCCAGGGGCTGGTGAGCGCGCCGTCAGAAGTTGTAAGCAAAGTTATTTAAGACTGCCTTTTCAGGTCCTGTCTGTGACGTTAGGAGATCAGACGGGATCCTGGCGCTCCTCAAAGGAGGGGTTGGCCAGCGGCAGCTTCAGGGTAAAAGCAGACCCCACGGTCTCTGTCGATTCCACGCTGATCTCTCCCCGATGCTTCTTGACCACCACATCAACAAACGATAGCCCGAGTCCGGCCCCGTGCTGCCTGGACAGTTCGCTGCTTTTCTGACGCCGGTAGCGATCAAACAGGAAGGGCAGCTCGTCGGCAGCGATGCCGCTGCCTTCATCGCTCACTGTGAGGCATGCCTGGTGGCCAGCTTCGAACACCTGCATGGTGATGGTCGAGCCGGCCTGGCTGTACTGGACTGCATTGGTGAGGAGGTTGATGACAGCCCGTTCCAGAAGCTCGGCATTGCCGTTCAGCCAGATGTCGTCGTTGCCCTCCAGCTGTATATGGATCCCCTTTTCCACGGCCTGTTCACTGACGCTGTCGCGGGCATTCTCCACGATGGCCAGGAACTCACATTCGTAAAACCGGGTTTCGGTTAGCTGCTCTGCCCGGGCCAGCTGGACGAATTCTTCTGCCAGCTGGTAGCTGCGACGGGCGAGTCGGCCCAGCTGATCAAGCTGTTCAGGCAGGATTTCTCCGGGGCTGCGTTTGAGCTGCTCAATCAGGGCCAGCTGGGACACCAGGGGTGAGCGTACGTCATGGGAAATGAAGTCGATGGCTTCACGATGCTGACGCTGCTGGGCCCGCAGTTCGGATATGTCCGAAATGTTGGCGATGACACCACTCTGACGGCTCGTGGGCAGGTCAAAGGAAGCGAAGTGGATAAGAAAATCCTTGCCCCGGATCTGCAGATCAACCGCCTGGCTGAGCTGCAACGTCAGGGTTTCAGCCACCGTTTCGTACCAGCTGGGAACTTCCTGCGGATCATGGCCCTGAAGCAGGCTGGCCAGTGACATGCCGTTCAGGCTTGGGCGGGGTTCTCCGAACCATTCTTCCACGTGGCCATTGGTGAACTGGATAATACCCAGGGCGTCGGCGACGATTATGCCGTCCGGCATCCGCTCAAAGCTTCTCTCAATAAAGGCCTGCATGCTGTGCAGGCGCCGGGTGGCCTGTCTGACCCGCTCAATACGGGCAGAAATGTTTTCCCGTATCAGCCGCCTGTCGCTGCTTTGGGGCGGGTCGCCGAGGCCAAGTCGCTGAAGATAACGCCGGCTGGCCTCCCTTGTCATGCCCTGGGGTAGCTGAAGGCCAAGGCAGTATTCATGATCATTGCGGGTGAGCCGGATCCAGCTCTGGTTTTCCACATGCACCCAGTCTCCGGGTATGGGCAGGTCAGGTCGGTCGCTGGCGGTCAGCCAGCTTGATGTCAGCGCTTCATCGTCTTCCGATAGCCACCAGCCTCGCGCCTGCAGCAGCGACTTCAGGTGTTCAAGCAGCTGCCGGGGATGCCGTTGTGATGGTTCCGCCAGGGAAAGCTGTCTACCCTTCCCGAGCTCATCCAGTTGCCGGTTAAGGAACTGGTTGGTCATCGAAAGCCGGTGTGCGCTCCACAGGGGGAAAGCGAGCACTGGCATGAGCAGGGCGCTGGCCACAGGCAGATGCACCCTGCCGAGGAACAGGGCGACTATGACAAGCAGGGCCAGAGCGACTGCCATAGCGACACAGAGGATGAGGGTTCGTCTCGGGCGAAGCCTGGGCAGGACAAGGGCGAGGATGACGATCATGACCGAGGGCAGCCACCATTCGATGGCACCGGAGGCACGCTCTATGACCAGGCCAGTGGTGAGGGCGGAATAGCTGTTGGCATGGAATTCCACCCCGGACAGGGGGCTGCCATGGCCGGAGAAGGGCGTTGGCAGAATATCGCCGAATCCGGGCGCCAGAGCGCCTACGAAAACCGTCTTTCCTGCGAAAAGCCCGGGAGATGGTGGCGAGGTAAGAATGTCGACAAAGGACCAGGTGGGTATTGTCTCCGCCTGGCCTGCCAGAGGAACGGCGACAAAGTTTTGGCGCACATTGATGAAAGCCGGCGTGGAGTTTTCATCGGCTGCCGCGGCCCGTTTTCTGCCACCATGGAGCTGATGGGCAGCAAGGCCGAGGCTTGGCCAGAGACGGTCGCCCAGGCCGTTGTATAGATAAAGGCCGCGGGCCAGGCCATCTGCGTCCAGTTCGACGTGGGCATGGCCCAGGCGGGCTGCGGCTTCCGCCAGAGGAGAGACGGGCAGAACTTCGGAAATCAGGGCCCCTGGCGCAGGGGTTGAAAGGTGCAGGGCAAGAACCACCTGGCCGTGGGCACGAATGGCATCGGCAAGTTCCCTGTCTCCCTCAGCTGACTCGGGAAACAGAACGTCGAAGACGATGGTGCGCGCTCCGGCCTGGTCCAGCTTGCGGGTCAGCTCGGCATGAATGGAGCGCGGCCAGGGCCAGCGGCCCAGGTAGCCAAGGCTCTGCTCATCAATGCCCACCACCGCCACATCATCCGCCACCGACGCCGGCCAGGCAGTAATCAGGGTGTCGTAGATCCAGGCATCGAGCCGCTGTGGCGCCGAAGTCTGGTTAAGTAACAGCAGGACGGCAACAAGTGGCAGGACCAGTGTCCAGGAGAGGTGTTGAAAAAGCAGAAAATCCCGTTTCATGGATCCCGTTTCTGGGCCCGGTTGGGCCTTTTGTGTGGTTACTCGATAAAGAGTTCCCGGCCGGGGCCCCAGCGGCTAGCCAGCGGACCATCAGACAGTGCCTTGAGCCGCACGAAGTATCTCCTGCCAGGGATGAGGCGGAGTGCCGCCGTAGTATCACTGACCGTTGCTTCCTTGACAATATTCCGGAACGCCGGGTCTTCGGACAGCTGCAGGAGGTAATCGCTGGCCGTATCCACCTTCTGCCAGAAAATCCGCACCTGGCTGTCGATGTAATTGATATTGATAATTCTTGCCGGCGGCAGCGTGCCATTGATCACCAGTTTGCGGGGCGCGCTCATGGCGACCGAATTGCCTCCGGCTTCGGTGACTACACGCCAGTAATACTGACCAGGGCTGAGGGATCGGGAGGGCAGGGCTGAAGTGTCGGACCCCCAGCTGCTGGTGGCGACCAGGTTGCCAAAATCACCGGTTTCTGACAGTTCCACCCGGCCGACTTCGCTGTCGCCGCGGAAGGTCCAGCTGAATTCGGGTGTGTCATTGTCCAGTGTGGCGCCGGCTGGCGGCTCAAGCAGCTCGGCGGCACGGGCCTGCAGGTCCACATCGATGGTCTGGGTGGTGGGCATTCCGGCAAGGCCGTCACTGTTCAGTGCGGCCAGTTGGACCCTGTAGCGACCATTGTCCAGCTCTTTCAGGTTGACCGGTGATTCGGAGACCCTGCGGCTGACAACGGTATGACCGTTTTCAGCGTCAAAGATATCCAGCTGATGGGCCGGGGCGAGGCTGGATGCCCATCCGAGATCCGCTGGTAGTCGCGTGATCCGGTCGGCAAGGCCAGCCAGCTCAGGCGCCGGCGGCAGTTTCAGAACTCTCGGTTCCTGCGAGGAGCCGGCACTCACCGAGGCTCCATAGCCTGCGGGAATTCTCAGGCTTCTTCCCGGCGGACCAAAATCCACGCCACCTTCGGTAACCCGGAGCCGGCTGCCCCGGGGCCCGCTCTCGAGAGTAAAGCGGGTGCCACGCACGGCAGCGACGGCAGAGGGTGTTTCAATCTCAAACCGGGAGCCTTCTTCTACCAGCGGTTCCACATCGGTACTGATCTTGCCCCGCTCCAGACGCATCCGGGTGTCCACCATGCCGGTGCGGCCATACTGGGTGAGGCTGTTGAACATCAGGCGGGAATTGGGCTGGACCCGGAGGACCGATCCGTTACCAAGCTGGACTGTGGCAAAGCCGGCCTGGGTGATAATTTCATCGCCTACCCGGATCTGTGTTTGCGGCTGGAGAGGTTCATTTACGCCAGTGCTGGCCCGGCGGAGCCATGTCTGGCCGGACACGGCAATGCTGGTTGCAGGTTCCGGCTGGCGCCTGAGCCACGCAAGGGGGATACGAATCGTGTCCCCCTCTTTGATTCGTTGGGGGTCGTTGATGCGGTTGTACTGGGCCAGCTGCTGACGGCTGAATTTCGTTGCAAGCAGGGCATCGGCCGCCGCCTGGAAGGTTTCATCGGGCGCCAGGCTGTAGCGCCATTCCGGCATGCCATTGACTGCCCCACCGACGGTCCGGACCTCGGAGCCCGCCGCCAGAGGCAGCTCGGCATGCGCCTTTGCCGGCACAAGGAGAACGAAGATGATCAGTAGCCAGGAGCGGCTCCGGACGAAAAAGGCTGGGCTGAAAGGCTCCTGCATGCTTTATCCGGCCTCTGCGTGGCCGGATTCGGCCGCTGCACGGGTTGCCGTCATGGCTTCAAGCCGGTAGCCACGCTGATAGATGGTCTTGATGCGAAAGCCGTTGTCCGGGTTGAGTCCCATCCTGCGCCTGAGGCGGCTCATGTGGGTATCGACTGTCCGGGTATTGATGTCCCGGGTAACGCCCCAGACCCGCTCAAGAAGCACTTCGCGGGTCAGCAGCCTGTCCTGGTTCTTGAACAGGAAAAGGGTCAGGTCGAAGTCCTTGTCGGTGAGGGTAAGAGGCTCCCCATGCAAAGTGATTGACCGGCTCTGGGTATCTACACGGAATGGACCGAAAACCAGGATTTCTTTCTCGTTTTCGGGGTTGGTGCGACGGGAAAGCGCATGGATGCGGGCGAGCAGCTCCGCCGGGCGGGCCGGTTTTGCAAGGTAGTCGTCCGCGCCTGCGTCCAGGGCCTGCACAATATCCTGTTCGCTGTCGCGCTGGGTCAGAAAGATAACCGGGATTGCCCAGTTCAGTTGCGCTCTTACCCCCACAAGAACGTCGATGCCGGACATGTCGGGTATCTGCCAGTCGAGAATCAGACAGTCATAGCTGCGATGTTGAACGGCACTCAGGAAGGATTGTCCAGTGGCAAAGGCGTCACAGTCATGCCCGCGTTCAGAGAGTATACCCTGAATATGTCTGGCCTGTTCCTGCTCGTCTTCCAGCAGTGCAATTCGCATGGTGAGTCTCCCGGGACATCCAATAGTGCACTTCACAAGAGCGCATGGCGCTTCTTGAACCGCCATGTATCACTACATATGATGACAAATCACCGGTCCAGGGTCAGTGTCATTCTGTAGATTTCCGTAACTTTAGTATGATGCCGGAAACTGCTGAATCCAGGCGTGTTTCACCCCGTCTGCCCCGGAAGGACCGGCTGACCATCACGGTCGCTCACTGTGTGTCGGCAGCCGGGATAATTGCTGCAGCCCCAGAACCAGCCTTTTTTGCCGTTGCGCCGCACAAGGGGAGAGTAGCAGTGGGGGCAGGGTACGGGCTTCTGACTGCTGCCATCAGACGGCTGGTCATCCTCCAGAGGCCGGGTGCCCGTGCACTGGGGAAAACGGCTGCAGGCGTGGAACTCGCCGAACTTGCCGCTTCGTACGCGCATGGGGGCACGGCACTTTGGGCAGTGGACCCCGGAAGTCTCCTGTGGCGGCTGGCCTTGCGGGCCAGCGCTGTCCGCTTGTGGCCCGCCTGCAAGGAAGCCCAGAATCTGTGACTTCAGATCCGCCAGGAACTCCCTCGGGTCACCCTCACCCTGGCGGATTCCGTCCAGGGTCGCTTCCCAGATTGCCGTCATGTCCGGCTGGCTGATGGCGTCAGGCAGGGACGCAATCAGCGTTATACCCTTGTCCGTCGCTTTGATGAAGCGGCCGTCCCGGCACAGGTATTCCCGTCGGAACAGGGTGTCCAGAATGCTGGCCCTGGTGGCTTCGGTTCCCAGCCCGTCAGTCTCCCGCAGGGTTTTGCGCAACTCGGCATCGCTCACGAAGCGGGCGATGTTGGTCATGGCAGACAGCAGAGTCGCGTCGGTAAAATGCTGGGGCGGCTGGGTGGTTCTTTCCTTTACCTCGCTCTGGTCGCACACCAGGGGCTCGCCTTTTTCAAGCCGCGGCAGGGGGAGCTTTTCGCTTTCCCGGCCGGTCTCGCGCTGACGCAGCTCAAGGGACTTCCAGCCGGGAGAGAAAACAGCAGTTTCAGAGGCCCTGAAATGGTGCTGGCCGATACTCAGCGAGAGTCTGCCCTCCCGATGAACAGCCGGCGGGCTGAACTGCATGAGGTAGTACCTGGCTATCAGATCATAAATCCGGGACTCGCCGGGGCTCAGACCACTGGCAGGCCTGGCGCGCGCGGTGGGTATGATGCCGTGGTGGGCGTCCACCTTTTTGTCGTTCCAGGCGGCGGAGCGCAGCTCGGTGTCTGCCTGTTCAATGGCCGGAGTCAGCTCCGGATCGACCCGGCCAATGGCACCCAGCACTCCATGGCGCTGATCAAAATGGCCCTCTGGCAGATAGCGGCAATCCGAGCGGGGGTAGGTAATCAGCTGGTGCTTTTCATACAGGCCCTGGGCGATGGCCAGAACGTCTCCCGCCGCCATGTGGAACAGTCTGCCCGCCTCGATCTGCAGGATGGACAGGGACAGCGGCAGCGGTGGGGCTTCCTTTCGGTCACGAAATCTCGCCTCGGTGATGGTGCCGGGCCGGCCATCCACTTCGGCGGCAATCTGACGGGCGATGTCCCCGTCCACCAGCCTGTCTTCCTCATCCAGGTAATCCCGCCAGGTATCGTCCGGCACCCAGCGGGCGGAAAAGGGTGCATTGGCTTCGGCTTCGGTGGCATGGCAGACAATGCTGAGCCGGAACCAGGGCCTGGGTATGAAATCAGCGATGGTGTTGTCCCGGTTAACAACCAGACCCAGAACCGGAGTCTGCACCCGGCCGACCGAGTACACGCCCTTTTCCCCCTGCTGGCGATGGGTGAGGGTGTAAAACCGGGTGAGGTTTATGCCAAAAAGCCAGTCAGCCCGCTGGCGAGCCAGCGCGGAGTGGGAAAGCCGGCGAAACTGACGATTGTCTGCCGGTTTCTCCAGGGCTCTGGCAACGGCTTTCGGGGTCAGGTCATTGATCAGGACCCGCTCCACCGGGCAGGTTACTCCAAAGTAGCGGATGACCTCGTCCACCAGCAATTGTCCTTCCCGGTCGGGGTCGCCGGCGTGGACGATGACATCTGCTTTTCGTATCAGGGATTCCAGAACGTCCAGCTGCTTTCGGGAGCTGTCTCTGGGCGTCAGGGCCCACTCGGAAGGAAAGACCGGAAGGTCCTGGAGCTGCCAGCGTTGCCAGCGGGGGTCGTAGTGCCCCGGCTCTGCGGGCTCCAGAAGATGGCCAATACACCAGCTCACCACCACGGAGTCCGCGCCCTCGCCACAGCGCAGCCAGCCCTGGCCTTTCTGTATCGGGCCGGGCAGGGCTGCTGCAATAGCGCGGCCCAGGCTTGGTTTTTCAGCAATAAACAGGCGCATGGCGGCACGGTTGCCGGCCGCGTCAGTCTGACGGGCCGAAACGCTCTCAAATGGGGGATGAGTGGGACGGGGAAGATGGCGAATCGGCAGGCCCATGTCAAGGAGGCCAGGCAGGGTTCCGGATGCTGTAGTACACTGCAAAAATGAATGCGGGGCAGCCCTGAACTCGCTGGCCGCCCCACTTTTTCCTCATCAATTCAGGCGTTGGAGCAGCAGGCAATGTCCATCAAGCAGGCCATAGAGCAAAAACTTACCGAGGCGTTTGATCCGGCGCACCTCAGTGTTGAAAACGAGAGTCACATGCATGCTGTGCCAGCCAACTCGGAAACCCATTTCAAGGTAACCCTGGTATCCGGAGCGTTTGAAGGCATGGGCAAAGTGAAACGCCACCAGGCCATCTACGCGGCCCTTGCAGAGGAACTGGCGGGAAGCGTGCATGCGCTGGCCCTTCACACCTATACACCGCAGGAGTGGTCCGCCCGGCAGTCATCATCGCCGGAGTCTCCCAATTGCATGGGCGGGTCAAAGCATGATCCGGCCCGTCAGGCATGAGGATGCTAGTCAGATGAGCCAGTTTTTCCAGATTCATCCCGAAACCCCACAGAAGCGGCTTATCAATCAGGCCGTGGAGATCCTGCGCAGGGGTGGGGTCATCATCTATCCCACGGATTCTGCTTACGCCATTGGCTGTCAGCTTGATGACAAACAGGCGGCCGACCGGATAAAACGCATCCGCCGGCTGGATGACAAACACAACTTCACCCTGGTGTGTCGTGATCTGTCGGACATAGGCACCTACGCCAAGGTGGACAATACCAGTTACCGGTTGCTCAAGATGTTCACCCCGGGGCCCTATACCTTCATTTTCAATGCGACGAGTGAGGTGCCCAGGCGGCTGCAGCACCCCAAACGACGGTCAATCGGTCTGCGGGTGCCGGACAATGCCATTGTTCAGGCGCTGCTCGGTGAACTGGGTGAACCCATCATGAGCAGTACCATGATTCTCCCGGGGGAGGATCAGCCCATGACGGATCCGGAGGAGATGCGTGACCGGCTGCAGCATGAAGTCGATCTGGTGATAGACGGCGGTTTCTGCGGCGCGGAAGCGACCACCGTGGTCAACATGTGCGACCAGATACCCGAGGTCACCCGGGTCGGCAAGGGCGACCCCACACCTTTTCAGTCCTGACAGCAGGGCTGCAGGGCAGGGGGTTCCTGATCAGGCCTGGGCGTTGAAACTGAAAGCGTAGGACCGCTGGTTGCCGGCGGCTTCAATCTGCTCTGAGCCTGCGGTGCGGCGCAGCCTGTCGTACCTGTGCACCAGGTCCTGCAGGCCATTGAACTGCTGGTTCTCGCTGACAATCGTGTCCAGCAGTGAGTTATTTACCCCGTAAGCCTTGTTCAGCTTCAGGGCCGTATCCACAAAAGCCAGGGTGGGTTCGTTGATGCTGAGTCGGGCGATGGCTTCGCGAAACGGTTTGTTGTTGTTGAGATCCTGCTCCACCTGCTGGCGGATATTTTCCGGCAGTCGGGCGGATAGCTTCATGGTGCCGCTCTCGCCTTTCTCAATACCCATCTTTGTGCCTGGGTTCAGTCCGTACTCGGCAATTTTGTGCCGCAGGGTTTCCCGTACGAAGGCAGAATCCTGCCCGACATCGGATTTATACTGCTTGACGGCAAGGCGGGATGAGGCCTTTGGAAGTTCGCCGCCGTTGAGCGTAACACTGTCATGCTGGGATCCGGGTGCCGCTTCCGGAGCGCCGGCAGCCGCGGATTTGGCCGCGTTCGGGGTGGCCGGCCGGCCTTCGGATGCCTGGAGAAAACCGGCACTGGCACGAGCCAGAGATGCGAGTAGTGACACAACAAAGCCTCCTGTGCCGACGAAAAAGGAACGTTCCTGCAGGAGGTGATGCAGCTTTTGTGCCAAGCTGTACCAAACGCCAGGCTGTCAGGGCCCGGATTTACCAGCGGCTTTTGTTCCACATCTCCGGGTTGGCCCAGAACCGTGGGTTATTCCAGTCCCGCTTGCGGTTGTAGCTGGCGATATTGTAGGTGTAGAGAGTCTCTGGAGGCTCTGTTTCAAAGTGCGCCTGACGCACGAAGCCCAGGCCGATGTAGTCCCTGAAGACCAGACTCCCATCATCTTTCGCCAGTACGGCAATCTGCTGGGTGCCCAGGTTGCGCAACTGGCCAAGGAACAGTGATGCCTTCTCCCGGGGGAGGTTTTCGACGGTATCACTGATGAGTGCCAGATCATGAGGCTGAAGCAGGGCTGGATCATCGCCAGGGTTTTCCTGGTCAATGCTGGTGAGTTCCGTGCCGGGCTGTCCAGCTGCCCATTGCCTGCCAATCTCTCCGGCTCGCTCGCCGCAGACCAGCAGACGCCGGGGACGACAGGTCGCCAGAAGCGCTTCAAAAGCATCGCTGACCATCAGTGATTGACTCTTTTTCAGGAGTGCCCCAGGGAAGCTTCACGAGCTACCTGTTCCGTGTCAGGGGTTTCGGTCTTTCCTGATTCGGCTTCTTCCCGACGTCGAACAGCCCTGGCTGCCGAAAGCACTTCAAGCTGTCCTTCCTCGGTCAGATGCTGTAATTCTTCCATCACGTTCTGGCTGGCAGACATGGCGACCTCCCCCTTTTGCTACAGATATGTCTTCCGGTGTGTCCGTGCTTGTATTAATCATTCTGGCGCTTTGTGGCTCGTCTTGCGACCATTACCCCGCTCTGGAGGATCGGGTTTCTGTGAACGGGTCAGTGTTTCCCGTGTGAATAACTGATTTCACTCGGAAAAGTCGTCAAGCTTGCCTAAAATTCGCTGTTGGAAGTTTTAGAGGATGTGCAGGATGCGTTTTAGTCTGTTGCTGCGGCCCGTCATTGGTGAAGCTGGATGACCCCGATGGAGCGTCGTAAGCACCGCCGTTATGAATTCCGCCATGATGCTCTCGTGATTGCCCAGGGGCTGAATCCCGTTGCCTGCGAGTTGGCCAACATCTGCACCGGCGGCATGTGGCTGGAGAACGTCAATTCCTCTTTTCTGCTCGAAAAGCTGCGGCCTGCCCCCGCCATGCCCGTTGAGATCCACCTGTTTCTGGCCCAGCCCGGCCGTGAAATACATTCCCGGGTTATGGCGAGCGTCCGACGGGTGGCAGGATCAAGCGTTGGTGTGCGGTTCAGGGAGCCCATGCCGGATCTTGTGGATCTGCTTACAGCACCGGGAACAGTCCAGCGGCGTTTGGTGGTGACGGATGAAAAGCAGCGCAAGAAGCTGTGGGGTGTGCTCCGGAAATCCCTGACCGAACTTGCGGATTCCCTGCTCAGTCCACTGGTGGAAGAAGCGGCAGCCAACATTGAGCAACAACTTGATAAACCGGCGACTCTCCGGGAGATCAACGAGCTGCGGGACAGCCGGCAGATGGTGTTGCACGGCGGGCAGGGCTTCAGAGGCCAGATTCTGAAACTCTGGCGCAACAGCATTGATGACATGGAGAGAATGGCCCGGGAGGCCCCCGGTCGTGCCGATCTTGAGGTTGTCGACAGAGAGTTGTTCGAAGACTGGCTGGAACTTCAGGTCATTGCTTCCGAAGTTGCGGGCGAAAGCCGGAATACACTGTTTCGCCTGAACCAGTTGCTTTCCCAGCTGGCATTGACCGATCTCGACGAACGCTCCAATCCTCTGGCTCCGGTGCCACTGAGCCAGAACCTCCAGCGTGCTGTTTTTCGCGCCGGTATCAGCCCGGCCGCACGTCCTTCCGTTTACCGCGCATTCCGCTCAGTGCTTCTGGTTCATTGGTCAGCAGCCATGGAGTCTCTGATTCTGCGAATGCAGGAGGAGGGGCTCAGGGCGATCGAGCTGGAAAACCTCCCGCTGAACTGGCCATCGGCTACGGATGACAGGCCTCTGTCGATGGCGCGCGAAGCAGCCGCGAAGGGGGGTGAAGCCGGCTCCCGGAATGCCGGCATCGGCAGCATGGCAGCAGAATCTGAAGCTCCAGCGGAAGTGTCCCGGGGTAATGTGCTCAGGCTGATGGCCCTGGCCCGGGACCCGAAACACCCGGAAACGCCGGGTGAGCAGACCAAGGCCGAAGTGATTGAACGCCTTCAGCCTTTGCGAATGGAGCTGCGGCAGTGTCTGGCTGTGCCCGGGTCGAGCCTCAAGGAGTCACTGGAAGAGCTGAGCGGAGAGTATTCAGGTCTTGGGGCGGCCATGGAAGCGGAAATCTGGGATCGGGCCAGCCTGGTCGACCGGCTTTTTACCTCCCCGGCCCAGGAGGCGCGACTGACGGAAGGCCTGCGTGCCCAGTTGACCCAGTTGCGGCTACCCGTGTTTCGTGTGCTGCTGTCGAATCCGGACTTTCTGGGCGACGAGGAGCACCCTCTCAGGGACGTGATCAACGATCTGATGAGCCTCTGCCTTGCTGACCGCAGCTCCAGCAAACATCTGGAGCGCACTGTCTCCGAGGTTATTGATCAGCTGCTGGAAGCGGATGAACTGGACGATGGGCTTTTCCAGAAGCTCGGGCAGCGTCTGCGGACCCTGGTGCAGCGGCAGGAGCAGTCCTTTTTGAGAAATGCCGAACGCCTCGGCAAGACCCTGGATGGTCGACAGAGGCTGGCCGAGGCGCGCAGGGCGATACAGCAACGGATCAACAGCCTGCTCGCTGGTCGTGAAGTACCCATGATACTGCTTGAGCTTCTGGATAATGGATGGGAACAGCTGATGGTGCTGGCGGAACTCAAGGAAGGCTCGGGCAGCCAGACTCTGGCTGAACTGTTTGCGGTGGTGGAACAGCTTCAGGCCTGGCTGGGCCTGGAGGGAGACCTTGAGGAAGTGGCCTTCGAGCGGGAGCTTGAAAGTACCGCGGTGGTCCAGATGGTGGAAAGGGAGCTGATGAACCTTGGCAATTCCGGCCGCTCCCGGAAACTTATTCGGCGGCTGGAGTCCCAGTTAATGGACACCGAGAAACCTGCCCATGTCTGGCTGGCTTCCTGGCCACCGGGGGAGCTTCCTGAAGAGCTGCCGGTTATACCTGCGGCTGAGGAGAGCCGGTGGGCCACCAGAGCACACGAGCTCAAAGTGGGAGACTGGGTTTCAGCACGGCAACCGGACGGCAGCTACCAGCGCATGCGGCTGGTCTGGGGAGGCGGAGAGGTTTACCGGTTTGTGTTCCTCACTGCCGAGGGCATGCATGAGAGGGAATATGGATTTTCGGACATTGTCGATCAGTTCAGAGGCGGTGACCTGCAGCGGGTCGATGGCAGGCAGATACCCTTTGTTGACCAGGGGCTCTATGACATTGTGCAGGATCTTCACCAGGAAATGACCTTCCGGGCGACCCGGGACCCGCTTACGGCCTGCATGCAGCGCCACGAATTTGAAAAACAGCTGGATCAGCTGCTGATCCAGTGCCACTCCCGGGAGCTTGAAGGTGCGCTGATCTGTTTTGACATTGACCAGTTCAGTGTTGTGAACGCCAGCTACGGAACTGCAGCCGGAGATGCTCTGCTCAGGGATTTCGGCCGATTCATGGGGGAGCTGCAGATGCCGGGCGCCAGCCACACCATCCTGGGGCGTCTGGGGGGAAACGAATTCGGGCTGGGGGTTCTTTCCTGTTCAATAGAGGGTGCCCTGGACTTCGCCGAAGTTGCGCGCCAGCAGTTGCGAAAGCACAGGTTTCATTTCGGTGGCAACGAATTTCCCACGACTGTCAGCACAAGTGTCACGCCTCTGACAGGAGAGTCCCCTGAGACGGGGGAACTGCTAAACCGAAGCAACCTCGCCCTCAAGGCAGCGAAAAAGGCGGGTGGCGATCGCCTCGAATTTGTCGGCAGACATCAGCAGCAGAGCCAGAAGCTGGTGATGAAGTGGGTTTCCCGGGTTGACCGCATGCTGGAGGAGGGCGGACTTGCCTTGCGGGCCCAGCAGATCACTCCGGTATCGGGCGGTGGGGACGAGGTCTATTACGAAATCCTGCTAGGGCTTACCGATGACGGGGGAAAGGATATTTCTCCCCAGCCCTTCATCGAAGCGGCCGAGCAGTATCGCCGCAGCACCCGGGTGGATCGCTGGGTGCTTGATACCACAATGGAATGGATGCAGCGAAACCCGGCAGTCGTTGCGTCTCTCGGCGGGCTGAATATCAACCTGTCCGGCGCCTCGCTCAGTGACGATTCCTTCCTCGCCTATATCGAGTCCAGAGTCAGGGCGGGTCTGGTGCCGGCTGACAAGCTCTGCTTCGAGATTACCGAGACGGCCGCCGTGGCAAACCTTCATTACGCGGCGGATTTCATGGCGCAGATGAAGCGCCTGGACTGCCGGTTTGCTCTCGACGACTTCGGCACCGGCCTGTCCTCTTACGCCTACCTCCAGCAGCTGCCAGTGGATTTCGTGAAAATCGACGGGGTCTTTATCCGGGGCCTGGCTGACAACCTGACCAACTACGCCATGGTCCGCTCCATCAATGAGCTCAGTCATTTTCTGGGCACGCGTACTATTGCCGAGTACGTCGAAGACATGGAAACCCTGGAAGCACTCCGGGAGATCAGGGTGGATTTCGCCCAGGGTTTTGGCATAGCCAGGCCGCGGCCGCTCGAGTCCCTGTCCAATGGGGGCGCTAACCCAGAGTCGCATCCAGAAACATCATCACCACAAATCCGCCCAGCAGGGAGAAAGTAGCGACCGTTCTGTATTTGGTGCGATGGGTTTCAGGAATGATCTCGTCGCTGATGATAAACAGCATGGCGCCGGCCGCGAAGCCGAGGGTCCATGGCATCAGAGGCTCAGCCAGCCAGACGGCCGCAGCACCGAAGAGCCCGCCCACCGGCTCAATCAGACCCGTGAGAAACGCCAGGGTAAATGCCTTGAGCCGGGAATGCTGGATCGCCAGCAGGGATACTGCCACCGCCAGGCCCTCCGGAATATTCTGCAGTCCGATGCCAATGGCCAGGGCGATGCCGTTGCCGATATTGCCCCCGCCGAAACCGACACCCACCGCCATGCCCTCGGGAAAGTTGTGCAGGGCGATAGCAATGACAAACAGCCAGACCCGGCGAATATGGGCGATGTCCGGCCCTTCCCGTCCGAGGGCGAAATGTTCATGGGGTAACCGCTGGTGGATCAGATACAGTGCCAGGGCACCCATGAGCAAGCCGGCAATGACAATGAGTGCGGCGGCCCATGTATGCCCGGTCAGTTGCTCGCCATATTCAATACCCGGCAGCAGCAGGGAAAAGAACGAGGCTGCGAGCATGACCCCGGCCGCAGCGCTGAGCAGGCTGTCCTGCAGGACATCGGACAGCCTGCGCACCAGAAAAACCCCGAGTGCGCCCAGCCCCGTGCCCATGCCTGCAAGCAGGCTGGCGGTGGCACCCAGCCAGACAATATTGACTTCCTCCAGCATCAAATCCCTCGTGGCGTTGCAGGGGCGGTGGCAATTAGCAGAAACCGGGCCGTCACTCCTGTTAAAAATGATCTCTTCCAGCGATAATCCTGTAAATGGTACGCAATAATCCGCGTTATTGATCACCATAACCGCCAGGAGGCATCGGGGGAGCCGGAAGCTCGTATCCAGAACAATAACGCAATCCCGGGCCAAACCTGAAAAGGCTGCCAGCATTTTATGTCCAGCAAGACTACTCACGCTCAAAAACTTCTTTTATTCCGCCTGACCGGGGGTAAGCCGTTTGCCCTGGGAACCCTCAAGGTCAGGGAGATCTCGCCTTTCGTCCCCCTGGTCCGAATGCCCCACAGCCATCCGGCCGTAGTAGGTGCCATGACGTTTCGTGGCTCCGCAATCCCCGTTATCGATATGGCCGCTGCCGTTGGTTCTCGCGCTCTTGAGCCGGAGGAACGAAAAACGGGATCCATCATTGTCACGGACATCCAGCGCAGGGAGGTCGGTTTTCTGGTGCGTGGCGTTGATCGAATCGTGGATACGGACTGGAAGAGCGTGACCCCGCCACCTCCGATTCTGGGAGAAAGGGCGTTTGTGACCGGGCTTGTGACCGTGGATGGCGAGACCATTCAGCTGCTGGATGTGGAACTGCTGCTGTCGCTGATTTATCCGGTGGACGGAGACTCTGAAGAGGTTTCTCTGACCGATGTCGAGCGGGAACGTCTGAAATTACTCAACATACTTCTGGTGGATGACTCCCATGTGGCCCGTAAACAGTTGTCGGACGTACTGGACAGCAAGCACATCCCCTATCAGGTCACCACTAACGGCAGTGAAGCGCTGAACATCATGCTGTCCGCGGGGAAGGCCGGGAAGGACATCGACCTGCTGGTCAGCGATATTGAAATGCCCGGTCTTGATGGTTACGAGCTGGCTTTCAATATCCGTGACAACGGGTCCATAAAACAGCCCTACATCATTCTCCACACGTCGCTGAACAGCGAGATGAGCCTGAGTTATGCCAACCAGGTGGGAGCCAACGAGGCGCTCACGAAGTTTGATGCGGAGGAACTGCTCCATGCGATGCTCAGGGGTGCTACCTCGGCAGTGGAGCAGTAGCCGGAGCCCGGTGTGGCTTTAAAGCGGCCTGATAATTCAGTTAGGATGAATGATAAATCATCCGGACGTCCAGATTTCGTCCATTCAGGAATTTCATTCTGAAAGGAGAACCGATTATGAGGAAACTGATAGCCGCCTCCATTCTGTCTTCACTGACACTGGCCGCCTGCACCACGCTTGATCCCTATACCGGAGAAGAAGAAACCTCCAAGGCAGCCACCGGTGCCGCCATCGGCGCGGCCACCGGCGCGGCGGCGGGCGCCATCGCAGATGATGGTGAGGGCGCCCTGAAAGGTGCCGCCGCCGGCGCCGCCGTTGGTGGTGGCATTGGCTATTACATGGACCGCCAGGAGGAAGAGCTTCGTCGCCGGCTGGAAGGCACCGGGGTCCGGGTCAAGCGGGAGGGCGACCGGATCGATCTGATCATGCCGGGCAATGTCACCTTTGCCACCAATCAGTCAACCATTCAGCCGCAGTTTACCGATGTGCTGGAATCCGTGGGGCTGGTGCTTAAGGAATTCGACAAGACAGCCATCCGCATCGGCGGCCACACTGATAGTACGGGTAGCAGCTCTTACAACCAGCTCCTGAGCGAACAGCGTGCCCAGTCAGTTGCAGATTTTCTTCTCAACCAGGGCATTGCCCCCAGGCGCGTGCAGGCCACCGGCTATGGCGAGTCTCAGCCCATCGCCAGCAACGACACCGAAGCCGGCCGTCAGCAGAACCGGCGAGTGGAGCTCAAACTGGTTCCGCAGAAGCAGTAGGCCTGTACTGACTGGCCGGCGCCGGGAGGCTCGGCCAGTTCCTGCTTCCTGTCAGGGAATTATTTATCGGCAGTGTCCTTTCGCGGTTTTCTCAGTGCGACACCCACCAGCACTGCAGACCCCACCATCAGAAGCAGTGCCACCGCATTCAGCACCGGCGTTGAGCCTTCCCTCAGGCGGTTGAACAGGGCTACCGTCAGCGGCGCATCGCTGCCGGTGAGCATGACTGTGGTGTTGAAATTCTCAAAGGACATCAGAAAGGCCATTGCGGCGGCGCCCAGGATTGCCGGCAGCAGCCAGGGCAGGGTGACGGTGAACCAGGCCACCAGCGGCGTGGCTCCGAGGTTCATGGCCGCTTCTTCGAGCTGGATGTCGAATTTGCGCAGCCGGGCCGAGATTACCAGGGTGCAGAGGGTGGTGATGAAGGCGACCTGCCCCATGATCACCAGAGGCAGACCGGGACGGAACATGTCCCATTCCATCCCCCAGTTCTCGGAAACGGCGTTGGCGGTGCCACTGAAGAACACCAGAATGGACACGCCGAGGATTACCCCTGGAATCACCAGGGGCATAAGCATCAGGATGTAAAGAAATTCCTTGCCCGGAAAGCTCATACGCTCGAACAGGATGGCGTTGAGGCATCCCAGCGTAACGCTGACAAGGGTCACCCAGAAGGCCACCGTTGCGCTGACCGCCAGAGCGGAGAGGAGGCTGTCGTCATGGAAAAGCCCGGTGCGGCCGTTGCTGCCGTCTGCGAAAAACCAGTCCCAGGTGAAGCCTTCCCAGGGCAGCGACGGAAAATTGGAGTCATTAAAGGCAAAGGTGGCGGTCACCAGCAACGGCAGGGATACATAAACAAAGAAGGCCACCAGGTAAGCGATATACAGGCGTTTTGACCAGGCCGGACGGGGTACTGAGTGAATCATCAGCCTACCCCATGACCCGGCGGAAGGACTGGCCGCTGAGGCGCAGGCCCAGCCATACCATCACGGATGAAAGGACCAGCAGAAGCACGCCCAGTGCCGCCCCCTGTTCCCAGTTAAACCGGGTAATGAACTGGGTGAAGATCTGCTCGGTAAACCAGGCGCTGTCTTTGCCCCCCATCAGCACCGGCGTCAGATAGCTGCCAAGAGTCAGCATGAAAACGACTATGCATCCGGAGGTGATTCCAGGCATGGCCCAGGGAATGACCACCTGTCGCATGACGGTGGTACTGCTGCCACCCAGATCGTACCCGGCTTCCACAATGGATTCATCCAGCCCGTCCAGAGTGGTGACCAGCGGCACCACCATGAACAGCAGGCCGTTGTAGACCAGGCCGGTCATCACGGCTATGTCGTTGTAAAGCATCTCCACCGGGCCGGCGGCCAGTCCCAGGTATTGCAACCACGAACTGACCAGTCCGCTTTCCCGCAGGAGGATCATCCAGCCATAAGTGCGTACCAGTTCGCTGGCCCAGAAGGGAATCAGGCAGGCGGCAAACAGCAGGCCCTTGTTACGTCCCCGGGCAAGACGGGCGATGTACCAGGCAACGGGAAATGCCACCACCAGGGTAAGGGCGGTGGTGAGGAGCGACATCACGCCGGTCCGCATGAAGGTGCGCCAGTAGTAGGATTCGGAGAAAAAGGCCTGATACTGCGCCAGCCCCCAGACGGAGGTGTCCCATGTTTCCCGCACATGGAGTGAGACCCAGAGCATCTGCAGGTGAGGCACGATCACCAGCAGCAGCATCCACAGCAGAAATGGCGCCAGTAGCAGCCAGAGGGAAAGGCGTCCTGCGGCGGCACTCACGGAGCCGTCCTTGCAAACACCGGCGCCCGTTCCGGATCCCAGCAGACATCAAGCGATACACCGGTGGTATGAGCAGCAAGTCGCCCATCCTGGGGCATGCGGATGTAAAGAGTCTGATTTCCGGCAGAAGTTTCCAGGCGGCTGTTGGCGCCATCGAAAAGCGTGGTGGTGACCCTGGCAGTCAGCCGGGACATCTGCCTGCCATTGTCCTGATCAGACTGCAGGTCAATAACCATGGACTCGGGCCGCACAAATAGATCGACACTGGTGCCAGCCGAGATTCCCGGCCCGACGGCCCGTCCCCGAACTTTCTGTCCGTCTTCCAGGGTCACCTCGGCAATTCCATCCGTAAGGCCGGTTACCCTGCCGGGAAGGCGGTTGTTGTCACCCACGAAACTGGCAACGAAAGGCGTGGCGGGGCTGTGATACAACTCCTCCGGACTTGCTACCTGATCAAACCGGCCCTGGCGCATGACGGCGACCTGGTCTGACATGACAAGGGCTTCAGACTGGTCATGGGTGATATAGACAAAGGTGGTGCCAAAGGACTTCTGGAGGTGTTTGAGCTCCACCTTCATGTGCTCCCGCAGCTTGAGATCCAGCGCACCGAGGGGCTCGTCCAGCAGGAGCAGGGTGGGCTTGAGTACCAGGCAGCGGGCCAGCGCAACCCGCTGGCGCTGGCCCCCGGAAAGCTGTTGCGGGTTACGGTCGGCAAGGCCGGGTAGCCCCACCTGTTCAAGAACGCTGTTAATTCTACTGCGACGCTCCGCCGGGGGTACACGCTGGCGTTGCAGACCGTAGGCGATATTTTCCCCCACCGTCATGGTGGGGAACAGCGCCAGGTGCTGGAATACCATATTGACGGGCCGCCGATTTGGGGGCACATCGTTCATGCGCTCACCCCGGATGTGAATATCGCCGCTGTCGGGCTTTTCGAATCCTGCCAGCATCCTCAGAAGGGTGGTCTTGCCGCAGCCGGAAGGCCCCAGAATCGAGAAAAACTGGCCGGCGGGAATATTCAGGGAGATATGATCGACCGCGGCGGCATCACCAAAGCGGCGAACCAGATCACGGCATTCAAGGTCAGCGGATTCAGTCACCATGGGCGGCATCACTGTGGTTCACGAGGGATTCAGCAACAAAAACGGCCGCGCCCGAAGGCGCGGCCTGACAATGTGCCGGGTTCAGTTGGCGGCCTGAATCCTGTCCAGAACCTGGCCTTCGATGGTTTCCAGACCGGCAGGCACCGGCGGATACCATCGAATGTTATCCAGCGCCTGGACGCTGAAGGTTTGATCGTAGGCCCGACGCAGAGCCGGATCGACGAACGCCTCGCCTCCCTGGGAGGCAGTAAAATTACCCGCTGCTTCGGTGATGCGGGCGGCAACTTCCGGCTGCATTACGAAATTGATCCATCTGTAAGCTGCCTCCTCGTTTTCTCCCTTGCGGGGCAGCGCGAAGGTATCGATCCAGCCCAGCGCGCCTGACTCAGGTGCCACGAACCGGATGGCGGGGTCTTCCTGATAAAGCTTCCAGCCGCCTGCGTCCCAGGCCATGGCCGCTTTTATTTCGCCGGTTCTGAGCAGGGCCAGAAGCTGGTCACCGCCGGTCCAGTAGGTTTTTACGTTGGGCTTGCAGTCGATCAGTTTCTGCTCGACATCCGCCAGGATCTTTTTGTATTGCTCGGTGTCATTGTAGGCCGCAAAAGGGTCATGCCCCATGGCGAAAGCAAAACCGATCAGGGTCGGGCGCTTGAGGCGGTAGCTGACTTCACCGGCAAGTTCCGGCTTGCACAGGTCGGTATAGTCACGGACCTGATCGGCTACGTCTTCATGAACGATCAGACCGCTGGTACCCCAGACTGCGGGTACTCCGTAGACCTTGCCGTCCAGGTCTGTTGCTGTCCGGGTGGCCCTTAGCATGCCGGCCTGAATCTGGTCGGTATCAATCTTCGCCATGTCGATGGGGCGGTAGATGTTGAACTGGCGCTGCACGCCCACGATTCTGTCCTGGCTGGGCTGGGCAAGATCAAAACCGGAACCGCCGGTGGCCCTCAGCTTGGAAATCATGTCTTCGTTGTTGGAGAGGGTCACCTGCACATCGATGCCGGTTTCGTCCTCGAACTGGGCAACTACGTCATCCGGCGCATAGCCGCCCCAGGTGATAAGACGAAGCTCCTCCGCCTGGACCGATCCAATGACGCTGGCGGTCATGACCGCACCCAGCGCCCAGTTGCCTGCCTTGCGAACCCACTGATTACCCATGTCAACTTCCTGTTTGTCAGGTTATGAAAGGTTGTCGCCGCACAGATGCGCGGGCGCTTTTGCTACCTTGGAAACTATAGAAGAGATTTGACAGATTTGTGACAATTCGGCTTACGTTGTGAACAATCAGTGACTGGCGCTGGTGGGCCCTGGACACGCCCTGGCGTACAGCGGGATTTCAGGTTTGCTTCGCCACCCCCATGAATCTCAGAGCAAACACGGTCAGCGATGGCAGGAAGGTCAGCGCCACCACTGCTGTGCCCAGCAGACCGAACAGTACGATGGCTCCCACACCCCGGTACAGCTCGGTGCCTTCCCCGGGGAAGAAGACCAGGGGCGACAGGCCGCAGAGGGTGGTGAGGGTCGACATCACAATCGGCCGCAGACGGGCTTCCACAGCTTCGTTGACGGCTTCCACCACGTCGGTGCCATGCTGCCGCAGGTTCTCTACCGCACGGTGAACAATCAGGATGGGGTTATTCACAACCGTCCCCAGGAGTATCAGGAAGCCCAGCATGGAAATCATGTCAAAGGGCTGATGTATCTCCTCGAGGCCGATCATGGGTAGCAGTTTTCCGATGGTGTTCATCAGCACAAGCCCAACAATGCCACTGGCAATACCCATGGGGATGGTGGTCATGATCAGCAGTGGCAGGCCCCAGTGGGTGAAGATGGCCGTGAGCAGCAGGTATACGATCAGCAGGGCGATGGCGTAATTGCCCATCAGTGCTTCCCGGGTTTCGGTGAGCTGGTCGCTGGCACCGGTCAGTTCGACATTCACATTGGCGGGAATCTTCCCCTGTTCTCTCAGATATTCCAGGACGTCTGTGCGCATTTTCTGCACCCCGGTTTCCAGGGCCACCTGGGCTGGCGGGATGATATTGAGAGTAACCGTGCGCTGGCTGTTGACCCGGCGAACGGTGCTGGTGTCGACAGTTTCCACAATCCTCGCAATGCTGGTCAGGGGGAGGGTGGTCCCATTGGGCGTGTGCACCGGCAGGTCATCAAGTACGGCAAGATCGGCGGCGGGTCCTCCCGGACCGTAGGCAAAGATGTCCACCTTGTCGTCACCAAGAAACAGTTCGTCCAGGAAGGCCCCGTCGGTCAGGGCGGCGACGGTGAGTCCTACCGCTCCGGCGTCCATCCCCAGTTCGGCCGCACGTTTCCAGTCGGGCCTTACTTCCACCAGGGGCTGGGACAGGGTCAGGGTGGTGGGGCGTGTCTGGATTCTGGGTTGCTCAAACACCTCATTGGCTCGGCGGTATATGGCCAGGGACGCCTCATAGATCTCCGGCAATTCCGGCCCCGAGATGTCCAGGCTGACGGCGCGGGTGCCGCCCTGGTTGCCTGTGATGATGGAGCCGCGAGACGCAAATGCGCGCATGCCGGGGTATTCCTCGTATTTCCGGGTGATGGCGGTCATCAGCTCGTCGATCTGACCCGGGTCGGTTGTTTCACTGATGATGCGGAGGCTGCGGGCGTTGAAACTGAGGTTGAGGTAATCCATTGCCGGCACCTCGGTCTCGCCCCGGGCAAATTTTTCCGGATCGTCCCCCACGAAGTCCATGAAGTAATCCTGAATCTCAAGGCCGATGTCGGTCATGGTTTCCAGGTTGTATCCGGGGGGCGCGTTCATGGAGGCGAAGGTCTTGGCTTCCTCGCCCTCGGGGAGATAGGCCGCAGGCGGCGTCAGCACCAGGATGATGAAACCGGCACCCCCGACGGTTGCCAGAATGCAGACCAGCCGGCGAGTCCAGTGGGCGGTCAGCCAGCTTACTCCCGAGGTGATTCCCCGGACCCAGCGGCTGCCCCCTTCCTTCATGGTTCCCCGGATCTCCATATTGGCGGCCAGAGTGGGGATAAGGGTGATTGCTACCAGCATCGACGCCAGGATGGAGGCGGAGATGGCGATGGCGATATCGCCATAGAGCTGGCCGGCTTCGACCTGGAGAAACACGATGGGCAGGAAGACCAGCACCGTGGTCAGGGTCGATGCCAGCACAGCGGGCCATACCTGCCGGACCCCTGTCACTGCCGCTTCAAAGCGCTCGAGGCCGCGTCGGCGCTCACGTTCAATACTCTCCAGCACCACAATGCTGTTGTCGATGGTCATGCCGATGGCGAAGGCCACGCCGGCCAGGGATATGACATTGATGGTCCTGTCCGTGAGCAGCAGGCCCAGGAAGGCCGCGATGGTACAGATGGGAATCCCCACCACACCCACGGCAGTGCCCCGGACCGAGCGCAGGAACAGGAACATCACCAGGGTGGCGAACAAAGCACCGATGGCAAGGTTGGTCCACACATTGGCGATCGAGGCGGAGACATAGACTACGTCATCCGCGGTCAATCCCATCTCCATGCCGGCGGGCCGCAAGACCTGTTCGTTGAGTTCATCCATGGTCGCCATCATGCGTTCCTTGATGTCGATCACGTTGGAGCCCCCAACACGCCTGACCGCCAGGCTTAGCACCGGCTGACCGTTGACGAACGACCGGTCACGCACCTCGTAATGGCTCTGTTCAACTTTGGCCACGTCGCCAAGCGTCAGAATGCGGTCACCCCGCCTGGCCAGCACGAGGTTCTCCAGTTCCGCCGCGTTCTCGAACCGGCCTACGGTGCGCACCAGGTAGCTGCGCTTGCCGGACTCGAGCTCCCCGCCGGAGACGTCCTGGTTTCGTGCCCTCATCCGGTCACGGACATCCATGACGGTCAGGCCGTTCTCCGCCAGTCTGGCGGGATCAAGCAGCACGCGGATCTGGCGCTCGGCGCCGCCACCCAGTTCCACCTGGGATACGCCGGGCACGGTTTCCATGGGCGTGCGGATCCGCTCGTCGATGAAGTCCCGCATCAGATTCATGTCGAGATTGCGGGGGTTGCCAGGCAGGGGCGCCACGCGGAAATACATGAAAGCGTTGGCGGAAAAGGCGGCCGCTATGATCCGGGGCTCGTCCACGTTCAGGGGATAGGAGGGTACCTGGCTCAGGGCGTTGTTCACGCGGATGAGCGTCTCGGTCATGTCTGCGTTGAAGGGGAATTCCAGCTCAATCTCGGCCTGGCCACTGGTACCGTTGGAGATCATGCGCTCAAGGCTGGGAATGTTGCGCAGGTACTCTTCCTGCTCGATCAGAATTTCTTTCTCGATGTCCTGGGGCGTGGCGCCGGGCCAGGTGGTAATCACCGTGACTGTCTGCACCTCAAGGTCCGGAATCATCTGCACAGGTATCTTGAGGGCGGCGGCAATGCCCAGAATACACAGCAGCAGGGTGGCCACCGTGACCAGGACACCATGGCGCACTATGCCCTCAAACATGGGTATTCTCTCTGGCGAGCCTGCGCGGGGGGCTAGTCAACAACCCGAACCTCCTGACCCTCCTGCAGACGGGTGTTGCCCCGCACGATGACCCGGGTTCCGGCGTCCAGTCCCTGTTTCAGGGCAATCTTTTCCCCAAAGGCTGCCCGCACCTCGACCTTGCGTTCCCGGGCCACGGGTTTGCCAGCGGATGTGTCCAGAATCCAGACGGTCGTGCGTCCCGACGCAGAGCGGATAAGGGCGTCCCGGGGAACGGCAACCGCTTCCTGGTCCGTGGTGATACGAAGAGTGCCTTGCGCCGACATACCAGGTGTCATGGCGGCCCCGTTTTCGGGTTTGGCCTGGATAAAAAAGCTCCGGGCATCCGGGTCCGTTACCGGCACAATCCGGATGATCTGACCTGGCACAGGTTCAGGCTGCCCGGGCAGGCGGATTGAAAGGGGCGTGTCCCTGGTCAGGCGCGCAAAGGCTTCCTGGGGTGCGGCGAAGTCAATCCGCACATCGTTCAGATTTACCAGTTCCACAAGACCGGTGCCCGGATCCACCCATTCGCCGGCGGCGGTCATTCTGTGGCTGATGGCTCCATCAAAAGGTGCGGTAATCGTGTGGCGCTCAAGGCGGGTCTGCTGAAGGTTTCTTTCGGCCTGACGCTGGGTGAGCGTCGCGGCAGCGGCTTTTGCGGCGGCACGACGGCTTTCCACTTCGCTTTCGGCAATGCTTTGACGGTTTTCCAGAGACTCAGCTTCCACAAGGCGCCGGCGGGCATCAGCCAATTCGGCTTCCGCCTGGCGCACAGCACCTTTCAGACGGTCCAGCTCATGGCGCGCCAGCTCAGCATCCAGAGTGACCAGCAGGGTTCCCCGGGTCACCCGGTCGCCGGCTTCCACATGTACCTGCTCCACAAGACCACCTACGGAAACGGACACAAGGGAGGTGCGGGGAGCGATTACGGTGCCGGTCAGCGGTACTTCCCTGATGACTGGCATCATCTCAGCTTTATCCACCACCACAGGCACTCCGTCTGATCTCTCGCTCTGCGCCCTGGCCGCAGAAAAGACCGCGATGGAAAAAATCAGTGCAGTGAGCAGCCAACCGGGATTTCTGGCTGTAACCCGAACCGCTTCCGATTTTATCTTCACTCGGTCCCTCCTGTGATGACCACTGCGGAATTCCCCCTTGCTGCCGGATGGCGGGCCATACCCTTTGAAATTACGGTTCTTGCAGTGCAGTGGATTTGCCCTGTGTTCCGTTCTCCCGGGCTTTCAGGCGTACCAGCTCGCCAAACCGCTTCAGCAGACTGGTAGCGGCGGGTGCGGGTCGGACATTTGCCAGAAGCGCATCCGGGTTCTGGCCCTCTTCTTTCAGGGCCGGGGTCTGGGTGCGCAGATAGGCTGTCATGATTTCGGGGCCGAATTCGGGGTGGAACTGCACCCCCCAGGCGCAGGAACCAATACGAAAGGCCTGATTGGGTTCGTTGTCCGAGTGCGCAAGCCGTATGGCATCCTCCGGGAGCCGTAGCGCCGACTGCCGGTGAGTTAGATGCGCTGGAAACCGGTCTGGCAATCCGCTGAACAGAGGGTCCTCTTTCCCCGCTGGTAGCAGGGATACGTCAAAAGTACCGGATTCACGGCCCTGTGGCCGATTGCCGGCCACGCCGCCCAGGGCATGGACAAGCAGCTGGTGGCCATAACAGACCCCAAGCACTGGCACCGATTCACGCACGGCTTTCAGCAGCCAGTCTGCTGTGGCTTCGCTCCATTCTTCCCTGTCCGATACCATGGCCGGCGAGCCTGTAATCACAATGCCATCCCAGTCGCGGGGCGCGCCGGGATCTTCTCCGCCCGCTACGTGAATTACATGGATATCCAGATCCGGGCCCAGGGCGGACCTGAACCAGTCCTCGAAGTCTCCAAACCGGGACTGGATGTGGTCATAGGTCGAGCCAGTTTTGAGCACGGCAAGTTTTTTCAAGACGGCGTCTCCGGATGCAGATGGCTTTTGCATGAGGAGTATACATGGGGTCCGGGGGGGCGAATCAAAGAAGTGCTCGAAGAGGGCAGTGGCGACCTGCTGAACACCGGCTACCCGTCAGAGGGGGCAATCCACAGCCGGGCAATGTTCAGAAATGTCCGCAGGCGCGGTAGCAGCGGGTGGTGGGAACAGCGAGGGCCTGATTCTGTGGGCGCACTGGGCAGCCGCAGCGGCCGCCGGTTCGCAGCCCTGTTTGATAAGGGACTGGCCCAGGTTGTGCCACCCTGCGGCAAGTTCGGGGAATTTTGAGGTGAGCCTCAGATAATGTCCGGTTGCCTGGGTCCAGGCACCGGCCTGCCAGGCAATGTTGCCCTGGCCCATGATGGCCGCAGGCTGATCCGGCCAGGCCTGCTCCGCAGCCCTGTAGGCTTTGCTGGCGGCCTCGTCGTGGCCGGTCGTTTCCAGGTCATTGACTGCCATCAGGTAATCGATAGGGTCTGCGGTGGCGGGCAGGTTCCCTGGCGGAAGCATGACCACTGCCCAGTTTTCAGTCCGGTTCCAGGTGGCCATGAACACTTCCACCGCCTCTTCGTGAAGTTCGCTGGTGCCGGTATGAAGAATGATGTTGCGCCTGTCCTGGTCAAACCCCGTCACTACGGCAAAATGCCATTGCGGCCACCAGTTGAAGCGCAGGTTCTGCATGACCAGCACCGGGTTGCCTGCGGCTACTTCCGTGAGCAGGCTCTGCAGTGAACCGTCGAGCTTATAGACCACCATGCCGTGGCTGCGACCCGCGGCGACCAGTTCCATCTGAAGGCTGCCTTCGCGGCCCGGAAGGTAGACAAGGTCTTTCAGCTCATCGGGCTGGGTGGAGAGCCCCTGGGCGTTAAGCACCATGGCAAGGGAAGCTGGCCCGCACTGGTAGAGTTCCTGGGCGTAAAAAGGGACCTGTTCCAGGATCATTCTCTGGTTGAGATCGAATTCGGATGTTGTGGATGTAATGGCTTGGGATGGCGCAGTAGAAGGTGCATCTGGCCACTGGGGCCTGTTTGCACAGCCGCTGAGAATCACCGCCAGCATGAGGCTGGCGGTGATTGCGGTTGCCCGCTTAAAGCCCGGCAAAGACATGATTATGTCGGTCCCGGCCAGTTACCTTATGCAGTTGATAAACGGATAGATGTTTGTTGCGCAAAGAATGTCGGTGATGACGAACACCAGCAGGAAGAGCACAATTATGCCCACCACGCTGTTCTGACCAACTGGTGCTTCGGCCAGTTGCTGTTCAAAGGCTGACAGTTCCGCGGGCGTCAGGTTCTGGATGCGTTTCTCTACATCCGCCTGGCTTACGCCCATTTCCGCCAGCTTGTCTTTTACGTCCTGCTGTTCAAGCATGTTCAGGAGAGAGGCGCGGTCGACTTCAACCCGTTGCTCGCTCAGAAGTTCCCCGGTTCCCACTACGCTTGCGACGGCGGGAGATGCCCAGACGCTAGCCAGGGTCATCAGGATAGCCATGAAAAAAGCTGTAAATCTCAGTTTTGTCCGAATCGTCTGCATTTCAGGCTCCTGTTATCTGTTGTTTTCGGCCACCGGAATCCGTTGATCACCGGCACCGTCGGATAGTAGAACACACTGGCTCTGAATAACATAAGAATGCCTTGAGCGTACAAACACATACGGGAAAGTGTCAGTCATGATAAATAGCCGCGAATTGGCTTCAGGGTAAATCGTGTGCATCATGACATTACTGACCTGACCCTAAGGATGTATCTTCGTTGCGCTCCGCCCAAACACTTTGCCTGGACAATGTTTCCATCGGGGAGCCGGGTCCCATATCCCTTTCGATTGCAGCGGGTGAGGTGGTGTGCCTTTCCGGTCGCTCGGGCAGCGGCAAGACTCGGCTCCTGCGTGCCGTAGCCGATATTGAGGCCCATGCCGGACAGGTGTTCCTTGGTAACACTGAACAGTTATCGATGCCCGGCCATGAGTGGCGTCGCCGGGTCATGCTGGTGCCCGCAGAAAGTCAGTGGTGGTCAGATCGGGTAGGAGATCATTTTCCCGGCTCAGAGGCTATTTCGGGGCTGTCGGAACTGGGGTTTGATCCGGACGTAATGGATTGGTCCGTGAGCCGCCTTTCGTCCGGTGAAAAACAGCGCCTCGCCCTTCTTCGCGCTCTGGCGGCTCGGCCGCTGGCCTTGCTGCTCGATGAGCCCACCGCCAACCTGGACCCGGAAACGACCGAAACGGTTGAGAAGTGGCTGCTTTCGGAAATACGCAGCCGCGGTATGCCGGTGATCTGGGTCGCCCACGACACCGGACAGATCCATCGCGTGGCCGACCGTGCCTTTTATCTGAATGGTCATTCTCTGGAGGCACGCTGATGGAGGTGATAGATCTGGCATGGTGGAAGCTGGCGCTGGCAGCGCTGCTTCTGCTTCTTCTCGCGTTGTGCGTCCATCTGGCGCGACTCGGCATCACCAGAAGCCTTGTTGTTGCCGGAGTGCGAACTGCCGTCCAGCTAACCCTGATCGGGCTGGTTCTGGAGGTACTGTTTGCCACTTCCGACCTCTTGTGGATTGTGCTTATGGCCTTCGCCATGCTGCTTGTGGCGGGGCGGGAAGTCATGGCCCGGCAACAGCGGCGGCTTTCCGGTGGCTGGGCCTTTGGGGTCGGAACCGGCGCCATGTTCCTGTCGTCCTTCACCGTGACGGTGCTTGCCCTAACGGTTGTCATCGGACCCGAGCCCTGGTATTCACCTCAGTACGCGATCCCCCTGCTGGGGATGATGCTGGGCAACACCATGACCGGGGTTGCCCTGAGTCTGGACAGGCTCACCGAATCGATCTGGCGCCAGCGCGCGGTGATCGAAAACCGCCTGATGATGGGGCAGACGTGGCGGGAGGCAGTGGGAGACATCCGTCGTGACGCCATGCGGGGCGGTATGATTCCTTCCATCAATGCCATGGCGGCGGCGGGCATCGTCAGCCTTCCGGGCATGATGACCGGTCAGATACTCGCTGGCAGCCCACCGGCGGTCGCCGTGAAATACCAGATCCTCGTGATGTTCACGATCACCGTAGGCACCGGTTTCGGCGCCCTGATGGCGGTGTCGGTGGGCAGTCGGCGCCTGTTCGACGGGCGCGAGCGACTGCGCCTGGATCGCCTGGTCTGAGAAATCTTTTGGTGCCCGCCACAATATGGCAGGGTAATCGTCCACCATTGCACAAAATGAACTGGCCAGATGCGAATCCGAATTACACATCAGAAGATCACTCTTTCTCTGCAGTTGATCCTGCTGGCCGAGGCTGGCTTTGCCGTCTGGAGTCAGCAGTGGCTAACGGCTTTTCTGAGCGTCGCCATCATCCTGGCTACTCTGCTGCCACTGGTCATCGAAAGGCGCTTCCGGATCTACATTCCACCGCAGTTTCAGCTGCTGGCCATCGTCTTCGTGTTTGCTGCCCTGTTCCTGGGGGAGATACATGGCTATTACACCCGCTTCTGGTGGTGGGATATCGCGCTGCATACCACATCGGGCTTCCTGCTGGGCATAGTTGGTTTCCTTCTCGTGCACGTCCTCAACGAGACGGAAAATCTGGATATTCACATGAAGCCGGGCTTTGTCGCGTTTTTCGCTTTTTTATTCGCTCTGGGATTCGGGGCGCTCTGGGAAATCTTCGAGTTTGCCATGGATAGCCTGGCCGGCATGAATATGCAGAAAGCCATGCTGGGTGACCCCTCGGGCCTCACCGACACCATGTGGGATCTGATTGTTGATGCCCTTGGAGCGCTGGTAATTTCGGTGCTGGGATTCCGATACCTGAAGCAGGGGCATCGGCAATCGTTCCTGGAACGATGGATCAGGATATTTGTAGAGCATAACCCGCGGTTTTTCGTCCGGGATGAGGACAAAGAAGAGAACAGGGGGTAGATCTGACTGTCGCCAGGTGGTTCTGCCAGGTGAACGAGACAAACACCCCCTAATGGTGTTCATGGGGGGCCGACTTAATCTTCGCCCCCAAGACAGCGATGCATGAACAGGCGGAATTCCGCCACAATCCGGTTCAGGCTGTCCGCCAGCCGGTGGCCATCCGCCAGCATCAGAATGGACAGGTTCTGTTTTTGCGCCAGTTCAATGACAGGCATGGGTTCCACCACATCGTCCTGCCAGCCATGAATGATCTGGGTCTGGCTGGCCTGAATTTCCGGGTGGGAGTCGGGGTAACGGGGCATGGCCAGAGCCGGCGCCAGCAGGAAACAGCCCAGTACTGGTGTCCGGGCGCTGGTTTCGGCGCACACCCAGCCGCCCATGCTGGAGCCCACGAGAATCGTAAATTCCGGCTCGGCGCCGGCTGAATCCATCGCCTGTTGCATCTGTTTGAGGCGAACAGCCGGGTCCATGATCCCTCGATGATCCAGCGCCAGCGCCTCGATGTCTGGAAAGTGTTCTGCTTCGGCTTTCAGTGCCTGGATTTTGGTGCTGTCGGGGCCGCTTTCCAGGCCGTGGGAAAGAAAGACGTGAATCTTTTTCTGGCTCATGTGGTCTCCGGTGCCATGAAGGGCAGACGTAGCGTCAACGATGCAGTAAAAGGAGCCCTCCCGTCCAGCACCCGATATTTTGTCCCTGCGTCAGGAATGGGTATGCTCAGTGAACAAGCGCGAGTACGAATGACCCCATAAAAAGGAGGCCACCAACAATGCCTGCAGGCAGGGAAGGATCCCAATCCCCGGAACGTAAATCCCGGTTCATCTGGGGTCTTGCCGGGCTTGCGGTTCTTGTCCTGGGGCTGCTGGTATTCTGGCTCCTGCAGGCGCTGGCCCCCCGGCCTGAGGCTGAGCCTCCCGAGCTGGCACCTCTGGCCGAATTTGCGCCAGTCGAGCCGGTTGGGAGCAGACTTGCCCTTCCTGTAGAAGGGTTCGTCCGGGCCCGTGCCCGGATATCCCTCGTCAGTGAAGTCAGCGGCCGGATTACCCAGGTGGCCGAGGGGCTGGTAAGCGGCGGCCGGTTCAGGGAAGGGGATTTGCTGGTACAGATCGACAGGGAGCCCTTTGAGGCAGATGTCGCTGATGCCAGGGCCTCTGTCAGCCGTGCCGAGGCTGAGCTCAAAAATGCCCGGGACCAGCTTGCTCGCATCCGTAAGCTTGAAACCAGGGACTTCAGCGCTGAGGCCCAGCTGGACGATGCCGAAGTCAACGAACAACGTGCAGCAAGCGCCCTGGAGCAGGCCAGGGCGAACCTTGCGAATGCCCGCATACGCCTCGACGACACCCGTATTCATGCTCCTTTCGACAGTGAAATCATCGCCGAGGAGGCTTCCCTCGGCCGGTTCGTCAGCCCGGGCGAGGAAATCGCCCAGCTGTTTGCCACAGACTTCGGTGAAATCAGGGTCGGCCTGTCTCTGAATGAAGCTGCCCTGGTAGCGAGGGCCAATGGCAGGGCAGGTTATTCCGACCTGGTCGGGACGGCTGCGGAGGTTCGTGTCTCATCCGCGGATACTGCTGCGGCCTACGAAGGTTTTGTGGCCCAGGTGGAGCCGGCGGTGGACCGGCAGGCCCGCACGGTAAATCTTGTGGTGCGGGTGGACGGGGCCTTCACTCCGGATGGAGACCGGCCCCGGCTTCTGCTGGATGATCTGGTTGATGTGCGGCTGGAACTGACGGGGCGCAGTGACTGGTGGCATATCCCCGCCACCGCGCTGAAGCAGCCGGGGCGGGTGTGGCGTCTCAGGGAGGACCAGACCCTTGAACCCATCGATGTCGAGGTTCTTTTCCGACCAGATGACCGGGCTGTGATTCAGACCGGACAACTGGGGCCGGAGGACCGGCTGCTTCTGACCGACCTTGCGAGCCCGGTGGCAGGCCTGGAGGTACGACCCAGGGAGCGAGATCAGGAATGAACGCGCTGATCAATGCGATGGGACGCTCCCGCGTCGCCGCCAACCTTCTCCTTATCGGCATTCTGGCTGCCGGCATCTCTGCGCTCTACAACACTACAGTGCGCCTCTTCCCGGAGATCGAGGTCGAGCAGATCATGGTCACCGTGCCCTTTCCAGGTGCCACTCCGGATGAGGTGGAGCAGTCGATCGTGAAGCCGATTGAAGAGAGGGTTGAAGGCCTCGAGGACGTCCGCAAGATTCGATCCACGGCAGCGCCAGATGTGGGACAGGTGCTGATTTTTCTTTACCAGGGCGTCAATGTGTCGGAAGCCCTGGACGAGGTAAAATCCGAGATCGACCGCATCCTGGTGTTTCCCGAAGGAGCGGAGGAACCGGAAGTGGTCAGGGTCGAGCCGCAGGAACAGGTTCTGCAGATTGCCCTGTCTGCTGACCTGCCGCCGACCGATGCCAGCGTCAAGACCCTCAAGGAAATTGCCGATCGGGCCCGGGATGAAATTACCCGCCTGCCGGGGGTTTCCCAGGCAGAGCTGAGCGGTGTGGCGGACTACCAGATCTCCATTGCGATTCCCCGCCAGACCCTGAAAGCCCATCACACCAGCCTTGTTGAGGTGGCGGACATTGTGGGAAATCAGAGTCTTGAGCTTTCCGCGGGGGAAATCGAGTCACCACGGGACCGGTTACTGGTGCGAACTCTTGGTGAGAACCGCACGGGGGAAGAATTTGGCGAGATCGTGCTGTTTACCGGGGAGAGCGGCGCTGCAACCCGCGTGCGGGATCTCGGAGAAGTGATCGATGGCTTTGAGGATACGCCTGTTACTACCCGCGTTGATGGCAAGCCAGCGGTGCTCGTTACCATCTTTCGGACCGGCGACGAGCAGATTCTGGAAGTTATTGACCAGGTGGAAAATTATCTTTCCGGCCGACTCTCTCCCCAGCTTCCTGAGACAGTCTCGGTTCAGGTATGGCGGGACGATGCCAGGCCGCTTGAAAACCGCATCCAGCTGCTGATCAGGAATGGCGCATTGGGCATCTGTCTTGTGGTCCTCATCCTCGCCCTGTTTCTTGATCTCAGAGTGGCGGCCTGGGTTGCGGTGGGGATATTCGCCTCTTTCGTTGGGGCCTTCGGATTGATGGCGGTGTTCGGGATCAGCATTAATGCCCTGTCCCTGTTCGGCTTCATCCTGGCGATTGGCATCGTGGTGGACGACGCCATTGTGGTGGGGGAGAACGCCCACAGCCATCACCAGCGGCGTGGCGGTGAAAAAAGCGACAGCTCCGGACTGGACCGGGCGATCGAAGCGGCCCAGAGGGTTTCGCGGCCGGTTTTCTTTGCGGTCAGCACCACCATCATTGCCTTTGTTCCGCTTCTCTTTCTGCCCGGTCTGGCGGGCCAGTTCGTCAATAACATTGCTGCCATTGTGATTTTTACCCTGGTGCTGTCCCTCACTGAATCCTTCTTCGTGCTGCCCCATCATCTGGCCGGTGTTCGCCCGGAGGCGCCACGGCGTTTCTCCCCCCGGCGGTTTTCCGAATCCGTGCGACACAGGGTTGATAATGCCCTTCACCGGTTCGTGCGCGGTCCGCTGCGCCAGGCCGTGAGTTTCACTGTGGGCCATCCGCTGTTTACAGTTGCCTGTGCCACAGCACTCCTGCTGGCGGCTGGCGGTCTGCTGGCGGGGGGCTACGTCAAATTTGTATTCTTTCCCCAAATTGAAGGCAACTATGTCACGGCCACCCTGGAAATTCCCCAGAACTCGCCGGAATTACTGACCCTTGAAACGGCCCAGCGACTGGAGACAGCCATTGATAGAGCCGCCGGAGAAATTGCTGACCGTCATGGAATCCAGGTTGCAGAGGTAGTCAGCGGCAGTCTGATAACTGTGGGGCGCCCGGCCCGGAGCAATGAGCCAGGGCAGGAGCGGCGTGTTGGCGCCAAAGCAAATTTGGCCACGGTGACGGCCAGGATCATGGACGCAGACATCCGTTCCTTTGAAGCTGTCGAGTTCGAGGACGCCTGGCGGCAGGCCGCACCGGAGATAGCCGGGGCCCGCCAGCTGTCCTTTTCCTCAAGTCTGGTGGATGTGGGTGCCCCGGTTGCCCTTGAAATATCCGCGAACAGTGAAAGTACGGTGAATGAAGTTGTGGAGGCCATGCGTCAGGAGCTTGGCAGCATTGAGGGGGTATATGAAATCCGGGATGACCGGTTCCGAACCACTGATGAGATTGCCCTTGAACTCAAGCCGGAAGCACGGCGCTATGGTGTCACCCTGAGCCAGCTGGCCAGGAGCGTTCGGGCAGCCGTATTCGGCGCCGAAGCAGTGCGGGTCCAGCGGGGCAGGGAGGAAGTGGTGGTGCGGGTCCGGCTCCCGGAACATCAGCGTGACAGTCTGGGTGATCTGGAGGCCTATGAAATTGCAGTACCTGGGGGTTACATCCCGCTGGGGATGGTGGCAGAGCTGGAGCGCCGTCCTGCCCCTGCCCGGATCGACCGTCTTGATGGTCGGCGCATCACCACTGTGTACGCGGACACCAATCCGGACATAACTACGGGGGGAGAGGCTACAGCCCACATTCTTTCCAGTGTCCTGCCCGGGCTCCAGGCAAAGCACCCGGATCTGCGGGTGACCGTTGGCGGGGAGCAGGAAGAGCAGGGCCGCACCACCCCGGCGCTGGCGAGCAATTTTCTGCTCGCCCTGTTTGCCATATACGCGCTTATGGCGCTGGCCTTTAATGCCTACACCAGGCCTTTCATTCTTCTTCTGACCATTCCTTTCGGATTTATCGGGGCGCTGGCAGGGCACATGCTGCTTGGACTCAATCTCACCATGCTGAGCCTGTTCGGCATCGTCGGATTGTCCGGCGTGATCATCAACGACGCCCTGCTGATGCTGGATTTTGTCGGTGAGAAGCGCCGTCAGGGGATGGCCGCGGCGGAAGCCATCATCGAGTCTGCTCTTGATCGGTTCCGTCCCATCCTGCTTACTTCACTGACTACCTTCTTCGGGGTTTTCCCCCTGATTCTGGAGCGCAGCGTGCAGGCAAAATTCCTGATTCCCACTGCGGTGAGCCTGGGCTTCGGCATTCTGTTTGGAACCTTCCTGTTGATGCTGCTGGTGCCCGCGCTGGCCATACTCCACAGCCAGTTGACAGAGAATGGGCGAGCACCACAGGCCTGATGGCGGAAATGCTCTGTGGATAGTCTGATCCTTTTAGCAGCGCATCTCCTGGCGCGTCGCTTTTATGCTGGTTGAAAAGCCGGGAAATAAATATTCCGGCACAGGCAGGGCAATCTTGCAAATTCCTGCACCTCCGTGGTGCAATCAGCCGGCTTTCACGCTTCGTCTTGCTGGCGACCGCCGATTAATTTTCAAGGAATCACCGAATGACTGTGCGACTGGATCAAAAACTGGATGGTATCTACCAGGAAGTACTACACCGCAACCCGGGTGAGGTGGAATTTCACCAGGCTGTGCTCGAGGTTTTTGAAACCCTGGGCCCGGTGATGGCGAAATACCCCCACTTTGCCGATATAAAGATTATCCAGCGCATCTGTGAGCCGGAGCGGCAGATCATTTTCCGCGTGCCCTGGCAGGACGACACCGGCGAGATCCATATCAACCGGGCCTTTCGGGTGGAGTTCAACAGCGCCCTGGGCCCGTACAAGGGTGGCTTAAGGTTCCATCCTTCCGTTTATCTGGGAATCATCAAGTTTCTGGGCTTTGAGCAAGTCTTCAAGAATGCGCTCACAGGCATGCCCATTGGCGGCGGCAAGGGCGGCAGTGACTTTGATCCCAAGGGCAAGTCTGACAGCGAGATCATGCGGTTCTGCCAGAGTCTGATGACCGAACTCTACCGGCATCTGGGTGAGCACACTGACGTGCCCGCCGGCGATATCGGGGTGGGCGGCCGGGAGATCGGTTATATGTTTGGTCAGTACAAACGCATCACCAATCGTTATGAGTCCGGGATACTGACTGGCAAGGGTCTGGAGTGGGGTGGCAGCCTGGTGCGCACCGAGGCCACCGGCTATGGCGCCGTGTTTTTTACTCAGGAAATGCTCAAGGCGCGGGGTGATTCCCTGGAAGACAAGAAAGTGGTGGTGTCCGGCTCTGGCAATGTCGCTATTTACGCGATCGAGAAAGCCCATGAACTGGGCGCGATCGTCATCGCCTGCTCCGATTCCAGTGGAATCATTGTCCACGAAAAAGGGATCGACCTGGACACGGTCAAACGGATCAAAGAAGTTGAGCGCCGTCGGATCAGTGCGTACCTGGAATTCCACAAGGATGCGAGGTACGTGGAAGGTGGCAACATCTGGGACATACCCTGCGATGTGGCTCTGCCCTGCGCCACCCAGAATGAACTCAACGGCAAGGACGCCAGGACACTGGTGAAGAACGGCTGCATTGCCGTGGCCGAGGGGGCGAACATGCCCACCACGCCGGAAGGCATCCAGGTTTTCCAGGATGCGAAGTTGGCCTACGGGCCGGGCAAGGCGGCCAACGCCGGGGGTGTCGCCACCTCTGCCCTGGAGATGCAGCAGAACGCGAGCCGCGACTCCTGGTCTTTCGACTACACCCAGGTGCGCCTGCAGGACATCATGATCAACATCCATAAAAACTGTTTTGAGACGGCTGAGGAGTTTGGCTCGCCGGGTAATTATGTGGTGGGTGCGAACATTAATGGCTTTATCAGAGTTGCCCGTGCCATGGAGGCCATGGGGCTTATCTGATATGCAGGATCGCAATGGTGCACGCCTCTGATGGGGTGTGCCAGCGTGCTGCAAGGGCCGTTGTCATGCCGGAACCCGGCAGGTGACCGGTGCATGAGGGGGGCTCTGACCTGTGCCGGGTAGGTCTGGGTGCTATCATCGAGGTAACCCCTGATATCGATCAGAGCATGCCTTGGGCGATGAAAATGTGAAAAAACTCTGTTTTATTCTTGCTCTGGCCCTGACGGTGGCACTCATTGCCACTGTCAGCTCCAGCCCCATGCCCATTGAGGAAAGACTGATCCGCATCCAGGCGGGGGATATGCTTGGCGATTTTCCGGAGATTGGAAAAGAGCCGCTTGAGCTGCAGGCGGCTCTGCTGGACATGGCTGACGACGAACTCCTCTTCCTCAAGGCCCATACCGCCTTCCTCCGCTACCCGCAGATGACCCGTGAGATTTTTCCCCTGTACGGGCCGGAGCGCGAATTTCGTGAAATCCTGCGGCTCTATGGCGAGAGCATTCTCCCACCGATCCACTACTTCCTGGGCAGGCCGATTGGCTCCATTGAGCTGATGAACCGGGCCGCCCGGAGTTACCGGAATGCCAGGGACTATTTCACCGGTGGCGGGAAGCCGGAGGCAGAAGGTGAGGCGTCCTCTGAAACTGAAAACCTGCTTCCAGTGGAGCGCGGCTGGTACGCCGTCAACTTCATCCAGGATGAAGGACACGATTTCCTGGGCCAGTTTGTTGTGAATAAAGAGGGTGAGGTTACCTGGGTGCGAACCGAGCGGATACTGGAAGGCCTGAACCAGTTTTTCGCCAGTGGCATCCGGAATCTTGAAATCAAACACCGTACCGGTGAGGGCGTATCCGCGGAAGACATTGGCTGGGCCTCCGTGGACGTACTCGTCTTCGCCAGCGCCCTGAAGGTTCTGAGGGCAGGGCGCGCCACTGCCGCAACCACGAAAGGAGCCGCCAGAAGCACCCGCTCTGCAGCCTTCGTCGCCCGCCTTGGTAACGGTGGCCGGATGGTGCTGAATAGCGCCAGATACGCCAAATGGCCGGCAGTAATCGGAGTTGGCTATCTGGTGATCAGGCACCCCGGCATCGTCAACGATTTTCTCGCCGGGGTTTCTGAAGTGCTGGGTTATCCGGTATGGCTGGTGCAGTTTCTGGGGTGGCTGTTGATACTGCTGCCGGTGTTGTACATCGGCAGCTGGATAATGCGGCTTGTTGTACGGCCCAGTATGGCCATGTTGAGCGGGTTAGTTTCCGGGTTGTCGCGGCTGAACAGGCGGAAGTCTCAAAATGGTATCGATTAGTAGAGCCTTCCCGCCTGAAATGTAGTGGTTATGCAGAAGCGACTGGAGCATAAAGACCGGATAACAATATGGCTATCCAGCCAGTCATCGCCATTGTGTAGACCATGTCGATAAAAAGCTTGCGGGACTCTGGCGACTTTTTTCGAAAATAGACAAAGCCAGCCACAAATATTGCGAGTGGCAGAACCGCCAGGGGGGACATGAGCATGTCCAGCCACTCCCGGTCCATCAGTGGAGCATCAGAGCCAAAAATGTTTTGGCTGACCGGCTCATAGGAGGAACGGGTGAACAGAATCCCAATGCCGCCGACCGTGAGTATTACCTGGGCCACATGCATGACCAAAATGAGTAACCGACCCGTCATCCGTGTAACTGGCATTGCTCTGACCATAACCATTGTCCTTTTGGTCAGGGTAATTTACGAACATTTCCACGGATAGAGGTCCGAGCAAGTTGGCCGCCTGACACCTTAACGTCGAACCTCTTCAAAAGCTCAGTTGGCCGGCCATCACCATCAATCCTCGTGATGGTCACATCTGCTTTGCCGTTACCAATCAGGGTGCCATCAATATTGATCTGGATCTTCTGAGCTACCAGTCCGGACATTGTAAAAGACTGAATTTCCTCAGCTGTGGAAAGCTTGATGGGGCTGGTCTTAAGTGAGGCAAAAACCATTGTGCTGGAGTTATCCCCCAAAGAGAGCACGTCGGTTAAGCCGAATATATCCGGCTTTCTTTTTGCAGGATTGGAAACTTGAATATAGCTTCCAGAAATCAGGTTCAGGCCAAAGCCCGTCCTGGGGATGCCAAATCCCAGGCTATCCAGGTTAATCACAACGTCCATGTTTAATTTTTCCTTTAATTTCAGTCGATCAAGACATTATCAAGCCAGAATTATTTTGACAAAAAATAATGAACGAGAACTGAACCGTGCGCACAGTTTCGGTCGTGGCCAAAAATTTTTTTATGATATTTTGCCCCGCCAGCTCAGGAATCTAATGACTGTGTCTCGATAGAGTTTCTAGCGAAGCAAAAAGGTTCTGGCGAATTGTCGGGGAAGAAATGGTGTCCCAGGCAGGATTCGAACCTGCGACCTGCCCCTTAGGAGGGGGCTGCTCTATCCAGCTGAGCTACTGAGACATATTCGGCAAGGGCGGTATGATAGCCGCACAGGAGCCGCGCCTCAACCCTGTGTGATGGCGTTCCCTTCTCTGTGTTAGTGTTTTACCTTTAATGACATCACCGCTGAGGTCAGCGAGCTTTCATGAATACCCATAAGTCCGAGATGCGTTCCACTGTCGTCAACCAGCCGGAAAGCGCCGATTCCGCGGCAGAACAGGAGCCTCCCGGCCCACCCCGTATCAGCATTATCGTGCCAGTCTGGCGCGAGGCTGCCAGCATTGAGGCGAGCCTGCTGCCGCTTCAGCCCTGGCGTGAGGCAGGCCATGAAGTGATTGTGGTGGATGGGGGCAGCGACGACGGCACCCGGGAGAAAGCCAGACCACTGTGTAACCACCTGGTGACTGCGGAGCTGGGCCGGGCAGCCCAGATGAATGCCGGCGCCGAACTGGCCAGTGGCGACATACTTCTGTTCCTGCACGCAGATACCCGGCTGCCGCAAGCGGCCAGAGAAACCCTCGCGGACTTTTATCGCTCGCACCTGCACTGGGGACGGTTTGATGTGCGTCTCAGCGGACGGCGGTTGCTGTTCCGGGTGATTGCCTGGTTCATGAACCAGCGTTCCCGCCTTACGGGTATTGCCACAGGCGATCAGGCCATCTTTGTCCGTCGGTCGGTATTTGAAGCGTTGCATGGCTTTGCCAGGGTTCCCCTGATGGAAGATGTGGAACTGTCCAGCCGGCTTCGGCTGGCGTCCCGCCCCTGGTGTATACACGATCCGGTGGTCACGGACAGCCGGCGCTGGGAGTCCCGCGGCGCCTGGCATACCATCTGGCTCATGTGGCGCCTGCGCTGGCGCTACTGGCGGGGAGAGTCCCCGAATACTCTTGCACAGGAATACCGTTCTGATGTCCGAAATGCCCAGTCCTGATATCTCTTCCGCCCGGCCAGCCGATGACCGGTCCGGCTCCCACCATGTAACACTCATCCAGTTCGCCAGATGGCCCGAACTCGGGAAGGTGAAAACCCGTCTGGCGCCCGCCCTGGGCGAAGAAGGTGCACTCAAGGCTCATATGCAGCTTACAGCCACGGTGCTGACCTCACTGGCGGGCACCGAGCTGCCGCTGCAGTTCTGGTGGGACCGGGCCCTGGAGCCGGTGCCGGAACCCGCCCGCCATCTGGTAAAGGCACTGAATCAGCGGGCGGTGGTTCAGAGAGTGCAGAAGGGTGAGGGCCTGGGCGCCCGGATGAACGACGCTTTTGAGCGCACTCTGGCCCGTTACCGGAAGGCAATCATTGTGGGCAGCGACTGTCCCTCGGTGGACGGCGACTATGTCCGTGACGCAGTGGCGGCTCTGGATCACGCAGATGTGGTGATTGGCCCGTCTGACGACGGCGGTTACGTTCTGCTCGGAGCCCGAAGGGTGGCGGAAGGCATGCTGGATGACATCGAGTGGGGCAGTCCGCAGGTGCTGGAGCAGACCTGCCAGCGTCTTGACAGTGTGGGGCTCACGTTCAGTCTGCTGGAGCCACGCTGGGATGTGGACGAGATTGAGGACTGGCAGCGTTTTCTGGCCATGCCTGTGTGACAGGCATCCTCAACCCCTCCTTTTTGCTTCCCCCAGAATCACGGTCCGGATTATTCCACGGCTTCACGCTGGCGCAGGCGCGTCATGATGCCGCCGCTGCTTGAGGGGCCGGGCACTGTCACGATTTCAAGGGCATTCTGGCGTTTCAGTATGGAGGACTCGTAAGTTCCCACCAGTTCCTCAAGTCGTACCTGCTCCACGGCCCCGGCCAGCTTGTCACGGGAACTGAAATCCGTGGCGCCGCGGTCGATTTCCCGCCAGTACCGCTCCGACACCTCGGCAAGGGTGCGGTCTTTCTCCAGCAGTTTGCTGGTAACGGCACTCTTCTCCCGCCTGAGTTCGGTGTCGGTCATGCCTGCCAGGTCCTCCCGGAACTGTTCTGAAAATTCCTGAACGGCCTGGTCGATTTCCTGACCGGTGGCTTCCGGAGACTGCACCACAAAACCCAGGGCCGGGGTTTCCAGCATTTCGTAGGGGGTGGCATAGACCACGTAGCCGAGTTGCCGGTTGGTCCGGATCTCCTGGTAGAAAGGGCTGCTGACGACCTGTCCCAACAGGCGGTATTTCGCGCGGCTGTCAAAGCTTGTGTCTTCCCCCTGCAGATAAAGCAGGTAGCCAGTATCCGGGTGATCCACGGTCAGGGTGACTTCCGTCTCCTGGGCAGGCAGGTCCCGGACACCGCTTCGGGGCACGTTTACCATTTCGCTGTTCTTCAGCACGCTGGCTCGGGCGAAATGGCTCAGGTTCAGTGCCGACGCCTGTGTGAGGTTGCCGTGGACAAGCATCACCGGGTCAACCCTGGCGAGCAACTGGCTGCCGAAAGCCTTCAGCTCATCGAGGGTGACATTACGGGTGGCCTCCAGTTTTTCATCCGTGGTCCAGGTGCCTTCAATAAGCGCACTCTGCAGGAACTGGGAAGCCTGGGCCACGGGCCGCTCCCTGGATTTGTTACGCAGGCTGTCCAGAAGGTTCTGTCTTGCGATTTCGAAACGCTGCCCGTCGATGTGGGTGTCCGCCACCTGGCCAAGAATGCGACTGAACAGGGTGTGGAGCTTGTCGTTGTAGCCGCCAACACGGATCGTGACCCCTCGCAGATGGTTGTAGACACTGTAATCAAGGCCTGCGAGCTGGGCGGCGTAAGCCCATGCGTTGAGATTGGTATTAATGGCATCCACCAGCAGCTGAGATAGCACTTCGTTCTTCGCTGATGCCAGGGCCGTGGGTGAACGGAGGCTCAGGTAGACGTTTGCCCTTGGGGCATCGAAACGGACGTCCCGGGCGTACCAGAGAGTCAGGCCCCCTGCGTCATCTTTTACTGGGGCAAGCCGAGCCGGCTGATCCATTGTGTTCCCCGGGACCATGGACAGATCTTCCGGGATGAACGGGTTGGCGGCTGGAAGTGCCAGCTGTTCGGCAAGCCTGGGCCGAGCAGCGTCGTGAAGTTCTGCAGCTGTCGTTTCGGTAAAGGTATAGACGGTTTTATACCAGGTGGTTTTCTGCACCTGGCCTTCCGGCCCGTCTGGAGACACCACGGTGACCAGAGTATTTTCAGGAGTCAGCTGGTCGAGTATCTCCTGATACAGCTCTGGCCTGTACTCGGCCATCATCCACGGCGCCCGGAGCACGTCTTCCGGGGCTACGTGATGCATCTGCATTGACAGCCGGCTGACCTGGTGGAGCGGAGAGGGCCGTTCCTTGAAGCGGAAGTCGATCTCGGCCAGGCGTTGCATCTCATCAAAGCGCTGCCTGCTGACGCCGTCCCTGCGCACCTTTTCTATATAATCGAACGCCAGGCTGACGACTTCATCCCGGCGTTTCAGACCTTCCGGAGTCAAGGCCATGGAGAGTTCGAGGGTGCTCTGGTAGCCAGTATCGATCGCGCTTCCCGCCGACAGGCTGTCCACCAGCCCCTCGCGCCGCAACACGTCATAAAGGCTGCCCGGTCCCTCATGGCCGAGCAGGTTTGAAACGTAATGGTCGGGCTTGCTCTGGTAGTGATCCCGCTGGGATGGAATCGGAAAGGTCAGGGTCACCCGCCGGAGATCTTTCACTGCCTCGACCTGTAGCTTGCCGGGCAGGTCATCCGGCCTGAAGATGGGGGCCCTGTGAGCCTCCGGTTTCAGATTCCGGTTTTCGATTTTCACAAAACGGGTCCTGACCATGGTCTCCAGTTCTTCGAGAGTCTGGGGGCCGTAAACTACCAGGGTCATGATGTTGGAAGAATAGTGCTCACGCCAGAACTTCAGCAGGTCAGGTCGCAAGGGGTTCTGTTCCGTGTCTTCCAGGGTGGAGAGATTGCCTACGTGGAACTGGCTGTATGCGCTCTCGGGGTTTGCAATGGTTTTTCTGGCCGCGTGAATACGGCGACCATCGTCCTTGAGGCTGGCGCTGAACTCGGAGTGCACCGCCCGGCGTTCCCGTTCCACCAGCTCCGGGGTGAAAAGAGGAGCGGAAAACTGCTGGGCAAAACGGTCCAGGGCCGGTTCCAGAAACTCAGCCTGGATATCGAAAAAGTAGTTGGTGTCCTGAAAGGCGGTAAAGGCGTTGTGGCTGCCGCCGTGGCTCTTGATGAACTGCTGGTAGGCTCCAGGATCCGGATACTTTTCGGTACCCAGAAAAAGCATGTGTTCAAGAAAGTGCGCCAGCCCCTGGCGTTCTTCCGGATCATCGCCACTGCCCACGGCGACATCCAGGGAAGCGGCGGCCTTGTCTGATGCCTCGTCTGAAACCAGCAGCACTTCGAGACCATTGTCCAGAGTGAGATAACGGTAAAGGTTCTCATCACTGGGGCTTTTTGCCGGCGTAACCTGTGCCTGGGCCAGGCCAGTAACAAGTAGCAGCAAGGAGGTGAGCAGAAGCCCGGAAAGGGCCGTTGGTCTCAGAACGGTGCCAGATGACATTTAATACTCCGATAGGGCTGGTGTCAGTGAATAACCGATTGCCGTGTGCTCTGGGGCTGCTGATCAAGGGTCTTCCTGGCGAGATTCGCCGCGTCTTCCCCGCTGAGCTGCCCCGATGCGATCCGTTCCAGTACGGAAGCCATGACCGCAGTGGACTGGTGATAGTCGGCAAACTCCTGCTGGAACGCCTCATCGATGGCTTCGTAAACCGCCTGGATCTTTTCCTCGCGGCTGCCTTTTTCCGCAGAGGTGTCGTTGATGGCTTTCAGGCAGGCCCGGGCGATGGCGATGTAGCGGTCCGCGTTGGCGTCCTGTTTTGGCTGTTTCGGCTGTTTTGACATGAAGCAAGCACCATCCGGTTTTACAGGTTATGGAAAGCCCTGATTATGTCACCCGCGCGAAGGCTTTTCATGTCTGTCTTCATGTCCATCATTTAACGCCGGGTGTTGCGGCGGATCTGGAGCGTTGTCAAATCATGCAGGCTCCAGGAGCTGTGCTAATCTCATGGAGTCCGGTTTTATTTATGGCGCCAGTCGATCGCCTCTGCTCGGGGACTTTAGAGTTTTTGCTCTATAAAAATCAAAAGGTTAAAGGCTGGATCCGGTAAAAATCGCAATACATGAGAACAGCAAGTAAGTATAATACGGCTCACTTTTTGAGCGGATGGTCCGTCGGTGATCGGTGGCAAGCGCCATGGAGCGTTCGCGGGAATTTAACAATGACAAGCAGGATGGGGTATCAATGAACTACTTTTTAACGGGTGCCACGGGCTTTATTGGCCGTTTTCTGGTGGAAAAACTGCTGGCGCGGGGCGGCACCGTTCACGTGCTGGTGCGTGAAGAATCCATATTCAAGCTGGACAAACTGAGGGAGCGCTGGGGCGCAACTGAAGATCAGGTGAAGGTGGTTGTCGGTGATATCACCAAACCGGAGCTCGGCCTCAGCGCGAAAGACGTCAAGGCGCTGAAAGGAAAGATTGATCACTTTTTCCATCTGGCCGCTGTGTATGACATGGGTGCGGACGAGGAAGCCCAGGCGTTTGCCAATGTCGAAGGTACCCGCAATGCCGTGAACGCGGCAGCGGTACTCGAGGCAAAGCGCTTTCATCACGTGTCATCCATTGCAGCCGCCGGCCTTTTCAGGGGCACCTTCCGGGAAGACATGTTCGAGGAAGCAGAAAAGCTGGATCACCCCTACCTCAAGACCAAGCACGAATCGGAAAAAGTGGTCCGCCAGGAATGCAGGGTGCCTTTCCGTATCTACCGTCCGGGAATGGTCATTGGCCATTCGAAGACCGGCGAAATGGACAAGATCGATGGCCCCTATTATTTCTTCAAGCTGATCCAGAAAATCCGCCGTACGATTCCCCAGTGGGTGCCCACTGTTGGTATTGAAGGCGGTCGCCTGAATGTCGTCCCGGTTGATTTTGTCGTCAATGCCATGGATCACATCGCTCACCTGGATGGTGAAGATGGCAACTGCTTCCACCTGGTGGATTCGGATCCCTACAAGGTGGGTGAGATCCTCAATATCTTTGCAGAAGCTGGCCACGCACCCAGGATGGCAATGCGGATCGACTCCCGGATGTTCGGCTTTATTCCCCCTTTCATCCGCCAGAGTGTGAAGAACCTCCCTCCGGTCAAGCGGCTCACCAGTGCCGTGCTGGATGACATGGGTATCCCGGCGTCGGTCCTGTCTTTCATCAACTATCCGACCCGGTTTGATGCCCGCGAGACAGAGCGCGTGCTGAAAGACACTGGCATTGAAGTCCCCCGTCTTGAAACCTATGCACCGACGATCTGGGATTACTGGGAGCGCAACCTGGATCCGGACCTGTTCAAGGACCGCACTCTTCGAGGCTCCGTGGAAGGGCGCGTCGTGGTGATTACCGGTGCCACCTCCGGCATCGGTCTGGCAACCGCAGAAAAGCTGGCTGATGCCGGGGCCATTCTGGTCATCGGTGCCCGCAAGAAGGAGCGTCTGCATGAGGTGGCCGCGAAGCTGTCATCCCGGGGTGCCAGGGTCTATCCGTACCAGTGCGACTTCTCAGATATGGAGGACGCTGACCGGTTCATAGAGCAGGTCCTGAAGGATCACGGCCACGTGGATTTCCTTATTAACAATGCGGGGCGGTCCATCCGGCGTTCCCTGAACCTGTCATTCGACCGGTTTCACGATTTCGAGCGTACCATGCAACTGAACTATTTCGGTTCAGTCCGTCTGATCATGGGCTTTGCACCTTCCATGCTCGAGCGTCGTCGCGGCCATGTGGTCAACATCTCCTCAATCGGCGTACTCACCAACGCCCCCAGGTTCTCGGCCTATGTGGCTTCCAAGTCGGCGCTGGATGCGTTCAGCCGTTGCGCGGCAGCCGAGTGGTCGGACCAGAATGTGACCTTCACCACCATCAATATGCCGCTGGTGAAAACCCCCATGATCGCGCCTACCAAGATCTACGACCAGGTACCGACACTGTCCCCCGACGAAGCGGCAGACATGGTGGCGGATGCCATCATCTATCGTCCCAAGCGGATTGCAACACGCCTGGGTACCTTTGCCCAGGTCCTGCACGCCGTTGCGCCCAAGATGGGCGAGATCATAATGAACACGGGGTACAAGATGTTCCCGGACGCCACGCCAAAGGCCGGTGAGACAGGTGCCCGGAAAACCAAAGTGTCCTCTGAGCAGGTCGCCTTCGCAGCCATCATGCGAGGTATTCACTGGTAGCAGCCGGGGGGCGCTTCATTTGGAGCGCCCTGATCCCTTCTCAGCAAAGATGAGACGCATCAAAGTTATTTCCGATATATCTGATTCCAGGAAACTATTCGCAGCCCATGGAACGCAGCCCGCTCCTGTGTATCGTCCCTGGACGGTTGAATTCTGTTCTCGGCACCTCATATATAGGCAATCACAGTAATGATCAGCCTTCGGGAGCTCTTTCCCTGTTCGTTTCCGAGGCCTCTTTTTGAACCACACCCTTTCACTGAATGGAGAAAATCATGGGCGTACTGGTAGGAAAACCGGCACCAGACTTTACCGTACCGGCTGTTCTGGGCGACGGCACTATTGTTGATGAGTACAACCTGGCGGAAAACATCAAGGGCAAACCGGCCCTTATCTTTTTCTACCCGCTGGATTTCACTTTTGTATGTCCCTCAGAGCTCATTGCCCTGAATCATCGGATGGATGCATTCGAAGAGCGCGGTGTCGAGGTGATCAGTGTCTCCATCGATTCGCACTTCACTCATAACGCCTGGCGCAACACCCCGGAAGACAAGGGTGGTATTGGCAAGGTTCGCTACACCATGGCGGCTGACATGAATCACGATATCGCCAAGGCGTTTGATGTGGAATCGGCAGGCGGCATGGCGTTCCGTGGCGCTTTCCTTATCGACAAGGAAGGCGTGGTTCGTTCGCAGATTGTCAACGACCTGCCCCTGGGGCGTAATATCGACGAGCTCGTCCGTCTCGTTGATGCCCTGCAGTTCCACGAAGAGCACGGGGAAGTCTGTCCTGCTGGCTGGACCAAGGGTGACAAAGGTATGGACGCATCACCGGAAGGTGTCGCCAAGTATCTGTCCGAGAACGCCGGCGGCCTCTAACAGGCGCCGGTTCCAGAGCACAAAAAACCCCGCTGCGGCGGGGTTTTTTGTGCTCTGGAAAACAGATATTCAGGCAGGGTCTGTAGGGATCGGTGGGGGTGGAAAGCCCCCCAGTTCCTTCCAGCGATTGACTATGCCGCAGAACAGATCGGCGGTTTTCTCTGCATCGTAGGCCGCGGAGTGGGCCTCCTTGCTGCTAAACGGAATGCCCGCCAGTTTGCAGGCCTGGGCCAGTACCGTGTGACCATAGGCCAGCCCGGCCAGGGTGGCCGTATCGAAGGTCGAGAAAGGATGAAAGGGGTTGCGCTTGATATCCGCCCGTTCCGCGGCCGCGAACAGAAAGTTGTGGTCAAAGGTGGCGTTGTGGCCCACCAGAATGGCCCGCTTGCAGCCATGGGCCTTTACGGCCTTGCGGATGGCACTGAAAATCTCGCTCAGCCCTTCAACTTCAGGCACGGCTTCCCGCTCACTGCTGTAGGGGTCGATACCTGTGAAATCCAGAGCCGACTGCTCAAGATTGGCGCCCTCAAACGGGTCAATCTGCTGCAGGACGGTCTGGGTGCGACACAGGTTGCCGTCTTCGTCTATGTCCAGAAGTACGGCGGCAATTTCCAGCAGGGCGTCGGTGCGGGAATTGAATCCCCCGGTTTCCACATCCACGACGACAGGCAGAAATCCCCGGAAACGGGCTGCCATGGGGGACGGAGAGGTTGTTTCGTCAGTCACTCAAACTCCTTGACTAGTCTGTGATGCGGGGGCGAGGCGCCAGCGCAGGGTCTCACCGGCCCGCAGCGGGACAATGTCGTCACCGCCCAGCGGCAGGCTGTCCGGGACGGACCAGCTTTCCCGGAGAAGGGTAATCGTATCGCGATTGCGGGGCAGGCCGTAAAAATCAGGGCCGTGAAAACTGGCGAAGGCTTCCAGCCGGTCCAGAACGCCCAGGTCTTCAAAGATTTCGGCGTAAAGCTCTATGGCGGTGAAGGCCGAATAGCACCCCGCGCAGCCACAGCTAGTCTCCTTGCGGCCCCGGGCATGGGGTGCCGAATCCGTTCCAAGGAAAAACCGTGCATCTCCGCTGACCACCACGTCCTGCAGCGCCTGTTGGTGGATGTTCCGCTTCAGAATGGGCAGGCAGTACAGGTGGGGACGGATGCCCCCCACCAGCAGATGATTCCGGTTATACATGAGATGCTGGGGCGTGATGGTGGCGCCCAGATTGCTGCCGGCGTGCTGCTTTACGAAAGCAGCCGAGTCAGCCGTGGTAATATGCTCAAGAACCACCCTCAGATTCGGGAAAGATCCGAGAGTGGGTGCCAGCACCCGTTCCAGGAAGACTTTTTCCCGATCGAAGATGTCAACATGGCTGTCTGTGACTTCGCCATGGGTCAGCAACAGCATGCCACAGTCGGCCATTTCGCCAAGAACATCGTGGATGCGGTTGATGTCGGTCACGCCAGAGGCCGAGTTGGTTGTCGCTCCTGCCGGATACAGCTTTGCTGCCGGAATGCCGCTGGCGTGAGCCTCGCGAATGTCATCCGGGGTGGTCTGCTCTGTCAGGTACAGGGTCATCAGCGGCTCAAAGCCTTCGGATTCGCCTCTGGCCTGCAGGATGCGGTCACGGTAGGCCAGTGCCATGGCCGCATTGGTTACCGGCGGCACCAGATTGGGCATGACAATTGCGCGGCCAAAACATCGGGCGGTGGCTGGCACTACATCATCTAGAACAGGCCCATCCCGGAGGTGGAGGTGCCAGTCATCGGGTCGGGTGAGGGTCAGGTGTTCGGTCATGCGGTAACGGCTTCCTGAAGGCATCGCTGGGTGAAAGTCCCGTGTTGCGCGTGAGTATACCAGAAGCCGTTTTTGATTAGTCGGCATGGCCGCTAAAGAGTCGGCATTGCCCGCCGATAAACAGAGACTACTGTGTGGATAATCCCACGGCTGAATGATGATGAACCGGACGAAATGACATGAAGCTTCTCTCTTTCCAGGCTCTGCTGGCAATCATGGTGTCGGCGGCATTTTCCCCGACGGTGGCGGCCGCCACCTATGGCGCAGGCATCGAGAACAGCCAGTGGTATCTTTCCGAGTCCGTTTTTGACTGTACTCTGACTCATCAGGTGCCCGGCTTTGGCCGAGCGGTGTTCCGGCACCGCGCTGGCGAAAGTCTTGGCTTTCATCTCGAGTCGGACACCCGTCTCATGCGGGCCGGCCAGGGCACACTTATCATTGAGGCACCAGCCTGGCGACCGGGCGCTGTACCGCGCCCGCTGGGGGCAGTGAAAGTGGCCGATGGCAAGCGGCCAGTCGCACTGGACCCCTCTACAACCATGTCCGTGGTGAGTGGCCTCATGGAAGGCATGGCGCCCACGGTGAGCCGTCAGGCCTGGTACAGCGATGAAATGGTCCGGGTGCGGCTGTCCAATATCAATTTCCCCGGCCGTTTCGAGAGCTACCGGAACTGTGTGGGCAGCCTTCTGCCGGTAAATTACGATCAGATCAAACGCTCCCGTGTGCGGTTTGCGGTGGACAAGGCAGATCTGTCAGAGCGGGATTATGAACTGCTCAACAACATTGCTACCTATGTGCAGGCGGATTCCAGCGTCGAGCGCATCTTTGTGGATGGACATACCGACCGTGACGGAACCCGCATTCATAACCGGGCGCTCTCCGAAAAAAGGGCCAGGGTGGTAGCCGAGTACCTGAAGCAGCGGGGGGTCTCAGAAGAAAAGATAATTGTTCGGTCTCATGCGGACCAGTATCCGGCATCCAGCGTCAAGGCTGAGAATCGCCGCACCACCATCCGACTTGAGAAGGAAGGCGAGAGGCCTGAGCTCTCCCCGTCAAGACGGAACGCAGTCTGACGAATCAATCAGACAGCACATCAGCCGATGGCGAGAAGGCCTTCAAGGTGGGCGTTCACGCTCTCTGCAAGGGCCCGCAGGTGATAGCCGCCTTCCAGGGTTGATATCAAGCGGTCATTGGCATGATCATGGGCGACGCTGGTCAGCAGATCGGTCAGCCACCGATAGTCCGCGGCCTCCAGATTAAGCTCTGCCATTGGATCCTGCCTGTGGCCGTCGAATCCCGCCGATACCAGCACCAGCTGCGGCCTGAAGTTCTGCAATGCATGAAGCCAGCCGGCTTCTATCTGCCTGCGGTAATCCGCCGCCGACGTGTCCGCAGCAATGGGCGTGTTGATGATGTTGCTGGCCAGGCGGTGCACATGGGAGTGAGGGTAGAAGGGGTGCTGGAAACTTGAGCACATCAGAATGCGTTCGTCGCCCTGGACGATGTCAACGGTGCCATTGCCCTGGTGGACATCGAAATCCACAATGGCAATCCGCTCAAGCCCGTGAAAGTTCAGAGCCCGCTTTGCAGCCAGAGCGATATTATTGTAGAAACAGAAGCCCATGGACTTGCTGCGTTCGGCATGGTGGCCAGGGGGGCGGGCACAGACAAAGGCATTGGTGACCTGGCTGCTCAGTACCATGTCCACCGCCTGCACACAGCTCCCCGCCGCAAGTCGCGCGGCCCTGAGGGTATCAGGGGTGAGGGCGGTGTCCGGATCCGTGAACACCCTTCCCCGCGCTGGCTCCATCAGATCAAGCTGGTGCAGATAGCCTTCCGGATGCACCATGGTCAACTGGTCCCGGGTGATTTCCTCGGGCCTTACCCAGTCAAGCTGCTGGGCCACTCCGGTGTCTGCAATGTAACTGATGATCGCAGCCAGTCGCTCCGGGGACTCCGGGTGGTCGGGGCCCATAATGTGTTTCTGGCAATCGTCGTGGGAAAAAAAAGCGGTTGTCATGACCTGCCCGATCTTTGCCGGTGAGTTGCGCATCCCGCCTGCACGGCGCTGCGGACTCAGGTTGTTTTACACCGATGTTATCAGGGAAAAACGGCTCCTGCTTAGTTTCTTTCGTCGTAGATCTGAAGGCGCGCTCTGGCCTAAGATGTCACCATGAGAGATGCTGCCCGCCAACGTAAGGAGACATTCAGTGGGAACCCGATACCTGGAGAGCCTGTTCAACCCTGACTCCATTGTGGTGGTAGGAGCCTCTGAGCGCGCCAGCAATCTGGGCGGCATGGTGCTGAGGAATCTGCTGTCCGGGGGCTATAACGGGCGCCTGCTGGTCATAAACAGGCATGATTACGATAGCGTTCACGGAGTTCCCTGCATCAGACGGGTGTCCCGGATGGATTTCAGTCCCGATCTGGCCATTATATGCACTCCGCCGGATACTGTGCCGAAACTGGTCAGGAAACTGGGTGAAGCCGGCGTCCGTACAGCCATAGTCATGACCGGAGGCATGTCCCGGGCCCACAGTAAAACCGGTCAACCTCTGATGTATTCGGTTCGTGAGGCGGCACGGGAAACCGGCATACGGGTGCTGGGTCCCAACACCATTGGCCTGATGGTGCCGGCCCGGGGTCTGAATGCCACCTATGCCCACATGGGTGCCATTCCCGGAAAAGTCGCTTTTGTTGGCCAGTCGGGGACCATTGCCAGTTCGCTGATTGACTGGGCGTTCGCCAGGGGTGTGGGCTTTTCCTACTTCCTCACGCTGGGGGATGGTATGGATATTGATCACGACGACCTGATCGATTACCTGGCTCAGGACAGCCAGACCAGGGCGATCCTCCTGCACCTTGAGAACATACCCAACCCGAAACGTTTCATGTCGGCTGTAAGGGTGGCGTCCCGCACCAAACCCGTAATCGCGGTCAAGAGCGGGCGGGTCCCGGAATCGGAATGGTTTCCTTACCAGCTGCCGGCGGGAATTACCCGTAGCGATCCCATTTTCGATGCCATGCTCCAACGGGCCGGGGTGCTGCGAGTGGATGGTCTGGGGCAGATGTTTGACGCCCTGGAAACCCTGACCCGAATGCGCACCCTGCGCCGGGAGTCGCTGACCATCATGGCCAATGGCGTGGGGCCGGGGGTGCTGGCGGTGGACCGGCTTGTTGGCGGGGAGGGCGGGGAGCTCGCCGAATTGGCTCCGAAAACCCTGGATGCCCTGGCGGAGCTTCTGCCCCCCTACTGGTCGCGCAGGAATCCCATAGACCTGGGATACGACGCCTCCCCTGATTTGTACGCCGAAGCCATAAAAATCCTGTCCCGGGATCGGGGCGTCGCAAACCTGCTTGTAATGTATGCGCCGACGCTCACGGAAGACAGCATGCAGATTGCTGACTCGGTGGTTCGGGCCTCAAAGGGAACCCGCCTCAATGTGTTCACCTGCTGGCTTGGACAGAGCACCGTGCTGGACGCGAGGGATGAGTTCTATCGTGCCGGCCTGCCCTCTTTTTTCTCTCCGGAGAAGGCGGTGAAGGCCTTCATGCAGCATGTGAATCACCAGCGTGTGCAGCGGCTGCTGGGTGAGACACCGGAATCCTTTACCGATCATTTTGCCTACCGCACCCATACGCGGAATCTGGTGCTCAGGGCCATGCGGGAGAACCGGCTGGTTCTCACCCATCGTGAATCCAGCGAGATTATCCGCGATTATGGCATTAATACGGTAGGAACCTTCTACTGCGATGACGTGGAGGAAGTGGTCGAGGCCTTTGCTGTCGAGCGCCGGCCCGTTGACGTTACCCTTATGCACGAAATGGCCGGGCATCCTTTCCGCGATCAGGCCAGTCGTCGGGGACGGCCTCCTCTTGCGGCTCGCGGGCTGGCCAGCGAGGCTGCAGTCCTCGATGCGTGCCGCAGCCTGATGGATGAGTACCACGAGTATTTTCCGGACAGTGGTTTCCTGGGTTTTGCGGTCACCCGATCGTCCCGGAATGCGGAGGGTATCGCTTTTAGCGTGGGCATCACCCGGGACCCGGTATTCGGCCCCCTGGTAGTTTGCGGCGCGTCTGGCGCTTACATAAACATGATCAGCGATCGCCAGATTGCCTTGCCGCCCCTGAACATGGTGCTGGCCCGGGAACTGCTCGGCCGTACCTACATGTACAAGGTGCTGATGGAGTCGAGCCCGCAACCGGAGCAGCATATCCGCGCGGTGAGTGAGGTCCTGATCACCCTCTCGCAGATCGTGATTGATATGCCGGAGATCAAGGGCCTGGAAATTCAGCCCCTTGTGTGCACTGAAGACGGCGCGGTGGCTGTTGATTTCGCCATCGACCTGTCTACCGAACCGGGTCAGCCCATCATCCAGCCCTATCCGCGGGAACTGGAGGAATGGGTGGTGCTCCCGAAGTCCGGTCGTCGGGTGATCATCCGGCCGGTGCTGGCGGAAGACGAGCCTGCTCATCGGGCCTTTCACGAATTGCAGTCTCCGGAGTCCATCCGCTACAGATTTTTCCAGTATCGCAAGCACTTCTCCCGTGAAGACGTGGCCCAGATGGTGCAGATCGACTACGACCGGGAAATGGTGTTTGTGGCCAATGCACCGAGGGAAGATGGAGAGGGGGAAGAGACGCTCGGCACCGTGCGGGTCTGGACGGATGCTGACAATCTTCGCTGCGAATTTGCGGTCATGGTGCATGACAAAATGAAAGGCGAAGGCCTGGGGATGATGCTGATGCAGAAAATGATCGATTACTGCCGCAGTCGAGGCACCGTTGAAATGGTCGGGAATGTTCTGCCGGAGAATCGCCCGATGCTGAAGCTGGCGGAGAGGCTGGGATTCGAGGTGCACTTCAACCCGGAGGAAGAGGTGATGGATCTCCGACTCGTTCTGAACGAGCCGGAGCGGGACTGGCAGCGGGAGCGCCTGAAGTCTACCAGTCACTGAATCAGGAGTGTCTGGCCTCAGGCAGCGTCAACAATGGCACTGCGATCTTCTCCACCAAGGGCCTCGAGCAGTCCAGGGATCAGTCGTGCAAGTTCGAGGGTCATCAGGGCAAAGGCTGCGTCAAAGCGGGCAGCGGCATCGTCCGCGTCCACATCGTCCAGCTTCTCCTGCAGGGTCTCGCCGAACTTGAGCCGGCGGATCCCCAGTTCCTCGTCCAGCACGAAGGACAGGCTGTCATCCCAGGTCAGGGACAATTTGGTGACCTGCATTCCGGCGTTCATATGATTGCGTATTTCGTCGCCCTGGAGGTCCAGGCCCTTGCAGCGGACCACCCCTTCGTCTTCACCGGTTTCCCTGAGTTCGCATTCCGTGCCGAGGGTCAGGGTACCCGGCATGTCGATGGTTTCGCTGAGCCAGCCGGTGAAGGTAAACGCCGGAGCCTGTTCCACAGCGGGTGGTCGGACCGGGAGTGAACCCACCGCTTTGCGCAGGCTCGAGGCCAGATCTTCGGCCTGTTTGGCGGAGCCCGCGTCGACGATCATCACGCCGTCCTGCGGAGCCAGGTAGGCAAAGCAGCGACGGTTTCTGGAGAACGCCTGGGGCAGCATTTCCAGCAATACCTGCTCCTTGATTTCGTCTTTCTCCTTTTTGCGGACCTTGCGACCCTGTTCGGCTTCTATTGCTTCGACTTTTTCGGCGACCAGTTCCTTGACTACGGAGCCAGGTAGCAGCTTCTCTTCCTTGCGCAGGGCGATCAGGTGATAACCATTGGCGCTGTGCACCAGTTGTTCACCGTGCTTGCCCAGCGGGGGGACCCATCCTTCACGGGCCATCTCCTGAGGGCCGCAGGGCTTGAAAGCGGCTTCCTGAAGTTTCTCTTCCAGTGTCTCGGCACTGATATCAAATGGTTTGGTAAAACGGAAAACACGGGCATTGCGAAACCACATCGGGTATGAATCCTTGTTATGGAGATTTATTTCTACAGTCCCATGACCTCGACCAGGATGGTCTTGACTATGAAGCCAATGACACCGGCGCCCAGCACGATAAACAGGGCAATGGTGCCAAACCGGCCGGCCTGGGACTTTTTGGCGAGATCCCAGACGATGAAGCCCATGAAGCCGATTAGCACTGTCAGCAGCACGGCCATGGCGATCTGGGAAAAAACTGCTTCACTCATTTAAATTCCTGACTTTCAAGCTGCCTGAAGCGTGACGGACTGACAGCAGGTTATGACTCTTTGCGGAGGAACACCCACTGGTCCCCCTCGGAATGTTCTGCGCTGTAGCCATAGCCCTCAAGATCGAACCCCTTGAGGTCTTCCACATCTGAAATCCGGTTCTGGATTGCATATCGACACATCAGTCCCCGAGCCTTTTTCGCGTAGAAGCTGATGATTTTGTACTGACCGTTCTTCCAGTCCCTGAACTGGGGAGTTACCAGCCGTGCGTCCAGCTTCGAGGGCTTGACGCTCTTGAAGTATTCATTGGAGGCCAGATTAACCAGAACCCTGTCGCCATTTTGCAGTTCACTGTCCAGCGCTTTTGTAATGGTGTCGCCCCAGAAAGCGTAGAGATCTTTGCCCCGCCGGTTCTCGAATTTCGTGCCCATTTCCAGCCGGTAAGGCTGCATCAGGTCCAATGGCCGAAGCAGGCCGTAGAGGCCGGACAGGATCCGGAGGTGGTCCTGGGCGAATTCAAAATCCTTGTCGCTGAAACTTTCCGCATCCAGACCGGTATACACGTCGCCCTTGAAGGCAAGCACGGCCTGCCGGGCATTATCAAGGCTAAACGGCGTGTGCCAGTCCTGGAAACGCTGGGCATTGAGCTGCCCCAGCTTGTCGCTGAGCCCCATCAGGTTGCTCACCTGATGGGGCTCAAGCTCTTTCAGCTGATCGACCAGTTCGCGGGCTTCGTCCAGGAACTCTGGCTGGGTATGCTTTTCGGTCGCCAGCGGGCTTTCATAATCCAGCGTCTTTGCTGGAGAGATGATCATCAACATGTCAGGCAATCCTTACTTGGTCTGGCGGAGGCAGATGAAGTCATGCCCGCGCCTCGGCTACTGTCAGTGGTGTGTTACGTCAGAACCTGACGGGTCAGCGGTCAGGAAGGCCAGCAACTGGGCCTGATCGAAGGGCCAGTCCAGCTCGGCGCCGGTATCGCTGCGCCTGAGCACCGGAATGCGGGTGCCATAGGTGGCGATCAGCGCCTCGGACTGGGCTATATCGATGGCATCCACAGGAATCGGTTCGGGCAGCGGCGTATGAACCAGCAGTGTTTCCGCCAGATCGCAGAGCTGGCAGTGAGATGTAGTGTAAAACTGAAGCTCCATCATCAGGGCTGGGCATCCAGTTGCTGTCCAGTCACTCCCTGGCTGTCCCGGCCCATCAGATAAAGATAGATGGGCATGATTTCCTCCGGCGTGGGATTTTCCTTTGGATCCTCTGCAGGATAGGCATGGGCCCGCATGTTGGTGCGGGTAGCCCCCGGATTCAGGCTGTTGACCCGGACATTGTGGCGTTCATCGTCCAGTTCATCCGCCAGTAGCTGGCTGAGCCCTTCAAGCGCAAATTTGGATACCGCGTAGGCACCCCAGTAGGCCCGTGCCTTGCGACCAACGCTGGATGACGTGAAGATTACGGATGCATCCGTTGATTGCCGCAGCAAAGGAATAAGCGCCCGTGTCAGAAGGTAGGGCGCATGGGCGTTCACCTGCATTACCTGGGCCCAGATGTCGGGCGAGCTCAGCTCAACCGGGGTGCGCTGTCCAAGGATGGCAGCATTGTGGAGCAGGCCATCAAGACGACCGAAGTTGTCCTCGATGGTCATGGCCATTTCGTCATAGTCCTTGGGGGCTGCACCCTCGAGGTTGAGTGGAACAATGGCCGGCTGGGGGTGACCGGCGGCTTCAATCTCGTCGTAAACGGCTTCCAGCTTCGATGTGGTCCGGCCCAGCAGGATCACGGTGGCGCCATGGGCGGCGTAGGTTTTCGCCGCAGTCCGGCCAATGCCACTGCCAGCGCCGGTAACCAGAATGATCCGGTTTTTCAGCAAATCCTGGGGCGCCTTGTAGTCATGCATGAAGAGTCTCCGGAGAACAGTTTTTCAGCTAGTCAGTGACTGCCATTGTAACGTCTGGCGAGGGCAGAATCAGGTTTGATTTTCAGCTGGCAAAAGGATTTTCAGCAGGTCGGCCAGCCCGGTGGGTGAATGGACAATGTGATCGGGCTCCCAGGCGGTTATTTCCGCGGGGGACTCGATGTAGCCATAGCTGGCAGCGACCGTGATCATGCCGGCGTTTCGGCCGGCTTCTATGTCGCGGCGGTGGTCACCGACGTAAACGCAGGCGCCCGGGTCTGCGCCGATTTGCCGGCAGGCCAGGTACATGGCTTCCGGATGGGGTTTGCGCTGGCTGACATGATCCGGACAGATAGCCACTGCGCAGCGCTGGTCCAGTTCCAGGGCTCTCAGCAGAGGCACTGTAAAGCGCGCGGGCTTGTTGGTCACTATGCCCCAGGGAATCTGCCTGCTCTCCAGCCATTCAAGAACCGATTCCATTTCCGGGAAAAGTCTGGTTTCCACGGCAATTCCGGCTTCGTAAAGGTCCAGGAAAGCGGTGTGACGTTCGGTGTAATCGGCGTCTTCCGGGACCAGGCCGAATCCGACCTCGACCATGGCCCGCGCCCCGTTTGATACAGCGTTGCGCAGGGCCTGCGGAGGCAGGGGTGCCATGGCCAGTTCGGTTCTGAGCTGGTTCAGGCAACGGATGAAATCCGGCGCCGTGTCCAGCAGAGTGCCATCCAGATCAAAAAGAACCGCTGCTCTCGCGCTTTCCGGCGCGACTGTGCCGGGCGTGCTGTGCTGGTTCACGGCTTTCCTGTATCTGCTTCAAGTGTGGCATACATCATGTAGTTCACATCCACATCCCGTCCGAGGCGGTAGACCTTTGTGAGGGGATTGTAGGTCATGCCTGTCAGTTCCTGCACTTCCAGTCCGGCCCGGCGAAGATAATCCGCCATCTCCGAAGGCCGGATGAATTTGCGCCATTCATGGGTGCCTTTGGGCAGGAGCCGCAGGACATATTCCGCACCGACGATGGCGAACAGGAAGGATTTCGGGTTGCGGTTGATGGTGGAGACAAATAGTGCTCCACCAGGCTTGAGCATGGCGGCGCAGGCCTTGAGGACGGATGCCGGGTCGGGTACATGCTCCAGCATTTCCAGACAGGTCACCACATCATAGCTTCCGGCCTGCCCGGGATCCGCTGCAAGCGTCTCAATGGTAGTCTGGCGGTAGTCCACTTTGATACCTGATTCCAGACCATGGAGTCGGGCTACTGAAAGCGGAGCTTCCCCCATGTCGATGCCGGTTACATGGGCTCCCCTCTGAGCCATGCCCTCGGAAAGCAGCCCCCCGCCACAGCCAACATCCAGCACCTTCTTTCCTGCCAGAGGCACGCGCTCATCAATGTAGTTCAGTCGCAACGGATTGATGTCGTGGAGAGGCTTGAACTCGCTGGTGGGGTCCCACCAGCGGCTGGCCAGCGCCTCGAACTTGGCTATCTCATTCTGGTCAACGTTATGGTTGCTCATAGGTCATGTCCGCGGGTGTGGGATATTGTGGTACCAGGGAAGATACGGAAAATTCCGGAAACCAGATTCAGCCGGATGCCTTAACCCGGATGCGGTCGGACCAGGATGCAACTCGAAGCATCAGATCCGGCACGTCGATTCTTGTCAGTCGTCCTTCCTGAACCTGGGGAATCCCGGCAATCCAGCTGTGTGTCACCTGACGCCCCGGATTGCTGTAAACAAGATGGGACGCCGGATCATAGATCGGCTGAATATAGGGGTCACTGAGGTCGATGGCAATGACATCGGCCAGCTTGCCTGCTTCCAGAGATCCCAGTTCATGGTCTCTCCCCAGTGCCCGGGCCCCCTGTATGGTGGCCATGGCAAGGGCATCGTGGGCAGACAGGGCAGACGCATCATCAGCCACTACCTTGGCCACCAGGGCTGCCGTTTTGAGCTCGCCGAAAAGATCCAGGTCGTTGTTGCTGGCGGCCCCGTCAGTGCCGATAGTGACGTTGACGCCCGCCCGCTTCAGGCGCTCGGTAGGGCAGAGGCCGCTTGCCAGTTTCAGATTGGATTCCGGGCAGTGAACCACGTGAGCGCCCGTGTCCTGAAGGTGCCGGATGTCCGAATCGTCAATCTGAGTCATGTGGACGCACTGTGTGCCAGGTCCCAGCAGGCCCATTTCGGCCAGCCTCGCGACCGGACGTTTGCCGGTTTTCTTCAGGGCGTCGGCTACTTCAAAGCCGGTTTCGTGCAGGTGCACCTGGATCCGAGCGCCTGTCTCCGCAGCCATCCGGATGGCCTTTTCCAGTGGCTCATCCGACACCGTGTAGGGGGCATGGGGGCCGATCGCCGGCATGATCCGGGGGTCGCCCTGCCACTGGTCAATGAGAGCCTGGCCCTTGGCAAGATATTCATCAGGCCCGGCCCCCCAGACCGTAGGCATGTCCATCAGCGGAAAGCAGATCTGGGCCCGCATGCCGGTATCATGGGCCGCCTGGGCAACAACCTCGGGAAAGAAGTACATGTCGGAAAAACAGGTGGTGCCGGTCCTCAGCATTTCCGCCATCGCCAGCCGGGTTCCGTCCGCGATGAAGTCGGCGTTTACAAATCCGGCCTCGGCAGGCCAGATATGTTCGTTAAGCCAGACCATCAGGGGCAGATCGTCTGCAAGCCCCCGGAAAAGGGACATGGCAGCATGGCCGTGCATGTTGATCAGTCCGGGCATAACCACGTGCGTATCCAGATTCAGTGTCTCCCGCGCCCGGTAACGCCGGTCGGCTTCCTCCTGGTCGACCACGGCGGCAATGCGATCGCCCTGGAGCAGCACGGCCTGATGATCCAGCACAACTCCCGAGGGCTCTATGGGGATAAGCCAGCGGGCATTGATGCGGGTGTCAACGGCGACGATCGTCTCTGCGGTCATGGAAAACCTTCGGGTTGTTGTGCCGGGCCTGAATACCGGTGCGGGCCCGCCGGCATGAGGGCGGAAACCGGAGAAAATGGCTTGAAAGTATAACGATCTGCCCTCATAGCAGCCACCCATAAGGTCAAATTCGCTATAATCCGCGTACCGGTTTTTCTGTCTGGAGCCCCTGATGCCGAAATCCCCCGCCAAGACTGTCACTTCTTCTTCCAGCGAGCGGTCCCTGGGAACCGTCGCCCTGAGATGGCACGGCGACCGTCTCGAGCTGCTGGACCAGCGACTGCTGCCGGCAGAAGAGACCTGGCTGACCCTGAAAGACGCCGAGGGCGTCGCCCGCAGCATCCGGGACATGGTTGTGCGCGGCGCCCCAGCCATCGGCATCAGTGCTGCCTACGGTGTGGCCCTTGCAGCCAGGACCGCCGATGACAGCAGGTGGAAGGAAGACATCGAGACGGCCATTGGGACGCTGTCCGACTCACGACCCACGGCGGTCAATCTGTTCTGGGCCCTGAAACTCATGACAGACATACTGGCCACCTGCGAGTCCAGGGAGCAGGCTGTCCAGCGGCTTGCAGAAGGCGCGGTGCAGATTCACGAAGACGACATAACTGCCAATCTGTCCATGGCGGAACACGCGATGGAGGCCATGAACGAGACCAGCCCCTTCGCTGTTCTGACTCATTGCAACACAGGAGCCCTTGCCACGGGAGGCTATGGCACTGCACTTGGAGTTATCCGCCGATTGCATGAGGGTAGCCGGCTGCAGAAAGTCTACGCGGACGAGACCAGGCCCTGGCTTCAGGGCAGCCGCCTGACCGCCTGGGAGTTGCAGCGGGACGGCATTCCGGTGACCCTGAATGCGGAGGGTGCAGCCGGCTGCATTCTGCATCAGGGAGATGTCAAATGGGTTGTGGTCGGCGCTGACCGGATTACCGCCAATGGCGATGTGGTCAACAAGATAGGCACTTATAATCTGGCGGTCCTGGCACGACACCATAAAGTCAGGTTCATGGTGGTGGCCCCCTCGAGCACGGTGGATATGGATACCGCCTCCGGAAACGAGGTAAAGATTGAAGAAAGGGACGGTCTGGAGCTCCGGGAAATCCGCGGGCAGGCCATTGCGCCTGAAGGTGTGGACGTTTTCAATCCTGTGTTTGACGTAACGCCGGCCAGCCTCATTGATGTGATTGTAACGGAGCGCGGCGTAGTACATGCTCCCAATATTACCGGAATGTATCAGCTATTCGGGCCGGAAAGGGCAGGTTAAGCCTGCACGGCAAGCTTATTCCCCCTCTCGCTCGTCTTGCTCGTCCCGGAAGCGGGCCTCCATTTCCGCTACTGCTTTTTCCTGCTCTTCGACAAAATGCAATGACATCTCAAAGCTCTGGCGGGTGAATGCCAGAACCTTCTCGAAGCCTGCATCCGAGAGATTACGGGCGTCATCATGCCCCCGGAAGATGTTCAGGAACTGTCTTTCCCGCTCGAACTGGAGCGGCAGCTTGCCAACCCCCCAGTCGTTAAGGATCTGCCAGGCCTCCGGATTGTAGGTCCGTGTGTATTTCAGGATGAACGGGATGGGGTCGTTGCGGGCGACCAGCGCTGCCAGCCGCAGAATCAGATCAAAGGAAAGCGTTGAGGTGCCGTTCTCCACGGCTTCCAGCAGGCTTTTGTCCCGCAGGTTCAGGGCATCGCTCATTTCCGAGACAGTGAGGCCGGCAACCTCGCGAATGTCACGCAGGGACTGACCGGTTGCCAGCATCAGTCTGAGCTGATCCTGGGATTTCATCAGTGCCCGGCCAACCCGGAGCGAGGTGTCGGTCGACCGGGCGGCAAAACGCAGGGCGGATCCGGTCAGCTCACTGATCCTGTCCACCAGGGAATCGTCTTCCCGGGAGGCTTCTCCCTGCGCCCCCCCCGGCTTCTTTCTGCCCGTCTTGCCCTTTTCGCTCTGGATGATGTCTTCCTGGTCTGCGGAATCTATCATGCCCAGCTTTTCCACCTGATCCATGGATGTCATGGCATGCATTGCATCCATCACCAGGCCTTCAAGTGCCTGTGCCTTCCGCTCTTTGTCATCTTTTGCCATCGGGGGTCCTGTCACGGGAGCCTGCCTGCTCCTGTATGCCGTATCGCTGGGTCAGCAGCCAACAGTGGCCATTGTGCTCAGGGAGCCTGGGCGGTTACTTTTTCCGGCTTGAGGATGGTGGCCATGCGCCGATCCAGGTCCAGCATATCCGCCATGATATGACCGCCTTCCCGAATAATGAAATCAAGCCTCTCCTCGCTGTCATCCGGTGTTGCTGCCTGGGAGTCCTGCCAGTCTTCCAGCTCTTTCACGGTCGCGAAAGGCTCGTTTCCGCGGATCTCGCGGCGGGCATTGGCAATGCTGAGCTGGCGCTCCTCCATTGAATCCTGATAGGTCCTGCGCTCCTTCTCGTTCAGGCTGACCGAGCTGATTTCGCGCTGCTCTTTCAAAAGATCGATTTCACGCTGAAGCAGCTGGAACTCGGGATTGGTTGAAAAACGCTGGTCATGGTTATCACGCAGCTGGTCGATTACGCCGCTGAAATCGAAATAGCGTGTATGGGGAACCGCCTCGATCTGGTCCCAGGGCAGGGCCCGCTTGAGGGCGTCTTCCCCGATCCGGCTCTTGTCGATGCGGCTGGGAATCTCAATGTCCGGTATCACCCCTTTGTGCTGGGTGGATCCACCGGAGACCCGATAGAACTTGGACTGGGTGATTTTCAGCTGGCCGTGATTAAGAGGCCGCACTGCCTGAACTGTACCCTTGCCAAAAGTCTGGGAGCCAACCACCAGGCCGCGACCGTAGTCCTGGATTGCACCGGCAAAAATCTCGGAAGCCGAGGCGCTCATGCGGTTCACCAGAACCACCAGGGGGCCGTCATAGACGACCGATGGATCCTGGTCAGTCAGCACCTGAACGTCATTATCCGAATTGCGGATCTGCACCGTAGGCCCTTCATCAATAAACAGGCCAACCATGTCATTGGCCTCATGCAGAGCGCCGCCGCCATTGTTCCTGAGATCCACTACCAGACCGTCCACACCCTCGCTCTTGAGATCCTGAATCAGCCGGCGAACGTCTCTGGTGGTGCTCTTGTAGTTGGGGTCACCCTCCTGCATGGCCTTGAAGTCGGCATAAAAGGTGGGGATGTTGATCACTCCGACCCGGTATTTGTCGCCGTCACGGTCCAGTTCGATCACATCACTGCTGGCGCTCTGCTCTTCCAGTTTCACCTTGTCTCGCTGGATGGCGATGGTGCGGGTCATCGCCTCATCACTGGCATTCGCAGGAATGACTTCCAGCAGCACGGTGGATTCCCGGGGGCCGCGGATCAGATCAACCACTTCATCAAGGCGCCAGCCGATGACGTTGACCGGCTTGTCTTCATCTTCCTGGGTAACAGAGACGATGCGGTCTGCCGGCTTCAACTGGCCCTGTTTGGCCGCAGGGCCGCCGGGTACCAGTCTCACTACCTTGGTGTACTCATTGTCAGACTGCAGAACCGCCCCAATGCCTTCGAGTGACAGGCTCATGTTGATGTTGAAGTTTTCCGAGGTACGGGGAGAAAAATAGGACGTGTGGGGATCCCACATACCGGCAAAAGCATTCATGTAGGCCTGAAACGCATCCTCACTGCGCATCTGGGCCGCCCGCTGCCGCTGGCCTTCGTAGCGACGGATCAGGGCTTCTTCTATCTTTTCATCAGCCGTGCCGTTGAGGCGCTGGGCGAGCACGGCATTCTTGACCCGTCTGACCCAGAGCTCGTTCAGTGCCTCCGTATCTGGCTCCCAGTCCCCTTCGGAACGGTCAAGCACCAGGGTTTCCCCGGTTTCAAAATTGAACCCGTCGACTCCGCTGCTGACCAGACCAATGGCGAAATCCAGCCGTTCGATCATGCGTTGCTGGACCAGGTTGTAAATCTCAAAGCCGGGCTCAAGCCGGCCTGTCTTTAGAGCCGCGTCCAGGTTGTCGCGGAGATGCTCGAAGCGCCCTACATCCTTCCGGGTGAGGTAGATCTTCTGGCCGTCCAGGTAATCCAGGTAGGCATCAAAAACTTCCCCGGACAGTTCATCATCGATTTTCTGATCCCGGAAGTGAGTGAACTGAAGCTGCCGTGAGATCAGAATGTTGGCTCTGGCCTGATCCACCGTTGGCGCGACCGGTTCAAATGAGCTGTCATGATCGCCGGCGGTCCCTGCGTGCAGCCCAACCGGTACCACCAGCAGACTGAGCGCAATTGCCCGGGCACTGAGACGGATCCGCTCTGCCATCGGGAAAAATGCGCGGTTGGGAAAAATACCTGCGGTGATTGTCATGAGATGATTACCCGGTTTCAAATGGATGGCCCCGACGCTGATACGGCAGACTGACCCTGAATTTCATTGTAGGCAAGGCAACAGTGCGTTGCCATAGGTGCATAGTGTCGCTGTGTGACAATATGTCCATCATGGGGTGGTTACAACAGGGAGGAAGGGGTAAGGGGTGCAGATTCTGCCAGAAACTGCGGGGGGAAGGGTGAAATACGGGGAGACAGGATACCTGCCTCCCCCGGGTCATCAGGCAAACGGTGTGTTTGACTCGGCTTTTTGCAACAGCAGGGGAGGGGGTGTAAAACGCTCGCCATAGCGCGCCGCAAGTTCTTCGGCTCGTGCGACAAACTCCCGCAGTCCATACTGATTGATGAACTGAATGGCGCCTCCGGTCCAGGGCGCGAAGCCAATGCCGAAGATGCTGCCAATGTTGGCGTCCTCCACGGTACGCAGTACCCCTTCTTCGAGGCAGCGCACCGTTTCAATGGCCTGAATGAACAGGATGCGGTCTTTCAGCTCCTGCAGCTTCACCCGGCTGGCGGTGTTCTGGTCCACGAACAGCTTTTCCAGCTCCGGCCACAGGTGCTTCTTGCCTGAAGCAGGGTAGTCGTAGAACCCTGCGCCAGCAGCCTTGCCCTTGCGGCCATGGTCGTCCACCAGCTTATCCACCACGGCTTCTGCCGGATGGGCCTGCCAGGTTTTGCCGGTGGCTTCCATATCCTTGCGGCTCTGGTCGCGGATGTGCTTGATCAGGGTCAGGCTGACTTCGTCGCAGATGGCCAGGGGGCCTACTGGCATGCCGCTGAGCAGGCCGGCGTTCTCGATGCTGGCGGGATGGACGCCTTCGCCCAGCATGGCAACGCCCTCATTGACGAAAGTGCCAAATACCCTGGAGGTGAAGAAGCCCCGGCTGTCGTTGACCACAATGGGAATCTTGCCAATCTGCTGAACATAGTCAAAGGCGCGGGCCAGGGTTTCGTCCGAGGTCTTCTCACCGACAATGATTTCCACCAGCTGCATCTTGTCCACTGGAGAGAAGAAATGCAGGCCGATGAATTTTTCCGGGCTGGCAGAAGCTTCCGCCAACTGGGTGATGGGAATCGTGGAGGTGTTGGAGGCGAAGATGCCGTTTTCCACCAGTTTCGGCTCGGATTCCTGAGTGACTCTGGCCTTGAGCGCGCTGTCCTCGAACACGGCCTCGATAATCAGGTCGCAGCCTGCCAGGTCATCCGCTGAATCGGTGGCCCTGATGCGGGCCAGAGTGGCGTCCCGGTCTTCCTGTGACAAGCGCCCGCGGCTGACTTTTTTATCCAGCAGTTTTTCGGAGTAGGACTTGCCTTTTTCGGCGTTCTCCATGGATACATCTTTCAGCACCACCTCGACCCCGCGGGAGGCTGTGGAGTAGGCAATACCTGCCCCCATCATGCCGGCACCCAGGACCCCTACCTTGCTGAATTTCGCTCTCTCAACGCCTTTGGGACGGCTTTCCCCCGCCTTGATGGCGTTAAGCTGGAACCAGAAGGTACCAGTCATGTTCTTTGCAACATTTCCGATGACCAGCTCGGTGAAGTAGCGGGTTTCGATTTTGTCGCCGTTGTCGTAATCGACCTGGGCGCCTTCCACAGCCGCTGAAAGAATACGCTCCGGTGCCGGGTAGCAGCCTTTGGTCTTTTGCCTGAGCATGGCGGGAGCGATGGACAGCTTCTGGGCCATGGCGGGGTGATGGGGCGCGCCACCCGGAAATTTGAAGCCTTTTCTGTCCCAGGGTTGCTGGGAAGACGGATTGGCATCGATGAACGCCCTGGCTCTGGCCATCATGTCTTCGAGGGAGCCAGCCAGTTCGTTGACGATGCCCGCCTTGAGAGCAGCCTTCGGATTGACCTTTTTGCCTTCCATCAGATAAGGGAAGGCGGCTTCAAGGCCGATCATCCTCGGCAGTCGCTGGGTGCCACCGCCGCCAGGCAGGAGGCCCAGGGTGACCTCCGGCAGGCCCAGCTGGATGCTGTCATCGTCCAGGGCAATGCGATAGTGGGTCGCCAGGCAGATTTCCAGGCCGCCGCCCAGCGCGGTCCCGTTGATGACTGCCACCACCGGCTTGCCGCAGGTTTCGATGGCGCGCATGTCGGCTTTGAGCTTGCCGACCATGTTCTCGAACATTTCGGCATCGTCCCGGGTGACCTTGTAGAGCTCATTCAGGTCGCCGCCGGCGAAAAAGGTTTTTTTCCCGGAGGCAATGATGATGCCCCGGATGGAGTCGGTATCCGCCTTTACCCTGGCGGCAGTTTCCGCCAGCGCCTCGCGGAAGGCGGCATTCATGGTGTTGGCGGACTGGCCCGGCATGTCGATGGTCAGGGTCAGGATCTTGTCCGCGTCAATCTTGTAGTCAATGGCACTCATTCTGGTTTCCTCTCGGTAACTATGTCGAAGGATGAATCGCGGACTCAGCAGCGCTCGATGATGGTGGCGATGCCCATGCCGCCACCCACGCACAGGGTGGCAAGGCCATAGCGCAGTTCGCGGCGTTCCAGTTCATCAAGCAGGGTGCCCAGTATCATGGCACCTGTAGCTCCGAGAGGGTGACCCATGGCGATGGCGCCGCCATTCACGTTCACTTTTTCATCCGGTACAGACAGTTCCCGCTGGAAGCGCATGACCACTGAGGCGAAAGCTTCGTTGACCTCGAACAGGTCGATCTGATCTGCAGTCATGCCTGCCTTGGCCAATGCCTTGCGGGCGGCGGGAGCGGGCCCGGTCAGCATGATGGTGGGATCGGTACTGGTCACTGCGGTGGCCAGAATCCGGGCGCGGGGGCGCAGGCCCAGTTCCCTGCCCTTGGCTTCACTACCGATCAGCATCGCTGTTGCGCCGTCGACGATGCCTGAGGAGTTGCCGGCATGGTGGACGTGGTTGATGCGCTCGACCTGGTGGTATTTCTCCCGGGCGACACCATCAAATCCCATTTCCCCCATCATCTGGAAGGAGGGCTTGAGCTGGCCCAGAGACTCCACCGTGGTGTTGCCACGCACATGCTCGTCCCGGTCCAGAATCACCACGCCGTTCTGGTCGGTGACGGGGATGATAGAGCGCTTGAAATGTCCGTTTTCCCAGGCTTTTGCGGCCTTCTGCTGGCTCCGGACGGCGAAGCCGTCTACGTCCTCGCGGCTGAAGCCTTCCAGGGTGGCGATAAGATCGGCGCCTATGCCCTGGGGCATGAATCCTGTGTGCAGATTGGTCGCCGGGTCTGTTGCCCAGGCACCTCCATCGGAGCCCATGGGGACACGTGACATGGCTTCCACGCCGCCGGCAACCACCAGGTCTTCCCATCCGGAGCGCACTTTCATTGCGGCAAGGTTTACTGCCTCAAGACCCGAGGCACAGAAGCGGTTGAGGGTAACCCCCGCGACCACGTCGTCCCAGTCCGCCGCCAGAGCTGCGGTTTTGGCAATATCTGCGCCCTGGTCACCAACAGCGGTAACGCAGCCCATGACAATGTCATCGACCTGGGTGGTATCCAGACTGTTTCTTTCCTGCAGGGACTTCAACAGGGATGTGAGCAGGGTTATCGGCTTGACGCTGTGCAGCGAGCCATCTTTCTTGCCCCGTCCGCGGGGGGTGCGCACTGCATCGAAGATATACGCCTCGGTGGTCATTTCTGATCCTCTGGTATCGGTGGTAACTGGGCGGGTGTTCCGTTGGTTGGGGACAGGCCCGATGGCTAACCTTACCTGCTGCCGACAGGCCAGGTAATGACGCTCGCGGCCAATCCTGGTGGCTAAACTGCTCACAGGTCTCTCGCAGGATTTCCTCTACCCAATGACAAGGGGCGGCGGCCGTTCTATGGTGTAAGGGTGGTTACGATTTTGTAGTAGCAGTAAACACACATTAAGGGGAAGCCATGTCCATGCTGGATACGATTGATAACTTTTATGAGCGTCTGGTGGCGGACGCGGTGGATGAATCGCGGGAGCCGGAAGATACCGAAGACATGCTGGCAGATATCATGTGTGTTGCTCTGAACCGCCTTCCGCCCCGATATTACCGCCACAAGATCGATATGATGTTCTACCTTGCCGATCCCGAGATGAATGAAATGCGGGCCAAGGTGGCTGAAGCCGTGTTGCATGCCAGGGCCTTCGTAACTCTCCATCAGCGGGATTGAAAACCCATCTGCCGGCCTCGGGGCTGGCAGATGGGGGCGTTCAGAGCATGGTGGCTCTGACCGCCGCGGCCAGACGCTCGGCGAGCGCCTCAGTAATCTCTTCCGCCGACGCAGCCAGGTACCAGGCTGCTACCAGCGCTTCCATCTGTTCCAGGAGGCTGCCAGAATTGCCCGTACCGCTCATGCCTTCTGCAAGACGCTGTACCTGAATTTCCATGCGCCTTGGCTGGTCGTCTTCCGGCGAGGGCAGCGCGGTGATGATTTCCGCCCTGATCACAAGTTCCCTTGCGGGCATGCCGGTAAAGAGTGATGCCAGATCGTGCCATGCTGGCGGACAATCTCCGGCTGCAGGTTCGCCGGTCAGACGCTGGTGAATCAGCTCCTGCCACGTATCCAGTGTCCGGCTGAGAGACGCCTGTTCCTGCAGGCGGGAGAGGCGGGCAATTTCTGTCCGGATGCGCTCGGCCATTGCAGCAGAAAGAGGCTCTGCCTGAACCGCCTTCAGATCCCCAAGAGCTGTGTGAACGGGACCTCCGGTTTCCCCGGAAGGGTCTGTAATTGCGGCGGTTTCGGCAAGGAGGGTTTCAGACCTTTCATTGGCCTCCAGGGTCTGGGAACGTTGCTCCTGTCTCGCGGAGTCCCGGCGGGCGAATACCTGGTCGCAGGCCGCACGGAATTCCTGCCAGAGTTTGCGGTCCTCCCGGTGACGGGTCAGGCCGATCGACTTCCACTCCGCCTGCAGGGCTTTGGCCTGATTCATGGCTTCGGCCAGCGGCTCATGGCTGACAAGTGCCTGTGCCCGTTCCACTACCGACTGTTTGAGCTGCTCGTTTTTCTCCCGTTCTGCATTGAGCGGCGCTTCCACCTGGGTCAGCAGTTCATCAAAACGCTTCTGCAGTGGGCGGTTGTCACGGAAATCCACCGGCCATGCGGCTTTCCATTCATCCCTTGCCACGCGGTGTATCTGTTCCACGGCTTTCCAGTCAGCTGCGGACCAGTCGGTATTCAGAACGAAATGCTCAAGTTCGCCGCAGATCGCCCGACGTTTCTCAAGGTGGTTTTTTTTCAGATCGGATTTGGCCGAAAAATACTCTCTGCAGGGCTCATAAGCCCGGTCGGAAGCCTGCTTGAAGCGCTGCCAGAGGTCCCGTTCGGAGGAACCTCCCAGGTCACGCCACTCGTTCTGTAGCTCCTTGATTTTCTCCGCCTTGACCTCTGGATCCATGGGCTGATCTGCCAGATACTCCATGCTCTTGCACAGTTCGATCTGCTTGGGCTGGGTGGCAAAACCCTGCCAGTCCAGAAGCTCTCTTAACTGCCCACCCAGCAACTGAATTTTTGCCTGGAAGGGTCTGCCATTTCGTGCATCCAGGCGGCGGTGCTCCTGTTGGGCCTGTTTGAACAGCTGCCGTGATTCCCTGAGTTGCCTGGCCTCGAGCGCCGCCTCGAGTCTGTCGAGAGTGTCGCTGAGTGCAGATACCTTCTCTTTCTGCCTGTCTGGCTCTATTTCCGGCTTTGTGTCCGGAGTCTTTGGACGGGCTTCACCCAATGCCGTTCTGAGGCCATTCAGGGCAGCTGGCGGATTGAAACCCTCGGGCCAGTCCAGAGTTTTCAGCAGGTCCCGAGTCCGGCTTTCCCATTCCCCTGTTGCAGATGCGGATTCCACTGCCTGCATCAGTTCGTCAATCTGGTCTGCCTGTTGGCTGAACCTCTGGACAGCCGCAATGTATCCCCGCAGGGCCTGCATCCAGCTTTCATAAGCACGTTGCTCCGATTTTTCCACCTGAGTTTCGCGGGTAGCTTCCAGCCAGCGGTTTTCCTGGGTTTTCTGCAGTGCATCCAGCGAGGCAAGAGATGCGAGAAGGCCTTCCGGCTGCGCTTTAAGCTCAGTGAGCGTCGACTCCAGCATGCTGATCGTATTTGCCCGTTCTTCGGCCCGGTTCTGATGGAGGCGCTGCTGATCCTCCTCGAATTTCATGGCATTGACCCGCTCACGGCACTGGTGAACTGCGTTCAGAAAGGCCGCGGTCTGGCCGGAAGAGGCAAATGGCTCCGCTTCAGACCAGTGTCTGAGGAGATTGTCGAGGCGTGCTTCGTAAAGCCGGGTGTTTTCGGTAACGGCATGCTCTTCTGCCTGGCGGATGGCCTCCTGCACCAGGGTATTCATCCGCTCCTGTTCCGCTTCGGCTTCCCGGATCAACTGCAGCTTCTGCCGCACCATCTGATAAACATTTTTGTCCCGGCCCCGGGCAGCTTTCTGAAGGCGCTGCAAAGCCTCCCGGTCGGTGATGGCTTCTGCTGCCCGCAGGCGGATATCTGAGGATTTTCCCTCGAGAGACAGCATTTCCAGTTGCTGGGTTGTGGGGTTGCTGGTCATGATTTGCTGCTGCTCTGTGACCAGATCCGGTCCGGCAGCTTCTGCCTGAGGTGACGGAGTCACGGGTGTTGAAGATTTGCCAGCGGGGCGGCCCTTGAATAATCTCTGAATGAACGTGGCCATCGGGTACCTTGTCATATGGGTCAGGTCTCAGTGTCAGGAGCTCACAGGCTCCGGGCACCACAAGTCGGCGGTTTCCATCGGGTGGCCCGCCGGATACGATTCGAGCCGGAAGCAGCAGGAATGGAGACATTCCGTGCCTGTTTATTTCCAGCGCGCACAGTTTAGCAGAACGACGGACTTAATCGATCAACCTGGAGGACGAGGATGAAGTCACAAAACCTGACGGATGAGGAGCTTGACCACAAAGCCCGGTCCGTAGCCCTCAGGTTGCTTGCCCGTCGCGAACACAGTCGTTTTGAGCTGGCAACGAAGCTCAGACAGCGCAGGCTGCCAGCTGATGTTATCGCGCCTGTGCTGGACGACTACGAGCACGAAGGCTGGCTGAGCGACGAGCGATTTGCTGAGATTTATGGCCGACAGCGTCGTGATCTCGGCTATGGGCCATTGCGGATTCGCAGTGAGCTGCAACAGCGTGGGGTAGCCATGTGGCCGCCACCCCTGGCCCAGATGACAGATCAGGAGTGGATAAACCTTGCAATTCAGGCTCGAGCGAAAAAGTTTGGACTGGAAAACATCCGGGATGACTGGCCAGAAAAGGCAAGACAGGCGAGATTTCTGTCCCAGCGGGGTTTCAGTGGCGAGCAGACAGAACAGGCGCTGGACGCCATCGGGCCGGAAGAGGGGGCGCTCCCGGAAGACGGTCCGGAAAGCCTATAGGGTCGGAGGGGTCAATCCGAGGGACCGGGGCAGAGCAGATGCATCGTTCCGGGCTGTTGCCGGTAAAGAAGGTTCCAGCCCGGTCCCTGACCCATCAGCGTCCTGTTGCGCCATCTGTGAAGAAGGTGCCGTCGGGTCTTTCATCCAGACCAGAACATCGTAATAGCGGCGAATGTTCTGGACATACACAACCGGCTCGTGCCCCCGGGCGTAGCCATACCTGGTTTTCGAGTACCATTCTTTCTGTGCCAGCAGTGGCAGAAATTCTTTTACGTCCATCCACCGGTCCGGATTTTTACCTGCTGATTCCGTCAGGATCCGTGCATCCTCCAGATGGCCAAAACCCACATTGTAGGAAGCGAGGGCAAACCAGGTCCGATCAGGCTCCGGGATACGCTCGGGGATCTTTGCATGCACCATTTTGAAGTAGCGGGCGCCGCCCTTGATGCTTTTTTCCGGATCCAGGCGGTCATCGATCCCAATATGGCTTGCGGTAGTGCGCGTCAGCATCATCAGGCCACGCACTCCCGTGGGGGATCGTGCATCAGGGCGCCAGTGGGATTCCTGGTAGCCAATGGCAGCCAGCAGTCGCCAATCCAGGTCCTCAGTGGCACCATAATCCTGGAAAAGAGTTTCATACTGGGGCAACCGGTTGCGCACGTGATGTACAAATGTGCGTGCGCCAACGTAGTTCAGGCGGTCAAGGTGGCCATAAAAGCGCTCCTTGATCTGTGCCAGGCTGCCATCGGCCTCCACCCGCTCAAAGAACCGGTTAGCCTCAATGACCAGACTCTGGTCCTGAGCCTGGGGGAATAGCCAGGCCAGGCTCTGGGGGTCGCCCAGACTGAATCCACGCTTGACGTCGGGGAAGAAAACCTGGTTCAGGGCCAGCTCATTGGCATCGACCACCGCAACTGCGAACTCCCCGGCTTCAACCCGTCTGAGAATGCCAGCGGCGTCGAGATCCGCATGGGCTGTCCATGTCAGTGCCTCGTGCTCTTCTGCCAGCTGATTGAGGTGGGCGAGGTGGTAGCTGTCGGCCACTACGTGCAGGACTTGATCTTCCAGATCTTCAAGGCTTTCCGGTCGATCCCTGTCCCGGTTGTAGATGATCACGGACTGGGTGGTCAGCCCTGTGGGGACCGTGTGAAAGCGGGCATTTCGTTCTTCGCTGACCGTGAGGCCGGCCAGACCGATGTGGGCATAGTCCCGATCGAGGACCGACAGGATTTCGGTATTGCTTTCAGCCACACGCACCCTGAGCTCCACGCCCAGTTCTTCGGCAAAGCGTCTTGCCAGTTCATATTCAAAACCGGTTGGGCCGTCACGGCCTTCGAAATAAATAGACGGAGCGTTACGGGTGATGACATGGAGCACGCCCTCGGAGCGGACGTCGTCCAGGGTCGTCGGTTTGGAGCAGCCAATGGTCAGGATCACGAGGCCGGCGATAGCGAGTCGGATCAGCGCGGCAAAGTGAGAGGTCAAATCGTGTTGTGCCAAGTCCTTAGTCTCCCGTACATCATGTCCATAGGTGTACGTTTCATGGGTCTCTCCGATCACTGATCATGAGAACCGGGTAGCCAGAAAGGCTCTGAAGGCGCGGGCAAAGCTTCCATGCGTAAAGAAGATAATCTCCTGAATCCGGCCTTCCGGTCAATCTGGCTGTGTGGTTCATGTGCAAAACCTTGTCAATTATGCCTCTTCTGTTCGGGCTTCGTGGTGGCCAGTGTGATGTGCGGGGCAGGACGCAGGGGGTGCCATGTTGCCAATTCGGACAGCGATCTTGTCTGTATCCCCGGCTGCGTTTCCAGTATTATGGCGCCCGTTCAGACTGACGGGCCTCGGATCGGTGGCTGTGCCACGACGCCAGAGGCACCAGTGAGACCGAACACCACGCTCATCCATCTCCAGATTCGCGCGACACAGGTTTAGACCATGCTGGAACTTCGCGGCGCTCCCGCTCTCTCGCCATTTCGCACAGAAAAACTACTGAGTCAGGTCAGAGGTGCTGTCCCGGATGTCAGCCATCTGTATGCCGAATTCATGCACTTTGTTGATCTGGATTCGGCCTTGTCCGATTCTGAAGCAGATATTCTGGATCGACTGCTGGCCTATGGTCCTTCGGTTTCTGTTGAGAGCCCCGAAGGCGTGCTCTTTCTCGTGATCCCGCGCCCCGGAACTCTCTCCCCCTGGTCGAGCAAGGCCACCGATATCGCTACCAACTGTGGCCTGAAGCAGGTTCGGCGGATCGAGCGGGGCATTGCCTATTACGTCCGGTGCGGAAAAAAGCTGGGCCTTGAGCAGCGGGAACTGATTGCGACGATGCTGCACGACCGCATGACCGAAACTGTATTCCATGAAATGGGAGGGGCGGAGCTGCTTTTCAGCAGGAAAGAGCCCGCGCCTCTGGATCGCGTGCCTGTGCTGAATGGCGGAAAACGCGCTCTCACTGAAGCCAATCAGCGACTGGGCCTCGCGTTGGCAGACGACGAAATTGATTACCTGGTTCAGGCCTTCAGCGATCTCAAGCGGGACCCAACCGATGTTGAGCTGATGATGTTTGCCCAGGCAAACTCGGAACACTGCCGGCACAAGATTTTCAATGCCTCCTGGGACATTGACGGCGAAGGTCAGCCAAAGTCCCTTTTTGCGATGATAAAGAACACCTATGAAATGAACAGCGAAGGTGTGCTGTCCGCGTACAAGGACAACGCTTCGGTCATCGCTGGCAGTCCCGGCGGACGCTTCTTTCCTGATCCCGACACGGGGGTCTACGGCTTTCATCCAGAAGATATTCATATCCTGATGAAGGTGGAAACCCACAATCATCCCACCGCCATTTCTCCCTTTGAGGGCGCAGCCACCGGTTCTGGTGGCGAGATCAGGGATGAGGGCGCGACCGGTCGGGGGTCCAAACCCAAGGCTGGCCTGAGTGGATTTACCGTTTCCGATCTCAACCTCCCGGGCGATACCCAGCCCTGGGAGAAAGGCTACGGCAAGCCTGACCGCATTGCCTCCGCGCTGGATATCATGATCGACGGGCCGATCGGCGCCGCAGCGTTCAACAATGAGTTCGGCCGCCCCAACCTGACAGGTTATTTCCGTACCTTTGAACAGAAGACTCCCGGGCCAGCAGGCGAAGAAGTCCGCGGTTATCACAAGCCCATCATGATTGCCGGAGGTCTTGGCAACATTCGTCCCGGTCATGTAGAGAAGGGAATGATTCCGGTGGGCGCAAGGCTCATTGTTCTTGGTGGGCCTTCAATGCTTATTGGCCTGGGTGGAGGTGCGGCTTCCTCCATGGACAGCGGCACCAGCCAGGAAAATCTGGATTTTGCTTCGGTCCAGCGGGACAATCCGGAAATGGAGCGTCGCTGCCAGGAAGTGATTGACCGCTGCTGGCAGCTTGGCGACAGAACGCCGATCTGTTTCATTCATGACGTGGGCGCCGGCGGCCTGTCCAATGCCATGCCGGAGCTGGTGAAAGATGGCGGGCGCGGCGGTAAATTCGAACTGCGGGACATCCCGAGTGATGAGCCTGGCATGTCCCCGCTCGAAATATGGTGCAATGAATCCCAGGAGCGCTATGTGCTGGCGGTTGCACCCGAAGACCTGGAACGCTTTGATGCCATCTGCCGACGGGAGCGCTGCCCCTATGCGGTGATTGGGGAGGCAACAGAATCCCATCACCTGGCACTTACCGATGCCTATTTTGGTGATGACCCGGTGGACCTGCCAATGAGCGTGCTATTCGGCAAGCCCCCCAGGATGCACCGGAGTGTGCGTCGCTCCTCGTTTACCAAGCCGATCTTTGATTCAACCAGGGTGGGGCTGCACGAGTCCATTCGAAGGATTCTGCGCTTGCCATCGGTGGGCAGCAAAAGTTTTCTCATCACTATCGGGGACAGAACGATCACGGGCCTGGTGGCACGGGACCAGATGGTTGGCCCCTGGCAGGTTCCGGTCAGTGATGTTGCCGTGACCGCAAGTTCCTTTGATGTATACGCGGGCGAGGCAATGGCCATGGGTGAACGCACGCCAGTGGCTGTCATCGACGCCCCCGCCTCGGCACGGATGGCTGTAGGGGAGGCGATTACGAACCTCGCGGCTGCGCCCATCGGCAGGTTGTCGGACATCCGTCTGTCTGCCAACTGGATGGCTGCAGCAGGTCACCCTGGTGAAGACGAAAATCTTTACGAGGCAGTGAAGGCGGTCGGCATGGAGCTGTGTCCGGCACTGGGGATTACCATTCCCGTCGGCAAGGACTCCATGTCCATGAAGACGGTGTGGGAAGATGACAGTGGCGAACAGAAGTCCGTGACTGCGCCTCTGTCGCTGATTATCAGCGGCTTCGCTCCGGTCACGGATGTGAGGAAGACCCTGACGCCCGAACTCAGAAAGGATGCAGGTGAAACTGACCTGGTTCTGATTGACCTTGCGGCAGGTCAGAACCGGCTGGGTGGATCAGCACTCGCTCAGGTGTTTGGCCAGGTGGGCGCAGTGGCACCAGATCTTGATGACCCCGAAGACCTTCGGGCGTTTTTCGCTGTAATCCAGGGTCTCAATGGCGACGACAAGCTGCTTGCCTATCATGACCGGTCAGACGGCGGGCTGTTTGTCACCCTTGCTGAAATGAGCTTTGCCAGCCACGCAGGCATTGATGTCAAGCTTGATGGTCTTGCGGAAGACCCCACCCAGTTTGCCAGAGAGCTGTTTAACGAAGAGCTTGGCGCGGTTATCCAGGTGCGCCGTCGCGATACTGAGTTCGTCCTGCAGCAGCTGTCCGCGGCCGGTCTCGGAGAGCACAGCTCAGTCATTGGGACCATCAATGATGAGGATCGGATCCGCTTTTCTTTCGCGGGCCGTCCAGTTGTTAACGAGTCACGGATGGATCTGCAGCGCCTCTGGTCGGAGACCAGTTACCGTATTCAGTCTCTGAGAGACAATGCCGTCTGTGCAGCCGAAGAATATGAAAACATTCTCGCCACGGATGATCCAGGTCTGAGCGCGGAGCTTGCTTTTGATCCCCGGGAAGATATCGCGGCGCCCTTTATAAATCTGGGTGCCCGTCCGCGGATCGCGGTTCTCAGAGAGCAGGGGGTTAACGGCCAGGTGGAAATGGCTGCAGCTTTTGACAGGGCCGGGTTTGAATCTGTTGATGTACACATGAGCGACCTTCTGTCGGGTCGGGTGACACTGGATAATTTTGAGACTCTCGTGGCCTGTGGTGGATTCTCTTATGGAGACGTGCTGGGAGCCGGAGGTGGCTGGGCCAAATCAATCCTTTTCAACAATCGGGTCCGGGAGCAGTTTGCCGGTTTCTTTGAACGCCCAGACACTCTTGCCCTGGGCGTATGCAACGGCTGTCAGATGCTCTCCAGCCTTCATGAGCTTATTCCTGGCACAGAAGCCTGGCCACGGTTCGTCCGTAATCAGTCGGAGCAGTTTGAGGCCCGACTGGTGATGGTGGAAGTCCAGCCGTCTCCTTCAGTGTTTCTGCAGGGCATGGCGGGTTCCAGGATGCCAATCGCTGTGGCCCACGGGGAAGGGCGCACTGAGTTTCGCAGTGAGGCCCAGACGGCACAACTGGCGCAATCGGGGCAGGTAAGTCTGAGATTTGTAGACAACCTTGGCAGGGTCACGGAGCGTTACCCCTTTAACCCCAATGGTTCCGAGGGTGGAATTACCGGTGTTACGTCAATGGATGGTCGGGTTACCGTTCTTATGCCACATCCCGAGCGGGTATTCCGGACGGCCCAGTATTCCTGGCATCCGGATAGCTGGGGAGAAGATGGGCCCTGGCTCAGAATGTTCCGGAACGCCCGCAGGCAGCTGGGCTAGTGTCCCGCTCTTTTTCCGGGCGATCCATAAGGAAAGCCAGTTGCTTAAGCTTCAGTGGAGCGAAAGTAACCGGCTTTTGTGTTGCCTGTTGCGACAGGTAGCGCGATATGTTACCAGATGTATCAGTTTTTGCCCCGCCTCTATCTGCTTTTCCGAAAGGCCATAAAACCGTCACATTTTCTGGCAGCTGTGCGTCAAAATCCGGAATAAAATTGGTACATCAAGCGCCTTTTTTCCTTGACTTACATTTTTTATGCACATTTCTGGTGCTCTTGTGCCGGTTCTTTAATCAAACTGTCCATCTAAGCTAACACTTTCTCTTGCCATTGCTAACTCACTGAAAAATAGATCAAATACTGTTTAGGCGAATTTGTCGCCAATTTGTCTTATGGGCTGTAATGACGGGCCTTTAGGGGCTGTTCACAAAAACTTTCCCCAGAGTTATCCACAGATTCTGTGGGTAAGTGGGGAAAGCCGCAGCCCGGCCGCAATTTACGCCCGCTGATGCTTTGGCAGCGTGGTTTTTCAGGGCTCCAACGTGCGATTATTGGTCACCGGAAGTGGTCATGTAGTTAAAACTGCCAAAAGAGGAATTGGCCATGTACAAGTTGTGTTATTTCGTACCGGAAAGTCATCTGGAAATCACAAAAGAGGCTTTGTTTGAGGCGGGCGCCGGAAAGATTGGAGACTATGGTGCGTGTGCCTGGCAATGCGAGGGCCAGGGGCAATTCAGGCCTTTGGCCGGCAGTGACCCTTATATCGGGCGCCAGGGAGAGGTGGAAAAGGTAAAGGAGTACAGAGTTGAGCTTGTCTGTGATGATTCAGTCATCCGGCGGGCTGTTGCGGCGCTCAAACATGCCCATCCGTATGAAGAGCCCGCCTACGACATCTTCCGGATGGAGATCCTTGACGGGCTCTAGGAGATTATTCAGAAGTTTTCCCGGTCTCTTCACGCAGGGGATGGCGAATGTCGCTGACCCGCACGGGAAAACTGCGCTGCTCCATGTCATCCACAAAGTGCTCCAGCGTGCGCCTGACAGTGGGAAAAGATATCTCGTCCCAGGGGATCTCAGCAGGGCTGAACAGCCGGGTTTCCAGGGATTCTTCCCCGGCCCCATGCTCAGCGCTTTTCATGGTGGCACGATAGAAAATGTGCACCTGATCAATGTGGGGGACATGAATGACGGTATACAGCTGTTCGATAATGACATCGGCCAGGGCTTCTTCGAGAGTTTCTCTGGCGGCGGCTTCATCAGTGGTTTCAGCATTCTCCATGAAGCCGGCAGGCAGGGTCCAGTAACCGTATCGGGGCTCGATGGCGCGGCGACACAGGAGTATCTGGTTTTGCCAGACCGGGACTGTGCCGGCGACTATCCGGGGGTTCTGATAGTGAATGGTTTTGCAGCTTGGGCAGATATGCCGGTGTCTGTTGTCGCCAGCGGGAACCCTGTGTTCGACAGGGTGGCCGCAGCTGCTGCAATATTTCATGAAAACCCCCATATACTGGATAAAGTTCTAGTGTATATGTCTGTATTACCGGTGTCTCATTCATCCTGGTGATCCAGGCATGGGTATAACCTTATGAAACCGGAGTGTTGCTTTGCGAGACCTGCTGAAAGAGCGTATGGCGGATTATTCACCGCGACAGCTGGCTCTGGATTATCCGGAGGCCGGAATACTGGTCCCGGTGACAGAGAATCCGGCGAAGCCCGAGATCATCTTTACGCTGCGCTCGGCAAACATGACCACCCATCGTGGCCAGGTTTCATTTCCCGGTGGTCGGCGTGATCCGGAGGACGCCTCTCTTGAGCAAACGGCGCTGCGGGAAACGCACGAAGAGATCGGTCTGCCGCCGGACAGGGTTGAGTTAATAGCGCCCCTGAGTCAGGTGGTTTCGCGCTATGGAATTCTTGTGACGCCCTTCGTCGGCATCGTGCCCGAGGCCCATCCTCTTCGTGCCAACCCAGCTGAAATTGAAAGCATCTTCCGTGTCCCTGTCGATTTTTTCCTGGAAGACAGGCGAGAGCGAACGGATGCACTCTCCTTTCTCAACCATACATTTTACGTTCCCTGTTATCGCTGGGGAAAATATCAGATCTGGGGCCTTTCGGCTGTGGTCCTGGTCGACTTTTTGAACGCGGTGTACGATGCCGACATCAATCTTCTTAAACCCAGATAAGGATCAGCAATGATTTTCGAACTTGGTGAACGAAAGCCGGAGCTTCGGGGTGCCCAGCATTTTGTAGCCGACAACGCGACGGTGGTTGGCAGCGTGCTGCTCGATGACCGCAGCAGTATCTGGTTCAACGTGGTGATACGGGGCGACAACGATCTCATTACCATCGGTCCTGAATCCAATGTTCAGGATGGCTCGGTTCTTCATACGGATGCCGGCGTGAAGCTGACTCTGGGTCGTGGCGTGACAGTGGGCCACAAGGCAATGTTACATGGCTGCACTGTGGATGACTTTTCTCTTATCGGAATCAACGCCGTTATCCTTAATGGCGCCCGTATTGGCAAGCATTGTCTGATCGGTGCCAATACTCTTATTCCCGAGGGCATGGTGATCCCGGATGGTTCGCTGGTAGTGGGGTCTCCTGGCAAGATCAAGCGGGAACTCAGTGAGAATCAGCGAAAAATGCTCGAGCTCAGCGCTGCCCATTATGTGGAAAATGCTGCCCGCTATCTCGCCTCACTCAAGCCCCTGGAGGAAGGCAGGGCATGACTGGTGCAGAAAGCGTTCGGTCTCCATGTGTCAGTGTCTGCGCACTGGATGAGTGTGATGTATGCATTGGCTGTCAGAGGACTGTAGATGAAATCATGCACTGGAGTCGGATGAGTAATGAAGAGCGGCTGGAGGTTCTCAGGAAGGTGGCAGGCCGGGAGCAACAGGTGGCACTCTGAGGCTATCCTCTATTAATGACGCCGGGAGAGGCATGAAACCCCTGGAAGATAAAGGTGAAGTGATGGTGAGCATTGGTACTCCCCTGAAAGACGGGGCTTTTCGGGTCCTGTTCTGTGGAGCAGGTGAATTGGGCAAGGAAGTTGTCATCGAACTCCAGCGTCTGGGTGTCGAGGTAATTGCGGTGGATCGTTACGCCGATGCACCGGCGATGCACGTGGCCCACCGTGCCCATGTGATCGACATGCTGGATGCAAGCGCCCTCCGGGCGATCATCGAGCAGGAGCGCCCTGACCTTGTCGTGCCGGAAATCGAGGCCATCGCGACGGCGGAGCTGGTGCGCCTGGAGGATGAAGGGGTGAAGATCATCCCCACGGCCCGGGCGGTTGACCTGACCATGAATCGGGAAGGCATTCGCCGGCTCGCCGCAGAAGAGCTGGGCCTAGCAACGTCGCCATACAGATTTGCCGACGCCAGGGAGGACTATCTGGCTGCGGTGTCCGAAATTGGATTGCCCTGCGTAGTCAAGCCGGTCATGAGCTCCTCTGGGAAGGGGCAGACTCTGGTGCGCGGTGAAACAGAAATCGAACCGGCCTGGGAGTATGCCCAGAGTGGCGGCCGTGCTGGTAAAGGCAGGGTGATTGTCGAGGGTTTCGTAGACTTCGACTATGAGATTACTCTCCTTACTGTGCGTCATGTCAATGGTGTGTCTTTCTGTGAGCCCATCGGTCACCGGCAGGAAGACGGCGACTACCGCGAGTCCTGGCAGCCTCAGCCGATGAGCTCACTGGCACTTGCCAGATCCCGCGAGGTCGCTACAGCGGTTACGGAGAACCTGGGTGGTTATGGCGTTTACGGAGTAGAGCTCTTTGTAAAAGGCGACAACGTTTATTTCTCCGAAGTATCGCCCCGTCCCCACGACACCGGGCTTGTTACGTTGATCTCCCAGGATCTGTCGGAGTTTGCATTGCATGCCCGGGCGATCCTGGGTCTTCCTGTTCCTGTTATTCACCAGTTGGGTCCCTCGGCCTCAGCTGTGCTGTTACCTGAGGGTGTTTCGGAAAATCCGAGGTTTCAGAGGCTGGAGGATGCACTGGCAGAACCGGACACCCAGATTCGATTATTCGGGAAACCGGAGATTTCCGGCCGACGGCGGATGGGAGTTCTTCTCGCCAGGGATAAGACCATAGACGAGGCGCGTTCAAAAGCCAGCCGGGCGGCATCCAGAGTGAGGGTGGTCTTGTAGCCAGGGCGGGTCAGGGGAGAGAAATCTGAAAATATTTCTCCTGGCCCGTTGACTCCTGACAGGGGGTCTGTAGAATGCGCCTCTCTTCGGGTTTAAGCACGAAATTGCCCGCCCCGAAGAACCTGCAACACGCTGATTTGATTGATTAAAATAATGATCACATTTAGCAGTTGACAGGTACGAGGAACGCTGTAAAATGCGCACCTCGATTGAGCCAAACGGCTCCGCTCTTTAAAAAGTTGATCAAGTAATTCGTGTGGGCGCTGGCTGTGATGTTTCGACAAGAAATATCAAGACAGTGACTCGTCGAATTTGAGTTTTGTCTTGAGCAGAAATTGAAGCTTCGGCTTCTGTATGATTTAAACTGAAGAGTTTGATCATGGCTCAGATTGAACGCTGGCGGCAGGCTTAACACATGCAAGTCGAGCGGTAACAGGTCCTTCGGGATGCTGACGAGCGGCGGACGGGTGAGTAATGCATAGGAATCTGCCTGATAGTGGGGGATAGCCCGGGGAAACCCGGATTAATACCGCGTACGCCCTTCGGGGGAAAGCAGGGGATCTTCGGACCTTGCGCTATCGGATGAGCCTATGCCGGATTAGCTAGTTGGTGGGGTAAAGGCCTACCAAGGCGACGATCCGTAGCTGGTCTGAGAGGATGATCAGCCACATCGGGACTGAGACACGGCCCGAACTCCTACGGGAGGCAGCAGTGGGGAATATTGGACAATGGGGGCAACCCTGATCCAGCCATGCCGCGTGTGTGAAGAAGGCTTTCGGGTTGTAAAGCACTTTCAGTGGGGAGGAAGGCTCGGCGATTAATACTCGCCGGGATTGACGTTACCCACAGAAGAAGCACCGGCTAACTCCGTGCCAGCAGCCGCGGTAATACGGAGGGTGCAAGCGTTAATCGGAATTACTGGGCGTAAAGCGCGCGTAGGTGGTTTGATAAGCGAGATGTGAAAGCCCCGGGCTTAACCTGGGAACGGCATTTCGAACTGTCAGGCTAGAGTGTGGTAGAGGGTAGTGGAATTTCCTGTGTAGCGGTGAAATGCGTAGATATAGGAAGGAACACCAGTGGCGAAGGCGGCTACCTGGACCAACACTGACACTGAGGTGCGAAAGCGTGGGGAGCAAACAGGATTAGATACCCTGGTAGTCCACGCCGTAAACGATGTCAACTAGCCGTTGGGGATCTTGAATCCTTAGTGGCGCAGCTAACGCACTAAGTTGACCGCCTGGGGAGTACGGCCGCAAGGTTAAAACTCAAATGAATTGACGGGGGCCCGCACAAGCGGTGGAGCATGTGGTTTAATTCGACGCAACGCGAAGAACCTTACCTGGCCTTGACATGCTGAGAATCCTGCAGAGATGCGGGAGTGCCTTCGGGAACTCAGACACAGGTGCTGCATGGCCGTCGTCAGCTCGTGTCGTGAGATGTTGGGTTAAGTCCCGTAACGAGCGCAACCCCTATCCCTAGTTGCCAGCACGTAAAGGTGGGAACTCTAGGGAGACTGCCGGTGACAAACCGGAGGAAGGTGGGGATGACGTCAGGTCATCATGGCCCTTACGGCCAGGGCTACACACGTGCTACAATGGCGCGCACAGAGGGCTGCAAACCCGCGAGGGGGAGCCAATCTCAGAAAACGCGTCGTAGTCCGGATCGCAGTCTGCAACTCGACTGCGTGAAGTCGGAATCGCTAGTAATCGCGAATCAGAATGTCGCGGTGAATACGTTCCCGGGCCTTGTACACACCGCCCGTCACACCATGGGAGTGGATTGCACCAGAAGTGGTTAGTCTAACCTTCGGGAGGACGATCACCACGGTGTGGTTCATGACTGGGGTGAAGTCGTAACAAGGTAGCCGTAGGGGAACCTGCGGCTGGATCACCTCCTTAAACGAAGTCGGCCATCACGGTCAGAGTCCACACGAATTACTTGATCAGCAGAAGAGAGCAAAGGGTCTTTCAGGCCCGCACTGCCTGGGTCACTGAGTGGTCAGGCAGGGTATTAGCGCTGCAGGTTGTGACAGCTGACAAGGCGCGGATTGAGTGAGTGAAGGAGCGTACATGAGTACGTGACTGAGCGAGCGAAAGCCGCAACGCAGATCAGGTGGCAGAAGATGCAGTGATAATCGGGTCTGTAGCTCAGTTGGTTAGAGCGCACCCCTGATAAGGGTGAGGTCGGTGGTTCAAATCCACCCAGACCCACCAGAATTTCGTGGCTCGGCGTTGCTTCGAAGCTCATGTGCTGTTCGCACACTACGCTTCAAAGCGCCTGGATCCACAAAATTCTATAGCCTGAGAGTCCGTGCACGATTGGACTTTGGTAATATACCGGGGCTATAGCTCAGCTGGGAGAGCGCCTGCCTTGCACGCAGGAGGTCAGCGGTTCGATCCCGCTTAGCTCCACCAAAACCTGAAAGATACACATTGCCTGAACCGCCCCCTGGGTTGGATCAGTGTACAGAAACGAATGTTTCAGTTTCATGAAGCCTTCCTTTCTGATCACTGGGTCAGAACTGCTCTTTAAAAATACGGACAAGATTGAAACATCCGAGAGGATGGATTCCCTGACTGACAGTCAGGCCTTCGGGCCGGATTGATGGTGAGGGGTCTGTTCATCTCAAATGATAACGATCAAGCGTTATCCGGTGTTGTCGTTGAAGTGTTGTTTATGACTTCCAGCGACTGTCCTGTAACTGTCTTCACCTTTGGGTGAGGTGCGGTTGCCTGTCAGTTGTCTTGGGGTTATATAGTCAAGCAACTAAGCGCATACGGTGGATGCCTTGGCAGTCAGAGGCGATGAAAGACGTTGAAGCCTGCGATAAGGCTCGGGGAGCTGGCAAACAAGCTGTGATCCGGGCATCTCTGAATGGGGAAACCCACCTGGTTTCGGCCAGGTACTGTGCACTGAATACATAGGTGTACAGGGCGAACCGGGGGAACTGAAACATCTAAGTACCCCGAGGAAAAGAAATCAACCGAGATTCCCTAAGTAGCGGCGAGCGAACGGGGACTAGCCCTTAAGCTGGACAACTGGTAGGAGAAGGTTCTGGAAAGGACCGCCATAGTGGGTGATAGCCCCGTATCCGAAACCTGAGTTCAGTGAAAACGAGTAGGACGGGACACGTGATATCCTGTCTGAACATGGGGGGACCATCCTCCAAGGCTAAATACTCCTGACTGACCGATAGTGAACCAGTACCGTGAGGGAAAGGCGAAAAGAACCCCTGTGAGGGGAGTGAAATAGATCCTGAAACCGTATGCGTACAAGCAGTCGGAGCGGACTTGTTCCGTGACGGCGTACCTTTTGTATAATGGGTCAGCGACTTATGTTCAGTGGCGAGGTTAACCGTATAGGGGAGCCGTAGGGAAACCGAGTCTGAATAGGGCGAATCAGTCGCTGGATATAGACCCGAAACCGGGCGATCTATCCATGAGCAGGTTGAAGGTGCGGTAACACGCACTGGAGGACCGAACCCACTGTCGTTGAAAAGCCAGGGGATGACTTGTGGATCGGAGTGAAAGGCTAATCAAGCCCGGAGATAGCTGGTTCTCCCCGAAAGCTATTTAGGTAGCGCCTCGGACGAATACCACTGGGGGTAGAGCACTGTTTCGGCTAGGGGGTCATCTCGACTTACCAACCCGATGCAAACTCCGAATACCAGTGAGTACTATCCGGGAGACACACGGCGGGTGCTAACGTCCGTCGTGAAGAGGGAAACAACCCAGACCGCCAGCTAAGGTCCCGAAATTCCAGTTAAGTGGGAAACGATGTGGGAAGGCTCAGACAGCTAGGAGGTTGGCTTAGAAGCAGCCATCCTTTAAAGAAAGCGTAATAGCTCACTAGTCGAGTCGGCCTGCGCGGAAGATGTAACGGGGCTCAAACTGGATACCGAAGCTGCGGCTGTGCACGCAAGTGCACGGGGTAGGGGAGCGTTCTGTAAGCCTGTGAAGGTGGGTTGAGAAGCCTGCTGGAGGTATCAGAAGTGCGAATGCTGACATGAGTAACGACAATGGGAGTGAAAAACTCCCACGCCGGAAGACCAAGGTTTCCTGCGCAACGCTAATCGGCGCAGGGTGAGTCGGCCCCTAAGGCGAGACCGAAAGGTGTAGTCGATGGGAAACGGGTTAATATTCCCGTACCTCGCGTGACTGCGATGGAGAGACGGAGAAGGCTAGGTGAGTCGGGCGATGGTTGTCCCGATTTAAGTATGTAGGCAGGGGGATCAGGCAAATCCGGTCCCTCAATGTCGAGATACGAACACCAGCGCCCTTTGAGGGCGCCAGGTCATTGATGCCATGCTTCCAGGAAAATCTTCTAAGCTTCAGGTCACGTGGGACCGTACCCCAAACCGACACAGGTGGTCAGGTAGAGAATACCAAGGCGCTTGAGAGAACTCGGGTAAAGGAACTAGGCAAAATGGTGCCGTAACTTCGGGAGAAGGCACGCCGGTGGTATGTGAAGTCCCTTGCGGGCGGAGCAGAAGCCGGTCGAAGATACCAGGCCCCTGCGACTGTTTATTAAAAACACAGCACTGTGCAAACACGAAAGTGGACGTATACGGTGTGACGCCTGCCCGGTGCCGGAAGGTTAATTGATGGGGTTAGTCTTCGGACGAAGCTCTTGATCGAAGCCCCGGTAAACGGCGGCCGTAACTATAACGGTCCTAAGGTAGCGAAATTCCTTGTCGGGTAAGTTCCGACCTGCACGAATGGCGTAACGATGGGGGCGCTGTCTCTACCCGAGACTCAGTGAAATTGAAATCGCCGTGAAGATGCGGTGTATCCGCGGCTAGACGGAAAGACCCCGTGAACCTTTACTATAGCTTCACAGTGAACTTTGAGCAGTCTTGTGTAGGATAGCTGGGAGGCTTTGAAGCGGTGACGCCAGTCATCGTGGAGCCAACCTTGAAATACCAGCCTGGACTGTTTGAGGTTCTAACTTCGTCCCCTTATCGGGGATAAGGACACTGTGTGGTGGGTAGTTTGACTGGGGCGGTCTCCTCCTAAAGCGTAACGGAGGAGCACAAAGGTGGGCTAAGCACGGTCGGACATCGTGCGGTTAGTGTAATGGCACAAGCCCGCTTGACTGCGAGACAGACACGTCGAGCAGGTGCGAAAGCAGGTCATAGTGATCCGGTGGTTCTGTATGGAAGGGCCATCGCTCAACGGATAAAAGGTACTCCGGGGATAACAGGCTGATACCGCCCAAGAGTTCACATCGACGGCGGTGTTTGGCACCTCGATGTCGGCTCATCACATCCTGGGGCTGAAGCCGGTCCCAAGGGTATGGCTGTTCGCCATTTAAAGTGGTACGCGAGCTGGGTTTAGAACGTCGTGAGACAGTTCGGTCCCTATCTGCCGTGGACGTTGGAGATTTGAGGAAAGCTGCTCCTAGTACGAGAGGACCGGAGTGGACGAACCTCTGGTGTTCGGGTTGTCACGCCAGTGGCATTGCCCGGTAGCTATGTTCGGACAGGATAACCGCTGAAAGCATCTAAGCGGGAAGCCCCTTCCAAGATGAGATCTCCCTGGACCCTTGAGGTCCCTGAAGAGCCGTTCAAGACCAGGACGTTGATAGGCCGGGTGTGTAAGCGCTGCGAGGCGTTGAGCTAACCGGTACTAATTGCTCGTGAGGCTTGACTATATAACACCCAAGACAACTGCGGATGACGCCGCGATCGTTATCAGAACACCCGTTTCAATCCTGTCCTTCCCAGTGATCAACCGTTTTGCCTGACGACCATAGCGGTCTGGAACCACCTGATCCCATCCCGAACTCAGAAGTGAAACAGACCAGCGCCGATGGTAGTGTGGCTTCTGCCCATGTGAGAGTAGGTCATCGTCAGGCTCCTAATATAAACAAGCCCCGTCAGCTATGCTGCCGGGGCTTTTTTATTGCCTGCGGAAAAGCCTGCCAACAGGTGTTATGGAAGCCAGATCTCAAAAACGCCGCCGCCAAGGGTGCCCTGATTGTGAAGTTTGATGAACCCCTGGCGCGGGCCATCCCGGTGAAGCCGTGCAACCGAGGAGGCAAAGAAAAGACCAAGACTGGTGCTGCCCGAATTAAAATCGACTGGTTTGGGATCGACGGAACCGGTCTTCTGCATGTGTTCCGGGTATCCTTCACCGTCATCCTCGACACCGATAACAAGGAACTGGTCCCTCTGCTCTGCGGTTAGCAGAATTTTGCTCCTGGTATAACGAATAGCGTTATTGATGGTGTTGTTAAGCACCCCAGTCAGAAGGTCTTCGTCAAAATAACCGAGGACCTCTCCGGCGTCGATGCTGTAGCTGATGTTATGGCCTTCCAGCAGGGGCCGGTGCCTGGCAAGGTGCTGAGAGAGGAAATCAGGAACGAAATGCTCCTCTGAATGGGCTGAAAGCGTATGTTCGCCAAGCCGGTACAGACCGAGCAGCTGGACCAGATCACTGTGAACGCGCTCGGCTTCGTACTGGAGGGTGTTGAAACGGAGTGATCCCGAAAGCGTGTCTCTGTGCTCCTCCCTCAAACTGTCCAGTGAGTGAAGTAGCATCCCGAGGGAATTCTTCATGTCGTGCACGGCGGATGCGATGACCATGGAAAAATTGACATGGCTATCGTCAGCGGTATCGCCGGGAGGATTGTGTTGGTCAGGCATGTTTAATGGCATCCAGTTTTTTACGCAGGGTGACATACCGGCGATGCTGCCGGTGCTGCTCAGGTAGATTTTTAAGCGCATCCAGACAACGATAGCTCTGGGCCAGAAGTTCCGGATCATGCCCGCCGCCGGCAATCTGTTTCATCCGGACCTGGACAAGGTTCAGGTTGAGGGCGGTGTGATTTGGGACTATAGCAAGAGCCTGCTCAAAGGCCCGGGCTGCCTCGTCGAGGTTACCCCCCTCAAAGGCTTTTATGCCTTCCCGGTTGAAGGCGCGTGCCTGCAGCTTCTGTTTGAAACCGACAGGCTCGTCCATGAGGGTTTCAATTTCCTGAAGGATTGCGGGCTCGGACTCAAACCGCTGGGCCAGCCCTGACAGGAGTTGCTCTGCCTGATCGCTCCTGTCATTACGGTAAAGGGTTTTTGCCAGTTCCAGCCCTACCTCCGCGCTGGCGCTGGCTGGATCAATCCGGGCCTCGGCCTGTTCCAGGCACTCTGTGGCTGCTCTCGTTTGGCCCTGCCCGGCATGCACCCTCGATTGCACGAGGAGGCTTTTAGTGCCGATATCAGGAGCATCCGGGAAGCGTCGTTCAACCTTCGCCAGAACCGCAAGGGCCTCTTTCGCATGCTCCTTGCCCTCGCTGCCGGGCTCAGCCTCGCTTATATCGGCGAGTGACCTTCCCAGCGCAAGGTGGTGGTCGGCGCTGTCATGAATGGAATGGGTACCGAGTTGCACGGTACGGCGCCAGGCCTCTGTGGCCCTGTCGATGTCCTGGGCGGATGTCGCAAGTTCAGCGAGGCTGCGGTGCCGAAGAAGCGCATTCGGGGACAGTTCTGACGCTTTCTCAAGAATCTGTTGTGCCTGCGTCAGCTTACCTTTTTTGGCCAGGGCCTCAGCGAGCAGGTCATAGGCTTCGATAAAATCGGGGTGGCTGGCAATCAGGCTCTGGAGTTCGGATATTGAATCATCCAGATGCTGCTCTGCCAGGAGTACCCGGCCTCTTCCCAGGCGTGCCCAGGAAAGATCCCGCTGGGCCAGAACCTCATCGTATATTTTGCGGGCGTGGCCAAAGTCCCCCATCTGGAAATAGAGATCGGCCAGGGTTTTCATCAGCCATGTTTTGTAACGAGGTTGCTGTGGAATAGTCGCGAGACAGAGGGAGACGGCCTCTGGGAGATTTTCTTTGTCAATTGCCCGATTGATGGGCAATAGCGCGTTTCGCTGGAGAATCAGCGCGCCCAGGCGTTTTTCCAGCATGTCCCGGTTGATTGGCTTGGTGAGATAGGCGTCCGGCTGGTATTCACGTGCACCCATGACCATTTCTTTGGACGTTTCAGCGGTGACCAGCAGGAACAGCGATGTCCGTTTCAGCAGCTTTTTATGTCTGAGTTCTTCCAGTATGTGCTGCCCATTTTTGCCCTCGCCCAGGTTGTAGTCGCAAAGCACGACGTCAAACTGATCATAGGTGCAAAGCTGAATCGCCGCGGAACCATTCGAAATGAGTTCCACCTTGTCTGCGCCAAAGCTGCGCAGCATCTGGCGCATGGAAAGCCTGAAATTCTCGAAATCGTCTATAACCAGGTAACGGAGCTTGTGAAACTCTGGATTCCCGGAAGTAGCGGTTGCTGACGTCATGCCTGTCTCTGTCGCAGAAGTTTGTTGACGAGCGCTCTCAGTGCGGCTGGTTTTACCGGTTTGTAGAGCACCTGATAGCCCCGGCTTATCGCATCGGAGCGGACTTCATGTCCCATATATCCCGTGATCAGAATTCCCGGAAGCACCTGATCAAAGGTGCTGCGAATGGCGTCCATGGCGTCAAGGCCATTCCGACCTTCATCAAGCTGATAGTCTGCCAGCATTATATCCGGAGGGACACCATCCAGCTGGTCGATGGCATGTTCCAGACTTTCTGCCAGTGTGACCCGGCACTGCCAGTTGCCCAGCAGCGCTCCCATTCCTTCAAGGATGTGAACATCGTTGTCTATGCATAGCACATTGAGCCCGCTCAGGCTCGAGAGACCCCGTGAGGTCCGCCCGGTCCGTGCCGGCAGCTCTTCAGTGGGTTGGGGCGCGGCGCGAGTTACAGTGATGCTGAAGACGCTTCCCAGACCCTGGACCGATCGCACGCTGACAGGGTGGTCCAGCATGCCCGAAATCCGGTCGACAATAGCCAGACCCAGGCCCAGGCCTTTTTTGTCTCTGCCGTGCTGAAGCCGACGAAACTCTTCAAAAATCCGCTCCAGCTGGTCCTCGGGAATGCCGGGACCGGTGTCCCATACTTCGATGCGAATATAGCCTTTCAGGCGTCGGCATCCGAGTAGAATCCGGCCTCTTGGGGTATAGCGTATGGCGTTTGACAGGAAGTTCTGGACCACGCGTCGGAGCAGTTTCGCGTCTGAGCGAACCCAGGCGCTGCTGGGTACCAGATCCAGGGTCAGATCCTGGTCGGCGGCTATGGCTGAGAACTCCGTTGCCAGATGCTTGAGCATGTCATTCACCGGAAAGCTGGTGATCTGAGGCTCAAGGGCCCCGGCATCAAGCTTTGAGATATCCAGCAGGGTGCTGATGATCTCTTCCGCAGCACTGAGAGAGCTGTCGACGTGTTGCACCAGCTCTCGTGCTTCCGCCGACTGGGGCTTGCCTGAAAGCGCTGAAGTGAAAAGCCTCGCGGCATTAAGTGGCTGGAGCAGGTCATGGCTTGCAGCCGCCAGGAAGCGTGTTTTGCTCTGGTTGGCCTGCTCTGCGACAGATTTGGCTTTCAGCATCTGTTCATTGATCACCTGCAGCTCCTGGGTCCGCTCCTTGACCCGCTGCTCCAGGTAGATATTGGTTTCCTTGAGTGCCTGTTCGGTCCTCCGCATGGCGGTAATGTCCTGAAAAGTCGTGACATATCCACCCCCCGGAATCGGACTGCCATCGATTTTCAGAACCGTGCCATCCGGTCTGTGACGCTCGTAGGACATATGCTCGCCGGCACGCATGCTGCCGCAACGCAGCTCAATAATGTCATCCACCTTGCGGGCGGGCAGATTCGCCGAGGTGAGGTTGTACCGCATGAGATCCTCCACCGACCGTCCGGCCCGGACGAAACCCTTGGGATAGGAGAAAAGCTCAAGATAACGCTGATTCCAGACCACCAGTTGCTGCTGGTTGTTGACCACCGAGACACCCAGGCTGATGTTTTCGATTGCTGACTGGAGCAGCTCCCGGCTGAATGTCATGGCCTGGGAGGCTTCGTCGACGATGCTGACCACATCCTCGATCTGCATGTCCCTTCCGGTGAGGGTGGATTCCAGCACCACCCGTGCTGTTGAGCTCCCAATAACCGACGCCAGCTGACGCTCAACGTATTTCATCAGATGGGCTGAGGCCGGGCGCTGCGGCGCAAGCCTGATGGCATTACGGCGCTGATAGTTCCGGAACAGGGTTTCGGCACGCTCCTCACCCATGAATCGGTCGGCCAGCGCCTGCAGGTCGGCCGTCAGTACCTCACCCTCCCAGGCGTGCTGCTGGGGTGTGTGAGGCCGGGGATGGGGATCCTGGAAAAAGGAGGCGATCTGGATCTTCTCCCGCACCCGCTGGCGGGTGAGCAGGGAAAGCAGGACAAAGGTAAAGGTATTGACGCCAAGGCTCCAGATGATGCCATGACTCATCTGGTCCAGGTCCATTCCAAAAAGGGCAGTTGGCCGGGTCCAGCTGATGCCCCAGAGACCCTCTTCGATAAGGTGTTCGCCAAGCCATCCGGTTGACGCCAGAGCCGGGACAAGAAGGGTGTAGCACCAGAGTGAGAAGCCCAGAGCCAGACCCCAGACAGCGCCTGTATGGTTGGCCCTGCGCCACAGGATGCCGCCCACAAGGGCTGGTCCAAATTGCGCAGCGGCTGCGAAGGACAGCAGGCCAAACGCCGTCAGGCTGTAATCCGCTCCTGCCATCCGGTAGAAGCCATAGGCGGTGACAAGAACGACAAAGATAGCTACCCGCCGGATACTCAGCAGCAGGAAGCTGAGATCATCCCGGCGGTTCATCCGCGGACGGAAAAATTTCAGCAGGGCCGGCATGATCATTTCGTTGCTGACCATGGTCGCGATGGCAACGGAGCAGACAATGACCATGGCTGCGGCCGCCGATCCCCCGCCCAGAAAGGCAAGGATTGCGAGCCAGTGCTCTCCGGCCATCATGGGAAGGCTGAGAATCAGGGTGTCGGGATTGACCAGCCCTGCTTCCGGCATGAGCAGGCCAGCACCGGCGATGGGAAGCACGAAAGCGCTGGCGATGATCAGGTAGGCAGGCATGGCCCATCGGGCGGTTTCGAAGTCCCGGTGATCGGTGTTCTCAACCACCATGACATGAAACTGGCGCGGCAGACACATGATGGCCAGCATTGCCACCAGCGTCTGGGTTATAAATGCAGTTGCATCAAGGGTGTCTGTGGTTAGAGTGCCCAGCAGTCCGGCATTGCTGATATTGGTAAAGAGATTGCCGATACCGCCGTAAAGACCGAAAAGCACGAAAAGGCCAACCGCGACAAAAGCCACCAGTTTGATAACGGACTCAAAAGCCACGGCCTGGATCATGCCTCTGTGATGTTCCGTGGATTCCAGGTGCCGGGTGCCAAAAAGGATGGTAAAGACGGCCAGCACAATGGTGATGTACCAGGCCGAATCCGTCCAGAAAGCGTGACTGAGTTGGCTGGTATCTGAGCGGCTCCCGGATAGCACGCTGAACCCCATGTCTATCGCTTTAAGCTGCAGAGCGATATAGGGAACGCTGCCAACCACCGCGACGAGGGAAATCAGGGCGGCGAGAGGCTGTGATTTGCCGTAGCGGGATGCGATAAAGTCTGCGATGGACGTACTGTTATTGCGTTTGCTGATGTAAATGATCCGTCGAAGCAGGGGTGCTCCGAACACAAAGACCAGCAGGGGGCCAAGGTAAATGGGCAGATAGCCCAGCCCCTCCTGAGTTGCTCTTCCTACGGCTCCGTAAAAGGTCCAGGAAGTAAAGTAGACCGCGAGTGAGAGGGCGTAAATGTGTGTTCTGGCAAAACGCCGCCGGTAAAGTGCTGGATGCCTGTCCCCGGCCCAGGCAATGGCGAACAGGAGGGAAATATAGGCGATTGAGATCAGAACCAGCAGCCAGACGCTGAGCATAAACGGACATTCTCACGGCATGGATGAAAAACAGGGTCAGGATGGTCGTCCACAGGGTCACGGCATATCGTTCAGTGTAGCGTGACATCCTCTACCTGACAGCTTTGTCCGCCAGGCAGACGATGGCGACATTCAGACCGTATTGCGACGGTGACGCCCCGCACGAGGACAGGAGTCAGTGACAGACTGCTGCCATCAGTGTGTCGTCGGCAGGCAGTCTCCGGATCAAGTCTGCCTGGGGCTTTCCCTCGTTATCCAGAGGCACCATTTCAGAGGCTTCACAGTTTGCCAGATAAACCCCCTCGGAAACCCTTCCGCCATAGCTGTGCCGGAAGCGATAGAGCTGAAAAGTGACCAGACCCCCATCCGGGCCGGCCCTGGTGATGCTGTTTTCATCCAGCACAGTGAAACCAGTGGTCTGTGGGACAAGGTAGCTCCAGGGGCGCCAGATCACCTGCTCCTGCTGGGTACTGACGACACTGGTGTCTTCGGGCAGTCGCGAGGCCATGTGATCGAACCATGTGTACTCGATATAGACCTGATAGGCCATCATCCCAAGCCCGGCGAACACGGGAATAATCCATTTTGGGGCCTTTTTCATGGTCAGGGCCCGTATGCCCAGCGCGATACCTGCGGCTCCCAGCCCTGCGAAAATCGTTGCAACCAGATTCCAGAACATATTCTTTCCTCAAAAAAAACGGGCCTCCTCAGAGAGGAAGCCCGTTTGGGATCAACCTTTACGGATTGTACCGCAATTGGTCTTTTTCGGCTCAGTGATCAAGCGCAGCAGTCGGATCCACTGGCTTTTTCGCAGCCCGGGGATAGCGCACGCTTTCCACCAGGTCCTGAATCTCCTTCGGCGGCGCTTCAGTGGCGTTGGACACCGTGAAGGCAACAGCGAAGTTGATCATCGCACCGATCGCTCCAAAGGACAGCGGCGAGATGCCGAACAGCCAGTTATCAGGCGTGTTGGCCAGATTGTTGGTGCCTGGAATAAAGAACCAGCCCAGGAAGACAAAGATGTAAACCAGGGTGGAGATCAGGCCAGCCAGCATACCGGCGATTGCACCTTTGTTGTTCACGCGTTTGGAGAAGATCCCCATCATCAGAGCCGGGAACAGCGACGCCGCCGCGATGCCAAAGGCCAGTGCCACCACCTGTGCGGCAAATCCTGGCGGGTTTGCCCCCAGGTAAGTGGCCACCACTATGGCAACTGACATGGTGATTCGCGCCGCCAGCAGTTCCCCCTTGTCGCTGATGTCCGGTTTGAAAGCCCCCTTGATCAGGTCATGGCTTACCGCCGAGGAGATAGCCAATAGCAGGCCAGCTGCCGTCGACAGGGCGGCGGCAAGACCACCAGCCGCTATCAGGCCAATGACCCAGCCTGGCAGGTTGGCAATTTCCGGGTTTGCCAGCACCAGTATGTCGCGGTTGTATTCAAACTCATTGCCTTCCCAACCGCGGGCCTCGGCAGTAGGTCTGAACTCTTCCGTGTCGTTGTAATACTGGATGCGGCCGTCATTATTCTTGTCTTCGTAGGTAATCAGGCCCGTGACCTCCCACTCCTGAATCCATTGGGGCCGCTGGTCGTACTCGATTGGCTGACTCTCAGGTCCGTTCGGATAGATTGTGTCGAAGATGTTCAGGCGTGCCATGGAAGCAACTGCAGGTGCTGTCAGGTAGAGCAGGGCAATGAAGACCAGAGCCCAGCCGGCAGACCAGCGAGCATCAGCAACCTTTGGAACCGTGAAGAAGCGGATGATGACGTGTGGCAGGCCCGCTGTGCCGATCATCAGGGACAGAGTGAACAGGAACATGTTGAGCTTGTTGTCCACGTCAGCCGTGTAGTCGCGGAAGCCGAGCGCCGTAATGACTTCGTCAAGCTTCTCCAGCAGAGGCAGTCCGGATTCGACATGGGTAGAGAAGAGGCCCAGGGGCGGGAGTGGATTACCGGTTAGCTGAAGTGAGATGAAGACGGCGGGAATGGTATAGGCGATGATCAGCACGATGTACTGGGCTACCTGGGTGTAGGTAATGCCCTTCATGCCGCCCAGCACGGCGTAGATGAAAATGACTACAGCAGCAATAATCAGACCCGTAGTGGAGTCGACTTCGAGAAATCGTGAGAAAGCAACACCGGCACCGGCCATCTGGCCGATAACATAAGTAACCGAAGCGGCGATCAGGCAGGCCACAGCCACGAAGCGCGCATTCTTACTGTAGAAGCGGTCCCCGATAAATTCCGGCACCGTGAATTTTCCGAATTTGCGCAGGTAAGGCGCCAGAAGCATGGCCAGCAGCACATAGCCGCCAGTCCAGCCCATCAGGAACGTGGAGTTTGCATAGCCGCCAGCCGCGATCAGGCCGGCCATAGAAATGAACGACGCGGCGGACATCCAGTCTGCGCCGATAGCCATGCCATTGGTGACAGGGTGAATACCACCGCCTGCAACATAGAAATCACTGGTGCTGCCAGCCTTGGCCCAGATGGCAATCAGTATATATAAGGCAAAAGAACCGCCAACAAAAAGCAGGTTGATATAGAACTGATCCATGATGCTTACTCCTCGTCCAGGCCGAATTTTTGATCGAGCCTGTTCATTTTCCAGGCGTAGAAGAAAATCAGGACGATGAAGGTGAGAATGGATCCCTGTTGTGCAAACCAGAAACCAAGGTCTGTGCCCCCGATCGGGATCCCAGCAAGAAGTGGGCGAAACAGTATGGCGCAGCCATAAGACACGAATGCCCATACGATCATGCACCCAAGAATAAGACGCAGATTCGCCTTCCAGTACAGAACGGCGTTACTCGGTATATCCGACATGGCTATTCTCCAGCGTTGTTGTTGTTCAGTCACGGCCCGGCACGGGGATGTGCAGGAAAACTTTTTTTATGTTGATCATTATCTTATTGCCCATGACGACTTTACCGGGGAACCATTTAATGGATATTGGCAAAAGGTCTAATCTTCCCGGGTATCAGTGAGGTAGGTCTGCCTGGGGCTGAAACAGGGGGTCGGCCTCTGGTCAGATTAGTGCCGCGGAATCAGTGGCGTCGAATAGCTTTCAACCGGCGGTAATTACGCAGTCGGGTCACCAGCTGCTCCAGCGTGGCCGTATCTGTTTTGATGGCTTTGTCCAGGGCGATCAGGGTCAGCTCTGCGGTTGCCAGGGCGTCCGCCGCCGCGTTGTGACGCTCGCTGACCTCAAGCGCAAAATGGTCGGTCCAGTTATCCAGCCTGCCCCCGCTGGTGTTGCTGTCGGGAAACAGCGCGGGCAGCAGGTCGGCTACGTCCAGCCACACGTGGGGGTGCGTATAGCCCAGCGTGTGTTTGAGGGACTTTTCCAGAAACTTTTGATCGAACGCAGAATGAAAGGCCAGGATCGGATCGCCATTCATCCATTCCAGGAGGTGTAAAAGAGCATCTTCGGTTTCGTGGCCCCGGGTAAGGGCCTCTGGTCCGATGCCGTGAATCAGGACCGTTTCACTGATATCCAGTTCCGGCCGTCTGAGCACCAGGTCGAACTGGTCGCGAAGGGGGATTTCAAGGCCGCTGATGGCAACTGCCCCGATGGCGATCACCTGGTCTTTTGAGGGGTTCAGGCCGGTGGTCTCCAGGTCCAGCACGATCATCCTGAGGTCGCTCAGGGGCTGGCCTGCCGCAGCCTTCGGCTGAGGCAGGTGCGCGAGGTCATGGTGCGGGCTGGTTCGGCTCAGGGCCCGGTCAAGCCAGTTTTTTATGTTATTGAACATGGGCCTGGCCACTCAGAGAAGATAGGCAGTTTCGAGCTTCTGTTGCAGGCGCTGGGCCTGGCGGAATGACTCCCGCAGAATTCTTTTGTCCAGCGGATTCAGGTCATCCGGGTTGATGTAATTGCTCAGGGGCTGGTCTTTTTCCAGCTGCTCCTGATGGGCTCGCATGCGGATGACCTGAATGAGGCTGTAGGCTTCTTTCCAGGCATTGGCATCTTTGCGGTTGAAGACACCTTTATCGGCAAGCCTCTCCATGCGTTCCAGGGTGTTGGGCTCGCCTATGCCGTGGGCCAGAGCAAAAACCCTGACCGCCTCTACAAAAGGCGCCAGGCCCTGGCGTTTGAGATCCAGGGTATGTTTCTCCCCCTCCGAAGCGTAGCGAAAGTTGCGAAACATGGTAAGAGGTGGCTTGCGGGTGACGGCGTTGCCGGCAAGCATTTTCTGGAAAAGGTCGTTTTTCCGGATGCGCGCAACCACTTTCTCCAGCAGTGCTTCCAGGGGTTCCCGGGGGCCAAAAACTGCGCGCATGTCGAGGAAGATCGAGGAGTACATAAGATTCTTCGGCGTGGAGGCATCAATAAAACGGATAAACCAGTCGTCCCACTCTTCACTGCTGAGGCACAGCTTTGGATTGCTTGCCATAATGTTGCCTTTGCAGAGGGTGAACCCGCATTCTGCGAGTTCGAGAGTAACGGTTTCGGCAAAGGGCAGCAGCCGTTCCCGGACCTGATCCTCCGTCATGCCCTCGGGCGTTTCGAACAGTATGCCGTTGTCCTGGTCGGTGAGCAGGGTCTGTTCCTGTCGTCCCTCACTGCCGAAAGTAAGCCAGGTGAAAGGAATCCCCGGGTCCTTCTTTTTCAGATTCAGTTCGAGCACCCGACGTACCGTCACGTCGTTCAGGGTGGTGATGATCTTGACTACCTGCCCGGAGTCGGCGCCGTGTGCCAGCATGGTATCCACGAGCCGTGAGACCTGGCTTCGCAGGCTCACCAGGGTGCGCAGATGGGTGGCGGTCCCTATGGTTCGCGCAAGGTGGACCAGATCCACCCTCTGTAGGGAGAAGAGGTCCCGCTCCGAGACCACACCAATCAGCTTACGCTCGCTGTCCACCACGCAGATATGGGCGAAATGACGTTCAGCCATTAGCAGGGCCGCATCAAAAGCGTGGGCTGTGGACGGCAGGTAGCAGGGGTCCGGCGTCATTACCTGGCTTACCGGTGCGTTGAGAGTCGCCTGCTCTTCCGCAATCATGGTGCGAAGGTCCCGCAGGGTGAAAATACCCACGGGGCGGCGGCTCTCGTCCGTGATGACCATGCTGCCGACGCTGTTTTCGTGCATGCGGGCGACCACCTTGCGCACCGGCAGGTCGGGTGAGCACACGATGGGGTTGCGAAGGGCATAGCGCTCCAGGGGTGTGTCCAGGGACGTGCTGGGACTGATTGAAGCCATGGCCCCGGACTGTATGTGCCGGTTGACCTGATCCAGGAGGCTGCTGACGCCCCGCAGGCAGAAATCGCGGAAGGGCTCGCTCTCGGAAAACAGGGTAACGAAGTGTTTGTGGTCGAGACTCAGGCAGAAGGTGTCGCCACTGGCCCGGTGCAGGGTACGGGTCGGCCTCTCACCGATCAGCGCTGCCAGAGGAAAGCATTCCCCCTGGCTTATTTCAAAGGTGGTTTCGGCCTGGCCATCTTTGCTGTTGAGGCGCTCCCCCCTGATCCGGCCCTGCTTTACCAGGTTGAAGCTCCGCACTTGCCCATCATCTGGCGAGAGCACAACATCACCATCGGCATAAAAACGAAGCACGGCGTTTTCTGCAAAATGGGCGAGATGGCTCTCGTCCATGCTGGAAAACGGGGCATGTTCGCGCAGAAATGCCATGATGGCACGGATATTCTGGGGACGGTCTTCTGTCGTGTTGGTTTCCATAGGACTCCGCCAGATCGATTCAATGACATCAGTGTAGCCTGGACTCGCCATCCCTGGGCGTGCCATATGTTAAGGGCAATACTGGCGCTTTATGGGTAAGGTGGTCAGTGGTAAAATTTCCGTTCACGTGACCTGTCAGATAATGCCATGACTACCAAAGACGAGCGGCTGGATTTTCTTGAAGAGATGCAGGACGTCCGCAGAATCCGCAGGCCCAATCGGGCCGACATAAAAGCGCCCAGGGAACTGACGCCCGGTCACCTGGAGCGTCAGAGAGCGGCCATTGATCTGCCCCGGCGGGACCACAATCCGCTGACTGCAGATGCCGTGGACCCGCTAAACGCCCATGACATCCTCAGCTGGCAGCGGCCGGGAGTACAGCACGGTGTGTTTCGTAAACTGAAGCTGGGGCAATACTCGATCGAAGCGAGGCTGGATCTTCACCGGATGACCATCGAGCAGGCCCGAAGGGAGGTGTTTGGATTCGTCCAGGACTGCGTGCGCTACGGACTGCGCTCGGTGATCATTCTTCATGGCAAGGGGGAGCGTAATCCGGACGGCATCGCCCAGTTGAAAAGTTATCTGGCAAAATGGTTGCCGGAGCTGGAACCTGTGCTGGCCTTCCATTCCGCCCAGCGCCACCATGGTGGGACGGGAGCGGTCTATGTGATGATCAGAAAAAGTGATGAACAGAAGCAGCGTAACAGGGAACTGCACGAAGGCCGTTAGGCGGTCTACACCACTGGCTGGCTGGAGATACGGCCGCCCGTTACCTGTTTTTTCGAGGAGATATGCTGGATGAAGAAAATTGCGTTGATTACGGTGGCGGTCTTAGTACTGGCGGGATGTCAGAACAGGACCATCTGGAATGACAGCGGGAAGCTTGAAGAGGCGACCAAAGACCGGAAAGTATGGAACACCGAAGGCAAGGTGAATTCAGGTAAGCGGAAAATCTGGCATGACGCTGAAGGGAATCCGGTCATTCAGTGATGTCCGGGCCTGATGAACAACAGTAATAGAGGGGGTCTGCATTGTTTGACATCACCCGATATGCCACGGCAGCCCAGTCGGTCATTGACGCTGGCCGGTTCCTTTATGGTCGTGGCTGGTCGCCTGCGACCAGCAGTAACTATTCTGCCCGGATTGACGCAGAGCACATAGCCATTACCGTGTCGGGCCGTCACAAGGGCGAGCTTGCGGCAGCCGATGTCATGGTGGTGGATCTCGCCGGCAATCCGGTCCAGAGCGACTGCCGTTCCTCGGCAGAGACCCGGCTGCACACTGTCCTTTACGAACTCTTTCCGGACGTGGGGGCGGTCTTGCACACCCATTCCGTCAAGGCGACGGTACTGAGCCGGCTTCTGCCACCCGGAAGGGCACTGACGCTGACGGACTACGAATTACAGAAAGCTTTCTCCGGCATCACCACCCACGAGTCCACGGTGACCGTGCCGGTGTTTGACAATACCCAGGATATAGACGCGCTCGCCGAGGATACCAGGCAGTGGTTCAGGGCTCACCCTGAGCAGCCAGGCTATCTGATACGCGGCCACGGTCTTTATACCTGGGGAAAAACCATGGCAGACTGCCTGAGACATATTGAAGCATTTGAATTTCTGTTCGAATGTGAACTGGAAACCATGAGAGTCCGCCCATGACAATCTTGCATATTTATCCGCAGAATCAACCAGCTGAACCCCATACGGTCACCGCCGACCCTGACGAAATTGCCCGCCTGCTTGCTGAGCAGGACGTAAGATTTGAGCAGTGGCCAACACGGGCGCTTCCGGCTGGCGCGTCCCAGGACGAGGTGCTGACGGCCTATGCAGACGAAGTGGAGGGGCTGAAAGCTGAAAACGGCTTCCAGACTGCCGACGTGATCAGCCTGAGTGCCGACAATCCACAGAAAGAGGCCTTTCGCCAGAAGTTCCTGGATGAGCATGTTCACAGCGAGGATGAGGTGAGGTTTTTCGTTCGGGGTCAGGGCCTGTTCTATCTGCATTTTGGCAATGACGTCTATGCCGTGCTCTGCCAGCAGAATGACCTGATCAGCGTTCCCCATGGCACCCGTCACTGGTTTGACATGGGGCCGGAGCCGGAATTCACCTGCATCCGGCTGTTCACGAATCCCGAAGGCTGGGTAGCGAAGTTTACTGGCGAGGACATTTCCAGCCGCCTGCCGCGCTATGAAAACCTGACCGGAGCATCCCGATGATCCGGGTGGTGCTGACGGATATCGAAGGCACAACCAGTTCCCTGTCTTTTGTTCACGACGTGCTCTTTCCCTATGCGGAAGAGCACATAGGGGAGTTCATAAAAAATGGTTTCTCCGATAACCCTGAAATTCAGGAGCAGCTGGAAGCTGTGGCAGAAGAGTCCGGGGTGAGCGCGAACGATCTGGATGGATTGATAGAAGTTCTCCAGACATGGATCCGCGAGGATCGCAAGGAAACACCCCTGAAGATGCTCCAGGGCATGCTCTGGGAGCAGGGGTATCAGAGTGGAGCCTTCCGGGGACATGTTTATTCGGATGCAGCGGAGGCATTACGCAGCTGGCATGATCGGGGTCTGCGTCTGTACGTATATTCTTCCGGCTCGGTCAAAGCGCAGAAGCTCATTTTCGGTCACAGCGAGTGCGGCGACCTGACGCCTTATTTCAGCGGCTATTTTGATACCCGGGTGGGACTCAAGCGTGATCCTGAATCCTACAGGAACATTCTGGATCAGATCGGCGTGGCGCCGGACACAGTGCTTTTTCTCTCCGATGTCGAGGCGGAGCTGGAAGCTGCCGAAACCGTGGGTATGCGTACGGCTCTGCTGGTAAGGGAAGGGCCATTGCCCGAAACCAGCCGGCCTGTCATGCGTGACTTTGACGAAGTGGATGCGCTCCTCAGGAAGCGTTAAGTCCGGCGAAGGCCGGCCAGAAACCGGAGGCCCGGCTTATCTTCATCCGACTGCCCGCATTAACAGTTTTCTGCCTTGGCCTCGCCGGCTGTGATCCCTTTTCCTCGCCGGACTCCATGATGGACGAATACGTGGAGCGCACGGCCCGGGTGCTGGACGTAGAGTCCCGATTTGCCGTTGCTCCGGACATTCCCCGCCTGCCCAGACGGCGGGAGCGCCAGCTGGAAATGCCCGCCCTGGACATGGACGTGCTGGATTTTCTCTCCCTGTACGGTTGTGAACTCCAGTTCGTGGTGGGGGAGCGAAACTCCATCATGGGGCGCGTCATGCAGCCCCTTAACCGTCTACGCTATGAGGTCCGTTTTATCCATGCCGCCCGGGAATGTCTCCCTGAAATCAGCAATGACTCACTGGCTGACAGGGTGCAGTCCGCAGCGGAAAGCAAGCTGGATTCCCTGCCGGTGGCGATCTGGAATGCCACCTGGGGAGTGGCGGAGATCGAGTCGCTTTTCACCCTGTCCAAAGGATTCCTTCCGGTGGCTGGTTCCGGTGCCGTGACAGCCGCCCTGGGCGAGGATGTGAAGCGGCTCAATGGCAGCATCGAGGCGCTGTATACCGGGGATCTTTCGACGGATCTCGGCTTTGTTGGCCGGGTTCATCAGCAATGGCAGGCCAATCATCGGGCGGGGCAGATTCTGAACAGTGCGGCACTGGTTGTGGCGCGACTGGACGATGTGACCCGGCTGATCGGGCAGCGCCTGGATACCCGCCCCTTATGCTTTGACGGAAAGCCTAACCGCCAGGCAGAGATCGTCAACAGCATGTTTTTCGCCGTGTACATCGGTGAGGTTCAACCCTGGCTGGCGGATCTTCAGCGTGCCCGGAATGATCTCATGGTTCCGCTGGAGAAACTGGCGAGCCTTCAGCAGGAGGTAATGCCGGAGAGCTTTCTGGACTTCCATCGCGAAGCCCTGCACCAGGAAGGCGGGTTGTGGCAGGAAGTTGACCGGATCACTGCCCAACACATTGAGGCCTGGCAGGACCTTCTTGAGCAGTGTGGCATGCGGCCGTCGGCCTAGCGCTGGCTTTCCGGGGTCACCCGGAGGATTTCCTCAATGGTGGTTTCGCCCGCAGCCACTTTCTGGGCGCCGCTGAGCCTCAGGGATTTCATTCCATCTTTGTAGGCCCGCATCCGCAGCTGTTCCAGTTCAGTGTTTTCGTCAATCTGGCCTACCAGGTCCCGTGACAGCTGGAGTACCTCATACACGCCGGCCCGCCCGAGATAGCCTGTATTGCGACACTCCAGACATCCCACGGGCTGGTGGATCTGCCGGGGCACCGGGGCTTTCCAGGGGCGCGTCAGGGCTTTCCATGCAGTCTCATCAACCGGGCCCGGGGTCTTGCAGTGGGGGCAGAGTGTCCGCACCAGGCGCTGCGCCATTATACCGAGAACCGTGGCCCGGATCAGATAAGGCGGGATGCCCAGTTCCAGCAGGCGGGTGATGGCGCTGGGGGAGTCGTTGGTGTGTAGCGTGGACAGCACAAGATGGCCGGTCAGAGCTGCCTGAACCGCCATTTCAGCGGTTTCCAGGTCCCGGATCTCGCCAATCATGATGATGTCCGGATCCTGGCGGAGCAGGGAGCGCACGCCGGTGGCAAAATTCAGTTCAATATTGCTCTGAACCTGCATCTGGTTGAATGATGGTTCCACCATCTCGATGGGATCTTCGATGGTACAGATGTTTACTTCCGGGGTGGCCAGGTGCTTGAGAGTTGAGTAGAGCGTGGTGGTCTTTCCGGAACCGGTGGGGCCGGTGACCAGCACTATGCCGTGGGGCAGGCCAGTGATGTCCTTCCAGCGCTCGCGGTCCTCCCGGGAAAAGCCAAGCTGCTCGAAATTCTTAAGCAGTACTTCCGGGTCAAAGATCCGCATGACCATTTTCTCGCCAAACGCCGTGGGCATGGTGGCAAGCCGAAGCTCCACCTCGCTGTTGTCGGGTTTGCGGGTCTTGATCCGGCCGTCCTGGGGGCGGCGCTTTTCCGCCACGTTCAGACGGCCCAGAATCTTGAGCCGGCTGGTCACGGCGACGCCCACCTGTTCCGGAAACTCGTAGACGTTGTGAAGTATGCCGTCGATGCGGAAGCGGACCTGGGTGATGGCGCGTCTCGGCTCGATGTGAATATCGCTGGCTCGTTGTTCGTAGGCGTATTGCAGCAGCCAGTCGACGATTTTCACCACATGCTGGTCATTGGCGTCGGGGCTGGTGCCGGCGCCGAGGTCCAGGAGCTGCTCGAAATTGTGCAGGTTGCCCGCGGCACTGCTCTGACCACCTCCCGCCTTGCTGACCGAGCTGGCCAGTTGGTAAAACTCAACGGTGTAGCGCCGGATGTCCTCCGGGTTGGCGACCACCCGCCGGATGTCTTTCCGGAGTACATGCCGGAGATTGGCCTCCCATTCCGTACTGAAGGGTTCGGCGCTGGCAATTACTGCTTCGTTTCTGTTGATTTCAACGGCGAGGATGCCGTGACGCTGGGCAAACGCGTAAGACATGGCCCGGGCAATGGCCGGCGCATCAATTTTCAGGGGGTCGATGTGATAGTAGTCCTGGCCAGCCCAGCGGCCCAGCCAGGCGGTCAGGCGGTCAAGATCGAGAGTCCGGCCCGAAACAGCGCTGACGGGGGCTGCGGCGGCAACCAGCTCCAGAGGATGACTTTTGAGACTCTCGGCTCCGAGGTTTGCTGAAAGAATCCTCTCCGCCTCGTCCTGACTGATTTCTCCGCTGGCTGCCAGCGCCGCGCAGACATCGCGAAGTGTCAGCGCTGAGACCTGGGGCGCAGGTGGAAATGTTGCGCTCATGGTTACCGTTGCTGTCATGTTTGTCCCGAATCAGCTGGTTGAGGGCGGCCTGTTGACCTTCAGATGGATCATTGCCATTACAAACAATGCAAAAGAGAGTGTGGCCAGCACAATGAATTTTGGCTCTCCCTCGCTGAGCCAGGCTGACACCGTGGCCTGGGTAAAATAGAAAATAACAACGAAACTCAACCAGATGTAGCCACGATTGTCCCCCCGGAACACCGGCACCAGGAAAAGCAGCAACGGCACCAGTTTGATGGCGAGCATAAAAGCAACGGAGACACCTTCAACCTGTGAGGGATAGAAAGTGGTAACCAGCAGCACCAGCAGTAGTGCCAGATAGATTGATGCGGTGAGCGCGCGGGTGACGCGGCCGCCCTCGGAATGCAGCATGGAAAATGTCCCGTCAGGTTTGCAGTTTGATTGCCAGGCCGGCCAGTCGCTGGCCGAAGGTCTGGCAGATGGCTTTTTCATCCCCGGTCAGAGGCCGTGGCTTGTCCGTTCCGGCCCAGTGGGATGGGCCATAGGGTGTTCCGCCGGCCGTGGTGTTGTTCAGCGCCTGTTCGGAATAGGGAACGCCACAGAGCAGCATGCCGTGGTGAAGCAGCGGTAGCATCATGCTCAGGATGGTACTTTCCTGACCGCCGTGCAGGCTGCCGGTGGAGGTAAAGGCGCCGGCGGGTTTGCCCGTCAGGGCGCCACTGATCCAGAGATCGCCGGTGCCGTCCAGAAAATGCTTGAGGGGTGCCGCCATGTTGCCGAAACGGGTGGGGCTGCCGATGGCGAGAGCCGCGCAATGGCGCAGATCCTCCTTGCTGCAATAGGGGGCACCCTGATCGGGAATGTCTGGCAGACCTGCACTGGTATCCGGTGAAACCGGTGGTACGGTGCGCAAGCGTGCCTCCATGCCCCCTTCCCGGGCGATGCCCCGTGCGATCTGGGCGGCCATCTCGGCGGTCTGGCCCGAGCGGCTGTAATAGAGTACGAGGACATAGGGAGTATTTGAAGTTACACCGGCCATGTTAAAATTCAGGCTACCTTCAGTTGTTGAAAAACGGGACGGGTGGTTGTGGAAAATCGGCACTGGTTCTGTCATCGTTGCCTGCTTTTCATCACTCTGGAAAACCGGCCCACGCGCGGGAAGTCCCTGAAGTTGCACAGTCTAACAGGAGGCGTGTTCTTGAAATACCCCGGAATCTTGCTGGCTGCGGCCATGCTGCTGATCACAGGTTGTAGTCAGACCGAGTTTGAGAAGGCCAATGGCGAGCCTCTCGCATGGGAGTCTCTCAGGGGCGACTGGGTTTTCGTCAATTACTGGGCTGAATGGTGCAAACCCTGCCTTGAGGAAATTCCCGAGCTCAACGAGCTGGATGAAGCCGACAATATCACCGTTCTGGGTGTCAATTTCGACGGTGTGCAGGGGCAGTCCCTGCTGAATCTTGGCCAGAAAATGGGCATAGAATTCACCATCCTGGCAGAGGACCCGGCGCCGGCCTTTAACTGGAAGCTGCCCGTAGCGCTGCCGGCTACTTTTATTGTGAACCCTGCAGGGGAGCTCGTTGAAACCCGTTTTGGGCCCCAGACTGAGCAGGAACTGAGGGAGATGGTCCGCAGTCAGTAGGCGGGCCATCGCAGATTTCCGTCGGCCTGGCAGCTCCGCCAGCCCGGCTTTTTGATTCGCCTGTCGCTCTGGAAACGCCCGATCTTATGGCTCAAACCTTTGTACACCTTCGCGTTCACTCGGAATACTCCCTCGTCGATGGCCTGGTCCGCATCAAGCCGCTGATTGGTCGTGTGGCCGAGCTGGGCATGCCTGCGGTGGGTCTCACTGAGCAGTCGAACATGTGCTCGCTGGTGCGCTTCTACAAGGGCGCGCTGGGTGCCGGCATCAAGCCGGTGATCGGTGCGGACATCTGGCTGGAGAATCCGGAAGAGGCCGAAAAGCCCTTTCGCCAGACACTGCTGGCGAGGGACCTCGAGGGCTACCGGAACCTTACCGAGATCATTTCGCTGGGCTATACCGAAGGTCAGCATCATGGCAGACCGATCATCCAGCGGCATTGGCTGGAGGAGCGGGCTGTGGGCCTGATCATGCTGTCAGGTGCCAAGCTCGGGGACGTGGGCAAGGCCCTGCTGGCTGGCAAGCCGGAGCTGGCGTGGACCCGGGCCCGGGCCTGGATGGATCTGTACCCGGATGCTTTCTATCTGGAGCTGCAGCGCACCGGTCGCGTCAATGATGAAGAGTGCCTTCACCAGAGCGTCGAACTCGCCCATGAAATGGACTGTCCGGTGGTGGCCACCAACGATGTCCATTTCCTTCATGCGGAAGATTTCGAGGCCCACGAGGCCCGGGTCTGCATAGGCGAAAGCCGAACTCTGGATGACCCCCGTCGGGATCGGCGTTTCAGCGACCAGCAGTATCTGCGCAGCGCCGAGGAAATGATCGAGCTGTTCTCGGATATTCCCGAGGCAGTGGAAAACACCGTGGAAATTGCCCGCAGGTGCAACGTCAAGGTCAGGATGGGGGAGTATTTCCTGCCCAATTACCCCATTCCCGATGGCCTGACCATGGACGAGTTCTTCCGCAAGGTGTCGGAAGAGGGTCTGGAGGTCAGGCTGGCAAAGACCCTGGACAGGTCCGACCCGGACTACGAGGAAAAGCGGGCAGCCTATTATACAAGGCTGAATTTCGAGCTGGACATCATCATCCAGATGGGGTTCCCGGGCTACTTCCTGATCGTTATGGATTTCATCAAGTGGGCCAAGAACAACGGTGTGCCGGTTGGACCTGGCCGGGGTTCCGGTGCTGGTTCCCTGGTGGCCTACTGCCAGGACATTACCGACCTCGACCCCCTGGAATATGACCTGCTTTTCGAGCGGTTTCTCAACCCCGAGCGGGTATCCATGCCGGACTTTGACGTGGATTTCTGCATGGAAGGGCGGGACCGTGTCATTGCTTACGTGGCAGAGAAATACGGGCGGGAAGCGGTCTCCCAGATAATCACCTTTGGTACCATGGCGGCCAAGGCGGTAGTGCGGGACGTAGCAAGGGTGCAGGGCAAGTCCTACGGCCTGGCAGACAGGCTGTCCAAGATGATTCCCTTTGAAGTGGGCATGACCCTGGAAAAAGCGGTGGAGCAGGAACAGGCGCTTCGTGAGTTTCTCGCCCAGGACGAAGCCGCCCAGGAAATCTGGGAGATGGCTCTGAAGCTTGAGGGTGTCTGCCGGAATGCCGGCAAGCACGCCGGTGGTGTGGTAATAGCGCCCACAAAAATCACTGATTTTTCGCCCCTTTACTGTGATGAAGAGGGCGGCAGCCTGGTCACCCAGTTCGACAAGAACGACGTGGAGGAAGCCGGCCTGGTAAAGTTCGACTTCCTCGGGCTACGGACTCTGACGATCATTGACTGGGCCCTGGGGATGATCAATCCCAGGCGCGTGCAGCGGGGCGAGCCGGCTCTGGACATCAGTGAAATTCCACTGGTGGATGCGAAATCTTTCGAGATGCTCAAGAAGGCCGAGACCACCGCGGTGTTCCAGCTGGAATCCCGCGGCATGAAGGACCTGATCCGGCGCCTGCAGCCGGACTGCCTGGAAGACATGATCGCCCTGGTTGCCCTGTTCCGGCCGGGGCCGCTTCAGTCCGGCATGGTGGACGACTTCATCGACCGCAAGCATGGCCGGCAGCCGGTGGCCTATCCTCACCCGGATTTCCAGTACGAAGGCCTGAAGCCCGTTCTGGAGCCCACCTATGGCATCATCCTGTACCAGGAACAGGTCATGCAGATTGCCCAGGTCATGGCTGGATTCAGCCTGGGTGGTGCGGACCTTCTGCGCCGGGCCATGGGCAAGAAGAAAGCGGAGGAGATGGAAAAGCAGAAAGCCATTTTCATCGACGGTTGCAGGAACAACAACATCAGCGAACAGCTGGCGGAAAATATTTTCGATCTGGTGGAAAAGTTCGCTGGCTACGGCTTCAACAAATCCCACTCGGCTGCCTACGCCCTGGTGTCCTACCAGACCCTCTGGCTGAAAGCCCACTACACGGCTGAGTTCATGGCCGCGGTACTGACTGCGGATATGCAGAATACCGACAAGGTGGTCACCCTTGTGGAAGAGTGTCGCAATCTTGGCCTGACCCTGGTACTGCCGGATGTGAGTACTTCCGAGTACACCTTCACGGTCAATGATGCTGGCGAGATTGTCTATGGTCTGGGAGCCATAAAAGGCCTTGGCGAGGGCCCCATCCAGACCATTGTTGACGGTCGCGCGGATGGCGGGGGGCCGTTCAGGGATCTGTTCGATTTCTGCCGCCGCATTGACATCAAAAAGGTCAACAAGCGCGCCATGGAAGCCCTGGTGCGATCCGGTGCCATGGACAAGCTGGGCCCGGGCCGTGCTCATATCATGGCGAGTATCGACAAGGCCATTCAGCAGGCCGGCCAGCAATCACGCAATGCCTCGGTAGGCATGGTGGACATGTTCGGTGAGATGCTGGAAGGCGGAGATGGTGTGGACCTGTTTGCGGACGTGGCCCATGTGAGGGAATGGCCTGAAAAGAAACGGCTGAAAGGTGAAAAAGATACACTCGGTCTGTATCTGACCGGGCACCCGTTTGATGAGTATGAGCGTGAGGTGCGACGGTTTGTACGGCAGCCCATCCAGGATATCAAACCCTCCCGGACGCCACAGCGGGTAGCGGGGCTTGTGATCGCCCAGCGATCGATGAAAACGAAAAGCGGTCAGACTATCAGTTTCATCACCCTGGATGACCGGAGCGGCCGGCTGGAGGCAACCCTGTTCTCGGAGCTTTTCCACGAGAAGCGGGAGCTGCTGCAATCGGACCAGGTGATTGTGGTGGAAGGTCAGGTCAGCCACGATGACTATTCCGGGCAGATGAAAATGCGGGTCAGTGATGTCATGGATGTCGCTACTGCGCGCCAGCGTTTCAGTCGGGGGCTGCAACTGGCGTTGCGGGAGGAGCAGTTGCAGAATGGACTGCTGGAAAAGCTGGATGAGACACTGCGCCCTTTCCGCTGCGAGGGTAGTCCGGTATGGATTGACTACCAGAGCGATGCTGCGAGCACCCGGATACAGCTGGGAGAGAGCTGGCGGGTGCAGCCAAATGACAACCTGTTAATGGAGCTGCGATATCTGGTGGGCGACCAGGCTGTGGAACTGGTCTATGATTAGGAGATGCGGCTGAGGCGTCCGGCCTCACTGGGTACCCTGAAACCGGGCCACTTATACCAAGGTCCGCTTTTTTCAGAGCTCCGGCACTGTTATTTTCAGGCAAATTCCGAATGAGCAGGGTTGTATAATCCGCTCGGCAAAAAATGATGGATCATCATGAACCCTAATTATCTTGATTTCGAACAGCCGATTGCTGATCTGGAAGCCAAAATCGAAGAGCTTCGGATGGTCGGCAACGACACCGACATCAATATCAGCGATGAGATCAACCGGCTCAGGAACAAGAGCGTGAGTCTCACCGAGAGCATATTCTCGGATCTTGCCCCCTGGGATATTTCACGCCTCGCGAGGCATCCCCGCAGACCCTACACCCTCGATTACATCGAGATGATGTTCGACGACTTTGACGAACTTCACGGTGACCGGCGCTATGCCGACGACCAGGCCATTGTTGGTGGCACCGCGCGGCTGGATGACCAGCCGGTGATGGTCATTGGTCACCAGAAAGGCCGTGAGGTTCGCGACAAGGTGCGCCGGAACTTCGGCATGCCCCGCCCCGAAGGTTACCGCAAGGCCCTTCGTCTGATGGAGATGGCCGAACGCTTCAAAATGCCTATCCTCACCTTCATTGATACGCCCGGCGCCTACCCGGGCATAGGTGCGGAAGAGCGGGGCCAGAGTGAAGCCATAGCCTTTAACCTGGCGGTCATGTCCCGGCTGAAGACGCCGATTATCTCTACAGTTATCGGGGAGGGCGGATCAGGCGGCGCGCTGGCCATAGGTGTCTGCGATCATCTTTTCATGATGCAGTACTCCACCTACGCGGTTATCTCTCCGGAAGGTTGTGCCTCGATTCTGTGGAAAAGTGCCGATTACGCGGCTCAGGCCGCCGAGGCTATGGGGGTCACTGCGGACAGGCTCAAGGCCCTGGGCCTGACGGACACGGTCGTTACCGAGCCGTTGGGAGGCGCTCACCGGAATCCGGAAGCCGCGGCCGGGTCGCTGCGCAAGGAACTGGTGGCCGGGCTGGCTGATCTGAACAGCATGTCCATGGATGAGCTGATTGCCCGACGCTATGAGCGCCTGACCCGCTATGACACAGGGCGGTAGCCAGGGGGCTACCTCCCACACCTGGCCCGCGGAGCTGGTCGAAGCACTAGGCTCCCTGCCCCCTGCTTCAAGGGTCTGGGTCGCCTTCAGCGGCGGCCTTGACTCCACTCTTCTGCTGCATCTCGTCAACGACTGTCTTCCAGCGACTGGTGGCAGCGGGCTGCGGGCTATCCACATCAATCATCAGCTGCAGCCTAACGCCGAGGCCTGCGAAGCTCATTGCCGCCGCACCTGTGACCATCTCTCGGTGCCGCTGCTGGTCGAGGCTGTCACCGTAAAGCCCGGCAAGGCTGGATCATCCGCGGGAAGCGGACTGGAAGAAGCCGCCAGAAAAGCCCGCTATGAAGTATTTGAGCGTGTACTGGATGTGGGGGATCTGCTGCTGATGGCGCATCATGCCGATGATCAGATTGAGACGGTTCTGTTCCGTCTGGTTCGGGGTAGCGCGGCCGCGGGGCTTGCAGGTATGCCCCGGACCCGGCCTCTTGGCAGCGCAGAACTGGCAAGACCCCTGCTGGCCTTCAGTCGGGCCCGGCTTTGCGCCTGGGCGCTTGATGCGAACCTGAGCTGGATTGAGGACCCCAGCAATACGGACCTGCGGTTTGATCGCAATTTCCTGCGCCGCTCGGTTATCCCGCTGCTCAGGCAGCGTTGGCCCAACCTTCTGAAGAGAATGGAGCGGACTGCGCACAGTTGTGGTGAGCAGGCTCTGCTGGCGGACCGCCTTGCGGAAATTCAGTCTGACCTCTGCGAAGATGATGAAGGCCGACTCCGCCTCCCGTGCCTTGCGGAGCTCGGCGCCCCCGAACAGAAAAACCTGCTACGCTGGTGGATCAGTAAAAAAGGTTTCGACCTGCCTCCAATGCGGTATCTGGACAGGGCTCTGGTCGAACTGATTCATGCGGCTGATGACCGGTCCCCGGAGCTGCGGGGACCGGGTTACAGCCTCCGCCGCTATCAGAAGTCCCTGTACCTGGTTCAGCAACAGGAAGAACTCCCGGAAGGGCCTCTGCCGCTGAATGTCGGGGAACCTGTTTGCTGGGGGAGGTATGTCATCTCTCTTGAACCGGCCACTGATGCCCCCGGTCCGCCGCCGTTCCTTGTTGTAACTGCGCGTCAGGGGGGCGAGCGGATCCGGGAACATCCGGCCAGGACCTCTCGCTCTCTGAAAAAATGGCTGCAGGAGAAGGCGGTCGTACCCTGGGAACGGGACCGCCTGCCATTGGTCTGGAAAGGTTCCGAACTTGTTGCAGTTCCGGGGCTCTGGCTGTCCCCGGCGTTTTCCGGACCGTCACCGGAGAGTGGTTGGCGGATTGTCCAGGAGCGGGATTTTGATTGAGAAGGGTGGGGCATTCTGGTAGTCTGGCGTCCCATCTTGAGATGATAATCTCCCTCCTTCACCGAACCAGATAAATCATACGGAATCTGCATGACGCGTTATATTTTCGTCACCGGCGGGGTTGTGTCTTCATTGGGGAAAGGTATTGCTTCTGCCTCACTGGCGGCGATCCTGGAGGCACGCGGCCTCAAGGTCACCATCCTCAAACTGGACCCGTACATTAACGTCGACCCCGGCACCATGAGTCCGTTCCAGCACGGTGAGGTATTTGTCACCGAGGACGGCGCGGAAACCGATCTGGATCTCGGTCATTACGAGCGTTTCATCCGTACTCCCATGACCCGGCGCAACAATTTCACCAGTGGCCGTGTCTACGAAGAAGTAATCCGCAAGGAGCGTCGGGGCGATTACCTGGGTGGAACAGTCCAGGTCATCCCCCACATTACCGACGAGATCAAGCGCCGGGTGGTTGAAGGAGCTGCGGGAGCCGATGTGGCGCTGGTTGAGATCGGCGGCACTGTGGGTGATATAGAATCCCAGCCGTTCCTTGAAGCAACCCGCCAGTTGAAAGTGGAAGTCGGCCCCCAGCGAGCGCTGTTCATGCACCTGACCCTGGTGCCCTACATTGCCACCGCAGGCGAAGTGAAGACCAAGCCGACCCAGCATTCGGTCAAGGAGATGCGCTCCATCGGCCTGCAGCCGGACATCCTTCTGTGCCGGTCCGAGCACGAAGTGGATATTGGCTCCCGGCGCAAGATTGCCCTGTTTACCAACGTTGAAGAACGGGCGGTCATTCCCCTCCAGGATGCCAAGTCCATCTACGAAATTCCCCGCATGCTTCACGGCTTTGGTCTGGACCAGATCATTATCGAGCGTTTCAATATGCAGGCCGGTCCGGCCGACCTGAGTGAATGGGATGCTGTGGTGGAGTCCCAGTTAAACCCGGAGAGCGAAGTCACCATCGCCATGGTCGGCAAATACATGGAGCTTCTGGACGCCTACAAATCCCTGATCGAATCCCTGTTGCATGCGGGCATCAAAACCCGCACAAAGATCAATATGAAATACATTGATTCAGAGGACATCGAGCGGGACGGTGTCGACGTGCTGGAGTCTGCGGATGCGATCCTGGTGCCGGGCGGTTTTGGTGAGCGCGGCGTGGAAGGCAAGATCCGGACGGTGCAGTATGCACGGGAAAACGGAGTGCCTTACCTGGGGATCTGCCTTGGAATGCAGGTCGCTGTGATCGAATACGCACGGCACATGGCTGGGCTGAAAGATGCCCACAGTACGGAATTTCGTCCCCACAGCCCAACCCCGGTGGTGGGGCTGATTACCGAATGGCTGGATGCCAGCGGTCTGAGGGAAGAGCGTAGCAGTGAATCCGACCTGGGGGGCACCATGCGCCTTGGCGCCCAGGACTGCCGCCTGACGGAGGGGTCCACCATTGAAGCCTGCTATGGTAAAACAGTGATCCGGGAACGTCACCGCCACCGTTTTGAGGTTAATAATCACTTCCTGCCACAGCTGGAGGAAGCCGGCCTGAAAGTCGCCGGCCGTTCCATGGACGGGGCCCTGGTTGAGGTCATTGAGGTGCCGGATCACCCCTGGTTTGTGGCCTGTCAGTTCCACCCGGAGTTCACCTCCACGCCCCGGGACGGACACCCGCTGTTTACCGGCTTTGTGGAAGCAGCCAAAGCCCGCCACAAGGCGGGTTGAGGTGACAAACGCCGATCCGGCCCTGCCGCATCGGCGTTTTCTTTTTAAAACCGATTTTGCAGAACAGGAAACAGGCCCCCATGGAACATAAAACCGTCAGCGTTGCCGATCTGAACATGGCGAATGACCGGCCCTTTGTGCTGTTTGGGGGCATGAATGTGCTGGAGTCCAGGGAACTGGCCTTTGAGGTAGCCGAAACTTACGTGGAAGTTGCCCGCAAGCTGGGCATTCCCTACGTGTTCAAGGCCTCCTTCGACAAGGCCAATCGCTCATCCGTGCATTCCTTCCGTGGTCCGGGTCTTGAAGATGGACTGAAGCTCCTGCAGGAGATCAAAAGCCATTTCGGCGTGCCCATCATTTCCGATGTGCACGAACCCTGGCAGGCAAAGCCGGCGGCTGAAGTCTGCGACATCATCCAGTTGCCCGCGTTTCTCAGCCGTCAGACCGATCTGGTGGTCGCCATGGCCGAAACCGGCGCCGTTATCAACATCAAGAAAGCCCAGTTCCTGGCACCCCAGGAAATGAAGCACATCATTACCAAATGCCAGGAGGCCGGTAATGATCGCATTATTCTCTGCGAGCGCGGCAGCAGTTTCGGTTACAACAACCTGGTGGTGGACATGCTGGGCTTTGGTGTCATGAAATCCTTCGGTCATCCTGTTTTCTTCGACGTGACCCATGCATTGCAGATGCCCGGAGGCCGGGCGGATTCCGCCGGTGGCCGGCGCGCCCAGGTGGCCGATCTGGCGCGGGCCGGCATGTCCCAGGGTATTGCCGGGCTGTTTCTGGAAGCGCATCCGGATCCGGACAAGGCTCTTTGTGACGGCCCATGCGCGCTGCCCCTGAGCCGGCTGGAGCCGTTCCTGAAACAGGTGAAAGCAGTGGATGACCTGGTAAAGAGCTTGCCGCCGCTCGACATAACCTGAGGACTGGCTTTTCCGACCCTACCGGATCCTACCGATGAGATTACTGCTAACCGAGTTCTGACCACTTACAGTATTGGAGATCGCATACTATGACCAGGATTGCTGACATCAAGGCCCGAGAAATACTGGACTCCCGTGGCAACCCAACCGTTGAGGCGGATGTGATTCTGGAAGACGGCACTCTGGGTCGCGCCTGTGCCCCATCCGGCGCTTCCACTGGTTCCCGTGAAGCCCTGGAGCTGAGGGATCATGACGACTCCAGGTATCTGGGCAAGGGCGTCCGGAAGGCAGTGGAGGCGGTTAATACCCGTATCCGTGAGACGCTGGTTGGAAAAGACGTCACTGACCAGCGGGCACTGGATACCTCCATGATTGAGCTCGATGGCACTGACAACAAGGCGAATCTGGGTGCCAACGCCATTCTTGCCGTTTCCCTGGCAGCTGCCAAAGCAGCAGCTATTTCCCTGGGTCGGCCGCTCTACGAACATATTGCTGAGATCAACGGCACGCCGGGGAAGTACTCCATGCCCGTGCCCATGATGAACATCCTGAACGGTGGTGAGCACGCCGACAACAACGTGGACATCCAGGAGTTCATGATTCAGCCGGTAGCCGCCAGGTCGTTCGCTGAAGCCCTGCAGATCGGCGCCGAGATTTTCCACCACCTGAAGAAGGTTCTCAAGGCCCAGGGCCTCAGTACGGCTGTAGGCGATGAAGGTGGTTTTGCGCCGGATCTTCCTTCCAATGAGGCGGCTCTGACTGTCATTCAGGAGGCCGTTGAAAAGGCCGGTTACGTGCTGGGCAAGGACATTACCCTGGCTCTGGACTGCGCTGCATCCGAATTCTACCGGGATGGCCAGTATGACCTGGCCGGTGAGGGCAAAAAATTCGACTCCGAAGGTTTCGCCGACTACCTGGCCGGCCTGACTGAACGTTACCCGATCGTATCGATTGAAGATGGTATGGACGAAAGCGACTGGGACGGCTGGGCAGCGCTGACACGAAAGATCGGTGACAGGGTGCAGCTGGTAGGCGACGATCTGTTTGTGACCAATACCAGAATCCTCAAGCGGGGGATCGACAACGGCATCGCCAACTCCATCCTGATCAAGTTCAATCAGATTGGCAGCCTGACAGAAACCCTGGATGCCATTAAAATGGCCCAGGAAGCAGGCTATACCGCCGTGATCTCACATCGCTCCGGCGAGACCGAAGACACCACGATTGCGGATCTGGCGGTGGCCACCTGTGCCGGCCAGATCAAGACCGGTTCCCTGTGCCGTTCCGACCGGGTGGCAAAATACAATCAGCTGTTGCGTATCGAAGAGGCGCTGGCGGGAAAAGCCGCGGCCCCTTATCGCGGTCTGTCTGAAATCAAGGGTCAGGGCTGAGCGGGTCGCGCAAGTCCCGCAGTCTGCTAAACTCCGGGATGTGTCGCTGAGCTGATGGCTTTGCGGTATCCTCTCGGATTTACCGGGCAAACGGGGATTTATCGGATGAAGTGGCTCTGGGCCGTCATGGGTGTGCTTATTCTCCTGCTACAGGTTCGCCTGTGGGTGGGAGAGGGCAGCTTTGCGCAGGTATGGAGTCTGGATCAGACCATTGCCACCCAGCGGGCGGAAAACGCGAAGCTTGCGGCGCGCAATGATCGGCTCTATGCCGAAGTGCGCAACCTGCGTGCCGGCCAGGGCGCCATTGAGGAGCGGGCCCGCCTCAATCTCGGTCTGATTGCCGAAGGCGAAACCTTCTTTCTGGTGGTTGAGCCCTGAACCTCTGAGACCGGATGTGACTGATCCCATGACCGACAAACGCTATTGGCTGGTGATCCCCGCCGCCGGCACGGGCCAGCGCATGAAGACGGGCCGACCCAAGCAGTACCTTCACCTCCAAAACCGTTTCCTGCTGGATGTCACCCTCTCCCGCCTGCTGCAGGCGGCGGCATTTGACGGCTGCATGGTGGCCCTGCACCCGGCGGATTCCTGGTGGGAAAAGTCAGAGAGCGCCCGGGACAGCCGGATTACCACCTGCGCGGGCGGAGCGGAGCGCCGGGACTCGGTCCTTCTGGCGCTCCAGGCGCTGGAGCCTGAAGCATCAGTGGACGACTGGGTGCTGGTTCATGATGTGGCCAGGCCCTGCCTCGGCGCCGCCGACCTCAAAAACCTCATGTCCATTCTGGACGAGCACCCTGTTGGCGGACTTCTGGCATGTCCGGTTTCGGACACCCTCAAATATGCGGGAGCCGATTGCGCGGTCACCGGAACCCTTGACCGGACCGGCATCTGGCGTGCTCTGACACCACAGATGTTCCGCTTCGGACTGCTGCGGGAGGCGCTGGAGCAGGCAGCAGTAGACGGGGTACCGGTAACAGACGAAGCTTCGGCGGTAGAACATGCCGGAAACAGTCCGCAGCTGGTGGAAGGCAGCTCGGACAATATCAAGGTGACAGTGCCTGGGGACCTGCCCATGGCAGAATTCATCCTCTCCCGGCTGGGTGCAGGGCACTGAACGATCTGAGGTGGTTATGCGAATTGGACAGGGTTTTGATGTACATGAGTTCGGCGAAGGTGACCGGATCGTTATCGGCGGCGTGGCCATACCCCATGCACATGGTCTGAAAGCCCACTCGGATGGTGATGTACTGCTCCATGCTGTGGCTGATGCCCTGCTTGGCGCTCTTGCCCTGGGAGATATCGGGCATTTTTTCCCCGACAACAGCGAGGAATGGGCGGGCGCTGACAGCAGGGTCCTGCTCCGGCAGGTGGTCGACAGGATTGCCAGCGAGGGTTTCCGCGTGGTGAATATAGACAGCACCATTATTGCCCAGGCCCCCAGGATGGCGCCCCATCTTGATGCGATGCGGGGCAACATGGCAGCGGATCTGAGGGTAACGCCTGACCGGGTAGGCGTGAAAGCCACCACCACGGAACGGCTTGGTTTTATCGGCCGGGGCGAAGGTATTGCCTGCCAGGCCGTGTGCCTGCTGGAGCCGATGAGCACATGACCATTTCAGGATGGCGGCTCGACTGGCCTGCGGCTGGCGGTAAGCCGGTAGCAGAGGCGATACTCAAGGCCAGGCCTGAACACTTCCAGGTGGAGGAGATCCTGGATCTGGCGGGTTTTCCCGCTGGTTCTGCCAGTGCCCGGCCAGAGCGGGAGGTGCCGGGGCAGGGTGAGCACCTGTGTGTCCGGCTCGAAAAGACCGGGGACAACACCGAGTACGTTGCCCGGGAACTGTCCCGGCTGTCCGGCTGCCAGCCCCATGACGTCGGACTGTGTGGGCTCAAGGACCGTCATGCGGTGACCCGGCAGTGGTTTAGTGTCTATCGACCAGGCATGATGGATTCGGATGCTGATTATCTCGCCGCGGTGCGATCGCGCTGGCCGGTGCTGGCGGTCTGTCGCTTTGCCCGGAAGCTGCGCCGTGGGGAGCACCGGGCCAACCGCTTTGATATCCTGCTTACCAGGGTGGAAGCCGACGCCGGTCAGCTGGACCAGGCGTTGAACCGGCTCACAGAGCAGGGCTGTCCAAATTATTTTGGTAGTCAGAGATTTGGCTGGAACGGCAACAATCTCGATCAGGCCTGCCGGCTGAAGCCAGGCCGGCAGAGGGGCCGCAACAACCGCAATGGTCTGTATTTTTCAGCCGCCCGCTCCTGGTTCTTCAATGAAGTTCTGGCGCAGCGTGTTCTGGAGGGCTCTTGGAATCAGCCGCTCCCCGGTGAGCCGTCGGAGAACGGGATTACCGGCCCCCTGTGGGGGGACGGAGGCACCACGGCCCTGGACCAGCAGGAAGCCCTTGAGCGGGAGATCGTGGCGCGGCATCCGAAGCTGGAGGGCGTGTTTTCCCAGACCCGCATGAAGCCCGAACGCAGGTCCCTGATCCTGCGCCCCGGGGATTTCCGGTGGCACCGGGAGGCGCCGGACAGCCTGCGCCTGATTTTCGAACTGGAACCAGGGCAGTTTGCCACGACGCTACTGGCTGAGGTATTCAGTCTGACCGACGCCTCACAGACACCGGCGGATAAATCAGAAACCAATGAAACAGGGCATGATCAGTCCCTGAAAACCGAAACCGGCTGCCAATAAAGGCCGGAAAGGCTAGCGGAGAATACTGTGCGAATTCTGTTGTCGAATGATGACGGCGTCCATTCACCGGGGCTCAAGGCTCTGTTTGATGGACTCCAGGGGTTGGGTTCACTGGAGGTGGTGGCCCCGGACCGGGATCACAGTGGGGCAAGCAATGCGCTGACGCTGAACCGTCCACTGACGGTTGAAAACCATCCGGGCGGATTCCGCTCGGTGGATGGCACCCCGAGCGACTGTGTCATGCTGGCGGTGAACGGCCTCTATGACGAACCCTTTGACCGTGTGGTATCGGGTATCAACACCCACGCCAATCTCGGTGATGATGTGATTTATTCCGGCACGGTGGCCGCTGCCACCGAAGGTCGCAACCTGGGTCTGCCAGCCATCGCTGTATCGCTGGTGAACCAGGGCTATTTTCACTACGAGACCGCCGCAAGGGTTGTGCGTCTTCTGCTTGAGCGGGATGCGCCTGAAAGCCTGGGGCCCCGCTGCATCCTCAATGTGAACGTACCTGACGTGCCCTGGGAAAAGCTGGCCGGCTTCCGGGTAACCCGGCTGGGTCACCGCAACGTGGCAGAGGGTGCTGTACCCATGACCTGTCCCAGGGGCAAGGAGCGTTACTGGATAGGTGCTGCTGGCCCCGGGCGGGACGCCGGCCCTGGTACCGACTTTCATGCGGTTCAGGAGAATTATGTGTCCATTACGCCGGTCCACGTGGACATGACCCGACACGAAGCCCTGTCCTCCCTGCGGGAGTGGCTAGAGGAGGTCAATGAATGACGCCCGAACTCCAGGGTATCGGGATGACTTCGCGCCGGACCCGCAGCCGCATGATTCAGCGTCTTCGGGAAGTGGGCATCACCAGTGAACGGGTGCTGGCCACCATGGAAGAAGTGCCCAGGCACATTTTCCTTGATGAGGCCCTTTCCCACCGGGCCTATGAAGACACATCACTGCCTATCGGCCACAGCCAGACTCTTTCCCAACCCTACATAGTGGCGCGAATGACCGAAGTTCTGCTGCGCCATGGGCCTGTCTCGGTGCTTGAGCTGGGCACGGGTTCCGGCTACCAGACAGCCATTCTGGCAAAGCTGGTGAAGGAGGTGTACAGCGTTGAGCGTATCAAACCATTACAGGATCGGGCGCGGGACCGGCTTCGCACCCTCGGCCTGCGGAATGTGATGCTCAGACATGCGGACGGCGGCATTGGCTGGGCAGACAAGGGCCCGTTCGATGCCATTCTGGTAACTGCGGCGCCAAAAGAGCTGCCGCGGGATCTAATGATGCAGCTCGCCGAGGGCGGCGTAATTATTGCTCCGGTGGGGGAGGAGAAACAGATCCTGACCCAGGCCGTTCGCCATGGCGATGACTTTGAAGTGACGCAGATCGAGCCGGTGCGTTTTGTTCCCCTTCTCGCTGGTGTGGTGCGATGACCGCTCCTGCCCCGCCCGAAGATCGCACCCACTCATTGCCTGCTGTGTTTGCCCGTGGCCTTGCCATGGGGGCAGCGGATATAGTACCCGGGGTATCCGGGGGCACCATTGCCTTTATCACAGGGATTTACTTCCGTCTTCTGAATGCCATCAACAGTGTACCCGGCGCCTTCTGGCAGAGACTCTGCCGCGGTAAACTGCGAGCCTTCTGGCAAGCGACTGACGCCTCATTTCTGACGACTCTGATCGCCGGTATCCTGTTCAGTGTTGTTACCCTTGCCTCTGCAATCACCTATGCCCTCGATGAATACCCCATTCCCTTGTGGAGCTTCTTTTTTGGTCTGATTACCGCGTCTGTGTGGCATGTTGCGCGAGAAATCCGGCAGCGCCGGTTGCTGCTGTTGATTGCAGTCCTGACGGGTGCCGCAGTAGCCTGGTGGGTAACAACACTTTCTCCCCTCGAAACCGCACCAACCAATCTGGTTCTTTTCGGCGGTGGTGCTCTTGCCATCTGCGCCATGATTCTGCCGGGAATATCAGGAAGCTTTATCCTGGTCATTATGGGGCTCTATGCCCCGGTACTTGATGCAGTCAAACAGCTGGATGTGGTAAAGCTGATGGTGTTTGGCGCCGGCTGCGGGGTGGGGCTGCTCTCCATAGCACGGTTGCTGACGTGGGCGGTAAACCGTTTCCATGACTGGGTTCTGGCGTTTCTGACCGGTGTCATGATTGGTGCTCTGAACAAAGTCTGGCCATGGAAAGAAACGGTCAGCTGGCGGCTTGGCAGTGCGGGCCAGCAGGTGCCGGTTCAGGAAATTAACGTCTCTCCCCAGTCCTATGCCGAGTTGACTGGAAGCAGCCCCGAGTTGATGCAGGGTGTCCTTGCGGCTCTTGGCGGACTCTTCCTTGTGTTGCTGGTGGAATGGGCTGCTGCCCGCTTTAACCACAGTTCCGCGTCCGGAGCGAAATAGTTTTGGGGGTACGAACAGGAGAGAGTGTTACTTTTCGGTCATGAATGATGTTTCCCGCGGTAACACGGCTGGTGCTAAGGTAACTTGGATTTGCTTACAAAATATGCAATAAATTAGCGGGTTATCGCAAAGACTTTAGAACTTGCACCATTTTTAATACAAATTAGAAATAAAAAAGGCGATATATATACTTGTGTTATCCCTGCATGGCGTCTTTCGCAGCAGAAGCATGCCGTCGCTGCGTTTGATCACAGAAGGTCGGCTCGGCCTGTGGTCTGTAGTTAGCGGCTTCGGCTGGCTCCGGGCCGGGGTTCTGCTTTTCTTCGTGCTTGCTCTGGGAGGCTGCAACACCGCAGCCATCTATCAGGATGATGCCTATAATCCGCCGGTCTACTGGGGGCGCCACGTGGTCAAGCCAGGTGAAACGCTTTACAGCATAGCCTGGCGATACGGGCGGGATTACCGGGAGCTGGGCAATGCAAATAATATTGGCCCCCCCTGGGATATAAAACCCGGTCGGGTTCTCCGCCTCGACCGCCGCGGCAAGGTTGTGGCAGATAGCCAGCAAAGGGCATCGCCTGCGCCCGCGCCAGGCCCGCGAAAGTCTCCCGGAAGAGCTGCTCCGACCCAGAAGGCTTCTGTCCCCCCCAAAGTGCAGAAAGCACCCTCCAGAAATACTCCGTTGCCCGAACAGACCCAGATGGTTGCGGGGATCAAGTGGCAGTGGCCTCATGTTGGCACTGTAATTGCAGGTTTTTCTGCATCCGGCAAAGTCAACAAAGGTATTGATATAGCTGGCAAAGCCGGTGACCCTGTAAGGACCTCCGCAGCGGGAAACGTGGTCTATGCCGGTAGCGGGTTGCTGGGGTACGGTAATCTGATTATTGTTAATCACAACGAACACTTTCTGAGCGCGTACGCGCACAACCGCAGAATTCTGGTCAGGGAAGGGGAGGATGTGAAAGCAGGGCAGGTCATCGCGGAACTGGGCAGTACCGGGACGGATCGCAACAAGTTGCATTTTGAAATCCGGAAAAATGGCAACCCGGTTGACCCAGTGCCTTACCTGCCTCCGCGATGATGATCGGGCCTGGATGAAAACAGAAATTCAGATCAGCAAAGACGCAAACGGTTAACCCGAAAAATAAAAACGTGGAAGCAGGTCGTTGCGACGACTGGTCCAGACAAAATGTCCTGACGGAAAGAACTCAAACAAGATTCAGCAGGCGTTCACGACAAAAAAAACAGGTGAGCGAAAAATAATACAGGGTCATTGAAAGGCGGGGCTATCTTATGTCAGCAGAACATGAAGATCTTATTATCGATCGTGTTTCAGATGTCGAAGATTCAGATGACGAAGGGATAACACCAGTAACGCCAGAGCAGGATACTCCCGTAGCGGATGAGGGATCAGGCAGACAGGGAGCCTCAGAAAAGAGTACCGGCAGATATTTTGGCTCCCAGAAACAGCTGGATGCCACCCAGCTTTACCTCAACGAAATTGGTTTTTCACCTCTCCTTACCCCCCAGGAAGAAGTCTATTTCGCCCGGCTTGCCCGCAAAGGCGAGGAGTCCGGTCGCAAGCGGATGATTGAAAGCAACCTGAGGCTGGTGGTCAAGATTGCCAGGCGCTATGTCAATCGCGGCCTGACACTGCTCGACCTGATCGAAGAGGGCAATCTGGGTCTCATCCGGGCGGTGGAAAAATTTGATCCCGAGCGCGGTTTCCGCTTTTCCACCTATGCCACCTGGTGGATTCGTCAGACCATCGAGCGGGCCATCATGAACCAGACTCGCACCATCCGTCTGCCCATCCATGTGGTCAAAGAGCTTAATCTTTACCTCCGGGCTGCCAGAGAGCTGACCCAGAAACTGGACCACGAACCTACAGCAGACGAGATTGCCCAACGGGTGGACAAGCCGGTGGCGGATGTCAAGCGCATGCTCGGGCTGAACGAGCGGGTGGCTTCCATGGATACTCCCATTGGTGCCAACGGCGAGAAATCGCTGCTCGACACGGTGGCGGATGAAGCCGCCTCGGACCCGGCGGACCTGCTGCAGGACAATAACATGCGGGGCTGCATCGGCAACTGGCTCGACCAGCTGAGCGACAAGCAGCAGGAAGTGCTGTCCCGGCGCTTTGGTCTTCGCGGATACCAGACCAGCACCCTGGAGGAAGTAGGGCAGGAAATCGGTCTTACCCGCGAGCGGGTCCGGCAGATCCAGGTTGAAGCGCTGCGTCGCCTGCGGGAAATTCTGGAAAAAGAGGGGCTCTCGGGAGTCACTCTATTCAGATAGAACTGTCTTCAGTGTTTAAAAAAGCCGGTCAGCTTTCGCTGACCGGCTTTTTTGTGGGCGTCAGCAAATGAGAACCAGGCAATATTGGGGCACAGGTGGGCCTGTTAGAATCAGCGGGGTCTGGCGGGGTACATGATGTCGAACGCCGGCAAACTGAAGTGCGTCCGAAAAATGGAAGCGCACTCAATAAATAATAACGACTCAAAAGGAATGGACGATGAACAAGGCCCTATCAACTGTTTTATCCTCGTTTTTGCTAACAGCAGTAATGCTTTCACCAGCCCATGCTGCGACTGTTGAAGGTGTGAATCTTCCTGACACCATATCAGCTGACAATTCGGAGCTGAAACTCAACGGCGCCGGTGTACGGTCAAAATGGTTCATGGACCTGTATGTCGGGGGACTCTATGTTCCTCAGACCACAAGCGATGCCCAGCAGGTTATTACTGCGGATGAGCCCCAGGCCATTACCCTGCATATCATTTCCGGCATGATCACCAGCGACAAGATGACGTCTGCGACCATCGAAGGTTTTGAGAATGCCACCAATGGCAATATGGCTCCGATCCAGGCAGAGATTGACGAGTTCCTGAAGGTGTTCGAGGAGGAGATCAAGGACGGGGATGTCTTTGATCTGGTCTATGTGCCCAACAAGGGCGTGAGCGTCCACAAGAACGGCGATCCCCGTGGCGTTATCGAAGGCCTGGAGTTCAAGAAAGCGCTGTTTGGTATCTGGCTGTCGGATGAGCCAGCCCAGGAAGATCTGAAACAGAAAATGCTCGGTCAGCGTTAAGTAGCTAGATGGCAGCAAGCCCCGGCCTGCTGTCATCCTCCGGTTCTGTCAGGCCTGCAGCCGGCCGTGACAGAACCGGCTTCACTCCATGTAATCCCGCTTGTGGGGATACTCGCACAGATCCTCAATGGCGCAGGAGCCGCAGCGGGGTTTTCGCGCCACGCAGGTGTAGCGGCCATGAAGGATGAGCCAGTGATGGGCGTCCATCAGGTAGTCTTTGGGCACTAGACGAACCAGCTTTTCTTCCACTTCCTTTACGTTTTTGCCGGGCGCAATGCGGGTCCGGTTCGAGACCCGGAAGATATGGGTATCAACGGCCATGGTGGGCTGCCCGAAAGCCGTGTTCAGCACCACGTTGGCAGTCTTGCGTCCCACCCCCGGTAGCGCTTCGAGGTCTTTCCGGCTATCCGGTACTTTGCCGTCGTGTTTTTCCACCAGCTGTCGGCAGGTTTTGATGACATTCTCCGCCTTGGTGTTGAAGAGCCCAATGGTCTTTATGTAGTCCTTGAGTCCATCCACTCCCAGATCGAGTATCTCCTGTGGCGTATTCGCCACCCTGAACAGCCTGGCGGTCGCCTTGTTGACACCGACATCAGTAGCCTGGGCCGACAGTATGACGGCAATCAGCAACTCGAAAGGGGAGGAATACACCAGCTCAGTCGTCGGAGTGGGATTGGCTTGCCGCAGGCGCTCAAAGATCTGGATCCGTTTCTGTCTGTTCATTACGACTGTTCCTGCGAAGCCTGTCCGGTCACCCGGACCCGCTTGCTGCCAGCGACTGGTCCCTCTGCTGCAGTTGCCCGGCGACTTTCGGCAATGTGGTAATCAATACGGTTCTTGAGAGCAATCAGCAGTCCAAGGCCCACAAAGGCACCTGGGGGCAGTACCATGAACAGCACATCCGGGTAACCGGAAACCGGTCCGATCTGCCAGTCCGAGGCCATGGGTCCCAGCAGCAGTTCCATGTTGGCAAACAGCGTGCCCTGTCCGACGATTTCCCGCATGCCTCCAAGAACAACCAGCACCACCAGAAAGCCCGCCCCCATCATGGCCCCATCCAGCACTGCTGCTCCGGGGCTGTTTCTGGAGGCAAAGGCATCGGCCCGACCCAGGATTGCACAGTTGGTGACAATCAACGGGATGAAAATGCCGAGGATCTGGTAAAGCTCGTAGGTGAAAGCCTGCATCAGGAGTTCGGCGCAGGTTACCAGAGAGGCAATGATCATCACGAATGCCGGCAGACGAACCGAGTCCGTCACATAAGTGCGAATCACTGACACCGCGAGGTTTGAGCCGGTGAGCACCATTAGCGTGGCCAGGCCCAGGCCAATGGCGTTCACCACCGTGCTTGTGACAGCCAGCAGGGGACAGAGCCCCAGAACCTGCACGAGGGCCGGGTTATTGGTCCAGAGTCCGTCCCGGATTATTTCCGAACGGGTTTTAGTTGCCATTGGCCAGGCTCCTTTCTGTGTCTGTACTCCGGTGGTCCAGCAGCGACTGGCGGTTCTCGCGGAAGTAAATCAGCGCGTCCCTGACCGCCTGCACTACTGCCCTGGGTGTAATGGTAGCACCGGTAAACTGGTCGAAGACGCCGTTGTCTTTGGCAACCGCCCAGTCTTCCCGCTCCGGATTGCCCAGCGACCGGCCATTGAAGGATTTTATCCAGTCCGATTTCCGGAGTTCTATTCTGTCGCCCAGCCCTGGCGTTTCCCTGTGGCTGGTCACCCGGACACCGAGGATTTCACCCCGGGTATCAACCCCGACCAGCAGCCGGATGTCACCTGAGTAGCCGTTTCTGGCCACGACGGGAAGAATGATCCCCACAGGTTTACCATCCTCTCTGGCAATCCAGGCCTGTGCCGGCTTTCGAAGGCCAAGCAACGGCTCGGGTTGCAGGGGCACGGTGTCCGAGAGGAGGTCGTTGTCATGACGGCTCTCCGGGATGATCTCGAACAGGGCAGCAGCTTCAGCCTTGCGCACCTGCTGGACAATGCGCTCCTCTGTCAGAACCTGGGTAACAGCAATGGGGCCGGCGGTGATTACGGCGAAGATGGCGAGTCCCAGAGCACTGCGGCGCATGGATTGTCCGATGGCGGCCATGGGTTACTCCGGATTCCGGCCGGCCAGGCCCCGTCGGGGCTTTTTATGCCCGTAGGTCCGCGGCGGCGTGTAGTGATCGATGAAGGGGACGGAAAAATTCATCAGAAGCACGGCGAAGGCGACTGCATCAGGGTAACTGCCCCAGGTCCGAATAATGTAGAGAAGCACGCCGATGCCGGCACCATAGATCAGTTTGCCCTGGTGGCTGGTGGCCGCCGAGACCGGGTCCGTGGCAATGAAAAAGGCCCCCAGCATGGTAGCACCAGCCAGCAGGTGCAGGGACAGCGGCGCGTACTGATCCGGATTGGTGCCAAAGGCCAGGCTCATGATGGCCAGGCCTCCCAGCATGCTCAGCGGGATGTGCCAGGTGATGATCCGCAGAACAACAAGGCCAATGCCGCCGGCCAGAAAGGCCAGATTCACCCACTCCCACCCCCGGGCAATACCCTCGCCAAAACTGGGGTGCTGGCGTACTTCCGAGGCTATCTTTGCTGTTATCTCGTTTTTGTAGACATCCAGCGGTGTTGCCATGGTGAAGGCATCAACGGCCAGCAGCTTGCCGGAAAAAATGACCCCCAGGGTTTCTAAAAGCCCGGGTGCGCCACTGTTGAGGCCCGCTGGCGCTGCCCAGTTGGTGGTCAGGGCTACGGGGAACGAGATGAGAACAAGTGCATAGCCGACCATCGCGGGGTTGAAGGGATTGGACCCGAGACCGCCATAGAGCTGTTTTGCCATGATGATGGCGGTGATAACGGCAATTGCCGATACCCACCAGGGAGCGAAGGGCGGGAGCGCAAGCCCCAGAAGGAGCCCGGTGACCGCCGCTGTGTTGTCTTTCAGGAAGAACATCACCGGCTTGCCCCGCATCCTGAGAACCCCGGCTTCCGCCGCCAGTGCCAGAGCTACGCACCAGATCACGTTGATCAGATTGCCCCAGCCAAAAAACAGGGTCTGGGCAAGGAGTCCAGGCACTGCCGCAACCATCACGAGAAACATGACCCGGGACGTGGAGCGGGCGTTACGGGCATGGGGGGAGGACTGCTGTCTGAATGCCATCAGCTACCGGCCTGATCATTTGAGTGGGTGGTTGACCGGCTGTCGCCTTTGGCCGAATGCAGAGCCTGTTCTGCCCGGGACACGCGATCCCGGTTTTTGGCCACGGCCCGCTCAAGTTTCTCGACGTTGTCGGCTCTGGCTTGCCGGGCTTCCTCCAGCATGGTTTCCATGGTGGCCAGTTTGTCTCTGGCCTGCTCCAGCTGTTTCCTGAGGCTGTCCAGGTCCGGGCCCTCCGGCACCTCAGTCGGGCTGGCAGTAGTGGCCGCTCCGTCCGCAGGATGTACACTTCCCTCTGCGGTGGCTCTGGCTTTGCGGGCGAGGGCTTCCTCCACGACTTTAGAGCCGGTTTTGCGGGTATCCACGGAAACAGGCGTGCCATCTGGCTGCTCTTCCTGCCGGGCCTTTTTCGCCTGGGCTTCCGCCGCGGCCCGGGCGCGTTCCTGCCTGCGCGCCTCTTTTTCGGCCTGCTCCCGCTCCAGCCTTGCCTGCCGGGCCTCGAAGCGCTGGCGAGCCTGGTCGGATTTCAGCGTCTCTATCCGGTGGGTGCGGATTTCGCCCTTGGCGAAGCGATAATACTGCACCAGGGGAATGCTGCTGGGGCAGACATAGGAGCAGACACCGCACTCGATGCAGTCGAACAGATTCAGGTGTTCGGCCTTGTCGAATTCTTCCGCCCGCGCATGCCAGAACAGCTGTTGCGGCAGCAATTCCATGGGACAGGCTTCGGAACAGGCGCCGCACCGGATGCAGGGCTGTTCCGGCGGCTGCTGTCCGAGTTCCCCGTGGGCGGCTGCAATCAGGCAATTGGTGGTCTTGATCACGGGGACCTGATCAGTCTGCAGGGTATAACCCATCATCGGGCCTCCCAGAATCAGACGCTCGAGTCGGTCAGGCTCCAGGCCTGCCTGTGCGAGCAGGTGGCTGACGGGCGTACCCAAAAGCACCTCGTAGTTGGCCGGTTCCCGGATCGCCTGGCCGGTAACGGTGGTGATCCGCGATATCAGTGGTTCTCCAAGATGGACGGCCCGCGCCACCGCTACGGCAGTGCCAACGTTCTGGCACATGACCCCTGTGTCCGCGGGAATGCCGCCATGAGGAACCTCGCGCCCAGTGAGAATCTGGATAAGCTGTTTTTCACCACCGGAGGGGTATCGGGTGGGGATGACTACCACTTCGATACGGGTTTGACCGGCAGCCTGCTTCAGGGCCTGGATGGCCTCCGGCTTGTTATCCTCAATCCCAATGACGCAACGCTCTGGCTCCAGAATCCAGGCCATGATCTCCATACCGCTGATCACCTGATCGGCTTTCGTCCGCATGAGTGTGTCATCGGCGGTAATGTAGGGCTCGCACTCGGCGCCGTTGAGAATGAGAATGTCGACCTTGTCCTGTTCTGGTGGCCGGAGCTTTATGCTGGTGGGAAAACCAGCGCCCCCCAGCCCGACAATGCCGCTGTCCCGGATGTGGATCAGTATGTCCTGGCGCTCATGCTGGTGATAATCGGCCAGAGCTTTGCGGGTGCCCCAGGTATCCTGACCGTCGGGTACCAGTGAGATGCACCAGTCCAGGAGGCCGGAAGGGTGAGGAACAGCGGCCTTCTCGATGGCCTCAATGGTGCCGGAAGTGGGGGCATGCACCGGTACTCCCATGGTGCCAATGGCGTCCGCAATAACGTCGCCCTTCAGAACTCTGTCTCCCGGCTCAACCCGGGTTTCGGCGGGGGACCCGATATGCTGTTGCAGGGGAATTACCAGCCGGTCCGGGAGGCTGGACTGTTGCAGGGGGCGCACAGTGGACTGGTGCTTGTTTTCCTCCGGATGAATGCCGCCGGGGAAACTCCAGAGCTTTGTCATCAAGCCCCCACCTTCTGGCGGTCAGTGGCAATAATGTCTGCTTTGGGCGGATGCCAGGTCCAGCTGCGGATGTCCGTCTCAATGGTGATCATGTCTATGCAGTCCACGGGGCAGGGCTCCACACAGAGGTCGCAGCCGGTGCACTCGCTTTCGATTACCGTATGCATGTGTTTGGCGGCACCAAGAATGGCATCGACCGGGCAGGCCTGGATGCACTTTGTGCAGCCGATGCACTCATCTTCACGGATGACGGCTACCCGGGTTTCCTGCTCAACCCCATGCTCGGCATCCAGCGGCTGGGGTTCCACATCCAGCAGGTCCGCGAGGGCCCGGATGGTACCTTCTCCACCCGGCGGGCACTTGTTAATGGCATCGCCATTGGCAATGGATTCGGCATAGGGTCTGCAGCCCGGAAAGCCGCACTGACCGCACTGGGTCTGAGGTAGAAGGGCATCGATCTGCTCCACCAGCGGATTGCCCTCCACCCGGAAGCGCTCTGCCGCGTAACCCAGAATGGCACCAAAAATGGCGCCCAGCACCAGCAGCACGGCAATCGCAAGAAGGATGCTGGCCCACATCAGGCTACCACTCCCGTATTTCGCGAATTGTTCATGGCGTCTGGCATTTCCGGATCTCTTAGTCTCATCAGGTGGTATCGGGTTAAACGGCGACCAGGCCAGTAAAGCCCATAAACGCCAGTGACATGAGGCCGGCCGTCACCATGCCAATGGCTGCGCCCCGGAAAGCCACCGGGACGTCCGATACGGCGATGCGCTCACGCATGGCGGCAAACAGGATGAGCACGAGGGAAAACCCTCCGGCGGCCCCCAGACCATAAAGCACCGATTCCACGAAATTGTTGTTCCTGTTCAGGTTGAGCAGGGCAACCCCCAGCACGGCACAGTTGGTGGTGATCAGCGGCAGGAAAATGCCCAGTACCCGGTACAGCAGAGGGCTGGTCTTGCGGACCACCATTTCCGTGAACTGGACCACCACCGCAATCACCAGAATGAAGGTGATGGTCTTGAGGAACGCCAGGTCAAGGGGTTCCAGCAGGTAGGTGTAGGCCAGGTAACTGCAGACCGAGGCCAGGGTGAGTACAAAGGTGGTAGCCAGAGACATACCCATGGCGGTTTCCAGTTTGCCGGAAACCCCCATGAACGGGCACAGACCAAGGAACTGCACCAGCACGAAGTTATTTACCAGAATGGTACTGACGAGGATCAGCAGGTATTCAGACATGGGTCCGGCTCCGTCTGCTCACATGATCCGCATGCCCGGCGTGGCGCCGGAATCCGGAGACAGTATGAAAATGTCCTTGCCCCCCGGTCCCGCCGCCGGGACCATGCCCTCAGACAGGCCAAATTTCATCTTGCGGGGCTTGAGGTTGGCAACCATGACCGTAAGCCGGCCCTGGAGTTGCTCCGGTGTGTAAGCAGACTTGATACCAGCGAAAACGTTGCGTTCGCCCTCGCCGATATTCAGGGTGAGCCGCAACAGCTTGTCTGCGCCTTCCACATGCTCGGCCTTCACGATCTCCGCTACCCGCAGATCGACTTTTGCGAAGTCGCTGAAGTCAATTTCGGACGCGACAGGTTCGATTTCGGTGGCAGGCGTTGCAGGTTTGTCACCTACGGCTGCCGGCATTTCCTCTTTGGAGGCATCCAGCATGGTTTCGATCTGCTTCATGTCGACACGGTTCATCAGGGGCTTGAATTTGTTGATGCCGTGGTGTTCCAGGGGCGTTGCGCGAGTGTTCCAGTCCAGCCCGGCATTGAGAAATTCCCGCGAGGCATCCGCGGTCTTCGGCAGCACAGGCGCCAGGTAGGTCATAAGCAGGCTGAACATGTTCAACGCGTTGGTGCAGATGGCCTGAAGCTTTTCATCCTGGCCTTCCTGCTTTGCCACAACCCAGGGCTGCTCGTCATTGACGTACTGGTTGGCAGTGTCGGCAAGCTCCATGATGCGGCGCATGGCGCGGCCGAATTCCCGGGCTTCGTAGAACTCAGCGAGTTCTTCGCCGGCATCGACGAAGGTTGCCAGCCTGTCGGTTTCGGTGACTTTCCCGAGCTGCCCATCAAAGCGTCTGGTGATGAAGCCGGCGCAGCGGCTGGCAATGTTGACTACTTTGCCGACCAGATCGGAATTTACCCGGAAGGCGAAATCCTCAAGGTTGAGGTCCATGTCATCCACGCTGCCGGTGAGCTTGGCAGCGAAGTAGTAACGCAGATATTCCGGGTCCAGATGATCCAGGTAGGTGCGGGCCATGATGAAGGTACCCCGGGACTTGGACATCTTTTTGCCGTTGACCGTCACGAAACCGTGGGCAAAGACCGCACTGGGAGTCCGGAAATCTGCGCTGTGGAGCATGGCCGGCCAGAACAGGGCGTGGAAGTTGATGATGTCCTTGCCAATGAAATGGTAGACCTCGGCGGTGGAGTCCGGCTTCCAGAAATGGTCAAAATCAATGCCTTCCCGGTCACAGAGGTTCCTGAAACTCGCCAGGTAACCTATGGGGGCGTCCAGCCAGACGTAGAAATACTTGCCTGGTGCGTCGGGGATCTCAAAGCCGAAATAGGGCGCGTCCCGGCTGATGTCCCATTCCTGCAGCCCGGCATCCAGCCATTCCGCCAGTTTATTGGCAACCTGGGGCTGGAGGGTGCCGCTGCGGGTCCAGTTTTTGAGAAAGTCGGTGAATGCCGGCAGCCGGAAGAAATAGTGCTCCGACTCCTTTTCGATGGGAGTGGCACCGGAAACCGCCGAACGGGGATTGATCAGCTCACCCGGGGTGTAGGTGGCGCCGCAGGCCTCACAGTTGTCGCCGTACTGGTCCTCGGCTTTGCATTTGGGGCAGGTGCCCTTGATGAACCTGTCGGCGAGGAACATGTTTTTTTCCGGATCAAAGGCCTGGACGATCTTCCGGGTGGCAATGTGCCCGTTTTCCTGCAGCCTGCGATAGATGTAAGTCGAGAAGCTGCGGTTTTCCTCCGAGTGGGTGGAGTAGTAATTGTCAAAACGGATGTGAAAGCCCGCGAAGTCCTGCTGGTGTTCGTCGCTGATTCGCGCAATCAGGGCCTCGGAACTGATGCCTTCCCGCTCAGCCCGGAGCATAATGGCGGTACCGTGTGCATCGTCGGCGCAAACGTAATGGCAGTTGTGGCCGCGCAGTTTCTGATAGCGCGCCCAGATATCAGTCTGGATGTATTCCAGCAGGTGGCCCAGATGGATTGGCCCGTTGGCATAGGGCAGGGCGCTGGTTACCAGAATGTCGCGCTGTTTCAGTGCACTCGCTTGCGTCATGTTGAAGTCCGAACCTTGATAATGAATGGTTATGGCCAGAAGCGGGCACAGATGATACCTTCCGGGCAACTTTTTTTCATCTGATGTGGCGTGTTTCGCACGGATATTCAGAGTTTTATCAGCCGGATTTTCATTTCCAGGGAGACTCCCATGACGCAGATTTCCAAGCAGGCTCTTGAATCGGCGATCCGCCAGTATCAGGACCCCTATCTGGAGCAGGACCTGTACGAGCTCAATGCGGTCCGATCGCTGACCGTGGAGGACGGCCGGGTCAACCTTGAAGTGAAGCTCGGGTACGCCTCTGAAGGCATACATGGCGCTCTCAGGGAGCTGGTGCGCAACGCGCTGGAAGATGTTCCCGGGGTCACCGATGTAAACATCACTGTCAGCCAGAGCATCCGCGCCCACCAGGCCCAGAAGAACCTGCAGTCTATCGCCGGAGTCAGAAATATCATTGCCGTGGCCTCTGGCAAGGGGGGGGTTGGCAAGTCCACCACCGCGGTAAACCTGGCACTGGCCCTGCACGCTGAAGGTGCGCGGGTCGGTATTCTGGATGCGGATATCTACGGTCCGAGTGTGGGCATGATGCTGGGCATTCCCGAGGGCCAGCGGCCGAAGACAAAAGACGACAAATGGTTCATACCGGTTCCGGCCCACGGCATCCAGGCCATGTCCATGGCCTTCCTGGTCACTGACAAGACGCCGATGGTCTGGCGGGGGCCCATGGTCAGCGGGGCAGTGCAGCAGCTGCTTACCCAGACTCTCTGGGAGGACCTGGACTACCTGGTGGTGGATATGCCCCCCGGGACCGGCGACATCCAGCTGACCCTGGCCCAGAAGGTCCCGGTGACCGGGGCGGTGATAGTCACCACACCCCAGGATATCGCCCTGCTTGACTGCAAGAAGGGCATCGAAATGTTCCGCAAGGTGGAAATCCCCGTGCTGGGTGTGGTGGAGAACATGAGCGTGCACATATGCAGTAACTGCGGCCATGAAGAGCCACTGTTCGGGGCAGGGGGCGGAGAGCGCGTTGCGGAGGACTACGATACGGTCCTGCTCGGCCAGTTGCCGTTGCACATGACTATCCGGGAGCAGACTGACAGCGGTAATCCCTCGGTAGTCGCCGAATCCGATTCGGAAGTGGCGAGAAAATACCGGGACATTGCCCGCCGCGTGGGTGCGGTTCTGTCGCTGCGGGAACGCAATCTTGCCTCGCCAATTCCCAGCATCTCCACAAGCGATGACTGATCAGGGACGAGCAGGACTGGTGCCGGTGGCCCGCGCCGGAGCGCGGCCGGAATCTGCACCGCATTTTTGAGGTGCGGTTTTTGGTGTTGGCAGGGATCTGGCGTTAAGATACGGACCCGGCCAACTCCGGACATTTCCTGACTTCATTATGAGACTGCACTGATGAGCATTAAATCCGACAAGTGGATCCGTCGCATGGCCCAGGATCACGGCATGATCGAACCTTTCGAGCCAGGCCAGGTAAGGGAGTCTGCCGGGGGGCGGGTTATTTCCTACGGCACCTCCAGCTACGGCTACGATGTCCGGTGTAGCAACGAGTTCAAGATTTTTACCAACGTGCATTCCGCCACGGTCGACCCCAAGAACTTTGACGAAAACAGCTTCGTAAACGTTTCCAGCGACGTGTGCATCATTCCGCCGAATTCCTTTGCCCTGGCCCGCACGGTCGAATATTTCCGTATCCCCCGGAACGTGCTGACCATCTGCCTTGGCAAGTCTACCTATGCCCGCTGCGGCATCATCGTGAATGTGACGCCTCTGGAGCCGGAGTGGGAAGGTCAGGTGACTCTGGAGTTCTCCAACACCACCAACCTGCCCGCCAAGATCTACGCCAACGAGGGTGTGGCTCAGATGCTGTTCTTCGAGTCCGATGAAGAGTGTGAAGTCAGTTACAAAGATCGAGGCGGCAAGTACCTGGGCCAGATCGGCGTGACCCTGCCCAGGGCCTGATGTTGTTCTGACGAATAACCAGATGAGCGGATCAGTAACAGTGGCCAGGCATTGCCGGTCAGGGAGTCGAGTGTGAACGCCAATCAGTTTTTTAAAGCCCTGGAACAGCTGCAGGGCTGGCGGGAATTCGCCTTCCTGCTGGCGCTGGCGGAGCGGTCATTCCCCAACTACGCTCTTTTTTCCGATGCCATTGGCATGAAGGGTGGCGCAAAAATGCTGCAACTGCTGGACCAGGCCTGGGAGATGCTGCAGGAGCCCCCATCCGAAGCAGTTATCCCGCAGTTGCTGATGAAGCTGGAGGCGTTGACTCCCGACGTGGAGAACTACGACGTCTATGGAGTTTATCCGGCCCACGATTTCTGCCGGTTAATGGAACAGACCCTGCTGAATCGGCTCAATCCCTCGAAACACCGGGCCACCGAAGCTTCCGGCCTGGCGACCGGCACCGTAATGAACTTCATTGAAGTCAGCGAGGGCGAAGATCTGGACGAAGACCAGCTTGTGCGGCTGCTGGATCAGCATGAGCTGATGAAAGCTGACAAGGCATTTCAGCGGGACGTGGTGCTGTCCGTCAAGCGCCAGCGCACTCCCACTGCAACCTTTATCAAAAGCCTTCGGGAGCGGGCAGCCAATGACGGGGTCAGCAACCTGGGTATCTCACTGGAAGACTGACTCCCTGACTGTAACCGCCAGCCGGGGCGAGGCCCGGCTCAGTTCTGTTGGATATTCGCGTCTTCGATGTTGATCTCGTAGCGTGAACCGTTGGACTCGATCTGTACAAGCCTGACCAGCAGGTAGTCCAGTTCCGGTGCAAACCACATTACTGTGCTGCGCTTTTTCCGGGGAGCCCGGACCTTCTCCACCTTGACCGTGCTGACCTGGCCGAGTTCCGTATCAAGCGTTTCCCTGCCAATGACGGCGAATTCGTCACGGTCAAAATCGCCGTCGTCCGTTACCTGATATTCCATTTGTGTTTTTCCGGCCTTCAGGTCCTGCCTGAGCTGAAGCTGGTAGCCCATGGGATCCAGTGCACCCGGAACCAGCGCCATGCTGAATGATTCTCCCTCAAAGTTTCCGCTCACCGTCTGGTTCTCCCAGTCGTAATCGATGGTCCGTTCGCGGGAGCCAATCATGAAGCCTGACAGTTTGTACCGATAGGACAGGGGAATGACCTGGTTATCCTCCCAGCGGAACCGGAGGGACTCGTCGATATCTGCAAGAAAGGACTCCACATCAAATCGCAGTATCCATGTTCCGTCCGGCTGGGGTTCCAGCAGCCGTGTGGCTGAACCGTTGATTGTGACGCCTTTATCCATGGCCGCACTGTATGTGGCGCGCAGAGGCGTCAGGCTGATCGGCGGTGGCTTCTGCTCTTCATCCCGCTCCAGTTGTATGGGCTGCTCTGGCTGTTGCGGGTTCTCTGGTGGCTCGGTCGGTTCCGCGGTCTGAGGCTGCTCGGCCTTTCCCGTTTTTTCTGTTTTCGTGACACTGCTGCTTGCGGCTGGAGGATCGCCGCCGGCGTAGCTGGGGGCCGGAGCGCCCAGTGCGAGCAAAAAGAGCAGAACCGGGCAGAGGCGGCAGAGCAGAGTTATTGGCATGAAGTTTCCCTTCACAGATGTATTGCTGGCCCCGGTGTCTGTGCACCAGGGCGCTGTGTCTGTCTGCGTTCAGTGTAGCCAGCCCTTCGCCCTGGGGATGTGACGGTCCTGTCATTTACCGGGATGCAGTGACTCCCTCCAGGGCGGTGCCGCACCCCCTATTCTGTCAGCGTGAAGGGTCTGGGTAGCGGTGAACCATCGAAAAGAACCGTGTCACCGGCGAGCTGAAGGCGGCCTTCGCAGAACCAGCGCACCACGATCGGGTAGAGAATGTGCTCTTTCTGCTGCACCCGTTCTGCCAGGCTCTCTGGTGTATCCCCGGTTTTAATGGCTACTTCTGCCTGAGCCACGATGGGGCCTCCGTCCACGTCTTCGGTCACGAAATGAACAGTAACCCCGTGAAGCCTGTCGCCGGCTTCAAGGGCCCGGCGATGGGTATTGAGGCCAGGATACAGGGGCAGGAGGGAAGGGTGAATATTAAGCAGCCTGCCGTGGTATGCCAGTGCGAACTCCGTTGTAAGTATGCGCATGAAGCCGGCCAGCACGACCAGGTCCGGCGCATGACGATCAATCTCCGCCCGCAACATGCCGTCAAATTCGGCACGGCTGTCATAGCGCGTATGATCGACGGTAAAGCTTTCAATGCCGGCCTGGGCGGCCCGCTCCAGAGCGAAAGCCCCCGGCCGGTTGCTGCCAACTGCAACAATCCGGCCGGGAAAATCCCGCGCGCCGGCGGCTTCGATCAGGCTCTGCAGGTTGGTGCCATTGCCTGAAGCCAGTATCACAATACGGGGCTCGGTGATGTCTTCCCGGCTCATGACGTCAGAAGCCCTGGTGCATAACGGATTTCCGGCTCGGCAGTTCTGTCAGACAGGCTTTCAATGGTGCCAACCCGCCAGGCCTGCTCCCCGAGAGCCGCGAGGGTGTCCAGTGTGAGATCGAGCTGCTCGACGGGAACACAGAGAATCATACCGATGCCGCAGTTGAAGGTCCGGTACATCTCGTTATCGGCGACGCCGCCGGCTTCCTGCAGCCATTGGAAAACCGGGGGTAGCGACCAGCTGGCGGTATCGAGGGCCGCGCAGCTGCCGCTGGGAAGCACCCGGGGGATATTCTCCGGCAGGCCGCCGCCGGTGATATGGGAAAGAGCCCGGACGTCCACGGTTTTGATCAGTTGGAGCAGGTTCTTTACATAGATTCGGGTGGGTTCCATCAGGGCTTCGGCGAGGGGTCTGTCGCCGACCAGCTGATTGAGGTCGGCTTTGCTGACTTCGAGAATCCGCCGGATCAGCGAATAACCGTTTGAGTGGGGGCCAGAGGAGGCCAGGGCAATCAGTGCATCTCCCTCCTGAACCCGGCTGCCGTCGATGATCCCACTGCGCTCCGCTACGCCGACGCAGAAGCCTGCCAGGTCATAGTCGTCTCCCTCATACATTCCCGGCATCTCAGCAGTTTCGCCGCCCACCAGGGCACAGCCGGAAAGCTCGCAGCCACGACCAATCCCGTCCACGACACTGGCGGCAATATCCACGTTGAGCTTGCCAGTGGCGTAATAGTCTAGAAAGAACAGCGGCTCTGCACCACCTACTACCAGGTCATTCACGCACATGGCAACCAGGTCGATGCCGATGGTGTCGTGTCTGTCCAGTTGCATGGCGAGGCGGAGCTTGGTCCCGACGCCATCGGTTCCAGACACGAGAATTGGCTCACGATAGCCCGGGGGAATGGCGACCATGGCACCAAACCCGCCCAGTCCGCCCAGGACCTCGGGGCGGCGGGTACGGGCTGCGGTATGCTTGATTCGTTTCACGAGCTCATTGCCGGCGTCAATATCAACGCCTGCGTCGCGATACGTGAGGGAGGGTTTCTGTTCGCTCATGGTGTGGTAAACCGCCTTGGCCAGGGATAGGCGCGGGATTTTAGCAGGTGCGGCAGAGTGGTCCAAATGCATTTACCGGTGGATGCTCCGGATCCGTGTCCCGTTTGCCCGCTCCGGCTGCTGGTCGCTACTCAGTAAAGAGGGCATGGTGTATCCTAGGCGCCATCCCCGGGACTCACACCAGAGTGTTCAGAGCAGCATCCCTGACTCCATCCCGGGAATTATTCAGGAAATACAGGGTATAACACATGTCTTTACTGGCTTTAATGAAGCGGCAGGCGGCTATTCTGGCACTGGTCCTCTGGGGTGCAAGCGTTCCTGCAGGTGCAGTGACAGTGGAGGGCCTGTATACGGTCCAGGTGCCGGTTGAGAGTTCGGCCCCGAACGATCTCCGCGAAGGTTACCGGGAAGGCCTGGAAAAAGTGCTGGCCCGGGTTTCCGGAGACGGCGGTCTGCTCGACCAGGAATCCGCCCGCGACCTGCTGGCCGATGCGGAGTCACTTGTCCAGTCCTACCAGTTTCTGCGCCGCTCCGGGGAAGAACAGTCGAATCAGCTGCAGATAACTTTCGGGGCGGTTGGTGTGAACCGGGCCCTGGCCTCCATTGACGCCCCGGTCTGGGGTGCTAATCGGCCGCTCACTCTTGCCTGGATTGCCGTGGAAGAGCGTGGCGGCCGGGAACTGGTGGTACAGGCCGGTGGCGATGATACGACCGGGGCCTGGCGGCAGGTTTTCTCTGATGCCGCTGAACGCCGGGGTCTGCCGCTCGCGCTGCCACCGGCGGAGCGGGCAGAGAATCCGACGCTCCTTTCGGAAGTCTGGGGTCAGTTCATGGACCGCGTACGGGCAGCGTCTTCGGATCTGGATCACAACCTGCTGGCAGTAGTGAAGCTCAGTCGTGGGGCTAACGGCTGGCAGGGTGCCTGGAGGCTGGAGGGCGAAGGTATCGAGAACAGTGAGCAGTCGGTCACCGGGGGCAGTCCGGAAGAGGTGGCCCTGAATGTCATAGACACCTGGGCTGACATGCTGGCGGCGCGCTATGCAGTGGCCGCGGGTGAGGTTGGAGAGTCCGCCCGCGTTGATATCATCGTAGAGCAGGTGGATTCCCTTCAGGACTATGCCGACGTTATGGCGGGGCTGAACAGAATGACGCCGGTGGTTGCCGTCGACCCCGTGCGCGTAACGGCGGACAGGGTGATTCTCAAGGTGTCGTTTACTGGTGAAGTCTCCCAGGTAGAACAGTATATTTCGCTGGACACACGCTTTGTTCCGCTGCAGGCAGAGCCCCTGGGCCAGAATGAGCGATCTTCCGGACAAGCGGCTTCCACAGAGGAGGCCTCTGGTGAGGTTGCCCCGGGAGACTCCGGCACGGCGCCAGGGGAAGCGTCCGAAAGGGCTGCTGCCAGTTCCGGGAGCCCTGGCGAGGATGCGGAACCCCTCTTCAGGTATCGGCCTCTGGCCTCCGATCAGGAAGATGAGGCACAGGCGTTCGGGGAACTCTATCAGACACTCAGGTATCAATGGCAGAGCGCCCCGGTGGCCCAGCCCGAAGACACCAGCCAATAAACCGGCGATAACGGGAACGGAACAGGCATGACGACTCAACGCTGGCGCTGGATTCCGAATGCTCTCACGCTCTTGCGGATACTTCTGATTGTCCCGTTCGCGATGGCATTGCTGGAGGCTGAGTACAGGATTGCACTGGCGGTGTTCATGGTGGCTGCCATCAGCGATGGGGTAGATGGTTTTCTTGCCCGCCAGTTCGGCTGGCACAGCCGTTTCGGCGCCATAGCGGACCCATTGGCTGACAAAGCGCTGCTCATCACCGCCTATCTGATGCTCACCGTTACTGGAGTCCTGCCAGACTGGCTGTTCATGGTTGTGCTGGGCCGGGACCTGGTTATTGTTGGGGGCGCGCTCATGTACCACTATTTTATTGGATCCTACGATATGCAGCCCAGCCTTATGGGTAAATTCAACACCCTGGTGCAGATTCTGGTGGTGCTGGCTGTTGTCATTCTTCTCGCGGGCCTGCCAATGGTTTCCTGGGTGATGCCAGTTGGCATCTACCTGGTTGCCGTTTGCGCCATTGCGAGTGGGCTTCACTATGTCATCGTCTGGGCAGGTAGAGCATGGCGGTTGAAACAGGACTGAATCACCCGCAGCTCACGCTGGGAGTGCGGCTGCGGGATGATGCCAGATTTGCCAATTTCCATGGTGACCGCAACGCCGATGTTGCCGCTCGCCTTGGCACCCTGTGTTGTGACAGCGCGGCGTCGGTTATCGTTCTCTGCGGCGATAAAGATACCGGCAAATCCCATCTTTTGCAGGCGGCCTGCCACCAGGCTGAAGAGCAGGGCGACACTGCTGTATGCCTCAGTATGGATGAGCTGATGCGATTCGGGCCGGATACTCTGACCGGCCTTGAGCACAGCAACCTGGTCGGCATTGATGATCTGGACCGCATTGCGGGTCTGCCAGAGTGGGAAGAGGCGGTATTTCATCTTTATAACCGTGTGCTGGACCGTGGCCACCGGCTTCTGGTCACCCTGGGGGATACGCCGGGGAGTCTGCCCTTTGTTCTGGGGGACCTGATATCGCGCCTGCGTCACGGTATGCTGCTCCAGCTGGGGCTATATCAGGATGCAGACCGGCTGATTATTTTGCAGGCCCGTGCCGAGCAGAGGGGGCTGATCATGGGCGATGACGTAGCGTCATACATTCTTCGGCGGGCGCCGCGAAAGCTGGGAGAGTTACTCTCCATCCTTGACCGTCTGGATGAGAATTCCCTGAGGGCTCAGCGTAAGCTCACGGTTCCGTTCGTCAAATCGGTGATGGGCTGGTAAAAGCGTGAAGCTCGAGCAGGGTCCGGGCCGACAACAGAATTCCAGGGAAACAGACTGCCAGGGGGCAAAATGAGACGAGTAGTGTTCAATCAGAAAGGTGGCGTAGGAAAATCCAGCATTACCTGCAATCTGGCAGCGATCAGCGCGGCCAGAGGGAGGCGGACCCTGGTAGTTGATCTGGATCCCCAGGGCAACTCGACTCATTACCTGATGGGCAGGCCCGCAAGCGAGTTGCGCGATACGGTGGCAGATCTTCTTGAGCAGACTGTTGCATTCACCGTATTCACCCGCCGCCCCGATGAATTTGTCCATGCATCGCCTTACGACAACCTGTTTGTTCTGCCCTCGAGTCCGGAGCTGGATTTCCTTGAGCGCAAGCTGGAAGCCAAGCACAAGATATACAAATTGCGGGAAGCCCTGAAGAAGCTGGGTGAGAACTTTGACGATATCTACATAGATACTGCTCCGGCTCTGAATTTTTACTCACGTTCCGCGCTGATCGCAGCAGAACGCTGCCTGATTCCTTTCGACTGTGACGATTTTTCGCGCCAGGCGCTCTACAGCATTCTGGGGGAAATCCGGGATATCCAGGAAGATCACAACGAAAACCTGGTCGTGGAGGGCATTATTGCAAACCAGTTCCAGTCCCGGGCATCTCTGCCCCGCCAGCTGGTGAGCGAGCTGATTGAAGAAGGTCTGCCGGTATTGCCGGTGCGACTGCCGAGTTCCATCAAGATGAAAGAATCGCACCAGGCCAGCAGTCCTCTGATTCATTTTGCGCCAAAGCATACGCTCACCCAGCAATATGTTGATCTGTTCCGGGTATTGCAGGGAGAAAAGGTTGAACTTGAGCCTCTGGCCTGAAGGAGTCGCTGACCATGAACAAAAACGCGCGGGTTGCTGACAGAGTGCTGGCTGTCGAGGCGGAGATGCGCCGCCTGGGTCTGTGGTCAGATCATCCTCCTTCCCCGGCTTCTCTTCAGAGTAGCCAGCCATTCTGCGTAGACACCCTTGAGTTTCACGAATGGCTGCAGTTTATTTTCCTGCCCCGAATGAAGGTGATCATCGAGGAAGACAGAGAGCTTCCTGTCACCTCCGGCATAGCTCCCATGGCCGAGGAAGCCTTCCGTGATCGCCCGGAGATCTTCCGGGGTCTGAACCGTGAGCTACAGGCTATCGATCAGCTGCTATCCTCGGGCCAGAGTTAGCGTTTTCTGCCATTATGATTATGGTAAGGCAGTGGCAGGCTGAACTGGTCGCCGGGCAGAAGATTCCGGCCATTTTTCACTTCCATGAAGAGGGCTGCCAGGTCGTTGCTGGAAATGGCAGGACAGAAGCGATGCCCCTGAAGCAGATGGCAGCCCGCGTGACGCAGAAATGAATCCTGCTCGGCGGTCTCTATTCCCGCCGCCGCCACGGTCAGCGACAGCTGACGGGCGAGGTTTATCAGGGTGTGTACGATGGCGGCGGTGCTGTCCTCCCGGGGAGCGTGCTGGAGCAGATGCTGATCTATTTTCACCTGATCAAAGGGGAGCTCCCGCAGCAGTCTCAGGGACGAGACGCCACTACCAAACCGGTCGAGCACCAGCCCAACCCCAAGGGATTTCAATCTGTCCAGTGTCTGCGATGTTTCGTCCAGGCGGTCTGACAGTATTCGCTCATCGATTTCGATAAGCAGTAGCCCCGGGTTCAGGTGAGTTTCACGGATGATGCGGCCCAGCTGCTCGGCCAGCCTTGGGTGATTGTACTGGCGGGAAGACAGGTTCACGTTGATGGTAACTGGCGCACCGCTCATTGCCTGAATCGCCCGGGCCTGGAGGCAGGCATTCAGGCAGACCCACTCTCCAAGTGCCTGCAGTTGGCCGCTCTGCTCGGCCACATCAATGAATTCCCTCGGTGTCAGCATCCCCCTGTCCGGGTGGTGCCAGCGCAGAAGCGCCTCCAGTCCGCTGATCCGCCCGCTCCGGGCATCGAGGATGGGCTGATAATAGAGTTCAAGCTGGCCGCTGCCGATACCCTCTCTCAGCTCTCTTTCCAGGGTCAGCTGCCGGAGCATGTCGTCGTTCATTTCACTGGAAAAAAACTGGATGTTGTTGCGGCCAGCCTTTTTTGCCCGGTACATGGCCATGTCGGCGTTTTTCAGGAGCTCCTCATAGCTACGGCCGTCGTCGGGAGCCACCGTGATGCCGATGCTTGATGTAATGACAAGTTCTCCGCCTGGCACATCGACGGGCTCTGTAATGGCCTCAAGCAGTGCGCGGGCAACTTTCTCGCAGCCCTCGGCACCGTTCACCTGATTCAGCAAAACGGCAAATTCGTCACCGCCCAGACGGGCGATGGTGTCTTCCTCCCGCACACTGCTCCGTAGTCGCCGCGCCAACTCCTGCAGCAGGCGGTCGCCAGCATCGTGCCCGAGCGTGTCGTTAATGCGCTTGAAATGATCCACGTCCAGCCCGATCAGGGCGCATTTATAGCCGTGGCGCAAGGCGCTGGTGATGGCCTGCCGGCATCGATCCTCGAAGAGACGGCGATTGGCGGTGTCCGTTAATACATCGTAATGCGCCAGATAGTGAAGCTGATCCTGGCTTCGCTTTATTTCCGATATATCCTGGCCGATGAGTATAAGCCGGGCGCGGCCATCCTCATCCGTTTCCTCTTCATCCTGCAGCCGGTTGAGATTCCAGAGAATGGTGTGAACATCGCCGCTCAACGTAGTGACACTGGTTTCCATAACGTCCCTGGGCAGGCCGGTGCTGAGGACCTTGAGTATTTTCCATGCCAGCTCATCCTGCTGTTCCAGGGGGATAAAGGTTTTCGTCAGACTGCGGCCCACGGCTTCATCCCGGTTGTAGCCAAAGAGCGCCTCGGCTGCACCATTCCACTGGCGGATTATAATGTCACCATCAGTGACGATGATTGGATTGCTGGCTGCCTCAAACAGGGCCCGGTAGTGTCTTGAGGATCGACGGAAGGCTTTTTCGGCCTGCTGGCGTACAAAGATTTCATCCTTTAGCTCCTGATTGATGAGCTGGAGCGCTGAGGTCCTCTCCTCGACCAGGGATTCCAGACCTGTCTCAATGCGTTCCCGGTCGGCCCTGAGTACCCTGACATAGCAGGAAACCGCCACCATTAGAGCAATCAGCCCCTGTGCCGCAACGTATTCGTCTGCAACTGCGGAGGTCTGCTGATTCCAGACAAAACCCGCAAGACCTCCGAGGGCGGTCACTCCAATTGCCACCATGGCACCGGGCAGGGAAAACCGTGTGGCTGCCCACACCATGGGGGGCAGCAGGAGAGCCAGCATCTGGGCAGAATTGTTCCATGTGAGTAGCAACATCAGCGTCAGCAGCGCCAGCCAGGCCAGACATTCAGTGGGATGTCGCGGTTTCAGATGACGAGGACGATATTGCAGGAAGGCAAGAGCAGCCGGCGCCACGATCAGGCTGCCGCCAAAAGCGCCCAGCAAGCCGCTGAGGAAAAGGGTGTTCAGGGGAGTAGTGGCGGAGATGCCGAGAGCAGTCTGGCCGAACACCAGAGGAATGTTGGTGAGCAGGCAGCCGAGCAGGAGAGCTCCCAGCAACCACAGGAACGCCGTGTAACTGCTAAGGGGAGAATGAAAGCGGCTGGTTCCCGTGTAAGTCCCCCAGGCAACCAGGGGAGCAATCAGGGCATAGCTCGCAGTCATTGCAGCAAGGAGCACCCATTGCTCCGGAGTGTGCGATGCTGCCAGATAGCTGACCAGAAATGCTGCCAGCAGGCTTCCGGACACAGTAAGAAGTATGGCCCTTTGGCCCCGCCAGAGCAGCAGGGCCAGCCCGTAGCCCGCCGGCAGCCAGAGAGCCGGCGTAAGCGTTCCCGGAACCATGAAAAACCAGCTGACGATTGCCAGAAGGGGGAAAACGGCGAGATGAAAAACAACACTTCGCCGGAAGATTACTGTTGAAGCAAATCTGATCGTGCTCAATGGTATCCCTACCTGGTATGCGATTGCTGGCCCGATTGCAGCCTGCTTCCTGATGATGACAGGGCTAATGCCTGCTGTCAGCCCGGTTCGGGATCCATGCAGTCAGCCGAGGGGCTCAAGCCTCATGGACAGGTCAGTGGCCCTGATATCCTTGGTCAGGGCACCTATGGAGATGTAGTCAACGCCGGTTTCCGCAATAGCGACCAGGGTCCCGGAATTAATGCCTCCTGATGCCTCCAGTTTAGACTTTCCGGCTGTCAGCGCAACTGCAGCGCGCATGTCTTCCAGGGAAAATTCGTCCAGCATGATGATGTCGGCGTTCGCCGCCAGAGCCTCTCTGACTTCAGCCATGGACTCGGTTTCAACCTCCACCGGACGTCCCGGGGCTATCGCTCTTGCCGTGCTGACTGCACTGGTAATGGATCCGCAGGCCGCGATGTGGTTTTCCTTTATCAAAAAGGCGTCATACAGGCCGATCCTGTGGTTGTAGCAACCGCCGCAGGTTACCGCATACTTCTGGGCCAGCCTGAGGCCGGGTAGTGTCTTGCGTGTGTCCAGCAGCCTGACGCCAGTATGCGCCACCTGGTCGGCGTAGAGGCGGCAGCGGGTGGCGACACCTGACAGAGTCTGAAGCCAGTTCAGAGCCGCTCTCTCGGCTGTGAGCAGGCTGCGGGCAGGTCCGCTGCAGGTAAACAGAGTCTGGTCAGCCACCACCCGACCACCATCCCGGGCAGACCACTGTACGCTTACCGCCGGGTCCACCTGTCTGAATACCTCATCGACCCAGTCCCGGCCGGCAAGAATGGCATCTTCCCGGGTTATTACCCGGCCTGACATTCTCTGTTCTCCGGGGATCAGTCTCGCGGTGATGTCGCCGTCACCAATGTCCTCGCGAAGGCTTCGGGCAACCATTTCAACACGGGACTGGCGCAGTAGTTCTTCAAATGCAGGCGTCATGGTCAGCAGGTATCCGGCTAGATAATAGTGAGAGGAGAGAAGGGAGAATTCTAGCGCCTGACGTCAGTCAGGCCAAATAAATCGGGAAGTGAAACCAGGGTGCAGAAACTGACCCTCTGCGTCACTCACAGACCGCCCCGCACAGACGGTCGGATCTGCGTAAAGGCTTCCCGGCAGCCGCCAGCGCCAGGGATGGACAAATACATGGCGCTTCTGGAGTGCCAAAACGTGAACGCGTTCCAGCAATCACAAATGGTGACAAAACCTGACACAAGCTGACGCTTCGAGCGCTTATGATGAAAGCATGAAGTGTTAACCATTGTAAAACCGGAGTGGTCCGATATGGCTCAGGACAACAAGGTCGTCAGTCTGAAGACGCAGCATGGGGCAGGTCGTTTTGCGCTCCCCACGACCCTCGTACGCTTGCGTGACGCTTCCGGCAAGTCCCTGGACAGGCTGCTTTCCGAGTTTTTTGACAGTGCGGATGACGCCCTTTTCAATATGGCCGACAAGGCCGGATCCAATCAGGAGCAGACGGCCTATTTTGACGCCATGCGGGAACTGCGCATGCGCCGGAAGCACCTGACACTTTCCATGCTTCAGTGGATAAGCAGAGCATTCAATGAGCTGGGGCGTTTTGACCCGCTTCCGTCCAGCGGCGGCCTCAATGACGTTGACAAGGACACGCTGACGCTGATGGATCATGGTGACCTTGAGCAGCAGGTTGCCATCGAAAACATGATTACCAAGCTCCGTAATCACCATACCGACGGGATCCGCCTGCTGGCAGCAAGAGTGTCGAACCTGGTTCCTGAGATCCGGCTTGAAGACCGCCAGATGCCCCTGTCTCCAGAGGTGATCTGTACCGGTCTTGGTGAAGCCTGTGGCGACCTGGACATAGATATCCGTGCCAAGCTGATTGTGCTCAAACTCTTTGACCGTCTGCTGATCGGTCGTCTTGATGCTCTGTATCAGGAAGCCAATCGGCTGCTCGTCGCTGAAGGCGTGCTGCCGGAATTGACTCGCGCAGCCGTGGCGGGCAGGGGCCAATCCCGCAAGCCGCTAGCACGCAAGGTGCCTGCGGCAGAGGCGCCTGGCGCACTTCATGCGGCTGCCGCCGGTGATGATGAGAGTGACCATGCCACATTTACCCAGCTATCGGAGCTACTGCACCAGGACGGCAATGACCGGCCCTGGCGCCAGACCAGCGGAGGTCAGAAGCTGGATACACGCTCTCTCATGGAGCGCATTGGGCAGATCCAGCTGACAGATGCCGGCAGCGGACCGGCTGGTGAAGTTGTGCCTCTTTCCATTCAGCTTCAGCAGGCCCTGGGAAAACAGGGCAGCGAGTCCTGGGCTGTGCAGCAGGTGGACAGCGATGTCATCAACCTGGTTTCCATGCTGTTCGAGTTCATTCTGGAAGATCGCCAGCTGTCGCCGGTGATGAAAGCACTGATTGGCCGGCTCCAGATCCCGGTACTCAAAGTCGCGCTCTGTGACCGGAATTTTTTCAATCGCGGGGGCCACCCGGCCCGGAAGCTTCTCAACGAATTGGCCCTGGCGGGCATAGGCTGGACCGAAAAGAGTACGGGTCAGCGAGATCCCCTGCGGGAAAAAGTTGAATATGTGGTTAACCGCCTGCTCAACGAATTTAGTGACAATATTGAACTGTTCAGCGAGCTGTTGACTGAATTCAGTCATTTCATGGACCTTGATCGTCGGCGCCGGGAACTGGTGGAACAGCGCCTGAAGGATGCGGAAGAGGGCAGGGCGCGCCAGGAGCAGGCAGCGCAGGTGGTTGATGTTCTTCTGAAAGATGCCCTGGATGGGGCTGAGGTGCCATCCCCGGTTGAATCCCTGCTGCTGGAGCCCTGGCGTAAATATCTGCAATGGGTGATGTTGCGAGAGGGAGAAGACAGCGACCTCTGGATCAGCGCTTCGTCCCTGACCCACCAACTGGTATGGAGCGTCGATCCGAGACCAGTGGATGAAACCACACGCGGTGAGCTTCTGAAGTCCATTCCCGGGATTGTGGATGCGCTTCGATCCGGTCTGCAGGGCATTTCCTGGGATCCGTTCGCCATCGACACGGCAATTCGCGATCTTGAATTGACCCATGTGGACGTCCTGCAACAGCTGGTATCTGTCAGGGAGAAGCAGCCAGAGCCGGAGCAGGTTCCGGTCGAGCCGGCCAGTAAGCCGCAAGTCACCGAAGCGGTGGCAGCGCCGGTCGTGGAAACCCAGATTGCCTCCGATCCGGTTCAGCCCGGCCCGGTAGCAGAGCCGGCAGCACATGTTCAGTCGGAGCCGGTTACCGAAGATTTCACGCCTGAAGCCAGGTGGATGCAGCGGGCGGATCGAATGGCCGTCGGCTCATGGGTTGAGCTGCAGAACGGTGGCCAGAAACTTCGCTGCAAGCTGGCAGCTCTGATCAAATCAACGGGCAAGTATATCTTCGTGAATCGCAACGGGGCCAAGGTGGCCGAATATTTCCGCCTGGAGCTTGCCGCTGCGTTGGCAGAGGGCGAGGTGACTTTGCTGGACGACGGACTGATTTTTGACCGGGCGCTGGAATCGATTATTGACAATCTGAGGCACAGCCGCCGCGACTGAGTCCGGCCGCGGGAAGCGGCAACCGTCTCCGGCTCCCAAGCCATCGACCCTGTGCGGCTGGCGGGAACCGGTTCTTTGTGCTTCAATCGAAGGCAAATCAATCCGGGTTCCGATGTCTCCGCCGGTGCGGCCAGACCCGGGCCTGCTCCGGTCATGTTTCGGTTCCACAATCCCGTGGGGCGGCCTTGAATCCAGTTGACACAGTGCCGGCAGAGATTGCCGCAGAACTCAGAAAAACAGGTCGCCTCGCAGAAGCGCGCTGGTGTCCGTCACCAAACTTCGGCCCCAGACCGCCGGGTGCGAACATCTCCCTGCTCGTGGTTCACAACATCAGCCTGCCCCCGGGGCAGTTTGGTGGTCCTGCCATAGAGCAGTTCTTCTGCAACCGCCTTGATCCCGCCGAACACCCTTACTTTGCAACCATCGCTTCGCAGCAGGTTTCCGCCCATATTCTTGTCCGGCGGGACGGCCAGTGTGTGCAATTCGTCAGCCTGCTGGATCGGGCCTGGCACGCCGGTCGCTCCAGCCATGACGGGCGGCCCGAATGCAATGATTACTCCATCGGCATTGAGCTTGAGGGGACAGATCATGATCCCTACACACCTGAGCAGTACCGCGGTCTTGCCCGGGTAAGCCGTCAGATCATGACAGCCTGGCCCGACATTACGATTGATCGGCTGACGGGGCACAGCGATATCGCACCCGGCCGCAAGACTGATCCGGGCCCTGCCTTTGACTGGGCCAGATATCGCCGATTGTTGGCCGGCAACCATTCTGTTTCAGCTGGGGCTGGAGGCTGGCCCGGATGACCCTCCTTATCCTTTTGCTGGCGTACATCGTCCGGCGGGCTCTGGATAGCGCCGATCGCCTGGACCCGGACAGCTTCTGGATCCGCTGCACTCGTGCCGGAAGCCGGAGAGCTCCCGGAAAGCGTTGGCAGCGCACGACTGGCGTAGCGTTACTGGCAATACCTGCCCTGGGGTTGATAGCGCTGAACCATTGGCTTCGGGACTCTTCCTGGTCCGTCATGATCTATCCGCTGGATTTCCTGATACTGATGCTCCTGCTTGGCGCGCCCGGCTGGTCCGGCCGCCTTGCCGCTTACGGCGAAGCCTGGCGCCGGGGAGACATGAATGCTGCCTGGCATCATGTAAAGAGCTGTCTGCGTGAGCGGGAGCGCGGATCGGCTACAGCGCCGGAGAGCCTTCATCTGGCTCTGTCCAACCGCTTCATGGCCACGGTCTTTGAACGCTACTTTCTCATCATGTTCTGGTACGTGGTTGGCGGAATCGGAGTGGCGTTTCTGGTTCGGGGCACACTGGCTCTGCGGGACCACTGGCCGCAGCGGTCTGCGCGGCCGGCGTTCGGGGCTGTGGTGAGTGTGCTGGCCTGGCTGCCGGCGCGGCTGCTCTCCCTTTCTTTTGGTGTTGCCGGAGATCTGGCCGGCTGGCTCAGTGAGGGAAGGCGGTCTGTATTTTCGCCAGCGGCCAACCACGAAAAAGTCCTGATGACTGCAGCTAATGGAGCGCTGACCGGCTACGCCCTGGACCCTGTCCGTTTCGCCCGGATACACCCCGAAGACTGGATGAACTTTGGCGGTCTGAGTCTTGCGGCGATCCGCAATCTGCTTAACCGCAGCATGCTGGTCTGGATCTGCGCTCTGGCGCTGCTGGTAATTGCAGGCATCCTGAGGTGATGGTCCATGCCTGTATTCGCCAGCCGGCGCAGGTCGACTGATTTGCTCCCCTGGCCCGGAGAAATCCGCCGGGTTACAAATAATGAACGGAAATCTCTCAAGTTTTGTGGGATTTTGACGACATAAAGATCTATAAAGGCATGTTTTCCATGCCAGCAGCATTTATCTGGGGGCTTATCCGTGAAGCGATTGATCTATCCGGCTGTGGCATTGATGAACCGGCTGCCAATGTTCTACAAGTTCAGCTTGATCAGCGTGCTGTTCCTGTTACCGATTGTCGCCCTGTCATCCCTTGTGGTCAGCGAACTCAACCGCTCGGTCGCCACGATCACCCGGGGTATCGAAGGTCTGGACAGACTGCATGATGTCGATAACCTGCTGGACGCTGCTGTCCGGTACCGGGACTATCAGTCCGCCGGCAAGCTCAAGGACGCCCCCGATGTGCTGGCCAAAGCCGGTAAGGCCAGTAACACCATTGATGAGGTTCTCGCTGAACTGGATGCCATGGACATTGCGTTTGACACCAACGACAATTGGCAGAACCAGCTTGATGCCGTGATTGCTGACTGGGAACAGCTGAAATCGGAAGACCTTTATCAGCAGAGCATGGATCCCCAGTTCAAGTACTACCATGAGTTTGTCCAGAAAGTGCGGGCGCTTCTGACCGCAACAATGCAGATTTCCGGTCTTGCCCAGGACTCCTCCCGGAGTAACCAACTGATGCTGGAACTGGTCGCTTACACTCTGCCGGATGTGCAGGACAGCATAGGCAAGGCCCGGGCTTTCGGCGTTTTCGCTCTACTCGAGGGACAACTCGGCTATGCCCTGAGTGACAACGTCAACGAGGTATATGACTCCCTCACCAACCTGGACACCCTGCTGCAGCCCTCCCTCAAGGTGGTCAGCAGTGTGGTTGACCCCCTGGTAACGCAGGCGGGTGATTCGATTGAGGAAGTGGGGCAAAGCCTGTCTGAAACCCAGTTGCTGCTTGATGAGCATGTGATCAGCCCCATGCGCATGGACATGCCCTGGGCGCAGTATGACGGTCTTGTAACTGCACAGATCGAACCAGTGCGGAGCCTCAAGGAAACCATGTTCGGCCTTGTCGGTCAGGATCTTGAAGACCGTCTGGCGGCAGAGAGGGCGCAGCGCAGCCTGATTTTCGTGGCGCTGCTGGTGGTGCTGGCGATCGTGGTCTATCTCTACATTGGTTTCTTCGTGTCGGTTCGCACCGCCATCAGCTCGTTCAGCAAGGCAGCCCGGGAAGTCGCAGCCGGAGACATGACTGTCCGGATCAATCTTGACAATCGCGATGAACTCGGCGCGCTGACGGACGAGTTCAATAACATGACCACCAAGATGGCGGAACTGGTTCGTTCTGTCAGTGGTACCACCCAGGATGTGGACCAGCAGGCGACCCGCGTAACCGAAACCGCCACCTCAAACCGCAATGCGGTTTCCCGCCAGATGGAGGAAACCGACCAGATCACCGAAGCCATGCAGCAGATGGTGGATACCGTCCAGGAAGTGTCCGAAAGTGCTCATCGGGTGGCGGACAGCGCCAATGGAGCGGAGAAGGACGCCGGCAGGGGCCGGGAAGTGGTGGCGGAAACCGTAGCCACTATCAACCGCCTGTCCACCGAAATTACCGGTGCGGTGGAGGTGATCAACCGGGTCAGCGCAGACAGTGCAAGCATCAGTCAGGTTCTGGTAGAGATCAAGGCGATTGCCGAGCAGACCAACCTGCTGGCCCTTAACGCGGCTATTGAGGCTGCCCGTGCCGGGGATCAGGGCCGCGGATTTGCGGTGGTTGCAGATGAAGTCCGCTCCCTGTCACAGCGGACTCACAAGTCCACTGAGGAAATAGAAGGCATGATTTCCCGCCTGCAGAGCGGCGTCAAGGATGCTGTGAGTGCCATGACCAACAGTCATGAAGTCACCCAAATGACGGTCAAAAAGTCAGACGATGTAACCGAGGCTCTGGACAGGATTGTGTCGGGCATTTCCACAATCGTCGACATGAGCCATCAGATTGCACAGGCCGCAGAAGAGCAGTCCGCAGTGGCCAAAAATGTTAATGCGAACGTGGAGCAGATCAGTGTTCTCGGCCGCGAAACGGCCGGCAACGCCGATGAGACCCTGGAGTCGTCCAGACAGCTCTCGGACCTGACCGCCTCGCTTCAGCGGCTGGTCGAAGCCTTCAGATTCTGAGCCTCCGGGGCTCAGGGGGTCTGTTCCCACAGTATTTCCCTGGCCCCTTCCCGCCGGGCCAGCACACGGGCAATAACGAAGAGCAGATCCGAGAGCCGGTTCAGGTAATGCCTGGCGGCCGGGTTGATGGAATCTTCGTGACTCAGGGCGACTACCACGCGCTCGGCCCGACGGCAGATGGCCCGGGCCATGTGACACTGCGCTGCTGCTTTCGAACCGCCCGGCAGAATGAAATTCTTCAGTGCCGGCAGGGGTTTGTTGTAGTGATCCAGGGTTTCTTCCAGCCAGGCAACTCGGTTTTCCCCCACCATGCTACTGCCAGGGATCGCAAACTCTCCACCCAGGTCGAACAGGTGATGCTGGATTTTCCTCAGCACGCCTGCCAGGTCATCCGCAGGTTCCAGCTCTTCAATAAGCACCCCGATCTGGCAACTGAGTTCGTCGGCCGATCCCATGGCGTCGACGCGCTGGGCATTCTTTGCAATCCGGCTGCCATCAGCAAGGCCGGTTGAGCCGTCATCCCCGGTTCTGGTGTAAATTTTGGACAGGCGGTTACCCATGAGCTGCTTCCTTTATTGGTTCGATGATAGGGCTTTTACTTCTTCTGTAAGCATATGGTTCACCGGGGCATGCAAATTGAGGGCCCGGCTGTGCTGGACGATCCAGCCGTTGATGAAATCAATTTCCGTGGGCCGGTTTTTCAGGACGTCGCTGCGCATTGAGGAGGTATTGCTCGCAGTGCTTCGGGCCACTTTCTCAATCATGCTTCGCATTTCTCCGCTACCGAGATCCAGGCCTTCCCGCCGGGTCACGGCTGCAGCCTCCCCACACAGGCCATCGATATTCTCAAGGTAAAACGGGTGATCGAGAATGGCGCCGTTGGTGCAGTTCAGGATGGCCGTAAACGGGTTGATCCCGGCATTGATCACCATTTTTCGCAGCAGGCGCTGGCGGATCTGCGGTTCGGGGTGGATGACGAGACCGGTTCTGGAAAGCATGGCTATAACGTCGGGCCGGGCGCAGTGACCGGCTTCCGTCAGGCCTCCTATCCAGGTTTCTCCCTTGCCGGCATGGACCAGAATGTCTGCAGCCGGTCGATTGGCGCCTTCCGTGGTTGATCCGGCCAATACGGGGCGGTCGGGCCAGGCGGCGGCTACCGCATCCTGGCTCCCCATGCCATTCTGGAGGAGGACAACAGGCGTCTGCCAAGGCAGGTCGGAAATGAGCCCGGTCAGGGCAGGGAGGGTGTCCTGTGCCTTGGTGGCTACCAGCAGAAGTTTTGGCGCCACCGGGCCGTCTGGCCAGTACCAGGGCACGGAAATTGCGCGATCGGGGTCTCCTGCGGTAATCAGGGAATACTGGCAGTAGCCGGTCATGGCCGGTTCACGGGGGACAAAAGCGGCCCATCGACCGGGAAGACGGGCCGCCCACAACCGCCCCAGAGAACCGGCGCCCAGAATCAGACAGCGTGGCTCACTGGTCGCTGGCGGCTTCATTACATGGCCTCGATGGCTTCCCGCTGGCCTTTCAGGCGCTCACGGCTGCCCTGGGCGTCCTGTAGTTTGGCTTTTTCCTTTTCGACTACATCCGCGGGAGCCCTGGCAGTGAATTTTTCATTGCCCAGTTTGCCTTCCAGGCGGGCAATCTCCCTGTCCAGACGCTCCAGCTCTTTGTTGAGACGCGCGATCTCGGCGTCTCTGTCGATGAGTCCGGCCATGGGAACCAGGACTTCCATGTCGCCCACCAGCTGTGTGGCGGACATGGGAGCTTCTTCGTCACCCAGCCAGCTCAGACTTTCCAGCTTCGCCAGCGAGCTGAGGAACTGGTGGTTCTCCTTCAGGCGGCGCTGATCGTCCTCTGTGCCACCCCGAAGAAATACGGGAATTTTCTTCGCCGGGGAAATATTCATTTCGCCACGAATATTCCGCACCGCCTCGATGACGCCTTTGACCCATTCGATGTCCCGGGCGGCACTGGGGTCTTCGCGGCTTTTGTCCGGCACGGGATAGGGCTGCAGCATGATGCTGTCGCCCTGCTGGCCAGCCAGGGGGGCTATGCGCTGCCAGATTTCCTCGGTGATAAAGGGCATGATTGGATGCGCCAGACGCAGGACAGCCTCGAGCACCCGGACGAGGGTGCGGCGGGTGCCGCGCCTGGCGGCAGCGCTTGCATTCTCATCGCCCAGGGCAGGTTTGGAGAGTTCCAGGTACCAGTCGCAGTATTCGTTCCAGATGAACTCATAGAGCGCGTAGGCGGCCAGATCAAAGCGGTACTGGTCCAGATGGCGGATAACGTCGTGCTCGCAGCGTTGGAGTTCGCTGATGATCCAGCGGTCAGCCAGTGAAAGTTCGACCTCGCTGTTTTCGGTGCCGCAGTCTTCGCCTTCGGTGTTCATCAGTACATAGCGTGCGGCATTCCAGAGCTTGTTGCAGAAGTTACGATAACCTTCCAGGCGCTTCATGTCCCAGTTTATGTCCCGCCCGGTGGTCGCCATCGCCGCCAGGGTAAAGCGCAGGGCGTCAGTGCCGTGAGGTGCAATGCCCTCCGGGAATTCTTTTTCCGTGCGTTTTTCGATTTTTTTGGCCAGTTGGGGCTGCATCATGTTGCCGGTGCGCTTTTCCAGCAGCTCATCCAGGCCAATGCCATCGATCATGTCCAGAGGGTCCAGCACGTTGCCTTTGGACTTGGACATTTTGTCGCCATTCTCGTCGCGGATCAGGCCAGTGACGTAGACGGTTTTGAAAGGAACCTGGGGGGAGCCGTCTTCATTCTTCATGAAATGCATGGTCATCATGATCATGCGTGCGACCCAGAAAAAGATGATGTCGAACCCTGTGACGAGCACATCCGTTGGGTGGAAGCTGCGCAGGCGCTCGGTGTCTTCCGGCCAGCCCAGGGTGGCGAAAGTCCAGAGGGCAGAGCTGAACCAGGTGTCCAGTACGTCTTCGTCCTGGTCGAGCGCGAGATCCGCCGACAGACTGTATTTCTCCCGCACAGCCGCTTCGTCCCGTCCAACGTAGATATTGCCTTGCGCATCGTACCAGGCGGGAATCCGGTGGCCCCACCAGAGCTGGCGGGAAATGCACCAGTCCTGGATGTCCCGCATCCAGGAGAAATACATGTTCTCATACTGCTTTGGCACGAATTCGATGCGCCCGTCTTCCACCGCTTCGATGGCGGGTCTGGCGAGGGTCTTCGCGTCTGCGAACCACTGGTCGGTGAGCATCGGCTCGATGATCAGGCCTGAGCGGTCGCCGCGAGGCACGCTGAGCAGGTGATCTTCCACCTGGTCCAGCAGGCCCCGGGTTTCCAGATCCGCGACTATGGCCCTGCGGCCGTCTTCGCGACTGAGGCCGGCATAGGCCAGGGGCAGGGTGGCGTCCAGTTCGGTATTTTCGGAGCCGTCGCTGTTGAATACTTCACCCTCGGCGCGAATGTCGGCGTCCTCGGTGAGTACGTTGATCATGGGCAGGTTGTTGCGTTTGCCCACGGCATAGTCATTGAAATCGTGGGCCGGGGTGATCTTTACGCAGCCGCTGCCTTTTTCCGGGTCGGCGTGCTCGTCGGCGATGATGGGGATGTCGCGATTGACCAGCGGCAGACGGACTTTCTGTCCAATCAGGTGCTGGTAGCGGCTATCGGTCGGGTGCACCGCCACCGCGGTGTCGCCCAGCATGGTTTCGGGGCGGGTGGTGGCGACTACCAGGTAATCTTTGCCATCTTGTGTTGTTGCGCCGTCAGCCAGGGGGTAGCGCAGGTGCCAGAAGTGTCCCTTTTCTTCTTTATTTTCCACTTCCAGGTCAGAAATGGCTGTGTGCAGTTTCGGATCCCAGTTGACCAGACGTTTGCCGCGATAGACCAGACCGTCGTCATACAGGCGGATGAAGACTTCCTGCACGGCCTGGTAGAAGCCATCGTCCATGGTGAAGCGCTCGTGGTCCCAGTCCACCGAGTTGCCAAGCCGGCGCATCTGGCGGGTGATATTGCCGCCGGATTCGTCTTTCCAGTCCCAGATACGTCTGATGAATTCATCCCGGCCCAGGTCGTGACGGGTCTTGCCTTCCTCTACTCCGAGTTTGCGCTCCACCACCATCTGGGTGGCGATGCCGGCATGGTCAGTGCCCACCTGCCAGAGGGTGTTGCGGCCCTGCATTCGTTTGAAGCGGGTAAGCGTGTCCATGATGGTGTGCTGGAACGCATGACCCATGTGCAGGCTGCCGGTGACGTTCGGCGGCGGGATGACCTGGCTGAAGGATTCGCCCTGGCCGGAGGGGCGGAAATAGCCCTTGCTCTCCCAGTTTTTGTACCACTGCTGCTCGATGTTCTCTGGCTGGTAGGTTTTTTCCATGGGATGTCTGCTAATGACCGGTTATTGGTAGAATTTCGGGACAATTGAGTGCGGCAATTATACATGGGTGCCGGGGTGGCGGCGAACCTCGTTCGGGCTTTCGTTTTGCAGGACTTGAGCCTTTGAGCCGGTGGAGACCCTTTCCCCCAGACACGCCGTGGACCCATCCCTGGGGGCTCGGTGTTGCCATCCCTGGCAACACACGGTCTGGGTGAAAGGGTCTCCACCGGCACTGACAGCTCTGTGCTATTCGTCGTTCAGGCCAAGAGCGAAGGTTTGCCTGATTACCTCGATTACTTGCGTTGATCATGCACCTTTGGCTCGATCCCAAGGGCCCTTAACTGCCTGAAATGGGACCTTGCCTGGTTCAGGATCTCCGGATCGTTCTGGGCCACCAGGGCCAGCCGTTTGAACCTGTCAGCGTCGGCGGGAAGCGTCGCGGAGAGGATGATCACGGTATCCCATTCCTCGGCGGACGGCGGGCAGAGGAGGATGCCCACCGGATCCGGGCAGTGGGTAGCCGAGTCGGGTACTACGCTGTGGGGTATGAAGGCGTCGGGCCGGAACTGCCAGAGCAGGTCGTCCAGTTCCTCTGCCTGGCGTACCGAGTCGCAAACAATGCATACCCTGTCACCCTGGTGGAAAGCCTTGTCCACCAGCCGCACCGCGTGGAGGTAGCGGGCGGCCGGGGTGGGTTGGGCCAGAATGTGGAACCAGTAGGAGCGCTCGGTAGCCCGGTTATTTGCCGACATTGGACAACAGGTAATCCACGAGCAGGGGTACCGGCCGGCCGGAGGAGCCTTTGGCTTTGCCGCTGTGCCATGCGGTGCCGGCGATGTCCAGGTGGGCCCAGGGGTAATCCTTTGCAAACCTCGACAGGAAACAGGCTGCAGTGATTGCGCCGGCCGGGCGGCCGCCAATGTTCTGCATGTCGGCGAAGTTACTGTCCAGCTGTGCCTGGTATTCGTCCCACAACGGCAGGCGCCAGGCTCTGTCACCTGCACGCTCGCCGGCTGCGAGCAATCGTTCGGCCAGACCCTCGTCGTTGCTGAACAGGCCGGTGGCATGGTGACCCAGGGCCATCACGCAGGCGCCGGTGAGAGTCGCAAGGTCAACGACTGTCGCCGGGTCGAAGCGTTTGACGTAGGTCAGGGTGTCGCACAGCACCAGTCGCCCCTCGGCGTCTGTGTTGAGAATCTCGACGGTCTGGCCCGACATGGAGGTGATGATGTCTCCAGGGCGGGTTGCGGTGCCACTGGGCATGTTTTCCGCGGCGGCCACAACGGCCACTACGTTGATTGCAGGCTGAAGCTCGGCGATTGTCTGCATGGTGCCGAAGACACTGGCCGCCCCGCCCATGTCGTATTTCATTTCATCCATGCCTTCGCCGGGCTTGAGGCTGATACCCCCGGAATCAAAGGTGATGCCTTTTCCTACCAGGACATGGGGCTTTTCATCACTTTTGCCGCCCCGATATTCCATGATGATGAGTCTGGCAGGCTGGGCACTGCCGGCGGAAACTGACAGCAGGGTGTTCATGCCCAGTTTCTTCATCTGCTTTTCGTCGAGGATTTCCGTCTTGACGACCTTGTGTTCCTTCGACAGTTTTTCCGCCTGTTCGGCCAGCCAGGTGGGATGGCAGATATTGGGAGGGGTATTGCCCAGATCTTTGGTCAGATTCATGCCGCGACCGGTTGCCAGCCCGGTTTCCAGGGCGTCTTTGAGGCCTTTGCCGGAGCCGGATGCAGTAACGGTGACTTTGTTAAGCTTGCGGCTGGGCGCCTTTTCGCTTTTGAACTGGGTGAATCGGTAGAGCTGGTCTTCCAGGATGCGGCCAATCAGGCTGACCCGGTCGGCTTCAGTGTCTGCGGAGCTGTTTGTAGCCGTTTCTGCAAGGGTTAAAACCACATGTTTTGAGGAGCCATCCCGCAATTGGCCAACTGCAGCACTGAGGGCTTTTCTGTAGCTTGCCGCCGACCGGTCTCGGTCAACGCCAGTGCCTACCACCAGCACCCGGTTCCAGGGTTGGCCGGTAACAGGTACAAGGAGGGTGGAGGCGAGTTTTCCGGAGATGTCGCCTTCTTTCTGAAGCTGGCTCAGCAGTCCACCCAGTGCCTCATCTGCCTGTGTAGTCGATACAGGCCAGTCTTCCTGGTCTGGGACGGCGACGACCAGGCAGTCGGCTTTGATGCTGGTGGGCAGTTTACTGCTGAGGGTCACGTTCATAATGTCTCCGATTCCGGTAATGTGATGGTGGTGATGAAGGATTGTTGGTCATGAGGCTGAGAAAGCCATAGCATTATGGTTTCCGGCCCATTTATCAAGGTCATGCCAGCGGCCCCGATGCCTCGCCAGCCTGAGGGTCGGTGTCTGCCACCCTGTCATTCGGGGGACAGGTTACATAGAATAGCTGCGACCTTATCAGGTCGTGCCTTTTTCTTCTGCAACCGGAACGAGATCGTCTTGACCCTCATCTTCCGCTATCTGACCCGACAAGTGATGATCAGCATGCTGGCAGTGTCCGGCATCCTGCTGATGGTGTTCATGAGTGGGCGGTTCATCAAGTATCTTGCCGACGCCGCTGCCGGCAAGCTCTCGGGAGATGTGCTTTTCCAGATCATGGCTTATCGTTTCCCGGGGTTTCTGGAGCTGATTCTTCCACTCGGCCTGTTCATAGGCATTCTCCTGGCTTACGGGCGGATGTACCTGGAAAGCGAGATGACCGTTCTTTTCGCCTGTGGCGTCAGTGAGCGCCAGGTGCTCGGCCAGACTCTGGCTGCCAGCACCCTGGTGATGCTGATTGTTGGCGCCATGAGTCTCTATGTTTCACCCTGGGGAATGAAACAGGTTGAAGGCATATTCAATGAGCAGCGCCAGGCCACCGAGTTCGAGATGCTCGCGCCAGGGCGGTTTCAGGCACTGGGCTCCGGCGGCAGGGTGACCTATACAGAATCGCTGAGCGATGACAGGCGTGAACTCCGGGGAGTGTTCATTGCAGAGTTTTCTGACACAGGTGGGGGACTGACCCTGATCTCCGCGGAAAACGGCTCGCAGCTCATTGATGACAATACTGGCAGCCGTTTCCTCGTGCTTCAGAACGGCACACGCTTTACCGGAACGCCGGGACAGCTGGATTATGAGGCTATCGAGTTCGGAGCTTATGGGCTCAAGGTACAGGGCGGAGGAGGGCGTGAAAAGGTGCTGGATGAAGGCTTGAGCACCCGCGAGCTGATGCAGTCTTCGGACCCGGAACACCGGGCCATCCTGCATTGGCGGTTTTCACTGCCTCTCATCGTGCCCATCATAACCCTGCTGGCGGTCCGTTTGAGCCGGGTTAATCCGAGGCAGGGGCGCTTTTTTCACCTGCTGCCGGCCATGCTGCTTTACATCCTCTATCTGGGGCTGCTGATCGTTGCCCGTGATGCCCTGGAGGAGCGCAGGATTCCGGAGTGGCTGGGCCTGTTCTGGGTACATGGGATCTTCCTCGTCCTCGGGCTCTGGCTCCAGTTTGGTCCGGCCTGGCTGAGGCGCCGGCGGCTGCAGAGGGAGGCGGTCTCTGATGCGTAAGCTGGACAGGTACGTAATGAGTTCGGTGGCGGGCGCTACGGTTCTGGTGATGATGGTGGTGCTGTCGCTGGATCTGATCTTCGCCTATATCGCCGAGCTGGAGGATACCCGTAACGACTATCAGGCCGTCGAGGCCCTGCTCCACGTATTGCTCACTCTTCCCCGTCGCATATACGAATATCTGCCCCTGGGAGCATTCATGGGATGCCTGGTGGGTCTGGGCGCGATGGCGAGCAGTTCCGAGCTGACGGTCATGCGGGCGGCGGGTGTGTCCATCCGTCGCATCGTCTGGTCGGCGATGAAGCCTACGCTGCTGATCGTACTTGCTGGTCTGGCGATCGGGGAATACCTGGCGCCGCCATTTGAGCGCATGGCACAGAGTCAGAAGGCGGTGGCCCGGGAGTCGGGTCAGAATATCGCCTCCGGCACTGGCGTCTGGCACCGGGAGGGTGAGACCTTCATTCACCTGAATGCAGTGCAGCCCAACGGGGTACTTCATGGGGTGTCGCTGTTCCGGTTCGAAGAGGGCAGGTGGCTGGCTTCTGCCACCTTCGCCGAGCGGGCGCTACACCAGGGTGATCACTGGCTGTTGCAGACGGTGACCACCACGAAGCTGGACCGGGACGGAACCTCCCTTGAAACCCATATCCAGAAACGGTGGGAAACCGGCCTCTCGCCCGAAGTACTGAGCGTTCTGATTGTTGACCCGGAAGATCTTGCCATGACGGGGCTGTTCACCTATGCCTCCTACCTGAATGAGCAGGGGCTGCAGGCGGCAAATTACTGGCTTGCCTTCTGGAAGAAGGTGCTCATGCCAGTGGGCACTGCGGTCATGGTGCTGGTGGCAATATCCTTTATCTTCGGCCCACTGCGTTCAGTGACCATGGGATTCCGGGTCTTTACCGGTCTCATTGTGGGACTGCTTTTCAAATACATGCAGGACCTGCTGGGGCCCATGAGCCTGGTATTTGGCTTCAATCCCATACTGGCAGTGGTGTTGCCTATCGCCATCAGTGCGGTGGTGGGGATGCTGCTAATGCGAAAGGCAGGCTGAAGCCTCACTCACTGGGGCGTGTCTTTCACCAGGCTCACCACCCGGCTCTCGGAGAATCTGTCTGTCCAGGTGCGTTTTTCGCTGTCCCAGATCATCCAGAGATAGCCCAGGCCCAGCGGTGCCCAACTCAGCCAGCCCATCATGTACCTCAGTAACGCCTGGACCCAGGTGATCGATGTGCCATTGGCATTTTCAACCCGAATCCGCCATACCTGCATGCCCAGGGTCTGGCCTGTCCGGGTCCAGAAATAGCCAAAAAACAGGTAAAGGGTGACGAAAAGAACCGAGGTCAGCAGTGGGTCGGTATTAAGCTGCCCCTTCTCGGCAAGCTCGGCGTAGCGGTCAAAACCAGTTATCCAGGCCGCGACCAGAGTATAGGCCCAGGTTACAACCAGCAGGACGGCAATGCAGATAAGGCCGTCATAAAGCATGGCCAGCAGACGCTTGACAAGGCTGGCGGGGGGCAAAAGTTCTTCCGGGTCATGAAAGCGGCGGGCCATGGCAACTCCGAAGCGGGATCTGTCGTTAGAAATGGAGGCTGAAAACAGGCTGGCGAGTATAACGCATTATGTCAGGAAACCGGCTTCGCATTTTCAGGGTTCTTCCCTGCGGATGCTCGGCGGCGCAGATGTTCCCGTTTTTACTGCCTGTCGCCTATGCTAGAGTAGCCGCTTTGCGCAGCCCGGTCTGACCGCCTCAGGCGGCTTCGGCCAATGACTGTTCCGCAGACAAACTATCGAATGACTGATTGATCTATCAGGATGGGGTTATGAAAACCGCAGAGTTGCGACAGGCGTTTCTGGATTACTTCCGACAGCAGGGTCATACCATTGTTCCGAGCAGTTCGCTGGTTCCGGCGGACGATCCGACGCTCCTGTTCACCAATGCGGGCATGAACCAGTTCAAGGATGTGTTTCTTGGCCGTGAAGTACGGGATTACAGCCGTGCTACCTCGACCCAGAAATGTGTCCGTGCCGGCGGCAAGCACAACGACCTGGAAAATGTGGGATACACCGCCCGTCACCATACATTTTTCGAAATGTTGGGCAACTTCAGCTTTGGTGATTATTTCAAGCGGGACGCGATCCGTTTTGCCTGGGATTTCCTGACCGGTGAGAACTGGCTTGGCCTGTCCAGAGAGAGGCTCTGGGTGACAGTCTATGCCTCTGACGATGAAGCCTACGATATCTGGACCAGCGAAATTGGCATGCCTGCGGAGCGCATGGTGCGCATAGGTGATAACAAGGGCGCTCCCTACGCCTCGGATAACTTCTGGCAGATGGGCGATACTGGCCCCTGCGGCCCCTGTACCGAGATTTTCTACGATCACGGCCCTGATGTGCCGGGTGGTCCTCCCGGCAGCCCGGACGAGGATGGTGACCGTTACATCGAGATCTGGAATGTGGTGTTCATGCAGTTTAATCGAGCGGCCGATGGCAACATGCAACCGCTGCCGAAACCGTCTGTCGATACCGGCATGGGGCTGGAACGGATCACCGCAGTGATGCAGGGTGTGCACAGCAACTACGAGATTGACCTGTTCCAGGATCTTCTGAAAGCGGCTTCCAGTATCCTTGGCGGAGCAGCCACAACCGAAGCATCCCTGCGTGTGGTGGCGGACCACATCCGTTCCTGCGCCTTCCTGATTGCGGATGGCGTCATGCCGTCCAATGAGGGGCGGGGGTTTGTGCTCCGTCGGATCATTCGCCGGGCAGCGCGGCACGGCAACAAACTGGGTGCTACCGAGCCGTTTTTTCATCGCCTGACTGGTGCTCTGGTGGAACTGATGGGGGAGGCCTTCCCCGAGCTGGCCAGAACCCGCGCTCAGATCGAGAGAGTGCTGCTGCAGGAAGAAGAGCAGTTTTCCAGGACCCTGGACAAGGGGCTGCGTCTTCTTGAGCAGGATATAGAATCGCTCGGAGGCACGGTTATTCCGGGAGAAACCATTTTCACCTTATACGATACTTTCGGCTTCCCCGTGGATCTGACCAACGATATCGCCCGGGAGCGCGGCCTGACCCTCGACTATGAAGGCTATGAGAGGGCGATGAACAGCCAGCGTGAGCGGGCGCGGGCAGCCAGCAAGTTCGGACTTGACTACAATGCGGACGACCTGCGCCTTGAAGGCAGGACGGAGTTCACCGGTTACGAGCACATCGACGGTCACGAAAAAATACGGACAGTGCTGGTGGGCGGCGAAGAGAAAAATGCCGAAGCGGGTGATGAAGCTGTAGTGGTGCTTGAACGTACGCCTTTTTACGCCGAGTCCGGGGGTCAGGTTGGCGATACCGGCCTGCTGACCTGGAGTGGCGGGCGCTTCAAGGTGACAGATACCCGCAAGGAAGGCAGCCACCATCTGCATATTGGTACAGTCATCGAGGGAGAGTTCTTCCCGGGGCTGGAGGTGGACGCGCGGATCGATCACATACGCCGCCAGGCCACCGCGCTGAATCACTCTGCCACCCACCTGTTGCACTCAGCCCTGCGCCGCGTTCTGGGCGAGCATGTCACCCAGAAGGGCTCACTGGTGGATCCTGACAAGCTGCGCTTTGACTTTTCCCACTTCGAATCGGTGAGCCAGGAACAGCTGCGTGAAATTGAACATCAGGTGAATGAACAGATACAGGCCAACACGCCGGTTGCCACCGAGCTTACGGACATGGAACAGGCCCGGAACAAAGGTGCCATGGCGCTCTTTGGCGAAAAGTATGGTGACAGAGTCAGGGTCCTCAGCATGGGGACTGACAATTATTCGGTGGAGCTCTGCGGTGGCACCCATGTCGCCCGGACCGGCGACATAGGTCTGCTTCGGATAACGTCTGAAAGCGGCATTTCCTCGGGCGTAAGGCGAATAGAGGCTGTCACGGGTCAGGGTGCCCTGAGCTGGATGGAAACGACCGATCAGTCGCTGAGGGAGGTCGCCAACCTGGTAAAAGGTAGCCGGGACACAGTTGTGGAAAAGGTCCAGTCGCTGGTTGACCGGTCCCGGCAGATGGAAAAGGAGCTCGAGCAGCTCAAGCAGAAGCTGGCAAGTTCCGCTGGTACCGATCTCGCCAGCTCAGCGGTGGAAGTCAACGGCCTGAAAGTGGTTGCCGCCGAGTTGCCAGGTGCGGATCGCAAATCCCTGCTGGATACGGTTGATCAGTTGAAAAACAAGCTGGGTGAAGGCGTGGTTGTTCTGGCCAGTGTCGAGGAGGGCAGAGTGACACTGGTTGCGGGCGTAACCAAAAAGGTGACGGACCGGGTCAAGGCCGGGGACCTGATGAAGCATCTGTGCGCTCAGGTAGATGGCAAGGGTGGCGGACGACCTGACATGGCTCAGGGCGGTGGCAATGACCCCTCCCGGCTTGCACCGGCACTCGAAGGTGTGGCCGAATGGGTCGCAAAGGCAACATCCTGACTTTTTGGCTGTTGGTCTGTTGTTAACTGAGCGGCGGGATTATAATCCCGCCGCTTTGCCAGGTGGCGGTGCTGGTTGACCGCTTGGCTGTCCCTGACTGGATAGTGGGAACAAAATGGCTCTGTTGGTTCAGAAATTTGGTGGTACCTCGGTGGGCTCCACCGACCGGATAGAGGCGGTTGCTGAAAAGGTCTGCCGCTTTCGCAAAGAAGGCCATGACATTGTTGTAGTCGTATCTGCCATGAGTGGAGAAACCAACCGGTTGATTGGTTTGGCCAATGCCATCACGGATGAGCCGACGCCCAGGGAAATGGATGTGCTTGTATCTACCGGTGAGCAGGTTACCATTGCCCTGCTGTCCATTGCCCTGCAGAAGCGGGGCTGCGAAGCACGGTCCTATACAGGTGGGCAGGTTCGGATACTGACCGACAGCGCGCATACCAAGGCGCGGATTCGCCAGATCGATGAGCAGCGAATGCGAGAGGATCTGGTCGCAGGCCGTGTGGTGGTGGTTGCGGGCTTTCAGGGCATCGATGAAGCCGGCAACATCACCACGCTTGGGCGTGGTGGCTCGGATACGACAGCGGTGGCCCTGGCGGCGGCTCTGAAGGCCGATGAGTGTCAGATCTACACGGATGTAGATGGTGTTTATACAACGGATCCGCGGGTGGTGGACAATGCCCGTCGGCTCTCCCGTATCACCTTCGAGGAAATGCTGGAAATGGCCAGCCTCGGTTCGAAGGTGCTCCAGATTCGCGCTGTTGAGTTTGCAGGCAAGTACAGTGTTCCGCTGAGAGTGCTTTCCAGCTTTGAAGAGGGTGAAGGCACCCTGATTACTTTCGAGGATGACGACGTCATGGAACAGCCGGTTGTTTCCGGAATCGCTTTTAACCGCGATGAAGCCAAACTGACAATTTCCGGTGTACCTGATACACCCGGGATTGCATCGCGTATTCTGAAGCCGATCAGCGGTGCAAATATTGAAGTGGATATGATTGTCCAGAATGTCGGCGCGGATAATCGCACCGATTTCACGTTCACTGTTCACCGCAACGACTTCAAGCGGGCAGGGGAGATCCTGGACCGGGTTGCAAAGGATCTCGGCGCCCGGGAAGTCAAAGGTGACAGCAAGATCGCGAAAGTCAGCATTGTTGGTGTGGGGATGCGTTCTCACGCCGGGGTAGCGACCCGGATGTTCGAGGCGCTGTCGGACGAGGGCATTAATATCCAGATGATCTCAACATCGGAAATCAAGGTTTCTGTGGTCATTAACGAAAAGTATCTTGAGCTTGCGGTTCGGGCACTGCACAGTGCCTTTGAACTGGACAAGTCTGAAGTAGAGGCCTGAAAGGCGAACTGTACTCAGTGCGTCCGGGCCTTGTCTGGAAGAAGGGAACCATTCGTCGGAGTGAGTGAGGGTAAGGAGTTATCCAGCTTGTAGTCGGTGCGTGGTCTCACTATAAATGCCTTGAATAGTTGCTTATGCCGGAAAAGGTAGCTCTGAAAAAAAGGGAGTAACGGACATGTTGATCTTGACGCGCCGTGTCGGCGAAACCCTCATGGTCGGTGACGAAGTGACTGTCACTGTTCTCGGGGTGAAGGGAAATCAGGTACGAATTGGTGTGAATGCACCCAAGGAAGTCGCCGTTCACCGGGAAGAAATTTACCAGCGCATCCAGAGCGAGAAATCGGATTCTGATGAGCCGGAGCCCGGCAACAGCTAGCGGAAAAGAAAACCGCCTGAAGAAGTCCAGGCGGTTTTCTGAACATCGGGCTGACCCGCCAGGAAAAAACCGGCGTCAACCCTATGAAAACAGAAAAAATATGGTATTATACGCCGCGTTCTGAAGGAGAGGTGGGTGAGTGGCTGAAACCAGCTCCCTGCTAAGGAGCCGTACGAGCAATCGTACCGAGGGTTCGAATCCCTCCCTCTCCGCCATTCTTTTTTGCGAGAGAATTCGGAGCATTTTTAGAAGTAGAAGTAGAAGTAGATTGATCAAACGCGGCTGTAGCTCAGCTGGATAGAGTACCTGGCTACGAACCAGGCGGTCGGAGGTTCGAATCCTCCCAGCCGCGCCAAATTGATTACCCTGAGCCTGAGACACCACGAGGCTGAGGTTGGAAAATGGTCAGACGGGATTTGAACCGAAGAGGTTCGACCGAATTTTTTGAAACGCGGCTGTAGCTCAGCTGGATAGAGTACCTGGCTACGAACCAGGCGGTCGGAGGTTCGAATCCTCCCAGCCGCGCCAAATTGATTATCCTGAGCCTGAAGTGCCACGAGGCTGAGGTTAGAAAAAAGTCAGACGGGATTTGAACCGAAGAGGTTCGACCGTAGCAGGCGAAGCCTGCGGAGGAACGTCGGAGCAAAGCGACGACGACCCCGAAGGGGTGAGGGCCGAAGGCCCGAATAATCCTCCCAGCCGCGCCAAATTGATTACCCTGAGCCTGAAGTGCCACGAGGCTGAGGTTGGAAAAAAGTCAGACGGGATTTGAACCGAAGAGGTTCGACCGGAGCAGGCGCAGCCTGCGGAGGAACGTCGGAGCGAAGCGACGACGACCCCGAAGGGGTGAGGGCCAGAGGCCCGAATAATCCTCCCAGCCGCGCCATATCAAACAAAAGACCCCGCCCTGTGCGGGGTTTTCTGTTTGCATACCTTCTTTCTTACCACATCAGATCATCAGGGATTTCATAGTCCGCATAGGGGTCATCGGACGCCGCATCGTCCTGCTTGCGCTCATGCAGCACCACCACTGCGCTGGCGTCCCGCTCCATGATCTTGCGGGCAACCCCTTCTGCAACCAGTTCGTAGCCATCATTCACAAAGACAACCGCCAGGCGTCCCCGTGAAAGCTGGTCGATCATGGCCTCGGCAACGAAGATCTTCTTGATCTTTTTGTCGTGTACAAACTGATAGGCTGTCTCGCCCCGCTTCCGGTCCAGACGGTTGGCAGCAACCAGTTCCCGGATCTGTGCCTGTATGGCCTTGCGCTGAGCCTCCTCGTGGCGCTTCTGGTTGAGCTGTCGGTCGTGTTCGGTTTTCTCCTCCCGCGCCTGCTGGGCCCTTAGCTGGGTTTCGTTGACCTCGGTGGCGCCCTTGGGCTGCTGTTTACGCTGCTTGTGTTTTTCTTTTTTGAGGGCCTTGGCTTTTTTCTCGTCAGCAAGTCCCGCTTTCAGTAGCTGATCCTGGAGTGATGGCATGACTGATTGATCCTTTCATGTCTCTGATGTTGGCTTTGCTATGGGGTAGTATACGCGCTGACAATTCCCTTCGGGACCAGTTACGATTTTTTCAGGGTTTTTTATGACGTCATTCAATCAGCTTAATATCTCCGAGACGATGCGCGCCAATCTCGAACGCCTGGGATTCCAGGTGCCCACGCCCGTTCAGGCCGCAGCCATCCCTCCGGTGCTTGAGGGCCGGGATGTGATTGCCAAGGCCAGAACTGGCAGTGGCAAGACAGCTGCTTTCGGCATAGGGCTGATCGAGAAGCTCAATGTGCGTCATTTTTCGGTTCAGGGCCTTGTCCTCTGCCCGACCCGGGAGTTGGCTGACCAGGTTGCCAGAGCACTAAGGGACCTGGCTCAGGCCCAGGCCAACATCAAGATCGTCACCCTCTGTGGTGGTGTACCCATTGGCCCCCAGATAGGGTCTCTCAGCCACGGGGCTCATCTGGTAGTGGGTACGCCGGGTCGGATCCAGGATCACCTGCGCAAGGGCACGCTCACATTCAGTGATCTGAAAGTGCTGGTTCTGGATGAGGCCGACAGGATGCTGGACATGGGCTTTCGGGAGGCAATGGACAACATCATCGCCCAGCTTCCCCCGCAGCGACAGACGCTGCTGTTCTCCGCCACCTGGCCCGATGCGATCCGCGCCCTGAGCCAGAGCTACCAGAGAGATCCTGAGGACGTGAGGGTAGCTGATACCGAGGCTGCGCCCGATATCGAGGAGGTCTTCTACGAAATTCAGCCCGGCCAGCAGACAGATGCCCTCGCATCCCTCCTGTCGGAGAGGCAGCCTCTGTCGTGCATCGCTTTCTGCACCACCCGGCAACAGTGTGACGAGATTGCCGCGGCTCTGGCACACCGGGGATTCAGTGCGATGGCCCTGCATGGGGATCTGGATCAGAAGGACCGGGATGCGGTGCTGGTGCAGTTCTCCAATCAGAGCATCACGGTTCTTGTGGCGACGGATGTCGCTGCTCGGGGGCTGGACATAAAATCCCTGCCTCTGGTGGTGAATGTGGAGCCCGCCCGGGATCCTGAAATCCACACCCATCGCATCGGACGCACGGGCCGGGCGGGGGAGCTCGGCCACGCAGTTACCTTCTGTACCCCCTCCCAGGGCCATAGGGTAACCCGGCTTGAAAAGGAGGGGCGGGGCAGCATTGCCTGGGGCGACACAGCCACTTTGCTCAGTGTTCCAGACCGGCCAGTGAGACCGCCAATGAGAACGCTCTGCGTGGCTGGCGGCCGGAAGGACAAAGTAAGACGGGGAGATATTCTTGGGGCGCTTACCGGTGAGGCGGGAATACCTGGTAGCGCTGTGGGAAAAATCGATCTTCTCGAGTTCCAGTCCTTCGTGGCCGTTCAGGCGGATCTTGCGGAAAAAGCTCTCCGGCGCGTCGAAAAAGGGCGGATCAAGGGCCGCTCTTTCCGTGTTCGAATGGTATGACAGGGCGCCCGGCGGACGAATAAAAGCAGTATTATCGCTGCTCACCTGCAGGAAATGTTCCCATCACGCCGGGCAATCCGGTTGCTCCCATACGTAGAAACCGGTAAATTACGCAGGATTTTGCCCCCCGAATTCAGTGCCGCCCATGTCGCGGCAGAAAGCTGATCGGGAGAAACAGAACCACAGTCAAGGTAGCGCATCTATGAATGAGCTAATGTCACAAGCCATCGACCTGATGGTGGCGGGGATGGGATTCGTTTTTGTATTCCTGATCGTCCTCGTTCTTGCCACGCTGCTCATGTCAAAACTGATCACCCGCTTTTCGTCACCCGAGCCGGCAACCCCGGCGCGCGCTTCACGTGCAAAAAAGCCCTCAGCTCCGGCGTCGGTCGACCCTGATGTAGCGGAAGCAATTAAAAAGGCGATTGCACAATTCCGGTCACGCCACAAGAAGTGACCGGAAGCACGAATTAGAACCTTTAAACAGAAGGCCGACACGATGACAGACACAAAGAAACCGTTGGGGATAACGGACGTTATTCTGCGTGATGCTCCCCAGTCGCTGCTCGCCACCCGGGTGCGTCTGGAAGACATGCTCCCCATTGCCGACAAGCTGGACAAAGTCGGCTTCTGGTCGGTGGAATCCTGGGGCGGCGCCACGTTTGACGCCTGCATCCGCTATCTTGGCGAAGATCCCTGGGATCGTATCCGGCAGATCAAGAAAGCCATGCCCAATACCCCCCAGCAGATGCTTCTGCGTGGCCAGAACCTCCTGGGCTACCGGCACTATGCTGATGATGTGGTTGAGCGCTTTGTGGAGCGTGCCGCTGACAACGGCGTGGACGTTTTCCGCATCTTCGATGCCATGAATGACCCCCGGAATCTGGAAACTGCCATCAAGGCCGTGCTCAAGACAGGCAAGCACGCCCAGGGCACCATTGCATACACCACCAGCCCGGTCCACACCCTCCAGATGTGGGTCGACATGGCCAAAGAAGTCGAGTCCATGGGCGCTGAATCCATTGCCATCAAGGACATGGCTGGTCTGCTGAAACCCTATGTGGCGTTTGAACTTGTTACCCGCCTGAAAAAAGAGCTCAAAGTTCCCGTGCATATGCAGTGCCACGCCACGACCGGCATGTCTACTGCAACGGCCCTCAAGGCTGCGGAAGCCGGAATCGACAACGTCGATACTGCAATTTCTTCCATGAGCATGACCTACGGTCATTCGCCGACGGAGGCGGTGGTTGCCATTCTTGAGGACACGGATCGTGATACTGGTCTGGATCTGAACCTGCTTGAGGAAATTGCCGGCTACTTCCGGGAAGTTCGCAAGAAGTACGCGAAGTTCGAAGGCAGCCTTCGTGGTATTGATTCCCGTATTCTGACCGCTCAGGTTCCTGGCGGCATGCTGACCAACATGGAGAGTCAGCTGCGCGAACAGAATGCCGCGGACAAGTTTGACGAGGTGCTGGCTGAAATTCCCAGGGTTCGTGAAGATCTCGGATTCATTCCTCTGGTTACACCGACATCACAGATCGTCGGCACACAGGCTGTGCTGAATGTTCTGACTGGAGAGCGCTACAAATCAATCTCCAAGGAGACTGCGGCGATTCTCAAGGGCGAGTATGGCGCGGCGCCAGCGGAGTTCAACAAGGAGCTGCAGAAGCGCGTCCTCGAGGGCAAAGAGCCGATTACCTGCCGTCCGGCCGATCTTATCGAGCCGGAAATGGACAGGCTCACCAAAGAGCTGGAAAAGCTGGCTGCAGAAAAGAACATCAAGCTCGCGGATAACGTGGTTGACGATGTCCTGACCTATGCACTGTTCCCGCAGATCGGCCTCAAGTTTCTTGAGAACCGGGGCAATCCCGATGCATTCGAGCCGGTTCCCAGCGCGGATGACGTTGCGAAGCCGGGTGCGGCGAAGAAGGGTGGCCCGGAGAGTTACACCGTGACTGTCAACGGCAAGGAATTTGTGGTTGCGGTCACCGAAGGCGGCGACATCAGCGGAATCCAGCCCACAGGAGGCGGTTCTGAAGCGCCCGCGCAATCAGCTCCTGCTCCCGCAGCGGGAGAAGGCGAGTCGGTACTGGCACCCCTGGGTGGCAACATCTTCAGAATCCTGGTTTCGCCTGGCGACACGGTTGAAGAAGGAGATGTGCTGATCATCCTGGAGGCGATGAAAATGGAAACCGAGGTTCGTGCTCCCAAGGCCGGAACCATCGGCGAGGTATTCATCAAGGTCGGCGACGCTGTCGCGGTCGATGACGAAATGCTGACAATCGCATAAGGGCCAGCATTCCATGGAAAAATTACTGACGCTTTGGACAGGCAGTGGCCTGTTCAATATAGAACCCGGCCAGGTGATCATGATTCTGGTCTGCCTTGGTCTTCTCTTCCTTGCCATACGCAAGGGTTTTGAGCCGCTGCTGCTGGTCCCGATCGGATTTGGCGGTATCCTGGCGAACATTCCGGAGGCAGGTCTTGCTCTGTCCGCTGCGGAGAATGCTATTCACTTCGCCAAACCCCAGGTTCTGGCGGCGCTGGCGGGTGTTCTGGACGTATCCTATGAAGCCGGACAGGTTGTTACCCCCGAAGTAAAAGATCTGTTCAAGGAGGCGTACAAGGACGCCAGTTACGCAGTAGTCAGTTCTGCCAATACCCTGGCCCAGGACTTTGGTTACGGCAATGGCATGCTCCAGAACTTCTACATGGTTATTATCGGAAGCACGATCGGGCCGCTGTTGATCTTCATGGGCGTGGGCGCCATGACGGATTTCGGCCCTCTCCTGGCTAATCCGAAAACCCTGCTGCTGGGTGCTGCTGCCCAGTTTGGGATCTTTGGAACCGTGATCGGGGCAGCCCTGCTGGATATGTTCGGCATTCTTGAATTCACGATTCTGGAAGCTGCGGCGATCGGTATTATCGGTGGCGCCGACGGTCCTACGTCCATCTATGTGTCCAGTGTTCTGGCACCACATCTGCTGGGGGCGATCGCTGTGTCTGCCTATGCCTACATGGCGCTGGTTCCGATGATTCAGCCTCCCATCATGAAGGCGCTGACCTCGAAGAAAGAGCGAGCCATCAAGATGTCCCAGCTGCGGCCGGTCAGCAAAAAGGAAAAGATCATTTTCCCGCTTGTAGTGCTGATTGCCGTTGTGCTGTTTCTGCCGGATGCGGCTCCGCTGCTGGGCATGTTCACTTTCGGCAACCTGATGCGTGAATGTGGTGTGGTAGAGCGTCTGAGCGATACCGCGCAGAATGCTCTGATCAACATCGTGACCATTTTCCTGGGTCTGTCGGTGGGCTCCAAGCTCATGGCTGACAAGTTCCTGGATGGCCAGACCCTTGGTATCCTGGCACTGGGCATTGTTGCATTCGGCGTGGGTACAGCGGCCGGTGTGATAATGGCCAAGGTGATGAACTACTTCACGAAGGAGCCCATCAATCCGCTGATTGGTTCTGCCGGCGTGTCGGCGGTGCCTATGGCGGCGCGGGTGTCCAACAAGGTGGGACTGGAAGCCAATCCCCAGAACTTCCTGCTGATGCATGCCATGGGTCCCAACGTGGCCGGCGTTATTGGTTCTGCGGTGGCTGCGGGGGTCATGATCAAGCTGCTCGGCTGATCGCTCTACAGCAAACGAAAAGCCCCCTCCGGCAATCCGGTGGGGGCTTTTTTGTCAGCGGTTGAAGGTCACTGGAAGTTTCTGGAAGTTACCTGAAGGCTCTTTATCAGATGGCTGATATCCGAGAGCTTTCCCGCCATCACATGAACAATATCGCCTTCCCTTTCCAGCACACCCTTCACATGCAGCAGTCGGGCAGTCAGCAGGGGCTGGCGCTGGCGTCTGGCGGTATCCAGCCAGACCACCAGGTTGATGTTGCCGGTTTCATCTTCGAGCGTAACAAAGGTGACCCCGGAACGGGTGCCGGGACGCTGTCGGCCTGTTACCAGGCCAGCCACCTGGACTGGCCGGCCTGGCTCGGCATCCATCAGTTCCCGGGCGCTCAGGCAATGCTGAAGATGGCCCTGTTCACGGAGCAGAGCCAGAGGATGCCGCTGTAATGACAGGCCCTGGCTGGCGTAGTCCTCCAGAATGGACTGACCCTCGGTGGGGGCCGGCAGGGTCACCTGGGTGGCGTTGTATTCACTCTGATCCTCGCTGGCAAACAGGGCGGCAGGTGGCTGGTGACCCAGCAGTTGCCAGTACGCCTGGCGGCGATTGTCGGTCAGACTCTGCAGGGCATTGGCTCCAGCCAGGGCTTCCAGATCCCGCTGGCTGAGGTTGCTGATACTTCGCAGTTCGGCAGTGGTGCGGTAGCCCCCTGACGGACGGCGCTGGACCAGTTCCCGTGACGGCTGTGCGGATAGCCCGCGGACCAGTCTCAGGCCAAGCCGCAGGGCCTGGTCGGGCCCTTCAAGGGTGTGATCCCAGTTGCTTGCATTCACATCCGGCGGCAGAACCCTGACCCCGTGGCGGCGCGCGTCCTGAACCAGCTGGGACGGTGAATAGAACCCCATGGGCTGGCTGTTCAGCAGGCCACAATAGAACTCCGCCGGGTAATGGCGCTTGATCCAGGCGGATACATATACCAGCAGGGCAAAGCTGGCGGCGTGGGATTCAGGGAAGCCATAGCCCCCGAAGCCACAGATCTGTTTATAAAGGCGCTCTGCGAAGGCTGCACCATGACCCCGCTCCAGCATGCCCGAGATCAGTTTCTCCCTGAAAGAAGTCATGTCCCCATGGGACTTCCAGGCAGCCATGGCCCGTCTCAGTCTGTCTGCTTCACCTGCTGTAAAACCGGCTGCCACCATTGCCAGTTTGATCACCTGCTCCTGGAATATGGGAACGCCGAGAGTACGCTCCAGAACTCCCCGTATGGCTTCATTGGGGTAGTTCACCGGCTCCAGGCCGTGTCTGCGGCGAATGTAGGGATGTACCATGTCTCCCTGGATGGGGCCGGGCCGCACGATGGCGACCTGTATCACCAGATCGTAGTAAACCTCCGGTCGCAGGCGGGGCAGCATGTTTATCTGGGCCCGTGATTCCACCTGGAAAACGCCAACACTGTCTCCTTTCTGCAGCATCTTATAGGTGGCCGGATCATCCGCCGGTATGTCCTGCATCCGGAAAGGCTGGCCGCGGCGCTGGCCGATAAGATCCAGAGCCCGGCGGATGGCGGAGAGCATGCCCAGGGCGAGAATGTCCACCTTCATCAATCCGAGACTTTCCAGATCGTCCTTGTCCCACTGGATGACCGTGCGGTCAGCCATGGCGGCATTTTCCACTGGCACCAGTTCCGCCAGCGGGCCGGCACTGATGACAAAACCTCCCACGTGCTGGGACAAATGCCGGGGAAAGCCCAGCAGGGTGTTGACCAGGCTGAAAAACTGCTCCGCTACCCGGGGGTTGCGGGTCAGCTTCTTGTCCAGGATCTGCTGTCGCCAGTCGGTTTCCCGGTCCCGCCAGTCAATGCCATTCAGCAGCTGTTCCACCAGGGCGGGGTCGAACCCCAGGGCCTTGCCCACATCCCGGATAGCACTGCGGGGCCGATAGCGGATCACGGTGGCGGCCAGGGCAGCCCGTTCACGGGTGTAGCGACGGTAAATGTATTGCATGACTTCTTCCCGACGGTCATGCTCAAAATCCACATCAATGTCCGGTGGTTCGTCCCGGTCCTTTGATATGAAACGCTCAAACAGAAGCTCCACCTTGCGGGGATCCACCTCGGTGATTCCGAGACAGTAGCAGACCGCCGAGTTGGCGGCTGATCCCCGGCCCTGGCAGAGAATGCCCCGGTTGCGGGCAAAACGGACTATGTCTTCAAGGGTGAGAAAATAGTGTTCATAGTTCATTTCCGCAATCAGCCGGAGTTCCTTGCGGATCAGCGCCTGAATGGGAAAGGGCGTACCTTCGGGAAACCTTGCAAGCTCACCCTCCCGGGTGAGCCTCTGCAGGTGCTCACCGGCGGATATGCCTTCCGGAACCAGATCAGGGGGGTATTCATAGCGCAGGCTGCCAGGCTCAAAGCTGCATTGTTCAGCTATGGCCTGACTTTCCGCCAGCCAGCTCTCTGGATAGAGACGCTTCAGAACCTTCTGGGGACGGAGGTAGCGTTCACCGTTCTGGAACAGGTGCAGACCCGCGTTTTCCAGGGTGCAGCCATGGCGGATGGCGGTCAGTACATCCTGCAGCGGCTGACGATCACGACGGTGGATGTGAACATTGCCGGCGGCAGTGATGCGGCATTCCAGGTGAGCTGCCAGGGTGCGCAGCTGTTGAAGATGTTCTTCTTCCCGATTTTCCAGGGCCCGTTCCGCCGCCAGCCAGAAACGGTCTTCAAATTCGCGCCGAAGCCAGTGTCCGCAGGCCAGTGCCGCGTCAAAGGATACCCGGGGCAGGGAGGGGGGTGGCCACAGGCAAAGGCAGTGACTGAGCGCTTCCTTCTGGATGTCCTCCCGGTATAGGTGGTATTTCCCCTTTGGAGCCCGTCGCCGCGCCCTCGTGATGAGTTGGCACAGCTGGCCGTAGCCTTTGCGATCCCGGGCCAGCAGTACGATATTGACAGGCTGACTATCCAGCTCTTCGTCCCGGAGCAGAAAATGACTGCCAGTGATGAGCTTTACCGGACTGTCTTTGAGGGCGGCCCAGGCCCGGGGGATGCCGGCGACAGAACAGGTGTCGGTAATGGCCAGCGCGGCATAGCCCAGTTCCATTGCACGGTCTGCCAGTTCCTCGGGATGGGATGCACCGGTGAGGAATGTGAAGTTGCTGAAGCAGTGAAGTTCCGCGTAAGTCGTCATGAATCAACCAAACAGACCGTGAATGAACCACCCGCCGCTGACGTCACGGAATATCCAGGCCAGTTGGCCGGAAGTCAGTCGGGCTATGTAATAGTCCCTCTGCACCCGCTCGCCATCCCACCAGCCCCCGCTGATCCTTTCCGGCCCCGCCAGCCAGGCTTCCGGGAGGTGTATGACCGGCTGTGGCGCATTGAGAAGCCAGAGAGGGCGAAGTGAATAGTCTCCCGATGTGGCCCCCGGAACAGGCTTGCGCAGCCGCCCCTGGGTCCAGGCTTTTTCCGGCCGGTGGTCGGCATGGCTGGCCAGTACCCGCAGAGCCTGATCGCCCAGCCGGGCCTGCAGACGGCTGATCAGATCCTGCCGGGCTTCCTCGGGAGGGGGGCCACTGCCCAGCAGGTCGCCTCCACCAGGACGATCCCGGTCAATAAAACGGCTGACGCTGAGGGTCAGGCCTTCCACTGGTGCCGCCAGTGCCTGTTGCTCCAGCCTGAGCCGGATAAGTGAGAGAAAACTGGTCGCCCGGTGTTCCGGTCCGGCGGTTCGCAGCTCAAGCCGGGTTTCCGGCTGGTTCCTGTGATGCAGACTGAGTAGCAGGGCATCAGTATCCTGCTGCCGCCACTGAAGATCATCCTGGAGCTCGCCCAGCAGTCGCTGGAGGGGAAACAGCAGCCCGGCGCTCTGCTCAATGTCCTGGGCGAAATCCAGGTGCTGGAAGAACCGGTGCGGCGGTGTCCAGGCTGTTTGCGGGTCAGGACGGGTGCCTTCTATCTGTTGCAGCAGCCGCAGGGTTTCCGGTTCCAGACGACGGGCAACTTCCTCCTGGGGCAGGCTGAAGAGATCATCCAGAGTCACCAGCCCCAGTCTTGTCAGCCGTTCCATTGTTTTCCCCGGCAGACCGGCCTGGTGAATACTCAGTTTGCGGAGGCTGAGATTCAGGAATTTTCTGTCGTCACTGCAGTGGCCGGTGCCGGCCCGGGCCATTTGTTGCGCGGCCTTTGGCGTCAGGCCGGCAGCCATCCGACCGGTAAGCCGACGCTGCTCCATGGCCTGTGACAGTTTCTGCCACAGGTTTTCCATGCCTCCATGGAGCCGGTTCACGCTGCTGGCTTCGACCACCAGACCATGGGGAGGATGCAGGCTGACGTGGGCGGCGTAGCGATAGAGCCAGCGGGCCTGCTGTTCCAGCACCTGCTGTTCCCTTTCTGGTGCAGTGCGAATGATGGTCAGATCCGGGGCCAGGCTGATGGCCGTTTTCAGGCGCATCGACGGCTGGATACCCAGTTGCCTTGCTTCCGGGCAGGCCTGATACACGAACTGCTGCTGCACATCACCTATAACCAGTGGTCCGGTTTCACTGCGATTGCTGCGGACATGATCCAGCAGCAGGTGGGGAAAGTGGATATAAATCCAGAGCATGGTCAGGCGTCACGCCTGGGCCAGGGGCCGGGAACAACGGTGGTGCTGGTTTCCGCTGTTACGGAATTCCGGCCTGCCAGGGTCAGAGTGCAGCTGTCGCTGGCCCAGCCCCCCCGGCGTTTCAGGACCCGGACGCCCAGGGTCTGGTCCTGCCCGGGTGTCAACTGCAGACGCAGGGCCGCAGGTGAACTGTTCACTGAGGCCTGTACCGGCCGAAACAGGATGCAGAGACTGCCGCCACTTTCGGCTGCCAGCTGGAGTCGGCGAATCTCATGTGATTTCAGGGGGCCGGGCCAGGCCAGAACCAGACCCGTAGCTGGGGATCGGAGGCAGTTTTCCATGGACCAGAGCGCATCTGCCGGATTGCTGGCATGAATGATAACCACCCGGGAAAGGTTGAGACCTTCGCGCTCCAGTGCCGGAGCGTAGGGAATGTGGGGTGGATTTATCCAGAATACGGTCCTGTCAGCGTCTGCCTGCCGGCGCATCAGTGGTAGCGTCAGCTGCAGTTCGCCAATTCCCGGTGCCTCCAGCAGGCACTCGGTCAGGGCGCCCCTTGGCCAGCCGATGCCCCGGAGCTGGGCATCCAGGATATCGAATCCCGTGGGTTCAGCTGGCTGTCTGGCTGTCGCCTGTTGGCCGCCCTGCCAGACTTTTGCATCCTGGATCAGGGTGTCGAGGAGTTCTTTCATGGGATGGAATTCCATAATACTGTTTAAATATACAGTATATTGAGTCCGGAGGTGATTTCAATAAATGGATTGGTTCTTTTGCCTGCCGCCGGCTTGAACTGGAAATCCGGCAGGTTCAATCTGGCCCCTTGAGCCAGTCAAAAGGAGCCAGGACGATGATCAATCTCAGAGAGCAGAATTGCGAAGCCTGCAGAAAAGGAACGCCAGCCCTGTCACAGGAAGAACAGAACGAACTGCTGGCCCAGGTGCCGGAGTGGCAGATTGTTGAGCGCGGCGGAAAAAAACAGCTGGAGCGTACCTTCAAAATGAAGGATTTTGCTGAAGCGCTGGCCTTTACCAACCGGGTCGGAGTGGAGGCGGAGTCTGAAGGGCACCATCCGGCCATCCTGCTTGAATATGGCCGGGTCACCGTCAACTGGTGGACTCATGCCATCGGCGGCCTGCACAAAAATGACTTCATCATGGCGGACCGGACAGATCAGATAGTGGGTTAGTCGGTACAAGCCGCGATGCGTATTTGTCGCAGTAACTTCGACAGGTCGCGGGATTTGACATAGGCTAATAGCATTGCAGAAATGCGAACAACACAATTTCTGGTGAATGTCTTTCTGTTTTCCCCGATGGAGACATTCTCTTCGATGTATCACTTTACCGAGGGATTCAATGTCCTATTTCACGATCGCCGGGGTACAGATGCACGCCCTGCACCACGGTGACAACACCGAAACCATGCGCCACCGCATTGACCTCCTCATGTCCCGCTTTCCGCAGGTGCAGATGGTGCTGTTCAGCGAACTGGTCGTCACCGGTGCTTCTACCCATCACGCAGAACCCATGCCCAGCAGCAAGGAACACCTGTTCTGCGAGATGGCGAGACATCATGGCATCTGGCTTATTCCCGGTTCCATGTTCGAGCGGGTTGATGACAAAATCTATAACACCCTGAGTGTCATCAGTCCCGAAGGCGAAGTGGTGTGCCGCTATCGCAAGATGTTTCCCTTCCGCCCTTACGAAGAGGGAGTGGAGGCGGGTAACGAGTTTGTGGTCTTTGATGTGCCAGGTGTTGGCCGCTTCGGCGTCTCCATCTGTTATGACATGTGGTTCCCTGAAACCACCCGCACTCTCGCCGCCATGGGTGCAGAAGTCATACTCCATCCCACCATGACGGACACCATAGACCGGGATATTGAACTGGCCATTGCGCGCACCAATGCCGCTATTAACCAGTGTTTCTTCTTTGACATTAATGGCGCCGGTGCCATGGGCAATGGTCGTTCCATCGTTGTGGGACCCTCCGGTGACGTCATCCACCAGTCTGGTATCGGAGACGAAATCGTACCCATTGAAGTGGACATGCAACGGGTTCGCCGTGAGCGTGAGCGCGGACTGCGTGGCCTGGGGCAGCCACTGAAGAGTTTCCGGGACCGTGAGGTGGATTTTTCTCTGTACCGCAGTGAAAACGGATCCAGTCCGTTCCTGGACAGCCTCGGCCCCCTGGGAAAGCCGGTGAGAGATGAACTGCCCAAATACTGAATGATGCTCGCGTTCTGATCTGGCGCGGCCAACACGGAGAAAAGCATGGTACGAGAACTGCTGAACATGCTGCGTCGGCAGGTTGCGGGCTGGCTTTCACCGGATGGAGAGCAGCGTCCGGTGTCGGCTTCACCGAAATCTGAAGGTCGACACCACGAACCCGTTAAACCGAAGAATGGATCGTCCAGTGCCAAAGCGGATCGATCCAGTAAAACCAGACAGGACAGCCCCATTACAGGAGTGAGGGATATGAGCACAATAAAAAGCATTTCTGATATTCGTCGTTATTTCCACAACAACAAGGAACCGGTCTATTTCATCTCCGCAACCAACTTTAATCTGCTGGGTATCGGGGACTGGGTCGGCAATTTCCGTCATATCAATTATATCGACTGTTTCGACGGCAAGCAGAAGAACGTATTTGTGCCCAAAGAGAAGTTCCCCAGGGACTTCGAGAGCATCGAAGACATCAACAACTACCTTCTGGAACACAAGGAGGTGATCGACTACCTCCAGTCCCGGGGCGGCACTGGCACTGCCGCTTTTCTGATGTTCGATGAGCACACGGAAGAGATCTGTGAGCAGCTTGGCCTGAAGATTGCGTTTCCCCCTGCAAAGCTGCGTTCGCGAATGGACAACAAGATTGAGACAGTGCGCATAGGCAACAAGGTGGGCGTGCCCAGTGTTCCGAATGTTCTGGCCAAGGTTGACAGCTACGAGCATCTGACGGAAGTCAGCAAGCCCCTGAACACCACTGATCTGGTGATCCAGTCCGCCTACGGTGACTCCGGCCATACCACCTTCTTCGTTTCCAATGAAGACGAATATTACAAGTACGCCGAAGAGATCGAAGCCGAGCCCGAAGTCAAGATCATGAAACGCATCAACTGCCGGGGCTCTGCCATAGAGGCCTGTACCACCCGCTGCGGCACAGTGGTTGGCCCGCTGATGACTGAACTGGTGGGTTTCAAGGCACTGACGCCCTACAAGGGTGGCTGGTGCGGCAACGAAATGTTCTCGGGCGCCTTTTCCCAGGAAGTTCGCGACAAGGCCCGTGAATACACCTTCCAGTATGGTGAAGCGCTGCGCGAAGAAGGCTACCGGGGTTATTTCGAACTCGACTTCCTGATTGATCAGGATACCGAGGAGGTTTTCCTTGGCGAACTCAATCCCCGTGTTACCGGTGCCAGTTCCCTCACCAACGTAGCCGCCTTCGCCCACTCCGATGTGCCCCTGTTCCTTTTCCACCTGCTGGAATTTTCAGGAGAGGACTTTGATGTCGATATCGAGGAACTGAATGAGCGCTGGTCCCATCCCGAGAGCATCGACAGCTGGAGCCAGCTTGTCATCAAGCACACAGATGAGTCAGTGGATCTGCTGACCAAAGCGCCGGAATCCGGTGTCTGGAAGATGGCGGGTGACGGCAGTATCAGCTATGACCATTACAGCTATCATCCTCATGCGGCAGAGAGTGAGCAGGAAGCCTTCTTCATGCGCATTAGCGGCGTTGGCGATTTCCGCTACGAAGGCGCCGATCTGGGCATTCTGATAACCCGTGGCCGCCTGATGGACGATGACTTCCAGTTGACCCCCCGGGCCAAGGCCTGGATTGACGGCATCCGTGGCCAGTTCAGCGGCCAGGCCCTGCAGGACCCTGCAGTCGAGGCAGTGGCGGTCAATCACGCCATTGGCGGCGGCAACTTCAAGATCCTGTGATGACGGCGTCAGGACGGGGGCTGCTGCCCCCGTCAGCCCTTACGCCGGATCCGGCGGTGCCCGAAGAATGAAAAAACAGAAGCGTCTTGTTTTCAGCGCCATCCAGGAAGCGATGCCCGGAGACAAATGGCAGGCTCTTTTTGAGCTTCACTGGCCAGCCTTCGAACGCTGGTACCTGTCGGAAACCGAGCGTGAGCGGCCCAGTTATCTGGCCTGCTACAACGCGCTGAACAAACACATGCCAGAGCTGGTGCCCACCTACACAAGGCTCTGTGAGCTCACCGGGGGCGGCGACCTTCCCGCCCGCATGCTCAGCCTTTACCGGCCGCCGCCCTATATTACCGGTTGCTCCCAGGCTGTGCTGGCCAATGCCAGCAGCAACATTCTGGTGCGGAACTACGACTACCCCCCGGAGCTATGTGAGGGGACCATTCTCTCCACTTGCTGGAACGGTCGCCGGGTTATCGCCATGTCAGACTGCCTCTGGGGGGTCCTTGACGGCATCAACGACAGTGGTCTCACGGTGTCACTGGCTTTTGGCGGTCGCAAAACCGTGGGTGATGGCTTTGGTGCGCCCATAATTCTGCGCTATATCCTCGAGTTCTGTGATACCACCGATCAGGCGGCGGCGGTACTTGCGCGGGTGCCGACTCACATGGCCTACAATATAACGGTGAACGACGCCCAGGGCCGCTACATAACGGCAATGATCGGGCCGGACCGGCCGGCCACAATAAGGCGCCTGCCCGTGGCGACCAATCACCAGAAAAAAATCGAATGGTACGCTCATGCCCTGGCCTCCGAGACCCTGATCAGGGAACGACAGCTGGCGATTCTGGTAGATGATGAGGCCACAACCCGGGAAAGGCTGATCTCGGCCTTTTTCTCGCCGCCGCTTTTTCGCAGTGACTACAGGCGCGGACTGGGCACTATCTACACTGCCGTCTACTATCCTAATGAAGGACGTGCCACTTATTACTGGGCAGATCATTCGATTGACCTGTCATTTGATCACTTTGAGGAGGTAACTCTGGACATCCGCTACATCAGTCATGCTGACGTTCTGGAATAACCCGGACGTTTCAGTCGAAAGCGACTTGTCCTGTAATGCAGTGCCAGCTTTAGGGCATTACAGGGGGCATTCACGACTTCGGGACAGCAGGTAACATGATGAATGAGACGACGGAATCAGAAGCGGCCTACAGCGCACTCGGGTTTTACCACAAGATTTCCCAGTTGCGGGCGGATACATGGAATGCACTCAAGCGGGATCTGGGCCGCCTGGTGAGAACCGCGGACGAAGTCGAGACCAGACATCTGGTCAAGTCGGTTGATGTCAAACTGACCCGACTGGAAATCATCGAGGATTATCATGCCTTTCCCTCGAAAGAGGATTTCCACCACGTCTGGACCCTGTTTCACAATGCCGAATACGGGGCGCTTGAAAAGGTGGTCAAGCGCCTCGTGCGCACCCTCATCAGTGAGTCCTACCGGCGTCGCCATGTGGATCTGAGTGACAGCGATTCCGAGTCCGAGGATCTGGAGGCTCTGGATGCTCTGGCTCAGCTGCGCCGGGGTCATCCCACCTCAAACAGCTCGTCGCAGCCATATTTTGAATTGCTGATTGTGGACGCCATGTCCCGTCAGGAAGAGGAAGTGGTACGCGAGGCTTTCCACAGCCTGAGGCGCCCGGAAGACAAGTTCATCTATGACGTGGTGACCGTCCGCAGCTTCGAAGACGCGCTCATTGCCATACTGGTGAATCCCAACATCCAGGCATGCCTTATCCGGTACGAGTTCCCCTACAAGTCGAAATACAATCTCAGTGCCCTGCGCAATTACCTTGAGGGCCTGTCCGAGATTGAGATGGGGAACAAGACCGAGGCGGACCGGAGCCTCCTTCTGGGCTCCATGATCCGGGAGATACGCCCGGAGATTGACCAGTTTCTGGTCACCAGCGGCGACGTTGAAGTGACTGCAAGCCGGGACATCCGGCACTTCAACCGCATTTTCTATCGGGAAACCGATTACATCGAACAGCATCACACCATCCTCCGGGCCATTGATGACCGTTACCGGACACCGTTTTTTGATGCGCTACGGGAATACAGCCGCAAGCCCACCGGCGTTTTCCATGCCATGCCAATATCAAGAGGCAAATCCGTAACCCGCTCCCACTGGGCCGGGCAGATGATTGATTTTTACGGCATCAACATCTTTCTTGCTGAAACCTCGGCCACCTCCGGGGGCCTGGACTCCCTGCTGCAGCCCTACGGGCCGATCAAGAAGGCCCAGGAGTATGCAGCCCGGGCATTTGGTTCCCGGCAGAGCTTCTTTGTGACCAACGGCACCTCCACCGCCAACAAGATTGTGGTTCAGGCCCTGATCAAACCGGGTGACATAGTGCTGGTGGACCGGGACTGCCACAAATCCCACCATTACGGGATGGTGCTCTCCGGTGCCCATGTGGTCTATCTGGATTCCTACCCTCTCAATGACTATTCCATGTACGGCGCCGTGCCCCTCCGGGAAATCAAGAAGTCACTGCTGGCGCTCAAACGCAACGGCCAGTTGCACAAGGTCAAGATGCTGTTGCTGACCAACTGCACCTTCGATGGCATCGTGTACAACGTGCGGCGGGTGATGGAGGAGTGCCTGGCCATCAAGCCGGATCTGGTGTTCCTCTGGGATGAGGCATGGTTTGCCTTTGCCACCTTCAATCCTACCTATCGGCCCCGTACCGCCATGCACGCCGCCCGGACCCTGAGGGACAGGTATTACAGCGAGGAGTACAAGAAGGAATACGCCGCCTGGAAGGAAGGTTTTGACAAACTGGATCCGGATGACGATGCCACCTGGCTGGATAACACCCTCATGCCTGATCCGGAAAAGACGCGCGTCAGGGCCTATGCCACCCATTCCACCCACAAGACGCTGACCTCCCTGCGTCAGGGCTCAATGATCCATGTCTATGATCAGGAATACCGGCAGAAGGTGGAAGCCACTTTCCACGAAGCCTATATGACCCATACCTCCACCTCGCCCAACTACCAGATCGTAGCTTCGCTGGATGTGGGCCGGATGCAGGCGGAAATGGAGGGGTTTGAGCTGGTGCACGCACAGGTGGAAGCCGCACTGTCCCTGCGGGAGCAGCTCTATACCAACCCCGTGCTGCAGAAATATTTCCGGGTACTGGTCAATAAGGACATGATACCTCTGGAGTTCCGCCAGTCCGGTATAGACACCTTTTACGACCCGGTGAGTGGGTGGAACAAGATGGAGGAGGCCTGGGCCAACGATGAGTTCGTGGTGGACCCCAGCCGAATCACCATGGCCATAGGCCTGACCGGCATCGACGGTGACACCTTCAAGAATGAATACCTTATGAATCAGTACGGCATCCAGATCAACAAGACCTCCCGCAATACCGTACTGTTCATGACCAATATTGGCACCAGCCGGGGGTCAATCGCCTATCTGCTGGACGTGCTGATCAAGCTTGCCAAGGGCTTCGACCGGCGCTGGGAGGAGAGCAGCCGTCCCGAGCGCAAGATTATCCAGCATCACGTGAAATCCCTGACTGAAGATCTGCCACCCCTGCCGGATTTCAGCCGCTTCCATGATGCCTTCAGACCCAGGAAAGACTCGGCGGAAGGAGATATCCGGAGGGCTTACTTCCTGAGCTACGACGAGGAAAACACCGAGTATCTGCGCTTTGACAACGAGGCCCTGCAGGAGGTTATGGGGCAGGGCAGGGATGTGGTGTCTGCCAGTTTTGTCATTCCCTATCCGCCCGGGTTTCCGGTGCTGGTGCCAGGGCAGGTGATCAGTGACCAGATTCTGGATTTTCTGCAGGCGCTGGATGTCACCGAAATCCATGGCTACCGGCCGGAACTCGGTCTGCTGGTGTTTACCGAGGAGGCCCTGAAAGCCACTGATAAATGCCGGGAGTGAGCGATCAAGGCGGGCCGGGGCAGCGGCTCATACCGTCGTATCTGCCATGAAGATAGGCTATCATGTCGGCCATTTTTGGCGCCGACATAAAGCAGTCTGCGCCTTTATCTGTAGAAGAGGGCAGTGTCTTCATGGAGCATACGTACCGTCTGGTGATTTCCTGTCCTGACCGGGTGGGAATAGTCGCAAAAGTCAGTAACTTTCTGACCAATTACAATGGCTGGATCACCGAAGCCAGCCATCACGCTGACAGCCAGGCTGGCTGGTTTTTCATGCGCCATGAAATCAGGGCCAGTTCCATGCCTTTCGGTCTTGAGCAGTTCCGCATGGCCTTCGAGCCCATCGCCCGCGAGTTTGACATGCACTGGCAGGTGACCGATTCCGCCCAGCCCAAGCGGGTGGTCCTGATGTGCAGCAGGGAGTCCCACTGTCTGTTCGACCTGCTACACCGCTGGCACAGCAGGGAGCTGAATGTCGAAGTGGTGGCGGTGGTGTCCAACCATGACGATCTCCGACGTATGGTGGACTGGCACGATATTCCTTTTCATCACGTTCCCGTCAACCGCGACAACCGCGAGGAGGCATTCGCTGAGGTCGGTCGGCTGTTTGACGCCTATCAGGCAGACGTGATCGTGCTTGCCCGCTACATGCAGATTCTGCCCCCGGAAGTGTGCGAGCGATACAGCGGTCGGGTGATCAACATTCACCATAGCTTCCTGCCCTCGTTTGCAGGTGCCCGGCCGTACCACCAGGCATACAGCCGCGGTGTGAAACTGATTGGAGCCACCTGTCATTACGTCACCCAGGACCTGGATGAAGGTCCCATCATTGAGCAGGATGTGATCCGGATAAATCACAGCGATTCCATCGAAGATATGGTCCGTCTCGGCAAGGACGTGGAAAAAAATGTGCTGGCGCGGGGGCTGCGGGCACACGTCGAAGACAGGGTCATCATCCACGAGAACAAAACCGTGGTATTTGGTTGATTTTTGTACATTGTTTGCCTGCCCAAAGCCGTACTTTGCAGCTTCGGATGTGTTATTATTAGCGGCTCAAAAAATGACTTCCAGCAAACGCAAAGGAACCTTTCTCGATGGGTGAATTAGCCAAAGAGATCCTGCCGGTTAATATTGAAGATGAGCTCAAACAGTCCTATCTCGATTACGCCATGAGCGTCATCGTCGGACGGGCGCTACCGGACGTTCGTGACGGCCTCAAGCCGGTTCATCGGCGTGTGCTTTTCGCCATGTCCGAGCTCAATAACGACTGGAACAAATCCTACAAGAAATCCGCCCGTGTGGTGGGTGACGTTATCGGTAAATATCACCCCCATGGTGATTCAGCCGTCTACGACACCATCGTTCGTATGGCGCAGCCATTCTCCCTGCGTTATCCGCTGGTGGACGGGCAGGGTAACTTCGGTTCCATTGACGGTGACAACGCAGCGGCCATGCGTTACACCGAAATCCGGATGAAGAAGATCGCCCACTCCCTGCTGGCTGATCTGGACAAGGAAACCGTGGATTTTGTGCCCAACTATGACGGCACGGAACAGATCCCGGATGTCATGCCGACCCGCATTCCGAACCTCCTGGTGAATGGCTCCTCAGGTATTGCCGTGGGCATGGCCACCAACATTCCACCCCACAACCTGACGGAAATCGTCAAGGGCTGTCTGGCGCTGATCGACAATCCGGACATGACCGTCGACGACCTGATGGAGTACATCCCCGGGCCGGACTTTCCCACAGAGGGCATCATCAACGGGCGCGCCGGTATTGTTGAAGCCTACCGTACCGGCCGTGGCCGTATCTATATCCGCGCCCGTCACGAAATCGAGCATGACAACAAGACCGGTAAGGACGCCGTCATCATTACCGAGCTGCCCTATCAGCTCAACAAGGCAAGGCTGATCGAAAAGATCGCCGAGCTGGTCAAGGAAAAGCGCCTTGAGGGCATTACCGAGCTGCGGGACGAATCCAACAAGGAAGGTATTCGGGTAGTGATCGAACTGCGCCGGGGTGAAAATCCCGACGTTGTGATCAACAACATGTTTGCCCACACCCAGCTTCAGACGGTGTTCGGTATCAACATGGTCGCGCTGATCAATGGCGAGCCCCGGATACTGAACCTGAAGGAAATGCTGGACGCCTTCGTCCGTCACCGTCGTGAGGTGGTTACCCGGCGCACTATCTATGAGCTGCGCAAGGCGCGCGAGCGGGGCCATATTCTTGAAGGCCTGTCTGTCGCACTGGCGAACATTGATGAAATCATCGCGCTGATCAAGGAATCACCTTCCTCCGCCGAGGCGAAGGAAAAGCTGATGGACCGTGGATGGTCCCCGGGTGGCGTTCTCGCCATGCTTGAGAAGGCGGGCGCCGATGTCTGTCGTCCTGATGATCTGCCGGAACACCTGGGGCTGCGCAATGGCCTCTATCACCTGTCACCTGACCAGGCCCAGGCCATTCTCGATCTGCGTCTGCACCGCCTGACCGGTCTTGAAACCGAAAAGCTGCAGAACGAATATCGCGAAATTGTTGAGAAAATTGCTGATCTTCTGGATATTCTTGGGGATCCGGAGCGTCTGTTGCAGGTTATCCGGGAAGAATTGCAGGCGGTGATGGAAGAGTATGGTGATGAGCGCCGTACAGAAATAACCAGCTCCAAGCGGGACCTGACCATTGCCGACCTGATCGACGAGGAGGATCTGGTGGTCACTATTTCCCATGGTGGCTACGCCAAGACCCAGGCAATCGAGGATTACCAGGCGCAGCGCCGTGGAGGCCGGGGCAAGGCCTCAACCTCGATGAAGGAAGAAGACTTCATCGAAAAGCTGCTGGTGGCCAACTCCCATGACACCATCCTTTGCTTCACCAGCCGGGGCAAGGTCTACTGGCTGAGGGTATTCGAAATTCCCAGGGCCAGCCGGGCTTCCCGTGGCCGACCCATGATCAACATCCTGCCTCTGGAAGAGGGCGAGCGCGTCACTACCTTCCTGCCGGTCCGCGATTATCCGGAAGGGCATTACGTCCTGATGGCGACGTCTGCGGGTATTGTCAAGAAGACACCTCTGCCCAACTTCTCGCGTCCCCGCTCCAGTGGACTGATCGCCCTCTCACTGGATGAGGGTGACACCCTGATCGGTGCGGCAATCACTGCGGGTGATGCCGAGGTGATGCTGTTCTCCACCGCCGGCAAGGCTGTGCGCTTTCAGGAAGACCAGATCCGTCCCCTGAGTCGGACTGCCCGCGGCGTTCGTGGTATCCGGATGCCGGAAGAGCACAGTGTAGTATCGCTGATCATCCCCCAGGAAAACGGCGTGATTCTCACCGCGAGCGAAAACGGCTACGGCAAGCGTACGCAGCTGGAGGAATTCCCTGCCTATAATCGCGGTAGCCAGGGTGTTATCGCCATGCAGTGTTCCGACCGGAACGGCAATCTGGTCGCCGCGCTGCAGCTTTTTGACGGCGACGAAATGATGCTGATCTCCGACAAGGGTACGCTGGTGCGCACACGGTGTGACGAAGTGTCCGTGCTGAGCCGGAACACCCAGGGCGTGCGGCTGATCAAACTGAGTCAGGAAGACGAGCGTCTTGTGGGTGTCGAACGCATCGCGGATACCGGCGAAGAGGCGCTGGAAGACGAGGCGGAAGGCGTGGTTGCAAGTGACGGGGCTGGCAGCACAGGTGAAGGTGCCGGCGAAGAAGAGGGTGCCGGCGAAGAGTAAGCCGGTCCTGCCCGTTCGGTTTTCCTGCGGACAATGGAACAGATGAGATCAGATGGCGATGAGAAGGGCGTACAACTTTTGTGCAGGACCGGCGACTCTGCCGGAAAGCGTGCTTCAGCAGGCCAGCGACGAGATGCTGAACTGGCGCGGCAGCGGTATGTCGGTGATGGAAATGAGTCACCGCAGCGACGAGTTCGTGGCGATTGCTGAAGCCGCTGAAAAGGATCTGCGTGAGCTGGCCGGAGTACCCGACGACTACGCTGTCCTGTTCATGCAGGGGGGTGCCAGTAGTCAGTTCGCCACGGTTCCGCTGAATCTGCTGGGCGACAGGACATCCGCCGATTACATCGATACCGGTATCTGGTCACAGAAGGCCATCGCCGAGGCCCGTCGCTACGCCAGCGTCAATGTTGCGGCCAGCAGCAGGGCAGGAGGTTATGTGGATATACCGGATCAGGATGAGTGGCAGCCTGACCCGCACGCGGCCTATCTGCACTACACCCCCAATGAAACCATTGGTGGGCTGGAATTCGATTTCGTTCCGGACAGTGGGGATGTGCCGCTTGTTGCGGATATGTCTTCCACCATTCTTTCCCGTCCGCTCGATGTATCCCGCTTTGGCCTGATCTATGCCGGTGCCCAGAAGAATATAGGTCCGTCCGGACTGGTGGTGGTCATTGTCAGACGGGATCTGCTGGGCAAAGCGAGAAAGGAAACGCCGACCATGATGGACTACAGGGTGACGGCGGACCACGGTTCCATGTACAACACTCCGTCAACCTATTCCTGGTACCTTGCCGGTCTGGTGTTCCAGTGGCTCAAAGAGCAGGGTGGCGTGACGGCCATGGGCGAAACCAATGCGCGCAAGGCGCGCAAGCTTTATGGTTTCATTGATCGTAGCGATTTCTACTCCAATCCCATTGCCCCCCGCTTCCGGTCCTGGATGAATGTGCCATTCATCCTTGCCGACGAGGCCCTCAATGGTGCATTCGTGAGAGGGGCGGAAGAGCGCGCGCTACTGAACCTGAAAGGTCACAGATCTGTCGGGGGCATGCGTGCGAGTATCTATAATGCCATGCCGGAAGCCGGGGTGGACGCGCTCATCGACTACATGACCGTGTTTGAAAAGGAGCGTGCCTGATCATGACGGACGAGCAGACCCGGCTTGCCGAACTCCGCGACGAAATCGACCGGCTCGACCAGAAGGTCATGGAGCTGATCAGCGCCCGGGCGGCATGCGCCCAGGAAGTGGCCCGGGTAAAAATGGAAGCACATCCGGGAGAGGATGTGTTTTTCTATCGGCCGGAGCGTGAGGCCCGTGTCCTTCGGCGTATAAAGGAACAGAATCCCGGTCCGTTGTCTGGCGAGGAAATGGCCCGCCTGTTCCGCGAGATCATGTCTGCGTGTCTGGCCCTGGAAAAGCCCATGCACATCGCGTTTCTGGGTCCGGCCGGTACTTTTACCCAGTCGGCGGCTCTCAAGCACTTCGGGCACTCGGTAATCAGTGTGCCCCTGCCGGCCATAGATGCCGTGTTCCGGGAGGTGGAGTCGGGCGCGGCTCATTACGGCGTAGTGCCGGTGGAAAATTCAACCGAAGGCATGATCAACCACACCCTCGACATGTTCATGCATTCGCCGCTGAAAATCTGTGGTGAGGTGCAGCTACGGATTCATCATCACCTGCTGGCGGCACAGGGCACTGACGGCCAGGCCATTACCCGTATCTACTCCCACCAGCAGTCCTTTGCACAGTGCCGGCAATGGCTGGACGCCCACCGTTACGGCATTGAACGGGTGACCGTGAGCAGCAATGCCGAAGCGGCCCGTCGTGCCGCGGAAGAACCCGGTACGGCAGCTATTGCCGGGGATATGGCTGCAGAGCTTTACGGTCTGAAAAAGCTGTCCGACAAGATCGAAGACAGGCCTGATAATACAACCCGCTTTCTGATCATCGGTCGCGAAGAGGTCAGCCCCAGCGGTCACGACAAGTCCTCCATCCTGGTCTCCATGCGTAACAGGGCTGGTGCTCTCTATCAGCTTCTCGAGCCCTTCCACCGCCATAACATAAGCCTGACCCGCATAGAAACCCGACCCTCGCCGAGCGGAACCTGGGCTTATGTGTTCTATATTGATTTTGAAGGCCATATGGAAGACGAAGGAGTGCGCCGGGTGCTGGCGGAAATCGATGAAGAGGCAGTTGAACTCAAGCGCCTTGGGTCTTATCCCATCGGGGTTCTATAGCCATTACCGGTGCAGGTCCTGGAGCACGGACCGTACTGAAAGGCCGGTGAGCCGGTCAGGGGGAGCGAATCATGCCAATCGATTATCAGACCCTTGCCGTTGAGGGGGTTCAGGGGCTCATGCCCTATCAGCCGGGCAAACCCATAGACGAACTGGCCCGGGAGCTTGGCCTTGATCCAGACAGTATCGTCAAGCTGGCCAGCAACGAGAATCCGCTGGGGCCAAGCCCTCTTGCAGTTGAGGCCGCCAGAGACGCCCTGGGCACCCTCTGTCGTTATCCCGACGGCAATGGCTTTAACCTCAAGGCACGGCTGGCCAGCCGCCTCGGGGTTGGCCCGGCTCAGATCACCCTGGGCAATGGATCCAACGATGTTCTGGAAATCATAGCGCGGAGCTTCGCCAGCCATGACAGCGAGGTGATCTTTTCCCAGCACGCCTTCGCAGTCTATCCCCTCGTTACCCGGGCTCTCGGTGCCCGGGGCGTGGAGGTGCCGGCCCGGCACTGGGGGCACGACCTGGACGCCATGGCTGAAGCCGTCACCAGCAACACCCGGCTGATTTTTGTTGCCAATCCGAATAACCCCACTGGCACGGCCCACGACAGCCAGACTATCGAAGCTTTTCTGGGCAAAATACCCGAAGAAGTGCTTGTGGTTCTGGATGAGGCCTACTTCGAATACCTGGAGGGGGAGGACTTCCCAGATGGCGTTGCGCTACTGGAGAATTTTCCCAATCTGATCGTCACCCGGAGTTTCTCCAAGGCCTGGGGCCTGGCGGCATTGCGGGTAGGGTACAGTGTTTCCTCCGCAGCCATTGCCGATATCCTGAACCGTGTCCGCCAGCCCTTCAATGTCGACTCCGTTGCTCTGGCGGCGGCAACCGCCGTGCTGGATGACGAAGATTACCTGGCGCGTTCCCGGCAGACGAACCGTGAAGGAATAAAACAGCTTGAGGAAGGGTTTCAGGCCTTGGGTCTTGACTATATTCCCTCCGCCGGCAATTTCGTCACGGTGGATACAGGAGAAGAGGCGGGCGCAGTCTTTCAGCGCCTGCTGGCCCGGGGGATTATCGTTCGTCCGATTGCCGGTTACGGCATGCCCGCCCATCTCAGGGTTTCTGTGGGCCTGGCATCTGAAAACCGACGGTTTCTGGAGGCACTTCCGGAAGCCATCAGTCCGGTAGTTGATGAGACGCTCCATGGCTGAACCCGGAGTCCTGTTCCGCCGTGTTGCCGTCATTGGTCTGGGCCTGATTGGCGGGTCCCTTGCCAGCGCCATCCGCCGCGGTCACCTGGCGGAGTGGGTCGTGGGCGCAGACCAGCGGGGCGATGACCTCACTCTGGGGCTGAAGCTGGGCATCATTGACGAAGCGGCGGAATCCGTGGCTGCGGCAGTGAAGGGTGCCGACCTGGTTGTGGTTGCCGTTCCCGTGCGCTCCACGGAAGAGGTCCTGCGAGAGATCAAACCCTGGCTGGAAGAGGGCGCCCTGCTAACCGATGTGGGCAGCACCAAGGCCAGTTTTGTCGATGCGGTTGCGACGGTCTTTGGATCCTGCCCGGTGTCGGTGATTCCGGGCCACCCTATAGCAGGCTCCGAAAAGAGTGGCATCACCGCAGCCAATCCGGATCTGTTCCTTGGCCACAAGGTGATACTCACACCTCCGGAACCGGTGGACCCGGTCCTGCTGCGCCGGCTCAGCAATCTGTGGGAGGGCTGTGGCGCCAGAGTTCTGACCATGTCGGTGGCGCACCATGACGAGGTGTTGGCGGCCACCAGTCATCTGCCCCATCTTATCGCCTTTTCCCTGGTGGACACGCTGGCGGGAGAAGACGAGAATCTCGACATATTTCGCTACGCCGCCGGTGGCTTCCGGGACTTTACCCGTATTGCAGCCAGCGATCCGGTGATGTGGCATGACATATTTCTTTCCAATCAGCAGGCTGTGTTGCGGGTCATTGATCATTTCACCCATGACCTCGGCCTTCTGAGAACCGCCATTGCGGAGCAGGATAGCGCTACCATGCTGCGGGTCTTCAGTCGTGCCAAGGCGGCGCGGGATCATTTTTCCAGGATGCTTTCAGGAAAGGCCTACGTGACTACCACCAGTGAAAAGCAGATAACCTTCCATCTCAGTCCCGGCGGCAGCGTGAGCGGGGACATCCGGGTTCCCGGCGACAAGTCCATTTCCCATCGCTCCATCATGCTTGGTGCCCTCGCTGACGGTATCACCGAGGTCAAGGGCTTTCTTGAGGGCGAGGACAGCCTTGCGACCCTGCAGGCTTTCCGTGACATGGGGGTAACCATCGAGGGGCCGGATAACGGTCACGTCCGCATTCACGGGGCAGGAGTTGATGGCCTGCAGGCGCCAAGAGGCCCTCTCTATCTTGGTAATTCAGGCACCGCCATGCGACTGTTCTCAGGACTTCTCGCTCCTCAGCGCTTTGATTCCGAGCTCACCGGAGATGCCAGTCTTACCAAACGCCCGATGGGGCGGGTTGCGGACCCTCTGAAATCCATGGGGGCCCTCATCACGACTGCCGAGGGCGGCCGTCCGCCACTGAAGATTAAGGGCGGTCAGAAGCTCCGGGGCATTCACTACGATATGCCGGTGGCCAGCGCCCAGGTCAAGTCCTGCCTGTTGCTGGCGGGACTGTATGCCGAAGGAACCACCTCGGTAACCGAGCCGGCGCCCACCCGGGATCACACCGAGCGCATGCTTGCGGGATTCGGGTATGAAGTCCGTCGCGACGGTGCTACAGCCAGCGTCACCGGCGGCGGGCGCCTGACTGCCACCACCATTGATGTACCGGCGGACATCTCCTCCGCTGCCTTCTTCCTGGTAGCCGCGAGCATCGCGCCGGGCTCGGACCTGACCCTGCGTCACGTGGGCATGAATCCCACCCGGGTTGGGGTGATCAACATACTGCGTCTGATGGGTGCCAGCATTGAGGTCCTTGACGAGCGGGAGGTCGGGGGTGAGCCGGTGGCGGATCTGAGAGTCCGGTCATCTGCTCTGCAGGGTATAGATATTCCGCTCAGCGACGTGCCCCTGGCCATTGATGAGTTCCCGGTGCTGTTCATTGCTGCAACCTGTGCCAGTGGTACGACGGTGCTGCGTGGCGCCGAGGAACTGCGGGTAAAGGAGAGCGACCGTATCCAGGTGATGGCGGACGGGCTTGCCAGGCTTGGTGTCGTCACTGAAGTTACGGAAGATGGCATCGTCATAAAGGGTGCGCAGAAGATTGGCGCAGGCCGCGTGGATAGCCACGGTGACCATCGCATTGCCATGGCCTTTGCAGTGGCTTCCCTCGTGTCAGAGGGTGACATTGAAGTTACTGACTGTGCCAATGTAGCCACGTCATTCCCCGGCTTCGTCGAGCTTGCCGGCGGTGTTGGAATCAATATCCGCACGACAGGAGAGTGAGCAATGGCAGATCCACAGGCTCCGGTTATCACTGTTGATGGCCCCGGAGGCGCAGGAAAGGGCACAATCACCCAGATGCTGGCACGACAGCTTGGCTGGCATCTGCTCGATAGTGGCGCCCTGTATCGACTGACTGCGCTGGCGGCTCTGCGTCGTGGCGTCTCCCTGGAGGATGTTGACCGTCTGGTCGAGGTGGCCGCCGCGCTCGATGTGGCTTTTGAGCCCACAGCGCCGGGGGAGCCGGTGAGGGTTTTCCTTGAGGGCGAGGATGTCACCTCTGAAGTTCGCACCGAAGCCTGTGGCGATAATGCCTCTCAGGTGGCCGTGATTCAGCCGGTCCGGGATGCTCTTCTGCAGCGGCAGAGGGATTTCCAGCAGGCGCCGGGTCTGGTAGCCGACGGCCGGGACATGGGGACAGTGGTGTTTCCGGAGGCGGATACCAAAATCTTCCTGACGGCCAGTGCCGAAGTCAGGGCAGAACGGCGTTATCGTCAGTTGAAGGATGCTGGCGTCGATGTTAATATTGAAACCCTTTTAGAAGAGATACGGGCGCGCGATGAACGGGACATGAACCGTTCTGCCGCTCCTCTCAGACCCGCTGAAGATGCGCAAGTCATTGATTCTACGGGGCTGAGTATAGAAGAGGTGCTGGACAGAGTCATGGCCGCAGCGGGCCAGACCTGACTGCATCTTTTTGTCGCTGGAAACCGGATGCAATGCTAACAGCCAGCCCTGGTTGTATCTGGTCACTTTTAACAGACCGTGTCGCTGGCAGCACGGAGTAAACTTGCGTTGATCATAGGACATATAATGAGCGAGAGCTTTGCGGATCTATTTGAAGAAAGCCTGAAAGAAATTGACATGCAGCCAGGTTCCATCGTCCAGGGAACCGTGGTTGATATCGACAGCGATTGGGTGACGGTAAACGCCGGCCTGAAGTCCGAAGGTGTGATTCCAGCCTCACAGTTCCTTAATGAAAAGGGTGAGATGGAAGTTCAGATCGGCGACGTTGTTGATGTGGCTCTCGATGCAGTGGAAGACGGCTTCGGTGAAACCCGCCTGTCACGTGAGAAAGCCAAGCGTGCCGAAGCCTGGAAAGTACTTGAGAAGTCTTTCGAAGCTGAAGAAGTCGTCAAGGGTGTGATCAACGGCAAGGTTAAAGGTGGCTTTACGGTCGATCTGGCCGGCATACGTGCGTTCCTCCCGGGCTCCCTGGTAGACGTTCGTCCGGTTCGTGACACAGCGCACCTGGAGAACAAGGAACTCGAATTCAAGGTCATCAAGCTGGACCAGAAGCGGAACAACGTGGTCGTTTCCCGTCGTGCCGTGCTGGAAGCTGAAAACAGCGCCGAGCGTGACGCGCTGCTTGAAACCCTGACCGAAGGTATGGAAATCAAGGGTATCGTCAAAAACCTCACAGACTACGGCGCATTCGTCGATCTGGGCGGTGTTGACGGCCTGCTGCACATCACCGATATGGCCTGGAAGCGTATCAAGCATCCGAGCGAAATCGTGAATGTCGGCGATGAGATCAACGTCAAGGTTCTGAAGTTTGACCGGGAGCGTAACCGTGTATCCCTGGGTCTGAAGCAGCTGGGTGAAGATCCATGGGTCGACATCAAGGGGCGTTATCCGGAAGGCAGCCGCGTCACGGCGCGTGTTACCAACCTGACAGATTACGGCTGTTTCGCCGAGCTGGAAGAGGGTGTGGAAGGTCTGGTTCACGTATCCGAAATGGACTGGACCAACAAGAACATCCATCCTTCCAAGGTTGTGCAGGTAGGTGATGAAGTCGAAGTCATGATTCTGGACATCGATGAAGAGCGTCGCCGTATTTCCCTGGGTATCAAGCAGTGTGTATCCAACCCCTGGGAAGACTTCTCCGGCAGATTCAACAAAGGTGACCGTATCTCCGGCAAGATCAAGTCGATCACGGATTTCGGTATCTTCATTGGTCTGGACGGTGGTATTGATGGTCTGGTTCACCTGTCAGACATCAGCTGGAATGAGACTGGCGAAGAAGCCGTTCGTGAGTACAAGAAGGGCGACGAAGTTGAAACCGTTATCCTTTCTGTGGACCCGGAGCGTGAGCGCATCTCCCTGGGCATCAAGCAGCTGGAAAGCGATCCATTCGCCGAGTTTGTTCAGCTGAATGACAAAGGCTCCATCGTAAAAGGCACTGTGTCTGCAATCGATGCGAAGGCTGCGACCATTGCTCTGAATGATGAAGTGGAAGCTGTCCTGAAAGCCTCCGAGATCAGCCGTGACCGCGTTGAAGACGCGCGCAACGTGCTGAACGAGGGCGATGAGGTCGAAGCGAAAATTATCAGCATTGATCGCAAGAACCGTGTGATCAACCTGTCCGTCAAGTCCAAGGATGTGGAAGACGACAAGCAGGCGCTGCAGAGTGTTCGTGAGAAAGCATCTGAAGGATCAAGCAGTGCCACCACTATCGGTGACCTGATCAAAGAGCAGATGCAGCAGCAAAACGCCAACAAGGATTAAAAATTCCGGTTGGTGATAAAAAAACGGGCTGTAACAGCCCGTTTTTTTTGTGTTTTTTTGCGATTTAGCTAAACTGTGGTCATGGCGTTGCGTTGCAGTTGGGCAATAAGAACGAAAAAGGAATCAACCTCATGACAAAGTCTGAACTGGTGGAGCTTATTGCATCCAAACAGGCCCAGCTTTCGGTGAAAGACGTCGAGCTGGCTGTGAAGACCATCATTGAACACATGTCCCAGTCGCTGGCGGAAGGTCAGCGTATTGAGATTCGCGGGTTTGGCAGTTTTTCCCTGCACCATCGCGCGGCCCGCACGGGTCGCAATCCCAAAACCGGGGAAGCCGTGCAACTGCCAGCCAAGCATGTGCCGCATTTCAAGCCGGGCAAGGAGCTTCGAGAGCAGGTCAACGACAGCATGAAAAAAGGCTATTAAGTGCTGGCTTGAACTGCCGGGGTTCTTTAAGGTAAGCGACTCCATTAAAGGAGTTGCAAGGGGAGCGGATTAGTCTATGGGCGGCATACAGAAGATCCTGATCATTCTGCTGGTTTTGTTCCTGGTGGTGATTGCCCTGGTGTTCTCCCTGAACAACCAGATGTCCGTATCCCTCAACTTCCTGCTGTTCGAGACAGAATCCCGCGGCGTGGCCATGTGGATAATTCTCGCCTTTGTTTTTGGTGCCATCACTGGTGCTGTTCTGACCCTGCTGGCCTCCCTCAGGACATCAGTTTCGAAGCGCAATCTGAAAAAGCGTCTCGACCGGGCAGAGCACTCATTGGAAAAATCCAGGAATCCCGCTGACCGGAAGAGCTGATGGATATCGTTTTTCAGTGGCTGCTATTGACGGTGGCGGTGGCTGCGGGCTGGTTTGTAGGCCGCTCGGGTCAGTCTTCCAGAGGGGCAGGTGGCGTTATATCCGACGAAACCTCTGTACGGGACCGGCTTCAGTTCCTTTTCACCAATTACTCAGACCAGGCGGTGGAAAACTTTGTGCAGTCTCTGGCGGTAAGCCGTGAGACTGTCAGCCTCCATCTCTCCATAGGCGCGCATTTTCGCCTGAAGGGCGAAAGTGACCGGGCCATTCTGATTCACCAGAATCTCCTCGCCAGGCCGGAGCTGCCCTCCCGATACACGCCCCAGGTGACGTTTGAGCTGGCTCTGGACTATCTTGCGGCCGGCCTGCTGGACAGGGCAGAAGCGCTGTTTCAGCAATTAATGGGGGATCGTGACTACGGCCGCAAGGCTTCAACCCAACTGATTGAGCTTTACCAGCAGGAACGGGAATGGGAAAAAGCCAGGAGAGTCGCCCAGACTCTCACGACCAGCGTTGCCGGACCGGAGCTGAGAACACAGTTGGCCTACCTTACCTGCGAAATGGCAGATGAAGCTCTGCGCAAAAATGATGACCGGTGGGCGGCCCAGAAGCTGGCACGAGAAGCTCTGGAATATGATCGCACCTGTGTCCGTGCCACATTTATCCTGGCCAGCCTTCAGCAACGCCAGGGCAGCTACAGGGATGCTGTCGGTACCCTGCTGAAGGTTTTCGATCAGAACCCGGAGTTCGGACCGGAGGCCGTGGACCGCGTAATGCGGCTTGAGAGGGAGCATGGTGATATAAGTCGTCTCGGGAAAAAGCTCCGCAAGTTGTACCATACCTGGCCGGGCACGAGTCTTCTGCTGGCTCTGGCTGAATCGGTCGAGCGCTCATCCGGTCGTCCAGCGGCGATTGAGCTGCTTCGGGCCGAGCTTGAAATCCGTCCCAGTGTCCGTGGCCTCCTGCGGCTGGTGGAGATGGCAGGCTATGAAAAAGGCATGACCACCGATGAGGGTCGCCTCGTAAGCCGGATCGGGCATCTTCTGCTTGCCAACCGCCCGGTTTACCGATGTGTCAGTTGCGGTTTCTCCGGTCAGCAACTGCACTGGCTCTGTCCCAGCTGTAAGCATTGGGAAACTGTCAGGCCAATCCAGGGTGTGGAGGCGGAGTGATAGCCGGAGTATGGCTTTTGAGGTCCACACAGCAGCAATAACTTCCCAATATCCAGGATTGATACCGTGCAGAACCCGAATGACCCCAAGATCATTGTTGCGCTCGATTTTCCCAGCGAAGCGCCGGCGTTGCAGCTTGCCGAAAAGCTCGATCCATCCCTTTGCCGCCTGAAAGTCGGCAAAGAGCTGTTTACCCGTGCAGGCCCTACTCTGGTTGTTGCGCTGCAGGACCGTGGTTTTGACGTTTTCCTCGACCTCAAGTTTCACGATATTCCCAATACGGCAGCAGGTGCGGTCGCTGCGGCGGCAGATCTGGGCGTGTGGATGGTGAACGTGCATGCCTCAGGAGGAGAGGCGATGATGAACGCCTGCCGGGAGCGCCTGGAGGTTTTCGGCAGGGACCGTCCCCTGCTCATTGCGGTAACCGTGCTCACCAGCATGTCCGATAATGATTTTTCGGCGATCGGTCTTCAGGGCCGGGTTGAAGATCAGGTCCGGCGGCTCGCAGGACTGACTGCCCGCTGTGGTCTTGACGGAGTTGTCTGTTCAGCCCAGGAGGCACCGATGCTCAGGGAACAGCACGGTCACGCCTTCAGGCTTGTGACCCCGGGGATCCGGCCAATTACCGCGAGCGCGGGAGACCAGCAGAGAATCATGACTCCCTCTGCCGCTGTAGCCGCGGGAAGCGACTACTTGGTGGTTGGTCGCCCCATCACGGGGGCAAAAGATCCTCTGGCGGCGCTCGAGGCGATCCAGCGGGAAATCGGCTAGGTTTCCGGCAACCTGGGTGCTTCAGGGAAAAGGGCTCAGTTCCGGGCCCTGGTCTGGAAATCTGCAGGAGCATAAAAAAAGCCGCTGAGCTCTGGCGAGCGCAGCGGCTTTTCTGAATAGTGGCTCCCCGAGCTGGGCTCGAACCAGCGACAAACGGATTAACAGTCCGTTGCTCTACCAACTGAGCTATCGGGGAACAGCGTTGATCAGGCGGGACGGACCAGTGGAGGCCTGCCGTCCTGTCGATCTCAACGAGGCGCGTATGTTACGGCGACCACCCAGGCCCGTCAACCCCGAATTCAGCTTTCCTTGAGCGCTTTCTTTAACCGCTTGATGGCTTCCTTCAGAGTATCCAGACTGGTAGCGAAGCTCAGCCGCATGTGCCCGGGGGCGCCAAAGGCGGAGCCTGGAACCAGCGCAACGCCCGCCTCACGCAGTAATACCTCGGCAAATTCAACGTCGTTGTCCACGCCTGGTTTGGCCTCAATGGCTCCCTTGAAGCTGGGAAACGCATAGAAAGTGCCATCGCCGGCGAGGCATTCCACGCCTGGCAACTCATTGAGGGCAGCTACCAGCCAGTCGTGACGCTCTTTGAAGGCCTTGACCATCTCGCTAACGCATTCCTGGGGGCCATCAAGAGCAGCCTGTGCTGCCGCCTGGGAGATGGACGAGGCATTGGATGTGCTCTGGCTCTGGATTTTCTTCATGGCACCGATGACCCTGGCAGGACCAGCGGCATAGCCGATGCGCCAGCCTGTCATTGAGTAGGCCTTGGAAACGCCGTTCAGCACGAAGGTGCGGTCGTAGAGTTCCGGCGTTGCGTTAAGAATGTTGCACGGCGGCTGACCAGTCCAGAGAATCGGCTCGTACATGTCGTCAGTGGCAATCATTACCTGGGGATGGCGCTTGAGCACCTCCCCAAGGGCCTTGAGTTCAGTCATCGAGTAGGCCATGCCGCTGGGGTTGGATGGGCTGTTGATGACGAACAGACGCGTGCGCTCGGTGATGGCGTTTTCCAGCTGTTCGGGCGTAATCTTGAAACGGGTATCGGCAGTGGTTTCAATTACCACCGGCTTGCCCTCTGCCACCAGAACCATATCCGGGTAGGATACCCAGTAGGGAGCCGGAATGATGGCTTCGTCGCCGGCGTTGAGGGTCGCCAGGGCAAGATTGAAGAAGCTCTGTTTGCCTCCCCCGGAAACCAGAATCTGGTTGAGCTCGTAATCAAGGCCATTGTCGCGCCTGAACTTGGCGATGATTGCCTTTTTCAGAGCTGGCGTGCCATCGACCGCTGTGTACTTGGTCTGGCCGTTTTTGATGGCCTGAATCGCCGCTTCCTTGATGTGATCCGGAGTGTCGAAATCCGGTTCCCCGGCCCCAAGGCCAATAATGTCCTTGCCGGCGGCCCTGAGTTCCGCTGCCTTGTTGGTAACCGCCAGAGTGGGGGACGGCTTGATGGCCTGTACTCGGCTGGAAAGTTGAAGTTCCAAACTTGCGCTCCTTGGATATGCGTCAGAGGAGGCGGCTCCGGTTACGGCGAATCAACCGGATCGCGGGGCTGCCTGTAGCTGCACAGATGTTATCATGAAGCCAGCGCAACGATAAGGCTGTGTTGGTTGACCCCCATGGTTCCGGAGGACCTGAAATCGCCATGTTCAAAGTTGATTCACCATTCGCGCCTGCGGGCGACCAGCCCACTGCCATTGCCGGCCTGGTGGATGGGATCGAGTCGGGTCTTGCTCATCAGACCCTGCTCGGCGTTACCGGGTCGGGCAAGACTTTCACCATTGCCAAGGTGATCGAGCAGATACAGCGTCCGACCATTGTCATGGCCCACAACAAGACCCTGGCGGCCCAGCTCTACGGCGAATTCCGGGAGTTTTTCCCGGACAATGCGGTGGAGTACTTCGTGTCCTATTACGATTACTATCAGCCGGAGGCCTATGTGCCTTCGTCGGACACTTTCATCGAGAAAGACGCCTCCATCAACGAACACATTGAGCAGATGCGGCTTTCTGCTACCAAGGCTCTGCTGGAGAGGCCGGATGCCATTATTGTGGCCACAGTGTCTTCCATTTATGGTCTGGGGGATCCCCAGTCCTATCTGAAAATGATGCTGCATCTGGACCGGGGCGACAAAATGGACCAGCGGGCCGTTCTCCGACGGCTTGCAGAGCTCCAGTACACCCGCAACGACATCGAATTTCACCGGGCCAATTACCGGGTCAGGGGAGATGTGATCGATGTGTTCCCGGCCGAGTCGGAAAAGGAAGCCGTCCGCATCGAACTGTTCGATGACGAAGTGGAAAACCTGAGCTATTTTGATCCCCTCACGGGTGAGGTGTTTCGCCGGGTGCCCCGTGTCACCATCTATCCGAAGTCCCATTATGTGACACCCCGGCAGAAGGTTCTCGATGCCATTGAAAGCATCAAGGTGGAACTGGATGAGCGTTTGAAGCAGCTGAGGGACAACAACCGGCTGGTGGAAGCCCAGCGCCTCGAAGAGCGTACCCGCTATGACATTGAGATGATGCTGGAGCTGGGCTACTGCAACGGTATCGAGAACTACTCGCGCTATCTGTCGGGCCGAAACCCCGGGGAAGCCCCGCCCACACTGTTTGATTATCTGCCACCCAATGCCCTGCTGGTGGTGGACGAATCCCATGTGACCGTTTCCCAGATCGGCGCCATGTACAAGGGCGACCGGTCGCGGAAAGAAACTCTTGTGGAGTACGGCTTCCGTCTGCCATCGGCGCTGGATAATCGCCCCATGCGGTTCGATGAGTGGCAAAGGATCGCGCCACAGATGATTTTCGTGTCCGCCACCCCGGGTAACTACGAGGCGGAGCATTCCGGGCAGATAGTCGAGCAGGTAGTTCGTCCTACCGGCCTGCTGGATCCCGAGATCGAAGTGCGTCCGGCATCAAGCCAGGTGGATGATCTGCTGTCCGAAATCGCCAAACGCACGGCGGTTCAGGAGCGGGTGCTGGTCACCACACTCACCAAGCGGATGGCGGAGGACCTGACAGACTTCCTGATGGAACATGATATCCGGGTGCGCTACCTGCATTCCGATATTGATACGGTGGAGCGGGTGGAAATCATCCGTGATCTGCGCCGGGGCGTCTTTGATGTGCTGGTGGGGATCAACCTGCTGCGGGAAGGCCTGGACATGCCTGAGGTGTCGCTGGTGGCAATTCTGGATGCGGACAAAGAGGGCTTTCTGCGTTCCGAGCGGTCGCTCATCCAGACCATCGGCCGCGCAGCCAGGAATCTCAACGGCAAAGCCATTCTCTACGGCGACCGGGTGACAGGCTCCATGCAGAAGGCCATCGACGAAACCGAACGCCGGCGGGCCACCCAGACGGCCTACAATCTCGAGCACGACATAACGCCCATAGGTCTCAACAAGAAAGTGGCGGATGTCATGGAAGGGGCGGTTGCCGGGGCGGCCGCCCGCCGTCGTGGTGAGCGGCCCGGCCAGAAAGCGGCGGAAGAGGCCGAGCAGTACCGGGCTGAAGCTCATGGAAGGACGCCGGCGGAGCTTCTCAAGGACATCACGAAGCTTGAGGATGACATGTACAGGGCTGCTTCCAACCTGAATTTCGAGGAGGCCGCCCGGCTTCGCGACCAGATAGCGACCCTCAAGGAAGCGGCCCTCCGGGTCGGCTGAGCATTGGTGGCCGATCAGCCGTTGCGCTTCGGCCCCACGATGACAGCCGCCTGCAGGGGCTGGTTTTTGCCATAGCGGGCCATCTGCTCAAAAACCTGACGGTCAATGGGCAGATACTGCTTGTCGGCGACGGTTTCCCCTTCCTCGACGTCTATTTCCGGGTCATGCAGGTACACAAACTGCCTGTCCATGGCGCAGACAGTCACCCAGTGGGGGACCCGGCTCCGGTTGAGCTGCCAGGTACTGATCAGGATAACTGGCACCTGGCCCCTGAGCAGAGCCTCCTCCATGTGAGCCGGGGTCAGTGGGTCATGGTGAAGTTCAATTCCGGTCTTTCCGAGATCGTGCATGAAGCCTTCGTGAACCAGTTCAAGCACACGCTTTTTGTCCTCGTTGCGCACTGTGTCCTTGAAAAGCGCGCCTGTCGTGCTGATGTAGGCGGTCGCCTGAAAACCCCGGTTCCAGGCGGCAAGGGCAAGGCCGTGGGGGCCGCAGCCGCCATGGCCCGCCAGCATGAATATGGTGGTTGCTTCACGCCACAGACGCAGTTCCTCCAGGGTGGTCATCGGCTGGTCATGATCCAGTGCGGCCATCGCCATGATCAGGGCAGCAGGGCCGCAGGAGAACTCGGTGGTCTGGGGGTAGTAAGGTATCTCGGGAAACCTGCTGGAGCGCTCATAAAACAGAATCCGCCGCTCGAACCTGAGGGCCGTGCCGTGATCTTCGTAGTAGTCGCGCAGGGTGCCGAACTGGCGATAACCCAACCGGCGATAGAGCGCGATGGCCCGGGCGTTGTCCTCCCGCACCTCCAGCCGCATGACGATGCGTCCGGCTTCCACTGCCTGCTGCTCGGCCTCCCGGATCAGCTTCTCGCCGAGGCCATGGCCGCGTGCCTCCGGTGATACCGCGATGGAGTAGATCCGGGCCAGCCGGGTTGCGGCATGCATAAGAACAAGGCAGTAGCCCATGAGCTGGCCATCCCGTTCCGCTATCACCAGCCTGTCCCGGGGCATCTCTGTAAAGCGGCGAAAACTGCGACGTGATATCCGGTCTTCCGTGAAACACTGTTTTTCCAGCGCAACCAGAGCATCGAGGTCGGTGATGACCGCCAGTCTGAAACTAAAATCCGACATGCTGTGTCTGCCCTGGGGGATTAAATGGAAACGGGTCCTATTATGGTAGAGACCCGGACCTCTGAACAGCAGCCAATCATGCGTAAAATCACGCACTTCAACGTGATTGTGCGATTCTAAGGTCAGGCGTATTGTTGCTTTTCTGACTGACCAGGCATTTGCTCCCCCTGGCCGGGTCTGGCCTGCAGGCACTAACCCACGGAGGACTGCCATAGATGTCACGCTTACTGATCGTTGTGGACCGGGCGAAAGACTGGGCTCCCTATTATCCCAGCGAGGACGTACTCACTTTTGATCAGTACCTGCACTTCACTGCCCCTGTTTCCGCCCGGGTGCGGGTTATCAACCTGTGTCAGAGCGCCAGGTATCTGAGCCAGGGCTATTACTGTTCGCTGCTTGCAGAAGCCAGGGGCCATAACGTCGTGCCCTCGGTGACCACACTCAATGATCTGAGCAGGAAGGGCCTTTTTTCTCTCGAGCTGGAAGAGCTTGAAAGCAGTGTTATTGAATGGCTTGAGGCGTCCGGTGCTGCCGTGAAGCCGGGCGAAGACGACAGGGGCGCAACCCATAAGGTGCGTATCCGGACCTACTTCGGCCAGACTGAGCATCCGGATCTGAAACCGGTCGCCAGGGTGCTCTTTGACCGGTTTCCAAGCCCTATCCTGGAAGTGGTATTCAGGAAGCGTCGGAAAACCTGGCAGATCGAATCCATGAAGCCGGCGTCCCCGGCGGATCTGGATGAAAAAGAACAGGATGCCTTTGCCGCTGCCCTGGACCGTTTCAGCAGTATTGTCTGGCGCAAGGCGCGCTCCCGTCGCCGCTACAGGTTTGATCTGGCCATGCTGGTCAACCCGGACGAGCAGTTGCCCCCCAGCGACAGTGATGCACTTGCCTGTTTTGAAAAGGCAGGCAAGAAGCTTGGTATCAATGTAGAGCGGATCACCAAACGGGATTACATGCGGCTGCCGGAATACGATGGCCTGTTCATCCGGGAAACCACCGCCATCGATCATCACACCTACCGCTTCGCCCGCAAGGCCGAAGCCGAAGGCATGGTGGTGATTGACGATCCGGTGTCCATCCTGCGCTGCACCAACAAGGTGTACCTTGCTGATCTGCTTAAAAACAACAGGATACCCACCCCAAAAACACTGATTCTGTCGAAAGAACAGAAGGACTCAGCCAGTCAGGTGATGGAACAGATCGGATTTCCCGCTGTGGTGAAGATTCCTGATGGTGCCTTTTCCCGGGGGGTGCTCCGGGCGGAGAATGAAACGGAACTGCGGGATGCGCTGAAAACCCTCTTCAGGCAGTCAGCACTGGTGCTCGCCCAGGAATACTTCTATACGGAATATGACTGGCGTATTGGTGTGCTGGGTGGCCGCGCCATCTTCGCCTGCAAATACTACATGGTGAAGGATCACTGGCAGATCTATCAGCATGGTGCCAATCAGCAGGTGGACAGCGGTGGCTTCGAGACACTTCCTACCTACGAGGTGCCGCGGAACGTGATTCAGGCTGCACTGAATTCCACCCGCCTGATAGGCAACGGCCTGTACGGGGTGGACATAAAGCAGGCCGGCAACCGGGTGGCGGTGATTGAAGTCAACGACAACCCCAACATTGACGGTGATGTGGAAGACCGTTTCCTGGGTGGCGAGCTTTATACTCTGGTTATGCAGGAGTTCCTGAGCCGCATGGAGGAGAAAAGGCGCCGCTGACCACCGCCGGTCTCAGTGCTGTAGATACCACACCCGGAAGCTGCCCAGCCAGGGCAGGTCAGCCAGTTTCTGCCTCATGTCCTCCACCAGCGCAGGAGACTCCCGCTCCGGCAGGTAGAGCTCCACATGCACATGGTTGCCCAGGTAATGCAGGCCCAGTCGCCACTCGGCCAGGCCTTCCCCGAGCCTGGCTGTAAGCGTCCGTCGGACTTCCTCCCGTGTGGGGAGGGCCGTGCTGGTGGGGCCGCCATCCTCGTCGCTCTCCGCATCGATGTGAAAGGTAATGCTCGCGATGTCCGGGAAGGACTGGCGGAGACGGCGGACTGCACGCATACCGATCTGGTGTCCTTCCGATACACTGATTCTGGGGTCCACCAGCAGGTGGATATCCACCAGCACATCGCTGCCCATGCGTCGGCTCCGAAGGTCATGAGCATTATGGACGCCCTCGGTTTGCCGGGCCAGCGCAGCCATTGCCTGGGTCTCTTCCGGCGACAGGGCGGTGTCCACAAGCTCCTTGACGCTGGACCAGGTAAACTGCCAGCCGATGTACCCTACGAACGCTGCAATGGCCACAGCGGCCAGCACATCCAGCCACAGGTAACCCATCATGGCTCCGCCGGTGGCGAGCAGGACCACCAGGGAAGACAGGGCATCGGTGCGGCTGTGCCAGGCATTGGCGACAATCAGATTCGAGCGGATCGCAAGGCCTACCCGGCGCGTGTAACGATAGATCCATTCCTTGCCAATGATGGATGCTACGGCGGCAGCGAGTACGGGCCATTCGGGGAGCGGTGCCGGTTCTGGCGTGATCAGTTTTTGCAGGTTGTCCCACGCCAGAACGGCCCCCACGGCAATCAGCAGACTTCCCAGAACCAGGGTGCCCATGGTTTCAAAACGCTGATGGCCATAAGGATGGCCCTGGTCAGGCGCTTCCTTGGCGGCTCGCATGACCCCCAGTACCAGAACATCGGACGCCACATCACTGAAAGAGTGAATGCCATCTGCGACAAGGGCATGGGAATGAAAGAAGGTGCCGGCAACACACTTGATTACTCCAAGTATGGCATCGAGGAGCATGCCAGCCAGAGTGACTTTCGCAGCCGCTCTGCTTTCGCTGAGACGGGTGTGGGCCGCTGTCGGTTTCCCGGGAGTGTCTGCAGTCATTTTCTGGTCAATTCCTGGCTGGATGACAGGCGGATCCGCTTATGATCCCCCTTCGGGAACAGAGCGGATTTATACACATATGAAATACTTGTTAGGCCTGGCTCTGCCTGCCCATTGTTTCGCCCTGTGATGCCCTTGAAACTTTTCAAGTTACTGGTTTTTATCATGAAAAATAACATGGTCAAAAATTGACCAATTCGCAGGCTGGCCTGTTTCCCAAGGGGTTTCAAATTGTGAACGGGCATTTTCAACAGACTTATCCACAGAATCCGTGGAAAAGGTCACAACACCTTCATGCACCAGTCATTTAGCCGTCATCTGTCCAGGGCAGAGGCGTCTGTGGAAAACTTTCGTTATACTCCGTGCCGGTTCAGCGCGTCATGAAATAATGTGTCAATGATAGCAGGGAGTTACTCATGTACGGCCTTCTTCGCAGGCTTCTTTTTCGCTTTCCTCCGGAGCAGGCGCATGATTTTGCTCTGGGTACTCTTGATCTTTGCCAGAAGCTGGGCCTTGTTGCACCTTTCGCCCCGACTGTTCCAGGGCTGCCGGTTGAGGCCATGGGGCTGGTGTTCCCCAATCCTGTAGGGCTGGCGGCAGGCCTCGACAAGAATGCCGAACACGTCGATGCCATGGGTGCTCTTGGATTCGGTTTTGTTGAGGTAGGAACGGTCACGCCGCTGGCACAACCGGGCAACCCAAAACCCAGGATGTTCCGTCTCCCCGAGCATCAGGCCATTATCAATCGCATGGGTTTCAATAACCATGGTCTTGCCCATCTGCTGTCCCGGCTGGAGCGGATGAAATATGACGGTATTCTGGGGATCAACGTCGGGAAAAATGCGGTTACCCCAATGGAAGAGGCCGAACATGACTACCGGCGGGGTATTGCAGCCGTGTATGGCCGGGCCAGCTACATTGCGGTGAATGTATCTTCCCCCAACACGCCGGGCCTGAGGAATTTACAGTTCGGGGACTCGCTGTCCCGCCTGCTGGAGGCGATCAAGGATGAACAGTCAATCCAGGCGAAGCATCAGGGCCGTTATGTCCCCCTTGCCGTGAAGATCGCACCCGATATGGACGACGATGCAATCCGTTTTGTTGCCGCCGCCCTGAGAAATACGGGCATGGACGGAGTAATTGCTACCAATACCACGATCTCCCGGGAGGCGGTGCAGGGCCATCCGCTGGCCAGCGAAGTGGGTGGTTTGAGTGGCGGCCCGGTACGGATACCTTCTCTCAGGGTTATTCAGGGCCTTGCGGCCGAACTTGGTGACGAACTGCCCATCATCGGTGTTGGCGGCATCACCGATGGTGAAAGTGCGGCCGAGAAAATCCACGCTGGCGCTCGGCTGGTTCAACTCTATACCGGGTTCATATATCGGGGGCCTGCTCTCATTGGCGAATCCGTGAGGGCAATCCGGCAAGTCCACAACTGAGCGGGCCGGAAGAAGCCGGAGCGGTGGCAGGGCCAAAAGGAGAAAAAGAAAGGGCCCGCTCGGCGGGCCCCTGGCGGGGAACTGACCCCGTGGCGTATTATGCTATGGTCCGGGTCGGGTGAACCCGTATGTGTGTTGTTTGAGCCAATGGGAATTTTGTATCAAGGCGCCTTACCGCCTTTCTGTTCCTGGTCTGTACAGCATTTATCGAGACATTGAATGAGCCGTTTACGCCGTGACATTCGCCAGTTTGTGAATGCCGGAAACGCCGGTCATGCCTTCCCAGTGATCTGTGCGGCCTTCGCGCCACCCGCTGAGCCATTCCTGCCTGCTCTCAACCTGATCGATCGGGCAGCTGTCTTTGGATTTACCGGAAACTCCGGCGAGGTAGCCGCGCTTGAATGCACGAGCGTTCATGTCTCTTTTCTGTCTTTTCATGCCGTTCCTCACTTCATGGATTGAACAGAACAAGTGTGTGCACACCTTGCCTGGCCGATCTCTGCAAACCTGGCCCATCCGAGGGCTCCATGCGCTTGCGTTGACCAGTCAGAACAGTTCAGGATCCTGTGAGGGAAACCGAAGCTTCCCCGAAAACGACGCGTCATTAACAAGGTAAGACGAAAAGTCGGCCCCTGTACACTATTTATTTCATCTATATGACGCTCTGCTTATGTTTGTGTGAAATAACCCGCTGTCGGTTACCATACCAGGTCAGTAATACCGCCAGCCTGGCAAAATCCACCCTGGTCAGGAGTTAACCGTGTCGACCCCCATTTTTTTTGTAACCTGTCCAAAAGGCGTCGAATACCTGCTGGCTGATGAGATGAAGTCCTTTGGCCTTGAGCTTCTGCGCAATGCCCCCGCCGGCGTCTGGGTCCAGGGTCCGATAGCTGCGGGCTATCGCGCCTGTCTCTGGTCCCGGCTTGCCAACCGGGTCATCCTGCACCTGGCTGAACTGGACGCTACCAGCGGCGACCAGCTTTACGAGGGCGTTAGTGAGATTGACTGGTCAGAACATCTTGACGTTGGCGGTCGTTTCAAGGTGGCCTTCGTGGGGCAGAATGATGCCATCCGCAATACCCAGTATGGCGCCCAGAGGGTGAAGGACGGGGTTGTGGACCGGCTACGTCTGGAAGACGGTACCCGCCCTTCTATCGACACGGATAATCCCGACATCATCGTTTCCGCCCGGCTGCATCGGGGGCTTGTCCAGCTTGGGATAGACCTCAGCGGGGACAGCCTTCACAGGCGCGGATATCGCACAGAGCAGGGCGCCGCTCCTCTGAAGGAAAATCTCGCGGCCGCTCTGCTGCTGCGCGCGCAATGGCCAGAGATTGCTGCTGCGGGCGGGGACTTTGTGGATCCCATGTGCGGTTCCGGAACCCTGGTAATCGAAGCCGCCCTCATGGCGATGGACCAGGCACCGGGCCTGTTCCGCGAAGAATTTGGGTTCTCCCGTTGGCTCGGACACCGCGAGGAACTCTGGATCTCGCTGCTGGACGAGGCCCGTGCCAGGGCAGAAGCGGGCCGGGCCGCTAACCGCAGCAGGTTTGCCGGCTACGATCAGGACACAGCCGTGATCGCTACTGCCTGGAGGAATATCCGGCGCGCAGGTCTTGAGGGTGTGGTCCATGTGGAATGTCGGGATATTGAGGATTTTGCCCGGGAGCCAACCTGGGCGGAGGAAGGGCTGGTTTTAACCAATCCTCCCTATGGCGAGCGGCTGAGCGAGCGCAAATCACTTGGTGGCCTCTATCAGCGTCTTGGCGAGCAGATGAAGGCCCATCTGCCTGGCTGGCGGCTTGGTGTCTTTACCGGCGCTCCGGAAATCGGCCACTCCATCGGCCTTCGCAGTTACCGACAATACCGGCTTTTCAACGGCAAGCTGCCCGCTCAGCTGCTGCTGTTCACTATTGATGCTGCCAGTGAAACCCGGGCCCGGGAAGTCATGGGTCCCGGGGAGGTATTTCCCAGAATTTTCAATCAGGACCGGGCAGACATGCTGCGCAATCGCCTGCGCAAGAACCGCAAAGCCCTGGGCCAATGGGCCCGCAAGCGGGAAATCGAGTGCTACCGGCTCTACGACGCGGACATGCCCGAATTTGCGCTGGCCATTGATATCTATGGCGACCGGGTTCATGTGCAGGAATATGCACCTCCCCGCACCGTGGATGCCCGTTCCGCCCGTGAGCGTCTGGCGGAGGCGCTGGCGGTCATTCCGGAAGCCCTTGATATCACCTCGGATGCCATGGTGCTCAAACAGAGACAGCGCCAGTCGGGAACAAGTCAGTACGAAAAGCAGGCGCTCACCGGTGAATTCTTCACGGTGCAGGAATATGGCTGCAAGCTGAAGGTCAATCTCAGGGATTATCTGGATACCGGATTGTTCCTGGATCACCGGCCGGTGCGTCACTGGATCCAGCAGCACGCAGCGGGCATACGGTTTCTGAACCTGTTCTGTTACACAGGTGTAGCGACCGTCCATGCGGCTGCCGGCGGGGCTTCCTCGTCCCTGAGCCTGGACATGTCAAACACCTATGTGAAGTGGGCGCGGGACAATCTTGCCCTGAACGGCATGGATACCCGTGCTCACAGGGTGGAGCAGGGTGACTGTCTGGAATGGCTGGCCAGCGGGTCGAGTCTCAGTGAAAGATTTGATCTGATCTTCATGGACCCGCCGACCTTCTCCAACTCGGCCCGAATGGAGGGCGTGCTGGATCTTCAGCGGGATCACCGGCAGCTGGTTGAGCAGGCCATGGGCCGGCTGGCGGAGGGAGGTCTGCTCATCTTTTCAAACAATTTCCGCCGTTTCAGGCTGGATGAAGCCCTGGCCGACCAGTTCCAGGTGGAAGATGTCACCGCGCAGACCATAGACCGGGACTTCCAGCGTAACCCCCGTATCCATAACTGCTGGCACATCAGGCACAGGAGCTGATCCGGGAGTTAATCAGACGCTGCTAGAACTCGTAGCGAAAGCCGCCAGAGAACTGGAAAGCGTTGACATCGGTGACCGTGTCCTTGAAGAGGCGGCCGCCTTCCAGAACCAGGTAGGCATTGTCCACCAGTTCAAGGTCGAGACCCAGCAACCAGCTCATGCTGAAGGAGCTTTCCGGAAAGTCACTGGGAATATCCCGGAACTCCCGATTGCGCCTGGCAGAAGGGTTGTCCAGATCTGCTCCTCCCTCCAGGTGGGTGAAACCGAACTGGCCGTATGCATTGATGAAATCGGTGAGTGGGTAATGGATGCCCATGTACCAGCTGGCGAAATAGTCGATGCTGAGGGTCAGGTCCCCTTCCGTAGCATCATTTACGCCGCTCCCCAGCCGAAATTCCGTATGGAACAGTTCAGAAATATGGCCGCCTACTACCAGGGTGGCCAATGTGAGAGTGGGGCTGTTATCTGTGGTTCCGGTAATATTGCCCTGATCGTTGACCGTCGTAGTCTCAAGGCTTCTCATGTCCAGGATGCCGCCCAGAATTGCCACATAGTGCATATCTTCCCGGTACTTCTGGGGGTTTTCTTCCTGCGACTGTTCCCGCGCCTGGCCAAAGGACAGTGACGCGGCAGACAGAAAGGGGATCATTGCGGCAAAAAAGAGCTGCTTGTAAAACCTGGTCATTGTCAATCTGATTCCCGTCTGTCGGCAATGGGGCCCGGCCCTGTAGGGCGGACAAAGTCAGCTGAAGTCTGCCCTGTGTAACTGTTTGTTACGTCGACCTGGGTCACAAATCATCGGTCTGCTCTCCCCGTTCCACCAGGCCGGCCTGTTGCGCAAGCAGGAGCAGGGCGTAAACACCGGTTTCGGGAAGCCGGGGGTCAAGACCCTCGTCGAAGATCAATGTCTGGCGGGCGTCTTCGATATCCGACCTGGCCACACCCGTCAGGAGTTCGGCAACGGGGGCTGTTTCAAAAGGTTGTTCCATGCCCACGGCGTCGAAAATCATCTCCAGCAGCTCGTCGTCCGGATCGAGGCCATCCACATAGACGGTTTCATTGGGCAGATCTTCGTGCAGGGCCCTGGCCAGTTCAACAAGAGGGACTCCCTGCTCCATCAGGTAGCGTACATCCACTTCTACTGAATCTCCCTCTTCAGGAAGCCAGTCCTCATCCGGCTCGATGACCACAACCTTCATGCGGCCATCCTCAAGTGACCAGGCCATGGCCGTGGGAAAGATGCCGTCACCGGATTCGCAGTATTCTATGTCCAGGAATCGGGGAATGGGGGCGGTATAGGTCAAGGCAGGCTCCTTCTGGTCGGGGGTGGTGCAGAATCGGCGGTCGCGAGCATGAAACCGCCTTATGGAAGCGGGTTGCATCATGCCATAATGCAGCCTGATTATCAGTCGAGGCCCTCCGGAAATCACCGTTATGGAGGCTCACCAGGTAAAGGATATTATGCAACACGCTGACTTCAACGATAGCCTTCTCGAATTTCTGTCCCTGTCTCCCACGCCCTGGCATGCCGTCCGTCACATGACCCGCAGACTTGAAGCGGCTGGGTTCACCGCCCTGGACGAACGGGATGACTGGCAGCTTGAAAGTGGTCGGGGCTATTACGTGGTCCGCAATGGTTCCTCGCTGATTGCCTTCCAGACTGGCCGGGCGGATCCGTTGACCTCGGGTGTGAGAATGGTGGGTGCTCACACTGACAGTCCCTGTCTCAAGGTGAAGCCCAATCCTGAGTTGCGCCGCAAGGGATATCTGCAGATTGGCGTCGAGGTATACGGCGGCGTTCTGCTCAATCCCTGGTTTGACAGGGACCTGTCACTGGCGGGTCGTGTGACATACCGGGACAAAGATGGCCGGATCCGTGACACGCTGATCGATTTCCGGGCGCCGGTGGCTTTTATTCCGAGTCTTGCGATTCATCTGGATCGGGAGGCCAACAGCAACCGCACGATCAACGCCCAGACCGACTTGCCGCCAGTTCTGATGCAGACCGGCGAAGACGACGGCACAACCTTTGACCAGGTTATCAGGTCCCGGGTCGGGCAGGAACATCCGGAGAGCCAGGTGGACCGTATTCTCGGTTACGAGTTGAATTTCTACGACAGCCAGCCGCCGGCGGTGGTCGGACTGAGCGGGGACTTCATCGCCTCCGCCCGTCTGGACAACCTGCTGAGCTGTCATATCGGACTGCAGGCATTGGTGGACACCTCGGGAGACCAGCCGGCCCTGCTGGTATGCAATGATCATGAGGAAGTCGGCAGCGTGTCGGCAGAAGGCGCCCAGGGGCCCTTTCTGTCGTCGGTGCTGGATCGCTGGTGCGGCGCTGGCAATCGGGCCCGGGTGATGGCCCGATCCATGATGGTGTCCGCAGACAATGCTCACGGGGTGCATCCCAATTTCATCGACAGGCATGATGAAAACCATGGTCCACTGCTCAATCAGGGCCCGGTGATCAAGGTGAATCACAACCAGCGGTACGCCACTAACAGCCGTTCCGCCTCGCTGTATCGCCATATCAGCGAAAAATCCGGTCTTCCCAGCCAGACATTTGTGGTGAGAAGCGATATGGGCTGTGGCAGTACCATCGGTCCGGTTACCGCGGGCAACCTGGGAGTTACCACCCTCGATATTGGCGTTCCCCAGTGGGGAATGCATTCGATTCGGGAGGTTGTCGGTGTCCACGATGGCCACATACTTTATCAGGGCCTGCGGAACTTCATGCAGTGGGAAGATGTCGTGTGTCTGGCTGCCGAGTGATACGACCTGATGGCGCCCACAAAAAAAAGCCGCTGAATGCAGCGGCTTTCTGAAATAAGTGGCTCCCCGAGCTGGGCTCGAACCAGCGACAAACGGATTAACAGTCCGTTGCTCTACCAACTGAGCTATCGGGGAACAGCATCGTTGAGGCCGGAATATTAAGCACTTTGGTCACGGCGGTCAAGCCCATGAATTGAAAGATTATTGGCAGCATGACTGAGAGGGAGTATCCCGTCACATTTAACCAGAGGACCGCAGATTCCATGACCCCGGTAAAATCCGAAGCCGCTTCCCCGGATTGGCAGGGCGTTCCGGAAAGGTACGTCTGCCAGCCTCATCCGCTGCCTTTGGGGGGCAGGACTGGCGCCCTGGAGTACAGGCCGCCAGTCTGGCTTCGCAGCGGCCATCTCCAGTCCGTATGGCCAACCCTCTTCCGCCAGGTGCGGCTGGAAGATCCGGAAACCGAAGTGATTTCTACCAGTGACCATGACGAGCTGCATCTGGACTGGTACCGCAGAGGCAGCGACCGCCTGGCCATTCTCTGTCACGGACTGGAAGGCAACAGTCGCAGGTCTTACATCCGCGGGATGGCAAGGGCGCTGCTGAGCGACGGCTGGGATGTGCTGGCGTGGAATTTCCGCTCCTGTGGCGGCACGATGAACCGTCAGCCCCGTTTCTACCACAGTGGCGCCACCGGCGACCTTTCCCGGGTCATTGAGCACGCACTAGGCGAGGGCTATGGCACGCTGGTGCTTTCCGGTTTCAGCATGGGCGGGAATCTGGCACTGCTTTATCTCGGAGAGGAGGGTGGGGAGGTCGACCCCCGTATTGCCGGGGCGGTAACCTTTTCGGTCCCCTGCGATCTGGCGGGAAGCGCGGCAATGCTGGCCCTGCCAAGCCGACGGATCTATATGAAACGTTTTCTGGGAGATCTGCAGGCCAAGATGGCGGAAAAGTCCCGCCGCTTTCCCGACCTGATCGATGTCCGGAATTTCAACTCCATTCGCACATTCCGTCAGTTCGACGACCGCTACACAGCGCCGCTTCATGGCTTCCATGATGCGGAAGACTACTGGTCCAGGTGCTCTTCCTTGTCGCGGCTACGGGATATCCGGGTGCCTGCGCTGATGGTGAACGCGCTGGACGATCCCTTTCTGTCGCCATCGTGTTTTCCGGATGATCTGGACATTCTGGGCGACCAGGTCACCCTCCAGGCGACAAAGTGGGGCGGTCACGTTGGGTTCGTGGAAAATTCCACCGATGGCTATTATTGGTCGGAGCGCCGGGCGACAGCGTTTTTCAGCAAGCTGGTCAGTTAGACGCTTTTTCTTTTTCGAGAAGCGTTTCCAGCTCCGGCCAGACGTTCTCCAGCAGCTTTGACTGTGCCTCGGCGGTCGGGTGTATTCCGTCCGACTGCATCATCTTTTCCTGGTTATAGATGCCTTCAAGGAAAAAAGGCACCAGGGCGACCGAGTGTTGCTCGGCCAGCTCCGGATAGATGGCGGCAAACGCCTGGGTGTAGCGTTGCCCGTAGTTGGGCGGTAACTGCATTCCGACCAGGAGTGTTCGGGCACCCGACTGTTGGGACTTTTCAATCATGGCGGACAGGTTGTCCTCAATGACCCCTGGCGGGAAGCCTCTCAGACCGTCATTGCCCCCCAGTTCAATGATCACGATTTCGGGACTGTGTCGCGAAAGCAGGTCCGGAAGTCTGCGAAGCCCCCCATCAGTGGTCTCGCCGCTGATGCTGGCGTTGATCACCGCCCAGTCGTCATGGCTGGTTTTTTCCAGCCTGTCTTTGAGCAATGGCACCCAGGCGCGCTCTGTCTCGACGCCATAGGCAGCACTCAGGCTGTCCCCCATGATCAGGATGGTCGGGGAACTTCCGAATGTCGGAGCACTCAAGAGCACCAGCGAAAGAAAAAGAATTGATCTCAGCGAAGAAAATACCGTATTCATAGTCATCTTTTTATAAGCAACCAGTCAGGAGTGCCAGTGACAGACCAGAAGCACAGCAAGGGCGGATATGAAACCGCAAAGACCATGCTCCGGGTGAAGGATCTCACACACCGGGTGAATCTGGGTGATGATACGTTGACGATCCTGCAAGGGGTCAACCTTGAAATCAAGCGATCGGAGTCCGTTGCCATCGTCGGGCGTTCCGGCTCCGGGAAAACGACCCTCCTTGGACTGCTCGCGGGCCTGGATGTTCCCAGCGAAGGGCTGGTTGAGCTGGACGGTGATCCCATAAGCAGGCTCAGTGAAGACCAGCGTGCCCAATTGCGGGCTCAGCGTGTGGGGTTTGTGTTTCAGTCATTCCAGCTATTGCCCACCATGAGCGCTCTGGAAAACGTGATGCTGCCGCTGGAACTCGGTGGTCACGATGCACCGGAAAAAAAGGCCCGTGAGCTGCTGGAGCGGGTGGGTCTGGGAGAGCGCCTGACCCATACTCCCAGACAGCTGTCAGGCGGTGAGCAGCAGCGGGTGGCCATTGCCCGGGCTTTTGCTGCTGATCCGATTATTCTGTTTGCCGACGAACCGACGGGAAATCTGGATAATCACACGGGGGAGGCGATTTCGGATCTGCTGATGGCACTTAACCGTGAGCAGGGCACCACTCTGGTGATGGTGACCCATGATGAACAGCTGGCATCCCGATGTGCGAGGCAATTCAACATTGAAGCGGGAAATCTGACCGAACCGGGTCATCACAGTGCCGCCCAGCAGATACGGGGTGCGAGGGAGGAATCAGTACAATGAGCGGTGCCACCCGGAAACTGTCATCAGTGGGCCGCGACTGGCGCGAGCGCGACGTGCGTGTGGTGCTTTCGGCACTGATCGTTGCCGTGGCCACGGTAGCCACCATTGCCCTTTTTGCCAGCCAGTTGCAGCGAACGCTGGTTTCCTCTGCCAGCACCTTTCTCGCGGCAGACCGACAGCTTGAGGCTGAGCACGGTGAACCTATTCCGGCGGAGTGGCGGGAGGAGGCCCGTGAGCGCGGTATTGAGACTGCCCGGATGGTCAAGTTTTCTACCATGGTATTTGGTGGCGACAGTTATCAGTTGGTGGCGGTCAAGGCGGTTGACGGGGATTACCCCCTGAAAGGTGAAATCGAGTTCCAGAAAGGCCCCGACGCGCCAAGAGCCATGGTGGAGCAGGGGCCGGAGCAGGGCAACGTGTGGCTTAACCCGCGGCTGCTCAAGCTTCTTGATATCAGTGTCGGAGATTCTATTGAAGTGGGGGAGAAGGAGCTCACCGTTACCGGGCTTCTGATCCGCGAGCCGGATGGGGGTTTCAGCATGGCTGCGCTGGCACCCCGTATCATGATGCACGCCGACGATGTGGCAGCCACCGGAGTGATTCGGGAGGGCAGCCGGGTTGAGTATGTCGGTCTTTTTGCCGGCGAGGAGTCTGCCCTCGACAACTATTACAGCTGGCTGCAGCCCAGACTGGGGCCCAGCCATGAGTGGGAAAGCATCCGCGATGGCGAGGCCCTGTCCGAGTCGCTGGAGCGTGCAGAACGTTTTCTGCTGCTGGGTGGCAGCCTTGCGGTTCTGCTGGCCGCTGTCGCTGTGGCTGTGGCCAGCCGGGAGTACGCCCTGGGTCAGCGGGACACGGTTGCTCTGCTCAAGACCCTGGGCGTAAGCAGTCGCAACATCGGCAGGCTGTATCTGCGGCGTCTGACGCTCTGGGGCGTGGCCGGAATGGCCGGAGGACTGTTGGTGTCCCTGCCACTGTTCTGGCTGCTCGCCAGTCTGGTGGCGGAAGCCCTGGGTCGGGCAGTGGAACCCCGGATTGATGTCCTGGCTCTGGCGCCGGCACTGGCCACGGCGGTGGTTTCGCTTTTTGCCTTTGCCTGGCCACCAATCCGGCGGCTGCGTGACGTTCCTGCCATGCGGGTTCTGCGCAGCCAGCCGGGTGAGTCGGGGCAGAAAGCCTGGCTGGACATAGCGATTGCGGTGATCGCAGTGTTTGGGCTGGTGTGGCTCTATGCCCGCGAAATCTCACTGGTTCTCGCTCTGCTAGGGGGTCTGGCAGCGCTTCTGGCCGTTCTCGTCCTGCTGGGATGGGTGCTGGTGGCCGGTCTCAAAAAGATGTCCGGCGGCGGCAACGCCTGGCGGCTTGCGCTGATCGGGCTGTACCGCCATCGCCAGGCCAGCCTTTCCCAGATCGCCGTATTTGCCATGACCCTGATGCTGGCGACTACGCTGATACTGGTGCGGTCTTCGCTTCTGGAAGACTGGCAGGCGCAGTTGCCTGAGGACACACCCAATCACTTTCTGATCAACATCGCCCCGGACGCAGTGGATGATGTGGAGCAGTTTCTCAGGGAGCGGGATCTGCCGCCGGATACTCTTTATCCCATGGTTCGTGGCCGTCTGACGGAGATTAACGGCAAACCGGTTCGTCAGGTGGTCAGCAAGGACAGTAACGTCAACGCCCTGAACCGCGAACTCAATCTGACATGGATGGAGGATCTGCCAGAGGATAATCGTATAGTGGCGGGCGAATGGTTTAATGAGGCCCAGACGGAGGGCGTTTCTGTCGAGGCGGAACTTGCAGAAAAACTGGGTGTTGAAGTAGGCGACACACTGGGTTTCACCATCGGCTCCGATACCGTTTCCGAACCGATTACCAGCATTCGGACGGTCCAGTGGGACAGCATGAAGCCCAATTTTTACATGGCGTTTCCGCCTGGTGGCGCATTGGAAGGCATGCCGGCCACCTGGATTACCAGTTTTTACCTGGAAGGTGATGAGAAGTCGGATCTGAATGAGTTTGCGAGGCGGTTTCCCACCATCTCAGTGCTGGAACTGGACCACGTAATCGAGCGTATCCAGGGAATAGTGAAGCAGGTTTCCCAGGCCATCGAGGCCATCCTTGCGCTGATTCTTGCGGCAGCCCTGGTGGTCATGGCGGCGGTGGTCAGCGCCACCCTGCGGGACCGTCAGCGGGAAGGGGCGTTGCTCAGGACCCTGGGGGGCAGGCAGTCTCTGCTGGTGCGTAGCACCATGCTGGAATTCGCGCTGCTGGGGCTTTTCGCCGGCGTACTCGGCGTGGTAGCTGCGGAAGTGGCCGTCTGGGCTCTTCAGTATCGCATGTTCCAGGGGGCTTTCCGCTGGCACTGGGATGTGGTTGCGACAGTTCCGCTGATCAGTGCCCTGATCCTGTCGCTGCTCGGTCGGTGGCAACTCAAACCGGTGCTGAGTGTATCCCCGATGCTTTTACTTCGCCGGCTGGAGTAGGTGCCCGGCCTGCCGCAGGCGGAGTTCAGCGGTATCGGCTGTGGATCCTGTCGAGTTCGCCGCTGCTCTTCATCCGGTTCAGCTCCCGGTTAAAGGCATCGGCGAAACCGGACCAGTTCTCTCTGAGCATCAGCCTGTAACCATAATCCGAGATGGCGCTTTCAGATGCCCTGATTCTGTCAGTCCAGCCGTTTTCCTGGGCAATCCATCTGCCCACGGACTCATCGGCGACCGCCACATCGAACTGAGATCCATCCAGCAGAAACCGGAGCAGGTCCTGGTCTTTGGTCACGTCAAAGCGGGTGGCTTTTCCGGTTTCAAAGAGCGGCTCCAGGGCAGGGTAGTGATAGCCCAGATGAGTAACGACGGTCACGCCTTCAAGGTTCCCGGGGTCCTCGAACTCGACATCTGATTCAGTGGTGGTAAAGAGAACTTCCCGGATACGCGTGATTGGCTGTGTAAACAGAAATTTTTCGGGCTCGGCTGTCCATTCGATGGCCCGGGGGGTGCCGTCGATGTATCCGTCCAGGAGCATCTGGTCCACGCGCTTTCGTGGAATCCTGTGGGGTACCACCTGATACCCGAGGCGCTCTCCGATTTCGGACACAGTGTCCCAGACAATTCCTGAATAGTTGCCGGAGTCCGAGGGGACAATGTAGGGCGGATAGCCATTTGGAGAGACATTAAGGCGAAAAATTTTCGAAGTCTCCGCAAGGTCGGCAAGTTCCGGGCCCTGGGGGGTGCCCCCTTCTTCTGCTCTGGCCAGACTGGTCAGGACGACAAGAATCAGAGGGGCAATCATCGGAACTGAGTTTTGAGGGGCAGAGCTCATATTCAGGATCCGGAAAAACCAATGGACAGTTTGCGATGCGGCAGGACTGTGATCCCGGCTTCGCGATGTCGGTACATCCCGCAGAGCTTTATGGCGGAGCGCCGCGCTTTCCGGTGGAAAGGTTAATTCGTGATTGTTGTCTTTTTGTTGATAATTTTCAACGGGAAGATTGTGGCAGGACTGCCGTCCGGCCCGGAGATCGGACGGCAGTGCTGTCGGATCAGGCCCAGGCGCGTTTCAGCACGGCTCTGGCATCTTCCAGACTCACTTCTTTTGGGTTGAACATGATGGAGCCATCATCCAGCGCGGCCTTTGCAATCCTGTCCAGCTGGCTTTCTTCGACCTTGCCCGTTTCTTTCAGCGTGCGGGGCAGTTCGCAGTGCTTGTACAGGGCGTCGCGCAGACGACGGATGGAAGCTATGGATGCCTCTGCCCGCCGGCTTGCTGGTGTGTTGGCGTAAGCCTCAGGACCGTCCAGGTAGAGAAGGAGTTCTCCCAGGGGCTCACGGATGGACTCCAGGTTGTACTCCAGCACGTAGGGCAGGAACAGGTTCATGCACAGGCCATGGGGCAGATGGCAGATGGAGCCGGTGGCGTGTCCAAGTGCATGGACGAGGCCTACCATGGAATTGGAAAAGGCGATCCCGGCCATGGTGGAGGCCTGAGCCAGTTCAAGGCGTGAGTCGGCGTCCTTCGGGTTTTTCATGACGGCCAGAAGGTGGGTGCTGATTTTTCTGATTGCTGCCGTGGCATAAGCATCGCTGAGAGGGTTTTTCGCGATACACGTGAAGGCCTCAGTAGCATGGGTCATGGCGTCCATAGCCGTGGCTGCCGTTACGTGAGGAGGCAGGGTCAGGGTCATGCGCGGGTCAATGATGGCCGCATTGGGCAGCAGGTATGAGGACGAGAAGGGCAGCTTGACGGATTTCTCATGGTCGGCAATTACGGCCACTGCCGTTACTTCTGAACCTGTGCCGGAAGTGGTAGGCACCACCAGGAAAGGTTTCAGGGGCCGCTTGAGGATTCCGTTGCCGACATATTTGCTGATATCGTCGCCACCCTCTGATGCCAGGATGTTCACCGCTTTGGCGGTATCGATGGCGGAGCCGCCACCAATGGCAATAATAGAATCGCATTTTTCACTGCGATAGATGCTTACTATGTCGCGGACCACATCCACGGAAGAGTCCGGGGGGACGTCGTCGTAGATGTAAGCAATTTCAAGTCCGCTTTCCTCGCAGGCGGAAACGACCGGATCCAGCAGCCCCGCGGCCCGCACGCCCTTGTCGGTGATAATCATCGGACGTCTGGAGCCCAGACCCGTCACTTCGTAGGGAATGTGTTCCAGCGCAGCCTTGCCAGCGATGACTTTTACAGGACAGAAAAACTCATAATACTGGTTGCTCATAATGCTCTCACCGTGTCGAAAAATTGAGTGGCCACTTTCAGGTAGATTCGGGCAGCGCTGATCACCTTGGTCGGCAGCTTCAGGTCTTCCGGATATTCCTTGATCGCCCGTGAAGCGATCAATCTGGGTAGAATGAAGGCTTCCAGCCTGTTCAGAATCCGGGTCATCCTGACTGCATGGCTTACGTCGCCGTTTACCAGCATGCGGTCATTGGCGAAGGCTGTGGATGTTTTCTCCTGGAAGGACAGAACGAGAAAGGCGTGGGCAATGTGTTTGAACTGGATGGAAACACTTACCGGACGCGGGGGTTCGCCACTGTGATACCTGAAAGCGCCGCCCCCAATGTGCTCGACAACAAGACGCGGGCCGTCCGGCATTACCATCATCTCGAAAATGAAACCATCGGGCAGACCGCGGGCTTCTGACTGCACCTCCGCGTCCACTTCGCTAATGGCCTGAAGGGCCTGGCCCATGACATGGAACATCACCTCGACGTACAGGCGGCGTGCCTGGAAGGCCATTGGTTTTATGAGTCTGGCTAGCATGGAATTCATCCGTTGTTGTTGGGATATCCTGATTTTTAGAGTTATTGCTCTAAAAGTCAATGCGAACCTTGACGGTGTCGCTACGTCAGTTGGGCAAATCTGGCCCGGAAGGCCCCGGCAGAGATGGTTTGCAAATGCAATTGATTGGATGGAGCCGTTGTCAGAGGATAACGCCTGTGATTTCTTTTACGGAGACAGTCCTTGGAGCAGCATCAACAGAGAACGGGCCAGGATGCCTGGCCGCTCACCCTGGAAGAGAGGCTGCAGCCCTGGTCCCATGTCACTTCAGCCGGTTTCACCCTGCGAGGCCTCAGAAGCCAGCCCACCGGGCGCCCTTTAATCCATTTCATCCATGGCAATGGCTATGCGGGTCTGGTTTATGAACATCTGCTGAGCCCGTTGCTGGATCACGCAGATCTTTTCATCAGCGATATCCAGGGGCACGGCGACAGTGACCACGGCGGTCGTTTTCGGGGCTGGAATGCGACCGCTGGCTTCTGCCACGAGGCGCTGGAGGGCTTTCTGCCCCAATACGTAGATGCGAAGGGCCAGCAGGCGCCTTTGTACGGCCTCGGCCATAGCTTCGGCGGCGTGATGACAGTGCTGATTATGGCGAGCTTTCCGGGCCTTTTCCGGCAGTCGGTGCTGCTGGACCCGGTGGTTTTTACCCGGTCAATGATTGCGTTGATGACACTATCGGACAGGGTCGGCCTGTGGCAGAGGAACACCATGGCAAGCCGCGCCCGCAGGCGGCAGACGTACTGGCAGGACGAGAAAGAAGCCTTTGGCTATTTCCATCAGCGGGGCATCTTCCGGGGTTGGGACGATCGATGCCTGACCAGCTATGTCCGTTACGGGTTGAAGCCGGTGGAAAGCGGAGCCCTGACCCTGAGGTGCCTGCCAGAACGTGAATCCGAGCTGTTCGGTTCTTTCCCCAGAGGTCTGTGGAGGGCTCTTCGAAAGGTGCAGACTCCCACCCACGTTATCCATGGTGAACGCACCTACCCATTCGTGGCGCAGTCCGTTTCCCGCTGGCAATCCGGTAACGGTGCCGTAACCTCGGAAACGGCCCCGGGCGGACACTGTTTCATGCTGGAAAAGCCGGAGACTACCGCCTCCCGGATACTGGCCAGCCTGCCTCTCTGACCGGTTCCGGCTCCTGCAACAGGGGCCGGAACAGCTACCCTGCGCAGTAATTATTTCGTCAGAGCTGCCAGTTTGCGCTGGGCTTCTTTGGCAATTTCCCCCTCGGATTTGGCCGCCTGGCTGTAATACTGGATGGCGTCATCCCGGCGGTTCTGTTGTACCGCAATGTCCCCCAGCCGCAGGAAGGCCAGCGACGTAGGCACGACCTGGTTGGCGGCAGTCAGGTCCTGTCGCGCTTTTTCAAGATTGTTCAGTTCCAGTTCGTGAAGCCCCCGCTGAATCCGGTAACTGAACATTTCCGGATACAGTGATACGGCCTTGTCGTAATCCGCCTGTGCTTTTTGTGTCGCGTTTTTCTGCTCATGGAGCTGGCCGCGGAATGCGTAAAATCGCGCCTCATCCGGCTCGATGCGGATGGCCTCGTTGATTTTGCCCAGCGCCTGGTCATATTTTTTGGCCTTGGCAAGCTTCATCGCCTTGTCCTCGGACTCGTAAGCGGGAAGATGCTTTTCGAGATAGCCCAGTCTCTTCTGATAGGTATCACGCCCGATTCTGCCACCGGCGCCTATCTCCTGAACCAGCCTCCGGTTGGCATCAACGCGGGCCTGGGATGGGGGATGTGTGGCGAACAGGCCCTGGATAAACCCGCTCTGCTGGCCCTCGGACATCCGCACAAAGATCTCCTGGAGCTCGACAGCAGCCTGGGGATCATAGCCGGCTGCTTTCATGTACTGCATTCCGTAACGGTCCGCTTCCAGCTCATGGTCCTGGCTGTACTGGGCCAGGGCTATCTGGCTGCCCAGGGCCGCGCCGCCCATAATCATTGAGGCATATTCATTGTCCGAAAGCGCCATGCCGAGCCCTGCCATGCCGGCGCTCAGCAGCATGCCCTGCTGCATCCGCTGCACGCTGTGACGCGCAGCGGCGTGAACAATTTCATGGCCCAGCACGGCGGCCAGTTGCGCCTCGTTATCCAGTTCCGTCAGCAGGCCGCGGTTTATGGCAATCTTGCCCGCGGGAAGTGCCCAGGCATTGGGAGTGCCGCTGTTGATAACGGCAAACTCGTAGGGCAGGTCTGGCCGGTCACTGACTGCCGCCAGCTTCTGACCTACGTCGCTGACGTAGCGCGTAAGCTCCGGGTCCAGATAATAGCGGCCGCCCTGGGTCTGCAGAGTTGGCGTATATTGCTGGGTCCCTATGGATTTTTCCTGACTCTCCGGTATCAGGGAGAGCTGTTTTTCGCCAGTCACCGGGTTGACCGTGCACCCGGACATCAGGAGCAGCAGTGCGATAAATGTCAGGCCATGCATACCAGATCTGATAATCACAATAAGCTTCCCTGTAAGTGATGGTGAATGATAGTGAGTATGACCATGTTATAACACACAAAGCCGGCGCTTCGATTACCAGCATCATGGCCCGGGGCGCGGGGGGCTCTGGAGGGTCGGTGGCTGGAGCCGGCCCGTTTGATCGGGTATGATCTGCGATCTGTTCCACGCCAACTTCTCAACACCACCCGGATGCCCATCATTGATGTCAGCCGCCCTCGATTTCATTGCCCTGGCCTGGTTTCTGGTGTGCTGGCTTGGCTACAGCGAGTATTCCCGGCGAATGGCCAGGTCACGTCCCTGTCTCTCCAATACCCTGGATCTGTACCGGGAAGACTGGATGCGGATGATGCTGCGCCGGGAAAACCGCATACCAGACGCGACGGTAGTGGGGAATCTCGAGCGCAACGGCGCCTTTTTTGCATCCAGCTGCCTGCTGATTCTTGCCGGTATTATTACCGCCCTGGGGTATACCCAGGAGGTCATGAAAGTATTCGAACCCCTGCCATTTGGCAGTCCGCCCACCCGGGAAATATGGGAACTGCGACTGGTCGTCCTGCTACTGGTTTTTGTCTATGCCTTTTTCAAGTTCACCTGGTCCATGCGCATGTACAACTTCGTCGCTGTACTCATCGGCAGCGCAGCGCCCCCGGATGACGCAAAAATCACCCCCGCAGCCCGGGAGGCTTTTGCCAAGAGCGCGGCGACCACCTGCAACCTGGCTGGCGACGCCTTCAACCTGGGCCTCAGATCTTATTATTACGCCCTTGCCATCGTTACCTGGTTTATCCATCCACTCCTGTGCATTGCCGCCTCGACCCTGGTGGTGTTCGTCCTGTACCGCAGGGAGTTCCGTTCAAGTGCCCTGAAAGCACTGCGGGCCGGAAAAATCTTTGAAGATGCGCAGACGAAAACTGAACCAAAGGCAAAAGCCGAAAAAAATACTCAGACCTGATAAAATGGCCTGATCCGAATTCATCAACCCTCAGGCGGAATACATGACTGATCCCGATCGCATGGACCGGGTTCGCCGGTTCATAGGCATCCTCCACCAGGCCCGGGAACTTGGGCTGAGCGTTACCGACGCCGGCGAGAACCACCTGACGCTCTGCCTGCCCTACAGTGAAAAAATCATTGGCGATCCTCGAACCCGGGTGATTCACGGTGGCGCCATCACCACCCTGATGGACACCACCTCTGGTTCGGTCATGATCTGCGCTCTGCCGGAATTCGAACTTTGCCCGACTCTGGATCTGAGGATGGATTACATGCGCCCGGCCGAACCGGACCTGCCCGTGTACGCCCGGGCCGAGGTGTACCGGATGACCCGGAATATTGTCTTCACCCGCTGTGAGGCCTACCAGGAAGAAGGCCACACAGTCGCCCACTGCGTTGGCACCTTCATGCGTATCGGCCGGGAGGCGACCCCCAAGTCCTACAGAGACCTGATAACGGGAGGCAGGGAATGACCAGCCCCGATATCCTCCGCCACACCCAGGAAACCGGTGACTTTTCCCGCATGCTGGAAAGTATTCCCTATGCCCGGTACCTCGGCCTGCACTGTGATCGCTTTGGAGACGACCTGATCTTCCGTCTGCCGCCAAAACCTGAGAACCTCGGCAACCCCATCCTGCCGGCGATCCATGGTGGCGTTATCGGAGGCTTCATGGAAGTCTCTGCTGCCATCTACCTGATGATGTCCCAGGACACCTTCCGGATGCCGAAGATCGTTGACTTCTCACTTGACTACCTGCGTGCTGGTCTCGATCGCGAAACCTTTGCCGAATGCCATCTGACCCGCCAGGGCAACCGGGTCGCCAACGTCATGGTTACTGCCTGGCAGAAATCCCGCCGTCAACCCATAGCCACGGCCAGGGCGCATTTTCTTCTTGAAGATTAGCCACTGGCTTTTCGGTCGTCCCAGGCCTTGAAAAGCAGTGCCGTACCCCCATTTCTGCTGTCAGTTAAAACACCCCACTTCGCGCCTGCACCAAAGACAGCAGGCTGGAGTGTCAGGAACCAAAGGCAAGACTCAAGTCAGGAGTAACAGTAAAAATGACGGTCGAATCGAAGAAAGAAACCCTCGGCTTCCAGACCGAGGTGAAGCAGCTGCTTCATCTGATGATCCACTCCCTGTATTCCAACAAGGAAATTTTCCTGCGGGAGCTCATCTCCAACGCCTCCGACGCCGAGGACAAACTGCGCTTCGCCGCCCTCAAAGATGACAGCCTCCTTGAGAACGATCCGGATCTCAAAATCCGCCTCGACTACGACGAAGAGAAAAACACCGTCACCCTCACTGATAACGGCATCGGCATGGACCGTGACGAAGTCATCCAGAATCTCGGCACCATCGCCCGATCCGGCACCGCTGATTTTCTCGGCCAGCTCACCGGCGACGAAAAGAAAGACAGCAAGCTGATCGGCCAGTTCGGTGTTGGCTTCTATTCCGCATTCATCGTCTCCGAGCGGGTCGAAGTGTTTACCCGCAAGGCCGGCCGGCCAGCGGAAGAAGGCGTTCACTGGGAGTCCGCCGCTGAAGGTGAATTCTCCATTGAACAGGTCGAGCGGGAGGCCCGTGGCACCCAGGTCATCCTGCATCTGAAGAAAGAAGAGAAAGAGTTCGCCAACGGCTCCCGCCTGCGCACCCTGGTCAAGAAATACTCCGACCACATCTCCTTTCCGGTTGTGATGAAAACCGAGACCGAGGAGAAGGAGGGCGAGGCCAAAGAAGAAACTGTTAACGACGCTACCGCGCTCTGGACCCTGTCGCGTAATGAGATCAAGGACGAAGAGTACAAAGAGTTCTACAAACACATTGCCCACGATTTCGAAGATCCGCTGACCTGGTCCCATAACAAGGTGGAAGGCAAGCTCGATTACACCAGCCTGCTGTATATCCCCGCGCGGGCACCCTTCGACCTGTACCAGCGCGATGCCTCACGTGGCCTCAAGCTCTATGTCCAGCGTGTTTTCATCATGGACGACGCCGAACAGTTTCTGCCTCTGTACCTGCGCTTCACCAAGGGCGTGATCGACTCCAACGATCTTTCCCTGAACGTATCCCGGGAAATCCTGCAGAACGATGCCACGGTAGAAAGCATCCGCTCGGCCCTGACCAAGCGGGTCCTGGACATGCTGTCCAAGCTGGCCAACAGGGACGCAGCCAGATATCAGACCTTCTGGGATGAGTTCGGCACCGTGCTCAAGGAAGGCCCGGCGGAAGATTTCGCCAACAAGGAGAAGATCGCCAAACTCCTGCGCTTCGCCAGTACCCAGAACGGCGACGACCCGCAGACTGTCTCCCTTGATGCCTACATTGAGCGCATGAAGGAAGGCCAGAACAAGATCTACTACATTACCGGTGACAGCTTCACGGCTGCCAAGAGCAGCCCGCATCTGGAAGTCTTCCGCAAGAAAGGCGTGGAAGTGCTGATCCTCTCTGACCGGGTCGATGAGTGGATGATGGGCTACCTCAACGAATACGAAGGCAAGCAGTTCCAGGACGTGGCCCGCGGTGAGCTGGATCTCGGCGAAGTTGAAACTGAGGAAGACAAAAAGCAGCAGGAAGAAGCCACCGAAGCCCACAAGGATCTGCTGGAGCAGGTCAAAAAAGCGCTCGGGGACAAGGTCCAGGATGTGCGGGTAACCAACCGTCTGACTGAATCCCCGGCTTGCCTGGTAGTGGCCGAGCATGACATGGGCATGCAGATGCGCAAGATCATGGAAGCGGCAGGGCAGAAAGTGCCTGAGAGCAAGCCCATTTTCGAGATCAATGTAGAACATCCGCTGGTTCAGCGGCTTGAGAACGAAAAGGCCGACGAGCGCTTTAACGAGCTCTCAGCGGTTCTGTTCGACCAGGCAACCCTGGCCAGCGGCGAGCAACTGGAAGATCCGGGAGCCTATGTTGCACGTCTGAACAGGCTGCTGCTTGACCTCAGCCACTAAGCACGACCCATGCAACATCTCGACCTGGACATCGCTATTTCATCCGATGAGTGGATCAAGGTCTACCAGGGTGTAGCCAGCGATGTCCATGCGGTGAGCCGGGACGGACGCAAAGTCCGGTTTCCGGCTCGCATCCTGTCAAAGTTCTATCTTCGCGAAGGAGTCAGAGGCAGCTTCCGGATCTTTTTCGACAATAACGGCAAGTTTGTTCGCATAGAGCGCCTGAACTGATCTCTGGTCATCACCAGATTACGATTTCCTCCCCTGTTTTCGCCTTGTCCGGCATAAAAATCACGACATGATAAATTTAGCCTATCGCGCTCCTGGCGATATGTAATTTAGTGTGGATGGTGCGATTGGTCTAGGATTTGTAGGTGTCTGACGACTAGGCGGGCCAGAAGTCCGGCTCAAGCAAAGGGCATGCATGTTACCCGCCATTGAGATCACTTCTGGCGAACAGGGCGCACCGGCTGTATCAGGTCCGGGCATCGCGTTGAGTGAATCAGCGGCGCGATGATGGGCACAGATCCCTCGGCCACGTGGTGTTTTGTGGAAAAAAATAACAGGAGCAGAGAAATGAGCGGAAAGATCGATATGCAGACCCCTGGCAAATGCCCGGTGATCCACGGTTCTCGAACCAGACTGTCTGACGAGCGGACCGGCAATCAGGACTGGTGGCCAAAACAGCTGAATCTGAACATCCTTCATCAGCGTCATCCCAGGTCCAACCCTCTGGGTGAAGACTTCGATTACGCCGAGGAATTCCAGAAACTCGATCTTGAGGCGGTAAAGAAAGATCTCCACGCGCTCATGACCGACTCCCAGGACTGGTGGCCAGCGGATTACGGCCATTACGGCCCTTTCTTTATCCGCATGGCATGGCACAGTGCAGGTACCTATCGGATCGGCGACGGCCGCGGTGGTGCCGGCACCGGCTCCCAGCGTTTTGCTCCCCTCAACAGCTGGCCCGACAATGCAAACCTCGACAAGGCCCGTCGCCTGCTGTGGCCAATCAAGCAGAAGTACGGCAACAGGCTCTCCTGGGCTGATCTCTATATCCTGAGTGGTAACGTTGCGCTGGAATCCATGGGCTTCAGGACCTTTGGCTTTGCAGGGGGTCGCGAAGACATCTATCAGCCTGAAGAAGACGTTTACTGGGGCGTTGAGGATACATGGCTGGGCAACGAGCGTTACAGCGCCGACCATGAACTTGAAAATCCACTGGCCGCCGTCCAGATGGGCCTGATCTACGTCAACCCGGAAGGCCCGGATGGCGACCCCAACCCGGAACTTTCCGCCCATGACATCCGCGAGACCTTCGCCCGGATGGCCATGAACGACTACGAGACTGTCGCACTGACGGCCGGTGGCCACACTTTCGGCAAGACCCACGGTGCGGCCGATCCTTCCCACATTGGTCCCGAGCCCGAGGGTGGACCTATCGAAGACCAGGGGTTGGGATGGCTGAGCAGCTACAAGAGCGGCAAGGGCCGGGATGCGATCACCAGCGGCCTGGAAGGTGCCTGGACACCAACGCCCATCAAATGGGACATGAGTTACTTCGATGTTCTGCTCGGATATGAGTGGGAGCTGACCAAAAGCCCGGCAGGCGCGCAGCAGTGGAAGCCGAAGGGTCTCACTGAAAAGGACATGGCGCCGGATCCCGAGGACGGCTCAAAGCGCGTGCCCATCATGATGTCCACTGCGGATATGGCGATGCGGGTGGACCCTGAGTACCGGAAGATTTCCGAGCACTTTCACAAAAATCCGGAAGAGTTTGCGGACGCCTTCGCTCGGGCCTGGTTCAAGCTGACCCACCGTGACATGGGGCCGGTTGCACGCTACCTCGGCCCGGATGTGCCAAAAGAAGAATTGATCTGGCAGGACCCGGTGCCGGCTGTGGACCACGATCTGGTGGGCGAGCACGACATCAGGGAGCTGAAGAAGAAGACTCTGGATTCCGGCCTGTCAGTATCTGAGCTGGTGTCTACAGCCTGGGCATCCGCCTCTACCTTCCGTGGGTCAGACATGCGCGGTGGTGCCAATGGTGCGCGCATTCGCCTGCTGCCCCAGAAGGACTGGGAGGTGAATCAGCCGGATCAGCTGGCGAAAGTCCTCAAGATCCTTGGCGACATTCAGGAGGACTTCAATAAGGCCCAGAGTGGCAACAAAAAGATTTCTCTGGCGGACCTGATCGTGCTGGCTGGTTCCGCGGCAGTCGAGAAGGCTGCGACGGATGCAGGACACAGCATCGAGGTGCCCTTTGAGCCGGGCCGCACCGATGCGTCTCAGGAACAGACCGATACCGTGCAGTTCGAGCACCTCGAACCTCACGCCGACGGCTTTCGGAACTACCGCCGGACAAAATTCAGCGTCTCCGAGGAAGAGTTGCTGGTGGACCGGGCTCAGCTTCTGCAACTGAGCGCACCGGAGATGACCGTACTGGTGGGCGGCTTGCGTGTGTTGGACACTAACTACAAAGGCGCGAAGCACGGCGTGTTCACCAGAACGCCGGGCAGACTGACAAACGACTTTTTCGTTAACCTGGTGGACCAGGGTATCAACTGGAAGAAGAGCACGGATGACGATGATGTTTACGAGGGCTTTGATCGCAAGAGTGGCGAAGTGAAGTGGACAGGAACCCGGGTAGACCTCGTGTTTGGTTCCAACTCACAGCTGCGCGCCCTGACCGAAGTCTACGCGCAGGATGACGCCAGGGAGAAGTTTGCCCGGGACTTCGTGGCCGCCTGGGCAAAGGTAATGAACGCTGATCGTTTTGATCTGGCGTGACAAACGGTGCGCGCCTTCGTGCGCGCTCACTGACAAATGAAAGGCGACGCTTCAGTGGAAATTGGGGCGCCGCCGATTTTTAACAGTTTCGCCTCGGTCTTTTCTTCTATCGATTGTTAAAACCTTTCGTCCATGTTTTCTTAATTAATTGTTCTTCGATTGCTTGCGGTCTGTAACGTGTAGGTGTCTTGGATGGTGAGGGTAGCCCATTTCAGTGATAAACAATTCTGCGCCGGTGGCACGTAATGGACATCAGGGCGCATCCAGTCAGCCAACCATGTCGATCTGTATGGAATAATTCCCTCGGCCCAAAACTTTTTGTCAATAACGCAGAAACAGGAGAGAAAAATGACACAGAACAGTGACAGTGGTGGCAAGTGTCCGGTTATGCATGGCGCAAACACCACGGAAAGCAGCGATGTCATGGAATGGTGGCCTGAGGCGTTGAATCTGGACATCCTTCATCAGCACGACAGCAAGACCAATCCGATGGGGGAAGATTTCGATTACCGTGAAGAAGTCAAAAAGCTCGATTTCGACGCGCTCAAGAACGATCTGCACGCCCTGATGACCGACAATCAGGAATGGTGGCCGGCAGACTGGGGACATTACGGGGGCCTGATGATCCGCATGTCGTGGCACGCAGCGGGAACTTACCGTATTGCTGACGGCCGGGGGGGTGGTGGCACCGGTAACCAGCGTTTTGCGCCGCTCAACTCCTGGCCTGATAACGTCAGCCTCGACAAGGCGCGCCGACTGCTGTGGCCGATCAAGAAAAAATATGGCAATAAACTTTCCTGGGCCGACCTGATAATTCTGGCTGGCAACATTGCCTACGAAAATATGGGCCTGAAAACGTTTGGTTTCTCCTTTGGGCGCGAGGACATCTGGCATCCGGAAAAAGACATCTACTGGGGAGCAGAAAAAGAATGGCTGGCGCCGTCTGACGAGCGTTATGGCGATGTTGACAGTCCGGGAACCATGGAAAATCCCCTGGCCGCCGTTCAAATGGGCCTGATCTACGTCAATCCGGAAGGGGTCAATGGCGTACCTGATCCCGTCAAAAGCGCCGAGCAGGTTCGTGAAACCTTCGCCCGCATGGCGATGAACGACGAAGAAACCGCCGCTCTGACCGCTGGCGGCCATACTGTGGGCAAATGCCATGGTAATGGTGACGCAGAGGCACTTGGTCCCGAGCCGGAAGCAGCCGATGTGACCGAACAGGGCTTTGGCTGGAACAACCCCAACATGAAGGACAAAGCGGTCAACGCCGTGAGTTCAGGCATTGAAGGCGCCTGGACAACCAATCCGACAACGTTCGACATGGGGTATTTCGAACTGCTGTTCGGCCATGAATGGGAGCAGAAGAAGAGCCCGGCCGGAGCCTGTCAGTGGGAACCGGTGAACATGAAGGAAGAGGACAAGCCGGTGGACGCCACTGACCTTTCGACCCGCCGCAACCCCATCATGACCGATGCGGATATGGCAATGAAGGTCGACCCGAAATATCGTGCGATCTGCGAGCGGTTCATGGCTGATCCTGAATATTTCAGGGACTGCTTCGCCCGTGCCTGGTTCAAGCTGATCCATCGTGACCTGGGGCCGAAGACCCGCTATATCGGCCCGGATGCACCGTCAGAAGACCTGATCTGGCAGGACCCGGTGCCGGCTGGCAGCATTGACTACTGTGAAGAAGTGTTGAAGGAAAAGATTGCTGAAAGTGGCCTCTCGATCGGGGACATGGTCAGCACCGCCTGGGACAGTGCGCGTACTTTCCGCGGTTCTGACAATCGCGGCGGTGCCAACGGCGCCCGCATCCGCCTGACTCCGCACAAGGACTGGGAGGGCAATGAGCCTGAGCGTCTGGCCAGGGTTCTGAAAGTCTACGAAAAGATCTCTGCTGAAACCGGCGCCAGTGTCGCCGATGTGATCGTGCTGGCCGGCAGTGTTGGTATCGAGAAGGCGGCCAAAGCCGCTGGATACGAAATCCGCGTTCCGTTCCTCAAGGGCCGTGGCGATGCCGCTCAGGAGATGACGGACGTGGATTCTTTCGAGCCGATGGAACCCCTGGCGGATGGCTTCCGTAACTGGCAGAAGAAAGAGTATGTGGTGAAGCCGGAAGAGATGCTGCTCGACCGTGCCCAGCTCCTGGGCCTGACCGCGCCCGAAATGACGGTGCTGATTGGCGGCATGCGTATGCTCGACACCAACTATGGGGGCACGAAGCATGGTGTGTTCACTGACCGTGAAGGCCAGCTTACGAATGACTTCTTCGTCAATCTGACCGACATGGGTTACACCTGGAAGCCGGCGGGTAACAACCACTATGAAGTTCGCGACCGCAAAACCGACCAGGTGAAGTGGACAGCGTCACGGGTGGATCTGGTGTTCGGATCGAATTCCATTCTCCGCTCTTACGCTGAAGTCTACGCTCAGGACGACAACCAGGAGAAGTTCGTGAGGGACTTCGTTGCCGCCTGGGCCAAGGTCATGAATGCAGACCGTTTTGACGTTCAGGGCTGATAAACCAGAGTGGGGGCACACGATTGCGGGTGTCCCCGCTACCAACTTCCCGCCAAATTCCTTACAATCCTGCTCCGCCTGATTTTTGATCAGCCAAACATTCGTGCCTGTAGTCGCTGGAGCATTCATGCGAATCATCCTCGCCCCGATGGAAGGGTTGGTCGACGCACCCATCCGTGAAACCCTGACCGGGGTCGGAGGTATCGACAGGTGTGTAACCGAGTTCATTCGCGTAACCCACGGCATGCTGCCACCCCGGATTTTCCATAAATACGCCCCCGAACTGCATAATCACTCCCGTACCCGCGTCGGCACATCTGTGGCTATTCAACTGCTGGGATCGGACCCGGTAATGATGGGGCGCCACGGTGCCAGAGCAGTCGAGCTCGGAGCCACCCAGGTGGATATCAACTTCGGTTGTCCGGCGAAAACAGTGAACAGGCACAAGGGCGGGTGTGTGCTCATGCGTGAGCCGGACCTGATGTATGACATCACTGCGGCCGTGCGCCAGGCGGTGCCGGCGAGCATTCCTGTAACCGCCAAGATGCGCCTGGGATATGAAGATCGTTCCATGGGGGTCGCCTGCGGCCAGGCCCTTGAGTCGGCCGGTGCGGCTGAAATCGTCATCCACGCCCGCAGCAAGGTAGACGGTTACAAGCCACCGGCCTACTGGGAAGACATTGCGCTGGTCAGGGAGGCGGTCTCGGCTCATGTTATTGCCAATGGTGATATCTGGACCGTGGAGGACTACTGGCGCTGCCGAAAAGTGTCCGGCTGCGAGGATGTCATGATCGGGCGCGGTTTGATCTCCCGTCCGGACCTGGCCGCTCAGATAAAGGCCAGCCAGAAAGGCGAAACCCTGGCTGCCATGACCTGGGCGGAAGTTGTGGAGCTGGTCAAGGACTATGGCTTTGCGCTACAGGGGCATCTTGAAGACAGGTACGTCACGGGTCGTGTAAAGCAGTGGCTCAACTACCTGCGGCGGGGTTTTGCCGAAGCGGAGGCCATCTGGCCGGAAGCCAGAAAGCACCGGGAGGTGGCGGCGATGTTTGCCTGCCTGGACAGGGCACCGGGCAGAGCCAGGGCTGCCTGACCAGAATCATTGGCTCCAGCAATTACCTGTCTTCGTCTTCGGCCTTTTCTTCCGCTTCTATTTCCGCCTTGCGCTTGCGGATCTTTTTCATCTTTTCCCTTGAAATTGGCATGTTGGCGCTGTCCCGCAGCATGAAAAGGCTGCCCAGTATCAGCGCGAGCGCAAGAAGAAGAAAAACCCATCCAATGACTGGCATACTTGTTACTCCCTGCGTTGGTCAGTTTGTTTTATAGTGACCCGGCCGGCTTCATACCTGCAACCAGACTCCGGATGCCCCATGTCTTTTTCCAGAATCCATGATCAGGCTGCTGCCCGCAAGGGCGGTGAAGCCGAGTTGCAACGAGCCCTGCCTCTAGTGGCCCAGGCCGGGGAGCTGGAAACCAGGGGGGATGACCGTTACCTGTCCGAAATTACAAAGTGTGTCTTCAAAGCGGGCTTTGTCTGGCGGGTGATTGAGAACAAATGGCCCGGTTTTGAGGCTGCGTTTGAGGGGTTTGTGCCGCTTTACTGGCAGCAGGTGCCAACGGATGTGCTGGAGGAGCTGGCGCAGGATGAGCGGATTGTGCGGAACATGCAGAAGATACGCACAGTGCCGGAGAACGCCCGGATGATTGTGGAGGCCTCGGAGAAATTCGGCAGTTTTGGTGCATTTCTAAGCAGCTGGCCGTCAGAAGACCAGGTGGGGCTGCTGCTCTGGCTCAAGCGCCATGGCAGTCGCCTTGGCGGCACTTCTGCCCAGTATTTTCTGCGGCGGGTTGGCTGGGATGGCTTTATTCTGTCCACGGATGTGGTTACTGGATTGCGCCGGGAAGGGGTGCTGGATGCAACGCCCGGCACCCGCAAAGCTCTGATTCAGGCTCAGACTGCATTCAATGAATGGCACCGGGAGACAGGGCTTCCCTATAGCCATCTGTCCCGTATTCTTTCCCTGTCGGTGGGAAGCTGAGTCAGCTCACTTCTTTCAGTACGTCCTCATCGTCATTCCGGGGGTTGTTGACCCGGGCTGAGACAGGGCGGAAACAAAGCCTGTCCGGTGAGAGGTGCTTCACTTTCCGTTTGAGTGTCTCCCGGTCATGGGTTTCCGGGTCGAGCCAGATCTCCACGCCTTCTCCCAGCACCACTGGCATCCGGGGGTGTATGTCCTTTGCGGGGCCCCGGGCATCCTCGGTAAGAATGCAGCAGGCCGGATTCCCATCTTCGTCGGTGGTGAAGATCCCGGCCATCAGCAGCAGATCCCCATCCCGGTGGTGGATATAGAAGGGTTGTTTGTCACCATTGTTCTGACGCCACTCAAACCAGCCATTGGCCGGAATTATGCACCGGTGGCGGGCAAAGCTGCCCTTGAAAAAATTGCTCCCGGCAACATTTTCAGCTCTCGCATTGATGGGCTCGGGTGCATCTTCGCCAGCCCAGTGTGGGCGGAATCCCCACCACATGGGCAGGATCTCCGGTTTCTCGTCTACCGCCGCCACAGCGACAATAAAGCCGCCAGGTGGAATGTTGTAACCATTCCCGGGCAGCGACTCACTGGAGCGGACAGGGTAGCCGATTCGCTGGGCCACCTGATCAACTGGCTCGTAGAGCGCATAACGGCCACACATGGAGTTTCCCCTTCCCTGTCTTTGGGTTCAGTTTTGCAAAGCTGGCAAGGGGTATCAACAGAACGATTGCTGGAAAAAGGAAAAGGAGGTGCACCTCTGCCAGCAGAGGTGCAGGCTCTCAGAGAACTCTCCTGCTCCCAGCCTCTGATGCTCCAGCGGAAGAAAGAATTTTCCCTTCGTCACAGTTCAGGAAACGGGAAGACTGCAGCCATTTCTGGTCCGGGTAATATTTGAATACCAACTGGCCCCCCTTCAGATTGTCCACAACGTTTTTGATGACTCCCTGACGAACGGCAGGGCAGCCGTGGCTGCGGCCAATGCGCCCATGGGCGCTGACCCAGGAAGGATCAACATAATCGGCGCCGTGAATGACGATGGCGCGTTCCCGGGCACGATCATTGATGCCGGTCTCGAGTCCGTCCAGCCGCAGTGAATAACCATGCTTGCCGAAATAGCTTTCACTGGCCCTGAATAGCCCAATGCTGGACTGGTAACTATTCAGGACGTTGGAGAAGTCCGTCGCCGTTGTCATGCCACTGTTCTTGCCGTGAGCAACCAGTTCCCTGAACATCAGCTTTTGCTCGCTCAGATCAAAGATCCACATGCGCTCTTCACTCGAGGGCAGGCTGAAGTCGATGACTGCAAGGCGTTCGGGAGCTTCGACGCCAGTGCTTACCGCGCAGCGACTGGCCCGCACGGCGCTTCTGAGGACTCCTGGGTCAAGGTTGGGCGCTGATCTGGCGAGTTGAACCACAAGCTGTTCATCAAATCCACCACCCAGGCTTGGGGGCGAAGACAGAATCAGAGGAAAAAGTGCCAAAAAAAGGACTGAAAAACGGGAGGGCAGGTGCCTCAATATCATATTATATTTCCTCAATAACCTCGTAAGTGCATGCTGTCTTTTATGCAGTGGCAGGTGAGCGCAGAGCGCGGGATTTTATCAGACTTTCTTCTGATTCGTGCCAAATAGTACAAAAAACAGACAAAACTGCCCCGCATCCCGGGAAACGCCCTTGTCACTGACAGGGGTTTGATCGTTTTGGAACTGGATGCTGACGGCTACCCGCTCAACGCCCGCATTGCACGGCCGAGCGGCAATTTCGCTCTGGATCTCAGCACGACTCAGGCGGTGCGGTCCGTGGTGTATTTTGAATACCGGGGGGCGGGAGTGATTGTCCAGGGTTTTATGGATCACAGGTTTCAGGTCCAATTTGCCACTGTGAAAAGAGTGCGGTGCCATGAACCTCTATCCCCATGTCCCTGAGCCACTGGGACATTACATGATTGGAGTTGTTAAGTACGGTGTAGGGGTGAGGGTAGGGCACAAAGTCCAGATTGTAGCGCGGCTGATGGAAGGTCTGGCTGGCGCGCTCAAAGTGCTGCTCCAGGTTTGAGCGTAGCTTTGCCATCTCTTTTCTTTCGACGGAAAAAGAATAACGGCTGACGAACCCTTCAGGTATCTCCGCTGACAACCCGCCAGATTCTGGAAGCCGGGTCAGATGCCCCCTTCCAACGGCCGCCCGGGTAGGCCAGAAAAGGGCCTCGAATGCACGCCATATTCCAGTCTTGTGCTCGGCGTACCAGCGCCACTCTCCATGGACATAACGCACCCAGTCTCCCTCTGGTTCAGGTAGAACCAGGCTGGGATGACGGCCATGGTCGAGAATGTGTACGGTGACTGGGGCTTGCATTTGCTGGGGCGGGACCAGCCTGTTGCTGCAACCCGGCAGGGCGATGGCAATCAGCAGGAGAAACAGTATCCCATTGCCTGGGCTAATCACCGCTGTGGCCTGTTTTGCCAAGGATTTCACATCGACGACCACTCATCTGTTCCTCCCGGCCGACCCACTTTCGCAGGTGAAATTGTCTTTCGGTTTGACATGCGTCATGGCCAGACCTCTTTTTTTAGATGATAATGCTTCCCATTACAACTAAGTGTAAAGGAGTTGGCTATGCGAAACATCATTTCCGGAATCTGCCTTGTCTCAGGCTTGCTGCTCTCATCCGGTCTGGCGGCGGAAGTCCGTCATTACAAGGGTGAGCCGTCAGAGACCCTGGGACAGGCGTTTGCCAATCTGGCTGAGTACAATGAGAAGCTGGAGGCGCTCCTCGGAAGCGCTCCCGGCCCGGCAGCCATGGCCGAGGTTCATCAACTGACCTATACCCTGGAAAACGCTCTTGGGAGGATAAGCACTGAACTGGATGACCTGGCGGCAACCCTCGAAGAGGTTCATCTGGCTTCCGAGCATGCGGCGCCGGAAACCGTGCTGAGTCAGGGCCGGGAATACCTTGAGACTTCCCGCAAACTGTTGCGTGAATCCGAATAGCTCGCGGGCGCCGGTACCCGGCTCTGGCTGCCGACGACTGCCTATTTGACGGTGATCCGGTTGTCCACTCTTCCTGCGTCGCTCTGCTCTTGGGCGATATCTTCTGCCCGCTGGCTCTGCTGGCGGGTTTCAACAAACCCCTCAAGAATGACCTGTCCCTCTTCCACTGTCACATCAATAGCCGAGCCGGAGATGCCCAGCTCTTCAATGAGCGCGGCCTTGATCTCCAACGCCTCCAGGGAATCCTGCCGGGACAGAGTCGCCTCGTCCTGATGGGCACCGGGGCCTGCGCAGCCCGCTGCAAGAACCAGAATCAGAACAGGCAGCAGCCGGCACTTCATTGCTCCGTCTCCGTGTTTTCCAGGGCCTCGCGGGTACGGCTGACCAGGCCCTCGCAATAATCGATCTCTTCTCCCGTACCCAGATCCAGCAGCGGCAGCATTGCCACAAGGGGGCCGGCAACCGCTGCAAGCGCTGCGCCTGCCCCGGTACGCGCGGAAAGTTTTCCGGCATACAGGGTTGGTTCTACGTTCCCGAAGGTGCCGCCCAGATGCAGAGGGGTGCGGGCGGAGAGGACACTGACATCTTTTGGGTGGGCGAGAAAGGTGATGTCGAGTTCCTCGGTGTTCAGATTCACCTTGCCGCCGCCGGAGAAACTCGTGTCATCCGTGTCGATCACAAAGGTATCGAGTTCGGCGATGCCGTCCCGGGTTTTCAGATCGATGTACGCACAGTCAATCGGGATCGGGTCCCGGCCCCGGACCCAGCTGAGGAAAGCCTGGTACACATCCAGGCCGGCCAGTTCCACAAGCAGGGCATCCAGCCGGCCACCAGTCATCAGCATGGTCAGACCGCCATCGGACGAGCCCAGAAGGTCTGCAATGGAAGCTCCCTCCACCCAGAATTTCCCGCGTGCGCCAACAGTACCAATGCTTTCATCGGCAATCTCCCAGTTACGGAGCGCTTCCTGAAGATCCACGGCCTGGACTTCAACGTTCATCGTGCCTTCGGGTGGCTCCTTTCTGGCATCAAGCTCAAGATGGTAATCGATATGCCCGCTACCAACGCCGAAGCTGATGGGGTGAAACCGCCCCAGTCCATCCTCCAGGGTGAAATTCAGCACCACATTGCTCAGGGGGACGTCCCGTGCCCTTACGGACTCGCCCCGGAACTGGACATCAGCAGACAGGTCAAGCCAGGCATCCGTGACCAGAGGTTGATCCGGCAGGACAAACCGGTCTTTGGAGTCTTCCTCCTGCTCTGTCGGAGAGCCGGGCGGCTCTTTGCCGACAAGGCCTCCCAGATCGGCTATGTCCAGAGATGTGGATTTAAGGTTCCCGGCAAGATGCGGAGGCAGGGTGCTCGCATCGAATGTGATTTCTCCCTGGAGGTCACTATCGCCCACTATTCCGTCAAGGTCCGTAAACGCCCACCGTTCATTCCGGAGTTCAAGGTTTCCGGACACCGAATAAGGCGGCAGCAGCGGCAGCGGAACTCCCAGCAAGCGGCTCAGACGCTGCGGATTGGGTCCTTGCAGCGCCAGATCCAGATCAAGGCCTTTCAGTGCCAGGGGCTGAAGTATCGAGCCCGCCAGGCTGATCTCACTCTCGACAATCTCTGCTTTCATGTCCAGGGCAAAGGGCCGGTCCGGATCACGGATATTCAGCAGGGGGTCGGCCCGGAACCTGAGTGAAAATGGGTCGCCGTCATAACGGCCTTCTCCGTCCACATGAAAAGCAGCATTCCCCGTCCCGGGATTGTGGCTGACAAGGTGAAGTGTCATGTCAGTACCGGTTTTGTCGTCGTGAAGGTTCAGTCGTGACTGGTCGAAGATCACGCGGCCGATAAACGGAAGCAGCAGGTCATCACGGCGGTCGACGGCGGAGTTCTCCTCTATATCCAGGGCCAGTGCGCCGGAGAGTCTGCCAAGGCGGTCTTCCACTGCCGAAAAGGTGTCAGCCAGCCTGCTCAGTTCAATATTTTCAAACTCGGCATCAAGTCGCCCCGACGCTGGCGTTTTCCGTGCATCCAGTGCCAGGGCCCCCTCTAGTGACCCGCCTGCGGACTTGAATTCAAGTGGCTCCAGCCGGGCTCTTCCCTCGTCCAGGGTGAGCCTCACCGAGAGCTCCCGGAGTTCATTTTCGTCCGGCAGGACCAGTGCATCAGCCCGTAGGACCATGTCTGCGTCAAAGATCCTGAGAGGTGCCAGTACCGAGCTTTCCGCAGCGCTCTCGCTGGTGGCGTCAGAGCCGTTGTCTGATTCACCATCTCCTTCAGTGTTTTCGGCCCGGAACTGGGAGAGGGTGATTCGGCCGGCGTCCAGATTTACCCTGACCAGGGGCCGTTCCGAGTTGGTGTAGTGAACCTCACCGGCCACCTCCGAAGTACCGATTTTGCCGTCCAGACCCGTGACGGACCAGAGCTCCCCCTCGCGGTCGAGCCGTCCTTTGAGCCGGAACTCCGGTAATGGGGGCAACACCTGGCCAACCCAGGTCTCCAGGTCCTTGCCGTCGCTGTCCTCCAGAACCAGATTGCCTGCCATGCTTTCCGGCTCTAGCAGTGCACCCAGGGTGGTATCGGCCCAGGCCCGCAGGCTACCTGACGTTGCCTGGGCCAGAAGCCTGTAGTTTTCAGTGTTGGTCACCAGTTGGGGCAGGGGGGCGCCTTCCACACTCATGGCGATGGGCCTGGTCTGGAAGCTGCCATCCAGGGAGATGACCGGTGCCGGATTGTCACCAGACGCCTGCACACTGGCGTCGAGACTGGTGCCGGCGGCCTCGTTCAGCCAGAAAACCCGGGAGTCAGATATCCTCAGGTTTTCGAGCAGAATTTCCGGAGCGAAAGGCTCCTGCCGGGCGAGTTCTTTCAGTTCAATGGCAAGCTTGCCGTCGGGGATGCTGCCCTGTTCCGGCCCCATGTCGAGCCTCGCCAAGTCAAGATTCTTGAAGGCGATGCTGGTAGAAGCTGAAACCCTGTCAGAATTGCTTGCAAGAACTCCATTTCCCTCAACACGGCCATCGGCCAGGCCGAATTTCAATGGCTCGAGGTTGAGGGTCTGGTCTGCCAGTTCGATCCCGGCCTCCAGGTTCTCAAGGGACCTGCCCGCCACAAGCAGACGGTCGATGGACAGGCTGAGTTGTGTCTCAATGGACGGCAGCGGTGGTATGGAGAGCGTCAGTTGCTCTGATTGTTCATCCGGTTCAGGCAGAGCTGCCATAAGGTTTTCTACGTTAAATTCAGGGGAGTGTAGCTGTCCATTGATGACCAGGGGCCTGTCGCCGGCATCCAGGGTCAGCTCACCCGTTATCTGGCTGCCGAACGAACGGACATTCATCTCCCTCAGATGCCACCTTGCCCCCTTGCGCTCAAGAGAACCACTGAGTTCCAGGGTATCCACCTGGAGTGCAGGCATATTCATCCATTCAGACCACTCCCCGGGATTTCGCAGGCTGACCTGAAAATCCGTCTCCAGCTGACTGATTTTCGGAGCTTCGGGAATCAGAAAAGAGATCTGGACAGAGGAATCGCCGGAAGCGACTTCTGCCTGGCCTTCATAGCCAGTCGACCCCGACCTGAACGCAACAAGTGAATCTGTGTCCGCATCGAGTGCGAACTCCCTGTCCCGGAATGACACAGTGCCAGACGTTTGCAGGGTCACTCCGTCATCCTGGACCTGCAGGGAAGGTATTGACAAGGTTTTGGGTGTATCTGCTTCCGGTGCAAGATAACTTATTCTGGCACCTGACAGATTCAGCTCTCTGACAAGGACGGGTAGTCCCGCCTCCTGCGCACCCTTCTCCCCCTCTGGTGTCTGAGCCTCAGCCATCGCCTGGAGCACCCAGTTGGGTGATCCTTCGGTCCGTTCTTCCAGATTAAGGATGGGGCCGTCAATATTGACCTCGGACAGTACCAGTTCGCCCCGGACCAGCTCGGCCCACGACAGCGACACGCCTAGCTGTTCAACAGAGAGCATCTGTCCTGCGCTGGCCCACTCCGGGTTGCCGAATTCCATGCGGGAAACGGACGCATGCGGTTGCGGTAGCAAGCTGAGGTCCAGATCGCCCCTGATTTCAAACTGCCTTCCCGTGGCTGTCTCAATCCGTTCTTCAATGGGAGTTCTGAGAAAATTCCACGAAATCACCTCGAAGGCAATAACTACAAGAAGCATCAGGCCGAGCAGACCCACTAACACCCACTTCAGGCTTTTCAGAGCTTTTTTCACCATATTTCGGGTAATCCTCTCAGGTTGCGACCGGGGATGCTCTCAGCAGGTGACTCACCTCATACAAAATTTCTCGGAATGCGGAATGTCCAGGCGTTGCAAAATACCCGTTTTTCCATATGTTCCGACTGCTCATAGGCATCGATGTTGGCGTGCAGGTGAAAGGCATCACTGCTGGAAGTCAAAACCGTCCTGGTCACCGTCCTGATTGCCCAACCATCTCGCGCCAGGCCGCGTTCGGTTACTACCTCGGCTCGCGGAGACTCGAAGTCATCTCCGACAGTGGAATAGGTCTCCACCACTTTTGTGAGGATGTTCAGGTTGATGGGTTCCAGGCGGTAGGAACCGCTATCGCTGATGACCTCCAGTGTCGAGCTGCTGCGGGCCAGGTCCCGGTGCACCAGCCAGTTGTGATGCTCCTCCGTCAGTCGTGTGGCGGGTGGTGGCGGTGAACATTCAGGTTCTTCGAAGGGCGGCAGGTTCCTGTCGGAATCGCGGGGCGCGCGTTGTGGCAGCTCCAGGCTGGAATTTGCGCTAAATACCTGCAGGCGAACAGGCTCTGGTGGTGTCCAGGCAAGAGGCCAGTAAGACGTTGATATGGACAGACGCAGCCGGTGGCCAGCCGCGAAGGAATGGGCAATGCCGTTCATCTGAACCCGCACTCGGTAGCGTCTGCCGGGCTCCAGTGGCTCCGGCCTGTCACTGCCCCTGTGATGGTTAAGATTGAGCAGGCCAAAGGTAACCCGGGTGGCCTTGTCGTCAGGTGCTACATCCGATAGCCGGACTGCAATCATGGCCACTGGCCGGTCGACCGAGACTTCCAGTTCGACAGCAGGCGTGCCCATGATCTCGCAAGCTGATTCCAGCTCCTTGCTCTGGAAAACCAGAGCTCCGCCGTCCTCCTCCCGCTGGTCGTACGCCAGGTCCGGGCCGGCAGAATAGGAACACCATTTGCCGGCAAAGAGGCCGAGGGTGAGCGGGGACTGAACGCTGTGTCTGAAACTGCCGGCCTCCTCGCCGGGCTCAGCCAGCCGAAGGTCATCCAGCGGATATACCCTGGGCTCTATTTTTTCGCTGGGCCACTGGTCTTCCGCAATCCAGCGCCCCGGCCGCTCTTTATAGGCCGCAGCCGGTGGAATGCTTTCCTGTATCCAGACCCGCAGTTGTGGTTCGTCCATAATTCCCGTGTCCTGTCCCTTGAGCCAGTAGTCCCACCAGCGCAGGGATTCCTGCAGAAAGCCGATAGCCGGGCCGGGAACTCCAGCATGAGGGTACTTGTGGCTCCAGGGACCTATCAGCCCCTTCCGCGGCACCTGCAGATTTTCCATCATGCGGAAGACGGCGTTGGAATAGCCGTCAGCCCAGCCGCTCACGGCATACACGGGGCATTTGACGGCGCTGTAGTCTTCGCTGATAGATGCATGGCGCCAGTAATCGTCACGGCTCTGATGCCTGAGCCAGGTTTCCAGCCAGGGGCCGTTGGCGTTAAGCCGTTCAAACCACATGTCCCGCCATTTGTCCCCGACCAGTTCGGGGTCCGGGGGGATTGAATTGTAGGCAAACATCACCGAAGCCCAGGAGATGTTGTCCCCCAGCAGGCATCCCCCCATATGATGAACATCATCGGCGTAACGGTCATCGGATGCACACACCGCCAGCACGGCCTTGAGCTCTGGAGGCTGCAGAGCAGCGATCTGCAGACCGTTAAAGCCACCCCAGGAGATGCCCACCATACCGACGTCGCCGGAACACCAGGGCTGGGCGGCGAGCCACTGAAGAATCTCAAGTCCGTCATCCAGCTCCTGCTGCAGGTATTCATCTTCCAGCACACCCTCGGATTCGCCACTGCCGCGGATATCCACCCGTACACACGCATAGCCATGGCCCGCGATGTAAGGATGCATCATTTCATCCCGGGTGGAGGTGCCAAACCGCTTTCGGTAAGGGATGTATTCGAGGATTGCAGGAACTGGCGCCTCGTCCTTCGGGCGCCAGATCCGGGCGGCAAGCCGAATGCCATCAGACATGGGTATCCACACGTTGGCTTCTTCCATTGTGGCTACGGGAAAGTCGTCCACTATTCTCATGCTTCCTCCCTTTCCTCCCTTTTCAGGGGCCTGATCTGGAAATTCAGGATTTCTTTTGCTGTTTCAAATTTATGCTCCAGCTCCTCCTGGCCGCTGGCGCCAAGAAATATCACCGCTGCCTCAAAGCTGTAGGAGTCCTGGAGCGCGAGATCGCTGAGTTGCATACCCTGCCTTGCGTACAGGACCACCCGCGCTTCAGGAAAACGCTCCCTGAGCTTTACAATATCCGCTTCCGTGGGCGCACGCTCGACAAAGCCATCTTCATGATATCGCAGCATGAATTTCCCTGAGAGCGGGTATTCACCCTGGCGATGAGGGAAGTCCGGTTCGCGTCCGAGGGCCAGCTCAAGGGGAACCTGCAGATTGGGGGCTCCGTCAACCATCAGGAAGAGGGGAGAGTGGGACTTGGAAATCCGCGAGTTGATTTCAAGGATGTAAAGCCGGTCACTGCCCGGGTTCCAGAAAAACTCAATGTTAAAGCATCCGTTTTGGTACTCGATGTGCCGCATGATCTTGCCGGCGGCCTCAATGGTTCTGTCCAGGATTTTCTGCGGAAGCTTTGAGGGGTATTGATACCGACTGAATGATGAGTGGTGCTGGCCTTCACGGATGGAATCGACAATCCCGAAGATCTCTATTTTGTCCTCCCAGCAATAGCCTTCCAGAGTGAACTGGTAATCGGCCGAAACGATTTCTTCCGCAATGCAGTGGTAGCCATCCACTGCTCTGATTTCTTCCGGCAAATCGATTTCGTCAAGGAATTCATTGAACGGCTGGGCGAAGAAGCCTATGTGCTCCCGGACTTTCACCAGAGCTTTACGGAATCTTTCCGGGCCATCAATGTGATACCCCAGGAATGAGGAATGCGCTTTTATCGGCTTGAGCCAGAAAGGGTAGTCCACCACCAGGTCTCCCAGAGGATCCTCGGCGAAGGGGTTGACGCTTTGAAAGCCGGGCACCATTTCAGGTACGACTTTCTTCTGTTCAACCCGGCTGTAGTATTTGTGCTCACAGCGCGCCACGGACTCAGGGCTTGGGCCGGGCAGCCCCAGGTCTCTGGCGATCAGCGGCACCAGGGCACTGGTGGGGAAGTCCCAGTACCCCATGACTGCGTCCAGGGTTCCGTCCAGACGGTCGCGTTCATCCCGGGCCCGTTGTATCAGATGTTTGATAGAGGGATAGCCAAAATTTGCCGGCTCCACCACCTCTTCATAGCCGAACAGTGGCAAAAACCTGTACTGCTCTTGCGGCTCGTTAAGGGTTTCGAGCAATTCCTGATTAAAAGGCTCCATCCCGATGACGAAAATATTTTTCATGATAGCCCTCGACTGTTCACTATTGCTGGCCGATTGGGGCGGAAAAACATCTCGTTTACTGCACCACCTCTAATCGTTTAATGCACTGGTTTGTTCAATGCACTGCATATAGGTTATTAGCTGGTGACGAAAACAGTAATTTCAAATATCGGTTACCCTGGACCAGGGAGCAGATGTCCTCCCTGGTACGTCTTGACCCTGTCAATGGCTCTGTTCACCATGGATAACAGCGAATTCGGAGCAGTGATTGCTTCAACGTAAACCCGGCAGGGAGCATTGAATGCCAGAAATCACTGACACGCAGGAGTTGATCAACGATCTGGCTGACGGCTGCAAGCCAGACCACGAACGTCTGATTGGCCTGGAGCACGAGAAGTTCATGTTTTCCCGCAGCGGCCGACAGTTGCTGCGATATTCGGGAGTAGCCAGTATCCAATCCCTGCTGGTTGAAATGCAGCGGTTTGGCTGGGAGCCCACTTTTGAGTGGGACCATCTCACTGGCCTGCAGATGGAAGGGGCCGCCATCACACTGGAGCCTGCTGGCCAGCTTGAGCTCTCCGGAAAGCCCTGGCCGGATCTGCACGGCGTCCATCAGGAAATGAAGGAGCATCGACGTCAGCTGTCAGAGATTGCCAGCGAAATGGATCTGGCTGTTATGGCGCTGGGCTTTGCGCCGGAATGGAGCATCGAAGGTCTGGACTGGATGCCGAAAAGCCGATATCAAATCATGCGCAGCTACATGCCCAAAGTGGGTGTTCACGGCCTGGACATGATGGCACGCACCTGTGCACTGCAGATGAATTTTGATTTCTGCAGTGAACAGGACATGTGCGACAAGTACCGTGTGGCCATGGCCCTGCAGCCACTGGTGATGATTGCCTTCGCCAACTCTCCGTTTGCCGACGGCAGGGACTCAGGATTCACCTCCTTGCGAAACTACGTCTGGCTGCACACGGACTCCTCCCGTTGCGGCATCCTTCCCGCAGTTTTTTCCTCTGACATGGGCTTTGGCACCTATGTGCAGCGGGCCCTGGATACGCCCATGTATTCAGTGGAACGAAAAGGCGCCCATGTGGACCTCGCCGGACGATATTTCGCGGACATGATGAAAGGGGAACTGCAGGAACTGCCTGGTGACAAACCGGACATGAAGGACTGGCATGACCACCTCAATACGTTGATGCACGATGTCCGGCTGAAGGGTCATCTGGAGTTGCGGGGCAACGACACACTCTCCCTGCCGGATAGCATGGCCCTCGCGGCCTTCTGGACCGGGATTCTCTACGATAAGCAGTCATTGCAGAAGGCCCTGGAATTCGTTCGAGGTTGCGAAATCGGCGCTCTCAACCAGCTCCGACACTGCCTTCCGGCGGTCGGTCTTGCAGATGCCGTCCATCCTGATGTCAGCCGGGTATACAGGGCAGACTCGCTGATGGAAGCCCTGGAATATGTCGCCGGGCTTGCAGAACAGGGGCTCAAGCGTCGGAAAAAGACGGATTCGCATAATCTGGATGAGTCTGTCTATCTGGAGCCTCTGAAGCGGATCCTTACCACCGGCCTTAGCCCCGCAGAGCAGTGGCGAAAGCGCTTGCACAGCGAGTGGGGAGAGGATCTGGGGCTCATTTACGAGCACGCCGTATTCTGAGCGGCATTCAATCGAGGTCATGCCGTTTCAGGTAGCTCTTCGTTGCTTTCATCACCCGCGGCGCAAGTACCAGTGCAGAAACCATGGTGGGAATGGCCATGGTGGCGTACATCCCGTCCACGAAGCCCACCACCATTTCCAGTGACATGACTGCGCCAATGACCACCAGTGTACAGTAGACCCAGACATAGTGGTGCTGGTGTTCCGCGCCGATGAGAAAACCGAGGCACTTGGTGCCGTAATACCAGAAGCTGACGATGGTACTCATGCCCAGCAGGACCACCATGAAGGTCAGCAGGTAGCTGCCAGCGCCGGGTATGGCAGCTTCAAAAGCTTTGGCAGTCATGGTGATGCCATCCGCGTCTCCCATTTGCCAGGCATCCGTGACGATGATGGCCAGGGCGGTGCAGGTACACACGATCATGGTGTCTATCACAGGCCCCAGCATGGCCACCATGCCTTCTCTCACTGGCTCCCTGGTTTTGGCCGCGCCGTGAGCCAGAGATTCGGTGCCAATGCCGGCCTCATTCGAAAAGGCGCCACGCCGTATGCCCATGATGATCACCGAGCCCACCGCTCCCCCGGCCACTGCGCTCCCGGTGAACGCATCGGTGAAGATGAGTGCCAGGGCCCCAGTTACCTTTTCATAATTCCGGATCAGGATGAAAACAGTGATTCCCAGATAGATGAGCACCATCGAGGGCACCAGGCGCCCTGTGACGGCGCCAACGCGGTGTACATGGCCGATCACCACGGCAAAGACCAGCGCTGCCAGGCCCAGGCCGAAAAACAGGTCAAACATAAAGTGATCGTCAGCAGTGGCCAGACCGGCGGGTATGGCAAATACGTCCCGCACCAGCTGGACCAGCTGATTGACCTGGAAGATCGGAGTCGTACCTATGAGAGCGGCGATCGCAAACAGCCATGCGAGGGGCATCCATCGTCTGCCGAGAGCTTCCCTTATGACGTACATGGGGCCACCCTCAAGATTGCCCCGGGAATCCCTGCCCCGATACATCACCGCGAGGGTGGCGGTGAAAAACTTGGTCGCAACACCGACCACGGCGGTCACCCACATCCAGAAAATGGCCCCGGGCCCGCCGAGTCCGATGGCTACTGCAACTCCTGCAACATTACCCATGCCCAGGGTGCCGGAAAGCGCGGTGCTGAGAGCCTGAAAATGATTGATGTCGCCGTGGTCGTCCGGATCGTCATAGTCACCCCGAAGCACACGGAGTGCGTGGGGAAAGTGACGGTAAGGCGTGGCGCGGGAATACAGGAGGAAGAAAAGCCCCCCTCCCACGAGAAGGATAATAAGGGGAGGCCCCCACATGAAGGCGGCGAAATCGCCCAGAATCTTCTCGACTGTTTGCGCGTCCATAACCCAAAGCTAGCACAGGGCTGAACAAAGCCGCAAAAACCCGAGTTTCAAATGCCACTTGAGATTCTATTCGGGCCCCGGAGCGGGAGCAGAGTCCAGGTCTTTCAGACGAAGATTGATGTGGCCAAACCAGGCCAATGAAAATGAAGACGCAGTGACGGGCAGGCGAAATTCTGAAAAACATGGGTTCATCCGCCTCAGGTGTGAGTCTCAAGCTCCTCTGTCTGGCCGTAGACCAGGTAACGGTTACGTCCCTCTTCCTTGGCCAGGTAAAGAGCCTGGTCCGCCCTCTTGATCAGGGTTTCCGGGAATTCATCCATTTTTGGCACCATGGTAGCGATGCCCTGACTGACCCTTATATAAATGTCCTCGCCATCCACACGGAACGGATTTTCAGCCAGTTTTTCCTCCACGCGCCGGGCGACGGTGAGTGCGCCATCGGTCAGAGTGTTTGGCAGCACCACCGCAAATTCTTCTCCCCCGTAGCGCACGACAATATCAGAGGGGCGAAAAACGGACTCCATCACCAGTCTCGCCAGGAGTTGCAGGCATTCATCCCCGACCTGGTGGCCGTAGGTGTCGTTGAATGATTTGAAATGGTCAATATCGAGCATGATAAGGGAAATTGCGACCCTGTCCCGCATGGCTCGCTTCCATTCAGAAGTGAACTGATCATCCAGGTAGCGGCGGTTGAACGCCCCGGTCAGGGGGTCCACTGCGGACAGTTTCTGCAACTTTTCATTTGCCCGCTCAAGCTCGATTGTTCTTTCCCGCACCCGGTACTCCAGCCGGATGGTGGCTTCCAGCTGGGCCTCCTCGGTTTCGTCGCGCATTACCTTCATGCGAAATGCCAGGGCAAGAGACAGCAACACCATTTGAATCAGTGATCCGATCTGCTGGCCGTTCTCAGTGAAAGCGTTCAGAGGAACCAGGCCGAACTTGTTCAGAATCATCATGGCCGTGCCGGCCAGGAGGCTGGCAAATGCAACACTGTAATGTGCTGCTGGTTTATACCCCCGGTACCACACGTAAAAGCCGGCAAACGAAACGAAGACGACGCAGACAAAAGCCATCGCGGCCGCTGGTCTGATCACCTGATGGTAGGGCAGGAACAGCGCCAGTAGCGACATAACGCCGCCTGTGACCGCAAACACGGCAAGTGTCCGGTACAGCCAGCGTGAATATTCCCGGAGATTCAGAAATTTTATGGTGAACCAGGCCCCGAACAGGGAGGACATGGCCACGAAGAGTCCGGGCAGCCGGTCCTGAAGAAGCGGGCTCTGGGACCAGAGAAACTGGTAGGAAAAACCGTGCAGGCTGAACTGGAAGCTGCCTACTGCCAGGACAAACATGACATAGAGCAGGTACGCCGGATCGCGAATGGAAAAAAATATGAAGAGGTTGTAGATAATCATGACCGCGATAATGCCGAAATACATGCCATGGACGGTGAGCAGGGTCTGTTCGGTATGGAATAGCTGATCCTGGGTGGTGAGCCACAGAGGCATCTGGACCGCGCTTGAGGTCTGGACCCTGAAGTAAACGGCCAGCGTTTCGTTCCCGGGCGCAGTAACTGGAAACAGGAAGTTACGGTGTTTGACCGGACGCTGGGCAAAGGCTTTTTCATCGCCGGTCACGAAATGCTCAACCAGGATCCCATCCCGGAAAAGCCAGCCATCTATGTTGTCAATAAGGGGGTAGGCCAGTTCCAGTATCCAGTTCCCGGCGGATGGCGTCGTGTTCAGAATCCGGGTCCGGAACCAGTAGACATCGTCCGTAAAGCCAAAGCTGGCATTGTCTGATTCCACCTGCTGCCAGTAGCTATCCGGTGTCTCCCGGATCTTTCCGATGTCCATCTTCCCGACAGGATCAGCGAGGTATTGAAGTGACTGACCGACATCCAGAGGAAGGGAGTCCGCAGGCAGGACGATAGTTCCGGGCTGGCCGTTTCCGGCGGATGCCAATGTGCCGGATAGAAGCATGACCAGCATTATGAGGATTGTTAGAGCGAGAGGCGTGCGGTGTGCCATGTTTGCCGGATCTCTTGACAGCTCGGGGCCGTGGTCGGGAGAAGAGTGGTGCCCGCCAATTGCTCCAGTCTAGTCAAGAAATGGCTGAATCGCATATGTTTTTTAGTAACTGCCCTGTTATGGGGCGTGTCCGGAACTGCTAACCAAAGCCCTCGAGCACATTGACCGCATTGATTCCGATCGCCTCCACATCGTACCCGCCTTCCATGGTGAAGAGTGTTGGCAGACCCAGGGCTCCGATACGTTCCCCCAGAACAAGATAGTCCCCGGAGGTGAACCTGAAGAAGGAAATAGGGTCGTGCTCAAACGTATCCACGCCCAGGGCAATGACGAGGGCGTCAGGCGAATACTCCCGGATTCGCTCGCAGGCCTTTTCCAGACCTTCCAGCCAGGTAATGAACGGAGTGCCTGGCGGATAGGCCAGGTTGAGATTGTAACCGTCGCCGTCATGGCTGCCGGCTTCATCCGGAAAACCCAGAAAATGGGGAAAAACCAGATCCGGGTCTCCGTGCAGGCTGATGGTGAGCACATCCTTGCGATCGTAAAAAATGCTCTGGGTGCCATTGCCGTGGTGAAAATCAACATCGAGAACCGCCACCCGTTTTGCGCCCTGGTCCAGAAAGGCCTGGGCCGAGATGGCTGCATTGTTGAAGAAGCAATAACCACCATAAAGATCCGCGGCCGCATGATGGCCAGGCGGTCGGCAGAGAGCAAAGGCCGCACGCTCCCCGTCAGCCACCAGCTTCTGCGCGGTAAGAGCTACATTGGCCGAGGCGCAGGCTGCGTCCCAGGTGCCCTCGGTGATGGATGTCTCGGCGCCAAAACTGAAATACCCCATGCGACCGTCAATGTCTTTCGGCAAGCGGTTCCGCATTCCGCGGCCAGGCCATACTGCAGGTATGGCTTCACCGGGTTTTCCGGCTGCCGTCCAGTCATGCCAGCAGTTCCGGAGGAAGTCCACGTACTCCACGGTGTGGATGCGGAGCACCGGATCCAGCCCGAACTCGTCCGGCGCCACCACCTCCCCCAGACCCTGGTGCCTGACCCGTGCAAGAATGGTTTCCGCCCGGGAAGGTTTTTCGTGAGGGGCGATCAGAATGCCGCCATCCAGCTCGGTTTTTACGGTGTGGCGGTGATGCAGCGGCGAGAAGACGGTCTTCATGAATACTGGTATCTCAGGAGGCGATGCTTGATGTTCTCCAGTATGACCTGATCAATCACCGCCGCAAGCACCGCAATGACCAGAATGTTGGTCATCACCCCGGTCATGTCAGCAATCTCGCCGGAGTAGGCGAGGGAGCGACCCAGGCCCAGGCTGAAACCAACGATCATTTCCGCCGAAATGAGAGCCCGCCAGGCGTTGCCAAAAGCCAACTGGGCACCGGTAATCAGCTCAGGGGTGACCGCAGGAAAATAGACTCGGTGCAGCATCTGCATCTTTGACGCCCCCATCACCCGCGCTGCAGAGATGTGAACTCTCTCCACGCTTTCGGTGGCATTCATGACGCTCAGGGCTGTGGGAAAGAATGCCCCGATTGCCACCACCACGATGATCGGCAGGTTGCCAAAGCCCATCAGGATCAGGAACAGGGGAACCCAGGCGATGGACGGAATGGACTGGAGAATGATAATGGCGGCTTTCAGCGGGCTTCGCACAGCATTGAGGGTGCCACCAACCAGTCCCAGCAGGATACCGAAAAACAGCGCCGCGCCGTAACCGACCCCAAGACGGCTCATGCTGTTACCCAGGCCTTCATAAAACAGGGGGCTGTGAAGCTCTTCCCACAGGCGGATGAATGCTGTGTGCACGTCCGGCATGAGAAAGTCGGGCAGATACCATGCCGCGACTTGCCAGAAAAACAGAATAATGACAATGGCGACCAGGTAGGCGCTTTTGCTGCGCACGCCGGTGGACTGGGAAGGGTTCATGAATCGAAGCGGTCCTTGAATGATTGGGCCGGTGGGGAAGCGGCTGCGCGTCGGACGCCGCTTCCCCACCAGATATAAGCGGGAGTTACAGGCCCCGGGCCTGCTGCCAGGAAAGGTCCAGCAGGGCGTCCACGTCAAGAGTGTCCGGAGTGGGGAGAATTCCCTGTTTCTGCATGATGACAGCCAGCTCTTTCATGCGGGAAATATCATCCTCAGTCAGTTTGGCGCTGAAATCCTGCGTGGTGATAGCCTGCTCAATCACCTCGACGCTGGGAATTTCGCCCTGCTCAAGCGTCTTGATTGTGGGCTCCCTGATGAAGTAATCCGTAATGAGGGGTGCTGCTTTGGCGGGCTCCTGCTCCAGCATTTCTATGGCTTCGTGCTGGGCATCCAGGGCGGACCAGAGGACGTCCTTGCGGTTCTCCAGGGTTTCGCCGGAAGTAATGACGACCATGCACGGGAAAGGCCAGACTTCGCCGATTTCATAGATCTGAACAACTGGGGCGACCAACTGGGCAATGCGGTCGTAGGGTTCGAACAGGAAAGCGCCGTCGACACGGCCACCAACCAGCGACTGGACAGCAACGGCAGGTGCCACGCCCATGATGTTGAGGTCAGTGGGTTCAAGGCCTGCCTCGGCAAGCATCACGCCTTTGAGCACGATGTCCGCGGTGCTGCCCTGTTTCTGGGAAGCCAGATTCTTGCCGCGAAGGTCGGCGACACTGGTAATGCCTGAATCCTTTCGTGCCAGAAATGAGTGGTAACCGCGCTGGGCCCCGCCAATGATTTTCAGATCAGCACCGCGGGCACTCCAGGTGAAAGCGTTGGAAAAGCCAAGGACGCCGATATCAAGCTGGCCGCCCACGATGGCCTTGATCAGATCGGTACCTGAGGTGAATTCGATAAGCTGGGCATCCAGGCCGTGTTTTTCATAAAGCCCGGCTTCATAGGCCAGCATGGCCTGGGCATCGTCCATTACACGAACATAACCAACCCGAAGGCTCTCCGCGGCGAAAGAGGATCCCGCGAGCAGGGCCAGCAGGGGAATCAGAATCCAGCGTTTCATACGTTTGCTCCTTTGGGGTTCCTGTTGTCTGCTTTTTTAATGCCAGCGTCGATGCCGAGAAGCTGGAGAACTTCCCGACGCTCCCCGGCAAAAGCTGAGAGATCGTGGGTTTTGGGGATATGTCCCAGTTCCACCTCTTTTAACACGGTTGCCGGGCGCTGGCTGAACACCAGAACCCGGTCGGCAAGATAAAGCGCCTCGTCCACATCGTGGGTTACCAGAAGGACAGTTGGGCGATGATCTTCGATCAGGTCTTTCAGTACGCTCTGGAGCGTCATGCGGGTGAGCGCATCCAGGGCGCCAAAGGGCTCGTCCAGCAGCAACACCTGGGGGCGGGCAATAAAAGCCCGTGCAAGGGCCGTGCGCTGACGCATCCCTCCGGAAACCTGATGAGGGTAATAATCTTCAAAACCGGGCAGCTCCACCCGCTCCAGCCACTTTCTGGCTTCGGCCCGTGCTGCCTGTTTTGGGTGATTCTGGAATTCAAGCGCCAGGGCGACATTCTCCAGCAGGGTCATCCACGGATAGAGGGCGTGTTCCTGGAACACCAGAGTGCGCTCCGGGGACGGGGATTTTATCGGAGCGCCATCCACAAGAATGCTTCCGGAAGACGGTGTTTCCAGACCGGCCACCATGTGCAGAAGGGTGGACTTGCCACAGCCAGACGGCCCCACGAGAGCGACAATTTCACCAGTCTTTACCTGAGTATCAAAGTTACTGATGACCTCAAGGGAACCAAAGACCTTGGCGATCTGTTTGAACTCCAGTTCCATATACCAATCCCGACTATCGTTATATTCAAAAAATGAATCAATTTCCCTTATTTTATAACTTTTTGGGCAAAAAAGTCATTATCTGGAAAAGAGAAAAATGATCCATGGTTAGCTGACTGATGACAGGTTATTCGTAGTGGGTAATGTCTCTGCTGGCCAGGCTAACATGTATCTGGCAGGATTGTTCCAGTGGCCTGCAGAACCTCATGCTGCAATAGCACGCGCTGGCTTCGCCGGCAGCGTTAGCCAGGGCACCAGTCGTGTTTTCACTTTCATGACAAGCCGCCGACATGGGAAAGGGACTTCAGCTGCACAGAACACTGGAACCGGCCCGTTATCTTGTCCGGCGCACGCTGGGCCAGATCAGGCCGGTTGTGGATTCGGGGGATTTCCTGTTGGTCGGTCTGCGCAAGGGCGCTGCCGAGCGGACGGAACTCCTTGATACACTTGAGCGCCGGCTGACCTCTTTGTCCGGAGTTTCCGGAGCCTGGTTTGTCCCTCCTCTGGGAGCAATGGTCATCAGACTGGAGGAGGAGAGCGCGGCGGAATCCATGCGTGGGATGGTGGTGGACCGCATCGCTGAAGCGGAAGACCAGGCCGGCATTGGCTTCCGCCGGTTTCCCACCAGCACCGGCCTTCCCGATGTCAGGGCCGCATCCTCGAAGCTCTATACGGAAATGGCGCTGGATATGGCCGGCTTTGGCACAGGGCTTCTGCTCCGCCGGGTTGGGTCCAGACCGTTCTATTTCTTTTCCGCGTTTTCGGCGGCCAACCAGGTAATGGGTTACACGCCGGAAACCCGCCGGTATCTGGACGCAGCCCTGGGAACGGCAAACGCCGAGCTGATGCTGCAGATTGCCGGAACCCTGGGTGAGGCTCTCAGTGAAGGCTGGTCCGGTTCTCTGGTAGATCTCAGGCAGCGCTGGCTTCAATGGCAGTCGGAAGCTGCAACGGCCAGATGCTGGCAGGCCATGACGCCGGACATCCTGGCGTCGATAGCCCGTCTTCCGGCCGGGCTCCGTCAGGAACCCGGGCGAGCGCAGCCGGTTCGTGCGGGGGCGATTGAGCGGTATCGCGAAGCCGCCGAAAATGTGTCAGTGGCCGCCTTCAGTGCAGGCATGGTCTTTACCCGTGATCTCAACCGCTCTGTTGCCACGTTGTTTTCATCGGTTCCCCGTCCCGCCGTCCATGGTCCTGCGGCCTATCGCCTGGCGCTGATCCGCGAACTCGCCGATAACGGTGTGCTGGTGCTTGACGCAGAAGTCCTCAGCTACCTTGATCGTATAGACCGCATAGTGGTGGATGCCAGGGTCGTTTCCGCTACCCGCACCCTGGCCACCGCCCGGTTTCCCGATGCGTCATCACCTGTGCCCCTGGAATATCTGGTGAAGCTGCTGGAACATCCGAAACAGACCCTTGAAACAGGGGATAGCCGGTACAGCTCAGTGCAGCCCCGGGCACGCAAAAGTGTGCCTGGGGAGATTCGTGCCTGGTGGGAAAGCAGGGGGCGGCCCCTGCGGGCCCTGCGACTGATCAAACGTAACGGCCGGGTCTGTGATGCGGTGGTGGCAGAACAGGTTACCGATCACACCGTGGAGTCGCTCCTGCGCCGGGCGCGAATTGCAGGCCTCAAGGTGAATGTTTTCAACGATGAAAAAGATGCCAGGAAGAAAATCCGACGCTGGCAGGCACAGAACGAGACGATTCTGGGTCTGGGCTGCGGCTCCTGGCTCGGTTGCGCAGACATTGCCATTGGACTTCTGCAAGACTCCGCTCTATGGCTCAGGGGAGCGCATCTGATCACCAGGGAGCCGCTGGATACTCTCTGGCGGCTGATAATAGCCATTGAAAATGCGCGTACCGGCATGGATCAGAGCGTCGAGCTTTCCCGAATGGACGCTTTCAGCGGCCTGGTGCTCTCTCTGCAGCCAATGGATAAAAAAGTGGTCAACAGGATGAGGCTGGCAGCGGACCTGGCCAGCGCAGCCGCGCTGTTCAATGGTCAGCGGCTTGGCCGGAAAAACAGTGGGCTGCCGGAAAAGCTTCTGGATGACCCCACGCCCTGGCATGCCATGGAACGGGATATGGTCATCCAGTGGCTGGGACATGAACAACATGGAGAGGCTGCGGAGCCTCCTTCTTCCGGCGAAAACAATCGTTCGCTGGCGGGCTTCTGGCTGGAGGAAATGCGAAATCCCCTGGTTCCGGTGCTCCTCTCCGGCACCGGTCTTGCCGCTCTGACCGGCGCAGTAGGCGATGCCGCGCTTATAGCCTCGGTGATCGCCCTGAACGGTCTGGTAGGCGGCTTGCAGCGCCGCAACACTGAGCGTCAGCTGGGCCGGCTGGGCATGACCAGCCGCGCTTCGGTCAGCGTCAGGCGCAAGGGAAGAGTCACAGTGGTTGATCAGGAAGAGCTGCGTCCCGGGGATACGATTTTTCTCGTGGCGGGCGACCGAGTGCCTGCAGATGCAAGGATTCTGTCGTCCAGCGAACTGGAAGTGGATGAGTCGTCTCTCACCGGCGAATCCTTCCCTGTGTCCAAGTCCCCAAAGCCTGTTCGAAGTGTCAATCTCGCAGAGCGTACCTCCATGCTTTATGAGGGCACCACCCTTGTGCGGGGTGAGGCAGATGCGGTGGTGGTCGCGCCTAAGCACCGTTCGCACGCCCGTCGGGCCCAGTACATAGCCGAATCACGGTCCACAGGCGTTGAAACCCGGCTGGAAAAGCTTGCTCAAATGACCGTCCCGGTGGCAGGCCTTTCCGGCGTTGCACTGATGGTGAGGGGGCTGGCAGGGCAGAAGCCGGTGCAGGAAGTAGTCAGTTCGGGCATCAGCCTGGCCATTGCAGCTGTTCCCGAAGGCCTGCCCATTCTGGCAACACTGTCCCAGCTGGCGGCGGCAGGACGTCTTGGAAGCCAGGGCGTGGTGGCGCGGAATCCCCGGGCAGTGGAGGCTTTAGGCCGAATGACGGTGCTCTGCGCGGACAAGACCGGCACCCTGACCGAGGGCAATCTTGCCCTCAGGTACATAACCGTTGGAGAAAGCCTTCAGGCAGTCGACAGACTCGAGAGGAACGCCGCCGAGGTGCTACTGACGAGCAGAATAGCCAGCCCCGGGGCTTCGGGCGACGAAGCTGCGTTGTCCCACGCAACGGACCGCGCGCTCAAAATGGCGGCCGCGACTCATCAGCCGGATCTCGAACGCCAGGCGGAGGTATGGGAACGGGTTACCGAAATGCCGTTTCAGCTGGGGCAGGTGTATCACGCGACGTTGGTCCGGGAGGGCAATCGCAAGCGGATCTGTGTGAAAGGTGCTCCGGATGTAATCCTGAACCGCTGTAACCGCTGGCAGGATGAAAACGGACAGATCAGAACCATGAACCAGAAGCACCGGGAATGGTATGAATCCCAGTATCACGAGCTTGCTTCCCGGGGACTTCGGATTCTGGCAGTGGCAGAGCGTCCCGTGCGCGGCCTCAGCCTTGACGATGAAGCGGTCAATTCGCTGATTTTCCGGGGTTATGTTGCTCTTGCGGACCCGCTGAGGAATGCAGCATCCGAGTCTGTGGCCAGGCTCCGCGAAGCCGGGGTCAAGGTAAAAATGATTACTGGCGATCACCCGGAAACCGCAGCGGCCATAGGCCGCGAACTGGGACTGGAAGGTGATGACAGCGTCCTGACTGGCGAACAGATAGACTCAATGTCGGACGAGGACCTGGTTGAATCTGCCTGTTCTGTGGGGATATTCGCCCGGGTTACGCCGGCTCAGAAAGGACGCCTTGTAAAGGCTCTACAGGATGCTGGAGAAGTGGTGGGCATGACGGGCGATGGCGCCAATGATTCGGCGGCCATCCGGCTCGCCGATGTCGGTATCGCCCTCGGCCGTGAATGCAGTGAATCTGCCCAGCAGGCGGCGGATCTTCTTGTTCTGGACCCCCGGATTGAAACCATTGTTCACGCCGTTCAGGAGGGCCGCGCCCTCTGGAGTTCGGTCCGCGACTCCGTCAGCCTGCTTGTGGGTGGCAATCTGGGGGAAATTGGGTTCAATCTCATGGCCGGCCTCTTTGAGGGCGGTTCGCCTCTGAATGCCCGTCAGCTGCTGCTTATCAACCTGCTTACAGATACCTTCCCGGCACTGGCAGTGGCTCTGCGCAGGCCGCAGGTTCCGGAAGCGACCCGTCTTATGGCAGAAGGGCCGGAATCTGCGCTCGGCGGGTCCCTGACCCGGGAAATCCGCTGGCGGGCAGGGCTCAATACAACCGTGGCCGCAGGCACCTGGGCCTTGTCGAGACGGCTGCTGGGACCTGAGCGCGCCTCAACGGTGGGCATGCTCACAGTTATCGGGAGCCAGCTGGCGCAGACGGTGGTCGCTGGCGGCGCATCACGCAATGTCCTGCTGACCTCGGGAGGGTCCATGGCTGCTCTTGGGCTGGTCGTTCAGACGCCCGGACTGTCCCGGCTGTTCGGCTGTTCCCGCCCGGGCATCATGGGCTGGACGCTTGTGGGTGGAGCCCTGGGTGTGTCTTTTCTGGGCAGCCGTTATCTGAAAATCATGGAACCGGAGGGAGAGCAGCTGGGGGAGCAACTGGCGGACAGCATCCGGCGGTGGATAACCCGTGATGACTGAATAACACCTTGATGCCCGGAGTGAAAACAATGGAAATCATCCTGTTCATGGGTATTCAGGCAAGCGGCAAGACCACGTTTTACCTGGAGCGGTTCTTTGCTACCCATATCCGCTTGAATCTCGACATGCTCCGTACCCGTCGGCGGGAGCGGGTTCTGCTTGAGGCCTGCCTGGATGCCCAGGCGAATGCGGTAATTGACAACACCAATCCTGCCCGTTCGGACCGGCAGAGATACTTTGAGATGCTCGCGGAGCAGGACGTCAGGGTCACTGGTTACTATTTTCGGTCTTCTCTTGAAGAATGCAGTGAACGCAATGCCCGTCGTGAGGGCAAGGCAAAGATACCCGAAGCGGGTCTCAGGAACACATTGGGGAGGCTGGAGCTTCCCTCCTTCGATGAGGGCTTTGATGAGCTCTATTACGTGAGCCTCACCAAGGATGGATTTGATGTGCAGCCCTGGAGGTCGGAGGCGTAGGGTGCCTGTCTGTAAGCTGGTGCCTGTTGGTATTTGTGTGCAGCCGCCAGATCTTTTAATGTGAAAAACATGGCCAGTGACAAGTCTGCTTTCCAGCGTTTTACCTCTCACATGGAGGCTTGGGTGTTCCTGCCTGCGGGTTCTCTCGCCATTCTGTTCGTCGGCGTTTCGGCGCTGTTCACCGATACCGCCGCCAGTGTTTTCCAGTTTATTCAATCAGGGATTGTCGAGTATTTCGGCTGGTTTTACATCCTGGTCGCAACCACGCTACTGATGGCGGTCGTTGCGCTTGGCTGCAGCCGCTTTGGCAAAATCCGACTCGGGGGTGATGACACCCGACCGGAGTTCGGCAACCTGACATGGTTCGCAATGCTGCTCAGCGCAGGCATGGGCATCGGAATTGTGTTTTTCGGTGCAGCCGAGCCGCTGGAGCATTTCACCAACCCCCCAGGCGTCGAGGGCGGCACCCCGGAAGCAATTCGCGAGTCCATGCGTTACACCTTTTTCCACTGGGGCCTCCACCCATGGGCCATTTACTGTGCAATTGCCTTGCCCCTGGCTTATTTTCACTTCCGCAAGGGCCTCCCTCTGGCCCCTCGTTCGCTGCTCTATCCGCTATTGGGCGAGCGCATCCATGGTGGCATCGGCCACGCCGTGGATGTTCTGGCCATTCTCGGCACTCTTTTTGGGGTGGCGACTTCCCTCGGCCTGGGGTCGATGCAGATCAACGCCGGTCTTGCCAAGCTATTCGGCCTGCCACAGGGGATTGGTATCCAGTTGCTGTTGATTGCCGGCATTACATTCATGGCCACTATTTCTGTTATTACCGGTCTTCACCGGGGCATCCGTTTTCTTAGTCAGTTCAACATCGGACTGCTGGTGTTTGTTTTCTTTTTTATTCTGATTTTTGGTCCCACGGTTTTTGTGCTGGAAGTGTTTCTCGACGGTTTTGGCTATTACCTGCAGAAACTTCCTCTTACCAGCCTGCAGATGAGACCGGGAGAAAGTGGCGACTGGCAGTCGAGCTGGACACTGTTTTACTGGAGCTGGTGGATCGCCTGGGCACCCTTTGTGGGCGTGTTCGTTGCCCGGATTTCGAAAGGCCGGAGCATCCGCGAGTTTGTCTTTACGGCGCTTCTGGTGCCCAGTCTCGGTGGCTTCCTGTGGTTTGCTGTGGTGGGCGGCACAGGTATTCATATAGAGTTACAGGGCGCGGGAATCGCCGAACAGGTTCGGGAAAATCACGCTCTGTCCATGTATCTGATCCTGGAGCAGCTGCCGCTGGCACCGCTGATGTGGGTCCTGGCCACGGTGCTGACGGTTATTTTCTTTGTCACCTCTTCGGATTCCGGTTCTCTTGTGAACGACATGATCAGCTCCGGAGGCCATCGTCATCCGCCGCGGGTCCAGCGGCTGTTCTGGGCCATTACCGAGGGTGTGGTGGCTGCGGTCCTGCTTTATGCTGGGGGGTTGCAGGCCCTGCAAACGGCCTCGCTCACCACCGGCCTGCCCATGGCGGTATTTCTGCTGGTTGCCGTATGGGGTCTGTTCAGGGACCTTCGCTCCGAGTATCGGGAATAACTGAGGATGACCCATGACCTGGCGTCGCATCGGCTTGTGGTTTCTGGCCATACTGCTGGTTGCCCTTATCGCGGGCGCACTGCTTGCCCGTCAGGCCTGGCATGACTGGCGGCAGAGCAACGGCGTGGAAACCCTCGACTGGCAGGGATTTGACCTCGCGCCGACAGACTTGCTGCTCGGTCGGATCACCCTTGTGCAGGAGATGCCTGACCGCCGGCTGCTGGTCACAGGCGAAGGCGTCCACATGGAGTGGTCCTGGCACTGGGGTGGGCCGGGTATCGACTCCCTGGCAATCGACAAACTTCATGTTGAGCTGGCGGCCCCGGCCACGCCTGACGAGGCGCCCCGGAAGCAGGCAGTGATTCCTGCGCCAGCTGCTTTTTCCGGACCTCCTCCTTTTTGGCTGCCCCAACAGCTCCGCATCGGTGGATTCACTGCGGAACTCCCATGCAGAGCTGGGCGCTGCGAGCTTGAGGGCAGTTTTTCAGTCAGCCGGGAGAGTTCGCTGGTCCCCGCTGAAGCCCGCCTTGACCTGAAAAGACAGGGCCACCGACTGGAGCTGGCAGCCCGGCTGGGAGGAAAACTGCCAGAACAGCTGACTCTGGACGGGGAGGTGCTTATTGATGGCGCCCCGCACCTGGTCGTCGAATCCGTTTATGGCCGGGCTGGCGCGCAGATTGACTGGTCCGGTCGCGTGAATATGCAGGCACTGCCGAACGCGGACTGGCTGCTGGACTGGCTGGCGGAATGGCAGGCCATACCTTTTCGGGAAGAACTCCCGGTGCAGCCGGAAACAGGCACCGCCCAGGCCAGCTGGCAGCTCCAGGGGCCAGCTGCTGATTTCTACTCCCGTGTCTCCGGGTCTCTGACTGCCAGGGCACAGCTACCCGAGGCCTGGCCCCTGCCTGGGGTGGGAACGGTGAGGGGAGACATGGAAGTGTCTGTTCATGCCCGGGAAGGCACCTGGCTTACCGAGGCCGCAACAGCGGACCTTGAGCTGAGCCAACCAGCCGGCTGGGCGCACATCCTCCCTCCTGATGTTCGCCCTGAAACTCTTGAAATTAGCATCAGGCCGGCTGAACCATTGAAGGTGGCGGACGAGCTGGTAGGCAGCGGAAAAGAAAAAGGTGAGCAGCATTTCCTTCCGCTGATGCTCGACCTGAAAAGCCGTGGCAGGGGGTCAGCAGAGATCCGCTCCCATGTGGCCGTGTCGACCTCGCCGCCCTGGGTGGCCCATCTGGGAGACACCCGTATCAGGGCAAAACTGCCCGGGAAGGAAACTGGTGACTGGGTTTTCAGTGATCTGAGCGTCGACCTTTCCGTTGCCGGCAGGGCAGACCACGAGTCGCTTTATCTGGACTTTTCAGACGGCTCTGTTCTGAACATTGCACAGGTCACCCCGACCGGGCCGGACAATGCCACCGGGGTTGAGAGGTTGCTGGCAGACCTGAGTCAGCTCAATCTCACCGCCGCGTTTGGCAACGCCAGTGAATCACTTCAGGCCCGGTTACGGGGGCCTCTGGAAATCTCTGCTGAACGGATCGATCACCCGCTTCTGCATGCCCAGCCCTGGGGGTTCGATGGAGATCTGGAGATGGATGCCTCCAGACTGAAACTGGTAGGCGTTCTTGCCTCGGATGCCGGCGCCAGAATCAGTGCCAGTATCGATCATACTTTTGGCGGAGCCCTGGTGGCTGACGTCAGCCTTGAAGCCAGCGGCGAAAAGGGCTCTGAAGCACTGTCGGGAACCCTCACTTCCTGGCCGCCGGAATTAACAGTATCTGAGGGCACCCTCGCCATTCCCGTCAACCTGAAAATGTCGACTGGTGAGGGGCTTGCAGTGGACGGAAGGCTGAAGCTGGAGAATATTTCCGGTATATACGACCGCATGGCACTCAACGGGCTTGAGGGCGAGGTCGAATTCCACGTCCGGGAGGAAGGGCTGACCATTGATGCCCCGCTCATCCGGCTTGAAGAAGTGAATCCGGGCATCCCCATCGGTCCTGCCACCGCCGGCGTAAAGTACACGGCTGCCGCCGGAGCCTGGGCGGAAGGCCGGCTGGAGCTTCTGGGGGCAAATGCGGAGTTTCTGGGAGGAGAGGTCTGGGTTGCTCCGAACAGTTGGGATCTCGACAACTCTCCCTGGACCATTCCTCTGGTGGTGGACAATCTGGAGCTGTCCCGGCTTATGACCCTTTACCCGGCAGAGAATCTTTCGGGAACCGGCAAGCTGAGCGGGCAAGTGCCGGTTCTGATTGCTCCGGGAACCGGCGTGCGGATAGAGGGGGGCGAACTGGTGGCCCATGACCCTGGCGGCGTGCTCAAGTTGCCAGCAGACAGACTCCGGGGTATTAGCCAGGACAACCAGGCTCTGGAACTGGTTGCCAGAGCCGTGGAAAATTTTCACTATTCAGTTCTTGATAGCAGGGTGCAGTACGATCAGGATGGAACTCTGCATCTGGACCTTCACATAGAGGGCCGCAATCCGGAGGTTCAGGGCGGCAGGCCAATTGTGCTGAACATCGATCTGGAAGAAGACATCCCGGCGTTGCTTACCAGCCTGCAGCTGAGCGGACGGGTAAATGAAGCCATCACCCGGAAAGTCCGCAAGCTTTTGGAAGATGACGGTGCGCCGGGCGGAGTTGAAACCCGCCTCGATCCGGGCACGGAAACCGACCAGGGGAACCTGGGGGCTTCAGAGGCTCGCTGACCGATGGCAGAATGGCTTTTGTGGCCACTACAGGAGTGCATCACATGACACGACCCAGACCGGAATCCGGTTTTTTGAGCGGATTGAGACCAGTGTTCGCCGGTGTTTTGCTGGCCCTTCTGACGGTGGCCTGTACGCCAACCGTACAGATGGCTGCTCCAAAGGAACCGATCACCGTGAATCTCAACGTGAAGATACAGCATGAAATCTATGTGAAGGTGGACAAAGAAGTAGAGGAAATGTTCAGCGAGGGCGGTCTGTTCTGATCATCTCTGCTGTCAGCGTTCTGCACATGCTACTGGTCAATCACGGATAATCTGGAGGTCGAAATGAAGACATTTGCAAGGCTTGGCGCGGTTATCCTGATGCTCTGCATCAGCCTGCCGGCGCTAGCCATCAGCCTCGACGAAGCCAAGAGCCGGCTTGACGAGGTGAAAACCGAAGGTCTGGTGGGCGAAAAGCCCACAGGTTACCTGGGCGTGGTGCGCGATGAGGGCCAGGCCAGGGAAATCGTCAAGGTCATCAATCAGGCCCGCCGTGAGGAATACGCCCGAATTGCCGAAAAGCATGATATTGCCGTGACCAAGGTGGAGACTGTCGCCGGCCAGAAGGCCCTGGAGAAAACTCCTTCCGGTCAGTACATCATGAAGGACGATAAATGGGTCAGAAAATGAACCGTGGAAGCTGCTCATCGGCGCGGGAAATCGGCTGGTGAGTTCAAAGAGGGCACTCCGTGACACCATCAGGAGCGGTTTGTGAGCCACCTCCATCCTCTGGCCCGCCTGTCGGGCTTTTTGCTGCTTTTGCTGCTTGCGGGATGCTCCCGGAGCGGCCATGGGGCAGAGCCACTTGAGCTGACTCTGAATAAAGCACAGCTTGAGCAGGTGGGGCAGAAGATCTACCAGAACGAATGTGCGGCAAACTCCGCCTGCCTGGTGCACTGGAATAAAGGTGAAGCGTTTCCGTCCCTGGGCATTGGGCATTTCATCTGGTATCCCAGGGGTGTCGCTGGCCGATTCACTGAAAGCTTTCCTGCCCTGATCGAATTCATGAAAGAGCAACGGGTTGAGCTGCCACCATGGCTTGCCGCGCTGGATCCGCTGGATGCCCCATGGCCAGATCGGGACGCTCTCCATGCCGCCAGGGGTTCCCCTCAAGTCAAATCACTGCGCCAATTCCTTGAACGGACCCAGGGACTCCAGGCGGCCTTCATCTTCCGGCGGGCAAAGGCTTCCCTTTCAAGGGTGATGGAAGCTGCTCCAGCTCATGAACGACCGGGTATCAGGCATCGCCTGACCGCATTAAGCAAAACCCCAGGTGGTGTCTACGCGCTGATCGATTATGTGAATTTCAAGGGGGAAGGTCTTTCACCAACCGAAACCTACGAGGGCGAGGGCTGGGGCCTTCTTCAGGTTCTGCAGCAGATGTCTGATAGCTCCGCCTCCAGCGAACTTGGCCGGTTTCGCGAGGCAGCGGCCCATGTTCTGACCCGCAGGGCCCACAACGCCCGTGCCGACATTGAACGCCAGCAGTGGCTGGCCGGGTGGCTCAAGCGTCTGGAGACCTACAGGGAGCCTGGCTGATGTCTTCGGAGCTTATCTACGAGACCATGAGGGAGCGCTACCAGTCCCAGCGTGACCGCCGTGAACAGATCAGAAGCAGTGTCGCCACACCGGTCACCGCGCTGGCGTTTTCGGTCTATACCCTGGCTTGGGTGAGCGGAAGAATCGATGTGTCCCAGTGGGAAAATGCGCCCACGCTGGCAGCGATGGTTCTGATGTCCATCAGTGTGCTGTGCCTGCTGGCTGGGGCCATTTTTATCGTACGTATGGAACGGAATATCATCTATATTGACCCACCGGATCTGGAAGAGCTGGTTGCGGCTGAATCAAGGCTGCGCCAGCTGCGTGAAAAGGACCATGAGTATGTTCAGGACCAGATGCGGGGCATGATGGCCGGCGCCTATGACATCATCTACCGTCGGTATTTCGCGTCCAACGAGCAGGCATCCCGTGATCGGACCCGCGGGCTTCATCTTATTGTATTTGGCCTTTCGTTGACCATGATCGCGCTGGTGGTCCTGCCTTTCCAGGGAGGCGGGGTATAATGAAGAGGTTTTTCAAGGGCTTGTTCGACCACGCCCGCTATCACCACCGGACAGGTGAAATGCCCGGATGGGTTCGTCGGCGACTCTACCGGAACCTGCTCGACCTGCTCGAGGAAGAGCGTCACGTAACCCAGCTGATGAATCTTGATGTGAAACCACGCCTGTGCGTGGTAGATGAAACCCGGGTTGCCATGCTGCGCCCTGCAGACAGGGCGATGCTGAATCTGGATGAAGAGATGCGGCGGGCAATGGAAGACGAGGTGGAAAGAGAGCGTGAGCAGAAGCGCGCCCGCAGAGAGCCGGATCATCCTCCCGAGGACGCCGACCGTAGCAGGCAGTGATCCATGTAACCGGCGAACGGGCCGGTCCTTTCCGCTGGACCAGCATCCATGAGACTTGACCGATTGCTCAGCAACCAGAACCACTGTGGCCGGAGAAATGCCACCCTGATGGTTGCCAGCGGGCGGGTAGCTGTCGATGGTCAGGTCTGCCTCGACTCCCGGGCAGAAATCAGCCGCTTCAGGTCCGTGATGGTGGATGGAGTGCTGCTACAGCACGGAGAGAAAGCCCATTATCTGATGCTTAACAAGCCGGCCGGTTATCTGAGTGCAACCAGCGACCCGATTCATCCCACGGTAATGGAACTGGTTGAGCCGGCCATGAGGCCGGAGCTACACATTGGCGGCCGGCTTGACCGCGCGAGTACAGGGCTGCTGATTCTCACCAATGACGGGCTCTGGTCGCGCAGGCTGACGGAACCGGCGATTAAGATTCCCAAGGTCTACCGTGTCACAACAGCTGCTCCGATAAGCGATGACACGCGCTCACGCTTTGCCGGGGGGATACATTTTGGGTACGAGAACCTGACCACCTCTCCGGCGAGCCTTGAACAGCTGGCGGCCTGCGAGGCGAGGGTGATCATCTATGAAGGCAGGTATCACCAGGTCAAAAGGATGTTTCATGCGGTGGGCAACCGGGTTGTGTCGTTGCATCGGGAGAGCATGGGTGAGATCCGCCTGGACGAAAACCTCCCTCCCGGCAACTGGCGGGCATTGACTGAAGAAGAGATCCTGTCGGTGGCATGACTACCCGGCTTTTGATGGTGTCAGTCCTCATCGTCATCAGCATCCCGTATGCGCTCCTGGCGCTCCAGCTCTTCCTCTTTTGCTGCGGCAATCACGGCCATGACTTCTTCCAGGTCCGCTGCGGCGGTTTCGTGTTCAAAGCAGCCGGTCAGCCTGCTGTCCGGGTGCAGATTGCCCGATTCGTACAGGGACCAGATTTCCTTGCCGTAGTCGGTCGCCAGCAGCTCCGGAGCATAGCGGCCGAAATAGCGGCGCATGTTATCCACATCCCGCTCCAGCATCTGTTCGGCGCTGTTGTTGCCGGCAGCATTGACCGCCTGGGGGAGGTCGATGATCACCGGGCCCTGGGGATCAACCAGCACGTTGAACTCGGACAGGTCGCCGTGAATCAGGCCGTCGCTGAGCATGCGTACCACGTCCGCAATGACCTGTTGGTGATAGGCGCGGGCCTGGTCCGGGGTCAGAGTGACGTCATCGAGACGCGGGGCGGCTTTGCCGTCCTCGTCGGAGATCATCTCCATCAGCAAAACGCCATCCACGAAGCCCAAAGGTTTCGGGACTCGCACGCCGGCGGCGGCGAGACGATAGAGGGCATCCACTTCGGCGTTCAGCCAGGCATCTTCCTGCTCTTTCTGGCCGTAGCGGGACTTTTTGCCCATCGCCCGGGCCTGCCGGCTGTTACGGACCTTTCGGCCCTCCTGGTACTGCACGGCCTGCTTGAAACTGCGTTTCTGGGCCTCCTTGTATACCTTTGCGCATCGAATACTCTCGCCGCTGCGCACCACATAAACCTGGGCTTCCTTGCCGCTCATCAGTTGAAATAAAACTTCGTCTACCATGCCGTCATCGACAAGGGGCTGTAATCTTTTCGGTATTTTCATAAAACCTTTCGGGTGGTGGGCGGCTTCCGGTCGGCCTAAAGCGACCGGAACAGGCCTTTACGTCTGTTATTTTGTGTCAGTCAGTATTCTAGTGTATCAAATACAGGCCTCAAACAACGCCTTCGTATTTTCCCGTGTCATTTTGACCGGATTGCCACCCGCGCTTGGGTCCTCCAGCGCCATACCGGTCATCTCGTCGATACGGTCATTGCCTACACCCATCTCCCTGAGTTTTTCAGGCACCTTCAGCGATTGACGCAGGTCCATCACGAAGGCTTCAAACCCGCTGAAGCCACCGGGAATTCCCAGATAATTGGCAATGCTGGTTACCCTGTCGGTAATGGCGGGGTGGTTCATGGCAATTACCGAGGGCAGCACCACGGCGTTGGTCATGCCGTGGTGCGTATTGTAAATGGCGCCCACGGAATGGGATACCGCATGGGTGGCGCCCAGGCCTTTCTGGAAAGCGACAGCACCCATGGCCGCGGCGACCATCATGTTGCCCCGGGCTTCGATGTCATTGCCGTCCCGGAAGGCTCTGAGCAGGTTCTCCTGCACCAGCCGCATGCCCTCCAGGGCGATCCCCTGGCTCATGGGATGGAAGTTGGGGGAGCAGAAGGCCTCAAAGCAGTGAATGAAGGCATCCATTCCGGTGCCGGCGGTGATCATCGGGGGCATTCCCAGGGTCAGTTCCGGGTCGGAAATTACGATGGCGGGCAGGATTTTAGGGTGGAAGATGATCTTCTTCACATGGGTCTGGCTGTTGACGATCACGCTGGCCCGGCCAACCTCCGAACCGGTCCCGGCGGTCGTGGGCACGGCAATGATGGGGGCTATCCGATCGGCATTGGCCCTGGTCCACCAGTCGCCTATGTCCTCGAAGTCCCACACCGGGCGGGTCTGGCCAGCCATGAAGGCAATCAGTTTGCCCATGTCCAGGCCGGAGCCGCCGCCAAAGGCGATGACGCCATCGTGGCCGCCGTCATGGTAGGCCCTCACACCGGTTTCCATGTTGAGTTCAGTCGGATTTGGATCCACATCCGCAAATAGCGCGCGACCCAGGCCGGCCGCGTCCATCAGGTCCAGTGTCTGCCGGGTAATCGGCAGTTCTGCCAGGCCTCTGTCCGTGACCAGTAACGGCCTTGTGATGCCTGCAGCGGCGCAGCTCTCCGCCAGCTCCTTAATTCTGCCGGCGCCGAAGCGGATGCTGGTGGGATAGGACCAGTTGGCGGTGAGTGTCATGGTCAGGCCCTCTTCAGGTAAAAGGATTTGGGACGGGTGAGGTTGTGATAACCGATGACGGAGAGTCCGCCGCCACGCCCCGTCTGTTTGCAGCCGGTCCAGCAGAGGGCCGGGTCCAGGTAATCACACCGGTTCATGTAGACGGTGCCGGTTTCGATCTGGTTCGCGATACGCTCGGCCCGGTCCAGGTCCCGGGTCCACAGGGAAGCGGTGAGGCCGAAATCACTGTCGTTCATCAGGGCCAGAGCTTCTGCATCATCCTTCACTTTCATGATGCCCACCACGGGACCAAAGGATTCTTCCCGCATGACCCGCATGGTGTGATCCACATCCACCAGGATCTGTGGCATAAGGTAGGCTTCCCCCTGGGCGGGGAAGAGGGCAGGGTCAATCAGCGCCCGGGCGCCGGCGGCAATCGCCTCGGCGGTCTGTTCCCGTACCGTATCGGCAAATCGTACATTGGCCATGGGGCCGAGGGTGGTGCTCTGTTCGAGGGGGTTGCCGAGTCTATAGGCGCTGACAATGGCGACCGCCTTTTCCACGAACTTGTCAAACAGGCTTTCCACCACATAGATGCGCTCAATGCCGCAACAGCACTGGCCAGCATTGAACATGGCGCCGTCAATCAGGGTGTCCACCGCTGCATCCAGGTCCGCGTCTTCCATCACATAGCCCGGGTCCTTGCCGCCCAGTTCCAGCCCCAGGCCAGTGAAGGTTCCCGCTGCTGCCTGCTCCATGGCTTTGCCGCCGGGGACGGAGCCGGTGAAATTGACGAAGCCGAAGGCCTTTTCGCTGATCAGGTCCGCTGTGGTCTCATGGCTCAGAAACACGTTCTGGAAGATGTCGTCCGGAACGCCGGCCTCGTGAAAGGCCCAGGCCAGGTGCTCACCCACGAGTGGCGTCTGGGAGGCGTGCTTGAGGAACACGGCGTTACCGGCAATCAAACCGGGAACCACCGTGTTGATAGCCGTCATGTAGGGGTAGTTCCAGGGCGCAACTATCAGAACTGCGCCGTGTGGCTCACGGGTAATATAGCGCTTCAGGCTGTCCGAATTTTCCACTTCGATGGGGGCCAGGGCTTCTTCAGCAATGTCAGCCATATAGAAACCCCGTTCCTTGACCCCGCCATACTCACCGCCATAGCGGACAGGTCGTCCCATCTGCCAGGCCAGGGTTTCAACCATTTCGGCGTTCATCTCCCCCAGCTTTTCAATACCGGCGCGCACCACTTCAACCCTTTCAGTCAGTGGTCGTCTGGCCCATTCCTGTTGCGCCAGCCTGCCCCGGGCAACTGCGTCCCGCGCCTGCTCAAGAGTCAGCGCGGGGCGTTCCACGTAGAGCTCGCCATTGACCGGTGATATGCATCTGATTGTTGTCATGGAATCATGCCTGTTCGAATCCGCGTTTGACTTCGTAATCGGTAACCACACGATCGAAATCTTCCTGTTCCCACTCGGCGGCCCGCACATAGTGATCGACCACGTCTTCGCCCATGGCTTCCCGGAGCATGGTGGAGTTGCGCAGCGCCTCAGTGGCCGCCCGCAGGGTGGCCGGAATGCCTCTGGCCTCGTTGGCGCCGTAGGCGTTGCCTGAAAACTCCGCTTCCAGTGGCAATTTGCCCTCCATGCCGGAAATAAGCGCCGCAATCTGAGCGGCCAGAGCGAGGTAGGGGTTGAGGTCGGAGCCACCGATCCGGCACTCCACCCGGACGGATTCGGTATCCGGTGCCACGACCCGGTAGCCTGCGGTGCGGTTGTCCACCGACCAGACAGTACTGGTGGGAGCAAAGGTGCCAGCAGCGAATCGCTTGTAGGAATTTACATAGGGTGCCAGAAAGAAGGTGGTTTCGCTGGCGTGGCGAAGCAGGCCGGCGAGGGCGTGCTCCATGATCTGGGACATGCCGTGTTTGCGTGACGGATCGTAGAACACGGACTTGCCATTCTCGTCGCACAGGGACTGATGGATGTGGCTGGATGAGCCAGCCGTGCTGTGGTGCCACTTGGCCATGAAGGTGACACTGCGGCCATTCTGCCAGGCCATCTCCTTGACGGCGTTTTTCACCAGTACGTGGGTGTCGGCCATGTCCAGGGCGTCGGAGTATTCGATGTTGAGCTCCACCTGGCCGGCACTGGCTTCTCCCTTGCTGCTTTCCACATGGATGCCGGCGCCGTAGAGGCCGTTACGGATGGGCCTCATCACATCTTCTTCCCGGGTGGTCTGGAAAATGTGGTAGTCCTCGTTGTAGGGGCTGATCGGCGTCATCACGTGGTACTGCTGGTCTTTCATTTTCTCGAAGGTCTCCCGGAAAATGAAAAACTCGAGCTCGGTGGCCGTGGTCATCTTCAGGCCCATTTTCGCCAGACGCTTCAGCTGTTTCTGGAGCACGGCGCGGGGCGAGTGAGGCACGGGCTTGTGGGTGGCGTGATCCAGAAGATCACAGAGCACGAAAGCCGTGCCTTCCAGCCAGGGCAGAAGCCGCAGGGTGGTGAGGTCCGGCGTCATGACGTAGTCGCCGTAGCCTGCCGCCCAGCTTGTGGAGGCGTAGTTTTCCACCGTGGTCATTTCCAGGTCGGTGGCCACCAGATATTTGCAACAGTGACTTTCCTTCCAGGCGGTATCAACGAAGTAATTGGCCTGAAAGCGTTTGCCCATTAACCGGCCCTGCATGTCCGGTATGGCGGCCACCACAGTGTCCACCGTGCCTTCCGCCACCATTTTCTTCAGTTTTTCAAAGGACAGATTACCTGCCATATCGGCTCCGTAAATACTTGCTTTGTCTGACAGAACAGTCAGGAAAAGGCGCCGCTGCCGGCGCCTTGCATTTCCCGATCCAGTCTCCTGAGCTTAGCGGTTTTTCGCTAACGCGGAGGGTCGTTTTCAAGTGTAGCGGTAGGGCCGTCCGGCTTTCTCCATGGTGCTGTTGTATTCCTTGAGGATCTTCACCACACGGGCCTTGGTTTCGGATTGCGCGGCGATCTCATCCCAGAACTTGAACGCCGCTTTTTCCACCTCAGCCCATTCCTTGTCGGGAATGGTGGTCAGCTTCATCTTGGTTCCCTCAGTGCGCAGCTTGGCCTCGCCACCCCAGTACCACCACTGGCGATAATAGTGGGAACTGTCCATCGCCAGTCTGAGCAGTTCTCTCAGGTGCTCCGGCAGTTCGTTATACCGGTCCATGTTGGCAAAGAAGGAGCCCGCCCACGCGCCGGAGATATTGTTGGTGAGGAAGTAGTTGGTAACATCCGCCCAGCCTACCGTGTAGTCCTCGGTGATGCCGGACCAGGCGATGCCATCGAGTTCGCCAGTCTGAACCGCTACTTCAATGTCTTCCCACGGCAGGGACACGGGTACTACGCCGAACTGGCTCATGAAACGCCCGGCCGTGGGGAAGGTGAACACCCGCTTGCCCTTGAGGTCCTCAAGGCTGTTTATGGGCTCCTTGGTGGCGAAGTGACAGGGGTCCCAGGCACCGGCTGACAGGTGTTTCACGCCAACCTTTGAATATTCTTCGTCCCATATTTCGTTCAGTCCGTACTGGTTGAACAATACGGGAACGTCCAGCGAATAACGGCTGGCGAAGGGGAAGTAACCGCCGAACACGGTGACTTCTGTGGGGGAGGCCATGGAGTCATCATCTGACTGGACGGCATCGATGGTGCCTTTCTGCATGGCCCGGAAGAGCTCGCTGGTGGGTACCAGCTGGTCGGCGTAGTAAAGCTCGATCTGCATTTCATTGCCGGCAATCCGGTTGAAACTGTCGATTGCGGGTTTTATGACATGGGCAGCCAGGGCCGGACCGGCGTAGGTCTGCATTCGCCATTTTATTTTTGGATCGGCGGCGTAGAGGCTGTTTGGTGCTATGGCGGCTGCGCCCGCCAGGGCAGCAGCGGAGGTGAGGAACTTGCGGCGTGAGGTCATGATACTCTCCTTGAGTGCACTCGGTTTGAAAGCCCTGTTCCGGCTTTCCGGTTCTCCTGACTAAGCCTTTCCCGGCGATGGTGCATGCCTCTGACGGCCCGTCTGGTATTGCTGGTTAAGCAAAACCTTATTTGTTGTATACATACTCCGGCAGCCAGAGCGCGATCTGCGGAAACACCATGATCAGCGCCAGCGCCAGGATCATCACCCCGACAAAAGGCAGGATGGAGATATAGATATCCCTCAGGGTGATCTCCGGCGGCGCCATGGCCCGCATGAGGAAAAGGTTGTAGCCGAACGGGGGCGTCATGTAGGCGATCTGGGTGGTGATGGTGTAGAGAATGCCGTACCAGATAAGGTCGAATCCCAGGGCCCCAACGAGGGGAACGTAAAGGGGGGCGACTATGACCAGCATGGCTGTGTCGTCCAGGAAGGTGCCCATCAGCAGGAAGGACAGCTGCATCAGGATCAGGATCACCCAGGGGTTGAGACCCAGCTGGTCGGTAAAGAGAGTGTCGATGGCATCGACAGCCCCCAGGCCGTCAAACACGGCGCCAAAACCCAGGGCAGCCAGGATGATCCACATGAACATGCAGGAGATGGCAAGGGTCTGGCGCAGGGAGTTCTCGAACACAAGCCGGTTCATCCGCCGTTTCAGGACGGCGGCCGAAAAAGCTGCCATGGCTCCTATGGCGGAGCTTTCCACCAGGCTGGTCCAGCCATTTATGAAGGGCACCATCATGGTGGCAAAAATGCCTACCGGAAGCAGACCGGCCTGCAGGAGCCTCAGCTTTTCTGCGAGGCTTACCCGTCGTTCATCCTCCGGCAGGACTGGCCCCAGCTCCGGCTGCAAACGGCAGCGGATGGCAATGTAGAGAATAAACATGAATGCCATGATCAGGCCCGGGAAAACGCCGGCCAGCCACAGCTGACCCACGGGCTGGCGCGCAATCATGGCGTAGAGCACCAGCACCACCGACGGCGGTACCAGAATACCCAGGGAGGATCCTGCCTGAACGACGCCGGTCACCATGCGTTTGTCATACCCCCGGCGCAGCAGCTCCGGCAGTGCAATGGTGGCGCCAATCGCCATTCCTGCAACGGAGAGGCCATTCATGGCGGATACCAGCACCATCAGCCCAATGGTCCCTATCGCCAGCCCGCCGTGGATGGGGCCCATCCATACATGGAACATCCGGTATAGATCGTCAGCGATCTTCGATTCGGAAAGTATATAACCCATGAAGATGAACATCGGCAGGGTGAGCAGCGGATACCAGTCCATCAGTTTCATGGCGGAGGAGAAGGGGATATCGGAACCGCCGGTTCCCCAGAGAGCCACCGCCGCGACTGCGGCTACGACGCCAATGGCGCCAAACACCCGCTGCCCTGTCATCAGCAGAAGCATCATGGATGAAAACATGAAAAGGGCGATCAGGTTGGTGGACATCAGAGCGCCTCTCCACGAATCCTGGCGATATCCTTGAACAGCTCGGAAATCGCCTGCAGAAGCATCAGCAGAAAGCCGATGCACATCACCACCTTGATGGGCCACATGTAGGGCCGCCAGGCAGAGGGACTTCTTTCGCCGTATTTCAGGGAGTAACTGGTGCTGTCCCAGGCGCCGTAGAGGAGAACCCCCAGGAAGAAGATCAGAAAGAAAATCGTAAAGGCGTCAATCCAGGCTTTTTTCCGGTCTGACCAGTTTCCGTAGAACAGGTCCATGCGTACGTGGCTTCCAAGTTGCATCGAATAGGGGCCGCCCAGAATGTAATAGCTGACCATGGCGAACTGGGCCGCTTCGAGGGTCCAGAGGGATGGGTAAAAGAAGGTTTTGGAGATGGAAGACCAGAGCAGCACACCCAGCATGATAAAAATGCCGTACATCATGAACCGGCCAATTCGGTAATTCAGAGCATCAACAAAGCGGACATAGGCAGTCATTACAGCTGGCATTCCGGTCCCCCTTTGCGCTTCACGGAGCCCACCTTTAACCTCTGACCTGGCATAAGACGGGTAAGCGCATCAACCAGAAGGCCGGCTATCATGTCTGCCATCCGCCGCTGGTCATCTGCTGTCGTAATCAGGTCGTTGCGAATCTCCACCATGACGTTCATCAGGCCATTGCGGACTCCGTGACGTTTAAGGGTATGGGTCACGCCGTCGGAGGGACCATAGGGGTTGTTGCGCCGGAAAATCAGGCTGCTGTGCCTTGGTGCCAGCTTTAGCAGAGCATCCGCGAGCCGGCTGTCAGTGTCGTGGAGTACGCCGATTTCTGTCGTCCGTCTCTGGCCGTTGTAGACGGGCGTAAAGCTGTGCACGGTCACCAGAACCGGCGCAGATGGTCTGGATGGCATGCCTGCAAGGGTGTTCGCCAGAAGTGATTCGAATGGGAGGTAGAAATCCTGCATCCGATCAGTTCTCTGGCCGTGAGTCAGGCTGACGTTGCCCGGAATGTCGTATATTTCGCTGCGGGTGGGTATCGCGTCCTCCGCTTCGGGGGGGCGGTTACAGTCGTAGACCAGCCGGGATACGGCGCTTGCGACAACGGGAGCGTTCAGGCTTTTGCTCAGGAGGTTAGCTACAGCGAGTGCTCCGGGATCCCAGGCGATATGGCTTGATTGCAGGGCTGAGTCGATTCCCAGGTCATTGAATTGTGGCGGAATATAGTTGGAGGCGTGTTCACAGACCAGCAGTAGCGACGAGTCGGCGTTGCCGTTTAACAGTCGGGCAGGGCGCTCAGACGCCAGGGCAGTTTTGGGCGTCGAGCCAGCGGTAATCTGGGATTCAGTGTTGCTCTGGTGGTTTTTCACTCAAGCCTCCGGGTTCAGAAGAGAATTGTTCAGGAAATGGCCAGCGTCAAATTATTTTCTGAAATAAATTCTTCATTTCACTGGCGGGGAGAATACGTCGGGGTTATAAAAAGATAGGCTTGGCTGGGAAATCACACTGGGAGGAGGGCAGATTGACCACCGTTTCAGACACCATTGCAGAGCGGCTCCAGCAGCAGGCCGGTTCGCTGACCCGGGCTGAGCGGCAGCTTGGAGATCTGATACTGGAAAATTACCCGGCGTCCGGTCTGGGGTCCATCACCACTGTCGCCCAGAATGCGGGGGTGTCCACGCCGACTGTCGCGAGAATGGTTCAGAAACTGGGCTACAAGGGCTTTCCTGATTTTCAGACAGCGCTTTACCGGGAGCTGGAAGCGAGAATTTCCAACCCCATTGCCAAGCATGACAACTGGGCAGAAAAGGCGCCGGGCGGCCACATACTTAACCGCTTTGCCGATGCGGCAATAAACAATATCCGCAACTCCCTGGCCCAGGTGGAGACGGACGTATTTGATTCCAGCTGCGCAATGCTCACTGAAAAGGACCGGGCCATCTACGTGGTCGGGGGGCGCATCACGAGAACTCTGGCAGACTATTTTTACCTGCATATGCAAGTGATGCGAAGCGGGATCACCCATATACCAACCATCTCAAATGCCTGGCCCCACTACCTGCTGGATGTGAAGGCAGGAGACGTGTTCGTAATTTTCGATGTCAGGCGTTACGAGAGCAGCACCCTGAAACTGGCGGAGATGGCTGCTGAGAGAGGTGCTGAAATCATCCTGTTCACGGACCAGTGGTGTTCACCGGTGCAACGCTTCGCGAACCAGTGCTTCAGCAGCAGGATTGGCGTACCTTCAGCCTGGGACTCAACCGTAGCGATACTGCTGTTGCTGGAAACCATGCTTGCGGATATTCAGGAGAGGTTGTGGCCAGATGCGCGGCCGCGTATGGAAGCTCTTGAGGACATGTTTGATCGCACCGGCTTCTTCCGGAAGTTCACCTGACATCACTCAGGATGCCAGGTGAAAAAGCCTGAGGGAGATTACTTGAGTCTTTCGGGCAGCTGCTTGCGCAGATCCCTTGCGTTCAGGTGTGAGAGGTCCTTGTTGATTTCCTCCACTACAACAGCCCTCAGATTGGGCGACATCTGGCTGCGAAGCTCACCCAGAAAGCGGGGCGGGGCCACCACATACAGCTTTTCCAGATCACCATCGTTCCGTGCTTTCTCCAGCTTGTCGGCAATGTCACGCGCGAAACGCTGTATCTCATTGTCTTTGGGCTCGGATGACGTATCCACCACGCTGCGGCTGTCCTTCGCATGGGAAGTCTGCTCCCCGGGTTTGTCATCCGTCAGTTCGCGCTGCTGCATGCGTGCTTCCGGGTTGGTTTCCGTATCCATCTCGATCAGATCGCCCGTAGGACTTTCCACCCGGAAAAGACGGGCGTTGCTGGCGTCAGCAACAAGAATTCGGACTCTGGGCATGGTGAAATGAGGGTTGCTCATCAAACGCCTCCTTGGGAAAGTGACTGAATGATTCCTGTTTTTTAATTGTCGCCTTCATCCACTGGTTACGCCAGTGAAACTGACTTTATCCGGTGTGACAGGGAAACCGGACTGATTCAATATTTTTCCCCCGGCTTCTGTTCCTTTTTTCTGTTGAGGGTCTGCCGCCGGGCCCAGCCGTATAAGAGCATGCAAAGCACGCCCGCCGACACCAGAATCCAGCCGACTCCCTCTGCCATCTGGGTATTCCCGCTGCCTATGCTGCCCGCGCTGAACAGGACGATGCCGCCAATGATCAGGCCGTGCAGTCCCATGATGAAGAGGACAAGCAGGCTTTTACGCGGTTCCGTCTTCACCACCGTTTTCGGGTCTTCCATTGCTGCCTCCTGAAAAAAGTCGCGCCGTGAGATGAATGGCAAGGAGCCGTCAAACATCTCATCCGCGAGCTTGCCTTTCCCTTAGACTGTAAGGCTTTTTGTCGACTCTTCAAGGTCTGGGGGGCAGGGACGCGCAAAAGACGTTCACGTGCCGGCGACAGGCGTGCTCCGTGAAGCGCTGCTTTATATCTGTGCCGGCAGGGTTTAGGGTGAAAAGGACCCTCGTTTAAAGTGAACAACAGGGAGGACTCGCAATGATAGATCTGTACACCTGGAGCACCCCCAACGGCAGGAAGGCGTCCATCATGCTTGAAGAAGTGGGGCTGCCCTATAATGTTATAGCGGTGGATATTGGCAAAGGCTGGCAGCATGACCAGAGATTCCGGAGCCTGAGCCCCAACGGAAAGATACCGGTAATCGTGGATCACGACGCCGAAGGTGAGACGGCCGGAGAACCCAGGAGAGTATTCGAATCAGGCAACCTGCTGGTCTACCTCGCCGAAAAAACCGGCATGCTGCTTCCCGAAAGTGGCCCGGAGCGCACCGAAGTACTGGGCTGGCTGTTTTTCCAGATGGCTCACCTTGGCCCCATGGTTGGGCAGTGGCACTGGTTCAAAAATGCTGCGCCGGAGAAAAGCGAGGTGGGTATCCGGCGTTACCGGGATGAATCATTGCGGCTGTTGCAGGTGATGGACGGGCGCCTGAAAAAAATGCCCTGGCTTGGAGGAAAGAATTACAGCATCGCGGATGTCGCCAGCTATGCCTGGACGAAAAGCGCAGTGGAAGAGCACAGGGAAATAGACAACAGGGCGGTTGCCAGCCTGCACTCCCTGCTCGACTGGCTAAAGCGCGTTGGTGACAGACCTGCGGTAAAGCGGGGTATGGAAATTCCCACGGACGAACAAAAAAAGGAATCCGCTGAGCGGGCTCCTTTTGGATCCTGATCAGGACGCGGGAAGGGGCGCGGCCGGGAGCCTCTCAGTATTTCCCGGCTCGCGTCACCACTGGACTCAGACCGGTTTGAGGGGCTCCCAGTTCTTCCGGTTTGCCAGGAACTGCGGACGGGGCTTGTTGCCGCAGAATGGCTCCACCAGGGTGTTGTGAACGCTGTTATAAACAAAGAACAGGTTGCTGCGCGGCCAGCAGGACATGTTGGTGTTGGACCCATGCAGCGTATTGCACTCGAATACAATCAGAGAGCCTGCCGGGCCTTTTGGTGCCTCGATAAAGCCCTCGTCCATGAGTTGCTGCAGACTGCGGTCGTCAGGAACACCAATGGTCTGACTCTTGAGAGACTTCTTGTAATTGTTTTCCGGCGTGCGTCCCACACAGGGGATGAAATTCTTGTGTGACCCGGGAATAAGCATCAGCGGACCGTTGAATTCGTTGTTGTCGGTCATGACGATGGAGCAGCTGAGACAGCGCATTTTCGGCATGCCATCTTCACTGTGCCAGGTCTCAAAATCGGAATGCCAGTTGAAACCCTTGCCCTTGAATCCGGGCTTGTAATTGATGCGGGACTGGTGGATATACACATCACTGTCCAGCAGCTGTTTGACCATAGCCAGCAGCTTCGGGTCCCGCGTCAGCCGGTCAAAACGCTCCGATATCTCATGGATGCCGAAGATTGAGCGGATTTCCTCTTTGCCTGGCTCCAGAATGGTTCCCTCAGACACTTTCAGGTCTTCATCATCCTCGTAATCCTTCAGTTCCCTGATAAAGCCGTCCATTTCGTCCTGCGAGAAAAAAGATTCGAAGAACATGAAGCCTTTTTCGTCAAATTCCCGGACTCTTTCCTCCGACAGTGGACCCTCGGCCCAGCGTTCTTCTGGCGTATGCACGACGGGATCCAGGCGCTGAAACATTTCCACCTTCCTTTCAAGCCGGGTAGGGAACTCATCCTGGAGTCGTGTCTCGGTGTTCATTGTCATTTTGTCTCCCTTATCTGTTTTCCTGAAGTTTTGTCCGGGGCGATGAGATTGCATATTTTTTTGATCGCCCTCTTAAAACTTGCGGACCAGATACATCTAATTCAAGCGCACGCCAGGCATCAGGGGAGAGGCAGCGGCTTTCCCGTCCCGTTCATTGCTACCCTTGAAACTTTTGGGAATGAGTCCATTCTTTAACAAGTGCATCGCAACAGGAACGTTGAATCAGGAAAGCTTCCCAAGCAGTTCTTTCCAGATCTGGTTAGCAAATCTTTTTGCAGAAACTTTCGATCAGGCGAGGGATGTCAATGACACGGAACTCCACGAAACCCAGAAGCAGCAAAGCGGGCAACAGCAGCAACCCACGCCGGGTGTATCTTGTTGACGGTGCCCGAACCCCCTTTCTGAAAGCCAAAGGCCGGCCTGGCCCATTTTCCCCGGTTGATATGGCGGTCCAGTGCGGACGCCCCCTCCTTCTGCGGCAGCCCATGCCGGCAGATGCTTTTGACCAGGTTATCCTCGGTTGCGTCAACGTCATCCCATCCGAAATGAACCCGGCGCGTATCGCGGCTCTGCGGATGGGTATGGGAGAGGCAATGACCGCCTTCACGGTACAGATCAACTGCGGTTCCGGCATGCAGTCCATCGATACCGCCTACAGGTACATCCGGGATGGCCACAGTGATCTGATACTCGCCGGTGGTACGGACGCGCTGAGCCATGCTCCGATGATGCTGCAGGATGATGCCGTGGAGTGGCTGGCGGGCCTGAGCGCCGCATCTTCTCCACAGGATTATCTGAAGCACCTTGCCCAGTTCAGTCCTGGAAGCTTCAAGCCAGAGATCAGCCTGGTCAAAGGCCTCACCGACCCAATTGTCGGGCTGAGCATGGGCCAGACCGCCGAGGTGCTGGCGCAACAGTTCAATATCAGCCGTGAACAGGCGGACGAGTACGCTGTTACGAGCCACCAGCGCCTGGCCAAAGCGCAGGAAGAGGGCTGGCTGGACAATGAAATAGAGGCGTCAATTTCTCCGGCGGGGGAGATATTCAAGGCAGACGATGGGGTAAGGGGAGACACCTCGACCGACGCACTGGCCAAGCTGAAACCCGCGTTTGAGCCACCCTATGGGCAGGTAACTCCTGGCAACAGCTCCCAGGTGACCGATGGTGCCTCCTGGATGATTCTTGCATCCGAGGAAGCGGTCAAAAAGTACGGGCTGGAGCCCAAAGCCGTCATTATCGACAGCGAATGGTCTGCTCTGGATCCCAAAATCATGGGGCTGGGCCCGGTTCTCAGCTCCACTGAACTGTTAAAACGCCACAACTCCGGCCTCAACGATATTGACCTCTGGGAGATCAACGAGGCCTTCGCAGCCCAGGTGCTGTCCTGTACCGCAGCCTGGCAGGATGCTGAATTCTGCAAAACAGCGTTGGGTCTCACCAAACCCATGGGCAAACTCGATCCCGATCGGCTGAACGTGGATGGCGGCGCCGTGGCAATAGGGCATCCAGTCGGAACCAGCGGCAACAGGATTGTTCTGCACCTGATGAATGCGTTGCAGCGTAAGGGCCTCAAGCGGGGCATTGCCACTGAGTGCATTGGCGGCGGACAGTCCGGAGCAATGCTCATCGAGACGGTTTAGCCATTGAAGGCGGCAGCAGCGACAGTTTAGCCAAAGGGTTTAGGAGGCACCGATGACAGGTCATATTCTTGAAGCACTGAGCGCCCGGGAAATGGAACGGGGGCCGTTTGACGTAAAAGGAAAAAAAGCCGGTAAACAGGACTGGAAGCACTGGAAGCTGGACCGTGATGATAACGATCTGGCGTGGCTGATCTTCGACAAAAAAGACGCCAGCGCTAACGTGCTCTCCGCCGCTGTGATCGAAGAGCTTGGCAAAATCGTTGAACAGCTGGAAAAGGACCCGCCAGAGGGCCTGGTGGTCCGTTCGTTCAAGCCCTCAGGATTCTGCCTGGGGGCGGACATATCGGAGTTTTCCCAGTTGGAATCCGAGTCCGAACTAGTGGAGAAGCTGACAGCCGCTCATGACGTCGTCAACCGGTTTGAAGCTCTGCCCTTCACCACAGTGGCAGTGATTCATGGCGGTTGCCTGGGCGGCGGCCTGGAACTGGCCCTCTGCTGTGACTACCGGATTGCCATCCCCGGGGCCAAAGTCGGCTTTCCCGAGATCCAGCTGGGCCTGCATCCCGGCCTCGGTGGCACCGCGCGATTCACTCATTTGTGCGATCCCATTGAAGCCATGACCATGATGATGACCGGCAAGACCGTCCCCCACAGCAAGGCCAGGAAAATGGGCCTGGTGGACGATGTCGTGGAAGAGCGGCACGTCAGGGCGGCCGTGCGGGCTGCGGTGAATGGCGATATTGAACAGAGCAACAGCGGTTTCCGGGGCAGGGTGCTGTCCAGCAAACCGGCCCGGCAGCTTGAAACCCGCCAGATGCGTTCCCAGGCGGCCAAAAAGGCGCCTCCTCAGCATTATCCTGCGCCCGGGGCACTCATTGACCTGTGGGAGCAGTATGGCGGTGATTCGGACGCCATGCTCAAGGCGGAGATTGCTTCCTTTGCCAATCTCATGATGACGGAAACCTCCCGCAACCTGGTCAAGGTGTTTTTCCTGCGCGAGAAAATGAAGGGGCTGACCAGGTCAGAGGCAGACCCGATTCGCCACGTTCACGTGATCGGCGCCGGGGAAATGGGCGGCGATATTGCAGGCTGGTGCGCCTATCAGGGGCTGACTGTGAGCCTGTTCGACATGGAGCCGGACAAAATCGCTGAAGCGGTTTGCAAGCTGGCGAAGCTGTGCGAGAGCAAACACCGCTCAGAAGCCCAGACCCGGGACATTCTCGACCGGATGACTCCGGATCTGAACAACCGGGGCATCAGCCGCGCCGATCTGGTGATCGAGGCGGTGCCGGAAAAAGTTGAAATCAAGCAGAAGGTTTACGAAGAGGTCGAGCCAAAGCTGAAGGAAGGGGCCATTCTGGCGACCAATACCTCCAGTATTCCCCTGGAAACACTCAGCGAGAAACTGAAAGATCCCAAACGTCTGGTGGGCCTGCATTTCTTCAATCCGGTGGCAAAAATGCCCCTGGTGGAAGTGGTCAGGCAGGACAAGGTGGACGAGAGTCTGCTGGAGCGGGCACGAAAATTCGTCGGCCAGATAGACCGGCTGCCGGCACCCGTGGAAACTGCACCTGGCTTCCTCGTCAACCGGGCCCTGACGCCCTATCTGGTGGAAGCCATGATCATGCTGGACGAGGGCATAGACGCCGAGACCATTGACCAGGTGGCAGAAGAGTTCGGCATGCCCATGGGCCCCATCGAACTGGCTGATCAGGTAGGACTGGATATCTGCCTCAGCGTTGCAGAGATGCTCCGGGACCGCCTTGATACTGCCATGCCACCGGCGCCGAAATGGCTGCAGCAGAAAGTGGACCAGGGCAACCTTGGAAAGAAGACCGGCAAGGGGCTTTACGACTGGAAAAAAGGCAAGGCCGAGAAGCAGGACAACCCGCCTGATGCTCCGGAAGATGCTCTCGACCGGCTGCTTCTGCCCATGCTGAACGCCTGTATGGCGTGCCTGACGGACAAGGTCATTGAAAACGAGGAACTGACCGATGGCGCCATGATATTCGGTACCGGCTTCGCACCCTTCCGCGGTGGCCCCATGACCTATGCCCGTACTCGCGGCTTCGACGACATCCATCAGGCACTCGAAAAGCTGGCCGACCGCTACGGCGAGCGCTTCAAGCCTGATTCCGGGTGGTCGGCGAAAGGCTCGCAAAAACAGTCTGCAGCTACCAAATCCGGATCGAAAAAAACTGCCGCCGAGTAGGCCCTGACTTACCTGGCGTTATCTGAACGGCAAAAAAAACCCGCTATCCGGAAGCCGGACAGCGGGCTGCAAACACGACCGCGAAGGGTCAGCCGTGTGTGAACCTGGTTTCAGGCGGCGGTTCAGGCCGCCTGCTCTTCCTCATCTGACTCGTCGAGGGTGTTGCGGATAAGGAAGTCGAAGGCGCCAAGAGCCGCCTTTGAGCCTTCACCCATGGAAATTACGATCTGTTTGTAGGGCACGGTGGTGGCGTCCCCCGCGGCGAACACGCCCGGAATGGAGGTCTCACCTCGCTCGTCTACGATGATCTCGCCGTGCTTGCTGAGTTCGATGTCACCCTTCAGCCACTCGGTATTTGGCACCAGGCCGATCTGAATGAACACGCCCTCCAGCGCCACGTGATGTTCTTCACCGGTGTTCCGGTCCCTGTAGTTCATGCCGCTGACCTTGCCGTTCTCCCCCACGACCTCGGTTGTCTGTGCGGAAGTCAGGATTTCCACGTTCTTCAGGCTGCGCAGTTTTTTCTGCAACACGTCGTCCGCCTTCAGTTCAGGGGCAAATTCCAGCAGGGTGACATATCCAACGATGCCAGCCAGGTCGATCGCGGCTTCTACGCCGGAGTTGCCACCGCCAACAACCGCTACGCGCTTGCCCTTGAACAGGGGGCCATCGCAGTGGGGGCAGTAGGCCACACCTTTGTTCCGAAACTCCTCTTCACCGGGAACGCCCAGCTGGCGCCAGCGTGCGCCGGTTGAAAGTACCAGGGTGCGGGACTTGAGCGAGGCACCGTTGGCCAGTTGAATCTGGTGATACTGGCCCGGCTTCGCGGCGGGAATCAGTTTCTCGGCGCGCTGCAGGTTCATGATGTCCACGTTGTACTCTTTAACGTGTTGCTCCATGGCGGCCACCAGCTTTGGACCTTCGGTGTAGGGCACTGAAATCAGATTCTCGATGCCCATTGTGTCTGACACCTGACCACCAAAGCGTTCGGCGACGATACCGGTTGAGATGCCCTTGCGCGCCGCGTAGATGGCCGCAGAAGAGCCTGCTGGGCCACCACCAACCACCAGCACTTCAAACGGATCCTTGTGTTTGAGCTTCTCCGCTTCACGAGCTTCGGCACCTGTATCCACCTTGGCTATAATCTGCTCCAGGGTCATGCGCCCCTGGCCAAACGGCTTGCCGTTCATGTAGATGCTGGGTACGGCCATGACCTCACGCTGTTCCACCTCGTCCTGGAAGAGCGCGCCGTCGATGGCGGTGTGCTTGATCCCGGGGTTCAGTACACTCATCAGGTTCAGGGCCTGGACCACGTCCGGGCAGTTCTGACAGGAGAGGGAGAAATAGGTCTCAAACTCAAAGTTGCCATCCAGAGCCTTCACCTGCTCAATAACGGCTTCGCTGACTTTCGGCGGGTGACCGCCCACCTGCAGCAACGCCAGCACCAGGGAGGTGAACTCGTGGCCCATGGGAATGCCGGCAAAGCGGACTCCGATATCCGTACCTGTCCGGTTGATGGCGAATGAAGGCCGGCGAACGTCCGGTGACTCTTCAGTACGCAGGCTGATTTTCGCAGACATGGGCTCGATTTCATCCAGCAGCTGCTTCAGCTCCTGTGACTTGTCGCTGTCATCATAAGCGGCAACCAGCTCGATAGGTTGCTGCAACTTCTCCATGTAAGCTTTCAATTGCTGCTTGATACTGGCATCCAACATGCGCGCTTCCTCTCTGGATATCGTGAAACTGAACGTCTGAACTCAGGTTGAGTTATCAATCAAATCAGACATAAGGATACGGATCAGACGACCAGAGTAAAAATTGATTAAAACAAGCGATACGATATGTAATTACTATTGGTGGTCTGGGTTTGTGCTGAAGAGACAAAGAAGGCCCGCAGAGCGGGCCTTCTGAGGTTTTCCTGGCCGCAATTTTAGATCTTGCCAACCAGGTCAAGGGATGGTGCCAGTGTGGCTTCGCCTTCTTTCCACTTGGCGGGGCAGACTTCCCCCGGGTGGTTACGAACGTACTGGGCTGCCTTGACCTTGCGAAGCAGCTCGTCGGCGTCCCGACCAACGCCTTCAGCAGTTACTTCGATGGACTGGATGATGCCATCCGGGTCTACCAGGAAAGTAGCGCGATCTGCCAGGCCCTGGCCTTCACGCATCACACCGAAGTTGTTGGTGATGGTGCCAGTCTGGTCGCCCACCATGTAGTAATTGATTTTACCGATGGTTTCAGAGCTGTCGTGCCATGCCTTGTGGGTGAAGTGGGTGTCTGTGGAAACAGAGAAGACTTCCACGCCGAGGTCCTTCAGCTCTTCATACTTGTCTGCCACGTCGCCCAACTCGGTGGGGCATACGAAGGTAAAGTCGGCCGGGTAGAAATAGAAGACTGACCACTTGCCCCTTGCATCCGCATCGGAGATTTCGACGAACTCGCCATTTTTGAAGGCGGTTGCTTTGAAGGGTTTGATCTCGCTGTTGATAATGCCCATGTGCGATGGCTCCTCGTGCTTGAGTGGAATATCTGAATTCAGGTAGCACGATAATGATTACCGGCCGCGGGTTAAAATTAATTGTCTCAACTTTCGCTATAGGTAAAGCCTATATTGTCTTTCGCCGCGAACTGAACAGAGCACAGAAGAGTCATCAGGGCGTCACGATATTAAACCTGCCCTCGGATTTGTCCAGCATGCCAAAAAAGCCGACCAGGTCCAGCTTGCTGCCCTCAAAGCTGATGTCGTCACTGAACAACAGTTCCCTGAGTCCGGCATTGCCCACGAGCAAGTCCACGAACATCGGTCTCGTCACTCTGAGTGTAGCGTCGGCGGCGGTATCCTCCGGGGCTGTCCGGTGATGCAAGACTGAATTCTGCAACGTGAGAAGATAGCTTTCCTGCAGGTCCGTGAAGGTTATTTTGACGGTCATGGATTCGCCTTCTGCATCCTCTGCTTTCAGCCGCACGGCCATGCTGTCAAAGAAGAGTGACACTGGCGTATTGAGCAGAACCTCACGCATCATGGCCGGTTTGAGGCCTTCCTCCGGCGCACCATGCCGTAACTCATAAGCGCCCGTGAGATAGAAGTCACGCCAGGGGCCAGATTCGGCCTGATAGCCCAGCTGGTCATATACATCCGCCAGCAATGCTTTGGCATTCTCGTTGTCCGGAGCGGCAAAAACTGCATGATTGAGCAGCTCCGCCAGCCAGCGATAGGTATCGCGGCCTTCCATTGCGTCCATTTCAGCGGCGTTGTTGAATTCCTGCCGCGCCTTTTCGAGGACATTCCTGACACCACCCATCATCTTCACATACCGTTTTGCCGAATCGGTTTCGGGTAGTGGGTTGAGGTGTGCTGGATTGCCGGTGAACCAACCCAGGTAATGTTGATAGACCGCCCTGGCGTTATGAGACACGGTGCCGTAATAGCCCTGATTGTGGAAATCCTCGCTCAGCGCTGGCGGCAATTGCAGGTTTTCAGCAATCTCCCGCGGCGTGGCGCCCTGGTTCATCAAACGGACGGTCTGATCGTGAATGAACTTGTAGGTATCGCGCTGTTTGCTCAGGAAGTCCTGAATATTTTCCCGTCCCCAGAGCGGCCAGTGATGGCTGCCAAAATACACATCGGCATCGGCAAACAGGGTTTTCGCTTCATTGATGTAGCCACTCCATATCCGCGCATCACGCACTTTCGCACCACGGAGAGTATAAAGGTTGTGCATGTTGCGGCTGACGAGCTCCGCGCCACCAAACGCTTTAAGTTCTGGCAGATAAAATGTGAATTCAGCGGGTGCCTCGGAGCCGGACACTATCTGAAAAACCACTGGCACGCCGTCGATTATCATCTCTGTGCCGGTTTCCTCGACCAGATCCGTGGGCCTGGCAAAGCCAAAGGTGCCAAACGCCGGGCCTTTACCCAGACCGGTGCCCACGTGACCACGATCATTGCGTTCCAGCCGCTTGCCGTACATGAACATTGCCCGTCGTGTCATGGCCGGCCCGGCGATGATGTTTTCGCTGGTGGCTTCTTCCTCAAAGCCGGCTGGGGCGATAATCCGCAGGCTGGCCTTCTCGTCCTCGGAAAGGTGCTGCAACACACCCTGCACGCCGCCAAAATGGTCAATGTGGCTATGGGTAAAGATGATCGCCCGCACCGGCTTTTCTCCGAGCTGTTGGCGGGCAAACAGAAAGGCTTTACTGGCAGTTTCCAGGGCGGTAAGCGGGTCAACCAGAATCCATCCGGTGTCGCTCTCGATAATCGACATATTGGCCAGATCGTAACCCCGGACCTGGTACAGGCCGTCCGTTACCCTGAACAGGCCATGGATATTGTTAAGTGCCTCCTGCCGCCAGAGGCTGGGGTTAACCGACGCAGGGGTGTTTTCGCCCTCGCTATCAATGAAAGAGTATGCGGGCATGTTCCAGACCTCACCGCCGGCTGGGTGGCCAATCACCAACTGCGGATCCTGTGCAATCAGACCCTGTCGCGCATTCTCAAAATCATCGCGGGTATCAAAGGGCCGTTGCCCAAGGACCTGCCGGTTGGCCTTACTGGTGCTGGCTGTTGGGCCGGTATGCCCGGGCCCATTGGCTTCGGATGACGGGCCGGGGGCGGAATCGCATCCCGCAAGGAGCAGGGTAAAGACTGACAGCAGAACAGGAAAAATCCTGAAAAACGGGGGCATGGGACAAACCTTTGAGTCTGTTGTTATCGGTTATCCCACCCATTGTACTTCAATAACTTCAGGCGCCGAGGCTGTCCGGATATGCCGGCATCGGAGTTGACTTCCGTAGCCGATTGGCGAGGCCGGGAGCAGGTTTGCGTAGTCACTGGGCCTTGGCTGAAGCTAAAGCATTGACAGCGAGCGCAGCTTGAGGCCAAATAGATTCAAAGAAATGAACGGCAGTTCAGTTTATTCGCTGCCCAGTCGACCTTGCCGGAATAGCCATCAGGGCGCGATCGCAAATCGGCCTGCTTCAGAAGGAATCCATCATGACTTCAGATACCGTCATCCCGCGAATCAACGAGGCGACCCACGAGGTCACCAACCAGCCGCCCCGCTTTGAGGATGGCTTCAACGCCTACGCCACCGACACCGCCTTGCGGGAGGCAGTCGCCCGGGAAAATGGTGCCTGGGGCGAAGAAAAACTCCAGCGCTTTGGAGCCCTGTGTGGCGATGAACTCTACCAGGTTGGCTTCGAAGCGAACGAGAATCCACCGAAGCCACGTATTTTTGATCGTTATGGGCATCGGATCAACGAAGTCGAATTCCACCCCGCCTACCACCGCTCCATGGCCATCGCCAAGGAAAACGGTTTGCACAGCCTGACCTGGACCGGGAAGCAGGACGGCTCACAGGTGGTGCGGTCGGCGCTGACTTACATGCACAACCAGTTCGAAGCAGGCACCATGTGCCCGATCACCATGACTCATGCGTGTGTCCCCACGCTCCAGAAACAGCCAGAAATTGCCAAAGCCTGGCTGCCAGGCATTCTGGCGAACGAGTATGATCCAAAATGCGCACCCATGGACCAGAAGCGTGGCCTGACCATCGGCATGGGCATGACGGAAAAGCAGGGCGGTTCTGACGTTCGCTCCAACACCACCCGCGCTTATGCTCTGGGCAATCCCGGCCCTGGCGGCGAATATGAGCTGGTGGGCCACAAGTGGTTCTTCTCGGCCCCCATGTGCGACGGTTGGCTGGTGCTTGCCAATTCCGATGGCGGCCTTTCCTGTTTCCTGCTGCCCAAGTGGCGGCCGGACGGCACCCGTAATGCTATTAACGTTCAGCGCCTCAAAGGAAAGCTGGGTGACTGGTCCAATGCATCCAGCGAGGTTGAGTTCACCGGCGCCTTCGGCTGGATGGTGGGCGAAGAGGGCAGGGGCGTGCCCACCATTATCGAGATGGTTGGCCAGACGCGACTGGATTGCATGCTGGGCTCCGCGGCGCTCATGCGTCACGCCACTGCCCAGGCCATACATCACTGCAGTTATCGTGAGGCATTTGGCAAGCGACTGATTGAACAGCCTCTGATGGTTAACGTGCTGGCGGATCTCGCGCTGGAGTCGGAGGCATCCCTTGCGCTGACCATGCGGACTGCTCGCGCTTTCGATCAGGCTGCCCGTGGTGATGAACAGTCCAAAATGCTTGCGCGCATACTGACTCCCGTTGGCAAATACTGGGTGTGCAAACGCGCCCCGGCACAGGTGAATGAGGCTCAGGAATGCCTGGGTGGGGCCGGCTACGTGGAAGAACACATCATGCCCCGGCTGTACCGCCAGGCGCCGCTAAACTCAATCTGGGAAGGTTCAGGCAACGTGCAGTGCCTGGACGTACTGCGGGCCATCACACGCGATCCCAAGACCATGGACGCGCTGATGGAAGAGCTGAAAGCACCGGTGGGTTCCAACCGCCACTACGATGCCCATCTCGACAAGCTGCAGAAGGCTTTTGCTGATCGCGATAATATGGAAATCCGCGCCCGCCGTCTGTCGGAGAACGTGGCGCTGGCACTGCAGGCGGCGGTGCTGATCCAGGCTGGCAACGCCTCAGTCAGTGATGCGTTCTGCGTATCCCGCCTTGGTGGGGATTCCGGGCTCGCCTTTGGCACCCTGCCGGCCAGTGCCGATCTTCATGGCATCGTCGAAAGGGCTGCGCCGCGGGGCTGAAGACCGGCCCGACCCGGCTGGCCTCGAGCGAGCAGGTGGTGGTCCCGGAAATGCATGCCGAGCTGGTTTGCGAGGAGGCGCTATCGGAGATGCCTCTCGAAGAACTCCAGGGTTCTCGACCAGGCCAGTTCTGCTTCCTCTTCGGCATAGCGACCGGTCGAATCATTGTGAAAACCATGGTTAACGCCTTCGTACAGATGAGCAACATACTCCGCGTTATTCTCTTTCAGCACCTTCTCGTATTCCGGCCAGGTATTGTTTATCCGGGTGTCCTGGCCGGCAAAGTGAAGCATCAGCGGGCCTTCCACATTGGCGCGCAGCTCCTCGGCGGGAGGCGAGCCGTAGAAGGGGACTGCAGCATCTATTTGATCTGGAATGGACGCGGCGAGCATGTTCGCAATGTAACCCCCAAAACAGAAACCTACGGCGCCCAGCTTGTGGGTGGTTGACTGGTGATTTTCCAGAAATTGTGCCGCGGCGATAAAGTCCTGCTCAAGTTTGGCTTTATCCATGCTGGCCTGCATGCTCCTGCCTTCATCATCGTTGCCCGGATATCCGCCCAATGGGTAAAGGGCGTCCGGTGCAAACGCCACAAAACCGGACTTTGCCAGACGGCGAGCGACGTCCTTGATATAGGGATTGAGTCCGCGGTTTTCGTGAATTACCAGTACCCCTGGCGCTTTGCCCTGAACGGTCGTCGGTGACACCAGGTAGCCCTGGCATTCTCCGTGGCCTTCAGGCGAGGGGAACTTCTCGTAGCTGGCCCTGATGTCCGGATCGTTAAACGACACCTGCTCCGCCAACGCGTAATTGGGCAGCAAGGCGCCTGTCAGAACACTCAGGCTGATACCCAGCGAGGCGAGGCCGGCAAGGCGCGCCATAAAAGTCCTGCGGTCAATCAGGCCATGAGCATATTCGTCGTACCAGTCGAAAGCTTCCTGGGGGATAGGGCGGGGTGTTGAAACCTGTGTCGATTCCATGGCTGGCTCCGCGAGGGTGTTATCTCTTAAAGATAGAGCGCAGCGGGCTTATTTGCCAATGGTCGTGTTTCCTGACTTGGTGGCAGGGCTGCCGGCCTTTCCGGGCTAGAATCTGTAGCTGAAACCAACCATGTAAACCATTGGATCGATCTCTACATCCGTGGTCGCCGTAGCCACTTTGACGCCATCTGCAAATGCGTCAATGGTGGCATCTGTGTCTATGTCGATGTACCAGGCTGCGGCATTCAGGCCGAAACGGTCGGTCAGCGCAAAATCGACACCCAGCTCCAGAGCCAGGCCAAAGCTGTCGTCCAGATCCAGTTTGGTGTCATCGATGCCTGCAGCGAGGGGGGCCACAGCGGCGGTCAGGGTTGGGGTGGTTTCTTCGTCAAAAAAGGTGGTGTAGTTGATGCCGATTCCCGCATAGGGCTGGAGCCTGGAGGCGCTGCCCATCGGGAAGTATTGCAGCGTCAATGTGGGAGGCAAATGCTTGGTCTCACCGAGATCTGCACCATCGATCGCATCTGCACCCTCTATGTCATGCCTGAACGGCGTTGCGGCCAGCAGCCCCACGCCGAAATTGCCAGTCAGCATGTAGGTGCTGGTAATGCCCAGTTGGGTGTTGGACTCAACATCCACCTTCCAGCCTGCAATTGGACCCACGTCATCCACTTCGACGGTAGAACTCCATGAATCGGGATCCACGAGCGCGGGGCCGGCGCGCAGAATAAAGTCGCCCCCTTCATAAGCCTGAGCAATGGGAGCGGCAAGAATAGTGAAAGTGAGAATGCCAGGAGTAAAGGTACGAAGCACGGTAATGTCCTTGATCTGAAATGTTGACCCCGGGCATTTTACCGGCTGGTCGGATCAGACAATTGACATGGGACAAGGTTGAGGCGGGGGAAAACTTGATCTGGAGCAAGGTTGATTGTTTTTCCGGGCAGATCATCTACGCCCTGTATCATAAATCTCTGGCACCAGGTCTGCATGGGTTAATGCCCAGAGCAACGTGACCGTACTCAAGGGCGCGGAAGAATCCATACGCAGCTCCAATCTGGTTGCAGAAATCTGGATTATATATGATTACAGCTCCATACAAACTGGTTTTATTTAGAGTTACTCAGGTGGCCATTATCAAAAACCTGAGGAATTTTTAAAAAGGCCACTTCGTGCACTGTGACTAAGCGATCAGGCCCTTTGGCCTATCAGAAGTACCATCGCCGCTCGAATCAAGGCTAGCGTAAGCCGAGAAAGGACAGAATAACCAGAACCACAACCACTAAACCCACAATGTATATTATATTATTCATAAAGATCCCTTTTATTAAACGTTTCGATTATAAATCGCAAAGTGCGATAATTCACTATACGACTACGGCGGATAAAAAAATACTAAAGTATGCATAAAATAAGTTAATAAAATGTAGTGAAAACACTTATATCAAAAAATAGTTTGCGGAAATCAGCAAGGCTTTTGACGCTTTTTGACCGGTCTCTCAAAAAAAGCCGCCAGTCAGGTGGGGCAAAGTGACACAACGCAGTATTCCGTGAAATTCAGAATTAATAATCAGACGCTAATAACGTTAAAATATTTCGACAGTGTCGCCTATCTGTGCCTGGTCGCGGTGTGCGTTTTGGCATTCTCTGGCATGGACTGGTTTCAGGATTCTCTCTTCTCAGCTGCTTTTTTACATTCAGCTGGGCTACCTCCTGGGGGATAGCTTCTCTTTTCATTGATACGATCGGCACTACTATCCATGGCCAGACCGCTGCTGCTGGCCGTGGACAACATGAATACGGCAGTAATTACTGAAAGTTTACCCATTATACATGTTCTTTATGGATTTTGGATTAAGCGCTTCAGATTCCGCTAATCGATCAATGTTTCCATTAGTCCAAAACACACGCCTGCGGGATTTTTTGTTACGGCGTTCCGGGGAAAACAGATCGGGTCCGGTTTTTAGCGGTTTGAGACGACCAGAGTGGCTCAGCAGGAACAGCACGATGCGCCCGAGCAGGGTCGATACCCTGACAATCATACAGCCTCTCAGTGGGTACTTGTGTTGTTGCTGAGAATGGCGAAACTGAAGGTAAATCAGGACAAGGGTAATCCCGGGACAGTTATATTTGCCAGCAGCGTGGCCTGGCTTCGATCCGGGACAGGACGGAAAGTCGGGAAGGTACTGTTTCTGTAAATTTACCTGGGAAGACGCGCCATGATGATAAACACACCGGTGACGGTTGCTATCGCGATCATTGCACTATGGATCGGATTCCATATCAATCGAAGCATCGGCTTCCTCCATAAATACAACATTCCGCCTGCCGTCTCAGGTGGCCTGCTTATCAGTGCACTGGTGGCCATCATTGAGGCAACCACCGACCGCGAGATCCGATTTGATCTCCAGCTTCGGGACCTTCTGCTTATTACTTTTTTCAGCACCATCGGCCTGTCGGCACGAGTGCGCCAGATGCTGGAAGGTGGCAAGGCATTGGCGATCATGCTGGGGCTCGCGGTCGCGCTGCTGCTGTTCCAGAACCTGACAGGGACCCTGATGGCGTTGGTCGCCGGCGAAAGCCCTCTTTTGGGCTTGATTGGAGGCAGCATATCGCTGGCCGGCGGCCATGGCACTGCCATCACCTGGGGTCAGCTGTTCGAGGAACACTTCGGTTTGACGAACGCAAGTTCCATGGGCATGACGTTCGCAACAGCGGGTCTGATTTCAGGAGGCCTGATCGGCGGGCCCGTAGGGGCATGGCTTATCCGGAGAAACAGCTTGCATTCAGAGGACGAGCCCCGTGAGCTTCCACACATAGAGTCCGGTAAAAATATCACCTACGTCATAGAATTGAACAGTGTGCTGACCGCCGTGCTACTGATTTCTCTTTGCTTTGCACTGGGCGCCACGGTTTATGGATGGCTCTCCGGCTTTGGCATCCGTTTGCCGGCATTCCTGACGGCCATGTTTCTGGGCATATTGTTGACTAACGGCCTTGAGCTGATCCGCGTCACCATTGATCACCGCCCGATTCAGATGGTTGGCGACCTGAGCCTCCAGCTTTTTCTCGGTATGAGCCTGATCAGTCTCCCTCTTCTCTCCCTTCAGGGCGCCTTCGGGCTGATCAGCGTGATTATGGCGATGCAGGCGATTGTCATCAGCCTCTTGGCTATCTTTGTGGTATTTCCCCTGCTGGGTCGAAATTATGACGCCGCCTGTATCTCTTCAGGCTTCATTGGCATGGGTCTGGGTGCGACCCCCGTGGGAATTGCAAACATGAACGCTCTGACTAACAGGTTCGGACCAAGCCCAAAAGCCTACATGGTCATTCCGTTGCTGGGAGCTTTCTTTATCGATATTGCCAACGCGAGCCTGGTGCAACTGCTGCTGGGACTGGACATATTTAGCAACCAGGGTTGAGCCAATCAACTGACCGATCAAACGGACCTTCCAGCCACCACAACCTGCTACGCCAACTGCATGGGGATGAGGTAGCAAGTCTGAACCTGCGAGTCTTAAACCCCGGTAATCTGCGGCTTTAACGTATTGGGCATGTCTTGAATAAGGGGGACAATAACCCTAGCAACCTATTATTCTTTCATGCAGGACCGATTAATGAACACACAACAGTATTCCCCTTCTACCCTCATTCATCAGGCTAGGGTAGTACGTGCCCAGTATCTCAGCGCAGCCGTCAGAAAAATCTTCAGGACGATCGGTAAGGCATTCCAAAGGCCGACGGCAACTTCGACTGCGGATCCGACCCCAGCGTAACCCGACTGGTTACAGTTACCCGGGCTTGCCTGAGCCTCTGCGCCCCCTTGATGCAGTTGCAGCCCCCGGCTGGCGCAAGTCGGAACCCTATCCGCTATTCGAACGTCAGTCCAGAGTAGGCCAGCTTTCACTTCTGATGGGTAATAACAGGAAATTGTATATGACGCGTTTTACACGAATTCATCCGGTCCTGACCGGCGTTGCCGTCGCCGCTATTTTCACCTCTTCTGCTGTATTGGCCCAGGGCAATTCACCCGCCGGTGTTGGCGCCGATGCGGGATCGTCCAGGGCGGAGCAGGGCGAGTCCCGTCGCGACGAGGCGTTTGAAAAAGCCGATAAAGAGCGCAGGAAAGGTCACGAAAAAGCAAAGGAAGCCAGGGAAAAGGCCGAAAAGCATGGCGAGGCTGGCAAAGAGCGGGCAGACGAAGAGCGCGAGGCAGCAAAAGAGCGGCGCGAAGAAGCTGAAGACCGTGCCGACCGTGAGCGTGACCTGGAGGAAAATCGCAGGGAAGAAGCCGAAGAGCGCGCTGAACGCGAGCGCGAAGCGGCCGAAGAACGTCGCGAAGAGGGCGGGGAACGGGCAGAAGAAGAGCGCGAGGCTGCCGAAGAGCGTCGAGAGGAGGCTGCGGAGCGTCGGGAAGAAGCTGATGAGCGCGCTGAAGAAGAGAGAAGCTCCGGCCAGAGGCAGGCTGACCCTGGCAACAAAGGCAGTGAAAAAGGTATTGAGAAGAAGCGTGAAAACGCTCAGGCCTGGTGGAATTTCTGGAGCTGACTCCCGATTCCTGACCAACTGATTCAGATCGGGACAGGCTCATTGTCCAGAGACAGGCCGTCCCGGTTCCCCCATCTTTTTAAAACGAACGCCGATTATAACTTCGGTAACGCGGGCGCCAGAAATTGCGTTCGATGGACTGGCGTATGGTGTCGTCATCGCAGCGCAGTGCTACCCCGTCTTCCTGTGCCTGCCTGGCGACATCAAAGGCAATGGTGCGACTGATTTCCTGAATATCGGCCAGGGCCGGCAACAGACGCTGGCCGGTCTGCTGGGCTATCGGCGCCTGTTTGGCGAGGGCATTGGCGGCGGCCATCAGCATGGTGTCAGTCACCCGGGAGGCGCCGGCGGCGATCACACCAAGACCAATCCCCGGGAAGATATAGGCGTTGTTGCACTGGGCGATGGGGTAGGTCCTGCCGTTCAGTTCCACCGGTTTGAATGGGCTGCCTGCAGCCACCAGGGCCTCGCCGTTAGTCCAGGTCAGGATTTCTTCGGGTGTGGCTTCGACTTTGGACGTGGGATTTGACAGGGGCATCACCAGGGGGTGGGCACAGCCGGCGTGTAACGTCTTTATTACCTCTTCTGTAAATAGCCCACGCTGGCCGGAAACACCAATCAGAACCGTTGGCTTGACCTGTTTCACCACATCGATCAGTTGACGCCCCTTGACCCGGGCCGGATCCTGGGCGAGTACCACCTGGAAGTCCTGCAGGTCGGTGAGGTCGCTGGTCAGAAGCCCCGGCCGGTCGATCATGTAGACTCTTTGGCGTGCTTCCTTCTCTGACAAACCCTCCTCAGTCATCGCCACGATGATCTGCTCTGCGATGCCGCAGCCAGCGGAACCGGCCCCAAGAAAGACCACCGTCTGGTCGCGCACTCTTTCGTTCTTTGTTTTACACGCCGCCAGCAGGGTAGCCAGACAGACCGACGCCGTGCCCTGGATGTCGTCGTTGAAACAGCAGGCTTCCTCGCGGTATTTCTTCAGCAGGCGCATGGCGTTGTTCTGGGCGAAATCCTCGAACTGCACCAGAACCCTGGGCCAGCGGCGTTTCACCGCCTCCAGGAATTCAGCAACGAAGGCGTCATAGTCCTTCTGGTCAATACGCTTGTGGCGCCATCCCATGTACATTGGGTCATCCAGCAGGGCCTGATTGTTGGTGCCCACATCGAGCATAATCGGCAGAGTATTCGCGGGGCTGATACCCCCGCAGGCGGTGTACAGCGAAAGCTTCCCGATGGGAATGCCCATGCCGCCGATGCCCTGGTCGCCAAGCCCCAGAATGCGCTCGCCGTCGGTGACCACGATGACTTTCACTTTTTCCTTGGTGGCGCTGCGCAGCAGGTAGTCCATGTGCTCCCGGTCAGGCCAGGCGACGAACAGGCCGCGGTGGTTGCGGTAGATGTTGGAGAACTCCTCGCACGCCTCGCCCACGGTCGGGGTGTAGATAATCGGAAGCATTTCCTCCAGGTGATTTTCCAGCAGACGGTAGAAAAGGGTTTCGTTGTCGTCCTGAATTCCGCGCAGGGTGATGTGCCGGTCAAGATCGCTCTGGCATAGTTCGTATTGCCTGTAGGCCCGTTCCGCCTGCTCCTCGATCGTTTCCACATTGTGTGGCAGAAGTCCGATCAGGTTGAAATCCAGACGCTCCCGCTGCGTAAAGGCGCTGCCCTTGTTCAACAGAGGCATCTCCAGCAGGGTAGGGCCGGCGTAGGGTATGTACAGAGGGCGCTTTTCCGTGTTGCTCATAGTCACCTCGTGCATCGGGCGGACGTTGAACGAACCAGACTCAGGACAATGTGGCGAATCGACAGAACTTATTTATAAACATAGCAGCTGTTGTTGGCCTCGTCTGCAGCCGGGTTATGCAGAACCACCTTGAAAACAGCAGCTTTGTCCCCATTTAAGGGTTACTTCGATGCCTCCGCCTGTGGGCCGGCATCGTCCCTTCTTCATGCAACCACCTCCGGATAAAAGCATTATGAGAATCCTTTACAAACCGTTTCAACAGCGGACTTTCTGGCAGTTGACGTCGCTGATGGCACTGGTTTTGTTACTCAGTGGCTGTGGGATCAATAACATCCCCACTTACGATGAGAAAGTAACCTCCGCATGGTCCCAGGTGGAAAACCAGTACCAGCGCCGGGCTGACCTGATTCCCAACCTGGTGGAAACCGTGAAGGGTTTCGCAGCCCAGGAGCAGGAAACCCTGACCGCGGTGATCGAGGCGCGCTCAAAAGCCACCTCTATTCAGGTGGACGAGAGCATTCTCAATAACCCAAAGAAGCTCCAGCAGTTCCAGCAGGCCCAGGGTGAACTGAGCAGCGCCCTGAGTCGCCTGATGGCGGTGTCCGAACGTTACCCGGATCTGAAGTCGAACCAGAACTTCCTGGCTTTGCAGTCACAGCTTGAAGGCACGGAGAACCGTATTGCAGTCGCGCGGCGGGATTTCATTCAGGCGGTAGAACGCTACAACACTGAGCTGCGTACCTTCCCGGGAAAGATCTGGCACAGCATCCTGTATAGCGATCTGGAGCCCCGCGCCAACTTTGAAGCCACCACGGAAAATGCGGAAGACGCGCCCGCGGTGCAATTCTGATGGTTGCTGTGTTCCGCAAAAGTCTTCTGTTGTCGTTACTGCTGTTGCTGCCGGTGGCTGTCTGGGCCCAGTCAACGCCGGAGTTTCCCGAGCTGACTGGCCGGGTGGTGGACCAGGCCGAGATGCTCTCTCCCGAGGTGGAATCACGCCTCGCCCAGATGCTTCAGGCCCACGAGGAGGGCAGCACCGAACAGGTTGTGGTGGTCACACTACCGGACCTTCAGGGCTTCCCGATCGAGGATTACGGCTATCAGCTGGGCAGGCACTGGGGCATTGGCCAGAAGGGCGAGGATAATGGCGCGCTGCTGATCGTCGCAAAGGATGAACGCAAAGTCCGCATAGAGGTGGGCTATGGCCTTGAAGGCCGGCTTACTGACGCCGACTCCTCTGTCATCATCAATCGTGTGATCACCCCGGCTTTTCGTGAGGGGGATTTTCAGGGTGGTATCGTCAATGGCGCCGCTGCCATGATCCAGGTTCTCGGCGGCGAGCCCATGGCGGTTCCTCAGGGGCAGCAGCCCCGTGCAGACCAGGAAAAGCCCAATGCCGGCGTGGTGGGGCTGTTCTTTATTATCATGATGGCGGTGGTGTTCTTTATTGGCAGTCGTGGTGGCCGTGGTGGGCGTGGCGGTGCTGCCCTGGTAGGCGCGGCTCTGCTGGGCGGCGCCATGGGCGGTCGTGGCGGTGGCTTCGGTGGTGGCGGTTTCGGCGGCGGCGGAGGCGGTTTCGGCGGTGGTGGTGCCTCCGGTGGCTGGTGACCCTTCACTGGTCACCCCGCACTGGCAGCCGCGCGCGCTGAATTCCCAAACCTCACAATGAGAATCACAGAATCATGACATTACTAAGCAAGAGCGATCAGGAAGCCGTTACCACTGCCATCAACCAAGTGGAACGGGAAACCGACGCCGAGCTGGTCACCGTGCTGACGGCCCAGTCTGACAACTACAGTTATATTCCCCTCGTCTGGGCCGGCATACTGGCGTTGCTGGTGCCGGGTATTTCCAATTACTTCGGCGGCTGGTTCGGTGCCGACATACTGTTGCTGGTGCAGTGGGGTACGTTCATCCTGCTCAGCCTGGTGTTCCGGGTGCCCGGCATCAACACCCGCCTGATTCCCCGGCAGGTGCGTTACTGGCGGGCCTCCAACCTGGCGCGGCGTCAGTTCCTGGAGCAGAACCTGCACCACACAAAGGGCGGCACCGGGATGCTGATTTTCGTCTCGGAGGCGGAGCGCTATGTGGAGATCCTGGTGGACCAGGGTATTGCCGACGTGCTGGACAATAAAATGTGGGAAGACATAGTGGCGGACTTCACCGCCAAAGTACGCCAGGGTGAGACCCGCCAGGGCTTTCTGGACTGCATTGCCGCCTGCGGCAGGCTCCTGAAAGAACACGTTCCCGCCACCCACGAGCGCAACGAGCTGCCCAATCACCTGGTGATTCTTCCATAAGGATTACGGCGGTCTGATGGCCGGCCACTGATAACACGGGTAGAGTATTTCATTTCTGCTGGAAGAGGATTTGATGTCGTTTCAGAGGCGCTTGCATCGTTATGCACGGTCCTTACGCCGGGGACTTCACGTCCTGGCGGCTCCCGTAAAGGGCGATAACGGTCGGGGCGGGCTGTTTATCGAGGCCTACCGGGGCTATGGCTCCCGCAGTCGCCTGTTCCTGATGGGACGGGTGTTCCGGCAGCCTGGTTTCGGAGAATCCTGGAGGGAAGACCGGCTTCGCCGGGATCTCATCGACCTGATCCGGAGACTGCTGCGCAAGCCAATCGCCGGAGCCCGTGTGCGGGTCCGCTACAAAGACACCGACACGGCTGTGCATACCGACCGGCAGGGTTTCTTTCGGGTCACTATGGAGCTGGGTACCATGCCATCGGATGTTTCCTGGCATGAGATGCAACTGTCACTGGACAGCCCGCCGGATGAGCGTGCCGCCACCACTGGCAGGTTCTTTACCCCGTTGCCCCGTGCCCGTTACGGAGTGATCAGCGATATTGACGATACAGTCGTCTACACCGGGGTCGCCAATACCGCCAGAATGATGTGGCGGCTGTTTGCCCAGGGCGCTGAAAGCCGCGTGGTTTTTCCCGGTGTGCCAGCCCTGTATCAGGCATTTCATGCGGGCCGGGATGGTGACGAGGAAAACCCCCTGTTCTATGTTTCCCGGGCCCCCTGGAGTATCTATCAGGTGTTGGTGGAGGTTTTTCGCCGTAACCGGATTCCCCATGGGCCGATCCTGATCCTGCGGGAATGGGGAATGAAACGAGGCAGCCTGCTGCCGAGACGGACGAAGGATCACAAGCAGGACGCGATTCGCCATATCCTTGAGATGTACCCTGACATGCGGTTTATTCTGATCGGTGATTCCGGACAGCGTGACCCCGAGGTCTACAACCGCATTCTGGGGGAATACCCTGGCCGTATACTGGGTATCTACATCCGGGATGTCAGCAATACCCGAGAGCGCTCGGAGGCTATCGACAGGCTCGCCCGTGAGGCCCGTGAGGCGGGTTGTGACCTGATACTGGCGGCCGACAATCTGGCAATGGCGGAACATGCGGCCAGTGAAGGACTCATCGGCGACCGGGGTGTGAATGCAGTGCGGGAAGAGCAGAAGCGCTTCGAGCAGGAAGACCACTGATTCCGTCGCGGCCCGCCACTGTTACCCAGGGGATAGGCCGGTTTTCTTATGCGTCGGAATCGTAACTGGCCAGGTCCACGTCCGCCGCCTGGTTACGCAGAGGAACCAGTTCCTGATACGCCGGTGAATCATGCCAGTTAACCACGGATTCCAGGTCCGGAAAGCGGATCACCACGATATCCGTGTGGGGGTGTTGGCCACTCAGCACTGTCGCCCCCGTCCCGCGAAGCAGGATCTCAGCGCCCCAGGGGCTCAGGGTTTCGGCAACCCTGCTGCGGTATTCTTCCCATTTGGCCGGGTCTTTTATGGTGATCTGGCCGATTGCGTAGGCTGGCATTTTATTCGCTCCTGCTCACAATGCGCCAGTCTGGAAAACTGCTCGTACTCTACCTCACCATCTGGCTCGTAAACTGGCTGTCAGCTGTATTGATACCTGTTACGCCAGCAAAACTCCATCACCAAAAAAGGTGCCCTCGTGTCCACCAGCGTCCAGATGAGCGATATTCACCTCGCCTACCAAACAGAGTCAGGTGTGGTTTCGGTTCTCAACAGTGCCTCGCTCACAGTCCCGCCCGGTGAGACGCTGGCCATTACCGGCCCGTCTGGCAGCGGCAAAACGTCGCTGCTCCTTCTTCTCTCCGGTCTGCAGCGCCCGGACAGGGGCGAAATTCTGGTTGGCAGCCAGCGTCTCGGGGACATGAATTCCAACACTCTGGCTGACTGGCGCAGTGAGCATCTGGGCATCATCTTCCAGTCATTCCACCTGCTACCTGGGCTCACCGCACTTGGTAACGTCAGCCTGCCACTTGAGATTGCGGGGCAGGCAAGCGCCCGCGAGCAGGCCCTTGCCATGCTGGACGCCGTAGGCCTGAGCCATCGGCTGCAGCATTACCCAGGGCAGCTGTCCGGGGGTGAGCAGCAGCGTGTCGCCATCGCCCGGGCACTGGTCCACCAGCCCAGCCTGCTGCTGGGGGATGAGCCGACAGGCAACCTGGACCAGGAAACCGGCGAGAAGGTGCTCTCGCTGCTGTTCGATCTCCACAAACAAAGCAGGTCGACGCTGGTACTGGTGACCCACGACGAGCGGGTCGCCGGGCGCTGTCAGCACCGGGTGCGGATGGAAGGCGGGCGCCTCCATGAAGTCTGAAACTGCCTCCAGGCCCCTGTGGATGCTGAAATTCGCGGTCACCGATCTGCGATCACGCATCTCAGCCCTCAAGGTCTTTCTCGCCTGCCTCATCCTCGGCGTGACCCTCGTGGCGGCTACCGCCAGCCTCTACCGGGTGATCGAACAGAGCCTGTTGGCGGATACCCGCGCACTGCTGGGTGGAGATGTTGAGCTCGATGCCAGTGAGCCTTTGCCGGATGAGGTGCTCGACTGGATTCGCCGCACCGGCAGCATATCGCTGGTTCGGGAGCTGGATACCATGGTCAGTGGCAGTGAGGGTGAAGGCTTCTTCCGAGCAGAGATACTGATTCCGGATGCAGCCTATCCGCTCTACGGTGAGCTGCAGTTGGCACCGGATAAACCACGTACGCAGCTCAATGCAAGGAAAGGCGGTCTCTGGGGAGCCATCATCGACCCCATGCTTGCTGAGCGCCTGGGTCAGTCCATCGGCGACGAGATTGAAATCGGCGCAGCGACCTTTCGCATCAGCGGCCTTATTGAGGCCCAGCCGGATCGCTCCCTCAATGCCAACTGGCGTGGCCTGCCGATCATGATTTCGGAGCAGGCGCTGGAGGCAACCAACCTGATGAGGCCGGGCAGCCGGGTCGACTACGAATACCGGGTGCAGACCGATCAGGATCTGAACGTCTGGCTGCAGGAATTCGAACAGGCTTTTCCCGCTACAAACTGGGACACCACCACCTTCGCCGAGCGCAGCGAACGGCTCTCTGACCGGCTTGATCAGCTTGCCACGGCGCTCATTCTGATCGCTTTCACCACGCTGTTCATCGGCGGTCTGGGTGTTGCCAACAGCATTCACGCCTACCTGGACGAAAAACTGGGCACCATTGCCACATTGCAGACCCTGGGGCTGCGTCGCAAACCTCTGGTAGGCATTTATCTTTTGCAGATCGGTATACTGGGCAGCCTGGCTGGCCTCATAGGCGGCGGAATCGGTCTGGGACTTGCTGCCGTGGCGATCAGCCTGGCCGGCGACACCTTTGTGGTGTCCGGGCCTGGCGGAGCAGGGGGAAACTGGACAGGTCTGTGGTTCGTGCCTTTGCTCCTGAGCTGGCTGTTTGCCGTGCTGACGGCCTATATCTTCGCGCTGCCGGCTCTGGCGAGAGCACTGGCTGCCTCACCGGCCGGGCTTTTCCGGGGTCAGGTTCAGGCTGCCAGTCATGAGCCCCGCAGCTGGCGGATAGCCAGCTACCTGTTGCTGGCGGTTTACATCTCCGCCATTCTCGTCTGGCTGCCGTCCCCACAACTGGGGTTCCTGTTCCTGCTAGCCGTTATCCTGCTCTGGGGCTTGCTGGAAGGCCTGATCAAGGGGCTACGCCTTGGTGCCAAAGCGCTTGAAAACGGCGGCTTCGCCGATCGTAACTTTGCGCGTCGGCTGGCGCTGGCCAATCTCCACAGGCCTGATTCGCCATTGCGGGCAACGCTGCTTTCCCTGGGCACAGCGCTGACTCTTGTGGTGGCTTGCACCCTGATTGTAGCCTCTCTCCTGCGAGCGCTGGAAACCACCATACCGGCCGATTCACCCGCGCTGATTCTGTATGAGGTATTTCCGGATCAGATGGATGCAGTGGAATCCGGCCTTGAATCCCTTGACCCCTCCAGCAGGACAGAGCTGTTGCCACTGGTTCGGGCCCGTCTGGCAGAGATCAACCAGCAGCCGATTGCAGAGGTTCTTGCAGACAATCCGCAAGCCAGACGCGAGGCCATGGGTGATGAATACAAGCTCACCTACCTGTCGGGAAATCCGGAAGGCCTTGAGCTGGTGACAGGCAACTGGTGGGCGCAACCTGCACCAGCGGGCGAGCCAGCCTTCATGGCCATGGAGGATCGCGAGGCCAACGAACTCGGGTTGACCGTCGGGGACCAGGTAGAGTTCACAGCCCAGAACCGGACTATTACCGCCGAAATCCGCGCCATATACCGCCAGAAGGGCCTGCAGACCCGCTTCTGGTTCGAAGGTATTCTTCAGGACGGCGCGCTGGACGGGTTAATCAGCCTGTACGTAGGGGCGGTCTATCAGAGCGACCCGGCCGCAAAAGAGTCCCAGCAATGGCTGGCCAGGAACATCCCCAACGTGATCACCCTACGCACCGCCGACTGGCTCGAGACAGCCGGCGATCTGCTCAACAAGGCGGCTGCCGGTCTTGCAGCGGTTGCAACCGTCAGTCTTCTGGCAAGCCTGCTTGTGCTGTCCAGCGTGGTGAGCGTCAGCCGCAGGCGACAGCTCTACGAGGCCAATCTGCTGCACTGCCTGGGTGCCAGGCATCAGGCCATCCGGCTTTCCATGCTGCTCGAAACCGGCTTGCTGACCCTGCTCGCGACTGTCTTCGCCACGGCGCTCGGGTCGCTGATCGCCCTGCCAGTGGCCGCCACAGCGCTGAAACTGCCGGCGGGGGGCCTCTGGTGGATGGGCGCACTGGTGGCGGGTACAGTGAGTTCACTGGCCCTGCTGGGTGGACTGGTGCCGACGCTGAGGGCGATGCGACTGAATCCGGCGGTCTTGTTGCGGGATGCCTGAGTAAGCGCGGAATTTATCCAGTATTGTTAAATCGTTCTGAGATCGTTATCGGAGGCCTTTATGCCAACCTACACAGTCACAACCGCGAATCTCGCTCTTTCGCCCCAGCAGAAATCCCGGATAGCCGATGCCATAACCACCGCCCACAGTAACCAGACCGGTGCGCCCAGGTTTTTTGCCCAGGTTATCTTCTCGGCTGTTGCCGAGGGCGACCACTTCGTGGGCGGCAAGGGCAACTCTGAGCCTCAGCTTTTCGTGTCTGGTTTGATCCGGGAGGGCCGCAGCGACGAAGTCAAACAGGCTCTGATGAGCCAGATGCTCGTGGAGATAACTGCCACTGCCGGTGTATCAGCGACGCATGTCTGGATTTACCTGCAGGATATTCCGGCCACACAGATGATGGAGTTCGGTCGATTCCTGCCGGCCCCGGGGCAAGAGGAAGCGTGGATACAGGAAATGAATGATCAAAAATAGATCTGTTCCGGATTTCCAAAAAAGGGAGTCAGGTCATCAGTGGTTATGCGAAACTATAGTTGACGTATGTAACTATCCGATTAAGGAAATCGAGAAATAATGTGATGTATGCGGGGGCGCTGGTGCCCGGTCCGGCGTAATTCTCACGGACGTGGGCGTTATCAGAAGCTCAGTTCCGGTTCTTCAGAACCGTATAAATCCGGGATACCGCCCCGGCCTCCGTGTTGTTTTCCAGCATGTCCTCAAGCAACTCAAGAACCCGTTTCTCATCGTTGCTGCGAAAGCCGGGCCAATACACATAGGGCACCAGCTCCGGGTTCCTGATGAAGAAGAGGGCGGTTTCTTCCGGATGCCTGTCGATGTCTCCGCGCAGGCCCACGGTGAAACGATCGCCCTCGCTGTCTCTCAGTGTCACCAACAGTGAATTGTCCCGTTCTATGAAGCGGGTTTCCTCCACGGAAACAGGCTCCGCAAGATTGGGCACCGATGTTATGTAGTACTGAAACCCGAGAAACGTTAGCAGCACGATGAGCAGTGTCGCCAGAGCAATGGACTTGATCATCAGGAGGATTCCGCATTGGTCAAAAAGGAGGCGTATGGTAACTCTGGACCGGGCCGTAAGCACCTCGAAGCGATGAAAATTCAGGTATGAGCTGGGCATTACGCTGTTTACCGAGGCAGTTAACGTCCCCGATCCTGAGCTCTCAGTGCGCCTCGTCCGTGCGGCGCATGATGTGACGGAAGTAGCATGCCACTGTGGATTGAAAATGAAAGCGACCACTATCAGAAACCGGCAGGTGCGGGTGGTACATGTCTCACAGTAAACGGTCAATCGCCAGACGGAGGACCGGCGAGCGTCTTGATACGGTATGTTGTGGAAGACGGCCGGCTTAAAGCTGAGGAAGTCCATTACGAGCTGCTGGAGACGTCCAGCCAGCAGCCAGGAGAGGCCAGATGCCCCTCAGAATTCAGCCTGGAGTATCCGGAGGCAGAGTAGTCCGACCTCGGGACTGCGCTTCAGACTACCTGAGCTGACTATCCTTGCTACCCCGACGGTTAATGCCGCCAGTTGAAGTTTCCTGCTTTTCAAGCTCGGATTGGCAGGCAACACAGAGCCGGACGCCGGGAATCGCCTTGCGGCGCGCTTCCGGAATGGGAGCGTCACATTCTTCACAGCGGGCGGCGCTTTCACCCGCAGTCAACTGGCTCCGTGCGCGCTGCACGGCGTCTTCAACGCTTGCGTCGATCTGATCCTGAACCGCGCCATCCCGTGACCAGCCACCTGCCATAGGGCTCTCCTGTTTCTCAAGGATTGATGTCGTCAGAGTTTGCCATGTTTCCGCCTGTACAGCCGCAGAATCCCCCTCACAGTAACGTCCAGCTGACTGCCAGTGGAGTAGTCCCCCTGCACCACGTAGTTTGCTCTCTCTTCTGAGATCAGCTTCTCGATCTTCTCCTGGGTGCTGCGCTCGCCCCATTTCTCACCATCGAACACGGCGATACTGCATCCGCCCTGTGCCTTGACCATCTTCATCGCCGGGATATCCGTGTCTCCGTCACCAAAATAAATGATTCGGTCGAAAGGGAAGGGGCGATCCCGGGGTTCGATGTATTCATTGATGGTGATGTTATCCCAGCTGTTCTCAATGCCCTTGTTGATGCGAAACAGGTACTGGGTCTTGGTGGTGTAGTCGATGGCAACGGCGGGCCATTTGGCTCGGCCGGTGTCTTCATCGTAGTGATAGCGGCATCCAAAGATCTTCTTGAAATGCTTGGCCACCGAGGTTCCGCGAATCATCTCCTCCAGCCCGCTGGAGACGATGTAATGGTTCAGCGCAATGCCCTGGTCGCTGGCGAAGCGATTAATCGCATCAAACCAGTTTTCCACGCCGGGAAACAGGGGGATGGACTGGCCGTGCTTCCGGAGTCTTTCCGGCGTCAGCTCGTCGTGCTTCCCCACATCACGGGCGCGCTTTGCCAGCTCGCCGAGGTAGGTGAGTATCTCGTCACCATCGCGCTCGTGGTTCTTCCGTTTCACCTCCGGCCAGAAATCGGAGTCTTCGTTCAGGCCGAGGCTCGGCATCAGGCCGTATTCAGCGCAGTTGCCACGGGCGAGTGTACCGTCGAAGTCGTAAACCAGAGCGCATTGCATGGATTGTCTTCCTTGTTTGGGGTCGCTTCTATGATAGTTGCCCCATGGGTTCTACCCCGTTTTCACGGTTTGCCCATGAAACACCGGCTCGCCTCCATACCGGCAGCAGGCGCTGGTGTCATATTGTGTGCCACACACAGATCCTTACAAAACAAATATTTATAAACCTGTTTTTATCCGCAATAGGGTGTATAACAGTCCCCAGCCGTGTAATTACACGGCCTCTCCAAAAGCGCAAACCTAAGCGCATTCAGATAAACCTCTGTGCCTCGAAAATAACTCGAACGTGCACAAGGCTTCCGAGAATGAGTACGTGTTGCTCACTTCCATCAACCGGTATTTACACACAACGTGTTCGGCTGGTTTAAAAATAGCAGGTTTTATTATGGGTATTCTCAGCAAATACTCCCGGTCGATTATGACCTTTTCCATTGCACTAATGTCAGTCTCACTGGTCGCGTGTAGCGATAGCAATAATGGTAGCAGCATCGTCAGTGAGGAAACTCCGGTTCCCATTGCTTCACTGGCAGTCACCTCTACTGGCCCGGCTTCCGATGCGGTCGGCGTAGCCACAAACACCCTCGTCACTGCTACTTTCAGTGAAGCAATCAGTGCAGGAACGCTGGATTCCTCCAGCTTTACTGTCGGTGTTACCGGTGGTTCGGCGATGACGGGTAACGTCACCCTGGATACTGCCACCAATACGGGCATCTTTAAGGCTGCCGGCGGCGCTTTCTCGGACAGCACCGCATATACAGCTGTTATCACTACTGCAGTAGAGTCAGCCGATGGTAAGACTCTGCCCAGTAACTACGAGTGGAGCTTTACCACCGGTGCCGCGGCGGATATCACCCCTCCAGAGGTTACTTCAACCGATCCTGCTGATGCAGCCACTGGTGTTGCGATCAACCGGAACATTACCGCCAATTTCAGCGAAGCAATGAATGTGGCGACTATCAACAGTTCAACGTTTACGGTAACGGATAACAATACGGATCCTGTAAGGGGTACGGTAGAAGTTATTGGCACTACCGCCGTATTCAATCCTGAGAATGACCTTGCTACTGGCACCGAATACACAGCCACACTTACCACTGAGGTTAAAGATCTTGCAGCAAATCCTCTTGCGGCAAACTTTGTCTGGTCGTTCGTTACTGGCAGTAGCGTAGCACAGGGGCCGGCTCCCGTTGTCCTGGGCACTGCAGGTGATTACGTGATACTGGCTAAAACTGGTATTTCTACCACCGGCACCACTGCGATCACCGGCGACATTGCTGTCAGCCCAGCTGCAGAGAGCTTTATCACCGGTTTTTCCTTGACGCGTGATGCAACTGACACTTTCTCCACTTCGAGCCCTTCGAGCCTAGTGACTGGCAAAGTCTTTGCTGCCAACATGGCTTCACCGACCCCATCCATGCTTACTACTGCTGTAAGCGACATGGAAACCGCCTACACAGATGCAGCTGGCCGCTCTAACCCTGACGCCACCGAACTCGGTGCAGGCAACATCAGTGGTATGAACCTTACTCCTGGCCTTTACAAATGGAGCAGCGGATTGTTGATTACGACGAATGTGACTCTGACTGGTAACGCTAACGATGTCTGGATTCTTCAGATCGCTGGGGACCTTACAGTGAGCAACGGCGTTATCGTCAAACTTGAAGGCGGTGCAGTAGCGAAGAATGTGTTCTGGCAGGTAGGTGGCAAAACCACCTTCGGTACTACAAGCGACGTAAAAGGTATCTTCCTTAGCAAAACCAAGATTGTTTTGGAGACCGAAGCCACGCTCAATGGTCGCGCACTGTCTCAGACAGCGGTGACCCTGGATGCCAATGCGGTAACGCAGCCGGAATAGTAAAACCTGCGGCACGGAAGCTGTAGAATAAAAAAGGACCCCTCGGGGTCCTTTTTCGTTGTTGACGAGTCCCCGTTGATCCGGGATTTTTACAGAGTCATGCGGACAACCCGCGCCCGCTGGCCGGCGAACCACTGCAGACAACGGTCGCTGACTGAATTCAGTGACCGAACGAAAAACCGCGACTCTGGTCGCGGTTTTTTTATGGAATTCAGTAAATAAAGATAGAGTGACGAAGTTAATGGGTCGTTCTAATATCACACCATCATCGATCTCCGTGAAGGGACGCAAATGGATAACGACGGCTGGCTGGGGTTGGTAGATCGTTTTGTGGCTGCACCTTTTACGGAGACCGGCTGGCATGACGCATTAAGTGGACTTTCCGAAGCAACAGGTTCCCGGTCAAGCCAGCTTATCGGCTACGGGTCTGGTCCGGCACCATTTTTTAACTGCCTCGCAGATCCAGAGGCAGAACGCATGGGTGACTTTTTTGTTGCGGGTGGGGGATCACCGGAGCTCAACCCAAGGCTGGTAGTGGGGCTGAACTCACCAGAACTGAGAATCCTCACTGATGACGATGTGATGAGCCCGGCTGAGCGGAAACACCACCCCTTTTACGCCGAGCTGCTCCGGCCGACGGACACCACATCCATATGCGCAACGAACCTGCTCAAAGACCGGGAGATGATGGTTGGCCTGGCCGTGTTGCGACGCCCCCAGGAGGGCGAAATCGAGCCAGAACAGCATCGGTTGTTTGCGTCCCTCGCTCTGCATGCCAGAGCGGCATTCAAAACCCAGATTCTCCTTGAGAACCGTGGCGCCGAAATCCTTGCAGGTGCATTGGAAAGCCTGATGCTGACCGCATTCATCTGTGACAGCGATGGTTATGTCCGCGCAATGACGCCATCGGCGGCGTCGGCACTTTCAATGGCGAATTACCTGACCATGCGCTGCGGGCATCTGGCCACGACGCTGACTGGCCAAAAGCCGAATCTGGGGGAAACCATTTCCTGGGTAGCGCTCGGCCTGCCGGGCGTCTCAAAGCCCCAGTCAAAAAGCCTGCTGGTTCGAAGCCGGAGAGGCGGCCATCTGGTGTTGGATATTGTACCTTTGCCCCGTATTGGCTCGCAGCTTAACCATGGGCCGCGGGTGCTTGTTCTGGCCCGGGACCGCCAGCGCAAACGGACAGATTCAATGGCGCTGTTAAAAGCTGCGTTCGACCTGACCGAAGCCGAGGGAGCAATCGCCTTGCTGGTCTCAGACGGCTACAGCCCCGAAAGGATTGCAAGCGAACGCGGGGTGTCGCCGGGAACCGTGCGTATTCAGCTGAAGACAGTGTTTTCAAAATTGGGCGCCCATAGTCAGGTCGAACTTGCTGCAGCCGTCAGGCCCTTCCTCTGAATATTTTCGCCCCTATCCCATATGGGATATGTCGCTTCTTGCGCCTGTTGATAGTTTTGATCAAAGCCGGCCAGACATCTTTTGATGTGATCTGCCTGCTTTATGTAAGGATCTTTAATATCAACCGGGAAGGACGAGAGTGCCATGCAAATACTCAGGACAATCAGCATTGCAGGTTTTATTTCACTGGCAGGATGTGGAGGTGGAAGCGATAGCGATAGCGACAGCGGAACAGCGTCTCCATCTGCGCCGGAGGTGCAGACAGGGATTTTTCTGGATAGCCCGGTCATCAATATTGGCTATCGAACAGCTACACGAACCGGCCAGACCAATGCCGAGGGACAGTATCAATACCTCCCAGGAGAAAGTGTTACCTTTTTCATTGGGCAGCTGGAGTTCCCGCCAGTGCTCGCCTCCGGTGTCGTAACCCCACTTGATCTGGCGGGAACCCGTAACACCCGTGATCCGGAGGTCGTCAACATGATCCGGCTATTGCAGAGCCTTGACCGTGACGGCAACGCGGACAACGGAATAAACATCACGGAGTCCGCCAAAGCTGCCGCCACACCGGTCAACTTCGCGTTATCGGAAGTCGGGTTTGCGGCGTCGAGTGCGGTATCAACCCTGATCATGCAGGGTGGGCAGGACACTGCTGTCACCAGTCTGGTACCCACTGAGCAGGCAGTTGCACATCTGGAAGAGTCATTGACTCAGGCCGGCCAGCCTCATGGTCAGCTTCTGGGAGCCTGGAAGTTTGGTCCGGAGGCCCTTTTGATGTTCCTGCCTGAGGGTGAATATTTCGCCATTCAGTGGAAAGAGCAAAACAATTTCGTGGGCTTTGAAAAGGGGACCTATGAATATCAGGGAAGCGCTCTTAATGTCAGGGTCAGCCAGAATAACGATGGGGAAGCCCTCCTGTGTAATGCAGAGGCCGGCCTGACCTGTGAAGACAAATCCTACGATGCCGTTGTAACCGGCGATGTGCTGTCCTTTGATACAGGCCCCGACGGAGTGTTCAATTTTGATCGGCAGCTGTTAAAGCCGGATGGCATTGTGGGGATCTGGGAAATCAATGGTGCAATCGATACTGATGGAACGCTGCTGGTGTTTCTTGAGAACGGAGAATACTTTGGCATTGAATGGGGTGTTGAACCGAGTGGGTTCGAGCAGGGCACCTATAGTTACGACAACGGTCAGCTTCTGATCTCGACGTCAGTAAACAATGACGATGACACGCTGCTTTGCAACGTGGCGGCCTCATCCAATTGCACGAATCAACCCTATGACATCACCGTTAGCGGTGACGTTCTAACGATTATCGATTCAGAAACCACCGGTTTTAGCCGCAGGCTTTGATCTGACGACTCTGGCTGGCTAGTGGGCGTCCCGGTTTTGGCCAGCACTTTCTTAACAATTGCCTAAATAATGTGGCGCTCTTCGGTTACAAAAAAACGTGTATTCTCCATGTCGGCGAAGCGGCGCTCATCGGGTTGAATGTCGCGGACATAATCCGGGTCGGAAAAGAATTTCTCCTTGTGCTCAACGCTGTCGAACCAGAGTTCTGCGGTTCCGTCATATGCTGCGTTGCCCGAAGCGTCATATTCGGATGCGAGGGTATGACACTGGATGTATTTTCGGATGTATCGCTGCGCCGCCGGATTGTTTTTGACCAGTGCGGCATGCTGGTTTTGCCAGTGGTTCTGAAAGTCTGTGACAGATAATTCCGGATTTTTCTTGATAGCGACAATGACTTTAATCATCTTTTTAAATCCTGCCTTGAAAGAATTCGCGCGCTGGTTTTCACGTTCACGGTTTTGATGATCACAGTGTCAGCAACAGAATCAATAGCGCCAGACTGGAGAACCCGGCGAGGCCGTAGGTCAGGGTGCGCGCCAGAGGGCCGGTCGATACGCCTAAATCGTGCAGCCCATGAAAGATACGGTGGGCACAGTGCCAGAGGCTCAGCGCAACAATAATCAGTACCGCGCCTTTTACCCACAGGCTCTGAGCCAGTGCGTGCAGGCTTTCATAGTTGTATGCCGCTTCAGGCAATAAGTGCAAGGGCAGCAGAAGGCCTATCAGCAATACGATGACCGGTGCGCAAAAAGCGCTGATCACGCCACCTGCGCCAAACAGAGACCAGAAAAAGGGTTCATGATGTTTCCAGCGCATGGTCAGGCCCCCCAGTAAACGGCAACAAGCAGAAACAGACTCACCAGCCCGAAGACCAGCCAGTGTCCGATCACGACCTGCTGATGAACAACAGCCTTGCCGGCGATAAATTTCGGCATGGCCTTGGGTGCGATCGCAAACCAGGTCGTGGTATGCACCATGGCCATGATGAGTGTCAGACCGCTGAAGGTCAGCATCAGTGGATGCTGTTGCCATGCCAGCCAGGCAGTCCATGCTGCTTCCCCCCGACTCAGTTGCAGGACGCCAGGGATGAGATTCAGCATCCAGAGGCCAATGAAGACGCTGGTTGCCTCTCGCACCATGTATCGGCGATAGACGGATCGTCGCATGTACCACAAGGGATCACGGGGACGATGATAGGGTGGTTGGCGCATCAGCTGGCTCCTTTTGGCAAGAGCCATGAAAGTGCCCAGTCTGTTGCACCCCGGACTTTTTCCTGTTGTATGGCGGATGCAGGATCAACGGATTTCGGGCAGACTTCGGAGCAGTATCCGACAAATGTACAGGACCAGACGCCGTCTTCTTCGTTCAGTGGGGGCGCGCGATCCGCGTTGCCCTGATCCCGGTTATCCTGGTTATAACGATGGGCCAGTGAGATCGCCGCGGGGCCAAGAAACGCCGGGTTCAGTCCGAACTGCGGGCAGGCGCTGTAGCACAGCAGGCAGTTAATGCACATGCTGTACTGCGCAAACAGGGCCAGTTCTTTCGGCGTCTGTCTGTTCTCGCCGGCCTGTATGGTTTCCCTTTCATGACTCGCAGACACCCCCGGTTTTCCGGAACGGGCGTTGGCCACGGCATCAATAATGTAAGGTTTGACGCTTTCCAGCTTTTCCAGAAAGGGCTCCTGATCGATCACAAGATCCCGTTCAATGCCAAAATTTTCCAGTGGTTCAACGCGAATCGGCCTGGGATAGTAGTCCCGCAGGAAGGTTTCGCAGGCCAGCTTGGGTATGCCGTCAAACATCATGCCGCAGGAGCCACAGACAGCCATACGACAGGACCACCGGTAGGACAGGCTTGAATCCAGCTCATCCTTGATATAGCCCAGCGCATCGAGCATGGACCAGTCTTCAACGTAGGGGATTTCAAAACGTTGAAACGTGGGTTCCGAATGCGTTCCCGGGATATAGCGCAGGATTTCCAGCGTCATTCGGGCTTCGTTTTTTGAGGATGCGGTTTCTGTTTTATTGTTTGCTGTTGTGATTGTCATGATCCGCTCTCCTGCTTGTCTTGCTGATCCCCCGCTGCGCCGTAGGCGCGCTCTTTTGGCTGGGAGCGGGTGATGTTAACGGCCTCATAGTCCAGTATGGGGCCGCCCGGCGAATAGCGCATCAAGGTGTGCCTGAGGTACTTCTCATCGTCGCGGGTTTTATAGTCATCGAGCCGCTGATGGGCGCCACGGCTTTCTTTTCGGTGTAGCGCCGATGTCGCCATCACCTGAGCCAGTTCCAGGCAGGACCGCAGTTCCAGCGTCGTCAGAAATTCAGTATTGAAAACCCGGCTTTGATCTTCGACATTGACCTGTGTGTAACGGGCCTTGAGTTCGTTGATCGTATCCAGACCCGTTTGCATTTCATCGCCGAGTCGATAGATGCCAAAGGCCTTTTCCATGGCTGCCGCCATTTCATGACGCAAATGGCTGGATTTTTCCGTTCCTTTTTGCTCTCTCAGTGCTGTCAGTTCCGCCACTTTATCTTTGGCAAAGCTGAGCAGTGTGTCGTTGTTGCAGGGCGGCTGTCTGGAAGCGTGGTCGACTGCCTGTTCCCCTGCAACCTTGCCAAAGACCAGCAGTTCAGACAGCGAATTCGAGCCAAGTCGATTGGCGCCATGCAGGCCGATACTGGAGCATTCTCCTGCGGCATAGAGTCCGGCAATTTCCGTCTGTGTGCGGATGTCTGTCCGGATGCCGCCCATGGTGTAATGGACGGCGGGTCGGACGGGAATCGGTTCCCTGGCCGGATCAATCCCGACATAGTGTCTGGCCAGCGAACAGATCATCGGGAGACGTTGGAGCAATCTGGCTTCGCCCAGATGGGTCAGGTCGAGCATCACCGCATCGCCCAGCGGCGTCGGGACGGTATTACCCTTGCGCTGCTCATGCCAGAAGGCCTGGCTCAGTTTGTCCCTCGGCCCAAGCTCCATGTACTTGTTTTCCGGCTTGCCGATTGGCGTCTCGGGTCCCAGGCCATAGTCCTGCAGATATCGGTAGCCATGGCGGTTCAGCAGGATCCCGCCTTCACCCCGACAGCCTTCGGTAATCAGAACGCCGGAGCCGGGCAGGCCGGTCGGGTGGTACTGCACGAACTCCATATCCCGCAACGGAGCACCGGCGCGATAGGCCATACTCATGCCGTCACCGGTGACGATGGAGCCATTGGTGTTGAAGCGGAAGACCCGGCCCGCACCACCGGTGGCCAGCACAATGGCCTTGCCGAGAAAGACCTTGATGTCACCGGTTTTTATCTCGATGGCAATAACCCCCTGACAGCGTCCGTCATCAACGATCAGATCGGTGCAGAAGAACTCATCGAAACGATGGATGCTGGGATATTGCAGCGAGGTCTGAAACAGGGTGTGCAGTATATGGAAGCCGGTTTTGTCTGCGGCGTACCAGGTGCGCTCGATTTTCATGCCACCAAAACGTCGTACCGCCGCGCTGCCATCTTCCCTGCGCGACCACGGGCAGCCCCAGTGTTCCAGCTGCACCATCTCCTCGGTGGCGTGGTGAGTGAAGTAGTCCACCACGTCCTGATCACACAACCAGTCACCACCGGACACGGTGTCGTTAAAATGATTCTCAAGGGAGTCATGGGTCTGAACGACCCCGGCGGCACCACCTTCGGCGCACACCGTGTGGCTTCGCATCGGATAGACTTTGGAGATCAGGGCGACCTTTCCGGCGGGGTTGGCTTGCGCTGCGGCAATGGCGGATCGCAATCCGGCACCCCCGGCACCTATGACAATGACATCGGCATCAATGGTCGCGAATGCTTCAGACATAAGTGCGTTCCGTCTTTGGAAACTGTTATTTTTAGGACAGCATTAATCGCATTATGTCCTGATTGAACCTGAGTTCAAGTAATAAACATCGCGTTTGATGGCTATTTTTCGCGCCAACGATGTTCACCAAAGCTGGAAGAACAATGGCCCCGACTGGGAGCGTAAAGCTGTTGTTCAGGGTGTTTCGTTTGCAGGCGGGCTTAGCGTGGGCATGCACGTCAGGTCTTCCTTGCACTGGTTTGAAAGGGATGTCGCCGATGCAACGGTTCAGGGTTTGATGGTGGTGTTTCTGAGTGCTCCTTTCTTTTACTTTTTAAAGCCATAGCCGGAAATAAATGGCTCAGGCGAAAAAGAGATCTGTCCCGGATTTGGGGAACCGCGCATTCATATCCCAAGTCATATTTGCCAAGGAACAGCCCGCTTATTTTGGCATTTTTTCACTGTTCCAGACATTCAACCTCGTAATCCGGGTTAAAGTTCTCTGATAACTTTATATAATCATTAAGCATGTTTTGAAAATGCTTTCCATGGATTAATTTAATTAGGCCATGCCATTCAGGTCGCGGATTTTTATGCCTCGGTAATTAATAGCAACCACGCGCTCATTTGCGACCAAATGGTTATAACCTGTAATTCCTGTAATTCCTGTAATTCCTGTAATGCTAAAAAATCCAAGGTGCTTGTGCTGACAGAAGAAAAGGTATCCAGCCTCAGATCACAAGCATGCCAGCCGATTTGACAGGGGTTGAGTGCACTTCTCCGCAGGGTGCTTCACCAGCGCTGGGACAGGCCTCGGCGGCCGATGTCTGCGATGCAGCACCGGTCATCAGCAATGATGCTCCGCCGGTTTTCCCGATAGCGGTCAATACGGTGACCTGGTCGGCAACGGACGCCCAGGGCCTGGTATCGAGTTGCACCAGCACGGTGGAAATTCAGGACACGACTCCGCCGGAGATCACTGCAGTTGTGCCTTCCACCCAGGTTCTGTGGCCACCCAACCATGAACTGGTGGATGTCAGAGTGCAGATCAGCCCGACATCCCCATCAGTCGTCACCCACTAACCCCGCCTGGCAGGGCTGCGTTCGGCTGTCTGGCAACACGCTCGCTGTCGGGCGCCACCTCCAGCAGTCGGCGAGACCAGAGCGCAACGGATTCTTTATCACCTGACAGGGTCGCCGCGTGGGCAGCACCTGAGAGGGTGTTATAGCGTTGCGGCCAGGTGCCATCCGAATTTTCGTACGCAGCCAGCGCCTCAGCCGGCCTGTCCAGGGCCAGCAGCAGGTCACCCAGGGCCTCATAGGGTGGCAGCAGGGCGCCAGGTGAAACCGGGTGTTTCTCGACACTGGCCTCCAGTTCCCCGGCAGAGCGCATCAGAGAGACTGCCAGCTCAGGGTTACCCTCCGCTTTTGCGATCCAGCCGGCCAGAATTCGTCGATCCACCTCAATATAGGTCGAGAAACGCTGATCGGCGCCGGCCGCGGCGTTTTCCGCCAGTACAGACAGCTGCTGTTCCGCTTCCCGGGCGACTTTCATGTCGCCGGTGTGAACGGCGCCCAGGCCCCGCGCGAACCAGGTCAGTCCATCAGGCCAGGGGAATTTCGCCCAATCAATCGTTCTGGAGTCACGGGGAACAAGGGCAGCGGCCGCTTCCCAGTCCCGGGTTTCCACCGCCAGCCGCGCTGGTATGGAAGCCTGATGAAAAACGCCGGGGAAGTTCGCCTGGTGGGGCCCAGTGGTGCGTGCTCTTGCCCCCACGTCTCTTGCTGCGCTGTCTTCGCCGCGCTGCAGGTGGCCATACACCAGATAGTCCAGAGCGTGTATGTAGTGGAAGGATTTGGCGCCATCCATGACATGGCTCACCGCAATATCGGCAGAGCGGCGGTTCCACTCAATGACCCCTGGCCAGTCTCCGACCCGGACAAAAATATGGGACGGCATATGCAGGGCGTGGGGCACACTGGGAGCGATCGCCCCGTAGGAGGCCACAATGCCGGTGGCGTTCCCGGCGCGGCCATCGGCATCGGTGGAGTGAATGGAATAATGCACCGCGCCCGGGTGGCTGGGGTCAGCATCCCAGACCCGGCGCAGGACCTGTTCGGCTTCATCGTGCAGGGCTTCGCGGTCGTCGGCCGAAACCGCCAGCGTCAGGCGCGAGAGCGCGTAGAGCGAGGCGACATCCGGATCCTCGGGAAACCCCTGGTAGGCCGCCTCCATGCCCCTGATCCAGCCGGCCAGTCGCTCCTGAACGCGATCGGTTTCCGGGTCGAAAAAGGCTCCCGTGGCCTCAATAAGGCGCCGCTCACGGGGCGCAGTCACCGTGTCCCTCGCTTTCCGGATTGCTTCGCGGCCACGGGCGATGTCGTCCGCGCTCGGGGTGGTGCCCCATAACGGCTGGAACAGTGCAGTGGCAATGCCCCAGTGGGCCATGGCGCAGCCCGGATCCGCGCGGACAACTGCCTCAAACTCCCCGCGGGCCTGGGTGTACATCATGTGGTGAATCATTCCCAGCGCGTGGTCCACATCGGCACGCACAGCCTTGTCGCAGGCGGCCTGGAAGTTGACGGTGCCAATGGCATCGGCCGCATGGGAATTGTCCAGGGTTTGCTGTGCTGCAAGTGGAAGGGAAAAGCCAAGGGAGGAAAAAAGAACGGCAAGACCGAGTGATGATTTCATGACGTGACTCCGGCAGTAGTGCTGCGGTTGGAGCCGGCATGTTGTACATCGATCAGGGGCTGAAAACACAGCAACAGCAGCTGGTCCAGCATGCGTGGCTTGAAACTTTTACGCTACTCCCGTTCCGGTTACTTGGCTAGCGGTACGTGGTTCAATCCTGAACCGGGCGGCGTCAATGAAAGCCTAAGCTGGAAACCAGGTCTGTCCCGGAGTTTCGTACGCTCCGCACCACCCTTTTCTTGACGCTGTAACGGCCCCTTCTGGATTACCGCTCCTGGACAGGTTCAATCCGCTTACAGGCCTTTACCGCCTCCTTTATCGAAGCGCTCATGGGCGTATCCTTGAACTGGTCTGCGATGTAGAGCGATACTGGCATGGTGCCTGCCAGTTGCACGAATGCCGACTGCTCGGTCAACGCCATAAGCTTGTCCAGCGTCTCCCGCGGAATGATGGTCAGGTCGGCGCGACCGGATTCCAGCAGCGCCACCACCTGTTCCCACCTACTCGCCTCGATTATTTTTGCAGCGGGATCTGTAACAAATCGCTCCACCGCAAACTCCCGAAGGAAGGCGTAGGTCAGACCGGCGGTGGCGGCGATATCCGGGATCTTGCGAAAGGAAACAGACACGAAATCGACACTCAGAAGCTCACCACCGAATTCAGCATATGCATCGCGCGTGGGGTGTTTGGCGAGGGGCAGGGCGGCGGCCACTTCCCCGATGCGAAGGTGGTACAATGCTCTTTTCTGGGGCAGTTGGACAAAACTGAACGGACCATCCGCCCGCGCAAATACGCATTGATAAAAAGCGCTGGCCTCTCCGGTCAGGGTACCGAACTCCGCCGCAACAACTTCTGGGGTTTCCTGGCTTACGGCCACCGTATACACGCTGGCCCAGGCACCCGGCATCAGCCACCACAAGCAAAGCCATAGCCCTATGAAAGCTGAGCGCCTGCTGCTGGTCTTCAAGCTTCCGGGGAAAACCATCCGTCGACCGAGTGTCATGCGCTCTTCCAGAACCATTGCAATACATGAGGGAACATTGAAGGTACGACCGCAAACCTGTTGCGGATGTCACTTTACGGCCCAGCAGTCAGAAAAGACCAGGTGCACTTCAGAGTCTGGTCTCCTGGCGGTGGCAACACCACCCTCAACCAGCCTGTGCCTGAAGCGCTCCACGCGCCGCCGGTTAACCCCCAGATCATAAAATCCCACCAGCGACTGGGATCGGACATCCAGACTTTCCCTGTCCTCACTCACCAGAACCTCAAAGTAGTCGGGAAAGCCGAGCAGGTCGCTATAAAAGGTCATATCCAGATAGCCATAGCGCGAATCATTGAGGGAAGCGCCGGGCATTTCAGTGGCCACAGCCTTAACGGCGTCCCATGTCGGCTCATCCAGTGGCCCAGACAGCTGAATGGGCTCAACGCGATAAAGGCCAACCGAGGAGGTGCTGGATACACAGTTCAGGAAGGGCGTGCAGCCATCAAGACTGAACCCGGTCCCGGAGGAGGGTATATTGCTGGTGGAAGCGCAGGCTGTTAGCAGGAGCAGTGTCAGTAGAGCAAAAAATCGCATGTTTGATTCCGGATTGTTCATCGCCAGGTTGGAATCCAGTGTAGCACCACGCTGGTGGCCGGTTTTTAAGGTTTGACCTGCGGGGTGAGCCCCAATTGAAAATAAACTTGTCCCGGATTTTCAAAAAATGGGTCTGTCCTGAATTTCGAGAATCACCCCTCTTCTTTCAAAACCAGGCTGACCAGCCTGTGAACCAGCGGCGACACCACAAGTATGGTGGGGAAGGCGACCGAAAACGCAAAAAGCCAGGCGCTCAGCCAGATCGAAATGATATTGCTGACCCAGCCCACGTTAAAAACACTGATCACCAGCGACATGATGCAGGACATCAGAAGCGACATGAAAAACGAAAACACTATTCTGTGATATTTGCGGTCAATCATTTTTCTCTCTTCGCGACATTCGTAGGAGCCCGGCCAAATCGCCGACAGACCCGGGGCAATTTTTCCAGATCGTGCACAGGAACGGCCCCTCGAGAATACCGACCATCCTCTTAACGCTACAAGTAGATGTGCGGCCGATGGCAGCCACTGGTTGCCTGGAGGCCTTTTCTGGCCGTGGGTGACGGATAATAAATCTTTGCCGGGTCTTCCCATGATTCAGCGGTGGTGGGCTGGTGCCCGACGGATCTTCCACTACTATCAAGGTAAGTGTTGGCGCTGGAGACGACGTTACCGTGGGACTGTCGATCAGGAAAACGGAATTTTCAGCAGATGAGTTTGAGCGTTTTGCTGCCAAGGTCCGGACGGACCTTAAAGCACTTACTCGTCTTCTGAACCGACCCGGCTTTGGTGACGGAGAGAGTTCCATTGGCGCCGAGGTGGAGTTCTACATCGTGAACTCCGACCTGCGGGTTCAGCCCATCAACACAGAAATCGCCGCCCGCGTGCAGGACCCTCAACTGACGGTTGAGCTCAACCGTTTCAATCTCGAATACAATCTCAGCCCCCAGGTGTTCAGGGGGGAGCCGTTTGCCCGAACAGAGCAAGAGCTGCTCGCTGCCATCCAGCGAATCAACCGGCATGCTGCATCACTCGATGGCGAACTGGTACCGATTGGCATTCTGCCCACACTTCGTGAGTCAGATATGGGGGCAAAGGTGATGACAGACGAACCCCGCTACCATGCTCTGTCCAATGCGCTGCTCAAACAGCGGGGCGAACCGTTCAGCATCCACATTCGTGGCAATGATGTTATCGATCTTGAAGCCGATGACGTCTACATGGAAGGGGCCAATACCTCGTTCCAGCTGCACTGGCGTGTCCCCGCCGACCGTTTCGCCGATTATTTCAATGCGGTCCAGCTGGTGACGCCGGTTGTCCTGGCTCTGGCCAGTAATTCGCCCAGTCTGTTTGGTCACCACCTCTGGGACGAAACCCGTATTGCCCTGTTCAAGCAATCCATCGACAGCCGTTCCCCCAATCATAAAACCTGGCGCCATCCATCAAGGGTCTATTATGGAAACGGCTGGGCGCGCAATGCCTGGGAACTGTTCGCAGCCTCCGCGTCACTGTATCCCCCTATCATTCCACTGATGTCGGATGAAGATCCGATGGCGATCATTGATCGCGGCGAGGTGCCCGAACTGACCGAACTGCGCCTGCACCATGGAACCACATGGCCCTGGAACCGAGCCATTTTTGATCACGCAGACGGGGGGCATCTGCGCATCGAGATTCGTTCCATGCCGGCGGGCCCCACTGCCGTTGATATGAGTGCGAACGGACTGTTCGTGATTGGGGCTGCGTTGGCGGTACTCGATGACATCGATCATCTGACCTCGATACTCCCCTTCCATTACACCGAACACAACTTTTACCGGGCAGCCAAATATGGCATAGGCGCCGAAATCATCTGGCCCCACAAGGATCAGGTTCAGTTGCAGGATACGCCCCTGTTGACCGTGGCCCGCGAACTGCTGCCGCGCGCCCGGGAGGCATTGAAAAGAACAGCCGTGGACGAGACAGAAATTCACCGCCTGCTGGGAATTATCGAAGGCCGTATTGAAGCCAACCTGTCTGGCGCCCGGTGGCAGCGCCGTATCACCGAGTCTTTCCTTCAGACCCAGAGTCCTGATGAGGCATTCCGGAGTATGCTGTCTCTGTACATGGCCAACCAGAAGAAAAACATCCCGCTCCATGAATGGTCACTGTCACCATGAGCAATCCGAACATTCTTGATTATCTCAATGATCCGTCGCCCAGGACGCTATGTCGTTCCCCCCTTGAGTGGCTGGAGCGCCTGCAAAAGCCCACGATAGTGCGTATTGCTGGTCGCGACCGCTCACGTACACGAGCCATGGCAACGCTCATTCACGGCAACGAGCCTTCGGGTTTTTTTGCGCTTCACCGGTGGTTACTGGAGCAGCACACGCCTGAGGTCAACATGCTGTTTCTGCTCGGAGGCGTCTATCCCGCGAAGATTCCCCCTGCATTTTCATTTCGCCAGCTGCCCGAAGGGCTCGACCTCAACCGGTGCTTCAAAGAACCTTTCGAGAGGGAAGAAGGTGCCATAGCAGAAGCCATGCTGGCAGAGCTTCACAAGGCGCAACCTGAATGCCTGCTGGACGTGCACAACACCTCAGGTTCAGGCCCGGCCTTCGCTGTGACCATCACCAATGACGCCGAACATCAGGCGCTGACCTCGCTCTACACCGACCGCCTCATAATGACGGACCTTCGCCTGGGTGCACTGATGGAATACTCTGACCAGGAAGTGCCCACGGTCACCATCGAGTGTGGCGGGGCCCAGGATGATCAGGCTCATCAACTGGCGTACGAGGGACTCGTTCGGTACACCTCAAGACCGGACGTGTTGTCGCTGGAAAAAACAGAGTGGGACGTCGCCGTACTGCGAAACCCGATTCGGGTGGAACTGGCTCCTGAAGCGACCATAGAGTACCGCTCTGAGCCCAGCGGGCAGGCTGACCTCACGTTTCCACCAGACATAGAACACCGCAATTTCGGGATTGTTTCCCCGGATGAACCTCTGGGGTGGGTTGGAGAAAAAGGCCTGAGCATACTTACAGCGATCAGCCACAACCGGAGCGAGACCATGGAGCAGGTTCTTCGAGTCAGGGATGGGCAGATCTACCCCGTCCAGGCCATCAAAGCCTTTATGATTACCACCAACCCGGTCATTGCAAAGAGTGACTGCCTGTTCTATGCGGTCAAAGCCACGGGCGAACCCATTTTTTAGAACCCAGTGAGCGACAGCCTGGATGCCCCGAGCCACGAAGCGGTGGAAAAACTTTCAGGCAACAGCGGCTGGTTATGCATTATTCGTAGTGGCTCCAGAGCCTGAGAACTTTCACCACGCGCTCGTCCTCGAGCACTTGGTAGATCAGACGATGCTGAATATTGATGCGGCGTGAATAGCCCCCCAAGGTCACCAATGAGATTCTTAAACGGAGGCGGCTTGCGGTATGGATCTTCCGCTATCAGCGTTAACGGTTCCCGGGCGTCGGGTTTGAGCGCGAAAAACAGATCTGTCCCGGATTTCCCTACACCGCTTTGCAACGTGGAAGCCTCATCCAACTGCACCGACGTACCTTATGACGTCACTGTTAGCGGTGACGCTCTGACGCTTATCGATTCAGAAACCACCGGCTTTACCCGTAGGCTTTGATCCAGCGACCCTGCACGGCCATGGCGCCCCCTGGGGCGGCTGCCTTTTTCTTTTGGACGTCCCTTTTGTGTTCTCAATAAGCGGAAAATAACCTGTCCCCAATTTACGGTCAGGAAAATAAGTCTATCCCGGATTTCCCGGTACCGAAGGAGGGTACAGCAGCCTGCTAGCAGGCCTGGTGTCAGTAGAGCAAAAATCGCACGTTTGATTCCGGATGATTAGTCGGGGTGGAATCCAGCGTAACAGCATGCTGGTGGTTGGTTTCTGGCGTTGCCTGAATGGTAAGTCCGGATTGGAAATAGATCTGTTCCAGTTTCATATACATGGATTCAATCTACTTGAATACCGGATTTTTAGCTGCCAGGGTTGATGGAGATCGGCGGTTTTCGGGATGTATTCAGGATGATCGAATGGTGAACCAGGGGGCTGGTGCTCATTCATCAAGTTGCTGTCTCCAGACTTGGCGCAAGGAGAGCTCTATGGCGTTGAACCAGGAAAACTGGCCGGCTTTGGCCTCTAACCTTCACCTGAGGTGCCCGGCATGAGCCGCCGAAGTGTCAGGCTGCATCTCAGCGCCCTCGCGAAACCCGAGATCGGACTGCGCCGGGCCGCGGAGGTCGCAGGGGTCAACCCGGTCGGCTCCGCGCGCGGCATCCTCTCTCGATATCGATCCTCGGCGGTGTTCTGGCGAGGGTTTCGCCACACTTGGGGCTACAACCACCGGGTCAACCGTTTCGCGAGCTTCGTCCGCGATCTGCGCCGCTCCGACGGAGACGCGGGGGAGGCGGTCGTTGGACATGGTGCGGCCTCGGGCAGCGGCCCCGACACCCTCGATTTCGAAGACTACTGCACGCGGCTGACTGCGACCGGAGTGTTCTTTCAAAGCGAGAACTTCCAGTATCGGATCACGACGTTGCGCGGTGTAACCTCAAGGCGGGCCGTGCGCCTTGAGGTCAAGCTTGAGGGCCCGATGCGCTTTTGCGACACCTTCGCTGTCGTTCTTGGCGGGTACGATCTGTGCTCCCTGGAAGACTCGGAAAAGCTCGTCGACTTCCGCTTTCGGGTTCTCGAACCTCAGCGGGAGCAAGACGTACTCTCACTGACCCTCGACGTGGAGTTTACGGGGCATTGTCGTTCGCTGGAATGTGAGGATCATGTCGACGTGGTGTATGACGCCGACTTCCACTTCCTCATTGTCGGCGGCACGCCAGATACCCTGAATGTTGTTGCCTCGACGCAAAGCGGGCAGGACGGCTGGGCGGAGACGTCCTACGACTGGGACACTGACCACGAAGTCCGGCGAGAGAAAGAAGGGCAGGCGAACGTTCGTTTCGAGGACGTGTGGCCAGCCGACACGGGCGTCAGCGTGATCGCATTCAACGCTCTGGAGACCAGGCTCGACAAGGAGGCGCACATGCTCGAATGGACCACCGCCATCCGCGAGCTTCGCCCACAGGGGACGGCAGTCGAGGGTGATCTGACCCTTTTCTTCAAGAACTGGACCGCGGGCATGCAGGGAGAACACCGGCCTGAATCGTTGTTTGCCTTCCGCGCCGGCGGTTCTGCCACGCTGAGCGCTGGCACGACGCTTCTCCAGTTCCGGGCAGCCGAACACCACAAGAAATTCTCGCACGCCGGTCGCATCCAGTGGCGCCCCGCGCAGCATGGTAGCCCCTGCGGCGACGACGCGGAAAGGCTGACCAGATTCACAGTGCCCTGAACCACAGCGAACAGACATGGCGACACAAGGAGCGCAGCAATGAAGACCGATATCGTTCTCGAAGATCAGGTTGTCCGCGTGACGGATGGAGACCTCCTCCTGGAGAGTGGCGATCTGCGCATCGAAAACGGAAGCTTCCATCTCGAAAATGGCGGACTGCAAGCCGACTACGTGCACTGCGAAGTGGAGGGAGTCGACGGAAATGACGTGCGGCTTGATCCATCTGCCCTGCGCTTCGCCAGCGACGAGGAGGATGGGACTCGGCTAACGTCGGCCGGGTTGCTATCACTCCGGGACGTCGATGGACGAGAAGCCGTTCGGCTCTCCAGCGAGGAAGCTAAGGTCGAGATAGGCACCGACGGCAAGTCCGGGTCGATCCGGGCTGGCTATATCGGCATGCAGATCTACAGGGAAGGCGGCGCCGGATCCGACGAGCCGTGGAACATCGAAGACGAGGTCGACGACGACGGCGTCTCTGGCCGGGTCGGCGAGGAAGATTTCACCCTGGGCGACGGAAACGGTCGAACCGGGCGTGGTGGCGGCGGATTTGATGCGGGCGATGGGGGTCGCCGCGGGGGAGTCGGTAGCGGAGGTTCCCCGGGTGATGAGCGGGACGGCTCGACGGTGCGATCGCGTGCTCGGCATGCCTTTGTCGCGGATGATAAGGGTGTGCGTGTCGCGCAGAAAGTCGACCAATACGCCTATGACGTGACAGCGAGCATCGACGTCGACGGGACAGTAACGGCGAAGGATCTCCGGCTCGAGTCGATCGACAGCCTCGTGCGAACCATCGCGGATCTGCAGGCCAGAATCAGGGCGCTGGAGGGAGGTTGAAATGGCCGTGACTGACATCATCCGTCCGGCCGTGTCGGGAGACCGGCAGCGGGGGACATCCCAGTGAGCGATCCCCAGATTACGCTGCAGCGCGCGGTCGCCTTTGGGGACTCCGTCGTCTGGGGGCAAGGGCTCCAGCACGCGGACAAGTTCACCACACTGATTGCGAGACGGACCGGCGGGATTGATATGCCGCGGAACGCGATGCTGGCCCACTCCGGCGCCGTGCTCGAACAGGAGAACAATTCGGGCGCGCCGGACGTCGATCCCGCAGAAGACGCTCCCGTGTACGGTGAGATACCCCGTGGCCGGCCTTCCATCTTCCGACAGGTGGCGACCTTCGGCCTGCCGCTGCCGCTGAACCGGGTCGCCGATGAAAGGCTGCCGGATGTTACCTTTCCCGAGACTGAAATCGTCTTCGTGAACGGTGGTCTGAACGACATCGACGCCGGCGAGCTGGTTTCCGGCGATCTCGGCGGCCTGGCGCAAATCGAGCAACGCATACGCAGGCTTTACCGCGACCGTTTTCTTGACCTTCTTCGGTTAGTTCGCCAGCGTTTTCCTGCCGCTCGTATCTTCGTCTTTGGCTATCACTTCATCTTTTCACAGGACAGTTTGTCCCGTCTGATCGACACGGCGGAGGTGGTGATCGGTGAGGACTCCCAACTCGCCAGAACGGCGAGACGCGGCATCCGGCAGTGCAGCTGGTTTATGAGCCTCTCGGCCGCGGCGCTCCAGGCTGCCGTCGATGCCCTGAACGCTGACGAAGCCCAGTCCATGCGTGCCATCTTCGTTCCCAGCCTTCAGGGGCCGCAGCATGCGGGCTTCGCCGCGGACACGATGAGCTGGGGGCTACGGGAGTCCGGGGAAGCAGCGCCGGGCCGGCCCAGGCAGGTCGAAAACCTCCTTCTCTGGAACTTCTTCGAACTATCCGGACTCAGCAGCAATGACCAGGTGACGGCTTTGCGCGAGGCACATTGTGACGCCTACGCAGTCGACGTACGCGGCGGGCTCGGCAAGGACATCGAGGCGGATGCGCAATGCCAGTTGGCGGCGCTATTTCATCCAGACGAGCGAGGCGCGCGACGGATCGCCGATATCGCGGAGCATGCCCACGCCGGCGTCTCAGCGCCACCAAGCCTTCGCGATGCCCTGGCGCCGGGCGAACGCTCGCTATTGCGGTTTTCCTCAAGGCTTGGCTTCGAGCCGCGTTTCTCTTACCGGTCGCTTTTCGCCACCGACCTCCTGGCCGCCATCAGGCTCGACGGGATCATAGATCAGGGAACCCACGGCGAATTTCCTTATCACCTGCTCTACATCGAGCTCGATGTCGCGGAACGCCCCGAACCGGTGAGGTACCCGCTGAACGACGGACTCCCATTCACTTCAGGTTTCGCGGACCGTGACGACTACGTTTTCCCCGGCGCCTATGGCGAGCGTTCAGGGGAGGGCGGCTTTTTCAGGGTGCGCGACATCCAGGAAGAGACCCCCTTCAACTTCTTCGCCTTTCCAACGGACGTCATCTCACTGTCGGACGTGCTCGAGATCCGCATCGGGGCCCACGGCGAGAATCTGGAGCGCGCGCTTCACCTGAAAGAGCTTGGGCTGGAGATTAACGGTCGTCGCATCCCTCTCTCAGACAAAGCACCGACGTTCCGGACTGGTGGCCTCGAAGTTATCGTTCGGATCTGAGGCCACCGGCTATCCCTCGCCGCGAGGAGATGGAATCCAAACAGAGCGAAAATAGATCTGTTCCGGATTTCTCCGTGGCATGGCGCCTCCCGAATGCCCACGCCCCGTTTCTCGCACTAGTTACAGCCCAATGAACAACTACCATCACTTTTTAGCCAAATTCCAATGCGACAGCCGGAAAACATATTACCGCTCATGACCATGCCACCGATTTGTAGTGCATTTCCATCCGTATTGATGACCTGAGGCATCGGGGAATCGGTGCTTTTTACGAAGAAGCCAGTAGGAGTGTATAGCTCTGCTTGAGCACGAAATGCATCTCCTTTTTCATGATATATTTCAAATAGTGTTTTTCCATCCATCTCGCAAACTGTCATATCCTTTGGGTTTCGCATTGCAATTCCCGCTTTCTTACCTGCCTCAGTCGGATACACTCTGGTGCCATTTACTTTGGCAAGATAGGTACCATCTTGGTGAAAAATTGGGATTTCAGTTGTGAATCCTAGTTGTTGCTCACGGACAATTGATATGAGCGGTGTCTCATCATACTGGAGGATGATAGGCACGTTGACGAAGTGATTGGTTGCAAGAGTAACTCTTGGTGCGGTTTGGTAAATAAGTTTGTTCATCATTATTCCTTTAAGTTTTATTGATTGATTATTATAAATAAGGTTGTTGTTCAGCGGCTGCCTCGGCAGAACTAGGCGGCGACAAGGTTGTCCGGCGGTGGGCCGTCTGGTTCATAACGAACCGCAAGCACTGGCCATGCTTTTCCTACAGTTGGACAAAAATCTGCCGCATAGCTGAATCAATTCGGCTGTATCCTTGACGAGGACCGCCAAAGCCGGTGTTAGTGCAACGTAGTCCAAGCATTTTGGACACTGTGAACAAATGCCATGGCTCATTTCTATGGGGGGAGGCGTGCCCACCTTGCGTTTGATACGCGCGAAGAGATTCCTTCCCAGTAGTTGTAATACCATACGTATGAGGCTCGACTACGCGAGAATGGCCATCGTAAGTAAAGGACAGGGTTTGTCGGTTGCGTATTGCATTCATAATTGCCTGATTCATTTCAACTCTTCCTTGTGACCATGACGCCTTTAGCTTGCACGGCTTTGGAATGGAGGCGAGGCAGCAATTGGAAAGAAGTCGCCGTGCCTGCGACTGTTAATTTCTTTTGACCGCACCCTCTAACTCCGCAGCGTGCTTTTGGATAACCCCGAATACCTGAGCGCTCACGTCTTTTTTATCTTGAAATCGCTTAACCTCAGATTTGACCGTTTCGTAATTAAAACTGAAGGTCGAGCTACTAACCCCATGGACCTTCAGGGTTATGTGAAAATGTTTTTCGTCCCAGGAAACGTCAACTTCTGGAAAATTCGTAAAGGTAAAATTGTTGACCCTGAGATCATGAAGCAATGCCGACGCGACAAAACCGCCTATTTCACAGCTACTGAACCCTGCGCTCGTAAAATACGTGCCCATGTTGCCTCTCCTTATCGAATAAATGGGAAAACTTAACGTCTTGTTCAACCAACGCTTTAGCGATCGGCTGCAGCGGCTTGTTGGACTTCGGACTGGTTAGCATAAATCAGCCTCGCAGTGTGTTTGCGCCATACGCCTGGGATAAGTGCTGGCTTACTTCGAAAGCGGCGGTGTGTGGAAAGGTTAACTTCTACGACGAAGTTGGAAGTGAAGTACAAACTCATTTTGCTGGTAAAAGCTTTGCGCTTCAGCGACCTTTCCTCGAAAGGCTCAAGTTTTATTGGCTCTTTGACCATGAAATCATGACATATGACATCGTAGCGCAAAACGTTCCACCACCTTTTTCGGATAAATGGCTTCTTCAGGAACCGTTTGATTATCGACGAGATCGGATAAACTCCCCGAGCGGAACAGCCAGTGACATACTGCGTCTCTCGGCTTTGATTAACAATAGATACGTTTAGCGTGTCTGCGCTTCCATCTTGGCTTGATATCGTGTAGCCAGGGCTAATTTGGATGGGACGATACAAATGTAGTAATTTTCGTGCTGCAAAAATCACAGCCGAGGCGGTGACGATAGCTCCTCCACCCCATGCAGAAAGCTCCAAGAGTATTCCCATATTTCCCTCAATAAGCCTAAGCGCAGATTAGTTGGTCGGGGTAAACGCATTCTGTTCTGTTCCGGCAGATATTCTTTATCCCCCAAAACAAAAAGGCCCGGAGATCTTCACCCCCAGGCCCCTCGTTTCACCGGTTCAGGCTCACCACCTCAACCACACTTACTATCCCCACAAGCCAGACAGGTAGCACACCCGTCCATCACAATCACCGACTTGGTGCTGCACTTGCCGCAGAGAGTGGCGTTGGGCGGGTAGTCGCCGGCGGACTCGTCGTTGACCGGCGTCTTGTTGGCTTCGAACTCGGCGCGTTTTTCGGCGAGGATGCGCCTGGTGACGTCGCTCATCTCTTCGCTTTCAATCAGGCCGATGGCCTTCAGGTGCTTCTCGATTACGGCGCCGATTTCAGCGACCAGTGAGGGCATGAACACGCCGCCTTTCTTGAAGTAGCCGCCGTTCGGGTCGTAAACGGAGCGCAGCTCTTCCACCAGGAAGGTGACGTCGCCGCCTTTGCGGAACACCGCGGAGATAACCCGGGTGAGGGCGATAACCCACTGGAAGTGTTCCATCGACTTGGAGTTGATGAATACTTCGTAGGGCTGCCGGCTCTCGTGGTCGGTGTCTTCGTTGAGCAGGATGTCGTTGATGGTGATGTACATCGCGTGCTCAGCCACCGGCGGTTTGATCTTGTAGGTGGTGCCCAGCAGGAAGTCCGGCCGCTCGATGTATTCGTTCATCTGCACCGGCGTGGAGACGGGTGCTGCGGCTACGGGCTGTTCGTTGCTGGTGTCGGCTTTTTTAACCCGGTAGCCGACGATTTTGTTGGTAATCTTGACTGTCATGATGCTTTTCCTGTGTCGGGGTCCGGATTAATACTTGCCGTATGTGCCTTCTTTGAGCGCGTCGAACAGGTTGGCGGCGTGGTGGATCTCGCCGTCGTACTCAACCTCTTCGTTGCCCTTGAGGGTGACTTTGCTGCCATCGTCCAGGGTGAATTCATACAGCGTGTTTTCCAGATCCTTGTCTTTGACCAGTACGCCCTGGAAGGCTTCCGGGTTGAAGCGGAAGGTGGTGCAGCCTTTCAGGCCCTTCTCGTAGGCGTACATGTAGATGTTCTTGAAGTCCGGGTACGCGAAGTCCTGGGGCACGTTGGCGGTCTTGGAGATGGAAGAATCCACCCAGATCTGCGCCGCGGCCTGAATGTCCACGTGCTGGTTCGGCGTCACGTCATCCGATGTGGTGAAGTAGTGGGGCAGACGCTTGTCCTCTTCCTCGGAGAAGGGCATGGCACCGCTGTTTACCAGGTGGCGGTAGGCCAGCAGCTCGAAAGAGAACACGTCGACCTTCTCTTTGGTCTTGCGGCCTTCGCGGATGATGTTCCGGGCATAGTGGTGCGAGAAGCTCGGCTCAATTCCGTTGCTGGCGTTGTTGGCCAGGGACAGGCTGATGGTGCCCGTCGGCGCGATGGAGGTGTGGTGGGTGAAACGCCCGCCTTTCTCCGCCAGGGTGGCTACCAGCTCCGGCTCCACTTCGGCGATACGCTGCATGTAGCGGCTGTATTTGGCGTGCAGTACCCGGCCTTTCACCCTGTCGCCTTCCTTGATGCCGTCCTTCTTCAGCTCGGGGCACTTGGTCAGCATCTTGGGGGTGACCACGAAGTCGTCGTTCATGATCGGAGCCGGGCCTTTTTCCTCGGCCAGGGTCAGGGACTGGCGCCAGCCTTCGACAGCCATTTCACGCACTACGTCTTCGGTGAAGGTAACGGACTCGGGTGAGCCGTAGGGCATGCGCAGCATGGCCAGAGTGGATCCCAGACCCAGAATGCCCATGCCGTGGCGACGCTTGTAGGTAATTTCATGGCGCTGCTCGGCCAGCGGCAGGCCGTTGATTTCCACCACGTTGTCCAGCATGCGGGTGAAGATGGCCACCACCTTGCGGTACTTCTCGTAGTTGAAGCTGGCCTTGTCGGTGAAGGGGTAGTCCACGAACATGGTCAGGTTCACCGAGCCCAGCAGGCAGCTGCCGTAAGGGGGCAGAGGCTGCTCGCCACACGGGTTGGTTGCGCGGATGTCTTCGCAGAACCAGTTGTTGTTCATCTGGTTGACCTTGTCGATCAGGATGAACCCTGGCTCAGCGTAGTCGTAGGTGGAGGTCATGATGGTGTCCCAGATGAACTGGGCTTTCAGGGTACGGTAGATGCGACAGGCAACCTTGCCTTCCTCGTTGACGATATAGCCGTCGAGAATCGGGAAGTTGCGATAAACGAACTGGCTGGAATCGTTCAGGTCCAGTTCCTCTTCCTCAACTTCCTTCCGGGTGACCGGGAAGGAAAGCTTCCAGTCGCCGTCATTCCTGACCGCTTCGATGAAGTCTTCGGTGATCAGCAGGGACAGGTTGAACTGGCGCAGGCGGCCATCTTCACGCTTGGCCTGGATGAAATCGATCACGTCCGGATGGTGTACATCGAATGTCGCCATCTGGGCACCGCGACGGCCACCGGCGGAAGACACGGTGAAACACATGCGGTCGAAAATATCCATGAAGGACAGGGGACCGGAGGTGGTCGCGCCGGCGCCGGCCACATAGGCACCGCGGGGGCGCAGGGTGGAGAATTCGTAGCCAATGCCGCAGCCTGCCTTGAGGGTGAGGCCGGCTTCGTGGTTCTTCTCGAGGATGTCGTTCATGGAATCGTGAACGCTGCCAGACACCGTGCAGTTGATGGTGGAGGTGGCAGGCTTGTGCATTTCAGCACCAGCGTTGGAAATGATGCGACCGGCAGGAATGGCGCCATGCTTGAGGGCCCACACGAAGTCCTTCATGTGCTTCGCGCGGTCAGCCTTGGCTTCCACCTGGGCCAGAGCCGTAGCTACCCGCTCGTAGGTGGCTTCGATACTTGCATCAACAGGCTCGCCCGTTTTGGTCTTGAGCTGGTATTTGCTGGTCCAGATATCAAGCGATGCATCCTGCATTGGGATTGTTGTTATGACTGCCTGCGCTTTTGCGTTCATTGCCATCCTCGGTTTCCTGATGTTGCTCTTGGCTGATGGGCCAGGTGGACGCCATCATACCCCGTTGAAAGATTGGTCTGTGTGCCGGTACTACTACATCTGGTGTTCCGGGCAGGGCGTTTAAAGGCTTTTGACCTTCGCCTCGACCGGCCTCCAGTGAGGCTGCGGGCTCCTTGGTACGGACCTTCCGCAGGAGCCGGGTGAGCGTTCGTCTTGTACGCCGGAACCCAACATGTTGGTTTATTTTCACGAAGTATAACAGGATATAGTGGTCTGTGAAGATAAGGGGAACTATCGTAGTTGGCCGGAACCGACCAGAAAATCAATTAATAGAGGGCTTGTAAATTGACAAAGCCCTGCCCGCCAGACTTAAAGCGAGCAAAAACAGGAGCCACAAGATGTAGTGGTTATAAAGGGCTAGCTCAGCAGCAGGCTGTCGTCGGTTATTTCCAGGCCACGCTGTTTTTCAAACAGGGAGAGGAGGTCCTTCACCTCCAGTCCCTCTCTTTGTTCTCCCGCGATGTCGTAGACAACCTTGCCCTGGTGGAGCATCACCGTGCGAGTGCCCACCTCCAGCGCCTGTTTCATGCTGTGGGTGACCATGAGGGCGGTCAGGCCGGTGTCGGTGACGATCTTTTTGGAGAGGTCGAGCACGAAGGCCGCGGTTCTGGGGTCCAGCGCGGCAGTGTGCTCGTCCAGCAGGAGGATGCTGGAGGGGGTGAGGCTGGCCATCAGCAGGCTGACCGCCTGGCGTTGGCCGCCGGACAGCAGGCCCATTTTGTCCGTGAGGCGGTCTTCCAGGCCGAGGTTCAGCGATGACAGGCTCGAACGGAACCGCTCAACATACCGCCTCTTGACTGCCGTGGTGAGTCCACGTCGCTGGCCGCGCTTTATCGCCAGGGAAAGGTTCTCTTCGATGGTCAGGCCTTCACAGGTGCCTGCCAGCGGATCCTGGAATACCCGGGCGACCCGGCTTGCACGTCTGTGGGTGGGCAGACGGCTGACATCCTCGCCATCCACCAGAATGCTGCCGCTGTCCACCAGCACTTCGCCGGCCAGGGCATTCAGAAAGGTGGATTTGCCTGCGCCATTGCTGCCAATGACGGTGACGAACTCGCCCTGGTTGACGGTGAGGCTCATGTCTCTCAGGGCAGGGTTCTCAAGGGGCGTGCCCTTGCCGAAGGTGAGTCTGAGGTTATTGGCGCTGATCATGTCAGGTCCTCACTGTCTGTTTCGGGTAAAGCGGGCCCGAATGGTTTGCCGGGCCCCTGGCAGTACTATGGCCAGGGTGACCAGAACGGCGGTAACCAGGTTCAGGTCCTGGGACTTGAGGCCAATGAAGTCGGCATTGAGGGCAAAGGCGATGGCCAGCCGGTAAAGGATGGCCCCGACGATGCAGGCGACCAGTGCCCGGAAGACGGACGAGGGAGTTATAACCGCTTCACCGCCGATCAGCGAAGCCAGACCAATTACGATTACCCCGACGCCCATGGTGACATCAGCGGCACCCTGGCTCTGGGCAAACAGGGCACCCGCCAGGCCCACCAGGCCGTTGGACAGGGCAACCCCCAGCACGATCATGGCGCCGGTGGCTATGCCCTGGGCCCGGGCCATCCGCGCGTTGGCGCCGGTGGCCCGCATGGCCAGCCCGGTTTCGGATTTCATGAAACGCCAGAGGAGCACCAGGGAAACAATGATCACGATGGTAAACATCAGCACCGGTACCTGGTGATAGTCCAGATCCAGGTTGTACCAGGGCGTGAGTACCGTTTGCTCGGAGAGCAGGGCGATGTTGGGGCGGCCCATGATCCGCAGGTTGACCGAGTAGAGGGCGATCATGGTGAGGATCGAGGCCAGCAGGTTGAGAATCTTAAGCTTCACGTTCAGCAGCGCCGTCACCGAGCCTGCCGCCATGCCCGCCAGAACCGCGGCACCGGTGGCCAGCCAGGGGTTGATTCCCTCGATGATCATGACGGCCGCCACCGCAGCCCCCAGGGGGAAGCTGCCGTCCACGGTAAGGTCGGGAAAATCCAGTACCCGGAACGAGATATAGATGCCGAAAGCGACCAGGCCGTATATCAGACCGGTTTCGAGAGCGCCGAAAAAGGCTATTTCACTAAGCATAGATGATGACTACAGGCTGGGGGTAAGCCGGGGCCGGCCGGATGACTGGCCCCATGGAGCATTAGCGGGTTTCGCGGAGCACTTCGTCTGCTTCTTCAATGACGGCGTTGGGAATGGTGATCCCCATCCGGTCGGCAGCTGCGATATTTACCGCGAGGGAGAGCTTCTCAACGGTTTCAACGGGAATATCGGCGGGCGCTTCGCCCCGGAGAATCTTTGCCACCACGGCGCCAGTCTGACGGCCCACGTCGTAGTAGTCGAAGCCCAGAGCGGCAACAGCTCCCCGGGATACAGTCGCGGTGTCAGCCGCAAATACCGGGATACTGGCGCGCTCACCCACGGAGATGACCGCTTCCACGGCGCTGATGACGGTGTTGTCGGTAGTCAGATAGATGGCGTCTACCTTGCCCACCAGGGAGCGGGCGGCCCCCAGCACTTCCGAGGTTTTGGTCGCTGCGGCCTTGACCAGTTCCATGTCCCGGTCAGCCAGGCGGGTTTCCAGCTGATCCACCAGGGCGACGGCGTTGGCCTCTCCCGGGTTATAGACAGTCCCGATGCGCTTTGCCTCGGGCACTATCCGGAGCATCATGTTGATATGGTCTTCCAGGGGCAGCATGTCGGTGACGCCGGTGATATTGGCGCCGGGCCTGTCCAGACTCTCCACCAGTCTCGCGGCTACCGGGTCAGTCACCGCGGAGAAAACCACCGGAATCTCCCGGGCGGCGGCGGCTACTGTCTGGGCCGAGGGGGTAGCGATGGCCACTATGACATCGGGACTCTCGCCGACGAATTTACGGGCGATCTGGGAGGCAATGGCAGAATTGCCCTGGGCGCTTTCGAAAAGGACAGTCAGATTCTCGCCCTCTTTATAACCCTGCTCCGCCAGTTCATCTTTTACACCCTGATGCACCGCATCCAAGGCAGGGTGCTCGACAATCTGGGTGATCGCGACCACCTTTTTGTCATCCGCCTGAAGCCCAGTGAGGCTCAGTGCCATCAGTACCAGTGCACCCAGAATGCTGCGAATCATTGGGCAATCCCCCGTCAGGTATTGTTTGGTCAAGCGGGGGAGTTTACCACATGGTGGCGGATATCACAGAGCTGCCGGCCTCCTGCCGGACTCCGACCTCGCTAGCTCCGCCTCGGTTTTCAGGCCAAACACCTTGCGCATAAACGAGGCTGCCGGACAAAATCCGGTGAAAGACTGCTGAAACAGGTTGGCGCCCACAAAGACTGTCAGCCAGACAAAACCGGGATGTACCCAGTAAGTCAGAGCGACAGACAGCAGGATCATAAAGCCGGCAAAAGCAGTGACTGCACGCTCAAGGCTCATAGCGGTTTCCTTGTCAGGTGTATCAGAAGTGTTGGTATGAAGATGTGTCGGCGTCCGTCAGAGGCTCCGGAAATGCCTTGCAGGAACGGTTTTACGGCACATCTCCATTAGGAGATTCTAAATTAGACCTTTTTAATGTCAGGATCAAGAGGCCTTTGATCCACTTCCTGGCAGGTGTCTTTTAGCTAAATTAGGGTCTTCTAAAATAGAATATCCTAAAACAGAGCCACCTAAATTAGAGGAGTTGACAACTTCCTGCGTTCTGAAGTCTAGTTACAGATCGAATTTTGAGTGTAGAGCCAAACCATGAATGCCAGTATTTCAGGCCTTGAAGAGTTGCAGGACCATAGCCGCGATGCCGCCAGCCTTCTCAAACAGATGAGCAATGAGCATCGCCTGATGATCCTGTGCGCTCTGGGCGCCCGCGAGATGTCGGTTGGGGATCTGAACGGGTATATCCCCCTCAGCCAATCGGCGCTGTCCCAGCATCTTGCCAATTTGCGCCGGGCCGACCTGGTGGCGACCCGCAAGGAATCCCAGACGGTGTATTACCGTTTGAAAGGTGAAAAAGCCGCGCGGATCATCCGGGTTCTGCAGTCCATATATTGCCCCGACTTACTGGCCGCCTCTCGCGATTCGTGATCCGTCTTGTGGCCGCCGGGTGTCCGGGCGTCCAGTCCGCACATTGCGAAGGGCGGCGGACCTGGGGCTTTCCTGATCAGCCAGACCCGCCCCCACCGCTCAGTGATGTGCCGTTTTCCGGGGCCAAGAGCCAAAAAAACCTGCCCAGGGCCGTGATCCACCCGGAATAGTTGTGGTTGCGTCACACTTTGATGGCTTTGTGTATGGTGAAATAATGCTCGCGATTCCGATGACTCCTGGAGCTCTGACGCAAACCCTCAAAAATCCCTATAATTCAAAAAAAAACAGCAACAAGGAAAGTCCATGGAAGCACAAAACAAACTCCCGCTAGAACTGGTGTACCACTGGGAAACTGCCCGAGCGGAATCCATTTACATGACCCAGCCGATGGGCGACGGGAAAGTGGTCGATTACACCTGGCGCCGGGCCGTCGGCGAGGCCCGCAGGATGGCGGCTTACCTCAAATCTCTCAATCTTCCGGAACAGAGCCGTATCGGCATCATTTCCAAAAACTGCGCCCACTGGATCATGTCGGACTGGGCAATCTGGATGGCCGGCCACGTCTCCGTGCCGCTTTATCCTACGCTGAACGCAGATACTGTCGGCTACATCCTCGATCACAGCGGCTGTGAAGTCCTGTTCGTGGGCAAGCTGGACGACTGGGACAGCATGAAATCCGGCGTGCCTGAGTCGGTGCACTGCATTTCCTATCCTCTGAGCCCGCCCAACGATTTCAAGGACTGGGACGAAATTGTCGCAAGATTCCCGCCGCTGGAAGAGAATGTCAGCCGTGACCGGGAAGAACTGGCGACCATTGTCTACACCTCCGGCAGCACCGGACGCCCCAAGGGCGTGATGCTCAGCTTTGATAACCTGGCCGCAGCGGCGGCGGGCGGCACCGATGCCCTGGACGTCACCAGCAACGAGCGCATGCTGTCCTACCTGCCACTGTCCCACGTTTTTGAGCGATTTGTGGTAGAGCTGGGCTCCATGCACAAGGGCTTTCATCTCTATTTCGCGGAGTCCCTGGATACGTTCGTTGAGGACCTCAAACGCGCCCAGCCCACGCTCTTTCTCGCGGTGCCACGGATCTGGGTCAAGTTCCAGCACGGTGTCTTCAGCAAGCTGCCCAGGAAGAAACTTGAAAAGCTCCTGAAGGTCCCTCTGCTTAACCGGGTCATCAAAAAGAAGGTTCTGACCAATCTTGGTCTGCAGCACGTCAAGTTTGCCGGCAGTGGCTCTGCGCCTTTGGCTCATGACATTCTGGAATGGTATCGCGGTCTCGGCCTGGAACTGCTGGAAGGTTACGGCATGTCCGAAAACTTCGCCTATTCCCACATGACCAAGCCAGGGCGCGCCAGAACCGGCTATGTCGGTGAACCTCTGCCGGGCGTGGACACCAGAATCGGCGATCACGGCGAGGTGCTGGTGAAAAGCCCCGCTACCATGATGGGATATTACCGGGACGACGAGAAAACCCGGGAGACCTTCACCGAAGACGGTTATCTCAAGACCGGTGACAAAGGCGAGATTGATGAGCTGGGCCGCCTCAAGCTGACCGGCCGCCTCAAGGAGATCTTCAAGACCAGCAAAGGCAAGTATGTTGCGCCGGCGCCGATCGAGAACAAGCTTATGAGCCACCCGGACATTGAAATGGTCTGTGTGTCTGGAGAAAACTACACGCAGCCGCACTGTCTGGTGATGCTCTCCGAAGACTCCCACGGCAAGCTGGCGGATCAATCCTACCGTTCCGAACTGGAGCACAGCTTCGCCTCGCTGCTGAAGGACGTCAATAAAACCCTTGATCCTCATGAGCGGCTGAAGTTCATGGCAGTGGTAAAGGATGAATGGACTATCGAAAACGACTTCCTCACCCCGACCATGAAGCTCAAGCGCAATGTTGTAGAGGACGCCTACAAGCCCGCGCTCGACAACTGGTACGCCAAGCCGGACCAGGTTATCTGGCAGTGATGTCCTGAGAGCCATCTCCGTTTGAAAGACCTCCTCAGTTTTTCTTTGGGGGTCTTTTTTTGCATCAGCCGCCATAAGTCGAATTGGAAAGTCGCTCCCGGGGCCCCAGAATACCAGTGCTGACATGGGAGGAACGATGACTCAGCTCGCCCGCTTTCAGAATCGCCTTAACGAAATGATTCCCCTGACCCGGGCGCTGTCTGTCCGGCTTGAAGCCTATGATGGCCAGTCACTGCTTGTGAGCGCGCCGCTGGAACCCAATCACAATCACCAGAACACGGTTTTTGGTGGCAGTAGCTACGGGGTTGCCGTGGTTGCAGCCTGGGGGCTGGTGGAGCTCCTGTTACAGGACGCGGGCCTTATGGGTGTGGTAGTCATTCAGTCCGGAGAAATCGAGTACCCGAACGCAATCGAGCGGGATTTTTTTGCAGTCTGTGCCATCCCGGATCCGGAAGCAGTCATGCGATTCCACAGAAGCCTGGCCCGCCATGGCAGGGCGCGCCTTTCCCTGGAGACCCGTGTTTACCCGGGGACGCCCACCTTGACGCCGAACGCGGAACCGGGAGCTGTCTTCAAGGGGCGTTTTGTGGCACGAGACGTACGAACCGATCCCGCCTCCCTGCTGTGAGCCTTTTCAGGCCAGCTGGGAGCCCCGGCTGCTGCTGATGGAGCGGCTCATGAGGATGATCGGAACGATCCCCGCAAGCACGATAACCAGCGCCGGCAGGGCGCTTCGGCTAAGCATCTCATCCGAAGCGAACTGGTAAACATAGGTCGCCAGGGTATCGAAATTGAAAGGCCGGAGAATGAGCGTTGCCGGCAACTCCTTCATACAGTCCACAAATACTACCAGCGCCGCCGTCAAAAGCGTCCCCTTGAGCACCGGAAGATGCACCCGCAGCAGGGTGCCTCCCGGCGACTGTCCAAGCGAACGGGAAGCCATATCCATGCTGGGAGTGACTTTTTGCAGTGCGCTCTCGATGCTGCCGGCGGAAACCGCCAGAAAGCGGACCGTATAGGCAAAAACCAGGGCAAAAGCCGTTCCGCTGAGCAGCAGGCCGGTATTCCATCCAAACCACTGTACCATCCAGCGGTCCACCCAGTTGTCAAACGCGGCAAGAGGAATAATCACGCCTACGGCGAGAACAGCGCCCGGCATCGCATAGCCCAGACTGGATAGGCGCATCAGGACTCGCATCCCCGGGGTGTCATGCAGGCGCCGACTGTACGCAAGGGTCAGGCCTACGACCAGGGTGGTGAATGCGGCAATACCGGAGAGAAACAGGCTGTTCAGTGCATTGCGGATGAATACGATGTTCCAGCTCTGTTCAAAATACTCTATGGCATAGAGTCCAAGCACCAGGGCGGGTATGGCAAAGCCAAAAATAACGGGCATTACGCAGGCGATAAAACAGATTGCCTGCCGTGGGCCTGAAAGGCGGAAGCGGTGGATCGGCTGCCGGCTGTCACGGCCGGCATACTGCTGCTGGCGCCGCCGTGAATAGCGCTCAAGGGTGACCAGAATCAGCACAAAAGAAAGCATCACCGTGGCGATCTGGGCGGCGCCTCCCAGGTTTCCCAGGTTCATCCAGGTATCGAAAAGGCCTGCGGTCAGAGTCTGGACCGCAAAGAAATCGACGGTACCGAAATCGTTGAGGGTTTCCATCAGCACCAGGGACAGGCCGACTGCTATGGCGGGTCGTGCAATGGGGAGAACGACCCGGAAAAAGGTGCCGAGGGCCGAATGGCCAAGGCTGCGGCTCACGGCGAACAGCGACGGCGACTGTTCCAGAAATGCCGCCCGGGACAGCAGATAGACATAGGGGTATAGCACCAGTCCGATCATCAGGGTGGCACCGCCCAGGGTCCGTATTTCGGGAAACCAGTAGTCTCTTGCACTTGTCCATCCGAACCAGTCCCTCAGCGCAATCTGGATGGGACCGGCGTAATCAAGCAGGTCGGTGTAGACATAGGCGATGACATAGGCGGGTACCGCGAAGGGAAGCAGCAGCGCCCACTCGAATATCCTGCGGCCGGGAAACTCGCACATGGTGACCGCCCAGGCGGTGGAAATACCAATAGTCAGTGTGAGAAAGGCAACCCCGAGCATCAGACGCAGGGTGTTATCTATATAACGGGGCAGGGTGGTGCTGAAAAGGTGTGGCCAAATGTTTTCGTCCGGGAAAAAGGCCAGCAGAATGACGGCAAGGACAGGAAGCGCAACGATACAGGTTGTGATCAGCGCTGAAATCAGCCAGCGCGGAGAGGTTCGACGAGCCAGCAATGGCTGATGGAGCCGGTACTCGGTGCTGTCGGCGGCCTGAGTCATACGAATCCTGCGGAGAGTTGGAGCCGGGGCAGTTTAAACAGCGGTGCGGCCAACTGCAACGGGCATGCAGCTCCGGGATATATCCGGCAGCGGATGCCCGCCGCCGGATAGCCGGGATCAGTTATCGTAATCGACCCGATCCACCATTTTAACGGCTTTATTACGCAGTTCTGCGATGGTCTGCAGAGGCAGGGAGTCCGGGTTCAGATCGCCCCATTCCGCTACCATGCCAGATACCTCGACGTCCGGATTCGCCGGGTATTCCATGTTGGCTTCAGCATAGATCTGCTGGGCTTTCGGCGTGGACAGGAACTCCATCAGTTTGATGGCATTTTCCCTGTTCGGCGCATTGCTGGTCAGGGCAACGCCACTGATGTTGATGTGGGTGCCGCGGCCGTCAGCATTCGGGAATACGATACGTGCAGCTTCCGCCGCCTCACGCTGGTTTTCGTCTTCCAGCATGTTGCCGTAGTAGTAGCTGTTGCCGATTGCCACATCACAGACGCCCTCGGAAATCGCCTTGATCTGATCCCGGTCGCCACCCTGGGGCTTGCGGGCCAGATTGTTCTTCAGGCCAAGCAGCCATTCCTGGGCTTCCTCTTCGCCGTGGTGAGCAATCATGGAGGAGAAGAGGGCAATGTTGTAGGGGTGCTTCCCGCTACGGGTACAGATGCGGTCGTTCCACTTGGGGTCGGCCAGTTCTTCGTAAGTGGTGATTTCGCCTTCCTCAACCCGTTCAACCGAGGTAAAGATCATCCGACCACGGGTAGTCAGGGCGAACCACTTGCCTTCCGGATGACGCAGGTTCTCCGGGATGTTCTTTTCGAGGGTGCCGTTGTCAACAGGCGCGCTGAGATCCCTGTCAACCAGCTCGTTCAGGCGGGAGATGTCCACGGTCATGACCAGATCCGCCGGGCTGTTCCTGCCCTCCCGCTCAAGCCTTTCAGCCAGGCCTGTCTTGGCAAACACAACGTTTGTCTTGATTCCTGTCTCTTCGTTGAAGGCTGTGAGAAGAGGGTTCAGCAGGTAGGCCTGGCGGTAGGAATAGATGTTGACAGCTTCGTCTGCGCTCACACTCATGGGCAGAAGAGAAAGCGCAATCATTGCGCCGGCGGCTCGTTTTAGTGACATGAAACAGGCTCCTTCAGCTTTATTCATCATCAAATGGTGGTGGGTCGCAATCGTACCAGGTTGCGGCCCAAGTGCGGTAACACAAACCATTCTCATTATTATTCCCCCCTCTGTCAATTGGTTGGGACAAATCCTCTGGAAAATGAAAAAAGTGCTATCCTCGAGGTGTTTATAACCAAAAGAGCGCCCGGTCGGGGCAGGCGGAAGATACATGACAGCAGCTGATCGCAGGGAACACATCAGGACGGCTCTGAATGCCAAGGTCCAGGTGACGCATCCTGATCATAAACCGAGGGTTTTTGCCACGCGGGATATATCGGACGGCGGAATTTTCATTGTGGTGGAAGACGAATTCGCGTCGGAGATCGGCGATCAGGTGCAGGTCCAGGTGCAGGGCCTGCCGATACCCGCGCCAGTTCTGGATATGGTGGTTGTCCGGAAGACCATCGACGGCTATGGCCTGCAGTTCGCCGAAACAGGCACAGAAGAAGATGAGGGCGATTGATCCCGGAGGATCTGACATCAGCTCTCGGCAGGCCTGATGTCGGCCCTGAGCGGGGCTGACGAAAGCGCCTGCTGATACTGCGGCCTGGTAGATGGTAAGTCAGCATTTTTTCAGGATAATAATGGCCTCGAAACCTGCTCGCAGCCCTTGCGGTTTACTCCGCCAGACTCTTTTTTGGACGTTTTTCGATGAAATTTTCTTTCCGAACACTGTTCTTCCGCGCCTCAGTACTGGCGCTGGCTATCATCGGCCTGTCGGGTTGTGCCTCCTATTACAGTCACTATGGAGTGTTTCCCGCTGCCAATTCACAGAACGAGCCCCGCAAGGTGAGAGTTACCTGGCAGACCGCAGAGTATCCGGGCTGGTGGATTCAGGACAGCCGTGCAACAGCGGTGACGGTTGAAACCCAGTGCAGCAGCCGTGTCTGGCAGCTGACTGACGGCTCCCAGGACGACTCCGCTTCCGGGAATGGGTGCGGTGGAGGAATCCGCGCCTGTGCAGAACCTGGTATGGATGTCATGCCAGGGAGCACGGAGCCGGCCCCCGCCGACCATGCCTGCATGACCATGACGGACAGCCAGGGAACTGAGCGTATTGTTGATCTTGATCGTCAGGTCTCGCTGACGGTCTCCTGCAAACCAGCATCTCCTGTACAACAGTCCGGAGATGATACGAAAAATTACGACTACCTGCGTGCTTCGGTTGTGCCCTACGAATTTCAGGTTCGCAAAGCGCCACGTGGCTCTCTGGTGGCCCGCCCGCCATCGCTCAGTGACAGAGTCTGTGACTGAACCAGGGCTTGCGTCTCGCTGTAGTTGTGACGCTTTTCTCAAGGCTACGTTTTGTTGCCAGATGGAAAATCCCGTAATACTTTGTATTACTCCGGTTACCGCTCCACACCAAACTGTAATGGACTCTTGTCGTAACTCGGTCACAATGGTGACAGTTGAGCCATTGTAAGTTGAGGTGTCCCATGGGTGTCAGTCAGAACAGAGTTGCCGTGCATGATCTTCAGGTCGGCATGTTCGTGTCCGACCTCGATCGGCCGTGGCACACCACACCGTTTCCGATTCAGGGTTTTTACATCAGGTCAGACGCTGAGATACGCGCCCTGACTTCCCACTGCAAGTGGGTGATTGTGGACGTGGCGGAGAGCCGGGAGGCGGCCAGCAGCACCGACAACAGCCGGGCCTCTGCGTTCGGTCGGCGGGTAGAAAAAAAGGAGCGCAAGGATGTTTTACAGCTGCCACCCCTGCAGATCAGGAATGTTGTCAAATATCAGGAGACGGCGTCCCTCAAAAAGGAACTGAAAGCCAGCGTACGGCTGCTGGGCGATGCTGAGGATGCCGTAGCGAATGTCATACGCGCGGTTCAGGCCAACCAGGCGCCTGATCTGGAGCCAGTAGCAGCCGCGGCACGGCAGATGGCTGCCAGCGTTACCCGTAATCCGGTTGCCCTGCTGTGGCTGGCCCGTGTCAGGGAGCATGACGATCACACCTACCGGCACGCTCTCAATACGGCAATATGGGCGCTCGTCTGCGGCCGCCACCTGGGTCTGCAGGAAGGCCTGCTCAATCATCTCGCCATGGGCTGTCTGCTGGCGCATGTGGGCAAAGCGGATCTTCCGCGGGAGATTCTGGAGAACGAACACAGGCTGGATGCAGAATCATTTGCCATCTACAAGACCTATGTATCGCGCGGTGTCAGCAAGCTGGAAGGTTCCGGTGTTTCCCGGGCAGTGATCAGCGTCGTCCAGGGCCATCGGGAACGGCATAACGGTTCCGGCTTTCCGGCCGCAATGCGTGGCGACCGGATTCCGCTCCTGGCCAAGATCGCGGGTCTTGTGGACTGTTACGAAAGAATGATCTCCCCGAGGCCCGGCCATGCTGCCCTGTCTCCAGCTCAGGCGGTGAATCATCTGTTTGAGCAGCGCAATATCGAGTTTCAGGCGGACCTGGTTGAGCAGTTTATCCAGTCAATCGGGATCTATCCCACCGGCACCCTGGTACAGCTGAATGATGGCCAGCGCGGCGTTGTGGTTTCCCACGCGCCGTCGCGAAGGCTCTGGCCCAAAGTGATGGTGATGACGGACCGGCAGCAGCAGCCTTTACGGAGTGCCAAAGTGATTGATCTGGCGGCCTGTAACGAAGACAGGAGTGGCCCGGACATACTGCAGATCGAAGCGTGTCTGCCCTTTGGGACGGACAGCCTCAATCCCAACCAGTATGACGTCACCGGGGCTGAATCCCGCTGGAGCCTCAGGAAGCTGATGGGAGCATGATAACTGCCAGCTGATGGGAGAACACGAGAAGGGCGCGATGCGAATCGCGCCCTTTCTTTTTACTGGATGATGACCCGCAGCTGCTTCTTGACCCAGCGGTAATCACCGGCGGGTTTGAAGTTGATGAGCAGCGTACCCTCCTTGCCTGAAGGACCAGCGACGAAGTAGTCGACATCCGCCGTTAGCTCATTGAAGGCGTGGACTACGATGTCCACCTCGTTGGTGTTAAGGACTTCCAGTTCTTCCAGGTTTGGTTGCCCTCCGACCCTCCGGATCTTTACCGTCTTGATGCTGGTGTCCGAAGCAGGGTGGGAAGCGGTAGACGCATTCAGCAGGTAGCGGTTGCCCCGGCCGACGGTAACGATATCCAGCTCCCGGGTGAGGTATTCTTCCACCTTGTCCTCGCTTATGTCGTCCACCTCCCGTATCGCGCCAAGAATCCGCTTGCGCTTGCTTTCCAGGTCCTGTTTGTATTCAACATCCTCAAGACGCTTGGTTGGATCTTCCGGCACATCGGGTGCAATTTCGACCTCCTCGAGTGTGGGAGGTTCTTCACAGAGCTCGCTCTGGGGTGGGAAGAAACAGATTTCATTGAGCAACTGGTTGGCAGGTGAGGGCTCGTCCCCGCCACTTGCGAATGCTGCCGGGGGGACGGAAAAATCGATGGGAGCGCTCAGATTTGGAAGCGCTTCATTGAGCTGGGTGATTACCCTCTGCCGGATATCGATGGCGCGGCCGTCCCTGAGATCGGTGCGCCAGCCGAGGGCGAGGAGCAAGCGGGTGGTATTCATCACCACATTCTGGCTGAATAACCGCTGCTCAGTAGGCCTGTGGCTCAGCAGACCTTCATCCGTCAGGCTTGCCTGATCCAGCTGAGACCGGATCTGCGCGTCGAAATCCAGCGGAGTGACAAAATCCCGGGCCGGTATGCCGCTGAACAGTTCAAGGTCTCCAACCCGCAGGGAGAGCTGCTCGCCGGGATAGTACCGGAACCGCCCCCGGCTATCGGTGATGCCGCTCTGGCTGGCGGTGGAGTAGCTGAGGCCACTGATGCCGGTGGGTGTGATCTGTCCGGTGGAACGGTCGTCGTCGCTGGAATCGCTGTCGTCAGAGCATCCCGACAGGGCGATAAGCGAGAGCAGAGTGATGTGAACCAGTTTCATGGGATATCGTAAGCTTCCCTGATTGGAGGCCTCGTGAGGAATCAAGAGGAGTCGAGAGAACTCGAGAGGACTCGTATGTAAATTGTTGTAACCCGCATTATAGGGAGGGGCCACAGGGTATATCGGGAAGCCTGTCGCAGTTTCACGCTTTGCCCTGGTGGCAGTTCCGCGACCGAAACCTTGATTTTGATCAGGTTCCCCCTATATACCTGTTCCCCCCCTGTTGAGAGGGGCTGATCAGCTTCACCCGACTTCGGAATGGCGCGGCCGGGCCGGCCACTAAGGAATCCATGAGCTACGCATTACACATTGAGGGATTGGAAAAGACCTACGGCGGCGGGGTGCGCGCGCTCAGGGGAATTGATCTGACCGTCAGGGAAGGGGACTTTTTTGCTCTGCTGGGTCCCAATGGCGCCGGTAAATCCACGGTTCTCGGGATCGTGTGTTCTCTCGTCAACAAAACCGCTGGCAGGGTGGAAGTGTTCGGGCACAACATAGATACGGATCTTTCAGCGGCAAAACTCAACCTCGGCGTGGTGCCCCAGGAATTCAATTTTAACCAGTTCGAGAAAGTTTTTGACATTGTTACCACCCAGGCCGGTTATTACGGCATTCCGCTCCGGCGAGCGCGGGCTTCAGCTGAACACTACCTCCGGAAGCTGGGGCTCTGGGACAAGCGGGATTCTCCAGCCCGTATGCTGTCCGGCGGCATGAAGCGACGGCTGATGATTGCCCGGGCGCTGGTCCACGAACCCCGCCTGCTGATTCTGGATGAGCCCACGGCAGGTGTGGATATCGAACTCCGGCGGTCCATGTGGAGCTTTCTCGAGGAGATGAACCGTCAGGGCACCACCATCATTTTGACCACCCATTACCTGGAAGAGGCGGAAGCCCTGTGCCGCAACATTGCCATTATTGATCATGGCCGGATCCTGAAGAATACCAGCAAGAAGGGCCTGCTGGCAGAATTGAGCGTGGAGACCTTTGTTCTGGATACTGACCAGACACTGTCGGATGCGCCTGAGCTGGAGGGCTTTCCCACCCGGGTGGACAGTGAGGGAGCCCTTGAGGTGGATGTGAAAAAAGGGCAGGGCCTTAACGGGGTTTTCGCAGAGCTGGAGCGTCATGGAATTCGCGTACTCAGCATGCGGACCAAGGCCAATCGGCTGGAGGAGCTGTTTCTGAGGCTGGTGGAAGACAATGCCCGTGACCTGGGGAAAGTATCATGACGCCCCGGGCGACTTTCACAGCATTCAGTACCATTGTGATCAGGGAAGTCCGGCGCTTTACCCGGATCTGGCCGCAGACACTTCTGCCACCTGCGGTCACCATGACGCTTTACTTTGTCATTTTTGGCAACCTTATCGGGTCCAGAATCGGTGAGATGGACGGCTTTGACTATATGTCGTTTATCGTGCCGGGGCTGATCATGATGGCGGTCATTACCAGCTCCTACTCCAATGTGGTGTCGTCTTTTTTCGGTATGAAGTTTCAGCGCTGCATTGAGGAGCTGCTGGTATCCCCAGTGCCGAACTGGGTCATTCTCACCGGCTATGTGGCGGGAGGCATGGCCCGCGGGCTGGGAGTGGGGTTGATTGTGACTCTGCTCTCGCTCGGATTCACTGAGCTGCAGATCCACAATCTGCCGGTGATCATGCTCACCGTGTTGCTGACCTCGGCGCTGTTTTCCCTGGGGGGATTCATCAACGCCATGCTGGCCACCAAGTTCGATGATATTTCCATCGTGCCCACCTTTATTCTCACGCCGCTGACCTATCTCGGGGGTGTCTTCTATTCGATCCAACTGCTGCCGGATTTCTGGCGGGCCGTGTCCATGGCCAATCCCATCCTCTATATGGTTAACGCATTCCGGTACGGAATTCTCGGCGTTTCCGACGTCAATGTCTGGGTCTCTCTGGGGATGATCCTACTGTTTATTATCGCACTTGCCTGGGTGTCGCTGCGAATGCTTCAGCGTGGCAAGGGTATCCGACACTGAATCAGGAGCCCTGGATGTCTCTTAACGAAGCCCCATTGGGTAAATCCAGCGATTATCCGGACCGTTACAGCCCTGAGCTGCTATTTCCGGTTCCCCGCGATGACAACCGCCGGCGGATCGGCCTTGAGGACGGGCGATGGCCCTGGTTCGGTGAGGATCTCTGGCAGGCCTGGGAGCTATCCTGGCTTCAGGGCAATGGCGTGCCGGCAGTGGCCTGGGCTGAAATCAGGGTGCCCGCCGCATCCATGGCTCTGATTGAGTCAAAATCCCTGAAGCTCTATCTGAACTCCCTGAATCAGACAGTGTTTTCGTCTCAGGAACAGGTGCAGCAAACTCTGGAGCGTGATCTGTCGAGCGCCAGCGGCGCGGCAATCCGTGTCACTCTTCACGATGTTGATCTTTCCGTAACGGCTGTCGGGCGGCCGGATGGCTTTGAACTCATCGACCATCAGCCGGTGGACTGGATTGGGTACGAGTATTGCCCGGAGCGGTTGCATACCTCCGGTGCCACTGTCACTGAGAAGCTCTGTTCCCATCTGCTGAAAAGTAACTGCCCCGTGACGGGGCAGCCGGATTGGGGATCATTGCTGGTTGAATACTCAGGCCCGGCGATTTCCAGGGCGGGGCTGCTGCAGTATGTGGTGGGATTTCGGCAGCAGCAGGATTTTCACGAACACTGTGTGGAAACGGTATTCTCTGACATCATGCGTCAATGTCAGCCCGAGCGCCTGTCCGTCAGCGCACGTTACACCCGACGGGGAGGGCTGGACATCAACCCCTGGCGCAGTACGGAGACTGGCGAGGCGCCCCGGATACGCATGGTGCGGCAGTAAAAAGAGAGGGGTGAAAGGCTAGTGCTCTTCCTGGCGCAGGCGGTCAGCTGCGTCTTCCAGGGCCGCAAGAATGTTCCTGCGGTCACCCTCGGCCACCTTGTCTGAATCCAGATACATGGCGAAGCCGCTGTGCTCATGCTCCAGGAAACTCCTGTTTGGCCCCAGATCCCGCCGGAAATCCACAACCTCGTAGATGGGCACCGGCCGGCCAAAGCCCTTGACCGTGATCTCGCCTTTGTCGCGACACATGATCCGGTCCTTGATCAGGGAAAAGGTTTCGTAAGACACCAGGATTTCGCCAGGCTCCGCGAGTGACTCAAGCCGGCTGGCAAGATTCACTTCCTTGCCGATAATCGTATAGTCCATGCGGTTTTCTGCACCGAAGTTGCCTACAGTGGTGTAGCCGGTGCTGATGCCCATGCGGATTTCCAGGGGGGTTTTGATTCCCTGGCTGCGCCATTTCTGCCGCATGATTTTCATGTGCTTGCGCATATCGATGGCCATGGACACGCAGGCCGCAGCGTCTTCCCGCTGACCCAGGGTGGTGGGATCTCCAAAAAAAATCATGATGGAATCCCCGACAAACTTGTCGATGGTGCCGCCGTATCTGAGCGCGACCTGGGACATCTCATTAAAATAGTGATTGAGAAGCTCCGTCAGGGCCTCAGGCTCCATTTCCTCAGACAGTTCCGTGAAGCCCTTGATGTCCGAAAAGAAAATCACCAGTTTCTTGCGCTGGGTTTCAAGGCGTACATCCCGCTCACCGGTAAAGATGGACTGCCATACCTGTGGCGACAGGTATTTTGACAGCTTGTGCGAAAGCGCTATCGACTGTTCCCGCTGATTCTGGATCTGGGTTTTGGCGGTCATCAGCGCCCGCGCCTGCTGGTGAGCGTAAAAAGCGGTTATGCAGATGTAGAGGCCAGTAGCCAGCAGCGAGGCGCTCGCCAGAAGAAGGGGAGACTCAAAGGAATCTGCCAGGCCGGTAGTGCTGACTCCTGCCGCTGCGGCCAGAGCCATGAGCACACTCCCCTGCGCCCACTGGCGCAGCCCACCGACAATGAGGCAGCTGAACATCAGCATGAGGGCAACGGCGATGGAAGGGGTCGCAATGAGCCCCATGACTCCGATGAATCCGCCCCCAATGACGCAGTCAAACAGCAGCATTTTGTGACGAATGCGGCTTGAATAACGCAGGAAGGTTTTCCGGGTCAGGTAGTACACCACATGGGGCCATATGAGAGCAGCGAGCACGAGCCATCCCATCCAGGGCGGAAACACCTGCTCAACCAGGCCTGCAACAATAACCGCGCCTGTGGCTGTATACGCCAGTATCCGGCCGCTGTAATCCGGCATCGGGGGTATGGCGATAGCGTTGTTCTGGCCGTCGAGAACCAGTGACTTGCTCACTGAGAGGGGTGCATTCATGGGGTCAGAACCGGATACGGCCTGTGAGAATGTCTTTTGGCATGACCCAGCCGGCGATCGGGCAGGCAACGTAATGCAGCCGGTGGCAGGTTGGGTTACTGTGCTCTTCTGGGTAACAGGGGCAAAACTCTGACAGACAGCTGAAGCTTGATTCTTCACTCATGGTATTTCTACCGGCGCAATTGTTATTTTAACCTACACATCGTTGCGTCAGAGAGTACCAGTATTACCTGTTAGCCACAATTTTAATGCGGGTACAAATTCGGCTGTCAGTTCTGACCGTGCCCCGCAATACCAGGACAACCAGGAACATCAATGACCGATCTGATAAATGCCATTCTCAATCGCGCTTCACAGCCCCGCCTCACATCGCCCGGCCCGGGCAGGGAGTTGTTAAACCAGGCTCTCGCCTGTGCCGCCAGAGCACCGGATCACGCGTTATTACGTCCCTGGCGTTTTCTGGTCATAGAAGGAGAAGGCCTGGATGCCCTTGGAGAGGTGTTCGCGAGCGCCGTGGATGACCCCAGGGAGCCGCTTGATGCGGACAGGGAGAAGCTTCGCAGTATGCCGCGGCGCGCCCCCATGATTATCGTCGGAATCTGCAGCCCGAAAGCCCACCCGAAAGTTCCGGAGGTCGAGCAGGTAATGTCCGCTGCGGCCGGGCTCGGCTATCTCCTGCTGGCGCTGGAATCTGCCGGTTTCGGTGCCATGTGGCGAACCGGTTCCGTGGCCCATCACCCAGCGGTCCGGGAGGGCCTGGGCCTGGATGCGGGGGAACGGATTGCAGGTTTTATCTACGTCGGCTCGGTAACGACACCAAAACCGGCGGTGCCCCGGCCACGACCGGATGAACTCGTGAGCAACTGGCCCGCTTGAGATCCGCATTTTCAGACCCTGGAGCCCAGGGGAAAACGTTTGCCGCTTTTGTCTTACCGGCCTCCGCCTGCAGCCCCCCATGGCAGGGGGCTGAGGCCCCGCTCATCTCCCCCAGGCCCTGAATTCAGGGCTCTTCAAAAACTGGCATTGCTGTTGCTTATACCTTTCCAGAAGCGCACATCTGGCAAAACTCCGCCGGCTGTCTGCGACAAACAATTGGGAGGCCGCAATGGCGATTACTTTCGACAAGGCACTGGGTATTCACGAGCATGCCCTGAACGCGCGGGTCAAACGGGCTGAAGTACTGGCCAACAATCTGGTCAATGCGGACACGCCCGGCTACAAGGCCCGTGATGTGGATTTCCAGAGCATGCTGAATCAGGCTCAGTCCAGCACTCAGGGAGTCGAGATGACCCGCTCCCATGCCGGCCACCTCGATAGCGGCGGGCCTGACGGCGGCGGTGAATTGCTGTACCGGATTCCCCATCAGCCCTCCATCGACGGTAACACGGTAGATACGCAGCAGGAGCAGAGCCGGTTTATGCGCAACGCGATGGACTATCAGGCCAGTTTTGAGTTTCTGAACAGCAAATTCAGTGGTCTGAAAAAAGCGATCACCGGCCAGTAATTCAGCCACGACTGAATAGAACAGGAGATACAAGATGTCACTCGGCAGCATTTTCGACATAGCTGGCTCAGGAATGACCGCACAGTCACTCCGGATGAATACAACAGCATCTAACATTGCCAATGCGGAAACCGTCAGCTCCAGCTCGGAGGAAACCTACCGTGCCAGAAAACCGGTTTTTGCCGCCATCCAGCAGAGCATGATGAATCCGGAAGGCTCCAGCTTTGCGCTGGGTAGCAGCGAAGACCAGGCAGGTGCGGGCGTGCGGGTCGAAGGCATCGTGGAAAGCCAGACAGAGCTGCAGATGCGGTACCAGCCGGGCCACCCGGCGGCCAACGAAGAGGGCTATGTGTTCTACCCCAACGTCAATGTGGTGGAGGAGATGGCCGACATGATGTCGTCGTCCCGGAGTTTCCAGCTCAATGTGGATGTCATGAACACGGCCAAAACCATGATGCAGCGCATCCTGACCCTTGGGCAGCAGTAACAACCGATGAGGAATAGGTCATGAGCACGGTCAACAACACTGCCGCAGCGGATGTTCTGAGTCAGTACCGGTTCAAAAACGAGACGAACAAATCCGAAGAGCTCGGTAAAAACGAGTTCATGGAACTGATGATTGCCCAGCTCAAGAACCAGAACCCTCTTGAGCCCCAGGACAACGGCGACTTTATTGCCCAGTTGGCCCAGTTCAGCTCTCTGGAAGAAATGCAGCAGCTGTCAGGCAGTGTGGACAACGTGGTTGGCGAGTTCCGCTCCACCCAGGCGCTGCAGGCATCCGCGATGGTCGGCCGGACCGTACTTGTACCTTCGCCGACGGGCGTTCTCGGTGCCAGTGGCCAGATGGAGGGAGTTGTCGGTGTGCCAGCAACAACGTCCAGCCTGCGGGTATCCGTGGTCAACCAGGCTGGTGAACGGGTGAGGCAGATGGATCTTGGGCCGGCCCAGGCCGGTCAGGTCAGTTTCGCCTGGGATGGCAAAAATTCAGCGGGGGAGACCATGCCTCCCGGAGCCTACCAGATCATCGCGGAGGGCTCCTATCCGCAGGGGAATGAACAGCTGGGAACGCTGGTTAGCGCAAACGTGGACAGCGTATCCCTTGGTGGCAAGGGCGGCGTGACACTGAATCTGGCCGGCATGGGCTCCATAGCCCTGTCCGATGTCCAGCAGATCAACTAGCCAGCAGGCAACAGACGAGGTGCAGTATGGCTTTTAATACAGGACTTAGCGGGTTGCGGGCAGCGTCAGTTGATCTTGACGTCACGGGTAACAACATTGCCAACGCCAGCACAGTGGGTTTCAAAGGTAGCCGCGTGCAGTTTGGCGATCTATACGCCAGCGGTTTTCTGAGCTCGGGCAGCAATCCGATCGGGGATGGCGTCCGGGTGCAGGACGTCCAGCAGACGTTCAGCCAGGGCAATATCAGTTTTACCGATAACGGCCTTGATATGGCTGTTAACGGTGATGGGTTCTTTGTACTGAACAACGGTGGAGAGGTGCGATATTCCCGGGCCGGCCAGTTCGGCATTGACCAGGAAGGCTTTGTCACCAATAACCAGAACATGCGGGTTCAGGGTTTCCAGGCTGATGAAGACGGCAACCTTTCAGGGGTGAGGGGTGATCTGCAGATAGATACGGACAATCTGGCGCCCCGGCGAACCACCCGACTGGAATCAGAGCTTAATCTGGACTCCCGGGAGCCTGTTCTGGAAGTCAGCGGCACCACGGTCCAGGCTAACCAGCCACCCGTGAATGATCCCATTACAGCCCAGACGCTCACTGTTACCTATCCGGACGGTTCGACCCGGGATGTTCCCGTGACTGCCGGCAGTTCCGCCAGGGAGGTTGCAGAACGGCTGAATCAGGAAGATGAGGTCAGCGCCTCGGCGCGGACCACCTACACGATTGCGGCGGCGGACATCACCGATGGCGAAACCTATTCAGTGCAGGGCGCCAATTTCAATATTCCGGCAGGTGAGGCCGACCCAGCTGAGTGGCTGCAGGACGCCATTAACAACTCGCCTCTGAACAGCGTGAGTGCCATAGCGGACGCCGGCGGATTGCGTCTGACCGAAAGCCGCGGCAATGATCTGGTGACAGCGGTTGGGGCCAACCCGGCCGTAACCCAGGTCGGCAGTCTCAATGTTACCCTGGGCCGTGATGTGGATCTTGTTTCTGACGGAGGCCTGTTAACAGGTGCATCCGAGAATCCATTCCGGACGAATTCATTTGATCCCCAGGATCAGCGGACCTATAACCACGCCACCTCAACCACCATCTTCGACAGTCTGGGGAACTCCCACGAACTTACCCAGTTCTTCGTGAAGGAGCCGGTTACCGGCGGTGAGAATGTCTGGGCCATGTATGTGCAGATCGATGGCCGGGATGTAGGCGATCCGCCGGCAGCTGACGGCGATCCCTCGCGGGCCAGATACGAGCTGGAATTCACCTCCGATGGCGTTCTGGACAGCATTGATGGTGATCCCAATGGTGAGGTGTTGATCTCCAACTGGACGCCGGTGGATGAAAATGGCGATCCCAGCGGCGCCTCCGGGCCCAGGCTGATTTCCGAAGGGGCCACAACGCCAATCCCGGATCCGCCGGTAAGTTCGAACTTCGTGGTTGACCTGGGGGATACCACCCAGTTTGGCAGCGGCTTTGGAGTCAACGACCAGCGCCAGAACGGCTTCACCACCGGTCGGCTTTCCGGTCTGGACGTGTCCGATACCGGGGTGCTTTTTGCCAGGTACACCAACGGCCAGTCTCTGGGTCTGGGGCAGGTGGCGCTGGCGTCATTCAATAACCGGGATGGCCTGAGCCCGGTCGGCGAAACCACCTGGGTGGAAACCTTCGAGTCGGGTCAGCCAATTATTGGCCAGCCGGATACGGGAACTCTGGGGTCGATCAAGGCGAGCTCGCTGGAAGAGTCAAATGTTGATCTGTCTGCGGAGCTGGTGAATCTGATCATTGCCCAGCGCAACTACCAGGCCAACGCCAAGACCATTGAAACCTCCAACGCGATCACCCAGACCATCATAAACCTGCGTTAAATCTTCCTGCTCTGAAGCCCGGGTGATCGGCTGACTTGTCGCCACCCGGGAATTGATCTCCCCGACCTGTCTTTAGCCACCCTGGCACGACTTCTGCATATTTGATTCCAAGAGTCAAAATTACGGCAGGAGCTTTCCCATGGACAAGTCCATCTTCATCGGTATGTCGGGCGCCAAGCAGACCATGCTGGCCCAGCAGGCTCACGCCAACAATCTGGCCAATGTCAGCACCACGGGCTTCAAACGCGATTTTGCGCAGGCACGCAGCATGCCGGTGTATGGCGAGCACTTTGCCACCCGCGCCTACGCCATGACGGAAAGACCCGGCACGGATCAGAGCGCCGGTGCTCTGGTGGAGACGGGCCGGGATCTGGACGTCGCCGTCAATGGCGACGGCTGGCTGGCTGTCCAGAATGAAGGCGGAGAAGAGGTTTTTACCCGCGGCGGAAGCCTGCAGCTGGATGTTAATGGATTGCTGCGTACGTCCGGCGGCGAAATGGTACTTGGCAACGGTGGTCCCATTGCGCTGCCACCATTTGAGAAAGTCCAGATAGGCACTGACGGGAGCGTGTCGATTGTGCCGGTGGGCGGTCCGCCCAGTCAGCTGGTGGACATCGACCGTATCAAGCTGGTCAACCCGCCGCCGGGTGGCCTGGAAAAAGGTGAGGACGGTTTTCTCCGGCGCAGTGCGGACGCTGCCCTGGAAGGGCCTGAACCTGCCGATGGAAACCTCAGGCTGACCTCGGGGTTTCTGGAGAGCTCCAACGTCAATGCAGTGGAGGAAATGATCTCCAATCTTCAGCTTTCCCGGCAATTTGAAATGCAGGTAAAGATCATGCAGACGGCGGATGAGAACGCAGAGGTTTCGGCACGTCTGTTGCAGAACCTCTGATCAGAGTGACAGCGGGCGCCAGATAGGACGTCCCAAAGTATCCCGAAGGCCGGGACAGGTGTGAAAAGCGGCAAAGCCTTGCCGGCACCAACCGGATTTCACCAAGGAGTATGAAAATGCATCCAGCACTGTGGGTCAGTAAAACCGGGTTAAGCGCACAGGACACCAACATGTCCACCATTTCCAACAACCTGGCCAACGTCAACACCACCGGTTTCAAGCGGGATCGGGCGGTCTTTCAGGACCTGCTTTACCAGGTGAACCGGCAGCCTGGCGGGCTGAACACGGAAAACAACGAGCTGCCTTCGGGTCTTCAACTGGGCACCGGCGTCCGGATCGTGGGCACTGCCAAGCAGTTTTCCCAGGGCAACCTGCAGGTAACCGAGCAACCCCTGGACCTGGCTGTCAGCGGTCGCGGCTTCTTCCAGGTGCAGCTGCCGGATGGCGAAATCGCCTACACCCGGGATGGCCAGTTCCAGCTCAACTCGGACGGCGACATAGTGACGCCTTCGGGCTACCTGCTGGATCCCAACATCAATGTTCCTGAGGACGCCACGACCGTGACTGTCGGCAGGGATGGAACCGTCTCGGCGGTGGTGAACAATCAGCCAGCGCCGGTCAATCTGGGGAACATCACCCTGGTGAACTTTGTGAATCCACAGGGCCTCCAGGCCATGGGTGACAACCTGTTCCGGGAAACCAATGCCAGCGGTGATCCCACCGAGGGCGAGCCGGGCATCGCCGGTCTTGGCACCATCGAACAGGGCATGACGGAAGCCTCCAACGTGGAGGTGGTGGAAGAGCTGGTCAACATGATCACCACCCAGCGTGCCTATGAAATGAATTCGAAAGTGGTCTCGGCGACCGACCAGATGCTGCAGTTCGTCACCAATAACATTGGTTGATGCAGTGTCCGGCTTGCGGTTAACAGGGTTTTCAGGAGAAACATCATGAGTCAGTTCAGCAGACCAGGCGGGTGGACGCTGATGATCGTTATCGCGATGGCAGTGTTGCAGGGCTGCACCGCCATGAGCCGGCCCCGGCCGGTTCCGGATGATCCGTCCTACGCCCCTGTTCAGCCACAGGCCATGATGCCGAAAGACGCCAACACCGGCAGCATCTATCAGAACAGCCGCGGCTTCAATTTCTTTGGTGACACCATTGCCCGGAACGTTGGGGATGTTCTGACAGTGAACCTGCAGGAATCCACCCAGGCCAGCAAATCGGCGGAAAGCAGCATCACCAAGGACAACGAAATTACATTCAATGACGGCACGCTGCTCGGCAGAATGGGTCTTTCGACACGTACCGATCTGGACATGGAGCGGGATTTTGAAGGCCAGGCCGGTGCGGACCAGAGCAACAGCCTGGCGGGCAATATCACGGTGACTGTCACCGAGGTGCTGCCAAACGGAGTTCTGCGGATTCGCGGTGAAAAATGGCTGTCACTGACCAATGGCGACGAATTCATCCGGCTGACAGGTCTGGTGCGCCCGCAGGACATCCGCCCCAACAATATTATCAGTTCTAACCGTATCGCCGATGCGCGTATTGCCTATGGTGGCACCGGAGATTTCGACCAGGCCAACCAGATGGGCTGGCTGGGGCGCTTCTTTAACAGTGAATGGTGGCCGCTATGAACCGTCGACAGTTTCCTTTAATGGGACTGCTGCTCATGCTGATTGCAGGCGCAGTCCAGGCTGACAGGATCAAGGACATGGCCCGGGTGGATGGCGTTCGCTCCAACCAGCTTATCGGCTACGGCCTGGTGGTGGGCCTGGATGGTTCCGGCGACTCTGCATCTTTCACCGATCAGACCTTTCGCAACATGATGGACCAGTTTGGCATCACCATTCCGGAAGGGGTGAATCCCAACCTGGCTAACGTAGCCGCGGTTACCGTCCACGCCGAGCTGCCGGCCTTCGCCAAGCCCGGTCAGGAAATAGACATCACCGTTTCCTCAATCGGCAATGCGGACAGCCTCAGGGGCGGAAGTCTTCTGATGACTCCCCTCAAGGGTGCTGATGGTCAGATCTACGCCATGGCACAAGGCAGCCTGGTGGTAGGAGGCTTTGGTGCCTCGGGAGCTGACGGTTCACGGATTTCCGTCAACGTGCCCAGCGTGGGCCGCATTCCCAACGGTGCCAGCATAGAGCGGGAGGTGATCTCGCCGTTTACTGAAGGCGACACCATCACCTTCAACCTTTTACGGTCCGATTTCACCACTGCCCGCAGGATGGTTGATGTGATCAACGATACCCTGGGGAGCAACATGGCCTACGCCCACGATGCCACCTCGATTTCTGTCAAGGCTCCGCGGGATCCATCCCAGCGGGTCAGCTTCCTTTCGATACTGGAGAACCTGGAAGTGAATCCCGCCGAGGATGCCGCCAAGGTGGTCATCAATAGCCGGACAGGAACCATTGTGGTGGGCCAGAGCGTGAAGGTCAGCCCGGCTGCGGTTACCCATGGCAACCTGACGGTGACCATTGCGGAAAATCCCCAGGCGGTTCAGCCCAACCCCTTTGCCGGTGGTGAAACAGTCATCACGCCCGACACACAGATCACGATTACCGAAGAACCGGCCCGCATGTTCAAGTTCGGCCCGGCGGTCACCCTGAACGAGATTGTTCAGGCGGTGAACCAGGTCGGCGCCGCCCCGGGCGATGTCATGGCGGTGCTGGAAGCGCTCAAGCAGGCCGGCGCGCTGCGCGCCGAACTCATTGTCATCTGAGGTGATGTGATGCAGAGCTCCCAACTCGAACAGGCACAGATTTACACCGAATTCAGCGGACTCAACGCGCTGAAAACCCAGGCACGCACCGATAAAAAGGGTGCCCTGGAAGAGGTGGCAAAGCAGTTTGAAAGCCTGTTTCTGGCAGAGATGCTCAAATCCATGCGCTCGGCCAACAAGGTCCTGGCAGAAGGCAGCTACCTGAACAGCAACGAATCCGAGTTTTATCAGGACATGTTCGACAGCCAGCTCAGCCTCAGCATGTCGAAACAGCAGGGGCTGGGGCTGGCAGATGCTCTGGTTCGCCAGCTCAGCCGGCAGATACCCGGGCTTGATGAAGAGGGTGAAAAGCTTTCGGCTCACCGTCCGGACATCGCCGACTATGACCGCAGCCTGCCGGCTCTGTCTCCGGGGCTGCCCCGGGAGCTGAACCGGGTGAAGGAAGTGATTGCGACAGAACCTGCAGGCGTTCCACGTGGGGCAGGCGAGCCCGCGCCCACAGGATTTGATTCGCCGGAAGATTTTGTCAGTCACATGCTGCCCCTTGCCGAGGCGGCAGCGGCAGAAAGCGGAATCAGCCCGCAACTGATGGTGGCACAGGCAGCGCTGGAGACCGGCTGGGGCAAGCACATGATCGAGGATGGCCAGGGCGGAGCCAGCTTTAACCTGTTTGGCATCAAGGCGGACAGCCGCTGGCAGGGAGAGTCGGTTGATATCGCCACCACGGAGTATCGCGAGGGCGTTCCGATGAAAGAGCGCGCGGCCTTCCGTTCCTATGAGGACTACGAAGCCAGCTTTCGGGACTATGTGAGCTTTCTTGAAAGCAACCCGCGGTACCGGAGCGTGCTGGCATCCGCCGATGATCCGGAAGCCTTTGCTGACAAACTGCAGGCTGCCGGTTATGCAACTGATCCTGCCTATGGCGAGAAAATCCGCCAGATCATGGACAGGGATCTGCTAAAACCCGTGAGCGCTTCGGTCAGCTCACCTTACCGGATGTCTGAGGAGTAGCGGCGATGGCAGGTCTGATCGGTATTGGTCTTACGGGCATTCTGGGTCATCAGTCGGCTCTGAATACAACCGGCAATAACATCACCAATGCCAACACTCCGGGGTACAGTCGCCAGGAGGTGGTGTTTGAAACCCAGCCTGGCCGGCAGACCGGCGCTGGCACTGTTGGCAGTGGCGTCAATATCAGCGATATCCGGCGCATTGCCAACGACTTTGTTACCGAGCAGTTGCGCTCCGATACCTCGCTTTTCGGCGAGCAGGACGCGCTGAATGGCGAGCTGAGCCGCCTGGACAACCTTCTTGGCGGAGAGAGTACGGGCCTCAACAACGCCCTGAACAACTTCTTTGCCAGTATTCAGAGCGCGGCGGAAGATCCCGCAGCACTGCCCCAGCGCCAGCTGGTTCTCAGTGAAGCCCAGGCTCTTGTAACCCGATTCCAGGCGCTTGATTCAGCATTTGTCCAGCAGCGGGAATCGGTCAATGGCCAGATGACCGCCAGCACCTCCGATGTGAACAGCCTGCTGCAGAGCGTCGCCGACCTCAACCTGGCCATCGCTGAGACACCTGGTGTGGCCCAGGGCAATCTGCCAAACGACCTGCTGGACAAGCGGGATGAGAAACTGCGCGAATTGTCCGAGCTGATGAAAATCAGGGTTGTGCCGGTGGATGGCGCCCAGGTCAACGTGCAGATGACCAACGGTCAGGCCCTGATTACTGGCAACGAGGCTTCGACACTCTCCACCAGACGCAGTTCCGAAGACCCCACCGCCCTTGAGTTCACCCTGAAAACCGGCAACCAGGTCCGGGTGGTTACCGATCAGGTTGTGGGTGGCAAGCTTGGAGGGCTTCGGGAATTCGTCTCCGGCCCTCTGGCAACCGCTTTCGACGAACTCGGCCGGATCGCGGTAGCGGTTTCCGAGCAGATGAATAACCAGCATCAGATCGGAATGGACCTGGAAAATGATCTCGGTGGCCTGTTTTTCACCGAAATCAATACCCGCAGCGCCCAGCTCAACCGGGTGACCGCCGACTCAGACAATGCGGTACCAAAGGACGCCCTGGTTTCAGTTGAAATTACCGATAGCAGCGTTCTGGGTACCGGCAGCTATACCCTGAAGATTGGCGATAACCAGAATTTTGAACTGATTGATCGGGCGACTGGCAAGACAGTCCGCCAGGGCGAGGTGCCAGCCACTCTGCCGGCTGAAATCAACATGCCGGGTTTCAATGTTCGCCTTGAGTCCGGCAGTTTTACCCAGGGTGACAGCTTTCTGGTGCGGCCCACCCGGGCAGCAGCCAGCAGCATGGCACTGCAGGTCGAGCGTGAGGAAGATCTGGCCTTTGCCAGCCCGATTCGGGCGGAAGCGGATATCGGCAATTCGGGCAATGGGGCTATCTCCCAGGGCACCATGCTGGCGGTTCGTAATCCCCTGACCAACGTTCCGTTGCCGGAGTTCAGCAAGCGTGGCGAGCTGTCGCCGCCGCTGATGATCAACTTCATCAGCGAAACCGAATATCAGATTCTCGATGCTTCGGATCCCACCAGCCCGGTGCCATTGACCCCGCCGGTCACTGGAAACTTTCAGCCGGGTATCGCCAACAAGCTGTTCTCCGAGGACCCGAGCGACGATAACTACCGCGGTTTCCAGTTCAGTCTGAATGGCAACCCGAAGGCCAATGACAATTTTCTGATCGAGTACAACACCGACGGCATATCGGACAATCGTAATGCCGGCATTCTCGGCGGGCTCGCCACCGTAAACACCATGAACGGTGGCAATCAGAGCTTTACCGAGGCGTACGGCGGCCTGGTGGAGCAGGTGGGCGTGTCGACCCGTCAGAGCCAGTTGGACCTGGACGCCGGCCAGGCGCTTCTGGAACAGACCAGCAATCAGCGGGAGTCTATCTCCGGCGTGAATCTGGATGAGGAAGCCGGTCGACTCATCCAGTACCAGGCGGCTTACAACGCGTCCGCCAAAGTAATGAGCGTGGCCCAGGATCTCTTCGACACGCTCCTGAATACGTTCCGTTAAGTTTCCGAGGATAATCACCATGATCCGGATTTCATCTCAGCAGATTTTTCAGGGGGGCGTTAATCGCCTCCAGGATCTGAACTCGGGGTTGCAGAAAACCCAGGAGCAGGTGTCGACCGGCAAGCGGGTAAACAATCCTTCGGACGATCCGGTGGCCGCTGCCCGCATTCTAAAACTGAACCAGGAAGTGGCTCAGACTGAGCAGTTTCAGCGAAACGTTGATCTTGCGGAAAATCGCCTGCAGCAGGAAGAAAGCACACTCGCTTCCATAAACGATGTTCTGCAGCGGGTGCGGGAGCTGACGGTCCAGGCCGGCAGTGGCGCGCTCTCATCTGACGACCGGCAATCGCTGGCCTCCGAGCTTCGCCAGCGTCTGGATCAGATGGCATCGCTCGCCAATACCCGGGATGCCTCGGGTGAATACATTTTTAGTGGCTTCAAGGGTGGCACTGAGGCATTCACCCAGAATATTTCGGGCAACTGGGTCTATCAGGGAGATGAGGGTCAGCGCCTGCTGGAGGTGGATTCCGGGGTTTCTGTTGCCATCAGTGACAACGGCAAGAAAATTTTCACCGATGTGGCGAGCGACAAGCCTGCGTTTTTCACTGAGGCGAGCCCGACCAATACCTCGCAGCCACCGGCCAGGATAAGCACGGGGATGGTGCTGGATCAGGAGGTGTTCAATCAGGTTCATCCGGACGATCTGGTGGTGCAGGTCGACCAGACGGCCGGCACCTTCAGCGTAGTCAGGCGTTCCGACGGCGCAGATTTTACGCCTGATGACAACACCTATGCTAGCGGCAAGAGCCTGAAAGCAGCCGGTATCCAGTTTGAAATCACCGACGCCGTCGATGGTGACCGTTTCCTGATCAAGACGTCAGAAAAACAGTCACTCTTCGCGACAGTGGAGAAGCTGATCTATGGCCTTGAAAACCAAGCGAAAACACCTGCGGTGGCCACTCTCCCGGGGGGAAGTTTCAGCCCCGAACCTGATGACAGCCTGACCATCAATGGGGTGACATTCGGCGGCCTGACTGACTTGGCCGCGCTGCGTGATGCGATCAGCGCCAGCAACGATTCCGCCCTCGACGGAGTAACTGCGGAAGTGGACCCGTCCGGAAATCTGATCGTCACCTCCCAGAGTGGCGATCTGGCATTTGAGGCCGATAACGGTGGCTCAGTGGGGGGGCAAATTGTTGTGAGCGGGGCCAAATTCGAAGATCTTGATCTTCTGAATGAACCGGTTTCCGCCACTGTCGGGTCTGGCCAGCAGGCGTTCAATGAACTCATTGCCGGTTCTCTCACCAATCTGGACAATGGGTTGGACAGTATTCTCAAAACCCAGACCGAGATCGGTGGCCGTCTCAACTCAGTGGAATCAACCGGTAAATTTCTCGAAGACTCGTCCGTCTTCACAAAGGGCATACGCTCCCAGCTACAGGACGTGGACTACGCGGAAGCCATCAGCCGCCTGAGCTTTCAGAGCTTCGTGCTGGAGGCCGCCCAGCAGTCCTTCGCAAGAGTTTCCCAGATTTCCCTGTTCGACCGGCTGTAGCCGCCATGAGCGGCCCCTGGAGCGGGTGGTGATGCGGTTGCTTTCATGGGTAACCTCAGTATAATCCGGTCACTCTTCGATGGCGGTGTGGTGAAATTGGTAGACACGACGGATTCAAAATCCGTTGCCCTCACGGGCGTGGCGGTTCGAGTCCGCCCACCGCTACCACAGAAGCCTATTAATCAATGGCCTGCCAGCGTCAGCGCCACCCTGAACAGCCTCCTCCATGAATCTCTCGGACTTCCATTTTGATCTGCCTGATGAACTGATCGCCCGTTATCCACTGGCGGAGCGCAGCGCGTCCAGGTTGCTTGTGCTGGACGGCGCCACGGGGCGTGTCGGTCACCACAGAATTCTTGATCTTCCCGATTTCCTTGCAACCGGTGACTTGCTGGTATTCAACAACACCCGGGTCATTCCCGCCCGGCTGTTTGGCCGCAAGGAGACAGGAGGACAACTGGAGATTCTGGTGGAACGGGTAACCGGGCCGCAGACTCTGCTGGCCCATGTGCGCTCCTCAAAATCCCCGAAGCCTGGCCAGAAGATTATTCTTGAGGATGGCTCTGAACTCATGATGGCGAGCCGGCATGATGCCCTGTTTGAACTTCACAGGGAGGACGCAGGGGAAACGGTTCTGGAGCTTCTGGAGCGCGTTGGCCACATGCCGCTGCCTCCCTATGTCGACCGACCCGATGAGCAGACCGACCGTGAGCGCTACCAGACTGTCTACGCAAAAGAAGCCGGAGCCGTGGCTGCTCCCACGGCTGGGCTGCATTTCGACGAGCCTCTGCTGGACCGGCTTGCAGCGAAGGGAATTGAGTCCACCTTTGTGACCCTTCATGTGGGAGCTGGAACCTTCCAGCCCGTCCGGGTTGAGCGGATCGAAGAACATGTAATGCACAGCGAAATCGCTTTTGTGCCCCAGGAAACGGTGGATGCTGTCGCCCGCACCCGGGCGAGGGGTGGCAGAGTGGTTGCCGTGGGCACAACGTCTGTGCGTTCGCTGGAGTCCGCCTGTGCCGGCGGTACGCTGGAGGCTTTCCAGGGAGAAACGGATATTTTTATCTATCCGGGTTACCGTTTTCAGTGTGTCGATGCAATGGTGACCAACTTCCACCTTCCCGAGTCTACCCTGATGATGCTGATCAGTGCCTTTGCCGGCCGGGGCAGGGTGATGGCGGCTTATGACGAGGCCATTCAGGAGCGTTACAGGTTTTTCAGCTATGGTGACGCCATGTTCATTACCGGACAGCAGCCCAGCCTCGGCGCCGAGGCAGCAAGACAACCAGGAGCCCATCGTGAGTGACGGCTGTTTCATGACATTTGAAAAACTCGGGGAAGACGGGCGGGCCCGCCGGGGGCGTCTGAGTTTCCCCAGAGGGCAGGTGGAAACACCGGCGTTCATGCCTGTGGGCACCTACGGTACTGTCAAGGCCATGCTGCCCAGGGATATAGAAGCAACAGGCGCCCAGATGATTCTCGGCAATACCTTTCACCTGATGCTTCGCCCGGGAACGGAGGTCATCCGGGCCCACGGCGACCTGCATGATTTTACCCAGTGGCATGGCCCGATTCTCACGGACTCCGGTGGCTTCCAGGTATTCAGTCTTGGCGAGACGCGGAAGATCACCGAGGCAGGTGTCACTTTCCGTTCGCCCATTGATGGCTCGCCTGTGGAGCTGTCCCCGGAAATAGCCATGCAGGTGCAGCGGGATCTCGGTTCCGATATCGTCATGATTTTTGACGAATGTACCCCCTATCCGGCCACGGAGAAGCAGGCGAAGGAGTCCATGGAGCTTTCACTGCGCTGGGCGGCCCGCAGCAAGCTTGCCCACGGCGATAGCCCGTCGGCGCTGTTCGGAATCGTACAGGGCGGCATGTACACGGAATTGCGTGATCGGTCCCTCGCCGGCCTGACAGATATAGGCTTTGACGGCTATGCCATCGGGGGCCTGTCGGTGGGGGAACCCAAGGAAGACATGCTGCGGATTCTTGATCACCTTCCCGAAAAAATGCCCGAAGACAGGCCAAGGTATCTGATGGGCGTGGGCAAGCCGGAAGACCTGGTTGAAGCGGTCTGGCGTGGTGTGGACATGTTTGATTGCGTGATGCCCACGCGGAATGCGCGCAACGGGTATCTGTTCACTTCCACCGGTGTGATCAAGATTCGCAATGCCGTACATCGCCATGACACATCGGCGCTGGACAAGGACTGTGACTGCTATACCTGTGAGAACTTTTCCAGGGGTTACCTCCACCATCTGGACAAATGTGGCGAAATGCTGGGGTCCCAGCTCAACACCATCCACAATCTGCGCTACTACCAGAACCTGATGGCTGGATTGCGTGAGTCCATTGAAGCAGGTACATTGTGCGACTTTATTGACGCGTTCTACGCCCGTCGGGGCGAAACGGCGCCCGCCCGCTAAGCGGCCTTCCAGGCTCTTTTAGCTTAATCTGTTCACCATTGATCAACGGAGACATCCATGAACAAGACCAGGATTCTTTTTGCTGCGCTGCTGGCGCTGGCACCCGGACTTGCCTTTGCCCAGGAAGCGGGTCAGGGCATGAGTGTAATTGGCCAGGTCATTTTCTTTGCCGGCTTCATTCTGATCTTCTATCTCCTGATCTGGCGCCCCCAGTCAAAGCGCGCTAAAGAGCATAAAGCCCTGATGTCCGGTCTTAACAAGGGCGATGAGGTTGTGACCTCCGGTGGCATTGCCGGCAAAATCACCAAGGTGACCGATGATTTCATCGTGGTTGAAATTGCTGACAACGTTGAAGTGAAGGTCCAGAAGGTGGCAGTTGCCACGGCCCTTCCCAAGGGCACTCTGAAAGACATCTGAACCTGACAACAGGATTGTTGCTGACCAAAGGCACCGCATGCTCAATAAATACCCGCTCTGGAAGAATCTGATCATCCTGATCGCCGTGGTGATCGGGTTCGTTTACGCATTGCCGAATCTCTACCCGGATGATTTTGCAGTACAGATCAGCGGTGCCCGCAGTGGCACGCCTGTGGATCAGCGCACCCTTGATCGGGCCGTGTCTGCGCTTGAAGAGGCAGACGTGGACGTGAAGTCCTCCCAGCTACAGGAAAACAGTGCGCTGATACGACTGACCAGTGGTGCGGGGCAGCTCAAGGCCCGGCCGATTGTTCAGGCAACTCTGGGTAACGAATACCTGGTTGCGTTAAACATGGCGCCATCCACGCCGGACTGGCTGCGAGCAATAGGCGCCGGCCCGATGAAGCTGGGTCTTGACCTTCGGGGAGGAGTTCACTTCCTCCTGGAAGTCGATATGGAAACAGCCATTGAGCAGCGGCTCGAAGCCATGGCCGGCCAGGTAAAGCAGGAGCTCCGGGACGAGCGAATCCGGTATCGTGGTGGGGATGTCGCGGAAGGCCGGCAGGTGGTGTTGTCATTCCGTGACGAAGCCGAGCGGGAAAAGGCCTTTGATCTGGTGCGCAGGCAGTACAATGAATTCCTGCTCGACAGACAAACCGAGGGCGACGATGAGTTCAGGCTGGTCCTGACCCTGTCCGAAGCCCAGGTCAATGAAATTGAGGACTATGCCGTAGAGCAGAACCTTACAACACTCCGGAACCGGGTCAATGAGCTGGGTGTTGCCGAGCCTCTGGTCCAGCAGCAGGGTGGCTCCCGCATAGTGGTTGAGCTCCCGGGCGTGCAGGACACGGCCCAGGCCAAGCGTGTGATTGGTGCAACCGCCAATCTGGAATTCCGGCTCGAAGCCCGTCCGGACGCTCCGGCTGGGACTACAGAAGTCTATCCCTTCCGGGACAATGAAAACCGTACTGCCCGCCTTGAAAAGGACATCATCGTCACGGGGGACAGCGTGGCGAATGCCCAGCAGGGCTTTGATGAAAGCGGTCAGGCCCAGGTCAATATCACCATGAACTCGGTCGGTGGCGACAAGATGTCTCGCGCCACCCGCAACGCGATCAAGCGCCGGATGGCTGTGCTCTTTATTGAGTACAAGTCCGAGACAGAGCAGCGGCGAGTTGACGGTGAAATGCAGGCCGTGGAAAAGCGGACGGTGGAGCGGGGCATCATCAGCCTTGCCACCATTCAGTCAACCCTGGGGTCAAGCTTCCGGATCACCGGCCTTGATTCAGTGACGGAAGCGGCAGAGCTGGCTCTGCTGTTGCGGGCGGGTTCTCTGGCTGCTCCCATGTACTTCGTGGAAGAGCGGACCATAGGCCCGAGCCTGGGCCAGAAGAACATCGACGCTGGCATGATGTCCGTCGCCCTGGGCTTTGGCCTGGTGCTTGTCTATATGGTTGTGTTCTACCGTGGGTTTGGTCTGATCGCCAACGCGGCCCTGACCATCAACCTGATCCTGCTGATGGCCTGCATGTCCATACTCTCGGCCACCCTGACTCTGCCTGGTATTGCCGGGATTGTGCTGACAGTCGGCATGGCGGTGGATGCCAACGTGCTGATCTTTGAGCGTATCAAGGAGGAGCTGAAGGCAGGAATGCCGCCACACTCAGCGGTCAACGCGGGTTATTCCCGGGCCTTTGTATCCATTGTGGACGCCAACATAACCACCCTGCTGGTGGCGGTGATCCTCTTTGCAATGGGTTCGGGGCCGGTTAAAGGTTTTGCCGTTACGCTCTGCATAGGCATTCTGACGTCCATGTTCACCTCACTGCTGGTAAGCCGAAGCATCGTCAACGCGACAATTGGTGGCCGGAAAATCCAGAATCTGTCCATCGGAGGGAAGTTGGCCCATGGTTAATGTCGACAAAAAACCCATTGATTTCATGGGGATACGCAAGGCGGCAGGGGTTGTTTCGATCCTGCTGATCATATCTTCTTTCGTTATCCTTGGCTTCAGGGGACTCAACCTTGGTCTGGACTTTACCGGGGGCACCTCGGTAGAGCTTGAATACAAACAGGCTCCAGACCTGAGTGATGTTCGGGGGCGCCTGGCAGAAGCCGGTTACGAAGACTTTGTGGTCCAGAACTTTGGTGCACAAACCTCCGTTCTGGTTCGCCTGTCCGATGCTTTTGATGACGAACTCGCCAAGAGTGTGACGGAGGACCTGCGGGCCTCAGGTGCTGAGCTTGAGCTTGTGAGATCCAATTTTGTCGGTTCCCAGGTGGGAGATGAACTCAAGGAGGACAGCGGTCTTGGTCTTCTGCTGGCACTGGTTGTGGTGCTCATCTATGTAGGGATGCGCTTTCAGTTCAAGTTTGGCGTGGCGTCGGTTGTGCCGCTGGCTCACGACGTGATCATCATTCTGGGGATCTTTTCCCTCTTTCAGTGGACCTTTGATCTCAGCGTGCTTGCAGCGCTGCTGGCTGTAATTGGCTATTCCCTGAACGACACCATCGTGGTGGCAGACCGGATCCGGGAAAACTTCCGTAAAATGCGCGCGGGGGACTCGGAGCACATCATCAACGAGTCCATCCACCAGACAATCAACAGAACGCTGAATACGTCCGGTACAACCCTCGTGGTTCTGCTGGCGCTGTATTTCCTCGGCGGCGAGGCGATCAACAACTTTGCGATTGCTCTTATAATTGGCGTCCTTGTGGGTACCTATTCATCGATTTACGTATCGGCAAGCCTGCTGCTGGCTCTTGGCGTATCGAGGGATGACCTGATTATTCCTCCAAAGGAGGGCGTGGCCGGTCAGGAAGAGGAAAACGAGGAGCCGCCGGAGTGGCTGAACCGGATGTAGGTCTGTTGAAGGAACTTCTCTGAATAGAAAAAGCCGCGCCCTGTTTCCCCGGGTCGCGGCTTTTTTATTTACTGCGGCAGGCGGCTGCGGAACGGCTGAAGGATCTTGAGAACTTCCTTGAACAGTTTGGGGTTGGCCACAACCATCTGTCGCCCCTGCTGGGTGAAGGGGTTGCCGGAGAAATCACCAGTCAGGGCACCGGATTCATTGGCTATCACCAGGCCTATTGTCAGATCTGCAGGCTCGGGCCGGAAGATCACCGCCGCATCAAGGCGGCCTGCCGCGACCCGGGCAATGTCCAGCGCGACACATCCGGAGGTGCGGAGGCCTGCGGTCTGTTGCGCCATAGTGGCCGCCAGTTCGCCCCAGAGCAGTGCATTGTCCGAACCCCGGGCCTGGGCAAGAATATTGGTAACCACGCTGGCCTGATCCGGGTGGCTGACACTGCTGGTACGCACGCGGCGGCTGTTCAGCGAGGAGCCATGACCGCGGCTCGCGGCATATTCTTCACCACTAACCGGGTTTACCAGGAGCAGGTTCTCAGCCCGATTGTCTTTTTTCTGCAGGAGAGCCAGCGCAAATTCGGGAATTCCCCGAAGGAAATTATCGTGGCCAAGCATCGGAAAAATATGCCAGGTTTTTTCCTGGCCCCCGGCGTCCGCCTCACCCAGCGGCGCGATTACGTGATCCTTGTAGGACTTCTGGAGTTGTTCTGCAAAGTTATCGTACAGGGACTGTTCGATGCGTATAAGCTGGGAGCGCAGCTCCTCCTGGTCCTTGTCGGACTGCTCCTGACGTTCAAAGTGGGCTTTCAGAAAATCGGATCCCTGGCGGGCGACCCGCAGGGCCATCTTAATTGCTGGTTGCATCAGGCTTATCATCAACTGGGTGTGTGAAGGCCGCGTATCATATCAAAATGGGGTTTTCCCTTGTATGTTTTTTAAGTCCGCAATGTCACTGATGATGTTTCAGCCCGGTTCGGCGCAGGAAAGCCTTCTGTTATCATGGGCCCCACAAGGCCCCGTCAGGGGTTATCCCGGTTAACCAGCAAAGGCCCATCATGCGCAAAGCGGCTCTGCCCTCCGAATCGACTATCACGCCCCTGGAAAATGTTCGCATTGTCCTCGTTGAAACCTCCCATTCAGGCAATATTGGCGCTGTGGCGCGTGCCATGAAAAACATGGGCATGAACAATCTGTACCTTGTGCAGCCAGCCTCTTTCCCCGATGAGGCCTCTTACGCCCGGGCGGCTGGTGCAGCGGATGTACTCGATAGGGCGAGGGTTGTTGAATCCCTGTCTGATGCTATCGACGATTGTGTTCTGGTGCTGGGGACCAGCGCACGGGGAAGAAAGGTACCCTGGCCGGTTATCCCGCCGCCACGAGCCGCCGAGGAGACATTCCATCATGCTGTCCAGGGGCCGGTTGCACTGGTTTTTGGGCGCGAAAACCATGGCCTCAGTAATGATGAGCTGCAGCGTTGCCATTTTCACATTCATATTCCCTCCAATCAGGAATACAGCTCGCTGAACCTGGCCATGGCAGTGCAGGTGGTCTGTTACGAACTCCGTATGTTCTACCTGCGTCAACTGGAGGAGGGTGAGTCCGGGCCGCAGCTCCTTCCAATGACCCGGCCTTCTGATCAGGGCTGGGACCAGCCGCTGGCTCAGGTTGCCGATGTAGAGGGGTTTTTCCAGCATCTTGAAGAAGTGCTGGTGGATATCGAGTTTCACCGCCGCGACCGGCCACGGCAACTGATGACACGCTTGCGTCGGCTATTCCAGCGAGCTCAGCTTGATCAGATGGAAATCAACATTTTGAGAGGGATTCTTACATCCGTGCAGAAGTCTGCAGGCAGCGCGGGTGGTGGGTCCAGGACCCCGGAAAGCTGAAGGCATGACGGGAGCGCTGAATACTTGACTGAAATAGTTGGTCAATTCATACTCAGGGGTCAGCAAACGTCCAATTTCTGAATCCGAGGCCACGCTCGATGCGATTGACCACCAAGGGCCGGTACGCCGTTACCGCCATGCTTGATCTTGCCCTTCACGGAAATGAGGGGCCGGTGAGCCTGGCGGATATCTCCGGTCGCCAGGATATTTCGCTGTCCTATCTTGAGCAACTGTTCGCCAGACTGCGCCGTCAGAACCTGGTTGTGAGCGTTCGCGGGCCGGGAGGTGGATACCGTCTCAGCAGGGGAGGGGACCAGGTTTTCATATCGGAGGTGGTAGACGCCGTCAACGAATCACTGGATACCACCCGCTGCAAAAACCAGGGCGACTGCCAGAAGGGTGAAAAATGCCTGACACATCATCTCTGGTCGGATTTAAGTGAGCAGATACACAGTTTTCTCAGTGAGATCAGTCTGGCCGACCTCATGAAGAAGCGTGAAATCCAGGTTGTGGCAGAACGGCAAAACCGGCAGAAGGAAAACAGAGATTCCCAGGCCATCAACACCGAACGCCTGTCCGACCAGACGCCTGCCTGACATTTTCCACCAGCAATGAATTCGTGAGCGATGAAAAAACCAGTTTATCTCGATTATGCCGCTACTACACCGGTAGACCCATCTGTCGCCGAGGCCATGGCTGGCTGTCTTACCGCCGACGGCGTGTTCGGTAACCCGGCTTCCCGTTCCCACGGATATGGCTGGCAGGCCGAAGCCGCAGTGGAAAAGGCGCGACGGGAAGTGGCACAGCTGATTGGCTGTGACCCCCGGGAAATAGTCTGGACCTCCGGCGCTACCGAATCCGACAATCTGGCAATCAAGGGAGCGGTCGCCGGCCTTGATGGGGCGCATGTCATCACTTCCTGCATAGAGCACAAGGCTGTAGTGGATACCTGCACATGGCTGGAGCATCGGGGGTGCAGGGTCACATGGCTGACGCCGGACGCTGGCGGAGTCATTTCACCGGCTCAGGTGGAGGCTGCCCTGTGTGAAGATACAAAGCTGGTCAGCCTGATGATGGTGAACAATGAGTTGGGTGCACAGACCGATGTGGCTGCCATTGGAGCACTGCTTCGGGAAAAAGGCATTCTGTTTCATGTTGATGCAGCCCAGGCGGCCGGTAAAACAGCCGTGGATACAGGCTGCATTCCGGTAGATCTTATGTCCCTGTCGGCTCACAAGGTATACGGCCCCAAGGGGATAGGTGCACTTTATGTCAGGCGTGATCCGGCGGTTCGTATAGAAGCCCAGATTCATGGTGGTGGCCATGAGCGTGGTATGCGCTCCGGGACACTCCCAACCCATCAGATTGTGGGCATGGGCAGGGCTTTTGCCATTGCCGGGGAACAGCTGGCGGATGAAACCGCGCGGCTGGAGTCACTTCGGCAGCGGTTTCTGGACCGGCTGAGCGACCTTGATGGCGTGACAGTCAATGGCAGCTCTTCCAGCCGTGTCCCGGGCATTATCAATCTTTCCTTTGATGGGGTAGAGGCGGAATCACTCATGCTCGGCCTCAGGGAGCTGGCGCTTTCCTCCGGCTCTGCCTGTGCGTCGGCAACTCTGGCGCCATCCTATGTGCTCAAAGGCATTGGCCTGAGCGACGAGCAGGCCCACCGGGCGCTCCGCTTTTCGCTGGGGCGCTTTACCACAGCTGAAGAAATTGACTTCGCCGCAGACCGGGTCAACGAGGTTGTCACACGCCTCCGCTCGGTCCGCCAGACCGTTGCCTGATCCGGCCCCGCTGGTAGGCAGCCCCCCGACTGCGTATAATCGCAACCCGGAATTTAACCTGACCAATCAACCGGAGAGAAACCATGTCAAACGAGCGCACGCTCTCGATCATCAAGCCCGACGCCGTTGCCAAGAACGTCATTGGCCAGATCTATAGCCGTTTCGAGAATGCTGGCCTGAGCATTGTGGCAGCGAAGATGATGCATCTGACGCAGGAGCAGGCGGAAGGTTTCTATGCGGAGCACAAGGAGCGTCCCTTCTTTGCAGACCTGGTAGCATTCATGACATCAGGTCCGGTTATGGTCCAGGCGCTGGAAGGCGAGAATGCGGTTCTGCAGAATCGCGATCTGATGGGTGCGACCAACCCGAAGGAAGCCGAGGCCGGTACAATCCGGGCCGACTTCGCAACCTCCATTGACGCCAATGCGGTTCATGGATCCGATTCCCTGGCTTCGGCAGAAAGGGAAATCGCCTATTTTTTCAATGACAATGAGATCTGCCCCCGCGGCTGATCCCACAGGGGCAACTGAGCAGGCGGGCGTATTGCCCTCGGTCAGTTGTCCCAATGTTTTATACTGAGGTTTCTGAATGACATCGCCTGAAGCAAAAACCAACCTGTTGGGGCTCCCCAAGGCCCGGCTTGAAGCCTTTTTCGAGTCGTTGGGTGAAAAACGTTTCCGGGCGACCCAGGTGCTGCAATGGATTCATCAGCGTGGCGCCGACGATTTTGATCAGATGACCAACATGAGCAAGGCCCTGCGGGACAAGCTCAAGCTGGTCGCTGAGATACGCGGGCCGGAAGTCATCTTCGACGAGACGTCGAAGGATGGCACCCGCAAATGGGTAATGCGTATGGACGCGGGCAACAGCATCGAGACCGTACTCATCCCCGACGGCCATAGAGGGACCCTCTGCGTTTCTTCCCAGATAGGGTGCAGCCTCGACTGCACCTTCTGTTCCACTGGCAAACGCGGATTCAACCGCAACCTCACAGCTGCCGAAATCATCGGCCAGGTATGGGTTGCCCGTAAGGCGTTCATGCCTTTTCAGCCAGGTCCGGATCGCCCGATTACCAATGTCGTGATGATGGGAATGGGTGAGCCGCTGCTCAATTTTGAGAACGTCGTTGACGCCATGAATCTCATGATGGAAGACCTGGCCTACGGCATCTCCAAACGTCGCGTGACCCTGAGTACGTCGGGGGTTGTCCCCGCCATTGACCGGCTGGGCGAGGTTAGCGATGTTTCTCTGGCCATATCCCTGCATGCTCCCAACGACGAATTGCGGAATCAGCTTGTCCCACTGAACAAAAAGTATCCCATTGCGGAGTTGCTGGCGGCGACAAAACGCTACATGGCCCGGCTACCTGACAAACGCAAGGTGACCATTGAGTACACGGTCATTGAGGGCATGAATGACAAGCCGGAGCTGGCCCGTGAGCTGGTTGAGCTCCTCAGGGGTCTGCCGTGCAAGATCAACCTGATACCGTTTAATCCGTTCCCGGAAAGCGATTTCAGGCGGCCAAAACTCTCGGCAACCAGGGCGTTTCAGAATATTCTCAATGAGGCCGGTTACGTGAGCACCATCCGGACCACCCGGGGTGATGATATTGACGCCGCCTGTGGCCAGTTGGTGGGGCAGTTTGAGGATCGCACCCGTAGAAGCCAGAGGTATATCCCTGTTCACCAGATGACTCCGTGAAACCGGCAACCTGGAGAATATGCGACGATAGACAGGCCGTTCATTGACGGCCCAATCATTGACAGGAAAATGCTCACGTGACGAACAGGCAGATATCGCAAATGGTTAGAATGGTGGCTGGTGCGCTCCTGATGGGCCTGCTGGTTGGCTGTGTCACAACAACCGACAGCCGATTTTCACGGGAAGCCGACGAGAACGAAGCACTCCAGAACTACATTCAGCTGGCTACCGCCTACGTTGCCCAGGAAAACTATGAGCGAGCCAGGGTTCATCTGGAGCGGGCGCTGGAAATTGAGCCCAACAGTGCGCCCGCCCATGCGGTAAAGGGTCTCATAATGCAGCGGGAGGGAGAGGAAGAACTCGCTGACAGCTCGTTCCGCAAAGCTTTGAGTATTGACCCGGGATACACCCGGGGGCGAGTTTACTACGCGGCTTTTCTTTATGGAGAAGGGCAGTACGAGCGTGCAAGGGATGAGTTCGCCCGGGCTGCGGCCGATACCAGCTATCCTGACCGGGCCTCTGTCTTTTATAATCTGGGTCGCACCGAACAGCGTCTGGGCAATTCCGAGGCTGCAGCGGACGCATTCAAACGCGCAGTCGAGCTCGGGAGAGGTGACGCCCGCGCTCTGCTGGCGTTGTCGTCGACACTGGTTGAAGCTGGAAAGTACGGTGAGGCCGCATACTATTACGACCGTCTGATGGGACTGATGGCCAGAAGCAAGCAGATCAGCCATTCGCCCGAAAGCCTGTGGACGGGGATTCGCATAGCCCGTTTCCAGGGAGATCAGAACCGGGAGTCAAGTCTCGCGCTTCTACTCAGAAATCAGTATCCGAACTCAGACCAATACCAAAAATACAAGGCGCTGATGTCCGATGATAAATGACGATAATCCGGAGCAGGGGATACAGGTCACGGTCGGGGATCAGCTCCGCAAAGGCCGGGAAGCGGCGGGCCTGAGCATTTCCGATGTTGCTGAGCGGCAGCATCTCCGTCCTGCAGTAATCCAGTCGATCGAAAATGGCGATTATCAGCAGATTGACAGCGAGCTGTTCCTCAAAGGCTATGTGCGGGCCTATGCAGACCAGCTCGGAATGCCCGCCAATGCGCTTGTTGCCCAGCTTGATCAGGAACTGGAGCCCCTGCGGCGGGAGAGAGAGGCCACCGAGCACACCACCCCGCTGCAGGACATAGAACGCAGGAAGCAGCGTAAAAAGCGCGTCGCCAAAATCATCGGGGTGATTGTGGTGATCCTTTTTGTTGCTTACGCCGTGTTGCGGGTTATTGATCTTCCGGTGGACAACCAGGAGCAGCAAGCCGACATTCAGCCTGAAGACGTTCAGGAACCTGAGGTACCCGTCAGAGATGACGAAGAGGGTATTGGCTCGGGCCCAGAAGACATCGAAATACCCGAAGTCCCCGAACTCCCGGGTGCGGTACCAGGAGGCGAAGCTCAGGTTGAAGAACTCCTGCCGGAAGCATCATTTGCAGAACGAGAGTCCCAGGATGGCTTTGCGGAAGCCCAGCCGGTGCCCGCGGAGACTGTTCCTCAGGAGCCCTCTGATGGTATTGAACCTGAGGCTCTGGCCGAGCCTCAGGCCCTGGAGATGCCGGACATCGCCCCCGAGGTTTCCTCAGGCCTCGCTGCTGAATCGCAGGCGGAAGCAGAAGTTGTCAATCTCACGGCCAGCTTCATGGACCCCTGCTGGGTGCAGGTTACCGATGCCGACGGGCGGACGATTGTAGGGGCTCTGTTTGGTCCGAATGACAGTCTTGATGTGAGCGGGAAGCCTCCGATGCGTGTGGTTATCGGTGCAGCCGACGCTGTATCACGGCTGTCCTTCAGTGGAGAGATTATTGATCTTGCGGCCTATCGCATAGTGAACAACCGGGTTGAGTTCACGCTTGATATCTGAGGATGTCTGGCAGAAACCCATTTTCTGGCTGGTTATTGGAATATGAAACAGGAATCCCCAATCAAACGTCGCCGTTCACGGCAAATCATGGTGGGTAATGTTCCGGTGGGGGGTGATGCGCCCATAGCGGTTCAGAGCATGACCAATACGGAAACCTGTGATGTGGACGCCACGATCGCACAGATCACGGCTCTGCAGGGCGCCGGGGCTGACATTGTTCGTGTGTCTGTACCATCGATGGATGCAGCTGAAGCCTTTGGCAGGATCCGGTCGCAGGTCAATATTCCCCTCGTTGCAGATATTCATTTTGATCACAAGATAGCCCTGAGGGTTGCTGAGCTCGGCGTTGACTGCCTGAGGATCAACCCCGGCAATATCGGGCGGGAGGACAGGGTGAGCGCGGTCATCAGCGCTGCCCGGGATCGCAATATCCCGATTCGAATTGGTGTCAACGCCGGATCTCTTGAAAAGGAGTTGCAACGCAAGTATGGCGAGCCCACAGCTGAGGCACTCGTGGAGTCGGCCATGCGTCATATTGATATTCTCGACCGCCATGATTTCCAGAACTTCAAGGTCAGCCTGAAGGCATCGGAAGTGTTCATGACAGTTGCCGCGTACCGTCAGATCGCGACCCAGATTGATCAGCCCCTGCACCTTGGCATCACCGAAGCCGGCGGCCTGCGTTCGGGCACGGTCAAGTCCTCCATTGGCCTGGGGATGCTGCTGATGGATGGCATTGGCGACACCATCCGTGTGTCCCTGGCGGCCGATCCGGTTGAGGAAATCAAGGTCGGTTTCGACATCCTGAAAAGTCTTCGCCTGCGCAGTCATGGTATCAATTTCATCGCCTGCCCCAGCTGTTCCCGGCAGAATTTCGACGTCATCCAGACCATGAATGATCTGGAGGCAAGGCTGGAAGATGTGCGGGCCCCCCTGGATGTTGCCATTATTGGCTGTATCGTGAACGGCCCGGGCGAAGCCAAGGTGGCGGATCTCGGCCTCACGGGGGGCAGCCCGAAAAACCTCTTTTACATGGCTGGCCGGCCCAATCAGAAGCTGGATAACGCGACGCTTACAGACGATCTGGAACGCCTGATCCGGGAAGAGCTTGCCCGCCGTGAAGAAAAGGAAAATTCCATTATCGCCCGATCCGATGTCTGACGCCGGGTTCCGGCAAAAGCAGCCGGCCGGACAGTAACGGACCGGGGCAGTTACGAACATAATAAGGTTAAACGTTGGCTAAGATTCAGGCGATTCGCGGGATGAATGACATCCTGCCCGACCAGACGCCCCTCTGGCAGTATCTGGAAGATACCGTACGTCAGGTGCTCAGTGCCTATGGCTATCAGGAAATCCGGATGCCCGCTGTGGAGCAGACGGAACTTTTCAAACGCTCAATTGGCGAAGTGACTGACATTGTCGAGAAGGAAATGTATACCTTCTCCGACCGTAATGGAGACAGCCTGACGCTGAGGCCGGAAGGAACAGCAGGGTGCGTAAGGGCCGCTGAGGAACACGGTCTGCTTTTCAACCAGACACGAAGGCTCTGGTATACGGGAGCCATGTTCCGGCATGAGCGCCCCCAGAAAGGCCGCTATCGTCAGTTTCATCAAATTGGGGTTGAGTGCTTTGGCATGACCGGCCCGGACATTGATGCCGAGCTGCTGATCATGACCGCGCGCCTCTGGAAGGCCCTTGGCCTGACCGAGCACACCCGACTGGAACTCAACACCATTGGCACCCCTGCTGCACGTCGCCAGTTCCGCGAGGCCCTGGTGGCCTATCTGTCTGACTACCGCTCTGAGCTGGACGGCGATAGTCAGCGCCGGCTGGAAAGCAATCCCTTGCGGATTCTGGACAGCAAAAACCCGGATACACAGAAGATCCTCGATAATGCGCCCAGGCTGGATGACTTTCTTGACGATGAGTCCCGGGAGCATTTTGAAGGGCTGGCACAGCTGCTGGATGCGGCGGGTGTTGCCTACACCGTTAATCCGCGACTGGTTCGTGGTCTGGACTACTACGGGCGCACCGTCTTTGAATGGATTACAGACAGCCTGGGTGCCCAGGGCACGATATGTGCCGGAGGACGTTACGATGGCCTCGTTGAACAACTGGGAGGCAAGCCCACTCCCGCTGTTGGATTTGCCATGGGCATGGAGCGGCTGATCCTGCTTCTGGAAACCCTGCAGCTTGTCCCCGATCATGTTGATGGTGGCGCAGACGTTTACGTTACTGCCATGGGAGAAGGTGCCATGATCACTGCCTTCGGCCTGAGCGAGCGCCTGAGGAACGAGCTGCCTGGCTGCAGGGTAGTCACTCATTGCGGCGGCGGAAGCTTCAAGAGCCAGATGAAAAAAGCCGATCGCAGCGGTGCCCGATTTGCCGTAATACTTGGTGAAAATGAAGTGAGATCCGGGATGGCAGCCATCAAGCCCCTCAGGTCTGATGAACAGCAGCAGGAAGTCAGCCAGGCTGAACTTCCGGTCATCCTTTCGCGGTTGCTTGAGCCCGCCTGACAGGCTTTTTCAAACATTACGTCAGAATAGCAAAATCAAACAGGAGTCATCATGGCTGAAATGCGGACTGAAGAAGAACAGGTTGAGGCGATCAAGAACTGGTGGAAAAAGAATGGCGCCTCCCTCGTTATTGGCATCGTTGTCGCCCTGGCCATTGTATTCGGCTGGCAGTCCTGGCAGAGCCACCAGGCCCAGGAGCGAAGTGAAGCGGCGGCACAGTTTGCCGGCCTGCTCAATGCCCTGGACGATCAAGATAGTGAAGAGCGTAACGGCACCATCAATTACGTGGCCGGGCAACTCCAGGAAAACCACGAGGACAGTGCCTACGCCGTATACGGTACGCTGATTCTTGCCCAGCAGCAGATGCTGGGAAAGGAAGACCCGACTGCAGCGGTTGAATCACTGCGGTGGGCTCTTGAGCGGGTAGAGAAGGGTGGCCCGGTTGAGCCAGTTGTCCGTCACCGGCTTGCCCAGGCGCAGTTTGCTGCCGGCGACCGGGACGAGGCGCTGGCCACCATCCGGGATGCCTCTGGAGCGGAGACATTCGTTGCACTGTTCGCGGAACTGGAGGGCGATATTCTTCTGGCGGACGGTGATAAAGAAGGTGCCCGGAATGCCTATCGGGCTGCCAGAAGCGCGCTCGGGGAAGAGCGCAACGGCCTGCTTGAACTCAAGATGGCAGATCTTGCCATTGGGGAGGAGGCTTGATGCCTCTGGGCAACCTGCGTCGTGCTCTGATTGCGCTGACGGTGCTGCCAGGTATCTGGCTGGCAGGATGCAGCTCCACAGAACCCTTTGAAGAGCCGGCTCCTGTGCCGGATGTTGTGGGCGATGCGCAGCTGAAGCCAGTTTGGCGGATGTCGGTTGGAGACGGCCATGATGGTCAGCTTCTTCATATCCAGCCGGCCCTGCTGGGTGATGTTCTTTATGCTGCCTCAGCCGATGGCGAGCTGGTCTCAGTGGATCCGGATACGGGTGATCTCAACTGGGAACGGGATCTTGACCGGGAAATAATGGCCGGTGTCGGGGGTGACAGGAAACGGCTTTATCTGGTCTCCAGTGATGCCCAGCTGCTGAGTTTTGCCCGGGAGGATGGCGAGCCCGGCTGGGAAGTTTCACTCCCCAATGAAGTGCTTGCCCCGCCCCAGTCCAACGGTTCGCTGGTGGTAGCTCAGACCATTGATGGCAAGGTCCTTGCCTTTGACGTCGAGACGGGTGACAAGCGCTGGCAGTACGAGGCCGCAGTGCCGGTGCTCACGCTGCGTGGGACGGCCACCCCGCTGGTAGGGTCGGAGATGACACTGGTGTCTTTTGCCAATGGCCAGCTGTTTGGGCTGTCCTCCGAGTCAGGTCAGCCGCTGTGGCAATACGCTGTTGGTGAGCCCAAGGGGCGTACTGAGCTGGAACGGCTTGTGGATGTGACGGCTCAGCCAATTGTTATTGAGACCGTGGCACTTGTGGTGGGATATCAGGGAAATCTTGCTGCGGTTGATATTCGTAACGGTCAGGAAATCTGGAGCCGTCGGATGTCCAGCCTGAGATCTCCGGCAATTGCGTATAGCAATATTCTTGTAACAGAGTCTAATGGGACCATTACAGCGATCGACGGTGCTAGCCGTCAGGTTGCCTGGAGTCAGGAGCAGCTTGCATGGCGGCAGCCCACTGCGCCTCTGGTTCTGGAGGACCATCTTCTGGTCGGCGATTTTGAAGGCTATCTGCATGCCCTTTCGCTGGAAGACGGAGCCCTCGCCGGGCAACTCAAGCTGGATAGCGAGGGACTGCGTGTGCCGATGATTCGGTGGAAAGACCGTGCGCTGGTCTACACGAACGGTGGCCGGCTGGCCGCGATTGAACTCATTGTCCGGGGATCCGCGCCGACCGCGGCACCGCCCCGGGAACGCCCCTCCAGGTAAACAGGTATTATGACTCCAGTAATTGCCCTGGTCGGTAGGCCAAATGTTGGCAAATCGACCCTTTTCAACCAGATGACCCGCTCGCGGGATGCTCTGGTCGCCGATTTGCCCGGCCTGACCCGGGACCGGAAATACGGCGAAGGCCGGTTTGACGATCAACGTTTCATCGTTATTGATACTGGCGGCCTCACCGGAAACGAGCAGGGGCTGGACGCGGAAATGGCCCGGCAGTCCCTGCAGGCTGTAGAAGAAGCGGATATCGTGTTGTTCCTGGTCGATGGTCGGGCCGGTTTGACCCCGGGTGATGAGCTGATTGCGGATCAGCTACGGCGGAGCGGTAAGAAGGCTCATCTGGTTGTAAACAAGACTGATGGCATGGACGTGGATGTTGCTGCCGCGGATTTTTATGGCCTTGGTCTTGATTCGGTGTTCCAGATTGCGGCATCCCATAACCGTGGGATCAAATCCATGCTCGAGCTTCTGCTTCCGTCAAAGGAAGAGCTTGAGGCTCAGGATCACGCGGGGCGGTATCCCGGCATTCGGATTGGAGTTGTTGGTCGGCCCAATGTGGGCAAGTCCACCCTGGTCAATCGTATGCTGGGAGAAGACAGGGTGGTGGTCTATGACATGCCTGGAACCACCCGGGACAGCATCTACATACCCTATGAACGCCAGGGTCAGGAATACACCCTGATTGATACTGCGGGCATCCGGCGCCGCAAGAATGTTCACGAGACGGTCGAAAAGTTCTCCATCATCAAGACCCTCAAGGCGATTGAGGATGCACACGTAGTGATTCTGGTGCTGGATGCCCGAACAGGTCTTGTGGATCAGGATCTGCATCTGATTGGCTTTGTTCTGGATGCTGGGCGCTCTCTGGTCATTGCGGTCAACAAATGGGATGGAATGGATCCGGAAGACAGGTCAAAGGTCAAGGAACAGGTTCAGCGCCGGCTTGATTTTCTCGACTATGCAGACAAGCATTACATCTCTGCGCTGCACGGCTCAGGGGTTGGGGTGCTGTACGATTCGATTGCTGCCTGCTACGAATCGGCAATGGCCAAGTGGCCGACAAACCGCCTGACCACGATTCTTGAGGATGCTATTGCACAGCACCAGCCGCCTATGGTGCATGGCCGCCGGATCAAGCTCCGTTACGCCCACCAGGGTGGCTCCAATCCGCCGGTGCTGGTGGTACACGGCAACCAGACTGCTGCACTGCCCGGATCCTACAAGCGTTATCTGGAAAATACCTTCCGCCGGGTTCTGGCGGTGAAGGGATCGCCAATCCGCTTTGAGTTCAAATCCAGCGAGAACCCTTTTGCCGGTCGTGTGAACCTGATGACGCCCAGACAGAAGGTCAAAAAGGACAAAGAGATAAAGGAAGGCAAGGACAAACGCCCGAAAAAGCCCCGCATGAAAAGCAAAAAGCCCAGCTGAAGGCCGGGCAGGGTTCAGAGAGGAAAAGAAAAGGGGCTCAGGCCCCTTTTTTGCTGTTTTCTGTTTTTTTCTTCCCTGCTCCTTTGTTCTCCGTGTTGCCTCCCGCTGTCTTTTTATCTGAAGAGTCCTTCTCTGCGCTGCCGGTTTCAGTGGCGTCTTCAGCCTGCTGCGCCTGAACAGCTGTCAGTGCGATGGTAAAGACAATGTCTTCCACCAGGGCTCCCCGGGACAGATCGTTAACAGGTTTTTTCAAGCCCTGAAGCATAGGCCCCACACTGACCACATTGGCGCTGCGCTGGACGGCCTTGTACGTCGTGTTGCCCGTGTTCAGATCCGGGAAAATAAAGACGGTCGCCCGGCCGGCGACTTTGCTGTCTGGTGCCTTGCTTTTGGCGACGCTTTCAATGGCTGCGGCGTCGTACTGCAGCGGGCCATCAATGAGCAGATCAGGACGCCGGTTCTGCGCAATTTCTGTCGCTTTCCGGACCTTGTCCACGTCTTCGCCGGAGCCGGATTCACCAGTGCTGTAGCTGATCATGGCAACCACAGGCGTGATGCCAAAGGCTTCTGCGGACTCGGCACTCTGAATGGCAATATCCGCAAGCTCTTCGGCATCCGGATCCGGGTTAATGGCGCAGTCACCATAGACCAGCACCTGTTCCGACAGCAGCATAAAAAACACGGATGACACCACTTTGGCGTGCTCATGGGTCTTGATCAGTTGTAGCGCAGGACGGACAGTGTTGGCGGTGGTATGTACGGCCCCTGACACCAGCCCATCCGCTTTGCCGGTCGCAACCATCATGGTTCCCAGCACAACGTTATCCTCCAGCATGGCCTCCGCCATGTCCGGTGCCAGACCCTTGTGTTTCCGCAACTCCACCATTGGCTCAATGTAATCGGACCGCACTTCGTCAGGGTCAATTACTTCAACGGCGTCTGGCAGTTTGAGCCCCTGTGATTGCGCAACCGACTCTATCTCGTCCCGGTCACCAATCAGCGCACACCGGGCAAGCCCCCGGTTATAACAGGTAATTGCAGCCTCGATGGTGCGGGGCTCATTGCCCTCTGGCAGCACTATGCGCCTGTCAGCCTTTCTTGCTTTTTCCGATAACTGGTAACGGAAGGCAGGGGGGGAAAGCCGGCGTTTTCGCTCGATTTTCAGGTGTTTCTGAAGCCACTCAGTGTCAAGTTGCCTGGCCACGGCTTCCATCACCTTTTCAATGCGATCAGGGTCATCCAGCGGAACTTCTGGGGAAAGATTTGCGAGTCTGTGGGCCGTTTCATAGGTGTTGGTGCCGGTAAGCATTACTGGCAGACCGGTGCTGAAGGCCCCCCGACAGGCGGCCAGGGTCCGCTGATCAGGCTGCAGCCCGCCGGTTAAAAGCAGCCCCGCCAGGGGAACACCATTCAGGGCGGCCAGCGCCGTAGCCAAAAGAATGTCTTCCCGGTCGCCGGGGGTGACCACCAGAGTGCCCGGCCGCAGGGTCTCAACCATGTTCGGAATCGTCCGCGCGCTCACTGTGACTTTCTGCACCCTGCGCTGATGCTGCTGCCCCTCGTTCAGGAAAGTAGCGCCGATCTCCCTGGCAATATCGGAAACCCGTGGCGCCAGCAGTTCCGGCTGCCACGGAATGCAACCCAGCAGACGCAGGCGTTCCCTGCTGAATACCTTGCACTCATCGACGTAATCAGGAACGTCACTGGTCCGGGGGGTGTTTACTCTTGGTGCCAGCTCTGCAGGTTCAGGTTCGCCCACTTTGTTGAGAATCACACCGATGACGTCGGGGTCTTCCGGATCTGCGAATAGCCGTGACGAAAATTCCAGCCACTCATCCAGTTCCTCCGGGCTCCGGTTTCCGGGAGCACTGACCAGTATCACGTCGGCGCCGAGATTCCTGGCCATCTCCACGTTGAGGCGGGCCGTGTAGGCCTCGCTCCGGTCGGGGACCAGACCCTCGACAATTACAACATCGGCGTCTTTGGCGGCCTCATGGTAATTGGCAATTATGTCTTCCATCAGGTTTTCTGAATCGCCCTCATTGAGCAGCTTCTGGGCATGGCGAAGGCTGATGGGTGCCGGTGGCTCAAGGTCACTTCGGGCTTTCACGAAGGCAATTGAGCGATCCTGCTCATCCCTTTTCCCGGTGTGCCTGCCGCCGTTCCTTTCCTGAGGTGGCTGACCCACCGGCTTGTAAAAACTGACTCTTACCCCGACCCGGTCCAGAGCCCGGACCAGACCAAGGCAGATGGATGTCAGACCGGATTCCAGTCCGGTGGGTGCGATAAAGAGGTTCCTGGCCATGAATGATCCTTTTGTGAGTGCCCCTCATCCGAAAGGGGCAGACAGAGTTCCTGAGGTGCCCGACTGCGCGGGTGACACTATCACCCGGCTCTGGCAGCGGCTTCTCTGGCTATCACTGCTTCCTCATTGGTTGGAATGACCAGGATGGGAAAGCGGCTGGTTTTACTTTCAATACGGTGATCGGACTCCTGGCCGTGGTTTTCATTGGCTTTGCTGTCAAGGCTGAAGCCCATCAGGTTCAGGTGGCTGACAGTGTCTTTTCGGACCCGGTCGCTGTTCTCGCCAATTCCGCCGGTGAAAACCAGCGCATCCAGTTCATCCAGAGAGGCCATCATGGCTCCGATATAGCGTGCAAGCCGGAAGCAGAAGACCGCGAGCGCCTGACTGGACTGCTCGTCGCCCCCGTCCGCCTGTTCAATCAGCGTTCGCATGTCATTGGTCGATTCGGAGAGGCCGAGGAGCCCGCTCTCCCGATTCAGGATACGGCTGAGGGATTCAGAATCAATCCCTTTCGCGCTCAGGAAATCGAACAGGCCCGGGTCAACATCTCCGCAGCGGGTACCCATGACAAGACCCTCCAGGGGGGTCAGCCCCATGCTCGTGTCCAGGCTTTCGCCGTTATTAATGGCGGTGATGCTACAGCCATTCCCCAGATGGGCAGAGATGATCGAGGTCTCGGACCGGGGCTTGGCTAGCAGCCGCGCGGCCTGTTCCACCATGAAGCTGTGACTGGTGCCGTGGAAGCCGTAACGCCGCACGCCCCAGTCCTCATAGAAGCGTCGGGGCAGGCCATAAAGGTAGGCGTGTGGTGGCAGGGTCTGGTGGAAAGCGGTATCAAACACGGCGACCTGGGGCACGTCCGGAAAAAGCTTCAGTGTCGCCCTGATGCCCGTGAGGTTCACCGGGTTGTGCAGCGGCGCCAGGCTGGAGCAGTCCTCGATGGCAACAAGCACATCATCATTGATCAGTGCCGGGGCCCTGAACGCCTCGCCGCCATGCACGACACGGTGTCCAATGGCGAGCGGCTGGTCTGAAAGGAGCTCATTCTCCCTGAAGTGACTGAGCAGTTCAGCCAGGGCATCTTCGTGGCTGGATTTACCGGTCAGCGATATCTGATCATCACCGGCACTGGCGGTGGCGCCATCCTCGCCAAGACGTTCTGCCAGGCCGCCGGCCAGTCGCTCGAGGTTTCGGGAGAAAAGCGCAAGTTTGAGAGACGAACTACCGCAGTTCACGACAAGAATGACGTCTTCCATGAGGGTCACCTGTGGTCTTTAATGTATGAATTGGTCTACTTTTGAGAGCGACTATTGCTTCTCAGCCAGGCTTCGAACTCACTCTCAGGAGCCGGCCGGCTGTAAAAATAACCCTGCGCGAAGTCGCAGCCGTTTTCCATCAGAAAATGAGTCTGGGATTCCTCCTCAACCCCTTCCGCGATGACTGCCAGTCCGAGGCTATGGGCCATGTTGACTATCGCCTTGACCAGAGCGGCGTCATCCTTTTCGATCATCACGTCATGAATGAAGGACTTATCGATCTTGAGGATGTCGAAAGGATAGCTTTTGAGGTAGCTCAGGGCCGAGAAGCCAGTACCAAAGTCGTCCACGGAGAGGCGGGTGCCGTGTTCGTCCAGACGGCGCAGTATGGTCGCAGTTTCAATGGTGTTATCGAGAATGAGCCGCTCGGTAATCTCCAGTTCCAGCTGTTCGGGCCTGATTCCCGATGCCTCGATGGCGGTGAGCACTGCATCCACGAACCCGGGGTCCCGGAACTGGCGAGGAGACACGTTAACCGCGATGTTGAGCCTCACACCGGTGGACTCTTCCCAGCGAGCGGCCGCGTTGCAGGCTTCTCTGAGCACCCACTCACCGATGGAGGTGATCAGACCGGTTTCCTCAGCCAGCGGGATGAACCGGTCAGGCATGACCATGCCCATGACCGGGTTGTTCCATCGAAGCAGTGCTTCTGCGCCAACCAGCATGCCGGAGGCCGTGTTCACGATGGGCTGATAATAGAGTTCGAATTCTTTCAGTTCGAGGGCCCGGTGCATGCGGGACTCCATCTGGAGACGATCATGAGACACCTCCTTCATTTCCGGAGCAAAACGTTCCCAGGCACTTTTGCCCTTGCTTTTGGCCCGATACATGGCAGCGTCAGCGTGCTGCAGCAGCGTACCGCTGTTGTCTGAATCCACAGGGTAGATGGCAATGCCGATACTGGTGGTGACAAAGACCTCCTGACCACCCACCAGAAAAGGAGGCGCAAAGGTCTGGAGGATCCGGTCTGCTACCTGATCGGTGGAATCGGAGCCGGTAAGCCCTGGCAGTATCACAAGGAACTCATCGCCCCCCAGGCGGGCCACCGTGCTGGTGCCACGGAGGCAACTTGATATTCTTCTGGCCGCTTCTATTAACAGGTTGTCACCGGCGTCGTGCCCCATGGTGTCATTGATGTGTTTGAAGTTGTCCAGATCCAGGAACATTACCCCTACCAGGCTATCCTCCCTGCGCGCATGAGCCAGAGCAAGCTTGAGCCGGTCGAGGGCAAGCATCCGGTTGGGCAGGCCGGTAAGGATGTCGTAGTTGGCCTGTCGCAACAGCTGCTGCTCATAACGTTTCCGAATGCTGATGTCCTCGCCGAGGATCAGAAAATGGGTAACGGCACCGGCCGAATCCTTGATGGGGGTTACCACAACCTGTTCCCAGAATCGTTCGCCATTTTTGCGGACACTGTTCACCTCACCCTGCCAGACCCCGACTCGCTGGACCTGAAGCTGAATGCTCTGCCACAGCTGTCTGTTTTCTTTTTCACCCAACGTGTCGGCGGAGACAGCAGCGGGGTGCTTGCCCACCACATCCTCAGGTTTGTGGCCGGTCAGCTGGGAGAACTTCTGGTTGACGAATTCTATATGCCACCGCCGGTCACAGATAAGTACAGAGGAGGGGCTTTGCTCAATGGCTTTGGACAGTTTGCGGATCTCCGCGGCGTCCTGCTGTTGGCGCTCCAGATCCTGCTGCAGGCGATCCCGCATCTGATTCATGGCATCGGTAACCTGGCCCAGCTCATCCTTGCGGTTGGCTTCGGTATCCGGGCGTTCAAGCTCCAGGGGTTTGTCCAGATTGTCGAGGGAAAACTGCCGGGCATAGCCGGCCATGTGCGAGAGGTGTCGGGTTACGAAGTACTGAAAGATCCAGACGATCAGTATGGATATCAGGAAAGTCTTGAAAAACTGAGTGGTCAGAATGATCCCGACTTTACGCCGCATGTTCTGGTAGATTTCTTCCATGCTGGCGGTAATGGTGAGCTCACCCAGGTCGTAAGGCTCGTCGTTCGTGTGGGTGAGGGTAAAGCTGCGTGTAATGGTGGACAGGTTCCTTGGGTTGTCGCCCATGACCAGTTCGGAGTCAGGAAAGATGCGCAACCTCAGGTGGACTATGTCCGGCAGGCTCAGGATGCCTTCCATCTGGACCTGAAGAAGCTTCTGGTCAAGGGCCCACAGGCTGCGGGAAAGGCTGCTGGCGTAGCTGGTCTCGATGACAGACATGCGTTCATCGATCAGCGAAACATCCTTGCGGAAGTCGGAATAGATCTGGATGCCGGTGGCAATCAGGGTAAAAAGAGAACTGAAGAGAAGGATGTAGGCCAGCAACCGGAAGCTCAGCGGAGATCCCGCACGGAACTGTTGCAAGCGTTTGGCGAGTTTCTGCATGCTGTTTGGTTCGTTCAGCCTGTATTGCCGGAGACGGAATGAATCTGACGCCATATCCAACGCCTGAAACGATAACCGTGTTCAAAGGTCATCGCGGATGACTATAGCAGCAGTTGAAAGGGCCCGCTCGCCAGTGTGTCAAAAAGATGAACATATCATGCGGGGCATCAGCCTGGTTGATCACCGGCGTTCCGCGTGCATCCTCACTTTTCGTGCATGCCAGGCAAAAGCCGGACACAAAAAAACCGGCTGAGGGCCGGCTTTAGTGTAACGCGCAGACTGTTTCGGAAGTGGCGTCCCCTACCGGGTTCGAACCGGTGTTACCGCCGTGAAAGGGCGGTGTCCTAGGCCACTAGACGAAGGGGACATCTCGGTAAAACAGCGTGCCTCGTCGAGGTGGCGCGTATATTAAGTAAGCTCTCCGGATGTGTCAAACAGTTTCCGGAAAATACCTACAGGTTATTGTTAATGCAGAACTTCAGCTCATCGCCGAGAGCATCGAAAACCGCGAGGGTGCCTTCGTTCCGGTGCAGCTCCAGCAGCGCCCTGGCTGTGGGTTTATGAATGTCTGCCAGCTGGTTGATTATTGCCTGTGGCTGGCCACCCGCAACGGATGCCATGAGAATTTCATAGCGCACCTTGTTTTCGCCGGCGCAGAAATAGAAATGACCTTCCCGGGCAGTACGCTCAGGCACCCCCTTTGAGCGGTATACGGAGCGGGCACAGCGGGCATATTCCGAGTTGACTGCTGAGAAGGTTTCCTCGAGTCCTTGCTCCTCAGTAGCCATGTAAAGCCTTTCCATGCGTTTCTGCGCTTCCGGCGTAAGACCGGGAAGTGAAGCGGCCAGCTCGTCGCGATCAAAGCCGCGATGGACGAGTTGCAGTACAGTTATGTATTCACTGGTGATGAGGCTGCAGGACTCATAGCTTTGCTCTCCGTCGCTGCTGGCAGAAGACCAGGGTGAAAAGGCCAGTGACAACAGCCAGAGTGTCCCTGTCGCCACTGGCCGTCGGGCAAAGAATGAGGTTCTGAAATTCAGCATCTGAAGCTCGCAGTCCTGCCTGTAACTGGTTCAGCCGCAGCCTAACACGGGCGTCAGGCTTCCTTTGTGCGTTTTCTCGCGATTCGACAAATTGTGAGCTGGACTCCCCGGCGTCTCAACCAACAGCATCCACCAGGGCCTTCTCCAGCTCGGGGAATCGGAATTCAAAACCCTCGTTCAGGAGGCGTTCCGGGCGGGCCTTCTGGCCAGTAAGCAAGAGCCGGGACATTTCGCCAAAAGCTGCCCGGAGCACAAAAGCCGGGGCAGGGAATGGCGCGGGGCGATTGAGTACCCGGCCAAGGGTCCGGGTGAATTCCCGGTTGGTTACCGGATTGGGGCTGACGACATTGTAGGGCCCCGTCGCTGAATCATTCTCGAGCATCCACACCAGGGCGTTTACAACGTCTTGCCGGTGTATCCAGGGCATGTACTGTTCACCACTGCCAAGGCGACCCCCCAGGCATAGTTTGAACGGTAGCAGCATGCGCTGCAGGAAGCCGCCGTCGCGACCCATCACAAGCCCTGTTCGGGAGAAGCAGACCCTGATGCCATCGTCTGTCGCAGCATTGGCAGAGTTTTCCCAGTCCCGGCAGAGACGATGGCTGAAATCGCCATTGGGCTGGGTGTTCTCATCCACCAGTCTGTCTCCCTGATCGCCGTAGAAGCCGATTGCGGACCCCGAGACAAGCACTGGGGGCTTACGTTTAAATGTTCGCATGGTCTGCACGAGATGGTCCGTCAGGGCTATACGGCTGTCCCTCAGTGCCTGCTTCCGCTCTTCCGACCAGCGTTTTTCGGCAATTCCCTCTCCGGCAAGGTTAATAACACCGTCGAAGCCGCTGTGATCTGTCAGTTCACTGAGAGACTGAATAGATGTGACTCTGCCACATTGAGCCCTTACGTCTGCCTCTTTCTGTCGACTCAGTACCGTGAGCGCATAGCCTTTTTCGATAAGCTTCTGACACAGAACCTGACCGATGAAGCCGGTACCGCCGGTGATCAACAGTGATTTTGCCATGATGATTCTCCTTTCTGTTTTGCCGGGAGGCAGCGCATATAATGCTCAGGCCGAGCCGGTTGCTGTTGTCGGTACTCCGGTTCTGGCGAGCGTCTGCTCTACGACAGTCCTTATTGCAAGACCCAGCTGGGCATTTTCGCCAACCGGGGCTTCCAGTTGTATTCTTATGCCATGCTCAGCTTCCATGTCAGCGATCATGGCCGGCACGTCCTTGCGCAGATGGCGGCCAGCGGCGAGAAAGAGTGGCAGTACCGTGAAGGTTTTACAGCCTTCCGCTACGGCATCAGCGACAATCTTTTCCATGCTCGGGTCACTCAGTTCCATGTAGGCAACCACAGAACCGGGAATGGCTTCAACCGTAGGGGCTGCCAGGGCCTCGAAGGTTTCGCACCAGCGGCGGTCGCTGCTTCCGTGGGCCAGGAGTATAATTCTGTGGGATGTTTCCATGTCGGACCTGCTCCTTGAATGAGAGTGGGGTGAATGCTGCCTATTGTGCAGTCTAACAACTTACGCGATCGCCAGCGCTGAACTGTAGTTGCGCGCTCTGTGCTGGCTCAGGTATCGCGGAAACAGATTTAGCGAGGTACGCCCTGTAATGTTCGGATGGCGAGAGGTTTTGGACTTCTGGTTCGGTGAACTTGACGAATCAGGCATACCGGATGCCTGGCACCGCAACCGGTGGTTTCGTACATCAAGGGCATTTGACAGGGAGATCCGCCGTCGTTTTCTGTCGCTGGTGCTGATTGCGTCTGAGGGTGGTCTGGATTCCTGGCGCAAGGACCCGGGCGGCAGCCTTGCCGAGATCATTCTTCTGGATCAGTTTACCCGCAATATTCACCGGGGCGGCGGCCTTGCGTACAGCAATGACCGCGAGGCAGGAAGGCTCACAAAACTGGCGATGGAACGGGGCCAGGATCTTGCGCTCCCGGGGGTCATGAGGGCTTTTTTCTACATGCCGCTGCAGCACTCCGAGCGGCTGGCTGATCAGCTCCTGTCAGTTGAACGCTACGAGCAGTTGGTGGCAGGTTCTGAAGGCATGCTTCGGGACTACCTCGGGAGCTTCCTGCAGTCGGCACGGGACCACCATGAGATAATCGCGAGGTTTGGCCGCTTCCCTCACCGCAACCAGGCTCTGAAGCGGACATCAACCCCGGACGAACTGGCCTATCTGGAGCAGGGCAGCTCCAGGTACGGCCAGTAGCCAGCTCGCGGCAAGGCAATAGATTGGCGGATCTTGACGCAGCTTTTGCAACATTGATCAAGGTTTGTGTATGTTTTGCGCCCATAATGACGGGTGCAGGATCACTGACTGATTATCAAGCAGGGACAACTGGTTATGGCACATCCAGAGGTGGATAGCATGATTGGGCCGGAGCAGCTTCCGCTGGAAAAAACGCTGAAACAGTCCATCCATTATCGGGGTCGCAAGGCTGCACGGGCGAAAAGTGAACACCGGCGCTGTCAGATCCTTGAGGCCACTCTCCGCATCGCGGCAAGGGAGGGTGTCCGGGGCATCAAGCACCGTCCTGTAGCGAAAGAGGCAGGTGTACCGCTTGCGTCCACGACCTACTATTTCAAGGATATTGACGAGCTGATTTGCGATGCCTTTACGCTTTTCGCCGAAAAAGGCCAGCAGCATCTGGACCGTTTTTACGACACCATCAATCTGGCCCTTGATTCCCTGCCGGCGGCTACCCTTGAGTGGGGAGGCCCAGGCCGCGATGCTCAGGTCAGGGAGCTCGCGACACTCTCTACTGCTTATCTGAGCGAACAGCTCACCACCCGTCGGCATGAGATACTGGCCGAGCAGGCATTTCTTCTTGAAGCCTTGCGGGATCCCCGTCTTGCGAAGCTGGCGCAAGCCTATCGAAGCGCCTGGGCGGCGGGGCTGGAGAATGCCCTGAGACGACTGAACAGTCTTAATCCGGCCCGGGATGCGGCGCTGGTGATCTCGGTAGTGCTGGGGCTTGGGTATGATGACATGCTGTTTGGCAATGGCTTCCGGCGGGAGCACCTGGAGGACACCATGACGCGGCTTCTCGGAATGCTGCTCGGGACCACTCCGACCGGTCAGCCGGGTAAAAACTGAAATCGGTGTTGCATGGGGCAAACTCGCTCCGTATAATTCGGTTCCGTTGTCGAGGCCAGCGCCAGCACCTGATGGCGCGTTCAGCAGGGGCAGCAGTTACACAATGCGGGAATAGCTCAGTGGTAGAGCACAACCTTGCCAAGGTTGGGGTCGCGAGTTCAAATCTCGTTTCCCGCTCCAGATTTCAAAAACCCAGCCTCCGACGCTGGGTTTTTTCGTTTCGGAGCGGCCGGTTCGCCGGATGCCTTCCAATGTCTTGTATACTTCCGGTGACACCGTTCCACCACAGGTTGGCTCATGCAGGTCCACTCCCTTTACTGTTACCCGGTAAAATCTCTCTCCGGAATAAAGGTTGAGCAGCTTGATCTGGATGACTTCGGGCCGGTAGCTGACCGCCGCTGGATGATCACGGATCCGGAGGGATCCTTCATCAGCCAGCGGAGTCACCCGCAGTTAGCGCGGATTGCTGTCTCCCTGGACGCCAGAAAGGTGACCGTTACAATCCCGGATCAGGGAGACTTCCTGCTGGAGCAGAGTCCCGAACGGTTAAATGTTCGGGTCTGGAGAGATTCGGTCAGTGCCCTGCGGGCAGTTCCAGGGCCTGCGGAGGCCATTAGCCGCTTTCTTGGTGAGGCGGTCGATCTGGTCTACATGCCCCTCGACAGTTTCCGGTCTGTTGACCGGGTCGCTGAGAGGCGGGTGTCTTTTTCGGATGGGTTTCCGTTTTTGATCACCAGCCAGGCATCACTTGAGGAGCTCAACAGCCGCCTTGATGTGGCCGTGGACATGCGCCGCTTTCGGCCCAATATTGTGGTTTCCGGTGCTCCGGCCTGGGCGGAAGACGGATGGCAATCTCTGGCCATTGGCAGCACCCGGCTGGATCTCGTCAAACCCTGCTCCCGCTGTATCCTGACCACAGTGGATCCGGACCTTGGGAGCAGAAACCCGGACCAGCAGCCACTCAGGACTCTGGGCGGTTATCGCCGCCGGGCTGAGGGCGTAATGTTTGGAGTGAATGCGGTGCACACGGGTACCGGCCCCATTACTATCGGACAATCGATATCACTGATCTGAAACGGGAGTAAGCAACGAATGCCGCTTTTGACACTGGATGGGCTTTCCCTGTCCTTCGGCCTGCAGCCAATTCTGGACAAGGCCAGCCTGACCATTGAAGCAGGCGAGCGGGTCTGCCTGCTCGGCCGAAATGGCGAGGGTAAGTCGACTCTCCTGAAAATCGTAAGCGGGGAGGTCACCCCTGATAGTGGCAAGGTTCGGATGGAAGAGGGGACGGTGCTTGCAGTGTTACCCCAGAATCTGCCCGCTGCTGAAAGCCGTACGGCCTACGAAGTGGTCGCCAGTGCCTTTCCGGAAACCGGCGAACTGCTGGCGAGGTTTCACACGCTGTCCCAGTCCGCCGATGAACACAGTCTGGAAGAGCTGATGGTGGTTCAGGAGCGTCTTGAAGCCCTGGATGGATGGCGGCTTGACCAGAAGGTTACCGCTATTCTGGCGCAATACCGGATCGATCCGGAACGTCGGCTGAATACTCTGTCCGGCGGCTGGCAGCGGAGGGTTCTGCTGGCGCGGGCGCTGGTGTCAGAGCCGGACATGCTAATGCTTGACGAACCGACCAACCATCTCGATGTGCCCGCCATTGCCTGGCTGGAGGAAGCGCTGACCCAGTTTCGCGGCGCTCTGCTCTTTGTCAGTCACGACCGGGCTTTTATCCGCCGCATGGCTACGCGCATCGTTGAGCTGGATCGCGGCAATCTGATCAGTTTTGCTGCTACCTATGACCGTTATCTCGAACTGAAGGAAAAGGCACTGGAAGAGGAAGAGCGTCAGAACGCGCTTTTCGACAAACGCCTGAAGCAGGAAGAGGTCTGGATCCGTCAGGGGATAAAGGCAAGACGAACCCGTAATATGGGTCGGGTGAGGGCCCTGCGGGCCATGCGAGACGAACGCATGCAGCGAAGGGAGCGGGGCGGCACTGCCAGCTTCGCCGTGGAGGACGCAGCCCGCTCCGGCCGGCTGGTTGTGGAGGCCCGGGATGCCGGATTTGCCTATCCCGATGGCACAAGGGTGATCGAACATCTCAATCTCACCGTCATGCGGGGCGACAAGCTTGGCCTGATCGGAGAAAACGGCACCGGCAAGACGACTCTGGTGCGTCTCATGCTGGGGGATATGGAGCCCACCGAAGGCAGCATTCGCCTCGGTACCAACCGGGAAGTTGCCTATTTTGACCAGTTGCGTGGCGAACTGGATCTTTCCCGCAACGCCGTGGACAACCTGTCCGAGGGTCGTGAATTCATTGATATAAATGGTCAGCAGAAACACGTTCTGGGATATCTGCAGGAATTCCTCTTCGCACCCGAGCGGGCCAGGTCGCCGGTGAGTGTGTTTTCCGGGGGGGAGCGGGCTCGCCTGCTACTTGCAAAGCTGTTCAGCAAGCCGGCAAATATTCTGGTGCTGGATGAGCCAACCAATGATCTGGACGTAGAAACACTGGAATTGCTTGAGTCCCAGCTGGTGCTGTTTCAGGGCACCGTTGTGGTGATCAGCCACGACCGCGAATTTCTCGACAATGTTGTGACAGACACCCTGTTTCTGGATGGGACGGGAGCGGTGCGCAACTATGTGGGCGGGTATACCGACTGGCGCCGGCAGGGCGGGGCATTTCCTTCAGAGCATAAGCCCCAGCGGGCTTCCGGGAAAAAGGCTCAGCCACCGGCCACAAAGGCTCCCGAGAAACAGGCAGAACCGGCACGAACAGCAAAGCTCAGTTACAAGTTAAAACTGGAGCTTGAGCAATTACCGGGCAGAATAGCGGCACTGGAATCGGACGTAGAGTCCCGCCGCGCCGAAGTTGCTGCTCCTGACTTCTATACAGGTCCCGCGAGTGAGGTCACAGCGGCTCTTGATGAGCTGGCAGAAAAGGAGGCTGAGCTGGAAAAGGTAATAGAACGGTGGATGGAACTGGAAGAGCGGAGTACTGAATGAACGTTTCATACAACTTTAAGTTGCAGGACGGGCGCACCAGCGAGTTCCGGATCACGGATCAGCCGGTTCGGGTCGTGGCGTCCGAGCAGCTTCCAAAATGGACCCGGCTTGACCACTGCCAGTGCTCAAACTGCCCACTGAGCACTTCCTCGCATACCCATTGTCCTGCGGCGGTCGAAATGCTGCCTGTGGTGGAGGCCTTCAAGGATGAAGACGCCTACCAGAAAGTCGATGTAAAAGTGGTGGATGATCGGCGGAGCTATCAGAAGGAAACGTCTCTGGAGGAAGCGCTGCGCTCCCTTCTGGGACTCAAGATGGCCACGAGTGGTTGCCCTGTACTGGCGGAACTCAAACCAATGGCCGTTCATCATCTGCCATTTGCCAGCTCGGATGAGTTCATCATGCGAAGCGTTTCCCATTACCTGCTTCAGCAGTATTTCGAAAAACGCAGCCACAGGGAGCCTGACTGGGAGCTCAAAGGGCTGGTGGAGAGAAATCAGCGGCTCCAGCTCGTCAACCAGGCTCTCTGGCAGAGAATCCATTCTGTGTGTCAGGGAGACAGCAACCTCAAAGCGCTGCTCAATTTCTTTTCCATGGCCTCCAGCGTCAGTTTTTCCCTCGAAAGCCAGCTGCGGAAGCTGTCCACAAAAATCCAGGGCGAACCCATGCCCTGATTACTGGATGCGAACAGCCAGCACGTCGCATTTGGCGCCGTGCAGCACGCCGTTCGCAGTGGATCCCAGTAGTAACTGGAAACCCTTCCGCCCATGACTGCCAACGATTACAAGATCGGCGGATGTTTCTTCACTGAGTCGATGAACTTCGGACTCGGGTCGCCCTACAGTGGCAATCTGATTTTCTTCTGATATTCCGTATTCCCGTCCATAGGCTTTCAGCTGTTGCCGCGCTGCCTTGTCCAGTTGCTCCTGCAGTTCCGTGAGGTCCATGGGAATGTCACCGCCGTAGGCATAACCTACCGGCTCCACAACATGTACCAGAATCAGCTCGGCGTTATGGGTGTCACGCATCGACACCGCTTTTTTAAGAACCTGGGGTGCTTCTTCCGTAAGGTCGATTGCGACCAGTATTTTGCTGTAAGCGCTCATGGTTGGCTCCCTGTAACTGCGAATGATTGTCCACTGGCAATTTTTTCCGGTATTGCGCGTGGGCCGTTGAAACCGGTCCTATAACTGTAGGCCAATTCGCAGGATTGTTCACTGACGGCTGTCAAGATCCGGTCTGATTGAGCCGGTCAGGCGAGAAGGGGGTAGCAGGGCACGCCGCCCTGCCGGAGGATATTGATGCTGTCAGGCATTGGTCCTGAGCATTGCGATGGCCTGCTCAAGGCCTTCCAGGATGCCCTTGGAGTAGCGGTCGATAATGAAGGGCACGTTGTCTTCGTTAAAATTGATATAGGAGCCGCGGATAAACATCCATTTTGTCGCTACCCCGTCTATCACCTGCTTTACTTCGTCATTGCCATCGCCTGCCGAAAGCGTATCGATCAGAGCATCGAAGGCAAGGGCCTGCTCATCGAGTGCGGCTTCCGTGTCGGATCCCTGGAAGGTCTGGGATACGGACGAGTAGGACCTCGCGGAATACTTGGACATCATCCGGGCCATAAGGACGGCCGCCTGGCGGGCTGCTTCAATGCGTGGGTTGGTGACGCTGGTCAGAGATTCCCGGCCAATGGCGTAAAGGTCAGAGGAAACGTCGCTTAGTACCTGGGCCTGATTGGCCATTTCTGATACCAGGCGCAGATCCGGGTAGCCACTTTCCCGGACGTCGTTTATGTTCTGGCGCATCAACGCCTTGAAGCTGTCGAACTGGGCAGTCAACGTAGCGAGCTGTTCATCAGTGAAAACGCCTGCTTCACTTTCAGTGACTGCGTTCAGTGAGGCGTTCGCATTATTGATACCGGCAACCACTTCATTCAGGACGTCCGTGGCGCGGGTTGCGCTGAACTGATAATAGGCACTCAGGGCTACAAAGTTGTTCACCCTGAAATCGTGAAGGTTTGAAAGCAGTTCGGTCTCCTGAGCCTTCACTGTGAACGAAGCCGTAAGCAGTAGCATCAAGGCAACGGTCAGGGCGCGGAATCGTTGGTGGGCGTCTTTCATCGGATACTGTCTCCGTTGGTTCAGTTTTATTATTTTCCGGGACATCAGTCCCGTTGGTCAGCCATATCTGCCGTATCGCAGTTTTTTGTCGGATTGACGTAATGATAGCGGTTGACGTCCGGTGCCGGCCGGCAGCCTTTCCTGCTCGCACTGATGGGTCAGAGTTTGAAATGAAGTTAAAGTAACTCTGCCAGCCAATCAAGCTGTTTTGGGGTCAGGTCTGTCATTAAATGTAAAGATGTTTGAAAGCTAGACTGCATAGTTTCAGCTGTTTATCAGATTGCTCTGTTAAAAAACTGAAAAATAAGGACCTGCGGGGCAGATCCTGCCAGATTCTGTGGCCGGACTGACTGAAGGTTCAGCCAGGCAGCGAAGAAACAAATTGACAAACGGCCCGTTTTTTTTCATCGTGTGCCACTCTCGATTCAAACGACTGTATGAATTTTTGGATCGGACGATCGGGCAGTGACCGAAATTTCGCTGCGAAAACGGCCCCATTGACCCTCAATCGGGCCGCAAGCAGTTTCCAACACAGACTGGAGATCAGTTGATGATTTACGAAGGTAAAGCCATCACGGTTAAAAAGATCGAAGGCGGAATCGCTCAGCTGAACTTCGACTTGCAGGGCGAGTCAGTTAACAAGTTCAATCGCCTCACCATCGAAGAGCTAGGCGCCGCAACCGATAAACTGAAGGCCGAAAAAGGCATCAAGGGACTGGTGGTTACCAGTTCCAAGGACAGCTTTATCGTAGGCGCTGATATCAGCGAGTTTACCGAGTTGTTTGCCGGTTCCGAAGAAGACCTCGTTGCCAACAACCTCAAGGCGAACGCAGTATTCAATGCTGTTGAGGACCTCCCGTTCCCCACAGTCACGGCCATCAATGGCATCGCCCTGGGTGGCGGTTTCGAAATGTGCCTCGCGACTGACTACCGTGTCATGGCTCCAAAGGCGAAAGTAGGTCTGCCGGAAGTCAAGCTGGGGATTTTTCCGGGCTTTGGCGGTACGGTACGTCTTTCCAGGCTGGTAGGTGTTGACTACGCGGTTGAGTGGATCAGCGGTGGTACTGAAAACCGTGCCAATGATGCTCTGAAAGTGGGTGCTGTGGATGCCGTGGTGGAAGATGGCAAACTGGTCGAAGCTGCGATCAGCATTATCAACCAGTGCAACGATGGCAAGTTTGACTATCAGGCCCGGCGTGAAGAGAAAAAGGGCAAGATCAAACTGAACGCCATGGAAAGCATGATGGCGTTTGAGATCTCCAAGGCTTTTGTTGCTGGCAAGGCCGGGAAAAACTACCCGTCACCGGTCGAGGCCATCAAGGTCATGCAGAAGCATGCCGGCATGACCCGGGACAAGGCAATTGAGGTTGAAGCCAAAGGCTTTGCCAAAATGGCCAAGACCAACACGGCCGCGTGCCTGGTTGGCCTGTTCCTGAATGATCAGGAGCTGAAAAAGAAAGCAAAGGAATGGGAAAAGGAAGCCAATGATGTGAAGCTGGCGGCCGTGCTTGGCGCTGGCATCATGGGTGGGGGCGTTGCTTTTCAGTCTGCGCTCAAGGGCACTCCGATTCTGATGAAGGACATCAACCAGGACGGCATCGCCCTGGGCCTGAAGGAAGCCAAGAAGCTTCTGGCAAAGCGCGTTGAAAAGGGGAAGATGAAGCCTGACCAGATGGCGGACGTCCTCAACAGCATCACGCCCACCCTGAACTATGGTGACTTCAAAAACGTCGATCTGGTGGTCGAGGCCGTTGTTGAGAACCCGAAGGTGAAAGATGCGGTTCTGCGGGAGACCGAAGATGCCGTTCGTGATGACACCATCCTGACCTCCAATACGTCGACCATTTCCATTGATCTGCTGGCCAAAAACCTCAAGCGTCCGGAAAACTTCTGCGGCATGCATTTCTTCAACCCGGTACACATGATGCCGCTGGTTGAGGTCATTCGGGGCGAAAAGACCAGTGATCGGGCAATTGCAACCACCGTTGCCTACGCCAAGGCCATGGGCAAAACCCCGATTGTAGTCAATGACTGCCCGGGTTTCCTGGTCAACCGGGTGCTGTTTCCCTACTTCGGCGGCTTCGTAAATCTGGTGCGTGATGGCGCTGATTTCCAGCACGTCGACCGGGTTATGGAAAAGTTTGGCTGGCCCATGGGTCCCGCCTACCTGCTTGACGTGGTGGGCATGGACACTGGCAAGCATGCTGGTGAAGTTATGGCCGAGGGCTTCCCCGACAGGATGAAGCATGAGGGAACCACAGCGATTGACGTGATGTATGAAAACAAGCGCTATGGTCAGAAGAGCGATAAAGGCTTCTACAAGTACGAACTGGATCGCAAGGGCAAGCAGAAAAAAGTGGTCGATGAAGAGACCTACAAGCTGCTTGAGCCTGTAGTGCAGGGCAAAAATGACTTCAGCGATGAAGACATCATCGCCCGGATGATGCTGCCGCTCTGCCTGGAAACCGTTCGCTGTCTGGAAGACAGGATTGTCGAGGCGCCGGCAGACGCTGACATGGGTCTCATCTATGGCATCGGCTTCCCGCCCTTCCGTGGTGGTGCCCTGCGCTATATCGATGATATGGGCGTCGACAAGTTCGTTGAACTGGCAGACAAGTTTGCAGATCTCGGTCCTCTTTACCATCCGACCGAGAAGCTGCGTGAAATGGCCAGGACTGGCAAAAAGTTCTTTGGCTAACCCTGAACGAGATTTCCGAACGGAGAAAGATCTATGAGCCTTAATCCGAGAGACGTTGTCGTCGTCGATTGCGTGCGGACTCCGATGGGTCGTGCCAAAAATGGTTGCTTCCGTAACGTACGTGCGGAAAACCTCTCAGCAGCGCTGATCGAAGCACTGTTTGAGCGCAACCCTAAGCTCGACCCGAAAGAAGTTGAAGATGTCATCTGGGGCTGTGTAAACCAGACCAAAGAGCAGGGCTTCAACGTGGCGCGTCAGATTTCACTGCTGACCCGTCTGCCCCACGAATCTGCGGCCCAGACCGTAAACCGCCTGTGTGGCTCCGCCATGTCGGCGATTCATACGGCATCCCAGGCCATCATGACCGGCAATGGTGATGTTTTCGTCGTTGGTGGTGTGGAGCATATGGGGCACGTTCCCATGACTGAAGGGTTTGACCACAACCCGGCGGCCTCCAAGTATTCCGCCAAGGCGTCCAATATGATGGGCCTGACCGCGGAAATGCTGGCCAAGATGCATGGCATCAACCGTCAGCAGCAGGACGAGTTTGGCGCCCGTTCCCATCGCCTGGCCCACGAAGCCACGGTGGAAGGACGCTTCAGTAACGAAATCGTGCCCATCGAGGGTCACGACCAGAATGGCTTCAAAGCGCTGATCGAGCATGATGAGACTATCCGTCCGGAAACCACCGTGGAATCTCTGGGCCAGCTGAAGCCGGCTTTTGATCCAAAAAACGGCACAGTTACTGCGGGAACTTCCTCGCAGCTGACCGATGGCGCCTCTGCCATGGTACTGATGTCCGCAGAGCGGGCGCAGGCGCTGGGGCTGAAGCCCATGGCAAAGGTTCGCAGCATGGCAGTTGCCGGCTGTGATCCCGCCATCATGGGTTACGGTCCTGTGCCGGCTACAAAGAAGGCGCTGAAGCGTGCTGGCCTCAAAGTCGAAGATATCGACTACTGGGAGCTGAACGAGGCCTTTGCCGGGCAGTCTCTGCCTGTCCTGAAGGATCTGAAGCTGCTGAACGTGATGGAAGAAAAGGTCAACCTGAACGGTGGCGCCATCGCCCTGGGGCATCCGCTGGGCTGCTCCGGTGCCCGGATCTCCACCACGCTTCTGAATGTGCTTCAGGCGAAGGGCGGAACACTTGGTGTATCAACCATGTGTATCGGCCTTGGCCAGGGCATTGCCACTGTGTGGGAGCGACTCTGATCACGGTCAGTCATCTGCTCTGAGAAAGCCCGGCGTTGCCGGGCTTTCTCGTTGTAGTTGCCGGTTTTTGGGAAATGCTGGGCAAAATAATGGGTTGTCTTGCTCATCTTGACCCTGTAAAACAGAGCTCCTGTATACTGCCGCCGCCTGGGGCTGATTCCGTTAACACGGTTTCCAGGGGCCTGTTTTCCAGTAAGTTTATTGTTTGTCGGCTTTTTTTGCCGCTCACCGCCAAGGATACAGATCTCCGATATGGGTAAAAGTCTCGTAATTGTCGAGTCACCAGCGAAAGCGAAAACTATCAACAAGTATCTGGGCCCCGATTTTATCGTTAAGTCCAGTGTTGGTCATATTCGCGATCTGCCGGTCAGCGGCAGTGGTTCCACCAGCGATCCGAAGGAAAGGGCACGCCAGGCAGCCCAGACGCGCAAAATGAAGCCGGAAGAGAAGGCTGAATACAAAAAGCGCAAATCCCGGGAGCAACTGGTTGCCCGCATGGGCGTGGATCCCGACCAGGACTGGAAGGCGCGCTACGAGATCCTGCCTGGCAAGGAAAAGGTCGTCAGCGAGCTAAAGCGTCTGGCGAAGTCCGCCGACCACATTTATCTTGCAACGGATCTTGATCGCGAAGGGGAGGCCATTGCATGGCACCTCCGGGAAACCATCGGTGGCGAGCCTGAAAAGTACCGGCGCGTGGTCTTCAACGAGATTACCAAGCGGGCCATTCAGGAGGCTTTCAAGGAGCCGGGGTCTCTGGACACCGATCGGGTGAATGCCCAGCAGGCCCGGCGCTTCCTCGACCGGGTCGTGGGCTATATGGTGTCGCCTCTTTTATGGGCGAAACTTGCCCGCGGTCTGTCCGCAGGTCGCGTGCAGTCGGTCGCTGTGCGGCTGATCGTGGAGAGAGAGAAGGAGATCCGGACTTTCGTCCCCGAGGAATTCTGGCAGTTGCATGCCGACCTGGGAGCAAAAGCCGCCACTCAACCGGTCCGATTTGAGGTTACCCGGCACGCCGACAAACCCTACCGGCCGGTCAGTGAAACTGAAAGCCGGGCACACGTTGAGCGTCTCAGGGCGTCTGACTTCAAGGTTGCCAAACGGGAAGACAAGCCCACCCGGTCGAAGCCTGGCGCACCCTTTATCACATCCACCCTGCAGCAGGCCGCCAGCAATCGAATGGGATTCAGCGTCAAGAAGACCATGATGCTGGCCCAGAGACTCTACGAAGCCGGTTACATCACCTACATGCGTACCGACTCCACCAACCTGAGTCAGGATGCGGTCATCGGTGCCAGGGACTTCATTGAGAAGCAGTTTGGCAAAAAGTATCTGCCTGACGCTCCCCGGGTGTACGGCAGCAAGGAAGGCGCCCAGGAGGCCCACGAGGCCATCCGTCCAACCGATGCGAGCCGCAGGCCAGCGGATATCAGCGGCCTGGAAAAAGATGCCGAGCGTCTGTATGACCTGATCTGGCGCCAGTTTCTTGCCTGCCAGATGGCGGATGCCGAGTTCCTGAGTACCTCCATCCTGGTGGCTGCTGGTGATTATGAACTTCGTACCCGCGGTCGCATTATCAAATTTGACGGCTTTCTAAAGGCAGCGCCTGCCTCCGCGAAAAAAGAGGACGACATAGCCCTGCCGGACATCAAGGTGGACGAAAAGCTGTCGCTGGAAAAACTGGACCCCACCCAGCACTTCACCAAGCCTTCTCCCAGGTACACCGAGGCGAGTCTTGTAAAGGAGCTGGAGAAGCAGGGCATTGGCCGGCCGTCCACTTATGCATCGATCATTTCCACGATTCAGGACCGGGGCTACGTCCGTCTGCAGAACCGTCGTTTCTACTCCGAGAAAATGGGAGATATAGTCACTGACCGGTTGTCAGAGTCCTTCTCCAACTTAATGGATTATGATTTTACTGCCCGTCTTGAAGAAGAGCTGGATGAGATAGCGTCGGGCGAGATGGACTGGAAGAAGGTTCTCAACGGCTTTTACCAACGCTTCAGCAAACAGCTGGAGAAGGCGAGCCAGCCTGACGATGGCGGAATGCGGGGTAATACCCCTACCGAAACTGATATTCCGTGCCCCACCTGCGAACGTCCCATGCAGATCCGGGTCGCCAGTACCGGTGTCTTCCTTGGCTGTTCGGGCTACTCCTTGCCGCCCAAGGAGCGCTGCAAGACCACCATCAACCTTGTTTCCGGTGATGAGGTTGTGAGTGCCGAAGATGACGTGGAAGGTGAGGGCGAGAGCCTGCTCCTGCGGAAAAAGCGTCGCTGCCCGAAGTGTGGGACGGCAATGGACAGTTATCTGGTAGATGAAACCCGCAAGCTTCACGTGTGCGGCAACAACCCGGACTGTTCGGGCCACGAAGTGGAAAAGGGTACGTTCCGCATCAAAGGTTATGATGGCCCAACACTGGAATGCGACAAATGCGGTTCGGAGATGCAGCTCAAGACCGGCCGGTTCGGCAAGTACTTTGGCTGCACCAACCCGGAATGCAAAAACACTCGCAAGCTCCTCAAAAGTGGTGAGCCGGCTCCGCCCAAGATGGACCCTGTACCCATGCCGGAGCTCCAGTGCGAGAAGGTGGACGACATCTATGTATTGCGCGATGGTGCCTCGGGGCTGTTTCTGGCTGCGAGCAAATTCCCCAAAAACCGGGAAACCAGAGCGCCCCTGGTCAGGGAGCTCAAGCCCCACAGGGAGGAAATCGATCCCAAGTATGACTTCCTGATGAAAGCGCCGGAAAAAGACCCGGAGGGCAACCCCGCCGTCGTGCGTTACAGCCGCAAGACGAAAGAGCAGTATGTCATGTCGGAGAAGGAGGGCAAAGCGACTGGCTGGTCTGCATGGTATGTCAACGGAAAATGGCAGACCAAAGAAAAGTAATGCCCGGTTTCGGGGTCAGATCGGGGGTCAGATCATGCCTGATCTGACCCCTCCCTCCCGGCGCTGAAATCAGCCCCGACCTGGCTTCTGCCTGAGGCGTTCAAGCAGCGAAGACGTATCCCAGCGGCCGCCGCCCATGGCCTGCACATCTCCGTAGAACTGATCCACCAGTGCCGTGACTGGTAACCTTGCGCCCGACCGGCGGGCCTCATTAAGGCAGATATCCAGGTCTTTGCGCATCCAGTTGACAGCAAAGCCGTGGTTGTACTCGCCGGCAAGCATGGTCGTGCCCCGGTTCTCCATCTGCCAGGACTGCGCTGCCCCCTTGGAGATAACATCAAGCACGGCAGTTACATCCAGACCGGATTTTTCTGCAAAATGTACAGCCTCGGATAATCCCTGGAGTAGCCCCGCGATCGCGATCTGATTGGCCATCTTGGTCCTTTGGCCGGCACCGCTGGGGCCCATCAGGCTTACCGCCCGCGCGTAATGATCCATGAGAGGCTTTACTGCGTCGAACGCAGACTGATCACCCCCGCACATGATGGTGAGCTTGCCATTTTCAGCCCCCTGCTGGCCTCCGGATACGGGGGCGTCAATAAACGCGAGACCCAGCTCCCGGGCACCCTCAGCCAGTTCCTCGGCAACGCTGGCAGATGCTGTTGTGTGGTCGACAAGGATGGCACCATCGCGGGCGTTGGCGAGAATTCCCTCAGGGCCCTGATAGATCTCCCTGAGATCCGGATCTGCGCCTACGCAGGTCAGGACGACATCGACGTCTTTCGCCGCCTCGGCAATGCTGGTTACAGCCTCACCTCCATGACGCTCAGTCCAGCTTACCGCCCGTCCTGGCGTGCGATTATAGACTTTCACCCTGCAGCCGGCTGATGCCAGATGACCCGCCATGGGTGAGCCCATGACGCCAAGGCCGATAAATGCAACAGACTGATTCATTCAAATAACTCCTCGGAAGTGTGTCGTTATAATTACAGGAACCGGGGCAACAAAAAAAGGCCACTGTTTCCAGTGGCCTTATCATGGTGCCTTGCATTACGAGTCCGGAGTCAGCCGGCTCAGTCCTTCTTTGGCAGATCGCGGGCTGTGGGGCCGGTATAGAGCTGGCGCGGCCGGCCTATCCGGTAGTCGCCGCTGACCATCTCATTCCAGTGAGAGAACCAGCCGATAGTCCGCGAGAGCGCAAAAATGACAGTAAACATGGATGTTGGAATACCCATCGCCTTGAGAATGATTCCGGAGTAGAAATCGACATTCGGATAGAGTTTGCGCTCAACAAAATAGTCGTCTTCCAGCGCAATCTGTTCCAGGCGCTTGGCAATCCTCAGTAGCGGGTCATCGCCGAGACCAAGCTCATCGAGCACTTCCTGACAGGTCTGCCGCATCACTTTGGCCCGTGGATCGAAGTTCTTGTAGACCCGGTGACCGAAGCCCATCAGACGGAAAGGATCGTTCTTGTCCTTTGCTTTTGCGATGAACTTTTCGATGTTTTCCTCATCGCCAATTTCCGCCAGCATGTCGAGTACGGCTTCATTGGCGCCGCCGTGGGCTGGTCCCCAGAGTGCAGCGATACCGGAAGCAATGCAGGCAAATGGATTGGCGCCGCTTGAGCCGGCCAGCCGCACGGTGGAGGTGGAGGCATTCTGCTCATGATCCGCGTGCAGAATGAAAATACGGTCCATTGCTTTCGCCAGCACCGGGTTGGGCTTGTATTCCTCGCAGGGTGTGCCGAACATCATGTACAGAAAGTTCTCCGCGTATGACAGATCATTGCGCGGGTACATGAAAGGCTGACCGTTGGCATACTTGTAGCACCAGGCGGCGATGGTGGGCATTTTCGCAATCAGGCGGTGAGCCGTGATTTCACGCTGCTCAACGCTGGTGACGTCCATCTGATCGTGATAGAAGGCGGAAAGAGCCCCAACCACGCCGCACATGATGGCCATGGGATGCGCGTCACGGCGGAAGCCGTGAAAGAAATTGCGCATCTGATCATGGATCATTGTGTGGTTTTTGACGGTATCGTGAAATTTCCGGTTTTCTTCCGGAGTGGGCAATTCACCGTGAAGAAGGAGGTAGCAGACTTCCAGATAGTCGGACTGTTCTGCCAGTTGCTCTATCGGGTAGCCCCTGTGCAGGAGAACGCCTTTGGCGCCGTCAATGAAGGTGATCTTCGACTCGCAGGCAGCTGTTGACATGAATCCGGGGTCATAGGTAAACACCCCTTCCTGTACCAGGCTGCGGACATCAATGACGTCCGGGCCAGCCGTACCTGAATAGACCGGTAGCTCGATTGACTTGTCACCCACCGAAAGCGTGGCTTTCCTGTCGGTCATGGTGCTCTCCTATTTTTCAGCATTTTTAGGCACGGGAAGGCCCGTATTATTGCACAGGTTATCCGCGCTCCGTCACTCCGGCCGGATCCGGCTTAACCGGTACTGGTGGCGAAATTCATCCGTTAGTCATAACTTTCAACGGGATAGCGGACCTGATTCAGTCCCCATCGAGGCCTGCGGAGAAGTGGAAATTGCCACGGTTCTCACAAAAGCTGGCGGCAAAATATAGGGAGTTGGCTTTTTTTGTCAATGGAACAGGACAAGAAAGATGTTTTCCCGTCCGCAAACTGGAGGGTGCCGGGTTTCCGGATCGGTTGACAGGAACAGTCATTTCCAATAGAACCTGCCAGACACTAAATGCCCTGTTACTCCGGGTTTTTGGCGGATTGCAGGTTTGTAATTCAGCCGGCCACTCCTTATAATCCCTAGCCCGTAAACGGGAACATTTCTAGCAGGACCGCCTGAAGTGGCGCCAGTGTCGGCGTTATCCCTCCTGAAGTCTGAAGTCGATCCGGTCTCGTATAATGCCGTGGCCATCGTAAAGCTCTGAAGTCGAAAGGTCTGCAGTCTGGGCTGAGCCCGCGGGTTCATCGCAGTAGCTGGAACCAGGTCCACCAAAGGACCATACATACCAACCTTTCCGTACTCGGCCTGCCCGATCTGCGGAACAAAAAAAGAGTGTGAGAGCGCTGTGAATAGCAAACGACCAGTAAATCTCGATCTCAGCAAGTTTCATTTTCCGCTGCCTGCAATTGTGTCCATTCTGCACAGGGTAAGCGGTGTCATCCTTTTTGTTGGCATCGCGTTTCTGCTGTACGGGCTGGATCTCTCCCTTGACGGGGAAGCTGGCTTCAACCGGATTGATGAACTGCTGAACAGCTTTCTCGCAAAGCTGATCATCTGGGGCACCCTGGCTGCCCTGGCATTTCACTTCGTCGCCGGTATCAGGCACCTGCTCATGGACATGGGTATTGGTGAAACCCTGGCGGGAGGGCGATTGTCATCAAAGCTGACGATTGGCATCTCCATTCTTCTAATTATTCTGGCAGGAGTCTGGGTATGGTTCGCAGCGTAACAAATCTGGGCCGTAGCGGCGTTTATGACTGGATGATGCAGCGGGTGTCGGCTTATGTGCTGGCCCTCTACACTGTATTTCTCGTCGGTTTCATGGTGTTCACGGACATTACATACGAGTCCTGGATGGCCATGTTCAGTCAGACCTGGTTCCGGATTTTCAGCCTGATGGCCCTGGTGTCACTGGGTGCGCATTCCTGGGTTGGCCTCTGGACCATTACCACCGACTACATCAAGGCGACAGCGCCGCGATTTCTGGTCCAGGCGGGGTGCGGGACGGTTATGTTCGTCTATTTCGTCTGGGGTGTTCAGATTCTCTGGGGGCATTAATACATGGCTAAGATCAAGACCATTACTTACGATGCAATTGTCATCGGTGGCGGCGGCGCTGGCATGCGTGCTGCGCTTCAGCTTACCGAGTCCGGCGTCAACACGGCCTGTATCACAAAAGTATTTCCCACCCGGTCACACACTGTATCAGCCCAGGGCGGAATCACCTGTGCAATTGCCAGCGCTGATCCCAACGATGACTGGCGCTGGCACATGTATGACACGGTCAAGGGCTCTGATTACATCGGTGATCAGGACGCCATAGAGTACATGTGTTCCGTGGGTCCCCAGGCGGTATTTGAGCTGGAACATATGGGCCTGCCGTTCTCCCGGACAGAACAGGGACGCATCTATCAGCGGCCCTTTGGTGGCCAGTCCAAGGATTATGGCAAGGGCGGCCAGGCAGCGCGGACCTGCGCTGCTGCTGACCGTACCGGTCATGCGCTGCTCCATACCCTCTACCAGGCCAACCTCAAGGGCGGCACTACCTTTCTGAACGAATGGTATGCGGTGGATCTGGTCAAAAATGGTGACAACCAGGTCGTTGGCGTTGTGGCAATTGAAATCGAAACCGGCGAAGTAGTGCACGTGCGAGCCAAGGCAACGGTTCTGGCCACCGGCGGTGCAGGGCGCATATATGCCTCCACCACCAATGCGCTGATCAATACCGGTGACGGCATTGGCATGGCATTGCGCGCCGGCTATCCGGTGCAGGACATGGAAATGTGGCAGTTCCACCCAACCGGTATTTATGGCGCCGGGACCCTGGTGACCGAAGGCTGTCGGGGTGAGGGTGGCTATCTGATCAACTCCGAGGGTGAGCGCTTCATGGAGCGGTATGCTCCGAACGCCAAAGATCTCGCCGGACGTGACGTGGTTGCCCGCTCCATGGTTATCGAGATCCTCGAGGGTCGCGGCTGCGGTCCCGAAAAGGATCACGTACTCCTGAAGCTGGACCATCTCGGTGAAGAGACTCTGAATCTGCGTCTGCCGGGCATATGTGAGCTGTCGAAGACCTTCGCTCATGTTGATCCGGTCAAGGATCCTGTTCCTGTGGTGCCGACCTGCCACTACATGATGGGTGGTATACCCACGACGGTAGGGGGCCAGGCCCTGACTCAGGACAAGGACGGCAAGGACCAGGTCATTGAGGGCCTGTTCGCCTGTGGCGAGGCTGCCTGTGTCTCTGTTCACGGCGCCAACCGTCTTGGCGGTAATTCCCTGCTGGATCTTGTTGTTTTCGGTCGTGCTGCAGGCCTTCACATTGAAGAGCGTCTGAGCGCCGGCTACGAGGTCAGCGAGGCGACCGAGGAAGACATCAAGCGTGCCATGGCCCGCCTTGAGCGGCTGGACAACGCCCGCGAAGGTGAAAGTGTGGCTGAGGTCCGCAAGGATCTCCAGAACTGCATGCAACTCTATTTCGGCGTTTTCCGTGACGGCGACAGCATGGCCGAAGGCCTGAAGAAACTGGACGCTCTGGGTGAGCGTGTCCGCAACGTAAAGCTGGGGGATACGAGCAAGGCGTTCAACACTGCCCGCATCGAAGCGCTGGAGCTGGATAACCTGTATGAGGTGGCTTACGCGACTGCGTACTCTGCCATGGAGCGTCGCGAAAGCCGTGGCGCCCATGCGCGCAACGATTTTACCGAGCGTGACGATGAAAACTGGCTGAAGCACTCAGTGTACTTCCCTCTGGAGAAGCGCCTGGGCAAACGTGATGTCAACTTCGCACCGAAAACGGTAGACACATTCCAGCCCATGGCTCGGACTTACTGAGGGACGAAGAGATGCTCGTAAGCGTATATCGTTATAATCCGGAAACAGATAATGCGCCCTACATGCAGGATATTGACCTTGATATCCCCAAGGGCAAGGATCTCATGGTTCTTGATATCCTGGCGCTGCTGAAAGAAAAAGACCCGACTCTTGCCTACCGTCGTTCCTGCCGCGAGGGGGTCTGTGGCTCTGACGGCATGAACATGAATGGCAAAAACGGACTGGCATGTATTACACCCATGTCCGAGGTAGTAAAAAAAGACAAGCTCGTTATCCGTCCTCTACCGGGGCTGCCGGTTATCCGGGATCTGGTTGTGGACATGAATATCTTCTACGAGCAGTACGAGAGAATTTCGCCTTATCTGATTAACGATAATCCGCCTCCTGCCATTGAGCGCTTGCAGACCCCCGAGGACCGGGAAAAGCTGGACGGACTGTACGAGTGCATTCTGTGCGCGTGCTGTTCAACGGCCTGCCCCTCCTTCTGGTGGAACCCTAACAGTTTCGTGGGGCCAGCCGGGCTGCTCCAGGCCTATCGTTTTCTTGCTGACAGCCGGGATACGGCGCAGGAGGAGCGGCTGTCGGACCTGGATGATCCGTTCAGCGTCTTCCGCTGCCGGGGGATCATGAACTGTGTAGCTGTCTGTCCAAAGGGCCTGAACCCCACAAAGGCAATCGGCCATATCCGCGACCTTCTGCTGCAGCGGGCCACCTGAGGGCAGAAATGGCAGGATCCGCTATACTGTGCGGAAATGCCAGGTTCCTCCCGTAAAGCCTGCCACGAGGCAGGCTTTACACCAATGGCGTATAGCCATTGGCTGTACCGGAGAGCAAACTACGGAAGCCGTGAGGCGGGCTCACAAAGCCCGGTCACGGCTTTGCTGAGTAAAAACCACTAGGGAACGGAAAACATCCGTGTTAGCTGTGGTGGCATCAGTCGATCCCGTAAAATCCCGTATTGACTGTGAAATATCTCTGGCCGACCATAGTTAGCTCCCCGCACCAGCCCAAGGTGAGCTATTCAAAATGCATGAAAGCGTAATGCAGCAGTTGTGGCAGACCTCCCATCTTCAGGGGGGGAATCTGGCCTATATCGAGCAGCTTTTCGAAACCTACCTGACTGATCCCAATGCGATTCCCGAAGAATGGCGGAATTACTTTGACCGATTGCCCAGTCTTGAAGGGCGTCATGGCAAGGATGTTTCCCATTCCGCCATCAGGGAGCAGTTCGAGCACATTTCCCGGAATCAGCGTTTCGCCGCTGCCGGCGTCCCTGCAACTGCAACCTCCGATGCTGACAGGAAACAGATCCGTGTTCTGCAGTTGATCAACGCTTTTCGTTTCCGTGGCCATCAGGAAGCAAAACTGGACCCTCTGGGGGTCTGGGAGCGGCCTCCCGTAGAAGACCTCGAGTTGTCCTTTCACGAGCTTTCCGAGGCTGACCGGGACCTGGAATTCCAGACAGGTTCGCTGAGTTTCGGCGCTGAAACAATGAAGCTTGGCGATATATACGACGGCTTGCGCCAGACCTACTGTGGTAGTGTCGGAGCAGAGTACATGCACGTCGTAGACACGCGGATCAAACGCTGGTTTCAGCAGCGCATGGAGCCGGTCCGGTCACGCCCCAGGCTTGAACCCAAAACCCGGAAGCACCTTCTGGAGCGCCTGACTGCAGCGGAGGGCCTGGAAAAGTACCTTGGGTCCCGTTATCCCGGGGTCAAGCGTTTTGGTCTTGAGGGTGGTGAGAGCCTGATTCCGTGCCTGGATGAAGTGATTCAGCGGGCAGGCAGCTACGGCGCGAAGGAGATTGTGCTGGGAATGGCCCACCGGGGACGTCTCAATGTCCTCGTGAATACGCTGGGCAAGAATCCCAAAGAGCTGTTCGACGAATTTGAAGGCAAGAAGCTGGCTGACTCCGGCTCGGGCGATGTCAAGTATCATCAGGGGTTCTCGTCAAATGTCATGACCGACGGCGGCGAGGTGCATCTGGCACTGTCCTTCAATCCATCGCATCTGGAGATAGTATCACCGGTCGTTGTGGGTTCCGTCCGCGCCCGCCAGACCCGCCGTGAAGACCCGGATGGCTCCCAGGTCGTGCCGATCATAATGCATGGCGACGCATCCTTTGCCGGCCAGGGCGTGGTGATGGAAACCTTCCAGATGTCCCAGACCCGCGCCTTCAGGGTAGGGGGCACGGTACACATCGTGATCAACAACCAGGTGGGCTTCACCACCAGTCGTCAGGAAGATGCCCGCTCAACAGAATACTGCACGGATGTGGCGAAGATGGTTCAGGCGCCAATTCTGCACGTCAACGCAGATGACCCGGAAGCGGTCATGTTCGTTACCCAGATGGCCATGGACTACCGCCACGAGTTCAAGCGTGATGTGGTCATTGATCTGGTCTGCTACCGCCGTCGCGGCCATAACGAAGCCGACGAGCCGGCAGCCACCCAGCCGATCATGTACGAAAAGATCCGGAAGCTTAAAACTACCCGCGAGCTTTATGCCAACCAACTCATCGAAGCGGACCTGATAAGCTCGGAAGAAGCTGACCGGATGGCTCTGGATTACCGCGATGAACTCGACAAGGGTGACCATGTAGTAAAAGCGCTGGTCAAGGAGCCAAACAAGGAGCTGTATGTTAACTGGCAGCCCTATCTTGGCCATGAATGGACGGCCAAGTGCAAAAGCAGCGTGGCCCTCAGGACCATCCAGCGTCTCGGAAAGAAAATGGGCGAGCTGCCGGAAGGGTTTGCGGTCCAGCGCCAGGTGGCAAAGATAGTCGATGACCGCAAAAAGATGAATGCGGGCGCAATGCCGATCAACTGGGGGTATGGGGAAGTGATGGCCTATGCAACCCTGCTCAACGAAGGCCACCCGATACGTCTCACCGGACAGGACGTCGGTCGCGGCACCTTTTCCCACAGGCACGCCGTGCTGCATAACCAGAAAAACGGCGATATCCATGTACCGCTCCAGAACCTTTCAGACAAGCAGCCGCTCTTTGAGATTTACGACACTCTTCTGTCTGAGGAAGCCGTGCTGGCATTCGAGTACGGCTATGCGGCTACGGCGCCAAAATCCCTGATTATATGGGAGGCTCAGTTTGGCGACTTCGCCAACGGTGCGCAGGTGGTTATCGATCAGTTTCTGACCAGCGGCGAGCATAAATGGGGCCGGCTCTGTGGCCTTACCCTGCTGCTCCCCCACGGTTATGAAGGTCAGGGTCCGGAGCACAGCTCGGCCAGGCTCGAGCGATTCCTTCAGCTTTGTGCCGAACACAATATCCAGGTGTGTGTTCCAACGACACCTTCCCAGACGTTCCACATGCTGCGCCGTCAGGTGAAGCGTCCGCTCCGCAAGCCCCTGGTGGCGATAACGCCCAAGAGCCTGCTGCGTCACAAGGAAGCCACCTCGGACCTGAATGACCTGACTGAAGGAACCTTTCAGACGGTGCTGCCGGAAAAGGAGCCGTCGGATCCCAAAAATGTTGAGCGGCTGATCATGTGCAGCGGAAAGGTGTATTTCGACCTGCTTGAAAAGAAGAAATCGCAGGAGCGCCATGACGTGGTGATTCTCCGGATTGAGCAGCTGTACCCCTTCCCGAGTGACGACCTGGATGAAATTCTCAGCCGGTACCCCGGACTGAAGAAGGCGGTCTGGTGTCAGGAAGAACCGATGAATCAGGGTGCCTGGTATAGCAGTCAACACCATATGCGCAATGCGCTGCACCGCCTGAACCCAAAGCTCTATCTCGATTACGCTGGTCGGGATGCTTCGGCGGCCCCGGCCGCCGGGCACCTGTCGGTGCACATTGAAGAACAGAAGAAACTGGTTGACGCCGCGTTTGAAATCTGACGAGCCACCGAACTTAAGGATCAGAGATGTCTACAGATATAAAAGCACCCGTTTTTCCCGAGTCGGTCGCAGAAGGTACCGTTGCGACCTGGCACAAAAAGCCAGGCGAAGCCTGCAGTCGCGATGAGCTGATTGTTGATATCGAAACCGACAAGGTGGTTCTTGAGGTTGTCGCTCCGGCAGACGGCGTGATTGAAGAAATCCTCAAAGACGAAGGTGACACCGTCGAAAGTGGCGAAGTGGTCGGCCGTTTCAAGGCGGGTGCGTCGGGAGATGCATCTGCGGGCAGCAAGGAAGAAACCGGGAAGAAGGATGAGCCTGAGAAAAAGCAGGCCGAAGAGACCAGACAGCCTTCCGCGGAATCAGGCAAGTCCGGTGGAGAGCCCCTGCTCAGCCCGGCAGCCCGCAAACTGGCCGATGAAAACGATATTGACCCGGAAAAGGTCGAAGGAACCGGCAAAGACGGCCGTGTGACCAGGGAAGACGTGCAGTCGCATATCGACAGCGGCAAGGCAAAGAAGGCTGCAGAGCCTGTATCCGGGAAGAAGCCGGAGGGTGTGCCTGTTGCCGATGTGCCGACTGGAGAGCGCCCTGAAAAACGCGTTCCCATGAGCCGGCTGCGGGCCAGCATTGCCAAGCGTCTCGTCAATGCCCAGCAGAACGCTGCAATGTTGACGACATTCAATGAAGTCAACATGAAGCCATTGATGGATCTGCGCAAGCAGTACAAAGACGGTTTCGAGAAGCGTCACGGCATCAAGCTCGGCTTCATGTCGCTGTTCGTGAAGGCCTCCACTGAAGCCCTAAAGCGTTTCCCGGCGGTGAATGCCTCTATTGATGGCAACGACATGGTTTACCACGGTTATCAGGACATCGGCGTAGCGGTTTCCAGCGACCGTGGCCTGGTTGTCCCTGTCCTACGGGATACTGACGCTCTGGGCCTGGCAGATATCGAAAAGAAAATCGTCGAATATGGCACCAAGGCGAAAGACGGTAAACTGGGTATCGAGGAAATGACAGGCGGGACATTCACCATTTCCAACGGCGGTGTCTTTGGCTCTCTGATGTCGACGCCAATTCTCAACCCGCCCCAGACAGCAATTCTTGGCATGCACAAGATTCAGGAACGTCCCATGGCAGTGGATGGCCAAGTGGTTATACTGCCCATGATGTATCTGGCTCTGTCGTACGATCACCGGATGATCGACGGCAAGGAAGCAGTTCAGTTCCTGGTCGCTATCAAGGAAATGGTTGAAGACCCTGCAAGGATTCTGCTGGATGTCTGAATCTGCTACTTAACGAACCGGAAAACAGGATAAGTCATGTCTGACAAGTACGACGTTATCGTCATTGGAGCAGGACCTGGCGGCTATGTGGCTGCCATAAAAGCGGCTCAGCTTGGTCTGAAAACGGCCTGTGTGGAGTCCTGGACTTCGGAAGAGGATGGCAAGCAGGTGCTGGGTGGCACCTGTCTTAACGTGGGCTGTATCCCGTCCAAAGCCCTGCTTGAAATCTCCCACAAGTACGAAGAGGCAGGCCACGGTTTCGCCGATCAGGGCATTGAGGTGAAAGACCTCAAGGTCAACGTTGGCAAAATGATGGAGCGTAAGCTCAACATCGTAAAACAGCTCACAGGTGGCATCGCGGGGCTCTTCAAGTCCAACGGTGTCACAGCCCTCCACGGCCATGGCAGGTTATTGGCGAATCGTCAGGTGGAAGTCACCGACAGCAAGGGCAAGAAGAGCACCTACAGCGCTGACAACATCATCATTGCAACTGGCTCATCACCGGTCGAGATTCCGCCCGCGAGGCTGAAAGATGACCTGATCGTCAGCTCAACCGGTGCGCTTGAGTTCGATGAAGTGCCGAAGCGGGTTGGCGTCGTAGGGGCCGGTATCATCGGCCTCGAACTGGGAAGTGTATGGTCACGCCTGGGTTCAGAAGTAACCATGCTTGAAGCACTTGACAGTTTTCTTCCGGGTGTCGACCAGCAGATCGCGAAGGAATCCCTCAAGCACTTCAAAAAGCAGGGGCTGAATATCCAGCTCGGCACAAGAGTCACTGGAACCTCGATCGACAAGAAAGTCATTACGGTGCAGTACGAAGACTCAAAAGGAAAGCATGAGCTCAAGGTCGACAAGCTGATCGTTGCCGTGGGTCGTAGGCCCCATACCGAAAATCTTCTGGCTGAGGACTCGGGCGTCAAGCTTGATGAGCGCGGTTTCATCTTCGTTGACGAGCAGTGCAAGACCGAGGCGCCCGGTGTCTGGGCAGTGGGTGACGTGGTCCGGGGGCCGATGCTCGCCCACAAGGCCTCGGAAGAGGGTGTGATGGTGGCTGAACGCATAGCGGGGCACAAGCCGCAGGTCAATTACGATCTGATTCCGAATGTGATTTATACCCATCCGGAAGTAGCCTGGGTGGGTAAGTCCGAAGAGGAGCTCAAGTCTGCCAATGAAGCCTATGGCGGCGAAGCGTACAAGGTAGGGGTCTTCCCATTCGCGGCCAACGGCCGGGCCATGGCAGCGAATTCGGCCGTGGGGATGGTGAAGATCCTGGCAGACGAAAAGACAGACCGCATACTGGGTTTCCATGTTGTGGGACCACAGGCCTCTGAGATGGTCGCCCAGGGTGTCATTGCAATGGAGTTTGGTGCCAGTGCAGAAGATCTGGCGCTGACCTGCTTTGCACATCCCACGCTGTCTGAGTCTGTTCATGAGGCGGCGCTGGCCGTCAACGACGCGGCGATCCATATCGCTAACCGCCGTAAAAAGAAATAGCGGCGAACTGAAGTCAGGGGTGTCCGGTGGCACACCCCTGTGATTTTGACCGGTTTCCAGAAACGCGGAAGTAACGAAGAGATTATTCCCGACGGTTCAGGCAGACGTAGCGCTGAGCGGGTTCGGCTTCCGTAAACGGTAATCCTCTTTCAATAAGTAGGACATTTTTATGAATTTGCACGAGTATCAGGGCAAGCAGTTGTTTGCTGAATACGGTTTGCCGGTATCGAAGGGCATAGCCTGTGACACGCCAGAGGAAGCAGCAGAGGCTGCGGACAAGATCGGCGGCGATCGCTGGGTGGTCAAGGCCCAGGTCCATGCAGGTGGCCGCGGCAAGGCTGGCGGCGTGAAGCTGCTGGACAACAAGGACGATATCCGCGCATTTGCGGAGAAGTGGCTCGGCAAGAACCTGGTGACCTATCAGACCGACGAGCATGGCCAGCCGGTCAGCAAGATTCTCGTTGAGTCCCTGACCAATATCGATCAGGAGCTTTACCTGGGCGCCGTGGTTGATCGTGGCAGCCGCCGGATCGTATTCATGGCATCCACTGAGGGTGGCGTGGAGATCGAAAAAGTTGCTGAAGAAACCCCGGAAAAGATCCTGAAGGCAACGGTTGACCCCCTGGTGGGCGCTCAGCCCTACCAGGCTCGTGAACTGGCCTTCAAACTCGGGCTGAAGGGTGACCAGATCAAGCAGTTCACCAAAATTTTCATGGGCCTGGCAAAGCTGTTTGAGGACTATGACCTGGCACTGCTGGAGATCAACCCCCTGGTCATTACTGACAAGGGTGATCTGCACTGCCTGGATGCCAAGATTGGTGTGGACGGAAACGCTCTTTATCGCCAGCCAAAACTCCGGGACATGCGGGATCCTTCCCAGGAAGATTCCCGCGAGGCAGAAGCCGCGAAATGGGAGCTGAACTACGTGGCTCTGGAAGGCAACATCGGCTGCATGGTTAATGGCGCCGGTCTGGCCATGGGCACCATGGATATCATCAAGATCAGCGGCGGCCAGCCGGCCAACTTCCTGGACGTTGGCGGCGGGGCAACCAAGGAGCGGGTGTCCGAGGCGTTCAAGATCATCCTGTCCGACGAAAACGTCAAAGCCGTGCTGGTCAACATTTTCGGTGGCATTGTCCGCTGCGACATGATTGCTGAAGGCATCGTCGGTGCCGTCAAAGAAGTGGGTGTCAAGGTGCCGGTTGTCGTTCGACTCGAAGGCAATAACGCTGAAAAGGGCAGAGATGTACTCGCTGACAGCGGCCTGAACATCATCGCCGGGACCAGTCTCTCGAATGCCGCAGAAGAAGTCGTTAAAGCCGCAGGGGGTAAATAATGAGTATCCTGATCAATAAAGACACCAAAGTTATCTGCCAGGGCTTCACTGGCGCCCAGGGTACCTTCCACTCCGAACAGGCTATTGCTTACGGAACCAACATGGTTGGTGGCGTGAGTCCGGGCAAGGGTGGCACGAAGCACCTCGATCTGCCGGTATTCAATACTGTCCGTGAGGCTGTGGAGTCCACTGGTGCTACAGCAACCGTGATCTATGTGCCGGCCCCGTTCTGCAAGGATGCCATCATCGAAGCCGCGGATGCAGGCCTTGAGCTGATTGTCTGCATCACCGAAGGCATCCCCACTATCGACATGCTCTATGCCAAGGAATATGTGGATCGTGCCGGTGTCCGGATGATTGGCCCGAACTGTCCCGGTGTGATCACACCGGGTGAGTCCAAAATCGGTATCATGCCTGGTCACATCCATCAGCCTGGCCGGGTGGGTGTTGTTTCCCGCTCAGGTACGCTGACCTATGAAGCGGTCAAGCAGACCACGGATTTCGGCTTTGGTCAGTCCACCTGTGTTGGCATCGGCGGGGATCCGATTCCCGGTTCTAGCTTCATCGATATCCTGAAACTGCTGCAGGAAGATCCGAAGACCGAAGCCATCGTCATGATCGGTGAGATCGGTGGCAGCGCCGAAGAAGAGGCGGCTGCTTTCATCAAGGATAACGTCACCAAACCGGTGGTGGCCTATATTGCCGGTGTCACCGCACCTCCGGGCAAGCGCATGGGCCACGCTGGCGCGATCATCGCCGGTGGCAAGGGCACGGCTGATGAGAAATTCGCTGCTCTGGAAGACGCAGGCGTCAAGACCGTGCGCAGCCTGGCTGACATTGGCAAGGCACTGAAGGAAGTGACTGGCTGGTAAACCGCTGGTCCGTTCAGAAAACCCCCGCTCCGGGACGACCGGATAGCGGGGGTTTTTGCGTTAGGGATCCAGCGTCAGGGACTGATGAGAGCAACGGTCGGGGATGATAAAGAGAATCCTGGGTTTTTTCGGGCCGACATCAGTCTATAATGCCCGGTCATTCTCTTTTATGATGACCAACCAATGATCTGTTCAAAGGAGTTCATGCTTTGAGTTCTGTAGATTCCCAGCAACGTGTGCTGTCCGGAATGCGTCCCACCGGCAAGTTGCATCTTGGTCATTACCATGGTGTGCTCAAAAACTGGGTCAAACTCCAGCATGAATTCGAGTGCTTTTTCTTTGTCGCCGACTGGCATGCCCTGACCACGAATTACGATGACCCTTCCATGATCGAGGCCAGTGTCTGGGACATGGTTATCGACTGGCTCGCGGCCGGGGTGAACCCGGGTTCGGCAACTCTGTTCATCCAGTCCCGTGTGCCGGAACACGCGGAACTGCATCTGCTGCTGTCGATGATCACACCTCTCGGCTGGCTTGAGAGGGTGCCCACCTACAAGGACCAGATTGAGAAACTTCGTGAGAAAGATCTCGCAACCTACGGTTTTCTCGGCTATCCACTGCTTCAGAGCGCGGATATCCTCATGTACCGTGCGGGTCGTGTCCCGGTGGGCGCTGACCAGGTTTCCCATATAGAGATAACCCGGGAGCTGGCGCGGCGATTCAATCATATCTATGGGCGCGAGCCGGGGTTTGAGGAGCAGGCGGAGGGCGCCATCGTCAAGATGGGCAAGAAGAACGCAAAACTTTACCGCGCCCTCAAGCGACGTTACCAGGAAGAAGGAGACATGGAGGCTCTCGATACTGCGCGGGCGCTTCTCAAGGAACAACAGAACATTTCCCTCGGTGACCGGGAAAGGCTTTACGGATACATAGAGGGCGGCGGCAAGGTGATTCTGCCCGAGCCCCAGGCGCTGCTTACACCGGATTCGAAAATGCCCGGGCTGGACGGGCAGAAGATGTCCAAGTCTTATGGCAACACCATCGGGCTCAGAGAGGACCCTGATACCGTTGCAGTCAAGATCCGAACCATGCAGACGGATCCCCAGCGTGTCCGCAGAACCGATCCGGGAGAGCCGGAAAAGTGCCCGGTATGGGATCTCCACAAAGTCTATTCAGATTCCGAGGTGCAGGAATGGGTCCAGACCGGCTGCCGCAGTGCCGGCATAGGCTGTCTTGACTGCAAAAAGCCGGTAATTGATGCGATCGTGGAAGAGCAGCGGCCATTGCACGAGCGGGCCAGGGAATATGAAGGGAATCCGGATCTGGTGCGTTCAATTCTTGATGAGGGTTGCGAGCAGGCGCGCGATGCCGCCCGGGACACGCTGGATGAAGTGCGCGCTGTGATGGGGTTGCGGTATCGTTGATACTGGTGAATTTTTGCTGTCCGGATCACTGTGATGACTGAAGAGGCGTCAGCAGACCAGGGTGTTGTCGATAGCCTGGCTGAAGGCAGGCCGCGACCGGATCCCATTGTCCGTGTGTCCGGCCGGCCCCTGGTGGATATGCCGAAAGATCTGTATATCCCGCCAGATGCACTGGCTGTCTTTCTGGAGGCCTTTGAAGGTCCGCTTGACCTGCTGCTGTATCTGATTCGCCGCCAGAACATGAACATCCTCGATATTGATGTCAGTGAAATTACCCGGCAGTACATGGATTACATCGGCGCGGTCGAGTCCATGCGGTTTGAACTGGCTGCGGAGTACCTGGTGATGGCGGCCACCCTTGCTGAAATCAAGTCCCGCATGCTGCTGCCCCGGCAGGAATCGGAAGATGAGGAAGAGCTTGACCCCAGAGCCGAACTGATCCGCCGCCTGCAGCAATACGAACGGTTCAAGCAGGCTGCCGAGGATCTGGACCAGTTGCCGCGTCTGGAACGGGACCATTTCAGCGGCAGCGCGTCGCTCCCCCGGCTGCCCAGCAGCCAGACGGTGCCTGATGTGGATCTTCACGAGATGCTGCTGGCGCTGCAGGGGGTTCTACGGCGGGCGGATCTTTTTACGAGTCACCATGTCGAACGGGAGCGGCTGTCGACGCGGGAACGCATGTCTGCGATTCTCGCAGCCCTGATTGATGAGCGGTTTATCAGTTTTGAAAGCCTCTTTACCATCGAAGAAGGTCGCCTCGGTGTCGTGGTGACATTTCTGGCGACCCTTGAACTGGTCAAGGAACAGCTGGTGGAGGTGGTTCAGGCAGAGGTTCTGGGCCCCATCCACGTCCGGGCAAGGGCTGCCGGCTAATGCTGGAACACGGATACAAACGATTGAGCAACTCCGGGTATCAGGTGGTATGAACGAAGATAACATCCGGCAGCTTCAGGCAATTGTGGAAGCGGCACTGCTGGCCGCCGGCAGGCCTCTGTCCCTGGAGCAGTTGCGGGATCTGTTCGATGAGGGTGAGCGACCGGCGCGCCAGATAATGGAGCACACTCTGGTTCAGCTGGAGCAGTCCTGCGAGGGCCGAGGTTTTGAACTGAAGAAAGTTGCCAGCGGCTACCGGGTGCAGGTTCGCCAGGAGTACGCCGGGTGGGTGGGGAAACTGTTTGAAGAAAAACCCCAGCGATACTCCAGGGCGCTGCTTGAGACTCTTGCGCTGATCGCTTACCGTCAGCCCATTACCCGGGGTGAAATTGAGGAAATCCGGGGGGTCACCGTAAGCAGCAACATCGTGCGCACCCTTCTTGAGCGTGAGTGGGTCCGGGTGGTTGGCCACCGCGACGTTCCCGGGCGACCGGCGATGTATGCCACGACCCGCCAGTTCCTGGACTACTTCGGTCTTGCCAGTCTGGACCAGTTGCCGCCATTGTCCGAGATTCGCGACCTGGAAGAAATTGGCCGGGAAATCGAGAAAACCATCCAGGCTGAGATTGAATTTGAGCCACCGGAGATCAGTGAGTCAGACGGCGGTCATGATGCGGCAGACGAGGGCGATGAGCCCCGGGACCACAGATTCCATTAAATAATCAGGAACGTCATTGGCGACGAGTTAGTGGCGAAACTTACACATAAGACATGGCACAGACGAACAGTCCCTGCCGATCGATAAGGAAGAGTTAATGGCGTCTGAACGCCCCCGTAAAGAGCGCCCACGCAAGCAGATTGGCCACAGGACGACCGCAACCAGCAGCGGTCCGGAACGGCTGCAGAAAATGCTGGCCCGTGCCGGTATTGGTTCCCGTCGGGAGGTGGAAACCTGGATAGAAGCCGGTCGCATTACGGTCAATGGCCAGCCTGCTGAGCCTGGTATCAAGGTAACTGCTGCAGACCGAATAGAACTCGATGGACGCCGTCTGGATCTTGCCAGCACAGCTGTCACGGTGCGCCGGGTGCTGGTCTATAACAAGCCGGAGGGGGAGGTTTCTACGCGAAAAGATCCGGAAGGCCGGCCCACTGTGTTCGACAGCCTTCCCCGACTCAGGGATCACCGGTGGGTTGCCATCGGCCGGCTTGATATCAACACCAGCGGTCTCATGCTGTTTACCACCGATGGTGAACTCGCCAACCGGCTGATGCATCCGGCGAGTGAGGTTGATCGCGAATATGCAGTGCGGGTCTTCGGTGAGGTGGATGATGCCATGCTGAAGCGGCTGATTGACGGGGTTATGCTTGAAGACGGCATGGCAAGATTTTCCGATATCTCCCCTGCAGGCGGTAGCGGAATCAACCGGTGGTTTCACGTAACCCTCTTTGAGGGGCGAAACCGGGAAGTGAGACGGCTCTGGGAGTCCCAGGGAGTCCAGGTAAGCCGGCTCAAACGCGTGCGGTACGGGCCGACGTTTCTGCCGAGCCGCCTGAGCGTTGGCAAGTGGGAAGAGATGGATCAGAAAGGCGTGGATGATCTGAGTCGCCGGGTAGATCTTGAGCCCATCGCTCTTCCCGTCAAGACGCCGGGGGAAAAGGAAGCCATGGAACGCAAGCAGCGGAAACAGCCAGCGAGGCCCGAGAAGAAACCCGGCGACAGAAAGTGGCAGGTGAGTGACAGGAAGACCAAAGGTGCCAGCAAAGGACGCAGCCGCACGTCAGTAAAACGAACCTGAACTAAATCAGGGTGGGCGCTTCTGGCTCAGGGGCTCCTTAACAGGGGCGCTGTGCTTTCTGATTGGGAATGCTGTCTGCCATCCGCGTGCAGTTACGACCCTGGGCCTTTGCCCGGTAAAGCGCTTCATCTGCGCGGGCCAGCCATTGCTCTGGCGTCTCGCCCGGCTGGCGCATGGCAATGCCCGCACTGGCTGTGGTCTGGACATCTCTGCCGCTGCAACGTACTTCGATGCTGGCAATGAATTCACGGATCCGGTCGGCCACTGTCCGGGCTTCTGCTTCACTGGTGTGGGGCAGGATGATGGCGAATTCTTCACCTCCGAACCGGTAAACACTGTCGCTGTTCCGGGTAGCCTTTGCCAGTTCCAGGGCGGTTGCTTTCAGAATGTGATCGCCGATGATGTGGCCGTAGCTGTCGTTGACCCGTTTAAAATGGTCCAGATCACAAAGAATCAGGGAACAGCTGTCACCATGGCGTTCTCCCAGGGAGCATTCCCGCTCCATGGCCTCGTCCAGGGCGCGCTTGTTTGGGAGCTGTGTCAGGAAATCCGTCAGCGCCGCCTGATGCACGCTGGCGTACTGGCAGGCATTACGTATTGGGCAGATCGCAATGGCCAGAGCCTGCTCAATGCCAGCCAGTTCCTCCTCCGTAAACCGGCTCTTGCGACTCAGGGTGAGGCCACCATAGTTGACTCCCTCCAGGGTCAGCCGGTAATCGCACCGGTGCGCCCCACCAAGACCAGTGGAAAAGACGAAATCGCTTTTGCCAATCTGATGACGGTAAGTCAGCTGCTGATACGGCACGAGTGCTGCGAGTTCCTCGGCGAATATCGCAATGAGAGTCTCCAGGGACAGGGAAGTTGCCAGGCGCCGGCTGAGTCTTGAGAAGCCATTATCGACTTCGCTCCATTGCCGGGTTGCCTTCCTTAATGCCGCCAGGTTCCCTGGTCCATCGTTTTTACGGACGATAAACGGTGTGGTTGTGCCTGCCATAGTAAACTCCCTGGTCGTTTGACCGAGGTTAAGCATAAAAAATGCCATAAACAGTTAAGTCTTTAAAAACATATGCTTGCAGTATCTTCTTGATGTCACGTCGTGGCCCGCTCGGGGTTCTGTCAAAAAAACGTCGATCGGGGCGGCAAGCCCCTGCCGCAGGAGCCCAGCTCTGCCTGGTGATTTTACCCGGGAGGTTGTGAGAGCGGCTCTCAGCCTGTGATACACTTCTGACCCATCGCAACCCCCCCCGGCAACTTGAAACGAAGGAATCTATGCGATTTCAGGCACCTGAGAGTCTCTCGGAACAGATTGCCCAGCATCTGGGGCAGCGCATAATCAGCGGTCAGCTGCGGCCGGGCGAGCGAATCCAGGAGCTGAAAGTCGCAGGTGATCTCGACGTCAGCCGGGGCTCCGTCAGGGAGGCTCTGCTCATCCTGGAGCGGAGGCACCTGATCGAGATATTTCCCCGCCGTGGCGCCGTGGTGTCGCAACTCACCCCGGCTCTGGTGAACAGCCTTTATGACATCTACATAGAATTGCTGTGCATGCTTGGCAGGAAGGTTCTTGAACAGTGGTCGGGGCCTGAGCTTACCGGCGTCGTGGCCAGCATGACCGGCATTGAGCAGCTGATTGAACAGGCCGGCTCCGACGATGCCGACTCCACGCAGGCGATTATCGAGGCTGGTTTTGACGTGATGCGGCACGCTTACCGGATGGTGGACAATCCTTTTCTGGAAGAAACTCTGGAGAATTTCAAGCCTGCGATCAGCCGGACCTACTATGTTGCCCTTGAAAACTTCCGGGGTGAGATTGCACAAACGAGACGCTTCTTCACCGAACTCGGGAATGCTGCCTCAGCGGGTGATCCAGTAGCCCTGGAGCTGGCAATCAGGGAGTTCGGGGAGCACCAGCGCCGGCAGGTTTTAAGTATTCTGGAAACCAGGGATGCCTGAGCTGACAGCGCCCGGGCATTGAATTTCCATTAGCAGACTGTTTAACGGACAGATACACCACTCATGCGGCTGAAATCCATCAAACTCGCGGGCTTCAAGTCTTTTGTAGACCCAACGACCGTTCCGTTTCCTTCCGCCATGACCGCGGTTGTCGGTCCCAATGGCTGTGGCAAATCCAACATCATCGACGCCGTCCGCTGGGTCATGGGCGAAAGTTCGGCCAAGTACCTCCGCGGGGAATCGATGTCGGACGTCATATTCAACGGCTCCAGCGCCCGGAAACCCGTGGGCCAGGCATCCATCGAGCTGGTGTTCGACAACACGGAGGGCAAGGCACCGGGGGAGTTCGCGAGCTTCAATGAGATTTCGGTAAAACGCCGGGTAATTCGGGAGGGACAATCCGACTACTTTCTGAATGGCACGAAATGCCGGCGGCGTGACATAACCGACCTTTTCATGGGTACGGGGCTTGGCCCTCGCAGTTATGCGATTATCGAGCAGGGGATGATCTCAAGGCTGATCGAGGCCAAACCGGAAGAATTGCGCATCTACATTGAGGAAGCTGCCGGAATCTCCCGCTACAAGGAGCGCCGTCGGGAGACCGAAAACCGCATGCGCCGGACTCAGGAGAACCTTGAGCGTCTGACAGATCTGAGGGAGGAGCTGGAACGCCAGCTGCAGCACCTGGAGCGGCAGGCCCAGTCGGCGGAAAAGTACAAGGCCTACAAGCAGGAGGAGCGCCAGAAAAAGGCGGAGCTTACTGTGCTGCGCTGGCAGGCGCTGGATGCGGATCTGCAGCAGGCACGGGTTCGGATCCGCGATACAGAACTGGAACTTGAGCGCCTGTTGACCGAAAGGGTCAACCTCGAAACCACTCTTGAATCCCTGAGGGAAGGCCATCAGGAGCGCACGGAGCACTTCAACCGGGCGCAGGCGAGATACTACGAGGCGGGGGCCGATATTGCCCGCATTGAGCAAAGTCTTGAACATCAGCGGGAAAGAAGCAGGCAGCTGGCGACGGAGCTGGATCAGGCGCTTGCCAACAAGCGGGAGCTGGACCGGGAGCTGGAACAGGACGAATCCAGGCTTTTGTCCATCCAGGAAGAGCTGGCGCTGGTGGAACCGGAGCAGGCAGTCCTGGCTGAGCGTGCAGATGTTTCCAGTGAGCAGCTGCTGTCAGCGGAAGAGGCCATGAGCGCCTGGCAGCATAGCTGGGAAGCTTTCAGTGGGCGCTCTTCGGATGCCCGTCGTCAGGCCGAGCTTGCCCAGTCGCAAATCCGGACCACGGAAGAAAATATCGAAAAGCTGATCAGCCGGCAACAGCGCCTGCGCGACGAGCAGGCCCTGCTTGAAGACCAGCTCGACCGGCAGGAGCTGGATGATCTTGCGGAGCAGGAAGAAGAATGTGCCCTGCGGCGTGAAGAGGCCGCCATGAAAATCGAATCCGTGCAGGAGCTGCTCCAGGATGCCCGGGCTCGCCAGAAAGAGATGGAAGAAGCCGTCACCCGCCGGCAGCAGGAAGCGCAGTCCCTCACTGCAGCGCTTGAGTCCCAGCAGTCACTGCTGGACGAGCAGCTGGGCGGTCAGGACGATGCTCTTCAGGACTGGCTCGCCCGGTATCAGCTCGCGGATGCACCGAGGCTGGCCCGTCAGCTGACGATCGAACCGGGCTGGGCCTTTGCCGTCGAACAGGTGATGGGTAACCTGTCCCAGAGCGTCTGTGTGACTGGCCTGGATGATCTGGGTCCAGCCCTCGGCGAGGCTCCAAAGGGCGCAGCACTGGTCGAGCATGCCGCTCCTGAGGGACATGGCCGGGGTCTTCTGGCGCGAGTGTCCGGAGCAGGAGGATTCAGTGAGCTGCTGGCAGCCATAGAAACGGAGGAAACCCTGGCCGAGGCGTTAGCCAGGCGCGATCAGCTTGAAGCAGGTGCCAGCATTGTGACCCGGGACGGTGTCTGGATTGGCAGGCACTGGCTACGGATGCCGTTGTCCGATTCCGGTCAGGTCGGGGTGATTGAGCGTCAGCAAAGGGTTGATCGGCTGCAACTGGACCTCGAAGCGGCGACCACAGCACTTGATGCCAGTACCGGCGAGCTCAGCGAGCTTCGTGAACGCACGGGGCGCGCAGAAGCCGAACGGGACGAACTCCAGAGGCTATTCAGTGACGCTGAGCGGGAGCTGGGCGGGATTTCGTCGAGAATCAGTGGCCTTCGGGCCAGGGCAGAGCAGATCGATGACCGCCTGCAGCGTATCCGGGATGACAGTGCTGAGGTGACAGAGCAGATTTCACAACAGCAGGAGCTGCTGGCCGAGGCACGGCTTGAGTGGCGCGAAGCGCTGGAAGCGAGCGAAGACAGCGACATGGAAAAAGAAAATCTGCTGGCCCGCCGGGATGTTCTCAGGGAAAGCCTCGATCAGCTGCGCCAGCAGGCCCGTCATGACCGGGATCATGCGCATCAGCTCCAGCTGCAGGTACAGACGTTGAGCAGCCAGCGTGACGGCCTCAGCCAGACCCTGGATCGGATGCAGTTGCAGCGGGAACGGCTTGACGAGCGCGTGGAAATTCTCCAGGAAGGCAGAGAAAACGCTGAGGAACCGCTGGAGGACCTTCAGATGCAGCTGGAAGGACTTCTTGACCGGCGATCAGCGGAAGAGCAGAAACTGGCAGCTGCGAGGGATGCTCTGGAAGAAATTGACCGCCAGGTGCGGGAAAATGAGCAGGGACGTAGCCGCGCCGAGCATGTTGTTCAGGACATCAGGGCGTCACTGGAAAAGGCTAAAATGGAATCCCAGGCCCTGGAAATCCGCGCAGGGAACCAGCTGGAACAGCTCGAAGAACTGGACGTCCAGCTACGACCGGTTCTTGAGCAGTTACCGGAAGAAGCCACTGAAACCGCCTGGGCTGATGAGCTTGAAAAGATTGCCAGCCGGATCCAGCGGCTGGGAGCCATCAATCTTGCGGCAATTGAGGAATATCAGGTCCAGAGTGAGCGCAAGACCTACCTCGACAGCCAGCATGAGGATCTCATTGAAGCTCTGGAGATACTCGACAGCGCCATCCGGAAGATTGACCGGGAGACCCGCCAGCGCTTCAGGGAAACCTTCGACAAGGTGAATTCGGGCCTGCAGGCTCTGTTTCCAAAGGTATTTGGCGGTGGCAACGCCTATCTTGCGCTCACTGGCGAAGACCTGCTGGAAACAGGCGTGTCCATCATGGCCAGGCCGCCCGGCAAGAAAAACAGCACCATTCATCTGTTATCCGGCGGCGAAAAGGCACTCACAGCTATCGCACTGGTGTTTTCCATTTTCCAGCTCAATCCGGCCCCCTTCTGTATGCTGGACGAAGTTGACGCACCACTGGATGATGCCAATGTCGGGCGCTACGCTAAGCTGGTCAAGGAAATGTCCAGCCAGGTTCAGTTTATCTACATCACCCACAACAAGATTGCGATGGAAATGGCCGGCCAGTTGATGGGGGTAACTATGCATGAACCGGGTTGCTCCCGGCTGGTGTCGGTGGATGTGGAGGAAGCGGCGGCTCTGGCAGCCATCTAGGGTGGGTGCTGGTGTGCTGAGCGGCGCAGCTCAGCTTTCGGAAGATGACAATAAGGCCATCCGGTGCCGCCGCTCGTTGTATTCGGACCAGGCTTTGAATAGAGTAACGACGACACGGGATTCGCACACAGGACTGCAACAGTATGTCTCTTAGGGAATGGTTAATTGCCATAGGTATCCTGGTTATTCTTGCCATCGTAATCGATGGAGCTCGTCGCATGCGTCGTGCCCGCAAGGACGCCATGGCGATCTCATCAGGGATGGGAGCGGATGATCTGGAAGACTCCCCTCTGGAGGATGATTTCAATTCCGAACTGCCTAACGGTGGGGCCCGTCCGGTGAACGAGACGACCCTGCAGGAGCGTGGCCAGCTCAAAAAGGCGGGGAAAAGCCGCTTTGCCAACCCCGATCCCAAGCCTACCAGGCCGGTAATCGGCAGCCGCCCTCCCGTGGAAACCAGTCCACCGGAATCTCCTGCCGCAACTCCCGGGGAAACAGAGAAGCCCGCAGCCTCCGCTGGCTGGAGCGCCCTTGAGGACGAGCCCGACCTTGACGATGGGATAGTCGGCGGCCCACGGTCGATGGCCGGACAGGCTCCGGAGAAGACCCCCCCCAAAAAAGCCGAATCCACGCCGAAAGCAAAGGCGCCTCCCCGGGTAACCTCTGAGGTCGAGGAGAATACAGCCCGACGGGAAACCGCTGCACGCGCCGCTGATCAGCCCCTGGCTGGCGCGAACCGGCCAGATGCCCAGGAAGTCATAGTCATCAATGTGCTCGCAGGAGAAGGCGCGGAGTTTTCTGGTCCGGCGCTTAAAAAACTGTTTGAGGCCTGTGGCCTGATGCACGGTGATATGGATATCTATCACCGTCACGAGGAAACGGATACCACCAGCCCGGTCCAGTTCAGCGTCGCCAATGCCGTGGAGCCCGGAACTTTCCGGCAGCAGGACATGGCATCCCTCAGCACCCCGGGGATCAGCTTTTTCATGAGCATGCCCGGCCCGTCCAATTCCCTTCAGGCGTTCGATTTCATGCTGGAAACGGCGCAGTGCGTGGTTCGGAATCTGGGCGGGGAGCTTAAAGATGAGCGGCGCAGCGTGATGACTCCTCAGACCGTGGAGCACTGTCGGCAGAGAGTTCGGGAATTTGAACGCAAGAAGCGCTCAAAGCGGGGCTGACCGGCCCCGCTGTGATTGCACAGGATTGTTGTCGTGCCCGGCCTGACCGGGCACTTTTCATTCACGGGTGAGGGTGTGGGGCAATGGGAAAGAAATCGGTAGTTGAGAGGGTCCAGGAGCTTCGCGATCAGATCAACGATTACGACTACCATTATTACGTACTCGATGATCCCAGGGTGCCCGATGCCGAGTATGACCGTCTCTTCCGTGAACTTCAGAAACTCGAGTCCGAACACCCGGACCTGATCACAGAGGATTCGCCCACCCAGCGGGTAGGGGCGACCGGCAAAACCAGTTTCGAGGAAGTGGAGCATCGTTGGCCCATGCTCTCGCTGGACAATGTATTCAGTGATGATGAGCTCCGTGAGTTCGATCGAAAGCTCAGGCGGCGGCTGGATACCGAAGACGACATAGAGTACGTCTCTGAGCCCAAGCTTGACGGTCTGGCGGTAAGCCTGCATTACGAAGACGGGGTGTTGACCCGGGGCGCTACCCGCGGCGATGGGACCACAGGGGAGGACATCACCGCCAATATCCGGACCATTTCCTCCATCCCCCTGCGGCTACGGGGTAAAGACTATCCCGACGTGATTGAGGTCCGGGGAGAGGTTTACATGGTCCGAAAGGGATTTGAGAAGCTTAACCGGGACCTGGCAGACCGCGGTGAGAAAACTTTCGTCAATCCGCGCAACGCGGCCGCTGGCAGCCTGCGCCAGAAAAACCCGAAGGTGACAGCCCGTCGGCCCCTTGAATTCTGTGGTTACAGCGTTGCCGTTCCTGACGAGTCCGAGCTGCCTGATAAGCACTGGGACTGTCTCAAACTGGCAGGAGAGTGGGGGTTTCGCACCAATCCGGAAATGCGAAAGCTCAGGAGCGTAGACAAGTGCCTCAAGGCCTATAACGACCTGCTGGACAAGCGCGATGAGCTCCCCTATGAGATTGACGGCATTGTATTCAAGGTTAACCGGCTGGCGTATCAGCGTGAACTCGGCTCGGTTTCGCGGGCGCCGAGGTGGGCCATCGCCTACAAATTTCCAGCCCAGGAAGAAATGACCGTAATTGAGGATGTAGAGTTCCAGGTGGGGCGCACGGGGGCCCTGACGCCGGTCGCCCGTCTGAAGCCCGTTTTCGTCGGTGGTGTCACTGTAAGCAACGCCACCCTCCATAACATGGATGAAATCGAAAGACTGGATGCCCGTATCGGCGACACGGTATTCGTTCGCCGTGCCGGAGATGTGATTCCCCAGGTACTCAAAGTGGTGAAGGACAAGCGTCCGGAATCCGCAAAGAAAATCGAGCTTCCTGATAGCTGTCCGGTCTGTGGGTCGGATGTGATCCAGCCCGAGGACGAGGCCGTCGCCCGCTGTACCGGAGGGCTCTACTGCGCCGCTCAGCGCAAGGAGTCTATCCGCCATTACGCATCCCGAAAAGCGCTGGACATCGAAGGGCTTGGAGAAAAATGGATCGACGTGCTGGTGGAAAAGGACATGGTGAAAACCGTCGCCGATATTTACCATCTCACTGAAGACGAGCTGTGCCAGCTGGAGCGCATGGGGAAGAAGTCCGCCAGCAATCTGGTCAGGGCCATCGAGAATTCGAAACAGCCGCCACTCTGGCGTTTCATATACGCTCTGGGTATTCGTGAAGTCGGGGAAGCAACGGCCAAGGCCCTCGCCCGTCATTTCGGCACTCTGGAAAAACTGATGGAGGCTTCGGAAGAGGAGCTTCAGTCAGTGTCTGATGTGGGGCCGGTGGTCGCAGGCCACATTGCCACCTTCTTCGACCAGGACCACAACCGGGAAATTATCGACGGGCTTCGCGAAGCGGGGGTCGGCTGGAAGACAGAGAAAACCAGTGGTGGTGACAGGCCCCTTGAGGGGGAAACATGGGTCCTGACAGGCGCACTCTCCGATTTCACCCGCGACGAAGCGAAGGAACGCCTGGAGTCACTGGGCGCGAAGGTCTCGGGCAGTGTTTCATCCAGAACCAGTTGCGTGGTGGCGGGAGAGGAACCAGGGTCCAAGCTGGACAAAGCCCGCTCGCTGGACGTCAGGGTCATGGATGAGTCGGAGTTCACGGACTTTCTGAAGGATCACGACCAGTATTAACCCCGCGATCGGCGCGGTGCCGGGACCCTGTCCGGTGGGTGCCTGACGGCTGCCACCTGAATCTGAGAACTCGCGCAGATAGCATGGTGGGCAAATTGATTAGTATGGGAGCCTTCTGTAACGGTGTGTAAAAGCGCCGTATCCATAACAATAGTGTTCTTTGAAATGGATCTTTACATGCGCACCGAATCTTCTCCCAACGTCGGCTCCCGCTGGTTGGTTGTCCTGGTCACCCTCATCGCCATGGCTGTTGTCAGTGGCTGTAAGACAGAGAATGACCCGGATGACCCCACCATTATCGGACGGCCAGCGCCTCAGGCCTTTCTGGGGGTGGAATATTTTTACAATTTCGGCACCTATGGTGGCGAAACCATCCTCGACTATTCCCTTTCCAATGCGCCTTCCTGGCTTGCGCTGGAAGATACAGCCAACAAGGCCCGGCAGGGCATCATCATGAGGGGAGTGCCGGGTCTGACCGGTGGCAATCGGGGCAAAGCGGACCTCGGGACAACAAAGAATGTGACACTTCTGACCACCGACGGAAAAAATTCAGGACTGGCGCCGTTTGACATAGAAGTGCGCCAGAATGTGGTCAGCATGGAAGCTGACGAAATCACCGAAGATGAGTTACCGCAGGAACAGCGTCAACTGGGCGGAACCTTCTGCGAACTGCCCGACCTTGGAGAACCGGAAGAGGGCGCAGAGAGCGAAGAGCCCACAAAGGGCCGACACCAGTTTGAAACCCAGGTCTATGCTGACGATGGTTCGATGACTGGAACTGAATTCAGAACAAAAGACACCGTACCCGTGCTGGTGAAGGTCCAGCTCGATCAGCCCTCGGTGACCAGCATCAAGATAGCCTTTGAACTGAGTTCCCAGTTCGACGAGACCCAGTGTGACCGGGAGGGTGGCCTGGGGAGCCCGTTTTTCACGCCCCCTCACCAGCGTTGCACCCACAGTAATTCGAATCGGAGCCGGGCAATCGTTGGCGAGGATATTGTGGGCCTTGGCAGCGCAAGTGCCGACAGGCTGCCCGTTCCCGACTATCTTGATTATATCGCTGATGAGTCCGGCCAGTTCACCAAAGGTGTCGTGACCCTTGAGCCCGGGATCACTGACTGTTATATCCGGCTTGAGGTTGTGTCTGATGACGTGCCAGAGGCCACCGAAGCCTTTGCAATCACCCTGACGGAAGTGCGCCAGGGGCTGGCGGCACTGGGAGATTCGGACAAACGTGTCAGACTGCCTCTGCAGATCAGGGACAACGAGAGCCAGGTGGCTTTCGAAACTCTCAAAGGGAATGACCGGGATGTTCTGAATGCGGAGAAAACCCGGGCGTATGTGGCGAAGCTCATAGGCCGCCAGAATGCGGATGCCGAATACTGGGTGCGATTGGGTCAGGAAGCCAACTCCACGGCGAAGCCAGGTGAGGACTACGAAATACTGACTTTCGGAGACCCCGACAAGGAAAATACGTGGCTGCCGGTTGAAGAGCTGGCTTTCGCGCCCGGCGAGAACAAGGTGAAATTCAGAGTAAGGGCCCTTAATGGCAGCCAGCTTCCTCTGGATGACGACAAACTGTTCGTACTCAACGCTGACGGGCTCTTTCAGAGTGGGCGGGAGTTCTACGCAGCCGGTCAGGACGAGGGTCTCCGCCTTACCATCAATGAGCTTGTTTCTCCCCTGAAAGTTGGGGATGACAACGGGTTTGTGCCCACGGATGCCACCATGGCCCTGAATGGCCAGATAGCGATTGCAGGAATTGATAAAACAGATGCCGGGGCTGTCGTGCTGGTCATTCATGACCGCAAAGGCAACCTTCTGCAGACCCTGAAGGTGGCTGATGTCGCCGGCCTGACAGATGCTCCCCCTGTCCTCCATTACAATGACCGCTCGGTTGAAGTTGGCAATACCACAATATTGCGCGAGGAGATTGCCGTTGCCTATGGTACCCGGCCGGCTGCCGGAGAGCCCATTGAAAGCGTTCTTGTTCTTCTGCGCTACGATACGGCGCTGGATCAATATGTGCCGGTCTGGACGCGGCAGAAGGGGCCGGGCGATATGGAAGGCGAATCTGCGGGCGTTGTGGGAGATGCTGTGCCTAAAGCCGTCAGGCTCGACAGCCTGGGCCGTGTGTTTGTCGCGGGTGAGACCGGTGGTGCCTGGCCGGAAAATACCCTGGTGGGAGGGATTGATACCTATGTCCAGCGAATAGACACAGAACTGGACGGGAACGTCGAAGTTCCGGCCCTCGCCTGGTCCCGGCAGGTAGGGTCAGGCCTGGATGACCAGGTTCATTCACTTGATATCCAGAATGCGACGGCACAGGTCACGGGGAGTAGCGCGGGCAGCGTTGGAGGGGAGCCCCAGCTGGGTGGCACCGACTTCTTCTTTTACAGTGTGACCAACGCCGACGATGAGATTGCGATCAGACAGCAGGGCACCGACAAAGATGACGATGTCTTTGCCTCCCGAAGAACTGGCGCCCAGCTCTGGCTGGCTGTGGGACCGAATGAATACACCCGTAATGTCCGTGAAACCAGCAATGGCCGGTTGGAGTCCACACTGTCCAGCCGCATGCTGAATAGTCCTGCTGCTTCCATTCTGAAATACTCGGCGGTGGGCGTCCCCCAGGGTGCGCTGACCCTGAATGACAGGGACGATGCAGCTACGGATCGCTTTCAGAGCATTGTGCTTTTTGATTCGGACGTGATCGCCGGTGGTCGCTCTGACGGTTTGTTCGATGCCAGTCGGGAGGCTCCGCTCACAGGCGAGACGGCGATCCTTGCCCGGGTCAGGGAAAAACAGCGGGAAGCCCTGCCGGAACCGGATGAAGAGGACTCTGGAGAAGACAGCGATGTCACCGTTGTGGAGAACGACGATGATCCGGCATCGGGCAAAATCTTCGCCCCGGGCCTTGCAGAGAAATGGCGGGTCCAGCCAGATCTTGGTCCTTCAAGCGTGCTAAAGCTTCTGCAGTACCGTGATGACAAAATCATTTCCCTGGTTCGCCAGAGCGAGAGCTGGCAGCTCGTACTGTTCAGTGGCGAAGGCCGCCATCTCAATCCACCAGCCCAGCCCTGATCGCAGTTGCACCGAAAAAATGGCCTCGCCCGGCAAATACAGGGGGGGCCATTTTCGTTGCCGGAGCCTGTCCCGGTGCTTTATACCCGGCTCTGATGTCGGCTGATGTCGGCGTAAAGGCGAAGGTAGTCCGTACTGGTCACCAGGCCAAAGGGCGAGCCGTCTCTCTCCATGACCAGCGCAGCGTCAAGCTGGTGCGCCAGCATGAGGCGGGCGAGCTGATGGGCATCTGTCTCAGGCGTTGCTGTCAGAAATGCGGGCAGCTCAATATGAGTGAACGTCTGGCTTGCTGGATTGGCTTTGTTCTCACGGATCCAGCCCAGCAACCATTTCAGTTCTATCAGTCCGGCAACAGAGTTTTCCGCCAGCATCACGAGGTGATGGACGCCGTGACTATCCATTTCCATCAGGGCTTCATCCAGAGTGCCGCTGGCCGACATCGAATAGACACCTGCCGAACAGATGCGTGAAACCGGGAGATAGGTTCTGTTCGCTTCTGGCTCTGATTCCGGCGCAGATGCATCGCCATATTCCTCAAGCGCCCGCCTGGCCGTGACCTGTCGGGCATGCAGAAAAGCCGGATCCGTATTTTCATTGTAGCCGGGTCGAGGCTTCTGGATTTCCGGGATATCTTCGACCGCGTCAACCCGTCTGCCCCGGATGTTTTCCGGGAGTCGGGTTTCAATGGGTCGCCCCGGCTCGCTCACGAATATGGACATGAATCACGCATTCCAGACTGTTCCTTGGATGGTTATCGGCCCGGTCGCCAAAAGCTCAAGCGCTTTTTCGCTTTTCCTGCACGCGACACCTGTCCGGCGCCAGTCTCTGGCTCAGCGAAACCGGCAGTGACTGGGGTTGGCCGGTGATTACATCGGCCAGATATTCCGCCAGCAATGGCGCATAGGCCAGCCCTTTGCTGCCCAGTCCTGTAAACAGGTCCAGCCCGCCTATTTCCCGTCCGGACTGATCCGTGAGGGGACCAACGACGGGCTGGTAATCGTGAGTGGTGCAGCGAAAAGCAACCCGGCCGGAAAGGCTTTCCGCCGCAGGCGCGGACCCTTTCCAGACCCCAGGCAGATTGGTCTCAAGCTCGTCGAGATTTTCAAGATGGCTGGCAAGGGAAACATCTGGAGAGGGGTCCCGAAGGTCGAACGTTGCTCCGGTCAGACAGCGGCCCTGATGTGGAGGATTAAGGTAACGGGAGCCGCAGATGACCGCTTTCGGGCCGGCCAGGCTGTCTTCTGGTATGGACGTAACCTGTCCCCGAATCGTCTTGAAACGGAATGCTCCAAACACGGGCAGCAGGCGGGAGGTCGCATGTCCCGCACAGAGAATGACCCGGTCGCAGACTACTTCCGGCTCCCCCTCACCGGACACATGCCAGCGTCCGTTGCAGGGCATCAGTCGAGTGACCTGAAATCCGGAAATAAGCCGGATCCCCGGGTGATCCAGAAGGCTGGAGCAGACCTCTGACGGCTCAAGCCAGCCACTGTTCGGATACCATAGCCCGCCACTGGATACTTCGAAGCCACTGAGTTCCGCTGCCTCTTCTCTGTCGACCGCTCGGACGACGTCAGCCGGGTAGCTGTTTCGATCCGCAAACCGGCGCTGGCGGTCTGCTTCTTCGTCGCTCCAGGCCAGTTGAAGAAGTCCGGTAGGGTGGAAAAGGTCTGGGCAGGCATGGCGGTAAAAACGCTGGCTGTGAAGAAGCGACGACAGAGCCAGCCTGCTCTGGTGGTTAAAGTCGACACCCAGCTTGACATAAAGCGCACCCTGGAGGTTTCCCGAGGCTCCGGAGGCGGGTCTGGCTCCAGCGTCAAGCACTGTGACCTTTACGCCCCGCTCGGCGAGGTTTCTGGCAAGCAATGCGCCAGCGACTCCTGCGCCCACAATTACCAGCCTGCCAGGGTCGCTGTCAGACGGAACGCAGGTTTCGACAGAACCCGGTTGCCAGGTCGCATTCAGTATTTCCCGTTTCTGGGCATGACCGGAAACCTTTTCTGTTGCAAAGCCGACATCCTTGAGTGCCTCGCGAACCGCAGGTGCCACAGCCAGGGTTGAGAGGGTTGTCCCGGGCCGGCTGTGTTCTGCAATGGCGCAGGCCAGGTCTTTCATTCTGACTCCGGGATTCGGGCCAGGGCCGGATTCATCGAGAAACCATGCGTCTGCGATAAACGGCACTTCTCGCAGGGCATCCTGGGCGTCACCAAAGTAGAGGCTGAGTCTGACCTGGCCGCCTGAAAAGGAAAGACGGTGGAGGCCTGAAGTCAGAGAAGGGTACTGGCTTAATAACTGGCGGGACAGGGGTTCAAGGCCCGGCCAGAGGGCACAGGCTTGGGCGAGGTCGTCGTGAGAAAGAGGGCGGCACTCCACGGCAACAAAGTGCAATACCGATCCGTTCTCGGGCCCGGCGTCCAGCCATGCCAGCCAGGCGGCAAGGAAATTCAGGCCTGTGCCAAACCCTGCTTCGGCAATTACGAATGAATTGCCGGTGGTCATTGCCTCGAAACGCTGGCGGAGTCCGTTCTGTTCAAGGAAAACGTAGCGGGCTTCTTCCAGACCATTATCGCCGGTGAAATAAACATCCCCAGAGCGAGGGGAGATGGGTTGTCCCTGATGCCAGGCTATCTCGGCGGACGCAATGGCAGGGCGAGGTGTCTGATGATTCGGAATCTGTTGCATGCCCATGAAGTTCAGTCTTCCAGACGACGAATGTCCCTGATAACAACCGGTGTCTGTGGGACGTCGGCCATTCCCTTGCTGCGACTGGTCGGCGTGGCGGCGATGGCGTCTACCACTCCCATACCGGCGGTAACCCGGCCAAAAACCGTGTAGCCCGCCCCGTTTTGCCCCGCATTCAGATAATCATTATCCACCAGATTAATAAAAAACTGCGATGTGGCAGAGTCGGGGTTGCTGGTCCGCGCCATGGCCAGGGTTCCACGAAGGTTCTTTACCGTGGGTCTGGCCTCGTTTTTTACTGGAGGACGGGTGCTTTTCTTTTCCATGTCTTTGTCATAACCGCCTCCCTGAATCATGAACCCGGGGATGACCCGGTGGAAAACGGTGCCCTGGTAGAAATCATTTTCTGCGTAGGTGAGAAAATTGCGGACGGTTTCGGGTGCTATGTCAGGGCGAAGCTGAACCTGAATGTTACCTTCCGAGGTTTCTATCACGACCCTGGGCATGTCGGCTGCGGTTTCACCGGAAGTGCTCTGACTGTGGCTATTGGTAGCAAGGACGAGGGAAAAAAATGCGAAAAGCAGCAGGCTGGTCACACTGCGGGATGGTTTTACGTTGATTGTCAATCTTCTGCTCGTCACTGGTAAATCCTTATGGTTAGATTCCTGGCAGACACTTCGCGCCAGTTTAGCAGATTTGACGAAAATCTCGTTCACCCCTGGAGCAAATCCTGTGTTTTGCTTGAGGATTACAATTATCTGTCGCCTGGTAATACATAATTACAGGCATTCCAGGTGCAGGGTTTGCTGTAGCCGCCTGCAACCTGATGTTACTTAATCCTGTGAATCGTTTCTGTACACTTCTGAAGAAAGCTCGGCATGATAATGGCCAGTTGCCGAAAAGCACGTGTCGCAACCGGTGTTGAGGTACCCGCCGGCCCCGACGCCCGCCAATGTCTGGCTGCCAAAAAGGGATATGCCGTGAATGTAGCACAGGGTTATAAGGAAAAATCACGCCTTGGACGTCTTCTCGTCAACCGGGGCTATCTTTCTGAAGATGAGCTTGAGCAGGGGCTTCGCCTTCAGAGGGAGACCGGCCAGCGACTTGGGGAAGCCCTCATTCAGGCAGGTTGGCTGTCAGAACGTGAACTCAAACGCGTGCTGCGGCAGCAGACCCGTTATCGCCACGCTGTGGCTTTTGCGGCCATGGTTTCTCTGCCATTTCAGCCCATGGTGTCCTTTGCCTCGACGACTACTTCCAGTGCCGAGAGGGTTGACGATGCCGGCGAAATCTATCAGCGCAACGGCAGTTTTACACCCCTGAGCGACGAGGAACTGTCGGGCGCTGCGGGGCAGGGTGGTGAGCAGTTTCTGGCCACGCTTGCCAGCGTCGGAGGCACGGCAAAGACGGCTGAAGAGGATCGCAGGACAGGCAGGGCTGTGAGCACGGACTCGCTGGAGGGGCTCAATCTGGTTGCCAACACCTTTGTGCCTCTGCTGAGCTTCCTTGATTCGGACGTGACGGTATCAGGCGTGCACTATTCGGCAGATCGGCCCAGATTCCAGCTTCTGGACAATGGCAGGCTCAGACTTGCGCTGCCGGAGCGGATCGAACAGATCCGGATGGATAATATCCGTGTCAGCGGAGGCCATACGCCATCCATGGGTAATGTGACTCTCAGTGACATCCGCTTCGAGGCAGGTTCAAGCATGACTGTTTACGCCCGCTGATTCCGTACCGCTGACGGCCGCAATAAAAACCGGAGGTCTCTCGGAGAGCTCCGGTTTTTATTGCGCCATTAGCAGTGCCCTTCAGGCACTGCCAAGAATGTTTTTGTGGCCCAGGGAGGTTTGCTGGCCACTTGCGCCGTAAAGCTTGGCGTGCCCTGCGGAGCCCCGGAATATATCCGTGAGGCGGCCCAGACGCTGCTGTAGGTGACCGACGATCCGTCCGTTGCGGCCATTGAGTTCCTTGCAGGCTTTTAACTCTTCCTCGGCGGACTGCCAGAGAGCGGTCAGTTCCCCGATACCGGCGCTGCGAATAAACTGCGAGGGCTCGCCGGTCTGAGGCCGATACCCCATTGCAACCAGTAGATGTATCTTGCGCTTTGCCCGCTCACGAACCTGTTCCAGAAGGCTGTTCTTGGCCTGGGTCAGAGGTTCGATTGCCTTGATGTCCGAGGCCCTCAGAGCCTCTTTCTCCGCATGCAGTGTTGACGTCAGGTCGCGCAGATTCTGAATGTCTTCATCAAGCAACTGCTTCAGTTCATCGATTGGAGCCATAATCTGATCATCCGAAAATGCTGTTATCCATATCTAGCATTTTCTGGGCCAGTTTTTCGGCATCAATTTTATAGGAACCATCCGCAAGGGCGGCCTTAATCTGCTCAATGCGGGCATCGTCCACTTCGGGCAAGTCGGCCAGCTGCTGCTCAACCTGCTTCAGACTTTCCGCCTGGGAGCTCAGCCTTACATTTTCTCCCCGGGCAGGTGCGGGGGTCTGCTCCGCTGGCTGCTGTTCGGTTCTGGTGGTCTGAGGCTTTTCGGTCGGGGTTTTCTGGGTGTTGACCTGGCCTCGCCCAATTCCATTGAAGTCAACTGTCATGGCATTACCTGCTCTGGCTGTGTGCCGCTGCAAATCTTGCCGGCACTAATTTTAGAAGTTACTTGCTTAACGGCCAGGTCGTAGAGACCTTTAGGCTTTTTTGAAAAAAAACAGCAGTCTGTTGTTCTGAGTGCGGCACCGGTTTGCCGCTCTGCCGGCAAGCTGTTTCCCCTGTCGGCATGGACCGTCACGATTCCGCATCTGCGGAGGCTGCTACATCGGAATTTCAATTTGCCCCGGGCCGGTTATCAGCCCCCTGATCTTCCGCGAGGAGGCCAGATTCTCGATCATCACCTGATCGCCAACAGCCCCGCTGGCCAGCGCCTTGCCCCTTGATCGCACCGAGAAGCTTCCGGATCTTGCCGTAATGATAACATGATCCCCCCGGGCCACCGCATCCGGCGCGGCCACCAGATCCGGAGTGAAAACGGTTCCTGCGTTGAGGGGCCTTCGGACTTCCATGCCGATCAGATGTTTCATTTCGGTTACTGCCCCGCGACGGACCGAATTGATGACTACGTCTACCGACGAAATCATTCCAGAGGTAATACGCGTTCCCCTGTTAAGGGGGCGGGCTGCGACCAGAGCTTTTCCCTCAATAGTCAGGTCCGTTCCAAGAAACAGCTTCCAGGGCCTTTCTCCATCGCAGGCTACCATCAGCCGGGGGCGGGTAGAGCGCCAGGGGTCGCCGTTGAATTCGACCTGGGGACCTGCATCGCAGGGGGCGAGGCGCAGGCGGGAGTCGATGCCACCCAGTTCAAATGTAACCCTCAAGCCTTCCTGATGCTGCTCTGCAGCAAAGGCCTCGAGGAAAGCAGCAGCAGCAGCCCTGATCTGGGCAGGAGCTGTATGCTGATGCTGAGCGGCTCCGGCGCCGCTTGTGGCAAGCATGAAGCCGATGAAAAGGAGGATGCGCATTTGCTTCAGTGTGTCCTGTGCTTTCAACAGTGGCCACCGCGGTTGCAAACTGTTACCGGGGTAGAGCTAAACAATACCGGCCTTTCGCCGTTATACTGGTGCGTCGGTTGCGACCAGAGCATCGGGTCACGTCCGATCGCTTGACTTGCAGAAACTGATAAAGCAACAACCATGCCGGGTGCCGGTTTAAATTGACTTTCAGGAGTGGCTCACAATGGCAGGCGTACTGGACAGTGTGAATCAGCGGACCCAGCTAGTGGGTCAAAACCGGCTGGAGCTTTTGCTATTCCGTCTCCGCGGCAGGCAGGTTTATGGCATCAACGTATTCAAGGTGAAAGAGGTTCTGCAGTGCCCACGACTGTTTTCCCTGCCCAACAGTCGTCCGGTCGTGCGGGGGGTTGCTCATATAAGAGGAGAGACGATTCCCATTATTGATCTGGGTATGTCGATCCGCATGCCTGCCATTCCTGATGAGGAGCTGGCCAGCAGTTTTGTGATTATTTCCGAGTACAATCGCAAAACCCAGGGCTTTCTGGTCAGCGGGGTGGATCGCATCGTCAACATGAACTGGGAAGACATTGTTCCGCCACCCGGAGGCGCGGGCCGTGAGGTCTACCTTACTGCGGTGACGCGGCTTGACGACAAGCTCGTGGAAATCATCGATGTGGAAAAGATCCTCTCCGAAGTAGCCCCGCTCATGGAGGATGTCACCGAAAAGGTTCTGAGCAAAAGCTCCGAGCAGGATAGGGGCGCAACGCTGCCGGTACTGGTGGTCGATGACTCTTCCGTTGCCCGCCGACAGATTGAGCGCTGCCTGACGGCCATCGGCCTGCCGGTAGTCATGAAAAATGACGGCAAGCAGGCATTTGAATATCTCAAGGAGCTGACCGGCGACGGTTCCCAGGCCACCGATCATATTTCAATGATGATTTCGGATGTGGAAATGCCCGAGATGGATGGCTACACGCTGGTGACACGTTGCAAGGGGGATCCCGGAATTTCAGATTTGTATGTCATGCTGCATACCTCACTGAGCGGGGTTTTCAACAAGGCGATGGTACAGAAGGTGGGTGCTGACGATTTTATGGCCAAATTCAGCCCGGACGAGCTTGCCGAACGGGTGATGGAAATTCTTGACCAGGGCTGATAACCAGCCCGGCCCCATACTAAATCGGGTCCATTATCACAGAGATTCAATGAAATCAGACATCACACCGCAGGAATACGAAGCTTTTAAATCTTTTCTGCAGGATGCGTGTGGCATTCTGCTAGGCGAGAACAAACAGTATCTGGTCAAGAGCCGGCTTCGTCGCATTCTGGAAGACAACAGCATGCACAGCCTTGGCGACCTGATCGAGCACCTTCGCCGAAGTTCCCGCAGCCCCCTGCGGGAACTGGTTGTCGATGCCATGACTACCAACGAGACACTCTGGTTCCGTGACAGTCATCCGTTTCGAATTCTTACAGACCAGTTGCTTCCCGAGCTGTCGGAAAAGGCAGGTGCCCAGCCCCTGAGGATCTGGTCTGCCGCCTGCTCTACAGGCCAGGAACCCTACTCGATCGCAATGGCGGTGGACGAGTTTCGCCGTCAAAAGCCCGGCAAGCTTCGCAATGACGTCAGAATCCTGGCGACGGACATTTCCCGGAGCGTTCTGGAGGTGGCTCGGCGGGGCGAATATGAAATGCTGGCGATTGGACGAGGTCTCTCACCGGAAAGGCAGAAAAGCTTCTTTACAGAGTCTCCCACTGGCGGATGGCAGATACGGCCGCAGATCAAAGCCCTCGTGGAATTCAGGGAGCTTAACCTGCTCGAACGCTATACCCTCGGCAAGGTTGATCTCGTATTCTGTCGCAATGTGCTGATCTATTTCTCCGCCGAACTCAAGAAAGACATACTCACCCGGATCCACGCCACCCTGAATCCGGGCGGCTACCTTATTCTCGGGGCCTCCGAGTCCCTTAACGGGCTGCCACACCTCTATGAAATGGTGCAATGTCGGCCCGGAATCATTTACCGGAAAAAATAAGGTCAATACTGATCATGATCATCGATCTCGAGGAGCTCACGGCCGCCGAAATCTACCACGCCATGACCCAGACGGTGATACCCCGGCCCGTGGCCTGGATACTCTCCGAAAACCCGGAAGGGGACTACAATCTGGCCCCTTTTTCTTTTTTTACCGCCATTGGCAGCTCCCCGCCTTTGATAATGGTCTCTGCGGGCAGGAAGCCCACCGGTGAATTCAAGGACACACGGACCAATATTGAAGCCCGCGGACATTTCACCATCCATATCGCCCATCGTGAACTGGCAGCCGCCATGACCGAGACCTCAAGGGTCTTACCCCACGGCGACTCAGAGCTTGCCAACGTGGACCTGGAACTGGTGGATTTCGAAGGCTTTTCCCTGCCACGGCTTGCTGACTGCCGAATTGCTTTCGCCTGTGAGCTGTACGAGATCAAGGAAATTGGCGACCAGCCCCAGAGTCTCATTTTTGGTGAGATCAAACGGATTTACATCGCCGACGAGGCAACTGGCATTGATGACAAGGGGCGTTTCAGGGTGGACGCCAGCCGAGTGGACCCGATAGGCCGACTTGGCGGCAGCGAATATGCGTCTTTTGGGGAGACGCTGGTCATACCACGGCCGGAATAGGCGACGCTGTCCGTGAATGCGATAACCCCTGGAAATCCCCCGGAGACACGATGAGCAACATGCGGGAAAATCCGCGGCTTCTGCCGAGAGAGTTCTTCGCCCGACCGACGGCAGTGGTGGCCCGCAATCTCCTTGGAACCCTGCTGGTCCGCGATATTGAAGGCGAACGCCTGGTTGGCCGGATCATGGAAACCGAAGCCTACGGAGGCGCCGACGACTCCGCCAGCCATGCGTCCCGTGGAATGACACCCCGCACCGAACCCATGTTTGGTCCGCCCGGCCATGCCTATGTTTACCTGATCTACGGCATGTACGACATGCTGAACGTTGTGGCCGAAACCGAGGGTCAGGCAGGTGCCGTTCTGATCCGCGCACTCTGCCCTGTAGAAGGCGAAGCCGGTATGGCGGCGCGGCGCAATGGCAAGGTCTGGCCTGAGCTTGCCAATGGCCCGGGCAAGCTTGCCCGGGCCATGGCTATCAACCGCCGTGAGCTGGACCGGCACGATCTCTGTCTGGGCCGGAAACTCTGGCTTGAGGCCGGTGAGCCGGTTGCAGACAGTGAGGTAGTTCTGGGGCCGCGCGTGGGAATAGATTACGCTGCACCTGTTGATCGCGATGCACCCCTGAGATTTCTCGTTCCCTTTCCCAGCCGTAAAAATCGTGAAAAACCACCTGTCTCCTGATGTGACAGAATGTGTCAAAAATGGGCGCAATATGGATAAGTTGCCAAGCCTGAATTCTTCTATGTCCCTGAATGTACTGGGAATATGATTTTGGCACGGGAATCGCTAGATAATAAGGGAAGAATGAATTCAGACATGCAGGAGTAATCTATGAACTCTGTCAGGAACAGCGTGATCAGCATCTCAGACCGAAGGCCGGAAAATGCCCTGGAATCACTGGAGCGGCTTACCGGCCTGAAGTGGGGGACAATGCCGATCTCGCAGTTGGTCAAGCAGTCCGGTGGAAAGTGAGCAGATTATTACCCCCGCAATGAGGGGAGCTGGATCAGGCGCTCCGTCGGGTGGCGTTTTCGTTCTCGGTGACGGCCGGCTGCACGAACACTTCCTCGACTTTCAAGATGTTGTTGGCATCCGCGCCGACACAGCATATCTGCATGGATTCAACCAGGCCTGTAGTGTTAAAGCGGGCCTCACCTGAAAGCATGAGTTCGCCAGTTTCAGATGCTGTCGCTTCCTCAATAACCACTGCAAACTCGCCGCTCTCATCACGATAGCGGATGGCAAGAGCGATTGGCCGTGACGCGGCCTGAGCCAGCTTGAGCCAGGCTGCAGCATTAAAAACATGCTCTTTGACAGCCTTCTTGCCACCGGCTGTCTCAGTAGCCTGCTTTGGTCCCTTGCGCAGCAGCTTGAGGAAAGCATGCCGCTTCGCAGGGTCTGAACCGTTTTCGATCCGCGGGGCATCAGAAAAAACCGAGCGCGGCACTTCTGCCAGAACCTGGATTTTCTTCAGAAGACGGGTGGGGATCGTCGCGGACATTATCTACTCCTTAAAAAGCACGGGCGTTTCAGCTATTCAGGGATTGTAACAAAAGCGCTGCGGGGCATCTGTGCGCACTGCACCGGCTTAAAGTGGGCTGCCGCACAGAAAACACGGACCGGAACAGCAGGAAATTGACGCGTCGTCACGCTCTGAGGGGGCGGGGGCTGGAAAAACGCAGGTTTCCCCAGGTTAAACCCTGGCGGAGAGGGAGGGATTATTCGGGCCTGTTGGCCCTCACCCCTTCGGGGCCGTCGTCGCTTTGCTCTGACGTTCCTCCGGCTGCCTTGCAGCCTCCGGTCGAACCCGCGAGGCTTCTTCTACCCACCCAATCGGCCAATAAAAAACCCCAGCATGTCTGCTGGGGTTTTGTATTGGCGGAGAGGGAGGGATTCGAACCCTCGAAACGCTATTAACGTTTACACACTTTCCAGGCGTGCGCCTTCAGCCACTCGGCCACCTCTCCAATAACTCTTTTCAAATCAGTGTGCCGATCTGAGGGCGCAAACTTTAATGGGTTTCGGAGGATTTCGCAACACCTCTTGTCAGGAACTGGCCGGAAATCGGCCTAGTAGGTGGAAAACTTCGCGAATTCGCCGGTCGCCTGGTTTTTGTCGATCTTTACGTCTTCCACCTCGGCGGCTGGGGAGCCTTCCCAGCACCAGTCGACGAACTGCTCAAGAGAGTCGGGGTTGCCCTCGGCGACTACCTCTACACGGCCGTCGGAAAGATTCTTCGCAAAGCCGTTGATGTGGAGTTTTTCGGCCTCGGACTGCGCCGCTGCGCGATAGGAAACACCCTGGACGTTTCCATTGATCATCAGGTGCCAGCGTTCGTTGCTCATGGAATCCTCCCTGTGTATTGGTGCGTTATTGGGCATAACTTAACGTACTGATGACGTTGGAGGAAGGCCCGGATCTCTGGCAGCGCTCGACTGGTCAGCGCTTGACCACTCTTTTCTCGTAAACATCGTCGATGGATGTACCATTCCATAGATAGCCGTAATGAGTGGACTGGATCACGGAATGGAGGACCCTGGGGGTGAGCAGGGCGTAGCATTCCACGCCTCGATGACGGACAGACTGGTAAAAGATGGCTTCCCGCCCATCCCGTTTTGCTTCCAGCCCCAACTGGCGAGAAGCTGAGTAGTTATCGGGCGCATGATACTCATGATCACGCCATTCGCCGCCGCGTATGTCCAGGCCTGTGGCGGAAAAATCAGCTTTCAGGCAGCGCATGCTGATGTCCTGCGGCTCCATTTGTGTGTACCCAAGCCATTTCTGCATGTGATAGACGGTCTCGTCGACAGCGCCGATTCTTTCCCTGGCACAGTAGAAAACCCCAAAGTCGCCGTTACTGAACCGGCTGCCGTCAGGGCTGAGATGGGTGAATGGCGCCATGGCATAGTGACACCCGCGAATACCGAAAGGCCGCTCGGACTCCGGTACCAGGCCGACCTCGCCCAGCTCGTTCCGGATTCTCGGGTTGACCCTTGCCTGCACAGCATAGAGGGCATCGAAACTGGCCTGGTCGGCTACATCGTCGAATAATGAAATCGGCGGATATTTGCTGGGCACCATGCGGTAGGCTTTTTGATGGACCAGGGTTGCCACTGAAGGCCTTGTACCGATCATCACCACCAGCCCCCACGAGCGGCATCAATATGCCGGAAAACGTCGATCAGGTCTTCCATGCGACCGGATTTCATGATGTCCATGGCAGTGCGTCCATGGAACCAGATGTGATCATTGGGACGGCGGACCCAGCCGTAAACGGATTCCGGCTCGGAAAGGATGAGCCGCAAACCGGCGTGGATATTAAGCAGATAGGAGAGGCGGTCCGCCAGGTCCAGCGTCACCTTCACGCTCTCGGGTGCTTTCTGCATCCGGTAAAAACTGGATCTGGGGAGGTGCCCCAGCAATGCCCGCTTTTCGTCCTCAGTGCAGCGCCATTTGTCCAGAATGTTGAGAACCACCGGTATGGAAGTGCGAATCTGGTCATCGGATATTTCCGGTAATGGCTGAATCATTCGCTGATTGTGGGAGCTCATGGGATTCTCCTCGGAGTCTGACTTTATAGTCCCAATATATCCCTATTGTGATATCCAGTCCAATATTGGACTTATCAGGGGCAGCCAGGAAGCTTTGCCTGGATGCATCGGTGTTATACCCTCCCACCTTCAGAAACCAGAAGGGCTCAGCCATGACCGATGACAGTGAGAAACAGGGTCAGCAAGACCCGCGAGAGGAGCCCTTCGTGGTGGACACGGAGCTCTTGAGCGATGACCAGCTTGAGGGCCTGGTGGACGAATACTGCACACGCTTTCATGGCACAAATGAGACCGAGCTGCCACTTTCCGAGCGAGACCGGGTGATGGCAGCAGTGAAGCGCGGCGATCTGGTTGTATGGTTTGATCCGCTAGAGAATGCCGCAGGTCTCGATCACAGCCCCCATTGATTCCTCTTATGACCTGCCATCAGCCAATATCAGTGTTTGTCATAGTAATGCCGGCTTAAGATGTTTCGTCAGAAATCCAGAAAGAGTCAGCAGCCGGAGTATTCATGAAAACCAGACTTACCGCCGTTCTGATCGCCAATCGGGGTGAAATAGCCATCCGAATTGCCCGTTCGCTCACTGAGACCGGCATAAAGACTGTGGGGGTTTACGCCGGAGATGAGACGACCTCTCTTCACATTCGCCGGGTTGATGAGGCTGTAGCGCTTCCAGGGCAGGGGGCGGTCGCCTACCTGGATGGCGCGTCGATGATCCGCCTGGCGCAGGAACAAGGCTGTCAGGGGATTCATCCCGGTTACGGCTTTCTGAGTGAAAGCGCTGACTTCGCGAGGCAATGCCTGGACGCAGGTCTGTTGTTTATCGGCCCTTCACCGGAATGTCTGGCGATTCTTGGAGACAAGGCCAGAGCGCGGTCCCTGGCCCAGGAGTGCAAGGTGCCACTGGCAGAGGGTACGTCCCAGTCAACCTCTCTGGCCGAGGCGGGGGAGTTTCTGAAAACCGTGAAAGCGCGCCACGGAGATGCTGCCGGCATCATGGTCAAGGCTCTCGCCGGTGGTGGCGGACGGGGGATGCGCCCGGTGCAGGATCTCGCGGAGCTGGATGAAGCCTGGCGTCAGAGTACGTCGGAGGCGCTCAGGTCTTTTGGAAACGGTGAAATGTATGTGGAAAGGCTGATTCCGGAAGCCCGCCATATCGAGGTTCAGGTGCTGGGAGACGCCACGGGTGCGATTTCCCATCTCTGGGAACGGGACTGCAGCCTCCAGCGCCGGCGGCAGAAGCTCGTGGAGCTGGCGCCTGCGCCCGGTATTACCCCCGCACAACGCCGCGAGCTGCTCGGGGCCGCACAGAAAATGGCCGGTGCGGCAGGGCTGCAGGGCCTGGCCACTTTTGAATTCCTGCTGGAGCCTGCCGCCGGTCAGATTGTCTTCATGGAAGCCAATCCCCGCCTCCAGGTGGAGCATACAGTCACCGAGGCCATCAGCGATGTCGACCTGGTTTCAGTGCAGACAGCTCTGGCCATGGGCGAATCCCTTGTGGAACTGGGTCTCGATCAGCCCCGCGAGGAGCCTCCTGCGCGCGCTGCCATTCAGTTGCGCATCAACCTGGAGAGCATTTCTGCCTCCGGTGACATACTGCCGGCGAGTGGCGTCATCACAACCTGGGAGCCGGCCACCGGCCCCGGGGTACGGGTGGATGGTTGTGGCTATGCCGGCCTGAATGTCACAACAGAATACGATTCTCTGGTGGCAAAGCTGATTGTGTCCAGTCACAGCACTCTTCATAGCACTCTGCCGGCCCTCGTGGACAAGGCTTACCGGGCCCTGGGCGAATTTCGTCTGGAAGGTGTGCCCAGCAATCTGGGAGTTCTGAAAAACCTTCTGCTTCTGCCTGAAGTCAGGGCTTATTCGGTGTCCACGGGGACGGTGGCTGCCAACATGGATTACCTGTGCCAGGCGACCGCTGGAAAGCATCCCGAGCGCTTCTTTGATAACAGGGAAGAGGCCTTTGCTTCGGCTTCCCCGGATTCCCCCGACTGGTCTCTTCCTGACGAATATATTGGGGCTGTCAGTCCGGTTCAGGGCAGGGTTGCAAGACTTCTGGCTAGAGAGGGCGAGCGGGTTGAAGCAGGGGCGGTGATGGCGGTGCTGGAGGCCATGAAAATGGAGTTCGAGCTCAGGGCCCCGGTCTCCGGCCTGGTTTGTGGTGCCTACTGCAGGGGCGGTGACACTGTGGAGGAGGGTAAGGCTCTGTTTGCTCTGAAGCCCGAGGAGGAGAGCAATGCCGGCATTGCCGAATCGGAGCTGGAGGTTGATCTTGACCACATCCGCCAGGATCTGGCGGATGTTCTGGAGCGCCACGACCGCCTCGAGGATCACCGACGGCCAGAGGCGGTTGCAAAGCGCCGTAAAACCGGCCACCGCACCGCCCGGGAGAACGTCGCTGACCTCGTGGATGAGGGCAGCTTTCTGGAGTATGGCGCCCTGGCCCTGGCGGCCCGTCGCGGGCGGCAGTCAGAAAAGGAACTGATGGATATCAGCCCCGCAGACGGCCTGATTGCAGGCATTGGAACGGTAAACAGTGAGCAGTTTGGCGCTGAAAAAGCCAGGTGCATGGTCATGGCCTATGACTACACGGTATTTGCCGGCACCCAGGGTGTGATGAATCACAAGAAAACAGACCGGATGCTCCGGCTTGCGGAACAGTGGTCCCTGCCGCTGGTGTTCTTCGCCGAGGGCGGTGGTGGCCGGCCGGGCGATACGGATTTTGTCGGTGTCGCCGGACTTGACTGTCATACCTTCACCGCCATGGCGGCGCTGTCCGGGAAAGTGCCTTTGATTGGCATAGTCTCCGGACGCTGTTTTGCCGGCAATGCCGCATTGCTGGGTTGTTGCGATGTCATAATCGCCACCCGCGACGCCTCGATTGGCATGGCAGGGCCGGCCATGATCGAAGGCGGTGGCCTGGGGAGGTTCCGGGCGGAAGAGGTGGGTCCAGTTTCGGTGCAGGCCGCCAATGGTGTCGTTGATGTGGTGGTTGAAGATGAAGTGGAAGCTGTGGCGGTGGCAAAGCAGTATCTGTCCTGTCTTCAGGGCAGAACGGAGCACTGGGAAGAAGCTGACCAGCGTCATCTGCGACACCTGATTCCCGAAAATCGGCTCAGGGTTTACGACATGAGGGAGGTAATTGACATCCTGGCGGATGCCGGGTCGATACTTGAGCTCCGGTCTGAGTTCGCCCCGGGCCTTATCACAGCTTTTGTCCGGGTAGAGGGCCGTGCGTTTGGCCTGATGGCGAATAACCCCATGTACCTTGGTGGTGCTATCGATGCCAGCGCAGGCGACAAGGCGGCACGTTTCATGCGGCTCTGTGACGCCATGGGTTTGCCGATTATTTCCCTTTGCGATACCCCCGGCTTCATGGTTGGGCCGGAGGCGGAAAAGCAGGGCACGGTGCGCCATGTCTCCCGGATGTTCGTAACCGCTGCCCGGCTGAACGTTCCGTTTTTCACTGTTGTGCTGCGCAAGGGCTATGGCCTCGGCGCCCAGGCCATGGCGGCAGGCAGTTTGCATTCTCCGATGTTCACCATTGGCTGGCCCACCAGCGAGTTTGGTGCCATGGGTCTGGAGGGCGCGGTACGCCTGGGGTTTGCCAAAGAACTAGCCGCCATCAGGGATGAAGCTGAACGACAGAAGACCTTTGATGCCATGGTTGCCAGGGCCTACGAGCAGGGCAAAGGCATGAACATGGCCAGCTTCCTGGAGATAGATGCGGTTATTGACCCGGCGGAAACCAGGCACTGGCTGAGCCGGGGCCTGAAATCCGTGCCTGCCGGGGCGACAGGAAGGCCCAGGCAGGGTGCGGACAGGTGCACGGATGGCTTTATCGATACCTGGTAAACCTGTCCCTGGCGAGGCTAAAGCAGTACAATGGTGCGGTTTCAAATTGGCACTTTCCATCCCCCCGCGAGGTGAATCTTGATCAGGGTACTGGTTGTAGATGACCATGAACTGGTTCGCGCCGGCATTACCCGGATGCTGGCCGACGACCCGGACATTGAGGTCATCGGTCAGGCCGCGTCAGGTGAAGAGGCGATTGATTCCGTGCGGGAACAGGCTCCGGATATCGTGTTGATGGATATCCGAATGCCAGGTATCGGTGGCCTGGAGGCTACGCGGCGGATCCTGCGGATTGATGACGCCATTCGCGTGATCGTGGTGACTGCCTGCGCGGATGACCCCTATCCCACCAGAGTCATGCAGGCCGGGGCTTCCGCCTACATCACCAAGGGGGCTGATATCCGGGAGATGGTTCGTGCCATCCGCATGGCCCACGCCGGCCAGCGCTACATCAGCCCGGAAATTGCCCAGAAGATGGCGCTCAAACAGCTTGGAGACAATGGGGAAGACGATAGCGAAACCATGTTCGACCGCCTGTCTGAACGTGAGCTGCAGATTGCCATGATGGTGGTTGATTGCCAGAAAGTTCAGGATATCTCCGACAAGCTGTGTCTCAGTCCCAAGACGGTCAACAGCTACCGTTACCGGATTTTCGAGAAGCTGGAAATATCCAGTGACGTCGAACTCGCCCTGATGGCCGTGAGGCTCGGACTGCTCGATGCCGACAAGGTCTGACACGGAGCCTGCTCAGGACTTTGACTCCAGAACCTTCCTGAAACAGCTGACCGAGCGCCCGGGAGTCTATCGCATGATGGATGCTTCCGGGGAGGTTCTCTATGTTGGCAAGGCGCGCAATCTCAAAAAGCGCGTGGCCAGCTATTTCCGTCAGACCGGCCTCGCGCCCAAAACCGAAGCACTGGTTTCCCGGATAAACAGCATCGAGGTGACCATCACCGGCAGCGAGACGGAAGCCCTGCTGCTTGAACAGAATCTGATAAAGTCCCTTCGACCGCCGTATAACATCCTGCTGCGTGACGACAAGTCCTACCCCTACATCTATCTGTCGCCCCATGAGGACTATCCATCGCTGACCTTTCGCCGTGGCCGGACAAAGAAGGCCAAAGGCACCTGGTTCGGGCCATTTCCGAGCTCTGGAGCGGTCAAGGACAGTCTTAATGTCCTGCAGAAGGTTTTCCGCATAAGAAACTGTAATGAAAGCTATTTCAGAAATCGAACGCGTCCCTGTCTTCAGTACCAGATCAATCGCTGCACAGCTCCCTGCGTCAAATACATTTCTCCCGAGGATTACCAGCGGGATGTGCGCCATGCCAGCATGTTTCTGGAGGGCAAGAACCCGGCGGTCATCAATGACCTGATGAAGGAAATGGAAACAGCCGCGCAGAACCTCCAGTTTGAAAAGGCAGCGGCCTGCCGCGATCAGATCAACCATCTGCGGCATGTGCAGGAACAGCAGTCCGTTCATGGGGAGGGCGGTGATGCCGACGTGATCGCACTGGCCCAGGAGGCAGGAGTGGTCTGCATCGTGGTGATCATTGTCCGGGGTGGCCGGGTGTTGGGTACCAAGGACTATTTTCCCCGTTATTCCCTTGAACAGACCGAGCCGGAGCTGTTGAACGCCTTTCTCGGACAGTTTTACTTTGGGGGCGACACCCAGCGTGAGCTCCCGCGGGAAGTTCTGGTTCCGGTTGAGGTTGAAGGCCAGGAGCTGCTCTCGGCTGCCCTGACGGAAGCCGCAGGCCGGGATACCAGAGTGCGCCAGAACGTCCGCGGTGAACGCCGCCGCTGGCTTGAGCTGGCAGCCACCAATGCCAGGCAGACGCTACTGACCCACCTTGCCAGCAAGGAGACCGTCTACCGCCGCCTGCTGGCTCTGAGGGACCTGTTACGGCTGGCTGAAACCCCTGGCCGCATGGAGTGTTTTGATATCAGTCATAGTCAGGGTGAACATACGGTCGCATCCTGTGTCGTTTTCGATGAAAATGGCCCACTGAAGAGTGATTATCGTCTTTACAACATTGAGGGCGAGATTGCCGGAGATGACTATGGCGCCATGCGCCAGGTTCTGACGCGACGTTACAAGCGGATGATGTCGGGTGAGGGGAAGCGGCCGGACCTGGTGTTCATCGATGGTGGCAAGGGCCAGCTGGGGGTCGCAAGGGAAGTCTTCGACGCCCTGGGCATTGACGACATCCCGCTCATCGGGGTAGCCAAGGGTGTCACCCGCAGAGCAGGCATGGAGCAGCTAATTGACGCCTTGACCGGGGATCTTTACCGGGTGCCGGCTGACTCGCCAGCGCTGCATCTGATTCAGCATATCCGGGACGAATCTCACCGCTTTGCCATTACCGGCCACCGGAAAGGACGGGACAAAAAGCGGCGGCAGTCTACCCTTGAGGGTATAGACGGGGTGGGCGCCAGGCGCAGAAGAGAGTTGATCCGCTATTTCGGGGGTATCCAGGAAATCAGAAAGGCCGGTATTGACGAGATTGCCAAGGTCAAGGGCATCAGCAAGTCACTCGCCGAATCCATTTACGCGGCGCTGCACAATGAGTAATACACCATGAATGTACCGAACATCCTGACACTTTCCCGGATCCTCATGATTCCGGTTTTTGTGGTGGTTTTTTACCTCCCGGTGGAGTGGAGCTATCTGGCGAGCGCCGCCATTTTCGCGCTAGCGGCGGCGACTGACTGGCTTGATGGCTACCTGGCAAGGAAACTCGATCAGAGCACCCCTTTTGGCGCGTTTCTGGATCCGGTTGCCGACAAGCTGATGGTGGCCGTTGCGCTTACCGTTCTGATCGATGAGCATCACAGTCTGTTCCTCACCATTCCTGCCATGGTGATCATCGGGCGGGAAATCGTTATCTCGGCATTGCGGGAATGGATGGCGGAAATCGGCAGCAGGGCCAGTGTTGCTGTTTCCTGGATTGGCAAGATCAAGACCACGGCTCAGATGGTATCCATCATCATGCTGCTGGCGGTGCCGCCCAAGGCGCTGTTTTCCTACGCCGGCCTGTTGCTGCTCTACGTTGCCGCGGCGCTAACCCTGTGGTCGATGGTGCTTTACCTCAGAGCCGCCTGGCCGGACCTGTTCCCGGAGGATCAGGAGCGGACGGGGCCCTGACCTGCGCGACTTCAGGGAAAGACGACAGTACGCAAGCCGTTCAGAAATACCCGACGCTCAAGGTGCAGCTTCACCGCCTTGTGCAGTGCAACGCTCTCGCAGTTGCGGCCGAGGGATTCCAGCTTGGCGGGTGTGAAGCCGTGGTCGACTCGCTCAACGACCTGATCAATGATGGGGCCTTCGTCAAGGTCGCTCGTAATGTAATGGGCTGTGGCTCCGATAACCTTTACGCCTCTTTTGTGTGCCTGGTGATAGGGACGTGCGCCCTTGAAGCCGGGCAGAAAGGAATGATGGATATTGATTGCCTTTCCCACCAGTTGCCCGCAAATATTGTCTGAAAGCACCTGCATGTACCTGGCCAGAATCATCAGTTCGCTCCGGGTCTCCTGAAAGAGCTGCATGAGCTGCGTTTCCTGCTGGCTGCGGTTGGCGTCTGTAACCGGCAGGTGAAAATAAGGGACACCGTGGGCATCAGCGATGGGAGCAAGATTCTCATGGTTTGATACGACGCCCATGACATCCATGTGGAGTTCTCCCGTACTCCAGCGGTAAAGCAGGTCCCGAACACAGTGATCCAGCTTCGAGCCCAGAATCAGCACCCGGGGCCTGTGGGCCGCGACGGTCAGATCCCAGTTCATAAAAAGGCGGGTGGCAGTCTCGCTGAAGGCCGCAAGGAGGGCATTGTGGCCCGGGTCACTGAATGCCTTGATCCGGAAGCAGGCGCGGGCGAAGAAGGTGTCCTCCTCGACATCGTCAAACTGATTGAACTCCTCAACGTAGCCGTCCTGGTTATTGATAAAAGCGGTAATCGCGGCGACCTGGCCCTGGGCGCTTGGGCCTCTGGCGATCAGTATGTAGCGGGCATCATCTGGCTGCATGTGTAACTCCGGTGCAGTCGTTAACATTCAACAATATGGACGGCGAGGCCGCCCCGTGAGGTTTCTTTGTACTTATCATGCATGTCCCGGCCGGTATCCCGCATGGTGCGAATGACCTTGTCCAGTGAAACCACGTGTTCGCCGTCACCGGCAAGCGCCATGTGGGCAGCATTGACCGCCTTGACTGACGCTATGGCGTTGCGTTCGATACATGGCACCTGAACCAGGCCACCGATCGGATCACAGGTCAGACCAAGGTTGTGCTCCAGGCCAATCTCCGCGGCATTTTCAACCTGGCCAGGGGTGCCTCCCAGAACTTCTGCCAGCCCCGCGGCGGCCATGGCACAGGCAGAACCAACCTCTCCCTGACAGCCCACTTCGGCGCCCGACAGGGATGCATTTTTCTTGCAAAGAATTCCCACAGCAGCAGCAGTGAGCATGAAATTGACCACGTCATGCTCACTGGCTTCTGGTTGAAATTGCATGTAGTAATGCAGCACCGCTGGAACGATTCCGGCGGCACCGTTGGTGGGCGCCGTGACCATTCGTCCGCCGGCGGCGTTTTCCTCATTGACCGCCAGGGCAAAGAGGTTGAGCCAGTCCATTGCTGAACCGGTCGACGCGATCACACTGGTGCCGGCTTCCCGGCTCAGCAGGCGTTCGTGCCAGGCCTGGGCGCGCCGTCTGACACGGAGTTCTCCGGGCAACATGCCGCCCCGCGCCAGGCCATTGAGCACGCACGCCTTCATGACCTTCCAGATTTCCAGCAGCTCGTGGCGAATCGTCGCCTCATCCCGCCACACCTTTTCATTTTCCATCATCAGCGCAGAAACACTCAGGCCGTGGGTTTTGCACAGTGAGAGGAGCTGGGCTGCGGTATTGAATTCGTAAGGCAGCGGCGTGGAGTCGGTGTCAAAGTCGCCCTGGGCCGATTGAGCCTCGTCAATGACAAAACCGCCGCCAACCGAGTAATAGGTGTTCCGGTAGAGTTCTTCATCATCCGAGTGCGCCACTATCTGCATGGCGTTCGGGTGATGGGGGAGATTCTCCTGATGCCAGTAGATGTCACGGACCGCATCGAAGTTGACTGCGACCTGTCCATTCAGGAGCAGGGTTCCTGCCTCAGCCATCGTCTCCATCGCCGGCTCTATGATGAACGGGTCGATTGTCTGCGGCTGTTCTCCCATGAGCCCCATCAGGATCGCGGTATCGGTGCGGTGACCTCGCCCTGTGGCCGAAAGGGATCCAAAGAGATGAATCTCCAGCCGTTCCACTTCTTCCAGGACCCCCTGGTTACTCAGTGTCTGAGCGAATTCCCACGCAGCCCGCATGGGACCGACGGTGTGTGAACTTGAGGGGCCGATGCCTATTTTGAACAGGTCGAAAACACTAATGGACATGGATCACCCCGGGTGAACAAATAAAGTCTGATTGGCACTGAGATCGCGAACCGCATCGATCCCATCAGGCCGATCATACGCCGCGTTCCGGCCATGAAAATGACTGGATGCGACCGGGTGGGTTCCAAAAGCGTCACAGCAGTGGAAGACAAAAAAGGAGGGGAAAGACGCCCCCGGAAACGGGGCGCCGGATGTCCGAATCCGTCAGGTTTTAATGCTGCCGTAGGTGGGCTCACCCCTGGCATCGGTCAGTGAGTGAACAGCTCTTCCGGTGACCGAGTCTGAGGTCAGCACACACTCACTTGCGCGCTCGGACCTTGGTGGTATGCCAAAGAACTCGCGGTAACATTTGGAGAAATGCGATGTGGAGACAAACCCGGAGGCCGAAGCAACTTCAACGATCGACATCGTACTTTGCTTGAGCAGTCGACGGGCACGAACCAGTCGCAGTTTGATGTAATACCGCGACGGCGAGCACAGAAGATGCTTCTGGAAAAGCCGCTCGAGCTGGCGCCGTGACATAAATACGTAACCTGCAAGTTCATCCAGACAGATCGGCTCTTCGAGGTTGGCCTCCATCAGGGCGACGATTTCCAGCAGTTTTGGCTGGGTGCTGCCAAACATGTGCTTCAGTGGCACTCTCTGGAGATCCTGCTCGTTCCGGACCAGATCGTATATGAACATTTCGGAAATGGCGGTAGAGAGGGCGCGAGAATGATCGCGTCCGATCAGGTTCAACATCATGTCCAGCGGGGCAGTACCACCGGAGGCAGTCGGACGGTCCCGGTCGATGCAGAACAGCCGATCTGTGGCCGACACCCGCGGAAACGTCTCCTTCATGATCATCATGTATTCCCAGTGGATGCTGGCTTCATAGCCATCAAGCAGACCCGCTTTGGCCAAAGCCCAACTGCCGGTACAGACAGCGCCCACGCGGCACGAGGATTTGGCCTGGCGCTTGAGCCAGGAGACATGTTCCGGCCGGATGCTGCGATCTACTCCGATGCCGCCGCAGACGATTACCGTGTCCAGCGCCAGCGTCTCGGATGTGGCATGGTCCGGGGTAACCAGCACGCCGTCACTGGCTCGCACCGGCTCGCCGTCGGGGCTGAGAGTAACCCACTGGTAAAGCTCGCGACCGGCCAGCTGATTGGCCATTCGCAGAGGTTCTATGGCTGCCGCCATGGAGATAAGGGTGAAATTGTCCAGCAGCAGAAAGCCCAGAGTCTGGACCTGACCCTGCTTTGAAATTGCCGAGCACAAGGGGGTATTATCAGGAATGTTGGTGCTAGTCATAAGGAACCTCTGCGCGTGCTTGCATCGAGGCTTTAGCTGCACTAATGCCCACGTCTACCGCTATATCTGACTAGCAGGCACCAGAAGACGTTTCTGCAATTCCTCCCCGGAGCCTGGTCATAAAAGAGCCTAGTCGTTAATGTAAAAAAAACATCTGATTTTTGCAATATATGTAATAGATATTTAAAAACAAAACCCGCCATGGCGAACAGCCCATGGCGGGTTTCAGATCTTCGAAAGTCAGGCCATTTTGAGGGCATTATGAGGGTCGATTACGAATTTTTTCGGCACACCCGAATCAAATTCGCTGTAGCCCTTAGGTGCTTCGTCGAGAGTGATGACTTCCACTCCTACCACGTCCGCGATTTTAATACGGTCCCACATGATCGCTTCCATCAATTGACGGTTGTACTTCATGACCGGCGTTTGCCCGGTGTGGAAGCTGTGGGATTTGGCCCAGCCCAGTCCGAAGCGCAGGCTCAGGCTGCCTTTTTTGGCGGCGGTGTCCTTTGAACCAGGGTCTTCGGTCACATAAAGGCCAGGAATACCGAGTTTTCCCGCCGCCCGGGTGATTTCCATAAGCGAATTCAGGACGATTGCCGGGGCCTCTTCCTGAACGCCTGAGTGGCCGTGGCCCCGGGCCTCGAAGCCTACCGCATCAACGGCACAGTCCACCTCCGGCACCCCCAGAATCTGTTCGATCTGCTCCCCCAGAGTTGCGTCCTTTGACAGATTCACCGTCTCAAAGCCCTTGGATGCGGCATGAGTCAGGCGGGTCGGATTGACATCACCAACGATGACAACAGCTGCCCCGAGCAGGCGTGCCGAGGCTGCTGCTGCCAGGCCTACCGGTCCTGCTCCTGCGATATACACTGAACTGCCGGGGCCCACTCCCGCGGTTACTGCTCCGTGATAGCCAGTAGGCAGAATGTCGGACAGACAGGTAAGGTCGCGGATTTTCTCCATCGAGCGATCCCGGGAAGGCAGCTTCAACAGGTTGAAGTCGGCGTAGGGCACCATGACGTATTCTGCCTGACCGCCGACCCATCCGCCCATGTCCACATAACCGTAGGCTCCGCCCGCTCGCGCAGGATTGACTGTCAGGCAGACGCCAGTGTCCTGCTCCTTGCACGTCCGGCAGCGGCCGCAGGCCACGTTAAAAGGCACGGAAGCCAGGTCGCCCACCTGGAAGTTCTCAACGTCGGAGCCCGCTTCTATGACTTCACCCGTGATCTCATGGCCCAGGACCAGGCCTTCCTGTGCCGAGGTCCGGCCCCGGACCATGTGCTGATCCGAGCCGCAGATATTCGTGGTTATCACCTTGAGTATCACACCATGGCCGATTTTCCGACCACGAGGGGTTTCCATTTTGGGGAAGGCTATGCCCTGGACTTCAACAGTGCCAGGGCCGGTGTAAACAACGCCACGATTCTCGCTCATTTCTGCATTCCTTATTTGAAGGTCGCTTTTCCTGTTTTCGGGATGGAACAGAGTGTCACTCCGCTCGCGTCGTGATTCCGTACTCTGCGCCTGCATTCAGGAGCCAGCGATACAGGTAATCGGCGAAGCTCCGCCTGATGACCAGTTCCCAGCGCTCCGAATCCGGGCGGCGAATGATCACGCCAGTTTTGGCAAACACCGTCGACACTCCACGGCCTTCGGGGAAAACCCTGGGGTGCAGATCGCAGGAGGTGGATTTCATCAGCACCTCGCGAGCATTCGGCCCTGAGAGTTCCAGCACCGTCTGCCCCCCACTGACATTTACAATGGCGTATGACGCATCGCCCAGTTCCTCACGAAGATCCTTCTCGACCGTGAATTCCGAGCCTGGGGGCAGAATCGCCAGCCATTCATCGGGCGCCAGCCACTGAATACTTTTTTGTCCGTCGACATTGAGCGAACAGGGAACGCCTGGCAGCTCAACGCCAATGATTTTCCTGACACCGGCACTTAAAACCTCCGGACTGCCTCTCAGTACGAGGTGGGTGAGGAAAGGACGCTCGGACATGATCACGCCCGCATCCTGGCTGCTGGAGGGCAGGGGAGACCGCTGCAGGGAAAAATGCAGAGGTGATTCTGATGCTGTGCCGGCGGACGCCTGTTGCTGGAAGACATTGACGTTAGACATTCTGGCGGTCCCCTTTAGGGTCGTAAAAAACAGGGCTTACAATCTCTGCAACGTGAGTAGCGCCGTCGGCCATAGGCAGGTATACCCGCTCACCCATTCGCTTCTGACCGCCCTTAACCACTGCAAGCGCGAAGCCATGGCCCAGGGTCGGGCTGTAGTAGCTCGAGGTGACGTGTCCGACCATGGCCATCGGAATTGACTGTTTCGGGTCCAGAACGATCTGGGCGCCTTCCTGCAATACCACCTGCCGGTCGACGGGCTTGAGCCCCACCATCTGCTTGCGGTCCTCACGGCGGGTGTCGGGGCGCGAAAGCGCCCGCTTGCCAATCCAGGAGAAGGGCTTGTTGTAACCCACGCACCATTGCATTCCGAGATCTTCCGGAGTCACTGAACCGTCGGTTTCCTGGCCGACGATGATGAAACCCTTCTCGGCCCGTAAAACGTGCATGGTTTCCGTGCCGTAGGGCGTCAGGCCGTACCTGTCGCCATGCTCGAAGAGTTTTTTCCACACATGCATGGCATAGTGGGCCTGCACGTTGATCTCGTAGCTGAGCTCACCGGTGAATGAAATGCGATAGACCCGGGCGGGCACACCGGCCACTTCACCTTCACGCCATTCCATGAACTTGAAGGTGTCCCGATCAAGATCGATGTCGCTGATCTCAGAGAGCAGGTTACGAGCCTCGGGACCTGTGACCGTTATCGTGGCCCAGTGATCGGTGACCGAGGTGAAACTCACATCAAGTTCGGGCCACTCGGTCTGGTGCCAGAGTTCCAGCCACTCAAGGATCCGCGCTGCACCGCCAGTTGTCGTGGTCATCAGGAAGTGGTTGTCGGCCAGACAGGTTGTGACCCCGTCATCCATCACCATGCCATCGTCCTTGCACATCAGGCCGTAACGGGCCTTGCCAACCGCCAGTTTTTCCCAGCCATTGGTGTAAATCCGGCCGAGGAATTCCCTCACATCCTTGCCCTGAATGTCGATTTTTCCCAGGGTTGAAGCATCAAGAACGCCGACTTTTTCACGGACAGCGCTACATTCCCGTGCGACCGCGTCATGCATGGTCTCATCAGGACGCTCGGGGTAATACCAGGGCCGCTTCCATTGGCCGACATCCTCAAATTTCGCGCCCCGCTCCACATGCCAGGCGTGCAGTGCGGTGTAACGTTCGGGATCAAACAGCTCCCGGCGGTGGGGCCCCGCGATGGCTCCAAAGGCAACGGGCGTGTAGTTGGGACGGAACACGGTGGTGCCAGTTTCGGCAATGCTCTGTTTCAGGCAGCGGGCAACGACTGCCATGCCGTTGATGTTGCCGAGTTTGCCCTGGTCGGTACCAAAGCCCATGGCGGTATAACGCTTGACATGCTCAATGGATTCAAAGCCTTCCCGTGTAGCTAGCTCGATTGCAGCTGCGGTCACGTCGTTCTGAAGGTCAACGAACTGCTTGGGTGCGCGCAAGGTGGTTTTTGGGTGCGGAACCTGGAAAAGTGGCGCAGCCTCAGCCACGTCGATTCTGTCCACTTGTGGCAGGTCCACTGAGGGCGATTGCCAGCCACAGGCATCGGCAGCCTCGCTGCCGGCTTCGACGCCGCTTTTGAGAACGTCCGTCAGGGCATAGATTCCGGCGGCGCCACCCGTGGGGACCAGCCCCGTCATTTTGGCGGGCACGAAACCCATGATGTCTTCACGCCATGTTGGCCGGGAACCCGTATGTGACGACAGGTGGACAACAGGGTTGTAGCCGCCGGAGGTGGCGATGGTGTCGCAGGCCAGTTCGGTAACGCTGCCACGGGTCTCAAATTTGCCGATGTCGATCTCGGCGACCCGTGCCCCGGTAACACGGTTTTTTCCTTTTGCCTCGATCACAGCGCTGCCGTAGATGATCTGCAGACCCTTCTCGGCCGCAAGCTTTACCCAATGGCCCTTGGCTGCGTCCTTGTGTTTCCGGGCGTCCACGATGGCCACGACCCGATGACCGGCTTCTGCCCAGTCCAGCGCCGCGCGATAGCCGTCATCATGGCAGGTGGAGACGACCAGTTGCCTGCCCGGTACCACGCCGTAGCGACGAATATAGGTGGACACCGCGCCCGCCAGCATGTTGCCGGGCAGGTCGTTGTGGGCGTATACCAGCGGTCGTTCATGGGCTCCGGTGGCCAATACAACCTGCCCGGCACGAACATGATGCAGGCAGGCCCGGGCCGGCTTGAGACCATCGATTTCCGGTATTTTGTCGCCCAGATGCTCGGCGCGACGTTCGTAAAGTGTAACGAAATTGTGATCGTGCAAGCCGTTGGCGGTGGTGCGGGGCAGCAGGAGAACGTCGTCCATCTCCGCCAGTTCGGCCAACACGGACTCCACCCATGTGGAAGCCTCGCGGCCGTCCAGCAGTTCACGGGAATCAAGCAGTGAGCCGCCGAGCTCTTCCTGCTCATCGCACAGGATGACCCTTGCGCCGCTTCTGCCCGCTGCCAGCGCGGCCGCCAGACCTGCAGGTCCGGCGCCGATCACCAGCACGTCGCAGTGACGCTTGATGTGCTCATAATGATCAGGATCGTTTTCCCGTGGGCTGCGTCCCAGGCCCGCAGCCTTGCGGATGACCTTCTCATAAGTCATCCACATGGAGGCGGGCTGCATGAACGTCTTGTAGTAGAATCCGGGCGGTATCAGCGGGCTGAACAGGTTGCCCATTTTGCTCAGAAGCTCGCTGTGAGGGTTGGTGCTGCGGGCGCACAGCCCGTCAAACAGCGCCTGCTGTGTCGCACGCACGTTCGGAATCTGGGTCGCCTCGGCAGCGCCCATCTGCATAACGGCATTGGGCTCCTCCGCGCCGGCGGCAACAATGCCCCGGGGCCGGGAATACTTGAAGCTCCGGTTGACCACGTCGACGCCATTGGCGAGCAGCGCGGACGCCAGTGTGTCGCCGGCATGACCTTCATAACGCTGGCCATTGAAGGTGAAGGTCAGGGGACGCTGACGATCGATGCGACCGCCCTTGTCCAGCCGATTCGTCTGTGTCATGCCACTGCTCCTGCTGCCCGTTGGGCAGGCTTGTTATGCTCATTCCCGGAGGTCATTTCTGCCAGCACGCTGGACTGCTGACCCATGGGATAGGTTTCGAGTATTTCGTAGCTCACCGTGTTCCGGAGAATATTGAAGAACTTCCGACAGCCAGCTGCGTGAACCCACATCTCCTGGTGCAGGCCGCGAGGATTGTCACGGAAAAACAGGTAATCCCCCCATTCCGTATCCGAAGCTTCCTCGGGATTCTCCGGGCGCTTCAGGTGGGCCTGGCCCTTGGCATGGAACTCTTCCTCTGATCGCCGCTCGTTACAGTAGGGGCAATGAATGTAGAACATGTTCCGAACTCCTTTAGTGAGCGACGCCCGCGGCGCCGTGCTCGTCGATCAACGAGCCGGTATAGAAGCGGTCAATGGAAAAAGGCTCTGCAATGGAATGGGCCCGGCCATTGGCGAGGGTCCAGGCGAAAACATCGCCCGATCCCGGTGTGGCCTTGAAGCCGCCCGTTCCCCAGCCGCAGTTGAAAAACAGTCCTTCAACCGGCGTAGCCGAAATAATCGGGCAGGCATCCGGCGTGGTGTCCACGATGCCACCCCACTGACGGTTCATGCGCACCCGGGAGAAGATCGGGAAGAGCTCCACGATGGCCTGAAGCGTATGTTCCACGGTGGGATAGCTCCCGCGTTGACCGTAGCCGTTGTAGCCATCGATACCGGCGCCAATGACCAGGTCCCCTTTGTCGGTCTGGCTGATGTAGCCATGAACGTGATTGGACATGACTACTGTGTCCAGAATCGGCTTGAGCGGCTCGGATACCAGCGCCTGCAAGGGATGTGACTCAATCGGCAGCTTGAAGCCTGCCATGCCTGCGACCACGCCGGAATTGCCGGCGACGACACAGCCCACTTTTTTGGCACCTATGTCGCCTTTGGTGGTGTGGACGCCGACGATCCTGCCGTTTTTGATATTAAGGCCGGTAACTTCTGTCTGCTGGATCAGGTCGACCCCGAGCCTGTCTGCGCCACGGGCGTAACCCCAGGCGACGGCGTCATGTCGGGCGACGCCTGCCCGGGGCTGCCAGGAAGCGCCCAGGACCGGGTAACGGGTATTGCTGGAGCAGTCCATGATGGGAACGATTTCCTTCACCTGCTGCGCATCCAGCACTTCGCCGTCAATACCGTTGAGCCGGTTGGCATTGACCCGGCGCTGGATGTCCCGCATGTCCTGCAGGGTATGACCAAGGTTCAGTACTCCGCGCTGGGAAAACATCACGTTGTAGTTCAGATCCTGGGACAATCCTTCCCAGAGCTTCATTGAATGTTCGTAGAGCTCCGCAGACTCGTCCCAGAGGTAGTTCGACCGGACAATCGTGGTGTTGCGGGCGGTGTTGCCGCCACCCAGCCAGCCTTTTTCTATCACCGCCACATTGGTCACGCCATAACGACTGGCCAGATAGTAAGCAGTGGCGAGGCCATGGCCGCCGCCTCCGATGATTACCACGTCGTATTCTTTTTTCGGCGTGGGACTGCGCCAGGTCTTTTGCCAGTTCTCGTGATAGCTCAAGGCGTGCCTGATAAGGCCGAAAACCGAATAGCGTTCCATAACGTGACCCTTAATGTGTGGTTAAGCTGCAGCAGTAGTGGCAGACTTGCTACGGGTTGCGGGATAAACCGGGAAACGCTGGCACAGGGCGGTGACCTGCTCACGCACGCTAGCCTCGATCCGGTTGGTCTCCTCACCACTGGCCAGGGCATCGAGAAGATCACAGATCCACCCGGCCAGGGTTTCGCATTCGGTTTCCGTGAAGCCGCGAGTGGTTACCGCGGGTGTTCCGATACGAAGGCCTGAGGTCACGAACGGACTCTGGGGATCGTTGGGTACCGCATTCTTGTTGACGGTAATGTGAGCGCGTTCCAGCAGCGCGTCGGCAGCCTTGCCGGTGATGCCCTGGTCAATCAGCGAAACCAGAAAGAGGTGGTTGTCGGTGCCGCCGGATACTATGTCAAAACCGCGATCAACGAACACCTTCGCCATGGCACGGGCGTTTGCTATGACCTGACGCTGATACTGCACAAAGCCTTCTCCCATTGCCTCTTTGAGCGCTACCGCTTTGGCGGCGATCACGTGCATCAGGGGGCCGCCCTGCTGTCCCGGGAAGACCGCACCGTTGAGCTTCTTGTGCAGGGTTTCGTCAGCAAGCGAACTGAGAATCAGACCGCCACGGGGTCCTCTCAGAGTTTTGTGGGTTGTAGTGGTAACCACATGGGCGTGCTCGATCGGGCTGGGGTAGACGCCGGCGGCAACGAGGCCCGCCACATGAGCCATATCAACCATCAGCCAGGCGCCGACAGAATCGGCAATCGAGCGGAAGCGGGCCCAGTCCACAACTCTCGAATAAGCGGAAAAGCCGGCGATGATCATCTTTGGTTGGTGTTCCTGCGCCAGACGTTCGACTTCTTCGTAGTCAATCTCGCCAGTCTCTGTATTCAGCCCGTACTGCGCAGCGTTGTAGTGTTTGCCGGAGAAGTTCGGAGCTGCACCGTGAGTAAGATGACCGCCATGAGCCAGGCTCATGCCAAGGATGTTGTCGCCGGGCTTGAGAAGTGCCATGAAGACAGCGGCATTAGCCTGGGCCCCCGAGTGCGGCTGGACATTGGCATAACAGGCGCCAAATAACTCGCAGGCACGATCGATTGCCAGGCTTTCGACGGTGTCGACGTGCTCACAGCCACCGTAATAACGTTTTCCGGGATAGCCCTCGGCGTATTTGTTGGTCAGCTGGGTGCCCTGGGCCTGCATTACCCGGAAGCTGGTATAATTTTCGGAAGCAATCAATTCAATATGGGCTTCCTGGCGTTCGGACTCCGCTTTGATGGCCTCCATCAACACATCATCGAATCCCTGTAATTTATCTTCTTGGCTGAACATGGAGAGTCTCCTCAAAAGCGTTTATTCAGATCCCGGCGAAATTGCCGGTGTTAAGTCCTGTCTGGATGGTAGCCCCAGCGTTGTTGCTGAAAGTGCTTAGCGGCGTCAGCGGGAATCCTGTTTGCGACATCATCAATATTCCACTACCAGGTTTCCGATGGGCTTGCTGCAGCATGCAAGGATATAGCCGGCCTCTTCATCTTCCTCGGTGATGCCCCCGTTATGCTGCATTTCGACCTGACCTTCTTTAAGCGCTACCTTGCAGGTTCCGCAAAGGCCCATACCGCAGGCCTTGGGAATGTGCAGTCCTACCCGGGCCGCGGCGGAATGTACTGTCTCCGTCCGGGGGATCTGAACGCTCTTGTCGCTGTCGGTGAAGCTCACACTGACAAGGTCCGACTGTTCCAGCATTGCGTCGGCGTCCGCCGCTGCTTCGGCGTGTTCGATGACTTCCTCGACAATGTCCACCGGCGTCGCCCCGAACGACTCCTCGTGATAATGGCTCATGTCAAAACCCGCCTCGCGCAGGATCCTTTTGACAGCGCTCATGTAGGGGGTCGGGCCACAGCAGAAAATCTCCCACTCCATGAAGTCGGGAACGATCAGTTCGAGCATCTGCCGGCCGAGGAAGCCCCGATAGCCGGTCCAGGGGTATCCCGCCTCCTGGCGCTCGCAGATCATGTGAACATTGAAGTTTGCGATGCGTGAGCACATGTGCTCGAGCTCGCGGGCATAGACGATGTCTTTGGGTGTGCGGGCACTATGGACGAAGCAGGCCTCGACATTGGCATTGGTGTCAAAAAACCAGCGTGCCATGGACATGAGCGGCGTGATGCCGACGCCACCGGAAAGCATAAGGATCTTTTCAGAGGGATAGTCGATAGCGTTGAAATCGCCTACCGGGCCATGGGCCGCCAGTGTCTGACCGACGCCGAGATTGTCGTGAAGCCAATTTGACACTTTACCGCCGGGAACCCGCTTGACGCTTATCGAAAAGCTGTAGGGAACCGAGGGCGAACTTGAAATCGTATAGGAGCGCATGATGCTCTCACCGTCGATTTCCAGCTCCAGGGTGACGAACTGTCCCGGCTTGAAATAGAAGAGAATTGGCTGCTCAGCCACAAAGCAGAATGTGCGGACGTCCCAGGTTTCCTGTATCACCTGAGTGCATTGCACCACGTGACGACCGTTGCTCCAGGTCTGAGTGTTTACCGGATTCAGAAAGGTTGCGCTCATAAACACCTGCTCTAGCGGGAAAGTATGCAAAAAATGGCGACCCGGAGTCTGCTGTCACCGACATAACTACCAGTGCATTTTCACCGGCCGCTGCGCCCGGAACTTGCCTATTAACGACATGGAGTTATCTGTAAATGCCACGGATCAGCCGATGTTTTTTCTGCGGTATGTCCTGCGTGGAAAACGGTTTTTGACTTTCGGCCGAGGTGACAGCCTGCATTCGGGTAACGGGTTTCTGACGCGTACAGATAATTTGATCTGCCATGTCGTGGCTGGCGTTGCGCCTGTCGTGAATAGACAACTGGGTCCTGCAAAGCTGGTACACACTTCGCCAAAGCAGCCTGACGGTTCTCTTCAAAGCGGTAATCCTCAGGCACCGATCCGTAAACCAGAACCAACAACAATGAGGAGCAGCCAAATGGACCCAGTGTATTCCGGCCGTCTTAACGATCCCGTCAACAGCCCGCGCGCATCCATGACGGAAATGCTGCTGAATCGCCGGCAAAAATTTTCTTTGCCGCAGCCGCTCTATAACGATGATGAGATGTTCAAGCTGGATATGCAGGAGATATTTGGCAAGGAATGGATTTTCGCCGGTATGAGTTGCGAGATTCCGGTGAAAGGAAATTACATGACCGTGGAGATCGGCTCGAACTCCGTGATCATCACCCGGGATAACACAGGCGAAGTGAAGGCGTTTCATAACGTCTGTCGCCATCGCGGCTCACGGCTGTGCAGCCAGAGCAAAGGCAAGGTGGCCAAGCTGGTTTGCCCCTACCATCAGTGGACCTATGAGCTGGACGGACGTCTGCTTTACGCCGGCAGTAACATGGGCAGTGATTTCAAGGTTTCCGATTACGGGCTCAAGCCCGTGCATGTCAAAACCGGGGGCGGTTTTATTTTTATCTGTCTGGCGGAAGAGCCGCCTGCCATTGATGACCTCACGGCAGCCTTCGACGAGTACCTTGCGCCCTATGACATGGAAAACGTAAAAGTAGCGGCGGAATCCACACTGGTTGAGCAGGCCAACTGGAAGCTGGTGATCGAGAACAACCGGGAGTGTTACCACTGTAATGGGGCGCACCCCGAATTGCTCAACAGCCTGCAGGAATTCGACGATACCGACGATCCCCGTGCGACTCCCGAATACAAAAGTCTGGTTGCACGCAAGCAGACCCAGTGGAACGCCGAAGGCATCCCCTGGCAGTTAAGGCGCTTCGGACGCCGCAACCGTTTCACGCGCACGCCGCTGCTCGAGGGAGCCATGGCGATGACGGTTGATGGCAAGGTCGCCTGCAATAAGCTGATGGGGCGCATAAAGAACCCGGATGTGGGATCACTGCGAATTCTGCACCTGCCCAACTCATGGAATCACTTCATGGGCGACCATGCAGTGGTCTTCCGTGTACTGCCACTGGGCCCTCAACAGACGGTGGTGACCACCAAATGGCTTGTACGCAAGGACGCCGTCGAAGGGGTGGATTATGATCCCGAAAACATGCGTAAAGTCTGGGACGCGACCAACGAGCAGGATCGACGGCTTGCCGAGGAAAACCAGCGGGGCATCAACTCTGTCGCCTACGAGCCAGGGCCTTATTCCGAAACTGCCGAGTTCGGCGTGATCGACTTCCTTCAGTGGTACAGCGAGCAGATGCTTTCCAACCTGGGCCACCGGGCAGAGATTCTGAAACTGGAAACAGAGCAGGGCCAGGAGTCCGGAAGCGGGAGATAAAGAGCAGGGAATGGATTTCCGAAGTGAAATTCCTGGCCGCCCTGCCAGCCGGCGGCCAGGAATTTACTGCTGTCACACGGCTGGATACCAGTACCTCAGCGCAAGACGCCTTCCTCTTTCAACAGGGCCTGAATCGCTTCGGCGGCGGCCTCCGGGCTTACATCCTTCAACACTTTCCCGCTGCCTCCCTGGGCTTTCGCGGCGGCTGCCCTGAATCGTTCCCGGGCTGACGTTGCCGTTATGATTTTCAGGCGTTTCGGGCGTTTGCGCGCCGGAGAAACGAGCCATTCGTTCTGGGCCTCATCGGCGGTCGACTCGGTGCTGAAAACGGGAAGTGTGCCCCTTCTTGCAGGACCATAAGCTGAAGCCCTTGGTGCGGGCGCTGCACTGTCGACCGTGGCTATGGCAGGCAGGCGGACTGACAGCCGTCGACGCTGACCACGGGGCAGGGCCTGCAATGCCACGACTACACCATCCTGTATGCTTTCCACTGCTGCCACACCGCTGATGATCGGCCAGCCCAGGCGCTCAGCTAACAGGTAGGGAAGCATTCCCGAGCCTTCCCCTGTTTCAGCGCGCATGCCGCAAAGCACCAGTTGCGGCCCCAATGCCTTCAGTTCATCGGTAAGGGAGGGCAGCACATCGGCATCCGCGGTCTGCTCCAGGACGATCAGCGAGTCCAGGTCGGTTCCACCACCCATGCCTAAATAGGTCCGCAGTGCATCCTCGCCGACATCATCACAGGGTCCGGCGTGGAGAAGAGCTGGTGTGGCGCCCTCCACAGAAAATGCCATCTCCAGAGCCCGAGCGTCCTGGTCGGCCCGTCTGGGCCGCCCGGTTAATGGATGACATCCGACAGAGACAAGCACAGCGATGCTCAAACTGTTTTCAGACTCGGGGGTGGAGCTGGAATCAGGCTGCATGAGATCTGCTCTCTTTTTGCTGAAGGGCTACCAGGGCTGCCAGGACTTGCGCGGCATCTCCGATCACAGCAAGGTCGGCCCTTTTGATAATGTCACAATCCGGATCCAGGTTGATCGAGACCACCTTGTCACAGCTCTGTATGCCCTGGAGGTGCTGGATGGCACCAGAGATGCCCACGGCGATATAGACCCTTGCACTTACCCAGGTTCCACTGGCGCCCACCTGGCGGTCCCGCGTCATGAAGCCGTCATCCACTGCGACCCTTGACGCGCCTTCGGTGGCGCCAAGCACTTCAGCCGCCTTGTGAAATCCTTCCCAGTCGCGCACGCCGCGGCCGGCAGAAAGGATGAATTCGGACTCACTCAGAGCTACCTGCGCCGGATCAACGGCGACCGCTCCGAGGTTCTGGATGCGGCCGGGCAACCAGGCCAGGCCCTGGCCCGGCGAAAGCGATAGTGGCTGTGCGGCATGTCGTGTCCGGGCCACAGGTTCGGCACATTCAGGCAGGGCCAATACGATCCGGGGCAGGGGGCGGCTAATGTCCGTGACGCCAGCGGCACCCCGGCCAGTGCAGCGCAGCTCAGTGCCGTTGTCCTCGATTTGCCAGACCTGGGTTGCCGGCCGTTCGCCCAGTTTTGCTGCAAGACGCCGGCCCAGTTCGGCACCACCCATCGCCGAATCCGGGAACAGCCAGTGATCAGGTAGCAGTTCACGTTCGATATGTGTCAAAACACCCAGACGCGTTTCGGGTGCGTATGCTCTGGCTTCGCGGGACGCGGCAGACCGGTCCTCGTAGTGCAGCAGTCGGTCAACGCCGGCGTCACCGAAACCGTCTTCGCGCAGTTCATCAAAAACCACGGCGAGCACGGCCCCGGGCCTGTCAGGATTGGCGTCCGCCAGTTGCCTGGCCAGGCCGAACAGGTCGCGGTCATGTGCACAGAGCCGGCCGCCGGGAAGATCGGGCACCACGGTAATCAGGAATGCAGGGTTTTCAATTACCACGGACTTACGCGCATCCGCAGGTGCCGCCTTGCGGCCGCCACGCTGGTTGGCGGTGGTGCCGCCCTGAGCGCCACTGCGATCGATGCGTTTGAGCCCGCTGATGCCGACGAATCCCACCTTGTGGGGATCGCGTCGGATCAGCCCGTTGGGCCCCTGCCAGACGTGGGCCTCCGTAGAATCAGTAACTGGGCCCGCAAGCGTTTCCTCATGGAGCGGATGCAGGCGATTGCGGGCGATCCATTCCCAGCGCGGGTCACGACGGGGTAAAGAGCCGGTGTCATTGTGCATCAGTGCGTTACCTCAACAGTGGGCCGTGGCGAAGCCGCGGGTTTTTCCCTGCCCGGCTGGACCAGATTGGCGGCTACCAGCTCGGCGATGTCGCGGACCTGAGGCGAGGGCTCAACAACACCCTCCAGCATGGCTGTACATTGTGGACATCCAACGGCTACCAGCTCTGCCCCGGTTTCCCGGATGTCTTCCATGCGCATGTCCGGAATCCGGCGCTTGCCCGGAATATCAATGACCGGCGCGGCGCCACCACCGCCACAACAGCGGGATTTATAACCGCTGCGCTGCATCTCGACCACCTCCATCCCCAGAGCCTTGAGGACATTACGGGGAGCTTCATACTCACCGTTGTAGCGGCCGAGGTAGCAGGGGTCGTGATAGGTGACGCGATTGCCCTTCCAGGGAGACACCTGCAACCGGCTGTTCGCCATCAGGTCAGCAATAAAGGTGCTGTGGTGGTATACAGTGTAATCTCCGCCCAGCTCGGGATACTCGTTCTTCAGTACATGGAAGCTATGGGGATCGCAGGTGACAATGGATCTGAATCCTGCTGTTGCCAGGGTCGCGATGTTGCGTTTTGCCAGGCTCTGGAACGTGGCTTCATCGCCCAGTCGGCGGGCGAGGTCACCACTGTCCCGCTCGTCGTTTCCCAGTACCGCAAAGTCCACGTCCGCAGCCCGAAGTATCTGCACCAGGGCCCGCAGTGTTCTCTGGTTGCGCTGGTCAAATGCGCCGTCGCCAATCCACAGCAGGATATCTGCGGATCCCTGCTCTGACATCAGAGGCAGGTTCAGGTCGGCGGCCCAGTGCATGCGCGAATCGGGAGAGAAGCCGCCGGGATTATCCGTGGCAATCAGATTTTCGATCACCTCCACGCCCTTGCCGGGAGTAACGCCGAGCTCAAGGGTGATGTGACGCCGCATATCGACGATGGCATCCACATGCTCGATCATCATCGGGCATTCCTCGACACAGGCCCGACACGTAGTGCAGGACCAGAGTGTTTCCGGGTCTACCAGTCCTTTGCCTTGCCTGGCCACGATGGGCTGATCATGCGCACCGGAATGTTCGCCGACCGGCTTGCCGGGGTAAGGAGAGCCGTGATAGCTGGCATCGGTGCCGCCCGCCATGCCCACGACCATGTCCTGAATCAGTTTTTTCGGGTTTAGCGGCTGGCCCGCGGCAAATGCCGGGCACACAGCTTCGCACCGGCCGCATTGCACGCAGGCATCGAATCCCAGCAACTGGTTCCAGGTGAAGTCTTCGGGTTTCCCTGCTCCCAGAGGAGCTTCCCGGTCGCCAAGATCAAGGGCTTTCAGTCCGGTCGAACGCCCGCCGCCAAAGCGCTCCGGGCGGCGGTGGAAAGCCAGATGCAGGGCGCCGGCAAAGGCGTGTTTCATGGGGCCGCCCCAGGTCATGCCCAGGAACATTTCCCCCAGACCAAGGGCAACGACCCCTGAGAGGGCGGCCGCCAGGGCCCAGCCGCCGATATCGGCAGGGACGACTCCGGCAGTGGGTAGCGTGACGAGAAAAATGCCGAGGGAAAATGCCATCAGGCTTTTAGGCAGCCGCATCCAGGGTCCTCTGGACAGGCGGTCGGGCGGATCGATCCGCCGTTTGGCCACAAAGAGGCTGCCAACAAACATGCACAGAGCGGAGGCGATCAACAGCCAGGCCAAGGGTGCGCTGTCCAGGCCAAAGCCATGAACAACAATGGCCAGGGCCGCAGCAACGACGAATCCACCAGCTGTCGCCACGTGCGTCCGTGAGATGTATTTGTCCCGCCCCACAATATGGTGCAGATCCACCAGATACCGACGGGGCATCGATATCAGGCCCCTGAAAAAGGCCACCTGTGATGGCCTTCCCCGGCGCCACAGGAAGACCCGGCGGGCCGCTCCGATAATCGCCAGCGCAAGGGCCGCGATGATCAGAACAGTTAGGAGTTGATCAAGCATTTCAGTTCTCCTGTTACCGGCCCGGCTGAGAGCCGGGCAACGGGACATTCAGCCCGGACGAGTCTGTGCTCAGAAGTCCTTGCATAATCTCAGCGCGTCATAGATAGCCGCATGGGTGTTCCGGGGAGCGTTGCAGTCTCCCAGACGGAACAGCAGAAAGTCTTTTCCGTTGCCACTGAGTGCTTCTAGCGCCGGCTGTGGCTTGATGCTGAAAAGCGCATCAAGGTCCATCTGACCGTTGTTTATGGACTGGTCCTTGAGGGCGTAGTAAAGGGTCTCATCCGGCCGGATGCCGTTTTCAACCACAATCTGGTCCACAACCCGCTCTTCCTGGACGCCGGTGTACTCGTTTTCCAGCACGGCGACCAGCTTGTCGCCCTCCCGGTAGACTTTGTGGAGCAACAGGTCAGAGGTCATGATCACCTCCTTGGTGTAAAGGCTGCGGTAATAGGTCGGGAAGCTGGTGCCGCCGACGCCGGCACCGGGTTTGATGTCATCGGTCACTATTTCGACTTTCGAGCCTTTTTCGGACAGGAAGTCTGCCGCCGACATCCCTGGAAATTCGCAAATGGTGTCGTAGACCAGAACGTTCTTTCCGGGTTCGACCACGCCGTTGAGAATGTCCCAGGTGCTGACAACCAGGCCTTCCTCGGCGCCCCATCCGGGCTCCTGGGTAAGAAAAGGCTGGCCACCAGTGGCGACAATCACGATATCGGGATTGAGTTCCAGAAGACCCTCATCGGCGCGGGTGTTTAGGCAGACCTCAACGTTGAGTCGTGCCAGTTCAAGCTGGAACCACCGTGTAATACCGGCGATCTGATCGCGCTGGGGGGCCCTGGCGGCGATGGTGATCTGCCCCCCGAGGGCGTCACTGGCTTCGAACAGGGTTACCGCGTGGCCGCGCTCGGCTGCTACCCGTGCAGCTTCCATGCCGGCAGGCCCGCCACCGACCACCACCACGTTACGCTTTTGCCCGGTGGTCTTTTCGATGACGTGGGGCAGACCCATGTACTCCCGCGAAGTGGCGGCGTTCTGGATGCACAGTACATCAAGGCCCTGGTACTGACGGTCGATACAGTAATTGGCTCCTACACACTGCTTGATCTGGTCGACCTGACCCAGTTTGATCTTGTTGACGATGTGGGGGTCCGCGATATGGGCGCGGGTCATGCCCACCAGGTCTACATAGCCTGCTTCCAGAATGCGCTGGGCCTGGTTGGGGTCTTTGATATTCTGGGCGTGAATGACAGGAACCTTGACCACTTCCTTTATGCCCGAAGCCAGATGCAGAAACGGCTCCGGCGGGTAGGACATATTGGGAATCACGTTGGCCAGGGTGTTGTGGGTGTCGCATCCGGATCCCACCACGCCGAAGAAATCAACCATGCCGGTGGCATCGTAATAGGCCGCGATCTGTTTCATGTCGTCGTGGCTCAGGCCATCGGGATGGAATTCGTCCCCAGTGATTCGCATGCCCACCACGAAATCGTCGCCGACCTCGGCGCGAACGGCCTTGAGCACCTCCATGCCAAAACGCATGCGGTCCTCGAAGGTGGCCCCCCACTTGTCAGTCCGCTTGTTGACCCGCGGACTCCAGAACTGATCAATCAGATGCTGGTGCACCGCCGAGAGCTCGACCCCGTCCAGTCCGCCTGCCTTGGCGCGTCCTGCGGCTTTGGCGAAATCTCCGATGATGCGCAGAATTTCCTCTTCTTCGATGGTTTTGCAGGTTGCCCTGTGAACCGGCTCGCGAATGCCCGAAGGAGACACCAGGGAAGGCCAGTCAAAGCCGTCCCAGCGTGAGCGACGACCCATGTGTGTAATCTGGATCATGATCTTGCCGCCATGCTTGTGCACGGCATCCGCGAGATTCTGAAAATGCGGGATGATGCGATCCGTGGACAGGTTCACCGAACTCCACCAGCCATGGGGGCTGTCGATGGAAACCACGGATGAGCCACCGCAGATACACAAGCCGCAGCCACCCTTGGCCTTCTCTTCGTAATATTTAATATAGCGTTCGGTGGTCATGCCGCCGTCGGTGGCGTAAACCTCGGCATGAGCGGTGCTTACGATCCGGTTCCGGATCGTCTGCTTGCCGATCTGGATTGGTTTGAACAGTTCTTCGAAGGCCATCATCGGATCCTTATTTCAGTGGCTGCACAATAAATACGCCATGGTCACAGCCGGCTTCGGCGGCGCTTTGAACCTGCTCTGCATATGTCTGCAGCGACGAGCCAGCGGCGGCGAGAATCTGGTTCATGGCGCCGGCGAACCAGCCAGTAAACATGTAGTCCACCTTGCGACCGGCCTTTCCGTACACGTAGACGAAGGCGCTGTAGTCGAGCCGGACACGGGCCGTTCCCTTCTCTATGTCGAGCTCTTCGATGGTGAACATCCCCCAGCCGCGCTGGGACAGGCGGGTCATGTAATGCTGGAAAACCGCCTTTCCTTCCAGGCAGTGCAGTTCGGATTCTTTCTGACACCAGTGCCATGCGGACTTGTAGCCTGCGTCGTAAAGGATCTCGGCGTAACGCTCCGCCCCGATTTCCTGCTCTATGGCCATGTGGTTGTTGACAAAGAAATGGCGGGGTACATACAGCATGGGCAACGCATCGGTTGTCCAGACCCCGGTTTCCGCGTCCACTTCGATTGGCATTTCTGGCGCAGTTGCTGCCATTGTCTTTTCCTCAAATCAGTCAAAGAAGGATGTGCCTGAGGGTCTCAGGCTACGTTGCTGGTGGTCGTGAGAGACCCGGATTCATCTGCGGGGGCAGACTCGATCGCTCGCGCGTCCTCGGTGTCCCAGACCTCGCCAAGAACCCGCACCCAGTTTTCGCCCATGATCTTGCGCACCTGGGACGACGAGAAACCGTGACCAAGCAGGGCTTCAGTCAGGTTGGGAAATTCGCCTATGGTGCGGATGCCCAGAGGATTCACGATCTTGCCGAATTCAGTCAGCTTGCGTGCATAGCCCTTGTCGTGGGTCAGCATGTCGAAGAATTCTTTGCCGTGGCCCTGGGTGAAATCAGTGCCTATGCCAATGGCATCCTCGCCCACAATGTTCATTACATAGGCGATGGCTTCACAGTAATCATCGATGGTGGAGTTGATTCCGTTCTTCAGGAAAGGGGCGAACATGGTCACGCCGACAAAGCCACCATGGTCCGCAATGAACCTGAGCTGCTCATCGCTCTTGTTCCTGGGATGGTCCTTGAGGCCGGAGGGCAGGCAATGGGAATAGCAGACCGGCTTTGTGGATTCGAGAATGACTTCTTCTGAAGTTTTGGCGCCAACATGGGACAGGTCGCACATGACCCCGACGCGGTTCATCTCGCCAATAATCTCGCGCCCGAAGTCCGAAAGCCCGCCATCGCGCTCATAGCACCCGGTGCCGACAAGGTTCTGGGTGTTGTAGCAAAGTTGCACGATGCCCACGCCGAGACGCTTGAAAACCTCGACGTAACCCAACTGGTCTTCGAAGGCATGGGCGTTCTGAAAGCCCATGATGATGCCGGTTTTACCTTCCTGTTTGGCACGGAAGATGTCGCCGGTAGTGCGGACAGGCCGGACCAGATCAGCGCTTTCACGCATCAGCCGGTTAACCATCACGATGTTGTCGACGGTGTCCTGGAAGTCCTCCCAGACCGACACTGTACAGTTGGCGGCGGTCAGACCGCCTTTGTGCATGTCTTCAAACAGGTCGCGATTCCACTTGGCGATAATCAGGCCATCAATAACGATCGAATCACGGTGCAGTTCAGAGGGGGTCATGGCTAGCTCCAGGCATAGGGATATGGTCGAAGCATATCCCTCTGGCACATGCCCAAATTGACTGGATACGACCGAAAGAATCCTGGAAACGTCAAAAAATTTCCCGGGCCCCGCTAAACGCGGATCCGACGTCTTCGCGGATGGCCAGAGGGGGCTTTCGCTCAGGAGCCTGCCGTCGCATATAGAACCAACCGGGTCGCCAGCAGACGGATTGATTCTGTGCGAGTGTGATTATCTGTAGAGGCTCAAAAAGCTGCGTACACGCAGGTATTGGTTTTTAACAAACGGGATTTGTTGGGACCTTGTCGGGACACTGGCAGGACATTGTCAGGCTCAGTCTTTGCCAGCAGCCCAATCAGGCAATAACAACTATAGGAGAATGCCAAATGGCCGGGAAAAGACAGGTCAATAAAATAAAGGATTCTGAATCGATAAGAGAGCTCGAGGCAATTTATGAGTCTGATTACAAGGTAGGGCAGGACAACATCAATCCACTGGGGCTTGAGCTTCACAACCCGGTTTTTTTTACGAGCGCGGGGCTGATCCTGCTGTTCGTTATTCTTTCCCTGATTTTCCCGACGGCGGCCAGCGAAATGCTTCTGGCTGCGCGAACCTGGTCCATCAATACCTTTGACTGGCTGTTCCTCACCAGCGGGAACATTTTTGTGCTCTTCTGCGTGGCGCTGATATTTCTGCCTGCCGGAAAGATCCGCCTCGGCGGCGAAAATGCCAAACCAGAACACAGCAGGATGTCCTGGTTTGCCATGCTTTTTGCCGCCGGCATGGGCATCGGCCTGATGTTCTGGAGCGTGGCCGAGCCGATCGGATATTACACCGAATGGTATGGCTCGCCACTGAATACGGCAGGAGGGACGATGGAAGCCCAGCGCGCGGCCATGGCGGCGACCATGTACCACTGGGGTCTGCATCCCTGGGCCATTTATGGCGTTGTGGGTCTCTCGCTCGCCTTTTTTGCCTATAACAAAGGCATGCCGCTGACGATCCGTTCAACTTTCTACCCCCTGCTCGGCAACCGTATATACGGGCCCATTGGTAACGTCATCGACATCGTCGCCGTCGTAGCAACCATCTTCGGCCTCGCTACTTCCCTGGGTTTTGGTGCCCAGCAGGCGGCCGGAGGCCTCAATCACCTGTTTGAAATTCCCGCCAGTCTCAGCACCCAGACCGGCATCATCATCCTGGTCACGGCGGTTGCACTCATTTCGGTCATGCGGGGGCTTGATGGCGGGGTGAAAGTGATGAGCAACATCAATATGGTCCTGGCGGGGGCGTTGCTGCTTTTTGTCATTTTCGCCGGCTCGATAATGACTTTCTTTGGCAACCTCTGGCTAACGATAAGTTCCTATGCCGAGTACATCCTGCCATTAAGCAACCCGGTGGGTCGTGAAGATGAAACCTTTTACCACGGCTGGACCATCTTTTACTGGGCCTGGTGGATCTCCTGGTCGCCTTTCGTGGGAATGTTCATCGCCCGCATCTCCAGAGGCCGGACCGTTCGCGAATTTCTGACTGCGGTACTGGTCGTCCCAACAGTGGTCACCATGGTCTGGATGAGCGCTTTTGGTGGCGGTGGCCTCGAGCAGACCATTGGCGGCGTCGGTGCGCTGGCCGATGGCATTGGCGACTCCTCCCTGACTCTGTTCCAGATGCTGGAAAACCTGCCCCTGGCTGGCATTACTTCGTTCCTCGCGATTATCCTGGTGCTGGTCTTCTTCGTAACCTCATCGGATTCCGGCTCCCTGGTTATCGACAGCATCACGTCCGGCGGCAAGATCGATGCGCCCGCAGCTCAGCGGGTGTTCTGGGCAACGCTGGAAGGCGTGATTGCGGCCGCATTGCTTACCATAGGTGGTGCTGATGCTCTGACGGCCCTCCAGGCCGGGGCGGTCACTACGGGCCTGCCCTTCACGGTTGTGCTGCTGGTCATGTGCGTAAGTCTGGGCAAGGGTCTGCATCACGAGCAGAAACTGCTGACGCTCAGAAGCAGAAGCCTGGCGAAAGATGTCAGGTCGGCACCGGTCAGCAAACCCGTGACGCCGGCGGTTGGCCCGAATAGCTGATAGTGTCAGTTGAACGGCTGAAGGGCCGTAAGCGGTCCTTCAGCCGTTCGCTTTTTGGCTTCCTGATCTTCGGTCAAAAATCAGCCTGAATTTCAACAAAAACAGAATGTTGAAAAAGTGGTTGACGGCACCCGCCGAATCCGTAGAATACGCCCTCGTTGTCAAGCGGGAATAGCTCAGTGGTAGAGCACAACCTTGCCAAGGTTGGGGTCGCGAGTTCGAATCTCGTTTCCCGCTCCAGTTTCTGGACTCGAACAGGGTCTGAAAGGCACAATCAGAGTATCTCCCCGAACCCGGTTCAGGAGACGTTTTAAAGGTCCTCATTTTTTCCCCCGGACTTTATCCCTGGCGCGGTGGCAGAGTGGTCATGCAGCGGACTGCAACTCCGTTAACGCCGGTTCGATTCCGACCCGCGCCTCCATTATTTACAGAACTCCTCCCGGATTCCTGGTGAGAACGTCCAGCCCCGACCAGTCATCATTCTTGTTATCGCACCCCAGTTTTGTCCGTGGCTTTCTGTCAGTCGCATTCTGCATCTGAATCCTTAGTGGCATTTTTAATGCCTTTTATTCAGGATGGGGGATACCTACGCGAATTTGGTCGGGAGCAAAGACATGTCCAGTCGATCGGGAACCCGCAAACCCAGGCGCGCGCCTTTCAGGTGGCTGATGCCGATCCTGTTTTGCCTCAGCCAGCCGGCGCTTTCCGGCGGATCGTTCCTGCCGGACACGGGTTTCCTTGAGGTCGCTCCCGAATACCGGAACCTTCCAGTACTTCACTACGAAATCAGCCTGGCCGAGCGCAAGCTCTTTGAATACATCGACGGCGAGCTGAAGGATACTTATCCCATTGCGGTTGGAAGGCCCGGCCTTGGCACTCCGACCGGCAATTTCAGGATTTACAAGGTCGACTGGAACCCAGACTGGACGCCTCCCGCCAGTTCCTGGGCAGCAAAGTGGGATTATACCCCCCCCGGCCACCCGGATAATCCGATGGGACGGGTCCGTCTCAGATACTTTCCGCCATACAGCCTGCATGGCACGGACAACACCTGGTCCCTGGGCAAGGCAGTGTCCCATGGCTCGGTTCGGGTCGCCAATGAGGACATCATCGGCATCGCGCGCCGCATTATGAGGCATGGCGGAATCAAGCGGTCGGAAGCCTGGTTCAGCGAAACCCTGAGTACGCCGACGGAGATGCGCCGTATAGTTCTGCCGCGGGGCGTCGCCCTGTTGGTCCGGCCGGAATGACGCTTCTGCCATATGCCGGAGTCCAGTGACCAAACGGCTCAGCAGCTTGAAAAATGGTCTCTCGGCTTCAGTTTGTCGTTGAGGCCGGTTAAAAAAAGGCATCCGCGATTTTCCCGTTACCCAGCAAAAAGGAGAGTTGATCATGCAGGTCAAGGAGGTTATGACACGGCGCACCCATTACGTTGATGCGGATGCTTCAATACGTGAAACCGCAGAACTGATGGCCAAAAATGCAAGCGGATTCGAGCCGGTGGTCCGCGGTGAGCGAATCATTGGTACGGTCACCGACCGGGATATAGCACTGCGGGCTGTGGCTGAATCCAGGAATCCGGACGAAAAGATAAGTTCCATCGTTACCGATGCTGTTTTTTACGCCTATGAGGACGACGATGTACAGGAGATCGTCCGGAACATGCAGGTCCAGCAGGTTCAGCGTCTTGTTGTGCTGAACGATGCAGAAAACAAAGACCTGACCGGGATCATAACCGTCGGCGACATAGCGACCCGTTGTGAAGACGGGGAGCTGGCGATGGAGCTGGTACGGTGCACTCGCCACTACCACTGAGCCGCAACTGCATGACCGTCCCTGAAAGGGCCGGTCATGCAACCCGATATTTGCAGATCCCGCTCGCGGGTGTGTCTGTAGTCCTTTCCCTACCTTCCGTAAGCCTTTTGCCGGGTTGAATACCGTCCCTGGCTGATTGTCTGGTTTCTGCCTCTGTATAACGATGTCCTTAACACAAAAAGGGGACAGCCGGTGACATCGATTCAGGCAATCTCACATCGGAATATGATCGCGCTGATGGCCGCCCCGGGCCTGCTTGGCGCTCTGGCCACACTGTACGTCTCACCCTCCCTGGGCGCCGGCCTGACTCTGGCACTTGTTCTTTCGGTGCTTACCCTGATCTCGGTCCTGATTTGCCGAAACCTGGCCCGAACTCACCTTGAATCCCTCAAAAAATCAGCAGATTCCGATATCGCTACCAGCGCGCAGACATCCATACCATTTCGCGACAGCCAGATGGCGCTGGGCGGACAGCTGATGCCCATCTGGGCAAGCCATGTCGAAACCGCCCGCTCCCAGACGGAAACCGCGATTACCGGCCTGACCGGCTGTTTTGCCAATCTGGCAACCGACCTCGGCCGCTCAACCGAAATGGCCTCTGAAGTAGCCGGATCCATGGAAGGTGGCATGGGCTCGACCTTCGGCCAGGCCCGGGAAGATCTGCAGTCGGTGGTCAACAGCCTGAAAAATGCCCTGAAAGACCGGGACGGGCTTCTCAACCAGATCAACGGTCTGGACACTTTCGTTGACGAGCTCGACACCATGGCAAAGGACGTTGCAACCATCGCCGGCCAGACCAACCTGCTTGCTCTCAATGCCGCCATTGAAGCTGCCAGGGCCGGGGAGCACGGCCGCGGCTTTGCCGTGGTGGCGGATGAGGTCCGCAAGCTCTCCCGTCTTTCTGCGGAGACCGGTGAGCGCATTGGTACCAAGGTTCGCTACATAGGAGATGCCATCCGGGCAGCTGTGTCGGCAGCGCAGGCATCCAGTGGCCGGGATAGCGAAGCGGTCAGGGGCTCTGAGGCGACCATCGAACGGGTTCTGGCGGATTTCCAGGGCCTGGCGGAGGGGCTGGTGGAATCCGCTGAGTCCCTGCGCGGCACCAATCAGGGTATTCAGGCTGAAGTTGAAGACGCACTGGTGGCGCTTCAGTTCCAGGACAGAATCAGTCAGATGCTTTGCCATGTCCGGGACAGCGTGAATGACGTGGCGGAAAAAATGAGCAGCGGTGATGCGTCGGCTCTGAGCGTGACGGGTGCGCTGGCCGACATGGAGGCCTCCTACGCCATGGCTGAGGAGCGGGAAATCCATGGCACCCGGAAGAAAACTGCGGCTCCTGCCGGCGCAGGTGAAATCACTTTCTTCTGACCAGCACCTGAATCAATGGCCCGGCCAGGCGCCGGACAAAGAACCACAGACAACGGACTCAGCAGTTATGGGCAAGAACATCCTCATCGTCGACGATTCCGCCTCCATCCGGCAGGTGGTGTCACTCACCCTGAAAGGCGCTGGTTTCGAGGTCATTGAGGCCTGTGACGGCCGCGACGCCCTCAGCAAGCTCACGGGTCAACGGGTTCACCTGATGATCTCGGACGTGAACATGCCGAACATGGATGGACTCACCTTTCTCAAAGAGGTGAAGTCGCGCCCAGAGTATAAATTCACCCCGGTGATCATGCTCACCACCGAGTCTGCCGAGGACAAGAAAATGCAGGGCCAGGCCGCCGGTGCCAAGGCCTGGATGGTCAAGCCGTTTCAGCCCCAGCAGATGCTGGCAGCTGTCAACAAGCTGGTCGGACCATGAACGGAAGCCTGAATTTCGACCGTGAAACCGGCTGCATGACCGTTCAGGGCGAGCTCACGATCTATCAGGCAAAGGAAGCGGCTGAAGTCCTGCGGGCGGCTGTGGGGACAGGCGAACTTGCATGTCTCGATCTGAGTGGCGTCACCGAGCTGGATACCGCGGGACTTCAGTTGCTGATGGTTGCGGCACGGCTGAAGAATAACAGCGGCGAGCCGATCGGGGTGACTGCCGCGAGCGATGTAGTGCAACAGGCCCTGAGCTTTGCCGGCGTGTCGCTCGCCCAGAGCCAGCCCCAGTCCAGGGAGGCGCGCTCATGAATATGGAACAGGCTCTGCAGACATTCCTTGATGAAAGCCGTGAACTGCTGGGTGACATGGAGCACCTCCTTCTGGACCTGGAATCAAATCCCGGAGAGGAAGAGCTGCGTAACGCTCTGTTTCGCTGCGTTCATACGGTCAAGGGCTCCGCGGGCATGTTTGGCCTGGGTCATGTGGTGGAATTCACCCATGTGGTGGAAAACGTACTGGACCGGCTACGGGCAGAGGAGATCCTGCTGTCCAGCGACCTTGCCAACCTGCTGCTTCGATGTCGGGATCACATTGCTTTGCTGGTGGAAGTAAGCGAGCCGGCAGAAGCGGCAGAGCTCCAGCCTGCAGGCGAGGGCCTCCTGTCGGAGTTGGTGCCTTTTCAGTCCCTCCCGGCCAGCGCGGACACCGCCCACGTCGAAAAAAATGCGACTGCTGGCACAGCTGTTGAGGGAACCTGGCACCTCTCTGTGCGAATTGACCGGGACGCTCTCCGCCACGGCATGGACCCCCTCGGGTTTCTCCGTTATCTGGGAGCCCTGGGTGAGCTGGTTTCCGTGACTACAGTGTGCGATGCACTGCCCGGGCTGGACGAATTTGATGCGGAAACTTCCTACCTTGGGTTCGAAATCGATCTCAAAACATCATCGGAGAGGGCGACTATCGAAGAGGTTTTCGAACTCGCAGATGATCTGTATGAGCTTCACCTGGTGCCGCCTGGGAGTGGACTGGAACGCTTTACGGAACTGCTTGAAGCCCTTCCGGAAGATGCCGAGCGCCTTGGGGAAATACTGGTTGGAACCGGGGTGCTGACCTCGGCGGCGCTGGCAAGATGCCTTGAGATGCAGGACATCGGGATTGCGCTGGATACCAGACAGCCTCTTGGACAGATCCTGGTGGAGCAGGGCGTGGTTGAGGCTGGGCTGGTCAGTGCCGCGCTTGAAAAGCAGGAACAGGTGCGAGGCCGTCGCAAGAAAACCGTGCAGCATTTCCGGATCCAGGCCGACAAGCTGGACAACCTGATCAATCTGGTGGGCGAGCTGGTTATTGCATCTGCCGCCGTGTCCATGGACGCAGATCGAAACGGCGATTCTTCGGCCCGGGAATCAGCGGCCAACCTTCGCCTGCTGGTTGAGAGTATCCGGGACAGCTCGCTCGACCTCCGGATGGTGCCCATCGGGGACACATTTCAGCGCTTCCAGCGTGTGGTTCACGATATCTCCTCGGAACTGGGCAAGGACATTCAACTGGTCATTACAGGTGCCGACACCGAGCTGGACAAGACAGTGGTGGAAAAGATCGGTGATCCCCTGACCCACCTTGTCCGGAATGCCTGTGACCATGGCATTGAGGCGCCTGCGCTGCGTAACAGCAATGGTAAGCCAGCTCAGGGAAATGTTTATCTGAATGCCTTTCACGAGTCTGGCGCCATCGTAATCGAAGTCAGCGATGACGGCGCGGGTCTCGATCGCTCCCGGATTTTTGCCAAGGCAGTAGAGCGGGGTCTGGTACGGGAGGACGCCGCGCTGTCCGACCGGGAAGTGTTCAACCTGATATTTGAGCCAGGTTTCTCCACTGTGGAACAGGTCACCAACCTGTCCGGTCGTGGCGTAGGGATGGATGTGGTCCGGCGCAACATCGAGGCCCTTCGCGGCGTCGTCGAGCTGGTGTCCCCTGGTGTGGCCGGCGGCACTACATTCCGTATCCGGCTACCCCTCACTCTCGCCATTATTGACGGCTTCCTCGCCCGGGTGGGCGATGCCTCTTATGTGGTTCCCCTCGAGATGGTGGTGGAGTGCACCGAGCTCAGCGCAGACCAGCAGAAGCAGAGCGAGGATAGACACTTTATCAACCTTCGCCAGGAGGTATTGCCCCTGATCCGGCTAAGGGAGCATTTCCGGCTTTCCGGTGAAAGAAACCGTCGGCAGAACCTCATCGTGGTTCGCCACGGTAATCAGAAAGTCGGGCTGGTTGTGGACGAGCTGCTCGGTGAGCACCAGACCGTGATCAAGCCCCTGAGTGGGATTTTCTCTCACCTGAGGGGCCTGTCCGGCTCCACGATCCTGGGCAGCGGCCAGGTCGCGCTAATCCTGGATGTGCCGGCCCTGATGAATCAGATCAGCCAGCACGAAGACGCCGCGACCCGCGGTTCCCATAACAACGCCCGGTCAAGGCTGCCGGCGTCTCACTAGTTGTAATTCTGGAGTCTCGACATGTTCAAAAATCTGAAAATTGGTACGCGTCTCGGTATCGCTTTTGGCGCCGTTCTGCTGCTTCTGGGCATAGTGGCGTTCGTCTCTGCGGAGCGTTTCATGACCGCTGACGAAATGGTAAATGATCTGGCCGGGCCCCAGGCAGAGCGCCTGAAGCTTGCAAACAATATTATTTATTACAACCAGAACAGCGCGCTGGCTTCCCTGGATCTGCTGCTAACCAACAGCGAAACGCCAGAAGAGGAGATAGAAGCCCTGCATCGACAGATCGCGGAACGGGCAAAAGACATAGGCATAGCGCTTGACAGGCTGAAAGCCGTTACCGAAAGCGAGGTAGGCCTGGCCCGGCTCGATAAGATTCTTGAGGCCCGGAAGGAGTTCAGCGCCAGTCGCAAGGAAGTATTTGCCATCCTTGATACCGGCAATAGCGCAGCGGCCATCACTCTGTGGATGGATGAGACCCGCCACACCCTTAACCGGTACATGGGAGAAATCCAGAGCTTTCTGGAGTTCCAGGGCGATCAAGTGACGCAAGCCAGTGCCGCCACGACGGATCTGGTCAATACCTCGATCCTCATTGTGGCCGTGTTGTCCATTGTTGCCCTTGTTATAGGTGTCCTGTTCGCCTGGCTGATCACCCGCGGCATCGTGCGGCCCCTGAACACTGCGGTATCGGCAGCCCGTCAGTTGGCGGACGGCGACATGACCACCAGGATCGAGGTTAACAGCCGCGACGAAACTGGCCAGTTGCTGGGCGCAATGGATGAGATGGTCAAGCGTCTGTCCCAGGTGATCAGTGAAGTGCGCTCGGGTGCTGACAATCTGGCCTCCGCTTCGGAAGAGGTGAACGCCACCAGTCAGTCACTCTCCCAGGCGTCCAGTGAGCAGGCCTCAAGCGTGGAGGAAACCAGTGCTTCCATGGAGCAGATGACCGCCTCCATAAGCCAGAATACCGATAACGCCGGCGTCACCGATGGCATGGCGAGCAAGGCCGCCAAAGAAGCTGTGGAGGGCGGTGAGGCTGTTGCCAAAACCGTGACTGCAATGAAGAGCATTGCCGAGAAGATTTCCATCATTGATGACATTGCCTACCAGACCAACCTGCTGGCACTGAATGCGGCCATTGAGGCTGCACGGGCAGGGGAGCATGGCAAGGGCTTTGCCGTGGTGGCGGCGGAAGTTCGCAAGCTGGCGGAACGGAGCCAGGTGGCGGCCCGGGAAATCGGCGAAGTGGCGGGATCTTCAGTCGAGCTGGCCGAACGCGCGGGCCGGCTTCTGACTGAAATGGTGCCATCGATCCAGAAGACCTCCGATCTGGTACAGGAAATTGCGGCTGCGTCCAGCGAGCAGTCCTCTGGCGTTGCCCAGATCAACAGTGCCATGGAGCAGCTTAACCAGATTACCCAGCAGAACGCCTCTGCGTCCGAGGAACTGGCCGCTACCTCTGAGGAAATGTCGGCCCAGGCTGAACAGCTTCAGCAGGCCATGGGGTTCTTCAAGGTGGCAGACGGCTCCACTAACCACAACCTGGTAAAAGCCGGGCCCAAAAAGAATGCCCTGGAAAAGGTCCTCGGGGATGTCGCAAAAGGCGATTCTTCCAGGCACGAGCGTGTCGACGAGTCAGCCTACGTGCGGTTCTAAGGGGGGCAACATGAATCAGTTACAGAAGACACAGCAGGGAGGTGTCAGTTCTACGGACGCCTCCGGCGACCAGCATCAATACCTGACGTTTCAGATCGGCAAAGAGATGTTCGCGGTAGGGATTTTACACATCCGCGAGATCATTGAATTCGGCAACCTCACTACCGTACCCATGATGCCAGGGTTCGTGCGGGGTGTAATCAATCTCCGGGGCAGTGTGGTGCCGGTGATTGATCTTGCCGCCCGATTTGGGCGTGGCGAGAGCGCCATCAACCGTCGCAGCTGCATCGTGATTCTCGAGGTCGAGAGCTCAGGTGATGAAAACAATGACGGCCATGAGAGCCTTCAGGAAGTGGGGGTCATCGTGGATGCTGTTTCGGAGGTGCTGGAAATTCCACCCACCGAGATAGAGCCAGCCCCCAGTTTCGGTGCCCGCATCCGCTCGGATTTTATTGCAGGCATGGGCAAGGTACAGGGGCGTTTCGTGATCATGCTGAATGTGCAAAATGCCCTGAATGTTCAGGAAATGGCGGAGCTGGCCAGCGTCGTTGACAGCCTTGAGCATGGCCGCGCCAGCTGAGGCGCGGGCCCGCCCCGCCGACGAACCTTGTGCCCTCAGCGAGGCCGAATTCAGCGAATTCCAGCGCATGATCTTCGCCGTGGCTGGCATTCACATGGCGGCAAGCAAACGGACCATGGTAGCCGGGCGCCTCGCGAAGCGCCTGAGGGCCCTGCAGCTACGCAGCTACAGCGAATACTGGCAGTGCCTTCGCCGGGACCCGCTGGAAAAGCAGACGGCGGTAGATCTGCTTACCACCAATGAAACCTACTTCTTCCGGGAGGCCCGGCATTTCGACTTCCTCAGGGATACGATTCTGCCGGCCCATTCAAGACCGCAGCCTTTCCGGGTATGGAGCGCAGCATGTTCCAGTGGCGAGGAGCCCTACACGGCGGCCATGGTCATTGCCGAGGTACTGGGCAAAACCGGCTGGGAAATCCTGGCCTCCGATATCAGTACTCAGGTGCTGGCGCAGGCCAGAGCAGGACGTTACCCCCTGGCCCGAGCTGAAAAGATTTCCGTGGAGCTTCTGAAGCGCTACTGCCTCCGGGGAATCGGTGCAGCGGAAGGGACTTTCATGATGGATCCATCAATCCGGTCCCGGGTGGACTTCCGCCAGATCAACCTGAATATCAAACTGCCGGAAGTGGGGATGTTTGATGTCATTTTTCTGCGCAACGTGATGATTTATTTCAACACCGAAACCAAGCAGCAGATTGTTGCCCGTCTGGCTGCCCGTCTTCGCCCAGGGGGGTATCTGATCATTGGCCATTCGGAAACCCTTAACGGTTTTCAGAATGGCCTGAAGGCCATCATGCCATCGGTATACAGGGCGAGTTCATGATGACTGCGCTGGGGTCCGGCATTGATATTTTTCTGCACCCCGGGGAATGGTATTTCGGAGACCAGCATACCCGTATCCGCACGGTGCTTGGTTCCTGCGTTGCAGTAACCCTATGGCATCCAGAACACAGGCTGGGAGGCATGTGCCACTTCATGCTCCCGGATAACCGAGGCCCGGCAGGGAGTCTGAACGCCCGGTACGGAACCGAAGCACTCCAGCTGCTGGTGGCGGAGATCAGAAAGCATGGCGGAAAGGCCGAAGAATACGAGGCAAAACTCTTCGGCGGCGCCAGCATGTTTGGCCTGGGTGTTGAGGCAAACTCTATTGCAGACCGGAACATCAAAATCGCGGAAGAACTGATGCAGCGCCATAACCTTAATGTCTTGGCGAGAAGCCTGGGCGGCAGTGTTTACCGGCAACTGGTGTTTGATCTGGCAGAGGGCGACGTCTGGGTGAGGCTGGGTGAACCGCCCGAATACGACTGCTGCCTGGCAACTGGTGGCGCCGCATGAGCGCGCCTGTGAATGTTTTCATTGTCGACGATTCCGCTGTGGTCAGGCAGGTGTTGACGCAGATGCTGGGAGCAGACCCTGACATTCGTGTGATAGGTGCGGCGCCTGACCCCCTGTTTGCCCTGCAGAAAATGCAAAAGGAATGGCCGGATGTGATTGTGCTGGACGTCGAGATGCCTCGCATGGATGGCATAACCTTCCTGCGCAAGCTGATGCAAGAACATCCCACGCCCGTGGTCATCTGTTCCACCCTGACGGAAAAGGGGGCGGACACCACACTCCAGGCCCTTGCCGCTGGCGCGGTGGATATCATCACCAAGCCCAAAATCGGGCTCAGGGAATTTCTGCAGTCTGGCAGCCAGCACATGGTGCAGGTCATCAAGGCTGCGGCTCGGGCCAGAGTGAAGGCTGTGTCTCCACGCCCGGCTGCCCCGGCCCAGACCCGGAAAAGTGCGACGCCTGCCGTCACGGCCATGACCCAGACCACCGATCACGTGGTGGCGCTTGGGACATCCACCGGTGGCACCCATGCTCTGGAAGCCGTGCTGACCCGGATGCCGGTAAACTGCCCCGGCATTGTGGTGGTGCAGCATATGCCTGAGAAATTCACCGCGGCTTTCGCCCAGCGCCTTAACACTTTATGCCGTTGCGAAGTGCGGGAAGCCGCAGATGGTGACAGGGTTTTACCCGGCCTTGTACTGATAGCTCCCGGGGGCAGGCATATGCAGCTGCGTCGCAGCGGCGCCCAGTATCGGGTGAACGTCACAGACGGCCCCCCGGTGAACCGGCACAAACCATCCGTGGATGTGCTGTTTCGCTCCGTGGCCAAAGTGGCGGGCCGGAATTCACTTGGCATAATCATGACCGGCATGGGGGATGACGGAGCCAATGGCCTTCTGGCGATGCGGGAGGCGGGTGCACATACCATTGCCCAGGACCGGGAAAGTTCCGTGGTATTTGGGATGCCGAAAGAGGCCATTGAAAGGGGCGCTGCGGTGGAAGTACTGCCGCTGGGAGCGATGGCTGAGGCCATCATTTCGGGGTGCTCAAGGCATTCGAGGGCTGTTCAGGCGTGACGGGCGACAGGCTGCTGTAACATGTGAGGGGGTAATGGTAGGGTACGGGCTGGCACCGAAGGAGCCGATGGACCGGGGAGGGAAGCTATGAGCCGAATGGATGTCATGCCTGGAGCAGTGATCAGGCTGGACACGGCTGGCTATATAACAGACTTGAGTAGAAATGCTGAGCACATTGATGCGCCCCTGAAAGTCCGGAAATGTTTTCCGGAAATGCTGGACAGGAAGGCCGCCGACTGGCTGCACGCCGCTCTTGCAGGAAAGCAGGATCCCACCAGCCGCGAACTGGAGGCCACTATTGGCTCGCAACGCTTCCGACTGACCATCGGCAGTGAGCCAGACCCCGATGGCGGTTATCTTCTCCAGCTGCCGGATATCACGGAATACCGAGCCCTCTCGCAAACCCTTGCCTGGAACGAGCAGCGTTACCGTTCCCTGTTCTCCGAAAACCCCGATGCCGTGTTCAGCCTGGATCCTGAAGGCCGTTTCCTCGAAATAAATCAGGCAACTCTTGATCTCACGGGCTACTCCAGACCGGAGCTTATCGTTTGCAACTGGGAGGATTTTGTGAATCCCGCAGATCGGGAGCGTGCGCGCGTCAGTTTCGGAGCCGCCCTGGTCGGCAACCCTTCCAGTTTCCGCTGCCGGATGATCAACCGTGAGGATCGAACGGTAATAGCCCAGGTCACTCATTTCCCGATCGTTGTCGAAGACGAATTGGTCGGTGTGTTCGGTGTGGCCAGGGACAAGACCCAGCGTTATCAGCTTGAGCAGAGCCGTCGGCTGCTCCGGACCTGTGTCGATCAGATTCATGAAGTAATCATGATTACGGAAATGGAGCCAGGTGAACAAACAGGCCCACGCATCGAATTCGTAAATCAGGCTGTGAAGCGGATAGCAGGATACAGTCCTGACGAACTCATTGGCCAATCGCCCTGTGTGTTTCAGGGCAATGCGACTCAGTCCCCGGCTCTGGACCGGATACGCGAAGCCCGGAGAAATCGCCAGGCAATCACCGAGGAGTTGCTCAGTTATCGCAGCGACGGCACCCCTTTCTGGAATGAAATGGAGGTAGTTCCGGTTCCTTCAGCTCACGAGGGTGAGTCCGGCCACTTCGTCTGGGTTCTGCGGGACATAACCCAGGCAAAGCAGCGGGAGGCGGAGCTGCATCGTTCCAGGGAGGAGCTGCGCCGGCTGTCACAGGCCCAGGATAGCATGCTCGAGAATGAGAGAAAACGGATAGCCAGGGATTTGCACGATGAGCTGGGGCAGTCCCTCACGGCTCTTAAATTGCAGCTGGCGGTGGCGCTCAACCAGTCATCCGAACTGCCCGAGAGCCATGTCCAGAGACTCAGGCTTCTGGTGGAGACCACAGAAGGAATGATTGACCGGGTTCGGGAGACGGCCGCGAACCTGAGGCCGGCCATGCTTGATGATCTGGGTTTCGAGGCGGCCGCGGAATGGTTCCTCGATCGGTGTGCCAGCGGTGACGGGCTTGATGTTCATTGGCTGGCTCAACTGGAGACCCACAGCAGCAGAGTCACGGGAGACACGGCCACAGCCCTGTTCAGGATTCTGCAGGAGTGCATGACAAACGTCGTGAGGCATGCCAGGGCTTCGTCGGTCGAGGTGTGGTACGAAGAGTCTGCCGACACGGCGAGGCTGATTGTGGTTGACGACGGGGTTGGTTTTGATCCGGGCTCAGTGGATAGCCGAGGCCTCGGGCTTGTGGGGATCCGGGAACGGGTGGCTCTGCTCGATGGTGACCTGCTTCTGGAGTCGGCTCTTGGCAAGGGGGTTCGCCTGGTTGTCACCCTGGCTTTAACAGGTGAATCCAGTGACTGATATCTACATTGCGGATGACCACAGCATTGTGCGGGAGGGCATGCGCGCTCTGATTTCCTCAACGTCGGACATGAGCGTGGTGGGCGAGGCTGAAGATGGCGACAGGGCCCTGGCGGATGTCACAAAGCTCCGGCCTGCCGTGCTGCTGATGGACATGACCATGCCGGGCTGTTCCGGCCTTGAACTGATTGAACAGGTGCGCCGCCGGGCCCCGGACACCCGGATCCTGGTATTGAGCATGCACCGGGAGGAACTCTACGCCACCCGTACCATCCGCGCCGGGGCCCAGGGTTTTATTACCAAAAGCCGGCCGCCGGAAGAGCTGCTTGAAGCCCTTCGCACCGTGGCCAGGGGTGATATATACATTCCCCGTGAACTGGCGGACCGGCTTGCCCGGGAATCACTCATGGGCACAGGTGGTGGCGAGCTCCACACCAGGCTCACCAAACGCGAGTACGAGATTTTCCTTGACCTCGCGCAGGGTGCCACGGTGAGAGACATAGGAATCCGGCTGCACCTGAGCTCGAAAACCATCAGTACCCACAAGGCCAGGTTGATGGAGAAGCTGGAAGTAAGCAGTCTTTCTGAACTCGTGCGCTACGCCATAAACCATGAGCTGGTCTGAACCCGGGTTTTCCCGCCGTTTCATCGCGGGTAGCCGGTAATACGCCGTATCCGGTGATAAAGCGGCTGAAGCTGCCGGTACATTTTCAGGTACACCTCACTGTAGAGCTTCTGATAGAGATCCCGATTGGCCTGCTGGGGCTCAAACACATCGCCGACCCGGGTCATGGCGGCCACGGCGGTTTTGAAGTCCGGGTGAAGGCCCAGGCCCACGGCGGCGTCGATGGCGGCGCCGAGGCCAGAGGTTTCATAAGTGTGGGGCCGCTCCGCCGGCAGGCCAAAGATGTCGGCAGTAAGCTGCATGGCGGCATCGCTCTGGGAGCCGCCGCCGGCCACCCTCAGACGGGCTATCTTCACGCCGCCGCGTTTTTCTATTCTCTCCTTACCCTCCCGCAGGGCGTAGGCCAGACCCTCCAGAATGGCACGGTAAAGATGGGCGCGGGTGTGAACATCGCCAAAGCCGATAATGGACCCCTTGGCTTCGGGCCCCGGCTGTTTCACGCCTGGGGACCAGTAGGGCTGGAGCATCAGGCCCATGGACCCGGCGGGCACCGAGTTCACCAGTTCATCAAATAGCGCCTCCGGCTCTATATCCCTGGCCTCCGCTATCCGCTGCTCCCGAAGCCCGAACTCCCTCTTGAACCAGCTCACCATCCAGAATCCCCGATAGATCATGACTTCCGTGCAGTAGTGGCCAGGTATGGCGGAAGGATAAGGTGGCATGAAACGGGTGGGTTCCACGTATCTGGAACTCGTGGTGTTGATGGTGGCAGTGGTGCCATAACTCAGACAGCCGGTTGTCGGCTCCAGGCCGCCGGAGCCAAGGATTTCGCAGGCCTTGTCGGAGGCGGCGGCCAGAACGGGAAGGCCGGGAGGCAGGCCGAGATGGCTGGCCGCTTCCGGCAGAAGTTCACCAATGGTTCCCCCGGGTGCAACGAGATCGGGCAGCATATCCCGGGTAACGGGCAGAATCTTCCATTTGAAATCGCGTTTTCCGGCCCAGCTCTGTTTTTTGTAGTTGAAGGGCAGATAGCCTACCTGGCTGCCGGTGGAATCCCGGAATTGCCCGGTGAGGCGGTAGTTGAGATAGCCGGACAGGAGAAGGAACTTTTCCGTGGCGGCCCAGACTTCCGGCTGGTTCTGGCTGATCCAGCTGGCCTCGGCGTTTTCCCGGAAGCGATTGATGGTCTCTTCAAGTCGCAGCATCCGGAACATCCAGCCCCAGGGACCCCGCAGCTTTTCTTTGACCATTGCGTGGCGCTGGTCGAGCCAGATGATGGCGGGACGCAAGGGCCTGCCGCTGCTGTCCAGGTTGATCACGGTTCCCCGCTGGGTGGTAACGGTTACACAGCGGACCTGTTCCGGCAGGGCGTCGGTATTTCGCCAGAGGGCGTCGCACGCCAGGCCCAGCTGCTCCCAGAAGTACTCCGGGTGCTGTTCCGCCCAGCCAGGCTGATTGGAGAAATAGGGTTCTATTTCCTGTTTACCCTTGCCATGGAGGTTACCCTGGCAGTCGAATAGCAGGGCCCGGACGCTCTGGGTGCCGTTGTCGATTGCAAGGATCAGTGGATCGGCAGACATCAGGCGTTGGCTCCGGGTGTGTCCGGGGATTCAGGGAGGAAGTAGGCGGAAGACCAGATTTCCAGGTAGCGTTGTTCTTCTTTGTCCCAGTGGCTGTCATCCCAGCCGAGTTTTGGCTGGCAAAGGGTCCGGATCTCCGGCAGGAGGTCACGCCCACCGCCGGGCAGAATCAGGCCCAGGCGGGTTCGCCGCAACATGAGATCGTCGAGATGCATCACATCCTCCTGGCTGGCAGCCCATATCACTTCTGCCCACAGGAGACTGGTTCCGGGGATTGGGTGGGCGGGTCCACAGGTCAGCATTTCGGCCACCAGGGACCCATGGAAGCCCTGGAGGCGGCGCCACTGGAGATGGGGTATACCGGAGGGTCGTTTCAGTTCCGTCGGCTGCCGGAAAACCGGCTCCTGGTCCGGGCGCAGTTGATGTTCCGGAAGGTAATCCTGAGCTTTTTCAATGACCTCCCGCGCAATCTTCCGAAAGGTTGTCAGCTTTCCACCGGCAATACTGAGCAGGCCGCGATCCGCCCATATCACATGTTCACGGTTTTCCTTTGATGGCGATTTGCCATCTCCCCGGCTTACCACTGGCCGAACACCGGCCCAACTGGACAGAATCTGGTCACGGCGGATTTTGCTGGCTGGAAACAGGCGAGCCGCCACCTCGAGCAGGTAGTCAATTTCGGGCTCTGTGATCACCGGCTCCTGTTCGAGGCCTCTGTTGTGATCCAGATCCGTGGTGCCGAGAACGGTCACCCCCTGCCAGGGAAAGGCAAACACGGGGCGGCGATCATCCGGATGCAGGGCGGAAACCGAGCAGGATACCGGCAGGGCACTGTAGGGCAGCACCAGATGGCTGCCCCGCAGGGGGCGTATATGTTCGTTGTCCCTGCCGGAAGCGCGGAGACTGTCCGCCCAGGCACCGGTGGCATTGATGACTATGGGCGTGTTCAGGTTCCAGACGCTGGTTTCCCCACTGTCGCCATTTGCTGCATCTTCAAGGCGCACGCCGGTCACATTGCCATCGCTGTTTCGCAGAATTTCCGTGGCGCGGACATAATTCACACAGGTGGCGCCGTCTGCCCTGGCTTCTTGCAGAACCCGCATAACCAGCCGGGCGTCATCCGTGACCGCGTCGGTAAAGCCACTGGCACCTCTGAGCCTGTCCATGCTCAGACCAGGCACCCATTGCAGGGCTTCCCCGGGAGAGAAAAAACGCCGTGATTGTTGCCCGGCCAGCCAGTCGTAGACCCGAAGCAGAATGCCGAACAGTCCGGGGCCTGGAAACTGGCCTTTGTAGTGGGGCATGACAAACTGCAAGGGGTCGACCAGTCCGGGGGCTTCCTCCAGCATCCGCTGGCGCTCCCGGACCGCGTCCCGTGCCAGACCAAAATGGCCGCTGGCCAGATAGCGCAGTCCGCCATGGACCATCTTGGAAGAACGGCTTGAGGTTCCCCAGGCAAAATCCATCTGCTCCACAAGAAGCGTCCGAAGGCCGCTGCCTGCGGCTTCCCGGACAATGCCAGCGCCGGTGATCCCGCCGCCGATAACGACCAGATCGAAATCGCGGTTACCTCTGGCGAGAGAGGTAATCAGGCGCTTGCGTTCATCCGGTGACATGGGTTTCTCCCGATTATGTGGATTGGGTTTCGGAACCGGATCCGGAGTCGGCTTCAGCCACGGGCGCGGGGCCAGGAGTCAGATTTCGGGTTGAAAAAAGAGTATCCGGGTTCAGGCGCCCATCAGGATCGAAGGCCTCGCAAAGACTTCTTATGGCAAGCATGCCGAGTTCGCCCTTTTCTATCGGCAGGTAAGGGGCATGGTCTTTGCCCACGCCATGCTGGTGGCTGATGGTGCCCCGGTTGCGGACAATCAGCCGGGAAGTTGTTTCCTTGAGCTTGCGCCAGCGGATGAGGGTGGACTCATAGTCCTCGGCGTTGCGGAACACATAAGTGGTGTAAAGGCTGCAGCCCTGGCTGTAGACATGAGACAGGTGGGTGAATACATGAACCCTTTCGCTGTCCTCCGAGAGCCCACCGCGAAGATTGCTTTCGATCCGGTTCAGCAGGTTATCCACGTTGTCCCAGTCGGTGGCTGTCTCCAGAGTGTCAACCACGTAACCCTGCTCCCAGAGTGCTTCCCGCAGATAGGGCATGGTGAAGCGTTTTTCCGCCCATTTGGCGCCAAGGCGCGTGCCGGTGTAAACGCCGTTAAATTCCGAGCAGATCTGTCGCAGATCTCTCAGGGCGCCCTTGCACTGGCGCCGGCTACCGGTCAGTCCCACGGTCATCATGCACTTGCCGTCGCTGGCGCCCCGAAGACCGAGGTATTTTTCCAGCAGGCCAATCAGGGTCGGGTGGCCCGCGAGAGCCAGCTGCGTTTCGGTTTCCAGGGCGTTGCTCAGACGCAGCATGGACAGTTGCACTTTGCCCTGGACCATTTTGCGGGCGGCGGTGCGGGCCTGCGCCCACTCCGGGAAGAAAATAACGTGGAAGCTTTCGTCCTCTGGCAGAGGCGTGACCCTGACCTTGACGTCGGTAATGAAGCCGATGCGCCCCTCGGACCCCAATACCATTTCCCTTATATCCGGGCCTGCACTGGAGGCGGGCAGGGTGGGGAGAGCCAGGGTCCCCTGGAAGGTTTCCACAGTGCCGCCGGCGAACATCTGCTCAATGCGGCCATAGCGCAGGGACTGCTGTCCACTGGAGCGGCTGGCCACCCATCCGCCCAGGGTGGAGAGCTCGAAGGACTGGGGGAAGTGGCCAAGAGTATAGCCCCGGGCCCGCAGCTGGGATTCCACCAGAGGGCCGGGGGTGCCTGCACCAAAGGTTGCGATCTGGCTTTGAGTGTCCAGGTCCAGCAGACGGTTCATCTTTCCCATGTCCACGGTAACCACCGGCGTATGCCCGGCCACAGGGTTTATATGACCAGCTACACTGGTACCACCACCATAGGGAATGAGCGAAACCTCCTGCTCTCTGGCATAGTCCAGAAGCTGACGTACATCTTCTGCGGTTTGGGGATGGGCAACACCGTCCGGAAACACGCCGAAATTCCCACTCCGCATGGCCAGCCAGTCCGGCAGGCTCTGGCCCCGGGCATGGCGAACCCGCTGCTCCGGGTCGGTGGAGATCAGCCTGTGATCCGGAATCCGGCTCTCCGGCACTCCGGCGCGAACGCTTTCAAGGCTGGCGTCCGGCAGAATCCGCCCTTGCCCGATTCGCTCAGAAAGGAACTCTGTTCCCGCTTCCGGTAAATCCAGACTGAACTGATCATCGCCCCAGCCGTTCCAGCGTCGCATGGTGTCCCCTGTTCTGTTTTTTCGTAAAGATTGGATGCCAGGGATTGTAGCGGTATTCTGCGCAGCTGGAGTATCGGATCCCGACAAGTGCTCTGGCATTTGCCGACACTCGATTCCGTCAACGAAACAGGAGACAGCATGGCCGCGGGCCTTTCCAGTGCAGGTAAGAGCAGTCAGTTGCCCACCGGCCTGCAGGTGATTCATGCCAATCGTCTGGAGGACCTGAGAGCGCTGACGGTTGAGATCATCCGCCGTTTGCCGCTGGCGCCCCTGGAGGATGAAGTCTTCCTTGTGCACTCCAATGGCATTGCACAGTGGCTGAAACTGGCTCTGGCCCGGGACGAGGACGATCCGGAGCTGGCCGGGGTGGGTATCGCTGCCGGCATGACCTTCTCCCTTCCTTCCCGCTTTCTCTGGGAGGCCTATCGGGCAACCCTGGGAGAAGACGCCGTGGCAAAGCAATCTCCCTGGGACAAGGACCGCCTGACCTGGCGCCTGCTGCGCCTGCTGCCGAAGATCCGCCACGAACCGGTATTCGCACCTCTGGGCAGATTTCTCGAAGGAGAGGAGCCGGACCGTCGGCTGTATCAGCTGGCAGAGCGGATTGCCGATCTGTTTGATCAGTACCAGGTCTATCGGGCCGACTGGCTCGATGGCTGGCGGCAGCGCCTGGATACCATTTCGATCAGGGATGAGACCACGCCCCTTCCGGACGACCAGCTCTGGCAGCCTGAGCTCTGGCGCCGGCTGGACGCGGACATTGGCCAGCGCCAGGAGGTGGCCAGCCGGGCAGCGGTACATACCCGGTTCATGGCGGAGACTGCCGGTCTCGGGCCGGATACGCGCCCTGAACAACTGCCCAGACGAGTGATCGTTTTCGGAGTTTCGTCCCTGCCACAGCAGACCCTTGAGGTGCTGAGCCGGCTTGGACAGTTCGCCCAGGTGCTTCTGTGCGTCCACAACCCCTGCCAGTTTTACTGGGCAGACATAGTGGAAGATCGCGATCTGCTGCGGGCCATCAGCCGTCGCGGCAGAACGCGCGAGGGGATGCCGGCCAATCTTGACGAATCCAACCTTCATCTTCACGCCCAGCCGCTGCTTGCGGCCTGGGGCAAACAGGGTCGGGACTATATCCGCCTGCTGGATGAATATGACGACCAGGCCGCCTATGCTCACTGGTTTGACCGCATCGATCTGTTTGAATCACCCGCGGAGAATCCAGCCAAAGCCCTGATTCTGCATTCCCTGCAGGATGATATCCTCAATCTGCGGCCGGTGAGAGAGGCTGCTTTGCCGCAGCCGTCGGATTACCAGGGAGATGATTCCCTCGTCTTTCACAGTGCCCACAGTCCCCAGAGGGAGGTGGAAATCCTTCACGACCAGCTGCTGGCGGCATTCAGCCAGGATAAAAGCCTGAAGCCGCAGGACGTAATCGTGATGGTGCCGGACATCAACGCCTATGCGCCTCATATTCAGGCGGTATTCGGTCAGCTGGACCCGGCCGACGACCGGTTTATCCCCTATACGATTTCAGATCAGGGGCAGCGCCATCAGGTACCGGTACTGGTCGCGCTGGAAAAACTCCTCAGCCTGCCGGAGTCGCGTCTCGCAGTCAGTGATGTGCTGGATCTGCTGGATGTTCCCGAGGTGCGCGAGCGCTTCAGCCTGACAGAGAATGACCTGCCGCAGCTCCATGACTGGATCGAAGGGGCCAACATCCGCTGGGGCCTTAATGCGGAACAGCGGATGACGCTGGATCTTCCCGATGGCCTGTCCCAGAACACCTGGTTATTTGGCCTGCGCCGAATGCTGCTGGGCTATGCCACTGGCGATGGCGAGAGCTGGCAGGGGATTCAGCCTTACGGTGAGGTAGGCGGCCTGGAAAGCCGGCTGGCGGGCCAGTTGCATGACCTTGTGCGGATGCTGGAAGCTCACTGGCGCATGCTATCCGAACGGCGCACACCGGGAGACTGGGTGCGGCTGCTGAACCGGGTGAGGGCAGACTTTTTTGCCAATCCGGACGAGGAGGGCAGCCTGACGTTCAGCCGTCTCGACCAGGTGGTTGGCAACTGGCTGGACGCCTGCGAGGGGGGCGGTCTAACCGATACCGAGCTTCCCCTGTCTGTGATCAGGGAGGTCTGGCTGGACGGCCTCGACCAGGGCGGCCTCAGCCAGCGTTTTCTCGCCGGCAAGGTCAACTTTGCCACCCTGATGCCCATGCGGGCCATTCCGTTCAGCCGTATCTGTCTGCTTGGAATGAACGATGGGGATTACCCCCGCAGCCAGCCCCCCATGGACTTTGACCTGATGGCCAGGGATTACCGGCCCGGCGACCGATCCCGCCGGGAGGACGACCGTTATCTCTTTCTTGAAGCTCTTCTCTCTGCGCGTGACCAGTTATATATCAGCTGGATAGGACGGAGTATTAATGACAATTCTGTGCGGCCGCCATCGGTTCTGGTTGCCCAGCTTCAGGACCATCTGAACCTGATCCGGCCCATCGAGGGGCAGGGGGACGACAACCGGCTTTCCACCCGCCTGACCACTGAACACCCCCTTCAGCCATTCAGCCCGGCTTATTTCAGCCGTGAGGCGAACAGCCAGCTGTTCACCTATGCCAGGGAATGGCGCCAGGCCCACGATGGCGCCGGCGACCAGGGTGAGAAGAATCCCCTGGGAGACATTCCCGCAGACCTTGTGGCCGAACCCCTGAACCTGGCCGCTCTGGCACGGTTTCTGCGCCGTCCCACCGATGTATTTTTCAGTCAGCGGCTGGGTGTGCAGTTTGACGAGCTCAGAGGCGCCGCGGAGGACGAAGAACCGTTCGTCCTGGATGGACTGGACAACTGGGCCCTCACCGATGAGCTGGTACAGGAGGTTGTGGCCCGCCCGGCCCTCGACCGGTCTCTTGCTGAGCGCCTGGACGACCAGCTCCGGCACCAGGCCGACCGGGGGGAGTTTGCCCAGGGTGGGCCAGGAGCCCTTCAGCAGCGACGGCTGGTGAAGGATCTTCCGGAACTGGCCGAACGTTATCACAGCCTACTGGACCGCTACCCCCAGCGGCTGGATCTCCAGCTTGTTACAGCAGAGGCGTCCCGGAATGAGACAACCGTGAAGCTGGAAGACTGGCTGGATGATCTGCGTACCGATCAGAGCGGCCTGAGAGCCCAGATAATCCTGATGAGCAGTGGCCTCACCAATAACCGCAACCAGTATAAATGGAGTCACTTCCTCAAGCCCTGGGTGCGCCACCTGGCAGCCAGCGCTCTGGGCGATGGCGCAGTAACCACCCATGTGCTGAGCAAGGCGGGGGATGTCACCCTGCACCCCTTACCGGCGGAACAGGCTCGCTCCCTGCTGAAGGATCTCCTGTGTGCCTGGCTGGAAGCCCTGATACAGCCGTTACCAGTGGCGCCAAAAACCGGTTTTGCCTGGCTGGCGCGGGCAACCAGAGGCGAGCTGGAAAAAGCCGAGTCCGATGCCCGGGCGGCCTTTGATGGCGGCTACCAGGCCGTTGGTGAGTCAGCAGAGGTGGCTTCCCTGGGACGCGCCTGGCCGGATTTCGATTCCCTTTTCGAAACTGGCCGCTTCGCCCTCTGGGCTGACCGACTGTATCTGCCCCTCTGGCAGAACGTGAAGCAGGAGGGCGAAGAGTGAATGATCTGAACAGCACAGGCGGCAGCCAGCGGCTGGATCCTTTGATCTTTCCCCTGCACGGCAGCCGGCTGATCGAGGCCAGCGCTGGTACCGGCAAGACCTTCACCATTGCGCTGCTCTATGTGCGCCTGATCCTGGGCCATGGCGACATTGCGCAGACCGGCAGGCTGCTGACGCCCAGGGACATACTGGTGGTGACCTTTACCGAAGCCGCCACCAAGGAACTGCGGGACCGGATTCGCAAGCGCCTTGCCGAGTCCGCGGAGATATTCCGGGCCGACCCTGCCACCGTTCCTGAGCTGGAAAAAGGCCAGGATCTGCTGCACGACCTTCGTGCCAGTTATGACCCCGCAGAATGGGCAGGCTGCGCCCATCTGCTGCAACTGGCAGCGGAATCCATGGACGAGGCCGCGGTGCATACCATTCATGGCTGGTGTAACCGGATGCTCAAGGAACATGCCTTCGACAGCGGCGGGCTGTTCGATCAGGCGCTTGAAACCGACCAGAGCGAGCTTCTGGGTCAGGTAGTGCGGGATTACTGGCGCACCTTCGTTAATGAACTGGACGCTGACACCGCAGAAGCCTTCCTTGACGCAGTGCCTTCCCCGGATGACCTTCAGGGCCGTGTCCGGGAGCTTCTGAAACTCCAGACCCGGCTGCCGGAATCCGCTGCCACGCCGCGGGAAGTTCTGACTGCCCAGATAGCTGAACGTCGGGCGGTCTTTGATTCGGTGCGGGAAGTATTACAGCAGCAGGCGGATGACTTCCTGGTGGTGTATCTGGAAGCGAAAAAGTCCAAACGGGTAAATGGCACCAAAATGCGCGAGGACCGGGTCCGGGACTGGCTGGACCTGCTGCTGGAATGGTCCCACACCCGGGACATGGCTCCGCCGGATCTCACCGATGCCGCCTGGGGCCGTCTCTCCGCCGCAGGTCTGGAGGCCGCATGGAAGGGCCCGGCGCCCATTGACCACCCGCTGATCCAGTCCATGGCCCAGCTGGAAAGCCAACGCTCGCTTACAGCACCGGCAGAAGTATTCTGGCTTCATGCCGCTCGCTGGGTCGGGGCGCGCCTGGAGCGGGAAAAACAGCGCCGGGGAGAAATGGGCTTCGACGACCTGCTCACCCGCCTGGACAGTGCACTCCAGAAGGAGACAGGGGCCCGACTGACGGCAACCATCCGCCAGCAGTTCCCCGTCGCCATGATCGATGAGTTCCAGGACACCGACCCGGTGCAGTACCGGATTTTCGATTCCGTCTACCAGGTGGCTGACAATGTCCGGGAAAGGGGGTTTTTCATGATCGGAGATCCCAAGCAGGCCATCTACCGCTTCCGGGGGGCGGATATTTTCACCTACCTGGCCGCCCGCTCGGCCACCGAGGGCCGCCACGTAACCCTGCCGCGAAACTTCCGGTCATCGGCCGACCAGGTGTCCGCGAGCAACCGGGTGTTTGCGTTTGCGGAAGACTCCCGCAGTCAGGGGGCGTTTCTGTTTCGCCGTGGGCAAGACCGGAATCCGCTGCCTTTCATTCCGGTGGAGGCCCAGGGCCGGAGAGATGAACTGAGGATTGACGGCAAAGTTCCGGCGGCCATGACCTTCTGGTCTCACATCAACTCGGACAACAAGGGACAGGTAGAGCAGAAAACCGCCGAGGCATGCGCGAGCGAGGTGGTCCGGCTGCTGAATCTGGGAGTCCAGCGGCGGGCCGGTTTCGGGCTGACCGGCGATGCAGCGGGGGAGCTTCGCCCACTGTGCTCAGCGGATATTGCGATTCTGGTGAACAAGGGTGCTGAAGCGCGTCTCATACGCAACGCCCTGAGCGAGCGGGGAGTGAAAAGCGTCTACCTGTCCGACCGAGCGTCGGTGCTGGACACGCGCCAGGCTCTGGACCTGCTGCGGTGGCTTGAGGCCTGCGCAGAACCCGAACGGGACCGGCTGGTAAGGGCGGCTCTGGCAACGGCCACCCTTGATCTGGGCTGGGCTCGCCTGGATGAACTGCGGCGCAACGAGCTGGCCTGGGAAGATGAGATCGAGCGCTTCCGGCGGCTGCGGATTGTCTGGCGGGAGCAGGGGGTGCTGGCAATGATCCGGCGCATCCTGGTTGAATTCGGTGTGCCGGGCCGGTTGCTGCAGGCAAATGATGGCGAGCGGGCCCTCACGGATGTGCTGCATATTGCCGAGCTATTGCAGCGCGAGAGCCAGCAGGTGGACGGAGAGCAGGCCCTCATCCGGCGGCTTGGGGAGATGATTTCCGAGGCCGGACGGGAAGTGGAAGCGCTTCAGGTCAGACTGGAAAGCGACGCAGATCTGGTCCAGGTGGTCACGGTGCACAAGTCCAAGGGACTTGAGTATCCACTGGTGTTCCTGCCCTTCGCCACCAGTTGCCGTCCCGCCAGCAAAAAGGACAGCCCGTTGATGTGGCACGACGAAAACGGCGAACTGAAACTGACCTTCAGGTCAGACGACGACAGTCTGGCTCTGGCGGATCAGGAACGTCTCGGCGAGGATATCCGCAAGCTCTACGTGGCTTTGACCCGCGCCCGCTACGCCACCTGGGTGGGGGCGCCGGACATCAAGGGAGAGGAGAGGCGAAGCGCTCTGGGTTATCTTGCCGGGCTGGACGGTTCTGACTCACTGGCGGATTGCCTTCAGGCCATGGCCGCAGAGGAGCCTGCCATGACGGTGTCGGCCATGCCTCCCATTACCATCGACCATTATCAGCCACCACCGGCGCCGCCCCTGGCCGAGGCACTGCGCCCCCAGCGCGCTGCCCGGGCGCACTGGTGGATCGCCAGCTATTCCGCTATCCGGTATCACGCGGAACAACCACCTGGTTCGGAGGCCTCAGAACCAGCACCCGGGATCACAACCGGAGTGCTGAGTGAGCCGGAAACCCCCGCCGCCGAGCGTCTGCTGGAAGAGGCGGAAGGGCCCCGGGCTGCAGCCACCCGGCCGGTCCGCCATCCGCACCCGGAGGAGCGGCGGATACATGGCTTTTACCGCGGTGCTGAGCCGGGCACTTTCCTCCACGGACTGCTGGAATGGTGTGCCGAATCCGGGTTTGCCGGAATTTCACTGAAAGCCGGCGAGCTTGATGAAATGCTGGCCCAGCGCTGCGGCGTCAGGGGCTGGGAGGCCTGGGCAGGCCCGCTGGGCAACTGGCTGGCCGACATGATTGATACACCCCTGCAGCTGCCACTTCAGCCAGACGGAAGCAGGCCCTCGCTGGCACTTTCAGAACTCCGTCAGGCCGTGCCGGAGATGGAGTTCTGGTTTGCCAGCCAGCAGGTGGATACCCGCGCCCTTGACCGGGTTGTGCGGCAGTATACTTTGACAGACTCCGGACCGGAGGTAGTGGAAAACCGCCGGGCAGCGGAGCCCATGCTGTTGAACGGTATGCTCAAGGGCTTCATTGACCTGGTCTTTGAGCACGAGGGCCGTTACTACGTAGCGGACTACAAATCCAATTACATAGGCCCGGACGACAGCGATTATACCGCTGAGGCCATGGCCGCGGTGGTGGCGGAGAAACGCTATGATCTTCAGTACGCGCTTTACATGCTGGCGCTGCACCGGCTGCTCAAGGCCCGCCTGCGGGATTACGACTATGACCGGCATGTTGGGGGGGCCGTCTATCTGTTCCTGCGGGGCAACGGAGCGCCGGGGGGTGGAGTTCACTCCGACCGCCCGGACCGGAGGATGATCGAAGCCCTGGACCGGCTGTTCCGGGGCAACCGCCCCGTGAAGCCGGGCGCTGCTGAAACGGAGGCCCTTCGATGAACCCCGAACAGTTTGAACTGGGTTTTGACAGCCCCGAGCCATCGTCAGCCAGTCAGGACCCTTCACCAGGGCAATTGCCTGGACTTCAGGCAGAGGACCGGGCAATAGCGCAGGGCGCCCTCGAGAGCGCTGAGCAGCTGCTTGCGTTGCTGGAGCGCTGGGTGGAGCTGGGCTGGTTGCGATCGCTTGACGCGGCCCTCGTACGGTTCGTCGATGATGAAGCCCGCGGTGCCGGGCAGACGGCTGCGCCCCTGCTGTTACTGGGTATCGCTCTGGCGTCCCATCAGCTGGGTCGGGGGCATGTCTGCCTGGACCTCAATATCATGGCGCGGGAAGGCTTCAACGACGCGCTCTCGCTGCCGCCGGAAGATGAAACCGCGCCGGATGTAAGCCTGGTGCCCTCGGATATTCTCCGGAAGGTGACCCCAGAAGACTGGGAGGCGGCGCTGGCACAGCCGTTGCTGGTCAGTGATTCGGCGAATGCCGCGTCGGCGACCAACACGCCCCTGGTCCGGGACGGCCTCAGGCTCTATCTGCGCCGATACTGGCAGTACGAGCAGGCAATCTTCCGCCAGCTGACTGAGCGGCTGGAACGACCAACCGCCCTGGAGGATCCGGCCGCGCCTGCCTCCCTGGCTCTGAAGCGCGCTCTGACGAGGCTGTTTCCTGGCGGGGTATCGTCCGCTGAAGAGATCGACTGGCAGCGGATTGCCTGCGCCAATTCGGCACGATGGATGTTCAGCGTCATCACCGGGGGACCGGGTACGGGCAAGACAACCACCGTCGTGCGCCTGCTGGCCGCCCTGCAGAGTGTTGCTCTTGAAACCGGAGCGCCCGGACGGGCCTTGCGGATAAGGCTTGCCGCGCCCACCGGCAAGGCCGCCGCAAGGCTCAGTGAATCCATTTCCGGCGCCGTGGCCCAGCTGGACCTGGCAGGGCTGGATCATCAGCAGGCGATCCGTGAAGCCGTTCCGACAGGGGTTACCACCCTGCACCGGCTGCTGGGCAGCATTCCCGGCTCCAGACGTTTCCGCCACCACCGCCACAACCCTCTGGTGCTGGATGCCCTGGTTATTGACGAAGCTTCCATGGTGGATATCGAGATGATGGCCAGGGTGCTGGATGCGCTGCCGGCCCATGCCCGCCTGATCCTCCTGGGGGACAAAGACCAGCTGGCCTCAGTGGACGCCGGCGCGGTTCTGGGTGAGCTTTGCCAGCGGGCTGCTGAAGGCTGGTACAGCGAGCAGACCCGGGCCTGGGTGGCGGCGGTAACTGGCGACCAGCTGAGCCCTGGGCTCGTGCGTCCGGATGGCACGGCCGTGGACCAGGCTATCACCATGTTGCGCAGGAGTTACCGGTTCGCTGGCGACAGTGGCATCGGCCGGCTGGCAGAGGCCGTGAACAGCGGAGCGGAAAGCGCGGAGGTGCGGGCGCTTTTCCGTCATCAGTATCCGGATATTGCCCGGCTATCAGTGAACACAGCGGAACCTGGCAAGGCAATCAGCGATCACTGCGTGGAGGGCGGGGCTGGAGGTTTTACCCTCCCTGAAAATAATCGGGGCACAGGAACCTCTGCAGCACCGGCCCCCGAAGGCTACCGGGCCTATCTGGAGCAGATGAAAGCCACCAGACCGGGTGCCACGGCACCGCTGGAGGAATTCGATGTCTGGGCCAGAAACCTTCTGGATGCCTATGGCCGTTTTCAGCTTCTCTGTGGATTACGTCGTGGCCCCTGGGGTGTTGAGGGGCTCAATGTCACTGTGGCGGCAGCACTTCAGAGCGCGGGCCTGATCCGGGAAACAGCGGGCTGGTATGCCGGTCGGCCAGTCATGGTTACCCGTAATGACTATAGCCTGGGGCTGATGAATGGGGATATTGGCATTACCCTGGAGTTGCCTGCCAGACACTGGGTTCAGGGCAGGGAGGTGGCCGATCCGGCCAGGCTGGTGCAGCGGGTGGCCTTTCCTTCGGCGGACATCCGCGGAGGTGTCCGCTGGGTATTGCCCAGCCGGCTGCAGTCCGTGGAAACCGTCTATGCCATGACGGTTCACAAATCCCAGGGCTCGGAATTCAGCCACGCCTGTCTCGTCCTGCCGGACAGGCTCAACCCGGTGCTGACCCGGGAGCTGATATACACGGGTATCACCCGGGCCAGACACTGGTTCAGCCTGCTGTTGCCGGAGGCGAGCGTGTTTGATCAGGCAATCAGTCGAAGGGTAGTGCGGACGTCGGGGCTGGGGCGGGCTTTGGGGCTCAGCAGTTCAAGGAATTAACCAGACGGGACATTAACGCAGCGAATCGATCAGGCGCTCGTTGAGGTCGACCCAGCGGCTGAGCCCGGCAGCGTCGCCAATTCGCTTGAGGTCTCCCCCCAGACGGTTCCGCCAGAGGCCTTCGCCATTAAAGCTGTAGACCGGCTCCAGATCAGTTCGCTGGGAGGCCGGACGGATTTCGTTGATAAGATTGTCCAGAATGAGCGGGTCTGCATCCGGCGTGGGATACCAGGCCAGTACCATGTGGGCCTGATTGAGTTCCTGGGCTTTGACATAGGTAATCCGGAGCTGTTCGTCCGGCACTCCCATGGACCGGAGAGTCAGGTACTTGGCGATCGAGAAGTCCTCGCAGTCACCACCGTTGGTGGCCAGCAACTCCACTGGCGTGGCCCAGTAGTCCTCTTCCCCCCAGTGCTTGATGTCGTTGATGAACCTCGCCCGGTTAAAGAAGGAATTCACCAGCCGCAACTGCCGCTCGGTCTGGGCCGGCGTGGCCATCTCCTGGAGGCGCTGCCATTGCTCAAGCCTTGCCCGTGCCGGAGAGCCAAATTCCTTTTCAACGTAGGCCAGCAGCCTTGAACTGATTTCCAGAGCTGTTACAGCAGTGGTGGTTACTACTACTGCAAGCAGAGCCCCGCGAATGATCAGCCGCAAGCTCCCCGGTCGCATTTACCGGCCTCAGTTGGTGTTGTTCCGGAGGCGCTCACGCAGTTGCTCCAGGCGTTGCCGGATTTCTTCCCGGCGCTGCTCGGATGCATCTGTGCGTTCCGGTTGCTGAATGGGGGATGACGAGCCCTGTTGCACAGTCTGGGGCTGGTACTGATTCTGCTGACTCCTTGAGTCGGCGTCCTCATTGCTGATCACGGCCATGGCCCCGACATCTTTCAGCTCCGGGAAGTAGAGGTTTTCCAGTTTTCCGCCCCGTTCGATGATGATGCGCTGGGGATGGACGGAGCGCAGGGTTGCGCCCGCGGGCAGCTCGTCGCCCACCAGATAGGCCTCGGTGTTCCCCCTGGAATCTTCCACAAGGGCACTGGCGGGATACTCGCCGTTGGCCGCAAGAACCCCGCGCAGCACCAGCCGGAGATTGGTTTCGGGCAGATTTTCCGTATCTTCCGGCTCCGGCGCCGCCTCTTCCCCGGGAGCGCCGAACAGGTCAACCGAGGCAAGACTGATATCCGGCGTTTCGGCAGGCTCCTGGCGGGCTTCGCTGGCCGGCATACCGTCGGTGGAGAGTTCGGTTTCTTCGCCAGCCAGGATATGGTAACCCTGCCACGCAAGGCTTCCGGCCATGGCAAGGGACATAAAGATGGCAGCCAGCAGGGGTAGCCGGGCAGAACTGATTGACATCGGATTCCTTAACTCAGTGGAACGGTTTTCAAAAGCGCAATGTAGCAGGTTTTGGGGTCAGTATAGTCGGATGAGTAAGGCGCTGGGACCCGGTGCCGGAAAAACCGGTGATCTGATGCCCTGGTCGGAGTTCATGATCTCTCAGAAATCACCTGTGACGCACCTTTTTCAGTCGTCCTGTGGTAGCCTTTCGGAACCATTAAAAGAACAAGACCCTGCCGGCCCATATTGTACGAGGAAGACGTTGAACACAGAAGCCGAACTTCAGGCCCGGGGCGCCCCGCTGGGCCGCCTGCCTTTTACTTTTGCCAAGCGCAATGGAGTCATATTGACCCGGGATGACGACGGGAACCCCATGGTTCTGGTCCGCCCTGGTGCCATGCATTCTGCCCTGGCGGAAGCCAATCGGGTCAGCGGAGGGCGGGCCAGGTTTGCCCCGATCGACCCAGCTGCTTTCGACGAAGCGCTTAATGCCGCCTACCAGAGTGATTCCGCGGAAGCCATGCAGATGGTGGAAGGCATAGGGGATGACATGGATCTGGCATCCCTTGCCGATTCTGTTCCGGAAACGGAAGATTTGCTGGAGCAGGAAGATGATGCTCCGATTATCCGTCTGATCAATGCAATCCTGACGGAAGCCGTCAAGACCAATGCCTCCGATGTACACATAGAAACCTATGAAAAACGCCTGGTGGTAAGATTTCGGGTCGACGGTGTGCTGCGGGAAGTGGTTCAGCCGAAGCGGGCCCTGGCGCCACTTCTGGTGTCGCGGATCAAGGTCATGGCGAGGCTGGATATTGCCGAGAAGCGTGTGCCCCAGGACGGCCGTATTTCACTGCGGGTCGCTGGCCGGGAAGTGGACATCCGGGTTTCCACCATGCCGTCGTCCAGTGGTGAGCGTATTGTTCTGCGGCTCCTGGACAAGCAGGCGGGCCGAATCAGGCTTGAATCCCTCGGCATGGGGGAGCGGGATCTGAAGGTTCTGCGCAAACTCATTTATCGGCCTTATGGCATTCTGCTGGTCACCGGCCCCACGGGCTCTGGCAAGTCCACCACGCTCTATGCGTCGCTGCAGGAAATCAACGATCGCAGTCGAAACATACTGACTGTGGAAGACCCCATTGAGTACAACCTGCCAGGTATTGGCCAGACCCAGGTCAATCCCAAAGTGGAAATGACCTTCGCACGGGGGCTCAGGGCCATTCTGCGGCAGGACCCGGATGTGGTGATGATCGGGGAGATCCGTGATCTGGAAACATCCGAAATTGCAGTGCAGGCCAGCCTTACCGGACACCTGGTGCTTTCCACGCTCCACACCAACACGGCGGTGGGTGCGATCACGCGGCTTGTGGACATGGGTATCGAACCCTTCCTCATATCATCCAGTCTGGTGGGCATTGTCGCCCAGCGGCTGGTGCGGGTTCTGTGCGAAGAGTGCAAGGAAGCCTATACGCCCACGACTGAGCAGTGTGAATTTCTGCAGCAGGACCCGGCGACTCCCCCGACCATCTACCGGGCCACCGGCTGCGAGGAATGTAATCAGCTGGGTTATCGTGGCCGGCTGGGCATCTATGAGGTAGTGGAAGTCAACGAAGAGCTTAGCGCGCTGATTCACCGGCGGGCGGGCGAGCTGGAACTGGAAAAGGAAGCCAGAGCCCATGGTCCGAGCATTCACTCCGACGGGGTTGCCAAGATTCTGGAAGGTGTCACCACCATGGAAGAAGTCCTCAGAGTGACCCACCGGAGCTAAGGCATGCCTGCATTCGATTACAAGGCGCTAGACCAGCGGGGGAAACAGAAACAGGGCGTGCTCGAGGCCGACAGCGCGCGGGCGGTCAGGCAACAGCTCCGCGAGAAGGGTCTTGCGCCTCTTGCGGTGGAACCAGCCGTTGAAAAGCGGTCCGGAGCCAGCCCGATAAGGGGCCGGGGCAGTCTCAGCCCCTCGGACCTGGCCCTGGTGACGCGGCAACTGGCCACACTCATTCAGTCCGGTATTCCTATTGAACAGGCGCTTTCCGCGGTGGCGCAGCAGTCAGGCAGGCCCCAGGTGAAGGGCATGGTGATTGCCATCCGGGCCAAGGTAATGGAGGGCTACAGCCTGGCGGACAGTCTTGGGGAGTTTCCCCGGGCCTTTCCCCGGCTTTACCGCTCCACGGTGGCCGCTGGAGAGCACGCCGGCCACCTGGACCTGGTACTGAATCGGCTGGCAGATTACACAGAGAGCCGCCAGGAGGCGCGCCAGAAAATCCAGCTGGCAGCCATATACCCGCTGATTCTGAGCTTCGTGGCCATTGCCATCGTGGTATTTCTTTTGACCTATGTCGTTCCTGATATTATTGAGGTTTTTCTCAAGCAGGGGCAGGAACTGCCGGTCCTGACCAGGGTCATGCTGGCCATGTCGGAATTTCTGGCCGATTTCGGTGTCTATCTGGTGATCGCAATTCTGGCCGCCGTGGTGGTGTTCCGGGCGGCCCTTAAAAAGCCGTCCAACCGATTAAGGTTCCATCAGGCGCTTCTGAACATGCCGGTATTTTCGGGTATGGTCCGGGGAGTCAGTACGGCACGATATGCCAGTACGCTCAGCATTCTCACCACCAGTGGTGTGCCGCTGGTGGACGCCATGAGAATTGCCGGCGAGGTGCTTTCCAACGACTATCTGAGGCAGGAGCTCAGAGGCGCGGCCCAGAAAGTGAGTGAGGGGGGCAGTCTGCACCGGGCGCTGGATCAGACCGGGTATTTCCCGCCGATGATGCTGCACATGATTGCCAGTGGCGAAGCCAGCGGCGAACTGGACAGCATGCTGGAGCGCACCGCACGGATGCAGGAGAACACACTCCAGGCGAAGATCGCGGCCATCGTCGGGCTCTTTGAGCCAATGATGCTGCTGATTATGGGGGTGGTCGTCCTGATTATCGTGATGGCGATCATGTTGCCCATTTTGAACATGAGCAACCTGGTAGGTTAGCTCGCCGATCCAAAGCATCCAGCCAGTCTCCCAACCAATGTTGAATGATGAAATGAAGAGAGCAGCAATGATGAAACAGGGTATCAGCCAGCGTGGTTTCACGCTCATCGAGATCATGGTGGTGATGGTCATTCTTGGCCTTCTGGTGGCCGTTGTGGCCCCTAACATCATGGGGCGCAGCGATCAGGCCAAAGTGACCATCGCCAAGACCCAGATGAAAAATATTGCCAACGCGCTGGATCTGTACCGGCTCGATAATGGTCACTATCCCTCGACCCAGCAGGGTCTGGAAGCTCTGGCCTCGAGGCCCAGTGGCAGTCCGGAACCCCGCAATTACAACCCGGATGCCTACCTGAAGAGTGTTCCGGAAGACCCCTGGAACAATGAGTACCAGTACATCAGCCCGGGTGCCGAGCGGCCCTATAACCTTTATTCCTACGGCTCTGATGGCAGGGAAGGCGGTGAAGGGGATGCTGCTGATATCAGCGTATGGGACGTCAGGGACTGACCAGAATGCACCTTCGCAGCGCCTCCGGGTTCACGATGATCGAGATTCTGGTGGTCCTTGTCCTGGTGGGTCTGCTGGCGTCACTGGCGGTTGTTAACCTTGGGGGCAGCGCCGACCGGCGGGAACTGGAGAACACGGTCCGTGATCTCTATCTTCTGATGCAGACAGCGTCGGAGCAGGCCATCCTCAATAATCAGGAACTGGGCCTGGTCCTGGAAGACCGGACCTACCGTTTCGTTGTGTTCAACGACGAAGAGCGCAGCTGGGTGAGCCAGTCAGAACGTCTGTTCCGGCCCCGCACCCTGCCCGAGGGCACCGAAGTAACCTCCATCGTCGAAAACGACCTGCCCACCCTGGCCTCAGATGAAGAAGCTCTGCGGCCGGATATAGTGTTCTTCTCCAGCGGGGAAATCACTCCCTTCGAGCTTGAGTTCAGTAGCGGCGGCGAGACAGAGAGCGCCCACCTTCTGGAGTCCGACGGCGTGCGTGGTATTGAGTGGCTTGCGCCAGGCCATGCCACGGACGGAGGGCGTACATGAAGCGCAGGACAGCCGGCTTTACCCTGATTGAAGTACTTGTCGCCCTGCTGGTTTTCGGTCTGATTGCAGCCGCGGCCTCGGAAGTGGGCAGCCAGTATATTGGAACCTACGAACGTATACGGGACCGCACCCTCGCAACCTGGGTTGCTGAAAACCGCATGGCCGAACTCCGGCTGGAACAGGAATTCCCCGGCATTTCCGAAAACTCCGAAGAGCAGGAATATGGCCCCTGGCGCTGGCTGGTCACTACCAGCGTCAGCGGCACCGAGGAGCCGAGCATTCGCCGGGTGGACGTCAACGTGGCCCGGTTTACCGGAGATCAGGACGAGGCCCGGTCCGTGCATACTCTCTCGGGCTTTATCGGAGAACAGAAATGATCCGCCCCCGGAGACAGGGCGGTTTCACCCTGATGGAGGTCCTGATCGCGATCACCATCACCGCAGTCATTGGCCTGGGCGTATGGCAGGTAATTTCTGGCATTGTCCTGTCAAGAGACAGGGTGGATTCTGTCGCGGGAGAGTTTGAATCCCTCCAGCGGGCATTTCTTCTGCTGGAACGGGACATTCACCAGATCGTCAACCGCCCGGTCCGGAATATCTATGGCGATTTCGAGCCTGCGCTGAGCACCCGCGATGAAGCCTATGTATTCACTCTGACCCGTCAGGGCTGGCGCAACCCGCTGGGGCACAAACGTAGCGAGCTTCAGCGCAGCGCCTGGGAATACACCGGAGATGAACTGCATCGCCGTTACTGGGTGAGCGTCGACCGGGGACAGGAGGAGGGCAGCCAGAACGTGCGTCTGCTGGAGAATGTGGACGCCTTCACTGTCCGTTTCCTTGACCGTGAGCGCAACTGGACCGAAAACTGGCCTCCTGATAATGAGGGCGGACCGCCAGCCGGAAGCGACTCAAGCCCCCAGCGGCCCCTGCCCCTGGCCATGGAAGTGACTCTGTCCCACCGGCGCTTCGGAAACCTGGCCCGGCTGTTTTCCCTGCCTGCGTTTGATGAACAGGCAGCCCAGGGAGAGGCTCTCAGCGCAAATCAGGCATCTGAGGCTGAAACCGGGCAGGAGGGTGAGCCGCCGCAGGAAGCACAGAATGGAGGTGTTACCCAGTGACTCCGCCCATCCGGTATGAACGCCAGCGCGGAGTTGCGTTGATCATGGTCCTGCTTGCCATGGCACTGGTGGTCATGCTGGCTGCCGGCATGAACAAACACCAGAGTGTGAGAATTTTCAAGGCTGGCCACTATTTCTCCCAGAGTCAGGGGTACAGCATCGCTCTGGGGGCCGAGGCTTTCGCCAAGCAGATTCTGTTTCGTGATTTCGAGGAAGACAGGGAAGACAACACCTTTCTTGACAGCCCTGATGAAGCCTGGGCCAGGTATTCTGCGGTACTGCCGCTGGACAACGGCGTGGTTGAGGTCCAGGTGGATGATCTGGGGGGGCTGATTAACCTCAACGATCTGGTGGATCCCTCGGGGCAGGTCAATCAGGTGACCAGGGACCGCCTGAGCCGCCTGATGCAGATCCTGTCGATTACCAGCGTCAACGTGGATGCGATGATTGACTGGATTGATTCCAATGATGAAACCATCAGTGCCTACGGCGCAGAAGATGGGGAGTATCTGATCCAGGATCCGGCCTACCGGGCCGCAAATCAGCCGTTTGTCAGCATTTCCGAGCTGCGCCTGCTCAGCGGCATCACGGAAGAGGATTTCCAGCTGCTGTCGCGCTTTGTGGCGGCGCTCCCGGTGTCCGCATTCGGCATCAATGTTAACATGGCCCCCAGACAGGTTATCCAGGCCCTCCATCCGGAAGTGACCGAAGCCCAGGCCGAGGCAGTTGTACTTAAACGGGATGATGAGCGATTTGGCACTGTGCAGGACTTTCTGGCCGAGGATGAGTTTGCCGGGCTGGGCCTGAAAGCCGAAGGTCTGGCCCTGAGGACACATTTCTTTGAAGTCGCCTCCCGTATTACCTACGATGACCGGGTCGTTCACCTTGTCAGCATGGTGTACCGGAGCCCGAGCGGCGAACTGGCGACCGTCAGAAGGGACTCCGGCCAGAAAAACCGGATTACGAAAGAACGGTTTGGCGTTTCCGAAAGCCAGTAACTTTGAAAAAGCCGGAGATCCCGAATCCGGATCTCCAACCCGAGGATACGAGGTCCATGTCATATCGTCTCTACGCCCGGCCGGTGCCGCCTTTTGCGGACCTGACTACCATGCCGGAAGCCCAGCTGTTCAACTGGGTACTGCTCGATGCCAGCGGCGAAGCCCAGGCACGGGGAACTGAAGATCTCCGTACCGACATAGAGCGGACTCTGGGGCAGAATGCTCTTGAGCATGTGCGGCTCATTGGCCTGATTCCGGGAGACGAGGCGCTTTTCTGTTTCGCCAGCATACCGGCAAAGCAGGAACGCTACATACGCCAGGCTCTTCCCTTCGCAGTGGAGGAGCAGCTGGCCCAGGACGTGGAGTCCATGCACCTGGCCCTTGGTCCCCGCGGTCCCAGTGGATTCCAGGTGGCGGCAATCGACCACCAGCGTATGGGGCTCTGGGCAGCGCTTTTCCAGGGGTGGGAGCATGCCAGGCTGGAGGCCATCTATCCTGACGCGGGTCTGCTTCCGGTCAATGAGCAGGATTGGTCAATCTGCCTCGATGGTTCCTCCGCTCTGCTGGCAAGCCAGCGGGGAGAGTGGCTTAAAATGCACGTTGACAATCTCGCCATATTTTCCCAGACCCTCGCTCTGCCACCGGAAGAGGAGGTTGTTGCCGAGGTCCGCGTTGCCATCTTTGGCACAGAACAGGCGCTCAGGGAGCATGAGGGACTTATTGCCGGGATGAAAGCCTCCGGCCGCCTGACCATCGGTCAACAGCCCCTCGAACTCATGCCCCTGGAGCTGCTTGCCCACTCCCATCACTCCCATTACTGTCGCCCGGTCAACCTCTGTCAGGGGCCATGGAGCCTCCAGCGCGAGGGTAACAGCCCTCTGCGGCAGTGGCGGCCAGCCATTGCGGTTGCCGCCCTCTGGCTTGTGCTACAGCTGGGTATCGAGGCAGGCCTGGGGTTCTATCATCAGGACCGGGCTGAAGAGCTGAATGCCCAGGCCATGTCCATCTACCGCGAGGCATTTCCCCAGGACACCCGCACCCACGCCGGAAATGTCAGAAATGTTCTCCGCGGAGAATTGCGCGTCGCACAGCAACAGGGCCCCACCGCAGATTTTCTCTCGCTGATGAAACAGACAGGGCAGCAGTACTCAGCTCTGCCCGGGAGAAACCAGGTGCAGTTCAACAGCATCAACTATAGCCGCTCCAGAGGAGAGCTTGTGGTGGACCTCCGTGCCGACGACTACAACAAGTTGAGCGCTCTGCGCACCGGTCTGAATCAGCGGGGCCTGGAAGCAAACATCGGCTCGGTAGTCAACGAGCCCTCCGGCGCCCGTGGCCGACTCACGATTTCAGGAGGCTGAGGCCATGATTGGACCAATTCGGGAAATTCCCGCAGTGCAGAAAGCGGTGGCGCAGTTTGACCAGCTGCCACGCCGGGACCAGCAGGCTCTGACCGTCATGGCAATTGCCCTGCTGGTTGGTGTGCTCTATTTTGCGGTCTGGCGGCCGGTCACGGCATTTCATACCGAGGCCCTGGCGGATCATGAACAGGCAAGGTCGCTGGTGAGCTGGATGGAAAGCAATCGCAATGCCATTGAGCAACTGGCCGAGAATCGGCCCAGCGCCCGTAATGCCAGTCAGATCAGTGACAGCCGTGCCCTTATGTCCGCGGTGACCAGCAGCGCAGGCGAAGCCGGAATCAAACTTCAGCGTTTCGAACCCAGCGGGGAGAACGCGATTCGCCTCTGGCTGGAAGATGTTCCTTTCAATTCGGTGGCAGCCTGGCTGGAGCAGTTGACGGATGAGTATGGCATTGTGATTGATCAGGCGGCGCTGGACCGTGCTGACAAGCCGGGTATGATATCCGCCAGGTTGACCCTGCAGATCTGATTCAGAGCGGAGCCCGTATTGGCTTCGGTCACTGCCCCCACGAGTGGAGTTCAAGATGGCGCAAGGCAAGATCGATAACAAAAAGAATGCGGAGCCGGTTTTCGTCAGACTTGATGAAACAGCCATAAGCGAAGCAAAGTCCATCCTGTTTCAGTCCTACCGGCATGAACCAACGTTTCAGTATCTTTTCGATCGCAGTCGCCCGGGCTACGACCAGCGGGTGCGGGCGACCATCCGGGAGCTGATCAGCCTCTATCTGGACCTGGGACAGGATGCCATTGGTATTCTTCTCAAGGACACCCTTGTGGCTGTGGCGTTTATTGGAGATCCGGATCTTCGGTTGAACCTCAAGGATCAGCTAAGCTGGCGCATCCGCATGGTGCTTACGGCGGGGTTTTCCTCCACCCGGCGTTACCTCGACTATCACGAACAGATCAAGCGCCTGCTACCCGACAGCCAGACACATCAACTGCCACTGATGGGCGTGCATCCCAAATACCAGAACCGGGGCTATGGCCGCCTGCTGCTGGAAAAAGTGGAGCAGTTCTGCGCTGAGAATCCCCGGGGGTCAGGACTGGTGCTGGACACCAGCAATAGCAGCTACCTTCCGTTCTATGAATCAGAGGGCTTTCGCAGCCTCGGTCGGATCCAGCTCGGAGAACACGAAGATCATGTGCTGTACAGGGAAGTCGGGCCCGCTATTGGAAAAGCCCGGACCGCCTGAAGCAGGTACAACGAAACCAGCCGTTCAAAGGAGTAAGTGTGTCTGATAATCATGATTATGATCTGATCGTTATTGGTGCGGGATCCGGTGGCGTGCGTCTTGCCCGTATGTCCGCCCAGCGTGGAGCCAGAGTGGCAGTGATTGAATCCCGTTACCTTGGCGGCACCTGTGTCAATGTCGGCTGTGTTCCCAAAAAACTGTTTGTATACGGCTCCCACATGGGAGAAGACATTGAGGATGCGGCCGGCTATGGCTGGTCCGTCCCCGCCGATCAGATGCGTTTTGACTGGCCAACCCTGGTGGCCAACAAGAATACTGAAATTGAACGCCTGAATGGCATATACCGCCGCCTGCTGGAAAACGCCGGTGTCACCATCATTGAAGGTACGGCTTCATTCACTGATTCCAATACCCTGGCGGTCGGGGATGCCTCATACACGGCAAAGCACATTACCGTGGCCACCGGCAGCTGGCCGGTTACCCCGGATGTCCCCGGTAAGGAATGCATCCTCAGTTCCAATGAGATGTTCTATCTGCCCCAGCTGCCACGGCAGGCCGTGGTGTGGGGCGGTGGGTACATAGCGGTTGAATTTGCAGGCATTCTGGCTGGCCTGGGCGTTGAAACCACGCTGCTGTATCGGGGCGACATGTTCCTGCGGGGCTTCGATGACGATATACGCCGGTTCACCGCCTCGGAACTGCCCAAAAAAGGCGTCAAACTCCGGTTCGGAGTCACCATTGAAGCGGTGCGCTCCGAGGGCGCCGGTTACGCCGTTCAGCTTTCTGATGGCACAGAAATGGCCACGGGCCTGGTGATGGCGGCTACGGGGCGCCGGGCCCTTGTCGATGGTCTGGGCCTGGAAGAACTTGGCGTGCAGCTCAATGCCGGCGGCCATGTGGTGGTGGATCAGCATTTCCAGACTGCCGTGCCTTCCATCACAGCACTGGGGGATGTAATTGGCACGCCCCAGCTAACGCCCGTGGCACTGGCCCAGGCAATGGTTCTGTCACGGCGGCTGTTTGGAGATGGCGAGGGCGTGATGGACTACACCTGCATAGCAACGGCCGTTTTCTGCCAGCCCAATATTGGCACCGTCGGCCTGACTGAGGCCGAAGCACGGGAGTCACATGGCAAGCTGCGGATTTACCGCTCTGAGTTCAAACCCATGAAACATACCCTGAGCGGCCGGGATGAGCGCAGCCTGATGAAGCTGATCGTGGAGGACAGCACTGACCGTGTTCTGGGTGCCCACATGGTGGGGCCCGATGCCGGTGAAATTGTCCAGGGGCTTGCGGTGGCCATGAAGGCTGGTGCCACCAAGGCCCACTTTGACAGCACCCTGGGCATTCACCCCACATCTGCTGAAGAGTTTGTCACCATGAGAGAGCCGGTGGCCGAATAACCGGAGCGCCTGCTCTTTGCGCCGCTCCTGGCTTGACCGGTGAGCGGCTTTTCAGACCTGTATCCAGCGACTCAGAACCAGCCTCAGGGTCTCCTTGCGGACTGGTTTGGACAGGTAATCATTCATTCCTGCCTCTTTGCAGGCCGCCTCAGTTCCCGGCAGAGCATCCGCTGTCAACGCGATGATGGGTGTGGTCTGCGTGGAGGTAGACGCCTCCCATTCCCGGATTGCCCGGGTTGCATCGTAGCCGTCCATAACCGGCATATGGCAGTCCATCAGAATGACCGAATAGTGGCCAATGCTTGAGCGAACCCGCTCAACGGCCTGCTGGCCATCAGTGACGGCATCCGTATCGAAACCAAGCCGGGTCAGCAGAGCCGCCGCAACCCGCTGATTGACGGGATTATCCTCAACGACCAGGGCCCGGGCGGAAGGCCTGCCCGTCGAAGGGGAGGCGTCACCACCCCTGGCTTCAAGGGCCTCGCTTACCGGCACCGCGGCTGCTCTGGAGGAGATTTCAAACGGAAGCTCGAAACGGAAGGACGAACCGGCCCCCAGGTCGGTCTCAACCCTTATGTGCCCACCCATCAGTTCTACAAGGCGCTGCACCAGCGCAAGACCTATGCCGGTGCCACCATGCTCTCTCGAGTGAGAGCTATCAAGTTGCTGGAAGCTGCTGAACACCTCTTTCATCCGCTCGCTGGGGATACCTGCACCTGAGTCCCTTACCTCGCAACTGAGAACCATGCAGCTGTCATCCAGGGGCTGCCATTCCGCCAGAACCTGCACTGTCCCCTGATCGGTAAACTTGACGGCATTGTCTATCAGGCACGCGATGATCTGTCGCAGCCTGGGTGCATCGCCACGTAACCGCGTCCATTCCGGCCACTGGCCTCTGAACAGGGTAGTCAGCTCAAGACCCTGTTGATGGGCAAGGTGACGGAAAGTGGCCGCACAGTTTTCGATTACTTCGCGAACATCGAACTCGGTGTAGTCCAGTACGAGTTTGCCACGGTCAATCCGGGAGAAATCCAGGATATCGCTGATAATGGTCAGCAGATCCTCAGTTGACCGCCTCGCAGTTAGCAGGTAGTCCTTTTGACGGGGCGAGAGAGGCTCTTCGGCTACCAGTTCGACCATCCCCAGTACGCCGTTCAGGGGAGTTCTGAGTTCATGGCTCATGACCGCGAGGAACTCGGATTTGGCCAGATTGGCGGTTTCCGCCCTCTCCCGTGCGCTTTCGGATATGGCCAGCGTGTTGTCCCGGGACCGCTTGAGAGTTTCCAGATGACGGGCAAGGGCATTGAGGTTCCGGGCAAGTTCGGCAACCTCGGCGGAGGCCCCCTTCCGATCAATCTGGGTCGTCTGGTAGTTGCGGGTTATCAGGGTTTTTACATGTTCTGAAAGCGCTCTGATCGGCCCCACAATCCGACCCAGCATGCGGCTGATGACGATCAGAGTGAATGCCAGCAGGGACAGCCCCACACCAAGGGATGTCCAGATGATGTCCGAGCGTCTGGCAGCGAGGCGTTTCTCGGACACCCCGACCTGCACAGTACCCACCCGCAAAGCGCCGGAACCCAGGCTGTAATTGGGCTCAAACCAGTCAATCCGGTCCTCTGATTCAATGGTCAGGGGCTGCTGCAGGATTTCCGACTCAAAGACATCTGTCTGGGACTCGGAAGGAGGTACAGCCTGGTCGTCCCGTGAAACAAAACCTACCTGGTTATCCATGACATCGAGCACGCGGATCCATTCAACGGAACTGCGCGCCAGGGAATGGTCAAGAATCTGCTCCAGGGCCTTGTCGTTGCCCGACACCACGGCGTATTCCACCGCTGGTGCCAGGTTGTCCGCCAGTACCTGGCTGCTGTTGAAAAGGTCCCGCCGGGCGTCATCAAGCCGGGCAGTGGTAAAAAAAGTCATCAGCACCAGAAACATGACCACAGCCGGCAGGGCGCCAAGCCATAACAGCTGCCGGGTGAGAGATTTGCGATTGTGCGTATCGACAGTCACAGCGGCTCGCCCTGTCTGGTTTCCTTTGTGTTTTCCCGACCCTGCTCCAGCAGGTCCAGCAGCCGGGCGCGAAGAACGCCGGTGTCTGGAAGGGGGATATTCAGTGAACGGCCAACCTGCTGGTTGACCTCCACCTGAATGTTTTCCGGATGTCCCGTCGGAAGCAGGGCGCCCGTCTTCCGGAACTGTTCAATGTGGCGGGCAGCCTCGGTAATCACGTCTGGAATCGGCGTGTAGGTTGACGCCAGCGCCCCCGCCCTGACAAATGCCCGATCAGGACCAATGACGATCCGGTTCCGGCGATAGGCGGTGAGCAGGATGTGTTTGATGGTTCTGGAGTTGAATATCGCATCGTCCGGATGGGCAAGAAGGAAATCGCCATAATCTAGCGCCCGGGAAAGCGCTGGAATAAGGGAGTCGTGGCCAGAGACAAAGAATAACCTCGCATCTATTCCGTGAGCTTTCAGATCACTGATCAGTTTTTCAAAAGCGGTTTCCTGGCCAGGCTGAATCAGCAGGGAGATACGGGAGCTCTGGGGGAGAATCAGTTGCCCTAGCAGGGCCTGTTGCAATAGCGGCGGATTGTGATAGACCGCCTCCAGGGGAGGACCCTTCCGATCGAGGTAGCCTGAAAACTGGCGCTCGGTGATCATCAGCGCCAGCGTCGGCGGTCTGGGCTGCTGTTGCTGCACGAGGCTGAGGGCGCGGGCTCCAAGGCTGATTACCAGAGTCCGGGGCCGCGCATTGCCCCGTTCGCGGGTATATTCGAGAATCTCGACGCCGGGCCCGACCTCTTGCTGAAGGAGACTGAGGAAACGCTCGTTGAAGGCATAGTTGCCGGAGCCGGCAAGGAGTATGGAAATCTGGTCAGAAGAACTGTCGTGAGGAGCTCTGCCCGGCTGCTCCTGGGCCATAACGGGAGGCAGGAAACACCATAGTATCAAGCACAGCAGGCAGAGCAGGCCTTTGCAGCCGGATTGCATAATGGTACTGCCCGATCCTGTCATACCTGCCCTGGCATAACTGCCTTTTTGACTAGGTCCGCTCCGCAGAGATGAAATGTTGCGCCAGAAATCAGGGAAGAAAAGAAGAAGATGAATCCCTGGTCAGGACGGCAACAGGAATCCCAGTTTAAGCCTGTGGGGTATTTTTTCCAATGTTAATCCCCGGACTGTAAGCTCTGCGCTGCCTTATCCCGAAAATCTGTTGCAGGCTACGCCGACACACAGGCCTCCCGGGGTTTATAATAGCTGCAGTAGGTGCATCATGGATGAGCTGTCCTGCGCACCTGGGGTCTGTCAGGCTGCGGCCACAACGTTCTGTGGCTCCCTGTTAATTTTCCTGTTGCTGGAGTATTTATAAATGAATTGCTGGGATGTCCTGGGAATAGACCCGACCCGCGACCGCCATGCCATCGAGCAGGCTTTTGCGCAGCAGGAGAAATTTGCTTCGGGCGCGGAGATGGAAGAGCTTGAGCAGGCTTATGGACAGGCTCTGGCAGAGGCAGGTATCGAGTCTCCACGACGTCAGCCTTCCGAAAGAGAGCCATTGCCGGCATCCGTGCCAGAGGCGAATAACGGGATATCCGGCGAAGACCGGGCTGCCGGAACCTCACTGGAGCTGGGTTCTCGGGAGCATCAGATTGCCAGAGAAACCGTATTGCAGGTCAGAGCGCTGCTCAATGACAGTCAGCGGTCACGTGATCTCAATATCTGGCGCGCCATTCTGACCGAGCCTCCGGCAGACCAGCCAGGGATCCGGAATGCCATCGGTGAATCCCTGGACAGGGAGCTCAGGCCCATGGCGGAGAATGGCAGTTTTCCGCCGGATGTAACCCTGTTTCTTGGCGACTGGTTCGGCTGGCAGGGAGTCTCCAGGGAGGCGGGCCGGCTTGCAGAGGAGGAGTCTGCGGGCGTCAGTGAAGAATCTGACGCCAGAGAGGAAGATCTTCCCCCCGGAAAACCCCAGATGGTCAACTTCTGGCCGGCCATTCTTGGCTGGATAGTGGGCCTGATCATCCTTACCAGTCTTTTTTCCGGGATGGGAGGCGGGGGCTGACACACCGGCAGTGCTCGTAGTGGTTGTCTTCGCGCCGGTCGTCCCCACCTTGGCCTGAAGAGGCCAGCAAGGGAGGTGCCCATGCCATTCCGTGATCCTTCGGTTACCCTGTTTCTTTGTGGTGATGTCATGACGGGCCGGGGTGTTGATCAGATTCTGGAACACTCGGTAAACCCACAGCTTCATGAACCCTGGGTCAAGGATGCCAGGGACTACGTGAAACTCGCTGAGCGCCGGAACGGCCCCATCGACCAGCCGGTGTCGGACGAGTACATCTGGGGTGACGCCCTGGCCGAGCTGGAACAGCGACAGCCGGCCCTCCGCTTCATCAATCTCGAAACCAGCATCACGACAAGCTCCACGCCCTGGCCGGGGAAGGGCATTCATTACCGGATGCATCCGGGCAACGTCAGCTGTCTGAAGGCGGCAGGAGTCGACGGTTGCTCTGTGGCCAATAACCATGTTCTCGACTGGGATCAGGATGGCCTGTCAGAGACGCTGGAGGTGCTTGAGGCGGCAGGCATAGCCGCCGTTGGTGCCGGGCGCAACGCAGACCAGGCCAGCCAGCCGGCGATTTTTGATATCGGAGAAGGCCGCCGCGCCGTTGTCTGCGCCTGCGGTCTGGGGAGCAGTGGGGTATCGGAATCCTGGGCCGCAGGACCGGATCAGGCGGGAGTTTTCCGTCTGCCGGATCTTTCCCGGGACTCCGTCCGGAGAATTTCCGAGATCGTCAGTGCTGTCAGAAAAGAAGACGACATAGCCATTCTGTCAATCCACTGGGGCAGTAACTGGGGGTATGACGTCGAAGACGAGCAGAAGCGGTTTGCCCATGACGTGATCGACAGCGCCGGGATTGACCTTGTGCATGGTCATTCATCCCACCATCCCCGGGGCATGGAAGTCTACCGCAACAGGCTGATCCTCTATGGATGCGGTGATTTCATCAATGATTATGAAGGTATCAGCGGCAATGAGGAGTACCGGGGTGATCTGACCCTCATGTATTTCCCCAGCTTCTCTGTTGAAACCGGGGAGCTGCTTTCCCTGCACATGGTTCCCCTTAAGATGGAGCAGATGCGGCTGAGATACCCGAGCCAGAAGGACAGGGAATGGCTGGCCGGGACGATTGCGCGGATCAACCGGCCTCTGGGGACAGCCTGCGACCTCACGCCGGAGGGGGAACTGGTGCTGGGATGGTAAGCCTGGGGCGTGGTGTTCTCAGCGGCCGGCCCTCCAGCCCTCCAGCATGGAAGCCATGTCCTCACCGAGCTGGACGACATGCTCAGCACTGGTATCCCGCTGCGCAAATGACCTCAGCCCAATGATCTGAGCCTGAATAAGCCGGGCCAGCCTTGCGCAGTCAGCGTCCGGTTTGAGTTCGCCTTTCTGGCTGGCCTGTTCAAGCACTGCCGTCAGGCTGGATTCAATGCCATCGATAAGAGCGTTGGCCTGCCGGCTCAGGCCCGAATCGGTATGGCTGACTTCAAGCAGGGTTTTGATAATCAGGCAGGCGCGGGAAGGTGCCTGCGCATCCGGAGAAAATGTCTTGGCCAGGTTGCGAAGGTAATCCTGCAGGCCATCCAGCACTGAGTCATACCCGGCGAGATGCCCGGCCATTTCAGCTCCACCATGCTCGGCATAGCGTGCCATTGCCTCGCCGAACAGTCCCTCTTTACTGCCAAAAGTGGCATAAAGGCTGCCGGGGCGCATGTCCAGGGACTGCTCAATCTGCTTCATGGAAGAGCCAAAATAGCCCTTTTCCCAGAAAAGCCCTATGGCCCTGTCGAGCGCATCGTCCCGATCGTATTTCGCAATTCGTCCCATGCAGATTCAACTCTTGAAACGTCAGTAAGTCAGTTATGGTGCGATGATAACTTGAATGACCGCTCAATTACAGTTCAGAAGCGAAGAACTGAAGGCTGTCGCTGATGCCGGCTACGGCCAGCAACAGGTGCTGGAAGTGATGCTTGTACTTTCCCAGAAAGTCATGAGCAACTACATAAACCACATTGCAGAAACTCCGGTGGATGAACCATTCAGGAAATTTTCCTGGGAAAAGAACAGTTATTACAGCGTGTTGAGAATGGAACTTAAAGTGCTCAATACACTGCCGCCCAGTGTCAGGAAAAAGGCGAGCCGGGACTTTCCCTGGTAAAGCTTTCGGTGTTCAGTCATCCTGATGACCGACTATTGCAGGATCAGACAGAAGCACATGAAACGGCTACCTCTGAAACTCAAACTGACAGTGGCTCTTGGCGTCATTGTCGCCACCGGAGCCCTCTGGCTGACCCTGCATCACCTTGGCATGCCGGATAATCTCAGACCCCAGAGCATTGCCTCCTGGCTTTCCGGTCAGGGCATCTGGGGGCCTGTTTTTCTGGTAGTAATGATGATCATTGCTGTCATCGTAGGACCCATTCCCACCCTGCCAATAAGCGCTGCCTCCGGTCTTGCGTTTGGTGTCCTGGAAGGCACTGCCGTTGCTGCAACCGGCGCGCTCGCTGGCGCGATAATCGCATTCTGGACCAGCCGCGTGCTGGCCCGGGATTATATTCGTGAGCGCTTCCGCGACAATCCCATTCTGGCGAACCGGGGATCCCAGAAGGTGCTCTTCTGGTCCGTCTTCTTTACGCGCCTGGTGCCGCTTTTCTCTTTTGCCCTTGTCAGCTATGCCGCCGGCCTGACCGCCATCACATCACTGCGTTTCATGCTGGCGAGCCTGACTGGAATGCTCCCCATGACGTTCGTGTTCGCCGGGCTTGGTCGTACATTTGAAGTACACCCGCTGCTCTCGGTCCTCGCAGCCGGACTTCTGCTGATAGCCATGACCTGGCTGCCCTGGTATCTGCAGAAATACCACGGTGCAAGGCTGAATGCCTGGTTCGACAAGCCGCAGGGCTCCTGAGCGGAAAAGGTCAGATCGGCCTGTTACCAGTCCAGGCCATTCATCTTGATCTGGCTGGATTGTGACCCAATCAAGAAACAGAAAGGTAAAAGATAGCAGGGCTGCGATCATCCTGTGTCGGCAACGGCCCGCTTTCATTCATTCAGCAATGGCAGGGGAAGTTTATGGTTGAGAAGGCAGGTCTGCTCAAGGACGCCCAGTCCCGGATGGTTGATATCTTTGACCGGCTGGGAGCGTCCAGTGATGTGTGCAGGCGCCTGGAGCAGCCCCGTCGGGTCCACCAGGCAGCGATACTCGTGAGGATGGATGACGGCAGTCTCGAGGCATTTCCTGCCTGGCGGGTTCAGTACGATGCTACCCGGGGGCCCGGCAAGGGTGGCATCCGCTTTCACCCGAACGTCAACGAAGACGAAGTGGCTACGCTCGCCTTCTGGATGACCCTGAAATGCGCAGTGGTGGATCTGCCTTTTTCCGGAGCGAAAGGTGGTATTCAGGTGGATCCGAAAACGCTTTCCCTGCTGGAGCTTGAGCGTCTCTCCCGGGGCTACGTGCGGGCCTTCTTTGATGTTCTGGGCCCGGACCGGGACATACCCGCCCCGGATGTGAATACCAATGATGTGGTCATCGGCTGGATGGCCGATGAATATTCTGAAATCGCGCGTCGACAGGTGCCCTGTGCCATTACCGGCAAGCCTCTGGGTGTGGGCGGATCTCTCGGCCGTGTAGCCTCGACCGGCCGCGGCGCCCTGGAGGTGCTGGATATCTGGATCAAGCGGCAGGGTAAGCGGCCGGAAGACATGACGATTGCCGTTCAGGGCTTCGGTAACGCCGGCTACCACTTTGCCCAGCTTGCCCATGAAGCTGGCTACCGGGTCGTGGCTCTGTCGGACTCGGGAGGCGCCGTTTTTTCAGAGGGTGGACTGGATCCCACGCCTATCTGGCGCCACAAAAATGAAAGTCGGGAGCTGAGGTCCATGGTTTACTGCGACAGCTCGGTCTGCGAAGAAGCCGACATGGACGTTCTTGAAAACGACGAACTGCTCGCCCTTGACGTCGACGTGCTGGCCCTGGCCGCCATGGAAAACGCAATTACTCATGACAACGTGGACAGGGTAAGGGCCGGCGCAATACTGGAAATAGCCAATGGCCCGGTTACGTCCTCGGCGGACCAGCGTCTGGAGGAGCGTGGAATAACGGTTATTCCGGACGTTTTGGCCAACGCCGGCGGTGTCATCGTAAGTCATATGGAATGGGTGCAGAATCGGACCGGGGATTACTGGCCGGAGCAGGTTGTCAACGAGCGTCTGGCTGAACGCCTCGTGCGAGAGGCCAACCTCTGCTTTGACCGGGCCGAGAAGGAAGACACCAGCCCGAGAACCGCTGCCTATCTCCAGTGCGTCGAGCGCATTGCCCGGGCAATGGAAAGTCGCGGCACCCAGAGCTACTTTACCGATCGCTGATTTTTAATCGGGGCATGGGCCGGGTGCCTTCAGCGGAGAATGACCAGAGGTTTTACGGATGTTTTCAGCATGTGGGTGGTGGTGCTCCCCACCAGGAACTGGCGGATCCGCGAGTGGCCATAAGCGCCCATTACCAGCAGATCGATGTCATGTTCTTCCTGATAGGCGTGCAGGGCAGGTTCAACATCCCCTGAACGGATCGCCAGATGCACCTCACTGCCCAGTCCGTCCAGCATTTTCTCTGCCTTTTTGAGCTGTTCCCACCGGTCATTGGTGTCCGGTCCCACCATCACGATGTGAAGTGGCATGCCGTCGAACACCGAGCTGCCGGCTAGAAGCTCAACGCCCCGGAAAGCGGTTGCGCTGCCGTCAAACGACAGCATGGCGCTGGTGGGAGGCGAGAAATCGTCCGGCACCAGCAGAATGGGGCGATGCACGCTGCGGATCACGGTTTCCAGCTGGCTTCCGATGTGAACATCCCGCTCTGAGCTGCTTTCCCCGTGAAGTCCCATCACCAGCAGCCGGGTTTCATTTTCCAGTGCCAGCAGGGAATCTGTAAGATCGCCGTGGCGCTGGCGCTGGATAACGTCGGTAACACCGGCCTCACGTACGCGGGTGTCGGCCCGGTCAAGCATGTGGTGACCATGCTCCAGGGCCAGCTTGCTGCGTTTCTCGTCCAGCACCGCCAGTTCTTCCAGCAGATGCTCCCGGGTGCCCAGGCCAATATTGCCAGCCAGGTCGGGCTCCACCGGATACCGCTCCTCATCAAGGACATGAAGAAGCATCAGGGGTGTGTTCATCCGCTGGCTTGCCCAGGCCGCGTAATCACAGACCGCAGGGGCCGCTCTGGAACCATCAATGCAGGCTACCACTCGTAACATCTCAACCTCGCTTTTCTGCTCGTGCTCGTTGTTATTCTGATGGCGATCGTTGTTCTGTACTCTGTCTTTTGTCATCTCAGTGCCCCATCAGGTGATCGACCGCATCTGGCTTGTCGTGAACGCCGAAACGGTCAACGATGGTGGCGCTTGCCTGGTTGAGGCCGATTATCTCAACTTCGGCACCTTCCCGCCGGAATTTTATGACCGCCTTGTCCAGCGCTCCAACGGCGGTGATGTCCCAGAAATGGGCCCGGCTGAGATCAATGACCACTTTGTCCACCGCTTCCTTGAAATCGAAAGATTCGATGAATTTTTCCGACGAGCTGAAAAAAACCTGGCCCACCACACGATAGGTGCGTGTATGGGTTTCCTCGTCACGCTCCGAGGTTACCGCCATAAAATGCCCGACTTTGTTGGCAAAGAACAGGGCTGCGAGCAAAACACCGGCGAGCACGCCATAGGCCAGGTTGTGAGTTGAGACCACAACGATGACAGTAACTACCATGACGATATTGGTGGACATGGGGTGGTTTTTGAGATTTCTGAGGGAGTCCCAGCTGAAGGTACCAATGGCCACCATGATCATCACGGCCACCAGAGCCGCCATGGGAATCTTCACCAGCCAGGCGTCCAGCACCAGCACCATTATCAGCAGGAAAACACCTGCGGCCAGCGTCGAGAGACGGGTGCGGCCCCCGGATTTGATGTTGATGATGGACTGACCGATCATCGCGCAGCCGGCCATGCCTCCCAGAAGGCCCGAGCCGATGTTGGCAATACCCTGGCCGCGACACTCACGATTGCGGTCGCTTTTGGTGTCGGTGAGATCGTCAACAATGGTGGCTGTCATCATGGATTCCAGCAGACCCACCACTGCGAGGCCAACGGCATAGGGCAGAATGATGAACAGGGTTTCCAGGTTCAGGGGAACGTCAGGCCAGAGAAAGATCGGCAGAGTGTCCGGCAGCTGTCCCATGTCGCCCACCGTGCGGATATCCAGATTCAGGAAAAGGGCGACACCGGTGAGCGCAATGATGCATACGAGGGGAGAGGGCAGCAGGCGACCAATGACCGGGACATAGGGGAAAAGATAGATGATGCCCAGGCCGGCTGCCGTCATGGCGTAAACGTGCCATGTTACATTGGTGAGCTCTGGCAACTGCGCCATGAAAATGAGAATCGCCAGGGCATTAACAAAGCCGGTCACCACCGAACGGGAGACAAAGCGCATCAGGCTGCCCAGTTTCAGGTATCCGGCGGCTATCTGGAGAATACCCGTCAGCAGCGTGGCGGCAAGCAGGTATTCAAGACCGTGCTCTTTGACCAGGGTCACCATCAGCAATGCCATGGCCCCGGTGGCGGCAGATATCATGCCTGGCCGCCCTCCGGTGAAGGCAATGACCACCGCGATGCAGAAAGAAGCATAGAGGCCAACCTTGGGGTCAACACCCGCAATGATGGAGAAAGCGATGGCCTCGGGAATCAGGGCCAGCGCAACCACGATTCCTGCGAGCAGGTCGCCCCGGACGTTGGAAAACCATGTGGTTTTCAGCGTATTCAGCATAATTGGGTCCAATTGCCTTTCATGAATTGCCTGCCGGAGTGGCTCCGGCAGCCTTTAATCAGAGAAAATTGACGACAGCGGCAAAGCCCACGCCGCCCATCACGATGGTGTAAGGAAAAGCCATAATCACCATCCGCCCATAGGAGAGGCGGACAAGAGGCGCAATGGCAGATGTCAACAGGAACAGAAAGGCCGCCTGACCGTTCGGCGTAGCCACACTCGGGAGATTGGTGCCGGTGTTGATGGCCACAGCCAGGTCTTCGAAATGGGTCTGGCTGATGGTGCCTGCGTCCAGCGCCTGCTTGATTTCACTGATATAGACCGTGGCGACAAACACATTGTCGCTGATCATGGAGAGCACGCCGTTGGCAATGAAAAACATGCCGGGCTGGCGGGCCTCCGGCTGCGCCAGCACGAAGTTGATGATGGGCGCGAACAGGTGCTGCTGATGAATCACCGCAACCACAGCAAAGAACACCACCAGCAGCGAGGTAAAAGGCAATGACTCCTGAAATGCCTTGCCAATCTGATGCTCATCGGTCACCCCTGTGAAAGATGTAATCAGGATAATCACCAGCAGGCCGATCAGACCGACTTCCGCCAGGTGGAAGGCCAGGCCCACAACAAGAATCAGCGCAGCAGCAGCCTGGACCCAGAGCGCCGCCTGGTCGGATTTGGTGCGCTTGGCCCTTTCGTTCTCGGCAAATTCCTCAAGCACCCGCCGTACCGGCTTGGGCAGGCGCGCGCCATAGCCGAACCAGCGCAGCTTTTCCAGACTCCAGCAGGTAACCAGCCCAGCGGCCAGTACCGGAAGACTGATGGGCGCCATGCGATGGAAGAATTCCGCGAAATCCCAGCCCACCACCTTGGCGATAAGCAGGTTCTGGGGCTCTCCCACCATGGTGGCTACACCGCCGAGGGCCGTGCCTATGGCGCCATGCATGAGCAGGCTCCGGAGAAAGGCCCGGAAGTTCTCCAGGTCTTCCCGGTGCAGTTCGATGACATGCTCATCGCTCTGGGCATTGTGGTCAGGGTGGGCATAACCCTTGCCCGAGGCCACTTTGTGATACACCGAATAGAAACCGATCGCCACGCTGATGATGACGGCAGTCACGGTCAGGGCGTCCAGGAATGCCGAAAGCATGGCCGCTGCAATACAGAACAGCAGTGACAGGGCAGACTTGGACCTGACACCCACCAGAATCTGGGTGAATGTCACCAGCAGAAGCTCTTTCATGAAGTAGATGCCCGCTACCATGAACATTAGCAGCAGTATGACGGGAAGGTTCAGCTGAACTTCCTGATAGACGGCCTCCGGTGTGGCAAGGCCGATGAGCAGTGCCTCCACTGCCAGCAGTCCACCCGGGAGCAGGGGGTAGCATTTCAGGGCCATGGCGAGAGTAAAAATGAACTCTGCCACCAGCAGCCAGCCGCCAACGGTAGGGCCAAGAAGCCAGACGACAAAGGGATTGGCAATCAGGAAAAGCAGGATGGTCTGTTTGTACCAGACAGGCGCATTGCCAAGAAAATTATGGGTAAAGCCACCGAAGACTGTTGCGGGCATTGAAGAACCGAAATTTTAGATGTCAGAAATCACGAGACAGAGGGATATCGCCTGTCACCATTGAAAATCAGTGCAGGGAACCTTGCTCAGGTAGTTGCCGGCCGGGGGGAGGGGGCCGAAACGCTATGGTGGAGTGATCGTCGCTATGGTTTGAAAGTCAAACATTGGGCTGCTTCAGATTGCCGTCGAATAAGGGCGGCGAAGCTTAACAGAAAGCCCTCGGGAAAGTAAGCGAGGCTTTCGCAAACGAACCCCTGAAAAGGCGGTTATATTCTTCACGCAAAGCCGAAACACGCCAGCAATCCGGGAGTGGGTGGTTGTAGGAACTGGCCAGATTGCTGACCAGGGTTTCCGCGGCGGCACGGGCCTCCATGTCGGGCAGGACCTCGTTACCGGCATACAGGCAGACTTCGGGAACGTATTCCGGATACGCAAGACGGTCAGGTGCCAGCGGCAGGCAGCCCGAGGCCATTGCCTCAATCATGGCCAGCCCCTGAAAGTCATGAATAGCCGTTGAAATCACTACATCCGCCTGAGCCAGCAGCTGGTGGTATTGGTCGCGGCCTGCAAGGTACCCCCAGTTAATAATCCTGTCCTGGTATTTTTTGCGAATGGTTTCGAAAGCCTCTGGTTGCCGGCGGAACTGTTCCCCCACCAGGCTCAGCCTGAAAGGCTGGTCCCGTTCCGCCAGTTGGTCCAGTAACATGAGCAGCCTGTCGGGGCCTTTGTCATATTCCCATCGGTGATTCCATAAAAGATGAGGGCAGGACCGGTTTATCTCTCTGGGGCGAACGCGGAACAGCTGGTCTTCAACCGGCACCGGGAGTACCCGGGATTTTGCCCGCAGCCTGTCACAAAGCCCCGGCGGAACCCCGTCGGGCATTTTCGATAGAAAGTCATGGAGCCCGGCCAAAAAACTCTCAAGATTCCAGTGGCTGTTGAAGACCACCTGATCCGCCGCGATCGCGCTGTACAGGTTGACTGTCTGGGGTTCCACGCTGGGGTGCTGGGAGCCGGACCTGGGAAAGGCGAACTGGTTTTCGTGCATGTACAGAATGACCGGGACTCCGGCAAGCTCCGGATGAAAAGTTTTGAGGGGCGCCAGGTCCACCATTGAGGTTGCAATGATCAGGTCCCATGGTTCCTTTAACAGGGGCTCGTCAAGCCAGGTGAGGGCGTTGCCGCGGATCCGCCAGCGAAAGTACCTTGGCGAAAGCGCCAGGCTATGCCAGTCATAATGGGGCAGCATCTCCACCAGCTGCTCGCGCCAGCGTTGATGGCTGCCGGCGTCATAGGCGGAAAGGATCAGAATGCGGGGAAGCGTGGATTTGCGCATCGGCGGATAATGGCAAAAATGCCGGGTTCTGTCAGCGATTTATTGGGCGGAATGCCAGGCCGAAATCGAAGGGACTGCAGGAGGGATTCCGGAATGGGATCGGACAAAAGTGAATACGACAAAAAGCGAAACCTCGAAAAAAGTGGCGAGCCCTCGGGAAATAGCTCCGGGAGCGCTGGCAAAAACAGTTTCGTGATCCAGAAGCACGACGCCAGTCATCTGCATTACGATTTCCGTCTGGCCATTGACGGTGCACTGAAATCCTGGGCTGTGCCAAAGGGCCCGTCCATGGACCCATCGGAGAAACGGCTTGCGGTCGAGGTGGAAGACCATCCCCTGGACTATGCAGACTTCGAGGGCGTTATTCCCGAGGGCGAATACGGGGCAGGGACTGTCATGGTATGGGACAGAGGGACCTACAGTAACCTGCGGGCCGACAAGGAAAAGGACAGCAGCATGGCGGAATCCCACAAGGCTGGTCTGATTGAGGTGTGGCTAAAAGGGGAGAAGATTGAAGGCGGTTACGCCCTTAAACGCTTCCGCGGCGGCAAAAAGCCTCAGTGGCTGCTGATCAAGATGGACGATGAAAAAGCCGACGCCCGCCGCAAGCCCACCTCAACGGAAAATGAGTCGGTCAAGTCTGGCCGGGACATGGACGAAATTGCGGAGGAGGGGGACGATGACTGACTGGAAGGATTCCCTGAACGGGCGGGAAAAAGACCGTCTCAGGAAGACCTCAATGCCGGAGAAGGTGGAGCCCATGCTGGCCACGCTGACGGAGGACTACTTTTCGAAAGAGGACTGGCTTTTCGAGCCCAAACTGGATGGGGAGCGGTGCCTGACGTTTCACGACGGCAAATCCACCAATCTTTATTCCCGTAAGCCACGGCTGCTGAACAAAACTTACCCTGAGCTCCGGGATGCACTGGAAGAGCAGTCACTTTCCTTTGTTGCCGATGGCGAGGTAGTCGCCTTCGAAGGGGATGTAACCCGTTTTTCCCGACTCCAGAAGCGCATGCAGATTCGTGATGAGGACGAGGCCCGGGCCTCGGATATTGCGGTTTACTACTATCTGTTCGACCTGCTCTACCTCGATGGTTACGATCTTTCCGACCTGCCACTGCGGACCCGGAAACGGCTTCTCAGGGATGTGATCGAATTCAGCGATCCTGTCCGCTTCACCCGTCACCGGGATGAAGAGGGTGAGAAATTTCTCGAAGAAGCCTGCAAAAATGGCATGGAAGGGGTGATCGCCAAGGATGCCGAATCTCCCTACCGCAAAGGCCGGTCCCGTAAATGGCTGAAATTCAAATGCGTCAATCAGCAGGAGCTGGTGGTTGTGGGCTATACCGACCCGGAGGGCGAACGAACAGGCTTCGGATCGCTTGTCCTTGGCTATTACCGGCAAGGAAAGCTCTGTTATGCCGGTCGTGTTGGCACCGGTTTTGATGAAGATACGCTGGAATTCCTTCATGAAAAGTTGCAAAAACGGGAAAGAAAGACTTCTCCGCTGGATGAAGGGGGCGAAGAGGGAACACAGGGCGTGCACTGGGTAAAACCCGAACTGGTGGCAGAGATAGGCTTTACAGAGTGGACGGAAGACGGCCGTCTGCGCCATCCCCGTTACCTGGGCCTCCGTGATGACAAAGCCCCGGAAGATGTCACCAGAGAACAGACAGGAGACGGATCATGACTGAACGCCGTTTATCCGGACACAGGGTTGAGCTCTCTAATCTGGACAAGGTCCTTTTCCCTGATGATGGAATCACCAAGGGTGATCTGGTGGACTATTACGAACAGGTGGCGGACACCCTGCTGCCCCATCTGGAGGACCGCCCCCTTACCCTTCACCGCTACCCTGACGGAATCGCAGAAGATGGTTTTTTCCAGCAGTCCCGGGAAGACCATTTCCCGGACTGGTTTGGCAGCTTCGAGGTGGATCACGGGGGCAAAACCGGCCATGTGGACCATCCGTTGGCAGAGAACCGGGCTTCGGTGGTCTTTCTGGCCGATCAGGGAACTATCACCCTGCACCGTTGGCTGAGCCGTAAAGAGACCCTCGATCAACCGGACATCCTTGTGTTTGATCTGGACCCGCCCGAAAGGGACTTTGAGCCGGTTCGCAGGGGTGCCCAGCTGCTGGGAGATGCCATGAAAGAGATGGGCCTCACCCCTTTTGTAATGACCACTGGCTCCAGCGGCCTCCACGTGGTTGCACCTCTCCGCCCCGAGGCGGATTTTGAGCAGGTCCGGGAGATGGCCAAAAGCTTCACCCGTTGGCTGGCAAATGAACATCCGGATGATTTCACTACCGAGCAGCGGAAGGCAAAGCGCAAGGGGCGGGTGTATCTGGATGCCATGCGTAACGCTTTTGGCCAGACGGCAGTTGCTCCCTACACTGTTCGCGCTTTGCAGGGCGCACCTGTCGCCACACCGCTGGACTGGGACGAACTTGATGACGCAGACCTGGGGCCCCGGAGCTACACACTTTCAAATATCCCAAAGCGGCTCGGCAGCAAAACGGATCCCTGGCAGGGCATGCACCGGCATTCGGTCAAGCCGGCGACCCTGAAGAAAAACCTGAAAGATCTGGAGTAAGTGACTGGTTGCAGATGTGGAGCAGAAAGCGACGAGCATCCTGTTAATCGGTATGATGGCGAGCGGTGAAATGATCGCGCAAATGCGCATCCAGAATTGAGGTAAGTCCCATGAAGTTCCCCTATGCAACCGTGATTCTGGTAGCGGTGGCCATCGGTTATATGCTCTGGGACCAGAGCCGGCCTGCGATGGATCTCAGCCCCTCGCGATTCACTGACCTCCGCGCCAACCCCGCCACCCAGGAGGAGGTGCTGGCTTTTTTTACTCAAAAGGCGAAAGGTCTTTGTTTTGAGAAGACAGAGGGAGCCACGGATTCCGCGAGTTTCGATGCCTGCATGGAAAAGGCAGAAGAGCGCAGGGCCGAGTGCAAGCAGATCACCTCCCGCAACATGCCGGAACTGATCGACTCTCAGGCGGAATTCCGGGAATACGGGCTTTACTTGATGACCTGCCTTGTTCCGATGGAGGGTGCGTGGGAAAAGGCAGGCCAGTAGCCTGCCGATAGTCAGTAGCGAATCAGGGCCGAGCCCCAGGTGAAGCCGCCACCGAAGGCTTCCAGCAGCAGTATCTCATTCCTTTTGATGCGACCGTCCCGCACCGCGGCATCCAGCGCCAGGGGAATGGAGGCGGCTGACGTGTTGCCGTGTTTATTTACCGTTACCACCACCCGATCCATGGACATGCTCAGCTTTTTGGCTGTAGCCGTGATAATCCGGAGATTCGCCTGATGGGGCACAAGCCAGTCAATCTCGGACTTGTGCATATTGTTGGCTGCAAGGGTTTCATCCACGATTTTGCCGAGCGTGTTCACGGCGATCTTGAAAACTTCACTGCCTTTCATTTCCACGAAGGCCTTGCCTGCCTTGACCTTGTCATAGCCATCCGAGATGCCATAAGGGACCCACAAAAGGTTCTCATACTGGCCGTCGGCGTGAATGTGGGTCGACAGAATTCCGGTTTCCTCGCTGGCCTCAAGGACAGCCGCGCCGGCGCCATCCCCAAACAGCACGCAGGTGCCCCGGTCCTCCCAGTTGAGGATGCGGGAAAAAACCTCAGCACCCACCACCAGAACTTTGCGACTGCTACCGGTCTTGATGAACTTGTCGGCCACGGAGAGCCCATAGACAAATCCGCTGCACACTGCCTGGATGTCGAACGCCGGGCACCCGTGGATACCAAGACGGGCCTGCAGAATGCAGGCCGAGCTCGGGAAGATCTTGTCGGGGGTGGAAGTGGCGAAGATGATCAGGTCGATGTCCTGCGGGGTGATGCCCGCTGCCTCAATGGCCAGCCGCGACGCCTTTTCCGCCAGATCAACACAGGTTTCATCATCACGGGCAATGTGACGCTGCTCGATCCCCGTGCGTTCACGAATCCACTGGTCACTGGTGTCCACCAGTTTTTCCATGTCTTCGTTGGTCATTATGTTTTCTGGCAGATAAGAACCCGTGCCGGCAATTCTTGCATAGGTCATTGATAAACTTTCCCGGAGCCTGATGGACGATCTTGAATGATGTTTGATCATCCTATACCCAACCAGTTCCCCGGGGTTATTAGCGATTTGTCAAAGGCAGCCCAGAAGCTCAGGCCAGAATGAACACCACACAGGCCGCTGTCATTCCGCCCATGATGCCGTTGAACCAGCGCCAGGCCCTGGGTGTTTTGAGGAGACGCCCAATCGCCAGTCCAAATCCTGCCCAGAGGGAAATGCAGGGCAGGGCGATCAACTCGGCAAATCCGACCAGCAAAAGCGCATTAAGCAGAGTGCTTCCACCCTGGGGCAGAAAGCCCGCAATAAGTGCCAGCCCCATCACCCACGCCTTGGGATTGACGAACTGGAAAGCGGCAGCCTGAAGAAAGGTCAAAGGCCGGCCCTCACCTTTGCGGCGGAGGTCCGGAGGCGGCGCAGTGCCTATGCGCCAGGCGAGATACAGCAGGTAGGCACTGCCCAGGATCCGAAGCAGGTTGTGCATCATCGGCCAGGTTTCAAACAGCAGGCCGAGGCCGAGGGCTATGGCGGTAAAAAGAGTAAAACACCCAATCAGTATCCCGAAGATGTGGGGCAGGGTGCGTATGAAGCCGTAGTTTGCCCCTGAGGCTGTGAGCATGACGTTATTGGGGCCGGGCGTAATCGTCATGGATACCATGAAAAGCGCGGATGGGCCGAGGAAGGCTAATGTCTCCATTTAAATGTACCCATACAATAATGAAAATGGTTGTATTGATCTGTGGGACCACTACAATAAAGCTATAAATTGTCTCCATAAAGGATTTTATTGTCACCATGACAATGTGGATGCCGGATCTTTCAACTGAAGGCCCCCGTTACCGCGCCATTGCTGAGGCCATCGCGGACTCGGTGGCTGACGGCCGTCTTGCCCCGGGGGAAAAACTGCCGCCCCAGCGCCGTCTGGCTGACGAGCTTGGAGTGACGACAGGAACCATTACCCGAGCCTATGCAGAGGCAGAACGCAGGGGCTGGGTGGAGGCAAGAGTTGGCAGTGGCACCTACGTGCGCAGCAGTGACGGAAATACAGGAGCTCATTTTCTCGCCCTGAGCGACGCTCGTGATGGAGTGATTGATCTCAGCCTGAGTCTGCCACCGCCCAGCCAGCTACGGGCAGAATCTCTGGGGCGGGCGCTCCGGGCGATCACTGAAGACATCGACGCCCTGCACCGCTCGGTGGAATATCAGAGCGAACAGGGCACACCGGCCCACCGGGAACAGCTGGCTGCCTGGATGGGACGCCTGGGAATGCCCGTGGACCCCGCCACGCTGCTGATTACCCAGGGCGGCCAGCACGGCATCAGCCTGGCCCTTCACACGCTGATCCGGCCGGGAGAAAGGATTGCTGCTGATGCCCTTACCTATCCGGGGCTGATCAGCGCTGCCCAGCAGGCCCACATCAAGGTGCTGGGGATTCCCCTGGACGACGAGGGCATGGATGTAGACGCACTGGAGCGGATCTGCGCCCAGCAGCCTCCCAGACTTGTGTATGTGACCCCCGATCAGAACAATCCTACTGGCATCATGCTTTCCGAAACGCGACGGCTCCAGCTGGCAGAACTGGCCCGCAGGCATGATTTCCTGATTCTTGAGGACGGTGTCCAGTATCTCCCCGAAGCCGAACGGGGCACGCCGATGCATGAGTTGGCGCCGGAGCGGACCCTGTTCCTGTTCAGTACCGCCAAGATACTGGGGGGCGGAATGCGGATTGGTGCCATGAAAGTGCCAGAACTGCTTCTGAAGCGTATGGGAGGGGCCTTGCGGGCCCAGAGCTGGATGGTGCCCCCGCTGATGATCGAGACCGTCTGCCGCTGGGTAAGTAGTGGCGATGCGGGGCGTTTACTGGCCTGGCAGACAGAAGAACTTGGGGCCCGGCAGCGCCTGGCTCGGGAGCGGCTGGCGAGCTTTGAAATACAGGGCCGCCCCCATGGAGCCAATCTGTGGCTGAAGCTTCCCCCTGGCCTGCGAAGTGCCGCCATGCAGGCCAGCCTTGAGCACGCAGGAGTCCGCGTTACCAGCGCCGAGCCATTTTGCGTAGGTAGCGCGGCCGCGCCCCAGGCCCTCCGGCTATGTCTCAGCGCAGCCCCGTCCCGCGACATTCTGGGGCAGGCTCTGGACCGGATCGCGGAAGCCCTGGAGACACCCCCGGCACTACCCTGGAATACCCTCTAAACTGTAGGTAAAGGGCATGGCCTGGGAGGTATCCGGGTTGATCTCATCCCAGTGATCCGCAGGAGTATTCCCCATGACGGAAATTCCGCAAGGACTCAAATACTATCTGCTGCTTCTGGTACCAGGCCTGATCGAGGAGCTGAACGATTACGGTGTCAGCGTCGCGGCGAGAGAAAATCAGCTGGATGAACACGATGTGGAAAAGGCCTTTTTTGCAGCCCGTTCGATTCAACGACGCTTGCCGGCCAGTCCCGAAGAAGCAGAGGCCGAGGTCTGGCTGGACATCATGGAGGCGATTCACGCCATCCGCCTGGTGCTGGATGTGCTTGAGAAAGAGGCTTTTGAGGAAGTTGCCGCGCTGGCAAGAAAGGCGACCTCTGATATTGCCCGCGCCGACGTAAAGGCGGCCTATGAGCGCAAGCGGAAAGAGGGAGAGGTGGACTTTCGTCTTCATGGCCTCACCAGAGCAGAACCAGTTGAGGACGGGGAAGACCCGGTGATCCGTGAGTCCTTTTTGATAAAGCGTGAAGGGCGTTACCGTGAGTTCATCGCCTTTGGCGGAAGCGGCCTGCAGCCGGCAGAACGCGTCATAATCAACGATGCGAAAATCCTGGCCCACAGTGTCATGGAGCTGGGAAAAGAAGACAGCCGGATCGACGCCATTCTGGCCATGGGAACAGTACTGGCGGAAATCCTCAGTGTGAGAGCCAATAGCCGGGTTCCCGAGACCATCCGTGAGCAGTTCGGCCGGATGGCGGCCAAGGCGACCATGGCGCTTGGAGCCATTGTTTACCGGGAGCAATATGAGGCGCTGAAGGCTTCCCTGAATCTCCGGAAGCTGGATCTGGATCTCTGAATCCCGTTTGCCGACCCTCGGTCTGACCCTCCGATCTGGTGTCCGGTTTGATCCCGGAGAGTGGGAGGGGTTAATCCTTTACCAAATTCAAAAGCTGGAGAGCACCATCATGGCAACCCATATGACCGCCCTGCCAGGCATCGACTACCCCATTATCCAGGCCCCCATGGCAGGGGTTTCAACACCGGAACTGGCCGCCGTTGTATCGGACGCCGGGGCCCTGGGTTCCATCAGCGTAGGCGCCGCAACCCCAGGCAAAGCAAGGGAGATGATTGCCGATACCCGGGCGCTCACCATTAAGCCTTTCAACGTCAATGTGTTCTGTCATCAACCTGCCACTCTGGATGCCGGCAGGGAGACTCGCTGGCTCACACACCTCAAACCATTCTTTGAGGCGTTTGGCGCGACGCCACCGACCGGGTTGCGGGAAATCTACCAAAGTTTTGTCACTGACCCGGAGATGTTGCAGGTACTGCTGGACGAAAAACCTGCTTTCGTCAGTTTCCATTTCGGCCTGCCTCCAGCCAGCCACATTCAGGCCCTCCATGATGCTGGCATCCATCTTCTGGCCTGTGCCACCACTGTCGAAGAGGGCAGGAGAATCGAACAGGCCGGTGTGGACGCCATTGTAGCCCAGGGCCTGGAAGCCGGCGGCCACCGGGGCATGTTCAGGCCGGCACTTGGTGATCCTGGCTTGCACATGGAGGACCTGGTGCGAAGTCTGTCGGAAAGCACACGGATTCCGGTAATAGCCGCTGGCGGCATCATGGACGGTCACGGCATTGTCAGGGCAATCCGGGCAGGCGCCTGCGCCGCCCAGCTGGGAACTGCGTTTGTTCTCTGTCCCGAGTCCTCGGCAAATGGGGGTTACCGGCAGGCGCTGATGGATGCACGGCCTGGCGGGACGCAGATCACTGCCGCCATTTCCGGCCGGCCGGCACGGGGTCTGATCAACCGGATGCACCATGAGGTGGGCGTCTCAACCGCCCCGGATCTACCTGACTACCCTGTGGCTTATGATGCTGCCAAGGCCCTTCACCGGGCGGCAAGTAAAAACGGCAGTGAGGAATTCGCTGCCCACTGGGCAGGAACAGGCGTCGGCCAGGCGCGGGCACTGGGGACAGCCGAACTTGTCCGGGATCTTGTCCGGGAACTGCAGGAGAATCTGAACGCTGATCATGAAATCTGAGAAGGGACATGGGTAGCTCAAGGTCGCCTTGACCCCTGAATAAACCCGCCTTTATGGTTGATGAGACCTCTAAAACGCAAGGAGAAGATGATGGGCAGCAGAATCAAGGTGGAATCACCCCTGGTTATCCTACACGGTGATGAAATGGCCCAGGTGGCCTTCGAAGAGCTGCTGAAAACCTTTGTGACCTCCCGCCTGGACATTGAGCTGAAGGAAATCGACCTGTCCGCCGAAAACCGTCTGGTCACCAATGGAAAAGCGGTGACCGACGCGATAGAAGCACTCAGGGAATACGGGGTTGGCATCAAGAACGCCGGAGTCACCGTGAACCGGGCTCAGCTGGATGAGTTGCTTGCAAAACACCCTGAGATTGATGAATCCTCGCTTGACCCTCTCGCCATCAAGTCACCAAACGGGGCCATCAGAAAGGGCATTGGCGGGAATATCACCCGGGAGGACATTCAGTTCCGCAACATCGAGGTGCGGCGTCCCGACTGGATCGGCCGTGACATCGAAGTCGACACAATGAACAACGGTGGGATCAAGGACAGCTTCAATGAACTCTCCCGTGCCACCGGAATTATCAAGCTCATGTTTGTAGGGAGCAGTGGCGACCCGGAGGAGCTGCACCGGCGGGAGATCAAAAAAGACGATCCGCTGCTGCTGGCAACCAACCATACTGCCGACATCAGGAGCTGGGCGCACCAGTTTTTCCGGCGCGCCATCGGTGAGAAGAGGGATATCTACCTCGGTCTCAAGGACACGGTGATTCCCGGCTATGATGGTGTCATGCGATCCATCATCGAGGATGTGTACAGGAAAGATTACCGGCAACAGGTGGAAGATCTGGGTCTCAGGTTCCACTACGAACTGATCGATGCCCAGGCAGCAAGGATTGTCTCCAATCCTCCAGAGAGGGCCCTCTGGGGCGTGCCGGACAACACCACCGGACGCAAGCTTTTCAAACTGGTAAATCAGCTGAAACTGCATGGCATACCCACTCGCCGGGCTCATGTGTCCATCTCAAGGATGAGCGCCGGCGGTGGCGATCAATACGGAAGCTATAACGCGCCGGCGAAGGAAGATGGCATCGTGAAGGTGGTTGTGGATGGCGTGGAAAGGCACGCGCGGCACGTTAAAAAAGGCGACCCCATGCTGCTCATGAGCAATGATCGCATTGCGATCAAGAACTGGGTAAGTCAGGTATTCCGGGATGCGTCCCGCAAGGAGAAAGAAGTCTATTTCGGTCTCAAGCGGGAATACATGGAATACGATGACGTCTTCAGCAACGTGATCACCGAAGTGCGCCGTGAACTGGCAAAGCAGCACACGCCGCCACCCTCATTCATGATCATGCGCCCCTCCAGCCAGCTCATAAAAATGATTACCGATCCGCCGAGAAACGCCCTCTATCCGTCACAGAACCTGGATGGTGACATTTTTTCGGATATTTCAGCGGCGCTGGGGGGGAGCCTGGCTACTGCCAGCTCAATTATCGAAAGCAAAGACGGCACCCTGTTGTTTGAGGCCCCCCATGGCACCGCCCACGACCTTTACGTGAAGTACAAGGAAAGCGGTGGCAAGGAGGCCCACTTCAATCCCTCGGCGCTGATCTATGCCATGGGCAACGCTCTGGAAACCCTTGGGGAGCTTGAAGGCAATGAAGAACTGGCGGAATATTCAGGCAGGTTCAAGAAAGCTCTGAAGGACACGGTTGCCGACGGCATTATCACTGCGGACCTGAAAGGTAAGACCACCGACCCGGACTCCGAAAAGGTGGTGGACATGTATGGTTTCATTGAGGCTATTCAGGAGCGGCTTTGACGCCGAAGCCTGTCGGCGGCCGGCTAAGGGTGCCAGGGGCGTGCCGTTGGTGCAAAGCTCGCAGCCTGAGCCGTGGCCCAGGCATTGCGAAAGGCCTCGTTGTGACAACCTTCAAGGAGCTCCCCGGGTCTCAGCCAGTCGTAAAAGTAATCCATGCCCTCCACGAGCTGACTGCTGTTGCGATGACAGACATGGCTGGGCGTCAGCTCACGGGGGTGCTCCACGCCGGTGGCGGCTATTACTTCGCTCAGGGCCATCATGGTTCCACGATGATATTGATACGCCCGCTGGGCCTTCTCCGGCACCACCAGACCCCGCTGGCGCCAGGGGTTCTGGGTGGTCACTCCGGTTGGGCAGCGGTCAGCGTGGCAACTCTGGGACTGAATGCAGCCAATCGAAAACATGAAAGCACGGCCGGCATTGCACCAGTGCCCCCTTCGGAGCCATCAACCACGATGAAGTCGGGGCGAATCTCCGTTTCCAGGATGGCTTTGCAGATGGCCAGAAATTCCCATCCATGGCCGACGCGGAGTTTGAAGCCGACGGGCTTTCCCCCACTCAGCTCGCGCAACTGCGCGATGAACTGCATCATCTGAATCGGGGTGGAAAAGGCACTGTGGGAGGAGGGTGAAATCACATCTTCCCAGGGCCCCACATGTCGCGCCTCGGCAATTTCCGGCGTGACTTTGCACGCAGGCAGCACACCCCCATGTCCGGGCTTGGCCCCCTGGGAGAGCTTGATTTCGATCATCTTCACCTGGTCGTCGCAGGCCTGCTCGCGGAACCGTTCGGGACAGAAGCTCCCATCTTCGGTTCTGCATCCGAAATAGCCACTGCCAATTTCCCAGATCAGGTCACCGCCAAATTCACGGTGGTAACGGCTGATGCCACCTTCTCCCGTGTCCTGAGCAAAATTGCCCATGCTGGCTGCCTTGTTAAGCGCCCGCACGGCAGCTCCACTGAGCGAACCGAAACTCATGGCGGAAATATTCAATACCGAAGCGGAATAGGGTTTTTTGCACTGGCTATTGCCCACCTTGACCCGGAAGTCCGGATCCCGCTTCTGTTTAGCCGCCTGTGACGGGTTCAGCCATTCGTAGCCAACCGCGTAAACGTCCTGCTCGGTGCCGAACGGGAATTTGTCGTTTACCGCCTTGGCACGACGATAAACCAGGGACCGCTGATTGCGGGGAAAGGGAGCGCCGTCGGTATTGCTCTCCAGAAGGTACTGGCGGATTTCAGGGCGGATGGATTCAAATAGCCAGCGGAAATGGGCGATCAGCGGATAATTGCGAAGGAGCGTGTGTCTGCTCTGGAAAAAGTCCGCAGTGCCAAGGAGCGCGAGTGGCACGGTCACGGCTAATGCTACCCACCAGTAGGGCTGGCCGGCCAGTGCAAGGATGATAAACAGAACGGACAGGACAATCGTGGAAATATAGATCAGGTAACGCATTAACGGTCCTTGATTTGGCTGTTCGATGCTGAATAGCAGAGTTGGGCTCTGGTCCCTGACAGATACAGTCAAAAACTCTAGCAGGAATTCACTGAACGCTGCAGCCTGGGCCTATGTCCGGCCCGTGGGAAGCCTGACCGGTAAGTCTGGCTCAGAATCGCCGCTCGAGCATAAGCGCTCCAAAGCTGTTGTCACGATCTGTCTGGCCGTTAACATCTGCGATTGTATCCGTTGAGACCCAGAAGGAGAGATGTGCTCCCCAGTCCCGTCCCTCCCAGTGCAATCCGAAAACGGCCTGCCCCACATTCCTTTCGATATCAATCACGTTGTCGTCCGTCCAGGTATTGTCCACCAGCAGGTTGCCCTCCCGCGGCAGCGCCCACAGGAAATGGGTAAACCGGAGAGTGGCTGATGCATAGAACCGGTGCTGGGGCGAGGGATTGAGAACAGCATCGTAGTCCAGGTTGCGGCCTACCGGGCCGGGCAGAAAGGTGAAGCCTTCCGGCAGATTGCCAAGCCTGAATTCAAGGCCTGGCTGAACATAGGTAAAAAAATTGCCTGCAGCAAGGTCTCCTGTGACAGCAACGTCAAACCAGCTCTTCCTGACCAGTTTGTGCTTCCTGGAGAAATAGACGTTGAGCAGAGGCTCAAAGTCCAGCTGATTGTCCCACCCGTCCGGATTCTCACTTCCCAGCAGGTTATGTATGGTGCTCTGGCCTTCTTCCCCCAGCGCCGGCTCACCGACCCAGCCGAAAAGCCACTGGACCCCCCAGAATTCACTATCGTTGAAGCCATAAAAACTGTTGCCCCAACCGAGCATGCCGATGTAAGGAACATCGTCCAGGATCAGCCTTTCGGTGGAAATATTATCCGGAGTCTGGAGATTCTGGCCAATCGTCCAGCTTTCCCGCCAGGTCAGATTTCCGTCATCCGGAAGCATCCAGCCAAACAGGCTCTTGCCAAAGGCCGGTGTACCCCCTGTGAGTTCGAGAGAAGCTTCCGGGGGCGACGAAAGGACCGCCGAAAGGCCGTTGGTAAACTGGTTATCGGACCTGAAGAAGAGATCGTTCTGGAGCTCTATTCGTAAGGATTTTTCGCGGGCGAGGGATTCGGAGGTTCCAGCAATCAGAAAGAGCGGAATCAATAGCCCATATCTAAGGTGCGGCAAGGGATAGGCCTCTCAGGTCTCATTAATCGACGGTAATATAAAATGGCATAGATGAAATATTGGTTCAACGATCACGTGAGTGAATTATGGATTCCCGGTTTTTTCGCTCATGTTTTTCCCAGTCGATTTTCCGGAAATCAAAATTCTCAGTGAGGGACGGTTTGACTATCTGGAAATAGGGAGAGGAATCGAAATCCTTCGGTGTAAAGAGGGAGTGGTGACGAATGCTGAAGAGTTCTTTTTCGCAGCGAACACAGCGCGGGTCATCCGAGGGCAGGGTTTTGATCACCGGCAGAATCGGGTACCGGATATTCTGGAAGGCTTCCGCGATGAAAGAGGAGCAGATTGCCCGGGTCGGGTCTCCGCTGCCAAACGCAAGCATTCTGCGACGGTATCTGCCTGGAACGGGGAGGGGCACCAGATACCTGGCCAGATCGACAACATTTTTCATGTCGTACTGATGGCCGATGCGTTTTTTTGAATATTCCGCGATGCTATCAATTTCCGACTGGTCCAGACCCACCGGATGACAGACCCGGCTATGGTCATCGCGATAAAACGAAAGCGGGAGAGAGCGTATGCCATCCTCAAGGTCCGCCTCGATCAAGACGTGGGGCTCTCCGTCTTCACCGGTCGGCAGACCCGCGTCAGGCCCCAGGTAAAGGGCCGAGTGGGACCATGTTGACTGGGTCAGATACTTGATGATGCTGCTGATCCTGGTGTCGCCATCGATCAGCAGCACATCGCCAGGCGTAAGTGAGCCCCTCAGTGCCTCAAACTCCGTCGTGGTTACGGACTGGGTGCCCACCCGTTTCGTGAGAAACGCTGCGATGCGGCGGGATATCCATTCGAGGATCATCTGGTTTTCCCCTTCAGGTTTTTCCCTGGCTAAAAGATACTGAATGTAACAAACGTCTTCCCGCGAGGGCCTGATCCCCGTCTTTCATAAAACTTCTGCTGTTGCTCCCTGACAGCTAGCTTTTTCCTGCGAATTCAGGACCGATCAGGTTTTCTGCCTCTTTCATCATCGATGAAGACTCGTGAACTCTGGCAAGCCAGCTCAGCGGCACGCCGCACTCGCTTCCTGGCCTGGAGACCGCCCCCATGGCCGGCCCGATGACCCAGGCCCGGCCGCAGGAATCACCCCCGCAGTATATGTTGGCGCGGATGGCCTCGACGAAGGATCCAGCATGACTCAGGATATGAAAGATGACGGGCATTGCCTCGTGCAGGTAGCAGGTGCGACCAAACCGATCACCCGCTGATAGTGCATCAAGACGGCTGGTATTCCGGGCATCCCTCAGCTTCTCGACATCCGGGCCCTGTTCCTGGGCGAGGTCAAGCGCATCTGTCATTGGTTTGCCCTGATACAGCGCGTCCAGCAGAACCGCAACGCATCTGGCCCAGGCCACAGCCTCGTCGTTATGATTCGTCACCCGCACTGCGGCCTCGACCACCACCAGCAGGTCAGGCCTGCCGGTGTAGCAGGCAACCAGAGGCGGCAGTTTGGATACCGCGGGAAGTTGCGTATCGTCCGCTCCGCTTTCCGGCTGGAGCTGTTGATCGATGGTTTCTGCCAGAGCTACTCCGGCTTCCTGAACGCTCGACTTCTCGTAAGTCATGGCAATTGCCTTGCGCACGGGCTCGCGAAGCTGGTCGCCGCTCAGCCGGCGGGTGTAGGGCAACACCTTCTGAACCAGAATCTTCTGCTGCTTTTCGGAAAGCCCGCTTTCGTGGGCCCTTGCCCTGTCTATGGCCCCCTGCTCGTTGCGGCTGAGGTTGTCCAGCGTTATGCGGGTGGGATTGTCGATATACCCCTGCCATTGGCCACCAGGGCCGAAGAAAGCCCGGAAACGTCTCTGGTAATCACGGACCTCAAGCCGCCCTCCGTTTTCGCAGAGGCTCTGCTGCAGGACCCAAGTGGCAGCGCCATAATGGCTTATGTCACCAGACCGTTTTCCCGGGTGAGCGAAAAAGCCGAATCCACCCTCAAAATAGTCCGGGTCCGGCACCAGAAATTCCGGGCGCTCCGGGGCCACCTGCTGAATGCGGTCGCTGTCGTATAGCCAGTGCAGTCCCAGGCTGGCGGCGTCGCCAACCCAGCCGCCCGCCTGGGCAGAGACCATCCGGAAATTTGCGGCATTGGGCTGGTTGGAAGAATCATTCATCAGGTATCTCCCTGTTCTGAAAAGTGAGCAGAAAATCACCGTTTACAGCACAAGATGGCCTTTTTCTGACTCCGACATGCCTTAAGAGTCAGTCACTTAACGTCAACTCTTCATGTAGTATATTTCATTGAAACTTCCTCTCTGTCCATGGCTTTGCAGGCGGGGTCGAGCTACAACCGGCAGGTTTTTTCCTTAAGAAGTACGTTGAGAATCTCGTGATTAAGGGAATAATCTACGGGCACTTCGATCACGTGAACGCCTGGACTGGTCAGGCAGTGATCCAGGGTCTCCTGAAAATGCTCGTCCCCGGTGATCCGGTAGCCCTCGGCACCATAGCTGCGGGCGTAGGCCACAAAGTCCGGGTTGCTGTAGTCCAGACCGAACTCATCAAAACCCATGTCCTGCTGTTTCCACTTGATCATGCCAAAGGCATTGTCGTTGAGGATGATGACAACCAGATCGAGTTTGAGCCGCACTGCGGTTTCCAGTTCCTGGGAGTTCATCATGAAACCCCCATCACCGCAGATGGCCACCACCTGTGAGTCCGGGCAGACTATTCTTGCCGCCAAAGCTGAAGGCAGGCCCGCTCCCATGCTCGCCAAAGCGTTATCCAGCAGCATGGTGTTGGGCGCATAACATTTGTAGTTGCGGGCAAACCAGATTTTATAGATGCCGTTATCCAGGCTGAGCACCGCATCATCGTCAAGGGTGCTTCGAAGCAGGTGGACCAGGCGCTGAGGCAGCATTGGAAAGCGGGTATCCTCGAAATACTTTGACAGGTGGTTATCCACTTCGTCTTTCATGGTTTCGAAATAAGACAGGTCCCAGTGGGACTGTTTTCGAATACTCTGTCCCAGCTGTTCAAGGGAGGACGCTATGTCGCCAACCACATTAAGCTGGGGGAAATACACTGCATCCACCTCGGCGGGACAGAAGTTGATGTGTATGACTTGCTTGCCGCCATGCTCCATGATGAATGGCGGCTTTTCCACCACGTCATGGCCCACATTGATGACCAGATCCGCGTAGTCTATGGCGCAGTGAATAAAATCATTGCCAGAAAGAGCGGCGGTGCCCAGGTACAGGGGATGTCGTTCGTCAATGACACCCTTGCCCATCTGAGTGGTGAAAAACGGAATACCGGTCGCATTCACAAAGTCAGTCAGTGGCCCGCAGATCCGTTTGCGGTTGGCGCCGGCCCCCACCAGTAACAGGGGGTGTGTTGCCTTTTCAATCATGACCGCGGCATCGGCAAGGCTCTCGCTGTTCGCGGAAGGCCGGCGGTGATCACCTACCCCGAACACTGTGTCATCACATTCTTCCCTGGCGATATCCTCCGGTAGTTCCAGATGAACCGCGCCGGGCCTTTCTTCCAGCGATAACCGGAAAGCCTCCCGCACCAGAGGCGCTATGGTATTGCCATTCACGATCTGGCGCGTAAATCGGGTGACCGGCTGCATCAGGTCCACCACATCAAGAATCTGAAAACGCCCCTGCTTGCTTGATTTGATGGGTTTCTGGCCAGTGATCATCAGCATGGGCATGGCGCCCAGATGCGCGAATGCTGCCGGGGTTACAAGATTGGTTGCACCGGGCCCCAGGGTTGCGAGGCAGACGCCGGTCTTTTCGGTCAGGCGCCCATAAGTGGCCGCCATAAACCCGGCGCCCTGTTCGTGCCGCGTAACGACCAGGTGAATACTCGACTCCTTCAGCGAGTTCAGGAAATCGAGATTTTCTTCCCCAGGCACAGCAAAAATGTATTCGACACCTTCATTTTCGAGGGCTTTTACCAGCAGGTCTGAAGCTTTCATCGGCCTTTCCCATTTCCGGATTCACAATCATTCCTTCACGCCACCATAAACAAACAAGCGACCTGTTGTCATTCCTGGTCCATGCGGACCCGGTGCATGCATTAAAGGACGGACACAGGGATGCCTGCTCCGTTACAAAAGCAATACGCTGCCGGAGTTCCCTTGACCTCGATCAGCCGGAAGCCGAAGTTCTAAGAGCCTGCTGTGAACATCTTCTGGCCGCGGAAACAGATGATACTTACCTCGACAAAGCGCTCACCACCCTTGTGCCCCTGTGGCAGAAAGAGGCTGCAGCCGTGGCCCCGGTCCAGCGGGATTCCGGAGCCGAGGCGAAGCAACGACTGGAAACGAATGAGCAGCTGATGAGAAAACTGGGCCATTACCAGGGCGGTATGGTCTGGTTTCAGGGGGAGTGGTTCTGGGGTCTGGACCGTCTGGATCATCTGGAACAGCTGCTGATAGACACCGGGCTGGCAAATTCCGCTACTGAAACGCCAACATACACCCGGACCTGGGCCGGCCTGGCATCCAGTGCGCGCAAGCTCAAGGCGGACAACCCTGCAAGGCAGCAGCCGCTGGAGATTTTCTTTTCCATCCGTAGCCCGTATTCCCATCTGGGACTGGAGCGGGCGGTATTGCTGGCAGCGGCCTGGAAGATTCCGCTGGTCATTCGCCCGGTACTCCCGATGCTCATGCGCGGACAGCCGGTGCCAGGCAGCAAAAAGTGGTACATCTTCCACGATACGCGCCGGGAAGCGGACAAACTGGGTATTCGTTATGGCTTTGTGGCGGACCCACTGGGCGCGGGCGTTGAGCGCTGCTACGCGCTGTCCGACTACGCCAGATCGGAAGGTCGTGAGGTGCAGTACATGCTCAACTACGCCAGGGCCGTGAACGCCGAGGGCATTCGTTCAGAAACCGACAGCGGCCTGAGAATCATCGTGGAAAGAAGCGGGCTGGACTGGGAGCATGCCAGAACGCTGCCTGGTAACGAGGACTGGCGGGCCTGGGCGGAAGAAAACCGCAAAGCAATGTACGGGCTTGGTTTATGGGGCGTCCCGGGGTTTCGTTACGGTGATACCAGCTGCTGGGGCCAGGACAGACTCTGGCGCATCGAAGAGGCCATTCAAAAAAAGGGTGGAATCTGATTCCACCCAGGGTCCGAACAGGAAGTACCCCCCTCACACGGCTTCTGTGACAGGTGAGGCAGGTGCCGAATGTTTGCTCTGCGGCTATCAGCTCTCGAGAGTCTTTTTGAGTTCGCCAAGCAGATTGGCATAAATTCCATGACAGAATTCCGCCGCCTCCTTGTCCTTGCCTTGCCAGCTTGAATACCATTCCACGAAAGTTCCGCCTTCACCTTCCGTCACCGGCCGAACGAGGACGCGGCCCGTGTAATCGCTGACCTCGTCTCTGGATACCGGGGAAGGGCCGTCATCAATGCTGTAGGAAATGCTGTACTCCTGGTCATCGATATCGGTCAGTGTTTCATGGAAGGCTTCGTTGAGGATGCGTTTTGCGCCTGGCTCGTCGCCCTTCCTGTCTCCCACCGCCTCGACACTGGAAATGATATTCGGGGCCCAGCTGAGGTCATGGAAATCACGAAGCGTCGACCAGACCTTTTCAGCAGGTGCGTTGATCACGACAGACTGGTAGGTTTTTCCCATATTCGACTCCGGATTTTTCAGATGTGTGGGTTTACTCAATGCCCGATTCAGCGATCATGACGGTCAGCCAGGGCACGTTCGATCTGGCGGTCGATGCTTCGGGCATATTCTTCGCTGAGAGGCTGGCCGGAATGCCTCTCGAGCAGTTCCGTGCTGGTTCTCAGGCTTTCGATGAATGAGCGACAGCGGGGGCACATCATCAGATGCATGCGAACCGACATCCGGTTTACCCTGCCCAGTTCGTCGTCTATGTAGTCACTGGCAATGTAGGCGAGACCTCGACAGCTCAGCATTCGCCGGTCTCCTGAAAGTGTTCGACCATCAGAAAGATTCTCTGACGGGCGCGATGTATCAGCACTCTCAGGTTAGAGTGACTGATATCCAGAATGTTACAGATATCGTCAGATTTATGGTTGTGGGTCTCGTACAGCATCAGTGCCGAGCGCTGTGTCTCGGGCAATTCGGACAGGTGCTTATCCAGACAGTCCTTGAGGGCGCCGTTTTCCATCAGAACGTCTGCAGACTCATCCGTTTTCATGGCAGGAGGTTTTTGCCAGCGGCCGCTCGGGCCGTATCGGTCACTGAGTTCCGGGTCCAGGGCATCGCCGAAGTCCGTGCTTACCTCACGGTTCGTGGTTCGCAGCCGGTTCTTGGCGCGATTGGCAACAATGCGGTGTAGCCAGGTTTTCAGCCCGGACCGGCCTTCAAACTTTTTGATTGCGTCGATGACGGTTAGCCAGCATTCCTGGACTATGTCTTCGGCATTGGCGCTGGTGTGATAAAAGCGGGCGACGGCGAGCATGCCGGGTGTGTAGATCCGCACAGCGTCCTTGTAGGCAGCCTCATCGCCATTCTGCAATCGCTCAATGAGAGCCGATTCATCCCGGGAAGCCCTGGTCCGTTCCATGCTGACGTCCTTCCTTTTCAACAGCTATTCAATTCCAGCAGTCTACAAGGAAAATCGTCAAAATTGAACGACTGATCAAAAACCTGCAGCAGGATACTGAATGTCCACCAGCCTGCCATAAAGTGCCGCAGTCAGCGGACAGGTGACGCCACCACGGCTCACCTGGCATTGCTCAACCAGTATTTCGAGGGATTCTTCGATCTCCCGGAGAGTCTTTATCTTTCTCCTCACGTCTGTGAGCTTCTGTTCAGCCAGAAACTGGGCTTCCTCGCAGCCGGGACTGCCTTCAAGACGCAGGAGTTCTGAAATTTCCTCCAGGTCAAAGCCGAGCCGCTGTGCAGTTTTTATGAAGCCAAGACGCTCGATGTCGCTTTGACCATACTGCCGGATGCTTCCACGAGGGCGCTCAGGTTCCCGAAGGAGCCCTTTGCGCTGATAAAAACGGATGGTTTCAACCGTGACATCGACGGCTTGTGCGAGGGTTCCGATCGACAATTGGTTCGATCCACTTTTCATGCTATTGACTCCCTGTCAAATAGATGGATAGGAACAGCTTAGCAGCATAAAAAGCAAAGAACAGGAGTGACCATGAAATAAATCAGGTTTACTCAGCGCGGCGCAGGACCCTTTTCGCGACATGTTCGTTTCGCTTGCAGGCCGCTCTCTGAGGGGCGTCGAGCACTATCCGGACCGTCCGGTAGGATTGCGAAAGGGCTGGAGTAGCATCCGATCTATTCGCAGTTCTTCCGGGTTACGAAACGCCCCGATGCCGATAGTCATGCCGAGATGGCCGGCCTCTGGCTGATCGCGATAGGTTGAGAATATCCGGTCCCACCACGGCAGGTTAAAACCAAAATTGCTGTTGGTCTCCCGGCGAATAATCGAATGGTGCACCCGGTGCATCTCCGGGGTTACCACGATGAGCCGGAGAACCCGGTCAAGCGGGCGGGGGAGGCGGACATTCCCATGATTGAACATGCTGGTTGCGTTCAGCAGAACTTCAAAAATCAGCACTGAAATAGCCGGGGCGCCAAGCGCAGAAACCACCGCAAACTTGATGAGCATGGATATCAGAATCTCAATTGGGTGAAAACGCAAGCCGGTGGTCACATCGAATTCAAGATCTGCATGATGCATCCGGTGAAGTCGCCAGAGCCAGGGGATCGCATGAAACAGTCGATGCTGGAAATAAATGGCAAGGTCCAGAACAATCACTGAAAGCACTACTGCCAGCCATCCATTAACCCTGACCTGGTTGAAGAGTCCCCAACCCTGGTTTTCCGCGTAAAGAGCCAGGCCTACCGCAGCAAGCGGAAAAATCAGCCGCACCGAGAGAGTATCCACCAACACGATCAGAAGGTTATTGGGCCATCGGGTAAGCCGGCCAATCTGCTGGGGCCGGCGTGGCGCAACGGCCTCCCACAACATCATGGCAAGCAGCACGGCGCCAAAGACCCCCATCCGGATGACCGGTTCGGAGCTGGATATTGCCTCTGTCATTCCCGCTCCCCGCCGGTTGGGGTGTGTATCGCCGGTACAGCTATCTGCCGCTGTGCCATTTGCAGCTTCAATTTCAGCGAGGCAAGTGCCACCAGCAGAATCAGAGGCAGCATGGAAAGGTTGAGCGCATTCCAGCCGATGAAGTGGAGCAGGGCGCCTGACATCAGGGAGGCCAGGGCAACGAGGGAGAAGATGATCAGGTCGTTTACCCCCTGCACTTTCCCTCGCTCTGATTCCGAATGGACCGTGGAAAGCAGCGTGCTTCCCCCAACAAAGAGAAAATTCCAGCCGATACCCAGACATACCAGGGCGATCCAGAAATTCAGTATCCCGGCGCCCGTTGTCGCGAACAGTACCGCCCCTGCCATGAAGAGGGCTCCGGCCAGGAGTATCCAGGTAATGCCCAGTCGGGCAATCAGCGTGCCTGTAAAGAAAGAGGGCACAAACATGCCCAGAATATGCCATTGCATGACGAATGCGATCTGGGCCATCTCAAAACCCCGGGAAAGCATCGCCAGTGGGGTCGCTGTCATGATGAGAATCATCATGGCGTACCCGGCCGCCCCTGCAAACACCGCCACTCCGAATCTCGGCTGCGCGGCAATCCTTGCCATGGGCCGGCTCACGTCGCCAGGTTGGGCTTCGCCGCTGGCGGGGACCCTGAGCTGGCTGAGCAGGATCACCGCGAGCAGGGCGGCCAGGGCGATGACCAGGTAGGGGCCGCCGGAGGGAACTGAGTCAATCCAGGTAGACGCAGCGGTGGCGTTCCAGGGGCCAAGAAAAGCGGCGACCACACCTCCGGCCATGACAAAAGAAATCGCCCGGCTGCGGAACGCCGGACTCGCAACATCCACCGCAGCAAAGCGGTAGTACATGGCAAATCCCTGGTACAGACCAATAAGAAGATTGCCGATACAGAAAATCCAGAAGGATGCCATGGCGATGCCTGCAAAGCTGACCAGCCCGCCTGCCACCCCTCCAAGCGTGGCGCCGGTTATGAAGCCCCGGCGTCTGCCAACCCGCTTCATGAACAGTGAGGCGGGCAGGGTGGAAGCGACAGACCCAAGCATCATCATCGCAATGGGAAGTGTTGCAAGACCGGGCTCAGGGGTGAGCTGCTGACCAATGACACCACTCATAGTCATGACGGTGATGGAAGCCACCATGAACAGAGTCTGGCTGACAACCAGAATCAGAATGTTACGTTTTTCTCGTGGTGCTGCAGTCATGGGCGCCAACTCCGGCGTTGCTGGTCCGGGTCAGAATACCAGTACCTTGTCGGCCTGCTCGGTCGCTTCGGCAAGAGCGTCCATGGTGCTGCGTTCTGCACCGTCTGCCACTTCCTCCTCGGTAAGCCCGCGGGCATCCATACAGGTGCCACACAACAGAACCCGGCCTTTTGTGGTCACCCGTCTGATCATGCGCTCGGTATTGTAGAAGCCTTCCGGGGTTTTCTGGCCTTTTTTGGCACCGGACACTGCATCTCCCATCAGGAATACAGTAACTCGACCGTCACGTTTCATGAGGGCGTGGGCGAGACGTAGGCCGTTATACAGCCTCTCGGTTCCGTAAGGGGGGTCGTTAATAATCAGCAGGGTGTCCATGGCCTTCTCCTTCAACATTATTCTATTGAATGCTAGAATATTAAATAGTATTGGCTGCCAGGCTGTCAATGGCGCGCCTGAGCCGATTTAAAAGAGAGCATCAGAAAGAGCATTGAGGTAACCATGACAATTTCACGCCAGGATCTGTTCGATACCCTAGCGCTGGTGGGGAAAGCTCTCGGCAACGGTCACCGCCTCACGCTTCTTGAGCGACTTGCTCAGGGGGAAGCGTCGGTTGAGGCTCTGTCCAGTTGCGCCGATCTGACGATAGGCAATGCATCCCAGCATCTTCAGCACCTCCGCCGGGCCGGGCTGGTCACGGCCCGGCGTAACGGGCGGCATATTTTCTATCGCCTCACCGACCAGCGCACCACAACCCTGATCAGTCAGATGCAGCAGATAGCGGAAACCAACCTTGCTGAAATGGAGCGGCTCGTCGGCCAGCTGTTCCCGGATTCGGACGCAGCAGGTGCCCTTGAGCCGCTATCCCGGAATGCGCTGAAAACGGCTGTGGAGAATGGTGAAGTGACCCTGCTGGATGTCCGGCCGGAAGATGAGTACCGGTCAGGACACCTTCGGGGAGCCATGAATATTCCGATCGATGACCTGGAGCAGATGCTTGATCAGTTGCCAGCGGACCGGGAGATAGTGGCATACTGCCGCGGGCCATATTGCGTGCTTTCCCATGAAGCAGTACAGCTGTTACGCAATCGCGGATTCAGGGTCCGCAGGTACGAGGAAGGCTATCCCGAATGGAAGGCAGCGGGATTGCCTGTTGACTGAAATGCAGCTTCCGGAGAAACAGTCGGGACAGCTATCGCACGCTGGATGGGACGTCACACAGCGTACTTCTAAAGTGCTTGACCTTGAACCGGACTATAGAGTTATGGTGTCTGATGCGTGCAGTTCCGGTCTGGCAGACCTTGTTGCCGTTAAGGAACCGAGGTCTTCCTTCTTCCGTGATCGCTATCCTGTTTTTGTTAAAGGAGGAACGAAATCATGAAGCTCCACAGCAGCATCAGCTCAAGCGTACTGGTGGCCCTGTCTCTTGGGATGGCACCCATTGCAGTAGCGGACCTGCCCTATCAGGGGGAAGGGCACATCATGGTGCAACCTTCAGATCTGGAGTGGAAGCCGGTTGGATCCATGTCTCCCGGGGCTGAAATCACCGTCCTGGAAGGAGACCTGGGCAAAGAAGCCGCCTTTACCATGAGGCTGAAAATGCCGGCGAACTACGACCTGATGCCCCATACCCATCCAGAGTATGAAAGGGTGACGGTTCTGTCAGGTACTTTTCATTTTGCCCACGGCAAGGAATTTGATGCTGACGGCCTCAGGACTCTGCCCACAGGCAGTTTTGCCGTGATGGCGCCGGGCGAGCCCATGTACGGACGCACGGGAAAAGACGAAGTCGTCATCCAGCTTCACGGCACAGGGCCCTGGGGAATCGAATACATCGATCCCAGCCATGATCCCCGTAAATAAAACCGGTGGATCCAGCGAGCCGTTCTGACCCGGATGGGCGCCATGGCTGAAGTATGGTGTCAGGGCATCCCCCATTCGGGGTACCTCTTCGCGCTCTGCAGCCAGCGGCGAAATTGCTTGACCTTGCACCAGCCTTAACGACTAGAATCAGTATCTTAACCAGACGCATAGATACGCCAATGACCCAGATACTGGACAGAATGAGAGCACAACGCCGCCGGTCGGCGATGGTACTGCTATTCGTCTGGTTATGGTGCCTTGCTGCCGGGGTCTTCGCCCAGGGCATGGGGCCGATGAGCGAGGGGCATGCATCCGTGATTCCGGATGCAGCACAGCCTTCTTCTGTTTCCGCTCCTGAATGCTGTCCTGAAGCCAATGATCTCCTGCCTGGCAAGCTGACACAGTTCAGTCTGCTGATGGCTGCTGTGCTGTCCTGGTTTGTCCTCGCAGTCTCCGGATTACGGCCAGGTACGGGTTTCAGTTTTGGCACCCGCAGACTCATTCCCTCACCACCCCGCCGTCTTTACGTTCTTCACTGCACCTATCTGAACTGAGTTCCAGTCTCCCCGGCTGAATCTTCCGCCATTTATCCGTAATTCGATCTTTATCCGAAATAAAGGTGGCCCAGAGGCCATTTCACGGACCACGTGTGTTCTATCAATGCCATTTTGCCAGGAGTGCCCTGAATGCGTTCATGGGTTTCAGTGATCTTGATTGTTGCCGCCTTTGCGGGCGGCTGGTTTGCCAGCGGCCAAATGCCGATCCATACGATGTCCGACCTGGATAACACCTCCGGATCGGAAACCGGGAAAAAGGAGCCGCTTTACTGGGTGGCGCCCATGGATCCTGATTACCAACGGGATGCACCGGGAAAATCTCCCATGGGCATGGACCTGGTGCCAGTTTATGAGGACAGCTCCGGCGGGCCGGACGATGGGGGTGTCACCATCGCGCCCAGTGTGATTTCAAATCTGGGGGTCCGGCAGGCGGAAGTCACCCGCGGCCCCCTGGCCAAACCGATTTCCACAGTTGGCTATGTAACCTACGACGAGGACCGCCTGATGCATATACACAGCCGGGTGGCCGGTTGGGTGGAAGTCCTCAATATCAAGGCGGCGGGAGATCCGGTCAAAAAGGGAGAGACGCTGTTTGAAATCTATTCTCCCGAACTGGCGCTGGCTCAGGAAGAGTATCTGCAGGCAAGGCGAACTGGCCAGCCCGCGATGGAGCGGGGTGCCCGCCGCAAGCTGCAGTCGCTGGGTATTTCATCAGAGCAGGTGGACCAGCTCTTCGAGCGAGGGACTTCAAAAGAGACCCTTGCCATTAAAGCGCCGGTCGGCGGCCATGTGGCGGAACTTGGCATCCGCCAGGGCATGTACATCCGGCCAGACACCCAGGTAATGGCCATAGGAACCCTGGACTCTGTATGGGTCCTGGGGGAGTTCTTTGAGCGCCAGGCCGGTCTGATCGATGAAGGAAATGACGTCAGCATCACCGTTGCGGCTTTCCCGGGCCAGGAATGGGAGGGCAGCGTGGATTACCTTTATCCCCAGCTGAATCAGGATAGCCGCACCATGCAGGCACGGGTCCGGATTCTTAATAGTCCCGGTAACGAGACCCTGCGTCCGAACATGTTCGTCAATCTCGCCCTCCAGGCGCCTCTGGGAGAAGACCTGATCTCGATTCCGAAAGAAGCTCTGATTCGTGGCGGCAGGGGCGACCGGGTCATCCTGGCTGAGGGCGATGGCCGTTTCCGGCCGGTTCCAGTGAAAACAGGCACCGAGGCCGGTGACCGGGTAGTGGTGCTGGAGGGTCTTGAAGCCGGGCAACAGGTGGTGACCTCCGCCCAGTTCCTTATCGACTCGGAAAGCAATCTCGATGCAGCCTTCGCCCGCCTGAGCCCGGCTGAGGAGGCTGAAGAAGCTGAAGGAGAAAACCAGCCCATCCCCTCGACCGGACGTCTGCTGGACAAGGATCCGGAAGAGCACACGGTCACTCTCAACCACGAACCCATTCCCGCTCTTGGCTGGCCCTCCATGGAAATGGACTTCGAGCTTTCCGCAGATGTGGACATGGAGGGGCTCGAAGTGGGCTCAGAGGTCCGTTTCGAACTTCTCGAGAACACCGAAGGCGATCTGGAAATCATCTCAATACAACCCGTCAACCCTGAAAACTGAAGCAGAAGAGGAAACACACATGAAAAAATCACTCATCCAGTCCGCCATTTTGGCTTCCGCACTCCTGCTGGGCGCGCCCGCTCATGCCGAAATGAAACATGAGAAGAAAGACATGGACATGGGTAGCAGCAGCCAAAGTGCCCAGATGATCGAATCAAAAGGCACGGTCAACAAGATCATGCCCGGGAAGAACAAGGTTGTGATCACCCATGAACCGATTCCGGAACTGAAGTGGCCAACCATGAAAATGACCTTCAGCACAGCGGATGAGGTCAACCTTGATGCGCTGGATAAAGGTGATGCCGTGCGTTTTGTCATCGAAGCAAAGCAGGGCAAAAACACAATCGTCGAGATAGAACCGGCGCAGTAGCAGGCAGCCGGGCTCCACCAGGGGCCCGGCCAAATCTGACGGGATGAAACACTGAGATGATCAACGCCGTAATTCAATGGTCCCTGCACAACCGTTTTTTTGTGCTGCTAGCCACTCTGATCCTTGTGGGCTGGGGCATTTATTCCCTGCGGGAAACCCCAATCGACGCCATTCCCGACCTCTCCGATGTCCAGGTCATCGTCAAGACATCCTACCCGGGCCAGGCGCCCCAAGTGGTGGAGGATCAGGTCACCTATCCCCTGACCACAGCCATGTTGTCGGTGCCCGGCGCCCAGACAGTACGCGGCTATTCCTTCTTCGGGGACTCTTACGTCTATGTGATTTTTGAGGAGGGCACGGATCTCTACTGGGCCCGCTCACGGGTGCTGGAGTACCTCAGCCAGGTAGCGGGCAAGCTACCTGATGCCGCCAGTCCGGAGCTTGGGCCTGATGCGACCGGCGTCGGCTGGGTTTACGCCTACGCCCTGACCGACACCACCGGCAACCATGATCTGGCACAGTTGCGCTCAATTCAGGACTGGTTTCTCAAGTTTGAACTGCAGACCGTTTCCGGTGTTTCCGAAGTGGCCACCGTCGGCGGGATGGTCAAGCAGTATCAGGTGGTGGTTGATCCGAACCGCCTGCGCGCCCTGGATATCACTCTGCAGAATATTCACGCCGCCATCACCAATGCCAATCAGGAATCGGGTGCGTCGGTGATTGAAATGGCGGAAGCCGAGTACATGGTCCGGGTGACAGGTTATCTGCAGGGGGTGGACGACCTGGAGCAGGTCCCTCTGGGGGTGAGCAAAGAGGGTATCCCGATACTGCTGCGTGATGTGGCCGAAGTCCGGGTTGGACCACAGATGCGCCGTGGCATTGCGGAACTCAATGGTGAAGGAGAGGTGGTCGGCGGGATCGTCGTCATGCGCTTTGGGGAAAATGCCCTCACTACTATTGAAAACGTCAAGGAAAGGCTGGCAACACTGAAAGAAAGCCTGCCGGAGGGGGTAGAGATTGTCCCCGTGTACGATCGGTCCGAGCTGATTGAAGGCTCAATCGACAACCTGACCACCAAACTGGTGCAGGAATTCCTGGTGGTAGCGCTTATCTGCGCCGTGTTTCTTTTCCACCTGCGCTCTTCACTGGTGATCGTGCTCAGCCTTCCGGTGGGCATTCTTGGCGCCTTCATAATCATGCATTACCAGGGGCTGAACGCCAACATCATGTCGCTGGGAGGTATCGCCATTGCTATCGGTGCCATGGTGGATGGCGCTATTGTCATGGTGGAGAACGTGCACAAACACATGGAGCGAACGCCGCTCACAGATGACAACCGATGGGGCGTTATCGCACGGGCCGCGGGCGAGGTGGGGGCGCCGCTGTTCTTCTCGCTGCTGATCATCACCATGAGCTTTCTGCCGGTCTTCACCCTTGAAGCCCAGGAAGGCAAGATGTTTGCGCCCCTGGCATTCACCAAAACCTACGCCATGGCCGTGGCCGCGGGGCTTTCAATCACCCTGGTTCCCGTGCTGATGGGCTACCTGATTCGGGGCAAGGTGCTGCCGGAAAATAAAAACCCGGTCAACCGGCTGCTGATTGCGGGTTATCGGCCCATGGTGAGAGGCGTGTTGCGGGCCCCGGTTGTCGTGATCCTCGTGGGCATCCTGGTGCTTGTTGTCGGGCTCTGGCCTGCCACCAGACTGGGTAGTGAATTCATGCCACCGCTGGACGAAGGCGATCTGATGTACATGCCGACGACCTATGCCGGCATTTCTGTTGGCAAGGCCCGGCAGATCCTGCAGCAGACCGACCGCATGATTGCCACCATACCGGAAGTGGAAACCGTGTTTGGCAAAATTGGCCGGGCCGAAACCGCCACCGACCCGGCACCTCTGACCATGATTGAGACATTCATTCACTTCAAGCCCCGGGACCAGTGGCGGGAAGGCATGACGTCCGAGAAACTTCGGGAGGAGCTGGATTCGGCAGTTCAGCTGCCGGGCCTGACCAACGCCTGGGTGATGCCCATCAAGACCAGGATCGACATGCTGGCGACCGGGATAAAAACCCCGGTTGGCATCAAGGTTGCCGGACCGGATCTTGAGGTGATCGAAGAGATCGGCAAGGAGCTGGAAGAGCTTCTTCCGGCGATCCCCGGCACCGCCTCCGTCTATTCCGAAAGAGTGGCAGGAGGCCGCTACGTCAAGGTGGATATAGACCGTGAAAAGGCCGCCCGTTTCGGGCTCAACATCTCGGATGTGCAGAGAGTGGTTCAGACTGCAGTAGGTGGCGTGAATGTGACCGAAACCGTGGAGAAGCTTGAGCGCTACCCCGTTAACCTTCGCTATCCCCAGCGATACCGGGACTCTCCCGAACAGCTCAGCCTGTTGCCAATCGTGACGCCACGGGGAGACCGGATCGCTCTTGCAGACGTGGCAAGCGTCCGTGTTGAAAACGGCCCACCCATGCTCAAATCAGAAAATGCCCGCCTCAATGGCTGGACTCTGGTGGACATCGATGGCCGGGACCTGGGTTCCTGGGTCAACGAAGCCCAAGCGCTGGTGACCGATCAACTGGAACTTCCGTCTGGTTATTCACTGGCCTGGTCCGGCCAGTATGAGTACATGCTCCGGGCCAAAGACCGTCTTGCGCTGGTGGTACCCCTGACCCTGGCGATCATTGTTCTGCTGCTGTATCTGAACTTCCGGAATTTCGTGGAAGTCGGAATCATCGTCGGCACCCTTCCATTTGGCCTGCTGGGAGGCATCTGGCTGCTTTACGGGCTGGGGTACAACCTGTCCGTGGCGGTGGGTGTCGGCTTCATAGCGCTGGCCGGCGTGGCCATCGAGATAGGAGTGTTAATGCTCACCTATCTGAATCAGTCGGTAAATGAGCTTAAAAAACAGGTGGATACCGAGGACCGGAAGCTGACTGCGGAGGATCTGAAATCCGCTGTAATCGAAGGCGCGGCCCAGAGGGTGCGGCCAATCATGATGACGGTGGCCACCGTGGTTGCCGGCCTCGTACCCATCATGATGGGTGGGGGCGCAGGCTCCGAAGTAATGCAGCGCATTGCGGCGCCTATGGTGGGAGGCATGGTCAGTACCCTCATATTGACCATGCTGCTTTTGCCCGCAGTGTTTTTCCTCTGGCAGAAGCGTGTCCTTCGCCGGCAACGCGGCGAGATTCTTTCATGATTAAATTACCAGCAGTCATCATTCCTTTAATCGGTCTGTGCATGGGGGTGGGTTGATCAGCTTTGGCGCCGGGGTGGTTGACGAACCGGACTGTCAAATGCCTGCCTTCACGAGATCAGCCAGATCCTCTGCTATCAGCTCGGTTGGGAGCTCCGGGCGGAGGAGCAGTCTGATACGACCCTGGGTATCGAAGACGTAGATGGCGCTACTGTGGGAGACCTGATAATGACCGTTGCTGTCCGGCTCGCTGTATCCGAAGGTGGTACGGTATCTTTTGGCCAGCTGCCGGAGCGTGCTTTCTTCCGCAGTTAATCCAGTGATGTTGTCCCCGAAAAACGAGGCGTATTCCCCGATAAGCTCCGGAGTGTCACGCTCCGGATCAACACTTACAAACAGCACCGTCACTTTTTTCTGCAGTTCTTCGGGCATTTGACGAATCGATTTCTGGATATGGGAAAGCGCTGTCGGGCAAACGTCGGGGCAGGAGGTGAAGCCAAAAAAGAGCAGTCGCACCTGCCCGGAGTAGTCCGCGGCGGTTACCCGATCATTATTCGAGTTCACCAGTTCAAACTCCAGGTCCGGCATTACGCCGGTAATGTTTTTCCCATTCCATTCCTGCTCCCCGGAAGTACAACCGCTGATAATTGCTGCGGTCAGAACCAGGAAAAGAATCCGCCTGTTCAGCTGCTTTTTCAGATGTCGGGTAAATCCACGGTATGTCATAGCTCTCTCACTTGGGTTGGCTGAATTCGTGTTAACTGCTCAGAGAAGGTTTCTGCTCATCCAGCGGCTCGTTCTGGTTCATCAGTCGTCTGAACACTATGAACATTCCGAGAATGCTCATCATTGCCGGGGGAATCCATGTCAGCAGCCCACCCAGAACCTGGTCGGTTTCAGGGGCGATCGGCCAGGCGCGACCGCAGACTTCATAAACGTCGTATACCGCACTGCGGGAAAACACTATGTAAGCCCCGAGGACAATCTGGGGGACTGCCACCAGTGCGAGAATCAGGAGCCTTCTGCCGTAGCCGAGCACCTTTTTCGAGACTGGAGATCGGGGGTCCAGCATTAACCACCAGAAAAGCAGACCATCCAGAAGCATGCTCCAGTTCATGACCCAGTACAGATTTCGGCTGAGCATGGCGTCGAAATGCAGTGGGGGCCATAGCCAGAAGTAGATCAGCCCGACAAACAGGAAAGCCGCAAGGGCAGGCTGCTGAAGGAAGCGGTAGACAGAGCCCAGAGGGGCCAGAAGCCGTAACAGGTTATCAGGTGACCGGGAGCGCCAGTACCGGAAGACCGGCAGGGGATTGGAAAGCGCGATCAGAATTGGTCCCAGGTGGTGCAATACCAGGTGCTGGCCACGATGCACAAAGAACATGTACTGGGAGAAATAGTCGAAACGGGTCTGCATGACTGCATAACAGAGGCCAAGGCCGACCAGAAATGCTGAGACTCTCATCATTCCCGGCTTCTGGGACTTTGGGAGATACCTGAGCGCAGTTAAGTAGAGAAGCAGTACAACAAGATACGCCGTGAGCGTCAGCGGCGAGAAATCATAGGGGAGCAGCCAGGCAGACCAGGGCATCATGATCCTCCTGGATCAGGGTTGCCGGGCTGACAGCAGCCTGGGAACGGCTGGCGACCGTTGTATTGACAGAAGCTGATAGGTCTGTCGAGATCGGACTCAAGCGAAAGTTTCTTTCCTGCGGGCATTGTTCAGCTCTCTTTTCACCGGCTCAGTCCTCGGGAACGTCCTGACTTTCACGCTGCTGGTAAAGGCGCTGCTCTTCGGTCCAGAGGGTCCTGAGGTATTCGATAACCGCCCTGATTTCCTGATCGGTCAGAATGTTCTCAAAAGCTGGCATCGTAAGGCGGTCCGATTTGTTAAAAGGGTGTCGCCAGCCCTCAGCAATCATTTGAAACAGCATCCTGTCGCTGTGGCGCCAGGTATGGCCGGTCTCGTCGTGAGGCGGGGGAGGCATTTCCCCTTTTTCATCCTTCTTTTTCCAGTCGGCGGCGCCTTCGCCCTGCCATCCATGGCAGGCAGCGCAGTACTGTTCGTAGATCTTCCGCCCCTGCGCAGCCTCGCGTGACAGGTCCTCTGGCGCACCGGGTACGCCAGAGGCCGTTGCAAGCGCCGGCAGGAACATGAAGATCAGACCGCTGAGCCATTTATTCATACAGTGGAGCCCAGTCTCCGGCCGCGTTCGCTGCGAGAACCCTGCCGCTGGCGGTGCCAGCGATCAGCCCTTTTCCCGGGGAAAAGGTGAGTGCAGAGACTGCCTCCGGTGCTTTTCTGGGTTTCCAGGCCTCACCACCGTCATCACTGTGGTGAATCGCCCCGTCGATTACGACGTAGACGTTTTCCGGCTGGGCCGGATCGAAAGTGATGGCCGTTACAGTACCCCTCAAATCTCCGGCATCACCCCAGAAACAGAAACAGTCCATGGAGCGGGCCACGCCGCGGGTCGTGCCGGCGAAAAGCCAGCCGGACTCCATACTGCCAGCCATGTTCGAATGCAGGAATGCCTGAACCGGCTCCTGAGGCCCATCATCGACCCTCACCCATTTGGCACCGCCATCCTTCGACCGGAACATGCCTTTTTCCGGCATGTAGGCATAAAGGGTTTCCGGTTGGGTGGTATGGGCCGCGATTTCGCTCACCTGCAGGTCAGGCAGGGTGTCATTTAACGACTGCCAGCTCCGATTGACGCTGTCGTACACCCAGACTCCCACCCCCGGGCCGCCAAGATAGATTTTCCCGTCGGCACCGGTCACCAGGGTAGAGGGTCGCGCATCCGCTTCAAGGGCAGGCAGGGTAATAGTCTCAGGAGCGCCGGTTCCAACTGAAATCAGCGCGCCGTCACGAAGAACCAGCAGCGACTCTGCCGAAACTGCCGTCAAAGCGTTTACTGGCTGGCCCTGATCAGCCGTCTCGGCTTTTGCCAGGCTGGATGCCGCCGCAAGCAGAGCGATCAGAGGCAGGAACCAGGCTCCCGACTGAAACAGGCTAATAAAGGCTTTCATCTGGTCCGCCCTCAATAGTCTTTGTGTTCACTGAAAACGCGGGTCTGGCCATTCGAGTTGAAGGCAAGCACCTCATAGTCGTCCTTCCGGCCAGTCTCCATGCCAGGGCTGCCGTGGGGCATGCCGGGCACTGAGAGGCCCACAGTGTTGAATCGGGGATTTTCCAGGTAGGCAACAATATCGCTGGCCGGAACATGGCCTTCGATAACCAGGTCGCCAATCAGTGCCGTATGACAGGACGCTACTGAGCGAGGCACACCGTGCTCCTGCTTCACCCCGTTGAGGTTGTCGGTTTCAACAATAGTTGTTTCAAAGCCGTGGGCATCAAGGTGCTCAGCCCAGGACTGGCAGCAGCCGCAATTGGGGTTCTTGTAGATCGTGATGGCCGGTCCATCCGAGCTGACGGAGGCCAGTGGGGCTGTGGAATCAGCAGACTCGTTCGCCTGGAGGGCGAGCGTCGTTGCGCCAGCGGCGAAAACGATGGCGGCTACGCCGGTAAACAGAACGGGTTTTGTAATCTTCATGGTAATCCTCGATATTGATCAGCAATGCGCGTTTCAGGGCCCGGGTCGCCGTGGCTTCCCGGGCCATTGATGTCACTTCAGGCGAGTGTCCGAAGCATCATTGGCCGTCAGAGTTCTCGCTCTTGTCGGCGCCCATGTGGCTGTCATGGCTCTGCATCATGTTCATGCAGGCCCCCATCATGGCTTTACGATCCTCCGGAGCCATGTCGGACATCATGTTCATCATCTCCATCATGCCGCCCATGCCCTGCATGCCGTCAGAGAACATCATGCCCTTGCCTTCGCCCTCGTGGGCAAATGCAGAGAAGGTGCCAATGGTGCCGGCCAGAACAGCCGCTGTGATCGCAAGCTTGAGATTTGATTTACGCATTTGGGTTCACTCCAGTTAAAGGCCCGTGATGAATATAAGTACGGGCTTTATTTCCAATTTTTCCAGAAATCAACGTTGAAACATTTAACGTTAATGAAATCGCCGCAATGGGCAAAAATCCGGGTTGGAACTCAGGAGTGATCCTGGGGAGGGGGAGTAACGGAAACCAGGAATGGGTCCTGGTAGATCGCCGCATGGGCGTTCAATACCGGCTGGGACCCGGTATCAGTAAAAGCGGCAGGCGCTGCCAGCAGGAGAGCGAAGCTGACACCGCACTTGCTCACGCCGCCCGCGCTCGGACAGGCCATATCAGAAGCCGTGACACACCCGCCGCCGTCTGATGGGGCACTGGTGCTTTCCCCGTGATCCATCATCATGGAACCGCAATCCGCCATGGCGGACTCCGCCTGACCGCCTGGCACATCGGCGACGGCCAATACCGGCCCGCTAATCACCAGAAGCAGTGACAGCAGCACGGAAATGATTTGGCGGCTCGTTCGGGTCATTCTGATTTCTGGCACCAAACAGTGGAATTAATGGATGTGACACGCACCCGATTCTTAAGTTCACCAAAGCCTAGCAGCTTTTTATTTCAATGGCACTGCTATCTGGATATCCGAAGGTGCAAGACAGATCCCCGAATCACTGCAGGACTGTACCCGGACGGAGAGGTCCAGGGTCTCGCCATCTTCCATGGCCTTGATGGTGCCTTCGTCCGGCTCCAATCGGATCTGCGCCCCATCATCGTAGAGCTCAATCATGGTCCCGTTGAGACTCACATCGCTCTTTTTGCCCTGGGGATAGCTTGTGGGTATTTCCACTATGCGATCACCGGACCGGGCACTTACCGTGGTCGAGATCAGGAATTCCAGCGAAGCCGGTGTGGAATTAACATGCCAGCCTTCATCGATATCCAGTTCAATAACCATCGCCTGCTCTGGGCCTTCACCCTCGTAAGCAAGGTTTACCCGGACCTTGTCGGCGGAATCGGCCGGCCCTGCGGCCCCCGAAAGACTTGCCGGCGCCTCGTTCCGGGGAACTGGTGAGTCGCTTTGGAAATAGCTTTTTGCGCCAAAAGCAGCGAGAGCGATGACCAGCAATGCGGTGGCGGCCAGTGACCAGGTTGTGGTGCGCGTCATGACATTTCCTCGTGTAGATCTAATTCGTTTTTAATCTGCTGCTGTGCGCAGCGCCTGTATCAGACTTTTTTCCTCGAACAACCCCGTAAAACTGGCAACCGCCTCGCCATTCCCGTCGATGACCGCAGCAAAGGGCAATGCCTGGCCTCCTGTCTCAACCAGCAACTGGTCCTGCTCCAGCACACTTCTGGTCAGATCCACCTGAATGGGAACGACGCCCCCCTCCAAAACGGCTGCTGCAACAGCCGGAGAGCCATACACGGAGCTTTCGAGGACTTTGCAGTTGATGCACCAGTCCGCGGTAAATTCCAGAAGGTGTGGCCTGTTTTCACGACGGACTTCAGCGATCAGATCGGCCGAGTACGACTGCCACTGGATACCCTCCCCATGGTTGCCCGCCCCCCGGGGCACAGCAAGTGACAGTGGAAGCAGCAGTGCGAGAAGGCTAAAGGTGCCTGTCACCCCCCGGACCCCGCGGGTCCCCTGGTAACTTCTGATGCCAGCCCAGAGGATGACCAGCCCAAGCCAGAGCCACCAAAGAATCATGACCACTTCCTTTGGCAGAAGGCTGGTACTGAAAAACACAGCGGCTGCCAGAAGAATGAATGCCAGGACTTCACGAACGGCGCGGGTCCACGCTCCGGCCCTGGGCAACCTTGCCAGCCAGTGTGGATTGAACATCAGCAGCATATAGGGCAGGGCCAGGCCAATCCCGATGCCGGTAAACAGCATCATTATGATATGGGGTGGCTGGGTAACTGCGAAGGCCAGCACGCCGCCCAGGAACGGACCGGCGCAAGGTGCGGCAAGGACGGCACTCAACAGGCCGGAAATGTAGGCTTCCAGATATCGACGCCCCTGAGCAAGCGCCGCAAACTGCGGTACCGGAATCGAGATATCCCGCCATGTCATAAAGGCGAAGCCTGACAGCACGACCACCAGCACTGCGACAAATCCGGTTGACTGAAACAACGTGCCCCAGTTCCACTGGAGCAGGGCGGTAAGAGCCCCAAGGCCGAGGAACAGTGAGAGGGTGCCAGCGACAAAAGCCGTTGCCGCCAGGGTGCGGTGGGACCGCTGACTGCCGGACTCCCTCAGGATGGTGCGAACCTTGATGGGGATCGCTGGCAGCACACAGGGTGTCAGGTTCAGCAGGAGCCCGGCAAGTATGGCCAGTCCCATTTGCCCGGCCAGGATCAGTGACGATTCTATAAGCATCATTCAGCACTCCAGCCTGGGACCTGCTTATGAGCAGTAATTCCGGGGCTTCAGGTGATTATCGCGCTGCGTTCATGTTCGTCGGCGCGATACATTTGTCGGCAGTCGGAGTTCTTTCGGAAGCGTCAGGAGAAGGCTTTTGGAGGGTAAGGATCAGGAGCGAGGGTTACACGGAGAGCCGCGGAAGAGGGAGCGCTTCCGAATTGGGGAGACTGGGGATTGTGCTCAAATCTCTGTGTGGGAGAAACTCCATAAACAACACAGACCATGGTACAGCCGGCCATGGACAGGGACGAAACACAGCCCTTTTCGCTGGTGTGCGGATCCAGAGCAGTCGGCAATGCGGATTCGGTGCACATGAGGCTCGCCCCGGACTCCTTGCCTGGCACTTCCATCGCACCAGCCTGCGATACTGACAGAAATGCTGACAGCATCACGATGAGGCAAAAGACCTGTCTGTTAAACAAGAAGGTGCGCGTCAATCTGAAAAACCCTGTGTGAAGTCTGCCCTGGATTCAGCTGAACTGTGGTTAGAAACTATCCGAATCCTAGGTATCGCCAGGTCCTGAGTCAAGGCGCCGGCCCATGAGATTAGAGGCGCTTGCAAAAACTCTTGACCTTAAACCTTGCTTCAAGGCTATGGTTTCCAGAATGTTCAGCTTCAGGATTACTTGCCGTCAGCGGTGGGCGCAAATCCAGAACAACAATCAAGCTAAGTGAGGAGTCATACCGATGACCTGTTGTGACAAAACGAGCGGTGAAGACAGGAATAAGGCAGGTGCCGGCACTGAGCGGGGAGGCTTGATGGGTCTGTTAGCCGGACCGCGGCGCTGGTGGCTGTTTGGCGCCATCGGAGTAGCGGCTGGCCTGACCTTCGGCTGGGAACAGCTGGTTCTGTTTGGAGTCGCTCCAATACTAATCAGCCTGTTGCCCTGCCTCGTCATGTGTGGGCTTGGACTGTGCATGATGTGCAAGAGCAAGTCGAACCCGGTGAATGCAGGAGCAGAGCAGCCAGAAATCACCGCCGGGACTAACTCTGCGGCGCCTCAACCAGAGACTTCCGCTATGCCTGCCTCCACCAGAACGTTCTGAGTCCAGAAGTTTCCGGATGAGTTGGCGCCATGATAAAAACATCGAATCGTGGCGCTCAGCTGTGCACCTGAAAACACCGCATCATCACCGGGCATAACTGAAAGCGCCTTTCATCCCACTTCCGATTTGCTCCGGCCCTTTGGCAATAGCCAATGCGGGCAGGAAAAGTCCTGCGACCAATACAAAGGGAGCTTGACCTTAAATCTTACTTAAAGGTTATGGTGGCCGTGGTGATTAACAACCCCTTCGGAGGTGGGTGAATGAAAACGTTCAATATCGGTGAGCTCTCTGAGAGAAGCGGTGTGGCCAGCCAGGTGATCCGCTTTTATGAGCGGGAAAATCTGATGCCGGAGCCGGAGAGGACACAGAGCAATTACCGCCGCTATCCCGAGGATGCGATTGCGAGGCTGCAGTTCATTGTCCACGCCAAACAGTGGGGGTTCTCGCTGGATGAGATCCGTGAGCTTCTGATGCTCCAGGACGCCAATGGCGACCGGGCGGAGGCCAAACGCATCGCACGCGAGAAGCTGGAAAAAATCCGGAACCAGATCCGCAACCTGTCCCGTATCGAGGCAGTCCTGGCGAAAACCCTCGAAGAATGCTCCGGTGAGGGCGCGATGGACGGTTGCCCAATCGTCGAGGCAATCGCCCATGAGGGCTGAAACCTCCAGTTATTTTTGGGGTGAATCTCGGCATTGGCGGGGTGCATCCATGGCATGGGGAGCACTGGCAGGATGCAGAAAATAGAGATCGGTATTGAAGGAATGTCCTGCGCTTCGTGCGTAGGCCGCATCGAGCGGGCTCTGACTGCGCAGCCCGGGGTGTCGACAGCCAAAGTGAACCTGGCCACCGAAAAAGCCTCCGTGGAATTCAGCGAGCCGGCAACCCCGGCCAACCTGATCGAAGCCATCCGGGGCGCGGGATACAAGCCAAAGATACAGTCCGCGGAAGTTCCCGTTATTGGCATGACCTGCGGCTCATGTGTATCGCGGGTAGAGCGGGCACTGACCAGACAGCCCGGCATGATAAGGGCCAGTGTCAACCTGACCACCCAGAAAGCCTTTGTGGAGTTCCTCTCCGACACTTTATCGCTGCCGCGTATTCACCAGGCCATCCGGGAGACGGGCTACGAGCCCCAGGACCCAGATACCAGCGCCCAGACCGAACAGGAAGACAGTGAGGGCATCGAGCTCCGTCGAAAGGTGATCTTCGCCGCGGTTTTGACCATCCCGGTGGTTCTGATTGCCATGGGGAAGATGATTCCCGCTCTGGAGGCTCTGTACGCCGGCGTCTTGTCCCATCGGGGCTGGATGGCCATTGAGTGGCTGTTGACCACGCCTGTGATGTTTTACGCCGGGGCCCGCTTCTTCCGCTCCGGCTATGCGGAGCTACGCCATGCCAGCCCGGGCATGAACAGCCTGGTGATGATCGGCTCCAGCGCCGCCTATTTCTACTCAGTTGCGGCATTACTGATTCCCGGATTTTTCCCCGCCGGCACAGCCGAGAGCTATTTTGAGGCGGCAGCGGTGATCGTGACCCTTATTCTGCTGGGCCGCTACTTCGAGCACATCGCCAGGGGCCGGACCTCCGAAGCCATCAAAAAGCTTTTGCAGCTGCAGGCCAAAACCGCCCGGGTCATCCGGGACGGTGAGGCCGTTGAAGTGTCCATCGAAGCGGTGGTGCCCGGCGACCGCATCCAGGTGCGGCCTGGTGAGCGCATTCCGGTGGATGGCGTAGTTGCAGAAGGCCAGTCGTATGTCGACGAGTCCATGATCAGCGGCGAGCCGGTGCCTGTTGCCAAGCAGAAAGACGCCGAACTGGTGGGTGGGACCATCAACAGGAATGGCTCTCTGACTTTTCGTGCTACTCGCGTGGGGGCGGACACGGTGCTGGCGCAGATCATCAGGATGGTGGAGTCGGCCCAGGCCGAAAAGCCGCCAATTCAGGAGCTTGCAGACAGAATTGCAGGTGTTTTCGTACCCATTGTCATGGTCATCGCCAGCCTGACCTTTATCACCTGGTTCGGCTTCGGACCGGCGCCGGCCCTGTCCTTTGCTTTTGTGACGACAGTCAGCGTACTGCTGATTGCCTGCCCCTGCGCCATGGGTCTGGCCACACCGACGGCCATTATGGTGGGAACAGGGAAGGGTGCTGAAATGGGTGTGCTGTTCCGCAAAGGGGCAGCCCTCGAGACCCTGGCGCGAATGGACACCATCATCCTCGACAAAACCGGCACCCTGACACGGGGTCGGCCTGAGCTGACAGATTTTATTCCTGTCGAGGGCCAGGAGGATGAGGTGCTTGCGTGGGTCGCTGCGGGCGAGACCGAGAGCGAACACCCCATTGGGGAGGCCATCGTCAAGGGTGCCAGGGATCGAGGACTCACATTACCCTCAGTCAGTGAGTTCCAGGCGGAGCCTGGCTATGGCATTCACGCCCGGGTGGCCGGGCACAGGATCAACGTGGGGGCGGACCGCTACATGCGCCGGCTTGGTATCGACCTGAACAGTGTCCATGACAGCGCGGTGGCACTGGCGGAAAAGGCCAAAACTCCACTGTATGTTGCAGTCGATGGTCGCCTTGCGGCCTTGATCGCAGTCGCCGACCCATTGAAGGAAGGCTCGGTGGAAGCGATTGCCGCCCTCAAAGCCTCCGGGCTGAGCGTGGCCATGCTCACTGGTGACAATCGGGCCACGGCTGAGGCCATCGCGAGCCAGGTCGGTATTGAGCGGGTGCTTGCTGAGGTGCTGCCTGACCAGAAAGCGGCAGAGGTGAAGCGGCTGCAGGAGGAAGGCGCCAGGGTCGCTTTCGTGGGCGACGGCATCAATGACGCCCCGGCACTGGCCCAGGCCGACGTGGGTATTGCCATAGGCACCGGCACTGACATCGCCATCGAGGCCGGAGACGTGGTGCTGATGCGGGGCGACCTGCGGGGTATTGTCAACGCCGCCGCACTATCACGGAGTACCCGCAAGACCATCCTCGGCAATTTCGTTTGGGCTTACGGATACAACCTTGCACTTATCCCGGTGGCTGCCGGTGCGCTTTTCCCGGTCACCGGTTACTTGCTCAACCCCATGCTGGCCGCCGGTGCCATGAGCCTTTCCAGCATCTTCGTGTTGACCAACTCGCTCCGGCTGGGGCGATTCAAGCCAGAGGGGGCTGATTTTGATCAGCATCCTGGAAAATAACAGCCCCCGGAACCGAGACTGCGCGTGCTCCGGCAGGACGGCTGAAGGTGGTCCCGCTGTTCGCCCATTAACGCACTTTAGTGAGGATTTCGATGATCAAGTACCCGGACATTGATCCAGTAGCCATCTCCATAGGCCCGCTCAAGGTGCACTGGTATGGCTTGATGTACCTGGTCGGTTTCGGAGCAGCATGGTGGTTAGGACGCCGTCGGGCTCATCGAATCGGACTGAGTAAAGAGGATGTAGGGGATCTGATTTTTTATGCAGCCATAGGGGTCATGCTGGGCGGACGCTTCGGCTATGCCCTTTTTTACGGCTTTGATCAGGTTATCGAAAACCCATTTTGGCTGTTCAAGTTGTGGGAAGGGGGGATGAGCTTCCATGGTGGTCTCCTCGGCGTGCTGCTTGGAGCCTTCCTGTTCGCCCGCAAACACAATCTGACTTTTTTCCAGCTGACAGATTTTATCGCTCCACTGGTGCCAATTGGCCTGGGCGCCGGACGCATCGGAAATTTCATCAATCAGGGTTTGCCGGGCCGGGTTACAGACGTCCCCTGGGGCATGGTATTTCCCGGGGTGGGACCAGAGCCCCGCCATCCGTCTTCTCTTTATCAGTTCGCGTTAGAGGGCGTGGCGCTATTCATTATCCTGTGGTGGTTTTCTAGCAAGCCCCGGCAACGGGCAATGACGTCCGGACTTTTCCTTGTGCTGTACGGCGCATTCCGTTTCGCTGTGGAATTTGTGCGTAGGCCAGATCCGCACATCGGGTTCATCGCCTTTGACTGGTTGACCATGGGCCAGCTGTTGAGCATCCCAATGGTCCTGGCGGGACTAATCATTATTGGGTGGTCAAGCCGACTGCGGACAAGCTAGCCATGAAAGACCTCTCTTTACACTGTTTCGGCCGCAACCATTCCCACAGCAGCGTCTACTGGATGATGCGGATTAAGACCCTTTGCCCAATATCCCCCGGAGAGGGAATAAGTGACGTATCGGACCCTCGTGCTCAGGCCTGCACCACTCCCTCGCTCTTGCTGCACCATCGCAGCCGGTAAGAAGAAACCCCGGCGACAGGGCGAAGAAAACCTGTGCCCGCCATGGCCCGCAGAACAGTGCGCCGGTGGAGGCTGGTCCGGCTCATTACTTGTCCCGCAGATACTTGATCAGTGCCAGAATCGCAAGCACCAGCAGGGCGATGAGCAGAAGCCAGATAATCATCATGAATATCCCCATGATTCCCATGCCCGGCATCATGTAGCCATCCATCATGCCTTCTCCCATGCGACCGGGGCCGTCAGCAAGGGCCAAGAGGGGAAGGAAAAGTCCCACTGTCAAAATGGTCAGCGTCTCAAAAACCTTCATCGCTGTTTCTCCGATTTTCGCTTGATGAGCTAGCCTCAAAACCCTATGAAAGGCTCCTCAGATGAGTCTGAAACACCTTGTCGTATCTTGCAATCAATGAAAAACCCTTGACCTTAAAGTTAACTTCAAGGTTATGGTTGGAGTCAGTTGATAATCGGTTTGAGGTGAGTTAATGAAAACGTTCAATATCGGCGAGCTTTCTGCCAGAAGTGGCGTCGCCAGTCAGGCAATCCGCTTTTACGAGCGGGAAAATCTCATGCCCGACCCCGAGAGAACCCAGGCAAATTACCGCCGTTACCCCGAGGATGCAATTGCCAGGCTGCAGTTTATCGTGCATGCCAAGCAATGGGGTTTCACCCTTGATGAGATCCGCGAACTCCTGATGCTTCAGGATGCAAACGGTGATCGGGCCGAGGCGAAGCGTATTGCGAAAGAGAAGCTGGAAAAAATCCGGGAACAGATACGGAATCTGTCCCGGATTGAAGTCGTGGTGTCCAGGACACTGGAGGAATGTTCCGGGGAGGGATTGATGGAGGGCTGTCCAATCGTCGAAGCAATCGCTGAGAAAGCATAGGGCGGTTGTTCATATTCGCGAACAGAAACCCGACAAGCTCACATTTAAAACCAGAGAACAGAACCAGGAGATTGACAATGATGACAGGTGAAGCATGCACGTTTGGAATGGTCGGAATGGGTCTGATATCCCTTTTGCTCATTGTTGCGCTGGTACTTGGGGTTGGTGCGCTCGCCAGGTATCTGTTCGCTGGTAACAGGGCTGAAGAAGGAGCCCAGAAGCACGCGGACAACAATTATGAACGCCACGTTACAAAGTAAGAGTTGTCCAGAGCGCGGCTTGGAGACATCGGAGCGTCTTGCAGGTATGGCAATCAGGTTTGATGCGAAAGCAAAATTTATCTGGGCCCTGCTCCTGATCGTGGCACTGACGGGGGTCTACTGGCTTTTTCAGGACACCGGCGTGCTGGCCACAGTGACGAACAAGGAGGCTCTGCGGGCATGGATCGAGCAGCTGGGCCATTGGGGACCCCTGGGCATCATCGCCCTGATGATTATAGCGATCGTGCTGAGCCCTGTTCCAAGTGCCCCTATCGCCATGGTTGCCGGGGCGGCTTATGGGTCTTTCTGGGGTACGGTGACCGTTGTTATTGGCGCTGAGGCAGGCGCCCTTATAGCCTTCGCCATTGCCCGTTCCCTTGGATATGATGTTATACATCGCTGGAAACGGGTGCGGCCTGTATTGGACTGGCTTGGCAGGGATCGCTCCCAGGGCGCATTGATGCTGGTGATTTTTGCATCGCGACTGGTGCCCTTTATTTCCTTCGATGCGGTCAGCTATGGAGCGGGTCTGACCCCGCTCGCCTTCTGGCGGTTTGTGGTTGCAACCCTCGCCGGAATTATTCCAACGGCGTATCTGATCACAACGTTTGGCGGCGTGATCATGACAACCGAGTCGGGGCTTATCACTTTCGCACTGATTCTCATCAGCAGCGTCACGCTGGTGCCAATTCTGGTAAAGCTGCTTTTGGCTCAGCGCCGGAGACAAAAGGATGGTAAAGGTTAAGGGACTGAATCTCAGTTCATTGGAAGTTGGGGACTGGTTTGTCGTTCTCTGCGGTTGTTTCAGCAAACCGCGTAAACAGGACTGCAGGCCGGTCCGGAATAAACGAACAGGCAGGGAGCTATAATGACTGAACACAAGCACACTCATCATCACGATCATGACTCCGAGGATCATCAGGGGGAACACGAAGTCAAAGATCCGGTCTGCGGAATGTCGGTAGATCCCCATGAGGCGGAGCATCGCAGCCAGCATGAAGGTAAGACCTGGTACTTTTGCTCCTCACGCTGTAAGTCTCGTTTCGACGAGGATCCGGAACAGTACCTCGATGATGATGAGAAGCGCGAAGAGCCGGTAGCCCCGGGCGCCATGTACACCTGCCCAATGCATCCGGAAATCCGCCAGGAAGGTCCTGGTGACTGTCCAATCTGCGGCATGGCTCTGGAGCCGGAGCAGGTCAGCCTCGAAGAAGGACCTTCCGGGGAGCTCACGGACATGACCCGGCGATTCTGGATCGGTTTTGTGCTGGCGCTGCCAGTTGTAGTGCTCGAAATGGGCGGCCATCTTATCGGTCTTGATCAGGTTATCCCGCCCCAGGTTTCCAACTGGATTCAGCTGTTCTTCGCCACCCCTGTGGTGCTCTGGTGTGGCTGGCCATTCTTCGTCCGAGGCTGGAAATCCGTAGTCAGCCGCAACCTGAACATGTTTACGCTGATTGCTATTGGTACCGGTGTGGCGCTGATTTACAGCCTGGTGGCTACAGTGGCTCCGCAGATATTTCCGGACGCCTTCCGGCAGGCCGATGGCTCGGTCCCGGTGTATTTCGAGGCCGCCGCCGTCATCGTGGTGCTGGTGCTTCTTGGCCAGGTGCTGGAGTTGCGCGCCCGGGAAAAGACCTCTGGTGCAATAAAAGCTCTGCTGGATCTGGCGCCAGCTACCGCACGAAAACTGGACGAGGAGGGCAATGAATCCGATGTCTCCCTCGACCAGGTCACGGTGGGCGATCGCCTGAGGGTCCGCCCAGGTGACAAAGTGCCGCTGGATGGTGAAGTCCTGGAGGGCAGCTCCAATGTGGACGAGTCCATGGTAACGGGTGAGCCTCTCGCGGTCCGGAAGGAAAAGGGCGAACAGGTAATCGGTGGCAGCATCAATCAGCAGGGCAGCTTTATCATGCGGGCGGACAAGGTCGGCCGTGACACCATGCTTTCCCAGATCGTACAGATGGTGGCCAGTGCCCAGCGCAGCCGAGCGCCGATTCAGGGTCTGGCGGACAAGGTGGCCAGCTGGTTTGTGCCAGTGGTTATCGTTATCGCTGCCATTTCCTTCGTTGTCTGGTCCATTGTCGGACCAACGCCGCCGATGGCGTTCGGACTGATCGCAGCCGTCAGTGTGCTGATCATTGCCTGCCCCTGTGCTCTTGGTCTGGCAACTCCCATGTCGATCATGGTTGGTGTAGGAAGAGGCGCCCAGAGCGGCGTCCTGATCCGTGACGCGGAAGCCCTGGAGCGCATGGAAAAGGTCGACACGGTTGTGATAGACAAAACCGGTACCCTGACCGAAGGCAAACCCCAGGTAACCAGACTCGTGCCAGCTGAAGGATTCAGTGAGGAAGAGTTGATGCGTTTTGTCGGTGGCCTGGAGAAAGGCAGCGAGCATCCACTGGCCCAGGCCATTCTTGATAAAGCCAAAGCCATGGACCTGAAGCTGCCGGATGCTCAGGGATTCGACTCGCCCAACGGCAAAGGGGTGACTGGTGAAATTGATGGCCAGCAGGTGCTGGTAGGCAATCGTCTTCTGATGGAATCCGAAAATGTCGATACCTCTGACTTTGAGGAGGAGGCCGACAAGCTCCGAAAAGATGGTGCTACCGTGATTTTTGCCGCAGTGGACGGCAAAGTCTGCGGCTTGCTCGCGATTGCCGATCCGGTCAAGGAGACGACCCAGGGCGCCATTTCAGCTCTGCAAAAAGAGGGAATCCGCGTGGTAATGCTGACCGGTGACAACCGCACATCGGCCGAAGCCGTCGCCCGGAAGCTCGGTATTGATGAGGTGGAGGCCGAAATACTGCCGGAAGACAAAGGCAGAATCGTCGAGCGTCTGCAAAAAGAGGGGCGGATTGTTGCCATGGCCGGGGACGGTGTCAACGATGCGCCGGCACTGGCCACTGCCGATGTGGGCATTGCCATGGGTACAGGCACCGACGTGGCGATCGAGAGTGCGGGCATTACGCTTCTGCGGGGCGACCTGATGGGTATCGTCGAAGCCAGAAAACTGTCTCTGGCAACCATGCGGAATATACGCCAGAACCTGTTCTTTGCCTTTGTCTATAATTCAGCGGGTGTACCGATTGCGGCAGGCGTGCTTTATCCCTTCGCCGGAATTCTGCTGTCGCCCATTTTTGCAGCCGCTGCCATGTCGCTGTCGTCGGTCAGCGTTATTGGAAATGCACTAAGGTTAAGGTTGATCAAAATCTCGGGTGATTAACATCCGGCTAAACTCCATACAGAAGGAACACTATCATCAGCGTATCGGGCGGAGCCGGGCCAAGGTCAAGGCGTTATTTTGATTCACGAGGCTACTCGGCCATATGAATACCTGTTCCTCCCATTTCGGCCGGTGTGTCCTTCAGTTTCAGAACCCCGTCGTGTATAGGGAGTACCGATTCCTGGTAGTGCACATGGACTGAAGGCTGGTGTCTGAAATCAGGAATCACTGCCGCGTAGACGTCAGTCAGACCCATGGTGGGGTGGTCCGTCATCAGATGGCCACCACACTTTGTGCACCATTTACGGGAACTCCCGGGCGTCTTGTTGTACGTGCCAATGTGCTCTGAACCGGTTGTTACAGTTACGGCATCGGGCTTCCAGAGGGTGAATGCATTCACCGGCCCTGCAGACCAGTGGCGGCAGGACTCGCAATGGCAGTACCCCATGGCCTCCGGATTCCCCGTGACGGTGAACCCAACCGCTCCGCAAAAACAGCTTCCGTTATAGGACCGTTCAGTGTTCATGATGCACTCCTCCCTGTCTCGATGAATTCAACTGGCCGTTGAGGGCTGGCATTGATCTGTAAAGTGAATATGTCCGGGCGCGCATAGTGGCCGACGATGTCCAGGCTGCGTTTGGCGGCGACTGCCTCGGCAAGTTCCATATCGGCCCAGACAACACCGACTTCCTGACGCAGAGGACCTGCGACGATCTCGCCCGCCGGCGATATCACCACAGAGTCGCCCTGGTTAATCCATTCCTCGGGATCAGGATAAAGCCTTTCAATATCCGGGAAATCCGGCGGAAGATCACTGATCCTCAGGATATTGCCTGCACCCACCACCCAGCAGCCGCCTTCGCGGGCGATATGCTGGAGGCTTCGAATCCACTTGTCGCCGCTGTCGTAGGTCGGGGCTATGTAGATTTCCACGCCCTGGGCAAAAAGCGCATAGCGGGCGAGAGGCATGAAGTTTTCCCAGCACACCAGTGAGCCGACTCTTCCCAGTGGCGTGTCCACCGCTTTCAGGCCGCTGGCATCGCCAAACCCCCACACCATTCGTTCAGGGTTTGTGGGCATGAGTTTTCGGTGCCGGTTAAGCAGAGTGCCTTCCGGCCCAATGGTCAGAACCGTGTTATAGAGGGTTGCACGGCTGGTTTCGCTGTCCCGTTCATTAACACCACAAACGACTGTAACCCCCATTTCCCTGGCTGCTTCCTGCAGGGGCCGCAACTGATCAGTTTCCAACTGCACCGCATTGGCAACCAGCCGCGCATGTAACTGCTCCGACAGGCCCCAGTCCCCGCCCGGCTTCAGGCGCCATATCCAGGCGGGATAGCCGGGAATGAATGCTTCCGAAAAGACCACCAGCTCAGCGCCGTCGACGGCAGCCTTTCGGACCCAGTTGGCCGCTTTCTCAATGGTCTTTTCCCGCTCCAGAAAAACAGGGGGCTCCTGCACAATGGCTATTCTGGTCATGATACTTCTCCCAGTAGATCGAAAAGGGGCCCCGAGCGGGCCCGCCGCTCACTTAGCGGGTGCCCGCTGCCACCAGCATTTCGCAGGGCCCTTCAAACTGGCCGTCCTTTTCGAACTGACCGAGGGCCTCCTGGATTTCAGCCCAGGCGTCATCCTGTTCCGTGGCGGAGAGCCCGCCCAGCATCTGGTGCAGGGCACCGAAGGATTCCTGTTCGAACTGCATGCACTCCAGCGCCGATTCAAGTCGTAATGGCGCCTTGACCCGCGTGACCTCCACATCATGGAAGCCGGCATCTTCCAGCCGTTGGGAAAGCACGTCCGGGTCGCCCAGGCTGAAGGGACCTGGCTGACCCGGCAGGGGAGGCGGTAGCGCAGCCCTTCGACGAATAATGCTTACCGGTAACGAGAAGAAAGGATTGGCCGCTGCGCTGGCATACACCATGGCGCCAACTCGACCGCCGGGTCTCAGACGAGCACGCATGCTCTCCAGGGCTCTGTTCTGATCAGGAAAGTAAATCAGCCCAACCCGGGATATAACGGCGTCGAATGGCTCCGCCTCAAGGTCATCGAGCATTTCTCCATCCGCCACGCGGGTTTCAACATTGGTGTAGCCGGCGCGGGCTGCATTGATCGCTGCAAGAGCGAGAATCCGCTGGGACAGGTCGGTGGCAAGAACATGACCGCTGATCCCCACCCGACGGGCGGTAGCCAGGGTCTGTTCGCCGGCACCGGCAGCCACATCCAGCACCCGGCTGCCTTTTCCGACCCCGGTCATGTCCAGCATCAGTTCCGTGGCGGGGCCGAGCCACCGGGCCAGCAGAAATCCCCAGTTATCCCAGGCTGCTGCGGCGTTGTCCCACTGCAGGCGGGTGGTTTCTTTGAAGACGATGGGGTCGAAGGCTGTCGGGGTCTGAGTCTGTGCCTGAATCTGTTCCATGATGGTTCCCCTTATAAGCAGTATTTGCTTGTCTGTAGATTAAGCGGAGGCTACTGTTGACTCAATTCCCGATAAATCGACATGTGACTTGCAAAAATGCACAGCCTGAGAGGCCGTCATGCAGTGGGATGATTTGCGGATCTTTCTTGCCGTTGCCCGGGAGGGCTCCATTAGCGGTGGCGCGAAACGTCTGGGCGTTCAGCATTCAACTGTGTCCCGTCGTTTACTGGTGCTTGAGAAGAGGCTGGGCACCCGACTGCTCGAAAGAAAGACATCCGGCTATGCCCTGACCCCGGCCGGAGACGAACTGAAACGCTCGGCCATGCGCATGGAAATGGAATTTCTGGATTTCGAAAGCGCCATGGGCCAGCAGGACACCAAACTTGCAGGTGAGCTCCATGTGGCAGCGATCAATAACATGGCGTCCAGCGTGCTGATGCCGATGTTCGCCAGCTTCAGCAGAGCTTTTCCCGACATCAAGCTCCACATAGAGGTATCCAATAAGTACGTCAGCCTTGCTGATCGCCAGGCCGACATTGCGATACGCCTGACCAATGCGCCAGTGGAAACCCTGGTAGGGGTGCGGCTGACGACGGTTGCATCAACCGTTTACGGGGAAAGGGATTATGTCCGGAAACTGAGAGCATCAAGTGGCCAGCCCCAGTGGCTTGGTGTTGACTGTTGCGGTTTTCATCACGCCTGGACCAACCGGGTATGCCCGGACCACGATCACGGCTTTTTTGTGGATGACACACTGCTCACCGTCGCTGCCCTTGAGCAGGGGCTGGGGCTTGCCTATCTGCCCTGTTTCATGGGCGATGTGAATTCCGCTCTTGAACGCTTCCGTCCGCCTGAGACGGAACTCGAACTTGGTCTCTGGCTGCTTTATCACCCGGACCTGAGACACACCAGGCGTATTGTTGCGTTTCGCGAGCATATGCTGGCAGAAGTAACAGCCCAGGAAGCCCAATTTACCGGCCGGCTGGCCGGCATTCCTCATTAACTGAGACAGGCGAACCAGGTCCCTTCTGGTTTGGCTGTTTCCGCCGGGCGTTTCAGCGGACGATCATATCGAAGCGCCACCATGGTTTCTCAGATCATCCAGCCAAACAGAAGGCTGAACATATTGCCGAAAAAGCCGCCTCCGTTTTTCTGTGCCTCGGCTGGCTGTTCGGCGGTATTAACGACCGCCGCCGTTTCGACCTCCGCGACGTACTCTTCTGAAGCATCAGAGCTGGCAGTAGTATCAGCTGCAGCAAGGACATCGGAAGAGGGCGCGTTGCCTGAATTACTATCCGGTGCCGCGGACGGTTCCTGTTCAAACGCAGTAACTTCCACCTGGGGGGCTGGCGCAGTTGCTGTGTCGGTTTGAGGGGCGGACTCAAGGGCTTGCTGCGTCCGGACAGCAGGTGTTTCGACCGGCTCCCCGGCAACCGCTGGCTCCGGGGAACTGGTAACGGGTGCCTCGGTTTCCTGGCGGGCGGCAGCTGATGCACTTTCCCGGGGCTCGGGAGTCGGCTCGGTGAGCTGCCGGGCTTCTGCCGGAGCTGATGCAACTTCAACCTTTACAGGACCTGGTTCCGGTTCGGGTGCTTTCCTGATCTCCTGCTCTGGTTCAGGCTTCGGCTCGGGCGGCGCTGTCTTCACAACCTGCCGGCTGGCTCTGGGGGCCGGCGCTGCGGGTCTGAGATCCAGCGCGGCGAGGGCCGCCTTCCGGTTCGGCAGGGCGTTGTCGCTGATAACTTCTCCCGTGCTGGCTATGCCAAGCGCGGACAGAGTGTCGCCATCCAGGTTGCCAGTGTTGGAGATTCCGTCTGTTCCCGACTGGTAGCGCCTGATTGCGAGACGAAGGTCGTTGTCAAGCCAGCCATCCGCCTGACCTACATCATAACCCGCCCCATGAAGGGCATTTTCAGCAGCGAAAATAACGTTAGCCGGCGCGGCCTGAGCGGTGGCTGACAGTGAAAAGATAATGGCAGCGGCAATGCTGTCACGCTTCCAGGCGAATCGGGTGCGGCCCATGGTTAAATCCTTGCATCAAATGATTACTGAAAGTATCAGTAATCGAACAAAGGTCCCATGACCCAGTTAACACACAGGAGCCACGACGGATAGAAATGTGTAACAGTGAACAGGTTCCTGGCCCGCTCTGCGGTCAGCTTGTTTTCTTATTCCTGGTCACAATAGAGTCGATAGAGGGTCTGCAGGATTTCCAGCACCCTGGCATCGGTAATCCGGTAATAGATGTTTTTGCCCTCACGCCGCGTGGCGACGAGATTTTCCCGGCGCAGAACCCCCAGTTGCTGGGACAGGGTGGGCTGACGAATCTGCAATCGTTCTTCCATCTCGCTCACGCACAGTTCTTCCTGGGTGAGCTGGCAAAGCAGGAGCAGGCGGTCCGGGTTGCCCAGCAGCCGCAGCACTTCGGTTGCCTTGCCCGCTGAGGCCCGCATCCTCTCAACGTTCAGTTCGGTGGTATCTGGCACGGTTCGTCCTCGCGTAACTAGACGGAACATTATACAATACGACATATCATTTTACAGTATAATGACTAGCCGGTTTCAGGCCTGATGAAAGTCCGGTATGGCCGGAGCTCTCGCACTGCGCCTGGGCAGCTTTTACGATGTGTTAATCACGGGGAGGACAAGGGATGATTTTCAGGCAGCTATACGAACCCATTTCCAGCACCTATACCTATCTGCTTGGCTGCGAAGAAACCGGCCTGGCGGTCCTGGTCGATCCGGTGATTAACGCCGTGCAGCGGGATCTGGACGAAGTGCGAAAGCACGGGTTAATGCTGGCCTACACCCTGGACACGCATATCCACGCGGACCACATCACCTCCGCACTGCAACTCAAACAGAAAGTCGGGAGTAAGATTGCGGCACCAGCCATGGAAGGACTTCCCTGCACCGACGTAGGTATTGAGGAAGGAAAACTCTTTCAGGTGGGGAGTCTCAATTTCACGCCGCTTCATACCCCTGGCCACACCGATGGGCATTTTGCCTATATTTTCCAGGACCGGGTGTTCTCGGGCGATGCACTGCTGATCGATGGTTGTGGCCGTACCGACTTTCAGAACGGTGACACGGATGAGCTGTACCGCACCGTCAACGAAAAGCTTTTTGCTCTGCCAGAGGATTACCTCGTCTACCCCGCACACGATTACCACGACCGGCGGGTGTCGACAATTGCCCAGGAGAAAAATCGGAACCCGCGTCTGGGCCAGGGCAAGACCCTCGAGGAGTTCCGGGAGATCATGCGCAATCTGAATCTGGACTATCCGAAATTCATCGATTACGCAGTTCCGGGCAATCGTCAATGCGGGGTGTGTCCCCCCGATTTACCTGAACACCTGCAGGAATACTGTCAACGCATGGTGCACAGCCCCCAGGGCTAATATTTCGCTGAACTGAGACCTCTAATATGCTTCATATTGCCGGCACGCTGGTTCTCCTGATCACTCTCGCCATGCCCGTTGTGGCTCGCGCAGAAATCACATCAGAGCCTGTCCGTCGTGAGACGTTAACCGAAAGTGTACAGCTTGATGGTGTAATCGAATCAGTGCAGGGCAGCACCGTCTCTGCTCAGACCAGTGGTACCGTGCTGCGTCTTCCTTTTGATGTGGATGATTCTGTAGAGGCCGGTGAGCTGATTGTAAAACTGGAAGACAGCGAGCAACAGGCAAGGCTGAATCAGGCTGAGGGAAACCTTGAGGAAGCGAAGGCCATGCGCCGCGATGCGCGGCAGCAGTTTCAGCGAATCGAAGAGGTACATGAAAAGGGTTATGTATCACAGCAGGAGTTCGATCAGGCGCAGAACAATCTGGCTGCTGCAGAGGCCCGTCTTGAACGCGCCCGCGCTGCGGTATCGGAAGCGCAAAAACAGCTCGACTACACGACGGTGGTTGCACCATACAGCGGCATCCTGACTGAACGACACGTCGAAGTGGGGGAGTCGGTGAGTCCGGGCCAGCCGCTGCTTAGCGGAGTCTCTCTTGAGCAACTGCGGGTGGTGGTGGAGTTACCTCAGAGGTACGTTGACAGCGTCAGGACCAAACGCCGTACGCGGGTCACTCTGAATGATGGGCGGGTGCTAAGAACCGGTGAGATGACCTTTTATCCCTATGCCGATGAGCAGACCCATACGTTTCGCCTTCGACTCGCTCTGGAGGAACCCGAAGCGAGCCTGTACCCGGGAATGCTGGTGAAGGTTGAGGCGCCTGTAGCCCAGAGGCAGGCACTCTGGATACCGGCCAGCAGCCTGATTCGCCGCAGTGAGCTTCGCGCGGTATATGTGCTGGACCAGGAGGGCAGACCCCGGTTGCGGCAGATCCGGGCGGGCATCAGCCGGGATGGCCAGATCGAAATACTGGCCGGCCTGGACGAAGGCGAGCGGGTCGTAACCAATCCCGACGAGTTTCAGGGTGGGGAAGGCGTCAGGCTCAATCAGGGGCAGAATACTGCGTCCCCGGAGGCCGGCCAGTGAGCGGAGACGGCAATTCAGTCGGCCCTTCCGGTGCCATTGCGCGTGTATTCCAGGACTCAAAGCTGACACCTCTGCTTGCGTTGCTGGGCGTGATGCTTGGCATTCTGGTCATCATTATTACCCCGAAGGAAGAAGAACCACAGATAGACGTCACCATGGCGGATATCTTTGTTGCATTGCCTGGCGCCAGCGTGAGCGAGGTTGAAAGCCTGATCGCCACCCCTGCTGAACAGGTGATGAGCGAAATCAAGGGCATTGAGCACGTGTATTCCGTATCCCGCCAGGGTCAGGCGGTGATCACGGTTCAATATGAAGTGGGCATTCCCCGCCAGGAGGCTCTGGTCCGGCTTTACAACAAGGTTTACTCGAACCAGGACTGGCTGCCGGAGAATCTGGGTGCTACCCAGCCGCTGATCAAGCCCAAGGGCATAGATGATGTGCCCATCATGACCCTGACTCTCTACGACCCGGAAAATCGACACGCAGGGGAAGACCTTACCCGTCTTGCCCACATGCTGGAAGTTGAGCTGAAACGCGTCTCCGGTACCCGCGATATCTTCACCGTGGGTGGAATTCCGGACCGGGTTGATGTGCGAATAGATACCGCTCTGCTTGATGGATTCAAGCTTTCAATCGACGACCTCAGCCATGCCCTTCGGTCGGCGAATGCCAGCAGTCAGGAAGCCCGCATCACCCAGGATGGACTGTCGATACCGGTGCAGGCGGGTACTCTCCTTGAATCCGTGGAAACCGTGCGTCGGCTGGTGGTTGGCATGCAAAACGGTGCAGCGGTTTTCCTTGAGGATGTCGCCGAGGTCAGCCGTGGTGGAACAGTGGCAGACCAGAGTGTCATGATGGGGTTTGGGCCTGCTGCGGAGGGTCAGAGCGGCGTGCCCGGGGAGCTTTATCCGGCCGTCACCCTGGCCATCGCCAAAAAACCGGGTGAAAACGCGGTGGATATCACCCGCGCTATCGAATCCCGCCTCGACCTTCTGCGGAACCGGATTCTGCCAGCCAATGTCGAAGTTGTCGTTACCCGGGATTACGGGAAGACAGCCTCAGACAAGGCCAGCCAGTTAATCTCCGATCTGATATCGGCAACTGTAGCTGTCATTCTGCTGGTGCTGGCCGCCATGGGCTGGCGCCAGGCGGTGATTGTAGGCTCTGCCGTTCTCATCACGCTGCTGCTGACCCTGGTGTTTTCCTGGGCATGGGGCTTCACCCTCAACCGGGTGTCTCTCTTCGCCCTGATCTTTTCCATTGGCATTCTGGTCGACGATGGCATTGTCATTACGGAAAACATTAACCGCCGTATCCAGAACTCACGCCGGCCCCTCAGGGAGATCATCCCTCTTGCTGTAGATGAGGTGGGCACGCCAACGATCATGGCCAGCCTGACCATCATGGCCGCGCTGATTCCCATGGCTTTTGTCACGGGGCTCATGGGGCCCTACATGCAGCCCATTCCGATCAACGCCTCTGCCGGCATGGTGTTTTCCCAGATAGTTGCGTTTGTTGTTGCGCCCTGGCTTGCCCTGCGCCTTCTGCGGCATAAAAAGGGCGAGGCAGCCGAAGAGGCCGAAGAGGCCACCAATTCCGCCGAGGGTGTAAGCGCCGGGGCAATGCGGGTTTTCCGCATGGTTCTGGGTCCCTTCCTGGGTGGGCATTTCTGGCGACGCAGCTTTCTGGCCAGTGGCGTGATCGCGCTTACCCTGGTGGCGGCCTCGTTGCCGGTGTTTATGGCGGTGATTCTCAAAATGTTGCCTTTTGATAACAAGTCCGAGCTCCAGGTAGTGGTCGACATGCCAGAGCACACGCCCATGGAACAAACCCAGCGGGTACTGCTGGAAATGGGCCGCCATCTCGAGACAGTTGAGGAGGTCACTCACTGGCAGAGCTATGCAGGCACTGCCTCGCCAATTAATTTCAACGGGCTCGTCAGGCAGTATTACCTGCGTGCCGAGCCTTATCACGGAGATATCCAGATAAACCTGGCGGACAAGGAAGAGCGCACCCGCCAGTCCCACGAAATTGCACTTGACCTGCGTCCGCCGCTCCAGGAAATAGGCGAGCGTTATGGCGCCGCTGTCAAGATTGTCGAAGTGCCCCCCGGGCCCCCGGTACTGTCGCCGGTGGTTGCCGAAGTCTACGGGGTCGATGAAGCCAGGCGTGCGGAACTTGCCAGGCGTCTGGCACGGGGAATGGCTGATATCCAGGGCCTGGTGGATATTGATACCACACTCGAGGCCCCGACCCGCCGATGGGAAGTGGAGGTTGATCGCGACCGCGCCGCCCGCCTCGGCGTGTCCCAGGCCCAGGTTGTGTCTGCGTTGTCGACCCTGTTGGGCGGCCACAGCGTGAGTTATCTCCATGACGAACATGCCAAGTACGCGGTGCCGATCCGGCTTATCCTGGAGGAGGGTGACAAGGCCCAGAAATCACGGCTGCTGTCTCTCTCGGTGCGCAGCCGCAGCGGCCAACTGGTGCCCATAAGCAGCTTCGCTGAGGTCAGGGAAGCAGAATGGATGGGCGCCCGCTATCACAAGGATCTGTTGCCGGTAACCTACGTCACAGCCGATATGGCCGGGGACGTGGATTCCCCCCTTTATGGTATGTTCCGGATGGTGGAGCAGCTGGAAGAACAGGAGAACAGCCCCGGGCAATTCTTCATCAGCCAGCCTGAACTGCCCGAACTGGGCGCACTCAAGTGGGATGGCGAGTGGCAGATCACCTATGAAACCTTCCGGGACATGGGCACGGCCTATTCCGTAGGCGTGTTCATGATCTTCGTTCTGCTTGTGGCGCAATTCCGCTCCTATCTTCTGCCCCTGGTCATAATGGCGCCCATCCCGCTTACCCTGATCGGGATCATGCCAGGGCATGCCTTGCTGGGTAAAGAATTCACCGCCACCAGCATGATTGGAATGATTGCTCTGGCAGGGATTATTGTCAGAAACTCCATCCTGCTGGTCGTGTTTATCCGCCAGTTGCTGGACGAAGGTGTCGACCTTGATGAGGCTGTAATGCTGGCAGGCGCGGTACGCGTCAAACCCATTGCGCTCACCGCGATCTCGGCGATGGTGGGAGCCTGGTTCATTCTGAATGACCCAATCTTTAACGGACTGGCCATTTCACTGATTTTCGGGCTGGCCATGTCGACTCTGCTGACCCTTCTGGTAGTACCGCTCCTTTATTACGTGCTGGCCCGTAGAAACTTGCTCTAGCAAGCAGATAGAGATCGGCGCGACCTGAATACTCATCTACACGAGGGCGGCAGGTACGAACACTGATGAATAACCGTCTGATTATTTGATAAACGAGGTTCACATGGAAATTAAACAACTCGACGAACGGCTTAGCGTCACGGCGCAGCCGGGTTACGAGGATATCGAAACCCTGGCCAAGGAAGGATACCGCACCATCATTTCCAACCGGCCCCGTGGTGAAACCAGCGACCAGCCCGATATGGAGGCGCTCAAGGAGAAGGCGGAATCCCTGGGCATGACATGGCGGGAGATACCGGTTAATCCGGGAGAATATTCCGAGGCCGACATCGACGCCTTCGCAGAGGTGCTTGAATCAGCGCCTGCACCAATCATAGGCTTCTGCCGCACCGGCATGCGGGCTTCACATCTCTGGGCCTATTCCCAGGCTCCGACCTGCTCAATTGAAGATCTGCTGAAGGCCGCCGAGTCCGCTGGCCACGACCTCGAACCTCTGAAAAACGATCTGAAGCGCCATGCTGAAGATAAAAAGCGGACATAACGTTGTAACCTGCTTCTGGAAAACTGAAGACGGTGGCGATCCATTTCCGGGAGTCGCCATGTTAATTGATTCATGTCAGCGGTAGCAGGCGCAGATACGTGTAATGTTCATTTGAAATATCTGTTAATTGCTGGCCAATCTGGTTTCATTCGGTGGAATGGATGGCGCAGGTTTTCAGATGACAGAATCTGAAAAAGACGGCGGTTAACTTTCTGATTATTCGTATCCTGAATGTGCATAAGGAGATCATCATGGACCGTTTGAAAAACAAAGTGGCAATGATTACAGGTGCGGCTTTTGGCATCGGTCGGGCAGCCGCTATCCGGATGGCGGAAGAGGGCGCAGCAGTCGCCGTAACCGATGTCGACAGGGAAGAGGGTGAAGCGGTTGCTGCAAGCATCAATGACAACGGGGGGCGGGCCCGGTACTGGCACTGCGACGTTTCTGTCGAGGACGATGTGGCGAAAACCGTTGCTGCCGTGGTCGAAGAATTCGGCCATCTGGATGTCATGTTGAACAACGCAGGAATTGCGGGCACAAACAAGCCAACCCATGAAATCACCGAAGAAGAATGGGACAAAGTTCAGGCTATCAATGTCAAAGGCGTTTTCTTTTGCACCAAGCACGCCATCGCGCCCATGCGTAAGGCGGGCGGCGGCAGCATTATCAATCTTTCCTCGATTTATGGCCTGGTAAGCGCGCCGGACCTGCCGGCTTATCATGCCTCCAAGGGCGCCGTCAGTCTGATGACGAAAACAGATGCTCTGCTCTATGCTTCCGACAAGATCCGGGTCAACTCCATCCATCCCGGTTTTATCTGGACGCCTCTGGTGGACAACTTTCTCAGTGAGCAGGGCGATGTTGAGGAAGGTCGGCGCGAACTCGATAGTCGACACCCGCTCGGCCATGTTGGTGAACCGGACGATATCGCCTGGGGCGCCGTATTCCTGGCCTCGGACGAATCCAAATTCGTCACGGGCGCCCAGTTGGTGATTGATGGCGGCTACACCGCCCAATAGTCATAAAGCAGTTCAGGGCGGTCGACATGGATGATCCGAGGGGTTCAGAAAATACGGTGGGCGGGGGCAAGTCGGGCATCGCCGGAAATCCTTCGGTATCCGGAAGGCCGGGAATGGACATGGATGCTCTGTTTGGGCTCATCCGTGCGCCTTTTCTTCTGCTGGCACCTGTCTGTGTGGCGCTCGGGTGGGCGGCGGCTGATCTGGCTGGCGCTCCCGTGCAGCCGCTCGCTTTGCTGCTGGTGCTCCTTGGCGCCCTGAGTGCCCACGTGGCAGTGAATGCCTTGAATGAACACGACGACTTCCAGAGCGGGCTTGATTTTCACACCCGCCGCACCGCCTTTAGCGGGGGGAGCGGAACACTCCCTGCCAGACCCGAACTCGCTCCCTGGGCAAAACGGATCGGGCTGGGGGCCTTGCTGGTGACCGTGGTGTCAGGGCTTCTGCTGATTCCGAAGGCCGGTTACGGACTGGTGCCTCTCGGAGTCCTGGGAATAATCATCATCTACACCTACACCCGTTGGCTCAATCGCCGCCCCTGGTTGTGTCTGATTGCACCTGGGTTTGGTTTTGGGGTGTTATTTGTAATTGGAACCCACCTCGTGTTGCGGGGACAGGTGGATGCCATTGCCTTGGGGGTGTCACTGATACCCTTCCTCCTGGTCAACAATCTGCTGTTGCTGAACCAGCTCCCTGACGTGGAAGCTGACCGCAAAGCCGATCGCGTTACATTTCCAATTGCCTACGGTGTAGCGCCAACCATCATCTTGTACCTGATCTCCGGTTTACTGGCCTATGTCTGGATAATCCTGGGCTGGATGCTCGGATGGTGGCCAGCGGGTACTCTGATCGCCCTGTCGGGTTTACCGCTCATGCTGGCTGTTGCGTGGGGGGTACATGCTCACGCACCCAACATTGAGCGTTATCTGGGTATGAACGTTGTCGTGGTTCTGGGAACGCCACTTCTGTTTCTCGCAGGGATTATCGCCTGAGGCCGAATGCCCGGCACCGCCTGTACTCAGAAACGGTACCTCGCGGATAACCCCACGGCATGGATGACGTAGTCCGGGCTTTCCCGGCCGGCAGTCAGAACGTTATCCGTGGTGTCTGGCGCTACGCCGTCGATGAAAAAGTCGTCCTGCTCATAATGTTCAAGCCAGTAATCCAGACGATAGCTCCACTGGTCTGAAAGCGTATATTCCCCATAAATGCGGCTGCTGATCCTGTCAGCCTCCAGGTTGGGGAAATCCTCATCTGACGTCCGGGAGTCGATGGTTATATTTCCTCTTGACCGTGTATAAGCCAGGTCTGCGCCCAGTTCCAGATGGGGAATTATCTCCCTGGCCTGAACACCACCGCCGAATGTGTTGATGGTGTCGTCATGCTCTGCAAACCAGTCCGGGCGCCCGAAGCTTTCACTTCCAGCTATGTCCGACACGATGTTCTGGCGCGTAAAATAAACATAGGCGTTGAGGTTCTGGTCGGGAGACCAGGAGGCGTCCAGCGTGACCATCCTGTCCTCTGCTTCGGTCAGGCCAATCTCGGAGTTATGGTAGTCATCCTCGGCGTATGCAGAGTTTATTCCGAAGCTGATCTGCTCGGTCGCGTAGTAGTTGCCCGAGATTTTGATCTCGCGGCGATCGCGGTCGGCAAGATTGAATTTTCGCAGGAGCGGATTTTCCGGTGGCGATACTGCAAGCGGGTCGTAGCCGCCATCGATGTCCCGGTCTTCCCACCCCAGCCGCAGCCGGAACTCGGTTCTTTCCCAGGGTCGGGTGTGTAGTTCACCAAAATACAGATCCGTGTCTGTGGCATCCACCTCCTGGAAAGTAAACTCGGCGCGCTCTCTTCCATAACCCGTGCTTATGTCAGTGTTGCTTGTCAGCTGATATCCGGCGCTGAGTTCGCCACCGCTTTTCTCAAAACTGTATGGACGGTTCTCCCGGAGCTCTGCCACAAAAAGATCGGTATCAACCTGGCGATAACTGTCCACAGGCGTGTCGTTGTCCCGGTCATCAAAGAACCCCTCAGCCTTGAGAGTCAGCCGGCGGGTAGCGTTTCCGGTCACACGCAGGCGGGCGTTCAGCGTATTCACTTCCGCGTCCAGATCCCCGCGCGGCAGCCCGACAGGACCTATGTTCGGATTTATTGTCGCAGGAATGAAGGATTCATCCTGTTCAAGCCGGCCCACGGCAATGTGGCCCGAACCACTGAGCCATGCAGTAGGGCGGAAAGCCCCGGACAGCATCAGACGATTGAACTGATTGTCCGGCGCTGCCGCTGATCTGCCTCTCGGGGCATCACCAGGAACGATAAAGGGGTTGTCCCAGGTCAGGGACTCGTTGTCGTTGTCAAAAAACGAGCCGTGATAGGCCAGACGCAGTTGCCAGAGCTTTGCCAGATAACCGATCGAGAGGTCGAATCGGTGGGTGATGTCATCCACCGGCTCCGGTAAAATCGCGGACCGCAACAGGAAACTCCCGCCCATGAGCCGGGTGCCATCGCGCTCATCCGCAGTGTACTGAAAGTTGTAATCCCAGTTCTCTCCCTGAAAAAAACGCAGGCCAGTCGCCAGCGTCTTCCGCTCCAGCTCGATATCGATATTCCGCAAAGCGGCATCAAGCCCTGTCAGGTCTTTTGTGGTATCCCCCCGCACCCAGTTGGCGGGGAGCTCCAGGCGCTCGCTGCCGACTCCGGAAAACACGGTTTTCGTAGAGTCGTACAAGTCGTGATTCAGCTCCTGGTAGTCAAGGAAGTAATCCACTGTTCCCTGCTTGCCAGCCTGGAGCCCTGCGCTTCGGGATCCAAGACCCAGATTGTGTCCCTCCAGGGACCAGTAGCTGCCATCCTCGTTTCGATCGATCACACTTATGGCGCCGTTGAGAAAAAGGCCGTCCCGATCAAATCCCCGATAATCTGTAAACTCTGGCTCATCTTCCTCCAGCCACAGGAGACCAGCCTCAACATAACCTCGTGGTTCCCAGTCAAACGCACAGGCTTCGCATTCTTCAGCTGTATTTTCGGTTTCAGCCATCACACAGGCAGGGCTGACAGCCAGTGCCACCCCAAAAGGCAGGATCCATCGTGATTTCAGTGCCAGCATGGCTTTGACCTCCTTTGTCCCACCGCGTGTTAACGGCTCAGGTTGGCTCCCGAAGGATGATTGGAGCCGTGCACCTTGGAATGGCAATTCGCGCAGCTCCCCCCAAGAAGGAACGGCGAGGCTCGTCCGCCCGGCAGGTCGTCGGGACCGCGGGAAATACTGGGGTGGCCGATCCGGGAATGGCAACTCTGACACAACAGCGGAGGCCGCTGTTTAAGCAGTGCAGGGTGGTTGGAACCATGTGGCCTGTGACAGTTGGTGCAGTCGTCGGCTACAGGGGCGTGCTCCCAGAGAAAGGGCCCGCGCTTGTCCGCGTGACAACTGTAGCAACTGTCATTGAGTGTGGGTTCTTTCAGCATGGCCGTATTGAGTGACCCATGGGGCTGATGGCAATCCGAGCATGCCATGTCACCGAAGCGCATAGGGTGTGAGGACATCTGATGGGACTGGACCTGAACATTTCTGTGGCAGTCAGAGCAGACTTCGGCTTCGCGCTGGGCCACGGTTACCGGGTCTTCCCTGACGTGTACCTGATGGCAGTCTGCGCAAGCCACACCCTGTCGCTGATGGGTCCCGCCATCCCAGTGCATGCGCTGATCTCGCTGGTGGCAGTCGAGACAGATTCCATTCTGTTTTTCTTCCGACCAGAGCGCGTTGTCTCCGAATGCAGGAATGGGGGGGCGTTCCTGATTAAAACGGAGTCTTTTCGCGTGGTCAGCGCCTGGCCCATGGCAGGATTCGCACTGATGCTGTGCAAATGGCGTCCTTGTATCTCCCGGCACCGCATGGGGAGTCTTGAAAATGTCCATAACAGGAAATTCACCGGTTTCATCATGGCAGGCGAGGCAGGTATCGGCGCCTTCCGCTGTATATTCCAGGGACGACTCCGCTTCGTCCTGCGCCATGCCGTCAATGCCACCGGAAAACCAGCCAAATAACACCACCATGCCAGCGAGTAATAAGCGGGGGCGGTAACCCTGTTTCCGTTGGTTCCGGGCGCCGATCCTGATCACTTGTCGTTCCTTTTTAGAGCTGTTATTCCAGTGCATTGATCAGTCGTCGATATTATGAGCCTTGCGAACGTCGGCAATGCTGCCCGGGCCATGGCAAACGGCACAGCTCTCCAGATCGGCTGTATCTACCGGAACACCAAACCCAGCGCCGTTCTGCTCCATGTGGATCTGGGTAGTGCCGTCGTCATGACAGGCGGAACAGACCGATGCTGTTGGCGTTATGATCTGGTCGTCATCCTGATTGAGCGCTGCTGCAAGGGTGATGAAGTCATCAGTTCCAAAACCAGAGGCAGTGGCAACCGTCGCCTGAGTATCGATGGTTGTTCCAAGCACCGTCTCCGGGAGGGGCAACTCAAAGGTCCCCTCGGCATGGCACGCCATGCAGTCGCTGGATTCCCGGGGATAACGTACTTCACTGAAATCGTGGGGCCTGTTGCCGAAGCCATAGACAATCAAATCCCCGGTGCGCTTGTCAGCACCATGAATTGCATGGATCATCCGCTTGAAGTCGATTGGTGCCTCTTCCGCGTTATCCACCGCAGCCGTATTGATCTCGTTGTCCGTATCATCCGGGTCTGCCGGGCGCTGGGCAAGGTCAGTGGCGCGAGGGTTATGGCACATGACACACAGCTGGACATTATCGGTCCGGTTCGAGCCATGGAGCGAGAGCCCGTCATTTTCGCCATGACAGTTCTGGCAGCTGGCCAGTTCGACAACTTCACGGCGAGGCTGTGCCTGGCTGTCGGTAATCGGGAAATAGTCCACGGCGCCGGTCACCTTGACGGCTACGTCAAAGGTGCCGTCGCCATCGGGATCGGCGGCCGGGTGGCCTTCAATGGCAACTGCGCCTGAGCCGGTTACACCGTTTGCCGGTACGGCCTGGGGGGAAAGCACAGTGAAAGTGCCGTCGCCGTTGGCGGTAGAGTTGGCGAGAGCATTTATTGAAACGACCTTGGCGGGTGCATTTCCGCTTCCCTCATTGGTGTAGTCACTGGTGTCCCACGCCAGAATCACCGCCAGCCGGCTTTCGCTGCTGGTGAATTCTGGATCATTCTTCAGGTCATAAGGTTCGTCGTTGCTGGTCGGATCTGTCACGGAAAAACGGATATTTGGCTGTTCAGCCGGCCCGGTGCTGTTCACTTCAAGGATGTTGTAGCTGAACCGGCTGGCTGCGACCTTGGCAGGAATGGCATGGGATTCCAGTACCGATCCGGCAATCTTGTTCTCTGCGTGGCAGACCAGGCATTCGCTGTTGTCTGTAACGATGCCTCCGGGATGGCCGCCTGCCTCACCCGCGCTGAAGTCCACATCGTCGTGGCAGGAACCACAGGACTCAATGGTCGGGCGCATGACAATATTGCTGGCATCCGGCGTCTCGCTACTGGCGGGGTCATGGCATTTCACGCAGGTCTGCGGGCTTTGGGGGAAAGCGACATCGGAAAAGTCGTGCCTGGAATCGCGGAACCCGTAAATGACGTATTCGCCGCCGCTCTCAACACTTGGCAGCTGCTCACCCATGTGGATCTTGTGGGTAAGTACACGGAAATCCAGGCTGTTGCCACTGTTGGCATCGGTGCTTCCGGGATTATGGCAGGTGACACAGTAATCCACGTCCTGGCGGCCATTACCGTGCATGCGCAATTCTCCATGGCAGGAATCACAGGAGGCCTGGGCGACAATTTTCCGCATGGGTATGTTATCAGTCTGCCCGCTGGAGGGCTGAAAGGTGAATACTGCATTGGTTAATGGCAGAGATTCGCCGAGAAAGCTGCCCCGGATTTCGAGCCCTATGCGATGCGTCAGATCCGGTTCAAAAGGAACTGTGACAGGGTCAGTAATGGAATCCAGGTTAGCGGCAAACGTATATTCGTAGGTGCCATCGCCGTTATTGATCAGAGTCCCGTCGTTTTCCGTTCTGGCCTGGACGGCGTCCTGGGTTCCCGGCCCAACACCCGCCGGTTCTATCTCATTCAGATAGCTTTGCCAGTGGTCGCTGTCGCCACCGGTGCCCGGAACAAGCTTGGCAATTGTGAAAGATGGCTGCCCCTGGGTTAACTGGTCAAACGGGAACCCGAACTGATCCGTGGCCTCGAATCTGACAACGGGAGCGCTATTGATGGTGACATCGGTTATGCGGATCTGGAGTTCTTCGGGAACCTGGTTATAGGACCCGGGAGAGCCAGAGGGGCCGGGAGGTCCTGCCGGGCCACGATCGCCGGTATCCCCCTCGCAACCAGCGAGAACGAGAATAAAGATGAAACCCCAGATCAATCCGGCCGTCCGTGCGACGGCGCGGAACGACTGATTAATTGGCACGCAAGGTTTATGGGTTTTTATTACCCTGGCCATGCTCAATACCTCCTTGTCCGAAATGCCACCGGCCTCGGTGGTCTATTTCATGTTTTTAAAATATGCCTACTCCTGAAAAATCGCCTGGCTATTTCAACTGGGGCTGCTTACCTAATAGTGCAGCTGGCCGCACCGTTGTACAGTGTTTTTTGACAAATATGACCGGGTTTTGACTTGGGTCAAAGTCAATCCAATACTTATGATGCTAGTAATTGAATCACTTGGGACAGGCGCGTAGTTTGAAGGGAGATCCATCCCATTCACGAGTCCGGTGTGATTGGTTTCGGGCACGCGGTCACGAAGGAACCCACTCAAAAGGAGTTCGCCGATGCGTTCAGCTACTTGTCTTATTTTTGCGACCCTGGCCGCTCTCATGATGAGCGCTGGCGTTTTTGCCGAGGCACCATCAACAGCCGAAGACTGTGCCAGCTGTCATAACAAAGATGGCGTCAGTGACGACGAAGACATCCCCACCATTGCCGGTGCTTCTGCCTTCTTTCTTGAAAATCAGATGTTTGTATTCAAAGAGGGAGCCCGCCCCTGTGCGAAGGAAGAATTCGGTGAAGAGGAGCATGAAGGTATTGCGGAGGATCATTGCGACCTGGCAAAAGATCTGAGCGAGAAGGAAATTACCGAGCTCGCCGCTTACTTTTCCGATAAGCCCTTCCAGAGTGCAGATCAGAAATTCGACGCAGATCTCGCAAAAATGGGCGCACAGATCCACGAACAACGTTGCGAAAAATGCCATTCCGATGCGGGCAGCCTTGCGCTGGATGATGCGGGTATCCTGGCAGGTCAATGGAAAGCCTACCTCGTACGTACCATGAACGATTACAAGAAGGGTGACCGCTGGCAGCCGGAGAAAATGCAACCGGCGATGGAAGCGCTGAGCGAAAAGGATATCAGGGCCCTGGCCGAATACTACGCGAGAGAGGGCAAGAACTAGACTGACAGGAATTCATGCCGGATTACGGCGCCAGAACACCAGTCTGAAGGAGCGGGGCGATGGCAGTGGGAAAAGATTCGGATCCCGAAAAAAAAGGCTGGTGGCAACGTCTCTGGCAGTGGCCAAAAACGAAATACCTGCTCTGGATTCCTGCAGGAGGCTTCGTAATGCTGGCCACGGGTGCCGTGTTACTCGGCGGCTTGAATTTCACCATGGAGAAAACAAACACCCTCGAGTTTTGCACCTCCTGTCACGAAATGAGTGCCTTCGTTTATCCAGAATATAAGCAAAGCGCCCACTTCTCGAACCAGAGTGGTGTTCGCGCGGTCTGCGCAGACTGCCATGTGCCAAAAGACTGGTGGGGCAAGGTCGTTCGCAAAACAGAAGCGACGTTTAATGAAATTCCCTCCTGGATTACCGGGAAGATCGACTCGCCTGAAAAGTTCGAGGCTCATCGCCGTGAAATGGCGGAATCGGTTTGGGCGAAAATGCGCGCCAGCAACTCGGCCACCTGTCGCAGTTGTCACAGTTACGATGCCATGGCTTTGAGCATGCAGGACCGGTACGCGAAACGCAGGCATTCCCAGGAATATCGCGAGGCTACCGATAAAACCTGCATTGACTGTCATCAGGGCGTAGCCCATAACCTGCCGGAAGTAGCCGCAGAGTAGGTTTTTACACACCTTGCCATCATCTGGCAAGGTTCCAGTGCTGCAGCTCTTATCAGGCAGTGTGCAGCTTTTTTACAAAGAATTAAGGAGGATCCCATGAACAGATTTACTCGACTGATTGCATGTTCCCTGCTTGTATCCGCGCCCATGATGGCCATTGGCCAGGGCAGTCCCGGGCAGATGCCCATGAACCGGGGCGGCATGATGAATCAGGAACAGATGCAGAAAATGCAGGAAAACATGGCGCAAATGCAGGCAATGATGGAGGAGATGCGTAATGCAGAGTCCGATGCCGAGCGTCAGAGATTGAGGGAAAAGCACATGAACTCAATGCAGCAGCACATGCAGATGATGCGCGGTGGCATGATGGGCAATCGTCAGGGCATGATGAACGGCCAGGGAATGATGGGAGACGGGAAAGGAATGATGGGTGATGGAAAAGGAATGATGGGCGATGGCCAGGGAATGATGGACGGCCGGGGCAAACAGGATTCCGGTAGTGGCATGGGAAATCGGGGGGCTGACGGTGAAGGGCCTGGCACCGACCAGCGCCTGGAGATGATGGAAAGACGCATGAACCACATGCAGCTCATGATGGAGCAGATGCTGGAACAGCAGCGGCAGCAGCTGAAGTAAGTTTTGGGACTGTGTCTATGTGTAACCCGGGTTTTTGCAAATCCGGATCAGCACCGCCAACGGGAATGCTTGTGAAGCTTCCACTGAAGGGGGAGCCTGGCGCAGGTCCGGCACCGACTTTGTTGACTCAAAACCTGCGATCAGCTGGCTCACGGTTACCGGCTTGCAAAGGTAATTACTGGTGCCACGTCGCATGGTTTCTACCGCGGTGGCAATGCTGCCGTATCCGGTGAGCACCAGCAACTCGATACCGGGCTGGAGTGAAAGCAGTTCAGGCAAAAGCTGCAGGCCACTTTCCCCGCCCAGGGGCGTCCGGCTGACGCTGGACCAGACTGTTAACACTGTCTGGGACATTGCCGCCGGCGTTGATGTGAAGAGCAACACCTGGGATGCCATCATGTACAGCGGCATGGATCTGACAAAAGTCGGTTCATTCCTGTGGCCAGACGTTGAGCGGGATCGTGTCGGCGTCTTTGCTGAAACCTTCCACCGGATCCGGGAGAACATGCGTCTGGGCGGCGGCGTTCGTTATGACCGGGTGGAAATGGACGCCACCGGGCTGATGAGACATTCACCATGAAGCCCGGTGCTATGCCCATCTCGCTGGCCTCACTCTACCAAAGCGCATATGGCGTAACCGACACTGAAGCCACGGACGACAATATCAGTGGCTTCATGACTGGCGAGTGGCGGCTTTCATCAGTGACCAACCGTGAGCTGACCGCCTCCCACAGTGTCCGGTCGCCGGGTATCAACGAACGTTATGTCGCCCGGATAACAGTGAAAGATACCTGGATAGGTAACCCGGGCCTTGAGACGGAACTCGGCTGGACCAATGGCACCTGGAGCACCACCGGCAAACTGGCTCGTGGAAGGAGATCTCAGGACCCGGACTCGAGGCTCCGCCTGCTTTCCGGTACTGTGCCGCTGGTTAATTCATCAGTAAGACTGATACTGTAGCCCTGTCAAGCCAGCCTTCGTGGAGGATCAGGAATCGACGGTCACGCCAGAGTCAGGCACCGCTTTGCACCTTATCCCATTCCCTACAGCCAGTAGCATCATCATTACCAGGTTTTGTTGCGCTGGTGTGCGGTCCAGATCAAGGAAGTCGGCAAGTCATGGGCATAGGTGCATTTTTCAGGAGTTTACCCGGCATCGCAACTGGCTTGCGGTCAGCGCTGAGCGAAGGGTACGGGCTGGCCGACCTTCGCAAAGATGTCATGGCGGGGCTGACGATAGGAACAGTGGCCGTGCCGCTGTCGATGGCCCTGGCGATCGCCACCGGCGTACCCCCGCAGCACGGCCTCTACACGGCTATTGTGGCGGGCACCATAATCGCGTTGACCGGTGGGGCCCGCTTCAATGTGTCGGGGCCAACAGCCGCGTTTGTTGTCATCCTTTTCCCTATTGTTCAGCAGTACGGACTGGGCGGCCTGCTCATCGCATCAATGATGGCCGGCGTTATCCTCGTGATGCTTGGGCTTACCCGTATGGGCCGCCTTATACAGTTTGTGCCTTATCCGGTAGTACTCGGGTTTACTGCCGGTATTGCGGTGGTTATTGCCGTGTTACAGGTTCCGGATTTTCTGGGGCTGCAGACAGGGCAACTGGGACAGCACTTTGTTGAAAATGTGTCGGTTATCATCATCTCCCTGCCTACCATTAACCCACTGGAGCTGGGGGTGGGAGCCTTCGTGCTGACGGTCATGTTGCTCTGGCCACGATTTCACATACCGGTGCCTGCGCCGCTGATTGGGCTGGTCGCGGGAGCGCTTGCAGCTTATCTCATCAATCAGTGGCTGGGAGGGCAGGGGGAAACCGGGGCCGTGGAAACCATAGCGTCCCGTTTTACGTGGGAAATAAACGGAGAAACAGGCAACGGAATCCCGCCTATTCCGCCGGCGTTCATGGCTCCATGGTTATTACCCGGAGCGGACGGTAAACCCCTTCAACTCAGCTTTGAACTGATACGGGCACTTTCAGGGCCGGCATTTGCAATCGCTATGCTGGGGGCTATTGAGTCACTTTTATGCGCTGTTGTGGCAGACGGTTTAACAAAGACAAAGCATGATCCCGATGCTGAGCTGATCGGTCAGGGCCTGGGGAACATGGTTACGCCATTTTTTGGTGGAATTACCGCAACGGCAGCTCTTGCACGAACTGCAACCAATATCCGAAGTGGCGCAAGGTCGCCTGTTTCCGCGGTCATCCATTCCCTGGTTGTGCTGCTCGCGGTAGTAGCCCTTGCCGGATTACTTGGCCTGGTGCCAATGGCCGCACTGGCCGCTCTGCTCTTTATCATTGCCTGGAACATGAGTGAGGCAAGACATTTCCTGCACACCCTCCGTTCAGCCCCTGCCGGTGATGTAGCTATCCTGCTTATATGCTTTGGGCTGACGGTGATTTTCGATATGGTTCTGGCCGTAGCCGTCGGTGTTGGACTGGCCGCCGTGCTGTTTATTCGGCGGATGTCGCTGCTGACCCAGACGGTTAAGCTAGAAGCTGACAGCCATCCCGGAATAAAAAGACTTCCGGCTGGAGTGGCGGTGTATGACATCAATGGGCCGCTGTTTTTCGGAGCTGCAGAAAAAGCACTCACATCGCTTCACCTGGTCGATCCAGAAATCAGGACTGTTATTGTTGATATGTGCGATGTGCCAAGCATGGATGGCACGGCCATTGTGGCCCTTCAATCACTGACTAATGAAATGAAGCGCAATGGGGTCAGGTTGATCCTCGCAGGCCTGCATCCGAGGATGATAGTCAAACTGCGACGTGCCGGCATCCACAGGGTAGCTGGTTCACTGACCCACTGCAGAACCCTTGAACAGGCAAGAACTGTGGCCCTGCGCTGGCACGAAGAAGCAGACAAAACCCCAGCGGCAAGCAGTAGATCAGCGAATTAACCAGACGCGACACTAGACAGGGATATCAACTGCCACCCGCAATCCCCCGGCAGATCCTGTCGAGAAACTCGTCTGTCCTCCATACCGGCCGACTATATCCCGAACGATAGCGAGACCCAGTCCGTGGCCGGGGGTTTGCTCGTCAAGCCGCAGCCCCCTCTGGCCCAGGTTGGCCATCTCGGTCTCATCAACGCCAGGGCCGTCGTCAGTGACAGCTATTTGCAGAGAGCTGTAGTCCTGGTTCAGGGAGAGTTCAACGCATCGGGTGGACCATTTACCCGCGTTATCCAGCAGGTTTCCCAGTATTTCGTTCAGATCATGCTCTTCAATCGGCCACCGACTTTCCTCGGGGAGTGTGGTCGAGAGTTCGAATGATTTTTCCGTATACAGCCTGCCCAGCATCCATAAAAGGTCACGGGCCTGTTTTACCGGGTAAGCGCTTTTGCCGACCTGAGGGCCTGCAAACCGGCTCCGACGCATTTCCGCTTCAAGCTGCTTGTCGATTTCACCAAGCCGGGCGGCCATCTGATGTCGCAGACGCGTGTCCAGAGGGCGACTGGTGTCTTCCAGGATCTGTCGGACAGCGGCTATGGGAGTCTTCACTGAATGGGACAGGTTGGCCAGCGCATCCCGGGAACGCTCCAGCCGCTGGTCAAGTGAGTCGAGCAGTTGGTTGAGCTGCTGAACAAGGGGCCGGAATTCCTCGGGAGCCTGCACATCGATTCTTGATATTTCACCGCCCTGGAGTCTCTTCAATGCCGCCTGAAGTGACACCACCGGCCTCATGGAAAAATTGATACCAAACCAGATTACGGCAACCAGAAGCAGGATCAGCAGGACGGACACAACGGCAGTCCAGGCGTGAAGTTCTGCCTGGCTACGATTCAGGGCGCCCAGGTCCTCGGAAACGATCACTGTGATTGGCGTATCACCCACGCGGAAGGATTTCCTGTAGGCAAGAATATCGGTAGGCGCGCCTTCTGATTCGGCCCCCTCTACCCGGATGCTTCCCTCCCGATCGGAGCGGGTCAGGGGCGAAAGCAGGGGCGTCCAGGAAACCGGGGAGATAATCGTTCCGGAAGGTGAGTGAATGGCAAAGGCGTGATGGAATACCTCCTGAAAGTAATCACCTGTCTGCAGTGTATCTATTCTCCCGTCTGATTCCCGGATCTGGTGTTCCAGGAAAGCAACTTCATCTACCAGCCGGCTTTCCACAAACTCCCTCGACATCCGGTCCAGCAGCGACCCGTGCACCAGCCACGCCAGGCCCATCAGGCCAATGCCTGCCGGTAACAGCAGGGCGAACAGGGCGCCCTTGACGGACGTCGGCTTTCTAAACACTGTCATTGAACAGATACCCCTGACCGCGCCGTGTTGAGATGGTATCTGTGCCCACCAGCTTTCGCAGCCTTCGGATGTAGGCTTCAATAACGTTTTCACTGGGGCTGTCATTCAGGTTGTAGAGCTGCTCCATGAGCTGTTCCTTGGAGAATACCTGTCCTGGCCGACTCATGAGACAGCGAAGCAGGCGGAATTCAGTGCCAGTCAGGCTGTGCTCGGTACCATCATCGAGTTTCAGACTCTGGCGGTTTTCGTCCAGCTCAAAGCCACCGGCTTTTACCGTGGAATGGACCCTTCCTTCACTTCGCCGGACAATGGCATTGAGCCTGGCAATGAGTTCCTCTGTCTGGAATGGCTTGGCGAGGTAGTCATCGGCACCTGCCTTGAGGCCATTCACCTTGTCCTGCCAGTCACCCCTGGCGGTCAGAATCAGCACCGGGAACCGGATGTTGTTCGCGCGCCACTTTCTCAGCACGTCAAGACCGTTGCCATCGGGCAGGCCCAGGTCCAGCACCGCCGCCCGGTAGTCTTCCTGATCACCGAGAGCCATTGCCCCTTTGGCGGTATGGGTGGTGTCAACACTGAAGCCGGCTTTCTCGAGCTGGCCGGCAAGACCTTCAGCCAGAAGGTGGTCATCTTCAACGAGCAGTAAACGCATGGGTCGCTTCCATGGAAGGGAGTACACAGCCTATCAGTGTCGCTGTTCAACCTGAATCCAGGCTGAACGATAAAGAGTCTGTTATTTTCAGAAAGAATTCAGGTTGGTGAGCGATGCTGGCGTCACGCAGTAGATCAGCGAATGACCCAGACAGGACACCAGTGTTCCGACCATGGTATCCAGCTGTCAGCTTGAGCGTATCGGCGTCCCTGCCGGAAAAGTTCACAGGAGAAGTTTCAATGAATGCAGCAAAACTCGTAATCACCGCAGCCGCCCTTTCCATGTCTGCGGGGGCTTTTGCCGCCGGCGCCCATGGCGGGGGACACGGGCATGGTTCCAGCATTGGTGAACCAGGAAAGGCCTCGGAAGTCGATCGGACCGTCACCGTCGAAATGTATGACAACTACTACGAGCCGGAAACGATCGAGGTGAAGCCTGGCGAAACCGTTCGATTCGTGGTGAGCAATGAAGGCAAGCTCGTGCATGAGTTCAACATTGGCACGCCTTCCATGCATGAAGCCCATCAGAAGGAAATGATGATGATGGTCGAGCATGGGGTTATTAATGGCGGCAACATCAACCACGACATGATGGAAATGGATATGGGGAACGGCCATTCCATGAAACACGATGACCCGAACAGCGTGTTGCTGGAGCCAGGCCAGACTCAGGACATCGTCTGGACCTTCTCTGACAAGGGCAACATCGAATTTGCCTGTAACGTGCCCGGACATTATCAGGCCGGAATGTACGGTGACATGAAGGTCGGTGGCCACTGAGCCCCAGGTAAACGAGAAGCTTCCGGGCTGGCGCAACGATCCGCCCGGTTGTTTTTGCTGTTCAGTTTGGAGTTAATGCTATGAATAAAACCCTCCTGTTGGGTTTTTTGGGTCTGTTAATGCCGGCTTTGGCGCTGGCTGGCGAATATAATCTGACCGTGGACCGGGTCAGTATCGATACCGGAGATTTCGTGAAAGAGGGGATTGGCTACAACGGAGCTTCCCCCGGTCCTGTGATGCGCTTCAGGGAAGGTGAGAACGTCAGGATCAACGTGACCAACAACCTGGATGAAACCACCTCCATCCACTGGCATGGCCTCATTCTGCCTTTCACCCAGGACGGCGTACCCGGATTCAGTTTTCCTGGCATAAAGGCCGGAGAAACCTTCACCTACGAATTTCCGATTGTCCAGGCGGGAACCTACTGGTACCACAGTCATTCCGGATTTCAGGAACCCGACGGGGCATTTGGCGCCATCGTGATCGAGCCGGAGGGCCGCGAGCCATTCCGGTACGATCGCGAGTACGTGGTGCAACTGACCGACAAGCACCCTCATTCGGGGGATCGCATCATGCGGAACCTGAAAATCATGCCCGATTATTACAATCGTGAGCAGCAGACGGTCGGCGAGTTTTTCTCGGACATTTCGGAAAATGGTTTGATGAATACCGTTTCGGACCGGCTTGCCTGGGGCGACATGCGGATGATGAAGGCGGATGTCGAGGACGTTCAGGGCTTTACCGGCATGGTCAACGGCAAGGGGCCGGACCAGAACTGGACCGGTCTGTTCGAACCTGGTGAGCGAATCCGCCTGAGGTTCATCAATTCTTCCGCCATGACATATTTCGACGTGCGTATCCCGGGGCTCAATATGACCGTGGTGCAGGCGGACGGCAACAATGTCCAGCCGGTGAACGTGGATGAGTTCCGCATCGGGGTAGCGGAAACCTACGATGTGATTGTCCGGCCGAAGGATGCGCAGGCCTATACCATCTTCGCCGAGTCCATGGGACGTTCAGGCTATGCCAGGGCAACACTGGCTCCCGAAGAAGGCATGGAAGCGCCTGTTCCCGATCTGCGCAAGCCTGCACGGCTGACCATGGCCGATATGAGCGGGATGCCCGGCATGGATCATGGCGGCATGGATCATGGTGATATGGCAGCGCAGGGCGACATGGCTGGCATGGACCACTCCAGTATGTCCGGAATGGACGATTCCAGCATGGAAGGGATGGATCACAGCGCCATGACGACAGGCGGGAGCGGGGCAAGTGATCCATTTTATGCGGCGGGAAGCGGACTCACGCCAACGGCAGCGAATGGCGGCAAATTCCTTTCCTATGCGGACCTCAAAGCCCAGAATCCGCTGTACGAAGAACGCGAGCCAACCCGGGAAATTGAGCTGCGCCTGACGGGCAATATGGAGCGCTACATCTGGAGCATCAATGGCGTCAAATATCAGGATGCAGATCCCATCCGTCTGCAATATGGTGAGCGGGTTCGATTCAAATTCGTCAATGAAACCATGATGACGCACCCCATGCACCTTCACGGCATGTGGTCGATTCTCGACGTAGGCGCGGGTGAATGGAATCCCATCAAGCACACTGTCAGCGTTCAGCCGGGCACGACCGTCTATATGGAGACTGAGGTGGATGCGCCCGGCCAATGGGCATTCCACTGTCATCTGTCTTACCACGCGGCGGCCGGTATGTTCCGCAAGGTGATCGTTGAGGGCGCGCCCGAAGCATCCCGTGCCAGCACCGGGGTCGAAACTGAACTGGGAGGTGGCGCATGAGTTCTATCCGATCATTTGTCGCCATCAGCCTGCTCGGCACACTTGTTCTGCCAGCTGTCGTTCAGAGTCAGGAGAGAATCCCGGACATCACTCAGCGAAAGGAGCTTCTCAAGGTGTGGGGTGTCCAGTTCGAGGAGCTGGAATACCGCTACAGCGACGACGATGAGGAACTTGTCGCCTGGGATGCGGACATCTTCTATGGCACCGATGAGCTCAAAGCCAGATGGCTGACCAAGGGCGAGTATGCCATCGAGGAGCAGGCCTACGAGGGGCTTGAGAACCAGCTGGTCGGACAGATACCCATCTCGAAGTTCTTCGACGCCAAGGCCGGCGTACGGTTCGACACACCGGAGGGGCCGGACCGGACCTATGCGGTTCTCGGCGTTGCCGGCCTCGCCCCCCAGTGGTTTGAGATTGATGCGAACCTGTATCTGAGTGACGAGGGTGATACGTCCGCCGATCTGGACGCGGAGTACGAGCTGCTGTTTACCAATTACTGGATTCTCGCCGCCTCGCTGGATGCCACCGTGGCTTTCAGCGAAGACCGGGATATTGGTGTCGGAAAAGGTCTGGTTTCCACGGAGGCCGGCCTCAGGTTGAGCTATGACCTGGTCGATCGCGCTGTCTCACCCTACGTGGGCGTGGTGCATGAACGAAAGTACGGTGATACCGCCGATCTGGCCGAAGCCGAGGGAGGCAGTACCGAAGACTGGTTTGCGGTTATCGGGGCAAGACTCCTCTTTTAACTGCGTTAACAGCGCCTCTGAGGGCCCGGGATCATCTCTCGGGCCATTTTGAGTGCAGTCCATTCCCTTCGTCGGAGATTTCCCCCGCAGCTTTCGTTACCGGCTCGAGCGCCCGTCCAAAACTTCTCTGGCTGTTTCAGTCTTGCTGCACTGCAGCTTTTTAAACCAAAACTGTTGGATTCATTATGTTGTCAACTTTGCCTGACGGTCATTGGCGCGGGCGCACAGTCGCCAGCGGACACCGTCTGTTCTGGATTTTTCTGACGCTCGCACTGCTCGGGATGAGCGCCGATGTGCTGGCCCACGCCGTCGCCCAGGGTGACAAGGGATATATTCAGGAAATCACCGGCGTAAACCTCATTTCGTTCGTGTATCTGGGGGCCAAGCATATGGTCACCGGCTATGACCATCTCCTGTTCCTGCTGGGGGTGGTCTTCTTCCTTTACCGCATGCAGCACATCGCGATCTACGTGAGCCTGTTCGCGCTGGGCCATTCCACCACCATGCTGCTGGGCGTGTATTTCAATATCGGCATCAACAGCTACATCATCGACGCTATCATTGGTCTTTCGGTGGTCTACAAGGCACTGGACAACCTGGGGGCGTATCAGCGCTGGTTTGGCTTCCAACCCAACACCAGGGCTGCCACATTAATCTTCGGCTTCTTCCACGGCTTTGGCCTGTCTTCGAAAATCATCGAGTACGACATCTCCCCTGATGGTTTGATACCGAATCTGCTCGCATTCAACGTGGGTGTGGAAATCGGACAGCTCATTGCGCTGGCCATGATCCTGATTGTAATGAGCTTCTGGCGTAAGACCGACGGCTTTTTCCGCCATGCCTACACCGCCAATGTTGCCATGATGGGGGCAGGCTTTCTGCTCATCGGTTATCAGCTCACCGGCTACTTTATCGCTTAGTTCTGGAGATTTTTGATGTACAACAACGATATGCCCTCACGTAACGAGCTGCCCAGCTCCGCAAAGCTGGTCCGCTCTACTATCATCGCAGCCACGGTTGCACTCGTGCTCCTGGTAACCGTGGTCATGCCCGCCGAGTATGCATTGGATCCCACAGGCGCAGGCCGTGTGCTTGGCCTGATGGAAATGGGTGAAATCAAGGAACAGCTGAAGGAAGAAGCCGTGGCCGATGACGCCGCACAAATGGTAACCGTGCAGCCCTCCAGCGAGGAAACCGCTCCAGAGCCCGCCGCGCCTGCTCCGGAACCCCACTGGCAGGACGAAGTGCGAGTCGTCCTTACCCCGGGTGAAGGTACCGAATACAAACTCACCATGAAAGAAGGCGCCGTTGCTCGCTATTCCTGGGTGTCCGAGGGCGGCCCCATCAACTACGACACCCACGGTGACGGCAGTGGCCAGTCCATCTCCTACGAGAAAGGCCGGGGCGTTCCGGACGATGAAGGCGACTTGAAAGCGGCATTCACCGGCAATCACGGCTGGTTTTTCCGCAATCGTAATGATAATGACATCACTTTGGTGCTTCGCACCGATGGTGACTATGGTGAGCTGAAGAAGGCCATGTGATCGATGAAGCCTGAATAGTCAGGATCCGACCTCTCTCCAGGCGATAGGCCTGGTTGAGATGATCCACAGGTTCCCGTTCCCCGGCTGGCTTTACAGTTTTCGGTAACGTCTACACATTGATATTTGATATGGGTCAAACCTGCCGCAGTGCCTCAATTATTTTCAGGCGCAGTTCAGGTTGGAATGGTGTGATAGAGATAAAGCAACAGGGCTGAGAGGTGCAACACCATGATCAAGGCTCATAAAGCGACAAATCAGGAACAGTTTCTGCTGCGTCGGAAACTGACGATTCAGGGCCTGGGTGAGACCCAGTGGCACGATTTCATCGATGAGCTTAATCATCATCCCTGCGTCGATTCTGCTGAGCGCAAGCCTAATGGCGACCTGTGGGTCACATACGATGGCACTCACTGGTCCATTGACCAGTTGCTGGAAATGATTGACTCCCTGGGAGGCCGGTTAAAGGACGGCTGGTGGATCCGGCGCAAACTGGGGTGGTATCGATTTACGGACGACAATGTCCGTGCCAATGCGAAACATGAACCGTTTTGCTGTTCAAAAATCCCTCCCATGAAAAAATGAAAGGAGCTTCAATGAGTGGGGAGCAGGACAGAACAACACGCTACAGGGAAGGGAGTCTGACCTTACCCGGGACTGTCATGCTGGGAACCGGCGTCATGATCGGCGCCGGTATCTTTGCGCTTACCGGGCAAATGGCGCAGATGACCGGCGCTCTTTTCCCTCTGGCCTTTGTTGCTGCAGCTGTAATCGTGAGTTTCAGTGCTTACTCCTATATCAAGATCTCCGATGCTTACCCCTCCGCCGGTGGCATAGGTATGTATCTGCACAAGGCTTACGGAAACCGGCTACCTACAGCGTTTAACGCGCTGCTGATGTACTTTTCGATGGTGATCGCACAGAGCTTTCTCGCTCGCACGTTCGGGGCCTACACCATGCAGCTTTTTGGGGGCGACGAAAGCGGCCGCATGGTTCCCATTCTGGGGGTGTCACTCATCCTGCTGGCTTTCATAATCAACCTGTTGAGTAACCGAATGATTCAGGGTGTGGCCTCTGTGCTGGGCATTCTGAAAATCGGGGGCATCCTGATCTTCGGACTGGTAGGGGTCTGGCTTGCCGACAGCCTTTCGATAGACTTTTCGGAAACAGGAGAAACCGGGAGTGTGGGTAATTTCCTTGGCGCAACCGCCCTCGGCATACTGGCGTTCAAGGGCTTCACAACGATCACCAACAGCGGCTCCGAGATAAAAGACCCCCATCGTAACGTGGGTCGTGCCATCGTGATTTCCATCGCCGCCTGTGTGGTGATCTATACCCTGGTCGGGTTTGCCGTTGCCAGCAATCTTTCACTTCCGGAAATTATCGAGACACGGAACTACTCACTGGCGGCCGCTGCACGGCCCGCCCTGGGTGATTATGGTGTCTGGTTTACTGTGGGCATTGCCATGATGGCGACTGCCGGGGGTATTCTGGCTAGCATATTTGCCGTCTCCCGCATGTTGGCCATGCTGACGGAAATGAAACTGGTTCCCCACAGACACTTCAGGATGCCAGGCAGTATCCAGAAACATACGCTGGTCTACACTGTGGTTCTGGGCCTGGCTTTGACTGCATTCTTTGATCTGTCGCGGATTGCAGCCCTGGGCATCGTGTTTTACCTGATCATGGACATCGCCATCCATTGGGGTGTTCTTCGCTATCTCCGGGAGGACGTGAAGGCCAAAGCCTGGGTGCCGGCCACGGCCATTCTGCTGGATTTGCTGGCGCTCGGGGGCTTTGTCTGGGTCAAGCTGAATTCCGACCCCTTTGTCATCGGTGTGGCCATCGTCACGATGCTCGTCATTGCAGTTGCCGAACAGGTTTTCCTGAAGACCTCTGTAGCATTGCGGGAGCCAGATGTTGAGAAACCTGAAGCTCACCACCATTGATATTCTGAAATCCACACGGAGGGTAACACCATGATGGGAGATCAAATGTTCGGCCAACCCATGGGGGGAGGGCACTGGCTATGGATGCTGGTCATTGCCATCCTGGCGGTCATTCCAGCCTGGCGAATTTGCCAGCGCACCGGATACCCGGGCTGGTTGGGGCTACTGATACTGATTCCCCTGGTCAATCTGGGTTTGCTCTATTTTATTGCGTTTTCGGATTGGCCGGTGGAAAAAACCAGGAGCCAGAATGGCTGAGCGGCAGGCATAACCCTGTTTAAGGGAAACAAAAGGAGCGTGTATGGAGTCTGTTGACCCTACCTTCTGGCAGCTTTATGGCGAGGCGGCCAAGACCGCTTTGGGCTTTTTCTGGAAAGCCGGCTGGGCTTTTGTATTGGGTTACGCGATATCCTCGATGATTCAGGTGTTCGTGCCAAAACATCGGCTGGTACGTCACATGGGTGAGTTTTCCCTGCGGAGTACCGGCCTGGCAACTGCGTTCGGCACTATTTCCTCCAGCTGTTCCTTCGCCGCATTGGCGGCGGCGCGGGCCCTCTTTGCCAAGGGCGCCCACTTTATCCTTGCAGTGGCCTTTATGTTTGCCTCCACCAATCTGGTGATCGAGCTGGGCATCCTGATCCTGATTTTTCTCGGCTGGCAGTTTCTGGTGGCTGAAATTATTGGCGGCCTGATACTCATTCTGATCAGTTCCATGCTCATTCGGGCCACCTACCCCGATCGCTGGATCAAGCAGGCCCGTGACCGGGCAGAAGGCGATACGCCCGAAGAAGAAGATTTTTCGCCGCTTGACCGTATGCGCAGCGTCAAAGGCTGGCAGATGGTGGGCCATCAGTTTGTCATGGAGTGGCAGATGGTGTGGAAAGAGATCCTGATCGGCTTCACCGTCGCCGGTTTCATGAAGGTCTTTGTACCGGAGGCGTTCTGGAAAGCACTTTTCCTCCACGGCTATCAGGATAGGCTCCCGGAAATTCTGATCGTTCTGGAAAATGCCATCGTTGGCCCCTTTGTTGCGGCGCTGACCTTCATAGGTTCCATGGGCAATATCCCTCTTGCAACCGTATTGGCGGGATCGGGAGTAACTTTTGCCGGCGTGATGGCCTTCATCTATTCGGATCTGATGGTTCCGCCGCTCGTGCGGGTCAATGCCAAATACTACGGTTGGCGGGTTGCCCTGTACATTGCCGGGATCATGCTGGTTTCAATTGTCGCCACCGCGTTGATCCTGCATTTTGGGTTCGCTGCCCTTGGCCTGACACCTGATGCAGTGACGAGCACAGTGATGCACGAACAATTTGCCCTGGACTACACATTCTTTCTGAACATTGTTTTCCTTGCTTTGACTGGCGGTATGATCTTTCTGCATCGTCGGCACCAGGCTGAGGGAAAACACGGCCACCACCACGACCATGATCACGGTGGCGGGCTCTCTTTTCAGGACTGGGTAGCCATCATTTTTATTACCGGACTGATCCTGGGGGTGATCGCTTTCGGTATAACCGGTGGGGTAAGAGCCGGGGCCCAGTAAAGGGGCTCTGAACCTTATTGATACCAGGGCAGTCCTCCCTGGTCATACCTGCTTCATACCTGAAAGATGGGGGCAAATCCGCCTCCCGGCGTGCGAAAGTTGGTGGTCTGCCCTTTGTAGATGCGGGCAGCGGTAAGCAGTGTTTTGCCACCGTAGGTGTACAGGCGAATATCGACCTTTCCGGTGGTTACCGTGTCATCAATTCTGAGGCCTCGCTCCCCCCGGGGGAACGAGGTCCTGCGCAATGTAATCGCCCTCGAGAATGTTTTCAAAAACGCGGCAGGTCAGTTTGCGTCGAGATACGCACGTCTTAACGTTGCATGATGCGGGGCCTCCAGCGCGAAATCCACCAGCCTGTTGTACACCATGTCAATGCGTTGTCCTCCAGCCGTAAGCTCGCCATTGGCGTATGTGAGCTCGCCAGGGTCAAGGATCAGCGGTTGATCTCGATCAGCTGCGGACCTTCGGGCCCCAGGTGAAAGTCATAGCCCATAAATGCTCCGAGAGGGCCGGGGTCAAACTGTGCAGTGTCTGGGGCCCACGAGAGGGCTTCTGTCAGGTAAGAAGGCATCTTGCTCGCTGACTCAATCGCCTGGACAGTTCTCTCCATCGTCATAATGTCAGTTATGGGGACGAAAACGGCTGTATCAGAGAAGAAGTGGTCGAGTTCCGGGAGTGCTGTGGTCGGGAAACCGATGCCGGTGCCCGAAAATTGGTCGCGGAGGTTTGAGTTGAGGGCGTCCTGATCAAGGGTAATGCAGTAACAATGGCGATTGAGTCGAGCTGCATCGGTATTGGCTGTTTGCTGGGTATTTCTGGTTTCATTGTGCATTCGGGCATCACCACCAGGCGTTTAGCTGAAACTAAGTTTCGGTCTGATAGCCGGGCTTCTGTTAGTCAGATTGATCCACATCAAATAGATAAATCTTTGGTGATGGTTTTCAGTTCTGTTTCAGCCTGGCGTGTTCAACTCAGATTGAAGCATTTTTATGTTGGCAAGCGTGTAAACGTCGCTTATCCGACGATAAATAACCATTCCGCCGTTCCGAACACAAGGTGAGCTTATGAAATGCCAGTTACGCAAGCAGTGGTTTGCAGGTCTTACCGCCGCGCTCTTGATGAGCCTACCACTGGCAGTGTCGGCGGGAAGTAGCCGCGCCTTTATTCCCATGGGGACGACAGATTCCATAGGTGTTATGGATCTGGAAAGCCGTCGTCTGACGTCGACGATTTCCGGCACAATTAACACCCATGGTTCCGCACTGACTCCGGATGGTCGCTACCTTATTGTGGGCAGTTTGACGGCCCATGACAATCAGGAACCGCCCGTTCGTCCAGAGGGTGTCACGGAAGACGAGCATGCTGCCCACCATGGGGCACAGGGCGGCGCGGTTCCGAAACAGGCGGGTACGGGGCGTATCTACGTGGTGGATACCAGTACCAACGAAATTGACAGCGTGTTTGAAGTGCCGGGGCCTGTGCATCACGTTCTGGTAACACGGGATGGCCGTTACGCGGTCTCCACACATCCGATGGATGGCGGTATCAGTGTTGTGGATCTGGATTCCGGAGAAGTCGTTGAAGTCATCGCGACTGGCCCTTCTCCCAACTACATAGCGACGACGGGCGACGGCCAGACATTGTTCGTCAGCAATACCGGTAATGGCACCGTTAGCGAGGTGGATACGCGGAACTGGTTTGTTAAGCGAAATGTACGCATAGGCGGGGCACCCGAGCATATGGCGCTCGCCCCCGACGAGGATCATCTTTACATCAATGACGCTGCCGCCGGTGAAGCGGTTGCTCTCATGTTGTCTGAAGGTGCTGTCACGGCACGTTACGAAATCGGGGAGGCGCCTCATGGTCTGGGCCTGAGTGCCGATGGGCAGGTTCTTTTTGCGACCAGTCAGGGCGATGAAAGACTCGTTCGCATAGAGCTCCAGCCTAATTCCCGAACAAGTGTGCAACTGACACCGGCTCCCTACCACGTGGCAGTTTCTCCTGTGGATGGCCAGATTCTGGTAACCAGTCGCGGGGAGGCAAAGCTCTGGATACTGGACCCGGTTTCTCTTGCTACGGTAGATGAGATTCCACTGGACGGGATAGGTCATCAGATATCGATTGAGACCCAGTGACGTTACGGGAAACGCGACGCCAGGCCCGAAGATTACTGAGTAAGGACTTGGACGATGAGATTCTGGATAAGCGCTCTTCTTGTTTTTGCCATATCCGGTCGTCTTTTCGCGGCTACTCCCTCGGCTGTTTCTTTGATCGAAGATATGGAGCAGACCCTTTGGTCAGACAGCAGTCACGGTCGCTCCACCATGCGAATAGAGAGTGAATACTGGACCCGGGAGCTACAGCTCGAAGCCTGGATGGATCGGCCGGACCACACCCTGATCCGGATTCACTCGCCGAAAAAAGAGGCTGGCGTTGGCTCGCTGAGAATCGGTGATGCCATGTGGAATTACCTTCCCAAGGTTGATCGCACCATCAAGATTCCCCCGTCGATGATGCTGCAGCCATGGATGGGTTCCAACTTCAGCAACGATGATCTGGTCAAGGAAAGCTCCTTTGTCGACGACTACACCCATGAGGTTGCCGGGGTAGATGATTCTGGCGAGGTGCCGGTGTACCGGGTCATCTCAACGCCACGGCCCGATGCACCGGTGGTCTGGAGCCAGCTTGAATTTGAGATTCGCGCGGACGGTATTCCCGTGTCGGTGGCCTACTACGGGGAGCGGGATCAGGTCGTCAAACGGTTGACCTATGACCAGATCAAAACCATGGACGGGCGCCGGATCCCTACCCGCTGGACGATGGTTGACGCGGATAATCCCGAGTCCCGCACGGTCATCCTGATTGAATCCATTGAATTCGACATTCCTGTAGACGAAGCGCTTTTCTCATTGCGTCGCCTGCGCAACCCGGAATGAGGCTCCGCTATGAGCATCGTCAATGTCCAGCATGTGTCACGGATTTATCAGCAGGACTCAATCGCCGTCAAGGCGCTGAACGATGTATCCGTGGCGATCGAGCCCGGTGAGTTCACAACGCTGGTGGGGCCGTCGGGTTCGGGCAAGACCACCCTATTAAACCAGATCGGGGCCCTGGACGAACCGGATGCGGGGCGCATCCAGGTGGCGGGTGAGGAAATTACCGGGCTCAGCCGCAAGAAGCGCACCATGCTGCGATTATGGAAAATCGGCTTTGTGTTTCAGGAATACAACCTGATCGGCGTCTTGTCGGCTCAGGAGAATGTGGAGTACGTGCTGATGCTTCGCGGCGTTCCGTTTCGGGAGCGACGGGCAGAGGCGCGGCGTATTCTCGCGGAGGTCGGGCTGCAGGGGATGGAACAGCGTCTGCCTCACGAACTCTCCGGCGGCCAGCAACAACGGGTTGCGGTGGCCAGGGCCATCGTCAGCAAACCCGCCATTGTCCTGGCCGATGAGCCAACCGCCAATCTCGACTCCGCCACCGGTGCGGCCCTGCTGGACCTGATGCGGGGGCTGAATGCGGAGCACGGTATTACCTTTGTGTTTTCCACTCACGATCCGATGGTGATGGAGCGCGCCCGGCGGGTAATCCATCTCCGGGATGGTGGCGTTGAGCGTGAGGAGCGACGATCGTGATCGCATGGCTGCGCCTGGCGTTTGGCAACCTTCGGGTCAATCGTCGGCGTACCGGCATTACGCTGTTGTCGGTGGCCGTCGGTGTGGGTGGGCTGGTGTTTCTCTGGGCTTTTATCGATGGCATCAATGCCCAGATGATCAACAACATGACCGGTTATGTGACCGGCGACCTGAAAGTGCACCAGCGCGGATTTCACGACGACCGGGAAATGAATATTGCCGTTGCCGAGCGCTGGAACCTTGCTGAGGAAATGTCCTCCGTAACCGGTGTCGCGGCGACCACTCCCAGGGTGACGGGCAATGCGCTGGCCAGCCATGCCGACGAGTCACGGGCCTTGCAGGTAATGGGGGTCGACAGCACAACAGAGCCGCAGGTCACCCGGCTTGATCGGTCGATCATCCGCGGCCGCTATCTGGAGGGGGGCAATGAGATCGTTATGGGCGTGGACGCCGCCAGTGCCCTGAGTACCTCCCCGGGAGACGAGCTGGTGTTGGTGGTCCAGGCAGCGGACGGCTCCATTGGCGCAGACCGGTTCGAGGTGGTGGGTGTTTTCGAAACCGGCATCAAACGTATTGATGGCTTTGTAGCCCAGATGCCCCTGGCATCCGCCCAGACACTGTATGCCTTCCAGGGTCGGTTTACCGAGATTGCTGCCCGCGTAGAGCATTCAGGCCAGCTCGAGGCGGTGGTTGGAAGCCTGCGGAATCAGCTGCAGGACCACAGCGTGGAGGTTCTTGGCTGGCCGGCGCTGATGCCATCGCTGGTGCAAATGGTCACGTTTCATGACGCCGTCGCCTACATCGTCATCTTCGTGGTGTTTGTGGTGGTGGCGGCCGGCATCGTCAATACCATTCTGATGTCGGTGCTGGAGCGCGGCCGGGAATTCGGCGTAATGATGGCTCTGGGTACGCCCAGCAGCCGCATTGTCTGGCTGGTGCTTCTGGAAACAGCGATTCTGGCCGGCCTGGGCTACCTGTTGGGGCTGGTGCTGGGGCTGTCACTGACCGGCTACTTCGGTACCCAGGGGCTGGACTTCAGTGCCTATATCAAGGCCATGGATACCATGCCGGGGCTGAGCAGCATCGTCTATCCCACCATCGAAATCTCACGCCTGGTGGTGATCGGTGTCGTAGTGGTAACGGTAGCACTGCTGGCAGCGCTCCTTCCCGCCTGGAAAGCCAGCCGCAACAGCCCGCTGGAGGCGATGGGCGCACGTCGCAATGTGACCAATCGTATCCGCCGAATTCACTGGCAGGTGACGTCTGATCATCGGCTGCTGATTTTTGCGCAAATGGCATTACGTTCGGTATTCCGCAATCCAAAGCGATCAGTGATTACCGCATCTGCCACCGCGTTCGGGCTGGCCGCCTATCTGTTCCTGTACGCCTTTGCCGATGGGTTCTTCGAGCAGATGATCCACAACTCGACCCAGCAGCTTAGCGGACATGTGCAGGTGATGGAGCAGGGGCACGATGTCGATCTGTCGCCGGCCCTGCGCATTTCCGACGCTCAGGCGCTGGGTCAGCGCTTGCAGGAGCGGCCAGAAGTCGAAGCCGCCGCACCCCGGGTGGTGGTCAGAGCCATGGTGGCAAACCCGGGCAAAAGCCTGCCGGTAGAACTGGTGGGTATCGCACCGGAGCGGGAGAGGGCTGTTACGGAGCTTTCCAGGTACATGAAGCAGGGCACGTACGTTCAGTCAGGGGAGAAGGGGATTGTGATCGGCCAAAAACTTGCCGACGAGTTGAATGCTCGCCTGGGGGATAAGCTGGTCATCACGGTTCAGCAGGCTGGTGGAGATCTTGCCTCCAGCGCCCAGGCCATTCGTGGTATCTACCGCACCGGCAGTGACCTGTTCGACACAGAGTATGCATTCATCGATATCAATGCTGCCCGCAGCCTGGGAGGCCTGCAGGATGACGAAGTCTCGCGGATTGTGCTGAGACTGTCGGATCGCTCAGACAGTGCGGCCCTGGCGAATACCCTGAACGAATCGTCGCCTCTGACCAACCACGGGCTGGTGGCCCAGGACTGGGAAACCTTGCTCCCTGTGGTTGTACAGATGGTAGAGATGAGCAAGGTGGATTTCTATCTCATACTGTCGGTGGTCTTTGTGGTGGTCGCCATTGGCGTCATGAACACCATGGTGATGTCGGTGATGGAGCGCACCCGGGAACTGGGCGTCATGCTGGCATTGGGCACGAAAGGGGGACAGCTGCAACTGACGATTCTGTTTGAGGCATTCTTTCTTGCGGTACTGGGTATGGTGGCAGGAACAGTAGTTGGCAGCCTGCTCGCCTACTGGCTTGGCCAGACCGGCATTGATCTTTCCTCGATCAGCGGCGCGCTGGAGGCCATCCCGGGCATTACCGACCGGATCTATCCGGTGTTGATTTTCGATCATGTCTGGTTGCCCAGCCTGTTGTTATTCCTGTGCTCGGTGCTGGTGGCGCTGTATCCGGCGTGGCGGGCCTCACGACTGGATCCGGTGGAGGCCATTCGGCATGGTTAGTCGCGCTTCATTGGTGTTGGTGTCCATAGCCGGACTGATGCTGGCTTCAAACGCGAACGCGGAATTCAGCCATGCGGGCTCACTCAAGAATCTTAGCGTTGGCTCACGCTCGCTGGTTGACGACGATCGTTACTTCTCGAACCTTACCCGCCTGCGTCTGGAGCCCCGCTATCGATATGAAGACTGGGTTCTGGATGCTGCCTACGACCTGGAGCTGGTGACAGGCAGTTTTCTGGACAGCCCGGAATTCGCCCTGCTCAGAGATGTTCCCGACCCACGCTACTGGGATCTTCAGGGCGACGTGTATGAGTCAGGGGATGTGTTGGCGCGTCATCAACTCTACCGTGGCACGATACAGTGGCGCTCGCCAGCCGGGGATTTCCGTTTTGGGCGCCAACAGGTGAACTGGTCCACCGCCCTGATCTGGAACCCCATGGACATCCTCAATCCTGTAAGCCCCCTTCAACTGGAGCCCGATGAACGCATAGGCGTAGACGCGCTGTTGTGGGACAGCTCCTGGGGGGCGACTGGTCGAGTCAGCGCAGTTCATGCACCGCAACACAGTGACAAAGATGCCAGCACGGCGGCGAGGGCCAAGCGTTTTGTTGCCGGGGTCGATGCAGGCGTGATGGTAGGTGAGTTCGCCGGCGCTACCAAAGCGGCTGTGAGCGGCAGTGGCTCGGTGGCTGGCACCGGTTGGCGTACCGAAATCGTCTGGAGTGAGCCAGATACCGGGGACAGCTACTGGCAGGGGGTGGCAGATGTGAACTGGGCATTTCGCAACGGTTTCAACCTGGCACTGGAGTATTTCTACAACGGTCAGCCCGCCCCACCGGGAAACCTGGACCTCTTGAGGCTGGTTTCCACACAACCACTGTATACCGGGCGACATTATGGCGGGCTGCTGGCATGGCAGGATATCAATCCGTTCTGGCAGTATCGGGTGGTGGCTATTCGCAATGCGGATGATGCCAGCTGGGTGCTTTACCCGCGGTCCACATGGACACTTCCACTTAAACGGGAAATCTACCTGACTGCAGGAGCCCAGTGGTTCGGAGGTGACGACGACAGCGAATACGGGAGTTTAGAGCCGCTAGGGCTGATCGAGGTGCAGTGGTTTTTCTGATCGGTCGGGCTCTTTCCCGTGATCGTTTTGGTCTACACCTGGCTTGCCAGGCGCGAGGAGAAGCAGATGATCAGGCGGTTCGGCGATGCCTATCGAGCCTATGAACGGCGACTGCCCATGTTCATCCCGCGCTGGGGCCAATGGCGGCGACTTGCGAACGCTTCACAGGCCCGAAATCGATAACCGGGATTTCAGCTAATGCTGGGGATTGTCTTTTCACGACTGGGTGGTACGCATTTTATCATCGCTCTGGTCCTCGGCTGACTGCCTTGGCTGCGACCAGTGGAATTGGCGCTGGAGCGTAATAATATATGCTTCTTTTCTCCCCGAGCTGTCCCGCTATTGACTTGAGACAAAGTTAACCATGTATGTTTAATGCTGGTAATTGAGTCACTGAGGTTAAATGAGTAGGCTGAAAATTCAAGGTTCATCACAGGGAAATGGCGGAGCCGGGCCAGGCAAAGATGCGCGCCGAGGAAACAGGAGATTTTTTCGAATTCCGGAACCCCATTGGCTGACCCTCGATAGCGCCTGCTTTTCTCGTAACACAAAAGAAAAGGAGATTTGAATGGACTCTTCCGGGAACGAGCATAAGGGCGCTGACAGTCAGGAAGAAGGGGTGCGCGACACAAAGAGCCATGAGCATGACAAAGGGCATGAGCATGGAGATCACGACAAACATGCCGGTCATAGTGTGGCCATGTTTCGAAGCAAATTCTGGGTCTGCCTGATTCTGACTCTCCCTATCCTTTTCTTCAGCGAGAGAATCCAGAGCTGGTTTGGCTATTCAGCGCCTGATTTTACCGGTTCATGGCTGATAGCGCCGGTTCTCGGCACCGTCGTGTTTGTGTACGGCGGAATGGTTTTTCTCAAAAGCGCATGGCATGAATTTCAGGGCCGCGAGCCGGGCATGATGACGCTGATCTCTCTGGCGATCACAGTCGCCTTTGTGTTCAGTCTGGCCGTGACTCTGGGGTTTCCTGGTAAAGACCTGTGGTGGGAGCTGGCCACGCTTGTCACCATCATGCTGCTCGGCCACTGGATCGAGATGCGTTCTGTGAGCCAGGCCCAGGGCGCCCTGAAAGAATTGGCCAAGCTGATACCCGACACTGCTTTGCGGCTGGTGGATGGGAAAACGGAGGAAGTACCGGCCGACCAGCTCAGGGAAGGGGATCTCATCCTGGTAAAGCCGGGCGCGAGCGCACCTGTGGATGGCGTGGTAAAAGAAGGCCAGAGTTCCATGGACGAGTCCATGATTACGGGCGAATCCAGGCCGGTTGAAAAACGGGAAGGCGATGAGGTAGTCGGTGGTACCGTAAATGGCGAGGGCTCCCTGCGAGTTGAAGTGACCAAAGCCGGCGACGAGATGGCGCTTGCGGGCATCATGCGAATGGTGGAAGAAGCTCAGAGTTCCCGCTCACGTTCCCAGGCCCTGGCTGACCGTGCCGCTTTCTGGTTGACGATAGCGGCAGTGAGCGCGGGCGTGTTGACCTTTGCGGCCTGGCTGTTTGCCGGCGCCACCTGGGATTTCACCATCAGCCGGGTGGTGACCGTTCTGGTCATTGCCTGCCCCCACGCGCTTGGCCTGGCGGTGCCTCTGGTCACCGCAATTTCCACCACACTCGGCGCCAATAATGGCCTGCTGGTCCGGGACCGTCGCGGCCTTGAGCAGGCGCGCAATCTTCATACCGTGGTATTCGACAAGACCGGCACCTTGACCCTGGGCGAGCACCGGGTCATCGACACGGTTGCGGCAGAAGGAGAGGACCCTGATGAAGTCCTGAAGCTGGCTGCCGCGGTGGAGCAGGATTCAGAACATCCCATTGGCAAGGCGCTGTACATGAGCGCCGAAGAGCGAGAGCTTGAGATTCCCGAGGCCCGACATTTCAAGGCAAAGGCGGGAGAGGGAGTTGAGGCTGAGGTCGATTCCCGGAAGCTTCAGGTAGGGGGCCCCGCCTTGCTGGAGCAACTTGGTGTTGATGTCGCCGAGTCGCTTCAGAAGGCAGCTGAGGATTTTGGCAAGGAAGGGCAGGCTGCAATTTACCTGATCGAAGACAGGAAGGTGCTCGCGGTCTTCGCCATTGCTGATGCGATTAAAGATGAATCTTACGATGCAATCCGTGAGTTGCACGATCAAGGTATTGAGGTCGCCATGCTTACCGGAGACTCGACGGCCGTTGCCAACTCAGTTGCCCGTGAGCTGGGTATCGATACGGTATTTGCCGAGGTCCTGCCGGATCAAAAAGCGGACAAGATCAGGCAGCTGCAAAAAGAGGGCAAAATCGTTGCTATGGTCGGCGACGGTGTCAATGACGCTCCGGCATTGGCCACTGCGGATGTGGGCATCGCCATAGGTGCAGGAACAGATGTGGCGGTGGAGGCCGGCGATGTGGTTCTTGTGCGGTCCGATCCAAGAGACGTTGCAAGGATCGTTGGCCTGAGTCGCGCCAGCCACACAAAAATGGTGCAGAACCTGTGGTGGGCGGCGGGTTATAACATTGTTGCCATTCCGCTTGCGGCAGGCGTCCTTTTCTGGATGGGCATCCTTCTCTCGCCTGCGGTCGGTGCGATTTTGATGTCTGCCAGCACAGTCATTGTGGCGATTAACGCGCAACTTCTGCGCCGGGCGAAGATTTGATCAGACCCGCTGGCAGCAACACTCAGCCCTGCCTCCAGGAGGTTTTCAATGACCGAGCATAATTTTGACAAGGAAAGAAGGCGACTGCTCCAGGCGCTGGTCAGCATCGGTCTGGTCGCGGGTCTGGACACGTTATTGCCAACCTACGCACGCGCCGGCAATGCCGGAGCCATATCCCCGGCCGCGGGGCGCGTCCCGGGAGGGCCAGCGCGGGACGTGGTGATGGATCTACACATCCGGCGCCAGGCCATTGATATCGCCGGTGGCCGTGCATCGGCCATCACCGTCAATAACTCACTTCCCGGGCCGCTTGTGGAACTCTGGGAAGGGAGAAATGCGCTGTTACGCGTGCATAACCACCTGGACGAGTCGACTTCAGTTCACTGGCACGGCATTTTGCTGCCATTCACGATGGATGGGGTTCCCGGCGTCGCCTACCCCGGCATCGACCCGGGCGAGACCTTCGAAGCGCATTTTCCGGTGCGCCAGTACGGCACCTACTGGTATCACAGCCATACCGGTATACAGGAGCAGCTCGGGCAGTATGGCCCGCTTGTCATCCATCCACAGAGCCGCGAGGACCACATCCCTGCCGACCGGCAGTATGTGCTTGTGCTCAGCGACTGGACCTTCGAAGACCCGCACCATGTGCTGGCCCGGCTCAAGAAAATGAGCGATTACTACAACTTCAGCAAACGCACCGTCGAGGACCTTGCCGAAGATATTTCCCAGGCGGGGTTGCAGGCAACTGTTCGCGACAGGCTGGCATGGGGATCTATGCGCATGTCGCCACGTGATATCGCCGATGTCACCGGCTACACCTATACCTACCTGATGAATGGTATGCATCCGGAGGGTAACTGGACCGGGCTGTTCAGGCCCGGCGAACGGGTGCACCTGAGGGTGATTAATGCCTCAGCCATGAGCTACTTCAATGTACGCATTCCAGGCCTCTCCATGAGTGTAGTAGCCTCCGATGGCCAGAATGTGGAGCCGGTCGAGACGGATGAGTTTCAGATCGGTGTTGCGGAACGCTTCGATGTCGTTGTAGAACCACGGGAAGACCGGGCCTACACCATCATGGCCGAATCCATGGATCGTAGCGGCTATGCTCGAGGCACCCTGGCGCCGCGAGCTGGCATGAGCGCGGCAGTCCCATCCCTGAGAGATCAGCCTAATCGCACCATGATCGACATGGGCATGGCCATGGATAACATGAATGCCATGAAGCAGGACGGTCACGCCACATCAGGTAAGAGCGAGGACGATAGCCTCGCTCTTATGGAGCCTGCGGGCCCGATTATCGCCCACCATGGGCCGGACCAGCACGGTCCCGGCAACGTCACTGTGGCCAATGTGCAGCGCAATCGCCTGGCCGAGCGCGGCACCGGTCTGAAGGACGCTCCGCACCGGGTTCTTACATACAGCCAGCTGCGCAATACCAGGCGCATGGCGGACCGGCGCGAGCCTGGCTATACCGTCGAGATCCACCTGACCGGCAATATGGAGCGGTACATGTGGTCTTTTGATGGCGAGAAGTACACCAACGCCGACAGCCCCATTGACTTCCCCTACAGGGAGCGCGTTCGGCTGGTTCTGGTCAACGACACCATGATGGAGCACCCCATTCATCTGCATGGGATGTTCATGGAGTTGGAGAATGACCAGGGAGAGTATTTGCCCTTCAAGGACACCATCAGCGTGTTACCAGGCTCGCGGGTCTCACTCCTGATCACTGCCAACGAGCCCGGCCGCTGGGCCTTTCATTGCCACTTCCTCTACCATATGGACATGGGCATGTTTCGGGTGGTTCGCATCATCCCAACCGACAGCGAAGGAGCGCGTGATGCCTGAAACAATGTTTAAATACGCCGTTGCTGTTGCGCTGCTGAGCTTCATATCGGGCACCATCGGAGCTATGCCAGACGACAGCGGGCCAGCCGGCACTTCTGAACAGGAGGCCGGGGAAAAGGCCGACACCTTACCCGGCAGGATTATGGATCCGACCATCGTCCTGCCGCCGGGCGATCGAACTGCGTACAGCGGTGCACCGGCCGACTGGGAGAACTTCATCCCGGACTCAGAGGTTTACACTTTTACCATTTTCGATCGGCTTGAGTATGGTACGAGCGGCGAGGGTGAATCTTATCTGTGGGATATCCAGGGCTGGATCGGCGGTGATTACAACAAGTTCTGGTGGAAAACAGAAGGTGAGGGCCCAACTTCCGGCGATCCGGAAAAAGCGGAGTTCCAGGCCCTGTACAATCGTACGATCGCACCCTTCTGGGGCGTGCAGGTGGGTCTTCGTCATGACACCAGACCCGGCCCCGGTCCCGATAGAACCTACGCCGTTTTTGGGCTGCAGGGGCTCGCCCCCTACTGGTTTGAAACGGATACCTCCCTGTACGTCAGCGAAGAAACCGACCTGAGTTTCCGTGGCGAGGTCGAGTACGACTTTCTGCTGACCCAGCGTCTCATTCTTCAGCCACGGCTTGGGTTTAACCTCAGCGCCAGCGACACTCCCGAGTTGGGGCTGGCAAGCGGACTCAACAACACCGAGGCCGGACTAAGGTTGCGCTATGAGATCGTTCGGCAGTTCGCGCCGTACATCGGCGTGCGATGGAATCAGCTTTATGGCGATACCCGTGACCTCGCAGAAGACGCTGACGAGCCAACTTCGGAAACGTCGCTCGTGGCTGGTTTCCGGATCTGGTTCTGATTGGGCAACCGGGGAAACATGTTAGTGTGACCAGACGCGGTCAATAACCTCTGAATCATTGGAGACAGTCATGTCATACACGATTAACCGAATTATCAAAGATGCCGATTTCGAGGACGTGGACGAAAGAGCGCGCAAGGCGCTTGCAGATCACGGCTTCGGGATACTGACGGAAATAGACGTCAAAGCCACCATGAAGAAAAAGCTGGATAAGGATATGCCGGCCTATCGGATTCTCGGGGCCTGCAATCCCGGCATGGCCTGGGAAGCTATCGGTCTGGAACCCCGTGTAGGCGCCATGTTGCCCTGCAATGTCATTCTTCGTGAGGTTTCCGAGGGTGTAGAGGTCAGCGCGGTAGACCCCGTGGCTTCCATGTCCGCCATTGATAATGACGAACTCAAGCAGGTTGCCGGAAAAGTCAGGGACAGCCTTTCGAAGGTCGTGCAGGCAATCTGAAGCTTACAGGGAGTTCCGACCACGAGCCCTCGAGGTACACCTGCCTTAACGGTGCATGGAGCAGGTGCTGCGGCGGAACGAAAGGTATTGTGGCTAAAATTCAAACTACTATTATAAGCTCAACAGGGGCGAAAAATTCGAGGGCGGAGTCCGGATTCAGGGTGGTGGCGCGTTTTGTTGGCGAGTAAGCTCAAAGCTTGCAGTTAACATCAGCCCAAGCCCCCGACCACATGATGATGGGAGAGATTCATGATCAACCTGACCATAAACGGAGAACAGCACGAACTGGACGTCCCGGACAACATGCCCCTGCTCTGGGTTATTCGTGACGTTGTTGGGATGAAAGGAACCAAGTTCGGATGTGGTATCGCACAGTGCGGTGCCTGCATGGTTCATATGGATGGGGCGGCAGTATTATCCTGTGTAACGCCGGTTTCTGCCGCAAGAGGTGAAATCAAAACCATTGAGGCCATGGCCGACGACCCGGTTGGCAGCAAAGTCCAGCAGGCGTGGCTGGACCTGGGCGTGGCTCAGTGCGGTTTTTGCCAGGGCGGGCAGATCATGAATGCCACGGCTCTTCTGAAAAAAACACCGAAGCCGGAGACCCAGGAAATTGTCGACGGCATGGCCGGTAACCTCTGTCGCTGCGGTACCTACAATCGCATCCTGGCCGCTGTTGAGCGGGCCACAGACGAGGAGGCCAGCTCATGAGCCGATCTGACGATAAACTGCTGCTTGCCAACGTCAGCCGCCGCGGCCTTCTTAAGGGGATGGCCGGGGCCTCTGCGCTACTGCTGGCCGCGCGCTGGGATCTGGGGCTGGCCAATGAGATGGCCCAGTTCGGGGCCGGCGCCATGCCCGGTGGCTGGGTAGATAATCCAAACGTATTTATTCACATAGAGTCTGATGGCATTGTCACCATCATCAACAATCGCGCGGAGATGGGGCAGGGAATCCGTACCAGTCTGGTCATGGTAGCTGCCGATGAGCTGGGCGCGGACTGGGACCAGGTCCGTGCGGAACAGGCGGACGCAGACCAGGACAAGTACGGCAACCAGAATACCGATGGCTCCCGCAGCATGCGTCACTGGTACCAGCCCATGCGTCGTGCGGCCGCTGCCGCAAGGCTGATGCTTGAGCAAGCCGCAGCCAACGAGTGGGATGTTCCTGTGCATGAGGTGAAGGCCGGGATCCACAAAGTGGTTCACCAGCCATCGGGCAGGGAACTCGGTTTTGGCGATCTGGCAAAAGCGGCAAGGGAACTGGAGGTTCCCGGCCGGGATGCCCTGGTGCTGAAGTCCGACAGCGAACTGCGTTTCATCGGCAGGGAATCCGGGCTGATCAACGGCGAGCTGAAATCCGCGCATCCCAGGGCCATTGATGGTGAAGACATTGTCACCGGCAAGGCGGTTTTTGGTGCCGATGTGGATCTGGAGGACACCCTTTACGCGGTGGTGGCCCGTCCGCCTGTTTACGGCGCCAAGGTAAAAAGCGTCGATGACAGCGAGGCCCTCAAAGTGCCTGGCGTCAAGAAGACTGTCCGCATTGAAGGCACCGGACAGCCGGCCGCGTTCAACCCTCTCGGTGGCGTTGCCGTGGTGGCCACCAACACCTGGGCTGCCATGGAGGGTCGCAAGGCCCTCAACATTGAATGGGACATGGGCCCGGCCGGGGACAATGCCGATTACACCTCCGATGCTTACCGGGAGTCGCTGGAAAAGGCTGCGCAGTCCCCCGGAAAGGTCATCCGGCAGAGGGGCGATGTCGAGAAGGCGCTCAAAGATGCGGACCAGCGGGTTTCGGCAACCTACTACATGCCCCACATGGCGCAGGCTCCCATGGAGCCGCCGGTGGCAGTGGTGAGGGTCCAGGACGGCAAGGCTGAGGCCTGGGCGCCGGTCCAGAACCCGAGAGCGACCCGGGAGGGAATTGCAGGAGTACTGGGAGTGGACAAGGAAAATGTCACAGTTCACCAGACCCTGCTCGGGGGCGCCTTCGGACGCAAATCGAAACCGGATTTCGTCAACGAGGCGGCCCAGGTGGCGAAGGAATTCGAGGGACAACCCATCAAGCTGCAGTGGTCCCGGGAAGACGATATCCAGCACAGCTACTTCCACGCGGTATCCGTCGATCACCTGGAAGCAGGTCTGGACGGGGAAGGAAAGGCCACCAGCTGGCGACACAGGACTCTGTCTCCGAGCATCTCCTCCCTGTTTTCTCCGGATCCAAAGCACAAGGCCGAATTCGAGCTTGGCATGGGCTTCAACACCATGCCCTTCAGCATTCCCGCCATCCGACTGGAAAACCCGCCAGCGCCGGCCCATGTTCGCATCGGCTGGTTCCGCTCAGTCTACAATCTGCCTCATGCATGGGCGATCCAGAGCTTTGCCCATGAGATGGCCGTGGCGGCCGGGAAAGATCACCGGGACTATGTGCTGGATCTGCTCGGATCCGGACGTGAAATTCACAATCTGACCGTCGGCGATGGCTGGAATTACGGCGAGGATCCGGACCTGTATCCGATCGACACCGCTCGCATGCGCAGGGTAATCGAGCGCGCCACGGAAGAAGCTGGCTGGGGGCGCGAGACAACGAAGGGGCGTGGCCTTGGGCTGGCCTTTCACCACAGCTTTGTGTCCTACACTGCGATTGTCTTTGACGTGGAAGTGGACGACGGGGGCGAGCTGACCATCCACCGGGCGGACATTGCCTTCGACTGTGGACCCCAGGCCAATCCGGAGCGGATCCGGTCGCAGCTTGAAGGCTCCTGCGTGATGGGTATTGGCGTGGCCCTGAAAAGTGAGGTGACCTTCAAGGATGGCGTAGCCCAGCAGGGTAACTTCGATAGCTATCTGATTCCGAGAATGTCAGACGCACCAAAAGTGGTCCGGGTGCACCTGATCGACAATCCGGACGACGCCATGGGTGGAGCGGGTGAGCCCGGCCTTCCGCCGGTTGCTCCAGCCCTTTGCAATGCTATCTATGCCGCCAGCGGGAAACGCATACGGCGTCTTCCTGTCGGGAATCAACTGGGCGGATAGTCATGCAAAGCCTGGATTATCAGGTAGTTCAACGGGCCATCGAATGGCTGTCAAACGGCAGAACCATCTGGTTCTGCACCGTTCTGTCCACCTTTGGCTCATCGCCGAGAGAGCCGGGCTCGCTCATGGTTGCCACCTCCGAGGGGAACCACGTGGGCTCGCTCTCGGGCGGCTGCGTTGAAGAGGATTTTCTGGAGCGCCTGGCTGCTGGTGACTATGAATTACCGACAGTAATCGTACGCTACGGCGCGCCGGGCGATAGCCCCGAAAATTCCCGCATCCGCTTGCCTTGCGGTGGACTTCTGGAGGTTCTGGTAGAGCGGATGGTCGCCGACCCGGCAAACCTGTCTCACCTGGAGCAGGTCAGGGAAGCTTTGTGTGGGGAGAAGGAGCTCGCGCGCCGGGTCAGCCTTACGGATGGCAGCAGCTGGCTGGAAGAAACTGAACGGAATGGGCCCCGGGTTATCCGCGAGGAGGGCGCAGAGACCGTCCGGATTCGTGTTGGTCCCATCGCCAGACTGATTCTTGCCGGGTACTCAACAGTAGCTGACGCCTGTGCCAGATTTGCCCTCAGCCTGGGTTACCAGGTCGTACTCTGCGACCCGCGGGACGAGATCACCAGGGATCTCGAGTTGCCCGAGGGAGTTGAGTTCATCCCTCAGCTGCCTTCGCTTTACATCGGCTCAGAAGGCGCATGCACCCAGTCGACGGCGGTGGTTGCAGTCACTCACGACCCCCGCATTGATGATCTGGCCATGATGGCTGCCGTCAGAACTCCCGCCAGTTATATCGGTGTCATGGGCTCCATGCGGACGTCTCAGGCCCGCGCCGAGCGGCTCCGCCGCACGGGAGGTCTGAGCGAGGCCGAAATCGAACGCATTCACATGCCTATCGGCCTCAATCTTGGCAGCAAAACACCAGCTGAGATTGCCCTGGCCATTGTCGCGGACATGGTTCGCGTGAGGCGGGGGCGGAGTCCTGTCGACCTTTGACCTGGTGGCAGGGGACCTCGGACAAGAGACAGATACTATTATGGTGAGCGCGTATTTTCCCGCCTCCTGGCTGTGATGATATGCTCCATTCGCGGGCGAAACCCTCCACATCTCTGCTGTGTTGCGATTTCTTCCGGCAGGAGCTTCATCCAGGGCCCGCGACAGGTTTTCATGATATGGCAAAGTCCGGGTTTTTTATAACCTGGGGATTTGTTAACCGATATCACAACATTCAGACTGACGAGCAGACTTTATGAACGTAATTATCATCGGCGCGGGGATTATGGGCACCACTTTTGCCACTTTGGCAAAAGAGATGGCACCCGACCTGGATATCACCATTCTGGAGAGACTGGACGGTCCCGGGGAAGGAAACTCCTCGGCATTCTGGAACGCCGGCACGGGCCACGAAGCGAACTGCGAGCTTAACTATACCCCCGTGGATGAAGAGGTTATTTCGGTTGAGAAAGCCTTGAAGATCCATGCCCAGTTCAACGTTGCCAAGCAGTTCTGGGCCCATCTGGTTAAAAAAGGCGCTGTCAAAGAACCTGAAACGTTTATTAATCAAACCCGGCACTGCACCATTGTTTCCGAATCTGCAATTGAAGAACTCAAATTGCGATTCAGCGAAATGTCTGCTCATCACTTTTTTGAGCAGATGCGTTACTCCGAAGACTTTGATGAAATAAAAAGCTGGATCCCCTACGTCATGGAGGAACGCCCTCGCCATGAAAAAATGGCTGCCACCCTCGTTGAGACCGGCACGGACGTTAACTTTGGTGCTTTAACCGAGCAGATGGCAGAGCATGCGGTACGGGACCTGGGTGTCAGCATTAAATACGGCACTCATGTGAAGCGGGTGCACAGGAGCCCCACCGGACGCTGGGTTATTGAAGCGGACACCAGTGGTGAACCAGTCCAGTACAAGGCGGATGTGCTCTTTGTAGGCGCAGGTGGCGGTGCATTTCCATTGTTGAAAAAAAGCCACCTGCCGTTTCGGAGGCGATTTGCCGGCTTCCCTGTGGGGGGGCGATTTTTGCAGGCTCCTGTCAGCAAAGAAGAGGCCGACCATTACCGGGCCAAAACCTATGGCAAAGCGAAAGTTGGCGCGCCGCCCATGTCAGTTCCGCATCTGGACCTGCGGGTTGTGAATGGAAGACACTACTTGCTCTTTGGTCCTTTCGCGTCGTTTAAGCCGCGTCTCGAAAGGGGGCGTGGTTTCTTTGATTACCTTGCATCAATCCGTCCCCATGATATCCCTGGCTTGCTGAATGTCGCTCTGGAGCATTTCCCCCTGGTTAAATATCTTGTCTCAGAGACCTTCAAGGGTGAAAAGAGCATGTTTGAGGAACTTGACAGCTTTGCCCCTGGCCTGAGTAAAAGGTTTGACTGGAAACCGATTCAGGCCGGCCAGCGGGTGCAGATAATAAAAGACGGAGATTTGCAGATGGGTACGGAAATCCTCGTCTCCTCAGACAAAACCTACGGAACTCTGCTTGGCGCATCCCCGGGGGCTTCAGTTTCGCCCGAGGTCATGCTGCGGTGTCTGGAGCAATTATTACCGGCCATTTTTACAAAAGAGGAAGCCCGGAAAAAGAAGAATGAGATTTTTCCCGAGGATGACCTGGACCGGTTAATCAATGATCCTGATCATTACCGGGAGATTCGTGATGCAGTCAACGAACAGTTGGGGATAACCCGGTCCAGGGCGTAATGACACGACGCATGGATCCCCGCCTTTGGTCATCGGACCAGCTGCCAGGTGGCGCTTTTGCCGGGGAGAACTCAGGTTGGGCGCCTAATGGACACCTCAGCTCCGCCCAGCACGGGGCATGGTTATCAGCTGAAGCGGGCATGCTTTGTCGCGTTCGGTGACCTGCTGAAGCTGGCGCTGCAGGGCGCTTAGATCGAGAATCTCGACTTCCCGGCTACTGAATTTCACCAGGCCCGCTTTTTGAAGACGGCCGAAAATGCGGCTGACGGTTTCGACAGCGAGGCCCAGGAAATTGGCGATGTCACTCCGCGACATGGGCAGGCGAAACTTCAGGTGGGGCATCCTCCGCCTTGCGTGCCGTGATGACAGGGTCAGAACCAGGGAGACGATACGCTCCTCCGCTGTATTTACGCTTAGCAGCATACCCAGATCCTCAGCAGCGGCGATTTCCTGGCTCATGATCCGCAGCAGATAATGCTGGAGGTGGGGCAGCTCCGACATGAGTTTTTCCAGTCGCTCAAAAGGGATCTCACAAACCGAAGAACGCTCAAGAGCGTAGGCGGAGCAGGCATAGGAGCCCGCATTGACTCCATCAAGCCCAAACATTTCGCCGGGCAGATAAAACCCCAGTATTTTTTCGTCGCCACGTTTACTGGTCATAACGGTTTTTATGGCACCGCTCTTGACCACAAAACATGATGTGAACGACGCACCCTGAGAGAAAATCCTTTGTCCGCGGTCGAAAAAAACAGCTTTCCTGACGACTGCACTCAGGTATTTCATGTCGTCAGGGTGCAGTGCCAAGGGCAGGCACACGCTACTCAGACTGCAAACGTCGCACCCTGGCAAACGGGCCGGCGTGGGTGGGGTAGGAATCGATTCCATTTAAACCTCAGCGCTCGATGGCTGTCTGCCGGGTTTGTCGGAACACCTGTGTCGCCTGGTCAATCAGCTGGTTCGGGAACGGTGATGGTCCGTCCGGCGATAAAGCTTGACTAACAGAGTAGGGCATTTAGCCGGGAAAAAACATGACTGAAATTCGTACAAGGCTCTAAAGTTTCTGGAGCTGAATCAAGAAATGGTCGCACCGCTCCATTACCATGATCTGGGTCAAAAGATCCGGTTTCCGACAGGATTAGAGTATCTGTATACCCGGCATCCAGCCGGACTGGCAGAGGAGAAGGTAACGATGAATACGTTAAGCAGATACAGGGGGTCAGCGCTCGCTGCGTTTCAGGATGACCTGAACAGGCTGATGGGTCTCCGGGGCCTGCCTTTTCAAACAGAGGCAGGGGAAGAGAAGGATCTTGTAGCCTGGACGCCGGCAGTCGACATTAAAGAGGAAGAGGATTCTTATGTAATAACCGCCGATGTTCCCGGGGTCGACCCCAAGGAGATTGAGGTCACCCTGGACGCAGGCATGTTAACAATCCGGGGTAGCAGGCAAGAAGAGAAGAAAACGGAGGAAGAAGGCTATCAGCGGCTGGAACGCTTCAGCGGCAGTTTCTATCGCAGGTTTGCATTGCCTGACGCCACGGATCCCGAGAACGTGAAAGCCAAGGCGACTCATGGTGTGCTGGAAATTCGGGTTCCACGTGAGCCGGCCAAAGCTCCGAAGAGGATCAATGTCGAATCCTAGGCCCTCAGCGGTGGCCCTCGAGGGTCACCGCTTCTGCGGCATTCCCGGAATTGATAGAGGCCGGGAGCAGGCCAGGGAATTCATCCAGCATTAAGTCAGGATCCTTTCCAAAGCTGTGAATCCGCTATCCATCTCTTGTTCTGGAGTTTGCAATCATGGCTCACAAACGTCTCCTGTTTCACACCGAAGCCCGGCAGAAAATTCTGAAAGGCGTTAACGATCTGGCAAACACGATCGGGATTACTCTGGGTCCGAAGTCCAAATCGGTACTTATCCAGCGAGGCTTCGGCCCACCACTGGTTTGCAATGACGGCGTCACTATCGCCAAAGAGGCCAGTTGGGAGGATCCGGTTGAAAACCTCGGCGCCCAGATGCTCAAGCAGGCAGCGGAGAAAACAAGCGAGGCGGTTGGCGACGGAACCAGCACGGCTACTGTGCTGGCCCATGCAATTTTTGCTGACGGGGTTCGAAATGTCGTGGCTGGCGCTAGTGCAATCGACCTGAAACGGGGTCTGGATAGGGGCCTGAAAGTCTGCATTGACACCCTCAGGCAAATGTCCAGGCCGGTTCAGACCCGTCAGGAGAAAGCCCAGGTAGCCACCATATCGGCCCATAATGATACCGAAGTGGGCGAGTTGGTTGCAGAAGCCATCGAACGGGTGGGGGATGAAGGCGTTATAACTGTTGAGGAGGCCAAGACCACGGAGACCGTTCTCGACGTGGTGGAAGGAATGCAGTTTGATCGGGGTTATCTCTCACATTATTTCGTGAGTGATCCGGAAAAGATGGAATCGATTCTGGAAGAGCCTTATGTGCTGCTGAGCGATCGCAAAATAACCTCTCTGGCAGATCTGGTGCCGCTACTGGAGCAGATCGCAAAAAGTGCCAAGCCTGTTTTGATTGTCGCTGAAGATGTCGAGGGGGAGGCGCTGGCGACTCTGGTGGTCAATCAGATGAGGGGAATTCTGCACAGTGTCGCGGTTAAAGCGCCTGGGTATGGTGATCGCCGCAAGGCTATGCTGCAGGACCTCGCAGTTCTTACCGGCGGTGAGGTCGTCTCGGAAGAGGTTGGGTTGCGGCTCCAGGACACCAACCTTGACCAGTTGGGTTTCGCAAGTCGCGTGATCGTGAATCGGGAATCCACGACCATAATTGGCGGCGGAGGCGAGAGAGTCGCTCTGGATAATCGCATTGCGCAGATCCGTGCGGAGATGGATCGGACCACGAGCGATTACGACAGGGAAAAACTTCAGGAACGTCTGGCAAAACTCGCCGGGGGCGTTGGCGTGATCAGAGTGGGCGCGCCGGCGGAAGCCGAGATGAGAGCCAAAAAAGACGCACTGGATGATGCAATAGCGGCAACGAAGGCGGCTGTCGCCGAAGGCATCGTCCCCGGCGGCGGTCTGGCCTTGCTGAGATGCACCAAAGCGCTGGAGAAAGAGGAGAAGTCAGCAGGCGGCGACGAAAAAACGGGATTGCAGATCCTCCGGCGGGCGTTGGGTGCGCCCGCTCGAAAGATTGCAGAGAACTCGGAAGTCGACGCGGGCGTGGTGGTCGCCCGGATGCTTGAAAGTAAAGGCAACATCGGCTTTGACGCATCGACCAATCAGTACGTCGATCTGATGGCGACAGGTATTGTCGATCCTACCAAAGTGGTCCGTATTGCACTGGAAAATGCAGTTTCGGTCGCCAGCGTTCTGCTGCTGACTGAAGCCACAATGACAGACGTGCCTGATGACACGAAAAAGGATGACCTGCCAGAGTTCTGATAACGGGCAGGGCAGACCCTTCACTCCCCGCAGCCATGGGTCTGAAGGTAATTGACGAGGTCCTGAACGGATTGGAGTCTGGCGAATTCCGAGTCAGGAATGCTGACGCCGAGCCGCCGGTGTATGGCTATGGCAAGATTCACCGAGTCCATGGAATCCAGGTCGTATTCGTCCCGCAGGCTTTTTTCATCTTCTACTTCTGCCCGATCGATGTCTGGCGCAACATTGACCAGTTCGTCGATCACGGCGTCTCGGATTTCCTGTCTGTTCATCAGAGTTGCTCCGGGTGTTGCAACAGTTGGTCTATGTGGTCCAGGAATAACGCGCCGCGGTGGCCATCGCTGACGCGGTGGTCTGCCGCCAGGGTTGCCCTTATCACGGGTCGAACTGCAATGGCATCGTTTACAGCCCAGGGCTGCCGCAAGAGTTTGCCATAGCCGAGAATGGCGACCTGGGGAGGGTAAATAACCCCAAAAACCTCTTCCACCCCCCGTTCTCCCAGGGCGGTGACCGTTATCGTGGCACTGGTCATCTCAGAGCTGCGCAGGCCACCGGCCCGGGCCCGCCGAACCAGGTCCTGGAGGCGCTGCATCAGTTGAGGTAGCGGTAACCGGTCAGCCTCGAGAATGGCAGGTGTGATGAGACCACCTCCCCTGAGATTAATTGCCATCCCCACGTGAACCTGCTCGCTCGGCTGATACTGGTCGTTCTCATAGTAGCCGTTCATCTCGGGGTACTCACGCAGGGCCAGGGCGGAGGCTCGTATCAATAGTGTTGAAAGGAGAAGCCGCTGTTCGGGAGTCCGGCTCTCATTATATGACTCCAGCCAGCGACTGGCAGCCGTCATCTCTATTGTCGTGGCCAGGTAATAATGAGGTATCTCTCGCTTTGATTTGGCCATCGCTGCCGCGATAGCACGTCGCATACCCGCGGTGTCGAACCCTGCCCGGGGCTTTTTCTGTGCCTCTGATGGTCTGTCGGGCTGCGTCTGCTCTGGCACCCTGCCTGAAATCTGTTCCTGCGCGGCTCGATCCGTTCTGCCGAGATCCGGGGCAAGGATAGCGCCGGCTGGACCGCTCCCCTGAAGGGAGTTCAGGTCAATGCCCTGTTCCTTTGCCAGCCGGCGTGCGAAAGGAGATGCAGCCTTGCGCGTGACAGATGACACGCTGTCGCCGGACGGTTTTGCTGCCTCTCTGGCGGGTTGTTCCGGGATGACTGGAGGCGCAGAGCCGGTGGCGGGTGGGGCTTCTGTCTGTCTGACTGGTTCGGGGCGGGGCGTCTTTGCATCATCCCCGGGGACGGTTCCAATCCTGGCCATTGCCGTGCCAACCGGAACCTGGGTGTTTACGGGAGTGTAGAGTTCCTCTACCACCCCATCTTCAAAGACTTCGACCTCAATCGCGCCCTTGGCGGTTTCCACAACCGCTATGACATCGCCCTTATGTACCTGGTCCCCCGGCTTCACCGACCACTCAATGAGGTTTGCGGCGTCCATGTCTGCACCCAGGGATGGCATTACAAAATCGCTCACAGGCCACCTCTCATTACCTGCCGGCAGCTTTCCACTATCGTTTCGGTCTGGGGTAATGCTGCTGCTTCCAGATGGCCTGCGTAAGGGATGGGCACCTCCTCGCTGCAGACGCGGCTTACCGCTGCGTCCAATTCCCAGAAGGCTTCTTCCATCAGGATGGCGCTGATTTCTCCGGCCAGACTACCGGTTTTCCAGGCTTCGTCTATCACAACCGCCCGGTGAGTGCGGGCTAAAGAAGCAATCAGGGTCGGCCTGTCCAGAGGGCGCAGTACCCGCAGGTCGATCACCTCAACGTCAATACCTTCGCCGGCAAGGCCCTCTGCTGCTTCCAGCGCTTTATGGACACCGCTGCCATAGGCGATCAGGGTGACATCTGTGCCTGGGCGGCGGATGGCGGCGGTGCTTATATCCACACCCTGAGGCTGAGGGCGCAGAGTGCCAGTCATGTTGTAGAGCCGCACATGTTCGAAAATCAGGACGGGATTGGCATCCTGAAGTGCCGACCACAACATGTAGCGAGCATCCTCCAGGGTTGCCGGGGCCAGTACCTTGAGCCCGGGTACATGGGCATACCAGTTTTCAAGGCTGTGGGAGTGCTGGGCGCCGAGTTGCCGGCCCGCGCCGGTGGCCACTCGAATTACCAGAGGAACGTTGAACTGGCCACCGGACATGTGCAGCAGAGCCGCCGCCGTATTGACAATCTGGTCCATGGCCAGAAGGCTGAAATTGACCGTCATGATTTCTACGATCGGCCGCAGGCCGCCCAGGGCGGCCCCGATGCCTGCGCCGGTAAAGGCATTTTCGGATAAGGGTGTGTCCCGGACCCGGTCGGCGCCAAACTGGTCGAGTAGTCCGCGGCTCACGGCAAAACAGCCACCGTAATGGCCCACATCCTCGCCCATGAGAAATACCCGTGGGTCATACTGCAGGGCTTCCTCCAGAGCCAGCCGGCATGCCTCCCGATAGGTACTCTCAAAGGGCTCAAGATTGGCCGTGGATGGTGGCGGTGGAGGCGCAGAATTCGGGTCGGACAACTGATAGACGTGGGCGCCTAATTGCTCAACCGGCTCCCATGGTCCCTTTTCTGCAAACTCGATCGCCTGCGCAACCTCTGCTGCAATATCGTTTTCAAGATTGCTCAACTCGTCTTCGTGCAACTGGCCATTGTCAGACATCCACTGGACAAGAAGAGCAATTGGATCGCGTTTTTTCCAGCGCTCAACCTCACTTTTCTCCCGGTATAATTGAGGATCAAACATCGAGTGGGCACGGAATCGGTAAGTACGACATTCCAGAAAGCGAGGTCCTTCACCGGCCCGGATGGCATTGACTGCCTGTCTGGCCGCCGACTCGACATCCACCACGTTCATCCCATCAACCCCTTCCGAGCCCATTCCATGAGCCGCCGCCATCAGATGGACATCGGTCTGATGCTGGGAAAGCCCCAGGGCCGTTCCCATGGCATAGAGATTATTTTCGCAGACAAAAAGCACGGGGAGTTGCCACAGAGCTGCAAGATTGAGGCTCTCGTGAAAAACGCCTTCGGCAGCAGCGCCTTCGCCAAAGAAACAGGCGGTGACCCGATTCCGGCCATTGAGCTTGTCCGCCAATGCCAGGCCAACAGCCAGAGGTAGCCCACCCCCGACAATGGCGTTGCCGCCAAAAAAACGGGTCGCAGCATCAAACAGGTGCATGGAGCCGCCGCGGCCTCCGCTACAGCCTGACTGCTTGCCGAACATTTCAGCCAGAATCTTATCCATGGGTGTCCCATGGAGCAGCGCATGGCCGTGCTCGCGATAGGTTGCCACTACAGCGTCGTCCGGTTCCAGGTTGCTTAAAACGCCAGTGCCAACTGCCTCCTCGCCGATGTAAAGATGCAGAAACCCCCGTATCTTTTCCTGGGTATACAGCTCGGCGCATTTCTCTTCCATTCGGCGCACCCGCATCATCTGTCGCAGAAGTTTCATCAGATGCTCGCGGGAAACCCTTAATTTTCCTGGGTAAGTTGCCGCGGCCGCTTGCTGCAGACTTGTCATTTGCCGCTCTCCTCCAGAGTTGAAATGTCTCCTTCCGGAAGGCCCAGTTCCCGTGCCTTCAGGAGCCGGCGCATAATTTTTCCGCTGCGGGTTTTCGGCAACGTTGGTCGGAATTCCAGGGTTTTCGGCGCTACTGCCGGTCCGAGTCTCTTGCGCGCCAGACCGAGTAATTCCTTCTGTAAGACTTCAGTGCCTTCGAAACCCGGTTTCAGGGCAACAAAGGCCTTTACCGCCTCCCCACTGACTTCGTCCGGAACGCCGATAACGCCCGCTTCGGCGACAGCAGGGTGCTCCATGAAAATGCTTTCGACCTCAAAAGGTCCAATGAGATGGCCGGATGACTTGATCACGTCGTCGGCCCGGCCGACAAACCAGAAATAGCCGTCTGCGTCGCAGCGTGCCAGGTCGCCCGAAAGATACCAGTCGCCAACGAAGCATTTCCGGTAACGTTCCTCCTCATTCAAATAACCGCGGAACATCGATGGCCAGCCGGTTTTGAGCACCAGCTCTCCGGTTTCATCAGGGGTCTCGATGAACTCAATGCCGTCCGGGGTTCGATGAGCGATAGCGGCCTGGATGCCGGGCAGGGGCTTGCCCATGGAGCCGGGTTTGATGTCCATGGCTGAAATGTTGGCGATCATGATGCCGCCGGTTTCGGTTTGCCACCAGTTGTCGTGGAAGGGCAACCCGAAGGTCTCCATCCCCCATTTAACTGCTTCGGGATTCAGGGGCTCGCCCACGCTGGCCAGGAAACGTAAATCTGAAAGGTCGAACCGGTCCGCCATCTGTTTGCCATATTTCATCAGCATCCGGATGGCGGTCGGTGCGGTATACCAGACACTGACGTGCTGATCCTGGAGTATTCGGTACCACCGCTCGGCATCGAAATCCGCCTCGTCGACGATCATCGTAACGCCGTGGATCAGGGGCGCAATGATGCCGTAGGACGTCCCGGTTACCCAGCCCGGGTCGGCCGTACACCAATAGATATCCCCGGGTTGCAGATCCAGCGCAAACTCAGCCGTGATGTAATGGGCCAGAACGGCCTGGTGGACATGCAGGGCGCCTTTGGGTTTACCCGTGGTGCCGCTCGTGAAGTGAAGCAGGGCGGGCTCGTCAGGGGCCATGGCCTGGGTCGAATATTCCGGGCTGGCACCGTTCATCAGGTCGCTGAACCCGACCGTCTTGCCAGACGGTGCGGGTGGCTCGTCGTCAAGCAGGATGACGTGATTCAGATAAGGCAATTCAGGAGCCCAGTCCGCAAGTTTTTTCCGGTACAGTTTCGCCGTGGTAACCAGCACCGATGGCTGGCCAATGTCCATGCGGGATCTGATAGGCTCCGGCCCGAATGCCGAGAACAGGGGTGTGAAGGTGCAGCCGTGCTTGAGGGTTCCCAGTGCCGCAATATAGAGTCCTGGGGTCCGGCCTGAAAGGCAGTAGACCCGGTCGCCCCGCTTGACTCCAAGGGTGGCCAGAACATTGGCGAAACGGTTGGCATCTGCCAGCAACTGACCGTAACTGATGTCCTGTGGCTCCGCCTTGTCATCTTTTGAAAGGAACCTCAGGGCAACATGGCTTTCAGTTTCGGTTCCCCGGTGGCGATCCACTGCTTCAAAGCCAATGTTCAGTTTCCCCTCACCCATGCCGGCAAGCTTTTCCCTGGCCTGCTCCCAGCTGAACGTGGAATGAACGAGGTCATAGTCCTGTAGATTGGGCGGTAACGGGGAGGGATGCTCCCGCTTGGAGACGATTGGATAAGGCATTTCGGACTCCCTGTCGGCCCTGTCGGAAGACTGCGGACAGGTTGTTTAATTTACATCCTGATTTATCTTAGCGCAGAGGGAAAAGGGCGAACTTGACTCTGGTCAATCTATGTGCCGGGACACGCATTCTCGGCCAGGGTGCCAAAGCATGACAGCCCTCGCCCTGTCAGCAGATCCGTGGTAATGGATCATCCTCCAGCTCTTCCAGAATTCGCTCTCCCCCATAGTCTGTTCTTAACACGACCCGGGAATGAGTTGACTGGATTTCACCGACGATCGCAGCGCCTGAACCAGCCGACAGTCCCCGCCAGCGTTCCAGCGCCGCCGGGGCATCGGTGGCTGAAACGATGGCCATCACGCGGCCCTCGCAGGCCAGGTAGTAGGGATCGTACCCCAGCAATTCGCAAACCCCCTGAACCTGATCGCTGACTGGAATCGCGTCCTGCCAGAGTGTTATCCCAAGGCCGGTGGCTTGACAGACCTCGTGTGCAACGGTCGCCAGTCCGCCCCGCGTGGGGTCCCGCATGAAGCGAACGCCAGGCAGACCTTGCAGGGCGCGAGTCAGGGGAAGCACGCTGGCAGAATCAGAGAGCAGGCTACCGGACAGCCCGAACTGTTCCCGCGCCAGCATGACCGCGGTGCCGTGGTCGCCAATGGCGCCACTCACCAGGACCTTATCTCCCGGCCGGGAATAATTCATGCCCAGGGGCGTCGTGAAAGTCCTGGTCCCGACTCCAGTGGTGGCCAGGTAGAGGCCGCCGCACTGACCGCGGGGCAGTACTTTTGTATCACCGGCCACAACCATCACGCCCGCGAGCTTTGCAGCCTGACCGAGGCTTACCATCAGCCTGCCCAGGCGGCTTATTTCGAACCCCTCTTCGATAAACAGGTTGAGGGCAAGGTAAAGCGGTTCCGCCCCCGCGACCGCCAGATCGTTAATGGTGCCGTGAACTGCCAGTGAGCCGATGTCGCCTCCGGGGAACTCAAGGGGCTGAACCGTAAAACCATCAGTGGTAATGACCGGCAGGCCTGTAAATGCCGGAAGCATGGCGGCATCAAGCTGTGTATCCAGCATTGGATTGGCCAGAGCGGGAACGATGACCTCTTCAATTAACCAGCGCATCAGCCGGCCACCGTTGCCGTGGCATAACTGGATCAAACCGGCATCAGGAGCACTCATACAACGCCTCCAGAACCTGGCCGAACGAGATGCCCGCGTCGTTGCAGGGTACCTGTCTGTTGAGCCGGACCGTAAAGCCCTGTTCCGTGAGCAGTCGACTGGTTTGTTCGACCAGCAGGCTGTTCTGGAAAACGCCGCCGGCCAGCCCCACGTTGTTTACCCCGTGTTCCTCGCGGATCCGCAGCGCCTGCTGGACCAATGCCAGGCTCATGCTGGCATGGAACAGACCAGCCCGCGCAGCAGCACTTCGGGTGCTATCCAGGAGCAGTGGGACCAATGGCGCCCAGTCCGTGCGCCAGACACCCTGATCGTCCGGATCCATGGGCAGGGACAGGCCCGGCAGATCCGGATCGGCAATGGCTTCCAGCGCCATGGGAGCCTGGCCTTCATAGCTTGACGAATGCATCAGTCCGATCATCGCCGCGGCGGCATCAAAAAGACGCCCGCAGGAGGATGTCTCATGGCAGTTGAAGCCTTTTTGCCAGGCTTCTTTTGCCAAAGGAGGAGTGCTCCATTCAGAATTCAGGGTCCAGCACAGAGCCGCCGCACTACGCCAGGGCTCCCGTCCAGCCTGACCTGCGCCGGCGAGACGGAAAGGCCGAAACGAAGCCATTCGCCGCCACTGGCCGGGTGTGCCCCAGAGTGCTTCACCGCCCCAGAGGGTGCCATCGGGGCCCAGACCCAGTCCGTCCCAGGTGAACACCAGCCAGTTTCCCCTGCAATCAGCCCACTCCCCAACCAGCGCTGACGCGTGGGCATGATGATGCCAAACGCTCTGTACCGGCAGCCCACATCTCTTTGCCCAGCGGGTACTGGCGTAATCGGGGTGGGCATCGCAGAGAATTTTAACCGCGCTCACGTTATAAAGCCTCTGTAAAGAGGCAGCTGTCTGGGCGAAAAGAGCCTGGGAGCGCCGGGCGTCGAGATCGCCAATGTGCGGTGAAATCACCGCCCGGTTGCCCCATGCCAGAGCCAGGGTGTTTTTCAGGTGGGCGCCGGTGGCCAATACAGGGGAGGGCAGAGACCAGGGCAGCTCCAGCTCCAGCGGGGCCTGCCCTCTCCCCGTACGCATGACACGGGTGTGCTTTACGTCGGCGTGAACGACAGTGTCATCGACCGGATGCAAAATTGGCCGGTCATGGTGCAAAAAGCCATCCGCGACTGGCCCCAGGAGTGTTTCAGCCTCTTCAGGCTCGGTAACTACCGGCTCGCCGCTTGTATTGCCGGAGGTGGCGACCAGGGGACCACCAAAGTCCCGGGTTAACAACTGGTGCAGAGGACTGAAAGGCAACAGGGCGCCAATTTTTGCCAGGTCGGGCGCAATTGCATCTGCAAGGTCTGACAGTGGCCGCTTCGGCAACAGAACAATGGGCCTGTCCGGCGCCGAAAGGGCCAGCAGCGCAACCTGATCGGCGATCACCGCCTGGTGTAGCGCGGCCAGGTTGTCTGTCAGGGGAAAGAGGACTGCGAGCGGCTTATGGGGGCGGTGCTTGCGGAGCCTGAGTCTCGCCACGGCTGTTTCGTTTCGGGCATCGACCATCAGGTGGTAGCCGCCGACGCCTTTGACCGCAACGATCAGGCCAGCATGCAACTGCGCCACCGCGGCTGCAAGTGATGTGTCGTTGCCGCTGAGCGGCGCGAGTTCCGGCCCGTTAAACCGCAGCGACGGACCACAATCCGCACAGGCGATGGGCTCGGCATGGAAGCGGCGGTCATTCGGATTTTCATACTCCGCCTTGCAGGCGACGCACAGCTGAAACCTCGCCATGGAGGTGTGGGCGCGATCATAGGGCATGGCTTCGATCAGGCTGGAACGTGGTCCGCATTGGGTGCAGTTGATAAAGGGATAGCGATAGCGTCTGTTGCTGGGATCCTGCAATTCTTCAGAGCAGCTATCGCAGGGGGAGCAGTCCGGCGGCAGGTGGATGTCGGCAGTACTGGAGCGGCTCGCGACGATGCGAAAGTCCGGCCAGGGGCTGGCAGGGATCTTTTCCCACACGACCCTGGTCGGTCGTGCCGACCAGGGTGCCTGCTGCTGAATCGCTTTGGCAAAGGCATCAAGCTGGCAGGCTTTGCCCAGGGTTACGACCTCCACCGTGCCGGAGCAGTTCCGAACATAGCCCCTGAGCCCCAGCTCCCGGGCAAGGCGATACACGAACGGCCGGAATCCCACCCCCTGAACCCGGCCGCTAATCAGCCAGTGGCAGGCGACGGATTCTTCCGCGATGGTCATACCGGCGTAGCTTCCCGGTCACGGACACCACTGGCCCACCAGATCCGGCAGGCACCCTCGTCGGAAACCATGCAGGGACCAACCGGGTTTTTCGGGGTGCAGCCCCGGCCATACAGAGGGCACTGGTTGGGAGAAATCTTCCCCATTACAACCTGGGCGCAGGCGCAACCCGCCGGCATTTGTCCCATGCGACGGCGGGACGCATTCGGCTGGTCGGGAAAACGATGCCGGGCATCATGTGCGACATGGGTCTCGCGCAGATTGAACCCGGAGCAGGGGATGACACCGATGCCGCGCCAATTTGCATCAACAACGTCGAAGACATCTTTCAGTATGCGTTGCGCTGTTGTATTGCCGCCAGGCTGAGCTACCTCACCGTAGCAATTATCCAGAAAACTCCGTTTTTCCAGCGTCTGCCGGAGGGTCGAATAAATGGCCGCCAGCAGCGATTCGGGCGTGAATCCAGCCACGGCTGCCGGCAGAGCATGGCGGTGGGGCACGAATTGCCATTCTTCCGGCCCCATGATGGTAGCGACGTGGCCGGGCGCGATTAGCGCGTCAAAGCAGGGGTTCTCCGACTCGAGCAGCATCGCCACGGCAGGCCATGTCAGGCGCCCTGACAGCAGCAGTGAAAGGTTGTCGGGAAGACCTTGTGCAACCATCGCCGCGACCGGCGCCATGGTTGTCTCAAAGCCGGCCGCGAAGAAAACGACTTCGCGCTCCGGGTGCTGCCGCGCAAGTACAAGGGCATCCATGGGGCTGGCTATCGGAAGAACATCAGCGCCGGCGGCCCGGGCTGCATCCAGGGAGCGTGGCTCTGTGCGCGGCAGGTTAACCGGAACCCGCAGCATGTCACCAAACGCCACTAACAGGACATGTTCATCAAGGGCCAGCCGCATCGCGCGATAGATATCTTCCTCAGGGCAGATGCAGACTGGGCAACCCGGCCCTGGAATCAGTGCAATTTCGGGAGGCAGGACGGTTCGCAGCCCTGCCAGGCTGATGGCTCGTTCGTGGCCACCGCAGACATTCATGACCCTGACACTGTGAGGCAGAGCAAGCCCCTGAATCAGATCCAGCCAGTGTCTGGCTTCGGGAGTCATCGCCGGCCTCCATTCTCTGCCGGGATGTGTGTATCAGCGAGAAACCGCGCTCTCTCGGCATTCAGCCAGGCCAGCCACTCGTCGAGGCCGATTCCGTTGCGTGCCGACAGGGACAGGATTGGGGCCTGGCTGGCAAGGTCACGGAAAAAGTCTTCGGCCCGCTCAATCCGGAAGTCACCCACATGGGGAAGCAGGTCCAGCTTGCTGATAACCAGCAGATCTGCCGTTCTGAACATGACCGGATACTTCGCTGGTTTATCGTCGCCTTCGGTCACTGATAGCAGAACAACGTTCAGGTGCTGGCCCAGATCAAAGCTGGCAGGACAAACCAGATTGCCGACATTTTCAATAAACAGAATGTCGGTTTTGGCGAGTTCTATCTCATCCAGAGCGCGATGTATCAGCTGAGCATCCAGATGACAGGCACTGCCAGTGGTGATCTGCACCACTGGAATACCCAGGGCACGAATTCGCTGCGCGTCCAGTTCGGTCTCCAGGTCCCCCTCCAGAACTGCACAGCGGCAGCTTTCCTGGAGCACCGGAAGCGTGGCTTCCAGCAGGGCGGTTTTGCCGGCGCCGGGTGAAGACATCAGATTCAGTACCAGGGTGCGGCTTGATCGGAAATGTTCCCGATTATGGGCTGCAAGGTCCTGATTCTGCTGGTGCAGATTTCTGAACAGGGGGATGGAGGTAGTCTGTTGCGGGTTCAAAACACTTGTGGGCTGCCCGCAGCCGCAATCTACACACATGATCTGCTCCTTGAATTATCAGCACTGTATGGATCCTCCAGGCTTAACTCGACACTCTGCAGGATCAATTCGTCACCGCTGGTCAATTGTGTCGAACAGCTTCCGCAACCGGGACAGCAGAGTTGATTCGCCGCCCCCCGAAATTCCTTTTCACAGCCCGGACAATAGATCTGAACATGTGTTTTCGTCAGCTTGAGTTCCGCTGATTCTGCAATGGTGCCCGCGGCTGCCAGAGTAAAGGCGGTCTTGAGCAGTTCAGGCTCGACCCCGGCCAAAGGGCCGATTTGCAGATGCACGGCGTTTATCGCCCGGGCCCGATGCTGTTCCGCCACCTCAAGAGTCTGGCGAAGGAGCGCCCGACACAGGCTGAGTTCATGCATCTCCAGCGCGCGCCATCGCATCATGGAGTTCCCAGGCCGTGCGCGCTTCGGCCTTTGCGATCTTCTGGATGGCATACCCTACATGCACCATCACAAAGTCCCCGGGGCTCAGATCCATGCCCTCCATGAGCATCAGATTTACCTCGCGAAAGATACCCCGGGCCGTGCAGCGGGCAGTGATGCCGTCAATGGTTTCGATCTGCATTGGTACGCCTAGACACATGTTTTCACCTCCTTGGTGAGCCCCGGCTGTTCACTGCGCCATGCGCTCAATACGGTCGTCACCCGGCTGCAAAGCGCCGGAAGGGCTGCAGCAACTGCTGGCGAAATACCATCTGCAAGCGGGCCTTCCGACATCTCGACGCCCAGTATCATGAAATGCGGTGGCAGCAGCCCCAGTTCAACGGCAAGGCCCAGGGCCTCGGCTACGCCAAAGCCGTGACTGGAAAAGCGGTTATCGCATTGCATTAAATCGTCTACCGACAAGGAGTGGATGCATCCAGGTTTCCCCCTGTTCTCCAGGGCATCAACGAGAATAACCCCCTGGGCGCCCGCCATCGCGTGGATCAGGCCTGTCCCGGGCCTGTCGAGAGCCAGAGCGGTGCAGTCCCAGCCGGTGGCAACCCCAAGGGCTCCGAGATCCGCGACCAGTCGCCAACCCACCTGGTCGTCGCCAAACGGCGAGCCGATACCCAACACCCGCCAGGCCATCACAGACGCTCCGTCGATAATGTCAGGAAGTGTGTGGCGCAGGAGATACAGGGGTCATAATTGCGAATCACCTGCTCGCAATGCAGTTGCAGTTCCTGGTCTGGCCGATCCAGACCGAAGGCCGTCAGGGATTGCTGCAGGTCCTGCTGGATGCGGGCCTGGTTCTGGCTAGTGGGAGGTATGATGCGCGCCTTCAGGATCAAGCCCTGGCCATCCAGTTCATAGCGGTGCCAGAGCAGGCCGCGTGGCGCCTCGGTGGCGCCATAACCGACCCCTGCCCGGAGCTGAACCGGCACCGACGCCCTCGCGGGCTCTCCGTAATTCTCAAGAATCCGGATGGCTTCAGTCATGGCGTAAAGGATTTCAATCGAACGGGCCGTCATGCTGTGAAACATGTTGCCGCTGGGCCAATCTATCCCGGTCTTTACGGCCTGTGCCCGGACCGACTCCGGCAAAAGGTCCAGATTCTGGTTCAGGCGGGCAAGAGGGCCAACCAGATAAGGCTGTCCATCCAACAGACTGAACAGCGCCGTAGAGCCGGGAACCTGGTCCTCGACGATGTGTTGGTCATATTCCGATACGGCAAACGACTGCCCGCTGTTGCAGGCTATGTCGCCGGTGAGGATGGGATAGGTCTCCGGTTCCCGAAGGGATAGCAGGCTCATGTCATGGTTCTGCTCTGGAACCGTAATTCCTGCGCACCAGGTCACAAGGTCTTCCGCATCCTGCAGGGCGTCCTCGATTTCCACTTTCAAAGCTGTTGCGTCCCGAACGGAAGGTGCCCGATGAAAGCCCCCCATCCTGACGCCCACCGGGTTGACGGAACGGGCGCCCAGCAGGCGAATCATTTCATTACCGAGGCCCTGGAGACGCATGCCCCGCCTGATAATGTGGGGATGGTCCTTTGCCATGGCGATAGCGCTGTCATAGCCGAAGAAATCCGGCGCGGCGAGCAGATGAATATGCAGGGCATGGCTTTCGATCCATTCACCGCAGTACATGAGCCTGCGCATGGCCCGCACCCAGGGACCGGGGTCCGTCCCCGTCAGACTTTCCACGGCATTAACGGCACTCATCTGATAGGCAACCGGACAGATCCCGCAGATGCGCGCCACCAGGTCCGGCAACTCCTGATAGGACCGGCCTTCCAGAAACTTCTCAAAGAGACGGGGGGGTTCGTATATCTGCAGACGCAAGTCCTCGATCTGACCATCGCGGATACGCAAATGCAGAGCTCCCTCGCCCTCTACCCGGGCCAGCACGGGAACATGCAGGGCGACGGTCCGGTTGCTAGTGGCCATGGTTCGCATCCGTAGCGATGATTTTCCGGGCAGCGTCGCGAAACTCGGGCGCGCTATTACTCATATGACGAAAACGACGGGTGATTTCTTCCGGCAAGAGGCCAAGACCTTCAAACCAGCCCGCCAGCGAGGCGGTATTTAGCGCTTCGGCCGGGCCATAACAGGTATAGCAGTCACGTCCGAAACTCGGGCAGAGGGCGCCGCAACCGGTCCGCGTGACTGGGCCCATACAGGGCAGGCCCCTGGCCACCAGCACGCAGACCACCTGTTGGCGCTTGCACTCCAGGCAAACCTTGTCCCGGCTTTGCTGCGGCACTGTGCCGTAGAGGAACGCCCGGATGGCGCCGAGCACCTGATGACTGTTGGGTGGGCAGCCCCAGATCTCCAGGTCGACCTTGACGTGATCCGACATCGGCGTGGAGCTTGCGAGACTATCGATATACTCCGGTTTTGCGTAGACCGCACTGAGCCATTCACCGGCGTCGGAAAAATTCCGCAGGGCCTGGATACCTCCGGCCGTCGCGCAGGCGCCAAAGGCAACCATAAAACGACTGTGCGACCGAATCTGTTTGATGCGCTCCAGATCATGGGCCGTGGTGATGGAACCTTCAATAAAGGCGATATCCACCTCTGCCTCAGGAGCCACAGGACCAGCTTCCGGGAAATGCACGATGTCGACCATGTCGTTCAGCAGCAGTAGTGTCTCACCCAGGTTGAGGAAGGTGAGCTGGCAACCATCACAGGAGGCGAACTTGTGCACGGCCATCCGGGGTCTGGATTCAGGTTTCGTCAGTGCCATCAGAACCCCCTGGTGCCCAGCAGGGCTTTGAGATCGGGATAGTTGAAGATGGGCCCCTGTCGGCAGACGAACTGAGCACCAAACATGCAGTGCCCGCAATGGCCGACGGCGCACTGCATGTTGCGCTCCATGCTCAGATAAATACTTTGTTCGGATAAGCCCAGTTTCAACAGATCATTGACGCCGGCGATCATCATTGGCTCCGGGCCGCACATCATGACCGTCGTATCGGCGGGGTCGATGTGGGCCTTGTCGAACACCTCAGTCACCATGCCGACGTGGAATGGCCAAAGTGGGCCACCGTGGTCAGCCGCCAGCAGAACCTGGGTATTCGGCATGGTGCGCCAATGGTTGTATTGATCCTGCCAGATCAAATCTTCCGCATGTTTTACGCCCTGGATAATGGTCAGCTTTCCATAGAGTTGCCGGTGTTTTAGAACGTAATTTATCACCCCGACGACCGGGGCGCAGCCAAGGCCGCCGGTGATCACCAGTACATCAGAGCCTTCTGCCTGACTGAGTGGCCAGGGCCGTCCGAACGGTCCCCGAAGTCCAACCCGCCCCCCAGCAGGCAATCTGGCCATGGCCTCGGTTACCCGGCCAGCCCTCCTGATGGTATGCCCCAGCAGACCGGGCCTGCTGGGGTCCGAGGCAATGGAAATCGCCACTTCCCCGACACCGTGCAGATAAAGCATGTTGAATTGGCCCGGCTCAAAACGGTAGGCGTGTCGTTGCTCCGGGTTGGAGAGCCGAAGGCGCAGTGTGAAGACCTTGCCGGACTCCTCGATGCGGTCGATAACCTCCGCGGACATCGGCATGCGACTGCCAGCCGCGGAAAAATCTGATTTCTCTTTGCTGCCAGCCGGGGCGGAACTAACCATTACCGGCATCCTTGCAGATCGCTGCAACTTCTTCCGTCAGGTCAATCCCGACCGGACACCATGCGATACAGCGGCCGCACCCGACACAGCCACTGCGGCCATACTGGTCAATCCAACTGCCGAGTTTATGAGTAAGCCATTGCCGATAGCGCGTCCGGATATCCGGACGGATCGTGAGACCGTGGATATAGGAATGTCCCTGGCTAAAGCAGGAGCTCCACTCGCGGCTGTGGTCGCTGACCTGACCGTCCAAGCTGGGAACCTCGTTTTCGCTGGCACAGAAACAGGTGGGGCACACAGATGTACAGTTACCACAGGCCAGACAGCGCTCGGCGACGTCATCCCAGCGCGGATGATCCAGATTCTCGAAAAGGATCCGATTGAGAGGGAGATCGGGCAGGGCGCGTGTCTGGACTTCTATCGCTGTCTCTGTCTGATGACGCGCCTCATCAAGCTGATCCTGGCTGGGCTTTGATAATGTAAGCCCGCTCAGGATCTGCTCTCCACGCTCGCTGCCGGCGTCGACAATGAATCCCTCATCCAGTTCGGCCAGAGCAATGTCATAGCCGGAGGTGGCGGACGGACCGTCTCCGGTAGAGGCGCAGAAACAGGTTGATGCAGGATGGCTGCAATGGACGGCAACGATAAATATCTGTTCGCGGCGGCGCGCGTAATGTTCGTCCGGACAAGGGGGTTTGAGAAAATGCGCATCATGAATCGCAAGGGCGGCCAGATCACAGGCCCGCACGCCCAGTACCGCTATGGGTTTCGGGTCGGTGTTCTTTTCGGTAAAGCAGAGGGTGCCATCTTCTTTTTCGGTGGCCTGCCAGAGCACCTCGCGGGGGGGGAACAGGTAAGGTTTCAACGCCTGCGGACCATTGGCCCATGAAAACCACCGGGCACCGCCGTCTTCTTTCAGCCGGTAGTGCCCGGGCCCTTGCTGATCGCGAACGCCTTGCGGCAGCTCGCTAACCTTCTGGAGCCGGTCAAAGACTATGGCGCCGTCCCGGATGACTGGTCCGACGCAGCTGAACCCCTGCAAGGTCAATCCATCGATAAGCTCCTGGAAGCAGTGGCGTGGAAAGAATTGATGATCTTGAGCGTTAAGGACATCCATGTTGGGCTCCCCCGGCTCGAATCCTCGAGCTTTTGTTTGCTCTGGTCCGTCCCATGAGGCTAGTGGTTTCATTGCTGAAATGCATGCCCCAAGTGAAAAAGAGTTTCCAGCACAGCCTAACCTATGGCCCGCTGGAACCGATTCCAGTGGCCCGGGAAGGCAGGGGACGATCGGGTCTGGATTTTTGATAATTGTGCAACTGACTACTTGTGCGGCCAGGATCCATTATGTTTTTTGGAAACGACCGTCGCCGAGCGGGGGATTCGCCTCCCTGCAGGGGGTAACCACACCGCCAGACGCGGGAAGTAGCGCTGAAGGTGATAAATCAGAAATGTCAGGAACCAGTTGAGCATTGTCCGGTGCCGGACCCAGGACTGGCTGATCCGCTTTACGTCACTTTGGAATATCAAGCCTTCTATGTGCTCCCGGATATCCTGGTTAAAGCCCGGGTCCTTCACAAAGATATTGGCCTCCAGGTTGAGGGACAGGCTGATTGGATCGAGATTGCTTGATCCAATGGTGGCCCAGTCGTCGTCAAAGGCAGCTACTTTCCCGTGATAGAGATGGTCGCAGTATTCGTACACTTCGATTCCGGATTGCACGAGGAAGTCATATAGTAGTTTTTCTCCTCGCTGAGCCAGCGGTGTATCAGTGATTCCCGGGATCAGAAGGCGAACATTGACTCCGCGTCTCGCAGCGTCACGGAGCGCTTTAAGCATCCTGTAGCCCGGGTAGAAGTACGCGTTTGCAATCAGTATGTTACTGCGGGATCGTTCAATCCTTTCGAGATATTCTTTTTCAATCTCCGCGCGGAGTTTTTCATTATCCCGGGTCAGAAAAATAACGCGGGCACTGCCAGCCGCCGATGCCGGCTCAGGGGGCAGCGATGGAAGCGTAACCTCCGGGTCTAGATGTGCTGCTATCGCCTGATGCGCAAATTGCCGTATTACAGCTACGGCCGGTCCTTTCAACTCTGCGGCATAATCCACCATAAAGCTGGGTCCGGAGTCCGAAACATGGTCGTAAGTCAGGTTTATTCCGCCGATAAAGGCAATCAGGCCATCAACGACCGCTATCTTTCGGTGCAGTCTGCGAAATATATTGGTTCTGACCAGAAGCCATCTCGGCTGCGGGTGATAGACGGTATAGTGAATGCCCGCGCTCTTCAGCTCGTCGGTAACGTCTTGCGGGAGATGATAGGAGCCGAATCCATCCACCATGAGGGAAATCCAGACGCCGCGGCTGGCGGCCCCGATCAGCGCCTTGTGTATCTCCCTGCCGGATGGGTCGTCCCGAAAGATAAACGTCTCAATGAGTATTTCGCTTTTCGCCCTGTCAATCGCTTCTATCAGACGGGGAAAGAACTCATCCCCGTTTTCCAGCAGGGAGATCGAGTTGCCGGTTGTCTGTTCTGGCATCATGGCAAAGTCTCAGCGGGCAGGATGGTCTGAACCTACGGAGACAATACACGACTGCAGCAGTCTCGAAGACCCGGCAGAAAAGAGCGTGGCCAAAGTCGTCCGCTGAAGTCTGCTCAGCCCCCGCCCAGAGCCGCTTTTTCCATTTCCAGGTATACGCGATAGGCGTTGGCCCTGTTGGACGCGTCAAAGGCTGGCAGCGCTTCGTAGGGAGACCAGTCCGTTTGGGCGTAGGCATCTTCGAACTCAACCCATCCCTCAACCGCAGCGCCCATCTGATCCCGCACGTAAGCGAGATAGTCATAGGTGAAATTGAGGGCTTCCATGGCATTTTCCGATGCTCTGCCGTGGCCCGGTATCAGGATTTTCGGATTCATGCCTCTGACTCTGTCGATGGCCCTCATCCAGTTTCCGGTATCTACATCGGAACTGGCAAGGAATGGAATCCGGTCATTCTGGATAATGTCTCCGGAAAACAGAACACTGACAGGCTCCACCATCATCAGAGTGTCATCCGGGGAGTGGGCGGGGCCCGCATGCACGATACTGAACCGGTAGTCGCCAGACTCCAGCATTATTTCTTCGTCAAAGGTAACATCCGGGGTGATCAGCCTGGTGTTGTCATCTACCCAGGGTGAGAGAGCCTCCTTGCGCTGTTCCAGGCGTTGGGCTGCATCCGCGCTGTTGATGTAGACATGGGATGCCTCCTGGGCAATCACCTCCGCTTTCGTCAAGTCCCGGAAGGCCTGAAGCCCGTAAACGTGATCCGCATGATAATGGCTGATCACAACGTGAGTTATGGGCAGTTCCGTCAGTTCACGTATGTTATCGACCATTGCTGCACCCAGGCTTGGGGTTCCCAGTGCGTCGAAAACCACCACGCCTTCCTCGGTGATGACGAATCCGGCGTTGGCTGTGAAGCCTTCGTTCTGCTTATCCGGGACCCCGGACTGGCCGGAAAAATAGTAAACGTTCTCCACGCTCACAGGCTCTGCCTCAAAGGGAATCGAGAGCTGGGGATAACCGGGAGAGGATTCGGCGGCCAGCACTCCTGACCAGCCCAGCAGGGCAGCAGCCATTCCCGCGGTTCTGATACTGATTCTAATTTTTTTTGCCTCCATTTCAGCCTCTCCTTTTATGTTACGTAAGTCATAAACGCAGTATTCGACATTGATTTATATCAGGTTTCGGAAATTCAGAGCTTAGCTTTGCCAACGAAGGTCGTATGAATCCGCATTCAAAACTTACTTGTATCCTGCTCACAAGCGGTCTATAAATAAGTTATATCCTTATAACATAAACAACAAGTCCGCCGACCAGTTACGCACCGGCTGCCGGCCGAATGCCCCAGAGAGGGCATCGAAGGAGGAGAAAAATAATATGCTCGGCAAACTCCGTCGACTTAACCGGGACCTGTCAAAAGTGGCCCTGGAAGAGTCCGAACGCTTACCCTCAGAAGAACGCAGACGTTTTCTCAGAAGCGGCCTGTTTACTGCCGGTGGTGCCATGGTAGGGGGCGCTCTCGCAGGCCTGGCCCCAAAGGCTCTTGCAGCGACGCAGTATCCTCCCGGGATTCCGCCATGGACCCGATCACTGGGTGCGGGTGTGGTCGCCGATCCGTACGGTGTTCCCTCGCCCTTTGAAAAGGAGGTTATCCGGCGGAACGTACCCTGGCTGACCGCGGACAAAATTTCATCAATCAGCTTTAGCCCACTTCAGCACCTTAAAGGCATCATCACGCCCAACGGTCTTTTCTTCGAGCGCCATCATGCGGGTCGCCCGGAAATCGACCCTCAGCAGCATCGCCTGATGATTCATGGCCTTGTGGATCGCCCGATCATTCTCTCCATGGAGGATCTGCAGCGGTTTCCCAGTGTTTCCCAGATCAATTTCATCGAGTGTCCCGCTAACGGCGGCATGGAATGGCGTGGTGCCCAGCTCAATTCCCTTCAGTTCCTGCACGGTATGGTGAGTTGCGCCGAGTGGACTGGCGTTCGGCTTTCCACGCTACTGCAGGAAGTCGGTATCAAACCGGAGGGCAAATGGTTGCTGGCAGAAGGCGCAGACGGTGCCGCCATGACCAGAAGCATCCCACTCGAGAAAGCCCTTGACGATGTGATAGTGGCTTACGCCCAGAACGGCGAAGCACTTCGTCGTGAGCAGGGCTACCCGGTCCGCCTGGTGGTGCCCGGCTGGGAAGGCAATACCCATGTGAAGTGGCTGCGCCGGCTGGAAGTGGGCGACAAGCCCTGGATGCAGCGCGAGGAAACCTCCAAGTACACGGATCTGATGCCCGACGGCACAGCCCATGGCTTCACCTGGGTGATGGAAGCCAAATCAGTCATCACATCGCCGTGCCCGGAGATGCCACTGCGGGGCAAAGGTGTCTGCCAGATTGAAGGGATCGCCTGGAGTGGCCGCGGCAAGGTAAAGGCGGTCGATGTTTCGGTCGACGGTGGTCAGAACTGGCAGCAGGCGCAACTAAGGGAGCCGGTGATGTCCAAATCCCTGACGCGATTTTCCCTCGAGTGGAAGTGGGACGGCAATCCCGCACTCCTGCAATCCCGGGTTATTGATGAAACCGGGTATGTCCAGCCTACGCTGGCTCAGCTCAAGCAGGCTCGTGGCACCAACTCGATCTATCACAAGAACTCGATCCAGACCTGGCAAGTCAACGCAGACGGGAGTGTGGTCAATGTCCAGCTTTGATAAATCCCCACGCCTGCTTTCCGGATTGTGTTGCGGGGTAATGCTCGCCTCGATGTCCCTGGTTGTTGCGGCCGAGCAATCCGGCCACTACGGATATGGCGAGCCGCCAACAGAAGAACAGATTGCGGCCTGGGACATTGATGTCCGCCCTGACGGCATGGGATTGCCCGAAGGCAGCGGTTCCGTCGACGAAGGCATGGGCGTTTATGAGACTTATTGTGCATCCTGCCATGGGGCCTTCGGCGAAGGCATGGGCCGCTATCCCAAGCTTTCGGGCGGGGAGGGCAGCCTTGATCAGGACCGTCCCGAAAAAACGGTCGGTAGCTACTGGCCCTATGCCTCCACTCTCTGGGATTACATCCACAGAGCCATGCCCTTCTTTGCGCCCCAGTCGCTGACAGACGATCAGGTTTACGCCGTGACTGCCTATGTCCTGAATCTCAATTACATCGTGGAGGGCGATTTTGTCGCTAACAGGGAAACCCTGCCTGAGGTGGTGATGCCCAATCACGATGGCTTTATCTGGGAAGACCCGCGGCCGGTCGTGGACAACGATCGCTGCATGAAAGATTGCAAAGAGGAGGTAACCGTATCCGACTCGGCAGAAGGCAAAAACCTGACGCCAAGCACAACCGGCCCCCTCGATGAGGGGATAACAGAGTGAAGGCTGACCAGGAGCACAAGGCTCCACAATGCGTGCCGAGGAGGACTGCGTGATGCGAAAAGCGTTAATTTCCGTGTGCTTGACCACACTCGCACTGAGTGCCACTGCACCGGTGTTTGCCGAAACTGCCCAGGCTGATATTGACCGGGGAAAGGAGTTGGCTTTCAGCCGGAAGGATGGTAACTGCCTGGCCTGCCACCAGATGGATGATGGCAAACTGACTGGCAATATCGGCCCGGAACTGGTGGACATGAGATCCCGCTACCCCAACCGGGAGATTCTGTTCAAACGCATCTGGGACGAGACCCAGTTTAACCCGGTGACGGTAATGCCGCCATTCGGACGACACTTGATCCTGAGCAAACAGGAAATAAACCGAATCGTTGATTACCTGTATACGCTCTAAATGTGGAGGAGAAGTTACCGTGACTGACCAAAGGCGAAGAGGCTTTTTGAAGGGGATGCTCGGTGTGGGAGTTGCCGGCTTTGCGCTGGGTTCCGGCATTGTGCCACTTAGGGTCGAGGCCGCCACTGCCCCCGACGCGTCCGACTGGCCGGAGAATGCATTCAGGACTCCGGGGGTGGATGAAACTATTGCTGAACTGTACGGGATGGAAGCGACCGAATCCGATCAGATCACCATGGATCTGCCAACCATCGCCCAGAACGGCGCCGTAGTGCCCGTGACCGTCGAAACCACACTGCCGAAGGTGACCAGCATCGCATTGCTGGTGGCCAAAAATCCGAATGCTCTGGCCGCCTATTTTGATATTTCTGAGGGCGCGATGCCATTCGTATCGAATCGCCTGAAGATGGCGGAGACGACGGATGTTGTTGCAGTCGTTATTTCTGATGGCAAGGCCTACAAGGCCGCCCAGAACGTGAAAGTGACCGTTGGCGGCTGCGGCGGCTGACAGCTAACCGGACAGGAGAACAGCAATGGCGTCCAGTATCAGAGTTCGAGCAGTAGAGAATGGCGGTGTGACATCACTGAAAGCCCTGGTTCGACACCCTATGGATTCGGGGTTTGTAAAGGATTCGGCGGGTAATGTTATCCCGGCCCATTTCATCAAGGTTCTGACCATTTCCCATGGTGGCAAGGAGGTATTTGTCGCCAACTGGGGGCCGGCGGTATCCAAGGATCCGTTCCTGGAGTGTCGGTTCAAGGGAGCGAAAAAGGGTGACGATGTCACCATCAGCTGGATCGATAACGAGGGCGAGAGCGATTCAACCACTGCAACGATCACCTGAGGATTGTCGGCGGACCAGGTGCACCCTGGATCGCCGAAGAGGAGGATTGAACATGCTTAAAGCGAAAATCATTCTGATCGCTCTCGGAGCGGCACTGGTGGTGCCCCAGGCGCTGGCAGGGTCGACCCCTGAAGAAGACCGGAAAGAAACGGTTGAATACTTCAAGCAGATGTTTCCGGACGTGCCTTTCGAGGATTTCGTGAACGGCCAGTACGCGCTGAATGAAGATCGCCGCAAACAGTGGGAATCCATGCAGGATTTTCCACCCTACGAATTTGCGGTTGTCGAAGGTCAGGAGATGTTCGAGACGCCGTTTGCCAATGGCAGGACCTACGCCAACTGCTTCGAGAACGATGGCATCGGCATTCGTCAGAACTACCCCTTCTTCGACACCGAAAAGAACGAAGTTATCACGCTTGAACTCGCCATAAACCGCTGCCGTGAAGCCAATGGTGAGAAGCCGCTCGGATGGAAGAAGGGGCCGATCGCTTCGGTTTCCGCTTACATGGCGTCCACCTCCCAGGGCAAGCCCATCAACATCAAGGTCCCGGATGATCCCGATGCGATGGCTGCCTACCAGGATGGCAAGGAATTTTATTACAGCCGGCGGGGACAGCTGAATTTTTCCTGCGCAAGTTGCCATGTCCAGAATCCGGGCAAGTGGATTCGGGCCGACTTTCTGTCACCGACAGTGGGGCAGCCGGCAAACTTCCCGGTGCACCGTTCGAAGTGGGGTGAGCTGGGCACGTTGCACCGCCGGTTTGCGGGCTGCAATAACAATGTTCGGGCAGAACCACTTGCAGCGCAGAGTGAGGAATACCGCAATCTCGAGTATTTCCTGACCTACATGAGCAATGGTCTGCCAGTCGTCGGACCGGCAACCCGGCCATAGTCATGAACGGAAAGGGAGAATCGCAATGAACAGGCTTTTACTGACAATCGGTATCTCGCTTGCGCTGTCTGTGCCGCTGACCGCACAGGCGGGCCCCAAAGAGGACTTCAAAGAGGTCTACTCGAAAGCCCAGAGTATGCATCAGGATGCTGGTACCTTTCAGTGGACCGTCACCTCGGACCGCCTGAAGGCGGCACAGTCTGCTGCTGACAGCGGAGACTATGGAAAAGCCGAGTCCATGGCCCGCGAGGCCCTGAAGCTTGCTGAAGAATCCGTCGCCCAGCGTCAGCAGCAGCAGAAAGAGGATGCCTGGCGCAAAGTCGCCATAGGTGGCTGACACCGTGCGCGGCACTGGCCAGTCTGCCCGGTAAGGAATCGGATAGACTGGTTACCTCCAATAAATACAAAAGACTGCAATAACTACAAAAGAGAGGAGAGTGCAGTGACAATTTCCCGCAGAGACTTCCTCATGGCCATGCAGGCGGCAGCCCTTGCCGGGCTTGCCCCGAAGCTTGCTTTGGCACAAGGCGGCGAGGGACTGTACGACGCACCGAAGTTCGGCAACGCCCGATTGCTTCATCTCACCGATATTCATGGCCAGTTATTACCTGTTCATTTCCGTGAACCCAACGTGAACCTGGGAATTGGCCCCAGTAAGGGCAGGGTTCCGCACCTGGTCGGGAAGCACTTCCTGGACCATTTCGGAATTCCGGCAGATACCCGGCGCTCCCATGCATTCACCTATCTCAATTACACTGAGACAGCCCGGGAATACGGCAAACTCGGTGGTTTCGCACATCTGAAAACCCTCGTTGATCAACTGCGGGAGCAAGCCGGTGCGGGTAACTCGCTGCTGCTCGACGGTGGCGACCTCTGGCAGGGTTCCGGTACCGCATTCTGGACCCAGGGCGAGGATATGGTGGAAGCCAGTAACCTGCTTGGCATCGATATCCTGACGGCACACTGGGAATTCACCTATCCGGAAGAGCAGATTCGCAAGAATCTGAGCACCTTCAAGGGAGAGTTTCTCGCCCAGAACGTTTTCCTCTCTGACGAAGCCATGTTCATGGGTGCGCAAGCGTACGACGAAGCCAGTGGACGGGTCTTCAAGCCCTATACCATCCGCGAACTGGGGGGCAAGCGCGTTGCGATCATCGGCCAGGCCTTTCCCTATACCCCGATCGCCAATCCGTCTTATTTCATTCCTGACTGGCGCATGGGAATCCGCGAAGCCGAGATGCAGGCGCTGGTTAACGAGATCCGTGAGAATGAAAAGGTCAACGCGGTTGTGGTCCTTTCCCACAATGGCATGGATGTGGATCTTAAAATGGCAAGCCGCGTTACCGGCATCGATGCCATCCTGGGTGGCCACACTCACGATGCAGTCCCGCAACCTACAGAAGTCAGCAATCCCGGTGGCAAGACCCTGGTGAGCAACGCCGGCACCAACGGCAAATACATTGCTGTGCTGGATCTTGATATCGGCAATGACGGCGTTCGGGGCTACGAATACAAGCTTTTGCCGGTCTTCTCCGACCTGATCAAGGCGGACCCTGCCATGACCAGCTTCATTCAGGAAGTCCGGGCCCCCTATATGGACAAGCTCGGAGAGAAACTGGCTGTCGCCGACGAGTTGCTCTACCGGCGCGGCAACTTCAACGGCACCATGGACCAGGTGATCTGCGACGCGCAGCGCAAGGTTCTCGATGCACAGATCTCCCTCTCACCCGGGTTTCGCTGGGGTACCACCGTGCTACCGGGTGACCACATCACCATGGACGATGTGATGAACGCCACAGCCATTACCTATCCGGAAACCTATGTCCGGGAAATGTCGGGCGCCGACCTGATGCTCATCATGGAGGATGTGGCTGACAACCTGTTCAACAAGGACCCTTATTACCAGCAGGGTGGTGACATGGTACGTGTCGGTGGCATGGACTACACCTGTGATCCAACAGCCAGTATGAACAATCGAATCTCGGACATGCGCCTGGATAACGGCGAGCAGATCGAAGCCACAAAAATGTACAAAGTGGCTGGTTGGGCCACCGTGAACTCACGGGCACCGGGCCCGCCAATCTGGGACGTTGTTGCTGAGTACCTGAAATCAGAGAAGACAGTCAGGATAGACAAATTTAATAAACCAACTCTCAAGAATGTGGCCGGCAATCCCGGGATCGAAGACTACGCAGGATAAATGATGAACAGGAATTTCCTTGCAAAATCCAGCGCAGCGCTAATGGGTCTGGCGCTCCTGTTAGCGGCGGGCACGCTTCACGGGGAACCGCTGAACGAGAGCAAGCCATTTGCCGAGAAATTCCTGCTCCTTCAACTGAGCGACGATGAGGCGGAGCAGCAGAGCAGGGTGCTCAGTGTTGCCGCCAACCTGCTGGAACACTATGGGCCAGATACGATTGACATCGAGGTAACCACCTTCGGACCAGGCGTGCGCCTGATGTACGCGGACAACAGCCGGCGGGAGAGGATCAGCAGTCTCATGGCCCAGGGCGTCAGGTTCAGCGTCTGCATGAACACCATCAATACCATCGAGAGAGACACCGGAAACCGTCCGGAGCTCCACCCTGAAAGCATCCCGGTCGACGTGGGGGTTGCGCATATCCTGGATGAGGTTGAAAAAGGCTATGTTCTCGTTCGCCCATGATCGTCTGGCTCTGAAAAGGAAACCTGCCATGAAAACCAGCCTGTTGAAGCCCCTGATATTTGCATCAGCCCTTGCTGCTACCGGTATTGCCGGGGCCCAGGAGAGCGAGCAGCCAGTGATGGTGGAGATCAAAAGGCTGTCCATGGATACCGCTCTGACCATCGCGAAAACCGCAATCGACACATGCCGCGAGCAGGGCGTTCAGGTCTCCGTGACTGTGGTGGACAGGGGAGGGCACCCTCAGGTGGTACTGCGGGATGTACTCGCCATGGACCTCTCTCTTGAGGTCAGCTACCGGAAGGCATACACCGCCATGACGTTCACCTCCCCGACCTCGGCTCTGGAAGATCGCTTTACCGGGCCGTTTTCCGTTGGCAAGCTAGAGAAGGTACTGCTCTCAGCGGGGGGAGTGCCCATCCAGGCGAGCGGTGAAACCATTGGGGGCGTTGGCGTGAGTGGCGCGCCTTCTGGCGAGACAGATGAAAACTGCGCCCTGGCGGGTGTTGCCGCGGTGGAGATGGATCTGGAAATGGCGTCCTTTTGATCGTTTTATTTTAAATATAAATCGGAATCAATATGTTAAGGCACATTTTGAAGGTAGTTTCCCTGTTATTTCTGCTTCCCTCCATGGCTTTGGCAGCGTATCCGGATGCTGTCCAGGTACTGGTTGATGAGGGTCTTAAAGTGGAAGCCAGCTTCGACGCACCGGGGGGAGTGAAAGGCTTTGTCGGCCGCAGGAACGGCCATCCGGTCTCCGTTTACCTCATGCCGGACGGCGAGCACGTCGTCGTCGGCAGAATGGTCGACGGCTTTGGCCAGGATCTCAGTGCCGAGCACATCCGAAACCACCTCCCCACACCGGATTTGAGCGGAGCCTGGCAAAAACTGGCGGATGCGGCCTGGGTGTCGGAAGGGCCTGGCGATGCCAAACGTATTGTCTATGCCTTTACAGACGCCAATTGCGGCTACTGCTTGATCTTCCGGGAGAAGGCCCAGCGCTATCTGGAGCGGGGAATCGAGCTGCGGCATGTCATGGTCGGCATCATTCAACCCTCCAGCCTGGCCAAGGCGGCCAGCGTGCTCGGGGCGGATGACCCAGTCAGCAAGCTCGATTTCCACGACAGCCAGTTCCCGAGAGACTGGCTGGAATCCGAAGAAAATGTACCGCCGGAGCTTCGGAAACTGGTCCAGAGCAATAACCGGCTGATGGAAAGTCTGGCCGTAGCAGTAACGCCATCGGTGTTTTATAAAGATCCGGATGGAGACATACGCAAGATCATTGGGCTACCGGATGACTCGGCATTGTCCGAGGCAGTTTTCAGGCATCCTGAATAGCTTCGCCGTTCGCTCCGATGTGCTCTACAGGGAGAACAATTATGGGTTTTCGAGGGCTTTTTCTGGCTGTATTGATCCTTCCCGGGTCTGTCGCTGCAGATAATGATATTCCGGAGCAACTGGAACTCACCAAAGTAACGGATCGGGTCTATTCAGCCATAGGTGCGACTGCTCCTCCCACATACGAGAACCACGGCCTTAACAACAATCTCAGTTTCATCATCACGGACAAAGGTGTGGTTGTGTTCAATGGTGGTGACAACTACCTGCTTGCGGAAGCCTTCCACAACTCAATTCGAAGCATTACCGACAAAGACGTCAAATATGTGGTGAATGAAAATTCTCAGGGCCATTCCATGCTGGGCAATAGTTACTGGCGGGACCAGGGCGTTCCGGCCATTGCCCAGAACGAGGCGATTGATGAGTTCAAACACCAGGGTGAAGCCAAACTGGCCTCCATGCAGCGCAGAAATGGGGAAAAGGCCAAAGGAACCTACGTCGCGGTGCCCGATATCGGGTTCGAAGACCGGCTTGAACTCAACATGGGAGACCTGAAAATTGAGCTGCATTATTTCGGCCCCGGGCATGCGCCGGGGGATATCGTTCTGTGGATCCCTGATGAAAAGCTGCTGATAACCGGAGATCTCGGCTTCCACCAGCGCTTACTCGCCGTGTTCCCAGACACCGACACCGGTTCCTGGATTGAGTCTTTCGACAGGATGACAGCCCAGCTGGACCCGGACATTGTGATTCCGGGTCACGGTGAGCCCACCACCATTGACGTGGTTACCCGGGAAACCCGTGGCTATCTCGTGTTCCTGCGTGACGCTGTGATCGAAATTCTGGAGCGTGGGGGTGGCCTGGATGACGCCTATAACATCGACCAGTCGCAATGGTCCTACCTGGATACCTTCGAAGAGCTTGCTGCCAAGAATGCGGGGCGCGTCTACCAGGATCTGGAGTTTGAGTATTTCTGATGGGGAGTTTACCGCTCAAGCCGTCCCTTTCCTGATGTCTGCAGATGTTCCGTGCATCTTTTTGATCCTGATCAACCAGGATTTCTCCCGAGTCGTTATTCTGGATTTTAATAGCCGCAACCCCGTGATTCTCCGATGCCTACAGCCGACAGGAAGTCCCTGCTGTATCCCCGTTCTGCGCTAATTGCCAGCCTTATCTTTGTTGCCGTGGTCCTCTGGATGTTTTCCGGGGTGCTCCATGATTCAGAACCCCCAGAGATCGGAGAGGAGGTCGCGGCGAAGCAAGCTGATGAAGCAGTATCAGTGCGGGTTCTGGAGTCGCACCACCAGGTAATTCAGGATCGAATCATTATTAATGGTCGCACCCTGGCAGATCGCAGCGTGACGGTGAAAGCGGAGACGGATGGGGTAGTCGAGCAACTGTATCTGGAGCAGGGGGACCGGGTAGACCAGGGGGATCTACTGGTAGAGCTGGCGGTGGAGAGCCGGCAGGCGAGGGTACAGGAGGCCCGCTCACTGGTGGAGCAGCGCGAGATCGAGTTTCGCGCGGCGCAGCAGTTGCGCGAACGGGACTCGATTTCGGAAACCATGCTCGCCAATGCCCAGGCGCTTCTGGAATCGGCCCGGGCGCAGTTTAAGATGGCGGTATCGGAGGTCGAACGCACACAGATCAGGGCGCCCATAGAGGGTTTAATCGAGACCCGCTATGTGGAGCAGGGCGATTTTCTGAGCCGGGGCGCATCGGTGGCTACAGTAGTTGATCTGAGTCCCATCCGGGTAAGGGGGTCTCTGTCCGAGCGCCACCTGAACAGGATCGACGAGGGCGACTCGGCCGAGGTAAGACTGATTAACGATTCCGTTCATGAGGGCAAAGTGGTCTTTGTGGGTCGGGTGGCTGAGGTGGCAACCCGCACCTTTCCCGTCGAGGTGGTGATTGACAATGAGGACGGCGACATCATCGAGGGACTGACCGCTGAGGTTGCCCTCTTTGCCGACGAGCTCGTCGCCCACCGCCTGCCTGCATCGATACTGACACTGGCCGATGACGGCACCCTGGGCGTCAAAGGCGTGAGCGGGACTGGCAAGGTGCTTTTTTATCCGGTGGAGGTGGTGCGGGACACACCTGATGGTGTGTGGCTGACCGGACTTCCGGAGTCGGCGCGTGTGATCGCCGTGGGCCACGAGTTCGTGAGCGCCGGCCAGCAGGTCGAAACAGTTCCCTTTGAACGACTTGAAATTCCCGGAGTAAGGCAGTGACGGCCTGGATCGAGTGGCTGTTCAACCGCCATCGGGCCGTGTTGTCCGTTCTGGCGCTGTTACTGATCGCCGGCACCTGGGCCTATCTGGACATCGCCAAGGAAGCGGAACCAGATGTGGACATTCCCTTTGTGTTTATAAAGGTGGGCCTGGAAGGAGTGTCGCCGGAAGACGCTGAGCGTTTGCTGATCCGCCCGATGGAGGTGGAACTCCGCGGAATCGATGGACTGAAGGAGATGCGGGCCAGCGCCTCTGAGGGTGGCGGCGAGATCGTGCTGGAATTTGATGCCGGGTTTGATGCCGACGCGGTACTCCAGGACGTGAAAGACGCGGTCGACAAGGCGGAACCGGAGCTGCCGGCCGGCGCTGACGCCCCCGTGGTGCAGGAGATCAACACAAGCATTTTTCCGGTTTTGCTGGTGACACTGGCCGGAAACGTGCCCGAGCGCACCTTGCAGCATTTGGCGCGGACCACCCGTGATGAGATCGAATCGGTGCCCAGTGTGCTGGACGTGACGATCGCCGGGGAACGCGAGGAGGTGGTGGAAATCATCGTTGATCCTTTGAGGATCGAAAGCTACGGCCTGCAGGCTGGAGAGATCATCCAGTACCTGAGCCGCTCCAATCGGTTAGTGGCCACGGGCAACCTGGATACCGGCGAGGGGCGCTTTGCGATCAAGGTGCCCGGACTGGTCGAGACCACCGAAGATGTGCTCAATATGCCGGTGAAGGTCAAGGGCGAGGCCATCGTGCGCGTCCGTGACATCGCCACTGTCAACCGCACCTTCAAGGATGCCGAGGGCTACGCCAGGGTGAATGGGCTCCCGGCGGTGACCCTGGAAATCACCAAGCGCACGGGGGAGAACGTGATCGACACGGTCGCGGCGGTGCGCTCCGCAGTTGATGCTTTGAAAGCTGGCTGGCCGTCCAATCTGATAGTGAGCTACAGCCAGGATCAGTCTGAGTTCATCGAGATGATGCTCACGGATCTGGAAAACCACGTGGTAAGCGCCGTGGTGCTGGTAATGATTGTAGTGGTCGGCGTTCTTGGGTTGCGCTCTGGGCTGCTGGTCGGCATTTCCATTCCAGGTTCCTTTCTGGCCAGTATCCTCGTGCTGCACCTCCTGGGCTATACCGTGAACATGGTGGTGCTGTTCGCTCTCATCCTGGCAATCGGGGTTCTGGTAGACGGTGCCATTATGGTGGTGGAATACGCCGAGCGCCACATGGCGGCGGGTGAAGATCGTTATCGGGCCTACGCCCTTGCCGTCCGGCGCATGGGCGGCCCCATTATCTCAGCTACCCTCACCACCATGGCAGCGTTTCTGCCGATGCTGTTCTGGCCCGGCATCGTGGGCGAATTCATGCGATATTTCCCCATTACGCTCATGACCACCCTGGCCGCGTCGCTTCTGATGGCGCTGATTTTTGTACCCACCCTGGGCGCCCATCTGGGGAAGACCGGGGCCGAGGCTGAATGGCAGCGACGCAATCTCAGCGCCGCCGAATACGGCAATCTGGAAGAGATCACCGGGGCTGCCAGCTATTATCTGCGCGGGCTCAACAAGGCCCTGGATTACCCGGGCCGAGTGCTGGGGGTTACGGCGGTCGCCCTGTTCGCAGCCTGGATATTGTACGGGGCGTTCGGCAAGGGCGTTGAGTTCTTCCCCAAGGTGGAACCGGATTTCGCCACTCTGCTGGTCCACGCCCGGGGCAATCTTTCGTTAGAGCAGAAGGATGCGCTGGTCCGCGAAGTGGAGCAGGAAGTGCTGGCGTACCGGGATTCTTTTGAGAGCGTCTATGCACGCACGGCCGGCGGTGGCGGCTTAAGCTTTATGGGAGATATGGCCGAGGATGTTGTGGGTCGGATCTCGGTGGAATTCGAGGACTGGGATAAGCGCCCACCTGCCAATGAGATCTTACAGGCAATCCGCGAACGCACAGATGAGCTGGCCGGTATCCAGGTCGAGGTTCGCAGGATGGAGGCAGGCCCGCCCGTGGGTAAACCGGTGCAGCTGTTACTGAGCGCCCGCGATCCTGACAAACTGCCCGAGGCAGTGGAGATAGTGCGTCAGCGTTTTCAATCCATGGAGGGACTCACGGATATCGAAGATGACCGCCCGCTGCCCGGTATCGAGTGGGAGCTCAGGGTGGATCGGGCCCTGGCAGCAAGGTTTGGACTGGATGTCACCACTATCGGCAACGCTGCCCAACTTGTAACCAACGGTCTACGCCTGGACAGTTACCGGCCTGATGACACCGACGAGGAAATTGATATTGTTGTGCGGTATCCGGAGCGCTGGCGCACCCTGGCCCAGCTTGATCAACTACGGGTGAACACGCCTGCGGGTGCGGTGCCGATCAGTAACTTCATTGAACGCCGAGCCGAACCCAGGGTGGCCAATCTACGCCGGGTTGACTCAGCCCGAGCGATGGCGGTGCGCGCGAATACCGCCCCCGGCGTGCTGGCTGACGACAAGGTGCAGGAGCTGCGCAGTTGGCTGGCCACCGATCCTCTGCCCTCCGGGGTCAATTACGAATTCAAGGGCGAAGACGAAGAGCAGCGCGCCGCAGAGGCGTTTCTGATGCGCGCCCTGTTTGTCGCACTCTTTCTGATGGCGGTGATCCTGGTAACCCAGTTCAACAGCTTTTTCAGCGCCGCGCTGGTACTTTCGGCCGTGGTGGTGTCGACCATCGGCGCCGTGCTGGGCCTGCTGCTGACCAACCAGGCCTTCTCCATTGTGGTGACCGGTACCGGAATCATTGCGCTCGCCGGCGTCGTCGTCAACGACAACATTGTACTGATCGACACCCACGACCGGTTGCAGAAGCGCATCGCCGATCCTCGGGAAGTGATTCTGCGCACGGGCCTGTTGCGCCTGCGCCCCGTTGTGCTGACCACCGTGACCACCGTTCTGGGGCTGATGCCCATGATGCTGCGGATGAACATTGATCTGTTCAATCGGGAAATCGCGTTTGGCGCACCCATCACCCAGTGGTGGTTGAGCCTGGCAACGGCCATTGTGTTCGGTCTGGGATTTGCGACGGTGCTGACGCTGATCATTACCCCCTGTGCCTTGATGGCGCGCGTGAAGGTGCGTGAACGATTGCAGGGAAAAAGCACGGGCGTGATTCCATTACCAGAGAACAATTAAACAGAGAGGACAGGTCACCTGTTCCTGCGGTCGACTCTGGGGCCTATACTCCGGATATTTCTGGTTAATGGTGCAAGCCCTCATGCGTTTGATGTTTATCCTGATGCTGCTGACAGCGGTGGCCGGCTGTTCGCCATTCGCTGCGTCACCACCGCGTGACCAGAGCAATATCTGCGAGATTTTCCGCGAACAGCCCCAGTGGTATGACTATGCCAGGGCAAGTCAGGAGAAATGGGGCACACCCATTGCCACCCAGATGGCATTCATTCGCCAGGAATCGTCGTTCCGAAGCCATGTCCGTCCGCCACGACCCCGGCTCTGGGGCTTTATCCCCTGGTTCCGTTCGTCGTCGGCTTACGGTTACCCGCAGGCCCAGGACGCGGTCTGGGGTGAGTATCTGGACGATGAGGGTGGTTTGTTTTCACGCCGTACCCACATGAAATATGCGACGGACTTCATTGGCTGGTACAACTGGCGCAGCCATGAGCGGATCGGCATTGGGTTGTCCAACCCGAAGCACCTTTATTATGCCTACCATGAAGGGCCGACCGGCTACCGGCGCGGAACCTACGGCAACAAGCCCGGCCTGCAGCGCGTTGCTCTGAGCGTCCGCGACCGGGCCTGGGCCTACGACAATCAGCTCAAGCAGTGCGAAGCTGAATTCAAGTGCTGGCGCTTCTACCAGTTCTGGCCGTTCTGTCAGAAGTGAGAGTGTGTGACAGGTGCAGGATTATTGCCACGGTCGAACGAGGGCGTATTTCAGCATCCTTGCCGGGGAAATGATATTTTGCTCCGGACGACCGCAGAAAGTGCTAAATTTCCATATACACACGACATTCGGCTAAAGGAAAGTCAGAGATGAAACGAACACAGTTTCTGCAGGATTTGATCAGGCAGCTCTCACCGAAACTGGACTCGACGACTTATGTTTACTGCACAGTGGCTAACGCAAAGTATGGCGAGCTGGAAAGGCTCAAGCCCATTGCCAGCATTGCCGAACTGGAAGGACTAACCCTGGTGATTCCTCTGGAGCAGGCCAAAGCCGAGGGCCTGGACTACTACAGAATCTTTTGCCGTATCACGCTCGAAGGACACTCCAGTCTTGAAGCTCTGGGACTCACATCCGTGGTAACAAGCCTGCTTGCAGAGCGGGGCATTACCACCAACGTCATCGCAGGGTTTTATCACGACCACATGTTCGTACCCAGCGACCGAGCCGATGAGGCCATGGCAGCGCTGAAGGAGCTTGCCAGCCACCCCGGCGGCTGAGGGAGTATGCAGCAACGATGTCCAGGCGCCCGGGAATGACCCCAAAATTCTGGATATTATTTGCCGGCCGCCAATAGAACCTCCCGACTGGCCCGTATGCCTGACTGAAGGGCCCCGTCTAAATAGCCTGTCCACTCGGTGGCTGTTTCCGTGCCGGCCCAGTGAATGCGGCCGCAGGGTTGCCGAATTGTTTCGCCAAATGAGGTGATCGTGCCCGGGGCAGCGTGTGCTACATAGCATCCCTGGCTCCATTCCTCTTTGGTCCAGTCCTGTTCCACATAGGCTATCGGGTTGGAAGCTTCAGGCCCGAAATAATGGACCAGATCACTGATTACTTGTTTGCGGCGCGTGGACTCGTCCTTTCCGCTCATCTTGATGGCATTATCCCCGTCGATAAAACCAACAAGGATGCCGATGCCGCCGTCGCTTTGTGACTGGTCAAAAACCACGTTGAATATGCGGTCGCTACTGGCAACAGAGCCGTTCAGACCGCGTTTTCGCCAGCCGCCCAGGTCAATTTTCTGGCCACATATTTCCCCGGCATGGAGCGCCCGCCAACTCGATCCCGCGCCTCCAGAACCAGGATGCGTTTTCCAGTGTTTTTCAGTTCCAGCGCTGCTTTCAGTCCTGCGAGACCTGCGCCAATAATTATGACATCGAGCTCAGCATCAGTATGATTCATGTAAGATCGCCAACCGATTTAAAGGTTTGTGTTGGGAACTTAAAGGCGAAAAGAGTCTCATACAAATGCCGCCATAACGAGCGATGAGCGGGCCTTTGGCTTGCCACTGATCAAAACCACGCATAAGGAGCCTGCATGCGAAAGCGAGTAGCTCGCGAAACACCCACTGTCGTCGCAACCCTCGACGATCTCGCAACTCTGGCAGACTATTCGCTCGTCGATACCCTCAACTGCGATCCTGAGGGCAACGTAACCGGCGCGGATCACGCACCGCGACAGGTCTTCTCCGGCCATTATGTTCCGGTTAGTCCGACGCCCATCGAAAGTCCCGAGTACGTCGCGCACGGGAAAACCCTGTTTCGCGAACTTGGCCTCGCCGACAGCATGGCGCAGTCAGAGAACTTCGTCCGCATCTTTTCCGGTGACCTGTCGCGCGCTCCGGAGCCCATGCGCAAAGTCGGGTGGGCGTGTGGCTACGCACTTTCCATCTATGGCACAGAATTTATTCAGCAATGCCCGTTCGGGACCGGTAACGGCTACGGCGACGGTCGCGCTGTTTCCGTGTTTGAAGCCGTCATTAACGGTCAGCGCTGGGAAATGCAGCTAAAAGGAGGAGGGCGCACACCCTATTGCCGCGGCGCAGACGGCCGGGCCGTTCTGCGGTCCAGTGTCCGGGAGTTCCTTGCGCAGGAACACATGCATGCGCTCGGTGTGCCAACGTCACGGTCTTTGAGCCTGTATGTTTCGAAAACCGAAAAAGTCAGGCGCCCATGGTATTCGGAGGGCTCACGGTCCCTGGATCCAGATGTGCTCATATCCGAGCCGGTTGCCATCTCTACCCGTGTTGCACCGTCGTTTATTCGGGTAGGGCAGCTCGAGCTCTTTAGTCGTCGCGCCCGCAAGAACGAGCATCCGCAGGCGATGGAGGAGCTCGAGCAGATAGTGTTGCACCTGATTGATCGCGAGTACGATGACGTTATCGACAAAACACTGCCGACCGCCGAGAAAGCAGTGTTACTTGCCCGCGCGTTTCGCGGCCGACTGACATCCCTTATGGCGAACTGGATCCGTGTGGGCTACTGCCAGGGGAACTTCAACAGCGACAACTGTGCGGCCGGCGGCTTCACGCTCGACTATGGACCTTTTGGATTCTGCGATGTGTTTGATCCGCAGTTCCAACCCTGGACGGGTGGCGGACATCACTTCTCCTTCCTCAACCAGCCGTTGGCGGCAGAGCGCAACTTTCACTCGTTCTGTTCCGCGTTACGGCCTTTGCTGACATCACACAGGGATTGTCTGCGGCAACTCGAAGAGATTCAGAATGATTTCCCGAATGTGATGCAAGCGCAGATGGAGAAAATGTGGAGTGCCAAGCTCGGACTTGACGCTTTTGACCCAGGGTTATTCAGCGAGCTCGCAACACTGATGATGCAAACCACGGTTGATTACACCATCTTCTTCCGGGAGCTTTCATCGGTGCCCGACAACATAGAGCCACTCAGGAAAAGCTTCTACAAGGGTCGGTCTTATGCGGCCGACGCCGAAGGCATGGACAACCGCTGGGCAGCGTGGCTCTCAAAATGGCAATCGCTGACCCAGTCCCGCTCTCATGAGGAGCTTTCCGAGCAGATGAAGCTCGTCAATCCGAAGTACAGTTTGAGAGAGTGGCTGGTTGTGCCGGCCTATCAGCAAGCTGCTGCGGGGGACTACTCTTTGCTGCGGGAATTGCAGGAAGTCATGACCGAGCCATACGCCGAGCAATCGAAGAGCGTGGAGCAGAAATACTACAGGCTGAAGCCGCCGGAACTCTTTGAGGTTGGAGGATCGTCGCACTATAGCTGCTCGTCGTGAGTAAGCGCCCGGTAATCCCATCTTGAGTGTAGCGCTGCCGTCGTCAAGATAGTGTCCACTTATCTGTAGTGGACACTTGATAGGAGCAGCCTAAGCGTAACCAAGCCCTCCCAGCGTCCCGACGCAGAAGAATAACTCCATCGCCGAACTATTGCCCCACCACTGGAAGCCTGCCGCAGCTAAAAAACTCAAATCATCAGTTACCTAGTAACCCTTTTGCGAAATAGCCGGTAGCAAAAGCTAATCCGGCCGCTGCGGTACCCATTAACAATGTACGTAGTCCTGAACGCCAAACTGGCACACCATATACCGCGCTCTTAAGCATGCCGATGCCTAAAAACACCAATCCTGCAAGAGCAAGACTGGCCAGGAATTGAGTTGTGATACTGAACCCTGGCAGAGCATAGGGCAAGAGGGGCAAAGTTCCGATCAAAAGGAATGCAGCGAAGGTAGTCAGAGCCGATCGCAAAGGACTCATTCCAGCAGCAGAGAACCCATATTCTTCTCGTAACATGGTAGAGACCCATACTTCCGGATCATGACATAGAGCCTCGACTACCTTTTCAAGCAGCTCTCCCTCAAAGCCCTTCGCCTGGAACAGTTGGCGAATCTCTTCTCGCTCACCTTCTGGCACCAAGGCGATATGTTGATGTTCGATCTGTTCAGCGCTAGCAATCTGAGCCAATTGTGCCTGGCCAGCCTCGTAGTTGCTCACCGCCATGCTGAAGCCATCAGCAGCCAGGTTGGCGAAACCCAGGACTAGTGCTACTTGCGGGGAGAAGCCCGCACCGAAAGCACCGGATATCACCGCAAAGGTAGTGACACAACCATCAATACCTCCGAGTACAGCATCAGGTAACGTTGATGCTCTCATTGGCTTTGCTAGCCGGACTCGCACCGCATCAGGCTGGTGCTCATCCAGAAGCTCCTCGCGGCTGGGAGTCGGCATGTCCAAACCTCCTGGGGTCAGAATGGATAACCATAAGAGTATATCCTCAACCAGGATATCGGGCTGACCAGAAGTGTAATGTGGACTTCCCCCCTGACCATCATACATTCGGGCCCTTTGATTCATCGGTGCGGGTGGGGGTTAGGTCGTTTTCAGTCACGGGATCGGGTACGGTCCGGGGCTCCAGTTCAAACACCTTCGGGGTTGAGGAAGGCAGGTTGGTGTAAGCGCCCTTATCGACGATGTCGACCCGGGCATGGCGGTGAACATCGAGCAGGATGTAGGAGCCAGTCAGCGCCAGAGCTACCATGGCCACCAGGAAGCCCGATTCAGGTCCCATGGCGAGGGCTGCGCCGCCGGCAACGGCTGGTCCCGCCGCCGCACCTATGCCATAGCCCAACAGTAGTCCGGCACCGATATCAGCGGTATCGGTGGGCGTCCCGACTCGGTCGTTGGCATGAGCGAGGGCGAGGGGGTAAAGCGCGTACAGAATACCGTGGAGACCCGCCAGCAGGCAGTAAATCGCGACCAATCCCAGGCTCTGGCCCCAGATGAGCGTGAGTGCGAAACTGGCGCTGACCAGTATTGCGCCCGACATTACCCGGCGGCGCTCGTAACGGTCGGATAGGCTTCCCACGGGCCATTGCAGAATCAGGCCGAGAATAACGGGCACGCTCATCATAAGCGCGACGCCGGACGTATCCAGGCCCAACGAGAGCGCGTAGATCGGCCCCAGTGCGGTAAGGGCGCCCCCCGAAAAGCCGGCCGCAGTGGCCGTTGCCAGACTGACTGGCGAGACGTTTATGATGCGTCGCCAGCTGGCGGGGGCACGGGTGGGTATTGCCGGCGCATCGGTGCGCCAGAACAGTACCGGCACCGCTGCCAGGCACAGGGCGATTGCCGCAACGCTGAATGGTTGCCAGAGCGTGTCTGGCAAGAAGGTCAGAAACAGTGGCCCGATGCCAATACCTCCGTAAACTGCGAGGGTGTAGACTGCAAGCACCCGTCCGCGTGCCTCGGGGCCGGAGGCACTGACCAACCAGGCTTCAACCACAACGGCTACGGCGGCAATACTTGCGCCATGCAGTAGTCGGATCATTGCCCAGAACCAGAGGGCGTCGATCAGCGCAAGAGAAAGCACGGCAAAGATGACAATACCCAACAGGCCGCCAAATGCGCGGATATGGCCGACGCGCCGGATAAGCAGCGGGCCCAGAAAAGCACCCAGGCCGAACCCCACGAAATAACAGGCCGTGACAAAACCTGAGGCGGAGCCACTCGCGAGCCGAAGCGGAACCAGCGTATGAGTTAACCCCTGGCTTACGTACATCACCACGGTTGCCAGTAATAGAACCGCCAACGATGCGAGTTTTGGAGCGACTCGGTGGTGTGTTCTGTTGTCCTGGTGCATGGGCAATTCGCTGTTCCTTAGCAGCTGCCGCCAAGCTCTGGCTTCAGTTGGTACGGGACTCTGTCTTGAAAGACATCATAAGGGATTAGTATGGTCTATTGACTCTGGCTGGCTAATAGGTGTCCCAGTTTCTACGAGAAGCTTTTATCCAGGCACTCACGTCCAACAACATGCTCAAGCCGACAGTTCCTTCCTCTAGCACTTCGGGGCCAGCGGCTTCCCTTCGCGCGGGGCTCAGTCCTCGTGTTGTGGGCTTGACTATCCTGACGGCAGACAGCGCCGGGCTCAAAATGGGATTACCGATTTCCTCAGAAAGTACCAGACTTCGCGTCCAGGTCTTTGTCCGATTGCCGGATCAGATCGCCTTCGCTGATGATTTCGCGAAGCACTCCGGTGCAAGCCGTGATGGCCGGAGTGCCCATTGCCGCCTCAAGTTCATTCGCACGTCCCGTCCTGGTCGCCAGAAGGTTTTGTGACCATCTCCGGCTGAATCAGGGCTGCTGAAACCTGGAATCCGTCGCTACTCCTCGACTACGAACGGCCGCATCATCTCGTGGTCCTCATGCGAGAGGATGTGGCAGTGCCAGACGTAGCGTCCCGGCCGGTTGAAGGTGGCCACAATCCGTACCACCTCGCCCGGGCGAACTTGCACCGTGTCCTTCCAGCCGGCCTCGGTGGCAGCGGGAGGCTTCGGCTGGCCCCGAAGCCTTACCGTGGCCGCCCCGCCGGCACCTGGCATAAACCGGCGCACATCAAAGCCCTGGCGATTCACCACGAGGAAACGCACCAGATGTAGGTGGATGGGATGCGTGTCGGGTGTGGTGTTGTGAATCTCCCAGATCTCGGTGCTGCCGAGCACCGGTGTCTCGGTTACCGGGGCCGAGAAGTCCAGCGGGCCTTCGGCCGTGCCCAGCAGCGGCTTGAGTCGGCCCAAGCCGTCCAGGCCCTCGTAGAGGAATACCTGGCGGGTGTTCGAAACCAGGGCCAGTTCGTTGGCGAGCGAAATCGATGCTGGCTGGTCCAGACCGCCGCGCAACGTCGCCGGCAGGGCCGGGTCTGGCAGGTTCGGGTCGAGCGGGAGCGAGACCTCGAAGGCCATGATCCTGCCGGTCGTTTCCGGATCGATCACCAGCGGGCGGCGGAAGGTCCCTGGCGCATTGTTCCGCATGATGATGGTCTGGCCGGCGAGTGCAGAAAAGTCTACGACGACGTCGAAACGCTCGCCCGGCGCGACCGAGATCTGTAGTGTCGGCACTGGTGAATTCAGGAGGCCCTGATCTGTGCCGATCTGGAGGAACGGCACGCTGAAGTCGAGGAAGAGATTGTAGAAGCGAGTGTCCGAGCCGTTGAGAATACGGAAGCGGTACTTGCGTGGCTCGACCTGGAGCTTTGGCCAAGCTTTGCCGTTGACGATGATCACATCACCATAGACCTCGGCGAAGACCGTAGGGTCCGGGTAGGGTCCGGGTACTGCGGGGCCGAACAGTTGTTCGGCCAGGGCCGGGCTCGATGGATAGAATAACTGGTTGTCGAGATCGAAAATCCGGTCCTGGATCGCCAGCGGAATGTCGTAAGGGGAGGGCGGGAGACTGAGCGGGTTGCCCAGCTGCCCCGTGTCATAGTCATCACGGATGATATAGAAGCCCGCGAGGCCGGCGTAGACGTTGAGCCGGGTGATGCCCACCGCATGGTCGTGATACCAGATGGTGGCCGCTTCCTGGGAGTTGTCGTAGTCGTACAGGCTCTTGTCGAAGCCTGACCCTACCTTGGCTTCGTTGGGCGTCCACCACTGCTCCGGCAGGCCGTCGCTGTCCGATTCCGTGTCGCCCCCGTGCAGGTGCGGCACGACCCGTGGTCCTAGCTCTGCGTCAAACTCGGTCCCGTGCAAGGTCGTGTCGACCGGTAACAAATGATGAGCTCCCGGCTTTGGATAGACCGGCAGGTTGTTTTGCCACTGTACCTGAAGCGGCTCTCCGGCCTGGACTTCAAAGGTCCGACCGGGGAAGGTGGTTGCAGGAAAACCGGCGGCCTGTGCCGTCCCAGAGTAGCCCCAAACCGTGGTCGCCGGGCCGGTTGGGAGTATCTGCGCGGTCGTCTGCGACATGCCGATCGTCGGCGAGCCCGAGAGATCGAACTTGAACGCGGTTGCCAGTGGGTTCGGCAGTGGATTGAGAAACTGCGGGATGGTTGAGGGGTCAAGGGTAATTCCGGGTAGGTAAGCCGCGGCGTTTGCTGTTCGGCTGGTCAAGACCCATGGGCCAAAGGCGGCTGCCGCGCCGGCAACTACCCCTGCTTTCAGAACCCTGCGACGCGATGGATTGGCAAGCTTTTTGTCTGACATGGTTAAACCCTCCTGGTTGGTTTCCTTGTCGTCAGTTTTCGTTTTATCACCAAGTACACGAACCGTGAATCGAGTCTCTCGAGACAGGCGGGGTCTGAAAATGCGGCTGTTTATGCTTCAGGCTCAGTCGGAGAGATAGATCAGGACTGCAATTAAAAAGTTATGATCAATTATGGTCGCAGTCAATATAGCCAGAGCAATTGGTTAGACTGTTCAAGAGCTATGGGCGAAGTGCTAGCTGTGGCGGCTCTCTAGCCGTAAACACTGGACGACCACAAAAAGTACTAAACCCGCCTAACGGTAAATCAGACACTTAAAGGCCCGTGTCCACACATAGTGCTAAAGAAACTTAAAGTAATTTCTAGAATACGCGGTCGAACCGATTCTCCACACAAAGTACTAAATTCGGCGTCCAGCTCAGGAGTGCGGTCTGTCCCTGTGGTGATAATACCGAATGCGGGGGCTCTTCGGGACGTTTAAGCGAGAGCGAATTCCACCGGCGCTACCGCACTCAGAACGAAGCGCGAGCTGATCTATTCGGCTATATTGAGCGGTCCCATAACTCAAGGATGCGACGTAGAGTTGCCGATCAGGATCGGAAGTTATCCCGCCGTTTTAAAACCGTCTGTAGAATTGGAGTAGAACCCGATTCTCTTGAATGTGATTTCAACCAGTTAAACCAATTGGAGCCGTTAATGAGCCTTTCTCCCTTTCATCTTGCAATCCCAGTTTACGAGTTGTCAGCTGCTCGCGCTTTCTATAACGAAGTTCTCGGACTGGAAGAAGGCCGCTCGTCCGATCAATGGGTCGATTTCAATTTTTATGGCCATCAACTCGTAATTCACGAACATCCCAAAACCGCTTTGCAGGAAGATGTTAAGTGCAACGCAGTGGATGGGCACGATGTGCCGGTGCCGCACTTTGGTATCGTTTTGCAATGGGAACAGTGGGAGGCTCTTGCGGAACGTCTGAAATCGCTCAGTACGGAATTTGCGATTGAGCCATACATCCGTTTCGAAGGAGAAGTTGGCGAGCAGGCCACCATGTTTCTTTTCGATCCTTGTGGGAATGCGCTTGAGTTCAAAGCCTTCAAGGATATTGGGCAGTTGTTTGCGAAATGAGCAGTGGGCGGTGAGGGTGCAAAATTACCTTGTTAATTGAAAATGCATCTTGGTTGAGATACCTCGAATAACTGCCGCTGGAGGGGTGAATGAATCCAGCTACATCATTGCTTTTTGAGCAATATATTAAGGCTTATCGTGATCATATGATTTCAGATTTTCAAGATATTTTCCGCTAGGCCCTTCTATATATGTACGACCCTGGCCGACCTACCCAGCTCGGCCAGCTCCAGGGCGAATGCTATCTGTTTTCAGTGCAACGGGATCACTTAGTAATTTCTTAGTATTTGTTTAGGCAAGATTTAGCATCGCCTCTCCCAAGGACGAAGTAATCTGAACCCACTTGATCGACATCAGCAAGAGGAGTTCAGGAATGATTTCTCCAACATCTCTAAATTTCCGTCCTGCGTTTCACGCCATACTATTGGGTTCAGTGTTATTCGCCTCCGCCCCGGCCCTTGCCGCCGGGAGTGAAGTCAGCAATGACTTCATTAAGCGAGGGGAGTACCTGGCACGGGTGGCCGGGTGCAATGATTGCCACACCGCCGGCTATCCGGAATCGGGCGGCAATATTCCTCGGGACCAGTGGTTGACCGGAGTGGACGTCGGGTTTCAGGGCCCCTGGGGCACCACCTACCCCGCCAATCTGCGGCTGTACTTTGCCGATATAGACGAAGAACAGTGGCTGGCCCGGGCCCGTGCACCCATGATGCCACCCATGCCGTGGTTCGCTCTGCGGGACATGGAAGATGACGACCTGCTGGCCCTTTACCATTTCATAAGGTCCCTTGGGCCGGCAGGTGAAACGGTACCGACCGCCGTTGCCCCGAATCAACCGGTCAACACGCCATACATCGAGTTCTTTCCCAAGAATCTGCCGCTGCAAGCAGCGACGCCCTGACCCCCTTTTAGGTTGAAGACTTTGCTATGAAACGTTTGAGAGATACACCAATAACCGACCGTCAACCCCGGCTACGTGGCCTGGACACCATGATGCTGATCCGGGCATACGAAGAGCGGCTCGCTTCGCTGCAGCAGAACAACGGGGCGCCTGGTACCTGCACCAGCGTCGGGCAGGAGGCTTGCGCTGTCGGAGTGGTTGGCGCTCTGGACAGTCGCGACAGAATTATCACCAATCATCGCAGCGCTGCACACCTGCTTGCACGAGGGGCCGACCCGGGCCGCCTGATGGCGGAGGTGCTGGGACGTGTTGACGGGTATTGCGGTGGACACAGTGGCAGCCTCCATATCTCTGCGCGGGAACTGGGCGTGGTTCTGACCTCCACTATTGTGGGCGGAGGCCTGTCGCTGGCCCCGGGCGTGGCGTTAGCACAGAAGATGGGGCAGGGAGAGGAGGGCGGCGTGGTGGTTGTATTCTTTGGCGACGGTGCAGCCTGCGAAGGCATTCTGCATGAGTCGCTCAATCTGGCCGTGCAGTGGCAGCTTCCTTTGCTGTTTATCTGCGAGAACAACCAGTGGCAGGCCTATGTGCACCGGCTGGAAACCATGGCCGATGAAGCCATCTACCGCTGGGCCTGTGGCCATGGGCTCGATACCCAGCGCCTTGATGGTAACGATGCAGACCTGGTTCTTGAAGCTGCAGGGCAAGCGGTTGGAGCAATCCGCGCCGATGGCCGACCACGATTCCTGGAATTGCTGACCTATCGCCAACGCGGACACCTGGAGCCGGATGATATTGCCTACGTGGACCAGGTCGAGCGCCAGCGGTGGCTGAAACGCGACCCAATTGCGTTAATGCAGGCACGTTTGAAGGCCGAAGGCCTGTTGCAGGATAACGAGTTCAGGGCCATCGAGGAACGGATCCACCGGCAGATCGATACCGCTCAGGCCTTTGCCGAGGCAAGCCCCTGGCCTGACCCACAAAAGCTGCTTCAGCATGTATATGCCGGATAAGGAATGAAAAACATGTCGATATTGAATGTAGAACAGGCAATAAACCAGGCGCTGCAGGAAGAAATGCAGCGCGACCCCTGCGTTATGGTGATGGGTGAGGGCGTGGTTAAGTCCCGCGCTGGGCTGCTGGAGTCTTTCGGCCCGCAGCGTGTGCGCAATACACCGTTGGCAGAGGCAGTGATCAGCGGTACCGCCGTGGGAGCCGCCGCCAGTGGTTTGCGTCCTGTCGTCGACCTGCTGTTCGCGCCGTTTCTGACCTACGCCATGGACGCGCTGGTCAACAGTGCCGGCAAGTTGCGCTATCTTTCCGGCGGCCAGCACGAATTTCCGTTGGTTACCCTCAGCATGACCGGCGCTGGCTGGTGCGTTGGCGCCCAGCACAACCACAACCTGGAAGCGATGTTCGTTCATGCGCCAGGACTGAAGGTCGTCATGCCGTCTACCCCGGCGGACTTTAAAGGGCTCATAAAGACGGCCATCCGTGATAACAACCCGGTGCTCGTATTTACTGATCTGAGCCTGTTGCAATCAACTGGCGAAGTTCCCGAGGATACGGAGTGCCTAGTGCCCCTGGGCAAGGCTGTGGTGTCGCGCGACGGCACTGATGTCACCCTGGTTAGCTACGCCAAAACGGTAAATATCTGCCTGGAGTCGGCTAAACAGTTGGAGAAGCTCGGCATCAGCGCTGAGGTAATCGACCTGCGCAGCCTCAAGCCCCTGGACGAGGAAACAGTGTTGGGCTCAGTGCGCAAAACCGGGCGGCTGGTCATTGTCCAGGAAGCCAGTGGGCTGTGTGGCATGGCGGCGGAGATTGGTGCACTGGCCGTGACCCGAGCGTTTGAAGCGCTGCGGGCTCCGGTGGTGCGGTTGACCGGCCCCGACGCGCCTGCCGCAGCGTCCTGGGTGCTGGAGCAGGCGACAGTCCCAACAGCTGCAAACATTGTCCAGGCAGTGCGGGAAATGGTGCCCGACGCTGTGCCGGTGGTCAGGCATCAGATTGTGGAGCAGGCCTGATTATCCAGCGGCTTCGCGAAGTTGTAATGGGCCGGCTACCCGCAGGCGAAAGCGCCCACGACCTATTTTTTCGATTGCCAGGGCATTGCAGCGTTCAGCCAACCGACGCTGCAAAAGGATCAGCCGCGCCTCAAGATTATCGACAATATCCGGCAAGTGGAGGCTGTTATCACGACGTAACTCGCGGTTGGTGAACTCGTCGCGGCCCAACGCGCTGTGGTCCCGGACCAGCTTCCACAGGATGGCCCCGGCGACGCCTTTTATCATGTACTCGTTGTTGATAAACACGCTCTGGTCGGTCCGGTAGAAACATACGTCAACCGTCTTACTGCCGGATTTCGACATGGGCTTCCTGGTCGCGGGCTCAACGGCGAGATCGCTGCAGCGTTCCAGCGATTTGATTGCCAATGCCAGATAGTGTGAAAGCGCCACCAGCGCATCCTCGTCATCCCAGCTAAAGCGCATCTCCTCTGGACTTTCCGCATAAAGTACGGCGATCAGCTGCTTGCCGTGAAGGATGGGAACCGCTATCTGGCTGCCAGATTTAGCCAGTCCGGGCAGGGGAATGCTCCTCTCGAGATCACTAGAGGCATTATTCTGCAGATAACTTTCGCGAACCGCACAGCTATACAGATATTCGGTAGCGCAGTGGCCGATTCGAATGGGAACACCTTCACACGCCGCTACGCCGATAATTCCTTCTCCAAGGCCAATCTCTGAACCCACACCGGAATGAAGATAGCCGCGACTGGCCACGGTATAGAGTTTGTGGCCAGCGGCGTCCAGCATCAGAACCATGGCATGCTGGATGTCGAACTCCTGTGCCAGGCAGGCCAGGGCATCTGCCAGCAAGGAAGAGAGGTCCTGGCAGGCCCCAAGTCGCTCAATACTGCGCCGCAACACCGGCAAAAGGCTGGGCGCCAGCGGTTCAGCACATGGCGGCGAGGTACCCGGTACCTGCTCGATACTCTGTACCCGGTAGATATCAGAGCCTTTCAGCCGGAATACGTCACTCATGCCGCTATGGGAGGCGATGCCCGCCAGTCGCGCCTTCATCGATTCGAACAACGGGCCTTCCGAGATGGTGCGGAGATAGGAAATGTGAAGGTGATAATGCTCCGCCGTCACCGGATCCACCAGCAGAATGGTCGCAGTCGGATTTATCAGAATATTCTTGCGCGTTGTATTGAAAAACTGGAACGACAGGGCGACGTGTTCTTCGTCTATGTAATGCACCTGTGAGAGGTAAGCCACGTTGGGCATGGCGTTCTCGTCACAGGTAGCGATGACGGCAGGAACGGCGCCTTCAAAGCAGCGCCGAAGACTGCTCAGAAGCGGTTTCATGCCCCGGCTCCGAGGGGTTGGCCTGCACCAGCTCCGGGCGTCTGATCAAAACCGGCAACGGGCGTAAAACAGACACAGACAGAATCGGTAACATCAGGCGCCATCAACGCCTGAGAAAACGCAGGTACGTAACCCAGGGAAATCAGCTCGCCAGCAGCGCGCAGACCATGTCGTTCAATAAGCACCTGGTCGCCAGGCTCAAGTGGCTGAATACGCACCGCAGGAGTCTTAAGCTGCACAGTTCTGTGAGTCGCCGGGCGACTGAAGACCGCAGAGAAAGCGCCTCCGGCACGGAGGTCACGTAACACATCGGTAGAGCGTGATTCAGACAGGAACACGCAAACTTCGCCAGTGGCCCGGGATATGCGGCAACCGTAAGCCTGAGACACAGACGGCACTCGGGCTAAGCTACAGGAGCCAACTTTTATGACAATGGGGCCGAGAAGGAAATCAATGAGTTCCTGATTGAAAAGCAAAGCACCAATGGTGTTGGAGCTCATGCAATAGTTCATCCAGTCAATAAATAGACCGCGTGCCCAAGTTGAACGCAAGAGGGGTTTGAGCTCTCAAAACATTATTTCAGATTGCGATTTCCGTCAATTGGACGACCAAGCAAAGTGCTAAACCCACCTAACCACAGATCAGATACTTGTGGCTATTCTTTAGCACTTTCTGTGGTCGTCCACCAAGGGGGGCGGAAACGGCGGTAAAGTTGTCCACAACTTCGCATAATGTATATTATGTTAAATGGACTATCAGGTATGCAGAACGATCATCTGCATTTCCTCTTGCCTCGGCTACCCAATCAATGTCAAATATTCTCATTAAGACTGATGATCCCCTCGCGGATTGCATACCGGACCAGCGTCGGTATATCCCGGATCTCCAGGCGTTCCATCAGCTGGGTGCGGTGGGACTCCACGGTTTTGCTGCTCACCCCCAGGTCGTAGGCGATTTCCTTGGCACTCTTGCCAAGGGCGATCAGCCGCAGGATTTCAAGCTGACGCTGGGTCAATGTGCTCTTTTCGCTGACCGATGCTTCTCCGGCCCGTCGTGCCATCATCGCGTCGAAAACTTCCTTGGACACTCTCGGGCTCAGATACTGATGCCCTTCGACTACTGCATTCAATGCCAGCTCAAGTTCTGCTTCAGCAGCGTCTTTCACCAGATAACCCGAAGCGCCAGCTTTCAGAGCGCTAATGACAATCTCTTTGGACGCGTGCATTGAAAGCACGATAACCGGCAGGTCCGGGAAACGTTCGCGCACCTCAGGCAGGATATCAAGACCGGAAACCCGGGGCATGGCGATATCCGTCATCAGGATGTCAGGATCTTCTCTTTCCAGCAGCGCCATGGCTTCGCTGCCATCGCTACCCTCGGCAACCACTTCATAGCCCGGAATGCACTCGATCAGTGAACGCAGGCCTGCCCGCACCAGGTGGTGGTCGTCAATCAATACGATACGCTTCGTCATTACTGTTTCCACATGTTTCTTCCAGGCTGACAGGCAGCTGCACCCTCACGGATGTACCTGTCCCGGGAACAGAATGAATCCTGATACTGCCATCGGCAAGCTCCACACGCTCGCGCATGTAAACAAGCCCCATGTGTTCCGTCCGGTTTTCCAGGTCAAATCCTTCGCCATTGTCCTGAATTTCCACGTTCAGGCATAACCCACGGACTGAAAATCTTATTTGCACGTCACTGGCCCCGGAATGACGCACCGCGTTGGTCAGGCTCTCCTGTATTACCCGGAATGCCACGATTTCACTACTGGGATCCAGCTTTGGGAGATCTCTTTCGGCGCTCAGGGTCCAGTTAAGGCCGGCAGGCTCGAGCAGACGGGACGCCTGCCACTGGGTTGCCGCCACCAGACCCAGCTCGTCCAGCTGGGGTGGGCGCAACATCAGTGAGAGGTCTCTCACTTTTTCAATGATATCCGACGCAATGCTGGTTACGGTGTGGACTTTCTCGAGCGCATCCGGGGCCTCGAGTTTCCTGGAGAGCCAGCCGGAGGACAGTTTGATGGCCGTCAGGCTCTGGCCGATCTCGTCGTGAAGAGCATGAGCGATCTGCTTGCGCTCGAGCTCCAGGTCCGTGATCGTGCGGTTGGCCAACTCTCTCATCCGCTGGTTGGCTGCAACCAGGGCTTTTTTGATCCTTACCCGCTCACTGACATCGGCGACGAGCACCTGAACGAACGCCCTGCCCTCCAGATGAACTGTCCGTGTTACCAGCATTCCATCAAAGGTTTCTCCGCCAGGCGTTCTGAACCTGAGGTTCGGAATTCTGAGCGCACAGTTCACGCCATTTGCCTGCTCGACGGCGTCTATACTCTGATTATGTTCGGCTTCCGCCACCAGGCTTCTCAAGGATTGGCCTATCAGTTCATCAGTTGAGGAAACTCTGAAAATTCTGGCAGCAGCCGGGTTTGCAAACGTTATGAGTCCTTCGTAACAGAGAAGGACACCATCGGGAAGCATCTCCACCAGCTTCCGATACTGGCGCTCGCTCTCTGACAGCCTCTTTAAAGAAATGTACCGTTCAGTGAGATCGATGCAGGAACCAATCCAGAGAATGTCGTCTTCGGATTCTGCGTCCGGATCCTCTCCGTTTTCCAGCCTCTCTCCGCGCACCAGCAGGTGTCGCATTTCGTTGTTCGGCCAGTGGACCCGGTACCGTATTTCGAAGGGATCCCGGAGGTTACGGTCCCAGATCAGTTCAAGAAGATACTTTCTGTCCTTCTCGTAAACCACGCTGGATAACTGCTCTATGGTCACGGTATTGTCAGTCATGACCTGCGACAGGCCAAGTATGTAAGCCGCCCCGTCAGAGAGGTAGATCTTGTCGGATCCTCGACGGAACTCCCAGTGGCCCAGTTGACCCACCCGCTGGGCAGAATTGAGGTGTCGGAGCGCTTTCCGGCGTTCCCGACCGGCTTTTCGCCAGCCAGTCTGATCATGTATCAGAAGCAGATAAGATGCCTCACCATGAAATTCGGTAACAAGGCCATTTAACTCCACCTTCAGAGTGGAGCCGGACCGATCCCGGTGATCCATCGGGAGCCTGGCCCCTTTGCTTTCAGGAGTAGCTGAAGGTAGTTTGCTCCTGTCAAAATCCGGGGCGAGCATGGTGATGGGCCTGCTCTCAAGCTCTTCAGGTTTATAGCCATAAAGGTCACCCGCTGCTGGATTGGCCCGGAGGATATCGCCGGACTCCCGGCTGACCACCACCGAGGGAACAGGGTTTGCTTCAAACAGAATCCGATAGCTCCGCTCCGAGCGCTCCGATTCCTCGGTCAGGGATATAAGGCGGTGTTTCAGCCGGGTCAGAAGCCCATAAAGAAGTAGGGCAGTGACCAGGACAAACCCGAGGCCTTTTATCGTCGCCAGAGGTATGGCTGCTCCGGCAATAGCCGGGCCACTCTGGGGCCCGAAAACATAGTCGCTAACCAGAATCCAGATCAGTCCGAAGGCCAGATACAGAAAACTTATTTTTCCGGCAAAAGAATAGACCTTCTTTGTGTCGCTCATTGTGCCCTCCATCGGAACGAGGATAACGGATAGCACCGGATAACTCACATCCGAATGATCTGAGGTGGCACAAAAGGTTATAGTCGAAAAACCGGAGCCCGGTTCCAGCAATCAGGGGTAGCACTATGGATGACCCAGCGCTCAATGTCCGACTCATTTACTACAGTTATCGTGTGTCGGGCGCTGACAGCCGCGAAATAGAAGATATTCTGACCATCTCACTGGAGCGGAATGCGAAAGAAGGAATCACGGGGATGCTCGCCTACAGCGAAGACTTCTTCATGCAGCTGCTCGAAGGTACGGCAGGTCCGGTCAACGATTTGTACGCAGGGATTATGGGAGATCACAGGCACAACAGACTGCGCCTGATCGAATATGGACCAGCGCCGCAAAAGCGATTCACCAACTGGGCGATGGGTGTAGCGAAGTTGCCGGGTTTTCTGGGAACTTACATAAACCGGCTCCATGGTGGTTTTTATCCCCCCGCATTCTCCCCTCGGGAGGCACGGGAGTTTCTGGAAATCATCCGTGATTTTCAGGAACAGGCTTACCCGGCAGACTGATCTGCAGTGAACATTGGTTCATCAGCCGTTCGCACAGCTGAAGAACCCCACTTTGGCGTCATCACAGCCTTCGAAATCACGGGCCCAGGTCAGGGCATTCGACAGGCTTACCGGCCTGCTATAGAGATATCCCTGCCCGATGTCACACCCCAGGCGCCGTAGTTCGTCCGCCAGTTCCTGTGTTTCTATCCCCTCAGCAACCACCCTGCGACCAAATTGCCGGGAAAGGCTGATGATGGATTGCACGATCATGGCATCGTCCCGGTCCTTCATCATGTCCATGATGAAGGATTTGTCGATCTTGATTTCGTCCAGTGGCAGCTTGCGGAAATAACTCAGGGATGAGAATCCGGTCCCAAAATCATCAAGGGACACGGATACCCCCGCCTGCTGACAGGCCTTGACGGCCTCCACGGCGGCTGCCGAATCGTCCAGCGCAGTGGTTTCCAGAATTTCCAGAGTCAGACGCCGGCCCACCCGCGCCGGATAAGCCGCCAGGGTTGTCCTGAGCTCGTCAAGAAAACACTCGCTCAGAAAGTGCGACGGGCTCAGGTTGACGCTCAGGGTGTAATCAAGCCTCTGGCGGTCAAAGACCATCAGTGTCTTCATGGCCTGGCCAATAACAAAGCGGCCAAGCGTGACATCGAGATCAGAAAGTTCGATCTGGGGCAGAAACTGGTCAGGGGCAAGCAGGCCGCGGGCGGGGTGGTTCCAGCGAATCAGTGCCTCAAAGCCCTTGATGCTGTTGTCAGCAAGGTTCACTTTCGGCTGATAGAACAGCTCAAATTCGCCTGCTGGCAGCCCGCGTCTGGCTTCGTCAAGAATCTGAAGCCTCTCGGTCCGGTGCTGATGGCTGTTTACGTCAAAAACCCGGAAGTCGTTGCCGCCCTCCTCCTTCGCCTGATACATGGTCTGTTCGGCGTGCCGCAGAAGAGTGTCGGCGTCGGAAGAATCGTTCGGGTAGATGGCGATACCCATGCTGCCGGACATCTCAATAACCCCGGCTTTTGTGTGAATGGGCCTGGCTATGGCATTCAGCAGCCGCTGATAGGAGCTGTCGCTTCCTACATCCCGTTGCAATACCACGAATTCATCACCGCCTGGCCCGGCCACTACGCCTTTTTCTCCCACCTCCGCCTCAAGACGACGGGCTATGGTGCGCAGAACCTCGTCACCAGTGGCGCTGCCATGAGCATCGTTGATGGCTTTGAACTGGTCCAGATCGATGAAACAGGTGGAAACCGAGCCGCCGCGGCGCTCACAAAGTCGCAGCTCGGCCTCGAGAAGCGTGTTAAGGCGACGACGGTTGGGTAGATTGGTGACCTCGTCGCGTCCATCCTTTCTGGTGACCGCGGTCTGAATACTCTGTTTTTCACGTTCAAGACGGCGACGTTCAATAAGCGTTGCCACAATCTGAATAAGAGATGCCAGCTCAGAGTGGAGGCTTCGCGGGTATTTTTCTGACCGGCGGGCAAGCATTACCAGCCCCTCCAGATGTCCCCTGATAACCACCGGAAAACCGATAAATGAAGGGGTGTCAGGCTGTTCCAGGTCCGCCGGTACAGGACCGGCCGGATGCCCCAGCCCTGCAAGATCGAGCACCGAATCCAGCTGGCCGTCCGTGAGCGTCTCACCCAGTGGGCAGTTCCTGAAAACCGGGTGATCAGCCAGGGATTCAAACCCGGCAACCGAAGCTATTTCAAGCTGCGAGTGGGTATTCACGGAGGCCAGTTCGCCGATCATCCCAAAATCACTGCCAGTGAGGGCCATGAGCTCACGTAAAACAGGATCGAAGGATCCTTCTTCACCGGCATCGGTACTTAGTCTTATCTGACAGTGGCGAAGCGCGCGGGCAATGGCTGAGGGTGTGACCACGGAATCACCCGGTGGCTGGTCGAAACCACGTTCAAGTTCGGTCTCCGCCATGGCGGCCAACCCCCTGAGTGCCTCCATCTGGCCGTCGGTGACCTTGCGGGCAGAGGAATCAATGACACAGAGGGTGCCAATCTTGAAGCCATGGGGCTCACGAATGGGCACCCCCGCGTAGAAACGGATGTGAGGTTGACCGGTAACCAGTGAGTTACCGCTGAATCGCGGGTCCCGGCTGGCGTCCTCAACAATGAAGACATCATCCTGAAGGATCGCATGACTGCAGAACGACACTTCCCGTGGCGTCTCTTGCACATCAAGCCCCCGGCTGGATTTAAACCACTGGCGGTCGCTGTCGACCAGGCTAAGGAGGGCAATCTCCGTGCGATACACTTCCTGAGCGACCCGGGTAATACGATCGAAGCGCGACTCCCGGGGGGTGTCAAGAATCTCCATGTGTCGCAGCATCGAAATCCGGTACTTCTCATAAAGGGAGCTGTGCATGGAGTTGGCCTGATGCTGATGCTGATGCTGAGGTGCTCTCCTGTGCGTCTGGAGCGCTTATATTCCCTGACGATGTATAGTTAGTTTCAAGTCTAACCAACACCTTCACCGGCTTAAATAGGTGACTTCCGGAGGGCGAGTGAGGAAATTCCCTGGTACACAATCACCTCGGGGCATGCTCTGCCATCGTCACTTCTGCCGCCCGGAAAGCATGCCATTCAAACGCATCTGTTTTGCCTGTTTAAGTAGCCATCTCCACGGAAAAATGGTTTTCACGGTTGATACTTTGGAAATCGTCAACAATTATGTATGTAAGGCGTATCAATTCAGGCGTCCAAAAACCGCTGTAAAATAACAGGAGAAAGAATGATGAGTAAGCGCATTCTCGGCACTCTTTTTATCATATCGGGCTTTATCTTATCGGCTCTCGTGGCAACACCGACGATGGCGGCCAATGAAGCTTCCCAGAGGCAGCATGGTTCCTGGATTGTATTGAGCGGCACCGTGGCCAGTGCTGAAGCCCCGGACTCCTTCGTGCTGGATTACGGAGAAGACACGGTTCGCGTTGAGCTGGATAACTGGAACTGGGCGGAACAGCCAGGTCAGGTTGCCGAAGGTGACAAGGTCAAGGTTTACGGCAAGGTGGACCAGGACACCTATGAAACGGCCACCATTGAAGCCGACAGCGTGTACGTGGAAAACCTTGGAATACATTTTCACGGCAGCCCCGGCGACGAAGAGGCCCTCAGCGGTGCCGACCTGGAGCCCCAGCCTCCGGTGACAACTGGCGAGGTGTCTTTCACCGGCCGGGTGGAAAGCATTGATAATCGTATGTTCACAATAGATACAGGTTCACGGGAACTGACCGTGGACACCTCAGCAATGGACTACGATCCGCTGAAAAGACCCGGCCTGAGAAACCGTTCCGTCCAGGTGGAGGATCTGGTGACGGTCAGCGGCACCATGACTTCAGGTGTTTTTGAACTGCGTAACATCAAGGCCGATTCCGTCATCATCCGCAGCCGCGCCCCCATTGGCATGGAAAGGCGGGAAATGAAAGAAGGTCAACCTAAGCCAGGTGCTCCGGCAACCCAGCCGAAGCCAGTCGAGCCCTGAGGTAAGCCCTAGACGCCGCAGCCGTCGCGGGATCGGCAAAACCGGAGGAGATCGGGAAAGAACGAGAGGAAATGAGCTTCCAGGACCGGGTCCAAAAGTTCTATTTCCTCAATCATTCCGGAGAACCGGTTTTGAAAGCGGATTCTGCCGGCAATCCGGTCCAGCGCATAACCTATATTTTCAAGATCCCGGTAGGCGTTCAGCCAGTCGTTTCTGATCATCTGCCGGGTAACCTCGACCATTCGGTCAGGCATCAGGTCCTCCCCTCGCTGAAGATCTGCATATACCTCCCGGATAAACATGTGCCGTGGGGTGCTGGCAAAATCCTGCCAGTGGCGTAGCAGGTAATGATCGAAAAGAACGTCCAGCGCAACACCGGCAAAGCGCCGTCGCTGCCCCGAAAACAGCCGCTTTGCAGCAAGCACGTCGGGATGCTGATCTGTATAGGCATCCACCGCCCGGTGATTCTCCAGGCCCTCCCTCACTTCAGCTGGCAAGTCTCTGGTGACCACTCCACGGGCAAAGTCGCCCAGCAGATTCCCCACCCGGGCTTCCACGGTTGGCGGGGACAGATAGAGATGTGCGAGATGGTTCACAGTGAAAGTCTCCGGTTTTTGCGGCCTTGCTGTCGATTTTAGGCTTTCGTGAGAGTAACCTACCGGTCTTTTCAGGCTGACCGAGCACGAGTGACGCTGTTCGAATGAAAGATCTTTCGCCCGTAACCTACATTGTTAGCATCATGCTCGTGATACTGAGCATTTTTCTGTCTCTCCCCGTCATCCTGATGGGGTTTTCGGGCAGCCCCAACGCCATGGCTTTTGTTCAGTCTGCCGCTGGGTCACTGACCCTGGGTGTGCTGGGGTTGCTGGTTACCCGCGGCCAGTCACGCTACCTCAAACCACGTTACATGTTTATCCTGACCATCAGTAGCTGGTTTCTCATATCGGTTCTTGGCGCCGTCCCACTCTATCTGAGCGACCTCAACCTGTCGGCCACCGATGCCCTGTTCGAGGGTGTATCCGGAATCACCACCACGGGCTCCACCATCCTGACAGGCCTTGATGTCATGGCGCCGGATATTCTGCTGTGGCGATCCATGCTTCAATGGATAGGTGGAATCGGGATTATCGGCATGTTCGTGGCTGTTCTTCCGTTTCTGGGCATTGGCGGCATGCGCCTGTTTACCACCGAATCCTCCGAGTGGACGGACAAGGCGCTGCCCCGGATGAAAACTCTTGGCCGGGGGCTGCTCTTTGTCTATGTGTTCTTTTCCCTGCTCTGCATCCTCGTGTACTGGAGTTCGGGAATGTCATGGTTTGATGCAGTGAATCATGGCTTTACCACCGTCGCAACCGGGGGGTTTTCAACCTCGGACATGTCCATGGGCAAGTTCGCAGGCTCCAACCTGATTCTCCTGGAAGCGTCTTTTTTCATGATGGTGGGCGCCCTGCCCTTTTTCCTGTACGTCCGTGAGCTGAACGGCCAGCACGGCGTATTATGGCGGGATCAGCAGGTACGGGTATTTCTGTTTCTCATCCTCGTTGTTGCGGTGAGTATGACAACCTACCGGCTATGGAATGAAGGCGGCGACCCGCTGTCGGTATTCTCCACCAGTCTGTTTAACCTCACGTCTGTTGTGACCACGACGGGCTATGCCTCGGAGGATTACCAGCTCTGGGGTCCCTTTGCATTTGCCTCGTTCTTTTTCCTGATGTTCGTTGGCGGCTGCTCGGGCTCCACCAGCGGTGGCATGAAGATTTTCCGGTTTCAGCTTTCGATGATGGTACTCCGGGAGCAGTTCAAGCGGCTGCTTCATCCCCGCGCCGTGCTAACCCGGAAGTACAATGGCCGCCCGGTGAGCGATGAAATAATCGCTTCCATGATTGCCTATGCCTTCGTTTTCCTGGTGTGCCTGCTGGTCGGCACCCTCGCGCTGTCCATGCTGGGGATCGACTTTATCACCAGTATTAGCGGCACTTTGACAGCGCTCACGAACGTTGGTCCGGGCCTGGGAGAGATCATCGGTCCGGCAGGCAATTTTCAAAGCCTGCCGGATATCGCCAAGTGGATTCTCTGCGTTGGCATGATCGCCGGGCGCCTTGAACTGCTAAGCGTACTGGTAGTCCTGTCTCCCGGCTTCTGGCGGGGCTGACCTGACTTCAGACCAGTTTCAGGTGAGTCCTGAGAAATTCACCAATATCGATGATTTCCTCCAGGCAGACACTGTGGTCCATGGGGTAGGTTTTGTACTCGGGGCTGTAACCCATGTCCTTCAGGGTTGTTACGCTCTGGCGTCCCAGAACCTCCGGAACCATCGGGTCATGTACGCCATGGTAGATCCTGATGGGAATCTGCCGGTTGGCCTCTGAAGGGCTGATGTCTCCGGCTGAAGGGAAATAGGTGGAAAGCCCGATAATGCCAGCAAGACGCTCCGGCCACGTGAGGCCGACCTGATAGGCAACCGCGCCACCCTGGGAAAAGCCTGCAAGCACAATGCGCTCGCTCGCGATGCCTCTTTCCCGCTCCCGCTTGATGAGCTTGCCGATTTCGGCCGCGGAATGCATCAGCTCATCGGTACTGATGGAACGCTCTGTGTCGATGGCTTTTATGTCATACCAGGAAGGCATGCTCATGCCGCCGTTGATGGTTACAGGCCGCACCGGAGCGTGGGGAAATATAAATCGCACGGCAGCTTCCGGCGGCAGCTGGAGCTCCGGTACCACCGGTTCGAAGTCGTGGCCGCTGGCTCCCAGGCCATGAAGCCAGATAACCGCGGCATCCGGGGAGGGGCGGGTTTCTTTTTCGATATACTTGAGGTCGCTCACGGATAGCCTCTCTCGACTGGTTGGATTTCAGGTTCGGAACATACAATGGCAGAGGATTGTACTGTATAGCTCAGCTATCTGCAGTGGATGGGGCTGAGCCTGGTCGAAGAAATGATTATAAAGGATTACCATTAAAGTTCCGGGCAGCGTACGGGTTGCATCGGGCGAGCAGATTGACAGGAGATCCAGATGACGAATCCCACTCAGATGGCCGATGCGGGCCTGCAGGACAAGGCAACGACCGGGGGCGCCGCGCCTGCGGCAACTACCCGCAGGGAAGGTAACAACTGGCCCCTGGATTCGGTTATCCACGGCCTCCGGGAGGCCCGCTACCAATGGCGCGAAAAACATGGGCGGGAACTGGAGCTGGGCGCCCGGGAACTGCCCTCTCACGCAGCGGTTCATCAGGCCATGGAAACCCTATGCGGAATTCTTTTCCCCATGCGGCTCGGGCCGCCTGAACTGAGCAAGGAAGGGGAAGATCACTACGTGGGCTACATGCTTAACAGCGTGCTCAATGTTTTTCATGCCCAGGTAGGCCTTGAGCTTGGCTACAAGAACAATGGAAAGAGCGATAAGGATTGCGAACAGATCGTCCGGGATTTCGCCACCCAGTTGCCTCGCATCCGCAGAGCGCTGGATATGGATGTCACCGCGGCCTTCCGGGGGGACCCAGCGGCTACCTGCGTCGATGAGGTTCTGATCTCCTACCCGGGGGTTTTTGCCATCATTTATCATCGCGTAGCCCATGAATTCTACCAGCTTGGCCTGCCCCTGATCGCACGGATCATTTCGGAGAAGGCTCATTCGGCGACGGGGATCGACATCCACCCTGGCGCCACAATCGGTCAGGAGTTCTTTATCGATCACGGTACCGGTGTGGTTATCGGGGAAACAGCCATTATCGGCAAGCGCGTCCGGCTCTACCAGGCTGTCACTTTAGGTGCTGTGCGCTTTCCCGAAGATGAGAGTGGCTCCCTGAAGAAAGGGGAACCACGGCATCCCATCGTCGAGGACGACGTGGTGATTTACGCGGGGGCAACCATTCTCGGCCGGATCACCATTGGCAGGGGTACGGTTATTGGTGGCAACGTATGGCTCACCCGCAGCCTGCCTGCCAACAGCCAGATCTCCCAGGCGTCGTCCCGCAGTTCCACCGACTGTGTGACGGATGACTGTCTTGAGATGAACGGCAAAAGCAGGAAATAGGCCTGGCCTGCGGTACAGGTTTCGTCCCTTGTCGTCCGCTCAAGTCACTGTAGCCCGGCACGGATGATCCGTACCGGGCCGGAAAGGCCTCTATCGCGCCTTCAGTGAGTTGATCACCGGGTTGGCGTACATGGCCAGCAGAAAAGGCCTCAGGGCCGGGTCGCAGGCGTCCAGACGGCGCTCCATCTCCGCTTCGGCGGCTTCCATTTCCGGCTGGGACAGAGCTTCCGCCAGTTCCACCGTGTCATGGGCGACTCCCTGGAACTCTGTCGTTCGTATCTGATCGTAAGCCACCAGGTTTGACGCGTGCAGGTGATAGTTCCTGTGCATCTCCTGGTCAATGACCGCAGCCATTTCCTTCGCAGTTTCCGGAACCTCTTCAATGATCGGGCTGCCAAAGTGGACATGAACATGCCCCTTGAATCCCGTCATCCCCCTGATAATCTGATCTGAATCCTCACCTGGCTGCTTTTCATAGGTTCCAGTGCGGGCCCTGGTTTCCAGTTCCCGGGCCTTGTCCACGTCGCAGGGGTCATACTCATAGGCAATGGATACAGGTACAACCCGCAAATGCTTCATGGCTTCTGCAAAGCCCTGCCCTGCCTTTTTCTGGCTCATGTAGAACATCTTGACGATGGCCGGATCGGTCTGGTCCACGCCATTTTTGGCCCTTCCCTCCCGCTGGGCAATCCAGACGCTGTGATTCTCTGCAATCGAGTGATGGATAAACGACGACAGAGTCATGTAGCTGTCCCGCATCTCCCGCGGGCTGGTAATGCTTCTCTTGACCACGAAGCTCTTGTTGAGCCACATCATCTCGGCGAATACCCGGTTCTGCAGAAGATTGTCTCCAATGGCTATCCGGGTCGTCTGGAAGCCGTTGCCAAACAGCAGATAGTTAACCACCATTGGATCAAATACTATGTCCCGATGGTTCGAGACGAAGAGGTACGATTCGCTGCGATCAAGCGCGTCCAGGCCGGTGCATGTGACCTTCGAGGTGGTTTTCTGCACCAGTTCGTCCACAAAATGATAAAGGCGGGCCTGGAGGGCGTCGATCCGGTCAATACCGCCAAATTCCCGCTGTAGCCAGCGCCGGACCATGAGGCGGGTCAGCCCCGGAGCCCAGCGTGTCAGGCGGGGCGACTTGAAGCGACCCACCATTTCAAGGAACTCCGGATCTTTGGTCAGCCGGTCAATCGCAGCCCGGGTTTCGTCGTCCCGGTAAGGTCGAATTCCATCAAATTCCTGCATGAAAGTCCTGTTATTGTCGTAGCCTGGGCGCAAACGTACGTGAAAATCCGTTCATTGTAACCCTTTCTGGTGCTATCTGCCCATGCATCCCCGGACCCAATACTGCCCCGATTCTGGTACCATTGCCTACCCGCCGGGCACTTACCCGGATACCCCGTTTTACTGCAGGATGGAACATCATCGTCATGGATTTTGAGCAACTCAGCACCCAGCGACCGGACGCCGGTGAAACCTCTCCGGAAGCGGTGCTCAGTCAGGTTTTTGGCTATCAGAGCTTTCGCCCCCTGCAGGGTGAAGTCATCCGGGAAATTGTTGCTGGCAACAATGCCCTGGTGCTTATGCCCACCGGCGGTGGTAAATCTCTCTGTTATCAGGTTCCCGCCCTGGTCAGGCCAGGTACGGGGATTATAATTTCACCCCTGATCGCCCTGATGCAGGACCAGGTGGCAGCGCTGCAGCAGCTTGGCGTGAAAGCCGCGTTTCTTAACTCCACCATGGATCATCAGCAGGCGCGGGATACCGAAAATGCCCTGCTGACCGGTGAGCTTGATCTGCTTTATTGCGCCCCGGAGCGCCTGCTTCAGCCCCGGACACTGGATCTTCTCCATCAGGCCTCGGTGTCACTGTTTGCGATAGATGAAGCCCACTGTGTTTCCCAGTGGGGACATGATTTCCGGTCTGACTACCTCGGGCTGGATATCCTTGCGAGGGAGTTTTCCAGCGTCCCCCGTATCGCCCTCACAGCCACGGCTGATGAACGCACCCGGGTGGAAATAGCCGAGCGTCTCTCGCTGGTGGAGGCCCGGCATTTCATCAGCGGATTTGATCGCCCTAATATTCAGTACAGAATTGCACCGAAAACCAACGGTAACAGCCAGTTGGTGAGCTTTATTAAAGCGGAACATCATGAAGATTCGGGCATCGTCTACTGCCTTTCCCGCAACAAGGTGGAGGCAACCGCCAGACTGCTTGAAAGCAAAGGCTACACGGCGCTCCCCTACCACGCGGGACTGCCTGCTGAGCAGCGGGCGCGGAACCAGGAACGGTTCCTGCGGGAAGATGGCGTGATTATCGTCGCGACAATTGCATTTGGTATGGGCATCGACAAACCGGATGTAAGATTTGTCGCCCACCTGGATCTGCCCAAAAGCCTCGAAGCCTATTACCAGGAGACCGGTCGCGCCGGTCGCGACGGCAATCCCTCGACCGCCTGGATGGTCTACGGCCTGCAGGACGTCATCAAGCTGCGCCAGATGCTGGAGGGATCCACCGCCAATGATCATTTCAAGCGGGTGGAGCGCCAGAAAATGGACGCCATGCTGGGGCTCTGCGAAATCACCACCTGCCGTCGCCAGGCCCTGTTGCGCTATTTTGGGGACACTCTCGAGAAACCATGCGGAAACTGCGATACCTGCATCACGCCACCCCAGACATGGGATGGCACGGTTGCGGTGCAAAAGGCGCTCTCCTGTGTCTACCGCACAGGGCAGAGGTTCGGCGTGAACTATCTGATCGATGTGCTGCGGGGCTCGGACAACGAGCGGATTCGGCAATCCGGCCACCAGGCTGTTTCCACTTTCGGCATAGGAGCCGACCTCAGCGCTGGTGACTGGAAGTCGGTGTTCCGCCAGCTGGTCGCCAATGGCCATCTCAGAGCGGACCCGGAGGGCTATGGGGCACTGCAACTGACTGAAACCTGCCGGCCACTGCTCAAGGGAGCCGTTAAGGTGGATCTGCGCAAGGACCCTGTGCCGAAAAAGGCCGCCTCGGGACGTAGCAATGTCCGCGACCGGATAACAGATCCTTCAGGCTGGGATGCGCTGAGAGCCTGCCGCAAGGCCCTGGCGGACGAGCAGGGAGTGCCACCTTACGTGATCTTTCACGACACCACCCTGTTCGACATTCTCGAACGCCGGCCGGCCACACTGGCGGAGCTGGCAGAGATCAACGGCGTTGGCACGGCCAAGCTGGAGCGGTATGGGGAGGCTTTTCTCAAAGCCATCGCAGACCTGGATTCCGCCCCGGCCTGAACCGCAGTCAGGCGCTTTGGTTTTCAGCCCTGAAGCCCTTGCGGCGCACCCGGTAATGAGCCACGGAGGTGGCCACCAGGTCGCCCTCCGCATCGTATAACTGCCCTTCAAGGGAAAAAGCCGCCCGGCCTGTGACATCTGCCTCGGCCTTGATGGCCTCGAGAGCGTCACTGCCAATGCGGAACTCGACCGTTACGTCGGAGTTGGCAGCCTTCAGAAACTGCAGCGTCATTTCTTTGAGGATGGGCGTGTAGGCAGGGCCCAGATCGAACAGCGCCAGCACCCCTCCGGGGATTTCCGCCACCAGAAAGTAGGCCCCCGCGTACATGCTGCCAAAGTGGTTTTTGTTCCCTTTGAGGGGAATCGACGCCCGGACATGGCCCGGGCTCACCTCTTCCACGGAAAAACCATTCCGCGTGGCAAATGGAATGGACAGACCAATCACCCGGTTAAGCGCAGCGTAACCGCCCTTCTTGCGGGCCCATGCCAGGGGGTTCATCAGGGTTGCATTCGGGTCTACCCCTGCAAGCCACTGCCCTGTGGCTCCGATCACTTTGTCCATTAACGCCATCTGTTCACCTCTGAGGTAACATTCAAAAGAAGTGCACATGATTACAGCGGTGGCATGAGCGCTCAAGCACTTCGTGACATTCTGGCCGGTTTCAGACCCTGAACCGCTCCACGTTCTGCTTCAGGGACTCGCCCACAGTGCTGATCTGGCCGCTGTATACATCATTCTCAGAGGCGGCAGCCGCTGCTTCCTGGCCCTGGTCGGCAATGCGGGTGATCGACGCATTAAGCTCTTCGGTCACCGACGTCTGCTCTTCAGAGGCCGTGGCAATCTGAGTGGTCATCTGGCTGATGGAGCTGATCGCCTCGGCAATGCGACTGAGTGTCTCCATGGCATCCTGGGCTTTCTCCATGCTGACGTTCGATACGGCGGTGGAGGCCTGCATCACTTCCACAGCATCGTTGGCACCTTTCTGGAGTTTTTCGATCATCCGGTTGATCTCCCCGGTGCTCGTCTGGGTGCGCTGTGCGAGGTTGCGGACCTCATCTGCAACCACGGCAAAGCCGCGTCCGGCATCTCCTGCCCGGGCTGCTTCGATCGCAGCATTCAGAGCCAGAAGATTGGTCTGCTCCGCTATGCCCTGAATCACTTCCAGTACTGAGGTGATTTCAGATACATCCTTGCCCAGCTTGTGGATTACGGTTGTGGCGGAACCAATTTCCGCAGACAGCCGCTGGACCGCATCTTTTGAAGCTTCAACCGTGACAAGGGACTCCCGTGAGTCGCTGTCGGCCGTATTGGCCGCGTCCGCTGTCTGCTGTGCGCTCTGGGCAATTTCAGCGGCGGCGGCCGACATTTCGTTGATTGCGGCGGCGATCATGTCTATCTCGCTCTGCTGGCCCTCAACGCTGCTGCGGCTGGCACTGGCTGTCCGGCGCAGCGAAACCACGCTCTCGCCAAGTTCCGCGGCGCCCTGCTGAACATCGTTAACCACCTCGTGAATCTGGCTTACGAAGGTATTGAAGTTTTCCGCGAGCTTTCCGAACTCGTCCCGGGTCTCCACCTCCAGGCGGCGTGTCAGATCTGCATCACCCGTGCCGATGTCTGCCATGGCCGTTCCCAGTCGCCGCAGAGGAGTCATCAGCGTCCGGAGGATGAAGTGCAGCAGCACCAGGGTGATCACCAGCGCCAGAGCGGCCACTATCAGACCTGTCATCCGTGCCTCACGAACTGGCGCGCTGATCAGGCTTTCGTTGGCAAAGGTTGCCAGGTACCAGTCAACTCCGCGGGCCTGGGTGATCTCATGAAAACTTACACGCCATTGGTCGTCTTCGATGGTAAGGGCACTGGGGGTACCTGAAAGGTCCGGATTTCCTCCGATCAGTTTGTTCACTGGTTTCCCAACCAGCGTCTTGTCGGGATGGTAAAGAACGGTGCCGGACTTGCTTACAAGAGCCGCGTAACCGGTATCCGCAAGAGTAAGGGTGGACAGGATTTTCTGGATGGCCTGCAAAGTGATGTCACCACCGGCGACACCGGCGTATTCGCCATGACGGACCGGGGCAAGGGTGGAGATGATTGTTTCACCAGATGCCGCGTCGAGATAAGGCTCGGTAAAGGATCCCCGCCCCAGGGATTTGGCGAGTTTGAACCATGGGCGGGTTCTCGGGTCATAGCCGTCCGGAAGGGTTGCCGCTGATGCAGCGGTGGGCATGAGCATGCTGCCTTCATCCGTGCCGACGTAGACATCCTTGAATCCACCCCCCTGAGTGGCGGATTGCAGGATTGCCTGGGCCTGGTCATCGGTTTCTGCCGATTCCAGAGCCTTTGCCACAGCTTCGGTCATACTCAGGCGTGTGTTGAGCCATTCCGCGATGCTTGACGTACTCTGAGCGACCGCGTCGTCGATCAGCGCGTCAACATAGGTGTCGGTGGTGCGGGTGAGACGATAGTCGCCCATGATGGCGTAAGTGCCCATAACCAGCACCAGCAGTATACCGACGGCGAACAGGAGTTTCTGTCCGAATGATAGGCTTGTCATTATTTTCACTCTCCGGATGGCTTTTCGGCACTCGCAATGGCTGCCTGAACTGAATGTCGGCGGCAGCGGCGAAGTCTTTAAGGGCTTCTGTTAAAATAGGTGCAAAAGATACACCGTCCCGCAGAGGATGAGGTGTGTGAAACTGTTACGATTTGTCTTACGAATCCACATCCAGCCCTGGAACTTCTTCCGGAGGCTGATCAGGCGTTATATAGGAGTTGGCCTTTTATGCCGCACGAAGAGTTGCACCTGAATCTCAGAAACCTGACGGTGGATGATTACCCCCAGCTAAAAAACTTGATGGATCGGATTTACAACGATATTGGCGGTGCCTGGCCTGAATCCACCATCAAGGGGCTGGTCGAGCAGTTTCCGGACGGTCAGATCTGCATTGAGGATTCCGGTGAACTGATTGCAGTCGCGCTGACCGTCCTGGTCAAATATGAACGCTTCAGCAACCCGCACACCTATGACGACCTGATCCTCAAGAATGAGAAGATCTGGCATAACGACAAGGGCGATTCACTGTACGGCCTGGACGTGTTCATCGACCCGGAGTACCGGGGCTACCGTCTGGGCCGCCGACTTTACGAAGCGCGGAAGGAACTCTGTCGCTCCATGAATCTGCGAGCCATTCTCGCAGGTGGCCGTATTCCGAATTACCACAAGTACGCAGACCAGTACACGCCGGCTGAGTACATTGAGCGGGTGGACAGGAAGGACATCTACGATCCCATCCTGACCTTCCAGCTTTCCAATGATTTTCAGGTCACCCGGCTCATGCACAAGTACATGCCGGAAGATGAAAAATCACTGGGTTACGCAACTCTGCTGGAATGGAACAACATACTTTACACGCCGCCTTCTTCCGTTATCGACGTCCGGAAGACCCAGGTTCGAATGGGCGCAGTGCAGTGGCAGATGCGGGAATTCACCTCAGTGGAAGAAGTGCTGGAACAGGTGGAATATTTTGTTGACGCTCTGTCCAGCTACAAAAGTGACTTCGCCCTCTTCCCCGAGTTTTTCAACGCGCCATTGATGGGTCTGACTGACCAGTTGGACCAGAGCCGGGCTGTGCGTTTCCTGGCCGGGTTTACGGAACAGTTTCGCAATGAGATGTCGGAAATGGCCGTGAGTTACAACATCAACATCATCACCGGCTCCATGCCGCTGATAGAAGATGACCGCGTCTACAACATCTCCTATCTGTGCCATCGGGATGGCCGGGTGGATGAGCAGCGGAAGATACACATCACTCCCCACGAGCGCCGGGACTGGGTCATTGAGGGCGGCGACCGGTTCGAAGTCTTCGAAACAGATGCCGGCCGGGTGGCCATCATGATCTGCTACGACATCGAGTTTCCCGAGCTGGGCCGGATAGCAGCCAGCCAGGGCGTGGATATCATCTGCGTACCCTTCTGGACAGACACCAAAAATGGCTATCTGCGGGTGCGCCACTGCGCCCAGGCACGTGCCATCGAAAATGAATGCTATGTAGCCATCACCGGCAGCGTCGGCAATCTTCCCAAGGTCGAGAATCTGGACCTGCAGTATGCCCAGTCTTCGGTTTTCTCGCCGTCCGATTTTGCCTTCCCTCATGACGCAGTCATGGCGGAAACCACGCCGAACACGGAAATGATCATGTTTTCGGACCTGGATCTGGAAAAACTGACCCTGGTCAGGAGCGAGGGGTCGGTCAACAACCTCAAAGACAGGCGCGCTGACATGTATGAAGTTGCACCAAAGTTCACACTCCCTCCACGCAAGAAGACCTGAGCCTCTGGATGAGCGACCCGATGTATCAGCCTGAGATCATTGCCAAATGAGAGGCGGCTGGCTATTGTTTAGGCATTACGCCTGCGCCCCCGGCAGCCACTCCGCTCCCGGGCTCCGCCGGAATGCCCAGGAACCGGGGCCGGGATTGGTCCGTCAAATTTCGTGAAATCAATATGTTGAAAGACATGGAGCCGATGAAAGAACCATTGCCCGACCTGCTGGCCCGCTTCCGCGTGAAGCTGGGTCTGTTCAGGAAAGAATACATCGAGGCTGAGATTTTTGATCTTGATCAGTACGGGTGTGTGCTCAAGACGGATAAAATTTTCAATCCCGGAGACACCCTGCTGCTTGATCTGGTAATGACCATGCCCTTCGAGAATATTGAAGCCGAGGGCCTGAACGGCTTGATAACAGAGCGGAGAAAGCACTGCAGCAACTTCTTCTATTCGGTTGATTTTTCAGGACTTGATTCCAGGCCACAGAGTTCAGAGTCAGACAAGCTTCGGCGGATTCGGGATGTTGTCAACAAAAAACAGATGCTGCGTTCACGACGGAGTGGACCGGCCAGCAATCTGCGCCAGACCGGGTAAAGCAGCCTGCACCCCGCCCAGTGGGCTTTAAACCCGGATTCAGAGAAATTTCAGAAAATCCCTGCCAACAGTCATCCGATGTGCTTCTGCATCTGTATCTGTCTGTCAGGTTTCAAGGTAACCCCAGATCAGAAAGGGAGAAAGCGATCATGGCGAAGAAAGAAGCAAAAAAAGACGTGAAGAAAGATGTGAAGAAGGACGTGAAAAAGAGCAGGTCCGGCGAAGACAAAATCATCAAAAAGATGAACAAGCAGTACGAGAAGACCTCCGCTCAGGTGGAAAAAATGATAAGCGAGGCGATGAAGCAGTTTGACTCGTTGCAGTCGCAGATTCAGGAACCTGTCCGGAAAATGATCGGCGATCTTGACCAGATGCGCGACCGGGAGATGAAGCGCTTCAATGAGGAGCTGGACCGTCGCCTGAAAGAACTGCATGAGCTGCAGGAAAGCCTGATGGAGCGCCTCGGCGGCGTCACCGGCAAAGCCCGGAAGGATGCCGAGAAGACAGTTGAAAAAGCGGGTGAAACCATCGAAGAAGCCGAATCCCAGCTCCGTGAAGCTGAAACCGAAGTCAAAAAGAAGGCAGGCACTGCCAGCGGTGCAAAAACCACACGCCGGGACGCAGGCAAGATCGACAGATCCGATCTCAAGCAGGTCAAGGGAATTGGTCCGGCCACAGAAAAGAAACTTAAAAACGCCGGCATCACGTCAATCGATCAGATTGCCCACCCATCCGACGCAGACAAGGAAAAGCTGCAGGCCTTCACCAACATCAGGAATTTCGGCAACTGGTCCAATGAAGCCCGGAAACTGGTTTAATGCAGGTATCCGAACAGCCCGTCCTGCGTGACATAGTCCTTGTTGGTGGTGGACACAGTCACGTAGGCGTCCTCAAACGCTTTGCCATGAACCCCGTGCCAGGGGTCCGCCTCACCCTCATCTGCCGCGACACCCACACCCCCTATTCCGGAATGCTCCCAGGCTATGTGGCTGGGCACTACAGCTATGATGAGGTCCATATAGATCTCAGCCGGCTGGCGGAATTTGCGGGGGCGCGCTTCTACCGCGATGAAGCCGTGGGGCTTGACCGAACGAACCAGCGGGTACTCTGCCGCAACCGTCCGGCGGTTCCCTATGATCTGCTCTCTATCAATATCGGCTCCTCCCCCAGGGTTCAGGATGTTCCCGGGGCCCGTGATCACGCCGTGCCGGTGAAACCCATTCGTGGTTTTAATGACCGCTGGGTCAGTCTGCTGGAGCGCCTGGAAAACCGGTCCGGGGCAATGAACGTGGCGGTTGTGGGAGCGGGAGCCGGCGGGGTTGAGCTCACCCTCGCCATGCAGTACCGCCTCCACCGTGAAATCAAGGCACGTGGTGGCGATCCGGAAAAGTTAACCTTCCACCTGTTTGATTCAGAGCCCAGGGTGCTGCCTACCCATAACGAAAAGGTGCGGAAAATCTTTGAGAAAACCCTGAAAGCCCGCGGGGTGAAATTGCACCTGGGCACGCCAGTGAGCCAGGTGGAGGCCAACCGCCTCGTGACGGGTTCCGGAGATGCTTTTGAGGTGGACGAAGTGCTCTGGGTTACCTGGGCTGGCGGACCGGAATGGCTTAAAGACACAGGGCTGGCACTCGATGAGGGCGGGTTTATCCGGGTTCGCGATACCCTGCAGACCGAGACGGATGACAAAATCTTCGCCGCAGGTGATATCGCCAATGTGGTGAATTATCCCCGGGAAAAGGCCGGCGTGTTCGCCGTGCGCCAGGGGCCGCCGCTGGCGGACAATCTCAAAAGAGCCGCTACCGGAAAATCGCCAAAGGCCTTCCAGCCCCAGAAAAAATGGCTGGCCCTGATCAGTACCGGCGACAGATACGCGGTTGCCTCCCGCGGGGAGATGGCGCTCGCAGGGCCTCTGGTCTGGCGCTGGAAGGACTGGATCGATCATCGCTTCATGGCGAAATTCAACGATCTTCCCGATATGGAAGACACCTCTGCCCTGCCCGACACCTCTGCCGCACAGAACCCGGAAGAGGCATCCCAGGCCATTTCCGCTGTGGCCATGCGCTGTGGCGGCTGTGGGGCAAAGGTCGGCAGCACGGTGCTCTCCCGTGCGCTGGGCGAGCTCAGGCCCATTGAGCGGGATGACATTCTCGTCGGCCTTCATGCGCCGGACGATGCAGCAGTGCTCCGTGTGCCCCCTGGCAAAGCCGTGGTTCATACCGTGGACTTTTTCCGGGCCTTTATTGACGACCCCTATGTGTTCGGTCGTGTGGCCGCGAATCACAGCCTGGGCGATGTGTTTGCCATGGGTGCCGAGGCCCAGAGTGCCACGGCGGTGGCTACCGTACCCTACGGCATTGAATCCAAGGTTGAGGATATCGTTTTCCAGATGATGTCCGGAGCGGTGGATGTGCTGAATGAAGCAGGCTGTGCCCTGGTAGGCGGTCATACCGGGGAAGGCCGGGAGCTGGCGCTGGGCTTTGCGGTAAATGGCCTCATAGACCCGGACAAGGTCATGAGCAAGGGCGGCCTGAAAGCCGGCGATGTTCTCATACTGACCAAACCCATCGGAACCGGCACCCTGTTTGCCGCCCATGCAAAGCTCAAGGCCCGTGGCCGGTGGATCGATTACGCCCTCACCTCCATGATGCAGTCCAACAAGGCTGCGGCGGAGTGCCTCAGCCGGTTTGGATCAAGAGCCTGCACCGATGTTACCGGCTTTGGTCTGCTTGGCCACCTGGTGGAGATGACCCGTCCATCCGGGGTTGACGCTGAGCTCTCCCTTTCTGCAATTCCGGTGCTCCCGGGGGCAGAAGAAACCGCGGCAGCCGGAATTCTCAGCTCACTGCAGCCGGCCAATATCCGCCTGCGCCGCGGCATTCGCAATCAGGAGGAATGGGTCAAACACGAACGTTACCCCCTGATCTTCGATCCCCAGACGGCAGGCGGGCTTCTGGCCAGCATCCCGGCGGACAGGGCGGAAGCCTGCGTTGCCGAGCTGCGGGCGCTTGGCTACCCGGAAACCGCCGTCATTGGCCGGGTGCTGCCCCAGGGCGAAGCGCTGGAGCCTATTTTGATAAAGGCCTGATAAATGCCCGACCAATCGCCGCCAGCAGAGCTTTCTGCTCGGCGGCAGGGGTAAAGGCCGGGGCCTGCCGCTCGACACCCGCCTGAAGTGCAGCAAGAAACAGCGGATCAGTCTCTGCCCTGCGCAGCATCTCAGCCAGTGCAGTCTCATCACGGGCAGGGAAATAACCCGGGTAGTCGCCACCCAGCAGCCCCCGGTTGCCCGGTATGTCCGAGGCGATGACGGGCAGGCCCGCCCTGCAGGCCTCAGACACCACGTTGGCACCGCCCTCCATGATGGAACTGATCACCATAACTCTTGAGCGGCTCATCAGATCCTGGGTGGCCTCGCGTTCAAGTTCTCCCAGATATTCAAACCGGGGGTTGTCCTGCTTTTCCTGCTCAGCCGCAACCGCCCATTCTTCATTGTGGGGTTTGCCGGCCTGCAGAATGCGGATGCGGGAATTCTGTGGCAGCAGACGTGCGGCCATGGCCGCACGCAGGGAATCCTTTTCTTCCCTCAGGTGCCCGGCAACACAGACATCAAAGTGGCTGCTGTCCTTCGGCAAGGCGGCGGAAGGTTCGGGCGCCGACTGGAGAACGATGGCAAGGCGCCGGTGGAAACACTCAGGGATATCTGCAGCCACCTGTCGGTGAAGGCCGACAAGCACGTCAGCAAGCGCCATCGAATGTAACGTAGCGTCCGGATGTGTGTCCTGAAAGCGATAGACGTCCGTGCCGGTCAGCACGACTGCCAGGGGTCCCCGCGGGTAATGTTGGCGATAGGTCGCCACCGCCTCCCTGCTCCGCCAGGCATGAAGTGCGATGAGCAGGTCAGTGGGCTCGCCCTGGTACTCGGTCACTACCCGCACTCGCAACCCGGCCTCTTCGAGAAGGCGGGCCCAGCGCTCGGCAGTGGCACGATTACCGGCCTTCGAGCCTGGTGGCGCCGGGGTAATGAGAGTGACGGCGGCGGCGGCGGGAACAGCGTTCATAATAATGACTCATCCTGGCGGGTGGTGGAGCATCCGGGTGTCGATGGTGGCCGGAGACCTGAACATAAAAACAAAAATAAAGCTGTCAGGCCAGAACCGTATGTGAATGCGCGTCGTAACACAGTTCATCCTGACAATGTTTGACGGTATGCTGGTCGCCGTCCTGACTGCCAGGAAGCGTAAGAATTCAGCTGATCAATGAAAAGGAATCGTTCAATGATACATTCTGTCGTGCGGACCGCAGTGATGGGGATTGCCCTCATGTTCACTGCGACCGTCACCCTCGCCCAGGAAACGTTCATATTTACTGCCATCCCTGACGAAGATGAAACAAAACTCATGGAGCGCTTCCAGGGTGTCGCAGATTATCTCTCTGAAGAACTTGATGTTGATGTTCGTTACATTCCGGTCAAATCCTACGCCGCAGCCGTGTCTGCTTTCAGGAACAATCAGGTTCAACTCGCGTGGTTCGGTGCATTGTCCGGTGTTCAGGCCCGACGCCTGGTACCCGGTTCTGAGGCCATCGCCCAGGGCGTTGAAGATGAAACCTTCCACACCTATTTCATTGCTCACAGGGATTCAGGTCTTGAGCCCATGGACGAGCTGAATGAATCCCTGAAAGGGAAAACATTCACCTTCGGCTCAAAGGGCTCCACTTCCGGCCGCCTGATTCCGGAATTCTACGTCCGTGAAGCTTTCAACCAGTCGCCGGATGAGGTGTTCTCACGGGTTGGCTTCAGCGGCAACCACACCCGCAGCCTCCGGCTCGTTGAGGCCGGCACCTACCAGGTCGGTGTCGTCAATTTCAAGGTCTGGGACAAAGAGCTTGCAGATGGCAATATCGACGAGGACCAGGTACAGGTGATCTGGTCAACTCCCCCCTACCCGAATTACCAGTGGACCATTCGCGGCGACGTTAACGACCGTTTCGGTGAAGGGTTCAAGGACCGCGTAACCAAAGCACTGCTCACCCTTGAGGACGAGGAACTACTGAACAGTTTCCCGCGGTCAGGCTTTATTCCGGCCTCCAATGAAGGCTATGAGCCCATCCGCAAGGTCGCGGAACAGCTTGGAATCATGGATTGATGGGAGCAGCATTTAAACTGCAGGGTATAACCGCATCCTTCGGAGGAGAGCGTGTCCTTGGCCCGCTCTCACTGACGGTGAACGAGGGTGAGCGGGTCGCTCTGGTTGGCAGGAGTGGTGCGGGGAAATCCACTCTCATGCGGCTGATGTATCAGCGTGCACCGGACAGGACAGCGCTTATACCCCAGGAACTGGGCCTGGTTCAGGCCCTGTCGGTTTTTCACAATGTGTTTATGGGGCGGCTCAACGAGCATCCCACCTGGTACAATCTTGTGACTCTGGTCAAACCTTTCCAGCGGGAGAGAAGCGAGATCGAACCCCTGCTTGACCAGCTTGCAATGAAGGAAAAGCAGTGGTCACCTGTGGCCAGCGTATCCGGGGGCCAGCGCCAGCGGGTTGCAATCGCGCGAGCCGTGTACAGCCGAGCGCCTCTTCTGCTGGCAGATGAGCCGGTATCGGCACTGGACGGGCCCCTCGCCCATGCAGTCATGGCCATGCTCAAGGACTCATTCGGAACCTCGATCATTGCGTTGCACGATGTCGAGCTGGCGCTGAAATACTCCGACCGCATTGTGGGAATACTGAACGGGCAGATTGCACTGGATGAGCCAAGTTCACGGTTAAGCCCGACCGACATTCTGCCCCTGTACTGAGCGAACCATGCCCTCATCACCAACAGTGCGCGCCAGTCTGCTTTTCGTCCTTGTGGCGGTGGTGTGCCTGTTTTTCGCGGATATCGCCATTACCACGGCCAATCCCTGGCGGGATCTGGGCCGGTTTTTCATGGGCATTGCCACCCCGGACTTTTTCAGCACCGAAGGCCTCTATATTGCCATTCTGCGCACGGTCGCTTTTGCCTTTACGGGCGTGGCTCTGGGCAGCATCAGTGGTTTTCTGCTGGCGCTGGTCTACCGCTTTCGGGTTGTGCGGCTGTTCTGCGCCTTCATCCGCTCCATTCACGAGCTTTTCTGGGCACTGATTTTTCTTCAGTTTTTTGGCTTCCACCCGCTCACTGGTGTGCTTGCCATTGCCATACCCTATGCCGGCATCTTCGCCAAGGTGTACTCAGAGATACTGGACGAGGCAGATCCCGAGCCCAGAAAACTGCTGCCCTTCGGGACCGGCGTCATCTCCACTTTTCTGTACGCCAGAGTCCCGGATTGCTGGGAGCAGATCCGTACCTACACAGCTTACCGCCTTGAGTGCGGACTGCGCTCCAGTGCCATTCTGGGCTTTGTGGGCCTGCCAACCATCGGCTTTTACCTCGAGGCCTCTTTTTCCCAGGGCCAGTACTCGGAAGCCGGTGCCCTGCTTATCCTTTTCTACGTCCTGATTGCCACCATCCCCTGGTGGGTCAGACCAAAGCTGCTGCCATTCTATATCGGGGCGGCGCCCTTCTTTCTGGGCGATGGGCTCCCGATTGTGTGGGGCAATGTTGCGCGCTTTTTTACCGAGGACATAGTGCCGGCGCCTATCCGGAACAACGAGGGTCTGGGTAGTCTGGCAAGCTGGTTCAGTGACCTCATGATCACCGAAGCCCTCCCGGGCATCTGGAACACACTTGTCCTGACCCAGATTGCCCTGGTCTTCACGGGGGTACTTGCGCTGCTGGCCTTCCCGCTTATCTCAACCCATTTTGGTGGTCCAGTCAGGCGCACCACAGGCCATGTGTTTCTCGTTATCGCCCGGTCAACCCCGGAGTATATTCTGGCCTACATACTTCTGCAGCTCTGGGGGCCCTCCATGCTCCCCGCTGCGGTGGCGCTGGCGCTCCATAACGGAGGCATCATCGGACATCTGATTGGCCGTCAGAGCAGCGGCATCCGATTACGCACCGACGCTTCTTCCGGGATCAATCGCTACGCATTTGAGCTGGTGCCCAGGGTTTACCGCTCTTTTCTCGCATTTCTGTTTTATCGGTGGGAAATCATCATGCGGGAGACCGCAATACTCGGCATTCTGGGCATTGCGACTCTTGGCTTCTATGTGGATAGCGCCATCCAGAGCATCCGGTTCGACAGGGCGATGGTACTGATTCTGATCACTGCCCTGCTCAATATCGGCATTGATGCCCTTTCCCGCTACATCCGTCGGCGTCTTGCATTACAGACCATGCCAACCTGCTAGCCAGATCACGGTAACAAACTGTTACACACTCTATACTATTCCCGAATAGACCAGGCTAAAGGAAGAGAAGGGAATGAGCGGGATTGTTATCGTCACGGGATTGATGCTTGCAGGGCTGCTGACGCTGCTTGCGGTGAGAGTTCTGTCCCTGTCCAGCGGATCCCTCGCCCTGGCAGGGGAAGCACTGTCGGATACGAACCCTGGTCCATCCGTCTCGCCGGCGCCGCGGACCGGGTTGCATCGCACGGGTACCCCCGGGACCCTGAGCGGCCGCCCCGAGCTGCTTGCACGGCTTCATATTCTGTTCAGCCTGCAGGAACGGGACACAAGGGATCAGGGGCTGGATATCAGAGGTTCACGCCGGGAAGTCCGGGAATATGCGATTGCCTGGTTTTACGGTGCGGCCTGTGCTCTCGCTGCGCCCGGACAGCGCCACACGGAAGAGCTTGTGGATACCATGGCGTCACTGATGGCCAGGAAGCTTGAGATGACTGAGATGTCCACCCTGCAGGCGATCACCACATTGACGGACTGCAGCACGAGGCTTGCGTGTTTTCGCAGCGGACTGGAAGGCGCGGAAAGCTGGCTGGAAAGACGTTATGTCCCATCTCCCCATTCCCTTTACACAGTGATAACCAGCAACGCCCTTGTCTGATTCACGGGCAGGCGCTTTCTGCGGTGGGTGGAAGGGTCAGGCCCGGGCAGCTGCGTCACCATCACTGGCGAGCAGCGTCCAGTCACGGCCCAGAGGCTGTATTTCGGCAGCTTCTTCGCTACCAGCGGGAATTCCCATCAGTTCCGGCCTGTCAAAGCTGCCATCCTCAAGACGAGTCATGCTTTCAACATTGACGGACCGAACCTGCCAGACCCTGCCATCAGCCTGAACCTTTGAGCGGTGAGTCAGGCCGAAAATGAAGCGGCAATAATCAAGCTTGAGCTGCAGGAGATCCTGCTCGGCCCGGTTAATCTTCCGTATCAATACCTGTTGAACACTATCGGCATACTGCATGCTGTCTTCCGTGAAGGTTGTCTATCAGTGTCCGGTGATTTTACACCCTTGAGAGAGAGTGTCATCCTTTTGCCGGAGCTGTGAAAACGAGCTTTTCCGGCGAACCATCCAGCGGCACCAGTTCGCTGCCCTGATGAAAATCCACCCGCCAGGTCATCATCGGGTCCACTGCGCACAGAGGAACCGTAAAACTTCCGGTCCAGCCGCTGTCCGGCCCATTTCGCACAAGGGGAATCGGATATTCGCCGAGGTACATGGACTCGCCACGCAGAACCGCCGTCATCCTCCTGCTGGTTGGCGGGCCCTGGAGCCTCAGTTGCAGGCGGTCATCAACGCCGGTGGTGGTCAGCGAAGCCACCCACTGGTCGCCGGCCCATTGCCACTCACAGTAACCAGCCAACAGGTCGCAGGCCTGACTCCCGGATGATGACTCGTTGGTGCCGCTGTCCGACATGAGCCAACGCGGTCCCAGCACGGCCCCTGCCAGCAAGCCGGTAATCAGCAGAACCACGGCGATTGCCCTGAAATACATAATGAAAATCCCGGTTTTAACCTGACTGAACGCCTCTGGCGCAGAACAGGCATTATGCCGCGGCGACAACATGAAACAAAGCTTTCGCGCCGATGCACTGGCCCGGACACTACAAACCCTGCGGTCATGCGTATAATACGGGCTTTCGAAAATCCGCTCTTCGTCAATGGGATAACACCGTGCAACCGGACATTTCCGTACAGAATGTCAGCAAGACCTACTCAGGTGGTTTTCACGCCCTGAAGAATATCAGTCTCGATATCCAGCCAGGCGAGATCTTTGCCCTTCTTGGCCCCAACGGCGCGGGCAAAACAACCCTCATCAGCATGATCTGCGGCATTGTGAATGTCAGTGAAGGCCGGATTCTGGCTGCGGGGCACGACGTGGTCAGAAACTACCGGGAGGCCCGCAAAAAGATAGGACTGGTTCCCCAGGAGCTCAGTACCGATGCCTTTGAAACCGTCTGGAACACTGTGTGTTTCAGTCGTGGCCTGTTCGGCAGGCCCCCTGCTCCGGATCATCTGGAAAAAATTCTGCGGGATCTTTCGCTCTGGGACAAAAGACACAGCCGCATCATGACGCTGTCGGGAGGAATGAAGCGCCGGGTGATGATTGCCAAGGCGCTTTCCCACGAACCCGGCATTCTGTTTCTTGACGAACCAACCGCGGGGGTGGATGTAGAGCTGCGCCGGGACATGTGGGAAATGGTCCGCAAGCTCCGGGAAACCGGTGTCACCATCATACTGACCACTCATTACATCGAAGAGGCCGAAGAGATGGCTGATCGTATCGGCGTGATACGCAACGGCGAAATCATTCTGGTTGAAGAAAAAGACCGGTTAATGGCGAAACTGGGGAAGAAAGAACTGCGCCTGCATCTGAATAACCCCCTGGACTTCATCCCCGGCAGCCTGGCAAACGAGCCCATTGAGCTCTCGAAGGACGGCTATGAACTGGTGTACACCTTCGATGCGCAGCAGGAACAGGCAGGCGTGGCCCGGCTGTTGCGGCGACTGGTGGAACAGGGCATTGAATTTCGCGACCTGCAGACGCGGGAAAGCTCACTGGAGGACATTTTTGTAGGCCTTGTTCACGAGGACGCACCATGAACATTTACGGCATCCGCGCAATCTACAAATTTGAAATGGCCCGCATGTGGCGAACTCTCATGCAGAGCATCGCCTCTCCAGTGATTTCCACATCCCTGTATTTCGTGGTGTTTGGCTCCGCCATCGGCTCCCGCATGGGAGACATTGACGGCATCAGTTATGGTGCTTTCATTATTCCCGGGCTGGTCATGCTTACACTGCTGATGCAGAGCATTTCCAATGCGTCCTTCGGCATCTACATGCCCAGGTTCTCGGGCACCATATATGAAGTGCTGTCCGCACCCGTGTCCTATGTGGAGGTCGTCATTGGCTATGTGGGTGCGGCGGCGACCAAATCGATTCTGCTCGGCATCATCATACTGATCACGGCCAGGCTGTTTGTCTCCTACGAAATCCTGCACCCCTTCTGGATGTTCGCCTTCCTGGTGCTCACCTCCATTACATTCAGCCTGTTCGGCTTCATCATTGGCATCTGGGCCGACGGTTTCGAAAAGCTGCAGATTGTTCCCCTGATGATCGTCACACCACTGGTGTTCCTGGGCGGAACCTTCTACTCCATCGACATGCTGCCGGAAATCTGGCAGACCATTACCCTCTTTAACCCGGTGGTTTACCTGATCAGCGGTTTCAGGTGGGCGTTTTATGGGGTGTCCGATATCCATGTGGGGGTCAGCGTGGGCATGATCATGCTTTTTCTGATTGCCTGCATGACGGCGATCTGGTGGATTTTCAAAACCGGTTACCGCCTCAGGACCTAGTTGATCCAGAATTGGGGAGCATGAGATGACAGAAAGGTCACAGGGGGGCGTCTGGCTTAAAGCGCTCAGCTGCATGGTCCTCGGCGCCCTGCTGGCCGGTCCGGTAGCGGCGACGTACAACACAGACGGCTCAAACCAGCACCAGGCCTGCCTGTTCAGTGACACCGGGGCAGTACCCATTACTGTTGAATTGGCTGTAACGAGCGAGGAAAAGCAGCAGGGCCTGATGGAGCGCACCAGCCTCGCCGAGGATGCGGGCATGCTGTTCGTCTATGACGAGCTACGCCCGCCATCCCACGCTTTCTGGATGTACAAAACCCTCATTCCTCTGGATATAGCCTTCATTGCTCCAGAGGGCACTATTCGCGCCATCCGCTCCATGGTGCCCTGTACCAGCGGACCGAACAGCTGCGCCAGCTATCCCGCCGGCGTCTCCTTCAACCGGGCGCTGGAAATGAATGCCGGATTTTTCGGGCGCAATGACATAGGGGTGGGAGACAGGTTCGCCAGGAAGGACCACCGGGACTGTCAGGGCTGACCTGTCATGATCGGCACTGCCCGCCAGGGCCCCTGAACTGATACTCAGGGGCCCTGGCGGGGCCAGTCTCTGCTTCCTACTGATACCGATCGTGCGCGAACACGAAGTCTTCTCCCGGAGCGTTCGCATGGCAGGCGATACAGCCCGCTTTCATGTTTTTACCAACCCGGCCAGCGAGTTTCATGTCTTTGGGATTGGTATCAATACTGCCGTCAGGCTTGTATTTGGCATAGAACCAGTTGTTGTTGTCCGGGTCATAGCCCTCGCGCTGGTACATGACGGTGACGGCCTGAAGGTATTCGTCCGGGCTGTCCCAGACCTTTTCTTTGGACAGCTCTTCCCCACCGTAATTACGCTTCACGATTACGGGACCGGTATTGCCCTCCACCTTGAATGATCGCTCAATGGTGTCGAGGAAGGCTCCATGAGGATGAACGCCCTCATAGGGCGCAGACATGGTGCGGTTCTCCCCGATGAGGTTGTGCTTTTCCAGCTGTTTCCAGAGCTTCTCTGCGTAGGCTATGTCCTTTTCCCCGCCAAAAGGGGCTTCAGCCACCGCTGAAAAGCTGGTAAAAATCAATCCGATTCCAATAGCACGAAAAAAAAATTTGCGCTTCATGGCTCGTCTCCCTTTGATTATGGTCCTGAAGATACAATTGGTACTTCGATCAACCAATACATAAAACCTAGCAGCAAGGGCGGGTATGTTGCCAGGTGGAATCAGCCCTTGTGGAATCTGTGACCTGGCTTATCGGGACAAACAACAGCCGGCATATGCCGAAGATGCACAGAAAGGCTACACTTGGGCTCTATCTGTCGCGGAGTCCTCCATGAGTCAGACATCTTCTTCTGCCGCCCCGTCGATTGTCATTATCGGCACCGGCTTTGGTGGCCTTGGCATGGCCATACAGCTGAAAAAAGCCGGGATTGAATCCTTCACTCTGCTGGAAAAAGCCAGCGGAGTCGGCGGCACCTGGCGTGACAATACCTATCCCGGCGCCGCCTGCGATGTACAGTCCCATCTTTACTCATACTCGTTTGAGCCAAAACATGACTGGTCGCGAAAGTTCGGACCCCAGCAGGAAATCCAGGGGTATATGGAAAGCTGCGTGGAGAAATATGGGCTTCGCCCTCACATCCATTTCAACAGGGAAGTCACAGAAGCCAGATTCGATACCCCTGAGAACCAGTGGATCATCTCCACCGCTGATGGCGAAACCCTGGCCGCCAATGTCCTGATTACCGCCACCGGCCAGCTCAATCAGCCCGCATGGCCCAGCTTCAAAGGGATGGAATCGTTCAGGGGCAAGGTCTTTCACTCTGCCCGCTGGGATCATGAGTACGATCTCGAGGGAAAATCCGTGGCCGTCATTGGAACCGGAGCCAGCGCCATCCAGTTTGTTCCGGAGATAATTTCAAAGGTGAAACGGCTGACCCTTTTCCAGCGCTCTGCCGCCTGGGTCATCCCCAAGCCGGACCGCGCTTTCAAACCATGGGAGCAATGGCTCTTTCAGCACCTGCCCTTCCACGACCGGGTCTATCGCAACCTGATTTACTGGAAGAATGAGAGTCGCGGACTGGCGTTTACCCGCTTCAATTTCCTGCTGGAAATCTTTGCCTGGCTGGCCAAACGGGAGGTCCGAAAAAAAGTGCGGGATCCGCTAAAACGTGAAAAGCTGATCCCCGATTACCAGATTGGCTGCAAACGGATACTCATTTCGAATGACTGGGCCCCGGCCATGGACCAGGATCACCTCCACATTGAAACCTCTGCTATAGAGCGCGTATCGGAAAATGGGATAGTCACGCGCGACGGTCAGGAACATGAGGTCGACACCATCATCTTTGGCACCGGCTTCCGGGCGACAGATTTCCTCTCACCCATGAAGATCATCGGCCGGAACGGCCAGGACCTCAACCAGGTCTGGCAGGAAGGCGCGGAAGCTTTCAAGGGCATCACCGTCTCCGGTTTTCCCAACCTCTTCATGTTGTATGGACCGAACACAAACCTGGCCCATAATTCGATTCTGTTCATGCTGGAATCCCAGTTTCGCTATGTCCTTTCCTGCGTGCAGACCCTGCGCAAACAGGGGCGCGGAGCTGCCATGGACGTCCTCCCGGATCGCCAGAAAACCTATGTGGGTGACATACAGTCCCGCCTGGAAGGCACCGTGTGGGATTCCGGATGTACCTCCTGGTATCGCAACGAGCACGGCAAGAATACGGCCAACTGGCCGGGGTTCACGTTTACCTATCGCAGATCCACACGCCACCTGGACCCCGAGGACTACGAGTTCTTCCGAGCAAAAGGTTAATTTGGCGTACCGGTAATTTCCGCCAGGTTGAATTCTGATCCTCCTGACTCAACCGACCGTAAATCCACAGGGTAATCGATAGGACAAACGGAGCCGGATATGAGCGCAGGAATGAAAAGAGCAGCGAAAATTACCCTGAGTGAGCTGAAGACACGGCAAAACAGCGATATTGACCTGCTCGAAATTGTGTCCCTGGAGGGGCGCTATTATCTTGGCAGGCTGCACTTTGGCGACGAGATCCGAATTTTAACGGACAAGGCCGGAGCGCCGCTTCTTTATTACGGCACCGCAGCCCTTCAGGAGGCACTGAGTGATTTTCCCGTCAAGCGCACTGAGGTGATGCCGCCTTCGGGTTATGACGAGATGGTGGGGCTGTCCGATGAAGGAGAGCCCTTCATGAGGGTTCCCGTACAGGGCCACTAGAGCCAGGCCTGGGCCTCGCCTCAGCGGTTGGTCAGCTTAAGCTCAATACGCCGGTTTTTCCTGAGCGCCTCTTCAGTCATGCCCTCGGCCACCGGGTAAAACTCGCCGAAACCTGCTGCCGCCATGCGGTCCTGGGGCACGCCCTCCTGGGCCAGGTAGCGCACCACCGCCACAGCTCTTGCGGTGGAAAGCTCCCAGTTGGATGGAAATGCCGGCGTATTGATGGGAATCCGGTCTGTATGCCCGTCAATGCGCAGGATCCAGTCAATGTCATCTGGAATGGCTTCCGCTACGTTCAGCAGCACGTCCGCCAGCTTGTCCAGTTCTTCCATGCCGGTGAGGCCCAGACGCGCCGACCCGGAAGCGAAAAGCAGCTCTGACGGAAGCAGAAAGCGGTCACCAACCACCCGGATATTCTCGTTGTCTTCCAGAATTTCCCGCAGACGCCCGAAAAACTCGGACTGGTAGCGCTCAAGCCGGTCGACCCTTTCCGCCAGCAGAGTGTTCAGGCGCTGGCCGACTTTCGCAAGTTCAGCCTCTTTCTCCTCTGTCAGGTCTTCCTGCAGCCTGAGTGCCGCGGCGATTTTGCCCAGTTGGTTCTGCAGCGCCGCGATCTGATCGGATAGCCGCTGGATAAGGGCTCTCTGGGAAGCGCTCAGCAGTTCCTCGTCCTCCAGTTCCCGCCGGGTTTCCTCCACCGCCGACTCCATGTCCTCTATGCGCATGGCCTGGGCCTGGAGATCGTACTGCCGGGCAAGGAGGAGCTCTTCCTGTTCGTCCAGATCCTCTTTCAGCTCTTCATTTACCGCAATGCTCGCCCCCAGGCTGTTCTGAACGGACACCATGGCATCCTCCAGGGCGGCGGTTTTCTGCTCTTCCAGCCCAAGTAGCGTGGATATCTCGCTGAGCCGGTCATTGAGCCGCGCAAGTTCCGTGTTTCTGTCAGACAGTGTCTGGGAGAGGTACAGCTGACTGACGACGTATACCAGCAGCATAAAGATGACCAGCATCAGCAGTGCGGACAGGGCATCTACATACCCCGGCCAGACATTGATACTGCTTTTGGTCCTTCGCCTTGAACCAATCATGACAAGGCCTTTTTGATGCCCGGGGTCAGACTAACCATAATTTCAGTCCCTGTCCGCGAGCTGGTCTTTAAGGCGCTGGTTTTCAGCCCGCAGGTTATCCATGGCAGCCTCGCCCTCCTGCGCCGGCCCGGCCACGGTGTCGACCAGGTTGGTTACGCCTGTCAGCCATTCCTCCAGGCCATCGTAGAAGCGGTTCTGCGCCTGGCCTGCCTGAATATCCAGAAAGCCCAGAATCAGAGAGCCACCAAGACCAAGAAGCGACGAACTGAAAGCGGTGCCCATGCCCTCCAGAGGTGTGAGCAGACCCGCCTGCAGCTCCGCAAAAACAGCGCCGAAATCCCCCTGCCCCATATCCAGACCGGCGATCACGCCCCCCACAGCATTGATTGTACCCAGCAGACCCCAGAAAGTGCCGAGCAGCCCCAGGAAAACCAGCAGGCTGATGAAATACCGTGTGATCTCCCGCTGCTCGTCCATGCGGCTGTGAATACCATCAAGAACCGTGCGCAGGGACAGCGTGGACAGCGAAAACTGGTCCCGCTTGTAATCGTCTCCGAGCTGTCTTGCCAGTGGCTTCAGGAGCCGGGGCTCCTGAAGCACTGAAAGGCCTGCATGGCCCGTCCTGAACTGGGATATCCAGCGCAACTCGGGAAAAAGCACAAAGACCTGCCGGTAGCACAGCACAATGCCGATCAGCAGCACGCAGACAATCAGCAGATTGAAAACCCAGTTGGCCATAAAGGCCGTGGCCAGTGGCGCGTGGATCAGCGCACTGACAACCAGCACGACACCAAGAAAAAGGGTCATCCAGAAGAGGGTGTGTTTGGGATTACTCATCGATATCACCGGTTTTTTTCAGGATTCAGGATAAAAGCCTGGCACACTTCCAGAGTAGTAGCGTGCGGTTTCAAACAATAGGGTGCAGTAGTTCCGGAGCACGAAATTGCAATATTGCGTCCAGGGGAGATCAGACCGTCAATCCGGGCCAGAAGTTCCATAACATTTTCGCCGGATCCCGGTTCAGGACGAGACATATCGAGTAACTTTGTGTGACAATTTAAAGATATACATTCAATCCGGGTTAACCGGTCCCTGTCAGATCGGGGAAAACCGGGCAGGAAGTACCCGCAAAGCCGATTTTGCTGACGGGCCATCGCAATGGATAGCGAGCAGATACCACTTATTCACGACACCGCCATTGTCGACCCTTCCGCCCGGCTCGCCGGCGGCGTCGTCATCGGTGCCTACGCCGTTATCGGTGCTGGCGTGGATATTCAGCCCGGAACCACCGTCGGCCCCCACTCTGTCATCTACGGACCCACCCGGCTGGGCCGCAACAACCGGATCCATCCCCATGTCTGCCTTGGCGGCGCACCCCAGGACCTCGGCTACCTTGAGGAAAGCACGCGCCTGGAAATAGGCGACGGCAATACCATCCGCGAATTTGTAACCATACACAGAGGCACCCCGAAAGACCGGGCGCTGACCACCATAGGCAATGACAACCTGTTGATGGCCTACGCCCATGTCGGCCATGACTGCGTGCTGGGCAACAATATCGTCATGGCCAATGGCGCGACCCTGGCGGGCCATGTGTCCGTCGGCGACAGAGCCAACATCGCCGGCCTGGTGGCGGTGCATCAGTTTGCCCGTATCGGTCAGATTGCGATGGTGGGAGGTGGCAGCATTGTGGTCAAGGATATTCCCCCGTTCATGCTTGCCGCGGGCAACACCGCCCGGCTTTACGGTCTCAACCACCGGGGCCTGAAACGTGCCGGCCTGGATGCAGCCGGTCTGGCTGCCCTGAAGTCTGCCTATCGCACGCTCTACCGTTCCGGTCTGGGCCTGAAGCACGCCATTCGCGAGCTTGAAAGTCAGTCGCTCACACCGGAAGTCCAGCAACTGCTGGACTTCCTGAAGCAGTCAAAAAGAGGGTTAAGCCGATGAAACAGCTGAAGGCTGCAGTAGTAGGTGTTGGACATCTGGGCAAGTTCCACGCCCGGAAATACGCTGCCCTGGACAAGACCAGTCTGGAATTTGTTGTGGATGCGGACAACGAACGGGCCCGCGCCATTGCAAAGGAAAACGGGGCCCGCGTGTGCAACAGTCATCTGGAACTGACAGGAAAGGTGGATATTGCCAGCGTTGTGGTCCCCACCTCTCACCACTACCAGGTGGTGCGCGACCTTCTTGAGGCAAAAATACACGTGCTGGTGGAAAAACCGATTACCACCACGCCGGGGGAAGCGCGGGACCTCATACGAATCGCCCGGAACAAGGGATGCCTGCTGCAGGTCGGTCACCTGGAGAGATTCAATCCGGTCATGCAGGCCCTGGCGAGCCGGATCGAAACACCCATGTTCATCGAATCCCATCGCATCGCACCTTTCAAGCCACGAGCGCTGGATGTGGATGTAGTGCTTGATCTGATGATTCACGATATCGATCTCATTCTTGATCTGGTGAAATCCCCCGTCGAACGTCTCGATGCCAGCGGCAGCCGCGTTCTGTCCCAGGCGACCGATATTGCCAACGCCCGGATCCAGTTTGCCAATGGCTGCGTTGCCAATGTGACGGCAAGCCGGATCAGCCTCAAGCAGGAACGTCGCATGCGGCTGTTCCAGAGTAACGCCTATTTTTCCGCCGACCTTGCAGGCCACCGGCTGGAAATCCGCCGCAAATCGGACCGCGAGATGTTTCCCGGCATTCCGGATATCGACAGCGAAATTCCAGAGCTTGAGCCGGTGGATGCCCTTGAGAGCGAAATACGTGCCTTCGCAACCAGCGTTCTTGCGGGCCTTCCTCCCGCTGTCAGTGGCGAAGACGGCCTGCGGGCGCTGGAAATGGCCACAGCCGTGATTGCCCAGGTAGGCAGGACAACGCCGCCAGCCGGACCGGACGAACATCAACCTCACCTGATCTGGAGAAAGCACGGATGATTCCAATGGTGGACATTGCCGCTGGCCACGAATCCCTGCAGGCAGACATTGAAAACGCAGTGAGTGATGTTGTGCGGTCCGGCTCGTTCATCGGCGGACCCAATGTCCGGGCCTTCGAGAAAGAAGTGGCTGATTTTCTGGGCGTAAACCATGCCATAAGCTGCGCCTCGGGAACCGACGCGCTTCACCTGGCACTGCTGGCTGCGGGGGTTGGCCCGGCAGATGAGGTGATCACCACACCCTTCACCTTCTTTGCCACCATCGAGGCCATCCGGTATGTGGGGGCCAGGCCGGTATTCGTGGACATTGATCCCCGGACATTCAATCTCGACGTGAAAAGAGTTGAAGCGGCGATAACGCCGGCGACCAGGGCCATTCTGCCCGTTCATATATTTGGCCAGCCAGTGACCATGGAGCCCCTGACCCGACTGGCGAGAACCCATGATCTGCAGCTGATTGAAGACTGTGCCCAGTCCTTTGGCGCGCGACGGGGGCCCGGGTTTACCGGCACCCTGGGAAATGCGGGCTGCTTCAGTTTTTTTCCCACCAAGAACCTTGGCGCCTGTGGCGATGGAGGCATGATAACCACAAACTCGGCGGCAATGGCAGAGAAGCTCCAGCCCCTGTGCAATCATGGGAGCTCAAAGCGGAATCACCACAGCCAGATTGGATACAACAGCCGTCTGGACGAAATGCAGGCAGCCATTCTTCGTATCAAGCTCCGCCGCGTCAATGAAGCGAATGCGGCAAGGGCAAGAGTGGCGGAATGGTATCGGGCGGGTCTGAGCGGGCTGCCCGGCGTCGAGACGCCATTTGTCGACCCGCAGGGAGATCACGTCTACCACCAGTTTACCCTGCTGGTTCCGGAGGCTCTCCGGGAAAACCTGATAAAAAGCCTCGCCCAGGCAGGCGTTTCGACGGCAATTCATTATGCCCTCCCCGCCTACAGGCAACCCGCCCTGGGCATGGGGTATCAGGATGTCTACCTGCCCGTGGTGGAATCAGTCACCCGGCGCTGTCTATCACTGCCAATGTACCCCGAACTGGAACAGAACAAGGTGGACACTATTGTTGAGGCTGTGCGCCGGAGCCTTTGAGCTACGCTGCTGTTTTTCCGGCGTCCCCATAGCCGACATTCGACCTTCCGACCGGGTCGGGAGTTCCTGGACATTCCCGTTTTTACTGGAGGCCGCCATGACTTCCTACGAAGAAATTTTCGACGAGAGCTACGAGCGGGTCGTTCGGGAAACGCGGGGCGACGTCGACTTTTTCGAAGCATTTTACGAGCGATTTCTCGACGCAGATCCGGCAGTACGGGAAAAGTTCAGATGGACGGACATGACAGACCAGCGAAGAATACTGAAAAAGTCCTTCTACAGCCTGGTGGTCTTTTACGTCAGCGGGACCCCCGACCTGCCGCTTGAAAACATCGCCCGCTCCCACAGCGCCCGTGGTCTTGATATCAGGCCGGAGTTGTATGACCTCTGGCTGGAGTGCCTCGTGGACACCGTCCGGGAATATGACCCGCAAGCCGACGATGAGATTGAGCTGGCATGGCGCCTGGTGCTGAGCTCCGGAATAACCTACATGAAGTTCCAATACAATCGCTGCTGAACTGAACTGAACTGAAGTGCAGTTGCCAAAGGCTATAAAGGCTCGTCCGTCAGAAACCGCGAGATGCTGCCAAGAATCTCCTGGCCCTCGTCGCTGGCCATCACCTGGGCCAGTTCGCGATTGAAACTTGCCATCAACTCATCGGCCCTCTCCAGCCCTTTGGGAATGAGCAGATGATGGGTTACGTTCTCTTCCATCACCGTGAGCACCGGGAAATCCGGTGATTCGCCGAAGGTCTCTTCAATAATGTACCGCCCGGTCGCCTGATTGATCGGGATCATATCAACACGCCCCCTGGCCATCATCCGGAAACAGGACTGCATGGAGCTGGGCCTGATCCACTCAAAAAAATCGAATATCAGGTAGGGGCGCACATCCTCGTTCAGGGCATAGCCGTTTGGCCGGCAGAGGGTAACCGGCTTTTCCAGGGTTCCGGCCCGGAACCCTGCACCCGCAACCTGGGAAGCGAAAAAGCTCAGATTTACTTCAAACATCCCATCAGAATACAGAAACTCTTCTTCACGCTCCGGGGTACGGACATAGGGGAAAATGGCATCGAGCCTCAGGCCCCTCGCATCACGGATCAGACGATTCCAGGGCCTGTTTTCCAGTTCCACCGGTCGGCCCATGCGCTCAAAAACAAGCTTCACCAGCTGGGTTGCTATGCCACCGCCTTCCATGTCCCGGTCCGCGAAGGGTGGATAATCCGGCCCGGTTCCAAGCCTTATGCTGCCCTCTTCCGCAGCGGCACTGCCTGCAAAAAGCAGGATAAAACAGAAAATACATCCATACTGCCGAAATTCCATGGCGATTCCTTTGCCTGGTGACTATCTTTCGCGGGGTCCCAAGGGTTCCAAACCCGGTCTGATGTTAGTAGATTTTCACAAGAGATACATTACTCACGTTGTCCGGATCTTCGGGCGAAACCGGGGGAGCTTCCACGACCAGGCGCTCGAACCTGTCCAGATCTCTTGAAAATGCCTCATGGGCATCTGCGATCAGTTGGCGAATCTCCTCCGATACCTGGGGCTCCGGAATGATCCGCCTGTTCACAATGCCCATACCGATACGGACCAGAAAGTTATCGAGTCCTTCAAAAGCAGCGGATAAACTGAGCTGGCCCGGACCATTCAGGTCAGGCTGCACTAATGCCACCTGTGCACTCATGCCCTGCCCATTGTTCCCCTCGCAGGCCACTTTCAGAAAATCCGTAACCAGCTGATCGATGCGCTTTGGCAGGAAGCGGTTGATCAGGCCGGTTGGCACCATACCAAGTGCCCTGCCCCCTACTGTGACCCGGGGAGTTTGCCGGACCGCGGCATCGAATCTGGCCCCTGCAGTTTCGGGCAGGTATTGGATACGCGCCTGCATCCCGTGAACCCGGGCAATAACCCCCAGTATGTTCATCCGGATATCCATATCAGCTCTGAAACGGCGGCTGGTGTTGCCTTCGAGGGGCACTGCGTTCGGCACCGGCAGCCCATGGCGCACCGGAATAATCCGGCCATCCCCCACCAGCATGGACACTTCTGCCCGAAGGGTCTGGCTGTCCAGCCTCATCCGCAGCAGGCGGCCATTCCTGTCGCTGAGATCCAGCTGAACTTCCAGCAGTGAATCAATCCTTTCCAGATGGCCTGCCAGTGTGGGATACGCCTTTTCCAGACGTTCAGTATCAATGGTGAACGAGGCCTGGACTTCACGGTACGAGGCCGCGGGCAGAGGTTTGACAAAAAGGCTGTCGATCCGGCCGAGGCCCGCCATCAGGTGCCACATATCCGGAAAGGCGGCCCACAGGGGCGCAAGGGCCTCGATGTCGGAGGGAGAAAGGTCCGGGTTCATGGCACGTGCCCTCGCCCGGTAGTCGGCGGCCGCCCCGGAGACATCACCGCTGAATGCTCCGTCATCCCCTGACACCAGGCGCAGAGCCTCCTCGCTGGCCTCGAGTACGGAAGACCAGCTGACGTCGCCCACGCCAACCGCAAGTTCTCCTGTGAGAAGGTAATGGGTTGCAACTTTCGCCTCAATCCGACTGGCCCGCACACGGGCCGTGAGGTCACCAAGTTCGGGGGAGGCAGGACTGGCACTGGAGCTGAGGGGCCTGGGTCCCAGTCGATAGCGGCCGTTTTGGGCCTGCCCATATATCCGCAGCAGGCGTCCTCCGTCGTCTTCCTCTGGTAAAAGACCATGGAAGCGGTTCAGATCAAAAGCTTCCAACGAGTCCCAGAGGCCGTCGACAAAACGCCGGGTATCCTGGTCAAAATCCGTCCGGTTCATGATCAGGCGCTGAAGCGCCACATATTCCCGCAGTTGGGTCACGGCAAGCTCGCTGTCACCTGACCCCATCAGCTGGACTGGCGGCTGCCAGGCACGATCCAGCACCCCGGGCGGGACTGCCAGAGCCTGAGAAGAAAAAGCCCAGGCCAGCGCCAAAAGCCAGACTGACAATGTAAGCCTCATGCATCTCCCCAAAAATTGAACAGAAATCATCATCGATCAGAGAAAGAATCGGGTCATTATAGGCAAATGGCATCAGGGGGTTGCGTGGCGGAGCGCTCAAAGCAGAGAATGTTTGAGAAATGCGAGGTGGAGCACGCAAATGAAAGGAGTGAAAATGGCAACGGTGAAAATGAGAGGGATCACACAGCAGGCCGGCCAGAGCCGCACCATAGCATTGATCATTCTGGCAATGATCATAGCGCTGGGCGCCACATTCGCCCTCATGCAAAATGATCCAGCGACCCCAAGCGGCGGGACAACCGTTGTTGAGCCCACGCCGGAAGAACGTAGGGAAGCAGACGACTGAACTGGCTGAACTGAGAAGGGTCCCGATGCTGCTTTTCAGTGCAGGCTTTCCGCTTCTGCCAGTGTCTGTTTGATGCTGAGAAAGCGGTCCGGGGTCACGGCAATCGAGTCGACCCCGGCCTCAACCAGAAAGCGCGCGAATTCCGGATAGTCGCCCGGCGCCTGGCCACAACATCCTACCGTCCGTCCGTGGCGATGAGCAGTGGTAATCAGATCTTCTATCGCCCGGCGCACGGCGCGGTGCCGCTCATCGAAGAGCCCGCTCAGGTGTTCGGCGTCCCGGTCCACACCAAGGATCAGCTGGGTGAGGTCATTACTGCCGATGGAAAACCCATCGAAATACTCACAGAACTCCTCCGCCAGAATGATCGCGGAAGGAAGCTCTGCCATCATGTGAATTTCAAGTCCTTTGTCACCGCGTTTCAGACCGTTTCGCGCCAATTCAGCGATGACCTTTTGCGCCTCCTCCGGAGTCCGGCAAAAAGGAATCATAATCATGATGTTATCCAGCCCCATCTCATTCCTTGCCTTGAGGATGGCCCCGCACTCGAGAGCAAAACCCTCGCGATAATGCTCGCTGTAGTAGCGGCTCGCGCCCCGCCATCCCAGCATCGGGTTGGACTCTTGCGGCTCAAAGCTCTCGCCGCCGATCAGATCGGCGTATTCATTGGTTTTAAGGTCACTCATCCGGACAATGACTGGCCTGGGATACTGCGAGGCTGCAATGGTTGCCGCGCCACAGGCCAGATTGTCGATAAAATACTGGGCTTTGGACTGCCACGGCGAGGTCAGTTCTTCAATGCTGTCCCGGCTGCCCGCGCCCTCCACCTCGTCAGGACGGGCAAGGGCCATGGGGTGAATGCCAATACTCGCGCTGATAATGAACTCCATCCGCGCCGGCCCAACACCATCAGCGGGCAGGCGCCACCACCTCAAGGCAGCTTCCGGCTCAGCAAGGCTGAGCATTACCGCCGTAGTGGTTTCGGGAATGTCCTCCGGGGCATGGCTGTGGCTCTCAAAATCCGCGACCCCTTCATACACAAAGCCCTGTGCGCCTTCTGAACAGCACACGGTAACCTGTCTGCCACTGCTGAGGGTCCGGGTTGCTGTGTCTGTGCCGACAACCACGGGCAAACCCAGTTCCCGCCCCACTATGGCTGCGTGGGAGGTGTGCCCGCCTTTGTCCGTGATCAGGGCGACGGCTTTTTTCATCAGGGGAACCCACTCCTGGTCGGTCATGGTTGTAACCAGAACACCCCCTTCCCTGAACTTGCCAGCCTGATGAATGGATTCCAGAACGCAGGCGTCTCCTGCGGCAATGCCGCTGCCGGCACCCCGGCCCGTTAGAAGAAGCTCGCCCCTGTTCCGGATAGACCAGGTTTTAAGGGATCCGACTTCCTGCTGCTGTTCCCCCGCCTTGCCGCGAATCCACAGGATGAACAGTTCGCCTGCAACATCGTCCCGAAACCAGTCCAGGGTGACCGGATGAGCGAAATGCTCCTCCATGGTAACCGCCCACTGGGCAAGGCAGCAGGCTTCCTGGTCTTTCAGCACCAGACCCGGATGCTCTTGTATTCCGGGTGAATCACCGCCGGAAAAAGACGCAGATTGCCGGATACCCGATCTCTTTTCGATGACGGGAACAGTCCGTGGTTTATTCAGTAACGGCTTGAATACCCGGTAGCTATCCGGACTTCCATTTCCGGCGGTTCGAGGGAAAACTGGAGACCTTCTGGCGGTGATGAGCACGGCGCGGGGAAAGCCGGTTTCCACGTCCACTGAAAACACCTCCCCGGCGCTGGCATGATCTGTTTTCAGTCCACGCGGCTTCGTCACGTTGATGGGCACGCCCTGGTCCAGCAAATCGGGCCCATTGTTCTGCCGGGAGCCAATAACCTCGGTAGTGAGGGCCTCGACATACAGAGCCCTGCAGGCATTCACCAGGTCTTCTCCACTCCGAATTACCCGAATCGCCAGGGGCCTGACATCGGCCGGAGCAGCATTGAATGCCAACGCCGTTTCCTCGCCGCAATCCGGCTCTGCCAGTTCTCCCCAGACATCCAGAACGGCGTTTTTCAGGTCCTCTGGAAAATCAGCCTCCCGAATCAGCCTGTCAATCTCCGACGCCGCTGAATCACGATCCCCCTGCTCATTGCCCAACTGGCTCACCAGAGTCTTCAGCCTGCTCCGGATCCCCGTTCTGTCCAGAAAATGGCCGAAGGCCTGAGCTGTAATAATGAATCCATTGGGCACAGGTATTTCAGGCAGGTGCCGCCTCGCATGCGCCACAAAGCGGGCATCCGGGCCGACATGATTTGCAGCCGCATCTGCGGCCGACCGGAGGCTGGTCACAAATTCCTGTTTCAGAGTCATGGTCAACCCCGCTTCATTGACAGAATGACGGCTTGTGCCCTGGCTGGTTCCCGCGACACGGATCGGTAGATCCCGGATCCGGGATTTTTACAGAGTGCCATATTTCGAAATCAACCTCACAGGCCACCCTGAAGAAGCTTCTTATTTGTTGGTTTAAACATGGTGAGGTAACCTCAGGATTTTCGACCATAAGAAGCGCCCCTCCATGACCGTGGAAATTGCCCTCGTTTTCCTGATCACAGCCTGCGCGCTTTCGCTGTTCGCCACCCAGAAACTGCCGATAGATGTCACCGCTCTGGGGATTCTGGTGACCGTCATGGCCGTTCCACTGGTGTTCCACTCCGAGTGGCTTGTTGATCGGGGCGTGAACCTGAAAGCTGCCTTCCCAACGGTATCTGAAAGCCTCTCGGGGCTGTCAAATCCTGCAACGGTCACGGTGCTATGTATGTTTATCCTCTCCGGCGGCATACAGCGCTCCGGGATGATTCATCTGGCAGCAAAAAAGCTGATGCCAGTAGTTGGAGATTCCGAGATCCGGGAACTGGTCATCATCGGCGGGCTGATCGGGCTGATCTCCGGGTTCATCAACAATACCGCAGCTGTGGCAATCGCTATTCCCCTGATGCTCGATATGTCCAGACGCAGGGATTATACGGCGTCCAGGGTTCTGATTCCGCTCAGTTTTTTCGGAATGATGGGGGGAACCCTGACGGTGATTGGAACATCCACCAACATACTGACGTCTTCCATTCTCGCCGACAGCCCCGAGTTCGGCCGTTCCCTCTCAATGTTTGAATTTACCCATATCGGGGTGATTATTCTTTCCGTCGGGCTTCTGTATTTTCTGACCATTGGCCGGATTCTTCTGCCCAAAGAGGATGCCCGACCCGTCGCCAACGAAAAGGAGGAAGAATTTGTTGTCGAACTGTCTGTGGCTCATGACAGCGAACTGATCGGCAAAGAGCTTGATGAGACTGAATTTGAGGACAAGTCTGGCGCCAGCGTCCTGAAGCTGGTTCGGGGTGGAAGGTCCTGGATAGACAAGGCGAAAAAGACGGAGATCAAGGCTGGCGACGTGATCATCGTACATGCCACCGTCCGCCAGATCATGGATCTGGTCACTGATGACCAGGTTGAAGTACTCTCGGATTTCGATGGCACCAGGCACGCCCGGTCGGAGAGTCATGTGGTGCCGGTCCTGTTGCGAAGCCGCCAGGTTTTTGATGGCCGGAAGCCTCCCCAGGTGAACTTCTGGAAACGATACCAGGCGCGCCTCATCGGACTGGATACCCGCAGAATCCGGTCCCGGCGTCTCGCCGACGAGGAGCTTCGCGTTGGCGAAGTTGTACTGCTGGACATTTCCAGAACCGCTTTGAGCCAGTTGCATCGCAGTTTCGACGTGGTGGTGCTGGATGAATTTCGGGACTATTTCGGCCGCGGGCGGATGATAACCGCAGGGAGTATCGTCGCACTGGTGGTGCTGCTGGCTGCGCTAACACCCCTTCCCATCGTGCTCACAGCTCTTGCCGGTGTCATCGCCATGGTTGTAACCGGCTGTGTGGCCAGCAGCGACATGTACGATGACGTAGCCTGGGATGTCATTTTCCTCCTTGCCGGCGTGATTCCGCTGGGTATTGCGATGACCAAATCCGGCGGTGCGGAATGGGTAGGTTCGCTGATCGCCGTTTATACACTGGGCTGGCACCCGGTACTCGTCCTCATGGCTCTTTATGTGGTGACCACGCTACTGACCGAGATGGTAAGCAACAACGCCTCAGCCGTCATCCTGGTTCCCATCGCCATCTCGCTGTCAGAGAAGCTACCCCTGGAACCCCTGACTCTGGTTCTCACGATCATGTTTGCCGCATCCACCACCTTCCTTTCCCCCATCGGCTACCAGACCAATACGATGATCTATGGCACTGGCGCGGTGAAATTCACGGATTTTGCCCGAGTGGGGGCTCCGCTAAATGTCATCCTCATGATTGTGACCAGCTCTGCCCTTTACTGGATAGGTGTGTAGCCTCTCTACACCGGAACTATTTGCACAACACCGCCAAATGACCCACAGTTAAGCAAAAGAAGCATTTCACTTCCATTAATGAACCACACCAATCACCCGGGACTCTCAATCATGAAACTGGCGGATTATATCCGTACACACCTGGAAGACATTTTAAGGGTCTGGGAACATGACGCCGCGTCTATTCTCTCCGGCCGGAATCTGACCAGGGATGAGTTGCGCAATCACGTAAAACAGATACTGCTTGGTGTTGCGGCGGAGCTTGAGCGGCCCGAGACTGGCGAGGACCGTTCCGGCCTGTTCAATGCCAACCACCCGGACAGTGAAGCTCATGCATCCATTCACGGGGCTTCACGGCACGAACTGGGCGCCAATATTGTTCATCTTGCCAGAGAGTTTCGCGCTCTGCGCAAGACCGTAGTGCAATCATGGTTGCAGATGGACGGGCTCCCGTCCCGGGCCGACCTGGATGAAGTTGTCCGGTTCAACAACGAAATTGACAAGGCCCTCACCCGCTCAGTCGAACGCTACGCCCTGGAAACACAGAAGCAGAGCCGTCTCCTCGAGACCATGCTCTCGTCCCTCCCGGACCCCTGCTACGTCCTCAGTGCTGACGGCGAGTTCCTCTATGCCAACAGAGCCATGGCAGAGCTCTGCGACCTGTCCACGGATGAGATGTCCGGCAGGAGCCTTTCCAGCATGCCACTTCCCGCGCATTACCTGGACGACAGGCAGTTACAGCGAATCACCTCCCAGGGGGAACAGTGTCGCGGCGAGGTAGAGATTATCCGGGCTTCCGGAAATTTACACTGCTTTGAGTATGTGCATGCTCCGGTTACCGGCGAAGAAGGCCGGATTGAGGCCATCTCCGGCATAGCCCATGACGTCACAGCACGAAAGGAAACAGAGGGCCAGGTCTGGCGCCATGCCAATTATGATTTACTGACAGGCATCCCCAACCGCCGGTTGTTCCGGGACCGGCTGGATCAGCACACGGCCCATTCCGATCGGACGGGGTCTCCCTTTGCCCTGTTCTTTATTGATCTGGACAGGTTCAAGGAGATCAACGACAGGCTGGGTCATGACTCAGGTGACCAACTGCTGAAACAGGCCGCAAGCCGCATCAGTGGCTGTACCCGGCAATCGGATACTGTGGCACGCCTCGGTGGTGACGAATTCACGGTCATCCTGCTGGATACCGCCGATCTCGATCTGGTGAAGGGCATCGCCAACAAGATTCTGGCCGATCTGGAACGCCCATTCCACGTGAAGGGGGAACAGGTGATGGTATCCGGCAGTATTGGCATCACAATGTTCCCGGCAGATGCCACCTCTTCCCAGGAGATGCTGAGCAATGCCGACCAGGCGATGTATCTTGCAAAACAATCTGGCCGCAACCAGGTGTGTTTTTTCACTGAAATCATGCGGCAGGCACACAGCGCCCGACAGGCACTTATCAGGGAGCTACGCGACGCCCCCCGGGATGGACAGCTCAAGCTCTATTATCAGCCAATTGTAGAGCTCTCGAGCGGCCGCATCGCCAAGGCAGAAGCGCTGTTGCGCTGGGAACATCCCAGACAGGAACTGCTCAGGCCCGATGCTTTCCTGCCACTGGCAGAGGAAACCGGGCTGATGCCCTCCATCGAACATTGGGTTTTCGCCGAGGCGCTCTTTTATGCCGAGCGCTGGACAGATATGACGGATGGCCCCTTCCAGCTCACCATCAATGCCTCGCCGATGCAGTTTCAGCACAACGGGGATGCCACGTCCTGGGATTCACTCCTGAAAAATCTGGTCCATTCAGGAGTTAATCTGGCCATAGAACTCACAGAAAATGTCTTCCTGCATGAGTCGACCTGCCTCCGGCAGCGCCTCGAGGCCCTCAAGGAAGCAGGCGTGGAGCTGGCCCTCGACGATTTTGGGACGGGCTACTCTTCCCTTGCGTACCTGAAGCGATTCGATATCAACTACCTGAAAATTGATAAAACCATCATCCGCGATACCGAAGCCGGATCAACCAACCGGGAAATAGCCGAAGTGATAATCGTGATGGCCCATAAACTGGGGCTCAAGGTAATCGCGGAAGGGGTGGAAACAGCGGCACAGAGAGACTGGCTCCGAGAGGCTGGCTGTGACTTCGCCCAGGGGTATTTCTTTTCGCACCCTCTGGCGGCGGAGGCGTTTGGGGATTTACTCAAATCCGGAAGTTCCCGTAGCGCCCTGGCGATCGTGCCTTCGAAGCCAGCCAGTCTTGGCTAAAAAGGCCGCCCTATGAACCTTGCCCAATTTATCGAGACGGAGATGGAGCGGCTGCTGGAGGACTGGGAGGCGGCCGCCCTCGAAATCGCCCCGGAGCTGAAGGGCGAAGACACTGCTGCTCTCAGGGACCATGCCCGGGAGATGCTCGATTTTGTTGCACGGGACGTGCTAAGGCCCCAGACCAGTCAGGAAACCATCCGCAAGTCCGTTGGAAAGTTCGAGACTCCCGCTTCTGCCGCCGGCAAGCACGGCCATGGCCGCCTGGAACTGGGGCTGTCCCTGACGCAGGTCCTGCAGGAACTGCGTGCTCTGCGGGCAAGCGTTACCAGGCTCTGGACCGACGAGCAGCAGGGTCTGGCCACAAAGGATATTGCTGAGCTTGTCCGCTTCAACGAGGCCATAGACCAGCTCATCACCAACTCTGTGGCGAGCTATTCCTCCCGTAAAGAGCAGGAAACACGCCTGTTCGAAGCCATGCTGGAGGTCTCGCCTGACCCCTCTGCCATATTTGATCCTGCCGGAAGACTGCTGTATCTGAACGGTCCCATGGCGGAGCTCGTCAGTACGCCAGCCGGGGACGCCGAAGGCAAAACTCCGCTTGAGCTGGGCCTTGGCTTTGCCACCGGATTGCTTGATGCAATTGCCGATACCGTCAACACCGGCCAGGCCCAGCGCCGCGAGTTTCATTGCCACTTACCGTTGGGCCGGGATCTGTATTTTGACTCCCAGCTTGCGCCGGTCTACGACGAGCAGCACGAGATTGAAGCTGTCGTCAAGACGTCACGGGACATAACCGAGCGTAAACACGCCGAGCACCAGATCTGGAAAAGTGCCAATCTTGACTCACTCACCGGCGTCCCGAACCGCCGGCTGTTCCTCGACCGGCTTGAGCAGAACCTGCGGGAGGCCGAGCGCAAGGACAACTCCTTTGCCCTGCTGTTCATTGACCTGGACCGCTTCAAACAGGCCAATGACCAGCTTGGTCACAAGGCTGGCGACCGCTTGCTGAAACAGGTGGCCGAGCGGATAAGCGGCAGCGTCCGGGCCATGGATACGGTAGCCCGTCTTGGCGGGGATGAGTTTACTGTGATCCTGAAGGACACTTCCGGGAAGGACGCCCAAAAGGCGGCCGGTGCGGTGCTCGACAGTCTTGAACAGCCTTTTGAAATTGATTCCCGCCGGGTGAATATTTCCGGCAGCATTGGTATAACGCTCTTTCCCGACGACGGCACAGATGCCGACGAGCTGATGCATCATGCCGATCAGGCCATGTATGCCGCCAAGGAAAGCGGGGGCCACCAGCTCCAGCTCTACCAGCCTTCGATGGAAAAGAGCGAATCAGAGCATATGCGGCTGAGCAGGGAACTGGATGACGCAATGCGTGAGCACCAGTTGGAGATGTACTACCAGCCCATTGTGGACACCCACACCGGACGTATTTGCAGGGCGGAAGCCCTACTCCGATGGAATCATCCAGAGAGGGGACTGCTGTCCCCGGCCGCTTTTCTCACCATCGCCGAGCAGAGCGGCATGGCAGAAAGCATCAGCGCCTGGGTGCTCGAGCAGGCAGCGGCCTGTTCGCTCAAGTGGGGCAATGACCGGGAGGGAGCCTTTCCGGTCAACATCAACGAATCACCTGCCTCCTTTTTCACCCCCTCCCTCGTGGACCAGTGGGGGCTGCGGCTGACCGAAAGTGACCTCGGTCGGAGCCGGATCACCATGGAACTGGCTCCGGAGTGTCTGGCCAATCTCCATGCTTCCGGTTTCAGTCCGGTCAACAGTTTTGGTCAGGAAGGCTGGCAGTTCAAACTGGCGATTGACGAGTTCGGTATCGAGCCGTTCTCCATGGTTGCCCTCAGAGAATGCAAAGTGAGCATTATCAAGGTAGACAGGGCGCTCGTCAGCGACGCAGGCCAGAATCGCGAAGCCGGTCCCATACTCTCGGCCATCATGAATATGGCGCACGCCATGAATATCCGGGTGGTCGCCGAAGGTGTTGAAAAGGATGAGCAGTTGCAGTTCCTCAAGCGTATCGACTGCGATTATGCCCAGGGCTTTCTGTTCTCCCCACCCCTGCCCCGGAGTGACTTCGAGAAGCTTCTCACGCAACGTCAGTGAATGTTTTCTGATGAAGTTTGAGAGATTTACGCACTAAATCTGTTCATTTAATGCTCGACAGGCATACTTATAAGGCGTATTCTGGATACATGTTCTTACATTATCGAACATAAAGATTCATTTCCCTCGCCATCAGTGCCCCGCCCCGGCACTGTCTGCACCTCTATCACAGGCATTAACTACATGACGTTAGGTGAAGCTATCAAATGCTTCCGTAGAGCGAGAGGCCTCACGCTCGTTGAACTGGCAAAGAAGGTGAAGTCCCACGAAGGCAACCTTTCCCGCATAGAACGGAATAACGCCAACCCCAGCCTGGACCTTCTGTACCGGCTGGCGGAAACGCTGGAAACCTCAGTTGGTGACCTCTTTCAGTTCGCCGAAGGGCACATGGACGAAAGTCAGGTCTTCCTGACCGCCAATTTCAGCCGGCTGGCGCGTCCCGAGCAGCAGCTGCTGGTGGAAATTTCCAACCTGTTCGTAAGTGCGCAGGGGACGCGTAAAAAGCCGTAACTCAGCGTTCAGTATAGCGCGACAATTAACTTGGCCGGTCCGGCGACAACTATCCTGGCCGGTTGATCTGATAGGGTCCGACACAGCAGAACGGAGGAGTCGCTGTGTCGGGCAAACACATTACAGATCAACAGGTCAGGTTATTCATGCATCACCGCAAAAGCCAGACACAGACCGTCGCTGCGGCCAGGGCGGGCATCTCGGAGCGCTCCGCCCGGCGCATAGATCAGCAATTGCACCAGCCCCAGAAGCGAGAGCGCAATTGGCGTACCCGTAAAGACCCGTTGGCAGAGGTCTGGGACAGCATCGTGTTGCCGCTGCTGGAGTCATCGTCCGACCTCACGCCAGTGGGTATTTTTGACCACCTCTGTGAGTACCATACAGATCAGTTCGATCCCCGTGCGCGGCGCACATTGGAACGGCGTATTGGCCGCTGGCGACAATTACACGGGCCAGCCCAGCCGGTCATGTTCGTTCAGACCCACGAGCCTGGAGAACTGGGCATTGCTGACTTCACCTGGGTTAAAGAGCCGGTGACCATTGCGGGTGAGGCCTTGCCGCACAAGCTGTTCCATTACCGTCTGGTTGCCAGCGGCTGGGCCTACGCCCAGGTCATCTACGGTGGGGAGAGCTTCAGTGCACTGTCAGATGGCTTGCAAAAAGCCTTCCGGAACAGTGGCGGAGTGCCGCGACAATTACGCACGGACAGTCTGAGCGCCGCCTATAAGAACCGCCAGGAGCAGGAAGACTTTACCGAGCGATTTGCCGGGTTCTGTCACCACTACAACGTTCAGGCTACCCGCAACAACCGGGGCGTGGCTCATGAGAACGGTGCCATCGAATCGCCCAACAACCATATCAAGCAGCAACTCAAACAGGCCCTGCTGCTGCGCGGAAGCCATGACTTTACCACCCGTGATGCCTACGAAAACTTCGTGGAGACGGTGGTGGCACGGCGCAACCGCCGGGTCAGCACTGCGTTCAAGGCAGAGCAGCAACGTCTCCAACCACTGCCTGTTCATGACAGCAGCACCTACACTGAGCACACCTTGCGGGTCAGTCGCACCAGCACCATCGTGCTCAAGCGGGTGACCTACACGGTGCCATCACGACTGATCGGCAGCCGGCTGACGGTACGCCTGTTCGATGCCCGCCTGGAACTGTGGTGCGCTGGGGTGCAAACACTGACACTGCCCCGCATCCACGCCCGGGGACAGCAACGGCGGCGCAGCGTCAATTACCACCATGTGATCGAATCCCTGGTTAAAAAGCCCCGCGCCTTCCGCCACGCTCAGTGGCGGGATGACCTGCTACCCGGCGACGATTACCGGCGTATCTGGCAGCACGTCGATGAGGCCTTGAGTGCCGACAAGGCCTGTCACTACATCGTGAGACTGTTGCACCTGGCCAAGAAGAGCGACCGCGAAAGCGCCCTGGGTCGTTACGTGCTGGCCGGCATTGAGCGCGGCAAACTCCCCAGCCTGCTGGAATGCGAAGACCGCTTCCTGAGCCTCAAACCGGCTCTGCCGGCGATGGTGGTTCATCAGCATGCACTGGGTGACTACCAGGCGCTGCTGCACATGGGAGGCTGCCATGAGTGACGTGACGGCCTCACTACCCTTGATGCTGAAACACCTGCGCCTGGGCAGCATCAAGGATCACTGGCAACCCCTGGCGGATAAGGCCGTGACGGAACACTGGCGTCCGGAACAGTACCTGAGCGAGCTGTGTGCTCTGGAGCTTGCCTCACGGGAAGACAAGCGCTTACAGCGCTATCTGAAAGACGCCGCATTACCACCGGGCAAGCAGTTGGGCAGCTTTAACTTCGACGCGGTGACCGGGGTGACCAGGCCTCACATCAGCCAGCTGATTAACCAGCCTGACTGGGTGAAGCGCGGCGACAACCTGTTGCTGTTCGGTGCCAGCGGGATCGGCAAAACCCACCTGGCCACCAGCATCGGTTACGGCCTGATCGACGCTGGCATCCGGGTCAAGTTCATGGCCGCCACGGCGCTCGTACAAAGCCTGCAACGCGCCAAGGAAGCCCTGCGTCTTAGCGATGCTCTGGCCCGTCTCGACAAGTACGCTGTGCTCATCATCGACGACCTGGGCTATGTTCGAAAAACCGAGCAGGAAAGCAGCGTGTTGTTCGAGCTGATCGCTCATCGTTACGAGCGCCACAGCCTGATCATCACTTCCAATCAGGACTTCGAGCACTGGGACAAGCTGTTCGAAGACACCATCATGACCGTCGCAGCCATCGACCGGCTGGTTCATCACGCCACCATCCTTCAATGCGTGGGGGAAAGCTACCGGAGGAAAGCCTCACTTAAGAAGCAGACAACATAGGTTCACCGTCAACCGGCCAACTTAATTGACGCTGGACCGGCCAAGATAGTTGACGCTGCATAGTTCAGGCACTGAACGAGCGGATCTGCAATTTCTCGCTAATGGAGTGGACTGAGCCTTCTGTTCAGCAGGCGCTTAAAAAATGCCTGTGGATCGGACTGTGCAACATAGTGCCGGTAGGCCTTCACCGCGAAGACTTCCGGGGCCAGTTGAAGAAAAACCCGGCTGATCTGCCTCTCATGCTGGAACGCCGGATTATCAAATGCTGCAAGCAACTGCTGCCGAAGTGCCTCCGGGAGGGTCGCGAGTTGCACTACATAGGCGATGTATTCATGTGCCTCAAGTGACGGCTTCGACACCCGGAAGTTGGCTTGTGCCACCGCGTGAGCTACCTCATGTGCCACGAAGCTTTGCCACATCCTATGGCACATGCTCATCCGAAAGGGCGGATAGCGTTGCGCCATCAATTGCGCCTGGGGGAAGCTGGGAACCTTGATATGAAAACTCCTGGAATCGTAGGTGCCCTTCACTTCCGTGCCATGCAGGCTCAGGGGGCGATCCACCAGATCGATGGTAAACTCAGTATCGACAAGAAAACCCTGGCTTCCCATGAATTCCAGTGTTTTACCAACCGCCTGGCACGCCAGCTCACCATCGTCTGCCCGGTCGCTGAACAAGGTGACGCCTGGAACAGGGCACGCAACTCTGGTAGCGGAGTAGCCCGGAGCACTTACCAGCAACGATAGGATAAATAACAGCAACCGCATGTTTATTACCCCGCATCCCTTGACCACATCCATTGTGAAAACTCCAGGTTCTATACCTTTCAGCATTTCTCAGGCGAATTACATTGCTCGTGCAATTCTGTTGCAAAGGTCTTTCAGACTGCTTCACTGAACCAACAACTGCAAGATGGAAAAACACTGGACGTTACCGTTAAGGCATGAATTATCAGAGCAAGCATTTTTTACCTTCGGGTTTTCTACAATCACCATGCTTCCTGGTCTATATTTATTGAAGGGATGGCAGTATTGGTTAAGACCATTGGCAGTAATCTCGAACGATAAATCGATAATCCAATGAAAGGATGCTGCCATGAGAAGGATAATCGTACCGACCGCGCTCGCAAGCTGCCTCTGCCTTGGCTCTGTAACGGCATTGGCAGACTCCCACGGTAAAGACACGATGAAGCTGGCTGAAGAAAAACAGTGCACCGTTTGCCACACAAGGAGTGACGATGTACCTCGGTCGCCATCTTTTAAGAGCATCGCGCAGAAATATACGAAGGATGATGCAGACAGACTGGTTCAGGTCGTTCTGTCAGGCGGCGAAGAGCACTGGGGTTCAGCAAAGATGCCCGAAATGGGTGAACGAGCTGAAGTCAGTGAGAAAGAGGCAAGAAAGCTGGTGAACTGGATCCTGGACATGCGTTCAGGAACAATGTAAATAAACCGGAAATTAACAACTGAATCAGGCCGGTGGCAATTGAACTGCCCCGGCCGGCACTTGCTCTCAGCACATTCGACCAAGGATAAAAAATACTCAAACCCATGATCCTGGGTGAGTGATTGGGGGCAGGTCAATCATGCCACTTCCCAGGCGTCGCCCCTGGACTCGGCTATGTCGCGCTCCGCAATGTCCCCGTTTCGCGGGAAAGCCAGAATTACAACGACAGGCCGCTCAAGCTATTTGGCAGCCTGCCGTCGCATACCCGAGAATCTCGGAATTCAAGAAAATGAGAGGCCTGTCATGAGCACTAAAATCACGGAAGAGCATTTTAAACAGGAAGTTGAAGATCTGATGGCGCGTATCGATGCATCCAGGGAAAAGCGTGACTCGGTCGATAAAAGCACGGTCGTCAGAAATATTTCTTCCTTCTATTATCTGGATTATCCATCCCTTGAAAGTAACGCAGTGCCGTCCGTATCCGGCCTCTCCGTTGTGGCGGAATGCCAGGACAAATGACCTGAATATGAGCCGGATTTTTTGACAATGAGCGGTACTAAAAACGGATGAAGGTTACATTCCCTTAAGTCGCTGTTTTAAATGGTGCCCGGAGCCGGACTTAAAGCCTCCTTTATAAACAGCTAGTTACGAGACTTTGTCCAATTTGGTGTACAGGTTGGTGTACATGCTGGCGAATGCTTAAAGAATGACCAGACACGCAGGCCGTAACATGCAGGTGTTTCTTTTATCTAGGGTTGGCCCTCGCTGTCAACCAAGTTTGGACTTTTCCTGTGTGATCCACTTGGGCAAAACAGGGCTGAATAAAATCCGGGGATATTGGGTCATTTAACGCAGTCCAGCCTCGGACTGCGTGAGGTGGCTGGCAAGGCGCCTTAGACAGGCGGCCACCACATCCCTGATGAACCAGAACAGCCCGGCCTCCTAAGCGTCCCAGAGCCCTTCCGAGGCATCTTCAGAACCCTATGCAGGACATCTGCTGTCTACAACAAGACTAAGTGCCTACCCGAAATCGAGCCATGATCCGATGGTTCGTAAGCTATCCTAATGGCCTTCAACAGGGTATAACGCAGACGCAGGTGGAAGAATCCGCTGCTCAGGGCGTCCCTGGCTTTGACACCAGATTTAAGATAACTCGATGTTGGACAATAAGACACGCACTTTGTAAACCATAAAAGGTAGTAGTTTATGAAAGCAGTAGGATTCATGTTGGCGGTTTCAGTGTTTCTAGCTGCCTGTGGAGGCGGCAGCGACTCCTCAAGCGAGAAGCCCGCATCAGAGGAAGTTAATCTTTCGGATTCCACGTCCGAGTTAGTTCCGTTACGAACCTATTCTGCACCCCAAGACACATTCGGGAGTGTATCGATGACCATGCCCATGGATGGAAACATCACATTTATCGGTGCAGGAGTTGACGTATACATCTACGATTCCGGACTCAATTTTGTTGAGCGAAATTCCACACCCTTTTCGCGCTTTCAAGCTGACCTGACCGCAGGTGAGTATTTAATAGAATTCAGTTTCTGGAGTAGTAACGCCCGCCACGTGACCGCGTACTCACCGCAACTTATGCCCTTCAACGAGTTGCTGCCGTTGGAGAATAAAGTCTACTCATCTGATGTGAATAAAGCAGAATACTACCGTTTTACACCAACGACAGACACAACACTCAACCATAGTGGTAGCGGCGTTAATATCGCCATCTACGATAGCAACATGACGCTGATAGAACCGCTGCTCAACCAAAAGGCATCTCCTTACGGGATAAATGCTGGCAATTATGTTGTCGAGCTGAATTATTTTAGCAGCAATACGAAAGCGATCAGCATAAGCTCCCCGGCAATCTGAACCCCCATGCAGCACTTGGCAAGCCAACTATTGCCAACGACTGTGAGCCGGCTATCACTGAGAAGATGTGATAGTCGGGCAGTTCTGGCAAGGAGAGACTGATGCCACTCACACCCCTGCACTTTGGCGTACTGGCACCGGTGAACTACCTATTCCCGGGCAAGGTCAGTCTGGTCTCATTCACTCTGGTCAATGCCTGGATCGACATGAAGTTCATTGAGGCGGCTCTCACAGGCCAGCCACTGCCAGCCCATGGAGACATCCACAGCCTTGCTGGGGTGTTGATCGTGGGGACACTGGTGGCCATGCCAGGGGTGAGGTATGCCAAATGGGTGATCGGTGCCTATCTTGCGGCACTGTCTCACCTGCTACTGGATGGCCTGATCCATGCGGATATGCAGCCCTTCGGCTGGATTGAGGGCAACCCCTTGAGGGTGATGGACATGCAGACGCTCTCCCTGATCCTGCTGCCTTTCATGCTCTGGTTTATCGTACAGACCGTGTCATCCTCCTATGCTTGGGTGCGTATGCGCTGGGCAGCGTTGCCATTCAGAAACCATCCGCCAAAGCCTTGAAATCCACTGCCAGCTCTGTCTGGGCCTACGATACCAGCTTGCTCCATTTGCCAATGCCGGCGTAGAGTGAGACTCGATCTAACTAACCAGAACAAGAAGAGGATCAGTCATGAAAGCATTTATCACCGTCATCGGGACCTCGCTGCTACTTCTGAGTACGACAGCCGCCGCTGTATGTACTGGCTCCGGCTCGTTTAAAACCTGCACGGACAACCAGGGCAATAACTACACGGTCCAGAAGTTCGGCAACCAAACCTATACAACTGGGCACAATGGCCGCACTGGATCAAACTGGTCCTCGAATTCTACAACTATTGGTACCACCACCTTCCAGAATGGCCAGTCAGCCGACGGAAACACCTGGAACCAGACGATCCAGAACATTGGGGATACCCAATTTCGCAGCGGGACCGATAGCAACGGCAATAGCTTTAACAGCACCTGTAATCAATATGGGTGTTATTAGCAGCGCCAATAGGATCATTGTCGCTTGTTCCGGTGGTTGAGATTGCACTTACCTGACATCGCTGGACAGGGACGTTTATGAGCATCACATACACTGAAGCGGTTGAATTTCTAGGGTTGAAGAAAACCTGGAACTCAAATTCATTCCCCTGGAAGTCAAAGAATCGGGAGGGAATGGCACCCACACTGGAGAGTATTTTTACACTCAAGGACAACCACGGCGTTATGGAGGATGTGCTTGTTATTTTAAGGCATAAATCCAGTTCGATACCAGGCATCCCAAATTCCTTCAATGCTGTCTTATTGTTGAATAAGCAACGTTTGGTAAGCCTTGACGAAAATGGGTCGAGAAAACATACCAACCGGGTCGGTGTTGGAATGCCCTACTTTGGCCATACGCTCACCCATCCCCATCTTCACGTTCCAGTTCCGGATAGCATGGACGGTTATGCTGAACCGATTGATACCCGGAATGTCCAAGAAATGTGGCAGATTTTTTTAACCAGATCGGGAATTATTGGGGCTCCTGCTCTACAATTACCGACATCTGAACAGCTGGAACTTTCGTTCTGAGGCAAAATTCATGGACTGCGATCTATTACAACGACAGTGGGGATACACGTGCCAGCCTGTAGCCGATGGTGTTCTGTATGCTGAGTCTCCCTTTGTTCTTGTGGGTGACGGTTCTCATCTGGGCGCGTACATTCAGGATATCGGCTCCAACAAGGTGCGTCTGTCAGACAACGCAGACATTTTGTTCAACGCCCTGACTTACGAAGTCCAACTCCGCAAAAGCACGTTGAAAATGCTGCGGTCTATCGCCGTCAGCCGGGGGCTAGAGCTTGGCGACAATGGCGAACTGCATACGGTTTGTTCTCAGTCCCAACTGGGAGATTCTTTTGCCCGCTTCTTGGAAGCTGCCTTTATGTTCGGTGAAGTCCTTCAAAGCAAACGCCCTGAGCCAGCATCTGGGTTTGAGCGAACTATTGCTAAGATCCTCTCCAGCAAATATGGACCTAGGCTGTCACGCGCCGCCACCGTTACAGGTGCCAGTGGGCATGAGCTGCAGTTCCCGTTCGGACTGGATATCGGCCGGCCTGAGCAACAGTTCATTCAGACCATTGCTGCTAAATCTGATGGCTCCGTAAATTGGAGAAGTGTGTACCAGGCTACCGGCAAGTTTTTGGATCTTAAGAATAACGAAATTCCGGGGGGCCGTGTTGTTGTGATTGAGCCAGCAACCAATATTGAATCTATCCATCAGGCAGAAGTAATTCTCCAGAACGCCGCGAGAGTCATCGAATACACAGGACCGGATCATCTTCTGAGGGAAATCGACCTAGCGGCTTAACCTCTGGCCAGACGGCCGGTACGTAGGCTTTTTCATCTTAACCGCAATACTTCGACAGCTGCCGTTTGTATCGGTTGAACTGCCCTTCTGAGGGCTTCAGCTCGTAGACCTTCACGATCCTGACAAATCTGCTCACGTACTGACATTTGCCAGCTGGCGGAAGCCATTCCTCCGGGCCTCTAGCACCCTTCTGCCTGTTTAGCGACAACTCCGCACTCCATAGATTTACCGGGTCATTCGCGAATTTCTCACGCTTTGCCCTGGACCAGTTATCGGCTCCGTGATCCCAGGCCCACTTGAGCGGAACCACATGATCAATGTCGATCTCGCTGCTGTTCTGGATCACGTTGCCCGTGAATGGGCTGATCCAACGTCCGGTCACGACACGGCACCGTCGCTCTGAGGCAAACCGAACAGGTGTGGTAGACAGGGCTATCAGAGCCTCTGCACGGCTATCCTGGCAATCCCCATCGGTATCACTCCAACCATGGCCAAATGCCGCCCGCTCGTAGGACTGAGAGCTGGCCTGTGGTGACTGGGCCGCCTGTTTAACGGCCAACCTTGCGGGCAACCGTCCGCCACTCGCCAAGCAAGCCTCAATGGAATCAAAGGGTCTGAAGTTCCTGGTTCGCTCATAATAGGAACTGACCGGGGGATGGCAGATGCCGGAGGAGGTCTTCTTGACCGTGTCGGCGCCAACCAGTCCCGGTACTATGAGTAGCGTTAGAGCCAGTAGTAAATGCTGGAAATAGCCCAAATGCCTATTCTCTCCTTCAAGTGGTAACCGTTTAAGGGCACGGCGTCATTTCAAAGCCTGCAGCCGGCTGCAGCCTGTGTAAGACAAATCCTACACGCCTTACAGAGATGTCCGCTTACCCGGCTTAGTCGGGAAAGGGAAAATACTGGTGAGTCGTTTGATCAGGATGATCAGGACTCACCGCCGGCAGGGATGCCTGGCAACCGCGACACCTGCCCAGTGGTGTGACTGCCGGAGAGAGTTCCGGACCATCTATCCTGTCTTGCTCAATCATCAAAGCCAAGATTCTGCCTTGCGGTTAATACCGCTCGTCCTGTGGTGTTTGTGATTACTGTCCTCGAACTCTGAATCTTGAGCCTGCGTCCCTTCCCTGCTGCCACCTGATCCAGTCGGATCAAATCAAACTCAAGATGGGAGTGACGGGTCAATTGAAATAATTAGACTTTCAGCCGCTTTATTTTATCCGTCCCTGACAAATCCGGGCTAGCATGTCGAGAGGTTAGTGGTCGATGCTGGCCAAATAAGAATTTGTGTGGCGGACTATTTGAAAATCGACCAAAGCAACAAAATGAACAAGCCAACGAACACCAGTGTGTACGGATTCTCTGTTCCGGCATCGGCGGCCAAGATGATGCCAAGAGTCGCTAGTGTCCCGTCCGGGTAATCCATTTATTTATTATCAATAATGCTCAGTTTTGCTCGTGCCACTGAAGTCATAATCGATTCTGCACTTTTGTGCCACCGGAAAGGCTTGGCCAGTTTCTCATTATGGGTCTTTATATAACGGCGAATCGCCGTCTTGAGTTCGCCCACACTGGTAAAGATTCCACGGTACAAAGCGCGGCGTTCCAGCTGACCAAACCAGCCCTCCACGGCATTCAGCCAGGAGGCGCTGGTTGGTGTGAAGTGGAGCTTGAACCGGGGATGTTTCTCCAGCCAGGCTTTCACCTCTGGTGTTTTATGAGTCGAGCTGTTGTCCAGAATCAGATGAAGATCCTGCTCTTTCGGTGTTTCTCGATCAATTTGTCGCAGAAAGTCGAGAAACTCTTTGGCGCGGTGGCGTTGTGTGATGCGCCCAATCACTTCGCCGTTCAGGATATTCAGAGCCGCGTATAAACTGGTCGTACCGTGCCTCTTGTAATCGTGGGTGCGGCGCTCGATCTGGCCCGGTTTCAGTTGGAGCTTAGGCTGCGTTCGGTCCAGTGCCTGGATCTGCGTTTTCTCATCAACAGACAGTACCAGGGCGTTATCTGGCGGATTCAAGTACAGGCCAACGACATCGAAAACCTTTTCAGCAAAGTCCGGATCATTGCTTATTTTGAAGGTTTTCAGCCGGTGCGGTTTCAGGTCAGCGGCTTTCCATATCTGGTGCACTTGCCAGCGACTGACGCCGGCATATTCGGCCATTAGCCGCACGCTCCAGTGGGTTGATTCCTTGGGCAGCTTTTTTACCGTGTCATCGAGAATTGCTTTAACCTTCTTCTGGTCCAGCTTTCTGGGTTGTCCAGGTCTTGGAGCGTCCTGAAGACCGGCCAGGCCTTGTTCGATGTAACGATTGCGCCACTTGAATACAGTAGCCGTCGTGGTTTCCAGTCGCTCAGCCACGTTTTTGGGAGATTCACCGGCATTCAGAGCCAAAACGATCCGTGCTCGCTGGACGAGATTCTGGCTCAGCGTGCTTGTTCGCAACCAGCTTTCCAGTTCCAGTTGATCGTTTACCGTAAGGTCAAAGGGTGCTGGTTTCCGGGCCAAAATTGAGTCTCCAAGCTCGTGAATAACAGCTTGAATTATAGCACATTTCCGCTTAGGAATTACCCGGACGGAACACTAGCGCACCTGCTATGAGGATTCTCATTTGGTCGATTCCTCCTGACCATCAGAATTAAGAAAGTTGCCATTCCCATCGATATGACTCAGGACCTTCCCGTTCAATGTGTAACCACCGCTTTTTTCTAGTCGCAGTTCAAGTTCCCACTTCACCGATGTTAAACGCCCTGCCTGTTGTATCAGGGGCCAAGGGATGTGAAGAACCTCGAAAACACCACACTCCCGACTTACGGCACATAGATGAAAGGCCGTCGCAAGGTTCGAGGCAGAAGTTATGTACACATTTTTTGATTTGGGCCTGGCACAAGCTGTGGACACCAAAAAATGCCGGCCATGCTTGATCGCATGAAAATCGAAGGGCTCCGTAATGTCAGCAAAAGCACAGGCGTACCCGGCTGCCTTGAACAGGCCAAAGCAGATATAGGCGACGCCCTCGGCCTTATCGCTATAGGCACGCTGTTCGGTGGACTTGGGGGCGTCCGTAATGCCAAGCGCGAGCCAGCTCTCATCCACTTCCAGCAGTGCAGCCAGCTGTGAAAGGAGCTGGGGCCGCGGCCTGCTCTCGCCGGTAAACCACCGCCGCACTGCCTCCTGACTGATGCCCAAGCGCGTTGAGAGCCATGTCTGCTGTCCCTTCCCTTGGGACGGGACATGTACATTATTCTCGCAGGCAGTTTGAAGCCTCTTCGCGAAATCGCTGTGGTCTGCCATCAAACTACCTCAATATTAACGATTGTTGACCACTGAGCCTGATTTATCCCCAGCCAACAATCTCAGTATCAACATGGCAAAGGCTTTCTGGCTCTTCTCATTTTCAAGGACTTCCATCGACAGCTTTTCGTTGTCATTCATCGAATCCAGAACCAAGTCTGTCAGGCGCTTCGGAAACAGGCCATGCATCACCTGTTCAGTTGAGTGATTATCTACCTGAGCCATGACAGCCTCATCCCGGCGAACACGGTCGGCAATACCCTTCGCAAAGTAAAGCTGGTCCTCGTCACTGACCTCAGCACCAAAGATGTCATTCAACTTCTCGATGATCTCAGACAGCCGCTTCTTCTCGGGATCATACGGCTTACCCGTTCCAACCCCGGTGATCGGATCCAGTCCTTCTGGATCGTCTTCACCTTCCAGTCTGAGTTCATGTTCTTTGCGCTTCGTAATGCGGTAATGGGTCAGCTCCAGTTCGGATATGTCGATCTCCTCGTCATCCTGAATCTCCTGTCTCAGCTGGGGTACCAGGTGCTTGGCAAATACACAGAGCTGTTCCAGTTCCGGATCCTCAAAGAATACGATCTGGGACAGGAACTCGTAGGCACGGACGAAACTCGTAAGGTTCTTCTTGAACAGGTCGAGGCGATCCAGCCCTTCCCCAATCTCCTTCAGTGTTGCATCTGCCTGCTTGAGACCTACCGTGTTGCCTTCAGCTTCCGCCTGCTTCCGGGTGGCCCTCACTTCATTCCGTTCATCACGCAGGAGCTTGTAGCGTTTGTTGAAACGTTCCCGGGCCGGCTGACAGTAGTAGCTGAGTTTGGATGACTCCGCCTTGGGATCAAAAAAGGCCCGGGCGAAGGCCACGACTTCATCCCAGTGGTAAATCTGCTCGTCGTCCAGGGCTTCCTGCAGGTCGAAGACCACCCGGGCATCGGAGACACCGGTCAGTTCCGCCTTGTTGTAGTAGGGCCGGAATGACTCCAAGACCTCCTCGGAATCATTGACGAAATCCAGAATGAAGGTTTCCTTGCCCGGGAACAGGCGGTTCAGTCGGGATAGCGTCTGGACGCACTCAACGCCCTTCAGCTTTTTGTCCACATACATGGCACACAGCTTAGGCTGGTCAAACCCCGTCTGAAACTTGTTGGCCACCAGCATCACGTTGTACTCACTGGTATCGAACGCTTTGGCATGGTCGCGGCCATTCAGCCCGGGGTTCAGCAGAGAACTGGTTTCGGTGACTTCTTCCGGGATCTGGTCATCCGGCGGCAGGCTGCCAGAGAAGGCAACCAGCGGATGCACGTCCTGATAGCCCTGTTCCTTGATAAAGGCCTGCATGGCGAGCTGGTAGCGGGCCGCTTCCTGCCGGCTGCTGGTCACCACCATAGCCTTGGCCTGACCATCCAGCAGATGCCTCACGTTCGCCCTGAAGTGTTCGACGATGATCTCAACCTTCTGGCTGATGTTGTGAGGATGCAGGCGTACCCACCGGGCCAAGGTTGTTCGAGCCTTTTTGGAGTCTACCTCCTCATCTTCCGCCTCCCCGTGAGCCAGCTTCCAGGCCACCGAGTAGGTGGTGTACCGCTTCAGTACATCCAGAATAAAGCCTTCCTCGATGGCTTGGCGCATGGAGTACACATGGAACGCTTCGGGCTTGTTGGTCTCACTCCGGGGCTGCGATGGATCCGGCTCACGGCCAAATAGCTCCAGGGTCTTGGCCTTGGGTGTCGCCGTGAAGGCGTAGTAACTGATCTGCTGACTAGGCTTACGGGCTGCTACCGCTGCATCCAGCATCTCCTCGGCACTGATCTCCTCGCCTTCTGGCATCTCACCACCGAGGATGGCCTTGAGCTTGGTCGCTGAGGACCCGGTCTGGGAAGAGTGAGCCTCATCCGCTATGACGGCATACCTTCCGGCGGCCAGCCTGGGGTGTTTATCCAGGGCATCGAACAGCGCCGGGAATGTCTGGATCGTGACGATGATGATTCGGGTCTGTTCAGCCAGGGCCTCAGCCAGCTGTTCGGATTTGCTCTGATTGCCCAGATCCCGGGAAATCGGCCTTACCACGCCCTGTGCGTGCTCAAACTGGTAGATGGTGTCCTGGAGCTGACTATCCAGCACCGTACGATCAGTGACCACGATGATTGAGCTGAACAGCTTCTGGCCCTCCTCATCGTACAACTGAGCCAGCTGATGGGCGGTCCATGCAATGGAGTTGGACTTGCCGGAACCCGCGCTGTGCTGGATCAGGTAGCGTTTGCCAGCGCCCTCTTCCCGAGTGGTCTGAATGAGCTGATTCACTACATCCCACTGGTGATACCTGGGGAAGACCAGTGTTTCCTTCGTTTTCCGGTTACCGAAGAAGTCCTCCTCGGTTTTCCTCTCCAGATGCAGGAAACGACCAATCACCCTGAGCCAGGCATCCGACTGGAACAGTTGTTCCCACAGATAGGCCACCGCGTAGCTGTTTTCATCCTCGGCTCTGGGGTTCCCTGCACCCCCGTCGGCGGTACCCTTGTTGAATGGCAGGAAGAAGGTGTCCTTGCCGTTGAGCTTGGTGGTCATGGCCACCTCATCCTGGCTCACCGCAAAGTGAACCAGAGCCCCACGCTTGAACGTCAGCAGCGGTTCGGGTTTGCGCGTCAGTGGATCTTTGACCGGGCGGTCTTTCTTGTACTGGCGCTTGGCATGGTCGACCGTCTGCTTGAACTCACTTTTCAGTTCCAGTGTGGCCGTGGGAATCCCGTTCACAAACAGAACCAGATCCAGCCGGGGGTTGTACTCCCCTTCCCTGGCATGGGGTGAATAGGACACCTCCTCTACCACACGCAGCCGATTGGCCTGGTACCGGCGTTCGGTATCGGGGTTCATGCCATGATCGGGCTTAAAGCTGCACAGATCGATCTTGACCCCCGGCAGTTTGAAGCCGTGACGCAGAACATCGAGTGTGCCCTTCTTCTCCAGTTCCCGGACGGTTTTCTGAGTCAGCACCTTCTCAGGGTTCTGGGGGTTACTCTTGCATAGCTTCTCCCACCGATCCGGCCACGCTTCCTGGAAATAGCCCACCAGGTCTTCCGTGTAGACGGCATTGACCCTGTCGTACTCCGAAGCCTTGCCCACCAGCCAACCCTGGGCACTCAGGGCCGTGATGATGTCGTTCTGGAAGACTCTTTCGCGGCTGTCCGCCATGACTAACTGCTCCATGTCGCAGTCGGGATACACCCAACTTGCTTATTGTTCTGTGGTTCCAGCGGTGGTTTTCAGATCCACCTGATCACTCTGCCAAGCCCCATAGGTAACCTGGCTGTCCTTCAGCCGCCATTTCTTTCGGCCGTTCGTGTTGCGGCCAGCCACAACAGCAGCGGCTGCACTGGGACTGTTGAACTCATAGTCCTTGGTGAACAGGCGCTTCCCGTCAACTTCGTCGCCTAGCACACCATCTTTTACCAATTGATCGAACAGGTTGCCGTAGCCATTGTTTTTGGCTGTCCATTTTGGACGAGTAGTTGAACCTTTCAGTACCACAAAGCTGCCGTCGATCTCTTGGGCCTGAGCTTTGACACCAAACGTAGGAAGCTCCATCTCAAACAACGTTTTCCCTTCTTGGGAAGACGTAGAGTGCGAAGCTGTCGGATCTCTCAAGAAATCGAAACCCAATACGGGAAGAATGATTCGGACCTGTTCGATGAAGAAAGCCATATCCGCCAAGTCAGACTCTGGAAGCACCGAGTAATCGTGGGCAGTGCCGTTCATCAAACCACATCGGCCAGATTGCTTGGCGATCGCGATAAGTTGGCTTTCCAGATACTTAACATGGGATTTGGTGAGGTTCTGGTCCTTGCTGGTGATGAGGCAGACACGCTCCCAGAAGTCCTTTCCCCCTTGGTCCTCGGGGCGGTTGTGCTGTTTCAGACGCTTGGCTACGTCATCAGACTCACCAATGTAGACCAAGGGACGCATGGCGTTGTCCGGGTCTGGCCCCACGAGGAAGTAAATCCCCGTTCGACCACACTCTGGGCGCTGCACCAACTCTGTCAGCTTCGTGCGAGGCCCCGTCAGGGCATGGCCTGTCCAGTTCATGATCTCGGCGGTCAGCAGTCCATTGGGTGAGCCATCCACCAGAAACAACCGGATGCCGCGGCCATGACTCACGCGGTGGTCTCCAGCCCAGCGTGACGAACTTCTTCATCAAAAGCGCTTTCATCCGCAGGTGGCTGCCAATCTCGCACATCAATCTTGCCGGTGACCGCTGCAGAGATCAGGGCGGAGCGGCGCTCTCTTAGAATTCCAGCCATGGCAGACGCTTGCTCGGTTAAGCTCTGAAAAGAAGTTAATTCACTCTGAAGTTGATCAACAATTCTTCGCTGTTCATCAATTGGTGGCAGGGGTATCCAAACATCTTTAACGTAACCACAGTTCAAGTGAGGGTGGAGCGCCCCCGTTTGGATAGACAAGAGAGTGTTCTTACCATATGGCGAGTTCAACACCCACGATAGGTAATTACCGTCCAGAATTGGCTGAATTGCAGAGACAACAATGAGTGCGTGGCAATTACTGCCAGCGAACTCCCTCGTCACAACAGCAGATTGTCCGATATCACCAGTTTGTACAATTAGGACGTCACCCTCTTTAAGGATGGATTTTGAGTGATCATTACTCCATTCTACCGGCACGAAGTATGGCTGATTAAACCGGATTTCATTGTTTTTTATGTGGAGAGACTGGAGATAACGAACTCCCTCATCAGTAAATAGCCCCCTCGTCGGACCTACGTAGCCATTTGTGATTTTGTCAGTAATTGTAGATAGCTTCCGGATCTCCCAATGCGCCGGCACCTCACCAAGCCACTCCACCCCTGAGTCCTTCATGGGCACATCCGGATCCAGACCCTTGGTCACCGCATGTGAAATAACCGCCTGACGCTTTTCCTGAAGCAGCTCAATCAGGCGTTCCTGTTCACGGATCAGGGCGTCGATTTTGGCGGTTTCGTGGTTCAGGAAGCGGGCAATTTGTCTACGCTCCTCGCATGGCGGAACACAAATCAGAAAATCTGAGACCTGCTCAAAGTTGAGGCCCTCACGAGCTGCGCCTGTCTGATTGATGTCCACTTGACTCTTTGTGGCTGCTGACGTCATCGCCAAAGAAACCCATTTTGCATGTGATTCCGGCTGCTCTAGCCGAATAACACAAACGTGTTGGTTTACATTTGCAGGTAAGAAGCCTGCAGGAACAAGGCATGTCCTACCAATTGAGGCCCCAGTAATGTTCAAGAGAACATCCAATGGCTTCACACGAGACCAAGCCATTTCCTTATCCATTGACTCACTAATGAACACAACATCATCTAGCCTAAGCCCATCATCGTGAACATTTTGGCTTCTGATAAACACAACGCCACTCGGCACATAGGTCTCAGCCCCTCCGGTCGGAGTTTTCCCGCTTCCTATTCGACTGGAAATATAACTGAGTTTCGTAACCTCCCAGTGCGCAGGAACGTGCCCAAGCCATTCGCTGCCTGAATCCTGATATCGCGGATAGCTAGGAAAACTCACGCCGACAACTCCTCAATCATCTGCTTGATCCGGTCGGTACACTGCTTCAGATCGGCATCAATCTCCTCCAGCGGCCGGGGAGGCGTGAATTCATAGAAGTGACGATTGAACGGTATCTCAAAACCAACGATACCCACTTCTCCGTCCTTGTCATCCCGCTTGGATTCGTCGATCCAGGCATCCGGCACATGGGGCTTCACTTCCCGTTCGAAGTAGTCATACACAGACTCGCCCAGCGGCACGTTCTCATTATCCCGCAATCCAGCATCCGGCTCTGGGTTACCTTTGCTATCGGTGCAGACTTCCGCATCCGGGTCACGTTCACTCAGGGCACTAAGCAGAACCTTCAGCTGCGGGGCACTCAGGTAAACCTGGCGGTCGGTTAATGAGGACTTCAGGGCCTTCTGAAACTGCTTACGGTGACGGTATACCGTGTCAGCACCCACGGCCCGGCAGGCGGCTAAGACCTTGTCCTGGCCGTCCTGAGCCATCTTCTGGAGCGCCTTCTCCTCCAGCACACGCTCCAGGCGTTCTTCTGAGGCCTGGAAGTTCAGCCTCAGCGGACGTTCCACGGTAATTCGGCGGTAGCCGAAGGCATCCACCGGGAAGATCTTGCTCTTCTTGGTTTCCTGGAAGTCCCCGTACATGCGGACGATCTCATCCTGATCGGGCTCACTGACCAACTGGCGCTTGCTTCCCAGTGACTTCCGCATTTTGCTGGCTCGGTCAGTGGCATCAATCAGCTGAACCAGTCCCTTACGTTTGGCCGGCTTGTTGTTCGACAGGATCCAGATGTAGGTGGAAATGCCCGTGTTGTAGAACATATCCGTAGGCAAGGCGACGATGGCTTCCACCATGTCGTTTTGCAGCAGGTAACGCCGGATCTCGGACTCACCACTGCCCGCACCACCGGTAAAAAGGGGACTACCATTTAGGATGATACCAATGCGTGAACCACCCTCACGGGGATCCCGCATCTTGCTTACCAGGTGCATCAGGAAGAGAAGCGAACCATCAGAAACCCTCGGGAGGCCCGGCCCAAAGCGCCCGTCAAAGCCCCTGTGCTTATGCTCGTCGGTCACCTGCTTCTGAACCTTCTTCCACTCCACACCAAAAGGAGGATTGGATAGCATGACATCAAAAGTCTTTCCGGCCAGTTGGTCATCGGAGAGCGTGTTGCCCAACTTGATATTGGTGATGCCCTGCCCCTTGATCAGCATATCCGCCTTACAGATCGCGTAGGACTCAGGGTTCAGCTCCTGGCCATGCAGCGAGACGGTGACGCCTTGGCTGATCTGCTGGATGTACTCGTCACCTTCCGACAGGAAACCACCGGTGCCAGCGGTAGGATCGTAAATGGTGACAATGTTATTTGGCTTGAGCTTGTCATCCTGTCCAGTAAGAACCAGGGATGTAGTCAGGTGAACGATGTCCCGGGGTGTGAAGTGTTCCCCTGCTGTCTCATTGGAGCTCTCAGCAAACTTCCGGATCAACTCCTCAAAGATGATACCCATACCGAAATTACTGATGCGCTTTGGATTGAGGTCAAAGCTGGCGAACCTCTGCACCACCTGGTAGAGAAGGTCCTCAGAATTCAGCTGCTGTACAAACTCATCAAAATGGAAGTGTTCGAAGATCTCCCGGGCATCTTTGCTGAATGACTGAACGTAGCTCATCAGATCTTCTGCGGTCTGGCTGTCCGACAGTGTTGCCAGGGTAAGTGGAGATGCGTTGAAGAACTCATGACCACTGGCCCGCAACAACAGCTGTTCCCGCACTGCATCAGGCTTTGTCTGATGCTCAGTGGTGGCTGCCAGCACCTTGTCCTTCGTCGGAGCCAGTACACACTCAAGGCGCCGCAGGATCGTGAACGGCAGGATCACCCGACCGTACTGGCTCTGCTTGAAGTTGCCGCGTAACAGATCAGCCACTGACCAGATAAAAGCAGCGGTCTGTGAGTGTGTGATTTTATCTTCGGTCATCCAGGGGAAACTCCGTTGATTCAGCGGTTCTCCGGGCTCGCAAGAGGATTGGTTCCAGAGGCCACGGAGAACTGGTCAGGATAGTTTAGTACAGAGCCAAAGAACAGGTGCTGGCCCCAACCGTCATTAGGCGTGCGAATCCTGAGACTCCGGTTGGATTCAATGGTGGCAACCACTGAGTAGAATAGGACGCCGGGACCGTGTTCTCTTCTGTGACCTACAGTTTGCATATTCAAGCCGGGCAGAGTTGAGACTGACTATTACTTGAATTGCCCTTTTATAACGCACTTCCATTTGGTAAAGACATTAATTTAACTTGTCACTGTAGGGGTCGATCAATTACAGGCTCGGAGCATACAATTGATTTACCAATTAAAGGGAGTTTAGATTAACTATTAAAGAGTACTAAAGTGGCATTAAAATAATCCCCTAGCACTCTCTTATTTATTTTATGTAAATTATATTAATTAGACATAGGGCAGTTTCGGTTACCGTAAATAACTTTCACCTCGCCATCACCATACTTACAAAAAATTTTATCAGCATCCATACCTGTACCAGACCACTGATCCATTAAAGGTGATGCAAATGCTAATGCTGACCAAAAAATCAGTAATGATGTGAATAAAATTACGATTTTTTTCATTTAAATCTCCGTGCCCAGTTAAATGACAGGCTACGCGCTGGGGCAATAACGCATAACAGTGATCAGACCGATTTTTGGGGTATAGCAGAAAAGCACGATCCATATACCACTGTGTATTGCTTCCCATAGGCCCAAAGCTTGTAAATCCAGAGCAGCGTAGCCTATTCCGCCTTACGTGACCATGCGATCGGCCTGTCATCTCACAGTACACATCCAGCTGCTCGAGCACTCCCGACCAGAAAGCCTTGAGCTGGCCTTGGGGCGCGTGACTGTCCTTGCCTGCCGATCCACCCTGCAATTCCAGAAAGTCCGTGACCGATAGGCTACCTGTCCCCTCAGCGAAACCGATACACAGCCGATACACTGACCGTCACAGCATACAAAGTTGTAGGCCCGTCATGAGCGTCGTCCAGAGAAAGTCGAGAAGTTCCACAGACTTCTACAGCCGGGATACTAACTTATTGAAAATAGGGAATGACGACGATATGTACCCGATACTCTAGCGCCTTGAGTTGCCAATGACCCAAACAGTATGGCTAGCAGGTTTGTCCTCATCCGTAAGTCAACCCAGAAAGCCCACCACGGGTTGTCAGGGCCACATCGCCGACTGATCTGATGAACCATGAAGGGCTATACAATACGCAAGTGTAGGAGGCCTCAGCCCCTCGCACGAGGCACGCTTCTTGGATAGGCCTTAAACCAGTAAGATCAATACGGATTTACTCGGAATATCAGAGCCAGGGAACCGGTAACCGATGGTTGATCTTGTGGAGCTCCTGAAATGATGACCCATGAAGAATTACTGAACAACCGACGCTCGTGCAGGTTACGTATAAGAATACCCCACACAGGAGAAGGGTCAGCACCCCGTAGCGTCAGCGGCAGGGGTGCTGACATTCTGTAACAGAAATAAAACCCTTATATAATTTTTTTCACCCCTTAGCTTACCGTCTGCCACGCCCGCGCTTCGTCGGGGCCAGGCTCGCTACGCTCACGTGGCCCTCCTAACGCTACGTGGCATCGGGTAAGCGATCCATCCCCACACACAACAGACCACCGATAAAAAGGCTCATTTTCCCTTAAGACTTATTAAGGAATTTTGACACCTTTTTACCCTCACTCATTTTTATACCCCACCGATCCGGACTCTGACGCCACCTCCACTTCGCTGCAGTGTCTTGGGTCCTGCCGGTGGGGTACGAACGGATCAAACTTTACCGTTTAGCGGGAATTCAGGAAGCTGATGAAAAAAATCAGCACAACTCAATAAACCCTGAAACAATGAGCCTAAATTTAACGGAAAAGGTTCATCTTATGATTAACGAAATTTATCACGTGACCAGTCGATGTGGCGCTGGCAAAAGCCGTGCAACCATTAAAGAATTGATACGGCACATACTCGCTGAGGCGGATAGTAATCGCACCTATCTGCTAGCGTCTAAGACGAACCCACTCACCGAACAGAACTTTGAGTATGCGAAAGAGATTATTCAAGAGCATGTGAACGGAAGCGAACTGGCAATTAAGCGAGTTGATTCCACCAATGTCAAAGGAAGTGTAGTTCGAGGTCTGCTTGACTTACTAGCATCTGGTTTCAAAGGTGTAATTTTCGTTTCCCATAAAGCTCTCGCGTCTATGCCCGCTGAGAAGTTAACTGGTGTCCGCATCGTCACAGACGAAGTTCCCCAAGACTTTGCAGGCACCCTAATGGTCCAGTATGCTGCCAAGGATTCCGGCTACCCATGGGACGACTACCTCATTGAAGTGCCATCGAACCATAAAGGATATACCTGCGTTGACATCCATCCGGATGCGGACAGAAAGGACATCCGCCGCTACATCAACGCTATCAACCAAAACAGAGACACGGCTTCCTCACAGAACGTTGCAGATCTTTTGACTTTCCTAATGGAGGGTTATGAGGCAGCCTATACAACCACCACCCAGTCCGACGGATCCATCTCTCGCGTTTATCAGGCAGTCCACTATCACCGCATTAAGGAGTTGGTCGATCATGTTGATTTCCTTGCCATTCTCGCTGCCCAGTTAGACGAGACTTTGTTAGGGTTTATTACCCAGCAACGTCTTGGCTTGTCCATTGTTGAAAAAGACGTAAGTGACAGCGTAAATCTGGATCAAAAACACAAAAACCGAGTCCGTATCATTCCTTTTCTGGAAAATGGACGATGGTCTACCACCCTTAGAAGAAAGCCAGCACATGATTCTTTGACCATCGGTGATAAGCCAGTTGGCTCAAAAATCTCCGTGTGTAGTGGTCAACTAACCCCGAACAGTATTTTAAGTTTTTCTTCCGCAACCACCGGCGGCATGCCGTCATTGAACGTATGAGGGCGCTGCCGGTTGTAGTAGTCCATCAGGTAGTCGCCAATATCCTTCCTGGCATCGGGAATCGACCGATATCCAAGTGAAGGGATCCATTCGCTCTTCAAGCTTCGGAAGACCCGTTCCATCGGGGCATTGTCCCAGCAATTTCCCCGGCGACTCATGCTTTGCTCCATGCGGTAGCGCCAGAGTCTCTGACGGAATAATCGACTGGCATACTGACTGCCCTGGTCGGAGTGGAACAGAACTCCAGTGGGCTTCCCTCGTTGCTCATACGCATGATCCAGGGCTTTCACTACCAACTCAGCATCAGGCCGGTCTGATAGCGCCCAGCCGACAATCCGGCGGGCATAGAGATCGAGAACGACCGCCAGATAGCTCCATCGCTGACCAGCCCACACATAGGTGATGTCACCGCACCATGCCTGGTCCGGGTGGCTGACGCTGAACTCACGATTCAGCCGGTTTGGAATGTCCGGCCTTTCCACAGTGGCCTGCTTGTAAGCGTGAGGACCAGGTTGTTTGCAGATCAGCCCCAGCTCACTCATCAGGCGGCGAACCTTGAAGCGCCCGATCACAACGCCTTCATCATTAAGCATGGTGGTGATCATACGGCTTCCCGCTGAGCTTCGGCTCTTGCGAAAGATCCGGTTCACATCGGCCCGCAGAACCACTCGTTCGGCATCCACTACGGACCGCCTGCGGCGATACTCGTAATAGCTGGACCGCGATACTTCAAACGCTTTACAGACCATCTCAACCGGCTCCTGCTCACTCAACTGGTCTATCAGCGCGTACGATTCATCTCGTCCGACATCAAGAGAGCGGTAGCCTTTTTTAGTATCGATTTCTCCCGTTCCAGGCGCTCGCAACGCGCTTCCAGTTCCTGGATCCGCTGCTGCTCCGGCGTCAGCGCTTTGGACTTGGGTGTAAGCCCGCCACGTTCCTCTGAAAGCTGTTTTACCCATCGCCTGAGGGCGTTCTCGCCGACATTCAAAGAGCGGCCGGCCTCGGCAACAGTGTAGCCCTGGTCAAGCACCAGACAGGCGGCTTCCTGCTTGAACTCCGGCGTAAAAGATCGTCGTTTCCTGGTCATCAGACACCTCGCTTATGGTGGCGATATTACCACCTACGTTGGTGTCCGGAATCATTGAACCACTACAGTAGGCCAGTTTGCCCAAGAATTTGCAGCCCAACTTTTAGGCCAGGAAGATGCCCTAATAACGCTGAACAAAGACGAGAACCTGCACCCCAACTTGGCGCATCTTGCCGATAACCTGACATCCACTCAGGTGCATGGTATGAACCATTTCAGCCACCTTGACCATGCGATATACCTCGCTTCCAGCAACCCTACCCCTTTCGTGATCAAAACCTTTCAGATGTTCGCTGATGATCACGGGCTGGATCGGGATAAACTTATCCGCGCCGTTATGGTCGAACGTTGCTATGAAGCTGCATATCAATGCGTTGCCCGAACCAGTATCCGAAATGAACAAGTTGATCCAGACAAAGAACATCTCATCATTGTTCCCGATATGGCCTACGCAGAGTACATCCAGAGCTGGTTTGAACCAGGTTGTGCCGCCATCGACACCCAGCACTCATATCAAATTCAACGCAGCAGCAATAAGAAAGATCTGGAAAAAACAGACCGCTTTAACCTGGCCCTTCAAATCATCACACAACAGAGTCAAAAACAGCGAAAGCTTCCCGATTTGGTGAAGGCCGCCGGCACTTCCATGTCGACGTTCAAGAGATGCAGAGAAGAATTTCGGCCAGAATTTGAGCAAGCCGGCCTGATTAAGCCCAAGCGTAGGCATACTATCAAACAGATGGCCTGAACCTCTTTTGTTTCCTGTTAACAACGGCTGCACAAGGGACATGAATCAGATACTTATTAAAACTTTCTCGCAAATTCATAAGATGCCTACGCCGGCATTAATGACTGACTAAACGCCGAAAACCAAAGTACCCCCCCGGGGGTCTTCCAGGCTCTCATGTCTATGAAGCCCAGCCCCCTTCTTTTAACTGTCCGCCTGTCAGCACACCATAGATCTTGCACCACGCGTCGGTAGCCAGCGCTCCTACACCCATGCCTACACAAGCATAGCCAGTCAGATAGCGGGGCTTGTACCCGACCGGACTGACCAGATAGGCAGCTTCAGGATCACGGTCAGGGGCTTGGTCTCTGCCTCACCTTCTGACAGAAGCGTCCTCACGCATACATCAGTTCAATGACATCTACATGGGTTACAGGCGTCCTCCGGACGCTTTTGTGAGACTGTCAGGGATGACTGTGCTCGGGCTTTCTGGCTTCCGCCAAAGACGGCTCGGTACCGGAGAGCTGATGGGAATATAGGCAGGACGCCACAGGGTGGGCAATGGCACAGGAAGTGCCGACATCGCTCACCCACGCAACCCGCAGATGACAGTCAGTCATCTGTGTAACCCACACCTCCTTCTCGTTCACCTGCCGGAGCCGGTCTGACACAACGTCACCCGAGACTTCCGGCGTCGGCGTGTCGAAGAAGGGGCGCCAAGTAGTTTCATCAGGGCGCTTCGGACCCTGATGAAACCTTCACATATAGCTCGTTAACAGGCGTAAAGAAATGAACGAACAAGATAAGCGGAATGGCCATCTGCCAGCCTGCTTCCACCCAACACCACTACCCCACACAGGAACCACGATGAACCACTCAAGATTCAACCCAGCCTACGTCCAGATCTCAGCAGCTGAAGCAGCGCAGATACTCGGCATAAGTATTGAAGAACTTAATCACCGTCGGCGGACCGATAGCCAATGCCCTGCAGGGTTCGTCGAGCGTGAACACTGGATGGCATCAATGAGGTTCCGGCTGTCCGACATCTACGTCTACAGTGACGCCATCATGAAGGCTTCGATTCCCGCTTCCACACACCCGAATGTCGACAAGGCGCATGAGATAAGGGCTGTCCTTGAAAAAGTCAGGATAGGCGATGCAGAGAGGAACTCAACGTGAACGCCCATTTACCAGGGCAACAACAGCTCGGCTTTAACTCTGGTGTCCGGAAGCAGTCCGATATCCCATAAGGTTGCCAGCGAGACTGGATCGCCCTAAAGGTGGCTCTCGTTGTCCTGCTGGCTTCCACGAACGGGGTCATCCGATGGCTTCTGTACATTTCCTTCTTTGGATATTCACACGTACAACGAAGCCATCAGGCCGTTCCTATGCAGGCAGCTGCAGAACCGGATCTTTCGGTTGATCGCCTGTGCCAGCTTCCAGCGAATCCAGGTAATCCGCGTACCACTGCATCATTTCCCGGCGCTTCTCCAGGTACTGGGCCTTGTTGTAAACCCCAGCCACACCAGATTCAACATGGGCCAGCTGCACTTCCACGTAATCTCGTGGCCAGCCATGTTCCCGGAGAAGCGTGGATGCTGTGTGACGGAAACCATGGCTTACTATTCGCCCTTCGTATCCAATCTGTGCGATCACCTTTTTGATCGTGTTCTCGCTCATGGTGGGATTCTTGGGGCCAAAGCCAGGGAAGACATAACGACCAAGGCCGGTCATCTCTTTCAGCTCACGCAGATCGTCTATCGACTGCTGAGCCAATGGGACGACATGATCCCGGCGCATTTTCATCTTGTCAGCTGGTATTACCCACTCCCCTTTATCCAGGTCTATCTCAGACCATTCCGCAAAACGCGCCATCCCCGGGCGACTGGCCGTCCGCATGACCAAGCGCAGAAGAACAAGGCTGTTGAACCTGGCCACGGAATCATTCATTGCTTTTAGAAAGTCTGGCAACTCTGGTTCAAGTAAGTGCGGGTATTGTTTCTGAGCTGGCTTGTCTACGGCAATACCACGTAGCTCACTGGCTGGATTGAGTTCACATTTGCCCTGGCCGATGGCCAACGAGTATATCTGTCTGAGCCAGCCACCGACCTTACCTGCCATTACATAGGCATCACGCTTCTCCAGACGCGCCTGTATCGCCGCACAGTCCGAGCGCGTGACCTCATCCAGGGCTTTGTCACCTATGAACGGCAGTACGTCTTTATCGAGGTATATCCTCATCTGACGTGTGGTGCCTGTAGCTCGACCAGCGGCCAACTTCCGGTCGTACCACTCTTCAGCGGCTTCTCTGAATGTGGGTTTACCTTGTACACCGTTCTTGTATTCCCGCAGGTCGATGCCATCAGAAGCCAGAGCGAGCCATTCAGCAGCATCCTTACGGGCTTTCTTTGCAGACACAGCCGGGAAGCCGCCTAAACCCATCCAGGCCCATTTACCATTCGGTCGCTTGTATCGCAGCACCCAGGATTTGTGCCCGGTTTTCTTAACGGTTAAGTACAGACCACGGCTATCCCGTTCCCGATAATCTGAAGTTTCTGGCTCCAATGCTTTGATCACGCTGTCAGCCAGTGGACGACGCTTAATAGCAGTGCGTTTCATGCCCGTTCCCTTCATTTGATGTACACCGAGATTACGTGGGTACAGTCAGAGGTACAAGCCAGGGGTTGGTAACATGGGCACACTTGGGGACACTTTGTGAAGTTAAATTCCTGAATTTACAGTATTAACGATTTTATTATTTAAGTTTGGGGAGCTTAGGTTATATAAGAATGGTGCCCGGAGCCGGACTTGAACCGGCACAGCCTAACGGCCGAGGGATTTTAAGTCCCTTGTGTCTACCAATTTCACCATCCGGGCTTTTGGAGGGAATTGCCGGCAGGATTGTATAAGGCCATGCCGGTGAACGCAATTCGCATGAGCCTGTGGGCCGCGCCAGCTGCTTTAAGCTGGCTTTACCGCCCTTCCCTTGTAGATGTAGCCGGCGATTTTCGGGGCCTTGGGCACGTAAAGGTTTTCCAGCGAGCTGATTTCAAAACCCGCGGCTTCGATCAGCTCCGAGATGGGCCGGTTCAGATGGCAGCCGCCGGCGAATTTTTTCCAGGCTGGGGTGATTCTGTCCTGCCACTTGCGGACGCCACGATCCGGAGACTGGCCGTGTTCGAGAAACAGGAGTGTCCCGCCCGGCCTGAGGACTCTGTCCATCTGCTCCAGCGCTTTACCTGCATCCGGGATGGTGCACAGTGTGAAGGTCAGGACCACCGTATCAACCGAGTTGTCTGCCAGAGGTATCTTCTCACCTGGCAGGTCCAGCCATTCTACCGGAACCGGGGATTTTGCAAGATTTGAGCGGGCCTTGCGCAGCATGCCTTCCGAAGGTTCCAGGCCGTATACGAGACTGACCTTCGCGGGATCATAAAAGGAAAGATTGATCCCTGAGCCCATGCCGACTTCAAGCACTTCGCCGGCGGCCTCGGGGACTACCTGGGCCCGTAGCTTCATGATTTGCCCAAGGGAACAGGACTTGTCGATCAGATGTGGGAGTATCCGGTCATCGTAAAATCCCATTGTTCACTCCATCATGCAAAATGTGTAAGGTAATCGAGAATGCAGGAAATCGCGGGCTTGTGCAGCCTTCCCCCTGTTTTTTTGCATTCACCGTGATCACCACCGGTCAGGGGCCCCTGAGCATTTCCCCGGAACAATTACAAAAAAACGAAGTAAACAGTGCGGTGGCACAAAGTTGATTTCGTCCTTTTGTCAGGTTACCGGAGGCTCCAGTGGATCTCGATCCCATACTTCTGTCCCGTATCCAGTTCGCATTCGTAGTGTCCTTTCACGCCATTTTCCCCGTGTTCACGATCGGGCTGGCGTCGTTTATTACCCTGCTGGAAGCCCTCGCATTCAAAACCGGCAGTCCGATGTGGCAGAGCCTGTCCGGCTTCTGGACCAGGGTGTTTGCCGTGGTGTTTGGGATGGGGGTGGTGTCCGGGATTGTGATGTCGTTCCAGTTTGGCACTAACTGGAGCAACTTCTCACAGGCAACCGCCAATTTCATGGGTCCCCTGCTCAGTTACGAGGTTATCACGGCGTTTTTCCTTGAAGCCTCGTTCCTGGGCGTCCTGCTGTTTGGCCGGGACAAGGTGCCGCCCTGGATGCATCTGGTTGCGGCTCTGCTGGTGGCCCTGGGCACGCTGGCGTCTTCTTTCTGGATTCTCTCAGCGAGTAGCTGGATGCATACGCCGGCCGGCACGGCGCTGCAGGATGGCATATTCCAGGTAACCTCATGGAACGAGGCGATTTTCAATCCCTCCTTCCCCTTCCGCCTCGGCCACATGGTGCTGGCTTCCTTCCTTACAGGGGCCTTTGTGGTCGCAGGCGTGAGCGCGTGGTATCTGCTAAGGGAACGCCAGACTGAAATGCACAGCCGGGCCCTGTCGATGTGCCTCTGGCTGATTCTCATCGTTGCCCCGGCCCAAGCTGTGCTGGGAGACTTTCATGGCCTCAATACTCTGGAACATCAGCCAATGAAAGTGGCAGCCATGGAGGCCAACTGGGAGACATCCAGCCATGTTCCCCTGGTGCTTTTTGCCTGGCCGGATCAGGAGAATCAGACCAATCTCTATGAACTGAGTGTGCCAGGGCTGGCCAGTCTCATTCTTACCCATGAATGGGACGGGGTGGTGCCTGGCCTGAACGAAGTACCGCGGGCAGAGCAGCCACCGGTGGCGATTGTGTTCTGGTCTTTCCGGGTGATGGTGGGCATTGGCATTGTGATGATCCTCGTTGCCCTCACCGGCCTGGTTCTTCGGGCCGGAGGGCGTTACTGGCGCACACCCTGGTTTTTGCAGACCCTCAGAGTCATGAGTATAACGCCATTCATTGCGGTTCTGGCGGGCTGGTTCGTGACTGAAATGGGGCGTTCACCCTGGCTGGTGCAAGGCCTGATGAATCATCAGGCGGGGGTAACCCCTTCCCTGACGGGAGGCATGGCCCTGTTTACCCTGATTGGGTATATCGTCGTTTATTCGCTGGTTTTCACTGCGGGGCTCTATTATCTGATGCGGGTACTCTATGCAGGCCCGGAGGATCCGCACAACACCGAAGAATACGAGAGTGACCGGCCGAAAAGGCCGTTTTCCGCAGCCCATGTGCCTTTTGAAATCGAGGAAAAAAGCGAATTCGCCGGAAGCCCGGAACGTCGAAACACACCAGACAGCGGAGGACACTGATTATGCAGGACATTGATCTGGTCATTGTGTGGTCGTTCATCATCGGGTTCGGGGTGATCATGTATGTACTCATGGACGGTTTTGACCTCGGCGTGGGCATTCTTTTTCCGTTTGCGCCGGACGAGGAGTCCAGGGACGTTATGATGAACTCGGTCGCACCTGTGTGGGATGGCAACGAAACCTGGCTGGTGCTGGGTGGCGCGGGGCTCCTGGCCGCCTTTCCCCTGGTGTACTCGATACTGCTTCCGGCCCTTTATATTGGCGTTTTCCTCCTGCTTACCGGCCTTATATTCCGGGGCGTGGCCTTCGAGTTCCGCTTCAAGGCCAGCAGGTCCCGTTATCTGTGGAACTGGGCCTTCGCCGGTGGGTCTGCACTGGCAGCCTTTGCTCAGGGAGCGGTAGTGGGCGCTTATGTTCAGGGTTTTGACACAGCCAACCGTGTATTCGTGGGAGGCGCTCTTGACTGGCTGACTCCGTTTACCGTGTTCACCGGTTTGGGACTGCTTGTCGGCTATGCCCTGCTGGGCTCGACCTGGCTGATCCTCAAAACCGAAGGCGATCTGCAAGCCTGGGCCTACCGGGTGACCACTCCCCTGCTGGTAGCCATCCTGGTGGTGTTTGCAGTCATTGGCATCTGGACACCGTTGATCAACGAGAGCATCCGGGAACGCTGGTTTGGTGCCCTCAGTGCTCTGTGGATCCTGCCTGTTCTCACATTCCTGTGCGGGTTTCTGATTTACCGGGCAGTCCGCAAGCGCCAGGAAGCTATCCCCTTCCTCGCCACTCTTGGACTTTTCATCTTTACCTACCTTGCCCTTCTTGGCGCCCGCTGGCCCTATGTAGTGCCGCCTGACTACACGGTATGGGACGCAGCATCCGCCTATAATTCCCAGCTGTTTCTTCTGATCGGTGTGATATTCGTGGTGCCGGTTGTGCTGGCTTACACCGCCTGGACCTATTGGGTGTTTCGCGGCAAGGTCCGCCCCGGTGAGGGCTATCACTGAGTGACTCTCAGGCCCTCCGAACTGCCCCCCGATGCGGGAGCCTGGCTGAAGAGTCTCGCCGGCGAGGCCAGGGGTGAGATCCGTGCAGCGGTTGGTCTTGGTGTTGTCGCCGGTTTCGCCACCATGGCCCAGATGGCCTGCCTTGCGTACATCATTCATGACGCGGTGGTACTGGAGTATTCGGCCGAGGCACTGGCACCCTGGTTTGTCGGACTGACGACGGCACTTGGGGCACGTTTCAGCGCCCAGGCTGCTCAGGCAGGCTATATGGCCAGAAGCAGCGGTGCGGCCCGGAGCGCTGCCCGGCAGCAGCTCATGGCTGCCTGGCGGCAGGCCGGGCCGGTCAGATTGATGGACGAGTCCGCAGCCAGCCTCTCCCGGGAATGGCTGGACCATGTCGAAGCCCTGCACGGCTATTATGCCCGTTATCTACCCCAGCTCCAGCTGGCACTGCTGGTGCCCCTCGTCATTCTTTCCACCCTGGCCTGGACCGACTGGCTGGCAGCCGTCTTCCTGCTGCTTGCAGCGCCCCTGATTCCCCTTTTCATGGCCCTCGTGGGAATGGGTGCCCAGAACCTGAACCGTCGGCATTTCGAGACTATTGGCCGGCTTTCCGGGCAGTTTCTGGACCGGGTCCGGGGGCTGCCAACTCTGCAGCTGTTTGGCCAGGCCGCAGCTGAAGCCGAGGTTCTCAGGGAGAGATCTGAGGATTACAGACAAATAACCATGAAGACGCTGCGCATCGCCTTTCTGTCCTCCGCCGTGCTGGAATTCTTTGCCTCGGTGAGCATTGCCGTGGTGGCCATTTATATCGGCTTCGGGCTGCTTGGCTATATTGAATTCGGGCCTGCTCCCTCGCTGACTCTGTTCAGCGGCCTGTTTGTCCTGCTGCTGGCGCCGGAGTTTTTCCAGCCCTTGCGGCAACTGGCCCAGCACTACCATGACCGGGCAGCAGCGCTGGGCGCAGCGGAGCTGATTCTGGCGCGCCTCACCTCTGCGGCGCGACTTGCGGCTGCGCCAGCAGGAAAAGCGCCATCAGTCTCTGCGACAGCCGCCAGAGATGAAATTCTCCTTGATCATGTCTGCGTTGACTTCCCCGACGGCCGGCAGGGACTGAAGGATGTTTTTCTGCGAGTGAACCCTGGCGAACGGATCGCCATCACCGGGCCATCCGGGGCCGGTAAAAGCACCCTTCTCAACGTCCTGGCGGGGTTTATAACACCCACTCAGGGCTCTGTGAGCGTGTCTGGAAGGCCTCCCGGCGAGTGCCCATTCGGCTGGCTGGGGCAGTCACCCCACGTGGTTCATGGCACCTGGGCGGACCACCTCCGGCTGGTCGCGCCTGATGCCACCGACAGCCAGATGATCAGGGCTCTTGAATGGGCAGGTCTGGCTGAGCTTCTGGGATCCCGCTCCGAGGGATTGGCCAGCCGGATATCCGAGCTTGGTGTTGGGCTTTCTGGCGGCCAGGCCCGACGGCTCAGCCTGGCCCGGCTGTTTCTGTCTGATGCGAATCTGATTCTTCTGGACGAGCCAACCGCCGGGCTGGATGCCCACACCGAACAGCTGGTGCTGCAGGCCCTCCGGAAGCTGGCTGAAAATGGCCGCACACTGGTGTTTGTCACCCATCACGAGTCCCTGCTTGGGCTGGCAACAAGGGTGGTCCGGATGGAACAGGGAACTGTCTGTGATGGGTGAGCTGCTGCCCTGGATCCGGCTGATTGCAGGACGCAGAAATCGCCTGGTAATCGGTGCCCTGCTGATTGGCCTGACCATGCTCGCGGGGCTAGCGCTGCTCTCGCTTTCAGGCTGGTTTATCACGGCCTCCGCCGTGACTGGAATTCTTCTGGCTGCGGGCACCCAGGTCGCCTTCGATGTATACGTGCCCGGCGGCGGTATCCGCCTGTTTGCCCTCACCCGCACTCTGGCCCGATACGGCGAACGTGTGTATAACCACAACACCGTTCTGGGTCTTCTGGCGGATCTGCGGGTGTGGCTGTTTCGCAGGCTGGCCGACTCCTCTCCGGCCGGCGCCTCTGGCAGAAAGAGTTCAGAATGGCTGTCCCGGCTCACAAAGGACCTGGATGCCCTGGACACCCTGTACCTGCGACTCATGGCGCCGGCAGGCCTGGCACTGCTCATCACTCTGGCCTTTGTAGTGCTGATTGCAGGTATTTACAGCCTGCGAGCAGCTCTGGCCGTTGGTTTCCTGCTGGCGCTGGCGCTGATTACTGCAAGCGGGGGTGTTTTCAGCCGCACACAGGCCCTGTCGCGAAATCAGGCAGAGAAGCTGGAGGAACTGCGGGGCGAGGTCATTGAGCACATCGAGGCCCAGGCTGAGCTGGTCGCGGCGGGCGCTCGCGACAGACAGCAGGACAAACTTGCCAGCAACGCCCATGAGCTGGCTGAGGAGCAGGCACTGATCGACAGGCGAGTTGGCTGGCACGGCGCCCTCTCCGCTTTTTTCATGCATGCCAGCCTGGTGGCAGGGCTCTGGCTCGGCATCAGCCTGCTTCAGGCCGGGCAGATCAGCGGGCCGGTACTCGCGATCCTGCCGCTGGCACTGCTCGGGCTAAACGAAATCTATTCGGTGCTTCCGGACACCTTCGGACGTCTGGGGGGCACCCTGGGCGCGGCAAGGCGTCTGAACCGGGATATCAGTCAGCAGACGTTGCCGGAGCATCAGGCCCGCACTCAGCGCCTTCCTGAACCAGCCCCTTCCGTCTTCTGGGTGAAGGCCTCCTTTGATCACGGGGAGGCACCAGAGGTTATCAGGAACTTCTCACTTTCTGTCAGGCCGGGGGATCGGGTGGGCATAGTCGGGCGTTCCGGCAGTGGCAAATCCACTCTGGCCGATATGGCTGCAGGCCTGGTCCAGCCGACAAGGGGTCACTGCTGGCTGGGGGAGATCGAAAGCCCCCAACCGGATACCCCAACATGGCTATCCCAGGTCAGTTACCTCACCCAGTCGACGCAGCTGTTCGATGACACGCTTCGGCAGAACCTGCTGCTGGCGCGACCGGCGGCCACGGATGAACAGTTGTGGGAAGTTCTAAGTGTGGTATGTCTTGAGGGGATGGTGGCGTCCCTGCCCCGGAAGCTCGATACCTGGCTTGGTGCCTACGGGCGCCAGCTATCCGGCGGAGAAGCCCGACGCCTGGCGCTGGCCCGGGTGCTGCTGAAACCGGCCAGGCTCATCATACTCGACGAGCCATTCACCGGCCTGGATGCAGAGACCAGGGGCGCTGTCCGGCGGAACATTGAGCCCTGGATCGCGGGCCGAACCCTGCTGGCACTCGCCCACTCGACAAGAGCACTTCCGGAGGTCAGGCGGGTAGTGGTTCTGTGACTCAGCGTTCTTCAAGAAGCTCGAAGGTGAGTCCGGAATGTTCCCGCAGCCTTGTCAGCAACTGGTCGCCAAAGATTGCCGCTGGCGTCCAGAACCCGCCGGGCCGATCTTCCCGCGACACATCAAATGCCAGACAGGCACCGGCCTGTCCCAGCATCTTGCTGGTGGAGCCATAGCCCGGGTCCTGGTCCCCGGTCACCTTCGTGCGGATGGTCTGGCCATCATCGGTGCGGCCGATAAAGCGCAGGTCATAAAAGCCCTTTTCCTGCGCCATCTGGCTCGGACCCTCACCCGGCTTGGGTACTACAAACCGCTCCAGCAACCACCGGCTGGGCTTGATGGCGGAGGCCACAAGAAATCCGCCCATGGCCGCTGTAACGCCGTAGGCCGCGAGCCTGCCTTTGATTCCCTTGCCGGTCATCATGGCTTCGTCGTACAGGAACTCCCGCCCCCAGGGCGCACCCTGAATGGCATTCGTGCGGTGCACGATACGGGTATTGATGGCTGCCATGACGAAAGGCGCCAGCCAGACATCAAAATCCGGGTCATATTCGGCGGATTTCACATTGGGTTGACGCGTCTGTGACCGGTGCTCTGGCGGACACAGGGAAAACGGATTGGCCAGTTCCTTGCGCAGGGCCGGGTCCGAAGCCGCTTCTTTTGCTACGTTCATCAGACTGGCAACGGTGCCCCCGGAAAACTCGCCCTTGGCGGTGCGCACCCGCATTTTTACCTGATAACACGGCTTGCCGAGGGTTTCCTGTGCCTGCTGCTGCAGGAAAAACACACCCATGTCCGAGGGAATCGAATCAAACCCGCAGCAATGGACAATGCGAGCGCCGGATTTTTTGGCCTGGTCTTCGTATTTCTGGATCATTCTGCGGATCCATTGCACTTCGCCGGTCAGGTCGCAGTAATCGGTTCCCAGTTCAACGCAGGCTTTCACCAGTGGCTCCCCGAACAGCGCGTAGGGCCCAACGGTGGATATGACCACCCGGGTCTGCTTGCACATGTCCCTGAGCGCCTTGTCATCGTTGGCGTCTGCAATCACCACATCAAGGTTTTTGGCGGCGGCTCCCAGGTCGGTTTTCAGATTCACCAGCTTGGTTTCAGAACGCCCGGCGATGGCCCATTTCATTTTGTCGCCAGTGCCAAAGGTCTCCACCAGGTAACGGGACAGAATCTGGCCCACAAAGCTGGTGGCGCCAAATACAATCAGATCATAGCGTTGCTCGGTCATCCGGATTTCCTTTTCGAATGTCAGAATGAAAAAATAAACATATTACCGGAAAGCGTCTGGTGCTCTGCGGGCTCCCATCAGAGCGAGGAAAACAGCGAGACCCAGGCCCCAGAACCCGTTCAGGATAAGCCCCCCAATCCAGTGCTGCCCGGTAACCTCGAGGCCTTTCATCGGGAAAACCACGAGCATGGCTACCACGGTCGGGCCAATGGCGCCCAGGATAATTGAGAGCGACCAGAAGCCCAGTGCTGCCATCCGGCCGATAATTGCCCAGATAACCATGCCCCAGAGGCCCCCGAAAAAGGCGAGCGAGAGCACCGCCGGAACACCCAGTGGCGGAACCGGCGAAAGATTGAAAGGGGCCGATGGCACAACGCCAGCGTAATAAAAAACCGCAAACAGTCCCTGATGGAAGATCAGGGTTGCCAGGAAGCCGCTCACAAATGCCTTGAACCAGACCATGGTGAAAATCCTGTAAAGTTATGGGATTAGTGTTGGATTGTGAGGGAGAGAGGATTTTTCCGCAAACAATCGACGATTTTAATGAGCTTTTCCCCTTTTTCGGCTGATTTTCGGCAATTCGGCCAATCGGTTGGCCGCCCGGCTGTTCCACACTGATGCCTCTGGCTGCCATGCATCGCTTTTATTCACTTTTATCCGGAGGAACTCCAGGTGGATTACATGTTTGCATTTCTTTTTCTGGCTCTGGCGGTCGCTCTCGGGCTGCTCTATCACCAGTTTCGGATCCAGAGCCGGATGCTTCAGGAAGCACGATCCGAACTTCAGAGGCTTGACCCGGGTGCGCCGCCGGCCCGGCCACCGGAGATGTTTCTTACGGTGAAGGTAGTGGATCCGATTGCCCTGGCCAAGCGGGAGTCGAAGTCTGCCCGACTTCTTGCCGACCGGCTGCCTGTGATGGTGAAGAAAATGGTCTATCAGCAGGTAATGAAAGAGATTCGGGAAGAACTGGCGGAACGGGACATCGAGGTGGAGATCAACATCGACTATCGTTGATGTTCCGGAGCCGGATGATGAATCACGATCAACACGAGGTCTGAACATGCTGGCAGCGACTCTGACACTGCTTTTACTTTGCACAGGACTGACCCTGGCGTCTGTCTGGCAGTGCCGCCGTAACAGGCGGGTTGGCCTTGAGGTCAGATGCCAGCTGGTCCGTATTGTGGGCCGGAAGCGAAAAAGGGAACTGGAACTTCTGGAACTCAGAAACCGCAGGCGACTGCTGGAGGACACGGTGAATGGGAGTACAGCTGCAGTGGAAATGATCCACCGCACGATCAGTTCCACAACCTTCGAGATGTTTGAACGTTTTTCCAGCAGCGAAAGGACTCGCGAGAATGCCAGACAGACGCGGCTGGCCCACGATCGGGCTAGCAGTGGCATTTACCGCACGCTGCGCTCAACCAACAGGGCATTGCATGCGCTTGCCAACGTGGTAATTGACAGCAGAGCGGGCAAAAAGAGGGACAACGAGGGGAAGCCAGCGGACCGGGAGTGATGAATACCTCCCGGCCCGCAAAACTCAATCAGTCTTTGCGGGACGTTACTTCCAGCAGGTGGTAACCGAACTGGGTCTTCACCGGCCCCTGAACTTCGTTGACCGGCGCGCTGAACACCACCTTGTCAAATTCCGGAACCATCTGGCCTGGGCCAAATTCGCCCAGATCGCCGCCGTTACGGCCGGAAGGACAGGTTGAATATTCTTTTGCCAGCGCGGCGAATTCTTCCCCACCTTCGATGCGGGTTTTCAGTTCTTTGCATTTCGCTTCATCAGCCACCAGCAGGTGACGGGCAGATGCACGTGCCATCAGGACATACTCCAGTTTGAGTGAAGGGGCATAATACCCTTTTGAGCCAATTTTAAAAAGCCACAAAAAAAGGCACCCTAAGGTGCCTTTTTTTACGTTGAATCAGTGCGTTAAACCACCTTCTTCAACTCTTCCTCAAGCTGGGGAACAGCTTCAAAAAGATCAGCTACAAGCCCGTAGTCGGCAACACCAAAGATGGGAGCTTCCTCATCCTTGTTGATAGCGACGATCACCTTGGAGTCACCCATGCCTGCCAGGTGCTGGATGGCGCCGGAGATGCCCACAGCGATGTACAGCTGGGGTGCTACGATCTTGCCAGTCTGGCCAACCTGCATGTCGTTCGGCACGAAGCCGGCATCGACAGCGGCACGGGAGGCGCCAACGGCAGCGCCCAGAACATCAGCAAGGCTTTCCAGCATTTTGAAGTTCTCACCGTTCTGCATGCCGCGGCCGCCGGATACAACAATCTTCGCGCCGGCCAGCTCAGGACGGTCTGACTTGGCGATTTCTTCCTTCACAAAGGTAGAAAGGCCTGCGTCCTTGACCACATCCAGAGACTCAACAGAGGCCGAACCACCCTCGGCAGCTACCGGATCGAAACCAGTCGGGCGCACGGTGATTACCTTGATGCTGTCATTGCTCTTGACCGTCGCAATGGCATTACCGGCATAGATCGGACGAACAAAGGTGTCTTCGGATTCAACCCGCATGATGTCAGACACCTGGGCAACATCCAGCAGGGCTGCAACACGCGGCATGAAGTCTTTGCCAGTGGTTCCGGCCGAAGTCAGAATGTGGCTGTAGTTCTTGCCCACTTCTGCAACCAGTTCACCCAGGTTCTCTGCCAGAAAATGGCCGTATGCAGCATTGTCTGCGACCAGAACCCTGTTCACACCTGCGGCCTTGGCGGCTGCCTCAGCTACGGCGCCTACATTTTCACCGGCGACCAGCACATCCACATCACCGCCAATCTGCTTTGCTGCAGCCAGGACGTTCAGGGTTGCCTGCCTCAGGCTGCTATTGTCGTGCTCAGCAATTACAAGGATGCTCATTTAGATCACCTTCGCTTCGTTCTTCAGTTTATCAACCAGCTCTGCAACATCTGCCACCTTCACACCGCCCTTGCGGGCTGACGGGGCTTCAACTTTCAGAGTTGACAGGCGGGCCGCAATATCGACACCCAGGTCGGCCGGGCTCATGGACTCCAGCGGCTTTTTCTTCGCCTTCATGATATTTGGCAGGGAAGCGTAGCGGGGCTCGTTAAGACGCAGATCTGTTGTAACAACAGCTGGCAGCCCCAGCTCCACCGTCACCAGGCCGCCGTCCACTTCACGGGTAACCTTGACTTTGTCGCCCTCAACCACAACTTCGGAGGCAAAAGTGCCCTGCCCCATTCCGGTCAATGCTGCCAGCATCTGCCCAGTCTGGTTGTTGTCGGAATCGATGGACTGCTTGCCCAGAATAACGAGCTTCGGCTCTTCTTTCTCTACCACGGCCTTGAGCAGCTTGGCGGCTTCGAGTGACTGAACCTGTTCGTCAGTCTCTATGTGAATACCACGGTCTGCGCCCAGAGCCAGAGCTGTACGGATCTGCTCCTGACTGGCCTTGGGACCAATGGAAACCACGACAATCTCGGTCGCGACGCCTTTCTCTTTGAGGCGGACCGCTTCTTCAACTGCGATCTCACAGAAAGGATTCATTGCCATCTTCACGTTGGCAAGATCAACACCGGTGTTGTCCGGCTTGACGCGTACCTTGACGTTGTAGTCGATTACTCGTTTTACAGCGACCAGAACCTTCATAGATTCCTCGTTCTTCTACGATGGGTTTAATGACTCGCATCCGGCGTCGATGCCCGCTGGACTCCTGGTTGAGGGTCCAGCAGCGTTCCAGATGCCTGTCGCATCGATTCGTCCAGTGACCAATCGACCGTTAAATCAGCCTGTTTCCCGCCCCACCCCTGTGTTGGGTAAAAGGGGCGCGTGTCTCCAGAGCGCCATAATACTGACGCCAAAGGCCAAACGGGTCAATAGTCCCGCCTGCCTGCAAAACCCTGCGCAACGACCAGTGGCTTACCCGGCTCGTTGCCAGCCGGGGAAATGCTCCCTTCAGGCAGTCAGTTCACTGTGCCGGATTCGCCCCCCTGACAGGCTTGAACAGGGAGCGTCCGCCACGCCCATCAACATAAGCGCTGTGGGGGACCGTGTAACTGAAGGGTGGAGACAGTGATTCGCCTTTACAATGCCAAAGCAGGAGGCAAATTTCAAACAAACGTTTGTTTGATTCTTTAAATATTATATCCTTCCATGTATCGGCTCGGCGATTTGTCGCCCGCGAAAGTCGTTTGGGAGCGTTAATTTCGGTATCATTGCGCCCTTCATTAAAAGAGAGAACAGGATCTTTCAGCGCAGCGATATGTTTGCCAGGCGGCCATCCACAACGGCCACTGTTAGTGCAAAGAGCGTCGAAGTCCTTATATCCACTGCAAAGCTTGAGGAGACCAACGTGGAACGCGAATCGATGGAATTTGATGTTCTGATCGTCGGCGGTGGGCCCGCTGGCCTTTCGGCTGCCTGTCGTATCATGCAAATGGCTGAAGAGGCCGGCGAAGAAAAGACCGTCTGTGTTGTGGAGAAAGGCTCTGAAATCGGCGCCCACATCCTGGCAGGAACGGTATTTGAGCCCACAGCCCTGAACGAACTCTTCCCTGACTGGAAGGAAAGGGGCGCCCCCCTGAATACACCGGTCACCCGCGACGATATCTTCCTGCTGCGTAACGGTGAAAAAGCCACGAAAGTGCCTGGTGCCTTTGTTCCCAGGAGCATGCATAACCATGGCAACTATATCATCAGTCTGGGTAACCTTTGCCGATGGCTCGCCGAGCAGGCGGAGGCAATGGGCGTTGAAGTGTATCCCGGCTTCGCGGCGGCGGAAACCATCATGGAAGACGGCCAGGTCAAGGGCATCATTACCGGCGACATGGGCGTGGCCCGTGATGGAAGCGAGAAAGACAGCTATATGCCGGGCATGGAGCTCCGCGCGAAATATACCCTGTTTACCGAGGGTACCCGCGGGCACCTGACCAAACAGCTTATTCAGGATCTGAAGCTCGATGAAGGCAAGGATGCCCAGCATTATGGCATCGGCATCAAGGAACTCTGGGACATTGACCCGGAGAAGCACGAGCCGGGCCTGGTAGTGCATACTACTGGCTGGCCCCTCAGCGAAACCGGCACGACAGGGGGCTCGTTCCTTTACCATCTGGAAAACGGCCAGGCCTATGTAGGACTGATCACTGATCTGTCCTACAGCAACCCCCACCTGTCGCCATTCCACGAGTTCCAGCGGCTGAAGCTCCACCCGGAGATCCGCAAGCACCTTGAAGGCGGCAAGCGCGTGTCCTACGGCGCTCGTGCTCTCACCAAGGGTGGCTTCAACTCGCTGCCAAAAATGAGCTTTGCCGGAGGTCTGATCCTGGGCTGCTGCGCAGGAACACTGAACAGCTCCAAGATCAAGGGCTCGCACACGGCCATGAAGTCCGGCCTTCTGGGTGCGGAAGCCGTGTTCGAAGCGCTGAAGGAAGGTAAAACCGGTGAGGAAATCACCAGCTTCGAAGACAGGTTCAAGGAAAGCTGGCTCTATCGGGAGCTTTACAATGAGCGCAACTTCAGCCCGGCCATGCACAAGTTTGGCAACATCATTGGCGGTAGCATCGCGTTCCTGGAGCAGAACATCCTGCACCGCAGCCTGCCCTTCACGTTTCATGACACAGTGCCGGATTACGCCACCCTCAAGCCTGCGGACCAGTCAAAGAAAATTGACTACCCCAAGCCTGATGGCAAGCTGACTTTCGACAAACTGTCCTCGGTATTTATCTCCAACACCAACCATGAGGAAGATCAGCCGGTTCACCTGAAGCTCAGGGATCCGGAGATTCCCATAAAGGAAAACCTGCCGAAGTACGACGAACCGGCACAGCGCTACTGCCCTGCTGGCGTATACGAAGTGGTGGAGAAGGACGATGACAGTGGGAAACGGTTCCAGATAAATGCCCAGAACTGCGTTCACTGCAAGACCTGCGACATCAAGGACCCGGCCCAGAACATCACCTGGGTAACGCCGGAAGGCGGTGGCGGCCCGAACTACCCGAACATGTAACCATGTAAGAGTAAAAAAAAAGCGGCCTCAAGGAGGCCGCTTTTTTGAACCGGAGGGGTCACATCAATGAACGTGACCGTGCTCGGCTTCTTCTTCAGTGGCTTCACGGGCGTCAACAACTTCCACATCAAAGTGCAGAGTCTCTCCCGCCAGCGGGTGGTTGGCGTCAATGGTGACAGTTTCGTCGCCCACTTCAACAACGCGAACAACCTGAGGGCCGCCCGGTGTCTGCGCCTGAAACTGCATACCAGGCTCGATGGTTTCTACACCTTCGAAAGCGGTGAGCGGAACCGGCTGAACCAGTTCTTCGTTCACTTCGCCATAGCCTTCGGCCGGCTCGATGGAAACTTTCAGTTCGTCACCTGGGCCTTTTTCGACCAGGGCGTTTTCAAGTCCACCAATAATGTTCTGTGCACCTTCCAGATACGTCAACGGCTCACGGCCTTCCTCGCGGGAGGTGTCGAGCTGCTCTCCCTGGTCGTTTGTGAGTGTGTAATGGATGGTGACAACACGAGGTTGGGCCATGTGATCTCCTTGCGTGTCGCAATGACTGTGTATTTAAAGTTACGGCAATCGAAAGTGATCATGAACAGCCGGACTGCACAGAGGGACTCACGACCACCAGGCCCTTTTAAATGAGGCCGGGCTCCGAATCTACTCAGAAGCGACAGTCTAACAAGGGTCAGACTGCGTTTTCTACCGTAACAATAAGGTCGGGACAGAAGAATTCAACCCTGGCTTCCCAGTTCAAAGAAAACACCGTCACTCCAGACCCCGAGGTTATTGGGAGCCCTGTCCGGATTTTCAGTAACATATTCAACCAGATGATAAAAAGCGGTGGTCACAAGCCTGGCTTCGAGACCATGCCAGGCATAGACCAGAGGGCGCGGCTCCTCCGAGTCGGGGTAGGTATCAACACTGATGGGGTGTTTCTGCCCTATTCTGATGACCTCACCGGTATTGGTGGTCACTTCAATAATCTGTGAGGGCCCCTGGCCGGTAATGCTGGGGCTGTGGGCAATCAGCGGCGTGTCCTCCACCTCAATGCGCCATTTCTCAACCGGGGTCACCAGATAGTACTCGCCGTCTTTTTCCCGGCGAAGAATGCTGGCGAAGAGCCTGACCAGTGCTTCGCGCTGCATTTTTTCACCCTGATAGAACCATTCGCCATTACGGGCGATTCGGATATCAATGTCGCCGGAAAAATCAGGATTCCACTTTTCCAGGGGAGGACGTCCCCCGCCTTCCTTGCTGGCGTCGGCAACCTGCTCTTCGATTCTGCTGGGGTCCTGATTCATTCCCTGGCTCCTGAATGTCACTGTATTTTAAGAACTCTGTGTGCCGATTATTCTATGTCCGGCAGGAACTGGGCCTTCAGATCGGCACAACCCGGCCCCACGATGGGCATGTCCAGCAATACGGCCTGACTGGTCATGAACGGGATGCCACGCCGGTGGCCATCCACCAGGAGCGTGGACAGGCTTCCTACAAACGGCATGTGGGAAATCAGCATGAGTTTTTCAAGGTGAGTATCGAGCAGTGCCTCAAGGCATTCGGCCGGGTCATCGTCTGGCGTGATGAACAGCTTCTCTTCAACAGGGCAGTTCAGCGCTTCCGAAACAATAGCGGCGGTCTGCCGGGCCCGCACCAGCGGGCTTGCCCAGATCAGTTCGGGTCGCCAGGGCGATGCTGCAATCATACGGGCCACCGAGCCTGCTGCGAAGCGGCCCGCCTCCGTCAGTTCCCGGGCCTGATCCCTGCTGTGCCAGCCGGCTTCGCCATGACGCATAACCAGAAGATACATGGAACCTCCGGCAATTTAATGAGTGAGGGTGCGGGGAAGGATAAACTCAACGTCTGAGTTCTGCACCGCCATCATAAGGCCACTGATTACAGCGTTGATGGAGGCCCCACCATACAGAATCTGGTGCAGCCCCTTGACCAGGGGCATGTAGATACCTATTTCGTCCGCCTTTTCCTTGACCAGCAACAGAGTGTAGATACCTTCAGCGACCTGGCCGAGTTCGGCCACCGCCTCATCCAGATCCCTGCCCTTGCCCACTTCGTAGCCAATACGGAAGTTGCGACTTTTCGGAGAGGTGCAGGTCACTACCAGGTCACCGATGCCGGCAAGCCCCATGAAGGTCATTGGGTTTGCCCCAAGGCTGACGGCAAAACGGCTCATTTCAGCGAGACTGCGGGTAATCAGCATGGCTCTGGCATTTTCACCCAGTTGCATAGCCTCGGCGAGCCCGGCCACTATGGCATAGATGTTCTTGAGCGCTCCTGCCAGTTCAACCCCATACATATCCACATTGGCGTAGACCCGGAAATACTCACATCCCAGCACCGCCTGCACCGTGTGTCGCACATCCGGGTCCTTGGCGGCGATCACGGTTGCCGTCAGGTCACGATTGACGATTTCCGCCGCCAGGTTGGGGCCGCTGAGCACGCCTATGCGGGCTTTTGGAAGCTCTTCCTGGAGTATCTCGCTCATGAGCTTGAAACCCTGCTTCTCCACGCCCTTGGTCAGGCTGACGACAATCTGATCAGCGCGAAAATCGGCAACATGCTCCAGGATAACGGCACGGAAGGCTTTGCTGGGTATGGCCACGAAAACAATTTCAGCCTCGCCAACAGCCGTGGCAAAGTCCGTGGTGGGGCGTATATCCCCTGCCAGTTCAACGTTCGGCATATAACGGCTGTTGCGACGAGTGCGGGCAATCTCACTGACCTGCTCCGGGTCGCGCATCCAGAAATGGGTCGTGTGGCCGTTTTCCGCCAGTACCTTGACCATGGCGGTACCGAAGCTGCCACCGCCGAGCACCGCAACCTGACGGGCTGCTGGCGATTCCCCCTGCTTTTGTGCTCCATTTTTTTCAGACATGGAATTCCCGTCCAGACGTCAAATACGACTTGATTGAATTTAAACGGTGATGATTGCGGGGCGGTGACAGGTCCGGTTTTAGCCCGGCTCCTCGCATTCCAGCGCCCTTACCAGATTCTTGAACTCCTCCCGATTGCGGCTGTTCAGACCCATCAACACACGATGAGCGTCCAGTACCTTGTCCCGGACCTGTTGTTCGCTGGCCCTGAGAACGGGGATTTCTTCAAGTTCTTCAATGCGTGAGGCGGGCTCTTTGACAATGATGAATATCTTGTCGAATCCCATGGAAGTGATAATCCGGGTCACGTCGGGATTGGTGGAAATCAGCGTGGGCAGGAAATGGCTCTGCTTTTCGGCAGCCATGGCAATCTTGGCAAGAAGACCAAGTGTCGTGCTGTCGATGATTTCGGTTTCGGTGAGATCGATGACCACAGTCCGAAACTGGGGATCCTGGGTTATGGTTTCAACAAGATGATCCAGGGTCGAACAGAGATTCAGCCGGATCTCCCCAATGAACTTGAGAAGATATATGCCCTGTTTTTCAGCCTGCAGGATTTTATAGCCAGCCATGTTATCTGCCATTATTTCGAAACGACATCCGTTACCGATACGATAGCAATGTCATCTGGTAACTCGACGATCTGTTCAAGGTTCAGAGCATCGTTCAGAGATGCAATAGTGTGACTACCTCCCGACACGAGTTCAAGTAGCCGCTTCTCCTTTTCATCAAGCCCCTGAGCCCGGATTACCTCAAGGATGCCATCCGAGAACAGAATCAGCCGGAATGGTGAAGAAAGCGATACCTCATAGACGTCCCACTTCGGCTCCTCAAACAGGCCCACCGGCAGCCCGTTACCTTCCAGGAAGGCTGTTTTCCCTCCTTCAAAAGAGAGAATTGGCATGGGGAAATGGGCGCCAACGGCGTATCGAAGGGTTCGTTCACGCTCGGAAATTATCCCTACAAACACGGTAACATGCTTGCCCAGCCCTGTATCCAGCAACTCCGAGTTAATTCGCTCGAGAAAGCGTTCCGGGAAAAGGATGTCGTCGCTGGAGCCCCGACGCATGTTCCGCTGCAGGCGATTGGTGAGGTTCTTCAGCAGAACCGTAACAAAGGCAGAACTGGCGCCATGCCCTGAAACGTCTGCAATGTAGACAAGGGTTTTGTCGCTATCAATCCGGAAGTAATCAAGGAAATCACCACTCAGGAAAAGGGAGGGCTTGATCAGGTGATCAACAGCGCAAATACCCAGTACCTGTTCATGATCCGGCAACATGCGCAACTGAACCTTGCGCCCCGCCCTCTGGTCGGCCCTCAGTTCAGCAATGCCTGCCCGGAGATCGCGATTGGCTTCCTCCAGTTCCTGCCGGTAGAGCTGATTAAGCCGGGTTACCCGCACCCGGTCAAAGAGCTTGCTCAGCACGTCATCCAGGGCAAGTTTGTCCGAGCAGGGTTTGAGGACAAAATCCGACGCCCCGGCCCGGAGCGCAGCCACGACTTCAGAGGCTTCACGGGCATCAGAGTATGCAATGATGGGGGTCAGCGTATTCTCGTTCTCGAGGCGCTCCCTTAGCTCGCTGATGGCAGCAGGCGTCATATCGGCGAAGATGGCATCCGGGGGGTTTTCGTCAAACAGGCTGCGAGCGCCTTCCAGATCTGCGTGGCCATTGACATAAAACCCCTTGGACTCGAGGTGTCGGTCAAGTTCGGCCCGCGCCTTTTCGTCCGGGTCAATTATCAGGATGCGCTCGGTGCGCGACGTCATGGGATTCACCCTAAGCCACCAGCTTTAAACAATAAAACGGCCATTTCGCACCGTTCACAGGGCTATTCTGGCACGACCCTGTGATATAACAAGGTAAGATTGACCTTTCACTGCCGATTCTGGAGATGTTTGACTGTGCGAAGTGCTGTAAATGATCTGCTCGGGGCCTACGACAAACTGATCATGGATCCGGTGCATGGGGGCATTCCTCTTTACCGGCATGAAATCCAGGTGATCGATCACCCGCTTTTCCAGCGCCTCAGAAATATCTGCCAGAACGATATCCTCAGCCTTGTTTTCCCCGGGGCCACCCACTCCAGGTTCCTGCACAGCATCGGAGTCATGCACGTTGGGGGCCGTATGTTCCGGGCGATGATCGACGCCTACCTGCGGGAGCGTCAGCTGAGCGAACAGGTTGATCTGAGCATGAGCCAGCTGGATGCCATCGACTACTTTGCGAAAACCATCCGTCTGGCCTGCCTGCTGCATGACAGCGGCCACTCCAGCTTTTCCCACCAGTTTACCCAGGCCCGCCGGATCCACGAGCTGATGGCCAGGCCCGGCCGCTTCGAGGATCTCTGGGAAGGTGTCGATTACTCGCGATTCTACCCGGAGCAACCCGCCGAGCTTGAGCATGAGCACTATTCAGTGCGCGTCGCCTGGGATGTTCTGGAGTCCATAGACCTGGAGGCTGCGGGACTGCATCCGGAGGACATTCTGGGCATCATGGAGACCACGGACGTCATGCCCAGCGAGGCCTTTTGCCGCCACGCCCGGACTTTCTGGGGCTTTATTGCCGGGCCGGATGCGGAATCCGGCGTTCTCAGCGAAACCTCCACTCCCCGCCTGGTGATGGACCTTCTGTCTTCCGTGGTATCGGGAGAAATCGATGCGGACCGGGCGGATTACATGCTGCGGGACGGATTCCATTCTTCGGTGACTATTGGCGGCTTCAATCTTGACCATCTGCTCAGCAACCTGAGATTTGGCTGGGATGTGGAGCAGCCCTGGCTGGGCCTGGCAATCACGCACAAGGGCCTTGGCGCACTGGAAGATTTTGTTTACAGCCGGCACCAGATGTACCGCAAGGTCTACGCCCACAAAACCGCGCTGGGTTTTGACTGGCTGCTCCGGGAAGCCATCAACGAAGTGCTGGAAGACCCGGAGACCTTTGAATGGGTGGATACCTGCCTGAGCAACATGCACTACTTTGCCGAACTCACCGACAACTTTTTCTGGGAGGCTTTCCGCCGGGTGGCGCGCAGGGACAGGGGCAGCTATTCCAGGTGTATAGTTGATCGCATCAAGCTTGATCATCTTGATACCCGGGACAATCTGACAGCGCATGCCATCCAGGGACACAGTGAATGGCTGGCGGCGGCGCTGGATCTGAATCCCCGGGACGTGGTGTCCTGCTCCATGAAGGCCAGGTTCTCGAATATTCAGGACAATTTCAGCGGCATCAAGGTCCTGATCAGAGATCCTATTACCCGGGCGCGCCGGCTGCGGGGCATTACCGAAGTGAGCGCATTTTTCACCAAATTCGCGGATGACACCATCACCCACTTCTATCACCGCCCGGAACCGGTCCGGGGGAAACCTATCGAGGGCCCCGTCACCGATGTTTCAGCCGACAGCTCCTGTTAGCGTTCGAGCATGTCCTCACACTGCCAGTGGTTGATCAGGCTCTCTGCGCTGTCGAAAGCGCCCTCGACCCTACCGCCAGCCAGCCAGTCACCAAGAACCGCAATCCTGTTTTCACCGAACCACACGTGGCCGGGGCCGCCACTGGCGGAGGAGCGGGCGTAAAGCCACCGGTGACTCAGGGTCTGTTCCGGTTTCCGGTGGATGCCGGTCGCCGCTTCAAAGGCTTCAAGCAGTGCCTCTGTGATTTTCTCGGGGGCGTCATCCTGATGTTCGTCAGACCAGTCCGGCCGGCCGTGCAGTACCCACCATTCCCCCTGCTCTTTCCGTCCGGGTTTGCTGGAGTTGTTCCCGGCCCACTGAAGCACATCGCTCCGGGGCTGCAGGCCATCGTAGTCCAGCTCCAGCGCTGGCTCGTAGCGGGCGGCCAGGGTCCAGCAGGCATGCATCTGCTTCTCATCATCAGAAAACATATTAACAAGAGCCTTCAGGCCACTGTTTTTTATGATCTCTCTTGTCTGGGCCGGCGGAGCGGTGATGATTACCGCATCGAAGGGGCCGGAAGTTTCCCCACCGGTATCCAGCAATTGCCACTGGCCGCTATCCATTGCCACGAGGCGTTCGATACGAACCTGGGTCTGAATCCTGAGGGATTCAGACAGCCGACGGGAGATGGCAGTCATTCTGGGCACACCCACGTAGCGGGTGCTTTCCCTGAATGACTCCCATTTACCCTCGCTGTCCTGGTATCTCAGCCTGGCTGGCCACTGCTGGTAGCTGTCCTCGCCGGCCTTCTGGTCAAGGAAGGCGCTGAAGGCGGGATTGCGGACGGTGAAAAACTGGGCGCCGATATCCACGGAACCGTCGGAAAGTCGCTTCGAGGCCAGCCGGCCTCCGGGTCCCCGGCTCTTTTCAAAGAGTGTCACTGCCACCCCGGCGTCCTGCAGCAGGTGGCCCGCAGCCAGCCCGGCCATACCTGAACCGATGATGGCGACCTGGCGTATATGGGTTGGTGTGAAAGAATTGTCAGGCATGGTTTGTCGTGCATCCATTTTAGGGTGTGTGTACGTACACTCAGGCACCTTACCGCACAGCGGTTATCTCCATTAAATCATGAGTATGGTCACAAAAGGCAAGCAGGGTATGACCCGAGTGAAGAATTGTGTAGAAAATATCCGGAGATGGTTCGACTCAGACGCGAATCTGGACCACCTGGATACCAGGTCCCGTTCATTCAACCTCATTCGGGTGCTGCCGTTCATTGCGCTACACCTTGCCTGTCTGCTGGTGGTTTTCACAGGCGTTAGTGCATTTGCGGTGGGCTTCGCCGTGGTGTTCTTTTTTCTCCGCATGTTTGCTATCACCGGTTTCTACCATCGCTATTTCTCCCACAAGACGTTCAAAACAAATCGCTTCTGGCAGTTTCTTTTTGGTGTGCTCGGAGCCAGCGCGGCCCAGCGCGGCCCGCTCTGGTGGGCCGCCCACCACAGACACCACCACCAGCACTCCGACGGCCCGGAAGACCTGCACTCGCCGCGGCAGAGCGGATTCTGGTGGTCCCACATGGGCTGGTTCACCTGCGATGCCGGGTTCGCCATGGATGAGCGCAGGGTGCGGGACTGGCTGAAGTTTCCCGAACTCAGGTTCCTCAACCGCTTTGATGCCCTTGTTCCGGCACTGGCGGTCGCGGTCATATTCATTGGGGGAGAAGCCCTGTCAGTCTGGACCCCGGGGCTCGGCACCAACGGCTTTCAGCTGGTGGTGTGGGGTTTCTTTATTTCCACGGTTGCACTTTTCCATGCCACGGTTTCGATCAACTCTCTGGCCCACGTGTGGGGCAGCCGACGCTTTGAAACCAGCGATGACAGCCGTAACAATTTCTGGCTGGCGCTGGTCACACTCGGTGAAGGCTGGCACAACAACCATCACCGCTGGCCGCAATCCGCAAGGCAGGGATTCCGCTGGTACGAGATCGACATAACCTGGTACCTGTTGTGGTGCCTGGAAAAGCTGGGAATTATCCGGGGTCTGAATCCCCTGCCCCGTCACATCCGGGAAGAAACACTGCACCTGGACAGACTTCGGAGAAACCGAACATGAATGAGACTCTGACCGAAACCCCAGCAACGCCCAAAACGGACGTACAGTCCACGGTCGACCGTTTCAGGGACCTGTTCAACCAGATGAGCCGCGTGGAGCAGCGGGATCTGGGCACGGTGTACGGTGCCGACATCGAGTTCACCGATCCCTTTACTTCCGTGCGCGGCCTGCCGGATCTCAGGGAATATTTCAGCGGCGCCTACGCCAATGTCATTCAGTGCCACTTTGAATTTGGCGACACGCTTATTGATGACCAGGACGTCTGCCTGAGCTGGGTAATGAAGCTCAGGCACAGACGCATTCGCCGGGGTCAGGAGATCCGGGTGGATGGCATAAGTCGTCTGCGGATAGGGAACGACCGGGTTATTCTGCACCGGGACTATTTTGATGCAGGCCAGCTGCTCTACGAGAACCTGCCACTGCTTGGTGGCGCGGTGCGATGGATCAGGAGGCACGCAGCATGAGCGAACTCATGTCATCACCGATAAAGATATGGCTTACCGGGGCAACGTCGGGGATCGGTTATGCCCTGGCACAGGCGCTGCTGGACGAAGGTCATCACCTTGTTGTCACCGGGCGCAATCAGGACGCCCTGGACGAGCTTGCCAGCAAGGCGAAAGATCAGGTAACCACAGCACCCGCAGATACCACCAGCAGGGATGATCTGGCCGTTGTGCGGGGCCAGCTCCAGCAACTCGAACCCCTGCAGCTGGCAATTCTCAATGCCGGTACCTGCGAGTACCTGGATGTAGCCGAATACAGCAGTGATGTGATCGAAAAGAACATTGTGACCAACGTGATCGGCACCGCCCGCAGTGTCGAAGCTGTGCTGCCCTCTCTTCGTGCGGCCAGGGCAAAGGGCCTGCCCGCACGACTGGTGATCGTAAGTTCTTCGGCCTGGTGGTTTCCTTTCGGCCGGGCTGAAGGATATGGCGCCTCCAAGGCGGCTCTTACCTATTTCGCCCATTCACTGCGGGCCGATCTGGCTGCGGAAGGTATCGGCGTGACCGTGGTCTCCCCGGGCTTTGTAAAGACACCGCTGACCGACCGGAACGATTTCCCCATGCCTTTTCTGATCAGCGCAGAGGACGCTGCTGACCGGATTGTGAAGGGTCTGAAAAAGGACAGGGCGGAGATCCGGTTCCCGAAACGTTTTACCTGGATGCTGAGATGTTTTGGCGCTCTGCCCCAACCGCTGATTGACCGTATGGCCGCATCCATGGCCGGAAACCAGAACAGAAAGCAGGAAGAAAAGGAATGACCAGTAACCGTCAGAGTGTAGCCATCGTAGGAGCCGGGGTTTCCGGACTCACCACGGCGTGGCTTCTGGCCCAGCACCACGACGTGACTCTCTATGAGGCCAGCAGCTATGCCGGGGGTCACACCAACACCCGGACCGTGTCAGCTGGCGGCCGCTCCTGGCCTGTGAACACCGGCTTCATTGTTTTCAACGACTGGACCTATCCCAACTTCATCAGGTTGATGGACCGGCTCGGCGTGAAATCCGAAGTCAGCGACATGAGTTTCAGCGTGGACTGCGGAAAAACAGGCCTTCAGTACAACGGCACCAGTCTGAACACTCTGTTCGCCCAGCGCCGGAACCTGGCCAACCTGCCCTTTTTGAAAATGATCCGCGAGATTTTGCGGTTCAACAAAGAAGCCCGTGCCGATCTCGCGGCGGGAACCATTCCCAACGAAGAAACCCTCGGTGAGTACCTGAACCGGAATGGCTATTCCCGCTTTTTCCGGAATTTTTACATCGTGCCCATGGGCTCGGCTATCTGGTCAGCCCCGGAGCTGGTGCTGGAACGTTTTCCCATTCGATTCTTTCTTCAGTTTTTCAACAATCACGGCATGCTCTCGGTGGATGACAGGCCGACCTGGCGGGTGATCAGCGGTGGTTCTGCCAGCTATGTGGACCGCATGATGGAGTCGCTGGCTCCCCATACCCACCTCAACAGCCCGGTCACCTCGGTAACCCGGAAACCAGACGGCGTTCTGCTTGAAGTCAACGGCAGGCAGCGCAGCTTCGACCAGGTGGTGTTTGCATGTCACAGTGATCAGGCTCTGGCCATGTTGTCAGATGCCAGCAGCGCCGAGCGGGAGGTACTCGGTGCCATCCCCTACCAGAACAACGACGTGGTGCTGCATACCGACGCCTCGGTTCTGCCCTCGGAGCGCCGGGCCTGGGCCGCCTGGAATTATTTCATGCCGGAACACCGGACTGAGCCAGTGTCTGTCACCTACAACATGAATATATTGCAGAACTTCCACGACGCTCCAGAAACCTTCTGCGTCACACTCAATCGCAGTCAGGATATAGATCCGGCAAAGATCATCGAAAAATACCAGTACGCCCATCCTGCCTTCACTCTGGAGGCAGTGGCCGCCCAGCAGCGCTATCACGAAATCGGCGGTGCTAACCGGACCCACTTCTGCGGCGCCTACTGGTTCAACGGCTTCCACGAAGACGGCGTGCGCAGTGCCCTTCGGGTCACGGAAGCTTTCGGCGTGAGGCTTTGAGCGTGAAACAGCAGGAAAGGCCATTGGCCAGCCAGTTTCTCAAAGGCACCATTCGCCACCGGCGCATGCAGCCGGTCAGCCATGCATTCAAGTACAGTACAGGCATGCTGGCCCTTGATCTCGACGACTGGTCAAGGCTGGGCCGGCTGAGCCGCTTCTTTTCCCTGGAGAGGTTCAACTGGATCTCTCTGAGAAGGAGGGACTATTTCCAGCCTTCAGAGCCTGACCTGAAAAAAGCCATATCCGACCAGGTGGAGAAAGCCACTGGCTGGCGGCCGGACGGCCCTGTAGAGCTGATTACTCATCCCCGCTATTTCGGCCATGTGTTCAATCCGGTGAGCTTCTATTTCTGCCATGAGGCCGGGCAGCACCCGGCATCCGGCGCCGTGCCCAGGGTTATCGTGGCGCAGATTACCAATACTCCCTGGCTTGAGAAGCACGTTTACTGTCTTGAGCGCGGGGAAGGCTCGACCACCTCCGCTGGCTGGCACAACCAGTCCTTCAGCTTTCGCAAGCGCTTCCATGTTTCTCCCTACAACCCCATGAATCAGGATTATCAGTGGCTGTTCAGCTTCCGGGAAGACCAGCTGCGAATCCACATGAATGTCTATCAGGAGGATCAGAAGATTTTTGACGCCACTCTGGCCCTCCAGCGCACCCCCCTGACCCGTAAAGTGCTCCACCAGAGCCTGCGGCAGTTTCCGGTGGAATCCTTCAAGGTGGTATTCGGCATCTACTGGCACGCGCTGCGCCTCAAACTCAAGGGTGCCGTGTTTCATGATCACCCGGACAAGCTCGACCAGCAGAATCCCAACCACCGGCTGGGCGCGGACGACAGCGGAGAGCAGATTGATGGAGAGCCCCGCGACCGGCTCTCTGAACCAGTAACAGGCAATGCAGCAAAGGTGAGCTCATGGAGAACCTGAATTTTTCTCAAGACCAGATAACACGTCCGCAGTCTCCTTCCGCCATGACCGGCCTCGCCCGAAAGCTGGTCTGTCAGCAACTGGCCATGCTGGCAGACGGCATTCTTACGGTTCGCGAGACGGGTTTTGAAGAGCGCGTCTTTGGCGACGGTGACGCCAGCCACCCCCGGGCCGAATTGATCATTCACGATGCAAGCACATGGCGGGACCTGTTAACTGGGGGCAGTGTCGGCGCTGCAGAGTCTTTTGTGGCCGGTGACTGGTCCACCCCGGACCTGGTCGCCCTGCTTCGGTTTTTCACCCGCAATGTGGACCGGATGAACGCCTTCGAAGACAGATTCAGCTGGGTTACCAAACCCGCGCTCAAAGGCCTGCACTGGCTTAACCGGAATACACCGGCAGGCTCCCGCAAGAACATAGAAGCCCATTACGACCTGGGCAACGACCTGTTTGAAACCTTCCTCGACCCCACCATGATGTACTCAGCGGCCATTTACCCCAGGCCGGACGCCACTCTGGAAGAGGCAGCGGTGCACAAGCTGGATACCATCTGCCGCAAGCTGGATCTGCAGCCGCAAGATCAGGTCATGGAAATAGGTACTGGTTGGGGTGGGTTTGCCATTCACGCAGCCAGACATTACGGCTGCCATGTGACCACGACCACCATCAGCCAGGAGCAGTTTGATCTGGCCAGGAAACGGGTCGAGTCAGAGGGTCTGTCAGACAGAATTACCCTGCTGTTTGACGACTACCGGGACCTCACCGGCCAGTATGACAAGCTGGTTTCCATCGAAATGATCGAGGCCGTCGGCCCCCAGTATCTGGACAGCTACCTGGCTCAGATCGATAGCCTGCTCAAGCCAGACGGGCTCGCCCTGATCCAGGCTATCAACATGCCCGAACAGCGTTACCGGCGGGCACTGAAAAACGTGGATTTCATCCAGCGATTCATATTTCCCGGCAGCTTCATTCCCTCTTTTGGTGCCATCCTTGAGTCCGTGCGGCGGAAGAGTCATCTGGTTCTCAGCCACGCTGAAGATCTTGGCTTTCACTACGCCCGGACCCTCAGGGACTGGCACGAGCGGTTCACTGCCAACGAGGAGCACATTGCCGGGCTTGGCTACGGTCCTGAGTTTCAGCGCCTCTGGCATTTCTATTTTGCCTACTGCGAGGCGGGCTTCAGCGAGAGGGCCATAGGCGTTGCCCAGATTCTGCTGGCAAAACCAGGCAACAAACGTGGAAACATTCTGAGCCTATGATTCAGTCCAGCGGTCTGCGCAATCTGACCAACTTTCTGATATTTCAGGCCGGCTGGTTGGCCTGCGTGATCTGGCCGGGCATGGAGACCGCGGCGCTCGCCCTGGCCATTGTGGCAGTGCACCTGTTACTGATCAGTCAGAAGCCGGCAAGGGAGTGGCAGTTCATTCTCCTCGGCACGGTCCTTGGGTCACTGCTTGACGGAATCTGGTTCCAGACAGGTGTCATGAAAGACGCCAGCGGAACTCTGGTCTGGACACCCGTCTGGCTGATTGGGGTATGGGCTGTATTTCTGACCACCCTTTCCCATTCACTGTCCTGGATGGGCAAGCGCGCGTGGCTGCCGTTTGTGCTGGCGCCGATTGCAGGGCCTTTCGCGTACTGGAGTGCCAGCCAGCTGGGGGCCGTTGTGCTGCCGGAGCTGGTACCCTCATTACTTGCGCTGGCCCTGGGGTGGCTTGTTATCTTTCCCCTTCTGATGCATATCAAGCACCGTTTCTTTCCGGAGATTACGCCATGATGGCCAACGACTTCTCTCCAGCCAGGGCATGTTCCGGCTCACCAGAGTCTGCCTCGCTGGTTCCACGGTTATTTTTCTGGTCGCTTTTTTGCCTGCCGGTAACGTTTGCCCTGCCCGCCACCGCGGACATCTGGTCCTTTACGGGAACTGCGGTATCCCTTGATGGGGAGGAATTATACCAGGAGCGCCACACCGTCGAGGGGGAGTGCAGAGACGGACGCTGGCATTCCGAATCCCAGGAGGTTCTGTATCTGCGGCCCGGTGAAGATGAACACTTTGCCAGAAAGACGCTGGACTACCGGGAGTCCGCATTGCGGCCGAGCTTCGTGCTTGAACAACCTGAGTGGGACGAGCGCATGGAGGTCACCAACCACGACGATGAGTACCTCACCATCGACTGGCAGACGAATGAAGGTGGCAGGGAAAACTATCGGGTACCACTGGAAGGGAAAGTCGTGGTGGACTCGGGCTTCGACACTCTCGTGCGTTATGAGTGGGCCAGCATGAAAAATGAAGAGCCCGTCGATTTCCAGTTTCTGGCGCCTACCCGGGGTGAGCACTATCCGTTTGTTCTGGAGACAGGCGGGGACAATCGTGTTGCGGGAGATCAGGTTCTCCGTATACGTCCTACTGGCCTGATAATGGGCTTCCTCGTCGATCCTCTGCATCTTGCCTACAATGACAGGGGAATGCTGAAAGAGTACTTCGGTCTCACCAATATCCGGCGGGATGCAGACAACAACTACAAGGCCCGCATTGAATACAGCCACGGCCAGACCCCGGAATGCAGCCTGATTCCGTAGGCCCGGTCACCCTGTTAGCCGTTCATTCTGTGGTAAGCTTTCCGGCCCTGAGATTCTGTTCCGGATGAGACCTGTTCCATGATGTTCGTGTCATTTAACGTCAATAGCATACGTACCCGTCTGCACCAGCTTGAAGCAGTTATTGAAGCCCACCAGCCCGACATTATCGGATTGCAGGAAACCAAGGTGAATGACCCGGACTTCCCGGTCGCTGCCATAAACGCTCTGGGTTACCACGTCCACTTCCACGGCCAGAAAACCCATTACGGCGTGGCCCTGCTCTCGCGCATGGCTCCGAAACGCATATCGATGGGATTTCCCGGCGACGATGAGTTCGCCCAGAAACGCCTGATCACAGGACATTTTGATGTCAACGGCCAGCCACTGGTTGTGATCAACGGCTACTTTCCCCAGGGAGAAAGCCGCAAACATCCGGTCAAATTTCCGGCCAAGGAAAAGTTCTACGCCGACCTGATGAGCTACCTGGACGAACTGCGACAGGAGCACCCGAACATCATCGTGATGGGGGACATGAACATCTCTCCCACTGACATGGACATAGGCATTGGCGAGGACAACGCCAAACGCTGGCTACGCACCGGCAAATGCAGCTTTCTTCCGGAGGAGCGTGAATGGCTGGCCCAGGTGGAAGGCCGTGGCCTGACCGACACCTTCCGCTATCTGTATCCGGCGGATGCCAGCACCTTCAGCTGGTTTGATTACCGGAGCGGCGGATTCGACCGGGAGCCGAAGCGGGGCTTGCGTATTGACCTGATCATGGCCAGCGAGGCCCTGCTTCCAAAAGCAAAGGCGGCCGGCGTTTCCTATGAAATCCGCGCCATGGAACGCCCTTCCGATCATTGCCCGGTATGGGCCGAGTTTGATCTGTAATGGATGAATGCCGCAGGATGCGCCCATGAAAGTCAAAACACGCGACCGTATTCTTGATGCCAGCCTGTCGCTGTTTAACAGCATTGGCGAACCCAATGTGACGACTCTGCTGATTTCAGACGAAATTGATATCAGCCCCGGTAATCTCTATTACCACTTCAAAAGCAAGGGCGACATTGTTTCGGAGCTTTTCGACCGGTATGAGGCAGAACTGCTCGAGCTGGTGAGCGTTCCCGAAGATGCGGATATTTCCCTCGATCAGCAGGGGTTTTTCCTGCACATGCTGTTTGAAGCCATTGCCCGCTACCGCTTCCTGTATCAGGACCTGGTCAACGTGCTATCACGGTACGACAGCCTGCAGAACCGCTTCCGCCGTCTTCTGCGGAAAAAACAGCATGCCTTCCGGGTTATCTGCGCCAGCATGAAGCGTCAGGAAATCATGACAATTGATGAAAGAGAACTTGATGCATTGTGTGAACAGCTGACTCTAACCCTTTGTTATTGGGTCAGTTATGACAGCCTGTCCCATCTGAATGACCGGGATTCGATTGATCCCGGCCGGGGCGTCTTCCAGATGATGAACCTTCTGGCGCCCTACCTTCGCGAAGAGGAACGTCAGCAGGCCCGGGCCATGAGCATGGACTATTTCTGACCGGAACTGCCCCCTGACCTGTCTTTCTTTTTAAGCTCCTGAATCTCTGCTTCCAGGGTGTTGATGCGCTGCTCCAGGGATTCAATTTCATCCCTGCGGTGAATACCGAGACGTCTCAGGGCGCCCGACACCCTCTGGTCAAACATGTGTTCCAGCTTGTCCCAGGTTCCGTTGGCCCGGTCCCTGACATCCTCAACCCGGTGCTCCACGGACTTGACCCGCTTCTCCACCAGCCCCCGGGTTTTATTTTCCAGCTCTTCGCCTTCATTCACCAGGCGGTCGAACAAGCGACCTGCATCCTCTTCCGCCTTGGTATACGCACCCAGACCCGCCAGCCAGATCTGACGTGCAGAATCCTTTATTTTGCCGGCCAGTTGCACATCGTTGTCCGGTTTTTTGTCCTGCTGATCTGACATAAGTACACCTTTAACCCTGCAGAATAAGTTGGGCAGCCAACCTGCCCTCGCTGCATTGTATTACACCAATGGCCTGAATTCAGTGGTTTGAACCCTGGAGAAAACCGAAATGCGGCTGCGCACTGTCTATGGGCTATAAGCGCCAAATCAATATGAAAAAATGTGATCAAAGAAAGTCGGGTAAAACTTGAAGTAACCGGCAAATGATCAATACTTGATCATACCGGTGTTCTGCTGACGCCGGTTGTCTGGAAGTCTTTCATGGATACTACTCGCACGCCTCTGCCCGGCCATTGAGCCGGGCTTTTTTTGACCTGTATTTGAATCCTGACACCCGTAAGGGCATGATCCACCTCAACGATTCCTCTAAACCCAGTTGCGGGAGAATGCACACCCATGGATATCCGTAAACTCGACGACGACATCGCGGTTGCACCACAGATCAGCGTCGAAGATGTGGCAGAAGCTGCACGGCTGGGTTTTCGGACCATTGTCGCCAACCGCCCGGACCGGGAAGAGCCCGGCCAGCCGGCCATGGCCGACATTGAAGCCGCAGCCAGGAAGCATGGGCTGGAATGGGTCTACCTGCCGGTGGAATCCGGCAATATCCGGGACAGTGACATAGACCGCTTCGCGCCGGTACTGGAAGAGGCAGCCAGGCCGATCCTGGCCTTCTGTCGTTCCGGCACCCGCTGCACCGTTCTCTGGGCGCTCAGCAGCGCCCGGAAACACCCGATCGAGCCCCTCCTCATGAAAGCCGCCAATGCCGGTTACAATCTGGCCGGGGCCAAACCCAGAATGGAGCAGCAGGCCCAAGAGCACCGCGGGGAAGCCTGACCTCATGGGCAAGCTTGTACAGCGCTACTTCCCACCGGCGACCTGGCTCCGGCAGTATGACCGCCATTCGCTGACCAGCGACCTGACGGCGGCCCTGCTGGTCACCGTTATTGTCATTCCCCAGTCCCTGGCTTTTGCCCTTCTCGCCGGGCTGCCGCCGCAGGCGGGACTTTATGCGAGCATCCTGCCCTGCATCGCCTACGCGGCCTTCGGCTCCAGCAACACCCTTGCGGTGGGGCCAGTGGCTCTTATCTCGCTGATGAGTGCCGCGACAGTCAGTGAAGTGGCCACCGAGGGCACCGGCGGCTATCTGGTGGCTTCGGTTTACCTCGCCCTGCTGTCCGGAGGCATTCTCCTGCTGATGGGGGTATTTCGCCTCGGGTTTCTTTCCAATTTCATCAGCCACCCGGTCATTTCCGGTTTCATTACTGCCTCCGGCATTCTAATCGCGGCCAGTCAGCTCAAACACATACTGGGCATAGACGCGTCCGGAGATAACATGATTGAGCTGGCCTGGTCATTCCAGCAGAACATCGATGGAATGAATCCATCCACTCTCACAATCGGGGTTCCCGCCCTGGTATTTCTGTATCTTATCCGCCGTCACCTGGGGCATGTGCTGGCCTGGCTCCGGGCCAGCAACCAGGTCATCGTCATTGTGGTTCGGATGGGGCCGGTTATCGCCGTCATCCTTGCTACCGGCGCGGTTACTGTTTTTGGCCTGGAACAGCAGGGCGTAGCTGTGGTTGGCCATGTCCCGGCAGGGCTGCCCGCGCTTTCCCTGCCCCTGGGTTCGGCGGCCCTGATTCAGCAACTGCTCATTCCGGCGCTGCTGATCAGCATCGTCACTTTTGTTGAATCCGTATCCCTGGCACACAAACTGGCTGCCCGGCGCCGGGAACGAATCAGCCCGGATCAGGAGCTGCTGGGCCTGGGCATGGCCAATGTCGCCTCGGCGTTTTCCGGCGGCTTTGCCGTTGCCGGCGGCTTTTCCCGCTCCATCATCAATTACGATGCTGGTGCGAGAACCCCTGCGGCCGGTATTTTCACCGCTGCCGGCATCGGCCTGGTCACCATATTTTTCACTCCGTTTTTCGACGGCCTGCCCCAGGCCGCGCTGGCGGCCATTATCATCGTCTCGGTGCTGACCCTGGTGGATCTCACCACCATAAGGGAAACCTGGCAATATTCCCGTCACGACGGCGCCGCCCTGACGGGCACCATCGCGGTGACCCTGATATTTGGTGTTATCGCCGGAATCCTGACCGGCATTTCGCTGTCACTCGTGCTTTACCTGTGGCGCACCAGCCGTCCCCACAGTGCTCTGGTCGGCCGTATCCGGGGCTCGGAGTCCTTCCGGAACATAGAGCGCCACGACGTGGAAACCGACCCGGAGCTGATGATCCTCCGGGTGGACGAAAGCCTGTATTTCGCCAATGCCCGGCACCTGGAAGACCGTATCTACACCCTCCTGAAAGAGCAGCCGCAGCTGAAGGAATTCGTGCTCATGTGTCCCGCAGTCAACTATATCGACGCCTCAGCCCTGGAAAGCCTGGACGCAATCAACGGCCGCCTGCACGACGCCGGCATCCGGCTTCACCTGTCCGACGTCAAAGGGCCGGTGATGGACAAACTGAACCGCAGCACCTTCCTCCAGGGCCTCAACGGCGAGGTATTCATGACCACCTACCAGGCATGGTGCAAACTGCACAGAAAACGGGATAATGCGGACCCGGACAGCAGCGGGCCCCGATAAAAATCAACTCTTATTCAGGGTTGCGCCAATCTTTCAGCCTGAGCGATTCGTAGACCTGTTCACTTACCGCTGCACGAATTAATTACCCACGGATTAATAACTATGCGCTACAAAGGTGAAACCAGTTTCCGCCACAATCAGCCTGAGAGGCTAGGCATTCTGGTAACCAATCTCGGCACTCCGGATGCGCCCACGCCATCCGCTCTAAGGCGTTACCTTGGCGAATTTCTGGCGGATCCCAGAGTGGTGGAGGTGCCAAGACTGATCTGGTGGTTCATTCTCCACGGCGTCATTCTGCGTATCCGGCCCCGCAAGTCTGCCGCCGCCTACCGCACGGTCTGGGAGTCAGCTGGTTCGCCACTGCTTACCAATACCGCCGCCCAGTGCGAGGGAATCCGCAAAGCCCTGCAGAAGAAGCATGGCAAAAATGTTGTAGTGGCATTTGCCATGCGGTACGGAAATCCGTCCATTTCGAAGGTTCTGGATGAACTCAGGACCCAGGGTGCGCGCAAACTTCTGGTTCTACCCCTTTACCCCCAGTATTCGGCATCCACCTCAGCCTCCACATTTGACGCCATCGCAAAAGACTTCATGACCCGGCGCTGGATTCCCGATTTCAGGTTCATCAGCCACTATCCGGATTTTCCGCCCTACATAGAAGCCATGGCCACCCACATAGAATCCCACTGGCAGGAACACGGCCGAAAAGAGCTTCTTGTGCTCTCCTACCACGGTGTGCCACTGAAATATCTCATGAAGGGAGACCCCTACCACTGTGAATGCCACAAAACGTCCCGGCTTCTGGCTGAACGCCTTGGGCTGGAAAGCGATCAGTACATGACCACCTTCCAGTCCCGTTTTGGAGCTGAGGAATGGCTCAAGCCATACACCGATGAAACCCTGAAGTCCCTCCCCGACAAGGGCGTCCGCTCCATCGACGTATTCTGTCCCGGCTTTTCGTCAGACTGTCTGGAGACCATCGAGGAAATCAACGTGGAAAACCGCGGTTATTTCATGGAAGCCGGCGGCGCGGCATTCAGCTATATACCCTGTCTGAACGCCACCCCGGGCCACATTGATGCACTGGTAAAACTGCTTGAGCAAAACCTCCAGGGCTGGACAGTGCCGGAAAATGACCCTGACACACTGGCCAAAAGGGACCAGAGGGCTCAGGCCATCGGTGCCGAAGTCTGACACCGTCTACCCGGGTGGGTAAAAGTTGAGGTAGCATCAGAACACTGATATCAGGCTTCGGAGACACAATGAAACTGAACTGCGACCTGGGAGAAAGCTACGGCAGCTGGACCATGGGCCAGGACGAGGCGGTCATGCCGCTGATCGACATGGCCAACGTGGCCTGTGGTTTCCATGCCTCGGATCCATCCATCATGCACGACACGGTGGTGCTCGCCGCAAAATACGGCGTCATGATAGGCGCCCACCCGTCCTATCAGGATATTATTGGCTTTGGACGTCGCTCCATTCTTCATACGCCTGCAGAGGTGCGGGCGCTGATCTGGTACCAGCTCGGGGCACTGTCCGGCATTTGCGGAGCCGAGGGCCAGCAGATCGCCTATGTAAAACCCCACGGGGCTCTCAACAACGACATGATGCGGGACCCGGAGCTGCTTCAGACAGTCATGGAGGCCATGGCTACCTGGCGGCCCGGCCTTCCCCTGATGATTCCCGTCTCCCTGGATTACCCCGCCCAGCAGGAGTTTGCGGATCGCTGCGGCGTACCCCTGATTCTGGAGGCCTTTGCCGACAGGGCCTACGACGACACAGGGCAACTCGTGCCACGCAGCCAGGCGAGCGCTGTCCATGACGACCTGACCGCCATCGTTGATCAGGCACTTTCCTTCGCCTGCCGGGGCGGCGTTCACAGCCTGAGCGGCCGCTGGCTCGAACTGCCGGCCGACAGCATCTGTGTTCACGGCGACAGCGCCCACGCTCTGGCAGCGATCCGCGCCATCCGGGAAGCACTGACCAGCCCCGGCCCATGACCCTATGCGTTCCACGCTGGCACAGCGTTCTGACTCCCCCTGTCGGCAACGGAAAAACCCTGCCTGGAGGCAGGACCCATAAACTATGCTGTGAAGCAGATTAACAGGAGTTTCAAATGCCAAACCCGCTTTCCGCACTGAAAAAGAAGACCGCCTCTTCTGATCCCGAGGCGTTCAGAGACAAAGTTGTCTGGATTACCGGCGCTTCCTCCGGCATTGGAGAAGCCCTGGCCGTAGCCCTGGCGGGAAGGGGCGCCCGCGTGGTTCTCTCCGCGCGCCGTCAGGAAGAGCTGCAGCGGGTCGCCGCTCGCTGTAAACAGGAAGGAGCAAACGACAGGGACATCCTGGTTCTGCCGCTGGACGTGACCGATACGGATTTCCTTCCGGAGGCCACCAGTGCTGTTCTGGAGCATTTTCACCACATTGACCTGCTGATCAACAATGCCGGTCTTTCCCAGCGCTCCCTGTGCAAAGACACGGACATCTCCGTCTACCGGAAGCTTCTGGATGTAGACGTACTGGGCCAGATTGCTCTGACCAAGGCCGTGCTGCCCTACATGCTGGACAGGGGCACTGGGCACATTGCCGTAACTGCAAGCGTCGCAGGTAAAATAGGCGCTCCCCTTCGCACCGGCTACTGTGCCGCAAAGCATGCGGTCATGGGCTTTTTTGATGCCCTGCGTGCCGAAGTAGAGGATGACGGTGTAAAGGTCTCAACTATTGTGCCCGGGTTCATCCGGACCTCCATTGCCCGCAACGCGCTTATCGCCGATGGCGCAACCTTTGATGACGAAGACGCGAACATAGAAGGGGGGATGGATGTGGACGAGTGCGCCCAGGTGATTCTCGCGGGACTGGCAAAAGGCTCACGGGAAATCCCGGTTGGCAAAGGCAGGGAGATGGCAGCCCTCTGGGTCAAACGGCTCTCACCGGAGCTGGTTTTCAGGCTTACCAAACAGCTGGGCTAGCCAGGTAGCCAGACGGTTCCATCAGGCGCTTTTACCAGACAATGCGGCCAGGCCACCAGAACGATCCTGGTGCCCGGCCGACAGTCGTCAATTCAGGACGGAGAAAAGGCAGGCATCAATGCAGCGCGTTCTATCAGAGAAATTTTCCAGAGCCACCAGAGTCACTCCCCTTATCACCTGTGCCACCGCTCTCCTCTTTGTGATCCACGCACCAGGTCTTCAGGCGGACAGGGTTTTTCTTTCGGACGGCAGCCTGGTGAACGGCAAAGTGATCAGCCTTTACGAAGATGAGGTGCTGGTAGACACCAGCTTTGCCGGCGAAATGGAGATTGAAGCAGATCAGATAGCCGGTGTTACCACTGATGATCCCGTTGTCACCCAGCTCGCTGATGGAAACGAGCTTGTGGGTTCCCTGTCCTGGGACGAGGAGCTCGGCCAGCAGATCAGCAGCGACCTGCTCGGCACCGTCCAGATTCCATTTTCTTCCATAAGCAGCATCTGGCATGAACAGCTCACGGAGCGCCATGAAGAAACACTCTCCGAGCTCGAGGGCATCCGGGTAACACAGGAAAACGTATGGTCTGGCCGGCTGAACCTGGGCCTGGCCGGTGCCGACGGCAATACTGACAGGACCAGCTTCAACGGCAGAGTCAGTACAGCCCGGGAAACGGATTTCGATCGACTGACCTTTTCTCTGCGCAATCGCTTCGCGGAAGAGGACGGCGAGGAAACAGAAAATCAGACCGTCGCCAATGCCAGGCTGGAACGGGATATTTCAGAGAGGTTTTTCGTTTTTGGTAACCTGGGACTTGAGCGGGACAGATTCGAAAACCTGGACCTGCGCGCCGCGCTGACCGCCGGCCTGGGTTATTTCGTGATCCAGAGGGATGACCACAAATTCAAGCCCCGCGTCGGTGTCGGCTATCAGGTGGAAGCCTTCGACTCAAAGGACAATGAAAGCGAACCACTGCTTGCCCTGGGGTACGACTACCTGATCCAGTTCTACGGGGATACCGAATTCACTCACGAATTCACCTGGCTTCCCTCACTGGAAGACCCTGGCTCAGATTACAGGCTGGTCAGCGAAGCCGCGCTGATCCACCCACTTGATGAAGCCAGCACATGGAACCTTGGCGTTCGCCTCACTCATGAATTCGATGCCAACCCCTCCGCCGACGTGGAAAAGCTGGATACATTCTATTCACTGGAACTCGTGAGAACGTTTAACTGAGAAATCTTCAGCGTTCGGAATCGCAGTCAAAGGCTTTCCTGCACCCATCAAGGAACAGGAAAACCGCCGCAAGCGGCGGTTGGCGATCCGCCACTTATCATTCACCTGGCAGGTACTAACCTCCCAAGCCGCAAGAGGATCTCCTCCCTACGTCCCGAATCGGCGGTTTCCCGACTTTCTCTGGGAGGAGCTTCAAGAGCTTTGTTGAAATAGATTTCTGCCCTTGCGTTATCACCCTGCTTCAGCAGAAAGTCGGCGAAAAAATAGTTCGGGTCGATACCGTCTGGATTAATGGCCAGGGCCTTTTGCAGGTATTTTCTGGCCTGCCTGTCATCGCCGAACGATAGTGGCCACCCTGGCACCTGGTAATACAGACTCCCCAGGGACGTATAGGCCGATCCTTGCAGCGCCCGGGGATCAAGATCGAGGGCCGCTTCCAGCGAACTCCTCGCATCCTTGACCAGGCCAAGAGCTCCCAGCCCGCCTTTTGCGCCGGCATAGGTGCTCAGAATGATCCCCTGCCAGATCAGCGGTTCTGCCCGCGCCGGCCAGGCTTCCACCAGGCGCTCTGCCTCTGCAACAAGGTCTTCAAACGCTTTCTCCCGGGCGTTCTCAGGCAGTTCGTACTGAATATGTGCCCAGCGATGCTGTACGTGCGCCAGCCGGTCCTCCAGGCTCTCCGCCAGCACCGGCAGGGAAAGCACAATGGCTATGAATACAGTCAGCATTCTCATTACGCCGCCTCCGAATTCAGGAACCGTCTGATCACCGGCAGCTGTTTGCGCATTGCTCTGTCGACAAGGCGTGGCAGCAGACTATTAACAACCACAAAGAGCTTTTCTGGCCATCCCAGATAACGCCGTCGGTCATCGTGGTCCATTGCTTCGAGAATCTGGGCGGCGACCTCAGCGGGCTGATCCATGTGATTGCCAAGGGCCCTGTTGAGGGCATTCACCGCCTCCGGATTCATTGCCGTGGCGGTTGCACGCGGGGCCACATAAATCACCTGAACCTGTGTGTCGGCAAATTCCCGGCGAAGTGCCTCGGAAAATCCCCGCAAACCGAATTTGCTGGCGCAGTAGGTGGTGTACCCCGGGAAACCGATGCTGCCAAAGGTTGAACCGACGAAGACCAGGGCGCCTTTGCCTGCGTCGCGGAATCTCGGGGCAAAATGTCGCGCCACCAGTATCGGGCTGCGAAGATTTACCGCCAGTTGCATATCCATGCTTTCAACGTCCAGGCGATCGATAGCGGCAAACCGGTTCTGTCCGGCGCAATGAATCACGCCGTCAATGTCGGGGTATTCTTCGGATAGTCGCTCCAGCTGCTGGTCAAGGTCCGGTGCAGCCAGGTCCAGCTGCGCGCGCTTGATTCCCTCGCCGTCAACTTCGGCTTCTTGCCGCGACGCCACAATAACGGTCGCCCCGCCCTCAACAAGGAGATTAACCAGGACGCCACCGATACCACCGGTGCCTCCAAGCAACAGAAATTTCCGATCATGCAGCTTCATGGCGCTTGTCCTTTTCCTGAGCCGGAAGGGGAATGCTCCACAGCATGTCACCGTAGAGGCGGTAAACCATGCGAGCCGCCGAGATGATCGCAACCTGATCATCCGGGTTAATGACCTCGTTCATCAGGTTGCGAAAAAACTCGAAATGGTCCTGATCCAACGCGCCGTGGGAGTACAGATAGCTGAATGCCTGGTCGGGCAATGCCAGATGTTTCTGAATCTGCTCGGCAAGGGGGGTGGCCAGTTCAATGGAGGTGCCCTCCAGAACCTGCACCATGCCAAAGAACGCAACAGGGTTGCCACGATGGATCTGGTCGTAGAGCCAGGACACCATCAGCTCAATCGACGTATCAGGTGAACCCTGTTGTGCAACTTCCCGGTCTTCACCACAGGCTGCAAGATCATCGAGTATCCACTCGTGATGGCCGTATTCCTCTTCGATGTATTCCACCAGAGCCTTGCGGACAAATTCCAGTCGTTCTGGCAGCCGACTACCACAAGCCATCATCAGAGGTACCGTGTGTTTTACATGGTGATAGGCCTGGGTCAGAAACCAGGTGTAGCTCTTGAGGTCGAACCTGCCCTCTGCAATAGCGCGAATGACCGGCGCTCCGTTAACATGTGCCCGCGCTTCCGCAGTTTCGGCCTGAAGGGTGTCAAAAAAAGCCATGGAGTTTCCTCGTTTGTGGAGATGTATGGATTCCGTACCTGCCAGGAGCTCTGGCAGGTCATTCATGAGCCGGACACGTATCAGCCGACCGTTGTCGGTGAGGTACCCCTGCTGACTGGTCAGAGGCCGCCGCCGGATATACACCGACAGCAAACGCGCATAGTCTGGCAGTCGCCGGTTGAGCTCCTCCAGCACATCAGCGATCTGCTCTGCCGACCGGCCATCAGGAATGGTGAGCAAAGCGCTCAGAGCAGGTTCGCCATCCCCGAATACCAGGGCCTGCCGAACGCCGATGCACTGGACCAGTTCGCTTTCCAGCCACTCCGGGCTGACATTTCGCCCAAAACTGGTGATCAGAAGATTCTTGATGCGGCCATTTACCTGCAGGTAGCCATCGGCATCAAGGCTGCCCAGATCGCCGGTGGCCACCGGACCATCAGCGCCCGGTTCCTCACCGAGATAACCGAGGAATCTGCTCCCGGCCACCTGGATCTCGCCCTGGGAGTCAACATTCACTCGCACATGGCCAAGGGGGCGACCGACGGTTCCCGATCGCTCTTCGCCAGGCCGGTTCAGAGCAACCACGGAGCCACATTCCGACAAGCCATAACCTTCAAATAATGGAAGCCCGATGGCTTTGGCCCGCCTCAGAAGGTCATCGGAGACTTTGCCGCCACCAACGGCAAGGAAACGCAACCCCTTTGCTTCCAGCTGGCCATTCTCGGCTGCAGAAACCAGAACCGCCGCCAGTTCCGGGACCAGGATCATGGAATCGGGGTTATGCCGGTTGATGGTACGGATAAGCCGACCGGCATCGAGAGTGCTGCTGCCTGTCATCCCAAGACTGGCAAGTGGCTCCAGCACAACCGTTCCACCCATGGTGAGCGGCAGGTAAACACCTGCGATGTTTTCAAGTAGCGTTGCCAGCGGGAGAATGCACAGGTGCCTGCTCAGGTGCATACCCGCCAGCCGTTGACGGAGAGCATCCACTGTAGCGGTGAGATGTTCACTGGAAAGGCAGACCCCCTTTGGCTGGCCGGTACTACCCGAGGTAAACGTAACCCTGGTTGTCGCCAATGGCATAGAGGCTGGCCTTTCGCTCCCAGCCAAGGGCTCCAGCCAGACGTGTTCCGACAGCTTTTCATGATAGTCATGGCCGGCTGGGCATTGGCTCACCCACAGGAGCGCATCAAGTCCCGCCTGCTCTTTCAGGTGCTTTGTCTGCTCGCTGGAAAAGAAACCGGGTATTGGTACACACACCACACCCGCCACCAGGCACGCCAGGTCAGCAATCACCCAGCCTGGCGTGTTGTCCCCGGCCAGCCCCACACGCTCGACTCTGCAATCAGTAATAGCCTGGGCAAGGTCTGTGACCTCTCGCCAGAGCTCGCGCCATGACACACAGTTAGACGGTGAGGAAAGTGCAATCGAGTCTGGCTGGCGCAACGCCAGGTCGCCCAGTTGGTCAGGCAGTGTGGCCATAACACTCTCCCTGATCCGGCTGCGGGCTCAGCCATGCCGTTCGTCCCAGCAGACCCGCGCCGCTTAACGCCAGATACCCCTGCTGGACGTCTGCAGTCATTACTACAGGGTTATGCTGGTAATAACTCCCCCAGCCGGCACCGAGATCCGGCAACCTTAGCGGATCTGCAGGGGCGATGACCCGTGTCGCAATGCCAAGCCTCCGAAAGCTGTTCCGGAGCTGATCGGTGCCAGTAAAAGCGATCCAGCGATAACCATGGGCCCGGAGCCAAAGGGTCAGGACAGCAAACAGGAAACGGCTGATGCCCGCTTCCACGCCGGCGAGATGAGCAATTTCAGCCAGTTCATCACGTCGAACGGGGCCATCCGAACCAATCAATCTCTCCGCCGGCACATCCAGATAGTCCTCCAGGAAAAGACGCTCCTGGCCAGCACTGCGAACACCTACGGCGGCCAGCAAGCCACCCTTCTCCGAGGTGAGAGCCAGAAGTCTGGGTATGCGCAACTCCGGCGATGCACCGTAAGCCTGACAAAAGCGACGTTGCATGAATGCTGTGATGGCCTCGGCGGATGATGTCTCCGGCTTTGCCTCGCATAACAGCCGACCTGAACACTGGAGCAAAGGTTCAAGACCTGGAGCTCCTGAGAAACAAAATGCCGAAAACGTCAACGGGTCTGCCATAACGTGACTCCTCAAGGGTATGGAACCAGTCTGACGTAGCCGGCTTAACTCATACTTAAGCGCTAACGGCTTTTTCCTTAAGCCGGCATTAAGGTTTCTGTGCCAGAATCAGCAGGCGCCAATGTGAGGACAGGTCATGCGAATACTGCTTGTAGAAGACGATCACCCGCTTGCCACCACCATGCTGGGTATGCTGCGGGATGAACAAAATACGGTGGACTGGCTCGACGATGGGCAGCAGGCCCTGAACACCCTGCCCCATGAACACTTTGACCTGGTGATTCTGGATCTGACGCTGCCCCGGGTCGATGGCCTCGACATCCTGCGCAGCATTCGAAAACAGGGGATAGCAACCCCGGTCATCGTTCTAACAGCGCGCACCGATCTCGAAGAGAAACTTCAGGGCCTCGACGCCGGGGCCGACGACTACCTGACCAAGCCCTTCGCCATGTCCGAACTCAAGGCCCGCATTCGCGCGGTTACCCGCCGGGCGGAAGGCCATGCTCAATGCTGCCTGACCATCGGCCGCCTGTCGTTAACGCCGGAAACCGGTCAGCTGATGATTGGTGACGAGCGGGTCACACTGCCTCGCAGTGAATTTCAGATCCTCCATTACCTCATGCGCCATCCGGATCAGGTGGCGACACGCCGCCGGCTGGAAGAGCAGCTTTACGGCTGGGAACAGGGAGTTGAAAGCAACGCTCTGGAAGTACACATCCATCATCTTCGCCGGCGTATCGGGAAATCCCTGATCCGCACCGTTCGCGGTGTCGGCTATATGCTCGACAGCGCTGTGTCAGCCCCCGCAGGAAGCACGCCTTCATGTCCCTGACACGCACACTGACCATACTGCTCACCACCGCTGTGCTGCTGATTGCCTCTGCCGCGGCCCTGTGGAGCTATCTGGAAAGCAATCACGAGCTTGAGGAACTGTTCGACGCGGAGCTGGCCCAAAGCACCCGCATCGTCCAGGGTCTGGTACGTCATCTGGTCGGGACCCAGTCACCTGAGCAACTGTCGCGTACCCTGGAAGAAACGCTTCAGCTACCAGAGGGTGCATTTCGCGAGGAGGACTATGAGGAGATTCTGCCCGGTGGTTCCGGACACAAATATGAGAAGAAAATCGCCTTTGAAGTCTGGTCGCCCATGGGCGCCCCGGTGCTGGATACCCTGGCGGCCGAGGACAATCTTGCACTGATGCCAGGTTACACCTGGGTAGAGTCCTCCGGCTTCCGGTGGCGAACCTTCACCCTTGAGGATCCGGAGACCGGATTCTGGATCAGAACCGCCCAGCGTGAAGACATTCGTCAGGAGCTCAGCCAGGAGCTCGCCATGGGCAATGTGCTGCCTTTGCTAGTCGTGCTCCCGGTGCTTGTGATTGCAATTGTCATGACGATTCGAATCGGATTCCGGCCCCTGCGCCTCCTTGAAGGTCCGGTACGGAACATGGCCCCCGAAAGCATCCATCCACTGGATGATCAACATGCCCCAAGAGAGGTGGTCGGGCTGGTTCATGCTGTGAACGGACTGCTCAAACGTCTGGACGAGGCTCTGGAGCGGGAGCGGCGGTTCTCTGCAGATGCGTCCCATGAGCTGCGCACACCACTGTCCGCACTGCGGCTGAATCTGGAGAAGCACTGCCAAAGCAATCCAGCCGAGTACCAGCACCTTATCCAGTCGGTGGACCGCATGGTGCACCTGGTGGAACAGATGCTGCTGCTGAACAGGGTCGACTCCGGAGCCGATTTTTCGCCCGAATATCATAATCTGTCCGAAATCCTCGAGCAGAGCATCGCCGATGTCGCACCGCTGGCGCTGAAAAAGGGCATTGAACCCGTGCTCAAGGATGAGTCGTCCGGCCACGCCCCTGTCTGCTGTCATAGCGCTCTGATCACCACCCTGATGCGTTCGCTGCTCGCGAATGCCATCCAGTACAGCCCTGAACATACGGAAATAGAAACCCGTCTGTCTCCGGCGAATGACGGATACCTCGTCACCGTATCCGATGAGGGGCCGGGCATTCCTCCGCAGGAACGGGAGCGGGCCCTCAGTCGTTTTGTCCGACTGGACCAGCGTCTGGGTGCCGGGGCTGGCCTGGGGCTCGCCATCGCCCGCCGCATCGCCGAGCTCCATGGTGGCCAGCTCACTCTCAGTGGCCGCCCGGACAGACAGTCGGGTCTGCGTGCCGAGATATGGTTGCCAGTTCGCCCGGGACCCCATAAATGGAGCGGACAGGACGTCTGAATTTTGCAGCGGATATCAGGCGCACCAAAAGGCAAGCGGCTGTCCAGCGCATTAGTTGGAGCCTCTGTGACAAACATCCACCGGGAACAGAGAAAACGACTCACGGGAGGGCGTACCAGCTGATGCTCTTCGAGCGCTGAAACCCAGGGATCTTCCGAGAAATAAATTGGGGGAATTTGACTTAACACTATGAAACTGAAAATAAATTGGCGGTGGGCCAGGGATTCGAACCCCGGGACGGCTACTAACCGTCGGCGGTTTTCAAGACCGCTGCATTAAGCCACTCTGCCAGCCCACCGTTTCCATTTTCTGCCTGCTGTCGTTGCGAACAGCGGGTTGAATGATACCGGAATGGTCCTGCCTGTCAACGCCCGGACTTTTCCTTTTAAGATTAACGCGGTTTAATGGAATTAACTGGTGGATTTCACGTACTAAATGATTGAAAGTTCCGATCCTGACACTATGATATGCTTGTTCAACAATGAACAGGTTCTGACGTAACCGGAGATCAAGATGGAAAACAGACGTTTCAGTGTCCGCCAGAATGAAGCTGCCTATGATGCAGCGCAGACTGGCACTTCGACAGGCATCAGCGCAGACGCGATGAACGTGTTGCGCAACACCTACATGCTGCTGGGTATGACGCTGGCGTTTTCCGCCGTTGTGGCTTACCTGAGCATGGGGGCACAACACCCCGGCTTTATCGTAACCATCGTAGGTTACATCGGCCTGCTGTTCCTGACCTACAAACTGAAAAACAGCCCCTGGGGCATCCTCAGCGTTTTCGCACTGACCGGCTTCATGGGTTACACCCTCGGCCCGATCATTGGCTCTTTTGTGGCCGCTGGCGCTTCCCAGATTGTAGCTCAGGCCCTGACCCTCACCGCGGTCGCGTTTGTTGGTCTGTCTGCTGTGGCACTAATCAGCAAGAAAGACTTCAGCTTCATGGGCAGCTTCCTGACCGCCGGCGCGTTTGTGCTGATCGGTGCCATGGTTCTGGCCTTTGTGATGGAGAGCTCCGCTCTGCAACTGGCAGTTTCTGCCGGCTTCACCATCTTCGCCTCGATCATGATCCTGTTCGAGACCAGCCAGATCATCAAGGGCGGCGAGCGTAACTACATCATCGCCACCGTTGGGTTGTATGTTTCAATCTACAACCTGTTCCTCAGCCTGCTCCACCTGCTGTCCGCATTCAGCGGCAACGACTGAGTCTTCAGGTTGATGTCAGAGAACCCCGGTCCTGTACCGGGGTTTTTTATTTCAGGTATCCTTTAGCCATGCATCAAGCCGACTCCCTCTCCTATACCCTGGTGATCACCGGCGCGCCCTACACCAGCCAGGCACCGCAGACCGCGCTGGAATTTGCCCGGGCCCTGATTGCCGCCGGCCACCGGATTGACCGGCTATTCCTGTATGGGGACGGGGTCCATCTTGCTTCGGCGCTTTCCTGCATCCCCGGCGACGAGCCCCACTGGACCAACCTCTGGTGTGATTTTCTCAGAACTAACGGAATTTCTGCTGTGGCCTGTGTCGCCTCGGCACTGCGCCGGGGGATTCTGGATGAGAAAGAACAGAAACGGTATGAGCAGGACGCCTGCAATCTTGTGGCGCCATTTGAGATAGCCGGCCTGGGAGACTGGGTTGAGGGCGTCACCAGGTCAGACCGGACTCTCTATTTTCACCCAACGGACTGAAGACGATGCGCATTCTGGTGATCATTGACAAAGCACCCTACGGGGACTGGCGTGGCCGCGAAGCCCTGGACATGGCCTTTTCACTGGCGGCTTTTGATCAGCCCGTGAGCATCCTTTTCCGTGAGGCAGGGGTCAACTGGCTCCGGCCCGGACACCACTCTGAGCCCCTGGGACAGAAAAATGTGGAGAAGCAACTGGGTGCGGCAGGCATCTTTGGCGTTGAGGCCCTTCTGGCCGAACAGAAGGCCCTTGAGCGCTACCAGTTGGACGAAGCCTGCCTGAATGCTGCCGCGCAGGCAGTAGCCCCGGACGCGGCATTTTTTGATCAGTACGACCATGTGGTCTGCCTGTGATTCCACATGCGCCCAAACCCGAGGACCATATGCCCACATTGCATATAATGAACAAGTCCCCCGAACATCCCCGCTTCGGCAACTGCCTGGCCGCCATTGGCGAACAGGATTCCCTGCTACTGACCGGGAACGGAGTCCTGGCGCTGGCCTGCCGCCAGAATGCCCGGACCCTGCCCACTGGCACCCGCGTGTTACTGGCAGACGCTGAAGCCCGCGGCCTTGGCCAGGAGAGTCTGGCAGAAAGGGGTATTCTGGTTGACTACGCCGGTTTCGTTGAGCTCACGGCAGCCAATACAAAGATCATCAGCTGGTAGAATTTCATGTCACAGCCAGAACGGAACAGCGAAGGATTTCTTGAGAATCCGGCAGACTGGACACCCGACCTTGCGGTGGAAATTGCCCGGGAGCAGAATATCGAGCTTGATGAAAGTCATTTTGAAATCATCAGGTTACTGAGATCTTTTTATAAACGACATGACATTTCACCACCGTCCAACCGGCTGTTCGTGAAGGCAGTACGGGAAGAACTCGGCGAAGAGAAAGGCAATAGCATCTATCTCATGCAGCTTTTCCCGGGCACACCGGCAAAGACAGCGTGCCGGATCGCGGGGCTGCCCCGCCCCACCAACTGCCTGTAGGACCGCCTCAGGTGGCCGGTGTGCTCACGGCTTTTTCAGGGCTGGGAATCGGGGCCGGACGGCGGAGCTGAGCGCCCACTGCGCTTCTGAAGCTCCTCGGAGGAGCCGAGAAAACTGCTGAGACCGTTTTCAAACAGGTCGGAGCCGAACCTGAGAAACTGACGGGTACTGTCTCTTACGGTGCTTTCAGGCAGTTCCCGGAGGGAGTCGGAAAGCCCGGCCTTGACCCCCCGGGTGATGCGTGGCTCCAGGTCGTCAGCAGCCTCAATGATCTCCCGTATTTTCTGATCCAGATACGGCCGTAAAACCCAGCGGAAAAAGCCGGCGAGCACTGCCAGTACAACCAGGGCCGTTACCACAGCCTGTATCGTCAAAGTTAACCAGAACGGCATCATGTCTTCTTCCTTTTCTGGCTTTCCGTCCTGCCGGTCATGACCACCAGGTGAAAAGCCCAAGCTGGATTGCGCCTGCGACAGCGCCAAGAGCGCCGCCAACCAGCATCAGTTTGATTTCATCCTCCTTGAACGCAGGTCGCAGGACGTCCTGGAACTCTGCCGGGGCAAGGGCCTTCATCTGTTCCGATAGCACGGCAGCCACCACCGGCGCACGCTGACGGTTGAACTGGGGATCGGCGAAGACATCGTGCGTCGCAGTCACCGCCTTGTTATTCATGGCCTTCTTCAGGTCCGTATAGCCGGTCATGCCGAAAGTGACCTGCGCGCTGAGCTTCATGATGACCGAATTGTCCAGCATGGGCCGCAGGTGCTTCTGGATGATGGCCCGGGTACGGTCTCCATGCTCTCCGTTCAGCATCGCATCTGCAACCTTCTCCACGGTAATCAGCTCTTCCGCCACCAGTCGGCTCCAGACATCACTGATTTCCGGCTGGCGTTTCAGAAACAGCCCCTGCACCCGCCAGAAAAGGATTCGGCGCGGCTGCAGAGGCCGGAAGATCAGATTGATGGCCAGCCAGTTGGTGACAAACCCCACAGCAAAACCTGCCAGCGGCAAAACCCAGGGCTCCGGGTAGCGCAGCCAGAGGGGAACGATGACTGCCCCCAGCAGGCCGCCTATAACGGCACCCCACCTGATCACGGAGTTCAGTTCCACCGAACCTGCTTCCCGGAAGATGCGGTTCATCAGATCGGGATGTCGGGATAGCTCACGGCTGAGCAGGGCTTTCAGGTCCACCAGTTCGGACAGGTCGTCACCAAAATCCTCCACCAGGGATTCGATCCGCGATGGCAACTGCTCCCTGCCCCACTGGTAGATTCGCCTTCGCATGAAATTGGGCAGGTTGTCCCAGAGCACTGGCTGAATCTCATACATCACTTCGTCTATGTATTCATCCAGCCGCGGGTTCACCTGGGAAATCACCTGCTCGACAATCCGCTTCGGCTCCAGCTTGTGGTAGACCGCATTCAGATCGCCAAACTGTGCCAGCGTCCGGTCAATGCAGATGTGAGCCATTTTTTCGGCTTTGCGGGGGATAACACCCTGCCAGCCAAACCAGCCCACCCCGACAAACTGCACAGGATGGAATGACATCTGAATCGCAAGCCAGTTGGTGCACCAGCCGGTGACTGCAGCCATCAAGGGCACGGACCAGAACGCAACGTCTATCAAGACAAACCCCAGGTGACGAGGACCAGACGCATACAGCGTCAGCGTTTATCGCCCATGCTTTACTACTCATTACCAGCACGCTGCATTGGGCTACGTATAAGTCACGGGATTCTGGCGTAAACGAACGGCTCTGACATTGGCCCTGGTGCCCCCTTTACCTGGACGCCATTGCATTCAGATTATCCAGTCGCCCTTGTCGCCTGGCCTTCAGCCACAAAAAACCGGCGCAAGCCAACGGCGGCGCCGGTCTCCGGAATTCCGGAACCTGAATTACTGGTAGTAGGCGTTTTCCTTCACGGTGTGATCGGTTACGTCCCGGACCGCGGAAATTTCCGGCACCCGCTCTTTCAGTGTGCTTTCCACGCCCTGCTTCAGTGTCAGACTGACAGCGCTGCAGCCCTGACAGCCGCCCCCGAATTTGAGAACAGCAACCGACTCGTCAACCACATCAACCAGGGACACCTCTCCACCGTGGGCTGCCAGGCCCGGATTGATCTCCGATGCGAGAACATAGCGTATACGGTCAAGCAGTGGTGCATCGTCGTCTATCTGGGGCACCTTGGCATTGGGCGCCTTGATGGTCAGCTGACCGCCCATCTGGTCTTTTGAATAGTCAACATAGGCATCTTCAAGGAAAGGCACCGAGTTATGGTCCAGAAACAGGGTAAAAACGCCGAGATCCACCTGCTCGTCAGTGGGCACGATTTCGTTTGGCGGACAGTAGGCCAGACAGGTTTCAGCATGCTTGGTGCCCGGCTGGGTCACAAAGATGCGAACACCCATGCCTTCCACGTCCTGCTTGTTAATAAGTTCCGCGAGATAATCCCGCGCCGAATCAGTCACAGTTACCAGTGCCATGAGCCCTACCTGTTGGGAAATATAAAATCATTTTAAGGCAGTTCGCAGTAACTTAAAAGACCTAGTAAAATGGTCGGCTATTGCGTCGTGTATCGACTTTGCCAATCAGGCTCAGGACGGAGCCCTGCATTTTTGCTATCATCGCGCGCCCAAACGACTTAAATGAATCCCGGAAGCCTCCGTATGACCGACAATCGTGACATCCGCCTGGCACAGCTCAGACAGGCCCTGAAAGACCGCATCGTTATTCTCGACGGCGGCATGGGGACCATGATCCAGAATCTGAAGCTGGAGGAGGCAGCCTTCCGCGGTGACCGATTCGCAGATTATGATCAGGACCTGCAGGGCAACAACGACCTGCTGAACCTGACCCAGCCAGCGCTGATGCGGAACATCCACTCCGATTATCTGGCGGCTGGTGCCGACATAATCGAGACCAACACGTTCAACTCCACCCAGCTGTCGCAGGCAGACTATGGCCTCGAATCCGTCGCCCGTGAGCTGAACGTCGCCGGCGCCCGGCTTGCGCGGCAGATTGCCGATGAATTTACTGACAAAAACCCGGATAAACCCCGGTTTGTGGCGGGCGCGGTCGGTCCGACCTCCCGCACCGCCTCGATTTCCCCGGACGTCAACAATCCGGGCTATCGCAATGTGGATTTCCAGACTCTGGTAGACAACTACTACGAGTCGGTGTCCGGCCTGGTCGAGGGCGGCTGTGATCTGATCCTGATCGAGACCATTTTTGATACCCTCAACGCCAAAGCTGCGATTTACGGCGTCCAGCAGTTCTTTGAGGACAGCGGTATCACCCTGCCCATCATGATATCCGGCACCATCACTGATGCCTCCGGACGCACCCTTTCAGGGCAGACCACGGAAGCCTTCTGGAACTCCATCAAGCACGCCAGGCCCATTTCCGTTGGCCTGAACTGCGCCCTGGGCGCCGATGCCCTGCGGCCCTATGTGGAGGAGCTATCCAACAAAGCCGACACCTACGTCAGCGCCCACCCGAATGCCGGACTGCCCAATGAATTCGGGGAGTATGACCAGACCCCGGAAGAAATGGCCGAAATCATCGAGGGCTTTGCAAGGGACGGTTTTCTCAACATCATTGGCGGCTGCTGCGGCTCGACGCCGGAGCACATTGAAGCTGTTGCGGATGCGGTTGCCAAGTACCCGCCCCGGCAGATTCCCGAGCCGCCAAAAGCTCTCCGTCTGGCCGGCCTGGAGCCATTTACCGGGGACGAAAACACCCTGTTCATCAATGTGGGTGAGCGCACCAACGTAACCGGCTCCAAACGCTTCCTCCGCCTCATCAAGGAGGAACAGCACGAGGAGGCTCTCAGCGTTGCCCGCGACCAGGTTGAAAACGGTGCCCAGATCATCGACATCAACATGGACGAAGGCATGCTGGACTCGAAGGAGGTCATGGAGATCTTCCTCAAGCTGGTGGCGTCCGAGCCGGATATTTCCCGCGTTCCCATCATGATCGATTCGTCCAAATGGGACGTTATCGAGGCCGGACTGCGCTGCGTCCAGGGCAAGGCCGTAGTGAACTCCATCAGCCTGAAGGAAGGTGAAGAGGAGTTTCTGGCCCGCGCCCGCAGCTGCATGCGCTATGGTGCCGCCGTCGTGGTCATGGCCTTTGACGAACAAGGTCAGGCCGACACCTACGAGCGCAAAACCCAGATCTGCAAGCGTTCCTACGACCTGCTGATCGGCATCGGCTTCGACCCGACGGATATCATTTTCGACCCCAACATTTTTGCCATTGCCACGGGGATTGAAGAGCACAACAACTATGCGGTGGACTTCATCAATGCCACTCGCTGGATCCGTGAAAACCTGCCCCATGCTTCCATCTCCGGCGGCGTAAGCAACGTGTCCTTCTCCTTCCGGGGCAACGATGCCGTGCGGGAAGCGATTCATTCAGTATTTCTCTACCACGCCGTCAAGGCTGGCATGAACATGGGTATCGTCAATCCCGGTCAGCTGGTCATCTATGACGACATAGAGCCGGAGCTGAAGGAAATTGTGGAAGATGTAGTGCTTAACCGTCGCGAAGATGGCACTGACCGGTTGCTGGAGATCGCGGAGCGCTACAAAGGCAAGGCTGGCAAGACCCAGGAGGAAGACCTTGCATGGCGGGAATGGCCGGTGGAAAAACGCCTTGAACATTCGCTGGTCAAGGGCATCACCGGCTATATCATCGAAGACACGGAAGCCTGCCGGCAAAGAGCTGAACGCCCGATTCACGTTATCGAAGGCCCCCTGATGGACGGCATGAACGTGGTGGGTGACCTGTTCGGCGATGGCAAGATGTTCCTGCCCCAGGTGGTAAAAAGCGCGCGGGTCATGAAACAGGCGGTCGCCCACCTGATTCCCTGGATTGAAGCTGAAAAGTCCGGCGTGCAGGAGGCCAAGGGCAAAATCCTCATGGCCACGGTGAAGGGGGACGTACACGATATAGGCAAGAACATCGTGGGCGTGGTCCTGCAGTGCAACAACTATGAGGTGCTGGATCTCGGAGTGATGGTGCCCTGTGAAAAGATCCTGGAGACCGCCCGCCGGGAAAAGGTCGATATCATCGGACTCAGTGGTCTGATCACGCCCTCTCTGGACGAAATGGTGCATGTCGCAAAAGAAATGCAGCGTCTGGACTTCAACATTCCGCTGATGATTGGTGGCGCCACCACCTCCAAGGCCCACACAGCGGTGAAGATCGAGCCCCACTACAAAAACGACATCGCCCTGTACGTATCGGATGCTTCCCGTTGCGTGAACGTCGCCTCCCAGTTGCTGAGCAAAACCGCCAAGCAAGGCCTGGTGGCGGCTGCCAGAACCGAATACGACGAGGTCCGCGAACGCCGGAAAAATCGCGGGGAGCGCACGAAGCTTGTGTCCCTGAAGGAGGCTCGTGACCGGGCGCCGGATATTGATTTTGAACGCTTCACGCCGGTAAAGCCCACTTTTACCGGCCTGCGCACCTTTGACGACTATGACCTGCGCAAGCTGGTGGACTATATCGACTGGACCCCGTTCTTCATTGCCTGGGACATGGCAGGGAAATACCCCGCCATTTTCGATGATCCCAAGCGGGGGGATACAGCGCGGACCCTGTACAACGAGGGCCAGCAGATTCTCAGACGCATCATCGAAGAGAAGAGGCTCACCGCCCGGGGCGTGATTGGCTTCTGGCCCGCAAACAGGCGTGGTGATGATGTGGTGGTGTTCACAGATGAATCACGTACCGAAGAGCTCACTACTCTGCACCACCTGCGACAGCAGGACGACAAGGCGCCGGGCAAGCCCATGATGGCCCTGTCTGATTTCCTGCTGCCGGAGACTGCAGATCGGTGCGATTACATCGGAGGTTTTGCCGTGACCACCGGTATTGGCGCTGACGAGTTCACCCGTGAGTTCAAGGAGGCCAACGATGACTATAATGCCATCATGGTCCAGGCTCTGGCGGACCGTCTGGCTGAGGCGTTCGCCGAACACCTGCACGAACGGGTAAGAAAAGAGCTCTGGGGTTATGATCCTGACGAGAGCCTTGATGCCGATGACCTGATCCGCGAGCGTTACAAGGGCATCCGTCCTGCTCCCGGCTACCCTGCCTGTCCGGATCACACCGAAAAAGAAGTGCTGTTCCAGCTCCTGCAGGCTCCAGAGACAGCGGGTATAGAGCTGACGGAACATTTTGCCATGCATCCGGCTTCCGCCGTCTCCGGGTGGTACTTTGCCCACCCTCAGTCCAAATATTTTGCCGTCGGCAAAATTGGCAAGGACCAGGTGGAGGACTATGCCCAGCGCAAGGGCCAGACGGTGGCGGAGGCGGAACGCTGGCTGGCGCCCATGCTGGCCTACGACCCGGCAGAATAAACCGGAAATGCCACGGATGGCGCTTCAGCAATTCGATCGCGTCAGTAATTGGATCGCGTCAGTAATTCGATCAGAGCAACGACATGAAAGAAGAAAACAGGCAAACCGAATCGCGCAGGGACGAAACAGCTTCTGAGGGAAAATCCGGGGCTGGCCCGAAGAAAAAACCGGGTCTGCTGAAAGTCATTCAGAGCATTCTGGCCGGTGCGCTTGGCGTTCAGTCAAGCCGCCGCCACGAAGAGGATTTCGAAAGCGGCAGCCCCTGGCACTACATTGTAGGTGGGATCATCTTCGGGGCTATATTTGTGGTCACCCTGATACTGATCGTACGATGGGTGTTGGCCAGTCAGTAATCAGCGCCGGGGCGTTTTAGCGGGTTGCAACCCAGAAAACGGCTGCGACGACCACGAGACTGATCAGGGCAACGGCGGCCACTGCATCAACCTGACTGTCGCTGAGATTGCTTTTGCTCATTCGGATGCCCTCGTTTTTGTTTTAAAATCAGTTTCAAAGCAGGGTATAGACTAGGCAGATTGAAAGCAAAGTTCCAGGCACTTTTAAGCACCAAATGTAATTACCATATTTACAAAGAATCGTTTTAAGCATAAGGCGCAACTGATATCGTTGCCACCATCGCGTTGAATGTTTACTCATTTTGGGAATTCGCACTATGTACGTTTACGACGAACACGATCGGCAGATACTTGCTGAACGCGTCGCCCAGTTTCGCCACCAGACGGACCGTGCGCTGGCGGGCGACCTGGCTGAAGACGAATTTCTGCCATTACGACTGCAGAACGGGCTCTACATTCAGCGGTTTGCGCCCATGCTTCGCATCTGCGTGCCCTATGGCATGCTCAATTCCGCGCAGTTACGCCGGCTGGCGCGTATTACGCGGGATTATGACAAGGGTTATGCCCACTTCACCACCCGCCAGAACGTCCAGCTTAACTGGCCCGAAGTTGAAGATGTGCCGGATATACTCGCGGAACTGGCGGAAGTCGAAATGCACGCAAACCAGACCAGCGGCAACTGCATCCGGAACACCACCACCGATCAGTACGCTGGCGCCCAGTCCGACGAGCTCACGGACCCGCGCCCGTACTGCGAGATCATCCGGCAATGGTCCACCTACCATCCCGAGTTTGCTTTCCTGCCCCGCAAATTCAAGGTAGCAGTCAACGCTTCCGAGCACAGTGACCGGGCCGCAGTCCAGGTACATGATATCGGTCTTGAAATAGTCCGCAATGCGCAAGGCGAGCTGGGTTTCCGGGTTCACGTTGGGGGTGGTCTGGGTCGCACCCCCATGGTCGGGCCAATGATCCGGGAATTTCTGCCGGAGCTTGACCTGCTGACCTACCTGGAGGCTGTTCTTCGGGTGTACAACCGTTACGGCCGCAGGGACAACAAGTACAAAGCCCGTATCAAGATCCTGGTGAAAGCGCTTACCCCTGAAGGGTTCGCGGAAAAGGTCGAGGAAGAGTGGTCCCATATCAGGGAGTCCCCCACCCGACTGACCCGGGAAGCCATCGACAAAGTCCAGGGTTATTTCACTGAGCCTCCCTACGATGACCTTGCCGACAATCCGGAAGCCCTGGTGGCTGCCCGCGCCGAAAGCAAAGCATTCGACAACTGGGTAAAGCGCAATGTGGACAGCCACAAAAAGCCGGGTTACGGCATAGTCACCCTGACCATGAAAAAGACCGGGGTTCCGCCGGGAGACATCACGGACCGTCAGCTTGAGCAGATAGCCGATCTGGCCGACCAGTACAGCTTTGGCGAAGCCCGGGTCACCCATCAGCAGAACGTCGTGTTCGCGGATGTCCGGCAGGATCAGCTTTATGATCTCTGGCAGGCACTGAAGCCCCTGGGGTTCGCGACAGCCAACCTCAATATGCTGACGGACATCATCTGCTGCCCGGGCGGTGACTACTGCGCCCTGGCCAACGCCAAGTCCATTCCGGTGGCAGAGTCCATTCAGCGCAAGTTCGACAATCTGGATTATGTATACGATCTGGGCGAGATCGACCTCAACATTTCTGGCTGCATGAACGCCTGCGGCCATCACCATGTGGGCCATATTGGCGTGCTTGGAGTGGACAAGAAAGGCGAGGAGTTCTATCAGATCAGTCTTGGAGGATCCTCCCAGCGTGACGCCTCCATAGGGAAAATTCTGGGCCCGTCCTTTGCCCGGGAGCATATGCCGGAAGTCATCGAAAAGATTCTGGATGTCTATGTGGCGAATCGTACGGAAGAAGAGCCTTTTCTCGACACCTATCGCCGTATCGGAATTGCGCCGTTCAAGGAGCGTGTTTATGCCTGAGATCATCACACGTGACGGCGAAATAAGAGAGGACAACTGGACCCTGATTCCCCGCCCGGATGAAGGTGAATCGTTGAAGCTTCACGATACCCCTGCCATGATTCCAGCGGATCTCTGGATTGCCGGCAGGGAGCATTATCAGGGCCGTGACGACATAGGCGTTTGGCTGGAAAGCCATGATGAGCCGGGAATGCTGGCGGACTACGTGGACGAGTTGCCTATTGTTGCCATCAACTTTCCCAAGTTCACCGACGGTCGTGGTTACAGCTCCGCACGGCTGTTAAGGGAGCGGTATGGCTACCGCAACGAACTGCGCGCCGTGGGTGATGTGTTGCTGGACCAGCTCCAGTTCATGAAGCGCTGTGGCTTCGACAGCTATGTTCTGCGGCCAGACAAGGACATCAAGCTGGCAGCCCACTGCCTGAATTTCTTCAGTCAGGCCTATCAGGCCGCCGGTGACACGGAAGTGCCCCTGTTCCGCCGTCGGGCTTCATGAACTGACGATACTCGGCAGCACTTGATAAAAAAGCGGCACCTTCGCGGGCGCCGCTTTTTTAGTTACTTTGTGTGCTCAGTGGCTTCGCTAGAGCGAATGATCCAGTACGATCTTGCCCCGCGACTCGCCTTTCAGAAAAGCACTGAGGGCGTCGTCCAGGTCTGACTTGCCGATCACCCTTGCGTCCGCTTCGGTGCGCGGGCAGGCCCAGGGGCCGCTAAGTTTCTGCCAGATCGCTTTTTTGTCCGCTACCGGTATCTCAACCGAGTCGACACCCAGAAGATTGATGCCCCGTAAAATGAATGGCAGAACAGTCGTCTGGACATCGGTACCGGCTACCAGGCCGCAGCAGGACACCGATCCCCCCGGCTTTACCCGCTTGAGAAGCTCCGCCAGCACGGAACCGCCCACGGTATCAACGGCCCCCGCGTAGTCCGGCCGGAGCATTGGCTTGGGTTCTTCAGCAAGGGCATCCCGGTCCCTGATCTCCACAGCCCCGAGAGCTTTCAGCTGGGCGTCCTGCTCCCGTTTTCCGCTGATGGCCACGACCTCGAACCCGAGACCGGAAAGCAAATCCACGGCTACGCTGCCCACGGCTCCACTGGCACCGGTGACAACCACCCTGCCCTGATCCGGTTCAGCGCCCATTCTCAGCAGCTTCTCCACACACAGGCCGGCGGTAAGACCAGCGGTTCCATAGATCATGGACTGGTACGCATCCCAGCCCTCAGGCATGGGAATACACCAGCCGGCGGGCACGCGGATGTATTCGCCGAAACCACCGGGGGTATTCATGCCCAGATCGTAACCGGTCACAATAACCTGCTGTCCGGCAGCGAGCTTGCCGGTGGAATCTTCCACCACCTCCCCCGCTGCATCAATTCCCGGCGTGTGGGGAAATGAACGGGTTACGCCCCGGTTGCCAGATGCGGACAGAGCATCCTTGTAGTTCAGCGAAGAGTGGCTGACTTTGATTAGCACCTCATGATCAGGCAGATCCCCTGTCCTGCAGGTTTCAATTGCGCCTTTGAATCTGCCATCCTCCTCGTGTACCCGCCAGGCACTGTACTGGATGTTGTCTGCCATGATGCTTTCCTCCGGTGTGATGGGTGCTGTCCTGATATCGCCCTGGGTGGCGACTGGTTGATTACTGGAGCTTCTGGTTCCGGAACACACTGAACAGGCGCACGAACGCATGCTCAAGGGCGCCACTGGCCGCCAGCCCGAGTTTTTCCGGCAGGGATTTCTTCTGTTCGAATCCCACCGAAAGCACGTCCGCGCGATCGCAGGCCTCAATCAGGTACTCATCCGAGGTCTTGATTTCGTCGATCAGTTTCACATCCAGCGCCCTCTGGCCAAACCAGATGTCGCCATTGGCCACGGCCTTTATATCCAGACCCGGACGGCGCTCGCTGACGTAATCCTTGAACAGGCCGTGAGTATCCTCCAGGTCCTCCAGAAACTTCTGACGGCCCTTCTCCGTGTTTTCCCCGAACACGGTCAGGGTACGCTTGTGCTCACCCGCGGTCAGCACCTCGAAGTCCACATCATGCTTTTTGAGCAGGCGATGAAAGTTGGGCAACTGTGCCACCACTCCGATGGAACCCAGAATCGCGAACGGCGAGGCGACAATCCGGTCTGCTACACAGGCCATCATGTAACCTCCGCTGGCAGCCACCTTGTCCACACAGACGGTCAGTGGCACGCCCTTGCTACGGATCCGGTCCAGTTGTGCTGCGGCAAGTCCGTAGGAGTGCACCAGACCCCCACCACTCTCAAGCCGGACTACCACCTCGTCCCGGGCGTTGTCCGCCACGCCGAGTACTGCGGTTATGCATTTGCGCAGAGAGGCGGTATCACTGGCCTTGATGTCACCGTCGAAATCCAGCACAAAAACCCTGGGCCGGTGGGTGGGCTCGGGGTCGCTGGCCTTGAGGTTGGCCTTCTTCTTTTCTGCCTTCTGCTCGGCCTTGTGCTCTTTCTTTTTCTGCTTCTGCCAGGCCTTGCGGGCCTGCTCCCCAAGCATTTTGGCCCGAACGGACTCGTGAAGCTTGCGGTAAATGTCGTTCATCAGACGTACACGGAGTTCGCCGCCCGCTTCATCATCCCCTTTGTTTCTGTGGGCGACCGAGACAATCGCGGAGATCACCACGAGCAGCGCCACTACCAACGTCACCGCCTTGGCAACAAATAATCCAAACTCTGTCAGAAATTCCAATGCCACTCTCCAGACTGAACATGATGAAAGTCGCCTGATTGTAACCGAGGGAGAGACAGGCACAAGCGCCGCGGTTTTTTCCGCCCGGGCCGGAACCCGAAAACCGGGCGCGCAACAAATTAAAACAAGCGTTCGATCAAGCTTGACACTGCCAGGCACTGCCCCTAAAGTCGGATGACTTGACCGGCAGGTCGGTACAAGGCCGAAGTACGCCAAAGACACACACCGAGAAAGGTAAAAATAATGTCTGTAGCTCAGGTATTTGAAAAGCTCGAAAAGAACTTCAACCCGGATGCGGCCCAGGGCCTGGACCTGGTGTTTCAGTTCAACATCGAAGACGACAAGAACTACCACCTGATCATCAAGGATGGCACCTGCAACCTGGTTGAGGGTGAGCACAACGATCCTTCCGTTACCCTGATCATGAACTCAGAGACTCTTGAAGGCATCGTATCCGGCGAAACCGACGGCATGCAGGCGTTCATGGCTGGCCAGTTGCGCGCAGAAGGCGACATGATGCTGGCAACCAAGCTGGGCGAACTTTTCACCCTTCGCTAGGGCTTCGGCTGGTACAAAAAAGCCTCTGGACCTTTCGGCCAGAGGCTTTTTTCGTGCTGAAGATTGGCTGAGGGAGCGGGCGTCAGAGCCCTACATCCCCCAGCGAAGATTCCGCCAGCTTGAGCAGATCCAGATTCCTCTCATCACGTGTACCCACACTCTCGATGTAATACTCAAGAGACGTCAGGGCATCTGCCAGGGCTTCCAGTACCGCCATTGACGGTGGCTCCTTCTGATCCAGCAGCTTCTCCTGTATTGAAACAGCTACCCGCTCCAGAACGTCCGCGGCGGTGGGATCATCCAGCATGACGAATCCGCCCCAGATGGTGTGCAGGGTCGCCGGCAGGTTGGCAAGATGGAGTTTGTCGTAATCGGACTCAACGAAGGCAGTAATGGCCCGCTTTGCCAGGGTTAACGCACTTCTGGCCTCGTCGGCCACCACGATAAGCGCTTCCCGGAAATACAGGGACTCCTCTGACCTGGCGGAAGACCTGGCTTCAGCCAGGGCATCAGTTTCAGATGTAATGCCCCGGCTGACAATCTGCATGACCGCATCTTCAATGCTAAGAACTGCGTCCGCCAGCTCGTAGAGTTCGGTATCCGCTGGCAGTCGATTTTCATTTTCCCAGCGTCTGAGCCTGGCAGCCTCGCCACGGGACAGCATGGCAAGCTGACTCAGGTCGAGCATCAGTAGGGTGTTGGCCAGGCGCTCAAGGGAATCGGCAATGGTCGCAAGCTCCGCGATATCCGGCTCAATGCCACGCTCGATAATATCGAGCTTGTCCTTCAGCTGGTTCAGCTCTTCCTGAAGGGCAGTTGAAAGCGACTTGAGAACGTCCGCTCCCGGGCCATAGAGGCGCTTGCGGTGAGCCTCCAGCAGGGATTCCGGATATTCCGCAGGCGTCAGGCGCCAGGCCTCCAGAATACTCAGTACTTCCGGGTTGGAAGAGCCGCTGCGGTAAAGTATGTAGATCAGATCCTTGAAAATGGAATCCGGAGCGTCCTTGGTAGTCGCCACCTTGCCCACATAGACGATTTCCCGGCTGTACTTTTCGATCCGCATCAGCATCCGCTTGCGGGCCTTGCCAAACATCATCGACCGATCAAGAAGCGTATCAGCGGTAATTGCCAGAAGACACCACATCTGCCCCATGGGCGCGCCGTTACACAGACGAGCAAACCCCCTGGCCGCACGGCCAATGAGTTTTTTGTTAACTACGTCATTACGTTCCCGAAGCACGCCCAGAAGGCCGACCTGAAACATCAGGCGCATCCGGCGGGCATAGATTTCAAAATCCGCTTCGTTGCCTTCCACGGCGGGGAGGGTCAACATGGCGCAGGCGTCGGGACGGAGTTTCGCGTCTATTTCAAAGAAACAGGATTCAGGATAGGGCTTCTCCTTGCGGGCTTCCCGCAACTCGTTGATCACCGGCAGCAGAAGCTCCGGATGATCTGCGCGCTGCTGGTGGTAATACTCCACGTATCGCCGCAGGATGAAAAGCGCACCGCTGAGGGTGGTAAGCAGGATATTTTTGTCATCACTCGCGCCAACGGGAACATCATTGGCCATGGCCACGGCTTCCTGACACAGCATGGTGCCGCCGCGCAGCTCAACCAGGATAAAAATACCTCTGAGCTGATTCAGGAAGTCGAGGCAGTTCTGAAGATCTTCGCCACTTTCGCGATTTTCCTGGAACCTCTCGAGACTGGCTTCTGCCTGTTTTATTGTCAGTTCTATTTCGGTTTTGACCAGGTCAAACGACTGTGACTTCGTCGCTAGAGACGATTGAACCATAAATTGACGCTTCCCGTTATCGATGCGGAGAACCCTGCTTCCCGCTCTGCGGTTGCCAACTGACCGAAGGCTGAGCCAGCCGGACCGGCCGCACCGCAGCAAAGTCGGAATAATGCCCGGAAATGCCCTGAAAATTGGCTAACTTACCATTACTTATAACACAAAACCCGGGTAGCTCAAGAAACTGCAACTGTAACAGAACGTACAACCGGAACGGGTTAACATCCCGCCCTTCGGCCTTCTAGCTGTCCAGGGTTTCCGACGAGCCATCAAGGGTGCTCCACAATGGGGCGTGGCCTGCGGCGGCAATCACGTCGAGCATGGCACGGTGAGCCTTGTCTTCCGTGTCACTGGCGCGCAACACCCTGAGCGGCTTGCGGTCTGCCGGCAGGCGGCGGATGGTTGCGGTCCCGCCTTCGGTGTCCGAGCCGGCATCCAGGGAAAGATCAGTCTGCCCGCCAGTCATCAACAGATAGACATCCGCCAGGATTTCTGCGTCCAGCAGTGCGCCGTGGAGTTCACGACTGCTGTTGTCCACACCGTAGCGTTTGCACAGCGCATCAAGGCTGTTCTTCTGACCGGGATGCTTCTTCCGGGCAATGGCAAGGGTGTCCACTATGCCGCAGTGATCTGCCGTGAGCCGCCGGGTTTTCAGGCGGCCAAACTCCGAGTCCATGAAGCCAACGTCGAAAGCGGCGTTGTGGATGACCAGTTCCGCGCCCTCTATGAACTGGAAGAACTCTTCCGCCACATCACGGAACAGGGGCTTGTCCGTCAGGAACTCGTTGGTGATGCCGTGGACGGATATGGCTTCTGGTTCCACTTCCCGCTGCGGGTTCACGTAGACATGGTAATGACGCCCCGTGAGCTGTCGCTCCACCATTTCGACACAACCGATTTCAATAATCCGGTGCCCCTGAGCCGGGTCAATGCCTGTGGTTTCAGTATCAAGAACAATCTGCCGCATAAAAACTTCCTTCACCCTGCCCCGGGCACGTCTGTTTCAGATAGGAGAATCAACCGGCGCGGGCCAGCTCTTCCACGCCAAGATTGGCAAGCTGGTCAGCCAGTTCGTTATCGGGCACGCCGGTATGGCCACGCACCCAGTGCCAGTTAACCCTGTGGCGCGCCGTTTCCTCATCCAGTGCACGCCAGAGATCGTCATTCTTCACCGGTTTTCGAGCCGACGTTTTCCAGCCATTTTTCTTCCAGTTCGCCATCCATTCGGTAATGCCTTTACGCACGTACTGGGAGTCGGTGTAAAGTTCCACTTCGCAGCCCCTGCTGAGCGCCCTGAGGCCTTCAATCGCTGCAAGGAGTTCCATGCGGTTATTGGTGGTGTTGAGCTCACCGCCATGGAGTTTTCTGACTGCATCACCATACCGCAATACGGCCCCCCAGCCCCCCGGGCCCGGGTTGCCCTTGCAGGCTCCGTCGGTGTAGAGCACCACTTTATTCGCCATTTCCGTTCCCACCCTCTTTACCTGAAATCACTTGCCGGTACCCCCTGGACACGCCCAGCGATCCGCCGCCCGGAAGGCCGATCACCCTTTTTCTCCGCCACACCTGTCGCCTCTTAATGGGCGAACAGACCTGTTTGGTGGCAAGGATACAGTAATAGGCGCCTCCGGGCAGGAACCTCGCACCAGGAATTCGTCTTCTGGCAGGGTTGTTCATTCTGGCTGCGCCCTGGACCGGGAGCGTGAAGAACCGGCTGTGAACAGACTCAACCTGAAAATCCAGCAGCCTTAACCAGTCCTCCATCCTCGACCTTAGAAGGAAGCGGCCTCCCCAGGGACCGAATGTATGGCGCAGAACAAACTTTCTGACACCCCAGAGGCTGAGCGGATTAAAGCCGAGGATCAGCATCTGGCCGCCGCCTCTCAGAACCCTGGAACATTCCCTCAGGACCTGATGTGGATACGCTGAAAAATCCGCACCATGATGCAGAATCACGAGATCCATGGAATCACCGGGAAACGGCAGCTCATCCGCATCGCACACAACCACACCATCGGGAAGATGGGAATGCCACCTGGGCGTGGTCATGATGCGCTGACTGAAATCACTGCAGGTGCCCAGTGGCAGGCGATGACTGACCCCGATTTGGAGCTGCCTGGCACCTGTCAAAGGCGCAATCGAGGCATCCACGCAGGCCCTCTGATCCGCCAGAAGACCTCGCCCCAGCGGGGTCTGAAACCAGTGTTCGAAATCCGCGTGTCGCTGGGAGTAATCCACGTCCTCAAACTGCGTCATGACGTTGGCCCTGATTCATCTTTCCCGGGAAAATACCCGTTTACAGTTTCCCATTGGGACAGCCTGCTCATATGTTCTATGATAACAGTCACATTCGATCTGGCCCATGTGAGGTTTTATGCTGACCATCACACCGATTTCCGCGTTTACCGACAATTACATCTGGTGCATTGAGGACCGGGAAAACAGCAAGGCCCTGATTGTAGACCCGGGACAGGCCGATCCTGTATCAGAATACCTCCGCCAGGAGGGCCTGGAGCTGGACACCATTCTGGTCACCCACCACCACCCTGACCACACCGGCGGTATCGCCGAGCTCAGACAGCGCCATTCCCCCGAGCGGGTGACCGGCCCAGCCGACTCACCCTTCGACGGGATCACCAACCCCGTGCATCCAGGCGACACAGTGGTCTGGGGCGGCCTTGAATTCTCTGTCATCGCCGTGCCGGGCCACACTCTCGACCACATTGCCTTCTACACCCCAAACAGGGTGAACGGCGCCCCGGTTCTTTTCTGCGGTGACACCCTGTTCGCCTGCGGCTGCGGCAAAGTGTTTGAAGGCACGGCGGCCCAGATGCGGGAATCCCTCGCCAGCCTCCGGGAGCTGCCGGACAGCACAAGAGTGTTCTGCGGCCATGAGTACACCCTGGCAAATCTGAAATTTGCCCGCAGCTGGCTGCCGGACGACTCCGGCCTCGCGGACTATGAGGCAGAGTGCAAACAGATGAGGGATCGCGGTGAACCTACGCTGCCTTCCACCATGGAAAGGGAAAAAAAGCTGAACCCTTTCCTGCGCTGGGACGATCCGGACGTGATCCAGGCGGCCAAAGCCTACGGTGAACAGAAGGGCCTGAAAGTGAGCAGTGACGATGAGGTATTTGCTGCGGTCCGCCGAGGTAAAGACAGCTTCTGAGCGCACCACGGATACCCAAGGTATCATTGCTGTAACCTGAACCTTCTTGACGCTCAGAAATTCGATCACCTAGAATCCCGGCATATCAGTAGCACTGTACACCCACAAGATAACCGGGGTCTGGGAGTCATCAGGACGTCAGCCCCCTCACCCGGACCCTGTTATGACGGTAAGAAGTATCTCCGCCCTCCTTGTTGTTGCCACCCTGGCTGGCTGTTCCACCCTGGGCCTCGATGCCTTTCAGGCGGCCCCCTCTGGCGAAAAACCTTCTGCAAATCTCAGCGAGGATGCACTTCTTGAGTCGGAAACCGTCACCCTGGCTGCCGGCGACGAAGACCTGAAACGGGCCCTGGAAAAAAAAGAGTCCGGCGAGTCCATGGACGGTTCAGCAACAACAGAGCTTGATACAGCCATTGATCCGACACTGAAAGAAAAGGCAGAGCAGGCCAGAGCGCGTCTCGATACTGAGGGGGTGGATGCAGAGGGACTCGACACGGAGGAGCCGCAGGAAACCGCCGATATCTGGGTAAGGCTTCGGGGGCTCTATGCCATGGACCGCTCAGTCAAAAACGAACGCATTGAGCAACAGCTCCGGTGGTTCATTCGCCACCCGCAGTATATAGAGCGCGTGGTCGATCGCGGCAGCCGCTACCTCCATCACATTGTGAACGAAGTAGAAGCAAGAGGACTGCCCGGGGAACTGGCGCTGCTACCCATAGTGGAAAGTGCCTTTGATCCTTTTGCCTACTCTCACGGGCGCGCAGCTGGCATGTGGCAGTTCATTCCCTCCACCGGGAAATATTTCGGCCTCAAGCAGAGCTGGTGGCATGACCAGCGTCGGGACATAGTGGCCTCCACGGATGCCGCCCTCAATTACCTCGAACGCCTGAGCCAGAGATTTGATGACGATTACACCCTGGCGCTGGCCGCGTATAACAGTGGCGGCGGCACGGTTTCCAAGGCCATCCGCAAAAACACAAATCGTGGCAAGCCCACTGATTACTGGTCCCTGGGCCTCCCCCGGGAAACCAAAGCCTATGTGCCAAAACTGCTCGCGCTCGCAATGATCTTCGAAAACCCGGAGGCTTACGGCATCACCCTTCCTTCGCTGAAGGACACCCCCTACTTTGAGCAAGTGGACATCGGCTCCCAGATCGACCTGGCGCAGGCAGCGGATCTGGCCGGCGTGGATATCGATGAAATCTATCTGCTAAACCCTGCCTTCAACCGCTGGGCCACGTCCCCGAGCGGCCCTCATCGTCTGCTCGTTCCCGTGGCCAGTGCCCAGCGTTTCCGGGACGGACTCGCGGCTATTGACCCAAAAGCCCGGGTGGCCTGGCAGGACTATACCGTTGTCTCCGGCGACAGTCTGATCCGTATCGCCAACAAATTCGGCACCAGACCTTCCGTGATCCAGGAGGTCAACAATATCAAGGGCAATTTGATCCGGGCTGGCCAGCAACTGCTTATTCCGACCGCCAAAGGCGGTAGCGCAGAGTATGTTCTGAGCCAGAGCCAGCGAGTGGCCAAAAAACAGGCATCTGGCGGCCGTTCAGGCAAAGGAACAAAGGTTGAGCACGCCGTCCGCAGCGGCGACACCTTCTGGGATATCGCCCGTGAGCACAAAGTCAGCGTGCGGCAACTTGCTGCATGGAATGCGATGGCACCAGGGGACCCGCTGATTCCCGGCAAGCGGCTGGTTGTCTGGTCGAACGCCCCCACCTATGCTGCCGCCGCAACCAGCGTCCGGGACAAAAGCATGGTTCGCAAGGTTGGGTACAAGGTGCGTCGCGGTGACTCGTTGTCTGTAATTGCGAACCGGTTCTCAGTAGCCGTCAATGACATTGCCAGCTGGAACAGCCTCAACACCGGCCGGTATCTGCAGCCCGGACAAAGTCTGGTACTCTACGTGGATATCCGAACCAGCCCCTGAACCAGCACCTGAGAGACAAGCGAGACACATGGCTTCCTTTTCAAACCTGAACCGCTTTTGCTCCCTTGTTACCGGAACCCTCTTCAGTCTTGGCATAGTTGCCTGGGCGCCTGCCCAGGCCGAAGAGAACCCTGAACCGGCGCATGGAATAGCCATGCACGGGAAGACCGCCTATCAGCCGGATTTTCAACACTTTGACTACGTCAACCCGGAAGCTCCGAAGGGCGGAGTTCTGCGGATGGCTGTGGTGGCCAATGGCTATGACTCCTTTAACCCCTTTGTAATCCGGGGTATCGCGGCAGCCGGCATCACCACCTATGTATACGACACGCTTCTGGTGTCCTCCGATGATGAGCCCTTCAGTGCCTACGGCCTGATTGCAGAATCTCTTGAGACCCCGGAAGACCGCAGCTACGTCATCTTCAACCTCCGCAAGGAAGCCAGGTTCCAGGATGGCAGGCCCATCACTGCCGCAGATGTCGAATTCTCCTTCAACATGCTTACCACCGAAGGGCATCCCATGTACCGCAGCTATTATGCGGAGGTGTCCAGTGTCACGGTCATTGATGATCATCGGGTCAGATTCGATTTCGGTGAAACAGACAACCGGGAACTGCCCCTGATTCTGGGCCAGCTTCCGATTCTTCCCAGACACTACTGGGCTGAACGGGAATTTGGAAAAAACGGCCTGGTGCCGCCCGTTGCCAGCGGGCCCTACCGTATCGGCAGCTTTGACGCCGGGCGCTCAGTTACCTATGAGCGGGTGAAGGACTACTGGGCCAGCGATCTTCCGGTGCGCAAGGGGCGCTACAATTTCGACGAAGTGCGCTATGAATATTATTCAGACGATACCGTCGCGCTGGAATCCTTCAAGGCAGGAAACTACGATTTTCGTCTGGAATCCTCCGCCAAGAACTGGGCAACAGCTTATGAGGGCGACCAGTTCAGGGATGGACGAGCGGTTACCGAAGCCCTGCCCCATGAGCGGCCGGTCGGGATGCAGGCTTTCATCTTCAATACCCGCAAGCCCCAGTTCCGCGATCCCCTGGTTCGACGGGCCATCGCCTTTGCTTTTGATTTCGACTGGGCCAACCGCAATCTCTTCTATGGCCAGTACAAGCGGACAAGCAGCTATTTTGAAAACAGCGAACTGGCATCCAGCGGGCTCCCAGGAGGTGGGGAGCTCGCGGTGCTGGAACAGTTCCGGGAGCAGTTACCTGAGTCCATTTTTACGACTCCCTACGAAGTGCCCTCCACCAGTGGTGATCAGACCGTACGGGACAATCTCCGTGAGGGCCTCAGACTGCTCAGAGAGGCAGGCTATGCCATAACAGATGGCCGTATGGTGCACACCGAAACCGGCCAGCCTCTGACCTTTGAAATTCTGCTGGCCCAGAAAAACTTTGAGCGCATCGTGCTGCCTTTTGCCAGCAACCTTGAAAAGCTTGGTATCAAGGTGGATGTGCGACTGATTGACACCAATCAGTACATCCAGCGTGTACGGGGCTTTGATTTCGAGATGATCACCCAGGTGCTTCCCCAGTCAGACTCTCCCGGCAATGAACAGCGCGACTACTGGCACTCTGAAACCGCCGACGTCAATGGTTCCCGGAATTACATGGGAGTCAGCAACCCGGTAGTCGACGAGCTGGTCAGGCTGCTGATCCAGGCACCGGACAGGGAATCTCTCGTGGACCGGACCCGGGCGCTGGATCGTGTACTCCTCCACAATCACTATGTGGTGCCCCAGTGGTTTCTCGATGTAGACAGGATTGCTTACTGGAACACACTGGTCCGCCCCGGGAAAGTACCCAAGAACGGAACCGACCTGAGCAACTGGTGGGCCAGACCCTGACCGAACAAGCCCCTCTCGATTCATGCAAGGCCAGGGAGCACCACTAACCCATGGGCGGGTATATTCTCAGAAGGCTGATGCTGATCATTCCAACCCTGATCGGCATCATGCTACTCAATTTTGTCATAGTCCAGGCGGCTCCTGGCGGCCCCATCGAGCAGATGATTGCGGAGATGGAAGGCCACGGCGGCAGCGCTCTGAGCCGCGCATCCGGAGGTGGTGGCGGGCCCGAGGTTTCCGCCGGCGAAAGCCGTGGGGAGCGAGGCATCCCGCCCGAACTGCTCGAGGAACTGGAAGTACTTTACGGTTTCGACAAGCCCGCCCATGAGCGTTTTTTCAAGATGCTCGGTGATTACGCCACCTTCGATTTCGGCGAGTCCTTCTACCGGGACCGCACGGTTATCGAGCTGATTCTGGACAAGATGCCGGTCTCGATATCCCTGGGCCTGTGGTCCACCCTCATCATCTATCTCATTTCCATTCCCCTGGGTGTCCGCAAGGCGGTAACCGACGGCTCCCGTTTCGATGTCTGGACCAGCTCCGTGATCGTGGTGGGCTATGCCATCCCCGGCTTTCTGTTCGCCATCCTGCTGATCGTGCTTTTTGCCGGAGGCAGCTATTTCGACTGGTTTCCCCTGCGCGGCCTGACTTCCCCCGGTTTTGACCAGATGACGTGGTACGAACAGGTCGGTGACTATTTCTGGCATCTGGCTCTGCCGGTTTTTGCCAACGTAATCGGGGGCTTCGCCACCCTCACCCTGCTCACCAAAAACTCCTTTCTGGATGAAATTGGCAAGCAGTATGTGGTCACCGCCAGGGCAAAAGGCCTGGAGGAGCGCCAGGTGCTTTACGGCCATGTTTTCCGCAACGCCATGCTGATCGTAATTGCCAGTCTGCCAGGGGTTCTGGTGGCGCTGTTCTTCACCGGCTCACTGCTGATTGAGGTCATCTTCTCGCTGGACGGACTCGGCCTGCTGGGCTTCGAGGCGGCCCTGAACCGGGACTACCCGGTGATCTTCGGCACCCTCTACATCTTTACCCTCATGGGGCTGGTGCTGAAGCTGGTCAGCGACATTACCTACGTGCTGGTGGATCCCCGCATCGACTTCGAAAGCAGGGAGAGCTGAAATGCGGATGCCCAGGCTCTCACCCATTCAGCAGCGCCGCCTGGCCTCGTTCCGCAGGAACCGCCGGGGTTTCTGGTCTCTCTGGCTCTTCCTCGGCATTTTTGGCCTGTCCCTGTTTGCCGAGCTCATCGCCAATGACAAGCCCCTGATGATTGAATACCGGGACAGCTTCTACTTTCCGGTGGTTGAAAGCATTCCCGAGGAAACCTTTGGCGGCTTCCTGCCCACCGAAGCCGATTACCGTGACAGTTTCATCCTGGATGAAATAGAGGCCAACGGCTGGATTCTCTGGCCACCAGTCCCATTCAGCTACGACACCATCAATTACAATCTTGACCAGCCCTCCCCGGCCCCACCCTCCATGGAGAACTGGCTGGGCACGGACGACCAGGGCCGGGACGTGCTGGCAAGAGTCATCTACGGCTTCCGGATCTCCGTGCTATTCGGTCTGGTACTTACGGTGCTCAGTTGCATCGTGGGCGTCATCGTAGGCGCCATCCAGGGTTTTTACGGCGGCAAGATCGACCTGCTGGGGCAGCGTTTTATCGAGATCTGGTCCGGCCTTCCGGCCCTGTACCTTCTGATCATTCTGTCCAGCATCATCCAGCCGACCTTCTGGCTTCTTCTTGGCATCATGCTGCTGTTCAGCTGGATGGGGCTGGTGGATGTAGTGCGGGCGGAGTTCCTGCGGGCCCGCAATTTTGAATATGTGAAGGCCGCCAGGGCCCTTGGGCTGGGAAACCGGATGATCATGTTCCGGCACATACTGCCCAATGCCATGGTTGCAACTCTGACCTTCGTGCCCTTCATTCTAACCGGCGCCATTACCGGCCTTACGTCACTGGACTTCCTTGGTTTCGGCCTGCCTTCAGGCTCCCCTTCGCTGGGTGAGCTGATCGCCCAGGGCAAGACCAATCTTCATGCGCCCTGGCTCGGCATCAGCGCCTTCGTGAGTCTGGCCCTGATGCTTACTCTGCTGGTTTTCGTGGGGGAAGCCGTACGTGACGCATTCGACCCGAGAAAGAGCTGATATGGCAGACCTGCTGACGCTGGACAATCTCTCTATCGCCTTCGGTACCAATGAGCCGGTGGTCCGGGACGTGTCCCTGACCCTGAGCGAGGGCGAAACCCTGGCCTTGGTCGGAGAAAGCGGCTCAGGCAAGTCGGTCACTGCGCTGTCCATCCTCAGGCTGCTGGATGAGCGCCAGGTGTCCTATCCTGGCGGCACCATCAAGTACCAGGGCGAGGATCTGCTCAGAGTACCGATCAAACGGCTCCGCCAGATCCGTGGCCGCGCGATCAGCATGATCTTCCAGGAGCCGATGACGTCGCTCAATCCGCTGCACACGGTGGAAAAGCAGATCACGGAAACTCTCGCTCTGCACCGGGGAATGCGCGGGCCCGAGGCCAGGCGTCGCTGCCTTGAGCTACTGGATCTGGTTGGGATCCAGGACCCGGAAAGCCGCATGAACAGCTTTCCCCATCAGCTCTCCGGAGGCCAGAAACAGAGGGTCATGATCGCCATGGCGCTGGCCAACGAGCCGGACATACTGGTGGCGGATGAACCCACTACCGCCCTGGATGTGACGGTGCAGAAACAGGTGCTGGAGCTACTCAAATCCCTCCAGAAAAAGCTGGGCATGGCCATAGTTCTGATCACCCATGACCTGGCCATCGTGCGCCGCTACGCGGATCGCGTGGCCGTTATGGAACAGGGCCGTATCGTTGAACAGGCGGACACGGAGAGTCTGTTCAGAGCCCCCTCTCACGCCTATACGCGGCGGCTGCTGGATGCGGAGCCGCCGGCGTCACCGCCGGCCCTGGAATATAAGCCGGAAGCCATGCTCAGGGTCGAAGGTCTGAACGTCCAGTTTGTGATCAAAAAATCCCTTCTGGGCAAAACCAGAAAAGCCTTCCGCGCCGTGCAGGACGTCAGCTTTCAGCTGGGCAAGGGCGAAACCCTGGGGGTGGTGGGAGAAAGCGGCAGCGGCAAGACAACCATCGGCCATGCCCTGCTCAAGCTGATAGGCAGCGACGGCAACGTCCAGTTCCGGGACACCGCCCTGGGTGGGCTCAACCAGCGGCAGTTCCGGCCGTTCCGGAAACGGATTCAGATTGTCTTCCAGGACCCATTCGGCAGCCTGAGCCCGCGCATGTCCATTGCGGAAATCATCCGGGAAGGACTGGAAATCCATGAACCGGATAGCGCCGAAGCCCATGACCGGAAAGTGATTCAGGCTCTGACGGATGTCCGCCTGGATCCGGAAACCCGACACCGGTACCCTCATGAATTTTCCGGGGGCCAGCGTCAGCGTATTGCCATTGCCCGTGCTCTGGTCCTGCAGCCAGACCTGATTATCCTGGACGAGCCCACGTCAGCCCTTGACCGCACCGTACAGAAGCAGGTCATCGAACTGCTGGGAGAGTTGCAGCGGCGTTATCGGCTGAGCTATATCTTCATCAGCCACGACCTGGCAGTGGTCCGGGCCCTCAGCCATCAACTGCTGGTGCTCAAGGATGGCCAGGTAGTGGAATACGGGCCCGCGGAGCGCATTTTTGCAAGACCCCAGGCGGAATACACGAAGACCCTGCTGAGTGCTGCTCTGTATTACCAGCAGACGGAAGGGCCGGCTACGACCAATTGAGCGTTACCAGAAACCGCCGGCATCGGACATAATGGCGGCAAAACCAGAACAGGGGAGAAGAGACTCATGGGATTACTCAGCGGTAAGCGGGCACTGATCGTCGGTGTTGCCAGCAAACTATCCATCGCAGCGGGCATCGCCGAAGCATTTTACCAGCAGGGTGCCGAGCTGGCCTTCACCTATCAGAACGAAAAGCTCAAGGGCCGCGTTGAGGGGTTTGCGAAGGACTGGGGTAGCGAACTGACTTTTCCCTGTGACGTTGCAAGCGACGAGGAAATCGAAGCGGTATTCACAGAACTGGGCAAGCACTGGGACGGAATTGACATCATCGTGCATTCGGTGGGCTACGCCCCCGCCCATGAGCTCAACGGCAACTACGTTGAAGTCACCACCCGTGAGGGGTTCCGCACCGCCCACGAGATAAGCTCTTACAGCTTCGTGGCCCTGGCCAAAGCGGGCCGGAGCATGCTTCGGGAAGGTGGCTCACTGCTCACCCTGACCTATCTCGGTTCTGAAAAGGTCCTGCATAACTACAACGTCATGGGTCTGGCCAAGGCATCGCTGGAAGCCAACGTGCGCTACATGGCCGCCAGCCTCGGCGAGGAAGGTATCCGCGTCAACGCCATATCCGCCGGTCCCATCCGGACTCTGGCCGCCTCAGGTATCAAGAGTTTCCGCAAAATGCTGTCGGAAAATGCCAAACGCGCGCCCCTGCGCCGGAACGTGACGATAGAAGAAGTTGGCAACAGCGCGGCGTTCCTGAGCTCCGACATGGCCAGTGGTATCACCGGCGAGATCCTGTACGTGGATGGTGGTTTCAATGTTACTGCCATGGGCCCTGTGGAAGAGTAATCCCGCAGGATTTTAGCGCAGAATTGGCGCAGGCATGGCTCAGTCCTGAGTCATTGCCTGCGCCATGGCGTCCACCCACTCTATATAGGAAGTTTCGTCCGAGGGCAGGATTTTCAGCCCTGTAACCCAGCCGTCATGGCCTCTCGACTCACACCAGACCACCTCCACTGTAAGGGCGTAACTGCCGCCGGAACCCGCAAGGGACACGGCCATTGGCAAGAGCGCTCCGGGGGTCAGCGGTTCCCTGGTCTCGATACACAATCCGTTTACCGACAGATCGTTGGTATGGCATGCAATGCGGTTGCCGGACACGTCCTCATCCGCTTCAGGGTCGGGCGCCTCCAGCTCCAGCTCGATTCTGACACGGCCGGTCAGGCGAAACTCCGAACGCTGATCGTTCTCCGGCGAAACCTGTCCTTCCTGACCAAAGCTGTAATTGTCCTGGTTCATTCACTTCTCCCGCCAATCCCGGCTGTATGGATCAGCCCTGGCCTTTTCCCACCCGAATACGGCCAACCACCCGTGACAGGGTGTCGTCGAATTCAGCCGCCTGATTGAGCACCCGCGCCCCGCCTGCTGCAACCAGGGTCGCCAGATCCTCCACAATAAATTCTGTTCGATTCAGACCAAGCCGATCAACAAACACCAGTTTCCGGGATGCGTTGATCCTTATGGCCAGCTTTAGCCTCTGGGCTCCGGCACTGGTCCCATCACTCTGTGTCGTCGGCTGGTCTTCCCTGCGCTCGATCGCGATCCAGCCCCCAGCCTTTATGCCATCCACCTGGACCAGGGCCTCGGCAAAACGGGCTTTCTCAAGGCGCTCACGGGCCGCGGCTTCATCCTCCATGCGACGGGCATCGGCCTCAGCCTTGAGCCGCTTCTGTTCTGCCAGGGCTGCAGCCTCCTCTTCCCGGCGCCGCAGATCAGCGGCTTCCTTGTCGGCCCTCAGGGCGTCAGCCTTTGCCTTTGCCTCGGCGGCGGCTTTCTGTCTCTGACGCCGCTGGGCCAGCAGAACCCGGGCCAGAGCTTCCACGGTATCCGCCAGCACCGATGCGAAACGGTTAAGGTCCGGCAGAAGCTTCAACTGGCCCTGTTCGATCGACTCAACCACACCCAGCCAGGAACTCAGGCCGAGCTTGACCCCGAAACCATTGGTCCAGAGCACCTCGCCGGAATGCTCAAGAAGGTCCAGCAAATAGCGCCGCTGCTCCTTATTGCCCTCTCCTTCCACGAACCAGTGACCGCGGTATGTCTGCAATTTGTCCGGGTCTACTCTGGTGCTTGCCAGCCAGCGGCCATCAAATGGAAAAGGTCGTTCAGGGGAAATCGCAGGCTGCATGTCGGGCATTTCGCCCCGAAGCCTGGCTACAAGAACCGACTCTATGCCCTGGAGCGAATCTGCAGGCATGGTTTTGCCCTGGACCCGACTCCAGACATCGTTCAACTTGTCACCCAACTGCTCGCCAACCTGGTACAGCCGGTCACGGTCCCGGTCTGAAAGGCCCGGGTCGCCCACCCACACCAGCCATTCCAGAAGCTTGCTGGCATGGCGCCAGTCATTGCTGTCAGTACCGGACGCCCAGGCGACCTGTCGCAACAGAGGCAACCAGGTCTGAGTGACAAAGCTGATAACCAGTTCCGGCAATTCCCGGCCTTTGAGGGTACGGCCCACGGTGGCTCTGGCAACCTGCTCCGCCTGGCGCTGACTCGCTGCACCCTGCTCGGTTTCCAGCAACCGTTCGTGCAGCCGGACCGAGCGCTCCTGGCGCTGGGCGGCTTCCCTGTGCCAGTCGGAAGCAAACTGCCCAAAGGGCTCAAGGGACTGTGTTTCAAAACTGCGGGATACGACGATCACCAGGTTATCCAGCTGATCCAGCAGCGCCCGGGACGAACGCCCCCCGGAGTCACTCCAGCCACGCAGATCGGCAAGACTGTCGATCCAGTCACGAATACTGTCTTCAAAGGCGGATGCACCACCTTCTCCCATGCGCCAGGCCAGCAGAAAACGCAGCCGTGCTACACGCTGCACCAGCACCGGGTGCAGGCCGGAGGTGCGGAGAAAAATATCCATAATGCGGTCGGCAATATAGGCGGCATTAACCTGGGTCACGGTCCAGGTCAGGGAAACGGACTTCAACAGATGGGTAACGGATTCATCCCGCTGCTCTTTCCAGCAGGATAATAAAAGCGGGCGCCAGTCCGGCTGCTGATCCGGCTCCACCCGCCCCACCGGATAGGGCAGGTCCGGCACACGGATGCCTGTCAGGATGGCATCAATACGTTTTTTGACTTCACCGTCTGCCTGAGTGTCCGGTGATTCCGGGAGAGAGTCAGCTGCCATTCGGTCCAGTGCCATTGAGTCGGGAGTCAGAGTGGCTCAAGCGAAGTAAAACGCCACCGCCAGACATTGCAGCACGAGGCCGGGCCCGCGTCCACAATGGCTGCGTATCAGTTTGTCGCTGCGTTGCAAAGACCAGGCAAATAACGCAGTATATCCAGCACTCAAATCAGGTACTTCGCGCGCCCTCAGCCCCGGCTTTACAGCCATTACCGGCTGGCGGGCTGAACATTTCGGGGATCATAACAACATGTCCGGCAGTAAACTCGAGAACGTCAACGTGGCCAGTCAGGAAGCGCTAATCACACCGGAGGCGCTTAAAGCCGATATGCCTTTGTCCGAGAGCGCAGCTGAGACGGTAAGCCGTGGACGCCAGCAGATCTTTGACATCCTTGACCGCAAGGATCACCGCCTTTTTGTCGTGGTCGGGCCCTGCTCCATTCACGATGTCAAAGCCGCCCATGAATATGCCGGCAAACTCAAGGCCCTGGCGGATGAGCTGAGCGACACCCTGTGTATCGTCATGCGGGTGTATTTTGAAAAGCCCCGGACCACCATCGGATGGAAAGGACTTATCAACGACCCCCATCTGAATGATTCCTTTGATATCGAACAGGGGCTGCAGATCGGCCGCCGGCTTCTGCTGGACATCGCCGAGCTCGGCCTGCCAACAGCTACCGAAGCGCTGGACCCCATCTCCCCCCAGTACCTGCAGGACACCATTTCCTGGTCCGCCATCGGCGCGCGCACCACTGAATCGCAGACCCACCGGGAAATGAGCAGCGGCCTGTCCATGGCCATCGGTTTCAAGAATGGCACCGACGGAAGCCTGGATGTTGCCATCAACGCCATGAAGTCGGTCGCTCATCCCCACAGCTTCCTGGGCATTGACCAGAAAGGCCAGGTGTCGATCGTCCGGACCAGGGGCAATGCTCACGGCCACGTGGTTCTTCGCGGTGGCGGCGGCAAGCCCAACTACGATTCGGTGAGCGTCGCCCTGTGTGAACAGGCACTGGCAAAATCCGGCCTGCGCCAGTCCATCATGGTGGACTGCAGCCACGCCAACTCCAGCAAGGATCCGGGCATCCAGCCACTGGTGATCCAGGATATCGCCCATCAGATTCTTGAAGGCAACCAGTCCATCCAGAGTCTGATGGTGGAGAGCCACCTCAACTGGGGTAACCAGTCGATTCCGGAGAATCTGGAAGACCTGAAATACGGCGTATCCATCACCGACGCCTGTATTGACTGGCCGACCACGGAAAAGGCCCTGCGGGACCTGCGCGACAAGGTCAGGGATGTACTGCCGAAGCGGATCAGCTGACTCGCCTGGAAGCCAACATGAAAAACAGAAAACGCCCCGTTTAACGGGGCGTTTTTTTGGTGGGTTCCCTGCCCTGACTACTCCCGGTATTCCGGGAAGTCGGCCCCAAGCCAGTCAAGCCGTGTACGCAGGGTTACCACATGTCCGATGATAATCAGGGTCGGCGCCTGAACCCCGCTTTCACTGACTCGCTCGACAATATTGTTCAATTCACCCACCACCACCCGCTGGTCCCGCGTGGTGCCCTTCGAGATCAGTGCCACCGGCATGGCTTCGTCCATGCCGTGAGCAATCAGCTCCCGGGTGATCACAGCAAGCCCAACCAGACCCATGTAAAACACAAGGGTCTGGTTGTTCTGCACGAAATCATTCCAGGGCAGGTCGCAGGTGTCATTCTTCAGGTGGCCTGTCACGAAGCGGACCGACTGGGCATGGTCCCTGTGCGTCAGGGGTATGCCAGCGTAGGCCGCACAACCGGAGGCAGCCGTGATGCCCGGCACCACCTGAAAACGGACGCCCGCGTCCGCCAGGGTCTCTATTTCCTCACCGCCGCGGCCAAATATGAATGGATCCCCGCCTTTCAGGCGCAATACCCGGTGGCCCGCCTTTGCCAGTTCCACCAGCCGGTCATTTATCTTTTCCTGGGGCAGGGTATGCCTGGAGCGCTGTTTGCCTACGTGTATCCGCTCGGCTTCCGGTGGTATCAGGTCCAGAATCTCCGGTGAAACCAGTCGGTCGTACAGCACCACGGTAGCGGTCGTGATAATCCGCCAGGCCTTGAGCGTGAGCAGTTCAGGATCGCCGGGGCCAGCACCAACCAGAAACACCTCGCCCTCGGAGCTGTTCGGGTTTGCGGTTATCGGGTTCCCCCGATAGCGGGGCGGCAGTGCCGGCCCGGGACGCGCGTTTGCCTCTGACGGCCTGTGCTCACGATCGCTCATTGAATCTTCTCGAGACCTCCCATGTAGGGCCTGAGAACCTCGGGAATACGGATGCTGCCATCCGCCTCCTGGTAGTTTTCCATCACGGCGACCAGGGTTCTGCCCACCGCAAGGCCGGAACCATTGAGTGTATGAACCGGCTCCGGCTTGCCGGTTTGCGGGTTACGCCAGCGGGCGTGCATGCGGCGTGCCTGGAAGTCCCGGGTATTACTGCAGGAGGAAATTTCACGGTAGTTGTTCTGCCCTGGCAGCCAGACCTCAAGATCAAAAGTACGGGCCGCAGCAAAACCGATATCGCCCCCGCACAGCTCCATCACCCGGTAGGGCAGTTCCAGAAGCTGGAGTACCTTTTCCGCGTGGCCGGTCAGTTCCGTCAGGGCCTGCTCGGAGTCCCCGGGCCGGACGATGTGAATGAGCTCTACTTTGTCAAACTGGTGCTGCCGGATCAGTCCCCGCGTATCACGGCCATAGGAGCCGGCTTCACTCCGAAAACAGGGGGTATGGCAGACAAGTTTCAGGGGCAGATCTTCCGGATCAAGAATGGAGTTGCTCACCAGGTTGGTGGCCGGAACCTCAGCAGTCGGAATCAGGTAAAGACGGTTACCACCCTCGCCTTCCACGCGGAACAGATCTTCTTCGAACTTGGGCAGTTGCCCGGTGCCAAACAGGGTGTCCGCATTGACCATGTAGGGAAGGTAAGTTTCAGTATAACCATGCTTGCTGGTGTGAAGGTTCAGCATGAACTGTGCAAGGGCCCGGTGCAGGCGGGCAATCGGCCCCTGCATGACGGCAAAGCGGGATTGTGCCAGCCTGCTCGCCTTTTCAAAGTCCAGGCCGCCCAGACCCTCTCCCAGAGCCACGTGATCCTGCGCGGGAAAGTCAAAGGATGGAAGGGAGCCCCAGAGCCGGATCTCCAGGTTGTCATCTTCGCTTTTGCCTTCAGGGACGGTTTCGTCCGGCACATTGGGAATGCCGGCGAGAAAGGCATCCAGCTCTTCCTGCAGGGCCCGGAACTCTTCTTCCGCTTCGGAACGCTGTTTTTTCAGATCTTCCACTTCATCCAGCAGAGGCTGGATGTCTTCCCCTGCAGCTTTGGCCTTGCCGATGGACTTCGAGCGGCGGTTCTGCTCACTCTGCAGGGTCTCCGCCCGTATCTGAAGAGAACGGCGGCGCTCTTCCAGGGACTCGAAAGCGGGCTGATCAAAGCTGAAGTGTTTGACCGCCAGTCGGCGTGCGATCTCTTCCGTCTGATTGCGAACACGTTTGGGGTCGAGCATGGTCATCCTGTGTGGTCAATGGAATGAATCGAAAACGGCAATAGTCGACGCATTATACCCGCCCTGACCCTGGTGACCACAGCACCCGGCCAATTGTGCTGGCCGGGCCATGATCGCGAAAGCCCTCAGCGATCGCCGGAGGGGAAGCGTCTGCGGTCACTGCCCTGATTCAGGGCATCCAGTCTTGCGCGCTTCTCCGCCAGCCGGATCTCCAGACCCCGCTCCACGGGTTCATAATAACGGCGGCCTCTGATCGCCTCTGGCAGGTATTCCTCGCCAGCGGCAAAAGCGTCCGGCTCGTCGTGGGCATAACGGTATTCATCGCCATGGCCCAGACTTTTGAGCAGTTTGGTGGGGGCATTGCGCAGATGGACGGGTACTTCGTAATCAGGTTCCGCGCGGATACTGGCCACGCAGGCATTGTAGGCCTTGTAGACGGCATTGCTCTTGGGGGCCAGTGCCAGATAGGTCACAGCCTGGGCCAGAGCCAGCTCCCCTTCGGGCGACCCCAGCCGTTCCTGGGTTTCCCAGGCGTCCAGGCAAAGCCGGAGCGCCCTTGGATCCGCATTGCCTATATCCTCACTGGCAATCCGGACCAGCCGACGGGCCACATACAACGGATCGCAGCCGCCATCAAGCATCCGGCACATCCAGTAAAGCGAGCCGTCCGGATCGGACCCCCTGACAGACTTGTGGAGCGCTGAAATCTGATCGTAGAAGACATCACCGCCCTTGTCGAAGCGCCTGAGGCTGGTCTGTAACACCAGTTCCAGTTGCCGTTCGCCAATGCAGGGGACCCCGTCCCCGTCCGGCTCCGCCAGATCCGCCCCGACCTCAAGAATATTGAGCGCACGCCGGGCATCACCGCCTGCGGCCCGGGCCATCATGCCAAGCACGTCTTCCTCCACCCGAACAGAGTTATCCAGGCCCTCCGGCGCCTCCAGTGCCCGCTGCAGAAGCGTAACCAGATCTTCTTCTTCCAGGTTTTTGAGGACATAGACCCGGGTCCGGGAAAGCAGTGCACTGTTCAGTTCAAAGGAAGGGTTTTCAGTGGTGGCACCGACAAATACGAAGGTGCCGTCTTCAATGTGGGGCAGAAAGGCGTCCTGCTGGCTCTTGTTGAACCGGTGGACCTCGTCCACAAAGAGAAGCGTTTCCCTGCCTTCGCCCTGTTGCCGCAGTCTGGCCCGGTCGACAATCGCGCGAATATCCTTGACCCCGCTCATCACCGCGGACATGGTCTCAAAGGAAAGCTCGGAGAGATTGGCCAGCAGGCGGGCAAAGGTGGTCTTGCCGACGCCAGGGGGGCCCCAGAGAATCATGGAATGAAGCTGCCCCTGCTCCACCGCCCTTCTCAGAGGCTTCCCGGGCCCAACCAGATGGGCCTGGCCCACATACTCGCCAAGACTGCGGGGCCGCATGCGGGCGGCCAGAGGCTCGATGCCCCGCTTGTCCGCAAACAGGCCCTCCTGCATCAACCGGCGCCCTGGATCACATCAACGGTGTCAGGATATTCCAGCTCAAAGGCGCTGTCCGGAATTTCCTCATTAATCCGGATATTGTCGAAGTTCAGAACGCTTCTCTGTTCCAGTGAATCCTCCAGCCTCATTTCCTGCAGTTCACCGTCATAAAAGGTGAGCGTCAGGGCTAAAAACAGGGAATCCTCACTTTTCGGCACCAGGGTGTATTCCCGGGTCTTTTCACCAAAGGACCGGGAGGTGACGTCGTAGGTCGCGGCAAGATTCTCAACTTCTCCGCTGAGCAGCAGGGCTGGCGTACCGGCAACCTGTTCGTCCATCGGGTGGATGGTTACCTGCTCAAGATCCGGGTCATAGACAGTTACCCTGTCGCCGTCGGCGGAAATAAACTGCCTCATCGGCTCTTCTGTTTTCCAGTAAAAAAGCCCGGGGCGCTTTGCCTTCAGGGTGCCCCGGGCCTCCTGGACCTTCGCACCCTGGGCGTCGATGACCGTCTGGACAAAATCCGCCTGGAATGTGCGGTAGCTGCGAAGCTCTTCCGCAAGCCGTTCCGCGCTGTTCCCGCCCCCGGCTGCTGCGGTGGTGGCCGCAAGAGCGAACGCCAGACTCCAGATCCAGATGCTTTTAAGAACCATGCATATTCTCCTAATCTCTTGGGGGCGGCGGCGCGAGCACTTCCCGCGCGCCATTGTTACCGGCCGAACTCACCACTCCGGAAGCCTCCATGGCCTCCACGAGATTGGCAGCGCGGTTATAACCAATCTTGAACTTTCGCTGTACGGATGAAATGGACACCCGGCGCCCCTCTGTCACAAAAGCGACTGCTTCATCAAACAGGCTGTCGGACTCGCTGTCCCCGCCGTCGGAAAAACTCCCGGGCACGCCAGGCAGGCTTTCACCTTCCGCGCCGCTCAGGACATCATCCACATACACGGGTTCGCCCCGTTCTTTCCAGGCACTGACCACCCGGTGGACCTCGTCATCGTCTACAAAAGCGCCATGCACCCGGACTGGCAGGCCGGAACCCGGGGGCAGATACAGCATGTCCCCGTGCCCCAGAAGCTGCTCCGCCCCACCCTGATCCAGCACGGTCCGGGAATCAATCTTGGATGATACCTGGAACGACATGCGGGTGGGTATGTTCGCCTTGATCAGGCCGGTGATGACATCCACTGAGGGTCTCTGGGTGGCGAGGATGAGGTGGATGCCGGCCGCCCGGGCCTTCTGGGCGATTCTTGCTATCAGCTCTTCCACCTTTTTGCCCACGATCATCATCATGTCGGCAAATTCGTCAATAACCACAACGATGAAAGGGAGAGTCTCCAGTTCCGGCCGTAACTGCTCATCATTGTCCAGGTACTCGTCCGGCTTCCAGAAGGGGTCGAGCAGAGGCTCACCGGCCTCTGCAGCGTCCTTCACCTTGCGGTTGAAGCCGGCCAGATTACGCACCCCAAGAGTAGCCAGCAGCTTGTAGCGCCGCTCCATCTCCGCCACACACCAGCGCAGGGCGTTGGCGGCATCCTTCATGTCCGTGACCACGGGGGTCAGCAGATGGGGGATGCCGTCATAAATGCTCAGTTCGAGCATTTTCGGGTCCACCATGATGAACCGGACTTCCTCTGGAGTGGCCTTGAGCAGCATGCTCAGCAACATGGCATTCACCCCGACCGATTTGCCGGAACCGGTGGTCCCGGCGACCAGCAGGTGGGGCATTTTCGCAAGGTTGGCGACCATCGGGTTGCCACCGATATCGTTACCCAGCGCGAGAGTCAGCGGCGAGGTGGACTCAGTGAATACGCGGGCGCTGAGCACTTCACTGAGACGGACCATCTCCCGGGTTTCATTCGGAATTTCAATGCCCACCACCGACTTGCCGGGAATCACCTCCACCACCCGCACACTCAGTACGGCTAGAGAGCGGGCAAGATCTTTCGCCAGATTGGAAATCCGGCTGACTTTCACCCCGGCCGCCGGTTTGATCTCAAACCGGGTAATCACCGGGCCGGGGTTAACCTCGACCACTTCCACGGAAACACCAAAATCCGCCAGTTTTTCTTCCAGCAGGCGGGACATGTGCTCGAGAGACTCCTCGGAGTAGCCGGTTTCCTTGCGCTCATCCGGTGGGTCCAGCAGTGAAATCGGCGGGACTGACGATTCAACATCATCAAACAGCGATGGCTGCTTCTTTCCCGCTGCCTGCGCTGGCTCTTCATTCCGCTTGAACGGTGAAATTTTAAGAGCTTTTGCAATTGCCGCGGGTGTTGCTTCAGGTTCCCCCCTGCCCTGCTTTGCCGAAGGCTCTGCGGACATGGATTCCACCGGAGTCTCCGGGGCCGCATCCCGGGATGAAAAACTTTCCAGCCTTCCCGGTTCGCTGATCTGGCCCATGAGGCCATCCAGTGCTGGCTCGCGCCTCTGCGGTGGCGCTTCCTTCTTGCGCCGCACACGGCCAATGCCGAGCAGGCGCTTCCACCAGGGGCGCTCGTTACGATCGGGAACACGACTCTGGACAATCGGAGGCTCCACTGCCTTCTGGTCAGCTTTCTGGCTGTTGGCCTTTTTGCCAGTGGAAGAAGCAGAGTCATCCGCGGCTGGTTTTTTCCGGTCGGAAGAACTGAACAGGGATTTGACTGCGGCAATGAAGCCAAGAGTCATATTGCCAACCCTGTCCATGAGGCTGAACCAGGACAGGCCAACGGTTATGGTGAGTGCAAACAGGAAGATGGCCACCAGCAACAGGGTGGTGGCCGGCAGGTTAAACAGACGCACCATGGCCTCCGATACGGCGACGCCCAGGGCGCCCCCGGACGAAGCCCCCAGACCAAATACCGAGTAAAGAGACAGCAGGCTGGTCGCCGACAGGAGAATCAGCAGAAAACCGCAGAATCGTACGAGGAACAGGGGCCAGTGCAGGTCCAGGGGCTGATGCCGCAGCCGGATGAGCATCAGGGCATAACCTGCGACCATGACAGGAAACAGGAAGGCAACCTGGCCAAAGCAGTCCCGCAGCAGGCTCGCCAGCCAGGCTCCTGTCCGACCAGCTGCGTTGGAGACATGGGTTTCATGGCCGATGCTGGCCCAGCCAGGATCAGCCGGACTGAAGGTGACCAGCGCCATGGCCAGGTAGATGCAGAGTGCGATCAGCGCAATAACGGCGCCCTCCCGGGCGCCTTCAGCCACAAGGCGGCTGAAACGCTCCTGCTTTTCGGTCAGTTCTGGCGCTGTTGCTGCTTTTCTGGACTGGGCCATGGATGATCAGACTGCTCCGTTGCTTTGTCGTGGCACTCGGTTAAACGGTGTGATTAATCGGTGCGTCAGGAAGAAAATGCGGCAAAACCACGCCTGAGATCATTCCGGATATCCTCCAGCGACTCAATGCCCACTGACAGGCGGATCAGGTTGTCGGTGATTCCCGCTTTCTCTCTGTCTTCCGGAGACAGGCGGCCGTGGGTTGTCGTGCCAGGATGTGTGATGGTGGTTTTCACATCTCCCAGGTTGGCCGTAATGGAAATCATGCGGGTGGCGTCAATGAATGCCCAGGCCGCATCTTTGCCGCCGGTGACGGTAAACGACAGCACCCCGCCAAAACCGCTCTGCTGGCGCGCGGCCAGGTCATGCTGGGGATGATCTTTCAGGCCGGCGTAGAAGACCTTTTCGACCCCGGGCTGCTGTTCCAGCCAGTGTGCCAACTCTAGCGCATTCTCGCAGTGGGCGCGCATACGGATTGGTAAGGTTTCCAGTCCCTTGAGAAACACCCAGGCATTGAAAGGACTGAGAGTCGGCCCGGCTGAACGGAGGAATCCGTAGACTTCTTCCATCAGCTTGCTGGAGCCTATTACAACGCCCCCGAGGCATCGGCCCTGGCCATCCAGATACTTAGTGGCGGAGTGCATGACGATATCGGCCCCGAACTCAAACGGCCGTTGCAATACCGGTGTGCAGAAGCAGTTATCCACGACGAACAGTGCGCCCGAGGCCCGGGCCAGGGCAGCAAGTGCCGTCATGTCCGCCACTTCGCACAGGGGATTGGAGGGGGTCTCGATGAACATCATGCGGGTATTGGAACGCACCGATGCTTGCCATTCGTCCAGATCCGTGAGGCTGACAAAAGTCGTTTCAATGCCAAACCTGGCCAGGTACTTCTGGAAAAGTACATTGGTGGTGCCGAACACGCCGCGAGAGCAGATCACATGATCGCCACTCTGCAGCAGCGACATGCAGATGCTCAGGATCGCCGCCATGCCAGAGGCTGTCGCGACCGCCCGCTCACCGCCTTCCATCGCCGCAATCCTTGCTTCAAAGGCCTGCACTGTGGGGTTGGTGAACCGGGAATAGATGTTGCCAGGCTCTTCGCCAGAAAACCGGGCCGCTGCCTGGGCTGCACTGCCATAAACGAAACTGGAGGTCGGGAAGATGGCATCACCGTGCTCCAGCTGGTCGGTTCTGATCTGTCCTGCACGCACGGCAAGGGTATCAACCGAAACCCCATCGAGATCGGATTCAGGAATGGATACAAACTCTTCACGTCGCAGAGTCATAATACCGCGCCTCAGTCGTCGTCGTTATGCAGGTCAATAATCCCATTGTCCGTGTCTCTGCCCACATCGCTGTATCCCTGGGAAGCTGCTCCCGACTGGATCTCGTCACCGCGCTGGGATTCGAGTTTTTCAAGATAGGCTCGGTCAATGTCTCCTGTCACATAATGGCCGTCAAACACGGAACACTCCCAGCCCTCGATATCCGGATTGACATCGCTGACGCAGGTAATCAGGTCATCGAGATCCTGATAAAGCAGCCAGTCTGCGCCAATCAGCTCGCGGATTTCCTCGATGCTGCGATCATGGGCGATAAGTTCACTGGCCGCTGGCATATCGATGCCGTAGACGTTGGGATACCGGACAGGCGGCGCAGCGGAGGCAAAATACACCTTGCGGGCACCAGCGTCCCTGGCCATCTGCACAATCTCTTTGCAGGTCGTCCCCCGGACAATGGAGTCATCCACCAGCATTACATTCTTGCCCCGGAATTCCAGGTCGATCGGATTCAGTTTCTGGCGCACGGATTTCTTGCGCAGCTTCTGCCCTGGCATAATGAAGGTGCGGCCGATATAGCGGTTCTTGATGAACCCTTCCCGGAACTTGACCCCCAGCCGGTAAGCCATTTGCATGGCGGACGTCCGGCTCGTATCGGGAATCGGCATGACCACATCTATGTCGTGGTCCGGATTTTCCCGCAGAACCTTGTCCGCGAGGGTCTCCCCCATTCTCAGACGGGCCTTGTAGACGGAGACCCGGTCCATGATGGAGTCAGGGCGGGCAAAGTAGACATGTTCAAAGATGCAGGGAATCAGGTGATTTTCTTTTGCGCACTGGCGGGTATAAAGAGTGCCGTCCGTCTCAATGTAGACCGCCTCTCCCGGCGCTATGTCACGCACCAGGGTAAAGCCGGCGGCGCTCAGGGCGACGCTTTCCGAGGCGATCATGTACTCCTGACCGGCTTCCGTTTTCCGGACGCCGTAGCAGACGGGACGGATCCCGTTCGGATCCCGGAAGCCCACAATGCCATAGCCGGTAACCATGGCAATCACTGCATAGGCGCCCCGGCAACGCTCATGAACAGCGCTGACGGCGGAAAAGATCTCTTCCTTCGTGGGGTCCAGCTTGCCCAGCTTCTGGAGCTCATGGGCAAACACATTGAGCAGGACTTCGGAGTCGGAATTGGTGTTGATATGGCGCAGATCGGTGCGAAAGAGATCCCGGCTCAGATCGTCTGCATTGGTCAGGTTGCCATTGTGGGCCAGGGTGATGCCATAGGGGCTGTTGACGTAAAATGGCTGAGCCTCTGCAGAACTGGCACTGCCCGCTGTGGGATAGCGGACATGGCCAATACCCACGTTGCCGACCAGTCGTTGCATGTGGCGGGTGCGGAACACATCCCGCACCAGGCCGTTGTCCTTGCGCAGAAAAAACCGGTCAGCCTGAAATGTCACAATGCCGGCCGCATCCTGGCCCCGGTGCTGAAGGACGGTCAAGGCGTCGTACAACGTCTGATTCACGTTGGTGGTACTGACTACTCCTACAATTCCACACATGGGTACTGACTTCTCCAGAGCATTAAAACAGAAATATTAATGGGCGAGCGTTCCCATGACTGCGGCATCCGTGTCTGCCTCGGCAGCGGGACCGAGATACCGGCCGAATTCGTCGCCAAGGGTCCGTCTGGACCACTCTTCAACGACTGCAAGGCGGTCAATCATGATGGAGGTTCGCCACCAGGTGTCTTCCGCCAGGGGTGTGTAACGGGTGAAGGCTATAGCCACAATGACCACCACCAGCCCCCGCAGCAGACCAAACCCCATTCCCAGCACCCGATCCGTTGCCGTAAGGCCTGTGGCCTTCACCAGGTGGCCAATCATGTTGTTTATGATCGCCCCCACAATCAGCGTGCCAAAAAACAGAATGGCAAAGGCCGCCACAAGACGAACCATGGGTGTTTCCACGGTGCCTTCCAGCAGAGCCTGCATCTGGGGATGGAACGTACGTGCAATGATGAAAGCGCCAACCCAGGAAACCAGCGACAGGGCTTCCCTGACGAATCCACGTTTGAGGCTGATCAGCGTTGACACGGCAATCAGTGCGATGATGACCCAATCAATCCAGATCAGCGCATTCATGAGCAACCCGACAGTAATACGAAAGCGCGAATTCTATCAGGAATAAGGGCCACACCAAACCGGTAAAAACCTGGATCTGCCCGGCCCGCTACTCGCCGGATACGATCAGACCGTTGACCCCAAACGCCGTGTCCAGCTCACCCTTGGCTTCCCGGGCATCTTCCTTGTCGGCAAAGGGACCGGCAAATACGCGGGTGAAGGTGGTTTCACCGCCTTCTACCCGCTGTGTATGGGCGTCATAGCCTTTTTCGCGAACATTGTCCCGCAACCGGCGGGCGTTATCGGCATTGCCAAAGCTGCCGAGCTGAACCACCCAGGCGCCTTCCAGGGAGCGGGCAAATTCGACACTCTGAGCTGGCTCGGACTCCACTTCCGCTGCAGACGGAGCAGTATCCGCAACTGGTTCTTCGGAACGGCGTTCGGGCTCAACAACTGGCTTCGGCTCTTCTGCAGGGGCCGCCGCCTGTGCCCCTTCGTCGGCGTCCCTTTCAGGGACCTGCGGCGGCTCTACTTCTTCAATCCGGTAGGAAGGGGGTTCCGCAGAAGGCTCGGGGGGCCGCTCAACCTCGGGGAAAGGCGGCTCCTCAGCTATGTCCAGAACACGGGAAGAGCGCTCGACGTGAGGCTCATCAAACAGCATGGGCACGAAAATAACGGCCAGGGATATGAGCACCAGGGCTCCGATCAGCCGTTGCTTGAGACCATCCACGTTATTTACTCTCCCCTTCAGTAACTGTCCTGGGCGCCGCTCGCTATCCGAGCCGGCTCAAGTGCGGATACTAACCGGCCAGGGGTGATAACTCAAAGTCCCATAGCGTCCATGACTGAACTTTAACTGCCCTTCCCTCCGCCGAGGGTCGAGAGGAGGTAAAGGCGGGCTTCCGCCACGGTATAAAAAGAACCGAAAACAATAATCAGGTCTTCCGGGGAGGCGCGCTCCAGCGCCAGATTCACACCTTCCGTCACAGTATCACAACTATGCTGGGTACCTGCAGCCAGAAGTCCCTGCAGCCGGGACTCAAGAGCCGGCACACCCAGTCCCCGGTTTCCTGACAGACCTGCGAGAATCCAGTGGTCCACTGTACCCATGAGCTCAACCACTACCCCGGCACTGTCTTTGTCTTCAAGGCAGGCATAGACCGCGAAGACTTTCCCGGGCGGCGGGGCAATTTCGTTCATCCGAGCCGCCAGCCAGCGGGCGGCGTGCGGGTTGTGACCCACATCGAGAACAACCCGGGGATGCTCCTGAAGGCACTCGAAGCGGCCGGGCACACGGACTCTGGCAAGGGTGCTGAAAATGGTGGTATCGGAAAGATCAGGCTCAAGCCAGAGCACGGCCATTACCGCCGCCGCCAGGCTGGTGACCGGCAGTGGCGTCACCGGCAAAGGAACCCGGCGATCCAGCTCGGGGATATCAACGCGGCTGCCATCTTCGGGCACGGAGTAGTCCACGCCATAGCGCCAGAGAGGCACCTGCTGGGCCCTGGCCTGTTGCAGTACGGAACCCGGTGGCGCCTGATCGGCGTATATGGCCGGGCGCCCCTGGCGCAATATGCCGGCCTTTTCAAAACCAATGGTCTCCCGGTCATTGCCCAGCCAGGCGGCATGGTCTATGTCGACGGAGGTGATGATGGCCAGATCTGCGTCAAGGACATTGACCGCATCCAGCCTGCCGCCCAGACCCACTTCCAGCACCCAGTCATCCAGGCCTGCTTCCTGCATCACCAGAAACGCGGCCAGGGTGCCGAACTCAAAATAAGTCAGGGACACCGAACCCCGGGCCGCTTCAATCTTCTCAAACGCCGAGATCAGGGAGGCATCATCAACATCCTGCCCGTTCACCCGGATGCGTTCGTTATACCTGGTGAGATGGGGCGAGGTATAGGTACCAACGCGCCTGCCGGCGGCAAGCAGCAGCGCCTCAATGCAGGCGACGGTGCTGCCCTTGCCATTGGTGCCGCCCACGGTGATGATGCGGCCCCCGGGTCTGCCCGGCATCAGACGACGCAGGACCAAAAGGACCCGATCCAGACCCATATCGATTTCAGATGGGTGGAGAGCTTCGAGATAGCTCAACCAGGCGTCCAGAGAGGCGTCGGGGCCCGGTCTGACCGGACCCTGGCCTTTACTGCTCAGGGACATTCACTTCAGGCTTTTCCGAAGGCTCGAATTCGATCGGTGCTTCCGGCTCCGGTTTTTCCTGGCCGGTGAATTTGGCCAGAACCGATGCAATCCGGCTTCTGAGCTCGTGGCGATGGAGAATCATATCGATGGCGCCATGCTCCAGAAGAAATTCGCTACGCTGAAATCCCTCTGGCAGCTTCTCCCGAACCGTCTGCTCGATAACCCGCGGACCGGCAAAGCCGATCAGTGCGTGGGGCTCTGCAATGTTGAGGTCCCCCAGCATGGCCAGGCTGGCTGATACACCGCCGAACACGGGGTCCGTCAGTACGGAAATATAGGGAACACCCTCCTGCTTCATGCGCTCCAGCACAGCAGCAGTCTTCGCCATCTGCATGAGGGAGAGAATTGCCTCCTGCATGCGCGCGCCACCGCTGGCGGAAAAGCAGACCAGAGGAATGCGCTCCTCCAGGGCAATATTGGCGGCCCGGACAAACTTCTCCCCCACCACCTGGCCCATGGAGCCGCCAAGAAAATTGAACTCGAAAGAGCATGCCACCAGGGGCACACCGAGGGTGCGGCCCTTCATGACCACCAGCGCATCTTTTTCGCCGGTGGCTTTCTGGTTCTGGACGAGACGCTCCTTGTAGCGGCGGGTGTCCTTGAACTTCAGACGGTCCCAGGGCTCAAGGTCATTGGCAATCTCCTCCCGCTCTTCCGGGTCCAGGAATATGTCCAGCCGGCGCCTTGCGGTAACTCGCATGTGGTGATTGCACTTGGGGCAGACATCGAGGTTCTTGTCCAGCTCAGGCCTGTAAAGAAAACCGCCGCACTTGGGACACTTTTTCCAGAGCCCTTCCGGCACGCTGGTCCGCTGCTTGGAATCCGAGCGGATCATGCTCGGCATTATCTTGTCCAGCCAGTTACTCATGATGTCATCCTGTACTTTAAGGCTTTCTGTTCAGAGCGCCTGGACGCGCTGATTCAGGAGGCAAGTCCGTCCAGCGCCTCACGCATGGGGTGCAACAGATCCGTCAAAGCCCGCTTCAGCTGCTCCGGGTCGGTCTGGTTACTGGCTATTGTATCCACCAGCACACTACCAACAATTACACCATCGGATACCCTGCCAACCTCGGCAGCGGTCTGCGCATCCCTGATGCCAAACCCGACAGCCACCGGCAAAGCCGTCAGAGTATGAATATTGTTTACCCTGTCTGCCACTTCCGGGACATTGATTCCCTTTGCGCCAGTCACACCCCTGAAAGAAACATAGTACACATATCCCGAGGAGTGCTCACTGATTGCCCGGATCCGCTCATCTGTGGTAGTCGGGGAAAGCAGGAAAATGGCATCCAGCTCCCGGGCTGTAAACAGCGGTGCCACCTCATCGGCCTCTTCCGGCGGCAGGTCAACGGTCAGAATGCCGTCCACTCCGGAGTCCTTTGCTGAATCGGCGAATGCTTCGAAGCCCATGGCTTCCATGGGGTTGAGGTAGCCCATGAGCACAACGGGGGTGCGGTCGTCCGTCTCGCGGAAGCTGCGCACCATGCCCAGCACCTGCCGGAGGGAGGTGCCGTGGACAAGCGCCCGCTCGCAGGCAAGCTGGATTACCGGACCATCGGCCATGGGATCAGAAAATGGCACTCCCAGCTCAATGATGTCGGCGCCGGCCTTTACCAGCGTGTGCATGAGGCCAACTGTCTGGTCCGGAGCCGGATCCCCCGCGGTGATATACGGAATAAGAGCCTTGCGCCCCTGACCTTTCAATGCCTCAAACACACCTGCAATACGACTCATGCCTGCTCCTTTATCCCTGATGGTGGCGGTCGCAATGCCGCCCCGGTCCGCTGTTTTTAAAGTTCAATACCGTCAAGCTGGGCAACCGTGTGTATGTCCTTGTCACCGCGGCCGGAAATGTTGATCACGATCATCTTGTCACTGCTCATTGTCGGCGCAAGCTTCATGGCATAGGACACTGCATGAGCTGTCTCCAGCGCCGGCATGATGCCTTCCACCCTGGTCAGTTCCCGGAAGCCGTCCAGCGCCTCGTCATCGGTTACCGAAACATAGTGGGCGCGACCGATATCCTTCAGCCAGCTGTGCTCCGGACCCACGCCGGGGTAATCCAGACCGGCGCTGACTGAATGGGTGCCGGCAATCTGACCATTCTCGTCTTCCATCAGATAGGTCCGGTTGCCGTGCAATACCCCTGGCCGACCGGCCGACAGTGGCGCTGCGTGACGGCCGGTTTCAATACCCAGGCCGCCAGCCTCGACACCGTACATTTCGACGCTTTCGTCCGTCAGGAAGGGGTGGAACATGCCAATGGCATTGGACCCGCCGCCAACGCATGCAACCAGCGCATCAGGCAGCTTGCCGGCCTGACGCAGGGACTGCTCCCGGGTTTCCCGTCCGATCACCGACTGGAAATCCCTCACCAGCAGCGGATAGGGATGGGGGCCGGCCACGGTACCAATGATGTAAAAGGTGTCGTCCACATTGGTGACCCAGTCACGCATGGCGTCATTCATTGCGTCCTTGAGAGTGCGGGTGCCGCTGGTGACCGCATGCACCTGAGCACCAAGCAGTTTCATCCGGAAAACGTTCAGGGACTGCCGCTGGACGTCTTCTGCACCCATGAAAATGTGGCATTCAAGCCCCAGGCGGGCACACACGGTAGCCGTGGCAACACCGTGCTGACCGGCTCCTGTCTCCGCAATGATCCGCTTCTTGCCCAGAAAGCTGGCCAAAAGGGCTTGGCCGACGGTGTTGTTTACCTTGTGGGCACCGGTGTGGTTGAGGTCCTCCCGCTTGAGCCAGATCTGGGCTCCGCCCGCCTTTTTCGTCAGCCGCTCCGCAAAGTACAGCGGGCTGGGACGACCTACGTAATGCGCCAGGTCCTTGTCGAACTGGGCCTGAAAGTCCGGATCCGTTTTGAGCCGGAGATACTCCCGCTCAAGAATCATCAGTGAATCCATCAGGGTTTCCGAGACAAAGCGCCCGCCATAAGCACCAAAATGGCCGCGGGTATCCGGAAGCATGCTGAGCATTTCGTCAGTCAGTTTCATCGACACGGTGAACCTCTTTCAGGAATTCGTTAATTCGGGACACGTCTTTGATACCTTTCCGCGCATTGGGACCTTTCAGCTCCACCCCGCCACTGACATCAACCGCCCAGGGTCTCACCTGTGCAACGGCGCGAGCCACGTTATCAGAGTTCAAACCGCCGGCCAATATCAGCGGCACCGGCCTCCTGGACGGTATCAGTGACCAGTCAAAGCCCTTGCCAGTACCCCCGTAAAGGGCGGGATCCCAGGCATCCACCAGTATTCCAGACGCATTATGGTAAGTGTGAAAAGCTGCTTCAATATCCTCCCGGTTCTGCACCCGCACCGCCTTGATCCAGCGTCGCGCAAAACCCTCACAGAAGGCTGGTGTTTCATCCCCGTGAAACTGCAGTAGATCCAGGGGTACCACTTCAGTTACAGCCTTCACTTCGGCTGGCGAAGGGTTCACAAACAGCCCCACCAGATTGACAAAGGCCGGGAGCGCGCGAGCTATGTCCGCAGCCACCTCCAGGGTTACGGCCCTGGGGCTGGGCCCATAGAACACCAGACCAATGGCGTCCGCTCCGGCCGTCGCAGCTGCCACAGCGTGGTCGCGGGTTGTGATGCCACACACTTTTGTACGAGTTCTCATGGGATTTCGCTCACCTGCGTTTCAGATTTAAACCAGGGTCGCGCAAAACCCGGGCCGGGTTCGCTGGCTGGCACACCAAAAGCGGAGGGGTAACCCACGTCCACCAGGTACAGGCCATAGGGAGGCGCAGTCACTCCCGCCAGCGTCCGATTGCGAGCCCCCAGTATGTCATGAATCCAGCTCGATGGTCGCTTGCCACACCCAACCGCCATTAGCGCACCGGCAATATTCCTGACCATGTGATGAAGAAAGGCATTGGCCTGGACATCAATGACAAGGAAATCGTCATGGCGGGTTACCGTGATGTGATGGAGATTCCGGTTGGGCGTGCGGGACTGGCAGCCAGCGGCGCGGAACGAGGAAAAGTCATGCTCACCAACAAGAACCTGGGCAGCCCTGTGCATGGCACCAGCGTCCAGCGGCCGGTAGTTCCAGGAAACCTGATGGCGCAGGATACCTGGCCGAACCGGATGGTTGTATATCACATAGCGATAGCGCCGGTGATGCGCCGAGAAACGGGCGTGAAACTCATCTGCCATGTTGCCTGCCCAGTGCACGGACACCGAGCTCGGCAGGGCGGTGTTGATACCCATCACCCAGGAGCGGATATTCCGGATGGACCGGGTATCAAAATGCACCACCTGATAACTGGCATGGACTCCGGCGTCGGTCCGGCCGGCACAGACCAATTCCACCGGATGGTTTGCCACTTTGGCCACGGCCCGGCTCAGCACCCCTTCAACAGAGGGGATCCCGGATTTCTGATACTGCCAGCCATGAAAGCAGGCACCATCGTACTCAAAAACCAGAGCGACCCGGCCGCTCCCAATTGCATCATCTGTGGTCAGGTCGGGGTGGCAGACAAACAAGGAGGTTTACCAATTCTCAGGTCCGAACAAAAACAAAACGCCGGGACCCGTAAGGGTCGCCGGCGTCATGCGCGTGTCACAAACCGATTATATACGATCAGGGCAGGTTTTTAAGCATGTCCTGGGCTTCGGCCTTCTGTTCCTCGCTACCTTCGATGGCCACTTCCTCGAGAATGTCCCGGGCACCATCGGCATCGCCCATTTCCACATAGGCGCGGGCCAGATCCAGCTTGGTGGCCGCTTCGTCGGTTCCCGACAGGAAGTCGAAGTCGTCTTCTTCCCCAAGATCGGACTCCTGCAGTTCAGGAGACTCCGAAGGCCTGGCTGGTGGCTTTTCTTCTGCGGTTTCGCTCACGTCCGGGCCTTCCGGCTCAACAATGGGCGCACCCGCCAGCCGCTCTTCATCAGTGCCTGGCTCCAGCTCGAGATCCAGATCCGCGTCGCTGAGAGTATCCTCAACATCGAGTTCCAGCTCTTCCTTTTCCGCCTCTGGCTTTTCCGTTTCTTCGCCACCGCGGTCAGCAACTTCTTCCATGAGGGCAAGGTCTTCGTCCGACACGTCCAGCTCAAGGTCATCAAGCTCGTCGCCGGACAGGGAGGATAGCCCTTCAATGTCGTCTTCCCCAGCCACTTTTTCCAGCTCGGCGTCGAGTTCGTCAAGGAAAGACTCGTCCAGTGACCCGTCATCCGCCCGGATTAGGGCCTCTTCATCGTCTTTTGGCGTTTCCGTCTGGTACACCTGATCGCCGGTCTCGGCGCTGTCAATACCCACGTCCTCCGGCTTCAGTGAGGGCATTTCCTCTTCCAGATCCAGCGGTTCTTCGGTCAGCGCTCTGGGCTCAACCGCCTCTTCCGTCTCTGCAAGTTCGTCGGCTTCGTCCAGCGTGGTGTCCGATTTGAAATCGACGGTGTAGTCGTCCTCGGCGTCTTTCTCAAGCTCCAGGCTCAGATCCTCGAGATCCTTGTCGGTTGACGTGTCGATTTCCTCTTCATCGAGCTCTGACTCGTCAGGGGTAACGGACAGATCGTATTCGATCGCACCGTATTCCTCTTCCTTCTTCTCAGACTCCTCCTCGCCGGCACTCTCCAGCAGGGATTCCTCATCCAGCTCAAGATCTTCCAGCGCCGACTCAAAGTCGTCAGATTCAGGAGATTCTTCGTCCTTCACGGCCTTCTTTTCGGCCTCTGGCTCCTCCAGATCGAATCCTTCTTCAAAGTCGAAACTGTATTCATCTTCCGCCTCGGCGGCGGCCGCCTCTTTCGCAGGTTCCGCTGCCGGCGCCTCGAACGAGCCTGAACGCAATTGGGATTCCAGATCGTCGATGCTGGGTCCGGATTCAGCTTCTTCGAGCCTGTGCCTCAGGGCTTCCGCTTCTGCGATGGCCTCGCCGTCCTCGAGAGCCTCCAGTTCCCTGAGCTGTTTTTCGAAAGCACTTCTGTCCTGGCTGTCTGCATAGACGCCCAGCAGTTTCAGGCGGAGATCAGAACGGCTCGGCTCGCGGGATATGGCTCCCTCGAGGGCCTGGGCCGCCTGATCCAGACGGCCATAGGCTATGTAGACGTCTGCATCCGCGAGCGGGTCGGCGCCTTCCAGCTCTTCCGCAGCGGCGCTCTCTTCTGCAACCTCCAGGTCGAAGCTGTCCTCCTCGGTGCCCGACTCGCGATTCAGTTGCTCGTAAAACTCTTTTTCCCGATTGGCATTGCGACGAGCCAGAAGCAGAAGCAAGAACAGCAGCAGGATCAGGCCGCCGCCCAGAGCAACCTGGTAAAGTGTATTGCCCTTGATCTCATCGATTACATTGCCGGGGAAACCCTTGTCTTTGACTGGCTGTTCCGCCGCAGGAGGTGTCACCGCCGGGGCAGGTTCAGCCACGGGAGCGTCTTCCGCTTCGGCGACTTCACCGGCTTCGTCCGTGGGTTCTGCAGCAGGAGCTTCTTCGGTTACAGGCTCTGCGGCTTCATCAGCTTCTGCTGCTACCTCTGCCCCTGCTTCCTCTCGCGCTGCATCTTCAACCGGCTGCTCCGTCTCAGTCTCTTCGTCGGCAATATCCGCCGCGTCTTCATCAACCGCTACCGGCGCATCGGTGGCAGCGTCAGTGTCAGCGCCCGGCGTCATTTCCGCATCAGCCTCGGGGCCAGCTCCGTCCATTGCAGGGGGCTGTTCCGCTGGGGCGTCTTCACCAACCATTTCCTGCATTTCGGAAAGTTGGGTGTTTTTGAGCTCAATCAGACGCTGAAGGGTTTGGACCTGATCCTCCATGTCCTGCAGGCGGGACGAGAGCTCTTCGTTCTCACGACGGGTCCGGTCCAGTTCCTCCAGAGCGACCGCCTGTCCGGCTTCCGCGCCACCTGTGCCCGCATCGGTGCCAGCAACAGATCCGCCCTCGTCAGCCGTACGGCCTTCACCGTCATCGGCAGCAATGAGCCTGAGCTCATCGCCGGCCTCGGCACGGGCCGGGGCCGCTTGCTGCTCATCGTCGGCGTCCGTGGCATCCACCGGTCGCTGTCCGGCTGCAATGGCCTCATTCTGGACGCGTACCTGTCGCGCAGCTTCCGCAGGGCTTCGCTGCTGCACCTGGTCAAGGCTGGGTATGCGTAACACTTCGCCCTGCTTCAGGCGATTGATGTTGTCGCCGATAAAGGCATCGGGGTTGAGATCCTGAATGGCCAGCATCACCTGCTGCGGTGTCACCTGATTGCTGGGCCTTGCGGCCTGGGCAATCGCCCATAGCGTGTCGGAGGGACCAGTCGGGCCAAAGGCCGAGCCGGAACGGGGCGCGGAGGCAACGTTTCTGGCGGGCTCCTGGGTGGGGAGCCGTGTCGCCCTGGCCGGCTGCTGCTGGCGGGGCTGAGTCGTAGCTGGCGCCTGCACCTGCTCTTCGAGCCCTGACTGCTCGGCGTACACCGGTGGATCCAGCAACAGCGAATATTCCCGCATCAGCCGGCCACTGGGCCAGTTAACCTCGATAAGGAAGTTCAGGTAGGGCTCCCTGACAGGCTGTCTGGATGTCACATTGACAACCAGACCCCCACCGGGCGCTGAATCCACACTGAACCTGAGATTGGTCAGGAAAAAGTCCCGGTCGATACCGAGCCTTTCGAAACTCTGCGGGGATGCGAGTTCCACGATTATGTTATCCCGGCTGACGCCCTCTGTTTTGCGCAGGGGAATCTCTGCATCCAGAGGCTCATTCAGAAAGGACTGAAGTTCAACTTCTCCTAACCCCAGCGCCTGAGCAACACCAGAGCCAAGCCCCCCCGCAAGAGCCAGGGCAACCGCAAGCTTGCGTACCTTCATGCTTTTTCCTTACCAGTCTCCGTTATTCGTTACTGCTTTTTCAAACAGAATCGGACGAGGTTGGATGACTTATGCTGTAATTCGTCAGTTTTGTTTTGCTTTGTTATTGGCAAACCGGTCTATCAATTTGGGCAAGTATTGTTGATAAAGCCAGTTTTATCAATCAATCAGCTTCAATCCTTGCACCACTGGTTCACAAAGCCCATGGAACCCAATGTCTTCACTCATGGCTCTCAGGTGACAGGCATCCTTCTTCACCGCCAGAAGGCAGGCCAGTTCTGATTCCTGGCCCTGCAGGGAGCCTGGCCCAGCTTCCGGGACAGGATGAAGAAACGCCCGTGAAAATAACAGGGGCGGAGACTGAAAACAGCCTCCGCCCCCACCCGGTTAACAAAAACCGGACCCAGTTGGCATTAAGTGCCGCAGGTCACCGCTCCTGGAGGATGCGAAGCATCCGGCGCAGGGGTTCAGCGGCGCCCCAGAGCAGCTGGTCACCAACGGTGAACGCAGAGATATACTCCGGCCCCATTGCCAGCTTGCGGATGCGGCCAATCGGGATACTCAGAGTGCCTGTCACCTTTGCCGGGGTCAGTTCACTCATGGTGGCTTCCCGGTCGTTCGGCACAACTTTCACCCAGTCATTGGCCTTCGCCAGAATCGACTCTATTTCGCTTATCGGCAGGTCCTTGCGCAACTTGATAGTCAGCGCCTGGCTGTGGCTGCGCATGGCGCCGATCCGCACACAGATACCATCGATGGGGATCGGCTTGTCGGTGCGACCCAGAATCTTGTTGGTTTCGCTCTGGGCTTTCCACTCTTCCTTGCTCTGGCCGTTATCAAGCTGCTTGTCGATATAGGGGATCAGGCTGCCGGCAAGAGGCACGCCGAAGTGCTCCGTGGGAAAATCAGCGGCGCGCATCTTCTCGGTCACCAGCCGGTCAACCTGCAGAATGGCCGATGCCGGGTCAGCCAGCAGATCCGCAACGCTGTTCTGCAGTGAGCCCATCTGGTTCAGAAGCTCCCGCATGTGCTTGGCGCCTGAGCCGGAAGCCGCCTGATAGGTCATGGGGGAAACCCACTCGATCAGATCCTGCTCCAGCAGGCCACCCAGGGCCAGCATCATGAGACTGACGGTGCAGTTGCCGCCAATGTAGTCCCTGATACCTTCGTCCAGCGCCTTGTCGATCACCTTGCGGTTGACCGGATCCAGCACGATGACGGAGTGGTCCTTCATGCGCAGCGTGGATGCCGCGTCAATCCAGTAGCCTTCCCAGCCTGCGTCCCGCAGCTTTGGGTACATATCGCTGGTGTAATCGCCGCCCTGACAGGTGACGATCACGTCGAGCGGCATGAGCTCTTCCAGACTGAAGGCGTCCTTCAGGGGCGGAATGCCCGACTTGCCCACATCCGGGGCAGCGCCGCCGGCCTGTGATGTTGAGAAAAACACCGGTTCTATATCGGCGAAGTCATTTTCTTCCTGCATGCGTTGCATGAGGACAGAACCCACCATGCCACGCCAGCCAATTAGTCCAACTCGCTTCATGCGACCTTTGAACCTCATTTTATGCCCGCCCTGAACCCCTATCGCCGGCTCCGGACAGGATGGATGATCCCGCGGTAGCGGCATCGTGCCACCGTCGGGTCTGAAATATAAATAGCGTTCTTACAATGCGGCCAGTACCGCCTGCCCCATCTCACTGGTACCAACCCGACGGCCGTCAGGGGACATAATGTCGGCTGTGCGAAGCCCCTGGTCCAGGACTTTGCTGACAGCCGCTTCAATGGCGCGGGCCGCTTCTTCTGCATTCAGGCTGTACCGCAACATCATCGCCACGGAAAGAATCGTGGCCAGCGGGTTGGCAACGCCCTGGCCCGCGATATCCGGCGCTGAACCGTGACAGGGCTCGAACATGCCCTGCTTCTCGGCATTCATTGAAGCCGAGGGCAGCATCCCGATGGAGCCGGTCAGCATGGCCGCTTCGTCGGATAGAATATCACCAAACATGTTTCCGGTCACAATCACATCGAACTGCTTTGGAGCCCGGACCAGCTGCATGGCCGCGTTGTCCACGTACATGTGGCTCAGCTCGACATCCGGATATTCCTTCGCCAGATCGTTCATGATCTCGCGCCACAGTACGGTCACTTCCAGTACATTGGCCTTGTCCACCGAGCAGAGTCTGCCGTTACGCTGCCGGGCAGCTTCAAAGGCCACACGGCCGATGCGGCGGATTTCAGACTCACGGTAAACATAGGTGTTAAACCCCTGGCGCTCGCCGCCTTCCAGGGTGCGGATGCCCCGGGGCTGACCAAAATAGATGCCGCCGGTAAGCTCCCTGACAATCAGGATATCCAGCCCGGAAACAACCTCCGGCTTGAGGGAAGACGCCGACGCCAGCTGGGGATACAGAATTGCCGGGCGCAGGTTGGCAAACAGCTCCAGGCCGGAGCGCAGGCCAAGCAGCCCCTTCTCCGGACGCAGGGCCATTTCAAGATGATCCCATTTGGGACCGCCGACGGCACCCAGAAGAATCGCATCGGCCTTCTGGGCCCTCTCCATGGTTTTCTTCGGAAGGGGCTCGCCGGTCGCATCAATGGCTGCGCCGCCCACCAGACCGGACTCGAAGCGCAGGTCCAGGCCAAAATTGTCGTTGACCTCGTGGAGGACTTTCTCGGCTTCGGCAACAATTTCCGGCCCGATACCGTCACCCGGAAGCAGAAGAACAGACTGACTCATGAACATTTCCCTCTAAAATCCGTTGTTGGATTAAACTGCCGCGCAGGCCAGACCACAAAGCCCGGCCCTGCAATCAACCTGCAGCATCAAAAAGCCAGGGTGCGGTTTTTCGGCGGCTGTCTTCGTATGCCTTGATGGCATCAGCATCTTCCAGCGTAACCCCGATATCATCCAGACCGTTGAGGAGACAGTGCCGACGGAAGTCATCCACCTCAAATGTGAAGGATTCTCCGGAAGGCGTGGTAACCGTCCTGGCCTCAAGATCCACCGCCAGCTGAAAACCCTCTTCCGCCTCGGCTTCCTGAAACAGCTTGTCCACAATATTCTCTTCAAGAACAACAGGTAAAAGACCATTCTTAAAGCAGTTATTGTAGAAAATATCAGCAAAACTGGGTGCAATGATCACCCTGAAACCGAAATCATCCAGTGCCCAGGGCGCATGCTCCCGGCTTGAGCCACAGCCGAAGTTGCGGCGGGCAAGCAATACGCTGGCATTCCTGTAGCGGGGCTGATTCAGGACAAAGTCCGGGTTCTGCGGCCGCTGGGACGAATCCTGGTCCGGCTTGCCCTCATCCAGATAGCGCAGTTCATCGAACAGATTCGGGCCAAAACCCGTGCGCTTGATCGACTTGAGAAACTGTTTCGGGATGATCATGTCCGTGTCCACATTGGACCGGTCCATCGGAGCCACGACTCCGGTATGTGTTTTCAGTGCTCTCATGATTCTCTCCTCCAGCAGCTCAGTGGCTCAGTTCACTGATATCGGTGAAATGACCTGCAATCGCGGCGGCCGCGGCCATCGCCGGACTCACCAGGTGAGTGCGACCACCGAAACCCTGGCGACCCTCGAAATTACGGTTTGACGTGGAAGCGCAGTGCTCGCCCTGCCCCAGCTTGTCGGCGTTCATCGCCAGACACATGGAACAGCCCGGGTCACGCCACTCAAGGCCAGCCTCAATGAATATCCGGTCCAGCCCCTCCTGCTCAGCCTGCACCTTCACCAGGCCGGAACCTGGCACCACCATCGCCTGTTTCAGCGTTGGGGATACCTTCTTGCCCTTCACCACCGCAGCGGCTTCCCTCAGATCTTCAATCCGGGAATTGGTGCAGGAACCGATGAAAATACGGTCCAGTCTGATATCAGAAATCGGCATATTGGGCTTGAGGCCCATGTATTTCAGTGCCCGGACGATCCCTTCGCGCTTGATGGGGTCTTCCTCACGGTCCGGATCCGGAACATGACCATCCACGCCCACAACCATTTCCGGTGAAGTTCCCCAGGTAACCTGCGGTCGTATATCAGCGGCATCCAGCTCAACCACCTTGTCGAATACTGCATCCGCATCACTGTGCAGGGTCCGCCAGTGGTCTACAGCCCGCTCCCACTGATCACCTTTCGGCGAAAAGGGCCGGCCGCGGACGTAATCAATGGTCTTGTCATCAACAGCAACCATCCCCACCCGGGCACCCGCCTCGATGGACATGTTGCAGATGGTCATCCGCCCCTCCATGGACAGTTCCCGGATGGCCTCGCCACCGAACTCGATGGCGTAACCGCTGCCGCCGGCAGTCCCGATGCGACCAATGATCGCCAGAACCACATCCTTCCCGGTGACGCCGGCTGGAAGCTTTCCGTCCACCCGCACCAGCATGTTCTTCATCTTCTGCTGCACCAGGCACTGGGTCGCCAGCACATGCTCGACTTCCGAGGTCCCGATACCATGAGCCAGGGTGCCGAACGCACCGTGGGTGGATGTGTGGGAGTCGCCGCACACGATGGTCATGCCGGGAAGCGTCGCCCCCTGCTCAGGGCCAATGACATGAACAATGCCCTGCCGCTGGTCTTTTATCTTGAATTCGAGGATGCCGAATTCATCACAGTTTTTGTCGAGGGTTTCCACCTGAATCCGGGATACCGGGTCCACAATGCCCTCAATGCCGCGGGCGCGGTCCGTGGTTGGCACGTTGTGATCGGGCGTTGCCAGATTGGCGTCCAGGCGCCAGGGTTTGCGGTTGGCCAGACGCAGGCCCTCAAACGCCTGGGGCGATGTGACTTCATGCAGCAGGTGACGGTCAATGTAGATAAGCGCCGACCCGTCGTCTCTCTGCTTGACGAGATGGTCGTCCCACAATTTGTCGTACAGCGTTTTGCCTGGCATGGAAGCCTCCAAGGGCGAAAATGGGAGTGACTGAGAGGTAGAATGATACGGGCGGGATGCCATAACCTCAATTCATGTTTATTATAAATACCATTCCATTCTAGAATACCCAACGGAGCAATCCTTAACCGGAGACCAGTGACCCATGGATACCCAGGCTTTGGCCGCCTTTCTGGCCGTGGTGGATGAAGGCTCATTTTCAGCCGCGGCGGATGCGATGAACCTCACCCAGCCGGCCATCAGCAAACGTCTGGCAAGCCTGGAGCAAAGCCTTCAGGTGCCGGTTATCGACCGCTCCCAGCGCAAGCTGGCTCTCACCGACGCTGGAACCCGGCTGCTGCCCCATGCAAGACGCATTCTGGATGAGCTGCACAATGCCCGCCTGGCCCTGTCTGCGGATAACGCCGAGGTGGGTGGACACCTGTCCCTCATCGCAAGCCACCATATCGGCCTGCATCACCTGCCGGCGTGGCTGAGGCGTCTCAACCGGGACTATCCGGAGATTCATCTGGGCCTGCAGTTCATGGATTCCGAAAGCGCCTTTGACCGCATGCGAAAACGCAGGGCCGAGCTGGCCTTCGTCACCCTGAACGATGCCATGGACAGGAGCTTTGAGGTGCATGCCAGGTGGGATGACCCCATGGACTTCGTGGCAGGCAACAGCCACCCCCTGACCCGTATTGAGACGCCGGAACTGGCGGACCTGGCGGATTACAGCGCCCTGCTGCCGGACCCGGGTACCGCCACCTACCGGGCCATCAGCCGTCTGTTTCTGGAAGCGGACCTCACGCTGACGCCGGAGATGCCCACCAATTACCTGGAAACCATCAAGATGATGACCAGCGTTGGTCTGGGCTGGAGCGTTCTGCCAAGGAGCATGGTGGATGAGTCCCTCTGTGTGCTGCCTGTAGACAGGACAGTGACCCGGGTACTTGGCGCCGTGGGTCTGCGGGGGCGGCTGTTGTCACGCCCCGCCCGCTCGCTGCTTTCAATTGTGGATGAACTGCGGTGACGATTCTGGATAAGCTGCGCTGCCCACCCGGTTATCAGGCGGGGGGCTCCTGCGCCTCAGCAGGAATGGGAGGCGGACGAAGCCAGAGCCAGGCGACCACAAAAGCAACGGCCATGGCAGCCGCACTGGCCCAGAATGCCGGCGGCGTGCCCCAGGCATCCACGATGAAGCCCGACAGCGAGGCACCGGCTGCGCCGCCCGCGCCAAAGGTCAGGCCACTGTAGAGCGCCTGCCCCTGGCCATGATGCTGCTCGCCAAAATAGCCCTGGATGTAGTGCACGGAAATGGCATGCAGCGCGCCATAGGAAGCCGCGTGCAGACACTGGGCAATGAGAAGCAGCCAGAGAATCGATGACAGCTCGGCGATCATAATCCATCGGACAAGCGTCAGAAAAACCGCCACCAGAGCAATCTGCCGCACCGTGAAGCGGCGGAAGACATGGTGCATGACCAGAAACAGCCCAATCTCGGCGATCACCCCGAGCGACCAGAGCAGACCTATGGCCAGCCTGTCGTAACCCAGTTTTTCCAGGTGGATACTGAAAAAGGTGTAATAGGCGCCGTGGGAAACCTGAAGCAGGATGTTCATGGCAAAGAATGCCAGCACTGCCGGGTCAGACACTATGGCCTTCAGGCTGCCCTTCGGCGGGCGTTTCGGGCGGGTGGCTGTATCCGCAGGCACCAGCATGGCGGCCGCCACAATACCGCCAAAAAGCGGCAGCAGCAGCCAGGGAAGAGTGGCGATGGGGAGCATGTCCAGCAGCCAGCCGATGCCCGCCACCGCAAGGATAAACCCCACCGAACCCCATAAGCGGATCCGTCCGTAGCGCTCACGGTCCCGCCCGAGGCCCTGCAGGGTAATGACTTCGTACAGCGGAAGTATGGCATTCCAGAAAAAGGTAAAGGCCAGCATGACCAGCATCAGGCCGTAAAAGCCGGTATCGAGAAACACGCCGAGAAAACACATTGCACCTGCTACAGAGCCCAGCCGCACCAGCCGGACCCGCTGGCCGGTGCGGTCCCCGAGCCACCCCCAGAGATTCGGAGCAATCACCTTGGTAAGCTGGATGGTTGCCATCAGCGTGGCAATCTGCAGGTAACTGAACCCCCGCGCCTCCAGGTACAGGGACCAATAAGGCAGCAGCGCCCCCAGCAGGGCGAAGAACCAGAAGTAGAGGTTGGAAAGTCGCCAGTAGATACGCGTTACCTGCCTGTCCGGTTAGCTGGTGCGGTTGGCCTCGATATCCGGCGTGGAGACCCTCACATCCCCGTTCTGCCCCCTGTGACGCAGGTAATGATCCATCAGTACAATGGCCATCATGGCTTCGGCGATGGGCGTCGCGCGGATTCCCACGCATGGGTCGTGACGCCCGGTGGTTACCACCTCGACAGGTTCGCCATCGGCGTTGATGCTGCGCCCGGGCAGTCGAAGGCTGGAGGTCGGCTTCAGCGCAATACTGGCCCGAATGGGCTGGCCTGAGGAAATTCCTCCCAGCACACCCCCCGCATGGTTGGACAGGAAGCCCTCCGGCGTCAGCTCATCCCGGTGCTCCGTGCCCTTCTGGGCAACGCAGCCAAAGCCGGCGCCTATCTCGACACCCTTCACTGCATTGATGCTCATCAGGGCGTGAGCCAGGTCGGCATCAAGGCGATCAAACACCGGCTCCCCCAGTCCCGGCGGCACATGATCAGCCACCACATTGATCCGCGCGCCCACGGAATTGCCCTCCTTGCGCAGGGCATCCATGTAATCTTCCAGCTCCTGCACCTTGCCGGCATCCGGACAGAAAAACGGGTTCTGATGAACCTGGTCCCAGTCGAGATTTTCCACGACAATCGGCCCCAGCTGGGCAAGATAACCCCGTATACGGATACCCAGGCGCTCCGCCAGAAACTTGCGGGCCACCGCACCGGCGGCCACCCGCATGGCGGTTTCCCGGGCCGAGGAGCGTCCGCCACCCCGATAATCCCGGAAGCCATATTTGTGCATGTAGGTATAGTCGGCGTGAGCCGGCCGGAACTGATCGGAGATTTTTGAGTAGTCCTTCGAGCGCTGGTCGGTATTCTCGATCACCAGGCCGATGGGGGTTCCTGTGGTTCTGCCCTCGAAAACACCGGAAAGGATCCGCACTTCATCCGGCTCCCGACGCTGGGTGGTATGGCGGGAAGTGCCCGGCTTGCGACGATCCAGATCCTGCTGAAGGTCTGCTTCCGACAGCTCCATGCCTGGAGGACAGCCATCAATGATGCATCCCAGCGCAGGCCCGTGGCTCTCGCCAAACGTGGTCACCGTGAACAGTTTTCCAATGGTGTTTCCCGACATAATTCAATATCTTGTGTTGTTAAATTAAAGTTATTGCCACCAACTCCAGGGCAGCAAGCGGGCGGGGCTTTCCAGAACCGTCCGGAGCCATGGATGGCGGAGGCCGAGCGTACAGGGACGTATTTACAGCGTGTTCTGGAAAGCCCCGTCCGCTTGCTGACTACTCCACAGTATGCCAAAGCACCTTAGCCATTCTTCCCGGCGTGCCATTCGGCCAGATCCTCGGCGCTGAGCAGAAAAACGCCATCCCCACCCTGTTCGAACTCCAGCCAGATAAACGGAAGTTCCGGATAGGCCGCCTCCAGAGCCGGCCAGCTGTTACCCACTTCGACCAGCAGCAGACCCCGCGGAGCCAGGTGTTCATGTGCGTGAGCCAGAATCCGGTGAGCAATATCGAGACCGTCCGGCCCCGCCGCGAGGCCCAGTACCGGCTCATGATGGAACTCTTCCGGCATGCTCGCCATGTCTTCCGCGTCAACATAGGGCGGATTGCTCAGAATAAGGTCGTAACGACCGGAAATGCCCTCGAACACGTCAGCCTGAAGCGTATTCACCCGGTCGCCCACCTGATGCAGAGCGATGTTCGATCGGGCGACATCCAGCGCATCAGGGGAAATATCCGCAAGATCCACCTCGGCCTCTTCAAATACCAGGGCCGCCGCGATGCCGATGCAGCCGCTGCCGGTGCACAGATCCAGAATCCGGTTGACCTGCTTGTCTCCAATCCATGGCTGCATGCCGGACTGAAGCAGTTCTGAAAACGGTGATCTGGGTATCAGCACCCGCTCGTCAACCCGGAACGGCAGCCCCATAAACCAGGCTTCACCCAGCAGGTAGGCCAGAGGGATCCGCTCGTTTATACGGCGGTCCAGGCGTTCCAGGATCACCCCGCGCTCTTCCCGGGTCAGCCTCGCGTCCAGAAACAGGGTGTTGTTTTCAAGGGGGAGATTCACGCTTCGCATGACCAGGTGGACGGCTTCATCCCAGACGTTGTCCGTGCCATGGCCGTAAAAAAGCTCGGAACCGGCAAACCGGGTGCAGGCGAAACGCACCAGGTCACGAATGGTAAGCAGGTCATCTATGGGCTGTATCACGGGTAACCGGGTCCTTGTTGCAGAGCCGCCTTGCGCGGCGGTTATCGAAAGGTCGGCATTATACGCCTATCAGCGCGCATTCTGCAGCCGGGAAGCCCTCAACGTCAGACGGCCATGGGGCCGGAGCTGTTTTCATCCTCTTCAAACCTGTCCAGTGCCCGGGTCATCCGTTCCCGGCCAATCTGAATGAGTTCCGGGGCTTTGTGGTAATCATAGGTCCGGCTGACGTTCTTGGGCACATTCACCAGCAGGTCCGGCGGATAACCCGCGATTTTGTACTGGACCAGGGCGCTCTGCATGGTTTCAATGGTGAGGTTCATTATATCGAACTTGCCAATACCCAGGCGATCCCAGGCAATGGTCTCGGGTTCCTCCGCCTCGCGCTCCTCGTCTTCATCTTTCCTGTCAGCTTCCTCCTTGTTCTTCTTTTTCTCTTTGTCCTTCCGTGCCTGTTTCGCCGCCACGCTCGCGATCCTGTCCTCAACCGGAATTTCGTCGTCCGGCTCTTCGGAGTCGCGGCGACTCATGAACGAGCGCAGCATATCCCAGTCGAGCCAGCGCGAGGCTTTGGTGCGCATCTTTTCCATCCACTCGTCCATGTCGCTGTCGTCTTCCTGCTCGAAAACCGCGTCCGGAACCTGCTGACCACGCTCTTCTTCGCCGCTGAGGTTGACCGCAAACACAAGGTCGGCATGGGAGGAAATGGTGGGAACAATAGGCAGGGGGTTCAGAAGGGCACCGTCCACCAGCACCCGCCCATTCAACACCACCGGGGTAACAACGCCGGGAATGGCCACCGAGGCCCGAATGGCCTGGTGGAGGGGGCCTTCCTGAAACCAGATTTCCCTGTGGCCAAGAAGGTCCGTGGCAACTGCCGTGTAGGCAATGGGCAGATCCTCGATCTGGATGTTGCCAATCATTTCCCGAACGACCGAGAAGATTTTGTCCCCACGGATGGCTCCAGGGGAAGACAGGGAAACATCAAGCAGCCGGAGGACATCGAACTGGCCAAGGCCGGTGACCCAGTCCTTGTAGTCCTGCATCTTGCCGGCGGCAAAAACGCCCCCGATCAGTGCCCCCATGGAGCATCCGGAAATCGCCGTGATCTCGTAGCCCCGCTCGACCAGCACTTCTATCGCGCCAATGTGGGCATAACCTCTGGCGCCGCCGCTGCCCAGGGTGAGCGCCACGGTTCTGCCGCGACCTGATTTTTTCCGCGGGCCGCTTCGCAGGTCCTTTTTCGTGGAAGACCGCTCGGCGACACCCCTGCCAGTCTCCCCGCTTTCCGGGGAGCCTTCCTCGTTTTCGGAATCTTCAGTATTCCGGGTGTCTTTTTTTTTGCTCATCTTCTGCTGTCGCTCCCTGAAGCCGGGCTACAGTTCACGGCTGTGAAACCACCTTGAGCTCAATCCGGTTTCCAGTCCGGCCGGGTCGGTCAAGGGTCACAGCCGGGCCAATAATTACCGGGACCATCTGGTCACGGCTTACCCCGGCTTTGCCCAGCAGGGGCATAATCGCGTCGGCCGCCTGTTGCGCCCTTTCCATGGCATCGGCTACCGACTCCTTCTCTTTCAGAGTGGTAAAACTGTTGATCAGGACCCGGCTGCCCGGCTCCGCAGCCCATTCCTGCAACTGCCGGCGGGCATTGGTGCTGTATTCAAACTGGAAAGTCACCCCACCTTCCCAGGGCACCACAAGAGGGCCAAGGATTCGGGATGACCCGGCTGTGAATCCGGGCAGCATGGCGCCATCTTCGGTTTTCAGCTGTTCAACCCAGACATACTCCCGATTACTGCCACGGGTCACCGTATAGACCAGCACCACCTGGATCTGGCCTTCGTCGTCCGTGTAAGCCGCTGCAATATAGTCCTGGTCTTCATCCCGTCCGTAAAGCCTGGCTTCACCGAAAATCTGGTTTGCCCAGACGTTGCTACGACCGCAATTCCTCCCCGTACAGCGATAGAGAATGATTGCATTGCGCGCATCCAGTTCATCCAGATAATACTGCCGGGCCTGTGCCCGGCTGGCATCCGGGCGGATCTGCAGCAGCTGACCCTTGCCTTCCACATCAAGCCGTACCATGGACTCGGAACGGATTTCGTTGTTGACTTCCCGCAACGCGCTCAGGATAACAAGATGCCCCGAGGATACGATCGGTCGTTCTTTTTCCACTGTGGCCCTGGGAAACGGACTAATGGTTTCAGCCGTAGCGCCCCCGGCAGTTACCACTGCAACTGCCATGGCAACCAGCAAAAAGATAACTCCGGGACCTGATCGAAAACGTGTTTTTTCAATGCTCATTGATCAAAAAACCCCTGACTGCATCGGCCACCGGGCGGGTATCGCCATCTAGGTGGCAGTGGTGGGAACCGGGCACAACCACCTCTTTCAGAGACGGCATTGCTTCCATACGTGATTGCCAGTGCGCGGGATTGCCAAGCAGGCCCTTTTCCGCGCGGATCAGCAGGGTATCCGCCTTCACCGAGCGGATAAACGCCTGGGTCTGATCTTCGGTGTACATGGTTAGTGAGGGGTGGCGCAACCTGGGATCAGTCCGCCAGACGAAGGCGTCGCCCGCCTGTCTGAGATTCCTGCCCACCAGCTGTTCAGCCGCTTCCGGAGAAAGCGGGCTAAGTCCACCTGCGCGGGCCCGGCCCGCTTCTTTCCGGGTGGCATAACCGCCACTGCTGCCAGAGCCGGATATACGCTTGATGATGCCCCGCCGGAGCTGTGCCACCGCCTCGTCCGCAGTTTTGCTGATGGGCCCGAAACTGTCGATGAGAACCAGCTTACGCACTTTCTCCGGAAAGGCCGCGGCGTAAAGTAATGCCACTATGCCTCCCAGAGAATGGCCCACCAGGTCGACAGGCCGGGAAAAACTGGCGTCCACCATTTCAGCAAGGTCTGCCACGTAATCTACCAGCAGGTAGCTCTGCCCCTGTGGTCTGTGCCCTGAGTGGCCATGACCGGCCATATCAAGGGCGTACACATCCGCGAAACTCCGAAGCTCAGGAGCTAGCCGGACAAAGGAAAGGCAGTTGTCCAGCCAGCCGTGGAGCATCACAACGGGAGGAGCCTCTGGCTGCGGCTTTTCGCATGGCCAGTGCAGGCCGGCAAGAGTGAGGTGGCCCAGGGGCCAGCGGATTTCCTGATAGGTATCTTTGCCTTCTACGGCAGGCTTGCTGGCCAGGGAGTCGTTCATGAAACGGACGGGAGCCTTACATGGTATGAGTGGGTCTGTCGGAGCTCAGGGCACCCGCAAGGTAGGATTCAATCTTGTTCCGGGCGGATTCGTCATCTCCCGTAAACTGCACGCCGATGCCCGCAGCGCGGTTGCCCTGGGCACCCTTGGGGGTAATCCAGATCACCTTGCCCGCCACTGGAAGCTTTTCCGGCTCATCCATCAGGTTGAGCAGCAGAAATACCTCGTCTCCCAGCTGATACTGCTTCTGGGTAGGAATGAACAGGCCTCCCTGGCGGATAAATGGCATATAGGCTGCGTAAAGCACTGCCTTGTCCTTGATGGTCAGGGTCAGAATGCCACTGCGTGCGCCAAAACCAGGCCCCATAGTCAAATCCTTCGTGTCGTCTAACGTTGTGGATCAGTGTTGGTGTGATGTTCCAATCATAGCAGCCTGACCGGGCCCCGCACAGATCGCAGGAGGCCATCCGGCAATTCGCGTCAGTGCGCCTGGCTGGGCCGGCGGCGTCGCACCGGCATGAGCCCCTGCCACTGCAGCAGAAGCCGCTCCGCTTCCAGTTCGGGATTGGCATTGTAAACCAGCGCCGAACGTCCTTCCCGAACCGCATCCAGCAGCTCATGGGCCCGCCAGGGCGGGTTCACCCCAGCAAGGAAACCAAGCATGTCAGCGGCTTCCCTGTCCCGACCCTCGGCGCCAGCCTGGATTCTGGCAAGATCCGAGGCCCAGACCTCCATCAGCCAGAGAGTGGTTTCCGCGCCCAGTGCCTTGAAAGGCCGGGCGGCCTGGGAAACCGACACTTCCGATTTCATGAAACGGCGAAACACATCCAGGGCTTCCCGCCGTAGCGCCAGATAATCACCGGTCAGGTATTCCAGTGCCAGACGCGGGGCAAACCTGGCCATTTCCAGGGCCTGCCGCCGGTCATCCGCCGTCGCGGTGATCTTCGTCCCTTCCTGATCCAGCTCACCTGCCAGCCATTCCGACGCGGTTTCCACACCGGGAGTGGCAATGATCAGGCTCTGGCAGCGGGACCTGAGAGTCGGGAGCACCGGCCGGCCGGTTTCCTGCAGGAGCAGAAGCACCACGTCGGCTGTTGGCTCTTCCAGGGTTTTCAGCAGGGCATTGGCGGAGTTGATGTTGAGCTGGTCAGCCCGGTCGACAATGATGATCTTGCGCTGAGCCACCTGGGGTGAGGCCACGGCAAACGCTGACAGAGCCCGGATCTGGTCAATTTTGATCATCCGGGACTTTTCCGGGGCGTAATGACGCACGTCCGGATGGGTATCTGCCGCAATCAGCTCGCACTGCTTGCACCGGCCGCAGGGCACTGCATCCTCTCCGAGTGGCTGCTCACAGACCAGAACATGCGCCAGGTCATCGGCAAACCGGCGCTTGCCTACCCCCCGCTCACCCCCAATCAGAAGCGCATGGGGCAGCTGACCTTTCGCCAGCCTGGCGGTGACCTGCGATCTGGGCGCTGCATGCCAGCTCATGGGGTTTTGCGACTGTGCCATTGGGTTCACTCAGCTGTGGTTTTTTCCGGCGCCTTTCTGGCTGGCCCGGCCGGGATTATTCTGTTTCTGAAGGGCCTGTCTGGTGGCACGCAACAGCCTTCTCATGCGGTCAGCATCGGGACGCTTCCCGCTCCGGGAGGGCTTATAGTAATGATTGTTTACCATGGCAGCAAAGGCCTGCAGTGGCTTTCCTGCAGCGGGATGGGCCTGGCCGGCCCTGCTGGCCAACTGGTCGGGGGTTTCTCCCGACCGGGGCTCTACATCGTAGCGCTGCAACAACCTGTGCCAGCGGCCAATCATGCGTTGTACCGGATCTGACGAGCGGCCCCTGCCCTGGCGGACCAGAGTGATCAGCCCCGCCACCAGCAACGCCGCAGCAATAAGGCCCGCGGTTACATAGCCCAGCTGCCGCAGACTGAAGTTCCCCGGCAGGCGGGACATCAGGTCCATCTGGGACTGGCCCTGATAGCCTACCACCCAGCGGGACCATTGATAGTTGAGCTGGTCCAGCTTCAGGGATGCCCAGTGCACAAGGGCAATGTCGCCATAACGCTGAGCGGAAGCCCATTCGTTTTCCAGAAAGGAGCCCTCTTCTTCCATGGCCTCCCGCAGGCCGGACTCGATGCGCTCCGGGGCTATGGCCCCTGTCGGGTCGACACGAACCCAGCCGGAGCCCGGCAGCCAGGCCTCAACCCAGGCGTGGGCATCGTACTGGCGCACAATCAGGTATTCATTGTCCGCCCCCGGCGAGCCCCCCTGATACCCAACCACAACCCGGGACGGAATGCCCGCTGCCCGCAGCAGGAAGGTCATGGCGCCGGCATAATGGGCGCAGAAGCCGCGCCTGTCATCAAACAGCAGGCTGTCTATGCCGTTAACAGGCATGGCCGGAGGTCGCAGGGTATAATAGTAATCCCCGGTGTTAAGCCGGTTCAGAAACCGACTGATCAGTTCCGCCGGGCCGGATGAAGCCTGCCGCAGAGTGTCTGCCAGTGCTCTGGTCCGGCGGTTGCCGGATGACGGCAGCTGCAGGAACCGCCGACGCTCCTCCGGTGACAGGCCTCCGGTATCCGAAGCGCCGTCTCCGGCCAGGGCAAGCCGGTAACGCACAGTGGTATCTGCAGGGCGCTGCAGACGGAAAAGATCCCCCGGGGCGGGCACAATATTGTCCGAAACCGGCACCGAATCACTGAGCGCAAATACCCAGCGCTGGCTGGTAGGGTCCATCAGGATTTCGTACTCGTTGCTCTTCAGCTCGCTGACGCCTGGATCCAGATCCACCCTTGCCAGTCGTTCGAATGGCGGCTGCTGACTCTGCCGCCAGGTGTCGCCATCCAGTTCGTCCAGAATCAGGCCCCGCCAGTAACGGTCAGGGTGAGCGGGAATTTCGCTGCCAAATGTAGCCCGGAAAGCCCGCTCGCTGCTCTGGGCCAGATCGGAAATCGAGCCAGGCGTCATGGTGTCGCTTATACCCGTTCGGGCCTTGCCGGAAGCCAGGGGAACACTCCACAGGGGTTCCATACGGGGGAAAAACACAAACAGAAGCACCACTATGGGGGCCGTTTTCAGCAGCATCATGCCCAGACGGCGCGAACCCGCCATGCTCGCCCCTTTGAGATCCGGCGCATTGAGAACCTGCAATCCAATGAAGACCACCACGACGCCCGCCAGATTGACAAGGGTCCAGCCGATACCCTGCTGAAACAGGAAATTGATCGCCGCCAGGTAGATCAGGATGAAAAAGAGCACATAAAAATCCCGGGAGGACCGGGTTTCCAGCCATTTCAGGCCTACTGCCAGCACAAAGAACGACGAGGCAGTATCCACCGAAAACCGGCCCTGAACCGTGGCCAGATAAACCGCTGTCGTGGCCAGCATGACACCGAAGCGCAGCAGCCTGCCCGGGAGCCGGATGCTGCCCTGCTGGGCAAACCAGCGCCAGGCCGCCAGCAGCCCGCAGACAGCGATCAGCCAGGGAGGAAGCCGGTCCCACTGGGGCAGAACCAGCAGACCGAACCCGACCATCAGCCACAGCAGGGCTCTGGATGGCAACTGCTCCCTGTGGCCACTCATGACATTGCCTCTGCTGATTCGCCTTTGATGCCAAACAGTGCCAGCGCACGGAGGCAGCGGCGGACGTGGGACGCCCCCTGGTCAGGGTCGATAATCTGACCAGGCAGCCGCAGACCAAACAGCCGGCCGGCGCTTTCCCGGTCCAGCACCTGGGCCGCCAGATAGCTGAGACGGAGTTCCGTGTCCGCACCCGGGAAGGACCCATAATCCAGCCACTGCGGACTGCCCTGCTCCCCCTCCCAGTCAGCAATCACCATCTCCCCGGTCCGGGCATAGCGCTTCCACTGCACCCGCTGCACCATATCCCCCTGCCGCCAGGGCCGGAGTTCCGCGTGCTCATGGCCAGCCGCCGGATGGCTCGCCACGGATTCATCGCCTTCCATTTCCGGCGTTATGGCCTGGGGCGGCGTCACCGGTCTGGGATAGACCAGGCCGGAGCTTTCAGGCCGCATCCAGGACCAGGCAAACAGCAGACCAAAGGGGAAGCGTGTCTCCACCCTCACCCGGTCCAGGGCCAGGGGGCCCCGTTTCGTGGACGGAATCGTGAGGGACAGATCTCGGATTTCCCCGGCAGGAATGGTCTGAATTTCCGGTGCCGGGGCAGCCTTCTCCGGCTTTTTCTGCTTCTCCTTTTCCCCTCGGCTGTCCGGGGTCAGTTCAATGGCAATGGCATCCCGCGCAGCCGTTGCCAGGCGCAGGGTGAAGGCAATGTCCTCACCGGCAAATCCCTCGCCGGCCCGGACCAGAGTCACTCCCACACCGGACAGATTGGCGTGGGTCTGGTGCATGGCAGCCACAAACACGGCACCAAGCATAAAGGTAAGCAGGTAAATGAGGCTGTTCTGGTAGTTGATCCCTGTAATCAGCATGATCAGCAACAGAATGCCGAACACCACGCCGGCCCCGGAAGGCAGGATAAAGATGTTGCGCTGTTCGAATCGCTGGCTGTCCGTGCGGGGAATGCGGCGGTTTACCCATGCCGTCCATCGTCGTTTCAGGACTGCAGTCATGCACTGTTTCCGGGTTGGGCGGCGTTTGCCGAAAGAATCCTGCGGGCGTTACCGATTGCGGTCACAAATCCGCCAGAAACCGCTTGAATTGTGGCGTCTCTGACCAAATACTCTACCAGATAGTTCACTGTCTGCATTGCCAGTATTGAGAGGCCGATCATGATTCGTCGAAATGCCATGTACCTTGCGCTTGCCAGCGCGATGGCCCTGCCCGCTCATGCTGGAGTAAAGGCTCTGACATCCGGCGAAATGGTTGACACCTACGTAAGGGATTCCGCCATTATCGTTGTTCCCCGGGAGCAGCAGAAGCCTGCGGAAGAAAGGCAGCGGGTAATTCGTTCCCTGACCATTTCCCCTGGCGAACCTGTGATCTCGGAGTCCGAGGAACAGGCTTACCTGGACGCCCTCAGACGTTACGAAGAAAAGGGCAAGGACGATGCCCTGGTCGATGCAGAAGAGGAATTCCTGCGCCGCGCCATCCTGCTTCCCCAGGAAGAACTGGCCCGCGCCCAGCCAGCGGCCAACTTCATACCCGAAATATCACCGATCATTTTTGGCCAGCAGCTGCAGGTGCCGGATGAGCCCTTCACCCAGACCTTCCTGAACGACCAGCTGGGCATTGGCTTCGACGGCCAGAACGTCAATTTCTCCATCGGCAACCCGCCGGGGGTAGGCACCATCGACATGCCGAGAGCAATCAATGAAGGTCCGATTCGGCTGAACCCCAGGCCGGGTGGTGGGTTTGATCTCTCTATTGCGGTGCCGGATCAGTAAGTAGCCTTTCAGGTAATGAGCAGGCCTTCGGCTAATTCAGAAATGGCATCCCGGGCTGTAAAGGGGGTGCCATTTTTTATGGCTGAATAAAAACCGCGACCAGAGCCGCGGTTTTTCATTACTCCCGCCAATACCGGAACTCAGTGGCCATAGACGTTCATGTAGGCACGTGCGCTCAAGTCAGTGAGGTAGACATTGCCTATTGAGGGCGCAGTCCCAAATGTGATGTATTCCAGATCGACATCGCCGGAGAAGTCAGTGACCTCCACACGCAGGCCTTTTGCGGAATCCACGTGGGGACCGATGTCGATCTGTGCATGGGCAAAGGACGCAATATCTCCCCGGCTGTTGCTGTAGCCAAGAACATCCGCACCGCGCCCGTTGTGGATGATAAACTCCAGGCCCGTTGCAATGAAGTCGAAGCTCACAACACCAGATGCCATGAAATAGGCGTTGATATTTGTCACGCTGGAGGTGCCATCAATGACTATGTCGATTGGCCCTAGTTGAGCGTTCAGGTGCAGATTGGACATCAGCACGGTGCCCGTATTGGCAATCATGCTGATGCCTGGCCCGACGTTTGAATCGGCGAGGGAAACCCGACCGATGTTCAACGCCATATCCACGCCATCGTTCTGATCGATTGAATCCAGAGCAATAACCAGGTCCCCGTCATCGATAACCGGGGCTACCTCGCCATGATCACCAAAATTCGCCAGCTCAGTCACGTCCGGATCGTTGATTTTGGCCAAACCGTACGCCTGCCCCAGATCGCTTCCATCACCTGCAATGTCAATTCCGATCTTCAGGTTATCCAAAGCCGTGCCAGCGGCCGAGCCATCGGCATAGGTGACGCCGTTAAGTCCCACGCCTCCAATCTGGACGTCAGTCATGAACAGACTTCCCTGATCCCGATACTGGATCTCACCGATGCTGGCGTTTGCATCCAGTTCGATGGTGACACCGCCTTGGCCAGTCACACCGTTCAGATCGGTATCGTTCAGCATCTGGTACTGCGCCTGGGCGCCGAAAGATGCCATTAATATCGCCATTATTAATATTTTTTCCTTCAGGCCGTTCATGATTTCGTCCCTTGAACAGATTCATTTCCGTCGGTTTGGGTTGTGATGGATTTTTATTTGTTTTTCCTGATTACACAATTTTAATAGGCAAAACCTGCCAATTCTGCGACTGACAGCCCACTTATAGCCATTCTGGCTAAATTTCCTCACATCCAGACACAAAAAAACCGCGAGCGGAGTCGCGGTTTTTTGCCACTTCAGGAGGCTGCGTTACACAGCCTCAGGAAATGACACTTCCAACAATCGTAACAGTCGGTGTTGCTTAGTGACCGTATACGTTCATGTCAGCACGGACTGACAGATCAGTCAGGTAAACGTCACCGATGGACGGTGCCTCACCCAGAGTGATGTTCTCCAGATCGATGTCACCAGAGAAGTTCTGAACGTTTACGCGCAGACCTTTGGTGCTGTCAGCGTTCGGAGAGATATCAACCTGTGCATGGGCAAAGGAAGCGATATCGCCCCGGCTGTTGGAGTATGCCAGTACGTCGTTACCACGGCCGTTGTGGATCTTGAACTGCAGAGAGGTAGCCATGAACGGCATGGTTACCTGGCCGCCAGCCTGGAAGTAAGCGTTGATGTTCATGCTGTTAGTTTGGCCATCGATTACGATGTCGATCGGGCCCAGCTGAGCGTTCATGCGCAGGTTGGACAGCAAAACAGTGCCGGTGCCGGTAGTATAACTGTTGTCAGCCTGCATGCCCTGGCTGGAATCGCCGAGGCGAACCTCACCGATGTTAAGGGCCATGTCAACGCCATCGTTCTGGTCAATTGCGTCGAGGGCGATTACCAGATCGCCATCACTGATGGTCGGTGCAACTTCGCCCTGGCCGCCTACTTCAAAGGTAGCAAGAACAGTGCCGTCAGCAGGGTTGACCAGATCTTTAGTTGGAGCGGGTTGCGCTGCACCGCCGCCGATCAGATTCACGTCCGGATCATTGATCTTGGCCAGACCGTATGCCTGGGCCAGGTCAGTGCCGTCGCCGGCGATGTCGATTCCGATCTTCAGGTTATCGAGGGCTGTACCAGCAGCAGAGCCGTCAGCGTAGGTATAGCCGTTTAGACCGGCACCGCCAACCTGTACGTCAGTAATGAACAGGCTACCCTGATCCTTGTACTGGATCTCACCGATGTTGATGTTCGCGTCCAGCTCGATGGTCACACCGGCCTGGCCGGTCATGTTGCCCATGGCAGAATCGTCGAGTGCTTTCATTTCAGCGTGGGCGCCAAAAGAGGCGGCGCTGATTGCGGTTACAAGTGCAATTTTCTTCAGGCCTTTCATATTCTTCTCCTAAGAGTTCGATATTTCTTATCGTTTGTTTTTGCTGTAACTGAGGCCTTATTGATTTATTTTTGGCTCTCAGTTGAACTCAGTGTAATCCTCTGCCTGCATCATTCTGAGATGAACCGCACATTTCTGTTTAACATCGTTACCTGGGTTAACATCTGGTTACAGCATCACACTTTTCGCAACTTTGCCTGCATTCTGGCGCCTTTCCGGCCCAGATCACTCCGCGCCAGAAGATCCTTCTTCACCCTCGACATACTTCGATACCACCTGGGCAAATACCCTGGGTTCCATTTTCTGCTCCCCCATGCCTCTGTAGTTGACCGAGCCATCCTGCTCAATTTCATAGGGAATTCCCCGGACAATCGCATCGCCGGTTATGTATTCCAGTTCAATGTTGATCTGCTGGCCAATCAGGTTTCCGGATTCATCCACCCGGCCATACTGATAGGCGGTAGCTGTGGCGAGAAGACGCTTTTTGCTGGCGTTCCCGGCAAGGGCCTGTCTTAAAGCCGCCAGGGCAGCCGCTGGGTCGATATTGGGGTTTTCCACCTCGTTGGACACCGTCCAGGCGAAGTTGACCTTGCCACTGGGGCCTACGGCTGCGGCAAACGGGTAAAATCTGCCGTTGGATTCCAGCAGGGGCCTGGCCTTGCTCAGCACCCTGGCGGTAAGAAACTCAAAGTTGGTGTCGATTTCCCTGCGGAGCGCTTTGGCCTCGGGGCTGTCTTCCGGCAATTCGCTGAGGGGTGTTCCCTCTTTCGCGCCTTCAACGTCCAGGTTGCCTTTGTTGCCGTCCTGAGCATGAACTGGGGACGCGGCCAGAGAAGCACCCAGCATCCCGACAAAAACCATATGCTTCACATTCAGGAAAAAATCTGTTTTTCGCATGATTCCACTCCAGCTGTGGTGAAAAGTTTCGGTAGCCCTGTTCGTCCGCAATATACCCTGATAGCACAGGGATTTTCCGAAGAAACGTCACACCCCGGGAACCTGAACGCGTATAATGACAAAATCCTCATGTCCCCGTCAGGGGTGGTTTTTCCCCGGGAATCTCTGGTTTGAACGATAACTCCCCGCACGAAATCCTGACTGTTAAAAACCCGGGTGCTCTGGTTGAAGCCCTTGTCGGAAAGCCGGGCTTCACACACCTGGGCATGGCGCCCGGCGCGCATCCGGCGGAACAGGAAAGCCGGGACAGCCGGGAGAATAGTCGGTTCATCATCACCACAGCCTTTCCGGAGTTCCGCCTGCAGCTCAGGGCTGGTGGCTCGCTGGAAGACTTCCAGGCGATACAGGCAAGAGTGGAACAGCACCTGCGGGAGAGCCAGGTGGCAGTTTCCGGGGATATACCGTTTACTGGCGGTTTTATCGGCTTCGCTGCCTATGAACTGGGGTTTTTCTGCGAGCCCTCCCTGCTCCATCATGCCCGGTCCCTGCCCCGGGACATGCTTCTTCTTTCCACTGCTTTTTTTGGCTGGGCCCTTATCCAGGACCTGGAAAAGGCTGAAAGCTTCCTGCTCTTTAATCCTCAGTGCAGCGAAGCCACGAAACACACCGTAAGACAGCTGCTCGCCTCTCTGCCCGATACGCCCTCCCGTGACGCCTCCTCTCCAGCAGGGTTTTCCCTTCTCCAGCCGTTCACGCCGCTGGAGCCAGAACAGGCCTATATCGAACACTTCAACCGGGTGCAGGAGTATATTCAGGCGGGCGACTGCTATCAGGCGAATCTTGCCCAGTGCTTTGAAGCACCCTTCAGGGGAAACCCCTGGCATGCCTTCCGGACCCTGAGCAAAGCCTTCCCCACCCCTTTTTCCGCGTTTCTGGATCTGGACGAACAGCAGATCGTCAGTCTGTCTCCGGAGCGGTTTGTCCGCATAGAGGGTGGTCAGGTGGAAACAAAGCCCATCAAGGGCACCCGCCGCCGGGGCGCTACGGCCACTGAAGACGTTGCTCTGCGGGATGAACTCGTCGCCAGCGAAAAAGACCGGGCGGAAAACCTGATGATTGTGGATCTGCTGCGGAATGATCTGGGCAGGAGCTGCGCCACTGGCAGCGTCCGGGTGGAGAGTCTTTTCAGGGTTGAAAGCTACAGGAACGTCCACCATCTGGTGAGCACCATCACCGGCAGGCTCAGGGACGGCGTTACGCCCTTCAGGGCATTGATGAGGGCCTATCCCGGGGGATCAATCACCGGCGCTCCCAAAATACGCTCCATGGAGATCATACAGGAACTGGAGGCCCAGCCCCGGGGGCCCTATTGCGGCTCCATCTTCTACCTGAGTAGCCACGGCCGAATGGATAGCAGCATTGCCATACGGACGGCCTTGTGCCGCAACGGAGCGATGAGGTTCTGGGGTGGAGGGGGTGTCGTCGCCGACTCAGAAGCGGACAGTGAATACCAGGAAACTCTCACCAAGGTAAGACCAATGATGGAGGTTCTGGAGGCCGAGGCGTCCGGTTCAGAACCCCCTGCTCGGCGGAAGCCCTAGGGTCCGGACTGGTTTTCAGACCGGCAAATCCGGCTGTCCGTGCACAAGGCTTGCCTTGAGGAATTCCTGCTTCAGCTCCGGGAAGGTCTGTACCGCCGGGAACTGGGGAAACTCCTCAATCACGTTCTTCGGGGCGTGAAACAGTATGCCGGCTTCAGCCTGCCTGAGCATGGTGGTGTCGTTATAGGAATCCCCTGCCGCAATCACCCGGTAATTCAAAAGCTGGAAGGCCCGCACGGACTGGCGCTTGGGGTCACGCTGGCGCAGCAGATAGTCGATGATGCGGCCATTGTCGTCCACCTGAAGCCGGTGACACAGCAGCGTCGGGTGGCCCAGTTTGGCCATGAGCGGCATGGCGAATTCATAGAAGGTGTCGGAGAGAATGATCACCTGGAAGCGCTCCCGAAGCCAGTCAAGGAATTCAGCGGCGCCTTCCAGTGGGTCCAGTTCGCCGATAACCTCCCGAATCGCGGGCAACCCGTAGCCATGCTCGTCCAGAATCCGCAGGCGCTGCTTCATCAGCACGTCGTAATCGGGAATGTCACGCGTAGTGGCCCTGAGCTCATCAATACCGGTTTTTTCCGCAAATGCGATCCATATTTCCGGAATCAGTACTCCTTCAAGGTCAAGGCAAGCGAGTTCCACGGACATCTCCTGTAAACGGGTTCTGGTTGGGATTCTTTATTCAGGCCGGCACATGATAGGAAAAACCGCCGCAAAATGCACCGACCATGTTCCGGCCTGCCTCTTTTACTCCAGGGCATAAGGATATTCACCCAACTTCCTTCAGCCTGAAGCCCCACAGTGGTAGATTTGTCGCAAATCCCGAGATCGACAGACTTCTTATGAATGAAATCCAGCAGCTAAACGAGGAACTGGCTACCCAGTCCCCAAGAGCCATCATGAAGGCCGCCCTGACGAGGTATGACAACATCGCGATTTCCTTCAGCGGTGCCGAAGACGTGGCCCTGATTGAACTGGCCCACAAGCTGACGGACAACCTTCAGGTATTCACCCTGGACACCGGCCGCCTGCACCCGGAAACCTACGAATTCATCGAGCGGGTCCGCACGCACTACAAAATCGATATCCAGATCATGACGCCGGATGCGGCGGAGCTGGAAGAGATGGTGAGCAAAAAGGGGCTATTCAGCTTCTACGAGGACGGTCACAAGGAATGCTGCGGGATTCGCAAGATCAACCCCATGCGTCGGAAGCTGGTCACACTGGATGCCTGGGTTACCGGCCAGCGCAAGGATCAGAGCCCGGGAACCCGTCAGGACGTTCCAGTGGTGCAATTTGATGACGCTTTCTCAACGGACGAGCGCACCCTGATCAAGTTCAACCCCATGGCAAACTGGACTTCAAAGGACGTCTGGGACTATATCCGGATGACCGAGGCACCTTACAACAAGCTCCATGAAAAGGGCTTCGTGAGCATAGGCTGCCAGCCCTGCACCCGCCCCATTCTGCCTGGACAGCATGAGCGGGAGGGCCGCTGGTGGTGGGAGGAGGAAACGAAAAAGGAATGCGGCCTCCATGCCGGCAATGTGATTGCTACCGCAACCTGAACCGCCCCATGTCACAGGGCAGTCAGGCTCAGTAGGTCGGCAGTTCCAGATCCCGGAACAGCTCCTCGATCTCGGACCGGCTGCCCTGGTGCGACACAGCTTCATCGACCCGCTCCCGGGTCAGGTGAGGTGCAAAACCCTTGATAAAGTCGTACATATACCCCCGCAGGAAGGTGCCTTTCCGGAAGCCAATGCGTGTAACGCTGGGCCGAAACAGCTTTCGCGCGTCCAGGGCCACCAGATCCGAGTCTGCTTTCGGGTCCCAGGCCATGCTGGCGATAATCCCCACTCCCAGACCAAGCCGCACATAGGTCTTGATAACGTCCGCATCGGCGGCGGTAAAGACCACTTTCGGGGTCAGGCCCACGGCCTGAAAGGCTTCGTCCAGTTTTGAGCGGCCGGTAAAGCCGAACACATAGGTAACCAGCGGGTATTCTGCCAGTACCGGAAGCGTCAGCTCCCCCACCGAGGCGAGCGGGTGATTTTTGGGCACGATAACGCTGCGGTTCCAGCGATAGCAGGGCATCATGATCAGGTCGTTAAACAGCTCCATGGCCTCGGTGGCAATGGCAAAATCCACTGCGCCATTGGCGGCCATTTCAGAGATCTGCATGGGTGTGCCCTGGTGCATGTGCAGGGAAACGTCCGGGTAGGATTCAATAAAACGCCCGATGACCGGCGGCAGTGCGTACCTTGCCTGAGTGTGGGTGGTGGCAATGCTCAGATCGCCCTTGCGCTGGTTGCTGAATTCCTGGGCGATCTTCTTGATGCCCTCGACCCTGCGCAGGATTTCGCCGGCCTCCTGGATGATGGTTTCCCCACCCGGCGTGATGCGGGTCAGGTGTTTCCCGCTGCGGGCGAAGACCTCAAGCCCGAGTTCGTCCTCGAGCAGGCGGATCTGCTTGGAAATCCCCGGCTGGGAGGTGAACAGACTCTGGGCGGTGGCTGATACATTCAGATCATGGTGCGCGACTTCCCAGATATAGCGCAGCTGCTGTAGTTTCATCGGCCCGTGTGCTCCTTTTTAGACAGCTTTTCTTTTTGGGGGCAAGCTAAGGTATGGGGAAGCAAGCGGACAGGTCTTTCCAAAACCGTCCGGAGCCATGGATGGCGGAGGCCGAGCGTACAGGGACGTATTTACAGCGTGTTTTGGAAAGACCTGTCCGCTTGCTTCCTACTCCCAACCAGGATCTTATCTGCTGGCAATTCTATTCCATAACTCTGGTCATTTTTCATAAAAATGAACGCATCCATTCATTTTTCGAATAGATAATGCCTGAATAGTCAGTGTAGACCAAATCTGGGTGGATCAAGTGACAGAGCTTGACTTCGCAGTGACAAAGCACACAATCCGTAGCTTGAGGAATCACGCGCAGCGCCCGCGCGCGCAAGTGAACAGGTATACTGAAGGACACGCCGGCGTGAACCCTGGACAGACCGGCGGCCATATCGCCAGAGCCATGCAGTCAGCCCATGTTATTAACCACCAAATTTCTGCGACCCGCCCCGGATTCAGGCTCGGTACAGCGCGAGCGCCTGCTAAAGGTCCTTGCGCTGCGCCCGGCCAAGCGGCTGAACCTGGTCATAGCGCCAGCGGGTTTTGGCAAGACCACCCTGGTCAATCAGTGGTGCGACAGCCTCGGCTCCGGACAATCAGCGCCTCCCACCGTTGCCTGGCTTGCCCTGGACGAGCATGACGATGAGCCCAGGCGGTTCTGGCAGTATGTTCTGGGTGCATTTTCCAGTGCTGGCCTGGAGGGCCTGGATGAGGCCCGGCAGCATTTTAACAACTATGCCATTCATGAGCTCGAAGGCGCCATCACCGCCCTGATCAACGCCCTAGCCGCCATTGACGGCGAAACCGTGCTGGTGCTGGACGACTATCATCTGATTCACGACAACCGCATTCACCGCCAGCTCACCTTCTTTACAGACTATCTGCCGCCCGGCGTGACTCTGGTGATTGCTTCCCGGGTCGAGCCGGAGCTGCCGATCGCCCGGTGGCGGGTGCGCCAATGGATCGATGAGATTCACCCCCAGCTGCTGGCGTTTTCCGAGCTGGAATGTCAGCAGTTTTTCCAGGAAACCATGGGGCTTCCCCTCTCCTCCTCCGATGCCGCCCGGGTCTGGAAAAAGACCGAAGGCTGGGTAGCCGCGATGCAGATGGCGGCGCTTTCCGGCCGGGAGCGGGCTGCGGAAACCGGCGAGCCGGCACCGGCGGTGCATGTGAGCAGCCGCCAGATCAGCGACTATGTGCTGACGGAAATTCTGGAGCAGCAGGCACCAGATATCCGGCGCTTTCTGCTCGACACCTCCTGCTGTCCCCGGCTCTGTGCCTCTCTGTGCGATGGGATGCGTCAGAGCGACGACAGCCAGGCAATGCTGGAAACCCTGACCCGCCATAAACTCTTCCTGATCCCCCTGGACACCCGGCAGGAATGGTTCCGTTACCACGATCTGTTCCGGGAGGCTCTGTATCAGCGGGCCAGTCAGACCCAGCCGGACCGGGTGGACGAGATGCAGGTGCGGGCCATCGAGTGGCTCCTTGCGCATAATCACATCCAGGAGGCTATTGCCCAGATCGTCCAGCGCCAGGAATGGCCCTGGCTCTCGCGGGTTCTTGAAGAGCATGGCAACACCCTTATCCATGGCGGGTTCCATCTGCCGGTTCTGCACTGGCTGGAACAGTTGCCTGCCAGCGAAGTGCAGGACAATCCACGGCTGCTGATGCTGCAGATATGGGCGCTGTTTTTTGCCAACCGGGTCACCCTGATCCGGGAGCAGCTCAGCTACCTGGAGGATCTGCTCGACCGGCGAGTGGCGGACTCCCACCCGGACGCAGGCGGCGCCCTGGGGCTCCAGAGCGAAATTTCCCTGATGTGGTCCTATCTTGCCAGGTCCAGGAGCGACATTCAGAGTGCCCGTGATCTCACCAACCAGGTATTGCGGGACATAGACCACACCCAGATCCCCCTGAAGTCTGTCACCTACTACAGCCTCGGGCTTGACTACTATGGCCGTGCGGAACTGGGCGCCGCGGAAGAAGCCCTGAAATCGGCCGTGAGTCACGGTGAACGGGAGCGCCAGCCGTCTACGGTGCTTTCCAGTGGCGGCCTGCTGGCGTGGATTCAGTTCAACCGGGGTGATCTGGAACTTGCACTGCGCACCTGTACCGACGTGCGTCACTGGATTGACCAGCATTACACTGACCCGACCCAGCCCCAGCTGATTTCCTGCTGGCAGAACAGCACCCTGGTTGAGATTCACCGGGAGCGTAATGAGCACGACCTTGCGGCCTCATATCTGGCTCCTCTCACCGGCCATGTGGAGAGCGGAACGGAACCCGGGCAACATGTGATCATCCAGTACGTGCGGGGGCATCTGGCGTTCAGCCAGGGCCGTTATGAAGACGCCCTGCTGGCCCTGGAAGACGCGGAATCCATAGCGGAACGGCGACGCGAGCACATTATATTCGAGCCGCCATCCTGTGGTGCCCTGCGGGCCAGGTGTTACCTGGCCATGGGGGACCTGAAGCAGGCACGAAACTGGCTGGAGAACCGGGGAAACACGGAATTCAGCAATCCTCTGAACCGGGAACAGAGCGCCATCAGTGCGGTCAGAGTGCTGCTGGCAACGGGGGAGGCGACGGAGGCCATCGCCCTGCTCGCGCCCCTGCGGCTGAGTACCGAGCAGGGCCAGCATTACCGCCACCTGATCGAGGTCCTGGTCCTCTATGCGGAAGCATTGCAGGCGGAGGGGCGACCCCGTGAAGCCAGAACCATGCTGGTCCAGGCATTGCAGCGGGCCGCCAGAGCCGGTTTTCTGCGAATGTTTGCGGAGGAAAGCCGGACCATCCAGAAGATGATTCTCGCTCTGGAAGGCGCGAACCCGGATCTGCCTTCCGCCTGGTGGCGGGAGCTGCTCGCCATGCTGGCTGCACAACAGGGCACGGCCATGCCAGCGGACAAACAGTCCGGTTCTCCGGCGAGCGGGCTGGTGGAACCGCTGAGCCAGCGGGAGGAAGAAGTGCTGAACCTGATCAACGAAGGCCTGCCCAACAAGGACATTGCCCTGCGGATGAAGGTGGCGCCGGCCACGGTGAAAGCCCACATTCGCAATCTTTATGGCAAGCTGGACGTCAGCAGCCGCACCGAAGCCCTTGCCCGGGCAAGACAGATCGGTGTTTTGTGATCCCCGTCACGATTTTTTTGGCTATTTTGGGGGGACTACGCCCTTTGGACGATCCGGATACGCCCCCTCCTGCCCTATGATTACCCCATCGATGAGGCATTGCCCCATCACGGAATATGAAACTTCAGGCCTTCATTTTCCACTTTGTGTTGTTATTGCCGGGTTCTTTGAATAAAGACCCTGTCTTCCGAAGGTGCCACCGTTCTGGTCTGGCACTTTTTTTTGGCCTCAGCGCTCAATAATCCGGCGAAATGGTGGCAGGGCATCCAGCAGGAGCTGCCCGTAACGCCGGGTGATGATGCGCCGGTCCAGAATGGTCACCCGACCTGTGTCCTGCTCCGTGCGCAAAAGCCGGCCAACCGCCTGCACCAGTTTGATGGACGCGTCCGGCACGGTGATTTCCATGAAGGGGTTGCCACCTCTGCGGGTCACCCACTCCGCCAGGCTGGCCTCAATGGGGTCGTCCGGAACCGAAAAAGGCAGGCGGGTGATCACCACATGGCTGAGGTATCGTCCTGGCAGGTCGATGCCTTCGGCAAAACTCGCGACCCCGAACAGCACGCTTGGGCGATCCGCGTCTATCCGTTCACAGTGGCGCCTGAGCACTTCGCCCTTGGCCATGTCGTCCTGGGTCGTAATCAGGTCCGGATATTCCGGCGCCAGCCGGTCTCGGACTGCGTTCATCTGGCGCCTGGATGAAAACAGCACCAGCGTGGCCTTTTCCCCTGCCCAGAGGGCCGGAAGGCGGCTCACCAGCTCCTCCGTGAAGGCTTCATTATCTGTTGGCACAGCCGCCATGGCGGGCACTTCCACCGTTGCCATCTCGCCATAGCGGAAGGAGCTGGGCACCACCAGGAAGCGGCTGGCATCTGGCAGCCCGGCTCTGGCCTGCAACCGGTCAAAACTGCCCAGCGCCGTGAGGGTCGCGCTGGTCAATATGGCTCCGTAAACCCGTGACCAGAGGCGGGTGTAAAGCAGGCTGTCCGCCAGCACCGGGCTGCTGTAGAGGGTGATATCCTCGGTATGGTCCCAGCGCTGCCGGATCGCCCAGCGGGCCGGCGGCGGGCCTGCGCGCTTGCGCGCCTTGCCTTCCCCCGGCGTGGTTTTTTCGCACCAGGCCACCCAGAGGCGCAACTGGTCTTCCGCCCGTGCGTGAAAGCCCCCCATCATGGGGAACCAGGCCTCGGCAGTCGCGCGGTCCACATCATGTTCCCGCTTCTCATCGAATGCCTTCTGAAGCTCATCCACGAGGGTTCCCAGCTGGCGCACAAGCGCAGCTGTAACCAGCTGGGCCCCCTGGGCCAGTTCGGCCAGGGCTTCAGGCAGTTCGCCTTCGGGATAGCGCCACTGGGCGGCCTTGCGTTCGTCACTGAAGGCCCAGTCGGTGTTCTTTTCCGCCTCCTCGTAGACCTGGGCGAGTACACCGTCCACTTCCCTGGCACTGGCGCTGATTTTGTCTACGGTCTTGGCCGCGGTGGTCCCCGGGGTGAGAAAAGGCGGGATCTTGCTCAGAGCCTGGGACAGCTGTTTGAGCCACTGTCGGGTGCTGTTCAGTGGCACAGAAGCGGCGAAGTGGTTCAGGGCCTTGCCCGGCAGGTGGTGAGCCTCATCGAATATGAACAGGGCATTTTCCGGCTCTGGCAGAATCGCACCGCCACCCAGGGCCAGGTCCGCCAGCACAAGGTCGTGGTTGGCCACAATCACATCGGCGTCCTCGAGGCCTTTGCGCGCCTCGAAAAAAGCACAGCTGTCAAAGTAGCTGCAGTGACGGTTGGTGCACTGGCGGTGATCCGTGGTCACCTGGCGCCAGATATCGTCCGGAATCTGACTGGGCCAGTGGTCCCGGTCCCCGTCCCAGGCACGACTGCCATAGCGGCCCAGCATGTCCTCGAAGAACTCCCGGGTGCCCGGCTCTTCATCCCGGGGCTGGTCGACGAAGAACAGCGGCATGCTTTCGCTGTCGCCGACACCTTCCTCCTGCAGACGGCCTTCCAGCCGGGACATGCAAAGATAGCGGCCACGGCCCTTGGCGAGGGTCCAGGTGAACTCAAGAGAACTGTGGTGTTTGAGGTCCGGCAGGTCCTTGTGAACAATCTGGTCCTGCAGGGCAACCGTGGCGGTGGAGATAACCAGTTTTTTGCCCAGCGCCCGGGCCACCGGAATCGCGGAAATCAGGTAGGCCAGGGTCTTGCCGGTACCCGTGCCGGCTTCCACCACGCAGCTGCTATGGGCCGAAGTGCGCTCCCCATCACTGGCGGTAATATCCCCCATGTAACGGGCAATTTCAGCGATCATCAGGCGCTGGCCATATCGGGCACGAATGCCCTTGCCACTGAGAACGTCACGGTAGGCCTGCTGGATGTCACTCTTGACGGTATCGGAAAGGGCCATCAGCGCGGGCTTATCCAGTCACGGACAACGCCGACACGGAACTGCTGGCCATCCAGACTCAGTACTACGCCGTCAACGGTGATGTCGTCCACCCGGATTCCGGAGAAGCTTTGCCCTGTTCTGAGGTAGTTGTCATTGATCATTACCCGGCGCGCACCCGGGTCAGAGGCATAGATGTGGCTATTGAAGATAAGCGTGGGTATCCGTTTCTGAAAAGACATCGGCAGCTCCACCAGATGTGGCACCCGGGCTGAAGCTGCGCGTTCGATCGGCTGGGCCGACAGTGGAGTTTGCGGCGGATCCGTATACAGCGAAGGCGGCGACTGCCCGGGCTGGGATGGAGACTTCCAGGAGGGCACGATCACCGTTGGTTGCTCCGGCACCTTCGGACGAACGCCCGCATCCGGATCCAGCGCGGGCAGAACTTCCGGCGGCGCTGCCAGGAGCTCGACCGGTTCGCCGGCCGCCTGCTGCTCACTGCTCTTCCCTGCCGGCGCATCCGGGGACGCCGGCCCGGCAGGGGTCGTGCTGGCCGCAGGCGGGGTCTCATTACCCGCATTGTCCACCGGTGCGCCTGCCAGCCCGACCACACCCGGCCAGAAAATAACTGCCAGCACAATGGCATTGAGCACAAGCGCCAGCCCGACCCAGAACATGACAGGAATGCCCCTGCGCCGTGGCTTGTGAATAAGCTGGACCTGCTGACCCAGATCCGGAATCCTGCCCTGCTGGCGCTCGCTTTCGGATTTTCTGAGAGCATCAAGTATGTAAGACATCAGCCCTCATCCCCATGCCGGTCCAGTCCTGGCAGGTTGCGGTCCAGATCATTGGCAACCTGGATCAGGGTCATGGCCCCGGCAATGCCATCGGTGGCCAGCCCCTTGCGGCCCTGGTACCAGCGGATCTGCTCTTTCTGGCTCATGGTCTGGATCTGCTCCCGGTCCTGACTGCCCGAGGCATGAAGCTCAATCAGCTGCATCAGTCTGGCGCTCAGCCAGATTTCCTCTCCGGCACCGGCAGCGCCGGAGTCCGTGACGGGAGACAGGTAAGGGGGTAACTGCCAGAGGATGGAATAGTCACCGAGCCAGTAACGCTGGATGTCAGCAACGGGAACCTGCCGCTCGCCCTCGGCGGTGGCCAGTATTGCCAGGTTGCCGTCGATCCCGACAAGAGTGACGAAACGGTCTTCACCGGCGTGATCCCGCAGGTCCAGAATGGCGGGATGATTGAGCCGCTCCAGACTTCGCCAGCTCCCTTGCCGGTGCAGGCACCGCAAACCCCGAGCTTCCGCATAATCACAGGCAATGGGGGCAGCGGCTGGCTCATAGTCCACGCCCCAGACGCTGAACAGGGATTTGTAGGCATTCGGCAGGGACTGACCAGCCGTTACCGGATCAAACCGGGGCATTTGCCCGGCGGCGATTGATGGCTCAGCCGGCTTTGCCTGATTGTCGGCGGGCAGGTCTTCTTTCGCGTCTTTCTCGTCTTTCGCTTTCTCGTCTTTTTCCGCTTTCGCGTCTCCCGCGTCAGCGGCTTCACCGGTTTCCGGGCCCTCCTCAGGATCCTGAGCGAGTGGATTTTCAACCCTGTCCGTTTCGGCCGCAGTTGCGCCGGTTTCCGCCTCCGGGCGTTCCAGCCAGGTCACCGTCAGAAACACGGCCACGGCAATGCTGGCTCCGAAGGAAGCATAGCGCACCGACGGCTTGAGACTCTGGCCGCGCCTTTTTCCCATGCCCAGAACCTCCCGGGCGGCGCCGCGGATATGCCCGGCTTCGATGCGGTGCTCTCCCTCGGCGTAGGCCCCCAGCAGGGCGCGGTCGCTGATCAGATTGATCAGGCGCGGGACGCCTCCGCTGAGCCGGTAAAGCTTCCTGATGGCGGCAGGAGTGAAAATCTCGGAGCGCTGCCCGGCCACGCTGAGGCGATAGCGCAGATAGGCAGGCAGCTCACTGCGCTCGATGGCATCCAGATGGTAACGGGCGGTAACCCGCTGGGACAGTTGCCGGAGCTCCGGCTTTGACAGCATGTCCTGAAGCTCGGGCTGACCCAGCAGCACGATCTGCAGCAGCTTTTTTTCGGCGGTTTCCAGGTTGGTCAGCAGGCGCAGCTGCTCCAGAACCTCAGGAGAAAGGTTCTGGGCTTCATCAATCATCAGTACCTTGTGACGCCCGGCGGCATGGGCTTCCAGAAGATCGGTATTGATAAGGTCAATGAGGCGCTTGATGCTGGAGCCGGCCGGGTGGCGGATACCCAGCTCGTCGCAGATACTGGACAGCAGTTCACGGGCGGACAGCTTGGGGTTCAGGATCAACGCTATGTCCACGTGGGGCGGGACATTTTCCATAAAACATCGGCTGATGGTGGTTTTGCCTGTACCCACCTCGCCTGTGATGACAATGAAGCCGCCCTGCCCCTGCACGCCATACATGAGATGCGCCAGCGCTTCTTTGTGGCGCTCGCTCAGATACAGATAGCGGGGGTCAGGTGCAATCGAAAACGGTGGTTCCCGAAAACCGAAAAAATCGTAATACATGGGTATCCAGTCAGGTGCCAGCCGGGTTCACAATAATACAGTCAAGGATTCCGGGCTACCACCACCGTATCCGATCGCGCCATCATACCACGTGGCTCACAAGGCGACAGGGAATCAGAAGCCTTCGAGCATCAGATTTTCGTCTTCGCCCTCGGTAAAGGGGTCGGAGGACGGCTTGCCATCGTTGACCAGGTATTCCCTGCGCTGAAGGTAGGCGTTCTTTACGAAGGTATAGCTGTCGCCCGAGATAAAACCCTCCGCTGCCAGCAGGTCCGCTCTTTTATCCACGACCTGGAGCGCCCGCGCGTAATAGACTTCGGGGGAGTCAACCGAGTCCCAGGGGGAAGGCAGAACAACCTGATCCACGGCGAAACCGCTGAATCCCCTTATGGTTGAGGGGCCAAGGAAAGGCAGCATCAGATAGGGGCCTGTGTCCGCGCCCCAGTAGCCGAGGGTCTGGCCAAAATCCTCCGGGCGCTCGGGCAGGTCAAAGGCTGTGCCTACGTCAATCAGACCGCCTAGTCCAAACACCGTGTTGTAGGTAAAGCGGCCGGCCGCCACCACCGCCGACTCACCCTTGAGCTGAAACACACTGTTGGCGAAATTGCGGATTTCCGTCAGGTTGTTGAAGAAGTTGGTGACCCCCTGGTCAACCAGATCGGGGGTTACCTTCTGGTAGGCTTCCGCCACTGGCCGCAGAGCGTAGTCGTCCACTGTCTGGTTGAAGCGGAAGACTTTCCGGTTCCAGTTCTCCCAGGGGTCAGATGCCTGGGGGTACTGCTGACCCGGATCTGCCTGTTCCCAGGTTTCCGCATCTTCCTGTGTGTATTGGGCCCAGCCGAGCCCTGGCAGCAACAGCAGCGTCAGGGCGAGAAATCTTGATGGGCTTCGCATCAGGGCTAATAGATTCATGAGCTGTCCTGGAATTTTGACTTTAATGTTCATTCGTCGACAATGGCGGTGATTTCTGCACTTATATCAACTGTTACTATTGCCCGGAGAAACTCAATGCCGCAGCCCGGAAATCTCGTACATGCGCTGTCCACTCCCCTTCGCTGGGGCGACATGGATGCATACGGCCATGCAAACAATACGGTTTTCTTCCGTTTTTTTGAAGAAGCCCGTATCAACTGGCTGACATCACTTGAACTGGGACTCGAGGACGCCCCAACCGGCCCGGTCATTATCAGCACCAGCGCCACTTTTCTCAAGGAGCTGGTGCACCCGGCCACGCTGGAGGTGAAAACATACGCAGGAAAAGCAGGCAATACCAGTCTGGTAACCCACTACACGGTTACTGACGCCGATAGCGGCGATCTCTACGCCGAGGGAGAAGCGAAAATCGTATGGTTTGACCGGGAAGCGAGATCATCCGCCCCCCTTCCCGACAAACTCAGATCTCTTGCAGCTGAGTAATCTTCAGCGGTGGCGAACCACAACGCTGCCGATGGAGTAGCCGGCGCCAAATGAGCAGATGATGCCCAGATCTCCGGCTTTGAAATCGTCCCTGTGTTTATGAAAGGCGATGATGGAGCCGGCGGAGCTGGTATTGGCGTATTCATCGAGAATGACCGGCGCCTCCTCCCGGGTAGCATCCCTTCCCAGCACCCGCCGCGCGATCAGCTCGTTCATGTTCAGATTGGCCTGATGCAGCCACATGCGGCGCAGCTGTTCCGGCGCAAGATCCAGGCTGGCCAGATGGCTCTGAATGGTTTCCGCCACCAGTGGTGACACTTCCTTGAATACCTTGCGACCCTGCTGCACGAACAGCTTGTCCGGCTTGCTCACTCCTGACGGGTCCGCCCGGTTGAGAAAGCCGAAGTTGTTGCGGATGTTGTGGGAAAACCGGGTTACCAGGCGAGTGCCCAGAATCTCGAAGCCCTTGCCGGCATCCACATCCGACTCTCTCTCCACGAGAATGGCCGTGCATGCGTCACCGAAAATGAAATGGCTGTCCCTGTCCCTGAAGTTGAGGTGGCCGGAGCAGATCTCGGGGCTGACCACAAGTACCGCTCTGGCAGAGCCGTTTTCAATGGAATTGACGGCAGCCTGGAGGCCAAATGTGGCAGAGCTGCAGGCCACATTCATGTCATAGGCAAAGCCCTCAACTCCCAGTTCTTCCTGGACTTCGATGGCAATGGCCGGATAGGGCCGCTGAAAGTTTGAACAGGCAACAATTACCGCATCCACATCCGCTGGAGTCCGTCCTGCCTGCTCCAGAGCCTCCTGACACGCCGCGAGTGCCATTTCGCACTGGATGGAAGGCTCTTCATCGCTGCGGTCCGGAATATTGGGCCGCATCCGCTGGGGATCCAGAATGCCTTCCCGGTCAATCACGTGACGGCGTTTGATACCTGAGGCTTTCTCGATGAAGGCCGATGACGAGGGCTGTTTCGGCTCCATTTCTCCCCGGGCGATCTCCTGGGCGTGCTCCTCGTTGTAAAGCTTGACCCAGGCATTGAACGCCTCAACAAGCTCGTCGTTATCAATCGTTGCTGGCGGTGTATAGAGACCTGTTCCGCTAATAACGGCTTTAATCACGCGTGACCCCATAGGTTCTGTTTGGCAAGATATAGATGGGCGGTTTTGATATACAAAACGATTTTTTTACGGACCAGCCCCTGTCACTGAATATTAGCACAGTAGTCCCGGGCGCGCGGTCGCGACAATCGTCGCATTTTCAGGGAGTCGCGCTGCTTATACCCGCACATTCTGCCACTGTTTATCCAGCCGCTTGACCGAGACCGGCACCGCCGTTCCCAGCTGCTGGGCAAAAAACGATACACGGAATTCCTCAAGCATCCACCGGTAAACCGTAAGTTCCGGGTCACGAATCCCCTGACGCTGGTGTTCATCCCGCTTCTTCGCATAGCGGGCCCAGAGTGGCTCTATGGCGTGCAGAAACTCCCGTTCACGGCCCATCTCCCGGGTCATCTTTTCCAGCCGCAGGTCCGCCGCCTCGAAATAGCGCGGAAAATGGACAAACCATTCAGCCGGGGTGTTGACCAGAAAACCCGGATAGACCAGCTGCTCCATCTGGAACTTGATATCCGCCATGCTGTTGGCCTGGGCCAGGGTGATCTTGCCCTTGAGCTGCTTCATCACCCCATGATGGCCCTGCAGGGCGCTGAACAGCTGTCGGTCAGCCTCCTCCAGTGCCGGCAGAAAATCCGCCCGGCCTGCCTCATACACCTCGACGAGACCCTCTTCGGACCTAGGCGCAGGGCCTTTGAGGAAATGCTGCATGGCGGTGGCAAGCAGCAGGTCATCCAGCAACCCGCTGGCCTTTCCAACCGGAGCGAACAGCAACGCTGAGGACCGGAAGCAGGGGAGCTTGCGCTCCATTCCCTCCAGGGTATTGCCGAGGCGCTGGAGTATCAGGCGGGCAACAGCCCTGCGGGTGGCATCTTCGGCAGTGAGAGGGTCGAGGTAACGGGTCTGGCGAACGGCATCCCCGCGGTCTTCCAGTGCCGGGTAAAGAGTCACCTGCATGCCGGCCTTTTCCGTCTGGACGGTCTCCGGCAACTGGCCAAACTGCCAGTCCCGGGCCTCCACCACCGCCTCGCTGCGTTTGCCGGTTTCGACGGCATTCAGGGCCGCCTCGGCCTTCTGGTTCAGCCGGTCCTGCACCTGCTGTATGTCCCGCCCCTCGGCAATGATTTCCTCCCGGTCGTTGACCACCCGCAGGTTCATCCGCAGGTGCCGGGGCAGTTCTTCGGGCCGCCAGGCTTCCGGGTCGATCTGGACACCGGTCATGCGCCGGAGCTGTTCTCCCAGCTTGAGCGTAAGGGGCTCGTTGCAGGGTGTAAGATTGCCAAGGGCGGCATCGACAAAATCCGGCACCGGCACAAAATTGCGCCGCAGGGCCTTGGGCAGACTCTTTACCAGCGCATTACATTTTTCCCGCAGCAGACCGGGAACCAGCCATTCCAGGCGATAGCCGGGCAGCTGTTTAAGGGCCATCAGGGGCACCTGCAGGGTGACACCGTCGTCCTCGGCCGTGGGCTCAAACTGATAGCTCAGAGGATAACGGACCCCCTGCCACTCCAGCTCATCGGGGAACTGCTCCACCGTGCGTTCATCCAGGGGGCGCTGCAGGACATCCGACTCCGACAACTCAAGATCCCGCAGGCCCTCCGCATCAAGGGTCTTCCACCAGGCTTCAAAATGACTGCCGCTGACCACCGTCGCCGGAATCCGCTCATGGTAGAAATCCACCAGCACCTGCTCATCAACCAGCAGATCCCGGCGGCGGGTTTTGCGCTCAAGATTCTCCACCGTATCCAGCAGCGCCTGATTGTTGGCAATAAAAGGCGCTGCCGTGTCGTAATCCCCCTCCACCAGCGCACGGCGGATAAACAGGGTTCTGGATTCCACCGGATCCACCTTGCTGTAGGGGATCCTGCGGCGGGGAATGATATCCAGGCCATAAAGGGTGACCTTTTCGTACCCCATCACCTGACCCTGCTTGCGCTCCCAGTGGGGTTCAAAATAATGATGCTTGACCACATGGGGTGCCAGGGGCTCTACCCATTCCGGCTCAATGCGGGCCACCATGCGGGCAAACACCCGGCTGGTTTCCACGATTTCAGCGGCGACTATCCACTTTGGCGCTGTCTTTACCACTTTGGAGCCGGGGAAAATGAAAATCTTCCGGTTGCGAGTGGCCAGATACTCGCGTTTTTCCAGCTTGGTGGCCACCTGGCCCAGCAGTCCGGCAAGAATGGCCTTGTGAATGCTGTCGTAGGAAGCGACCTCGCGGTTCATTGCGAGTTTCTGTTCGCGGCATACCAGGGTCAGCTGACGGTGAACATCCCGCCACTCCCGCATTCGCATCCATGACAGAAAATTCTTCTGGCACAGCTTTTTCAGGTGATTCTGGGACAGTTCCTGGCGCTGCTCCTCGAAAAAACGCCAGATGTTCAGCAGGGTGACAAAATCGGATTCCTTGTCATTGAACGGAGCATGGGCCTGATCCGCCGCCTGCTGCTTATCCTGGGGCCGGTCCCTGGGATCCTGGATACTCAGCCCTGAAATCACCACAAGGATTTCAGCAAGACTGCCCTGCTCGGCACTGGTCATCAGCATTCTTGCCAGGCGAGGATCCACTGGCAGCCTGGCCATGGTGCGGCCCATCATGGTCAGCTCACGACGGTCATCCACCGCGCCGAGCTCTTCCAGGAGCTTGTAGCCATCATTGATGAGGCGGTTATCCGGAGCCTCCAGGAACGGAAAACGGCGGATTTCACCAAGCCCGGAGCTGGCCATCTGCAGAATGACAGAAGCAAGGTTGGTGCGCAGGATCTCCGGGTCGGTGTATTCCGGGCGGTTGATGAAGTCGGTTTCGTCATAAAGCCGGAAGCAGATCCCGGGCGCAACCCGGCCACAGCGGCCCGCCCGCTGGTTGGCACTGGCCTGGGAAATGGGCTCCACCGGCAGCCGCTGGATCTTGGACCGCACGCTGTAACGGCTGATCCTGGCCACCCCCGTGTCGACAACATAACGGATGCCTGGCACCGTAAGGGAAGTTTCCGCCACGTTGGTGGCGAGCACGATACGCCGTCCCCGGTGGGGCTGAAACACCCGGTTCTGCTCCTGGGTGCTGAGTCGGCTGTACAGGGGCACAACTTCCGTGTGCCTCAGCTCCGCATGCCGCAGGTTTTTGCTCATTGCCCGTATTTCGCGCTCCCCCGGCAGAAACACAAGAATGTCGCCCGGCGGCTGGCTGTGCTGCCGCTCGTGTGCCTCGACTTCTTCAAGAGCGGACAGTACGCCTTCGCTCCAGCTCTGATCACGGTCGTCTTCGTCCCCCGTCAATGGCAGGTAACGCACCTCCACCGGATAAGTCCGGCCGGAAACCTCGATCACAGGGGCATTATTGAAGAATTCGCTGAACCGCTCGACCTCAATGGTTGCCGAGGTAATGATGATCTTCAGATCCGGGCGCTTTGGCAGCAGCTGCTTCAGGTAGCCGAGGAGGAAATCGATATTCAGGCTGCGTTCATGGGCCTCGTCGATAATGATGGTGTCGTAGCGGTCCAGGAAACGGTCATGCTGGACCTCTGCCAGCAGTATGCCGTCGGTCATCACCTTGATCCGTGACCGTTCGGAAGTGGTGTCAGTGAAGCGGATCTGAAAGCCCACCTGTTCACCGGGAGCTTCCCCCAGCTCCTCCGCGATGCGCGCAGCGACACTCCTGGCCGCGATCCTTCGTGGCTGGGTATGGCCGATGAGCCCACGAATCCCCCGGCCTGCATTGAGGCAGATCTTGGGAATCTGGGTGGTTTTACCGGAGCCGGTTTCGCCGGCAACAATCACCACCTGGTGCTCGTCCAGGGCCTTGCGGATATCGTCCACCCGGTCCGACACCGGCAGTCCCGGAGGATAAGTGGCCGGCTTGTGTCGCGTTTCCCTCTCCTGCACCCTGGCCAGTCCGCGCTCAAGCCACTGGCCGATCTTTTCAAGGTCCTGCTGGCCCGGCCGCCCTTTGCGGCGTGCTACCAGCTTGCGGATGCGGGCTGCTTCCAGCTGATTGCAGGCGTGCAGCTGTGCCATCACGGCACTGACGGTCTCGTTCTGCACGGGGGGTTGATTCGATTCGTTCATTGAGGCTCTGATTCCAGTTCACACTAAGGTAAGCGGGCAGGTCTTTCCAAAACCGTCCGGAGCCAAGGATGGCGGAGGCCGAGCGTACATGGAAGTATTCACAGCGTGTTTTGGAAAGATCTGCCCGCTTGCCTGGCGGCACAAAGCAGAACGCCCCGGCGATCGGGGCGTTCTGCTTTACCGGGCTGAAGCTTACTTCTTCTTTATCTCTTCGTCCCGAAGTTCCCGCCGGAGGATCTTGCCAACGTTGGTCTTGGGCAGATCATCCCGGAATTCGAACTTCTTCGGCACCTTGTAGGCGGTGAGCCGCTCGCGGCAGAATTCCTTGAGCTCACTTTCCGTGAGGTCACCGGAAGACGCAACCACAAACGCCTTGACCGCCTCCCCGCTCTTGTCATCCGGTACGCCCACAACGGCACACTCGGTGACCTTGGGATGGCCGGTGATCACATCTTCGATCTCGTTGGGGAAGACATTGAAGCCGGACACAATGATCATGTCCTTTTTACGGTCAACGATGCGCATATAGCCGTCTTCCTGCACCAGCGCAATATCGCCCGTCCGGAAGAAGCCGCCTTCGGTGAAGGACTTCCTGGTCTCTTCAGGGCGCTGCCAGTAGCCACGCATGACCTGTGGGCCCTTGACGCACAGTTCGCCCGGCTCACCCAGAGGGGTCTGCTTGCCATCTTCATCCAGTGTCTGGATGACGGTGTTGCAGACCGGCAGCCCTATGGTGCCAAGCTGGATCGCGTTGGGCGGGTTGATGCTCACCACGGGTGAGGTCTCGGTAAGGCCATAGCCTTCGCTGACTTCGCAGCCGGTTACACGCTGCCAGGTCTTCGCGGTGTCCTGGGTCAGTGCCATGCCACCGGAAGAGGTCAGCTTGAGAGCACTGAAGTCCAGGTTTCTGAACTCTTCGTTGTTGCACAGCGCCACAAACAGGGTATTAAGGCCGAGGAACGCGGTGAACCTGTGGTTCTTGAGTTCCTTGACGAAGCCCGGAATATCGCGGGGATTCGGGATCAGGACGTTGTGCCCGCCCGCCTGGAGCATGATGCCGCAGTTCAGGGTGAACGAGTAGATGTGGTACAGGGGCAGAGGCGCGATGATCACCTCTTTGCCTTCTTCGATCAGACCTCCGAGCATCGGCCGGGTCTGAAGAAGGTTGGCCACGAGGTTGCCGTGGGTCAGCATGGCACCTTTTGCAACGCCGGTTGTGCCCCCGGTGTACTGCAGAACGGCAATATCATCGAGCTTCGATTCAACCGCGGTGAATTTCTCCTTCGCGCCTTCGCTCAGCACCGCCGGCAGCTTGTGGGCCTGCGGCAGATTGAAGCTCGGCACCATCTTCTTGACGTACTTGACCACCGCATTCATCAGCGTGCGCTTGAGGGGTGAATGCATGTCTGCGATCTCGGTGACGATCACATGCTCAATGCCGGTACTGGGCAGAACCTTCTCGGCGTTGTCGGCCATGTTGGCAAGGATAACCAGGGCTTTGGCGCCGGAGTCATTGAACTGGTGTTCCATCTCCCGCGTGGTGTACAGCGGGTTGGTATTCACCACAATCATACCCGCGCGCATGGCACCAAATACCACCACAGGATACTGGGTCAGGTTCGGCATCTGGACGGCGATACGGTCGCCAGGCTTGAGGTCGGTTTTGTTCTGGAGCCAGGCCGCAAACTGACGGCTGAGCCGGTCGAGATCACGATAGGTGAGAGTCACGCCAACGGCGGTAAAAGCAGGACGGTCGGCAAACTTTTTCACTGACTGCTCGAAGACATCCACCATGCTTTTGTACTGGGTGACGTCAACTTCGCTGGGAATGTCCGCAGGATACTTGTCCTTATAGAACTGCTCAAAATCCATCACTGCATCTCCTGTGTATCTCTTGTGATTATCGTCTTCGACCGGTTCGCTTTCGGCTGGAAAATACAACCAGACCAAAGTATCAGCCCAAAAAAAGATCCGTGAGAATAGCAGTTTTGTGAACGATGAGGTAGTTTTCAGCGATACCGCGCGATCACACAAAGTGGATGTAAACCATGGATCAGACCCTCGACACACTTGAAAACATCACTTATGACGAGCTTCGGGAGGGGGATGTCGCCACCTACACCCGGACACTGACCGAAGACGAGCTGGTGCTCTTTGCTGCGGTCTCCGGAGATGTAAACCCGGTGCACCTGGACGCCGCCTGGGCGGCTGATTCCATGTTCAAGGAAAGGATCGCCCATGGCATGTGGAGCGGCGCGCTCATTTCAGCGGCCCTGGCAACCGTGCTACCCGGGCCGGGCACCATTTATCTGGAGCAGAGCCTTGCGTTCAAACGGCCGGTCAAGCTGGACGATACCCTCACCATCACCCTGACGGTACTGAAGAAAGAGCCGAAGAACCGGGTAACCATGGGCTGCGACGTTCGCAATCAGGCGGGCGAGACGGTTGTCACCGGAGAGGCCAGGGTGATTGCACCGAAACAGAAGATGACAATCACCAAGCCCCGCCTGCCGAAAATCACCATCGAGCAGTAAACCTGGCTGTCAGGAAGGCAGAAAGTCGATGGGAAAACGGACAGTCCGGGTTTCCACATCCGCCTGGCCGAAATTGAACAGGCGCACCCGTCCGGCAATGCGGCTCTCAAGCTGGGGGTGATCCAGCTCCGAACTGACCACTTCGGATCGTGAGACGCTGCCGTCCGGTTCGATAACCAGCTCAAGCAGAACCTTGCCTTCGAGTGTCGGATCCTTGCGCAGCTCCCGGTTATAGATTGAATAGAGCGAGGTTTTCTGACTGTCGAATACCTGCCGGATGTTGCTCATGGACCGTTCGGAGGGCGCACTCTTCTTCTCCCCGGCCGGCTGTGCAGCCACCGCTGGCTCTGCTGGCGCCGAAACCTGTTTTACCTGATGCTCCGCCAGAGCCACATCGCGCCTGGGCCCCTCTGCTGCCTCCACGCCGCCACTCCCCTGAAGCGCCCTGCCGCCGGCCAGGTCCTGCTGACTGACCTGGCTATCCTCAGTGTCAACATTGGCCCTGAGTGTTTTCACCGGAGCTGACTCCGGCGCCCGCATCTCTGCCAGCTGATCCTGCAGCGCCAGAAGTCCGGAACGGGAGGCTTTTTCCCGTGCCTGCTCCACTGTCTGTTGCCGTGGCTGCTCTGGTTCTGGTTCAGGCTCCGGTGGCGGCGTCACCGCAACCTCGGGTTCGGGTTCTGGCTCTGGCTCCGGCTCGGGTTCAGGCTCTGGCTCTGGCTCGGGTTCAGGCTCCGGCAGAGGTTCCGGTTCCGGTGGTGGCTCCGGAAGCCGTTTCTGCTCCACCAGGCGGGCCAACTGGGGCGGCACTTCTTCGGTTTCCGAGCGTTCCTGTTCCGGCAGATCAATACCGGGAATGATCAGGGCGGCTGGCAGGAAGACAATCAGCATCAGGCCAAGCGCCAGGCCAAATCTCAGGTTCTCCCCGGGCTCGGATGACCAGGGCAGAGCCAGACGTCGATGGGACCGATCAGCCATTGTCTGCCTCCCGGGGCCGGGATTCCACAGCCAGCCGAACCTGCCGGTAATCCCCATCGACACAGGTCTGCATGACCTTGCGCAGCAGGCGGTAGTTGGTGTCGCGGCCTGCCATCACAGTCACTTCCAGACCTTCTTCGGGTATGCCGGCGTGACGCGCCCTCCGGTATGCCAGTTCTTCAGCCAGCCCCGCAATAGCCTCATCATCAGCCGCGATATCCGCCAGCCGGGCAACTTCGCGCCCCTGGACAAGAATCGCGGAACCGGTTACCTGAATCATCAGTGATTCTCTCGCCTGCCTGTCGGCGGTGGACTTGGGCAAAGGTACCGCCGCGGTGTTTTCCATGACCTTCACATCGGAAGAGTTCACCATCAGAAAGAATACGAGGATGGTGAAAATATCCATCAGTGACACCAGGTTGAGGCCTCCAGCCCGGTGCATTCGGGAATAATGGCGGGACATCCGGCGCGCGCGTGTGGATTTCTTCACAGTGCGGCTCCTTCGTCCGACATCCCCTGACTCAACTGGCGGTCATCAGGCACGTTAGCCAGCGAGACATCCGGAAACAGCTCGGCCTCAACCACGCTGGCTGCGACGACCGCCGGGTATGAACGCACCCGGTCCATCACATTGACCAGCGTCTGATAATCCACGTCGCCACCGACCTCCAGGATCAGGTCCGTTTTCTCGGGCACGCGGCTCTTGATCGCCCGCAGAATCTCCCGCAGACCCTCATAATCCTGACCCTCCTGCTTCGCGGGAAGACTTTTGATCACGCCGTTTTCGCTGTCCCTCACCTCAAGCCCCCGGGGCAGAAGCGTCACCATCAACTGGAGATTCTCGCTATCAAGTGGCTGGCCCGAGCTTTCCCCGGGGAAATTCAGTTCGATCATTCTTACCTGACTGAACACCATACCCAGCAACAGCACAGGCACCAGGACGATCATCAGGTTCATGAAAGCCGTAATGTCCAGGTCCGCATTGGCCGGCAAGCGACGATGTCTGCGTCTCATAAAAGCTCTTCCCTGCTCAGGCAGCGGCCTGATTGGTCTGGGACTGGCGGGTCTGGTCCGAAACGATATTCAGCAGTTTCACACCGGCCATTTCAAAGCTGTCGACGATCTCGTTGGTCCGGGTCTGCAGCACCGCGTGAAACATCAGCAGAGGAATGGCCGACATCAGGCCAAAAGCAGTTGTGTTCATGGCAACGGAAATGCTCTCTGACAGCAGGCTGGCCTTCTGGGAAGGATCAGCGCTGGCAACCGCGGTGAAGGCGGCAATCAGGCCGATGATTGTGCCCAGCAGACCGAGAAGTGTGGCGACGTTGGCCAGGGTGGCCAGATACTGGGTCCGTTTTTCCAGTCTTGGCAGGACTTCCATCAGGCCCTCTTCCATGGCGTATTCGATTTCTTCCCGGCGGCTGCCATTCAGCAGCCGGCCAATACCCGCCTCCATGATGGATGCAATGGCGCTGTTTGACGTGTTGGCTGCCTTCATCGCCCGGCTGTAGTCCTTTTTTCGCAGCAGCGGCAATATGCCCTGCTCAAAGGTGCGGCGGTTTTTTCGACGCACCGAACCCAGGTAGAAAAAACGCTCCAGAGTGATCGCCAGGCCAATCAGCAGTACAAGGGCGATGGGGTACATGAACGGGCCGCCTTCCTGGAAAAAACGGATAACAGTTTCAAGCATGATCAGACTCCAGCAGTTCAGTTGGACGGCCCGGGTTCAGCAGGCCGACAGGTTCAATACGGCAAATGAGGTGCTCAAAATTTCGACAGGGATGAATCAAGGTCCGGGTCAAGCGTCTGACGGAAATGCCGGTGACGCTCCAGCGTGAGCGGGTCAACAGGAACCAGCAGCCCCGGGGCCTCGGACCTGAGCTCGGTGCGCGGTCGCACAGGAAGAGACGGCGGTTGCCAGGGCAGAATGGTCAGCACCCTGGGGTCTTCATCATTGGACTGACGGGCAATGCCTGCCACCTGAAGGCCTGGCTCCACCTTTTCCTGCTCAGCGGTGGCTGCATTTTCCTGAGAGTCCGCCGCAATCGCCTGGCTGAAAAAGCCCACCGCCACCAGACCGAGCAGCCTTGCGAGATAAGGGGTTCTGTCTGTCATTGAAGCCTCCGTTCCAGATCCACAATCCAGCCCTTCACCTCACCATCTTCCGTTGCGGTGATGCGCTGGTATTCCCTGTAGTGCTCAAGGGCTGTTTCCAGATCAAGCAGGTACAGCTCCGAAAGCACGGCGAGATTGTAATGCAGCTCGGGAGCGTCACCATCATGCCTCAGGCCCTTTTTGAGCAACTGACTGGCGGCCTGGAACTCCCCGGTTTCCTGCATGATAAGGGCAAGGTTGTTGATGGCCATGGTATCCGAGGGGTCCTGTTTGAGTGCTTGCTGGTAAAGGTTTTTTGCCTCTTCCATTCGCCCCTGCTGCTGCCGGACCCAGGCCAGCCGGGCCTTGAGAAAGGGCACGTCCGGACGGCTTGCCTGCAGGGCTGACAGGTCTGAGTCTGCCTCCTGCCAGCGGCTGTTCCGGCTTGCGGCCAGAGCGGTATCAAACTGCGCCTGCTGCTCAGCGGTCAGTGGCTCGTACGTGGCGGGCTGGAATGATTCGCCTGTTTCGGTGAGCCCGTCGCCCTGCTCTGATCTTTCCGGCCCGGAGGGCGACTGGGCACAGCCAGCCACAATCAGGCTGAATACAGCCAGCAACGCAAGCCAGTTCATCCGGCCCGGCCTGGTGAAACGATCAGGCGCCATCATTGTTCTCCTGATTCCATGAAATCCAGCGACGGTCCCGGGCGTAGCGGCCAGGGAACATCTGCCCCAGGGCCTCAAGGCTCTGCCTGACCCAGCGGTCATAAACGCCTTCGGAAATCAGCTGATGATTCCGGGCGTGGAGTTCAATCGCCTTTTCCTCAAAGGGATAGGCCTGATCCTCAAGCAGGAACTGATACTGGGACATCTCCAGCTCCGTCAGGCCGGCGGGCGCATCTGATGCCATGATATCCCTGGCCATGACCCGGTAGAGTTCGGCCTGCTGGTACAGGGATTCGGACTTTGCGCGCCCGCTATCCAGCGACTCCGCCTGCCGATAGTATTCGCGGGCCCGCTCCATGGTTTCCCGCTTGCGGGCCAGCGACGCCTGCAGGGGCTGGGTCAGCCTGATTTCCCGGAACGACGCGGCGGAGGCGCCCGCGAGTACGAGGGCAGAATCTGCCGCCCAGGCCAGGGACTCCCTGGAATGCCATTCACTGGCCAGCTCCCGCTCCAGCAGCTCCCTGCGTAACCGGGATTCATCCACACCTGATTCAATAAGCCGCTGACGCATCTGCTGCTGCCCCAGGTGATTGTCCTTGCTCGCGGCTCCGCCCGCCTGGGCGAGATAGTCCTGGTAGAGCGCGTTGCGCCGGCTCTCTTCTCCCGCCTCATGAAGGAGCTCGGCTGCCTGCAACCTCTGCACCCACATGTCATCTCCCCCTCTGGCGGCGGTAATCAACTCGTCCGCCGCTCGCACCGGCTGATCGGAGGCACGGTAGGCAAATACGAGCTTGTCACCAATACCCGGTGCGAGTTCATGGTCCGGATAATCACCACGGAAACGCCTGAGCTCATTGATCGCAGCCTGCCACCGCTCAGCTTTCAGCAGCACCGTCGCGGCGTCGAAGCGGCCCTTGATGGCTGTGTCGGAGCCGGGGTGGACAGAAGCTATACGCTGAAAATGGGCCACGGCCTGATCCACTTTGCCTGCTTCGTCCGCCGCCTCGCCCTGCCGGTAAATGCTGGTTGCAAGCTGTTCACGCACCCTGGACTTCTCGACAGCATCCACGGCAGGTGCGCTGACACCTTCAAGAAGCGCCAGAACCTTCCGCCAGGCTTCTTCCGCCGCCTGAAAACGCCCGCCTGCTGCGCGGGTCTGCGCCAGAACCAGCCAGGCGCTGTAGGCATCAGCCACATCCACCCAGGGCTTTTCCACGGCACGGCTGGCAAAATCACCTGCCTCACCGGGTCGCCCGGCAGTCAGCATGCGGTTGGCAATGTCTGCCTCAAGGGCCGGCAATCTCCGGTCCTCGGGGAAGCTGGCAGCAAAGCGATCAGTGGTATCAGCCAGTTGAGTCAGGCCATCAGAGCCCGTCGCCTGCCGGTCCTGGGCATCCACCCGCAGGGTCAGGCCAGCCCAGGCCGCGTCCGCGGCGCCGTCAAAGTCCGGATCCTGGTAACCCGCCTGCTCAAACATGGCCAGCGCCTGCGATCGCTCGCCTGCCTGCAGCCAGGCGTCACCGGCCAGACGGCGGACCGGGCCAGGCTCGGGATGGTTTTGCGCCAGCAACTGGTAATACTCTGCGGCCCTGGTGAACAGGCCAGCAGCCGAGGCACCACCTTTTGCCTGCTCCGATGCCTGGTGATAGTGATAATCCCCGAGCATGCGCGCATAGTCGAACCAGCGGTCCCGATAGGATTGCGCCAGTTCCTGCAATCGCTGCTGCGACTGCCAGGCAGCCACATAGTCGGCGCGGGCGTCACGGGCCCGACCGGATTCGCCGCCACTTACCCATACATCCACGATCTGGGCACGGAAAGCCGGGGCGGTTCTGTGATCCGGTGACGTCCGGAGGAAAGCCTCTGCAACCTCCACGCTGTCTGCGTAGCGCTGCCGGCTCGCATAATAATCCGCAAGGCTGTCGTAAAGCAGATAATCATAGGACCGGCCGCCGGTCCGGGCGAGCAGGTCTGACAGGGTCTGATGACCCAGGTCATTGGCCGCCAGAATGGCAATTATCCGGAAGGTATCGCGAATCAGGTCGGCGGAAGCGGCTGGAAGACGGGCAAAGCCCTCCGAGGTGTCGGAATACTCATCAAGCACGGTGATAAAGGTCTCGCCGGCACGCTCGCTGGCTCCCTGCTTGAACTGACTCCAGCCCAGCATGTAACGGGCCTTGCTCTTCAGCAGTTCATCAACCCTGCTGGCCAGCACCTGCTTGTAGACCGATTCCGCCTCCTGGAACCGGCCCCCCGAGTAGGCGGATTCAGCGATCCGGAAACGGGCTTCGGGGGTCAGGGAGGACGAGGGGTAAAGGCCGACCAGCTGCTTCAGGCGTTCTACCGAACGCTCCTCCTGGCCGATATAGGCGTAAGCCTTGGCTGACTGATAAAGCAGCTCATCAAGCCTGCCCTGAAAGGCTCCGCTGCTGACGATCATTTCGTAACTCTCAATCGCTCCCCGGTAGATCCTCTCTTCCTGATCCGCGGTGAATTCCACTCTGTCTCCGGCAACAGCCTGAAGGTTGGCAAGCCGGTTAAGCGCATCTATCCGGACTTCCGGCTCCTCGGATTCTTCAAACAGCCGATGGTAGCGCCTGGCCACTTCACGTGGCGAGATTGTGGGCACGGCCTGGCCATCAAACCTCAGGAACACCGGCCGCATATCGCCGATGGTTTCCCCGTCTTCGCCAAGATTGACCTGAAAGGCCTCCTGGGCCGCCAGGGGAAATGCCAGGCAGGACAGCATGATCAGGAAGATGAATCTAGTCACGGGAGTCCTCCCGCTCAAGGCCTGTCAGGGCAAGATGCTCATAGAGGTGGGCGATCTGCTGTTCTGTCCGGTCCAGAGCATGGGCGATCTGCTCCCTCTGCACATCGAGAAACTCAAGGGCCAGATCATCCAGTGCCTGTTCCGCCCTTTCCCGAAGCCCGCTAACACGGCGTAAAGCGGCCTGAACATCCTGACGGCCAACCCGCGCACGTTCTGCAAGCCCCGCAAGCCGGTCCGCTGTCTCTGCCCGGCGCCGGTCAAAGCTGCCTGTGCCCCGGCTGATTTCAGTCAGAGTGAGACGAATGCTCTGCAACTCCCGCGCCTCGGCACTGCCGGGCGCAGCGTTTCCGGACAGGATCTTCCATCTGTCAGCCAGGCCCTCAAGGCCAGGTTTCAGGGCCTCGGCGCTGCCGTTGTTCCCGGATCTGAGGCGCTCCGTCAGGGCGGCGATAAAGATTTCCAGATCACGGTCCCGGGTTTTCAGCATGATATCCATGCTCTCCAGGCCGGCGATCCGGTTCACAGCCTCCTGGGCACCGGCCTGCTCCATAAAGTGCAGGAGATAGGCGACTCTTGGCTGGGTCAGGGTACGGCTGTCCGCCAGGAACCACTCCACATCATTACGACGGGCGGCCTTGACCATGGCCTCGAAGGCACCTTTCTTCTGAATCTCCTGCCTCAGGGTCTGGATGCTTACCTTTTCACTTTCAAAAGCCGAGATGGCCGCAAGATAGGCTTCGCCGGCGTGGCCGAGATAACCGGCTTCGTCGTAGCCCCGGCCCATGCCCAGCCAGGCATCTGCGGCGCCAGGGAAAGCCAGGGGAAACTTGCGTGCCCGGTGCCAGGACTGCATGGCCGCCCGATAGTTATCGTTGGCGGCATGGGCCAGACCATGGAAGTACAGAGCCTGGGGCGCCAGATAGCTGTCCAGACTGACCTTGTTGAGAAAATCCAGAGCCTTGTCGTGGTCGCCCCGGCGGTAGGAAAGCACGCCAGCCTTGACCAGTATGCGAAGGGAGAGATCATCCATCCGTCTGGCATCCGTATCCGAGGCGGCCATGGCATGGGCAACACGAAGCGATATCAGAGCCCGGGAAGGATCCCGGTCTATCCTGCCGTAATCCACCGCAAGGTTCAGATAGCCCAGGGCCGCCCAGTACCCCGGCTCCATGCGAGACAGTATTTTGCCTGCCTGGTCAAAGCGCTCCGCACCACGGGACAGCTCTGCCTGCAGGAACATAGCCTTCTGGCGCGAATCCCCCTGCGCCTGATTTACCGCCTGCCTGAGCCAGGAGGCAGCATCTTCGGTTCTGCCTTCAGAAACAGCCAGCCTGGCAAGCTCAAGACTGGCATCGCCCCGGTGGGTCTTACCCTTGGTGGCGACCTTTTCAAGAGCAGCCCTGGCCTGATCCCTGCGGCCGGTAACCAGCCATGCTCTGGCCCGCAGCAGGCTGCCATGATCGGTTTCAACACCGCTCAGCCAGCGAATCGCCTGCTCCGGCTGATCAGCGCCCAGGGCAAATATCGCCAGCCGGGACCGATCCCCGTCGCTGACGGACGCCTGGGCGGTCTGGCTCAACAGCCCTGTCAGGGCTATCAGTGCGACCGGAATCACCAGTGACCTCTGGATGTTTCGCAGCGCTCGCCGGATCATCACGATTTACTGCCATTCCCTGAGAGAGAATTCGGGCCTGTAATCCGGCGCCCGGGCTTCAAGGACAAACTGCACCTGGGTTTCGCCCCGGTTTTTGCGGACCGTGAAGCTGGCCTCACGCCGGACATAACGATCGTTGGCCCCCTGGCCATTGAAAGTGGCGCTCAACTGGTGCTCACCGGCAGGCAGGTTGCCCAGGTACAGCCTCTGAATACCACCCTCCTCAAGGGCAGCCCGCTCCTGGTCGGTATAAAGGTGGGACACGGCTGGTCGCCCGTTGATGCTCAGTTCTACCGAATCCAGGATAAACGCGTCCCGGTTGGCAAGGGACAGGTAAACCGCAAACTGGGTGTCGGCCGGATGCAGAACTTCCTCCTCCAGCTCGAAAAGATCCTGACTCAGACTGGCAACATCCGCCTTGAGCGCGGCGACCTCCTCATCCAGAGTCTGGGCAGCCACAGACTGCGCCGTCAGCGAGCCGGCCAAAGCCAGAAAAAGCACTGTGAAAAGGAGTTTTGAAGGGACCAGTGCTGAAAGGAGGCGCGTCATGAACATGGCAGGCAGTGACCCCGGAAACTTTGTAACAAATGTGGCAGGAAGAGTAACACCAGGTTTCAGTCAAGAACGGTATACAGATCACCAAATGGAAAACCGGCTTGTCGAAATCTTTTACAGGGGGGCAGGAAAACTGTGGAAAAACTGCGATGACGGGATGCTCGAAGAATGTAAAAGCATGCAAATTCAGCAATCTGAAAAAAGTGGCAGAGGGATTGCTACTTACTGAGCGCGGGAACGCCTCCGGGCAATTACCGTATGTTATGCCGAGCTTTGCCGATGCACCTCAACTGCGTCGGCTTTTTTTTGGCTTGGGTTTTTGTGAATCAGGGGTCAGATCAGGCGTGATCTGACCCCGCCAGTGCGATGGTGACCTCGGCAACGCGGCGGCCAGACCTGAAAAAGGGGTCAGATCAGGCGTGATCTGACCCCGGCAGTGCGACGGGAGCCCCGGCAAGGCGACGACCAGACCTCAAACGGTGGTAAGCTGAGCCAAAATCGAGCCAATAGCCACGTGCCCTCCCGACAATTGACACCCTGACCACCGGGTGATAATTTTCTCAGCCAAAATTTACAGACCCCTCCGGAAAAGGCGAGCATGACGCACGCCACGAATCACAAGGATCCTGTGATGCTTATCGATCATATCCTGTCTCATGCCAGGAAACTGGCTACTGCGAAAGCAAAAAAATATCTCGACGAACATGCCTCTCACGGCACTGACGCACTGCAACACATTGACGCGAGCGTGAATGGATTAGCCGTAGAAATCTACAGTTACCAGGCAAGATTCGAGGCCGCAAAAGCTGTAAGAAGCCATCCGCGTATAAAAAACACTGACTTCATTATGCACTGCGACAAGACCTTCCCTCTTCGCGAAGCTGAGGGGATCATCAAGACCTGCGACCAACTGAGAGAAATCGGCAGTGTCGCAGCCGACCTGGAAAATGCCGCGATAGCTCGGGCGCGGGCGCAGGCAAGCCGAGCCGAGGCAAGCATGAAGAAATGGGTGGAGAGGCTGGATCAGGCAGATTCCTTCAACGCTTCGTCCAGAGTGCAACGAGGCATAGCCAAGCAGCTGCGGACGGATAATCTTCAACTGGCACGCTATAAAAACAACATGCGCGAAATTGACCTTCGAGGCAATGCAATTCAGGAACTCTGCGCCAATCTGATCGCAAGACTGATGGAGATCCGTAGACAATTGCTGCAGCATCGGAGCTCATTTGTTCTCTTTTATGAAGAATGCAGTGCCTGGAAAGCCAAGCGCATTGCACAGGGTGTGTACTGACAATGAGACTCAAATTATTTAATTCTGTTGTCGTCTTCGCCACAGCAATGTTGATCATGCCCAGTACTCATGCCTGCGAGGAGAAAAATAAAAACGGCCTGATGAGTGAATGCCGTGCTCTCGTTACTGGTTATCAGATTATTCACGGTGAGGCGCCCCAGTTATACGCCTGTAGAGAGGCAGTCAATAAAGAAATAGGTGGCTCCGATGCGCATTTTTATTTCGGCAGAGTACTTTATCAGCATGGGTACATTGAAGAAGCAATTGCAGAATTTCGGAAAGCCAGGAGTGGCGGGAGCAGCAAAGGTGCTCTCGCGCTCGGATACATGATCGAACGAGGTGTCTTATCGCCTCGCGAGGCTGCCAGAAGTGAAATGGAATTCTATCAAGAGGCAATGGGGCAGAACGATCCTGTCGCCAAAATCGTGAAGGCAATTAAACTCTCATATACTCTCGATCCGCCCGGAAGGCGGGATATGCAGCGCGCCAAAGAGTTGTTTTCCGAGGCTGAAGCCCAAAATCACCCGGCTGCAAACTTTTACCTTGCCGAGCTATTGCGCTTTCCTGATGGCCAATTGAAATCAGATCTGGAACTCGCCGTGCTTCACTACCGTAAGGCTGCAGAAGGCGGTGTTGCTGATGCCATTGAGGCCCTCGAAGAAATGAGCGAGGATACCTCCATGTATGAAGGGGTTCCGATCGTCTATAGCTCAGTGGTCGAGGGACCTTTGATTATTGAAAGGCCATAGACCTACTGCGAGGCATCATCCACCAGTTCATCGCAGGGGTCAGATCACGCTTGATCTGACCCCTGCGATGAACGAATTAACCAGACGGGACACTGTATAGAGCATGCGCTATGTAGCTGCTGGTTTGGCATTACTCCAGCCCGAGCAGCCAGCCGCCCACCGCTGCTATCAGTACAAAAGCATTCCCCGACACAAAGAAGACTACCCCCAGAATTCGATCAAATCGCGTCGCATAACGTCTGACTGCTGGCACATCAATGAGGGGGTCATCCGCACGGTTCCAGTCACCCACCGGCAGCACAATCGCATAAAGGTACCAGAGCACCCTTAAACCCAGGCCGTCCCACGACGAGGGCCGGGTCAAGCCATCTTTATTCATCTCCCGCTCGATTCGCGCCATGGAAAGCCTGGCAAAAGCAATCCAGGAGAAAGACATGGCTAATGCAAAGATACCGAAGAGGGTGTAGTACCATTTTTCTGGGGAGTTCTCAGGCATTGGCAGAAGTCCGGTCAGTAAAGGTCGAACACCAGGCCACCCGCCAGCCCCGTCGCAACAAATAAAAAGCCCGACACCATCAGAATCCACCCCACAGCCCGGTCAAAGGTGGTTGCATATTTTCTCACAAGGGGTACGTCAATGAATGGATCATTGGCCTGGTTAAAGATGCCGAGCGGAAAAGCAATCGCAGAGGCATACCAAAGCGCCCGAAGGCCCAGTCCGTCCCAGGCAGCGGGGCGCGGCAGCCCCTCACTTCGCATCTTTCGTTCAATTCGTGCCATTGATAGACGGGCGAACAGGAGCCATGAGACCGACATCGTCATGGACAGGATCAGAAAAATCGGAAAAAAAATGTCTTCTGTCATCTCAGGCATTAGGTCACTGTCCATTTCGATCCCAAATCCAGGCTGTCGCTGTTTGTGCGCCACCGTCGATGTACCGCCCAGCGGTTAACCCTGCAAGTAACCCCGCCCCGACAATCACACCCAACACAGCCCAACCCACCGGCCCGGCAACTAACAGCCCGGCTTTCGCGGCCAGGGCGGTGCCGCCGATCACTGTGTACTTGCCGGTCAAGCCGCCTGCCGCTCCTCCAAGTCCAAAGCCCGCCATCTGCAATGATGATTCCCGCAACCAGTCTCCACCATCCTGGTATGTGCTGTGGATATTGTTAACGCGAAAGCCTGCATCCACTGCAATAGCAACCCGGCCGGTATTGTTCAGAAAGCGGCCAAGAGATCCCACGCGCCCGGCATCCGCAGAATCAGCCACATACAACCGTGGGTCTGGTTTGCGCCCGGCATTCCGGGTAGCGAGCGTAATGGCGCGATCGGCGTTACTGAGTGCGTTGCCGCGGTTTTTGTTGCGGAAGGATTCCGGGGAAAGCCTGTTCAGCTCTGTCTGGTAGGCTTCCCGGAGTGTGCGATAGGCATTACGCACCATGGTTTCGGCCTGAAGGCGACGCGTACCTATGCCAGGGCCTTTGGCTTTCTGAAGCTTTACCAGATTGAGTATTGCTTCCTGGTACTTCACCAGCGTTTTCTGAAAACCACTCAGCCTGGTAAATGCAGCCGTGGCTCCAGCTCCAACCAGGCCATTCACCATCGCCATCTTTTCGGGTGTCAGATTTTCTTCGTAGAAGGCTCGCAATACATGGGCTTCGTTGCCCATCGACTCTGCACTCCGGGCAATGCACATGCGATCCTGCACTGGTAATGAGTTCAGGTGGCGTAACGCTGGAAGAGTGAAAGCATCCTGCTGTTCCAGGGAGTAGGCACGGCCTGGTTGAATCGTCTCCCGGGCGCTCAGGCCATTCGTTTTCAGAAACGCTTCAAAGGCACTGCTGTCATGACCAATTAGATCGGTGATCGCGGTGGGTTTTTGCGCAAAATATACTTCAGGCATGGGCTTGTTCCTTAAGCCATTTCAGGTAAGTCCGTTTATAACCGGCGGGATCTTAGCTCCCTTCCGGGATGTTGTCCATTAGGCGCAGCTGGAAGTGGGACCGCTGACACAGAGGTCAGATCAGGGGTCAGATCAGGCATGATCTGACCCCGGCAGTGCGACGGAGACCTGGTGACGTGGTGGCCAGACCTGAAACAGGGGTCAGATCAGGCGTGATCTGACCCCTGTTTAACGCCTCACTTGCTCAGCTGACGCATGGCGGATTCCAGGCCTTCCACTGTCAGGGGGTACATGTTGTTGTTTACCAGCTGGCGGGTCATGGCGAGGGAGCCGCCGTTGCCCCAGTAGCTTTCGGGCAGCGGGTTGAGCCAGACCACTTTGCGGAAGTGATCGGTGACGCGCTGGAACCAGGTAGCGCCGGCTTCTTCGTTCCAGTGCTCGATGGAGCCACCTGGCTGGGCGACTTCGTAGGGTGCCATGGTGGCGTCTCCGACGAAGATCACTTTGTAGTCCGGGGTGTACTTGTGAAGTATGTCCCAGGTGCTGGTGGTTTCGTTCATGCGGCGGATGTTGTCGGTCCAGACACTTTCATAGATGAAGTTATGAAAGTAGAAATATTCCATGTGCTTGAACTCGACCCGGGCCGCTGAGAACAGCTCCTCGCAGACCCGCACGTGGGGATCCATGGAGCCGCCGACGTCGAAGAAGATCAGCACTTTCACGGCATTATGGCGCTCAGGCACCATTTTCAGATCCAGATAGCCGGCATTGCGGGCCGTGGAACGGATGGTGTCATCCATATCGAGCTGGTCCGCCGCGCCCTGGCGGGCAAACTTGCGCAACCGGCGCAGGGCCACCTTGATGTTGCGGATGCCCAGAGTCACGCTGTCATCCAGGTCCCGGAAATCCCGCTTCTCCCATACCTTGACGGCACGGCCATGGCGCCCGTCCTTCTGGCCAATGCGGAAGCCTTCCGGATTGTAGCCGTTGGCACCAAAGGGTGAAGTACCGCCGGTGCCAATCCATTTGTTGCCGCCGGCGTGGCGTTCCTTCTGCTCTTCCATGCGCTTTTTGAAGGTGTCGATGAGCTCGTCGAGGCCGCCAAGGGAGTCGATTTTCGCCTTCTCTTCGTCGGTGAGCTGCTTCTCGAACTCTGCCCGCAGCCAGTCGTCCGGAATCATTTCCTTGATCAGTTCGTCGAGGTTTTCAATGCCCTTGAAATAGGCATCAAAGGCCCGGTCGAACTTGTCGTAGTGGCGCTCGTCCTTCACCAGGCACAGCCGCGCGAGGTAGTAGAACTCCTCCATGTCGGCGAATGCCAGGCGGCTCTTCAGCGCTTCCAGCAGGTCCAGAAACTCACGAAGACTTGCCGGAACCCGGGCCCGGCGCACTTCCATAAAAAAATCAATCAGCATGGGCTACCCCCGAGTTTACTAACCGCGACGTCGCGCCATGAACGCCAGCTTCTGCAACAGGTGCACATCCTGTTCGTTCTTGACCAGGGCGCCGTAGAGCGGTGGCAGGGCTGAAGCCGGGTCGCGCTCCTGCAGCAGTTTGGCGGACAGCTCGTCGGCCATCAGCAGTTTGAGCCAGTCGATCAGTTCCGAGGTGGAAGGCCGCTTCTTCAGGCCCGGCACCTTGCGAACATCAAAGAATACTTCCAGGGCATCCCGCACGATGTTCTGCTGCAGATTGGGGAAATGGACATCCACGATGCTCTGCATGGTGACGTTGTCAGGGAAGCTGATGTAATGGAAGAAACACCGGCGCAGGAAGGCGTCCGGCAGTTCCTTTTCATTATTACTGGTGATGACAATAATCGGCCGCTTGTTGGCCTTGATCAGCTGTTTGGTCTCGTAAACATAGAACTCCATGCGGTCGAGTTCCAGCAGCAGATCGTTGGGGAACTCAATGTCCGCCTTGTCGATCTCGTCAATCAGCAGCACCACCTGCTCTTCAGACTCGAAAGCCTCCCAGAGCTTGCCCTTGACGATGTAATTGCTGATGTCCTTGACCTTTTCATCACCCAGCTGGGAATCCCGGAGGCGTGACACGGCATCGTACTCGTACAGTCCCTGCTGCGCCTTGGTGGTGGACTTGATATGCCAGGGAATCAGCCGCAAGCCCAGAGATGCGGCCATTTCCTCCGCCAGCAGGGTTTTACCGGTGCCCGGCTCACCCTTGATCAGAAGAGGACGCTGCAGCGCTATGGCTGCGTTAACCGCCATCTGGAGGTCGTCGGTGGCGACGTATGTTTCGGAACCGGTAAACTTCATAGCAGACTCTTCCTGTGCAAAATCATAAATAATGGCGCGTAATTATAGGGTGTTCAGCCCTTCTTATCTGTGTCTTTTTTCTGATCGCCGGTGTCATCTGGCGCTTCGATATCCGGCAGTTCGTCGATGTCTGACAGATCAAACTCCTCCATGCCAAAGATGTCATCTTCCTCTTCCGGCTCAAGCTCCTTTTCCTCAGCGGGTTCCGGCTCGCCGTCCCCGGCATCTTCGGTCGCCTCCTGCAGGAGGCGATCGATATCATCCGCTTCTTCATTCACTTCGGGAATGACTGCGTCCTCGCCCTCGGCTTCCGGCTCGACCTGAGTTTCCGGTTCGAGTTTGGGCTCCAATTCTGGCTCAGGCTCCGGATCCAGGTCCTCTGCCATCTCAGGTTCCGGATCCAGATCCGCCGCCATCTCCGGCTCAGGCTCAGCTTCCTCTTCGGGCTGATCCGCGGGGCCAGCTTCAGCTGCCGCCGCCAGGGGGATTTCGTCCGCGGCGTTTTCCATCTCCGTGACCGGATCTGGAGAATTCTCATCCAGGGAATCTCCGGCATCCGCAGCGGCTTTCCTGCGGCGACGGAAGAACCAGAAGCCGGCGCCCCCGAGAAGGGCGACAAACACTGTGCCACCTGCCGCAATGACCCAGGCCGGAATACCAGCCGCAGCCTCAGGCTCAGGGGCAGGTTCTGGTTCAGGCTCAACAGCAGCTTCCTCAAGCTGGCTCAGATCTACCGGCCCCGCTGCGGCGTCCACGGAATCCGGGCTGACGGCATCTTCCAGTCCGGCTTCGGTGACAGGCGGCTCTGACGCTGGCTGTGGTGCAGGCGTCGCTTCTGCGCCAAGGGGTATCCGGGCATTCTGTTCGCCGTCCGGGCGCGGGAAGACGGCAGTAAAGCTTTCCGGCGCCCAGCTCAGAGGCATGCCGGTTACAGTCTGCCCCTGGAACTGCAGACGCAGGATGTACTCACCCTCCCCGCCTTCGGGCGTGACAACACCCTGCCAGGCCTGCTGCTCAGGATCGAAAGGCAGCGCCACCGGTTCAGTGATCTGGCCCGGCCGGGCCACCTGCATCATTACCTGAGAGGCATCCGGATCCAGCTCCGGCTGCTCCGGTTTTACCGTCACCAGATACCGGCTGTCATCTCCTCTCCCGGTGGCACTGACCACTACGTTGACCGGCGGCCGCAGGGTTATGGTGCGGGTGAACTTGCGGGAAAAGGTCTGACCATCCGCCAGCAGGCTCAGATGATATTCCCCAGGCTCCTGAAGCCGCTGAATGGTGTCCCGGTAGACGCCATCCTCCGGGGGCTGATCTCCGGACAATACCCTGGTGCCCGAGCGCCCATCCGCAGTGGTCAGGGTCAGGGAGACCTCGATGACTTCCAGGAAGTCCGGATCGGTAATCAGGGACTGCTCTTCATAAAAGGCGGCAGTGACTTCAACCGATTCGCCCTGATAGAAACGGGCCGGCAGATCGCCCACCACAAGCCGCAGATCGCTCACCACGGTGACCCGACTGCCTTCACCGAGCTCGCCTTCAAGCTGCCATTCCCCTGCTGCCGGCCTGTCGACGGTTATCAGGTCATAACCCGGTTCACTGGCCCAGCGCAGGTTATCCGGCAGGTTATCTGACGAAATGTCGTTTCCACCCGGATCCCTGAGAACCAGAGAACCTGCCTGGTCAGCTGCGTCCCCGCCGGCAAAAATCAGGGCTGTGAACTCTTCCACACCGGAATCCACCCTGAAGGTGTTGTTTTCAATAGGTACCTGCGCCTGGGGGACGGCGGTATTAAGCGCCTCCAGAAAAACGCGGTTCAGCTCATCCGCCGACTCAGCCACCGAACTGCTACCACCTGTGGCGGTAGCCAGCCGATTCATCAGGTCCAGGTCCGCCTCTTCCGACAGCGACACGCTGTGAATGGTAGCGCCTCTGGTCTGCAGCGACGGCAGCACGTCACTGAGAATACGCTGGCGCTCGCGCTCGTTGGCGGCACCGTCCCCGGCGGCTATGTCCACCTTGCCATCGGTGAGAATGATGAAGTGGGTCCCGGTCATGTCCGCGCTGAAATAGGGGTCGCTGGCAATCTTGAGCGCCTCACCGATATTGGTGCGCATAGCCACGGAGTTAATCCGGCTGGAATCGGCGATCGCCTTCTGGCGCCAGGTATCGTCCACCTGGCCGTGGGGCACCAGCATGTTGACGTACTGGCCGAAGGTCCAGATGCCCGCCTCCGTGCCTTCCGGCAACATGCGCGCAAGCAGCCTCACAGCCGGCTGGCGGAGATTTGAAGGGTCATTCTTCTTCATGCTTCCGGAGATATCGACAAGCACACGGACATCCGATTCCTCCGGCAGGGCCGGTGCTTCCGGCACACCCTGGGCAGAGGCCAGAGCAGGCAGACAAAGGGCAAGAAGGAGGAGGGACAGCCGGCCCGGGAGCCGGGCCATACGGAAGGGTTCTGGAATCCGGGACATAGTACTGCGAACCCTGAAATTGAAAGAAAGAGCGAAAATCCTCAACGTTTCACCAGCCGGTAACGGACAAGGTCCAGAATCCAGACCAGCAGCATGGCCAGCGAGGCCAGGCCGAGATTAAGCAGCGCGCGGCTCGCCTCTTCTGCCTCCCCCAGTATCACCTCATAACCACCGTGCAGCCAGGCCGGCATCCACCAGTTGACCGCTTCGCTGGATTCAACCGGCGTCAGGAAGAAAACGACGAGGGCCGCCTGCAGGAGGGTGCGAAGGCCGTACAGGGGCAGAATCCGGAACAGCTTCGACGCCATATAGAAGAAGACCACGAATGCCACGGCATAAAGTGTCCAGAAAATGGCATAGGCCAACTGTGTATCTGCGTCCATTACCTTGTGTCCTGCCTAAAGTATCCAGTGAATGATGTGTTCTTCCCAGTCCTCTTCCGGCACCCCGGCTTCCGAGATGACCCTGTGTCTCACTGACTTTCCGGCCTCATGGACCGTCTGCGGGTCGCCGGAGCGAAGCGGGTGCCAGTCCGCCAGGGCACGGCCGTCAGCCAGAGTGCGGTAGGCACAGGTAAACGGGAGCCAATGGTAATCGTTAACCGTGCCGGGTGTCAGTACCGTGCAGGCGGGCACCTTTGCCTTGCGGGTGTCATAGACGGTGCAGCCGCAGGTGTCCTGGTCCATGTAGCGACAGGCCAGCTCGGTGTAATAGACATCACCGGTGTCTTCATCTTCCAGCTTGGCCAGACAGCATTTGCCGCAGCCGTCACAGAGGGACTCCCACTCTGCGGCCGTCATCTCATCCAGCCGCTTTCGCTGCCAGAAGGGAATCTGGGCAATCACCGGCTCGGCTGCCTCAGTGTCTGCTTGAACTCCACGAGGTAACTATCGAGTCTTTCAGGCATTTGCAGATAAAATCCCTGGTCTTCAATGGCGGACAACAACTTGTCGCCGCTCACCTTTGCCAGTTTGCGCTCGGGGGTCATGATCAGATCCATGGCGTGAACCGGCTTGCCGAATGCACTCTGGAGAGTCTCCGGCAGCTCGTCCCAGACCTGGCCGCGGCGCACATAGGCGTAGGTGTCACTGTTTTTACTGCTCCGGAATACGGAGATGAATTGCCGATCTTTGGTCATAATGTGTTCCGTACCTGTGTTCATAATTGGAAAAAACAGCCGCCCATCACTCATTCAGCAGAGCACGAACCTGCTCCTTCACCGGCGCTGTCATGGCCCCACGCCAGCCCCTGAACAGGATGCTTTTGGCCAGTGCCTCATCATCTTTCTGACCGGTCACCAGGGCTTCGATCCGACGGCGCGGCGCAATCAGCTCGACCGGCACGTCATGCTGCTCGGCGACAGCGGCGAGCTCCCGCTTGATTTTTTTGTAGGTGGCCTGCTCTTCCCGGGTCAGGGGCAGCTGTATGGTCTCGATCTTCGGCGGTTCCACCTGGGCCTCGCGAACGATCGCCAGCAGGGTTTCGCCATACCGACGAACCACAACCGGGGGCACATCCTCCAGTGCCGAGAGCGCGCCCGCGGAGCCGGGACAGGCATCGGCGATATTGATCAGGGCGTTATCGGACAGCACCCGGTTACGGGGCCGGTCGCGCCGGCGGCATTCGTCCTCCCGCCAGCTGGCCAGCGCCTGGAGAACCACCTGCCGGGCCGGGCTGAGACGCCAGCCGCCACGAATACGCAGGTAATACTGGTCACCGGCAGTCTCAGCTGCAAGATCCTCGGCAAAGCGGGTGGACTCCTCAGCCAGAGCCTCGGCCAGGCCCCTTGCCTGCAGTTGCTCCAGAACCCAGTGATAAAGCGGCTTGAGAAACCGGACGTCGTCCAGGGCGTAACGCTCCTGGGCGGGGGTCAGCGGCCTGGCAAGCCAGTCGGAACGGGTAGCGGACTTGTCCAGGGCATGGCCGAAAAGGCTTTCCACCAGGCGGGCATAACCCACCGAGAAGCCCGCGCCCGCCAGAGCCGCACCAATCTGCAGATCCAGCACACCGGCCGGTGCAATGCCCAGCCACTGGCGAAACAGTTCAAGATCCTCACTCATGGCGTACAGGAGCTTGGGCCGGTCCGGATCAGCCAGCAGCTCCCGGAATTCCCGGGACGCTTCGGCTACCGAGGGATTCACCAGACAGAATTCTTCCCCCAGCCCCAGCTGCACCAGCCCGGGAATCGGGAAAAACGTGGAGACCCGTTCAAATTCCGTGTCCAGTGCCAGCAGTTCACCGGCTCCCCGCGCCAGCCAGGCATCCAGCTCCGTGGCATCGTGAATCCAGCGGACTGGGGCGGGCTCAGGTATAGCAACCATAAACAGCTCTCGGTTGGCAGAAGCCGAATGAAATCATTCAGCCAGGGGCTTGCGCCCGCGAAATGCATGGGTAAGCGTAAAACCGTCAACATAGCCCAGCTCGCCGCCGACAGGTATGCCATGGGCAAGCCGGGTAATCAGCACCTGCCTGCCGCCGACGGGGTCGGCCAGTCTGTCGGCGATATAGTGGGCCGTGGCCTCGCCCTCAACGGTGGGGTTGGTGGCCAGTATCAGCTCACTCACGCCCTCCTGTCTCACCCGCTTGAGTAACAGATCAATGCCTATGTCGGCCGGGCCTACGCCATCGATGGGGGAAAGATGCCCCATGAGGACAAAATAGCTGCCCCGGTAATCCCCCGCCTGCTCTATGGCCAGCAGGTCTGACGGGCTCTCTACCACGCAGACCAGGCCGGTGTTGCGCTCCGGATCCTGGCAGAGTCCGCAGGTCGGCGTGTCAGAGAAGTTCTGACAGGTCTCGCAGCGACGCACGCCTGTCATGGCGCCAGCGAGAGCATCCGCCAGTCGCTCACCACCGCTGCGGCCTTTTTCCAGCAGATGGAAGGCCATGCGCTGGGCGGTCTTCTGGCCCACACCTGGCAGGCACCGCAGAGACTCGACCAGTTCATCAACCAGGGGGCTAAACAGCATTCATACTCCTTTTAACAGTTCGCGGAGCGTCAGAATGGCATCTTGAATCCGGGGGGCAGCCCCATGCCGGACGCCATACCTGACATTTTCTCTTTCTGGTTCGCTTCCACCCGCCGTACAGCATCGTTAACGGCCGCTGCCAGCAGATCTTCAAGAATATCCTTGTCTTCACTCATCAGGGACGGATCAAGATCCACCTTGCGCACATCGTGCCGCCCGGTCATGGTGACCTTCACCAGGCCGGCACCGGCTTCGCCCACCACCTCGGTTTTGGCGATCTCTTCCTGTGCCTTCTGCATCTCTTCCTGCATCTTCTGAGCTTTCTTCATCAAATCGCCCATGCCATCCATAATCCGGCTCCTTAAACGTGAAACGTGTAAATGGATAAAAACTGTTCTGATGTGGATCCGGCAGACAAAAGCTATGGCTGCTCTGCCGGTCGAATACTGCCTTCGACTACCCTGCCCTCAAAACGTTCAACAATAGACTGCACCAGCGGGTCGGACCGGATTGCATCCTCCGCCGCCTGCTGGCGGGCCCGGCGGGCATTCTCTTCGAAGATCGCCGGGGTCTGGTGACCCGGACTGCCTTCGATCACCTCAAGCTGTATTTCCTCATCAAAGAAACCTGTCAGGGCTTCACGGATCATACCCCGATGGCGCGAGGTAAGCAGCCGCGCATGGCCCTGATCCAGGGTCAGGGTGACCTGGTTTTCATTCTTCTGAAACGCGGCATTGCTGGCAAGATTCCCGGGCATTCCGACCACACCCAGACTGCGGAAATCCCTGGGCCAGCTGAATTCCTCTGCTGCGACGGCAACCGGCTGTTCGATAGTGGCTGAGGCCTGTGAGGGCCGGGTTTCGGAAACTTCTTCAGAAACCGGCAGGCTGTCCACCCAGGCCGCCTGATCGCTGAAAGGAGGCTCCTCATCCGCCCTTGGCGGCTGGCCGGCCTCCTGGGGCGTCGCGGATTCTACACTGCCCCCGGATTCCGGTGCGGGGCCGTTCGCAGGTTCCACTGCCGACTCGGGTTCAGGCTCGGGCCTGAGAGGCTGGGCCGGCCCGGCGGAAGAAGGTTGCGCAGAAGAAGCGCTTTCCCGGGCTGGCTCATCCTTGCCCGCGGCTGTGGTCTTTTTTGCCGGGTCAGGCTCCTCACTGGCTTCCGCCCTGGCCCTGGGTGCTGCAGCCGCTGGCGGCTCACGGCGGTCGGCGCCGGGCCGGAATGCCAGCATGCGCAGCAGTGCCATTTCGAAGCCCATGCGGGCATCCGGGGTAATGGCCAGGTCCTTTCTTCCCATCAGGGCGGCCTGATAGAACAGCTGGGCATCTTCCGCACTCAGCTGCCTTGCCAGAGTCTGCACCTGATCGGCATCGCCCATGGCGTTGTCCGCCGTACCGGGAACCACCTGCTCCATTGTGACCCGGTGGAACAGGGACAGCAGGTCCGTCAGTATGGCGCTGTAATCCGGGGCAAACTCGGAAATACGGGCAATTTCCGAAAGCAGCGCCGGGCCGTCATTGTGGGCCAGGGTATTGACCAGCTGCGCAATGTCACGCTGATCGATGGTCCCGAGCATGCTGCTTACATCATTGCTGGCCAGTTTCTGATTGCCGTAAGCAATGGCCTGGTCGGTCAGGCTGAGGGCATCCCGCATGCTGCCGTCGGCGGCGCGGGCCAGCTGCCAGAGTGCCGGCTCCTCGAAGGGAATTTCCTCACTGGTCAGTACATGGCGCAGGTGCCCGGCAATATGCTCTGGTGTCATCCGTTTGAGATTGAACTGGAGACAGCGGGACAGCACGGTGACCGGCAGCTTCTGGGGGTCGGTGGTGGCCAGCAGGAATTTGACGTGTTCGGGCGGCTCTTCCAGGGTTTTCAGAAAGGCATTGAACGCCGGGGTGCTGAGCATGTGCACCTCGTCAATCAGATAGACCTTGAACCGGCCCCGGGACGGGGAGTACTGGACGTTATCCGTCAGCTCCCGCATGTCATCCACGCCAGTCCGGGATGCCGCATCGATTTCAATGAGGTCGACAAACCGGCCGTCCATGATCTCCCTGCAGCTGGAACATTCACCGCAGGGTCTGGGGGAAATTCCTGCTTCACAGTTCAGACAGCGGGCCAGCAACCGTCCGATGGTGGTCTTGCCCACGCCGCGGGTGCCGGTAAAAAGATAGGCATGATGCAGGCGCTGGTTCTCAAGGGCGTGAATCAGGGCCTGAAGAACATGCTCCTGGCCGACCATATCCTCGAAGGTTTGCGGGCGCCATTTGCGGGCGAGTACCTGGTAGCTCATGTAGAGTTCAACTGCTGCTGTAAATGGGCTTAACCTTAGCACGGACCGGCACGCAGAAGAAGCAGGGAGCGGCCTCAGGGAGCGTCAGGAAGGCACGTAAAGCCAGGGAGAAAAAGACAGCAGAATCAACCGGAATGCAGCCACAATCAGGACTGACCGATGTCTGGGAAAAGGCTCTTTGAAAGAAGGTTTCTGGAACAGGAGGGCATTCAAAAACTGGGGGTGACCCCACCAGCGACACTCCGGCACACGAATCCACCGCTGCGGCTGCTCCCTTCCGGGCCTGACCGGGTTCACGGTTTATCGTTGCGGAGGCACCGGCAGGGCCACCATAACGATCCGGGACAGACATCCCGAACACGGCGCGCATACTAGCAAGTGCCAGACCAGGTATCAATCCCCGGTTTCCAAAAGACCGGATTTGGCGGTGGCCAGCCACCTCACCCGCAGCGGCCTTTTACAGAGGCAGATTACAGAGGAAGAGCAACTTCATCACAGCGGAACCAGCAGGCCAGGCTGTGGCGGGTGCGCTGGGCGGTGAGGACTTCGTGGGGGATTTCCTCGCTCATGAAAACCGCCAGCCGCCCGCCTTCCGGCAACACGGTGGCGCAGATCTCAAGGGGCGACTCGCGGTTGAAGATCTGCAGGGCCCCACCATCTGTGGCCTGCCATGCTTCATTCAGGTAGAGCACCAGACTGACAACGCGGGAGGCGCGGCCCTGGAAACTGTCCAGGTGGCGTTTGTAGAAATCCCCCGGCTCGTAGGTGGCGTAATGGGCCTCGAAACGTCTCAGGCCAAGAAACAGGCGCTCATTCAGACCCCGCTGGAGGATGGCCAGCAGGCCGAACAGTTCCGCCTGGGGAGTGGTTTCGCCTTTGAGCCAGGCAATTCTGTCCCGGCGCACGGATCGGTCCTTCACATGATCCCGCCCCCGACCAACGCCAGCGGCCGCCATTGCATTGGCCTGATTCAGCGCAATCACCTCGTCCCGCAGCCAGGTCACCAGCGCAGGGGTCAGCCAGGCAAGGCCATCGAAAGTACCCCAGCCGCGCTCGCTCAGGTCCACCGCCAACAGATCCAGCAGGTCTTCAACGGCGGCTTCGGCCGGCAAAACCCGGGGCACAACTGAGATCAGGGCAGCCGGAGGCAGCAGGGAATCGGGTAATCTGGTGGCGTCCAGGGCAGGTCTCCAGTTGATTACCTGGAGTCTAATCCCATTCGGCTCTGGACGCGCGGGCTAATTTTGAGATACAGATACGGGAATACCACTAAAACCATTGCGCATATTATGAAGGTGCCTTTTTGACAACCGCCCCGGGCCAGTGGTCTTTCACCCGCTGGACGACTATCGGTCAGCTTGAGGCCATTGAGGTCCATCACCCCCTGTTCAGTGCCCGGCTGTTTCTGCAGGGGGCTCATCTGACCCATTTTGCCCCCACCGGCCAGCCGGGCTGGCTCTGGGTCAGTGACACGGCCCGTTACGAGACAGGACGGCCCATCCGCGGCGGCATTCCGGTCTGCTGGCCCTGGTTTGGCGACCCGGCCCGCAATCCCCCGCAGGTAAAACGGCGGATTCGCTCGAAGGCCGCCCATGGCTTTGCCCGCACTGCCATCTGGCAACTGGAGGATGTCCGTGAATCCGCCCATGATGTGGAAATCAGCCTGTCGCTGGACGCCAATGAGGATTTTTCCGGCGTATGGCGGGGCCGTGCGCGGGCCCTGCTCACCGTGGGCTTTTCCGTTGAAGGCTGTCAGCTGGCACTGACCACGTTCAATGCAGGGCACGATACCCTGGCCTTCACCCAGGCACTGCACAGTTACTTTCCCACCTCCGATATACTGGCCACCCGGATCAGGGGCCTGGACGGAGCCACCTATATTGATACCCTTGATGACTGGTGCCCCCGAATCCAGAAAGGGCCGGTGGAGTTTACTGGCGAGACCGACCGTGTGTACGAATCCGGCACCCCAATGACCATCGTTACCCCCTCCGGCCTGCGCAAGCTTATTTCGGCGGGCAGCGACTCCACCGTGGTGTGGAATCCCGGGCCAGAAAAGGCGAGACGATTGTCGGATTTCCCCGATACGGCCTGGAAGGCCATGCTGTGCGTCGAAACTGCCAATGCAGCCAACGATTATCGGGTGTTGAATGAAGGCCAGAGCCATACCCTGGCCCTGATGCTCAGGCGGGGCTGAATGCCGGCCGGCAACAAACAGAACAAAAACCATTTGTGTCAGTCGCAGTTCTCGGACCGGCAGACAAGGGAAACAGATGAGCGCTACGTCATTCCTCAAGACAAAACTCGTGCCCAGGGCTCTGAGTGATCAGATCGATCGCATCCGCAAGCCCACAGGCAGCCTCGGGTATGACCCCTGGGGTTACAACAGCGAGGTGATCAAACTCGGCCTGGCGCTGACCCAGCAGCTCTATGAAAAATACTTCCGGGTCCACACCGAAGGGGTTGAAAAGGTGCCCGCGGAAGGCCCGGTTCTGATCGTCGCCAACCACAGCGGCCAGTTGCCCCTGGACGGCGTTCTCGTCGGCTACGCGCTGGCGGCACGAGAGCACAACCCCCGCATGCCCAGAGCCATGATCGAACGTTTTTTTCCAACCGTGCCCTACCTGGGCAATCTGCTTAACGAAATGGGGGCGGTACTGGGCGACCCCATCAACTGCTCCAAGATGCTGGCCAACAACGAAGCCGTGATCGTGTTTCCGGAAGGCGTGCGTGGCTCCGGCAAGCTCTACAGGGACCGTTACCAGCTCAAACGCTTTGGCAATGGTTTCATGTACCTGGCCATGAAATACGGCGCGCCTGTAGTGCCAGTTGGCGTTGTTGGCTGCGAGGAAACCATTCCTGCCATTGCCAACATCAAACCTCTCGCCAGAGCACTCGGCGTGCCCTACGCCCCGGTGGCGCTGCCGGTGGTATTTCCTGCCAAGGTGCATCTCAATTTTGGCGACCCCATGTACTTCGATAACAGGGACCTGCCCGAAGAGCAGGTGCAGGAACGGGTGGAACAGGTGAAAGCGGCAATCAGCGAGCTGATCGACAAAGGCCTCAGCGACAGGAAAAGGTTGTTCTGATGAACCAGTCAAAGAGACCCCAGATACTCGTTACCGGCGCGGCCGGGGCACTGGCCCAGAAAGTCATCGCTTTGTTGCGGAATGACTGCAACCTTGTGGCTGTGGACTTCCGGGAACAGGTATACCTGGGGGACGACATCCCGTCGTACTGCATAGACTTCAACAAGCGTGGCTTTGAAGACCTGTACCGCCGCTATGAGTTTGACGGCGTGATTCACCTGGGGCGGATCATATCGAGCCAGGAAACCCGGATGCGGCGCTACAACGCCAACGTGCTGGGTACCCAGCGGATGCTCGACCTGTGCCACAAGTACAACATTCACCAGGTGGTGATTCTGTCCACCTACCATGTCTACGGCGCCGTGCCCTACAACCCTGCCCTGATCGACGAGGATGCGCCTCTGAAGGCCGCAGGCCTCAGCATGGACCTGATCGATTCGGTTGAGCTGGAAAACCTGGCAAACATCTCGCTCTGGCGGTTTCCGGAACTCAACATCACCATCCTCCGGCCCTGCAATATTGTGGGGCCGGGGGTTCGCAACTCCATCAGCACCCTCCTTGCCAGCCAGCGCGCGCCAGTGCTGGCGGGTTTCTCCCCCATGATGCAGTTTATTCATATTGATGACATGGCCGAGGCCATTGTGCTGGCATGGAAGAAGGGACAGAAAGGGATCTATAATGTGGCTCCGGAAGACTGGGTGGCCTATCAGCACGCCCTGAAACTCTGCGGATGCACCCGCATACCCATACCATCGATACCGCCGGTGCTGCCAAAGCTGATTCTGAAAACACTCAACCTCAGGAGTTTCCCTCCCTACCTGATGAGCTTTTTCAAATATCCGGTCGTGATCGATGGCCGGTTATTTGCGAAGGAGTTTGACTTCAGGCCCAAACGATCGTTAAAAGAGATATTCCGGTTCTACCGGGAAAACAAAAACCCGGTGTGAGACCAGTCCGGCCGTAATACCCGGCCCGGACTGAAAATTGCCGGGTTCAGGGAAGTCACAGGATGTGCGTGCCATGGTTACAGATTTCAGCCTGATCAGTCATTCGGCTGCAACATTCAGCTTTGTGCTGCTGGCGCTGCTCATTGCCAGCAAGTATCTGCGCCGTGATGCCGATCGTGCCCTCCTGCTTGCCTCAATCGTGTCCGCTCTCTGGGCCGGGTCTCTTGTGGCCCAGGGTCTATGGGAACAGCCCCCGTTTTTCGTGCGCTACCTGCTCGAGCTGTTACGGGATGCGGCCTGGATAACCGTTGTTTTCGCCCTGCTCCGGGACGGCGCCCGGAACTCGCAACTGGCCGCGCGGGCCCGCAACCTGCTGGGCGCCCTGGCCGTCATTCTGCTCTCCACTCTGGTCATACTGGGCACGCTGGAATATCTGATGGGATGGCAGCTGCTCACCGGCAAAACCAAGGTAGTGGGCCAGATCGCCCTCGCTCTGCTGGGGATCTGCCTGGTAGAACAGATATGGCGCAATTCCGTGTCCTTTGGACGCTCCAGCGTCAAGTACACCTGCATTGGCATTGCCGCCATTTTTATCTTTGACTTCTTCATGTACGCCGACGCCCTGCTGTTCGGGCAGATCTCCGATGCCTTCTGGAACGCCCGAGGCGCGCTCAATGCGCTGGTGGTGCCGCTGTTCGCGGTCAACATGATCAACACCCTGCGCCAGCCGGTAAATTTCCAGCTCTCCCGCAACGCGGTTTTTCATATTGGCACTCTGGTGCTGGCCGGTGGCTACATGCTGCTGGCGGCCGCCGGCGGCTATTACGTGAAAATTCTCGGCGGCGACTGGGGGAATGCCCTGCAGGTGCTTGTGTTCTCGCTGCTGCTGGTTTTTCTGGCAACCCTGCTTGCCTCGACCCGGGTGCGCGCCCGGATGATGATGTTCATCAGCCAGAACTTCTTCGACTACAAATACGATTACCGGGACGAATGGCTTAAAATGACCCAGGTCTTCGCACACCTGAGCGACGAGCCACCCCTTCCCGAACGGGTGGTACGCATCCTGGCGGGGCTGGTGGAGAGCAATTCCGGGGTGCTCTGGATCCGGGATAACGATGGCAACTTCATCCTCAACACCACCGTCAACCTCACCCCGCCGAAATACACAGCCATAGACGGCGAATCCGAGCTGGTGAGGTTTTTCGGGGAGCGGGAGTGGATCATCGATCTCGAGGAATACCGGCTCGACCCCATCAGCTATAACCTGCTGGAGATTCCCGACCCCATCCTGAAATTCTCCGACGGCTGGCTGATTATTCCCATGTACCTGGGAGACGAGCTCTACGCCATAACGCTGATCGGCACCGCCTACGCCCGGGTGGGGCTGAACTGGGAAAATTTCGACCTTGTCCGGGTGGTGGCGCGGCAGACCACCAACCTGCTGGCCCAGGCAGACGCCCAGAACAGGCTGTCCCGGGCCATGCAGTTCGAGGCCGTCAGCAAGGCCTCCGCGTTCATGGTTCACGACCTGAAAACACTCATCGCCCAGCTCTCCCTGATGGTGCGCAATGCGCCCAGACACAGGAATAATCCCGCCTTCATCGACGACATGATCCGCACGACGGAACACTCGGTACAGAAAATGTCCAATCTGGTGGACCATATCCGCAAGCCTGGCACAGACACCACCGACGCCCAGCCGATAGAACTCTGCGAACTGGTCAAAGAGCTGGCGGATCATTACAGCCGCAGCCCCCCGGTACCTGTAGTGAAAGGATGCGACCAGCCAGTAATGGTCCGGGCCGACCCGGAACAGCTGCGCAGCATCCTCGGACACCTCATCCAGAATGCAAAGGACGCAACCCCGCCGGAGGGCGAGGTGAGCCTGACGGTGAAGATCGCCAGCGACAGCGTCGTCCTGTTTATCCAGGACACAGGCTCAGGCATGACGGAGAATTTCATCCGGACCCGGCTGTTCAAGCCCTTCGAAAGCACCAAGGGACTCACTGGCATGGGCATAGGCGCCTACCAGGCCCGGGAATACGTGCGCCAGCTGGGGGGCAACATTGATGTCACCAGCCAGACGGAGCTGGGCTCGTGTTTTTCCGTGCGCCTGCCCCTGGCCCGCTCAAGCCAGCTCCAGACGGGGCAGAAAAAGACCGACGATGGGGCCGAGCCTGAACCGCCAGTTGAAACCACACCCGGAATAGCGCAGGCTGGAAACGACAAATGATTGACGTTTTTTCCAGAAATTGATCCCGGACATTGCAATGCGTCAATTATCGGTTAAAAATCGGAGAATCCCGAACTGGCGGGCCACATGACTAAAAGGATTTTGCGTCGTTGTGAGTAAGCGTATTCTGATCGTTGAAGATGACCCGGGCCTGCAGAGCCAGATGCGATGGTGTTTCAGTGACCAGCTGGAGGTCACTGTGGCCGGCGACCGGGAAACGGCGCTGGCGGCCCTGCGCCGGCTTGAACCGGAAGTTGTGACCCTGGATCTCGGCCTTCCGCCAGACCCGGGCGGAGCCAGCGAGGGTCTTGCCCTTCTGGAAGATATTCTGCGCCTTGCGCCACAGACCAAAGTCATCGTGGTCACCGGGCGGGAAGACAAGGAAAATGCCGTCAAGGCCATCGGCATGGGCGCCAGCGATTTTTACCAGAAACCCCTGGATGCGGACATACTGAGTTTTGTGGTCAATCGTGCCCTGCGCATCTGCGAACTGGAAAAGGAAAACCGCGAACTCACCAGCCAGACCAACCGCACCTCCATCAAGGGCATAGTGGCAGCCAGCCCCCAGATGCTTGCCGTGTGCCGGACCCTTGAAAAAGTCGCCCCGGCCGACGTCACCACCCTGATCACCGGGGAAACCGGCACTGGCAAGGAACTGCTCGCCCGGGCCCTGCACGACCTGAGCCACCGCGCCAGCAAGCCTTTTGCCGCCATCAACTGTGCCGCCATTCCCGAAAACCTCCTCGAAAGCGAGCTCTTCGGTTTCGAGAAAGGCTCCTTTACCGGCGCCACGGCAGGCAAAAAAGGCAAGATCGAGACCGCCAACGGCGGCACCCTGTTCCTGGACGAAATCGGCGACATGCCCATGTCCCTGCAGGCCAAGATGCTGCGTTTTCTTCAGGAACGGGTAGTGGACCGGGTCGGCAGCAACCAGCCGGTGCCCGTTGACGTGCGGGTCGTCTGCGCCACCCACCGGGACGTGAAACAGCTGGTGGACAAAGGCGAATTCCGGGAAGACCTTTACTACCGCATCAGCGAAATCACGCTGGACGTCCCTGCCCTGCGGGACCGTGACGGCGACGCCCTGGTCATTGCCCAGTCCCTCCTCAAAAGTCTGGGCAAGCAGATGGACCGCCCCCAGCTGTCCTTCGCGGAGGACGCCATAGCCGGCATCTGCCAGTACCCCTGGCCGGGCAACATTCGGGAGATGATCAACAAGGTGAAGCGGGCCATCATCATGGCTGAGGGCAAACGCATCACCGCAGAGGATCTTGAACTACAGTGTGACAGAGAGCAGGCCGATACCCAGCTCAATCTGCGCCATGTACGGGAGACCGCGGAATCCCAGGCGATCATGCAGGCTCTGCACGCCTGCAGCTACAACATGGCACAGGCAGCGCGCATGCTCGGGGTTACCCGGCCCACGCTCTACAACCTCACCGACAAATACAGGATAGAGACTTCTCCGGAAGCCGCCGGCGTCCCCAGCTCCATCTGAAGGGGCCAGGCCGCGGCAGACACAGCCGGAAAATCAGCAAGTCCCACAAAAGGGTTACAAGGAAGCTTTTCATGACCAAACTGCCTTACCTTCTTCTGGTTACCGCCCTCGCCCTGCCTCTGCTTACAGCCTGCGGTAACAAGTCAGAGGACTCAGACGCCTCATCCCACATCAGCCGCAGCGAAACCTACGCCGACCAGGGCCAGTACCGCTCGGCACTGCTTGAGGTAAGGAACGCCATCCAGAAGGATCCGGACAACGTCGCCCACGTGGTCCGGCTTGCGGAACTGTACCTTGACCTGGGCGCCGGCAGGCAGGCCTCAGACCTGCTCAGCCCCTGGCTCAGCGACCAGAGGGAAGCGGTCGCCCTTCCCCTCGCGGAAGCCTATGTCAAACAGGGCAAGCAGCTGTCTGCGATGGAAACCCTGGAACTTGCACGGCCAGACTCCCCCCGGGAGCAGACCCGCGCGTCGCTGGTCAGAGCCGAAGCTCTCAGGCTGGCCGGAGAAAAAGCGGAAGCCCTGGCCCTGTTCCGCAGTGTGCTGGATACCAACCCCGGCAATGTGGACGCCGTAGCCGGCCAGATACGCAGCCAACTGGATCTCAACCAGATCAGCAGAGCCCTGGAGACGGCCAGTGCATGGCTGGAGCAGCAGGGAGACAATGCCCAGGTCCTGTATCTGAAAGGTCTTGCGCACTACAGGCAAAACCAGCTGGATCAGGCCGCCGATACCCTGACTGACGGCGTAGCCGCGCTCCCCGCCTCGGATATCTTCCTGCCCGTGCGGCGGAATATCCTGACGCTGCTTTCCCGGACCCTTACCGAGCAGGGCAGAATCGCAGAAGCCCAGATCTACAACCGCATTCTGGCGGAAAATACCGGCAGTGACAGCCAGCAACAGGCCCAGGCAGCCCTGACCGCCATCCAGGAAGGCCGTGTTGATGACGCCCAGAAGACACTCCGCGACATCCTCGAGATAAATCCGGACAACGAGCGGGTCGCCATGATGCTGGGGACCCTGAATCTTCAGCAGGGCAATCTGGACGAAGGCGTCAGCCTGCTTACCGAAAATCTCGACCCGGAAACCACCCCCACACCTTTCATCCGGGCGGCCACCATGGCCCAGGTCGACAAGGGTAACCGGGTTGAAGCGCTGAAAACCCTGAAACGTTCCATCGAGGCGCGGCCGAAAGACATTGAGCTGCTGGCCATGCATGGCCTGGTTGCTTTGAGCCTGCCGGAGCATCAGCCGGAAGGTGTGGCCAGCCTCAGCAAAGCCCTGAGCATGGAACCAGACCGGGCAAGGCTGCGCCTGGCCCTGGCCCAGCATTACCTCAGGGAAGATCAGCCGGAGCAGGCCCTGGCCCAGCTTCGCATGGCCTTCACCTCCCAGCCAGCCGAGTGGTCCACCACCGGCCTGTATGTGGCGCTACTGCTCCGGGAAGGAGAAACCGCTGAAGCTGCGGAAATCCGTGATTCCCTGCTCAACGGCTATCCCGATGACCCCATGGCCCAGCTCATTGCCAGCATTGCAGACGCAGGCCTGGGCAGAACAGACGTGGCCATTGCACGGCTGGAGAACCTGGTCAGCGATCATCCGGAGCGCCCCGAGCCGATGATGGCTCTGGCACGCTTCTACGTTCAGCAGGGCAACAACGACAAAGCCATTAACAGCCTGATCAGGGCAGCGAAACTCACTCCGGATGCCATCCAGCCTTTACAGCAGGCCGGCCGGCTGTACGCCAGCAATCACTCCGTCGAAGAGGTTGTCTCCTGGCTCAAAAAGACCGGCGCAGAAAACCCTGAACTCAGCCACAACACCAACGCCCTCACCTCTCTGGTGCGCATCCGCCAGGGCAGGCTGGAGGAAGCCAGGGATCTGCTGACAGAAGCTGACCAGGACGATTCGCCACTGGTCCTCAAGAAAGCAAAGGCCCAGCTGCTGGCTGCCGAGGCCACCCAGGCCGCCAGCAATGAGAACTGGCAAACCGCCCGGGCCCGGGCCGCCGAGGCCGTTTCACTGCAGCCGGACAACCTTGCCTTTGCCCTGATGCCCGTACGCATCAGCCAGCTTGAAGGAAGAATGAACGAGGCCGCCGCCGCCCTCGACGAAGTGGAAAAAACCTTTGGCGCAAAGCCGCCAGTCGTGCTGCTCAGAACAGCCATGATCCGCCAGCAGAAGAACACTGGCGAGGCTTACGAATACCTCAGGGCTCAATGGAGGGAATCCGGAGACACGGGCCTCCTGCCTGGACTTGTCGCACTGGCAAAGGAAACCGAGCCAGCAGCCCTGGACGAACTGACCCTGGCCTGGGTCGAGCAGGCACCGGAAAACACCGGGGCCCGGATGGTGCGGGCGGAGTACCTGATGAATAACCAGAAAGACGCCCAGGCAATCGATGAATACGAATCCCTCCTGGCCCGCCAGCCCGAAAACGTGGCGGCCCTTAACAACCTGGCGTGGCTGCTCCGGGAGCGTGACCGGGAGCGCGCCATTACTCTTGCTGCCCGGGCCCGGGAGCTTGCTCCCGAAAATCCCGCCGTGCTGGATACTTATGGCTGGATTCTTTATCTGAACGGGCAGCAAAAAGACGCAGTGAAACATATTGAGAAAGCCCTGGCGCTGGCGCCTGATAACGCTGAAATTGCCGAACACCTGGAAAAGGCCAAACAGGGCCTGTAAAAACACTTCATGGTTATCGCAGGATGCGACAGGCATCCCGCGATAACCAGACCAGTATCCGTCGACAAATTTAACGCTCTTTCCCTCCCGCATCACAACCACGAACCTGCGAAATAGCAGCTGGCCCTGAACGCCCTGAGGCTCAGCCAGACCAGCCTCGCATTTATATCCCCCGCGCCGGCCGATGATCACAGTGTCAGACTAATTTACACCTTGTGTTTTCCGGGAATATTAACTTCATACAAAACAGGCTGTTGGGATCATGGCACAGAGCGTGCTTAAGAGAGAGTGCTAGAGGCCTTTCTGAAAGGCACTGAACTGATCCGACATGAAATATGGAGATAGGATATGAAAAACACATTTAAAGGAATTATGGGTGTAGCGCTTCTCAGCGCCTCAAGCCTGGCACTGGCTGTTCCCAGTATTGGCGGCATCAGCTTTTCGTCGCTACCGGGCACTAACTTCACCTTTGACACTACTGCCGATACGTTCGACTTTAATGACGTTGTTCCCAATGCCAGTGTCAACACTGTTGCCGGCGACTTCGCTGACTACTTCACACCGAGTGACCAGGTAACTTTCTTTGACTTTAACTACGGTGCGGGTTTTACCCCCCAGACCATCTGGTCAGGCACAGCCAGTGTTGGCACGAACTCGGGTACTCCGATTGCATTTTTTCTGGAGAATATTACCAGTGCCACCGAAACTAGTGGCGATGGACTCACTGAAGTAAAAATCACCGGATTGGGCAACGTCAATGACGGTACTGACGCGGTTAACGGTGCCTGGACCATTACGGCAAACTCAGGTGGAGGCACTTTCAGCTGGTCATCCACCACGATAGCAGTTCCTGAGCCAGGCACTCTTGCCCTGCTCGGCCTGGGCATTGCCGGTCTTGGTGCAGCACGTCGTCGCGCCAAAGCCTGAAGTTGAGTTAACTCAGCGCTTAAAAGTCAGCTTCGGCTGACTTTTTTGTGTCTGTGTTATAGCAATACCTCTCTCCCTGGTGACGGGCTGGCCACAAGGCAGTAGTCTACTGAACCGGAACGCAATCAGGCCCTGAAAACGATGTTACGGAAGATAATCCACCAGTTTCCCCTGGCGCGTCCCTACCTGATCGCAACAGCCATTGGCGTTGTGCTGTTTTTCCCCACATGGCTGCGGCTGGCGGGAGAATGGCTGGAGTGGGAACAGGTGATTGCCCACGGCCTGCCGACCTTTCTGATTTACCTCGGGCTGATCCTTTATCACCCTCCTATTCCGAACAGCCAAGTTACCCATGGTCTGTCACTGCTCGGTGGCATTGCCCTTCTGGCAGTTACCCTCGTGTGGGCCATGCTGGAACTTGTCCGAATTGATACCCTGGCCTATCTCATGCTGCCCGCTGGCGTGGGCGCTACTGTGTGGGCTCTTTTAGGCTTAAGGGCACTTGTCGCCTTCATCCCCTATCTGCTCCTGCTGAGCCTGTCCCTGCCCTTCTGGGCGGATCTGGTTCCACCGCTGGTCTCGCTGGCGAGCCTGGTGGTTGGTGACTTCGTCAGACTGTTCGGCATGACCGCCCTGATCGAGGGCAGCAGCATCACCCTGCCCTACGGCCGCCTGGTGATTGCGGACGGCTGCTCGGGCATTCGCTATTTCGCCATCTCCATCCTGTTGGCCATGATGACCTCCATTCTCAACGACTACCGCTGGAAAGGCTGGGCCATCACCCTGGCGGCAGGCATAGCCCTGGGGCTTCTGGTTAACTGGGTGCGCATTGCAGCTCTGGTGGCTATCGCCTACGAGACCAACATGGAAAGCAGCCTGATGGACGATCACGAAACCTTCGGCTGGCTGGTCTACGCCGTCATCGTAGGGCCCGCTCTGTGGTTTGCGCCCGTCCTGCGGCGTGATGGCAATGCTCCGGCTCATTCTCCGGAGCGCATACATCGCCGGGGACTGATTTTCGTGGCAGTTGCGTTTGTTGTCGGCACCGCGGGCATCACCATGGCTCACTCAGTGGGCAACGGCCATTCCCCATGGCATTTCTCAGGAGCCGGTTTCTCCGGGAGCACAGATTTGCCTGCACAGATCAGTGCCTCCAGCCTGCCTCTTCAGATCCGCCTCCCGGATAGTCTGGAGCTCAGGGCATGGCGCCTGCAGGATGGCGTGTTCGCCTCCCTTGTCCAGACACAACGCACCACCGCCGGCGACAAGCTTGTTCCCTACCTGCCAGCACCCATCGACCGGGACGAATGGAACCTTGAGTCAGAACACGCCAACGGACGGGTCAGCGTGTACCGGAACATCGCCAGCCGGAAGCAGGTGGCTTTCAGCAAGTGGTATCAGGTGGGAAAGCACCGCACCGACAGCTACCGGGAGGCGAAGCTGCTGCAGATCCCGGCCATCCTTTCGGGAGAAACGCGTTTTGCGATGGTGGTCCTTCAGGCAAGCTGCGGAAGCCGGTCCTGTGACCGGGCCGTTGCCACACTTGTCGAGCTTGAAGGCAACCTCGGGCTGGAAGCCCCCAAGCAGTAACTTGATACACCCGGAGCGAAGAGACAACCTGGCTGCCCAAAAGCGACAAAGCCCGAACTCCTTTTGCCGGCGCTCGGCCTTTGTTGTTGACCTGCCCCCTGAAATCCATGCCGACCAAAACCAGCCTGTCTCTTTTGTCACTTTATGCCTGAAGCTTCGCGATGATAGTCTTCGCCCGCGAAACGGCCTGGCGCTTTCTCACTCGTCATGGGCTGCGCGGGGAGACCACATCAAATCCTCTGTCACGAAATGCAAGCACTCGAAACGAAACGTAAAGCTGCAGCGCTGTTCACAATTCGTACAAAAATAAACAGCTAGAGTCGTCCCACTGTGTGAGCATGGCGACACTTTAGCGACTCGCCTGCGTCGGTTCGCTGCCCTTTTGAAAGGTTACGCCCCCATCATTCGTCAAAGCACTTGGAGTCCATTTTGTCATGAACCCTTATATATCCAGGCTATTTCTAATCTCTTTTGTTACCCTGGCCGGATCTGCTCTCGCAGCGCCGCCAGGCCCGCCTCCAGGGCTGGATGACTTGCCGCCGGGCCGCGTGAAGGAAAAAATTGAAAGCTTGCCTCCAGCCGCTCAGAAACAGGCAATGGAATGGCTCGAGAGACTTTCCATCCCAGAAGAAGACTACGAGAACCTCCACATTGATGATCAGGGCGGGGTGTTTTATGTAGACCCCCAACCCAACCTTGAGGAAGAGACCTCCAGCGGCACCGACACCGCGGAGTCACAGGGCTTGAGCCTTTCCGAAGCTTTCGCACTGCATAGCAACCCGGGCGCCAGCAAAGTCATTTACCTGGATTTTGACGGACACCAAATTTCCGGTACCGCCTGGAACAGCAGCGTCGATACATTTTACGCCGCGCCCTACGATAAAGATGGCAGCCCATACAGCTTCAGCCAGTCCGAACTGGACGCTATTGGAGCTATATGGCATCGGGTGGCCGAAGACTATGCGGCTTTCAATGTAGATGTGACCACTGAAGCCCCTGCTTCAATGGGGCCGGAAACTGGTCGTATCCTCATTACCAAAAGCGTCGATGAAAACGGCGTCAGCATGCCCTACAGCTCCGCCGGCGGTGTGGCATACATTGGTGTATGGGGAAGAAGCAACTACGAGTATTACCAGCCTGCCCTGGTTTATTACAACAACCTGGGCAGCGGTCACCCACCCTACGTGGCCGAAGCGGCTTCGCATGAGATGGGTCATAATCAGGGCCTTTCCCACGACGGCACCAATAGCGGCGGAACCTACTATGCTGGCCATGGCAGCGGTTTCACCGACTGGGCGCCAATCATGGGCAACTCCTATGGTGCACAAGTTTCCCAGTGGAGCCGGGGCGATTATACGGATGCCAACAACACTCAGGACGACGTTGCCATTATGATCGGCAACCTCACGGAACGTGCCGACGATCATGGCAATGAACCAAGCGCCGCCAGCATGCTGCAGTCAGACTCAACAGGCATCGTGGTTGCAACGAATCCTGAAAGCGACCCCTTCAATAATTACAGGGGCAATAAAGGCGTGATTTCCTATTCTGCCGATCAGGATTATTTCATGATTGATGCCGGTTCAGGTGATATCAGCTTGACCATTAACCCGGCCTGGCAGGCCTACCGTAACGACAACGGGCGGGGCGCGAACCTGGACATTCAGGCAGTGTTATGGGATTCCCAGGGGCAGGCGATACAAACTGCCGATACCCAGCAGGATACGTTCGCGAGCATTCAGGCAACGGTCGCTGAGGGTACCTACTACCTTGCCATCACAGGCGTCGGCGAGGGCTCCACCTACGATAACTATGCGTCCCACGGACAGTATTTTATTAACGGTAGCGTCCCCGTTTCTTCCGGTGACACCACCAATACCAATACAGCGCCGAAGACGTCCAACGACAGTGCCACCACGAAGGTTGATACCAGCGTTACAATCGATGTGCTGAGCAACGACACGGATGCGGATGGCGACACTCTCACTATTATTGGCGTATCAACGCCGAATTACGGCACTGTGTCTATCAGTAACGGCTCGATTACCTATACACCAGGTGGAGGTTATGTCGGCAGCGATAGTTTCAGTTACACCATTGACGACGGTCAGGGTGCGACCGCAACGGCACAGGTTGCGATAACTGTGGAAGACACCACTTCGTTGCCGGAAGTGCCTTCGGGCCTGGCGGCTCAGGATAACGCCAACGGCACTGCCAGCCTCAGTTGGACTGACACCGCCAACGAGAGCGGTTACGAGATCCAGCGGGAGAGCGAGCACAAGAACCGGAACTTCTGGAACGGAACCCAGATAATCGCGGCGCCCGGGGAGAATACCACGTCAATTGTAGACAGCAGCGGCAGCGGCACCTTCCGTTATCGTATCCGCGCGTTTAACAGTGCTGGCACATCGTCCTGGTCTGCATGGGTCATTGTTACCGTCACTGACGGAGCCAGCACCGATGACAGCGGTGACACTAAAGGAAACAACGGTAAAGGGAACAGCAAATAAGGGGGAGCAGCCTCTTTAATCATTGGCAAATAGAATCCCCGGGGCACGCTGCCACGCCATGTCCCGGGGATGCAAAGTAATCGCCCGAAGAAGTGGCCCGCCGTGCCTGCCATACGCTCCAGGGAAGCCGTAAAGTTTTTCGACAAGATAGTCGGAAATCGCATCCTGGCGATTTCTCCCAGCCATCAGTGGTCTGGGCATCCTTCACGGGGTGCATGGCCCGAAGAAAGACCAGGTGCACGGCATGTTGTCCTGATGTCATAGTGCCAGTCACAAAAGCAAAGGCCCCGCATAGCGGGGCCTTTGCTTACTTTTTGGACTTAAACTTGTCAGTTAGGCGATTTTTGTCTTCCTGCGCGCGAGGCTCAGACCGGCAAGTCCTAAGCCCAGCAGAACAAGTGTGCTAGGCTCGGGAACCGGAGTTGGACCTGGACCCGGCTCGTCAGTCACGTTTCCCCAAATAGCAATGTGCGAAATTGCACCGTTACCAAGCCAGAAATCCCTAAATTCGAGCGTTGTCAAACCATCCCAGCTCGAGATGTCAAAGAAATAGTACGCCGGTTCCTGATTTCCATCCTTTACAGCGGCGTAACACGAAGGACACACAATTGATGGTAAACCATTATTTGTAATATCTGCGCCGGTCGGTTCACCCGCTGTATCCAAAATCCAACTTGTCATGTATGAATCGGCAAAACTTGCGGTCGCATCTTCGCCCTCATCAAAGTCCTCTTTATAGTACAGCTCCAGGTCCAGCGAGATTCCAAAGGCATCCTTAATTAGCTGCTCTTCCATACTGGCGGAAGTCTCATTACTCGTTTGCACTCCCGTTGTGCCCGGGCTCAGCAATAACGCATGCGCGCTAAGAGAAAACATTAACACCGTTGCGCCCAGTATAACTTTTGGCAATATCGCAGATCTTTTCATTTTAGAGTTCCTTTCGATTCACTTTGCATTCCAGGGGGGGCTGTGAAAGCCCGGCACCGACTGAACTTTGAACTTCTTGCCTCGCATTCCGTCTTCATCACGATAAAGCATATTCCGTTCCAGTATTATGGAAGTCAGTGACAACAACAGCATAGGCATGTTCATAGTTCCTCTTTTTTTAAAGTTGTAAAAAAAGCTGACGTTTAGAGCCTGACCAGAACGTTTTTGAGCTAGGCTTTCCGAACCGGCGAGAGATCGTTGCGGAATTCGCTCATGGATTCTTCGGTTGAAAAAAATGGTTCTGGCTATCCATCAATGCCACCAAGCCGATTCCCAATCGGCCACTCTCCTCGCTAGGGTAGATGGCAGCTCCATCTCGTTAAGCGAGGTTGCCAGTCACAGGATCTACAGGACCAAGGCGCACAGGGGCTTGATCACTCAGTCACGGTGGATGGCTCAGAAACCAGCACCAAAATAACAGGACTTGCATCCTGCTAATGCGCGGCGTGGTGGGCTTTACCCGATCCCAAATTGACAACCTTCTGGTATCCAAGCTCTTCGGGACCACTCAGTTGGGTGGTTACAATCTGGTGACGAGAACGGCGCAATCTCCCACGCTTCGATGTGGGCGTCAGCGGAGACACAGTTGTTCCGGAACCGGCTTCTCTGGCCCTGCTTGGCCTCGGTGCAATCGGTCTTGGCACCGCTGCTCGGCGGCGCAGGGCGTAAGCTGAATGTAGTGCTGTAAAGCCAGCTTCGGCTGGCTTTTTTTGTGTCCGAAAACTGAGATTGGAGCAGGCAAGTCCAGCGGAGTATCTCATCTGGCTATAACCAGGCCACTTACATTCAAAAACGATACAAGTCTTACGTGGCAACATTCGGCTATCGCACCGATATTTTAAAGGACGGAAGTTTTCTAACCAAGGAAAGGTGACCGCATGTCGATCAGCAAAGTTCTGGTGCTTGGATGCATCTCTCTCATCATCAGTGGTTGCCAGAGCTGGCAATTTCGCGACGTTGATTCCCTTCCTCCGACTGCCGCCCTTCCCCAAACCAGTGAACCCGGAGTTGTCGAGGCACGCTACTGGAACAATGTCAGCGGGACCTCCGTTTCGTCTCTTACCACTCTTCCAGGCTTTCCTGAGAATCCAGACGAAATAATCCAACTCACAGAGTTGCGCGGACCGACCAATCAGGGCGACAGCTACGGTGTCCTCGTGCGAGGCTTTATTATCCCCCCCGCTGACGGCCAGTATCGATTTTTTGTTAACGGCGATGATGAGACACAGTTCTGGCTCAGCCCTTCCACCGATGCAGCTGGTGCCACCAAGGTCGCCTCGGTTCCCCGGTGGGCAAGCCTTGGGGACTATACAAAATACCCCGAGCAAACCTCGCAGCTCATAGAAATGAACTCGGGCCAGAAATACTACTTTGAAATACTCTTCAAAGAAGGTAGCGGAGCAGATCACTACTCGGTTGCCTGGGAAGGCCCTAGCCTCAGCCAGCAGGTGATTGAAAGCAATCACATTGCATCTCTCGGACAAGCGCTATATCCGGATGATCAAGCGACGAAAACAGCCTACTCGTTGGGATACCGGGTTGGCTTTTTCGATGGTTCACAGGACCTGTCATTCGACCCGGGTTACCCGCCGGAAGATAACGATCAGGATGGCCTCTACGACAGCTGGGAAGTGGCACACAGGCTGGATCCCAACAACCCTGCTGATAAGACGACAGATCCGGATGACGATCTGCTCACTGCCGCGGATGAATTCCTCATTGGCACAGCCGAAAACAACCCAGACACCGACGGCGATGGCATCCCTGACGGCGTTGAATTCGCTTACGGTCTCGACCCCCGAAACCCCGCTGACGCGCTCATGGATATGGACGCAGATGGATTCACCAATCTCGCGGAGTATCAGGCCGGCACAAGCCTTGACGATCCTGCTGATACCCCAATGGAGGAGCCAGTTTATCTGCCCGGCTTTGTTGGACAATATTTCACCGGAACCGACTTTGCGAACTTTGTCCGCACCCGACATGATGGGACCGTTAATTTCAGCTGGGGGACTGGTCAGCCGATGCCTGAGCTGCCAATTGACAGTTTTAGCATCCGGTGGAGCGGTCTGTTTACGCCGCCGCACACAAGCGGCTCAAGGGAATATCGGCTCACCACCCGCACAGACGACGGCGTGAGGCTCTATTTGGATGGCAATCCGGTCATAAATCAGTGGAGAGATCAGGGCGCAACGAGCTACAGTCATACTCTGGCGCTTGGTGCAAATAGCGAGGTGCCGCTAACAATGGAATACTACGAAAGTGGCGGAGCAGCAACGGCGCTCCTGACCATAACCGATCTGACCACTGGCGAAACCGTGTCGCAGGACACAGCGGTGAGGACCCCTGATCCTGCAGACACAAGCACTGCGGACAAAGACAGGGACGGAATTCCCGACACATGGGAAATCCGGCATGGACTCAGCCCATGGATCGACGATGCGTCCGGCATTTCAAACGCCCAGGGGATCACCAACCTCCAGGCGTTTGAATCCGGACTTGATCCCTGGACCCTCGAGCCGGTGGCAACTCCAAGCGATTCTCCAACCACCACGGAGCCAGCAGTTGAAGAACCTACGCGAGCCGCGGATGGAACAGCAACCCTTTCCTGGACGGCGCCCCTCACCAGGGCAGACGGCAGTTCCATCTCGTTAAGCGAGATTGCCAGTTACAGGATCTACTATGGCCAAAGCGCACAGGGGCTTGATCAGACAGTCACGGTGGATGGTTCAGAAACCAGCACCAAAATAGAAGGGCTTGCATCCGGAACATGGTATTTTGCGATTCAGGTTATAGACACAGATGGCCTGAAAAGCCCGTTATCCGAACCAGTGGAGCATACAGTTCAGTGATTCGCCGAAGGCAGAAACAACTGGCCCGGTGGCCCACTCCATCTAAAAGCGCCGTAAAAGTTCTCAACAGCGCTACAATACACTCACTGTGTTAGCTCAAACCCTGGCAAATGGGGTTTGAGCTGATTACACGCCCATAAACCAGTTCCGTGGAGCCTCTATTTTCAGATGTCCGCCAGTCTAAAGGTTGTCAAAAGCGCTGGCCTACTCCTAAGCCTCCAACTGGTTCAACGCGGTCTCGGCATTGTCAGTACGTTAATACTGGCCCGCCTGTTAACCCCTGAGCACTTCGGCATTGTCGCCCTCGTCACCATCGCCCTGCAGTTTTTTGAACTTCTGGTTGAAACCGGTAACCAGCAATACATCATTCAAAAAGAGCAGATCGAAGATGCCGACCTGAACACCGCCTGGAGCATGGACGTCGCGATCAAAACCGGCATGGCCCTGCTCATCATCGCCTCCTCCTCCACCGTTGCCGACTATTTCGAAACCCCGGAACTCGGAGCTGCCCTGGCCGTCGCAGCCCTCGCCCTTCCCATCCGCGCACTGAAAACTCCCGGCATGATGCTGCTTGCGCGCAACATCAGCTATCGTCCGCTGTTCCGCCTTACGCTCTGGCAAAAAGGTCTTTCCTTTATTACCGTGGTCACCATCGCCTTTATCCATCCCAGCCATTGGGCCATCATCATTGGCACCCTGGTTTCGGCGGTCATAATGGCGGTGGGATCCTACCGGGTTCACTCATACCGGCCGAGTTGGACTCTGGCCCATATGCGCAAACAATGGCAATTTTCCCAATGGTTGCTGATGCGCGGCATTGTCGGCTTCACCCGATCCCAAATCGACAACCTGATGGTGTCAAAATTCTTTGGCACAACGCAGCTGGGGGGCTACAACCTGGTGCGTGAAGTCAGCCTGTTACCTGCACTCTCGGCAATCATCCCCATGAGCGAGCCCCTCCTCGCCGCCATCGCGCAGGGCAAGCAGGATGCCGAGGTACTCGCCTACCGCATAAGGCTCAGCCTGGCGTTAATGATCACGGTTCTTACACCCATCACCACCTTCATCATGCTCTACCCGGAACTGATCGTGACCGTTCTTCTTGGGGATAAATGGGAGCCTTACGCCTCACTGCTGCGGCCTTTTGGCCTGTTCTTCTTTACCTTCAGCCTGTTTTCGCTGATCAGCGACGCAGTCATCGCCCAGGGTAAAGTCAAGGCGCTCTTCTGGTTCGATGTGGCCTCAACCGCTGTTATCATTTGTGTGCTTTTGCTCACAGGCACAGATGCACTGGAAAACATGGCCTGGACCCGGGGATGGCTGGCTGTCACAACGACCATCGTCCTGTTGGCCCTGCTTAACCGCTGGGCGTCGTTCAATCCGCTGCGGCTGGTCTGGCTTTGCCTGCCGACGCTGGTGGCAAGTGCGGTAGCGGGCGGCCTTGTCGCGGCTTTGCAGTTGGCGCACCTGCCGAACCTGGGCGAGTTTCTGCTTCGTGGATCAATTTTTGTGGTGTCAGCCACCTTATTAACAGTCGCAATGGCGTCCTGGCTGCTAAAACACAGCGAGGAATGGGCGCAGCTGCGCTCGATGCCTCGTGAGCTGCGCACATAAAAAGCAACAGACAGGCAGATTGGCAGAACCTGCTCCGAATCAAGATCCAGCTTGCGTTAAGGATGGCACCACGATGACAAAAAACGGACACCGAACCCGAATTCTCCACGTTACCTTCAATATGGGTTTCGGGGGTACGGAGCAGGTCATTCGCCAGCTGGTCAGCCATCTGGACCCGGCACGGTTTGAATGCGAAATCGCCTGCATCGATGGCGAGACCGGGGCCATCGGCCAGGCGATGCAGGAAAAACAGAACATTGTTATCCATGCCCGTAAACGGGCGGAAGGGCTGGACTGGGCCACCATTGGCTGGCTACGCAAACTGATCAAAGCCGGCAAATTCGATGTAGTGCATTGCCATCAATATTCGCCCTACAGCTATGGCTGGTTCGCCCACTGGGGAACGGGTGCCAGGCTTGTATTCACGGAGCACGGCCGCTTTCATCCGGACCAACACCGCAAGAAGGCCCGTTTCATAAATCCGATCATAGCCCTTACGACCAGTCACCTTGTCGCCATATCCAGCGCCACCAGGGACGCACTCGTCGAATACGAATACATGCCCAGGAACAGGATCGAGGTCATCTACAACGGCATCGCCGGCCTTGAAGCCGACAGCGAGCGCCAGGTTGCGCTTCGGTCCAAACTGGGAATCCGGCCCGACGAACAGGTACTGGGCACGGTCGCCCGACTGGACAAAGTCAAAAACCAGAAACTGATGATCCATGCCATCCGTACGCTCATGGATAGCGGTCAGAAGGTCCGGCTGCTACTGGTGGGAGACGGCCCGGAGCGCGATGCCCTACAGGCACTCGCCACCGGTCTGGAGCTTGAGGCGGCAGTTATTTTTACAGGCTTTCAGTCACAGCCCGCCGACTACCTCAGTTTGATGGATGTCTTTCTTTTGCCCTCCTTCACCGAAGGCACCTCCATGACACTGCTTGAAGCCATGAGCCTGGGCATACCCACCGTCGCCACCCGCGTAGGTGGAACCCCGGAAATCGTCACTGACGGCGAAACCGGCATTCTGACTGAAAGTGACAACCTGGACGAGTTCACCGGCGCACTGAAGCTACTGCTTGAACAACCGGCCACACGGGAGCAGATGGCGAACAAAGCGAAAGACCGATTCAGCGAACGCTTCTCAGTGGCTCAAATGGTTGAGCAGTACCAGAAGCTTTACGAGATCAGGCGCCCAGAACCGACCGCCTTATGACCGAAAACTTGCAAGCCGTTCTGCGATCAGTGCCCATACAAACCGATACTCCACCCAATAACGCTGACCAAACCAGAGCACCAAAAGAGTGAACGCGCCATAACAGAGAACAAAAACGGTCCCCAGCACTAATAACCGGCCGTTGCCCATCGTCTTCAGCAAGTCGGGTTCCAACAACCCTGCCAGCCAGGCACTCAATGCCGCAACCGCAAAGATGGGAAGCCAACGGCACACTACCGTAAACAGAGGAAGGCGAATCTGTCGGCTCAGATACCAGTAAAACCCACCCACCAAAGCAACAGCCAGCCAGGCCCGGTAGGTCACGAACTCCTCAATGTTACTGTTGCGTACCCAGAACAGCACCATGATCAGCATTAATAAACTGCCGGCCTCGAATACCATCAGTGCTTTCACCCGCCCCAGCGCCGTAAAAACCTGCGTGAGTATCTGGCTGAACGCCATGGTAAAAAACACCAGCATCAGCGGAGGCAATAATGGATAGGCCGCAACCCACTGGCTGCCAAACATAAAATCGATAAAAGCCTCAGGCTGGGCCGCCATGAATACCGTAATTGGTATCGCCAACAGCGCCACAGCCAACAGAACCTTCTGCAACTGAAGCCGGAAGATGTCTGGCCGATCCCGGTTTTGTGATAAGGGCACCAACAATGGCTCCACAGCGGGCCAGATAACATCGTTACTGGGAATCACAGAAAGGTTCCGGGTCAGATAGAAAGCCCCGACAGCTTCGTCTGAAAACAGGCGTGTCACAAAAAAGACATCCACCTGGGCTTTGGCATAACCTAGGTTGGCTTTTATCAACAGCCAGCGGGAAAACCACCATTGTTCCCGCCACGCCACACAGGTAAAACCGGGCCGAAACGGGTGCACCAGGTAAGAGCCGATGGCCATGACGGATGCCGCAACCAGATCGCCAATGACCAGCGCCCAGTAAGACTGAAACACCGCAGCGATGCTCAGAGTCACCACAAAGGCGACCAGTTTCTGAAAAATCAGCAAACGCGTGATGGCGCCATACTTCAGGGTACGCTTGAGCAGAAACAGGCCGGGACTGCGCACAGCATTAAGCAATAGGGTAAAAGAGACAACATGCAGCACCGGGGCGAGGCGGTCGTCCTCGTAGGCATCAGCAATCCAGGGTGCGGCGAGATTCAGCACCACAAATACAGTGCCCTTAAGAGCGATATCTAACGTCCAGGCACTGTTGGCATCGGCGTCGCTGACCGCTGTTTTACGGATCAGGTAGGGCTCGCTTCCACTGGTAGACAAGGCATCGCAAAAATAGAGCACTAATGCCGAAATGGCGACTACAACGAAGTCTTCCGGCGTCAGAAGCCTTGCCAGCACAATGATGCTGATCAGGCCCAAAGCCCGCTGAAAAGACTTTGCCACCAGCAATAGCGAACTGCTTTTCAGCAAAATGGAAGATAACGCGCTCATCGCGCCCGCAGCCGCCCGTTAAAGCCGGGCTGCTAAATCCTGCTCGATGCGGTCTGAGCGAAGATAGGTCCACGAATAGTCGATGATATTGACAACTGCGTAAGCGCCCAGTAACCAGATGCCAGCTTCCAGCACGCCCAGAATATCCCAGGCCCGGGCCAGCAAATCGAAAGCGGCGACAATGGCCAGCAGGATGGTAAATCCGTTAAACGAGGTGCTGGCTGTTCTCATCTTCGATACCCAGGCCCGTGAATGGGTCGGCTTAGCGGGATTTGCGGGTTTGGCGCTGCTGGTTTCGGGGGACGGCTCCGCCCCATGCCGGGCCAGGTGTTCTTGCAGATTGCGGCGCATCATTTCTCGTTCCTGCGCAGGGTATTGGTTCAGCTCGTCAGAGAGAATGTTGGCAACCAGCTGGGAAAGCATAATGCGAAACCGGTTCCATACATACAACACCCAAACCACCAGCCAAGGCCAGATGGAACCTGTCTGTAGATACAGGCCCAGAGCCAGACAAGGGAAGGTAAAGGTTTCAACCATGAAGTGATTCCACCGATCGAGCAGTGCACCATGCACACTGGAACGGCCGTGGTGACGGGCCAGCTGGCCATCGACATAATCGAAAATATGGTGAACCAACAGCAACAGGGCACCAAAAAATACGCCCCAGGGTGGGAAAATCAGAAAAGCTGCACCAATTACCCCCGTCGCCAGCATGGTAAAAGACGCATGGTTTTCATTCAGGCCAAGCCTTAAAAACAACCGGGTAATGTGCAACGACATGGGCAACCCGAACCAGCGGGTAAAGAAGTCTCCCCTTGCCGCGCAAGATGCCCATTCCGCCTCATGAATTTTGCCGAATTCCCTATCGAGATTCACCTGACTGGACCTCTCACCCATTTCCCCTGTAGTCGACTGAAAATAGCGTGCAAAACCCTTACGTGCAAGTAATGAACTTACAAGCGCCGGAACCACAACACAGGGGGTCGTCCAGAAAGCCGTTGTCGACAAAGAGGACCTGAACACCCCGTGGAGTATGGATATCCTGATCAAGTCCTCTATTGCAGTACTGGTCATTGCCTGCTCGCCCGCACTCGCCCTCTGGTTCGACGAACCTGACCTGACTGCTGCCCTTGCACTGCCTATACGCGCCCTGAAGACACCCGGCATGATGCGTCTTGCCAGGGAGATCAACTACCGCCCGCTGTTCCGGCTAACCCTTTGGCAAAAGGGACTCTCATTCACCACTGTCCTCACCATCGCCTTCATTGAACCCAGCTACTGGGCCATCATCATCGGCAACCTGGTTTCTGCTGCCATACTCGCCATCGGATCCTACCGGGTTGACCATCACCGGCCCCAGTGGACACTCAGCCGTTTCCGGCAGCAATGGGGGTTTTCACGATGGTTACTGTTGCGGGGCATCGTCGGTTTTACCCGTTCCCAGATCGACAACCTGATGGTGTCGAAATTTTTCGGCACCACCCAACTCGGTGGTTACAACCTGGTTCGGGAAGTCAGCCTGCTGCCAGCCCTTTCTGCGATCATCCCAATGAGTGAGCCACTACTGGCAGCCATCGCGGAAGGTAAAAACTCGGCGGACGTGCTGGCCCATCGCGTGGGACTCAGCCTGAGTCTGATGATCTCAGTGCTTACCCCGTTAACCGTCTTCATGTGCCTGTACCCGGAGCTGATCATTCAGGTATTGCTCGGCAGCCAATGGAGCGACTATGCATCGCTGCTTCGCCCATTCTCACTGTTCTTTCTGACATTTTGCCTGTTTGCCCTGATCAGTGACTCAATCATTGCCCAGGGCCGGGTCAAAATGCTTTTCTGGTTCGATGTTGTATCTACCCTGGCTATCGTGGCCATCCTCTTCCAGTGGGGCACCGCAAGTCTCGACGATATGGCCTGGGTGCGGGGCTGGCTGGCCGTGGTTACAACCCTGGCCCTTCTGCTTTTCCTGAACAACCAAACTCGATTTGGCATATTTCGCCTGGCCTATCTCTGCCTCCCCGCAGCCATCGCCTCAACCGCTGCAGCCTGGCTGGTGTACCAGTTACCATCAGTATCATCGCCGGTTCTGGAACTATTGGTTCGCGGCTTCATTTTTGTTGTGCTAGCGGCAGGCCTGGCTGCTGGCTTTGCCCGACTATTGCTGTAACACTGCGAAGAGTGGCATCAGATAAAGAGTATTACGGTGTCTGCCTTCAGGAGGACCTTCTGAAAGTCACAAAGTCCCGGTAGAATGTGACATCATGTAACCAGAAGCCCGCGCACGTTTGGTGAGTACAAAAGGAATTGGCAGTAACTGACATGATAGAACCGATCATTATCAAGCTCAGGGAACGCACCACCGCAAACAGGTCTGGTGAGCCATTACGATTCGGGGTTCCGTTATCGCAGGGCGACGTCGAGTGTTCCAGCAGCTTGCAACTGGTCAGCGACGACGACACATCACTCCCGGTCCAGTCCCATTCCCTTGCTCATTGGCCTGACGGATCGGTGAAGTGGCTTTGCATTGAAACTCTGCTCCCAGCCAGCAATAAACCTCCAGAAAACCTGACACTTTCGCTGAACCCGGGCCGTGATCCGGGCGGCCCCGAACTCTCAAGAACGGAAAGCCAACTCCAGATCCGCTATGATTCCAGCCAACTGATCGTCAATCACGAAAGCCTGAACTGGCAATGGGAAGGCACGGCAGAGCAACCATTTATCTCCAGGCTGAGACTTTGCGACACAGAGGACAAACACTGTTCTGCCCGGCTTGACGATGGCTGGCAGATAGAAAGAACCGGCCCGGTAGTAACCGTTGTATCCGCCTCTGGCTGGTGGAATAGCCATCTTAAAAAACTCGCCCGTTTTCGCTGCGAGCTAAGTTTTTATGCCAACGGCCTGGTTTCGGTTGACGCGATGATTCACAATCCCCGCAGGGCACGACACCGTGGAGGGCTCTGGGATCTGGGCGACCCTGGCTCTGTGCATTTTGGAGGCATGGCTGTTGAAACGGAAATAATCAACAGCCACCATTACCGCTTCAACCTTGCACCAGCTCAGCCAGCCAGGGAATTTTATGCCGACAAACGCCTGTCGCTGCATCAGGAATCCAGTGGTGGTGAAAACTGGAACTCCCGCAATCATATCAACGCCGAGGGGCGGATTTTGCCTCGTTATCGCGGCTATCAACTTCAGTGCGGAGCGAGCGAGCCGGAAAAAGGTCTTCGGGCCAGCCCGGTGTTAGAGACCAGAACACCGGATTCCGTAATCAGCATCAGCATGCCGCATTTTTGGCAAAATTTTCCCAGTGCCCTGGAAGCAGACAATGGCAACCTCCGGGCGTGGCTCTTCCCCACCGACAGGCCAGAAGCCTACGAGCTACAGGGGGGTGAGCGTAAAACCCAGAGAGTCGTTCTGGGTTATGGTGCTTCGCTGGAACACTTGGCATGGAGCCACTCGCCAATAGTGCCAGTGTTGCCTGCAGAGCACTACGAGACCACAAAAGCTTTCCCATGGTTCCGTGCCAATCAACAAGAAACACTTCTGGATAAACTGATACTTGAAGGTCTTGATGGCCCCTCAAATTTCTTCGCCAAGCGGGAGTTGATTGACGAATACGGCTGGCGTAATTTCGGAGACGTTTTCGCCGATCACGAGACCTTGTATCAGGACGGAGAGCAGCCCCTGCATATCTCCCATTACAACAACCAGTACGATGCCATTTATGGATTCGCCAGGCAGTTTGCCCTCACCGGTGACCCTCGCTGGTTTGAGCTGATGGATGACCTGGCACGACACGTATCGGACATCGATATCTACCACACGAATGAAGATCGGGTGGAGTACAATAAGGGGCTGTTTTGGCATACGGACCATTATCTCGACGCCCAAACCTGCACCCATCGAACTTTTACCCGCCACAACAATACTAGCTCGACACCAGGGCAACTTGGCGGCGGGCCTGCGGCCGAACACTGTTACTCCACAGGTCATCTCTACCACTATTGGATCACAGGCAGCACAGAATCACGGGACACGGTTCTCGACCTTGCCCGCTGGATAACAGACCTGCACGAGGGCGAAAAAGGATTTCTTTCAGAAGTACTCGCCCTCAAGAAACAGGAATTACCAAAACTCAAGGCCATGCTTCGGGGCGCTGCTGTTACCTCGCATCGATACCCGTTTACACGTGGTACCGGCAACTACATCAACACCTTGCTCGACGCTTACCTTCTGCAACCTGATCAAGGATGGCTCGCACAAGCCGAGGGGGTTATCAAAGACACCATCCATCCCGCTGACAATATCGGGCAGCGAAAACTTCTGGACACTGAAACAGGCTGGTCCTACCTGATCTTGTTGGCGAGCATTGCCCGATATCTTTCAATCAAGGAGGAAGTGGGCGAAAGAGACCATCAGTGGCACTATGCGCGGGCTGCATTCATACACTACGTTGACTGGATGGTTGAGCACGAACGCCCCTTCCTTGAGGAGCCAGGCGACCTGGAGTTCGCTAACGACACCTGGGTCGCTCAGGATATTCGCAAAGCCAGTCTGATGTTTCAGGCTGCCCGGGAGAATCCACAAAGCGCTGCAGGCTATTCCAAAAAAGGCGAGGAATGGCTGGATTACGTAGTTTCCACCCTCAGCTCCAGTCCCGAGCATGGTCTTGCAAGGCTACAGATCATACTGATGCAAAACTACGGGCCGCAACATCAGAGTCGTCTCATCAGTGAGGGAAGCCCAGAGTGCCAGAACCGCTTCATCCTGGCCGAAATTGCACCAACTCTTGGCTGGGCAACACTCGCCCGCCAAATTGTAAGCAGACTGATTAGCGGGTTACTCCACTTCAGGCCCCGCAGGGAAAAAGCCTGGCTACAAGCGAGGCTGGACCGTTGATGCCCTTACGCGCCACCCTGAAACGAGCTATCAAATGCATTTTCCTGTTATTGGCCCTGCCATTTTTCGGGCTGTTTCTGCTCATCACCGCGGTCACAGGCTCTGATGCCAGTTTCGCCTCATTCTCCCAATGGTTTAGCCTGATCCCCGGAAAGGCCGGCGTCTATTTTCGAGCAGCTTTTTACCGCCTCGCCTGCCCCAGCACTTCAGACGAAATCTCTATTGGCTTCCTCACAATCCTGTCCCACCGCAATACGACAATTGCCCGAGGCGTCTACATTGGACCACAGTGCAATATTGGTATGTGCCAGATCGGAGAAAATACGCTTATAGGTAGCGGCGTTCACATACTGAGCGGTAATCGCCAGCACGATTTCAGCGACGTTGGCCGGCCGATCCAGGAACAGGGCGGCGAGTATCAAAAGGTCTCCATTGGGAAGGATTGCTGGGTCGGCAATGCTTCTATTCTAATGGGGGACCTTGCTGATCACTCGATTCTTGCTTCTGGAGGCGTACTCACCAAAAGGTCCTTGACCACCGGTGAAATTCTCGCAGGAAATCCTGCACAACCTAAACGCAACCGTTTTCAATTGGACGATAACGTTGAGGGTCAGATCCATGAAAAGCCATCTGCCTGAAAAAATATACCTCGCGTCGCCAGTATGGCTTCAAAACGTTTTAGTGAGCACCTATGGCGCATTTGAGCATAGACGTCGCTACAGTGGGCCACACAAAAAGTACGTTGAATATCTGCGAAAGAATGTCTTCTTGAATAAAACCGAGATAGCAGATCTCCAATCAAAGCTTCTGGAAAGAACTCTCAAACACGCCGCTCAGACCGTTCCAGCATACCAGGCCCTCAATCTGGGGCCGACGCCCAAACTTACAGATTTTCCGCTGTTAGAACGCGAATCAATCGCTATGAACGCAGAAGCCTTCTTATCCAGCAAATACAAAAAAGAAAAATTGATCACCCTCTTCACTGGAGGAAGCTCAGCAAGCCCACTTAAAATCTATATTTCAGAGGAAGCACGGCAAAAGAGTTACTCATTCTGGCAACTTTTTTACGACCGCATGGACTTTCACGTTGGAGACAGAAAAGCAACACTAGTCGGGAGGAAGATTCAAGAGCCCGACAGTAACAACCCGCCATTCTGGCGCTACAACCTCAAGGACCGACAGCTTCTGTTTTCTTCATATCACCTTAGCGAAAAGAACGTGGCTGCTTACCTCAAAAAATTAAACAGCTTCCAACCTAAAATCATCGAGGGGTACCCATTGAGCATTTATAGGTTGGCAGACCAGATCATCCAGAATTCCATAAAACTTTCTTTCACGCCAACGGGAGTAAGCACTAGCTCCGAAAACTTTACGCAGAAGCAGCGAGAAATAATTGAAGAAGCCTTTGGATGTAAAGTATTTGATCAGTACGGATCGGCAGAGTCGGTGGTTTTTGCCTCCGAATGCGAGCATGGAAATATGCACATTGAACCAGAATACGGCGTTCTGGAAGTTCTGACGAACGAAGGTAAGATCGAAAGTGAGGGGTCCGGCGAACTTATTGCCACATCCCTTTTAAACGAAGCAATGCCATTGATCAGATATCGAATCGGAGATCTAGGAGAAATTACTGAATCTAACTGCCCCTGCGGTAGAGCCTCAAAGATACTTACAGAGCTCTATGGTAAAGTCGGCGCAGTTATAATCAACGAAGGGAGGCAAGCTCCCACTGCAGCAATCGCAATAGCCTTCGAATATCTTGAGGGAATTAAAAATGCACAGATTATTCAGAACGAACCAGGTAAAGTTACTGTAAGACTGGTCAAGCGTACCAATTTCGATTCAAAATCAGAAGAATTCATGATTTGGGAGCTGAAGAAAATGCTTGGCCAATCTTTAAAAATATCCATAGATTATGTGACGGAAATTCCACCCGAACACAATGGAAAATATTGCATGGTCGTTCAAAATTATTATAAATTTACTGTCCCTGACTAAGAGCTCAACCCGTCGCTCACCACACTCATACCAAATCTCTCTATTTTACAACTATTAGGCTTGATAGAAGTGCCAATAAATTCAATCAATACTGTCAAAAACGAGCCAGAGATAAGTATTATTATTCCTGCATTTAATGAATCCAAATTCATTACGCAGACATTAACATCTGTTGCCAACTCGGAGTTCTCTCGCGAACGCTTTGAAATAATAGTGGTTGACAATGGATCAACAGACTGCACCCTCTCGCTAGCAGAGCGCTTTGCTGACGTCACGGCGATCCTTCCCGATGTCAATGTGGGAGCGGTGAGAAATTACGGGGTTAAACTGTCTTCTGGACAACTATTGATATTCATTGATGCAGACTGCGTAGTCGAGTCCACTTGGTTGCGCCAAGCTCACAAGCTTGCAATTGAGTCAAGAGATACCATCTTTGGAGGAATCTGTAAGGCTCCGAAACAAGCAAACTGGATAGAACGTTTCTGGCTATTAGATAGTGAAAATCGCAAACAGAGGGATCTAACCGGCGCATGCATAGTTGTTAGTAGAAATAACTTTGATTTAGCAGGCGGCTTTAACGAAAACATTACGTCTGGCGAAGATACCAATTTTTCAGAAAAACTGAGAAGCCTTGGAAAATCAGTAGAAATATGTCCCGACTTTTATGTGACCCATCTAGGAAATGCCGATACACTCAAAAGGTTTATATCTCGACAAGCTTGGCATGGAGAAAACTATTTCTATAACATAAAGTCGAGCTTAAGAGATCCTACATTTATTCTATGCGTTTTTGCTTTTATTATCGCAGTCCTTACTATAACCTTGCCAGTTATATTAAAGCTTAATACTTTCTATTTATTACTTATACTATTAATAATACCGGCGATATTCTCCGCAAAGAGAATTCTTTATTCAAGGTATTTCACCTTGAACCCGGTGTCATTGCTAAAAATTTACATACTTGATGGCTCTTATGTCATTGGAAGATGTCTTGGAATATTAAAATCATCTCTCCCGAGGGCCAACAAACATTAATTTCTATTTGGAAAATAATGGCATTAAGTAACCCACGCCTTTTAGCAGGGCCGGGGATTTCCTAGGAAAACCATCTGAGTGTGGCCCCATAGGACCACACTTTATTCAGGATTATGTCAGCACTGGAAATCTATATCAATCTACTGAAATTTCAGTCGGTGGGCTCGGCGCCTCTTTAGAAGGAGATGGTGATAACAGATGGGAAGGAATGTCGTTCCTCACCACAACATCATCGATCGCATACCAATCTTCAAAGCGCTGTTCATTCGGGTAAGGCTGAAGGTAATCATTTCCACCAATGGCAAAGTAATTCCAGCCACGCATTTTGGTTTCTTCTGTCCCCTTAATCCACGGAATAGCTTCAAGGGAGAGAACCCTTTGACCATTGACGAAGATCATTAGCTGCCCGTCGGCCATGTTGGGGGCCGAGTTTAGCTTCACGTAAAATCCCATCTTGGTCCAATGCTGACCGGCGCCAAAAAGCTGGTCATGGCCAATTACAACGGACGAACTTATATCCTTGAGGTAGCCGCCCATTATTTGATCCAAAACGAGAGGATCTGTATCGTCCATGCCCTCGCCCAAAGTGTGGCTGCCAAAATTCTTTGACACAAAACGAGGGAATTCGGGAGCCGATTTATTCATAAAGTAATTTCCCTCCTCGGGGTTACCGCGATAGGCCGTGACATTCCGGATACCGTAGTTGTCTCGCTTGTAATCCCATAAAAAGATAGGCCCAAGCTCTCCACCTGCCCCGTTAAAAACATCTCCTTGACCTGTCCATGACCCAACGCGGAATAACTTGGAGGAGAAACCCGAGGCATTCTGTCGCCCATACCAGTTGCTAGAAAACGCAATCCAAAACTCAACGTAAAGCTGATCATACTGTTGAGGCAGTAGCTTCAACAACTGGCTGTCAGAGGCCCAGTTTTTCCATCCCATCGAATAAGACTCGCGCCAGTTGACCATGGACTTGCCAGCCCCCCCCCTGGCTTTGTCACTGTTGGAGCCAAGGATTTCGAGAGAAGCATGATTGTCCGGATAGCCTTTTTCAGGCGACCACTGGGTACCCTGGTGCAGAGCGTCCCAATTGTCTGGAAGAACATGAGCATCTTTGTACTGACTTTGGGTCGTAGTGTGCATCGTGCTGGTGAAATCTGGCTGATTATCAAAATCCTCCTCAAAAATGACCTCACTGCTGACAGATGGACTGCCAAGCGTAATGGCAGCCGCCGCTAGCCAGGGCATAAATTTCAAATAATTCATAAAAGTTTCCTCGCTTATAACTCTGAACGAACTGCCCTGCATGGTACTGTTCACGCCAAAGTTTAGATGTAAACGGCTTACCGCTTCAAACTGGAGCTTGTGTCATTTTGTCTCTACTGAAATACCTCGTTACAAAACACGTTATTAATTGCGACAACGCTGGAATTTGCGCATTCCTCAAACCCTCAGTGCCCGTTTGTATCAGTCGTTTTCCCGGATAAGCTCGTATTTACGAGCGCGTAGGAAGGCTGTTTTTAACAGCCTTGGCCCAGTAAAAAAGACCAGGCGCTCCGCCAACCCCCGACCGGGCCGCCCACGACTTCTCAGCCAGGAACACACCCACACCATTCTCTGCCGCAGTATAGTAGAAGTTATTTTTCGAATACCTGAAAGCGTGTTCCAGGGACTTACCTTTTGCGGGATCCAAAAGGAGCTTTCCTGCCTCAAGCCTTAAAGATTGGAGACAGAGTAAGGCGCTTCTTGCAATTTCCAACCATTCTGACCGCCCCGTCCTGCTGGAATCGTGAGCCCTGTAAAAGTGTGTTAGCTGGTTCGTGTAGGCCGCGGCTCCCTGCAAAGACAGTTTTGTAAAAAAATAACGGTCCTCACTGGCCGCGAGAAACGTCGGGAAAAGCTCTGCAGCATAGGCTGCATCCCGGCGTACCACAGCACCGCTACAGGAGACAAAACTGCCATAAACAAGATGGTCAAAAAGGCTCTCCGTCACTTTGAAGATAGCTGGCATTACCTCCTCATAAGGAACTGTTTGCAGTCGCGTTTTTTCCAAAAATGGCTCATCGATAACTTCGCCGTTCTGTAAAGGCTTCCGATTACCGAAAAACAGCACCAGGTTCTCAATTGCATTGTACGCTTCAAGAGCTTGCTCCAGAAACTGTGGGGCGTATAGATCGTCTGCGTCGAGCATTGCGATCAGCGGTGTTTCAGTCAGCGAAAACCCAAGGTTTCGGGCGTTGGAGACGCCGGGGCAATCGGTGCGGACAAGCCTGACCGGAACAACACTGTTCAGCGCATAAGCTTCAATACAATCGCGGGTTTTGTCGGTGGAGGCGTTTTCAACCACGATAACGGACCACGGCCGAGCGGTTTGCGACTCAACACTTTGGAGTGCCTCGAGAATATAGCGTTCACAGTTATGGGCAGGAATAACAACCGTGATGTCGCTACCAGAATACGGCTCACTCATCCCTACCCACCCATTCTTTTAAAAGCAGTGGAAAAATATAAAAAAATGGCAATCCATGTCTCACGTCCAGTGGCTCCCGGTACAGTCAAACCTGATTCTCTGGTAAGCTCTTTTACCACGAACATGCGGCCCTGTCGCTACCCACGGAAGGTCAACAATGAAAGTGCTTACCATCTTCGGCACCCGGCCGGAGGCCATTAAAATGGCGCCGCTGGCGCTCCGACTGGCGCAGGATTCGCGCTTCGAGTCCCGGGTCTGCGTAACAGCCCAGCACAGGGAAATGCTCGACCAGGTTCTTAACCTGTTCAACCTCGTGCCCGACTACGACCTGGACATCATGAAACCCGGTCAGACCCTCTCCGAGCTTACCTGTCGAATTCTCACCGGCGTCGAATCCGTGATTACGGAATTCCGTCCAGATATCATTCTGGTTCATGGTGACACTTCCACAACCCTTTCTGCCAGCCTCGCTGCCTATTACCAGCAGGTCCCCGTTGGCCACGTCGAGGCAGGATTGCGCACCGGCAATATGTATTCCCCCTGGCCGGAAGAAGGCAACCGCAAGCTCACGGGCGCACTGAGCGCCCTGCACTTCTCTCCTACTGAATCCGCCCGGCAGAACCTTCTCGCTGAAGGGGTATCTGACCACACCATTAGCGTGACGGGCAACACGGTGGTTGATGCACTGCTGACCGTGTCGCACCGGATTGACCATGATGACGACCTCCGCCGGGAACAGGCGGAACGGTTCAGCTTCCTCGACGAGGACAAGCGCCTCATACTCGTCACAGGGCACCGCAGAGAAAGTTTCGGTGGAGGGTTTGAGAGAATCTGTGAATCGCTCGCCCGGATTTCGCTTGCCCACCCAGACTGTGAAATTCTCTATCCCGTTCACCTTAACCCGCAGGTGCAGGAGCCAGTCCGTCGCCTCTTGGGGGACAAAAGCAATATTCACCTGATCGAGCCGCAGGATTACCTGCCGTTTGTCTATCTGATGAAACGGTCGACCCTTATACTGACTGACTCTGGCGGCATTCAGGAGGAAGCACCCTCGCTGGGCAAACCTGTGCTGGTCATGCGCGATACCACCGAGCGGCCGGAAGCTGTAGACGCAGGCACTGTGCGCCTGGTGGGCACCGACATAAACGCGATCACCAGTGCGGTCAGTGAGTTGCTTACCAGCAGCTCAGCCTATGAGACGATGAGTCTGGCGCACAACCCGTACGGCGACGGCAAAGGATGTGACCGGATCATTGAGGCCCTTCTCGCCTCACCGCAGAATACCTCAGCATGAAAACCAGCGAATAAAAGGACGATTCCAATATGAGTTATCAGGCCATTGTTGTCATGGGCCTCGGCTATGTGGGCCTGCCCACGGCCGCCGTCTTTGCTTCCCGGCGAGTTCAGGTGCTTGGTGTTGATGTGAACCAGAAAGCGGTTGATATCATCAACCAGGGCAATATTCACATCGTCGAACCGTCCCTGGATATCGTGGTGCGGGCGGCAGTCACCGAGGGTTATCTGAGAGCGGCCACGCGCCCTGAACCCGCCGATGCGTTCCTGATCGCCGTACCAACACCCTTCAAGGACGGCAAAGTACCCGACATGGCCTATGTGGAATCGGCCACTCGCGCCATTGCCCCTTCACTGAAAGCCGGCAATCTGGTTGTGCTTGAGTCCACGTCGCCCGTTGGCACCACCGAATTCGTTTCTCAATGGCTCGCGGAAGAACGACCAGATCTTACCTTTCCCCATACCTCCGGAGAGGATTCAGACATACGCATTGCCCATTGTCCGGAGCGTGTGCTTCCCGGTCAGGTGATCCGGGAACTGGTGGAGAATGACCGGGTAATCGGCGGAATGACGCCGCGCTGCTCTGAAGCCGCCCGCAAACTGTATAAACAGGTAGTACAGGGCGACTGCATAACGACCACCGCCCGCACGGCGGAAATGGCCAAGCTCACGGAAAACAGCTTCCGTGACGTGAATATCGCGTTTGCGAATGAGCTGTCGCTGATTTGTGATCATCTTGATATTAATGTGTGGGAGATGATCGAACTGGCAAACCGGCACCCAAGGGTTAATATCCTCACCCCCGGCCCTGGCGTGGGCGGCCACTGTATTGCAGTTGACCCCTGGTTTATCGTCGACAGCGCACCCGAACAGGCAAGGCTCATCAAGCTGGCCCGGGAAGTCAACGACTTCAAACCCGACTGGGTATTGAACAAGGTCCGTCAGGCGGTTGACAAACTCCACGCCGAAGTCCCGTCTAAAACCAGAAGGGACATCCGTGTTGCCTGCTTCGGCGTTGCTTTCAAACCCAATATTGATGACCTCCGAGAAAGCCCTGCCCTGAAGATCACCCGTAATATCGCAGAGCTGGGCTGTCAGGTTCTGGTGGTCGAACCTAATGCAAAGGAACTTCCAGAAAGCCTCATTGCTGACAACATCCGCCAGGTGTCCACTGAGGAAGCCCTTCAAAATGCCGATGTGGTCTGCGTGCTCGTGCGCCACAGTCCATTTAACGAGCATCGCGAGCGGTTTGCCAGTGCCAGACATCTCATCGATACCGTAGGGCTCACGGGCTGATTTTCCGGCATAAATATCCTGAATCAAGGAGGGACATGACCACATGGCCGAAAATCGCGCCGATCTGCAAGGGAGAAAGGTACTGTTCATTGCCTATTTCTACCCGCCCACAGAAAGCACCGGCGTTCCCGGAAGCATGCGCACAGTTAAATTCATACGCAACCTCGAAAACGGCGAATGCCATGTACTGACAGCCCCGGCAGGGGTGACATCGGACCAAGATGCTCTGGCGCACATTTCATTGCCCGTGAACGGTGAAAAAATTCACAGGGTCGCCAGTTGGGACATTTTCCAGCTGTTGCTCTTTATTCGCGGTGGCTTGCGGCGCTTGGTGGGCACAGGCAAACAGGCGGACAATCCCCAGAGTACCGAGACGCCTTCAAGATCGACCTTTAAAAGCAGTGCTGGCTCAACGTCCGGCAGCCGAAGCCAGAAATTCAAGGATTTTGTCTATAACCTCTGCTACTTCCCTGATCAGGCAGGTCCCTGGATTATCCCCGCTGTCCTGAAGGGACGAAAGCTTGTGCGCCAGAACAACCTCGATGTGATATTTGCCACGGGCTCTCCCTGGTCCGGACTGATTGCCGGGTACCTCATCAGCAAGACCACCGGCAAGCCTCTGATTGTCGACTTCCGGGACCCATGGGTGAACAACCCCTTTCACCAGTCGAAAGGCCAACTGCTGGACCGCTGGGGCGCAACCCTTGAGGAAAAGGTCGTAAACCATGCGGCTGCGGTTTCGCTGAATACCGAACCGCTCATGGAGGAGTTCCTTCAGCGGTATCCGGACCTGGATCGCGACAAGTTCTTTGTGATGCCTAATGGTATCGACCACCGGGATTTCGAACACATCAGACAGGAAGCTCCACAAGAACGTGATGAAAACACGCTTTCTCTGTGCCACGCAGGTTTTCTCTACGGCGTGAGAGACCCGGCACCCCTGCTGGACGCCCTGCGTAAGGTCAATAAAACCCTTGAAGGCACTGACCAACGGATCGTTTTTACCCAGATCGGCGACGTTTCACTCAGTTATGACATCCGGCAAACCTACTCGGACCTGATCGACAAGGGAGTCTTTATCCTTGAGGCGGCCAAGCCTTACCAGGCCTGCCTGCAATTGCTTGCTGCCGCCGACATTGTGGTCAACATCCAGTCGGGCACGAAAACCCAGATTCCGTCAAAACTGTATGATTACCTCGCAATCAACCGCCCCATTCTGCACCTCACGCCGAAAACGGGGGCCCTCGGGCGATTGGTGGAGAAGTATCAGCTGGGCACCTGTATCGAATTCGAATCCACAGACGAACTCGAGGATTACCTGTCGGCAAAAGTCACCGAGCTGGGGCGCGGCCAACCGATCAGCGAAGACTACCCAAACCGGAACCTTTTTCTCATTGAAGAAATCAGCCAGACACTGGCCAATACTGTCACCCGGCTGGCAAAAGGATAACCTGCGATGAAACCGAACTTTATCGTGATCGGCGCAGCGCGCTCCGGAACCACAAGCCTGTTCCAGTACCTGGACCCCCATCCAGAGGTGTTCATGTCTCAAGTAAAAGAGCTCAACTTCTTCTCAAATGAAAAATACTGGAACAAGGGTTTCAAGTGGTACGAGTCTCAGTTTGCCGGTGCCGACCAACGCACACAGGCCATTGGCGAAGCTTCCACAAGCTACACAAAAGCCCCGTTTACCCAAGATGTGGTAAAACGCATTCACGACTACAAACCTGACATGAAGCTGATTTACGTGGTCCGTGATCCCATTGACCGCTACATCTCGCACTACATGAAGCGGGTGCAAACCGGCATCGAGACCAGAACGTTTGATCAAACCCTCGAAAACCTTGAGAACGAAGCCTGCGCCTGGCAGGGCCGCTACCATTACCAGATTCAAAATTACCTGGAACGGTTCCCCCGGGATCAGTTGCTTGTAATTTCCATGGCTTCAATGAAAACAAGTCCGAAACTTGTCATGGAGGACGTCTATAATTTTCTGGGACTACAGACGCTGGGCACGATATCCGGGCTTGATGCTGTGCACAACGCTACCCACCGTGTGATACGAAAGAACAAAGCCGGCTCAATGATTCTCAGACTCGGCGGTCTCCAACTCCAAGTGCAACACTCATGTCGAGAACGATATCATGCAGGTCCGTTCCTTCGACCAGCTTGCCTGGGCCGGCAAAGAAGACGCGCTGAACGTGATGAGAGGGCTGCTGCGGCGGCATCATAGGGCTGGCCATCAACCGCATGTCGTCGAAACTCCCGGCTCAAAGTGCTGGGAGAGCGCTTCAGCTCACGAGCGACGGCCCGGAGACTGGCTCCCTGACGTATCATCAACATGACCGTGACACGCTCTGTAGTGCTGAGGTGGTGATAGTGATTTTCCATGGCAACACGATACTCGGTCAGAGGGTGTTGCACTTGGTTATTGAGCGCGCGCTCTATCGGCACCACATTGAACAACGCCGAATCCCTTTTCGCTTTAAGGGATTGGTAACAGCACTTGGCGACATTGGCGGAGAAGTCATTGAAAAACCACGGCTGACTCCGGACCAGTATCAAAAGCTGATACAGTTCTTTGAAGACGATTCCGAAAGGTTTTCGTCAGATTTTAAAATTGATACAAATTCCTGGTTAAAGAGTCTCTGAGCGCTTCAGCCTAATGACATAAGAAAAACATGGATAAATAACAGATTAAACACCATAGGATTTCCTACGATGAAAATTGGCAAGCTCCACCTGAAAGAGGATGACAAACTTACCATTGCCAGCGTTGAAGTCGAATTTTCTCAGGGCAACCAGAAACTCTGGTATAGCATTGATAAATCGTTTTCACACCTTATATCAACAAAAAGCGATTCGTTCTTACTGGCACTTTTAATTCCAGCTATGGCGAATGGTGAAGATATATATATTGAGGGGACGGTTTCAGAAGTCTTACTTCATAATCTCTCCAGCACTTATCAGAAAATACTCAAACTGACAATGCCCTCTCTCAACTTGATAAAAATTCATCCGACAACTGCCTCATCTGAAAGGGACGAACGTCCAAAAGGAGTAGCTACGGGATTTTCTGGAGGAATAGATTCCTACTGTGTGCTTTCCGATCATTTTCATTCTGATGTTTCTGATTCCTTTAAAATCACACATCTCCTATTTAACAATGTCGGATCTCACGGAACAGGAGGAGAAAAACTTTTCCATGAAAGATATCAAGACCTTCTCCCTGTCACAGAATCTCTCGGTCTGCCGTTTCTAATGATAGACTCCAACCTTGATTCATTTTACGGAAAAAACTTCTTCTTTGCGCAAACTCATACACCTAGAAATGTCTCAGTGGCGCTTTTATTACAAAATGGAATCAGTAGCTACTTTTATGCCTCTTCCGTAAGTTACAAAGAGGCTTTCGTAGGGAAGACCGAGAAAATAGCGTATAGCGATAGCATTTCTCTTCCATTACTTAAGACCGAGACTTTAGAGCCGATCTCAACCAGCAGCCAATATACTCGTGTTGAAAAAACCCTAAAAGTCGCTAACATTCCTGAGTCATATTATTCCCTCGATATTTGTGTGCGTCCACGCAGCGATACAGACTTCAAGAACTGTGGCTCGTGCTGGAAGTGCCTGAGAACACTTGTGACTTTAGAGATAGCTGGCTTACTGGATAGATACTCCAAAGTATTTGATTTGTATACTTATGGTAACAATCGGGAACAGTATATGTCAAAGCTATTAGGGAGCAAAGATCTGATGCATATCGAGGTAATAGAGTTTGCTGACGAGAACGGCTTCCTTTTTCCAGCCATCTCTCGGTTTAAACATAAATGTCGCTACTATCCGATCAAAGACTTCTCAGGGCGTGCCTCTAATAAGATTAAAAAAACAGAACTCGGTCAAATAAAGAAAATATGATACTTTTTGGGTTCATGAAGTTTTAAAAATATTTATAGTTTTATTTAATCCTTCAAAGCCAAGACGTTTATTATAAACAACCCAACGATCAATTAAGTTCAATTATTCGAGCCATCCTTGTAGGATTATAAATTTTATGACACACCACGAAGAGAAAATGAATGTCTTATAAGATAAACAAACTAATTACGACCGCCCAAAATTTTTACCTTTCAACCAAAGGAAATCTATTATCAAATAAAATAGATGCCTATTGGTGGTCAGACATTAAAAACTTTGGAGATTTGCTTACGCCTTTCCTTCTAAAGAAATACAATCTAACCCCAATAAAAAAAGATGAAAATAGTTCTCACTTATTTTCAACCGGCAGCATTTTACAACGTGCACCCGAAAGCTTCTCAGGGACTATCCTGGGCTCTGGCTTAATTGAACCATCAAAACGCCGATTTCCGAATGCAAAAGTTCTCTCAGTTCGCGGACCTTTAACTCGAGATTTCATTGGTGCAGATAAAGATGTTTCGCTTGGTGATCCCGGACTACTAGTTTCTCGGTTCGTCGAAAAGCCCGACCCCTCATTTCAAGTTGGAGTAGTTCCTCATTACAAAGATAAAGAGCATCCAAAAATTAAAGAAATAATCAAATTCTTTGGAAAGGATGCCCTCCTAATTGATGTATGTAGAAAGCCGAAGGATGTTATTAACGACATCGCCAAATGCTCCGTTATTATTTCGTCCTCTCTTCACGGCTTAATTGTAGGTCATTCTTTTTGTCTGCCATGCGTGTGGCTTCGTCTCGGAAACATTCCAGGAACAGATTTTAAATACCAGGACTATTTCGCTTCGGTTGGCTTTTCCCAAGCGCCATTTTTCTCATCTGACATCAAGTCTATTACCGACTTAAAAAATAGCGCGACCGCACCACAACCCGATATAATAAGAGAAAAAATATTGGAAACGCATTTTCTATTTGAAGCCTTCAGCCGCTCTGTATTGAACTCCACTAATAGACCTTAAGATTATTTTAATGTGGGCGACCATCAGGTGGTCGCCCACCTCCTTGCCGATGACCTGCGCCTGTATTCGGAATCACCATAAGGCGACAAGAAGACGATATTATTCTGCCGATCCTCTTTTGCGAAGCCACATAAAAACACCCCTGATTTCAGCTTTGAGCGGATGGTCTAAGATAATTATTCCGATAAGCCAGACAAAAGGCAAAGTCATAGCGACCAATATTAAAGCTGCAATAATGCCAAAGGAATCCGAACCCGCCATATTATAGATTGTCCAAGCGGCCGCCCAGCACACTAGTGTCAAGATTACGTTTTTAAACCAGGATCCAAAAAATCTGATTGGCGCAAGCCCTGCGTAACGGAACAAAAGCATAGTTGTGACTAAAAGGTCGAGCGCGCTAATTGCCACAAACACACCAGCAATCGCGAACAAACCCGACGGAAAAGCTAAAATTATACCTCCCGCATATGAAATAAAGATCAGGCCCTCTTTTAGAGCAAGCATTTTTTCCATTTTCAAAGCCGTAAATAAGTCACTTGAAAAAAGATGTATGACCCGAAACATCGCCCAGAAGGCTAACATCGCGGCGGGCGGCGCCGCGGCATCCCATTGATCTCCAAAAAAAATCCGAATGGCTGGCAAACTCACTACACTTGCCACTGCAAGAACCGGCCATGTGATGCCACCTAGCATTACGCTAGCTCGCGTATAGGCCGTATTTAAATCCCCGCCAGACCGGTTAATATTTGAGAGATATGGCAGTACAACGGGCTTTATACCCATAACAATGGTCGTGGACACAAACTGAATAAAACCCAGACCTCGAGAAAACATGCCTACTTGGGTAGTTGTTCCCATCTTGCCGATGATCATGTCTGGCACTGTCACGATCAACCTCCTAAAAACACTCGCGAGAGACGTAAAAATACCAAAACTCGCGACTTCGCCAATGCCTCGGAACCGAGGGATCCACACCATGCCCTCAGGTTTCATGCTGGAAAAAAGTACGAAGCTTACCGCTGCGATTACCGTTTGACCGAAAGCAAGCGCATAATAACTTGCGCCGGCCAAAATCAAAGCTATGGTCGTTATGAAGCCTGCTAAGCTCGAAAAAAATTGAACTTTGAACTGACGGCGAAAATCCATTTTTCGGGATAATAGTGCAGCTGGAATGCTCATATAAGGCGCGAGGAAAAAACTGATTGACAGGATTGCAAAAATAGCTGCAAGCGGTGGCAAGTTATAAAAAATGGAAATCGGAAAAGCAAACGCTAATATAAGTAGTCCGAGACCCCAGGAGACAAGTACAGTTAGCCCTAAAGCCGACCGTACTTTGTCTTCGGTAATCTCGCTCTCTCTCACAAGATAACCGCCCGCGCCTAACATGCGAAATTCGCTCATTATCATGACGATCGCGCTGGCAACCGCGAACGTCCCTATTTCTTCGGGCGTTAGTAACCGGGAGACCAGCATTGTCGAGGCCAACCCCAAGAAAGTGATCACATACCGGGCGCCAGAGGAGTAGATAATCGCCTTTCGGACAGATGGCGCTGTCATTTCTGTTGTTGAATCATGTTATTGGCAAGAAACCGATACTGAATCACATCGGCGTTGAGCATTTTTTCAACTGAAAATTGCCGGTGAAAAACATCTTTGGCACGGCGCCCCATTTCATTAGCAAAATCCCGATGATTCAGCAAATATTGTATTGCGTCCGAGAACATCTGGACGTCTCCCGAGGGGGCCAACATGCCGGTAACATCATGTTCGATGATTTCCGGATTTCCGCCTACTGAGGTGACCACTGAAGGTATGCCCAGGCTCATCGTTTCCAGAAGCGTCATCGATGCCCCTTCAGAATGAGACGTAAGAAGGAAAATATCCATAGCGCAAAGGTAGCCGAGAGGTTCTGCTTTGAATCCAGTTAAAATGACCCTATGGTCTACCCTCAATTCACATGACCTACGTTCAAGCATTTCCCGATCCGGACCATCTCCGACGAGGAGTAGCCACGAATCTTGATGGATATTCAGGATGTCAGCGAATGCCTCGATCATCATAGCTTGGTTTTTTACAGGATCGAGCCTAGCGACCGTCCCCAGGACGGTGGCATTCTTTGAGATGCCTAACTCCGCTCGAACTTGCTCCCTGGTCTCTTTGTCTCTCTTCAGACCCACAATGCCGTTATAGATTACTTTTATTTTCGAACCCGGAAGAAATTCATATCGCCTCAAAGCCTGTTTGGTTGCGTTCGATATGGCAATAATAGAGTCCGTCGTTAACGCCATGATCGGGTTTATTAGCGCAGCCTTAAACCGGTAACGATCAGGGTGAAAGCGCCCATGCTCAGTAAAAACCACTTTTGCGGACGTTCCAATACGGGCTAACCAACCATACACCCAGGGCGTGTATTGGTGGCAGTGTACGATATCGACGTTCTGCTTCCGGATTTCCTTGCGAATTTGTCTTGCCAATTGCCAATCGAACCCAGGTGTACGCTTGAGGGAAAATACCCGAATACCGTGTTCGGCAATCTGTTCAACTATCTCCCCTACGTGACCATCAATACACAATACCTGGTTGGAGAATTTCTCAGCGGGTAGATTTGTCACCAATTGTCGGATTACCTGTTCTGTTCCGCCAAAGACAATGTTAAACGTTATGTGCAGTATTCTTATGGGCCTGTGGCCATTTTCTATCCCTGTTTCTTGCCTCATCGTCCACTTTTCCGGGGGTATTTGTAATGCGTTAAGCCAATACCAATAAATGGCAATGAGATTAATAGGATTGGAAGCAGCCACTTCATCACATAACTAATATTCTCGAAGATGTAGCGTTTGGTCATAAAGTGATACGTGTCATCGAATATCGCATGGCCCCTCGTGTATATCTCGAAGAGGTAATCGATTTCTTCCTCACTGTAGCCAGCTTCCAGGTACCTCTCTTTTACGCTTAGAGGTTCAAGAAGCAGTCGTTTCAGTGATGTTCCCAATGCAACACCAAAATCCGGGTCCATGAGGTGTGAGCTTCCCATTTGATCCTGATACTCCACGATCACATGACCCCGGAAAGAAATGATGCGATTGGGTATATCGTATCGATCCATCACGGAAGACAGTATGGTAGACGCGTCACCGCAGATGCCGATGCCTCGGCGGATATTGCGACGGTAATCTGCGTAATGATAGCGCTCGAACTGGGGCAGCCCGGAAAATTTACCGATGGCCCAAAGGAAATAATTCTCCCAGATGGGAACCAACTGCCGGTATTCCTGTGGATCAACTCTTTCCCAATCTACGTGTACGAGGCTTTGGTTCACCGCACTATTCGCCCGCTCTGCCAGCTGCTTGCTACTGTTAATCGTTGCAAGCCCATCAATAGCTGCAATGCTTTCTTCGTAGGTCCATACTTCGTCCGGAACAAATCGCAGCTGATCGTGATCCGATACACCGAGGCCTGGCTTTCGGATGGGCTGGGTAAGACCATAAAGATTAATACCCATCAGGATGAGACCAATAACAAGGCTGAGAATACCGAGCCAAAGAAATAAAGGCCGAATATCCTGCACGACTCGCTTTATTTTAATGTCAGGCACGTCCCCTGCTCCTTCTGTCATGACTGGTACGATCGCCACCAGAGCTCAAACGCCACCATGCTCCAAAGCTCCTGGGTATTCTCATCTCGCCCTCTCTGGTGATTTTCCCAGATCCCGCGCACTTTTTTCATGTCGAAGCATTGCGCAAGGCCGCCTTCGTCATCCTGAAACATCCCATCTGCCAGATTGAACAACTCGTTTCGCAACCACTGGGCCAGTGGCACCGAAAAGCCCATCTTCCTGCGGTACAAAACGTCTTCGGGCAACATTTTTTCAAACGCTTTCTTCAGGATGTATTTCTTTTCGCCGCCGTTGAGCTTTAAAGCGGAGGGAATATTCGCCGCGTACTCCACTACCCGGTAATCCAGCAGTGGCGCCCTGGTTTCCAGTGAGTTGGCCATACTCATTCGATCGACCTTTACCAGAATATCGCCCGGCAGATAGGTTTTTATATCGGTGTACAGAATTTTCGCAAGGTGGTCATCGGTATCAGCATTGCGGTAGTGCTGGCAGGTGATATCGGCTGGATCATACCCGTCAGTTTCTCGCTTGAACTCGCCCTGGACCAGATCATTCCACAGGCTTGTGCGGAAGAAACAATTCGTAGTGTAAAAACCCCGGTCCGCTTCCATAGCCAAAGTACTCAGCAAAGAATTGGCCTTGCGGGTTACGTTGCTATTTATACCACCTGCCAATTGCGCCAGAGATGGAAACAGCCCTCGGCGTAGTACCCCCGGGAACAGGTTACGCAGTCGGTTTTCAATGCTATCTGTGTAGTACTTACTGTAACCGGCGAAGTTTTCATCACCACCGTCTCCTGCTAACGCGACCGTAACTTGTTGTCTTGCGAGCTGCGAGACAAAGAACGTAGGCACGAATGAGGGGTCGGCAAAGGGTTCGTCGAAATATCGTGAGATGTCTGTCAGGCTACCAGGTACGTTTTCGCGAACAGTGAATTCGTGGTGATTGGTCTTAAACAGCTCCGCGACTTTTTTCGCCCAGGCCACTTCATCAAAACGTTTTGAATCGAATCCTATGGCACATGTTGTCACCGGCTGGTTGCTATGCCCCGCCATCAGCCCGACCACCGCGCTTGAGTCCACGCCGCCGCTCAGAAATGCGCCGAGGGGCACATCGCTTATCATACGAAGACGCACGGCATCATCGATCAGATTGTAGAGACCTGCTTGCAACTCATCCGGGCTGGAAGTGCTCGGATCTGCGAAAGACAGATCCCAATACTGGCCGATCTGGGTCTGCTTTCCATCCGTTTTAAGCCAGTGGCCCGGCGCAAGCTTGTGAACATTGCGGTAAATGGTCTTGGGGTCTGGTATGTACTGGTAAGCGAAGAAATCCTTGATCGCATCCGGTCTTGGCTCACAGTGCACAAATGGCAGTTTGAGCAAAGCTTTGATTTCCGAGGCAAACGCAAATTCCTGCCCGCTCTGGTAATAATACAGGGGTTTTTTTCCCAAGCGGTCCCGGGCCAGAAAAAGTTCCTCTGTTCGCCTATCCCAGATCGCGAAAGCAAACATCCCATTCAAGCGCTCAAGACAACGAATACCAAGACGCTCATATAGCTCAAGCAGAACCTCTGTATCGGTTTGGGTGCGGAACGTCAGGCCGGCTTGCTCGAGCTCCCCTCGAATCTCACGATAGTTGTAAATTTCACCATTAAAGGCAATCACGTAGCGCCCGGAGGCGGAGCTCATGGGCTGGGTTCCGGCTTCCGTGAGATCCAGAATACTCAGGCGCCGGTGCGTGATTGCCACCTGATCATCGAGAAATACTGAACTGGCATCCGGGCCACGATGGTTAATCGCCTGCCCCATAGTCTCCAGCCAGCTGCTGTGCCGCGCCCTGTCGGATTCCGTCGAATGGCGAAAAAAACCTGCCAGTCCACACATCTATTGGCAACCTTTCAGCGTTTGCTTCTCACGCATTTCGCTACCAACGGCATGCTGCCGCAACTCCAGTCCGACCTTCGCTGCCATTTTCTGGTAAAACCCACCCTTATGTTTGAGGATGAAATGGATGTAAACAATGTCTTTCTGCCGGCTCGCCAACTCTTTTGACCGACCCAGGTCGGTTGTTAACGGATAGCGATCGAAGGTAAGGGGTTTGGCATTTCTGTGCGCAAAGAAAAAGCGCCAAAGGCATTCATCACCCATGATCACGATCTCCGGGCTATTGATGACTTTCTCGGTAATATCCCGAAGCAAGCTGACCGGCATTTGCGTCTGATCGAAGCCAAATAGTCCGCCGTTGAAGCGCGGAATCACGTGAGCCTGCGGGAAATAATTAACTATTAGCTGATCAGGCATCTTTAGATTTCGAAGACGGGGAACGGCATAGAAACCGCATGGCTCACGGCCTCCAATAAAATTTATAAGCTCATCGGGCCGCTGGAGGAACAGCGTGTCAGAGTCCAGCACGATTACCCTGTCGCATTGAGCAAAAAGATGGAAGTCGAAAACCTTAAGGGCCCAAGCCCTTCGCTGCGCTTCGTATCCGGATGCCAGTCGGAAACGTTCAGGGAGTGCTTCCCGTAACCTCAAAATTTCGGGATGTTTTTCCGCCTTTTTGTCAGCCTCCTCCAGCAATACCACCCGACACCCGGGGATTTGCTCCTTTAACTTCCGGGCACCAGCCTCATCAAGACTCCGGTCGCCGTGGAAGACCACGGCCAACTGATCCGTAAACCTGAGTAAAGACTTAACCGCCAGGATGGCCATGAACAGATCCCGGCTGCAGGTAACAAGGTGGAGTTCCGCCAACGGCTTGTTCGAAGAAGGTATTGGGTCCACGCTGGCTGCTTCACGGAGCGTTTTCTCCAACGCTGCTTTATAACGCAGGTCATGCCACCGACTGACCCAGCCGTGTGGAAGCCGCCGCTCCACCAGCAGCACTCTGAAAGCGTCAGCTACGTTGTTTCTCAATCCAGCCAACATGGGCATTATTTCTCCGCCAACTGAATTGTGGGGCTCGAAGAGGATGCGCGACCAATCAACTTCAGAAAAAGTGACTCATACTCCTCAGCCATCCGACGTGCGGAATAATCTCTATCGATCTTTGCTCTGGCAGTCGATGCCAGTTCTTTTGCCATATCCGGATTATCGAGAATTTTTTGGCAACACTCGACCAGGGCATTTAGATCCCCCAAAGGGGCTAGCAGCCCCGTCTCACCGTGTTCAATTAACTGATCGACGCCGGGAATATCGTAAGCAACCACCGGGATACCCAAAGCCATCGCTTCCATCATGCACCTGGGTATTCCTTCAAGTGATGAGGTCATAATAAAGACATTGAACCGTGAAAGGCGCTCCAGACGATCACTTCGGAAGCCGAGAAATTTTATGGCCGATGCACTGTCTTTTTCTGCGGCAATGATCTCCAGTTCCTCCCTCTGACGACCATCACCGATAAGCTCGAGGCGCAAGGTTTGATCGCGAGAGTAGAGTTTGTCAAACATCTGAATTAAATCAGGGATCCCCTTCCGCGGAATCATTTGTCCTATGAAGCCAATGAGCCGTTCATCTGCTTCGTTTTCAGGGATTGTTGATGAAAAGGAAGCATTGACTTGATCAATCTCCTTGAGATCAACACCGTTCCGTACCAGTTGTGTCTTGGCTTCGGGAACTTTGAATCTCCGCATGTCTTCCAGCAGATCCTCAGAAAGCGGGGCCACCGCATCAAAATATCGCAGCGAAAATATTCCCAAACGGATAAATGCCGCGAGCTTGATCCCAACCTTACCCGAGAAGCCATGGGGGGTACTGACACACCGAATGCCTGCCTGCCTCGCCGCCAACAGACCGAGGATGTCGGACTTATATCCGTGGGTGTGGATAATGTCGATTTTACGGCTTTTTATAACATGAACCAGGCGCTTAACGATCCGCAGATCGAACCGCCCGGACATTGGTAAGAAATGGACCTCTCCGGCACTTGAAGGATATACTTCAGCGACAGTGAGGTCCTGGCCATTTCCCTCTTCGCTCACTGCCAGGTCGCAGATTACATTTTCGCTGTTGATATTATTGGCCAGGGCCAGAATCCAGCGTTCCGCACCATAAAAACCGGCTGGTGTAACAAACTGCAGAACTCTTACTTGCGACACGACGCTATTCCTTAACCATGGATTTACTGAAGATATCCTTGTTGACATTGGAACTGGCATCCTCGGTATCTGCTCGTAAATAGTACACTTTTATACCTACTGCCAGGAAAAGGATTGTCCAGTGTAAAATGTCACCCCTAAATTGATTAATAAACGAGCCGGCAACAAGGAAGCCAATGATCGCACACTCAAGCGCCAGTAAATGGAAGTATCGTTGATATTGATGTTTTTCTATCAAGAACACCCGTGCTTTCTTTGAGGTTTTATACAACGTATACAAGCCAATCAAAAACACCAGAAGTCCGTGCCAACCTACCTCAGACAGCCCCTGGAACCACATGGAGTGCACAGACCGATAAAGAGCCCCTCCTCGTTCTTCTGAGGTTAAATAAGCCGGCGCAAGTCTGTTGAAACCGTGAACCCCCATACCGAGGGGGTAATCTTCCAGCATCTCAAAAGTAGTCATCCAGAAGAGTGTCCGGCTTGAACCACTCTGTTCTGAGATTGGTTCTTTTAGCGTCGACATTCGTTCCCAGAACAGGTCATCTGTCACATAAAGCGCCCCACTTAATCCAAGAGTGACAATCATTATTGCCAACCCTCGCTGTCCTTTTTGGCGGTATTTGGAAAAAACCATGTGCAATAAAAAGAGGCCGCTGCTGACAACAGCCCCAAGAAAAGCTCCACGACTATTAAAAAGTACAAGGCCATTAGCGATAAATGCACCAAACAGGAAGCATAAAATCCTAATTTTTTTGTTGCCCATCCAGGCGTAATAAAGAAGTAATACCCCAGAAGGCACTAGAGCGGCAGCTACCCCGTTAACGTCAGACCCATCAGGCAGACTAATACCTTCAAGACGCGCTCCGGAATTCCTGCCCATGCCCGTTGCCAGATATCCAATATATGCACATCCGGTAATGTAAGCCCAAATCGAAGCATTCAGCGCGTATTCACTATTCAGGAGCTTATAAGCAACGAATACAACAATGATAAGCTTTAGATAAACAAACGTAAATTTGTCATGCAGGAATGGGTCCAACGCCCATAGTTTGGCCATGTAGAAAAAAACAACAAGAATCCCAAGACATAAAAATATTTTTTGTTCTTTCCAGGGACTCTGCTTGCTAAAATTCGTGTAATTCAGGGCTAGCACAAGAAGCATCAAACAGGCGGCGAGAAAAGAATACGGTAGCCCTGGGATCTGAACTATCCACCACCGGCCCCCCGGATTCAAAAAATAAACAATCTGGTAAAGAATAAATGCCGCAGCCCCACTATAAAATAATGCGGCGGCAGTACCACCAAAGAAAACCATCAAGAAGAGTAGCGCAATCTTTGACATTATCGCTGCCCCGGACCCGATCGAGCGCTACTCCAGGTTACCTGGGTCTCTCCTCTTAATGCTCTTAAAATACCTTTTAGCGAAAACAGGTTTACCATCACAAAATAATAGGGCACGGAAACCAGGACTGGCAGTGCGTTCTTATCCTGCACAAAATATCCTGTGGCCGCCAGCGCCAACAGCAGTAGCGCTGCAAACGTAACAAGCTGGAAAAACAGGAAGTGCTGGGTTGCCAACAGGGCACTACCTATGACTGCCAGTGCCAAAAACAAAGGAATCAGCCATCGCAACAACTTGTGTGAAATTACTTGCCAGGCAAATACGCCTACATCGGCGGGATTCATGGTGGCCTTAACCCGCATGAGGCCTCGGATACTGCGATTGACAATACGCTCCTTACGAGCAATTTCGCGGCCAAAATCTCCGGCTGTCTCTTCAAAGCAATTTGCCTCAGCTTCGAAAATCCCCCGATAGCCCTTTGCAACAATCTGCAGTGGATTCACAAAATCATTGATGTCCTGTTGCTGAAGAGGCTCCCAGAGTTCAGTCCGGATGGCGTAGATAGCCCCGTCGCCACCCACTACGGAATGCAGCCTGGATTCCATGGACTTTATGGCGAGTTCATACCGCCAATAGAGGTTCTCGTTCTTTGCGCTGGCACCCCGATCACCATCTGTATAAAGGGCCGCCCCCACGACATAACCCACGTGGGGGTCTGCCAGGTTGCGTACCAGTTTGGAGATGGCATCTGGGGCATACATCGCGTTGGCATCGCTGAAGACAGTGACCTGTTCAGATACCTGCTCCATGGCCAGGTTTATACCCATGGTTTTTCCAAGGCGCCCCTCCTGTCGGATAAGGAGAACCCCGTTATCCGAAAATTCCCGTACCATGTCATCGGTTCCGTCATCGGAACCGTCCGAGACCACAATAATGCGTAGCCGTTCTTTTGGGTAATCCAGTTCCACGGCATTGTGGAGTTTTTCGCGGATGACATCCGCCTCGTTAAAACAGGAAATAACCAACGCCACTGAGGGAAACGATTCCTCACGCAGGTGTGTGATCGCCGGCTTGCCACGGGTGAAAAGCCACAGCAGCGCCGGGTAGCCAAAATAAACGTACACCGGAATCAGCAGGGAAATTACGGTAACAACAAGTACAAAAGTCATAAGGTGATGTAGCGCCTCAGTTTAGGGCCTATCCAGTTTGCCAGTGTCAGGGGTAGCCGTCGCCAGATGCGTTCTATGAGGGGCCGCAAACGGGAGCCCGCGGTTTGCTTATGGGTCGTGTTGACGGCTTGACGGACACCATCGCCAGTTACCCAGTCTGTCCAGATCAGCTCGTAGGGCCTGGCGCCCCACTGTTTTTTGAATCGGTACGTCCCCTCCCCCATGGTTGACCGGCCAAAATCGAACAGCCGGCAGCCCTGATCGCACACATGGCTTAGAAGCGCCCAGTACAGGAGCATGTTCGGCGCCAGGTGGTTGTACTCATCCAGCGTGGATGCCCAGGGAATGGACGCCTGGCTGCCGGCCAAAAGCACTATCCCTGCCCCGACCGGCTGGTCCTCCTGGAACACCAAACCAACCAGCATCTGATCTCCGAACGCCAGTTTCAATTCCCGGAACCACGCCTGGCTGTGTACGGGGGAGCCCAGCCGTCGCATATTCCAGGCAAACACCTGGTAAAACAGATCGACCGCTTCAACGTCGGTTCGTACCTCGGCTCTCAGGCCATTTTTCTCCGCTTTGCGTATCTGGCTGCGAAGCTTGGGTTTGTAACTTTTAAAAAGTGCGTCCGAATCTTCCGGCAGCGGGCATAGCATTCGCACTTTCCCGGCAGCTGAATCGGCCTGTGCCTCTTCCAGGGCCCCGCCACCCTCGCGAATCTCCAGCAACCTCGCCTTGTTGATGCCAGCCAGAGCTTTAGCCTCAGCTACCAACAGGTACCGCACGTCGTCGTCATCGGCAAGAGGGCCGCCCAAATCACAGAAGGGCAGAGACACAAGGCTTTTCGACCCGACGGGGGGATTTACCTCTACCAATGGTAATACACCACACAAGCTGCCTTCCCGGTGCACCGTAACCACCCAACCGGTATGGTGATAGGCGCGCTCCGCGGCCTTTAACCAGCCACTGAGGTGATACGCCGTCGCTTTCGGATGGCCGGACACATAGGCATCATATTCCTCGATAGGATAAACACTCAGTCGGCACGCCCGAGCCTGCAATTCAGCGCTCATAGCCATCCCCCGCTTCCCTGATCCACCGATTCCTGGCCCGCCGGGCCACGTCTTCCAGTTTCAGTTTGAACCGGGCCCGCTGAAGCGAAACCTGCACCAGGTTCCGATGCAAGTTTCCCAAATTAGACTTGTAGCGCTCATCGCCTCCCATAAAATCGTAATAGTGAAAGCCATGGTGGCGATAGTCCTCAATACAGAGGCTGTGCCCCAGCAACCCCGGCTTCAATCGATTGTCTGTTTCCGCCTCGATACCGCCCAGGTAGAAATAAACCACCTGGTTGTAGACGAGATTGTAGAAAGAGGCAATCTCCTCATCTCCCGCCATGAGCGATACCAGGTCTACCCCCCCGTCTGGCCACTGAAAGCGGATCAGCTCACGGTGAAAGCGTACGAAGTCCGGGTTCGCGAACCCACTCTGATCCGGGCCGCCACCCCAACGCTCAAGATGTCGTGGACCAATACGGTCAAACACCGCCAGGGCACCCTCTATCGAATCGGGCCGGAGCAGCCGTACCTCGCCCTGCTGCTGGTATAGACGATGGCAGCGATTGATCTGGTGACGGGTATTTCTCGAGAGAGTATCGAGATAACGTCCTCCGGCTCGTCTGAGGTGGTCAAGATCAACCCCGAAACAGGGTGCTTCCCAGCGAAGGTGTTTGTGCAAGCCGGTAATCCGTGCGTAACGCTCTGCTTCTTCGGCATCAATCGCGCCGATGATAAACTCATCCCAATCTGGCATGGAGTTGCACAGGTACCGCAGACAAGCCTCGGCAACCACCTCTTCCTGGCCACGTTCGGCAAGAAAGCCGTTGTACTCTATCCAGATCTGGTCAAGAAGCTTATGGCCGGTTTGATGCAACCTCAGGCAGCGCGATTTCATAACGCCGTGCCGGCGTTCATCAGTTTCGACCACCAACCCCAAACCGATCAGACGCTCGCCCTGTGTTACCCGGAGAACCGATGCCCGAGGCTGATAAACATGAAGCCAGTGCCCAAGCCATTGCCATGACAGGAAAACCGTTGGCGATGCCCTGCCTTCCAGATCAAGCCAGTCATCACGGAGATCCTCGCTGCTGGCCGCTGGTTCTCTTGTCACTGTCAGCAATCCTGCTGTCATCGCGTTAGTTCCATTAGCCCTGCATCAATGTTGTGGTCTGGGGTGTTTCACCAGGAATGGCCCGATGGCGAGGTAATCGAGGGCGCCCTGCATAAAAGCACGCACCGCATCGGCCGGCGAGTTGACTATTGGCTCCTCATGCATGTTGAAGCTGGTGTTGATCAGGCTGGGAATGCCGCTCAGCTTTTCGTACTCCTTGAGGATGTCGTAATAGCCAGGATTGACCTCCCTGCGGATCAGCTGGGGTCTGGCCGTGCCATCCACGTGGACCGCTGCCGGGCAGTTTTCCCGCATGAATTCGGTACAGTCGAAGGTAACCGTCATGAATTCAGCGGCATGCTCCGCGCCCTTGAGGTTGTGATAGCACTTCTCGCCGGCCTCATAGAGGGTCACGGGCGCAAAGGGCATGAACTCGGTACGGCCGAGACGCCTGTTGAGCCACTGGTTCACTTCCGGCTCACGGGCATGGTAAAGAATGGAGCGGTTGCCCAGAGCCCGCGGGCCGTATTCCATGCGGCCATCAAACCTTGCCACCACATCACCATGGTGAATCAGCGAGGCTACCTCGGCTGCCAGATTGGCCGGCTTCTCATAGCTCAGGCCCTCTGCATCCAGGGCCCTTATAATATCCGCGTCGGAATAGTCCGGCCCAAGATAGGTGCTCTGCAGGCTCTCCTGCACACCGCCAGGCCAGCTGTGATAGAGCGCGGCACCAGTGCCGCAGCCGCCATCGCCCATGTTGGGATAGACAAAAATGTGGTTGACCCCTTCTATCTCGAAAATCCGCTGGTTGAGCTTTACGTTTGCGGTTACGCCGCCTGACAGCACAACCGTATCGATGCCGGTTTTCTCTACCCAGTGCCGCACGTAGTTGGTGGCCACCACTTCCAGAACGTACTGGTAGGCCGCCGCCACATCGATTTTGGGGAACTTGGAGGCCAGGTAACGTGAGAAATAGACGTTATTGGCTTCGTAGATCTGGAAGTCCCCGGGCAGCTGTTCTATTCGGCTCAGGAGGATGTCACCCAGAATTTTCGGGTCTCCGTAGGAGGCCAGACCAACGATCTTGCCCTCGTGACGGCTGGGCTTGAAGCCAAGTGCCGAGGTGACATGTTCATAAAGAGTGCCCAGGGAGTTGGGGTACGAAATCCCATGCAGGCGCTGGATCTTGCCGTCCCTCCCCTCGCTGACAGAACCGGCCAGACCGGAACCATAGCCGTCCAGGGTTATGCAGAGGGCCCGCTCGTAGCCGCTGCAGAGGTAGCTGTTGGCGGCGTGGGAGAGGTGGTGTTCCATACGCTTGACCGGCTTGTTCCAGCCCAGATCCGCCAGGCCCTGCTGTAGAACCTGCTCCCAGTTCTGGAATGACTCGGCCGCGTTCTCGCCCCAGCGGCGGGAGCCCTTGAGGGCCTGGCTGTTGGAGGCGATGCGCTGGGCGCCAGCCATGGAATAATAAGAGCTGTGGATCAGGCCCTTGTCCATCATGGCGTTGGGGTGTTCGAGGCCATGAATCTCCTGGTTTCGGTCCGGCACTTTGGCCAGTGCTTCTTTCACCTGCCGGCTGAGGTCCTGGGTTTCAAACCGCTTGATGAATGTTTTTTCGTCCTCGAGGTTCCTGCTGTAAAGCTTTGCCTCGTTTTCGGCCGTAAGGAAAGGATAGGTCACCAGATCAAAGTCATTCAGTGACGAGCCGGTATAAGCCAGGGCGTTTTCCAGCGCAAAATGAGGGAAGCCATCCTGCTGCTTGACACGGGAGAACCGCTCTTCACCGGCTGCATAAAGCACCTTGCCATCCTCGACGATCGAGACGGTTGCGTCCTTGTCGAGGGGGGAAATTCCTAACACTTTCATCCGGCTGTCTCCATGAGGGTGCGCATTTGGGCAGGGCTGCTCGCCTGGCCACCCAATTCATCAAAGAAAAAATCAAAATACTGTCGGAAGGAGGCAAGAAATCGTTCCAGTTCACCTTCATCCTGTACATAGGAGGTGTTGCCCGGCACGACGCTGGGGCTGTGGAAGCTCCAGGTGAAGGTGCGTACGCCACGGCCGTGCAGAAAACGGGTGAGCTTGATGTGCTCAGCCGGCGTGAAGCCCTCCGGTGAAAGCATCAGGCGGTCCACGGCGCCGAGGCGTGCGAGTATCCCGGGGGCCTTGAATGCCTTGAAGCGCATGGCGATTTCAAACAGTGGCAGGGCCATGCCATGGGCCCATCCGGCGAAACCGCCGGTACAGGGTATTTCGAGAATCCTGCGGTCCCCACCGAACCAGAAGGGCTCGGCACCAAACCGCCGGTAGTCCGGCCCGCCGTCACCGCGGGCATCCAGCGGGGGGCAGACGGAGAGATCAATGGTGAAGCCAAGATCCTCCAGAATCCGGGATGTGTTGGGTCCAAAACCGTAACGGCCGGCCTTGTAGGCAATGGGGGCCTGACCGAAGTTCTGCTCGATGGTATCCCGCAGATTTGTAAGCTTTTCCCTCTCCAGGCTCTCCGGCAGATTGCCCGGATACATGTTGGAACGGCTGAGGGGTTCGCTCACCGGCGGGTTCACCCAGGGATGGAGATGGGCTCCAATTTCGCACTGCCCCGCGTCCAGGTACTGCTTCAGCAGCCGGTAGCCCTCCGGTTTACTGGCCACGGGATAATCCACCACGTAACAGGGCCGGATGCCGTATTCATTGAAGATGTCCTGGGCCCGGCCAATATGGGCCATGGCGTTGACGGCGTTTTCCCTGGGGTCCGGGTCGGCGTTCCAGTCGAATTCCTCTTCCGTGTCGATCACCACCATCAGCTGTGGTGGACTCTCGGCAGGGAGCCTGATGTCCTCGCGCTGGTCAAACATACTCAACGTCCTGTCACAGTGATTCCGTGGGTGAGGGAAAGACGCAGCAGGGTACGATCCCGGTCCGGCTGGTCGAGGCTGGTATCGGTAAAGGAATGGCTGACGAGTACACTCACTGAGGTGTTTTCTGCCAGCGATCGCGTCCATTGCGCACTCAGCCTGTGCACCTGATCCAGCAGTTCGTCAGCATCCTTGCCAGCATCAGCAGACCAGCTGTAACCGGTACTCAGCCGCTGCAAAGGAGCCACCTGTACGCCAAGATTCACGGCCGCGCGATACTCGTGGCGGATCCGACCCGTCCGCTCAGACTCGAAAATCGAACCGCCGACCAATCCTCCAAGCGCACATCCACTACACAGCGCGCTGGTGTTGTGCCGCAATTGCAGACGATCTTCGACGCTTAGTTCCGTGATTAGCAGTGTAACCGGCTCGAAGGTCTCCACTTCAGGGAAGTCAACCGCGAGCTCCAGGGCTGTGCTGGTCAAGGCCCGGTCATACCGGATCTCAGTTGAGGTGTCTGGAGTGAGCCAGCTCCGGCTCAAATAGCCAGTCACCGCTTCACTGGTAGTCTCACTCTGACCATCAAAGTCCACCTCCGCGCTGCTCACCCCCGCCCCCACGGTGAAAAGACCTTGCTCCAGGGCGCGGCGGTAGCCAAGCTGGACCGAATCCTGGGTTATATCGCTGTTCACTTCTTCCGCCCAGGTCCTGGTTGCCGTCAGGCTGGCAGAAGACCGCTCGCTCAGACGACGGGTAAGGTCCGAACCGGCCGTGAGGCTGTCCAGATCAGGCCGGTCTCCCTGCTCAAAGGTTCTTGCGCCCTGGGTGAAAAAGCGCACGGTTGTCAGCTCCCCGGGATAGAAGCGCAGGCCGGCACCGGCATGTACCGCGTTCTGGACGTCGTAGGCCGCCGGGTCAAGCACAAAACCGGCATCAGACCTTACAGAGCGGACAGTATGACCCGCGTTGAAGTCAAATCGGTTGGCCGGAGCAAACCAGCTATAGCGTGACACTCCGGTGACACTGCTGTTATCCCGGTTCACACCCCGGACGCTGTCCCGCCGGGTCTGTACGCTGCCGCTGTAAAGGGCTGACAGCGAGCTTGCTCCGCTCTGCAGGTCTGCCCCAAGGGCGCCGGAGACACCCAGACTCGGATCCGTGCTGGTCTCGGTTCCGTCGTCTATATCCACACGGTTGTGCTCCACCTCGGTAAAGACGGAGGCTGAGGCGGTATATCCCGTGACCCTGTCATTAATGCCGCCGCCTATGCCTTCGAGACCACCGAATGTCTGGGATTGCGCCTGCAGGGGCATAAAACCAGCCAGAACCGGCAGCAGCGAACGCGCAATCACGAGACGAACAGCCATGGCATTCATTCCTGGAAAATCAGACCGGAGAATTTTTCGGTACCCAGGGCATCGACACATTCCATCACATCGTCTCCGGTCACTTCGCCAAAGGGCACACCAAGGACCACCTGATCGGCATAGCGAACCAGAATCCGTGCCTCGGCACTTCCGTGGAAGGGAGGCGCGTTGATGACAATGCAGCGGTCCGGGTAGCGTCCGCGAAGCTCAGACATCAGATCCCGCATTCTTACCGCCGAAAAAAGCTCAACCGCGGAAGACGCCTGGGTGCCGGCTGGAATAACCGTGAGGCGGTCCACGCCACTGGGATAGAGAATGTCTTTTATGCCCAGGGCGCCGTCCGCGACATAATCCGTCACGCCATGTTCCATGGCCGTGGACACCAGGCCCGGCAGGTCCCGGTTGTAGGGGTCACAGTCAACGAGCAGTGCGGAGGTGTGGGCATCCATGGCAAAGGAAGCCGCCAGGTTGTAGGCCGTCAGAACGGACACCTGCCCCTCCCCGAGCCCTGAAAGCATCATGGTGAAGTTGTCTTCCTCGTCGCTGGCACGGTTTCTTAGCTGAATCCGCACATCCCGGTAGGCTTCGAGAATCGCCTTGTCCGTCATGCCGGGATGAATGATCTTGCGTTCCCGCAGTTGCTCACGGCTCCATGGCCTGGGATTGCCAATCATGCCAAGGGTAACGGCCGAGTCGAAGACAGTGGGTGGGTGATCTTCCTGATCAGCATTAATCCTGGTGAACTCTTCGCTGGTGCCACCAGCCCCGGCAAAAGGACGCTCGGTGCGAAATTCATTGTCCGACCGCGCCTCGCCGCTTTTAAGCGCCATTTGTCTGCGCTCTTCCTGGCTTTTCAATAGCGCGTTGTAGAGCTTGCTTTCGTCCATCGGTTACCCCTGGTTCCCGAAAAGTGCCGTCAGTTTGTCGACCAGCTGTTCGGGTTGAACCCCCATAACACTGAACACCAGTACGGCAAGGTATCCCACCATGAAGATCGCCAGCAGTACTGCCAGGGAAATCACATCCTTGCGCAAAAGCCGCTCTTTCCAGGTGCTGCTGTAATGAGGTATTGAGGCCAGCACCGGAATGGACTCCGGCAGCGCCTGCTGAAGAGCCCGTGGGGAGCGGATCCGTTGGTCAAGCAACACCAGCAGGGTCAGCAGGCCCAGCACCATTCCGCTGCCGAGGAACGGTCCGGCGACGCCGACCTGGTAAAGCTGCAGCCCGTCCCACTTGGTGGGGTAGGAAGCCGGCTCCTGAATGCGGTAACTGATGCCTTCCCCCTGAACATCCAGGGTCATGGACAGGCGCGCCCTTTCCCGGCGCTGGAGCATGTCTTCATAGACGCCCCGGGTGACATTGTAGTCACGAGTCAGATCTGAAAGGTCTGCCTGATTTTCGGCCACGCGTTCCGAGCGCTCAAAGGCTTCATCAAGCAGGCGTTCCAGGGACGCAAGACGGTTCCGTTTCACTTCCAGTTGGGTGCGGGCTTCACCTAGCTGAAGTTTGAGAGCTTCATAGGCGGGGTTTTCCATGACTTCCGTCACGGCGCCCTCTCTTTCGGAATCGTCCCCGTCCTTTATCTGAGCCTCGAGATCTTCTATCTGGCCGGTGATGCTGACTATATCCGGATGGCGGTCGTGATAACGCAGGCGCAGTGAGTTCAGCTCCTGGCGCAGGCTCGCCAGGCGGCGCGCAGCAGAGGACTGGCCGGGATTAATGGTAACCCGGCGCACCGGTTCTTCCTGGGCCAGCTGCTGCTGGGTCAGTTGGACCTCGGATTCCACCTGCTGGATTTCCAGCTTGAGATTCTCGATGGACGCCCTGAGGCTCTCAATGCGGGACTGAACACTGCCTTCGCTACCATCCTGGTTAGCGGACTTGAACTCTTTCAGTCGCTGCTCTGCCTGCTCCAGCTGGCGCTGATAGGACTGGACCTGGGAATCAATGAACTCAAACGCGCCTCTGCTCTCAGCACGCTTCTTGGTTACGGTGCGCTCAATGAAGCGACTCAGAGCCGCGCTCAGCACCTGAAATGACCGCTGCGGATCGTTGCTGCGATAGGTGAGTTCCAGAAAAGTCCGATTTGAAATGCTGAGGTTCAGGCTATTCCTTAACCCTCCAATCACAGCATTCTGCTCGGAATCCGTCTCCTTGCCCTGCATGAGACCGGCATCAACGGCCACCTGCTCAAGAAAACTGCGGCTCTGCAGCATTTCCCGGGCCTCGTTAACCCGGTCAATCTGGGTAACCTCGGCCTGCCCCTGAAGCAACGGCTTCAGGATGTTGGACTGATCTGCATAAAGCAGGGCTTCGGAGGTGTAGGTTTTGGGTACCACATAACCATAAGTCAGTACGCCCGCCGTCACCAGCATGAATACAACCGCGGCACTCACCCGGTACCGGTAGAGTTCAAGCTTGACTGCCCGGAGGGTGTCGAGAATGAACTGGATATCCATCAGAGCTCTCCCCGGAACAGTTGCTTGCGGGGAACGCTGATGATGTCGCCGGGCTGCAGATCGTAGTTGAAGCTCATGTTGCCTTCTTCAAGAATGGCATCCAGGTCAAGATCGAACGCTTTGTACCCTTCGGCAGTCTCACGATGAAGAACCGCACGGCTATCGGCAGCAAAGTCAGTCGTGCCACCGGCCTGCAATATCAGATCCAGCACCGTCATGCCGGGCCGGAAGGGAGTGGACTGTGGCGAAGCCACCTGTCCGGTTATGCGAACCCGGTTGCGGAATTCCTTGCTGACCGGGTTGGTGACCATCACGGTCACTTCGGGGCTGCGGATGAGTTCGCCAAGAGCTGTTTCAATTTCATCCGCAAGAACCTCGGGCTTTTTGTCTTCGGCCTTGACGTCCCCCATCAGTGGCATGGAGATATAGCCGTCCGGGCGCACGACAATGCTCTGACTGAGCTCGGGATTTCGCCACACATGGATGGACACGTTGTCGCCCACGCCGATCCGGTAGGGCTCGGCTTCCGTCTCGGTAAGCGCCGGCGAATCTGCCGATGACAGAACCGAGCAGCCCCCCAGAATCACGGCCAGAAACACAACCAGTCCGACCCGAACGCTTTTAAAGTTGTACATAGAACTCTCCAGACCTTTTCTGTGTATCCCGGTTTTCATCAACGAACCCCTTTACCCAGCAGAATCACCTCCACGGTCTGGATCATGATGAGAAAATCCATCAGCAGACTGCGGTTCTTCGAGTAATACAGGTCGTACTCGAGCTTGCCCCGGGCATCCTCAACGGAAGCCCCATAGGGATATTTAAGCTGCGCCCAACCCATCAGGCCAGGTTTTACATAGTGTCTTGTGTCATAAAACGGAATCTTTTCCCTCAGTTCGGAAACAAACTCCGGCCGCTCGGGCCTGGGGCCAACAATGCTCATCTCGCCCTTGATGACGTTGTAGAGCTGGGGCAGCTCGTCCAGGCGGGTGTTCCTGATAAAGGCGCCAACGCGGGTAACCCGGTTGTCATTTGCGGAGGCCCATTTCGCCTTGCCATCTTTCTCCGCATCCTGCCGCATGCTCCGGAACTTGTAGATGCGGAATTCCTTTCCCAGGGTACCTACCCGCGCCTGGCTATAAAGGATAGGGCGGCCCGTCTCCAGGAAAACAGCAACCGCGGTAAGGATGATGAACGGCAACATGATGAGAAACAGCGTGAGGCTGATGGCCAGGTCTGCGACCCGCTTGCCCAGGGCCCGGCTTCTGGAGGGCCTGAAGCCCTCGGAAAACACGATCCATGAGGGGTGCACCAGATCCAGTCTGGCCTTTTTCAGTTCACGCTCGTAAAAGTCTATGGCACTGGTAACAGCGACACCACGGAGCTTGCACTCCATCAATTCGGGGACCGGCAGCCAGCCTCCCTCAGTCCGGCGACGCTCCTGCTGGGCAACCACGATTTCCGATATTCTGTTTTCCCTGCAGAATTTATAGAAGTCTTCCGGCACCGGCAGCTTCATGTCATCCGGAACCCGGGAGTCAGCAGTGTCAGGGATACAGCCTATGATCCGGACACCCAGCGCGCGAAGGTTCTGCTGATACTCGTCGAGCAGCGCCGATGCGTGATCGCCACAGCCCAGGATAACCACCCGCCGGGTCAGCTGCTCCGAATCCACCAGGCGGAGAAATACCAGCCGCATGAGCACCACACTGACGGAGCCGAGCAAGACCGCCACAAGCAGATTGGTTCTGCCAGGGTCGATCGCAGGGACAAGGGCGTAGAGCACGATCAGGCCGACACCGCCCACCAGGCAGTAGGCCACCAGAGTCCGGAAAAACAGCGAGGCAACGTTCTCATGGAACATGGCAATGTAGCCGCCCATGGCCAGAGTGCCGCAGCTCAGAACCAGGGCAAAGAGAACCGGAGCCAGGAGGTTCGCGGGAATGGGTTCGTGGGTTATTCCGGCAAGGTCCAGCACCACCGTCAGCATGGAGAAGATGGCGAACAGAACCCCGAATTCCAGCATGGCCAGCAGAAGGTAGGGGATATGGAGATAGTGCTTTCTGAAGCGTATGTATGACAAAAACAAATTCCTTGTCGTCTACCCTGAAGATCGGCGACGGCCTGACCAGTACATTGGATAAGGGTGCCAGGAGTTAAAATCCCATTAACTCGCAAAGCATTCTGCACCCAGGATGGTGCAACCTCAATACATTTGTGTCCTTTTGTAACAATCTTTTACATTGATTTCCACCATGAGGCGTAATTGTAAGTTCGTGATTGTTTTTGCAATCTCATTGAGTGAAACTTGCCCACATGTTTAATGGTTTGACCCGTCTTTAACGGTTTGAAAAGGGTAAGGAGTACCCATGAACAGGCACACCGGCCATCAGCCTGATGGGAACGAACAGGTTTTTTCTGCTTCCCGTGCAGAATCTCCCCTGCATGCGATGAGTATAGACGTGGAGGATTACTTTCATGTTGCGGCCCTCTCCGGTGTAATCCGCCCGAATCAGTGGGCCTCCCTGCCCTCCCGGGTGGAGCAGAATACCGAGCGGCTGCTGGAGCTTTTCGACCGCCATGATGTGCGGGCCACGTTTTTTGTTCTGGGCTGGGTTGCGGACCGCTACCCCGACCTGATCCGGAAGCTGGCCGATCACGGCCACGAGATCGCCTCACACGGGTACAGCCATCAGCTGATCTACAACCAGACGCCCGAGGTTTTTCGCGAGGAAACCATCCGGTCGAAAGGACTACTGGAGGACATCATCCAGAAGCCAGTGACGGGTTACCGGGCGGCCAGCTATTCCATAACGAAGGATTCACTCTGGGCCCTGGACATCCTGGCGGAGCTGGGTTTTGAATGGGACTCCAGCATCTTTCCCATCCGCCACGACCGCTACGGCATACCGGATTCCCCACGGGCACCCTACACCATCGAGACCGCCCAGGGCCGCGAGCTCAGGGAATTCCCGCTGACCACGGCGAAGCTTCTGGGAGTTACTCTGCCAGCCGCAGGCGGGGGCTATTTCAGGCAGTTCCCCTACCCCCTGTTCCGCTATCTTTTCCGGCGGGCCTCGGAAGGTGGCACCAGGCCCCAGATGTTCTACCTGCACCCCTGGGAAATTGACCCTGACCAGCCCCGTTACAATAACGCCAGTTGGTTTTCCCGGTTTCGCCACTATACGAATCTTGACCAGTGTTATGGCCGACTTGAGCGTTTGCTGACGGATTTCCGCTTCGGCACCGTCAGCGAGAGCTATAATTCCTGGGAACCTGACAAGACCATCCTGAGAGCCAACGAGATGATCCGGCTGGCGTAATTGCCCCGGACAGGGATCAACAATGTATCTGGAACACTTTGGACTCCACAGACACCCCTTCCGGATTACCCCGGAAGACGATTTCATCTACATGAGTCAGCAGCACTCCCGGGCCTATGTTTACATGTCATCGGCCATCTGGAGCCCGGAAGGCTTTGTTGTCATCAGCGGTGAGATAGGCTCCGGCAAGACCACTCTTCTGAAGAAGACCATTCGCAATCTGGATGGCAACCTCAAGCTGCTGAATATTTCCTACACCAACCTTGAGTCCAAAGACCTCTTCGGACTTATTCTCCGGAAGGCCGGACTGAAGATTGAGAGCGACAGCAAGGTGGCCATGCTGTTTCAGATAAGCGAATACCTGCAGAAGATGGCGGAAGCAGGCACACCAGTGGTGCTGGCCATAGACGAAGCCCAGAACCTGACCCGGGAAAACCTGGAGGACATCCGCATGCTGACCGGGATGGAGGGCATGGGCGGCCCTTCAATGCGGGTCATCCTGCTTGGCCAACCGGAACTTAAGCAGGGGGTCACCTCGATTCCCCAGCTTTCACAACGGGTGAAGCTGTTTTTCCACCTGGAAGGGCTGACTCTCAAGGAAACCACGGAATACATTGATTACCGGCTACTGGTGTCCGGGCACGCCGGCAATCAGCTTTTTGACAGTGATACGGTGAAAGAGATTCACCATCTGAGCAAGGGCATACCCCGGCTGATCAACAAGCTCTGTGACGGCATGATGATGTGCGCCTATTCTGAGGACCGGCCTTTTCTCGACCCCTACGACCTGCAGGGTATCCGCAAGGATCTGCTTGGCGAGGACACTCCCCTCAATCCTCCTGCAGCAGCTCAGGCCAGGAAAGGCCAGCGCACCCCGGCCGGCGGTGAGTCCGGTCGGCCGAAAGGAGGTTCTGGTTCTGGTTCTGGTTCTGGCTCCGCCGCCGAAGCCCTGATGCGGATAGCCGAGGTGCTGGAGCGGATCGAGGCCAAGCTGGATGCCGGAAACCCGCCCACCCTCTCAGATACCGGAGAGCGCAGGGAGTCATCGGATAACGTGAAGCCCCTCTCTCCCAACCGGAACAGGAAGAAGTAGACGGCACCCCTTTACTAAGGAGTAGCAGAGTAAGCGGACAGGTCCTGGAGGCAGCGCACCTGCACCATCGGCCCATACCGGATGGCACGGCAATAAGCCTCGCCCCCCGCAAGAGTGGTCGCAATGGGAACTTTTCTTCTCAGCGCTGACTTGCGTAACCCCGCGGACGCGATGGTGGCGGCGCGGCCCTCGCTGGTATTGATGATCAGCTGTACCTCACCATTCATGATGGCATCCACCACGTTGGGGCGGCCTTCTTCCAGCTTTCTCAGCCAGCCTACGACCAATCCGTGCTCCAGCAGATAATCCCTGGTGCCGGTGGTCGCAACCAGATCAAACCCCCACTCAGCCAGTGACCTGGCCACGGCCACCACCCCGGCCTTGTCTTCATCCCGCACGGAAATGAACGCAGTACCCGATACCGGCAGACATTCCCCCGCCGCCAGTTCCGCCTTGGCAAAGGCCTCATCAAAGCTGTCACCAATGCCCATCACCTCGCCGGTGGACTTCATCTCCGGACCCAGGATGGGGTCCACCGCCGGGAACTTGTTGAACGGGAACACGGATTCCTTCACGGCGTAGTAGCTCGGCACGATTTCCTTCGTGAAGCCCTGGTCCGCCAGGGAGGTGCCCGCCATGCAGCGTGCACCTATGCGGGCCAGGGAGACACCTATGGCCTTGGACACGAAGGGCACGGTGCGCGAGGCTCTGGGGTTCACCTCGATCACGTAGACCTTCTCATCCTGCCAGGCCAGCTGGACGTTCATCAGGCCGACCACGTTCAGTTCCAGTGCCATTTTGCGGACCACATCCCGCATCTCGTCCTGCACGGCGGCGGGCAGCGAATACGGCGGCAGGGAGCAGGCGGAATCGCCTGAGTGCACCCCGGCCTGTTCTATGTGCTGCATGATGCCGCCGATGACCACCTGCTGTCCGTCACAGACAGCGTCTATGTCCACTTCGATGGCGGCATTGAGGAAGTGATCCAGCAGCACCGGGCTGTCGTTGGACACCAGCACGGCGTTGCGCATGTAGCGCACCAGCTCCTGCTCGTCGTAGACGATTTCCATGGCCCGGCCGCCCAGTACGTAGGAGGGGCGCACCACCAGCGGGTAGCCGATCTCGCGGGCGGCAATGATGCCTTCCTCGTGGCTGCGCACGGTGGCGTTCTCCGGCTGCAGCAGGTCCAGCTTCTGGATCATGTGCTGGAACCTTTCCCGGTCCTCGGCCCGGTCGATGGCGTCCGGGCTGGTGCCGATGATGGGCACGCCGGCGGCTTCCAGGCCCCGGGCCAGCTTGAGCGGGGTCTGGCCGCCGTACTGGACGATCACGCCCTTCGGCTTTTCGACGTGGATGATTTCCAGCACGTCTTCCAGGGTGATGGGCTCGAAGTACAGCCGGTCGGAGGTGTCGTAGTCGGTGGACACGGTCTCCGGGTTGCAGTTGATCATGATGGTCTCATAGCCATCCTCGCGCATGGCGAGGGCGGCGTGGACGCAGCAGTAGTCGAATTCGATGCCCTGGCCGATGCGGTTGGGGCCGCCACCGATGACCACGATCTTGTCCCGGTCGGTGGGTGCGGCCTCGCACTCCTCTTCGTAGCTGGAGTACATGTAGGCGGTGGAGGAGGCAAACTCGGCGGCGCAGGTGTCCACCCGCTTGTAGACCGGGCGGATGCCCAGGTCGTGGCGCAGCCTGCGCATCTCGGCTTCGGGCACCCCGACCAGTTTTGCCAGACGGCCGTCGGAGAAGCCCTTGCGCTTGAGGCGGAACAGGCTGGCGTGATCCAGGCTGTCCCGGCCATCGATCCTGAGCTTCGCTTCCTCGCGGATCAGGTCCTCGATCTGCACCAGGTACCAAGGGTCCACTCTGGTGTGCTGGAACACCTCGTCCACGGTCATGCCGCGGCGGAAGGCGTCGCCTATGTACCAGATGCGCTCGGCGCCGGGGACGTTGAGTTCCCGGATCAGGGTGTCCTGGCCGTCGGCGGTGGTGAGGTCGACCATTTCCTCGAAGCCCTCGGAGCCCACTTCCAGGCCACGGAGGGCTTTCTGGAGGGATTCCTGGAAGGTGCGGCCGATGGCCATGACCTCACCCACCGATTTCATCTGGGTGGTCAGACGGGCGTCGGCCTGGGGGAACTTCTCGAAGGTGAACCGCGGGATCTTGGTGACCACGTAGTCGATGGACGGCTCGAACGAGGCCGGGGTGGTGCCGCCGGTGATGTCGTTCTGCAGTTCGTCCAGGGTGTAGCCCACCGCCAGCTTGGCGGCCACTTTCGCAATGGGGAAGCCGGTGGCCTTGGAGGCCAGCGCGGAGGAGCGGGACACCCTGGGGTTCATCTCGATCACCACCATGCGCCCAGTGTCCGGGTTGATGCCGAACTGGACGTTGGAGCCGCCGGTTTCGACGCCTATCTCACGCAGCACCGCCAGTGAGGCGTTGCGCATGATCTGGTATTCCCGGTCGGTCAGGGTCTGGGCCGGGGCCACGGTGATGGAGTCGCCGGTGTGCACGCCCATGGCATCGAAGTTCTCGATGGCGCAGACGATGATGCAGTTGTCCTTGCGGTCCCGCACCACTTCCATTTCATATTCTTTCCAGCCGATCAGGGATTCGTCGATCAGCAGTTCCCGGGTGGGGGACAGATCCAGACCCCGGTTGCAGATTTCCTCGAATTCGTCCCGGTTGTAGGCGATGCCGCCGCCGGAGCCGCCCATGGTGAAGGAGGGCCGGATGATGCAGGGGAAGCCGATGCTGTCCAGCACCTGAAAGGCTTCTTCCATGGAGTGGGCCATGGCGGCCCGGGGGCATTCCAGGCCGATGGACTTCATGGCCTGGTCAAAGCGTTCCCGGTCCTCGGCCTTGTCGATGGTGTCGGCGTTGGCGCCGATCATTTCCACCCCGTGCTCCGCCAGCACACCGTGCTTCTCGAGATCCAGCGCGCAGTTCAGCGCGGTCTGGCCGCCCATGGTGGGCAGCAGGGCATCGGGTTTCTCGCGCTCGATGATCCGGGCCACGGTTTCCCAGGTGATCGGCTCGATGTAGGTGGCGTCCGCCATGACCGGGTCGGTCATGATGGTGGCGGGGTTGGAGTTCACCAGGATCACCCGGTAACCCTCTTCCCGCAGGGCCTTGCAGGCCTGGGCCCCGGAGTAGTCGAACTCGCACGCCTGGCCTATGACGATGGGGCCGGCACCCAGGATCAGGATGCTTTTGATGTCGGTACGTTTTGGCATGGTGGGCAATGCTGCCATCAAAAAAGTGGGGGCGGATCTGAAAAATCCGCCCCCACTTTATAGCACATCAGCTTCTGCTTGCACCGTGCATCGACTGGATAACGACACGCCCTGCCTAGATAACAAAAAGCTCCACAAACTCGTGAACCGGCGTCTGCTCCAGTTTTTTCTGGTCCTTGCACAGCTCGAAAATCTGCCGGCTGCGCTGGCCAGGAAAGCGGGTCGCCAGGTTGTTCTGGAACTTCTTCTCAAGCAGCGGGATGCCCTCCTCCCGGCGGCGGCGATGACCTATGGGGTATTCCACCTCCACTTTCTCGGTCTTGCTCCCGTCGTTGAAGAACACCTGGATGGCATTGGCAATGGAACGCTTGTCCTGCTCCAGGTATTCCCGGCTGTAGCGCTCATCTTCCTCCACTTCCATCTTCTCCCGGACCTCATCGATGATGGGGTTCTCTTCGTGGAAGCTGTCTTCGTAGTGCTCAGCGGTGAGATTGCCGAAGATCAGGGGCACTGCGGCCATGTACTGCAGGCAGTGATCCCGGTCCGCCGCGTTGGCCAGTTTGCCTTCCTTGGAAATAATCCGGATGGCTGATTCATGGGTAGTGATCACGATTTTGTCGATCTCATCCAGCCGGTCTTTTACCGCGGGATGCAGTTTGACGGCCGCTTCTGCCGCAGTCTGGGCGTGAAACTCTGCCGGGAAGGAAATCTTGAAGAGCACGTTTTCCATTACATAGGAGCCGAAGTCCTGGGGCAGGGAAAACTGGCGTTTGTCTTCCGGCTTGACCTTGAGATCCTTATTGGTGGTGCTGAACAGCACATCGTAGAAGCCCCATTGGGATGCCGTCAGAACGCCCGGAATGCCCATTTCGCCCCGCATGGCAATGTCGGCCAGACGCACGGCACGGGAAGTGGCATCCCCTGCCGCCCAGGACTTGCGTGAACCCGCGTTGGGCGCATGACGATACGTCCGCAGGGCCTGGCCATCGGCCCAGGCGTGGGACAAGGCGGACAGCAGCTGGTCACGAGTCGCACCCATGAGCTTGGCGGTGACGGCGGTGGATGCAACCTTGACCAGAACCACGTGGTCCAGACCCACCCGATTGAAGGAGTTCTCCAGTGCAATAACCCCCTGGATCTCATGAGCCATAATCATGGCTTCCAGCGCCTGGTGCACGGTCAGGGGGTCTTTGCCCTGGGCAACACGTTTCTGGGACAGGTGGTCGGCCACGGCCAGGATGGCGCCCAGGTTGTCAGATGGATGGCCCCATTCAGCAGCCAGCCAGGTGTCGTTGTAGTCCAGCCAGCGGATGATGCAGCCAATGTCCCAGGCGGCCTTCACCGGATCCAGCCGATGTTGCGTGCCGGGCACCCGTGCGCCGTGGGGTACTATCGTTCCTTCCACAATCGGACCGAGGTGTTTGGTGCACTCGGGAAAACGCAGGGCCAGCAGCCCGCAGCCGATTGTGTCGATCAGGCAGTTGCGGGCCGTGTCCCAGGCTTCGTCGCTGTCTATTCTGTACTCGAGGACGTAGTCCGCGATTTTCTGCAGGACGTCGTCGTAGTCGGGGCGTTCGTTGGTGTCTACGTTGCTGCTCATGGCGTTCTCCTTTCCTGTTTATGGGTTAGGGTCTTGCCGCGGAAAGACAGGGGTCAGATCAAGCGTGATCTGACCCCGAACTCCCGCTCACTCGGGCAGGGTCACAGATGGGGTCAGATCAGGCTTGATCTGACCCCGGCTTCACGTCGGTGGCCAATCAGCCCGTGAAGGAATCACCGGGAATGCGCACCCAGCCTTCCATCAGTATTCTGGCACTACGGCTCATTACGGCCTTGTTGACGCACCAGCTTCCGCTTATTTGACTGGCTTCGGCGCCTACCTTCAGTGTGCCTGAGGGGTGCCCGAAACGCACGGCGGTGCGGTCTCCGCCGCCTGCGGCCAGGTTGACCAGGGTTCCGGGAATCGCTGCTGCGGTACCGATGGCAACCGCCGCTGTACCCATCATGGCGTGGTGGAGTTTGCCCATGGACAGGGCTCGCACCAGCAGGTCGACCTCACCTGCTTCCACCTTTTTGCCGCTGGAGGAGACGTAATCCGCCGGCTTCGCCACGAAAGCCACTTTCGGAGTGTGCTGGCGGGCGGCCGCTTCTGCCACATCCCTGATCAGGCCCATTTTTACTGCTCCGTGAGCGCGGATAGCTTCGAACCTTGCCAGAGCTTCCGGGTCACCATTGATGGCGCCCTGCAGTTCCGTGCCGTTGTAGCCTATGTCCTCGGCATTCACAAAAATGGTGGGTATGCCTGCATTGATCATGGTGGCCTTCAGGGTGCCAACGCCGGGTACTTCCAGATCGTCCACCAGGTTGCCGGTGGGGAAAATGGCGCCCTCCCCGTCTGCCGGGTCCATGAATTCCACCTGTATTTCTGCTGCCGGGAAAGTCACGCCATCCAGCTCGAAATCACCGGTTTCCTGCACCTCGCCATTGGTGATGGGCACATGGGTGATAATGGTTTTCTTGATGTTGGCCTGCCAGATGCGGACGGTGCAGGTGCCGTTTTGTGGAATGCGATCGGCCGGCACCAGTCCCGCGTTGATGGCGAAGGCGCCCACCGCCGCCGAAAGATTGCCGCAGTTGCCGCTCCAGTCCACAAAGGGTTTGTCGATGGAGACCTGGCCGAACAGGTAATCGACGTCGTGGTCCGGCTGGGTGGACTCAGCCAGGATGACCGTCTTGCTGGTGCTGGAGGTAGCCCCGCCCATGCCGTCAATCTGTTTTTCGTAGGGGTCTGGGCTGCCGATGACGCGCAGCAGCAGCTTGTCCCGTGCTGCACCGGGGATCCGGGCGGCTTCGGGCAGGTCCTTGAGGCTAAAGAACACGCCTTTGCTGGTGCCGCCGCGCATGTAGGTGGCGGGGATTCTGATTTGGGGTAGGTTGCTCACTTTCGGGTTGCCCTCTTTAAGATTTGTTGGCCGCGGAATCCGTGGCTAGACAGGGGTCAGATCAGGCGTGATCTGACCCCGGACTCCCGGGGGCCTGACGCAGGGGCCTGACCCCGGACTCCCGGTCACTCAGGCAGGGGTCAGATCAGGCTTGATCTGACCCCGCACTCGTCAGGCTGCGGTGGTGGACTCCAGGAAGTCCTGGGCGAACCGCTGCAGCACGCCGCCGGCTTTGTAGATTTCCAGTTCCTCGGCGGTGTCGAGGCGGCAGATCACCGGTACCCGCTCGGTGTCACCATTTTTGCGGTGGATCACCAGGGTGAGCTCGGCGCGGGGAGACGGTGTGCCTTCCACATCGAAGGTTTCGGTGCCGTCGATGCCCAGCGTCTTGCGGGTGATGCCTTCCTGGAACTGCAGGGGCATTACGCCCATGCCCACCAGGTTGGTGCGGTGAATGCGTTCGAAGCCTTCCGCCACTATGGCTTCCACTCCAGCCAGTGCGACGCCCTTGGCGGCCCAGTCCCGTGAGGAGCCCTGGCCGTAATCGGCGCCGGCGATGATGATCAGCGGCTGCTTGCGTTCCATATAGGTTTCAATGGCTTCCCACATGCGGGTGACCTTGCCTTCCGGCTCGATCCGCGCCAGTGAGCCCTGCTTCACCTTGCCGTTTTCATCCAGAACCATTTCGTTGAACAGCTTCGGGTTGGCGAATGTGGCGCGCTGGGCGGTCAGGTGATCCCCGCGGTGGGTGGCGTAGGAGTTGAAGTCTGCCTCCGGCACGCCCATTTTATGCAGATATTCACCAGACGCACTGTCCATCAGGATCGCGTTTGACGGCGACAGGTGGTCGGTGGTGATGTTGTCCGGCAGAACCGCCAGCGGGCGCATGCCCTTGAGGGCTTTCTCGCCAACCATGCCACCTTCCCAATAGGGTGGACGGCGGATATAGGTGCTCTGCGGCCGCCAGTCGTACAGCGGCTTGACCATTGTCCGTGCATCTTTGGTGAGGTCGAACATGGGGATATAGACATCCCGGAACTGTTGCGGCTTCACGCTCTTTTTGACGATGGCGTCGATTTCTTCATCGCTCGGCCAGATGTCCTTCAGGGTGATGGGCTTGCCATCAGCGTCGTAACCCAGCGCGTCTTTCTCGATGTCGAAACGGATGGTGCCGGCAATGGCATAGGCCACCACCAGCGGTGGCGACGCAAGGAAGGCCTGTTTGGCGTAGGGGTGAATGCGACCATCGAAGTTGCGGTTACCGGACAGCACGGCGGTGGAGTAGAGGTCACGGTCCATGATTTCCTGCGCGATCTTCGGATCCAGCGCACCGCTCATGCCGTTGCAGGTGGTGCATGCGAAAGCCACCACCCCGAAACCGAGGTCTTCCAGTTCGCTGAGCAGGTCGGCTTCTTCCAGATACATTTTGACGGTTTTCGAACCGGGCGCCAGGGAGGACTTCACCCAGGGCTTGCGGGTCAGGCCCAGTTTGTTGGCATTGCGGGCGATCAGGCCGGCAGCCACCATGTTGCGGGGGTTGCTGGTGTTGGTGCAGCTGGTGATGGCGGCAATGATCACCGCGCCATCGGGCATTTTGCCCTCTTCGTTTTCCACCGTACCGGAAATTCCGCGGGCGGCCAGATCAGCTGTCGGCAGCAGAGCATGGGGGTTGGATGGGCCCGCCAGGGTCCGGGGAACAGACGAGAGGTCGAATTTCAGGACGCGCTCGTATTCCGCATCTTTGAGGCTGTCGGCCCACAGGCCAGTGTGCTTTGCAAACTGCTCCACCAGTTTCACCTGGTCGTCGTCGCGGCCGGTCAGGGTAAGGTAGTCGATGGTCTGGCCGTCTATGTAGAACATGGCAGCAGTTGCGCCGTATTCCGGTGTCATGTTGGAGATGGTGGCACGATCACCAACGGTCAGGCTATCGGCGCCCTCTCCGTAAAACTCCAGGTAGGCGCCAACCACCCGCTCTTTGCGCAGGAATTCGGTCAGGGCCAGCACCATGTCGGTGCTGGTAATGCCTGGCTGCAGTTTGCCCGTCAGTTCAACGCCCACGATGTCCGGCAGGCGCATCATGGAGGCACGACCCAGCATCACACTCTCGGCCTCCAGGCCGCCAACGCCGACGGAGATAACGCCCAGGGCGTCCACCATCGGGGTGTGGCTGTCGGTGCCGACACAGGTATCCGGAAAAGCAACGCGCTTTCCTTCTCCATCCGGCTGAACCTGGATCACCGGCGACATCTTTTCCAGATTGATCTGGTGCATGATGCCGTTGCCGGGCGGAATGACATCCACATTCCGGAACGCGGTTTTGGTCCAGTTGATGAAGTGGAACCGGTCGTCGTTGCGGCGGTCTTCGATCTGGCGGTTCTTTTCGAAGGCATCCTTCTCAAAGCCGGCGTGTTCGACAGCCAGGGAGTGATCCACGATCAGCTGGGTGGGCACCACCGGGTTCACCCTGGATGGATCTCCACCCTTCTCCGCAATGGCATCCCGCAGGCCGGCCAGGTCCACCAGCGCGGTCTGGCCAAGGATGTCATGGCAGACCACCCGCGCCGGGTACCAGGGAAAGTCCATGTCCCGCTGGCGCTCGATCAATTGCCTGAGAGAGTCGGTCAGCATGGCCGGATCACAGCGGCGTACCAGCTGTTCCGCCAGGATGCGGGAGGTGTAGGGCAAGGTGTCGTAAGCGCCAGACTGGATGTCTTCCACGGCCTGGCGGGTGTCAAAATAGTCCAGGTCGGTGCCTGGGAGGTTCTTGCGGTATTGGGTGTTCATTTTGGGCTCTCTCAGGATGCTTTTTTTGCCGCGCAGACACGGGTCAGACAGGGGTCAGATCACGCTTGATCTGACCCCATACTCCCGGCCAGGCAGGGTCTTTGCCACGGAAAACACGGAAAACACGGAAGAAAAGAAAAATGATAATGGCTGTAGGTAACTCCAGGGTTCAAAGGTACCCGCCGCCAATTTCTCTTTTCTTTGTCAATTTTCCGTGTCCTTCCGTGGCTAATCATCTTTTATCTCCGCGTACTTCCGCGGATTCCGCGGCTAACAAATCCGCGGCCCCTGCTCAGACAGGGGTCAGATCACGCTTGATCTGACCCCATACTCCGGGGCCAGACAGGGGTCAGATCAGGCGTGATCTGACCCCGAATCACTTCAGTCACGCTCGTCGATCGGCACCCATTCCTGCTGGTCCGGGCCGGTGTATTCGGCGCTGGGGCGGATGATGCGGTTCTTTTCGCGCTGTTCTTTTACATGGGCGGTCCAGCCGCTGACCCGGGACATCACGAAGATGGGGGTGAACAGTTCGGTGGGGATCCCCATGAAGTGGTAGGCGGACGCGTGGAAGAAGTCGGCGTTGGCGAACAGCTTTTTCTCCCGGGACATGACTTCTTCAATGCGCTCGGAAATCTCGTAGAGCGACTCGTCCTTTGCTTCATCGGCCAGCTTTTTCGACCAGCCCTTGATGATGGCGTTGCGGGGGTCGCGCTCCTTGTAGACCGCGTGGCCGAAGCCCATGACCTTTTCCTTGCGCTCCAGCATCTTCATCAGCCCTTCTTCGGCTTCATCCGGTGTGCTGAATCTCTGGATCAGTTCCATGGCCGCTTCGTTGGCGCCGCCGTGCAGCGGGCCGCGGAGGGTGCCGATGGCGCCGGTTACAGCACTGTGAATGTCCGACAGGGTGGAGGCGCAGACCCGGGCAGCGAAGGTGGATGCATTAAACTCATGCTCGGCATACAGGATGAGGGAGACGTTCATGACCCGCTCATGCAGTTCGCTGGGAGCCTTGCCGTGCAGCAGCTCAAGGAAGTGGCCGCCGATGGAATCACTGTTGCTGTCGGTTTCGATGCGTTTGCCCTCGTGGGCGAAGCGATACCAGTAGCAGATGATGCCGGGGAAAGTCGCCAGCATGCGGTCGATCCTGTCGTCCTGCTCGCTGAAGTCTTTTTCCGTTTCCAGGTTGCCCAGCATGGAGCAGCCGGTGCGCATGACGTCCATGGGGTGGGCGTCTTTGGGAATCTGCTCCAGAACGGCCTTGAGCGGATCCGGGAGAGCCCGCAGTCCACTCAGCCTTTTCCGGTAGTCATCCAGTTCCTGGCGGTTGGGCAACTTGCCGCGAAGCAGCAGGTAGGCCACTTCTTCGAACTGGGCCTTGTCGGCGAGGTCGGTGATTTCGTAGCCCCGGTATCTCAGACCGGTGCCGCTCGCGCCCACGGTACACAGGGAAGTTTCACCCGCTACCTGCCCTCGCAGGCCCGCACTCGCAGATTGTTTCTCAGCCATGACTGTCTCCTGTTAGATTGTCTGTGATTTCCTGGCCCGGAAAACTCCGGGCCACATCAGCCTTTCTTCTGTTTAAACAGTTCGTCGAGTTTCTGTTCGAACTCGTGATAATTCAGGAATTCATACAGCTCCTTGCGGGTCTGCATGCTATCAACGACGTCTTTCTGATCGCCCTTCTCCAGAATGCTCTGGTAAACGTTGAGAGCGGCCTTGTTCATGGCGCGGAATGCACTCAGGGGATACAGAACCATATCTGCACCCGCTTCGCCAAGCTCCTTCCTGTTATACAGGGGTGTCGCACCGAATTCGGTGATGTTGGCCAGTAGCGGCACATTGAGGGCTTTGGCAAAGGCCGTGTAATGCTCAAGCTCGGTGACGGCCTCCGCGAAGATACCATCGGCACCGGCTTCGATGCAGGCCTGGGCACGGTCAATGGCGGCTTCAAGTCCTTCCTGCTGGAAGGCATCAGTGCGGGCCATGATGAAAAAGTCCTCGTCCTTCCGGGCGTCGACGCAGGCCTTGATGCGATCGACCATTTCCTCTTTTGACACTATGGCCTTGTTGGGCCGGTGGCCGCAGCGTTTCTGGGCCACCTGATCTTCAATATGAACCGCGGCAGCGCCGGCCTTTTCCATCTGCTGAATGGTCCGGGCAATGTTGAATGCCCCACCCCAGCCTGTGTCTATGTCCACCAGCAGAGGCACTGAGGTGGCATCGGTAATGCGGCGGACGTCTTCGATGACATCATTAAGGCTGGTAATACCCAGGTCCGGCAGGCCGTAGGACGCATTCGCCACACCACCGCCGGAGAGGTAAATCGCCTGATGCCCCACCTTCTCCGCCATCATGGCAGCGTAGGCGTTGACGGTGCCGACGATCTGGAGGGGTTTGTTGTCTGCAAGCGCCTTGCGAAAGCGTGCGCCGGCGGATGGTTGGTTGGTCATGGTGCTCTCCTTGGTTAACGATCCAGACCGGGGTCAGATCATGCTTGATCTGACCCCGGTGATGCATGCCGCGGGCCAAGACAGGGGTCAGATCAAGCGTGATCTGACCCCGACACTCCGGGTTCCGAGGCTAGACAGGGGTCAGATCAGGCTTGATCTGACCCCGGCGTTCCGCGGCTATTTATCAGATGTTCAGCACGCCTTCCCTGATTTTCTGTTCGATGTTTTTTCTGGCGGCGTTGATGTGGCGTTTCATCAGGAACTCCGCCAGTTCGCCGTCGCGCTGGGCGATGGCTTCGACGATTCTCCGGTGCTCTCCCAGGGCTTTCTGGGGACGGCCGGCGGAGGTGCTCAGGCGGTAGCGGTACATTCTCACCATGTAGTACAGATCACCCAGCAGCATCTGGGCAAGCTTGGCGTTCCGGCTGCCCGTGGCTATGCGGTAGTGAAAATCATAGTCGCCTTCACCCTGATAATAGGCCTGTCCCTGGGCAAGTTCGATCATTGTTTCGTGGCTGTCGAGGGTGGCCTGGAGGTCGGTGATTTCGGCATCGGTCATGCGTTCTGCAGCCTGGCGTGCCGCGAGCCCTTCCATGGCTTCCCGGATGTGGTAGAGCTCCACCAGTTCGGCGCCGCTGACGGAGACCACTTTGACCCCCGCATGGGGCCGCCGGATCAGAAGCCCTCTCGACTCCAGCCGGCCCAGAGCTTCCCGCAGAGGACCACGGGTGAGATTGAAACGTTCGCAGAGTTCCAGTTCTCCGATCTTTTCCCCGGGGGCAAGATCCCCTTTTACGATGGCCGTTTGCAGACAATCGAAGGCTTCATCGGCGCGGGTCTGGGAGTGAATCGTGGCGGCTGGCATAGGTTGTCGACAATATGAAGCAAATTTCGCTAAAAACTACTCTCGAATGCCCACTTTGTCAACAATCCACAGGTCATAGATCATACAGATTGTTGACATCCAGTCTCCCGACAGCCTTTTTGATCTCTCCCGTTCCCCGGGCAAGTCCGGTACACTTCAGTTTTCCAGCCTTTTGTCCTGAAATTCAAACTATTGATACTGAAAGGATGCCCAGATGATCAAAAAGTGCCTGTTTCCCGTTGCTGGTTATGGAACCCGGTTTTTACCCGCTACCAAAGCGATGCCCAAAGAGATCCTGCCGGTGGTCAACAAACCCCTGGTTCAGTATGGCGTTGAAGAAGCGTCGGAAGCAGGCATCCGGGAATTCGGATTTGTGACGGGCCGCGGCAAGCGCGCCATCGAGGATCACTTTGATATCAGCTATGAACTTGAGCACCAGATTGCCGGCTCCGGCAAGGAACATCTGCTGGACTCCATCCGGGAACTGATTGATAACAATTCCTTCGCCTTCACCCGCCAGAACGAGATGAAGGGTCTGGGCCATGCCATCCTGACCGGCCGCAACCTGATGGGCGACAATCCCTTTGCGGTGGTGCTTGCGGATGACCTCTGTGTTCCGGACGATGGCGACGAGGGGGTGCTGGCGCAGATGGTCAAGCTTTACAACCAGTTCCGCTGCTCCATCGTAGCCATCATGGAAGTACCGGCAGACCAGACTCACAAGTACGGCGTAATCGCCGGTGAATCAATGAAGGACGGCCTCTACAGAATCACCGACATGGTGGAAAAGCCGGCACCGGAAGATGCGCCGAGCAATCTGGCCATTATCGGCCGCTATATCCTCACCCCGGATATCTTCGACATCATCGAGCGGACCCCTGCGGGCAAAAACGGCGAAGTCCAGATCACTGACGCTCTGCTGGAACAGGCGAAGAATGGCTGCGTCCTGGCGTACCAGTTCCGGGGGCGGCGCTTTGACTGCGGCAGCATTGACGGTTTTGTTGAGGCGACCAACCACGTTTACGAACATATCTACAAGGCGGGTAAATAAAAGGCACTACCGCCCCAGCAACTGAAACACCATGCGCTGGTTTTCCGGCGAGGTATTGCGGAACCGGCGCAGCAGTTCTGCTTCCTTGTCGTTCAGTTGCAGACGGTTAATTTCCCGCTCCAGGTCCCTGAGTGACTCCGTGAGGTCACTGTCACTGCTGAACGCCAGGCCTGGCAGCTCCAGCTGGCCGGCGTCGGTTACGTCGCTGAAATCCAGCAGGACATCCAACGCAATTTCCGTTCTCAGGCAGAGATCCATCAGCTGATCGACGCCGGGATAGCGCCGCTGTTTGGGGTCAGATGCCTCCCAGGCAACAACCAGCGCTTCCTCTACATCACAGAGTTCGGCGATATCCGCCTGGGACAGCCTGCGCTCCTCCCGGAGCTGACCGAGACGCCGGTTAAATGACTGCATGTACCTCATGACGCGCTACCCCTGACCAGGCTGCACTGCCCGGTCCTGTTAAACATTACGGTAATCCTCGCCTTCCATGATCTGAACCTGCCATTCCCGTTCTGCGGCGAAGCCGGTTTCCAGTGGCCTCATGCGGGCGTGTTCGATGAGCTGTTTGCCGGCACGGCTGGCCATGGGCGTCTGGCGGCACAAAGCCTGAGCCCAGACCATGGCCGTGTTTATTATTTCTGCCGGCTCCGTCAGCTCGTCCACCAGGCCGATGCCAAGCGCCTGTTCTGCGGAGACAGGCGTCTCCATCAGAATCATCCGCTTGGCCCAGGGCTCGCCCACCAGGCGGGGTAGCAGCTGGGTACTGCCTCCGAATGGCAGAAGACCCTGGCTGCCGGCGGAAAAACGGAAAACCGCCAGGCTGCTGGTCAGCCGGAAATCACAGTTCAGGGCCAGAGACAGACCTTCATTGTGCGCATCCCCGTTAATGGCCGCAATCGTAACACCCGGGAAACGTCGGAGATTCCCGTAGGCCTGGGCAAAAAGCCGGCTCAGATTGGCACCGGTGAGCGGGTCTTCGGTCTCGAGAGCCAGGGGATCCAGCCCCAGGCTGAAACAGCTTTCGGGGGCGTCGTTTTCATTACGCTCTGCAGGGCTGTCGTCATTTCTTTTCCCGGTGATGATCAGGCAGCGGTTGGCGCTGTCCCTGGCCAGAGCCATGATCTGGCTGTTGAATTCCGTGAGTATTTCTTCGTTCCAGAGATTTCCCGGGCTTTCATCCAGCCTCAGTATCGCAATGCTGTCCTGGTTATCGACTCTCACCTGGCGTCCTTCTGCTAGTCTGGTGTAAATGAACCTTGCCAGCGGGCAGCATCAGGTGCGCTCGCAAAATTCTGCACAGGGTGACATTAACTCTGGTGCCAGGGTTTGGCAATTCAGTGAATCTTTCGCGGAGCCGTTCGTATAAAAGTCAGAGACTCTCAATCCATACACCTGCTACAGGCAACGTGAACATGGCAGAACAGTCCATTGATGCTTTATCGGCGTGGCAGCTGATTCTTGATGCAAAGGGCCGGGACTCGGTGACGCTCCCTCTCCCTGGCTCAGACACGCCGGCGCTTTCTCTGGGCACCGCTGGCGAAGACCCGAGCTGGAGCCTGCATCTTCCCGCGACAGCCGATGCAACCAGTCTGTTCAACCTGTTTCTGCCGCTGGTGCGGCCGTTTGCCGAGGGTCGGAGCCATCAGGTGGTAGGACAGATGGGACAGAGCCTCGATGGCCGGATAGCCACGGTCACCGGAGCTTCAAGATTCATCAACGGAGCAGATGGCATTACCCACCTGCACCGGCTGCGGGCGGTTTCCGAGGCGATTCTGGTGGGCGCGGGCACAGCAATGGAAGACAACCCCCGGCTGACGGTGCGCCTTGCCAGCGGGCCCAATCCGGTGCGGGTGGTAATCGACCCGCACCGAAGGGTGACGGAGACCCATCATCTGTTTACCGATGAGCAGGCCCCCACCCTCCGGCTGGTGGGTGGAGTAACCCGGCCGTCGTTCGAGTGGAAGATCCCGCCCACGGGGGTCCTGGACGTGCCCTGCCTTGGAACGCCTGGCCAGACGGCTGACCCGGGGCGGATCATTGAAATTCTGGCGAAGTTTGGACTCAGAAGGCTGTTTGTTGAAGGTGGAGGTCTTACCGTCTCATCCTTCATGAAAGCAGGGCTGCTGGACCGGCTTCATGTGATGGTGGCGCCCATGATCATTGGCAGTGGCCGGCCCGCCTTCTCCCTGCCGGAGGTGGAGACCCTGGACAAGGCCCTCTGGCCGAAGGCCCAGTTTATCAATCTTGGTTCCGATATGCTGTTCGACCTTGACCTGTCTGTACCGTCTCCCCTGTCTCGCCTGGCTCCCCTGTCTCCCCCCGCTTCCATGACTTCCCAGGCTTCCCGCGAAAACCGGTAACAAGTACCAGAACGCCCGGAAGGCTTGAGAGCAGAACCACCAGGCCATAGGCCACGCTCAGCACCACGCCCTGCTCAGCCGGCAGCCCCGCCATTGGCCACAGAACGGCCGCCACGCCTTCCCGCACACCCCAGCCTGCCACGGTCACCGGCAGCGTCATGGCCACCAGAAGACCGGCCACCAGCGGCAGAATCCTCTGCCAGTCAGTGACCATGGCGGGCTCCGTGCCGACGCCCGCCAGCCCCTGGGCCAGCAGCATGAATACCAGCAGGTAGCTGGCCACCACAAGGGTCGATGTCAGGGCCTGAATGGCCGCGGTGGGCCAGCCCAGCAGAGCCAGACGAAGATGACCCCCGAACCGCTGAAGGTAACGGACAAGGGGCTGGCGAAAAGCGATGACGAGGAACATCAGAGCCAGAATCACAAGGAGGGCAAACAGACCATTGCCCGAGCCATGTTCTGACAGGCTTCTGTGAGGAAGGGTGGAAAATGGCCAGAGCACTGTAAAAAGGCCGGCAGTGAGCAGGAGCAGCATCACCTGGCCGGACAGCCGCTCGATCACTACAGCATTGGCAGCTGCAAGCCGGTCCGGGGTTTTGCGGACCTGGCGCCAGGCCCGGTTGACGTCTCCCATGACGCCCCCTGGCAGCAGCTGGTTGAGGAAGGTGGCCAGATAATATTCCCGGATCGCGGTTGTCAGCCCCAGCTCAAGGCCAAGGCAGCCGGATGTATAGCGCCAGCGCCAGGCCGACAACGCCACCTGCACCAGGGTCACTGCCAGCGCGAGCGCCACGAAACCGGGATGGATCTGACTGAGCTGATTCAGCAGGGCCCGGGTATCAAGAAACAGCAGTACAACTGCAAGCAGAAGCAGCGTCGCCAGCCAGCGCAGAGCCAGCCTGACGCCCGGCCGCCGGGAAGCTGGCAAGGCGTCAGGCCCCAGAGGCCAGAACAGGCAGGGCCAGCAGATCCAGGTGCTTTACCCGGATGGCCAGTTCTCCCGATTCAGCCGCATGCCGGTGACGGGCCGCCCATTGATCAACGCGCACCTTCTGATCCGGGCGCTGCTCAACTGCCGCCTGCTGCCAGCCCTCAAGCAGGGCCAATTGCAATTTGCAGTCTTCTGCATCCAGGTGCCAGTCGCTGGATGCCAGCTTTACCTGGTAACCGGATGCTGTCATCCGGCTTTCCAGCTCCAGCGGTGCGGCAGGGCCCAGAGCCGCGCCCTCCCCCTTGTTGCCCTGCTGGTGAGAATTGATCAAACCCACTATCCACTGGTCATCCGGATGCGGTGGACTGAGGCGGAACTCTCCGGCATAGGAAAGGGTCACCAGTAGCCCCGACTGGGCTTTGGCAACGTAATCGCATAGCGCCTGCAGCCAGGCCGGAGTCACCAGATCAATCAGGGCGGAGGCTACAACCAGGTCCGGTTCCGGTGGCAGGTGGCGGGCAAAGCCTTCACTGGATAGACGGGACTGCAGACAGGAAACCGACCCACCAGAGGGCACATCGGACAGCTGCTGCCCGCAGATCGCGAGCAGATCGGCGTCCTGATCCACCAGCAGCCAGCGTGCGTCGCCGGGCAATCCAGGGCCCAGGTAGCGAAAATTGGATCCGCTGCCGGCGCCCAGATCCACCACCTGCGGCGAGCTTCTGCCCTGCAGCCAGCGTGCGGCCATGGCTGTGAGTTCGGCATTCCGGGACCGGTGGTCCGCTGGCTCCCGCAGGGTCAGCCAGTTCTCCTCAAAGCGGCTTGGATCAGACCGGCTATCAGCCAGGCTCTCCCGCAGGCTATGAACCGCTGCCTGAAAGTCTTTCCCCGCCATGCTCCAGGAGCGCAGATTTGCGGCTGTAGCCAATGCCTGCTCCCGCAGGCGGGCAAGCCGCTCAGGAGTTTTCAGAAGAGCCGCCAGAATGTCCCGCAGCTGCAGAACATCACCGGCCGGGTAAAGCTCGACACCGGCCCTGCGGGCAGTGTCCGCAAGGGCTCCGCCATCGGAGGAAACAACCGGAAGGCCCTGGGCCAGGGCTTCGTCGATCACCATGCCGTAGCCCTCGTAGAGCGAAGGCAATACAAAGAGGTCAGCCTCCCGCCAAGCCTGGTTCAGGGCATCCTGATCCAGCTCCCCGCTCAGGATTATCCGTTCTGCCAGGCCGGTTTCCGCCAGCATGGACCTGAGGCGGGCAGAGTATTCCGGCTGCCTGTCAGGGGATCCTGCAAGCGTACAGTGCCAGCCAGGATGTTCCAGCTGCTTCAGAGCCTCCACCAGGTGGTGCTGGGCCTTTCTTGCGCACAGGGTGCCGACACACAGGATCCTGACCGGTCCCCCGGAACTCCCTCCGCTGCCGTAGCTTCTATGTCGGCTGCCAGCCGGGGCCGGGGGTACAGGCGGCACTCCGGGTTCAATCACCCTGATGTTGCCGGGCTCAACCTCATAATCTTTCAGTTGGCGGACGGTGTGCTCACTGGTGGCAATAACCCCATGGACCTGCTGCAGAGCCCTTTTCTCGGAAGAAAAGAGCTGAGCGCGGGTCTGGGGATCAAGGCCTGTTTCCAGCGCCAGGGGATGGTGCACCAGTGCGATCATCTTCAGGCGCTGGCGGTGCTCTGCCAGGGGCTCGGGAAGTCCACCCATGGCGAGGCCATCCAGTATCACAACAGCTCCGTCCGGCAGGCTGCGCAGTGCGCTGTTCATGGCCTCCCTGGCCATGTCGTCAGCAAGGGGGAAATGCCCGGCAAGGCCTTGCAGTTCCACCGGCTGACCCAGTTCTCGCAGGGTACGGGCTATCTGTCGGACATATTCGTAACCGCCTGTACGCTGATCAGGGCTGCCGGGCACCAGCAGATTCCAGGGCCGGGCAGCTGGCGTTTCTCTCTCGGAGCTCACCACGATAGCTCAGAGCTCGCCACGATAGCTTGCCCAGGCGATATGGGATTCACTGAGAGTGACTGTGAGCGCCTGGAGCCCGCTTCCACCGGCTCCCAGGGCATTCTGTTTTATGGCAACCGCGAGATGGTCGAAAATGACTCGCGCCATGAACTCGGTGGTGGTATTGCGTCCGGCCAGCTCCGGAACCTCGTCGAGGTTTTTCATGTTGAACGTCGACAGGGTTTTTTTAAGCACTTCTCCCGCCAGGCCTATGTCCACCACCAGGTTGTCCTCATCAAGCTCAGGCCTTTCAAAACTGACGTCGACCAGATAGGTGGCTCCGTGAAGGCCCTGTGCCGGGCCGAAAATCTCACCCCGGAAACTGTGGGCGATCATCAGATGATCACGAACGGTCAGAGAGTACATTCAGGCTTGCTCCTTTTTCTGCATTGAGTGGATAACCCGGAAGCGGGATATCAGCGCCGGGCTGCCGGGTACACCACCCGGTGACAGAGCTCGCCACTGCCTGGCTGGCACACTCGTGCCATGGTTTCCGGCAGGTCCTCAAAGGCGCTCTCCCCGGAAATGAGGGAATCCAGTGCGGGTTCATCCAGCAGGGACAGGGCCAGAGCCAGCCTCCGGCTGTAGCCCCATCGCGGATTCCGGATGGGGTTGATACCTCCAACCTGGCTTGACCGGATGGTCAGCCGGCGGGCATGAAAGGCCTCTCCCAGTGGCAGGCTGACCTCACGATTGCCGAACCAGCTCATTTCGACGATTCGTGCTTCCTGACCGGCCAGCTCCAGAGCGGCTTTGAGCCCACCCGGCTGACCACTGGCATGAATGACCAGATCATAACCTGCCTCTTCAGGCTGACTCACGAGATCAAGGCCTAATGCCGCCAGCACCGGCTCACGAGCAGGATCTGTGTCGATTGCCGTCACCCGGACACCCGGTATGCGGCTGGCAAGCCATGCAACCAGGCTGCCCACAACGCCGCAGCCGATAATGGCGATCCGGTCGCCTATCCCGGGTTCCGCATCCCACAGGCTGTTGACCGCCGTCTCCATGTTGGCCGCCAGCACCGCCCGCTCTGGAGGAACGCCTTCAGGCAGGACCGTCACCGCGTCCGCGGGCACCCGATACCGGGTCTGATGGGGAAAAAGACTGAACACGGTTTTGCCGACAAGATGGGCCGGACCTGATAGCACCCGACCTACATTGGCATAGCCGTAACACACAGGGTAGGGAAATCCCCCCGCCTGGAAAGGCGCCCTCATGCGCTGGAACTCCGACTTCGGGATACGGTCGTGGAACACCAGACTCTCCGTACCCCGGCTGATGGCGGAATAGAGGGTTTCCACCTCAACCGTTTCGGGGCCGGCGGATCCGAACTGGAAAAGAGGGGTCTCGCGAATCTCCCCCCGGGCCGGGCCGATTATCCAGAAAGCCTCTGCCGCTGCTGTGTCAGTCATCGGAACTCCTGTTTTATCCTGCCGGAAGCCGTTAACCTAAGCTTGTCTATAGTGATACTGACATAACGCACGCCAGCCAGTCCTGAAGAGATGTTGGCTGAGAGGATTGCGCCCGTCAGACTCATAATACATTCTGGACAAGCTCAAAATACGTTCTGGTGCCTTTATGGATCCTCACAGCAAAGACTTTGGCTTCAGAAAGTTACTGATCCCCGATTTTGCAGCCGGGGCTGCATTGCTTGTTCTGCTGTGCTGGCTGACTGCGCTGCCCTGGCTCACCACCTTCCTCGCTCTGGTCATTTTTAGCGGCATATGCCTGCCTGTTCAGTTCGGCTGGCGCCGGATCTGGCCTGACAGGGATTTCGGCTGGGCCAACCGGGTCACCCTGCTTCGCGCCGTATTCGTCGCCTTTCTCGCCGCCCTGGTCCCTTTTCCCCAGCTGCTGTCTGGTTTTGTCTGGCTCTATGCTGTTTTGAGCCTGCTGGTTCTGGTGCTGGATGGCGTAGATGGTGGCATTGCCAGAGCAACCCGGTCCACTACCGCATTCGGCGCGCGCTTCGACATGGAACTGGACGCTTTTTTCATACTGGTGCTTTGTGGCGCCGTTCTGGCTCTGGACAAGGCTGGCTACTGGGTACTCGCTCTGGGCCTCATGCGCTACGGCTTCCTGCTTGCGGGGGCCATCTGGCCCCGCCTGACCAGGCCCCTGCCCGGCAGCGTGCGACGCAAAACCGTGTGTGTATGGCAGGCCGCAACCCTGCTGGTCGCCCTGCTACCGTTTGTGAGCAGGGGGTTTGCCAGTTGGGCGCTGGCGCTGGCGCTCGTGCTTTTAATTTACTCATTCGCTGCGGACACTGCCTGGCTTCTGCGTCACAGGCAGAGCCGCACCGAATCTGCCACCAACTGATATTGTCAGGGAGAAGGTTATGAACAGATCACTTCCTTATCGCGCGGTTATCCAGTGCCTGACTGCACTGTTTCTGGTATCCCTCGCCGGCCAGCTGTCGGCCGAGGCTCGAAAATTCAATATTGATGAGGAGCATTTCACCCTCACCTTTGAGGTGAATCATCTCGGCTATGCCAATGTGATTGGGATGTTCCTGGATGCCAGCGGATCCTTTGAATACGATGCCGAGGCCCGCACTGTTCCCTCCGGCCAGGTGACAGTGAAAAGCGAGAGCGTGTTTACCAACCACGAAAAGCGGGACGATCATCTCCGCAAGGACGATTTCCTGCATGCCAGCAAATATCCCGAAGTAACGTTTACCGTGACCGGGTTCGAAGCCACCGGCGAGGACACCGGCAAGCTGACGGGGGACCTTGAGCTTCTGGGCAAAACCCGGCCGGTTACCCTGGATGTCACCCTGAACAAGGCGGCGGAATACCCCATAGGCCATGAGGAGTACACCCTGGGTATTTCCGCAGAAACCACCATCAAACGCAGTGAGTGGGGCATGACTTATGCCCTGGATCCCCGGCTGGTGGGTGACGAAGTAAAGCTCAGGTTTGAGTTTGAGGCCATCCGGGAGTCCGGTGGCTGGTTCGGCTCATAGGGCTCGTTAGTGCACAAGCTGCGTTGTGTCATGGTTCCACTTTACTTTTTGTGAAGCAGATCACGGGGAAACAACAAAAGCACACATTTCAGGCCAAGCCGTTGCCGAAGGCGGGCGGACTGCGTATGTTTTTCATACAGGTTAAATTTTGATTCATTGTCTGACAATGATGAAAGTCTGATGGAAGGCGCCATGGCAGTTCGAGGTCTAGTGGTTGTTTCCGCGCTGATTGGCAGTGCGGCAGGTCTGGGATACCTGCTCTCCTCCGAAAACCCGGAGCAGCGGTCTGTTGCTGTTGAACAGAGCCGGGAGGCCGCGCCTTCACCGGACGCGAGGCCGGGCACCCCGGCCCCCGCTGCCTCCTCCGGGCCTTCTTCACCGGAGCCTCCACCGGACGATGCTCTCGCGTTCATGCTGACCCAGGTGTCTGAGCAGTATCAGGAAACCTCCCGCTACCCCAGTTATTCCGTGCCCCTGAGCGAATCCCAGGCGAAAGCCTATCGGGGTAATGTCTATGATCCCATCACCCTCCCCCTCTCCGACGGCGGCAGCTTCAGCGTCTCCCTGGAAAAATTCAGATTTACTCAGGGGGAGGAAATTCTTGTTGCGGCCAGCCTTTCCGGACCGGAGGTAGTGGAGCGGACCATGGACGTAAGTCTGGAATCCACTCAGGACCAGACGGAAGAAGCGGAGACCACCCTGGATTACGAGGCCGACGGCTTTTACGAAGGTACTCTCGAAAGCGACGTACCGCCGGGAGAGTACCGCCTGGTGGTGGAGGCCACCGTCGACAGCCGGCCACTGCGCCACGTATCCACACTCACCATCGAACCCGACCTGGGTGAGTTCGTGGGCATTGGAACCCCCCGGGTAAGCGGCAATGACCTGGTGATACCCGTCGAGTTCGATGCCAGTGAATCCGGCTACTACGCCCTTAGCGCCCAGCTCTACGCTGATGGACAGCCAGTCGCCCATCTCAGTGGAGAGCAGGCGCTGGATGGCACCGGCGATCAGATTGAGCTGCGGGCCCACGGATCGGTTCTTGCCGATCTCGCACACAGCGGCAATGTGGACCAGCTGCAGCTGAAAGGGCTGCAGATCCGTCGCCTTCCTGCCCAGCCCGGTGACCGCACCGATTATGCCTTTGGACCCGAAGAAGGTTTCACTTTCACGCCGCCTGATCTGGACAGCCTCAGGAATACCCGGGCGGGTGACCCCGAATCAGAACAGCGCGCCGCTCTGCTGCAAAAGCTGACGGCCGGGTTCTGATCCTGCGGCGGAGGCCGCTGGAGTTAGCAACGTAACAGTACCAATACAAAAACAATTCGCGTACAGACACGGAGCAAACGAATGAAACCACTAACGAAAGTGACCGCACTGGCTGCGCTTTCCGCCAGCCTTCTGGCGACCGGAGCCAGCGCTCAGCTGGCCGGCCACAACGTTGTACTTGTACACGGTTTTCAGCAGGAGGACCTGTCCAGTCCACCAGCTGATCTTCAGGCCGTGAAAGACGCCGGTGAAGATTACTGGCGCACCTTCTGGCTGTCCCGGTCGGAAGCAAGAATTGACTGGCCCAGCAACGGGCGGGTTGAAGGCAGCATTGCTCAGCAGGCGTACAGCCAGATTCGCTCCATCAGCCAGTCCGGCCTCTGCAGCAACTACTGCATTCTGGTCTCCCACTCCACCGGTGATCTGGTTACCCGCTACATTCTGGAGAATCAGGCACGCTGGCTGAGAAATGAAGGTCTGCAACCACTGAAGATTCTCACCGCGCTGGACTTCTCTGGTGCCGGCGGCGGTACGGAACTGGCAGACCTTGCAGTCAGTGTTGCCTACAACGACAGCTGGTATCTCGCCCCGGTGAAGGCTGCCGTCAAAGCATTTACCGGAATAGACCCGAAGCCCGGCAAACTGGGCGTGGTCAATGACCTGCAGACCAATGCCGCCCGTAACCTGGCGGTCAGCCCCAACGGCATTCCCCGGATCCGGCTGGTAGCCGGTGGCTCATCGTATGGTGGCATTACCAAGCCGTTCATTGCCGGCACCGACGACGGGGTGGTACCGACGCACTCGGCCTGCGGGGCAACAACCGCGGAAGGCGTCGACTCCTGTGTGTCCTACCTGAGCCTGAAGGGCAAGTACACCAGTCAGAATGGCCCGGATGACCTCTATTACAACCACTATCCGGTGCTGATGAACGAAGGCGTGTCTCACAGCGGTGTTCTGGGTTCCGAGACCGGAAATACGTCGGTCCCGGTTGTGAACAACACGACCCTGAACGGCTTCCAGGTGGACTTTGCCAGCCGGACCTACAACAAGCGGGCATGGTGGCAGTGGTGGGGCGCTGGAGACCGTTACATTGAGGTGCCGGGCTCGGCTCAGACTGACATGTCGAGTCTCGTATACAGCACGCTCAATAACTGATCAGGACGAGAAATGGCCCAGGGATGGGCCACGGATATTCCTCCGGGCAGCCGCCGCATGTATCAGATTCCCTGGCCGTTGGACTCTTACTTCGCATCCTACCCATGTTAAGCTTCTGTTGCCCTGACCGGTCAGAGACCCACCGTTCACAACAGGAACTCCCATAGTGCCCCTCTCCGACGCCCGGAAATCCGACCTGCTTCTGGTGGTGGTCACACTGCTTGCAGGCATAAGCTGGATGTTTTCGAAAGAAGCAGTGATGCTCATGCCGCCGCTACTCTTCATGGCGCTCCGGTTTCTGATGGCGGGAGCCATCCTGGCACTCGCTGCACCCCGCTATCTCCGTCGCCTGACGAGGGACCACCTGGTCCGCAGCATTCAGGTGGGGCTGGTGTTCGGTGTGGCCATGAGCTGCTGGATAATGGGGCTCTTCCACGCGTCTCATGTGGGCGAGGGAGCTTTTCTCACCAGCCTGGGCGTGGTGATTGTGCCGGTAATAGCCCGGGTGGTATTCCGGGAGCCCCAGCCCCTGAGCACTTGGCTCGCCCTTCCGGTGGCGGTGGCCGGCCTTGGCCTGCTCTCCCTGCAGAATGGCTTCCGTCCAGAGCCTGGGCAGCTGTTTTTTATAGCCGCAGCCAGCATTTTTGCTCTGTTTTTCATTCTGAACGCCCGGGCCGCCAACACGCGCTCAGAAACCACTCGGGCGGGCGTCACCGTTCAGCGCGAGAGGGTGCCCGCCCTGGTACTGACAGCCATCACCCTGCTTACGGTAGGCGCCTTTGCCGCACTGCTTTCCCTGCTGCTGGAGCCGGCCTGGTCCATCACATTCAGTGACTTCCCGCCAATCCTGGTGTGGTGGGTGGTTGCCAGCGCCGTGATCGGCACTGCCGGCCGGTTCTTTGTCCAGACCTACGCCCAGAGTCTTTCCGCCCACAGCCATGGAGTGGTGATCATGGTGCTGGAGCCGGTCTGGGTCGCACTGTTCGCCGCTGGCTGGTTCGACGAAACCATGAGCTTTTCACAGCTTGGGGGCTGCGCCCTGATCTTTGCCGCGCTGTTGATAAACCGCTGGAGCGTATTGTCCAGAGCGGTGCGAAGCCTGGGTCGAAAACAAAAATTCTGACGCACAAAGCCACAAAGAGGTTGACCGCCCGCGCAGGGATCAGTATATTTTCTCCCCGTTGAGATAGGACCATAGCTCAGTTGGTTAGAGCGCTGCCTTGACATGGCAGAGGTCGGCAGTTCAAATCTGCCTGGTCCTACCAGATTTGCAACAAAATGAGCCACTTAGAGCGCAAGCCAAGTGGCTTTTTTTGTGTCTTGGATAAGCCAAACCGATTTACAGCACATTTACAGCAAGGCGCGACGGTAAAGGCAAACTTATACACCATAAGACACCTCCGACTCGCCTGGAGCGCCGGAATAGTAGGCTGCCTGGTAGATTCGGATTTCGGGCCAGGTCAACCATGGCCCTTTGGAGTTAACGGCGCATGGCTCTTGTCCCCGCTAATGCGCCCAGAGCCAATGACATCAGAACCATAGAGCCGGGTTCGCTGACAATTGAAGTCGAAATTCCTATCACATTAAAACCCGCAGTAGATGCAACGCGTGACTCATAAAGCTCAAAGTATTCATCATAGCTACATTCGCAGTTAAAGATTGTGGGGCCGGCGTATACCTCGCCGCCACGCCAGTATGGGCCTTCGTCCCAGATTTCAATCTGGGCAAGATGCATAACTCCCCCCGGTGTCTGGGGGTCGGACAGAAGATTTCTTCTTGTGGCGGTCAAGCCAATAACCTCTGTTTCAGAGCTTATAGCGTATTCCCAAAAGATCGCGTTATCCCATTCCAGGAGGTAAGAGCCGACCTTATCAGTGAGGGTGAGCGATAAGTCTATAATAGAAGATTGGGTGAGGACTCCGAGCGTTCCGTCGGTCGTGATAGTCCCTTTTACTGAGCCGGTCCCGCCCGGCTGGTCAACCACGTAGACGATGGACGCATTGGCCGCGCTGGCGAGCAGGCCGGCAGCGATAAGTGAGGAGAAGAAAATCTTCCACTGTTTCATTGGGTGCCCTTAATTATTGGTGAGGTTGTTGCGGAGCACCCGGTCATGTGGCCGAATTCCATTGTAGTGGTTCAATGATTCCGGACACCAACGTAGGTGGTAATATCGCCACCATAAGCGAGGTGTCTGATGACCAGGAAACGACGATCTTTTACGCCGGAGTTCAAGCAGGAAGCCGCCTGTCTGGTGCTTGACCAGGGCTACACTGTTGCCGAGGCCGGCCGCTCTTTGAATGTCGGCGAGAACGCCCTCAGGCGATGGGTAAAACAGCTTTCAGAGGAACGTGGCGGGCTTACACCCAAGTCCAAAGCGCTGACGCCGGAGCAGCAGCGGATCCAGGAACTGGAAGCGCGTTGCGAGCGCCTGGAACGGGAGAAATCGATACTAAAAAAGGCTACCGCTCTCTTGATGTCGGACGAGATGAATCGTACGCGCTGATAGACCAGTTGAGTGAGCAGGAGCCGGTTGAGATGGTCTGTAAAGCGTTTGAAGTATCGCGGTCCAGCTATTACGAGTATCGCCGCAGGCGGTCCGTAGTGGATGCCGAACGAGTGGTTCTGCGGGCCGATGTGAACCGGATCTTTCGCAAGAGCCGAAGCTCAGCGGGAAGCCGTATGATCACCACCATGCTTAATGATGAAGGCGTTGTGATCGGGCGCTTCAAGGTTCGCCGCCTGATGAGTGAGCTGGGGCTGATCTGCAAACAACCTGGTCCTCACGCTTACAAGCAGGCCACTGTGGAAAGGCCGGACATTCCAAACCGGCTGAATCGTGAGTTCAGCGTCAGCCACCCGGACCAGGCATGGTGCGGTGACATCACCTATGTGTGGGCTGGTCAGCGATGGAGCTATCTGGCGGTCGTTCTCGATCTCTATGCCCGCCGGATTGTCGGCTGGGCGCTATCAGACCGGCCTGATGCTGAGTTGGTAGTGAAAGCCCTGGATCATGCGTATGAGCAACGAGGGAAGCCCACTGGAGTTCTGTTCCACTCCGACCAGGGCAGTCAGTATGCCAGTCGATTATTCCGTCAGAGACTCTGGCGCTACCGCATGGAGCAAAGCATGAGTCGCCGGGGAAATTGCTGGGACAATGCCCCGATGGAACGGGTCTTCCGAAGCTTGAAGAGCGAATGGATCCCTTCACTTGGATATCGGTCGATTCCCGATGCCAGGAAGGATATTGGCGACTACCTGATGGACTACTACAACCGGCAGCGCCCTCATACGTTCAATGACGGCATGCCGCCGGTGGTTGCGGAAGAAAAACTTAAAATACTGTTCGGGGTTAGTTGACCACTACACATGCTCGACATCATCAAACCTAGCAGACGCATTAAAAGAAAGAAATCGGGTCTTTATGCTTTCACAATTAGCGTTGATCGGAATTCAGAGATCGTTTCATCTCACATCGGGCAGTCTCCTCTTGCTCTATCGATTTTCCCCATACCTGGAGTTTTCGTCCGTGAGCCCGGCCCTCGGGGCGACTCCAATCTGCCCCCTCAGCTCAAGGTTGCCCCACTAATAAATACTACTGTTTACCATGATTCATCCTATTGCCCCTGCCAGGGATAACTAATCGGTCACTGGCCGCGAAATTGTGCGGTTCGTCTGGCGAGAAACGCCGACACGCCCTCTGCAAAATCTTCGGTGCGCGTCATTTCCAGGAACGCCGCCCGCTCTGCTTCCAGGTGGCTGGCCAGCTGATCGCCGAAGGCCCTGTCGGTAAGCTCGCGAAAGGCGCCAAAGGCCCTGGTGGGGCCGCTGGAAATCTTCCTGGTGATTTCGGCCAACAGATTTTCATAGTTGTCTTCCGTGGCAAAATCGGTGATCAGGCCCCAGTCTTTGGCTTCGGCTGCGCTCAGCGTCCGGCCCAGCAACATTAATTCCGCGGCCCGGCCGGCACCGATTCTGTGGGCGAGAAACCAGCTGCCGCCACAGTCGGGAACGGCGCCGATGCCGTTATAGGCGACCAGAAATTTCGCATCTTCCCGCGCAATAATCAGGTCTGCCATCAGTGCCAGGCTCAGCCCCGCTCCGGCAGCAACGCCCTTGACTGCTGCTATCACCGGGGCGTCCATACTGCGTAGCAGCAGGATGGCCGGGTTGACCGCATCCAGAATGGCGCTGATGGCTTTGCCTGCCTGCTCCGGAGAACCTGCCATGCTGGCGATATCCCCGCCTGCCATGAAGGCGCGCCCTGCGCCGGTCAGAACGATACATCGGATGCGCGGCAGGTCTTTCAGCCCCTGGACAGCGGCAAGGAAGGCTTCCGCCAGAGGCACATCGATGGCGTTCAGGGCTTTCGGGCGGTTGAAAGTAAGAGTTGCCACACCCGTTTCCTGGTCAAATTCCGTGGCTACCAGAGTGTCAGTCATTGTTAGTTGCTCTCTTGTCGCTGCAGGTCCGAAGGCCGGTTCTCTGCGTATCCGATGCAGTTGTCCGTCAGTTAACAGGTTAGATGGGTTTGCCTTATGTTGCCTGAATGGGCTAATTTAAATCCGGATCGGGTTGTTCCCGGCGATAAGAAAAAACAAAAATCAAAATCATCTTTTGGCGTGAGTCCGGTTACAGGTAAGGCACTTTAGTGTGCCTGCGTATCCGGCGCCTGGGGTGCCGGGAGGTAACGTGAGCATCCTCGATATCAGCAATCTGTCTTTGTCTTTTGGTGGTGTGAAGGCGCTGCAGGATGTCAGCTTCCAGGTGCCTGAAAACACCATAACCACCATTATCGGGCCGAATGGTGCCGGTAAGACGTCCCTCTTCAATTGCATTTCCGGTTTTTACAGACCCCAGCAGGGCACGATCAGCTATCAGGGTCAGGTGCTTTCAAGCGGTATCAAGCCGCCGCGCAGGGCAGCGCTGGGCCTGGCTCGGACTTTCCAGAATATCGCCCTGTTCCGGGGTATGACTGTACTCGATAACATCAAGCTCGGTGCCCACGTCCACATGAAAAGCGGCCTGCTCAGCGCACTCGCCTATTTCGGCCCTGCCCGCCGGGAGGAAATCGCGGTCCGCAGGAACGTAGAGCAACGGATCATCGACTTTCTGGAAATCGACCATATCCGCCGTCAATCTGTGTCGAGTCTCTCCTATGGCTTGCAGAAGCGCGTGGAGCTGGCCCGGGCACTGGCGATGCAACCGAAAGTGCTGATGCTGGATGAGCCGGTGGCCGGTATGAACCGGGAGGAAAAGGAAGACATGGCCCGCTTTATTCTGGATATCAGGGAGGAATGGGGCATTACCGTGCTGATGGTAGAGCACGACATGGGCATGGTCATGGATATTTCAGACCACATTGCGGTGCTCAATTTTGGTCAGGTCATTACCGAGGGGCTGCCGGCGGATGTCCAGAAAAATCCGGAGGTGATCAGGGCTTACCTGGGTAACAGTGACATCGACAGTTTGCGCAAGAAGCTCAATCCACAAGGGGAAGCCGCCTGATGGATTGGATGTTCTTTGGTGAAATCAGCCTGGCGGGCCTGGCCATGGGCGGGCTTTATGCGCTGATCGCCCTGGGGTTTGTGATCATCTACAAGGCGACCCGGGTGATCAATTTTGCCATTGGCGAAATAATGATGTTTGCGGCCTACCTGTTTCTGGCCTTTGCCGGCGGTATGGAGATGTCAGCCTGGATCGCGCTGCCGCTGGCGGTGGCCGGAGGCAGCATTCTGGGCGGGGTGATCGAGAAGACCATGATCCGGCCGATGCTGGGGGAATCTCCGATTTCGGTGGTGATGGTGACCATCGGTATTGCCAGTATTCTGGTGGGTCTGGTGGAGTTTATCTGGACCGCCGATCCGCAACTGCTTCCGAGCTTCCTGCCCCGGGAGCCGGTGTTTATTGGCGAGCTGTATCTGGCTCCGAAAATCGCCTACGGTTTCCTGATCGGCGCCGCCCTGCTGATTGTTTACCTGCTCTATTTCAGATTCTCGCGAGGCGGCGTAGCGTTGCGGGCGACTGCCTCGGACCAGGCAGCAGCCTATTCCATGGGCATTAATGTACGCCGGGTATTCAATATGGCCTGGGTATTCGGTTCGCTCGCTGCATCACTGGCCGGCGTCCTGGTGGCTGCCACCGGCGGACTCAGTCCGCAGTTCGGCATCATCGGACTGAGCGTGCTGGTGGTGGTCATTGTTGGTGGCCTGGACAGCATTCTGGGGGCGCTGATTGCCGGTGTGTTCATTGGCTGGCTGGAGACCGTGGCCGGTGCCTATCTCGGCGGCGAGTACAGGATGCCGGCTACTTTTCTGGTTCTGGCGGTGATTCTGGTTATTCGACCCTATGGCCTCTTTGGCACCCACGAAATAGAGCGAGTGTAAGATGCGGATCGGTGACGCAAAGCAGACTTACGAGGCCGATGAGGCGATCTGGACAACCCATACCCAAAAGCTCTGGTTTGGACTGTTCCTGCTGCTTCTGCTGGTGTTTCCGTTCATGGCGGATTCCTATCTTCTGTACCTGGGGTGTCTGGTGGGTATTGCCGTCATCAGTACCACCGGCCTGAATATCCTCACCGGTTTTACCGGCCTGATTTCCCTGGGCCAGGCAGGCTTTATGGGCGTTGGCGCCTATACCGTGGCCTGGCTCTCCGTTAATACCGCCCTGCCGTTCCCGGTAACCCTGGTGCTGGCCGGGCTCATGGCCGCTGCTGTAGGTATTCTGGTAGGCCTGCCCTCGCTGCGGGTCAAGGGACTGTACCTGGCCATTGCCACTCTGGCGGCCAGCGTTTTCCTGCATTTCATTTTTGCAGAGTGGGAATCTGTCACCGGCGGTATGGGCGGCATGAGTCTGGAACCGGCGCATCTGTTCGGGTGGTCTTTCCAGAGTGATTTCATGATGTATTTCATCATCGTGCCATTGGCGGTGCTGATGGTGCTTGCTGCCGCCAATGTGTTCCGAACCCGGATTGGCCGGGCTTTTATCGCTATTCGGGACCGGGATATTTCCGCCGAGATTCTTGGTATCGACCTGTTGCGTTACAAGTTGATGTCCTTCGCTCTCAGCTCGTTTTATGCCGGGGTGGCCGGAGGCCTGTTCGCCTATTTCTTCCGGGTGGTGACACCGGAGAGTTTCCCGCTGTCCATGTCGATTTTCTATCTTGCGGCGGTGATCGTGGGAGGCATGGGGAATTTACTCGGTGGCATACTCGGGGCGGTCTTCATGACCCTGGTGCCGGAAGCGCTGAAACTGCTGACTTCTGCACTGACGCCGTTCTATCCAAATGCTCCTGTATTCATGTCGCCAATGCTGGAGATCATTTTTGGCGCCCTGATTGTAGGCTTTCTGATTTTCGAACCCCATGGCCTCGCGGAGATATGGCATCGCATTCGCCGCTTCTTTCACCTGTGGCCATTCAGGAATTAACGGTTTTTCAACGAGAACACGAGCAACACCAACAACAACAAGCAGCAAGGAGAAGAGACATGTTCAGAAACATACTCAACAAAGGACGCCGGCTTGCCGGGCTTGGCAGCCTGATGGCTGTGTTAACCGTAGCCGCGCCGGCCATGGCCCAGGACAAGGACAAGGAGCCCATCGTGTTCGGTGGCTCCATTCCGCTGTCCGGTGTGTTTGCCTTCGCCGGTATTCACATCCACGCCGGCCTGACCGACTACACAACCTGGATTAACAGCGAAGGTGGTATCAATGGCCATCCGGTAAAGTACGTGATGGAAGATACCGCCTACGAGGTTGACCGTTCAGTGGCTGCCTTCAAGAAAATTTCCGCCAGTGAATCACCGGCCACCTATTACGGTGACAGCACCGCATTCATGAAGACCATCGCTTCGGAGCTGAACAGCCAGGGCGATACCCTGATGAGCGGAGCGTCGTTTGCGACCGCACTGACGGACAACGAGCAATACCCCTATCAGTTTATTCCGGGACCCAACTACTCCCAGATGTTCGGCATTATTCTGGAATACATTGCCTCCCAGGGTGAAGGCGGGGACATGCCAACAGTAGCCTTCGTCTATAGCGATACCGAGTTCGGTAAGGATCCGATTGAGAATGGCAAGGCCCGTGCCGCCGAGCTGGGTATTGAGGTGGTTGAGGATATCGTCACCAAACCCGGCAGCGTGGACGTGTCAGCTGAAATTCTGAAGCTGCGCCGGGTCCGTCCCGATTACGTGGTGTTCCACGGCTACGTATTATCGCCGATCAACGAGTTCATGGTTCAGATGCGCCAGATGGGACTGGATACCGAGTTCATGGGTACTTTCTGGTCCTCGGACAAGCTGATCATCGACAAGATGGGCGCGGATGCGGACGGTTACATGGGTGTTATGCCCTACAACTACTATGACAGCGAAGAAAGCGGGCCAATGCTGGATGCGCTTCGGGCCCAGGCCGAGAAGAGCGACCCGGAGGCCGGTTACCGCCCGACCGGCTACGTGCAGGCCTGGTTCAATGCCATGGTGTGGACCGAGGTGATCAAGCGTACCCTCGACGCCGACAAGGAATTGACTGCTGACAACATGGCCGAGGCACTGGCCTCCATCGAAGACTGGGATACAGGTGGCATCATCGGCATACCGGTAACCGTCAGGGACATGTCTTTCCCGGTTGGCCGTATCTGGCGGGTTAATGCCGAAGAAGGCCGTTACGAGCCGGTATCGGACTGGATTCACCTCGACTGAGGGGCTGTATGAAAGCCTTACTGGAAATCGATAACATCGAGGTGGTTTACAACAAGTCGGTGCAGGTCCTGCGGGGCCTGTCACTGCGGGTGCCGGAGGGTGCCATTGTCGCGCTCCTCGGCTCCAACGGTGCAGGCAAGTCCACCACACTGAAAAGTGTTTCCGGCCTGTTGACCCTGGAAAACGGCGAAGTGACTGCCGGGGAAGTGCGTTTCCGGGGCAAGGATGTAAAGGGTACGCCGCCCGAAAAGCTGGTGCGCAACGGCCTGTTTCATGTGATGGAAGGCCGCCGTGTGTTTGAAGACCTGACGGTGGAGGAGAATCTGGTTGCTGCCACCTATGCACTCACCGGCAATAAGCCATCCCTGAGTGACAGCTATGAACTGGTCTTTAACTACTTTCCGCGACTGCGGGAACGTCGCAAACAGCTGGCGGGCTATCTGTCCGGGGGTGAGCAACAGATGCTGGCCCTTGGCCGGGCACTGATTGCCCAGCCGCGGCTGATCATGCTGGATGAACCCTCGCTGGGGCTGGCGCCGTTGCTGGTGGAGGAAATTTTCACCATTGTGGCGCGAATCAACCGGGAGCAAGGCACCGCCATTCTGCTGGTGGAACAGAATGCCGCCGTTTCCCTGGCGATCGCGTCCTACGGTTACATTATGGAAAACGGCAAGATCGTGATTGACGGGCCGGCAGACAAACTTACCGCCAACGAGGATGTCCGGGAGTTCTACCTGGGGGTGGGTGGCAAGGAAGGCGAAGCCCGCAGTTACCGTGACATCAAGCATTACAAACGCCGCAAACGGTGGCTTTCATGACAACACCTTCGATACCCGATCTGACTCTGACCCAGATGTTGCGGGCCCATGCCAAAGAGCGGCCCGACGCGCTGGCCCTGCGCCAGAAGGATTTCGGCATCTGGCAGGCCTATGCCTGGCAGGATTACTATCGGCGGGCCCGGCATTTCGGACTGGGACTCCGTGCGCTGGGGCTCCAGGAAGGTGGCCATGTGGCCATTATCTCGGAAAACCGGGTGGAGTGGGTCATTGCCCAGATGGGTATAGGCATAGTCCGGGGAATCTGTGTGGGAGTCTATCCGACCAGTCCGTGGAACGAGGTTGCCTACGTCCTTGAGCACAGCGATGCGGAAATTGTGGTGTGTGAGGATCAGGAGCAGACGGACAAGGTGCTGCAAGCCTGGCCCGACCTGCCAAAGCTGAAGTACACCATCGCCATTGATATGAAGGGTCTTGGCTATTACCCGGAGCCACCGACGGCGTTCGAACATGTCGAAGCCAGGGGCCGGGAGTTCGACGACGAGCACCCGGGGCTGGCGGATGAACTGCTGGATGGTCAGCGGATGGACGACACCGCCCTCATGGTTTACACCTCCGGATCTACCGGCCGGCCGAAGGGGGCCATGATCAGCTGGGGTAACCTTCATGCCGCAGCCCCCGGCCTTATTGATCTGCTGAAAGCAGACGAGCATGGCTCCTGTCTTTCCTACCTCCCGCTATGCCATGTGGCAGAGCAGGCAGTTACCAACATTGCGCCGGTTTACGCGGGCAGTTCTGTCAGTTTTGGCGAGAGCCTGCGGACAATCCAGGAGGACTTGCGGGAAATTGCGCCGACCTTCTTCCTGGGGGTGCCCAGGATATGGGAGAAACTGCACTCTTCCATCTACATCAAGATCCAGGAAACCGGGCGATTCCGGCGGGCGATCTTTGACCAGGCAATCCGGATGTGTTCGCCCATGGCTACCAAACCACGGGCGCAGTGGAATCTGAAAGAAAAATGCCTGTACGGCCTCAGCTACTGGCTGGTATTCCGTGCATTGCAGAATTTCATCGGCCTGCGCCGTTGCACCCTCGCGATGACCGGAGCCGCCCCCATTTCCACCGGCATTCTGGAATTCTTCCGGACCATGGGTATTCCCCTGGTGGAAGTATACGGCCAGACGGAAAGCACAGGTGTTGCAACCGCCCAACCGGTGGATAACGTGCATCTTGGAACCGTGGGGGTTGCCATTGCCGGTGTCGAGGTAAGGCTCGGCGAGCACAACGAGATCATCATGCGTGGCGGTAGCATGTTCAAGGGCTATTACAAGAACGAGGAAACAACCGCTTCCACCCTGAAAGATGGCTGGCTGCACACTGGTGATGTGGGCGAATGGCGGGACGGCCAGCTCAAAATCGTTGATCGCCTGAAAGACATCATCATTACCGCCGGGGGCAAGAACCTTTCACCCACCGAGATTGAAAACACCATCAAGGCCAGCCCCTACATCAAGGAATGCATCGTGATTGGCGAGGCCCGGAAGTATGTCTCCGCCCTGATCCAGATCGACTTTGACACGGTTGCCAAGTGGGCCGAGCAGGAGCGGATTGCCTACACCACCTTCCGCAGCCTGACGGAACAGCAGCGGGTGCACGAACTGATTGAGGCGGAAGTGAACAAAGGCAACGCACAGCTGCCCCAGGTGGCGCAGATCAAGCGTTTCCACCTGCTCACCAAGGAACTGGACCATGACGATGATGAAGTAACGGCCACCATGAAGGTACGTCGGAGCAAGATCTACGAAAAATACACAGATGTGATCGAGTCGCTTTACGCCTGAGTCATTGAAAAGCCCAACGTTCGCAGGATTCGCCTTCCTATCTATTCAATGTGTCGCATGGTTCGAAGCCCTGGCTTTACCCAGGGCCATTTCACGCTTGACACCCCACGTGAAATTCGTCAGCTTCGAGATCTGAATAATCATAACAAGACCATGTCGATAGGCCAGTCATGCTTGCAAGATCTCGTTCGATGGGGAATTTTGACCGCTGGATAAGCGATATTAACCAGATCTGTGGTCCTTTTTCGGGGAAACCTCTGGAAACGGAGTTCTTCGGTGACATTCAAAAGATCGGTGGTGAAGCGCTGGATATGTCGCGAGTCACTATTCAAGGCGCGCAACTGGTTCGGGGTCAGAACGAGATACGACGTTGTGGAACTCCGGAGTTTTTCTGTGTTTTCCAGCTTCGTGGAGAGTCGCGAGTTGAACAGGCCGGGAATGGCTCTCTGCTGAAGGCCGGGGATATCGTTCTGGTGGACTCGTCGCTGCCGTTCAGCTTCAGCTATGGTTGTCAGTCCCACCAGATCTCCCTGATCCTCCCACGCTCGGTAATCGAGCGTACTTTGAACCTGTCGGGTATTGAGCTGGGAATCCGGATTCCCGCTCATAGCCACATTGCCAGCGTGGCCAACCGACTCATCGCGGAAGCCGCGTATTGTGACCGTCTGGACCCTGAAGAGGGCGCCGCGATCACTGACTCACTCATTATGTTGATCCGGCCATCCGTGATTCGCAGCCTCGGGGAGCAAAACCCCAATGATCGGATTTTCCTGCGTGCCGCTTCCTTTATAAGAGATAATATTGGTGAGCAGGATCTGAGCGCACGGGTCATAGGTGGGGCCACGGGTACGTCAGTGCGCGGCCTCTACCGGGCATTTGCCGCCCGCTCCCTGACCGTAGCCGGCTACATCAAGTCCCAGCGCCTGGAGATGTGTGCCGACTATCTGCAGCGCGCCAAGGGCAGGATCAACCTGACGGAAGTTGGCTACCGCTTCGGTTTCAGCAGCCCCAGTGCCTTTTCAACGGCCTTTCGGCAGCATTTTGGAATGACCGCCTCACACTATTGCCAACATGCGGCATCTTGATGGCAGGTGGTATTCTCTAAAGAAAAGATCGGTGCCAGGGATCAGGGAGAACCCCGGCAACGCCGGGGCTAGCCGCCCCATTACTTTTTCAGGCTGATAATCCGGGGCTGAGTAACGGCTTTCAGACCCTCCACGCCAAACTCCACGCCGTACCCCGATGCCTTATTACCACCAAAGGGCACCATGGGATGGATGGCACCATGCTGGTTGATCCAGACGGTGCCGGCCTCGATCTGGGCCGCCACAGTCTGCGCGTAATCCGTATCACTGGCCCAGACAGAGGCACCGAGCGCCGCATCGAGGCGATTGGCGGAAGCAATGACCTCCTCCAGCTCGTGGTAACGAATGATAGGGAGCGCAGGGCCGAATTGTTCCTCATCCACCAGTCGTAGGCCGTCGCGGGCCTCGCTCACCAGCGTCAGCGGAAGGAAATACCCCCCTTCAGGCACCTGGCCAAATTCCATGACGTTGCAGCCTTGCTCCTTAGCATCCGCCACCAGTTCTTTGACCTTATTGAACTGCATCTCGTTCTGGAGCGGGCCTATCAGATTGCTTTCATTCATGCCGTCGCCGATTGGCATTTTGCGGGCGAGTTCGCTGAGCGCTGAAACCACCGCGTCATAAACGTCGTCGTGAACATAGAGCCGCTTGATACAAGCGCAGGTCTGACCCATGTTCAGGAAGGCGCCCCAGAACAGTCCCTCGGCAATGGCGCCGGCGTCTGTACCGGGCAGGACCACGGCGGCATCATTGCCACCCAGCTCGAGGGTTATTGGCGCAAGATTGCTGGAGGAAGCGCCGATAATCTTGCGTCCTGTGGACTCACTTCCGGTGAACATGATCTTGTCGATATCGGGATGGCTGGTGAGAGCCGCGCCGATACGACCATCACCGGACACGGTGTTGAGCACACCCGGCGGGAGCACCTGATTGATAAGACGTACCATTTCCAGGGTGGCAATGGGGGTGTATTCGGAAGGCTTCAGTACCACGGTATTGCCCATGCGAATGGCGGGGATGATTTGCCAGGTGGCGATCATCAGGGGCCAGTTCCAGGGGGCGATAGCGGCCACAACACCCAGGGGAACGCGGTGCATCACGTCTTTGCGGGTGTCATCCTCATGCACCACCTCAGGCGGCAACTCCAGGGCCGCTGGCACCTGTGTCCAGGCGACGCATCCCTGCATCTCAAAGCGGGAGCCAAATCCGGACAGGGGCTTCCCCTGCTCCCGGGTAATCAGTTCAGCCAGGTATTCCGCGTTTTCTTCCAGTACCTGGGCCACACGGGACACGATGGCCCGACGTTCCTGGTCACTGACGCGGGCCCATTCCCCCTGAGCCCGACGCGCCGCCTCTACGGCAACGTCTACATCGGATTCCTGACTGAGAGGCGCAAGCCCCAGAGAGGCACCCGTTGCGGGGTTGAAGATCTCCTGATGATCCGTTGCTTCAACCAGTTTGCCACTCACCATGTTGCTATAGGTTTGCATTCAGTTGTTCTCCAGAAAGTGTTTTTGATAGCTGAAATACCGGTACCCCTGTGACTCACCCACAACCGGCCAGGCCTGTTAGCCTGAAGGTCGTGGGCGCCATGTCGTGGGTTCAGAACGGGACAATCGCAATTATCTGGGCGTAGATATTGGTGTCGTCATTTCCGATCTGGCTACCGCCTTCGGCTGCACTCCTGTCGGGATTATAGAACCCGATCAGTGGGCTGATGATCAGATGGGGGGCTGCCACCCATTCGGCGTAAATATCGATCTCCGTGGCATCCAGATTGCCTGTGCCGCCCGCTGTATCACTGAACTCGAAGAAAAGGGCTCCGACGCTCAGCGTTTCCGATGGTGTGGCCTTCAGAGCCACGTGGTGTACATCGGAATTGGAGTTGAAAGGGCCTGCATAATTGGCGGCTACTTCGCCCTGGAACCAGGTGCCATAGCCCCGGCTGAAGCCGAAAAAGAGCGGGTCGAAACTTTCATCAAAGCTCGCGTATCTGTAATTGATGCTCGGTGACCAGGGCGTCTCACTGAAAGTCCAACCTGCTTCGGCGTACCACGCGTTAGCCTCGTCAGCTGAACTGTTCCCCGCCTCCTGAAAAACAAACTCCGCGGACAGGAACAGGTTTTCAATTCCACCATTGCCCTGATAGCGCAGGCTCGTGGTCTGCTGGCCGTCCCGTGAGCCATAACCGAGGATCGGTGCAAAGGTATCGTCAACGTCCAGCCCCTCAATGTAGGCGAAACCAAAGGTACCCTCTGGGCTCACATACTCCGCATTGATGCCAGCAAGCTCCATCTCCGCTTGTGCTTTATTGTCCGAGGCCAGCCAGAACAGGTCGGCGCGCAGTCCCTCTGACCCTCCAATTCGGGCGATAGCAGTCTGGTCAAATGCTTTACGAGCCGCGAGCCAGTATGCGCCTCCCCGGTCGAAGTCCAGCCCTGGCGCACTCAGGGCATCACCAAAGTTCAGGGCATCACTGTTGATGAGGAAGCCATCGCCAATGGAGAACTGCTGGCGCCCGGCAGAAAGATCGAGACCATCGGTTCCGAGCGCCGGGATCAGATTGCCGGAGCGCCAGCCGAGGTAGGCATCTTCCAGATCGGTTTCCCGTTCATTGCCAGAAGTGATGCCTCCAGCATCACCATCGCCCCAGGTGCCCGACGAAAGTAAACTTACACCTCCATAGACACTGCTCCCTGAGCCGATGACATGGCTGCCCGACAACCCGTACTTGATGTAGCCCTCCTGCCATTCGGACTCCCCCGCTTGAGATTTGGCGCCGAGGTTGTACGTTTCCTGACTGGAGAAAACACCCACAACTGCCTCCACGTCGAGGTTCAGCTCGCTCCCATTCTGTTCGTAAAGGTTGTAGGCCGAGGCTGGCGCCGATAAGCCTGTCAAAGCCATATAGGCCGTGATTCGTACAAAATTTGTATTTGTCATTGTTCCGGAATCTCCTGAATCTGAGTTTGTAACCAGGCGCTCCCTGCCTGGCAATTCTCTCTCTGGTGAAAAGGCAGGCTCTGATGCTCTCACTCGGGCAGGTTCAGAGTCGGGGTCTCATCAAAGAAGTTCCAGGGCTTCAACATGGAATGGACATACTCTGTCGGCATGATGGGCCATTCCTCAGCCCGGGCCACGTGAGTAGCACCGGTTGTCATCCACAGCACGGTGTCGACGTTCTCAATCGACTCGTTGTCTTGCACGAAGACTTTCAAGCCAGTATCGCTTTTGGACCGGTTCGGGTAGGTTCCCTCGGGAAAACGCTCATGCTCTTTGTACCGGGTTACCCAGATTTGCTTATCCATGAAGCTGACACGCTTATACAGCCACTCGTCCTCACTGAATAACGCACCCTTGGCAATGGGATGTGTGCCCCCGGCAAAGGGTATGATCTGGTAACCGACCGGATAACCCATGCGGTTTTCCTTATTGGGGTTGGTCATCAAGCGAATGGTGGACGGGTCGAATTTCTGCACTGCTTCCTGTTCAGTAGGAACGACTCGTTCTTTTGTAATCATGACGCTCTTACGCGGGCCGCCATCGGTGTTTTTCGCAACAACGGGATCGATTTCCCTAAGGCTGTTGCCAGTGCCGTCAACATCCATATCCAGGCGGAAGTTGTAGATATGCTGATGGGTGGTGCCCACGATATTGTGGTCGATCAGGGTGCCGTAACGGGTATCTTCTTCCGCAGTTTCGTCGTGAATAGTTCGGGACTTCACAGCCTTGACGGCTTCAATGCCAGACGCTCCGACGGTGAGCTGGATATTGCCATTGGCCATGAAAATCCAGTCAAACATATAGTCGTAGTTACCAATTGTGCTTACCCAGCGCACAACCAGCTCCCTTCGCTCACGACTTGTGTTTCCCGGACTGCTGCCCAGCATTTCGGTGTGTTTGAACTCCGGCCCCGCATAGCGCTCAAAAACCGCGATGGCGTTCGGAATGGTGAAAGGCTCGCCGCCGTTATCCACCAGGGTTGCCTGCAGCAGCGTGGCGTTATTGGGCGCATCGACACCTGGCTCCAGCGGGGAGGTCAGATTGCCCATACCGTAGTCGCCGGAGTCCAGGTAGGCCTTGAAGTACCAGCCCACGTCTGGGTCGCCGTAAGGTACGATCATGCCGCCCAGCGAGCCCTCGTACATGACCTTCCGCTTTTCGCCCTTGTCATTGTACGTCAGTGTCGAAATGACGGGGCCGACACGGGAGTTCAACTTGAGATGAAAGTCCCAGTTCTGCCAACTGATGGTGTTGCCCGACATGGACACATTGGATCCTTCGGGCTGGACAACCATCAGCGGTTTTACATCAGCAATATTTTCCTGGTTACGGCCGTCGTAGGGACGAGGCGTCATCGGTACCGGGATGACGCCATCGTCCTCGATCTTCAGAATGCTCTTTTTCTCCAGGTCCACCACCGCGACGAGGTTCTCGATCGGGTGCGCCCAGTAGTTGCCGTCACCCACATCAAGGTAAGACACCACCTTCAAAAGTTTCAGCTCATGCTTGAGGTCATCGTCGCCGCCGAAGTAGCCCACCGTGAGTGGCGTTGCGACAACCTTTCCGACATCGTCAATACCACGCTTCTTCAATGCCTCTTTGTAGGCATCGCTGTTTGTGACAATTTCCTGCACAGCCAGGAAATCATCGAAGGTAACCATGCCGTGGGCGCCTTCGATATGCTCCCAGCGAAGGACCTTTTCGGATTCGAGGTCCACGGTGCCTTCAATGACCTTTCTCCCGTCCACCACCGTAAAAATGGCTTGACGTGCAAAGTCGTGGCCTTCACCAAAGGACCACTCCCACACCTTCTCTTTACCTGGGTCGGCAAGACGTATTTGGGTGAAACGGATCGAATCCTTGTAGTGTCTGGAGGTCTTGACCGCCTCTGTAGCCCTGGTAATTTCTTCGGCCGTGAGTGGATCAAGTGGATGTGTTTTATTGCCGATGGTGATGCTCTGGGAAACCTGGCTGGCGAACACATCATGGGCAAAGTTCCGCTCTGCCAGTACTTTACCCTCATGCAGTTTCACCGGGGCGGACAGCTCAATAGGTCTCTCATTGTAAAAAGCCTGGTTCTCTCCAAGAGGAACCCGGATTTCTGCATCCCCGGACTTGATCAGCAGTTCACTCTTATCGTCGCTGAGTTCGTAGCTGGCGCCAGAGGAGTTCAGCACCTCCCCTATCGGCAGATATTCCGGAGAACTGCCATGGGCCATGATGTTGGGGCTGTTTAACACCAGGGATGAAGCAAGCGCGGCGGCAAGCAGGGTCTTCTTCGTGTTCATAATTACTCCTGACACTGGTTCGTGTGTACCGTGAGGTGCGGTTGGGATGAGTCAGCGATGACAGATTCGCTGTTGCGGCAAGCACTGTTCTCCACTGTATTTTGATTTCGTCAGGTAAAGAAATATCACTCAGGACGAATTGGAGCTTTTGCGTGGGTGCCAGACCTTTGTGGAATTGTGACAACTGGAGAAAAAGTGATTTTATCGGGAACGAGATCCTGTTCGAAATGCGGGCGGCTAAACTCTCTTCACGACTACTACACCTGGCCATGGACGGAACAGCCGATCGTCAGACGACGGCTGAATGAGCCGCGGAGCAATATTATGCCCTACAACAAAAAGCCCCTGGAAAATCCCGGGTTTGATTACATAGTGGTAGGAGCTGGCACCGCGGGCTGCCTGCTGGCCAACCGCCTGAGTGCTGATCCCGGGAACCGGGTACTGCTGATCGAAGCCGGAGGCCGGGACAATTATCCCTGGATCCACATACCCGTGGGGTATCTGTACTGTATCGATAACCCACGCACCGACTGGCGCTTCCGCACCGAGCCGGACCCCGGCCTTAATGGACGGTCATTGATCTATCCCAGGGGTAAAACCCTTGGCGGCTGCTCCAGCATCAACGGAATGCTCTACATTCGCGGTCAGGCCAGGGACTACAACCAGTGGGCCGACGCCACGGACGAAGAGGCCTGGAACTGGGACAACTGCCTGCCCGATTTCATGCGTCACGAGGACCACTATCGGCTGGATGAGGATGGCGATGCCGACCCGGAGCACCACAGATATCATGGCCATGGCGGCGAGTGGCGTGTTGAGCGCCAGCGCCTTAAGTGGAAAGTGCTGGAAGACTTTGCCGAAGCCTGTGTTGAGGCCGGCGTTCCCCGGACCCGTGATTTCAACCGGGGCGATAACGAGGGCGTTGATCTGTTCGAGGTCAATCAGCGCTCAGGGTGGCGCTGGAATACCTCCAAGGCATTTCTCCGGAAAGCCGAGAAACGCCCCAACCTCACACTCTGGCATTCTACTCATGTACTCGGGCTGGAGACTGGAAACTCCGGTTCGGGCCCTCGCTGCACCGGTGTGCGGGTCAACCGGCCCGGCGAGACTGAAATCATTGCCCGGGCGACACGGGAAGTCATCCTCTCCGCCGGTGCCATCGGCTCACCCCAACTGCTTCAGCTTTCCGGCATCGGGCCTGCCGAGCTTCTGAGCGAGCACGGCATTGATCTGGTGGTCGACCTGCCCGGCGTCGGCGAAAACCTGCAGGACCATCTGCAGATCCGGTCCGTTTACAAGGTTAAGGGGGCAGCCACCCTGAACATCATGACCAGTTCGCTGACTGGCAAGGCCCGGATAGGCCTTGAATATCTTCTTACCCGGTCCGGACCCATGAGCATGGCCCCGTCCCAGCTCTGCCTGTTTACCCGGAGTTCTGGCGATTATGAATACGCCAACATCGAGTACCATGTTCAGCCGCTCAGCCTGGATGCGTTCGGCCAGCCGTTACACGACTTTTCCGCCATTACGGCCAGCGTCTGTAACCTGAATCCGACGAGCCGGGGCACGGTGCGCATCCGCAGCAACGATCCCAGACAGCCGCCTGCCATTACGCCCAATTATCTGAGCACGCCTGAGGACCGCAAAGTGGCGGCGGATTCCCTGCGGGTAACCCGGCGGATCGCTGAACAGCCAGCTTTCGCGAAATACCAGCCGGAAGAGTTCAGGCCCGGTCTGCAATACCAGACCAATGATGAATTGACCAGACTGGCCGGGGACATTGGGACAACCATTTTTCACCCGGTGGGAACTGCCCGCATGGGCCGCGCCGATGATGAACTTGCGGTGGTGGATCCGCACCTCAGGGTAAGGGGTGTTGCTGGTCTGCGGGTCGTCGATGCCAGCGTCATGCCGACCATTACCAGCGGCAACACCAACTCGCCCACCCTGATGATTGCGGAGAAAGCGTCTCGCTGGATCCTGGCCGGCTCCTGAGCCGGACCAGACTGGGCGCGCCCGGGCATTCGGCTTCGGGCGACGCGGTCAGGCCCCGTAAAACTCCCGACACCAGTCCACGAACCTTGAGACACCCTTCTCCACCGGAGTTGCCGGCGTGTAGCCAGTGATCGGTCCGTCTGTCGGTCCTCCTCCCCTGTGGAGATGATGAATCAGAGCTTAGCCACCTGTGCAAATTTAAGGGTCTATTTCAGTGTTTGACTAGGGAGCCTGCCTTTCCGGTGCCTAAAAAAATAACCGTGAACAGTGTCACGGTTATTTTTTTAGCTCAGGGACTGTTTTCACACAGCCTCCGAAGGGAGCTTCCCCATCAAGCAGAGAGCATGCCGGAATTGCGGCGACGACGCGCGGCCATCAAGCCACCCAATCCCAATGCCATCAGGCCAAGCACACCTGGTTCCGGCACAGGCGTTGGTTCGTTACCAGAGAAGCTGCCTCCCTCAAGGAAAACAGCGGAATCCAGTACTGAATCACCCGCATCTGCAATCGCGATCTTCATCTGATGAGTGCCCGCGCCCAAACCGAGGAATGACGCAAGAAGCTTGTCGGTGAAACCGTCATATTCAATATCGAATAACGGAGCGCCCTCGCTTGGATCGTTGTTGTTGAAGACCGAGCAGTTAGGAGCCGCACCTTCGCAATTGACGTTATTGATGGAAACTGCCTGGCCGTCGGGTGCTTTAGCTATGTTTACTCCGTCTACGAAGAATGCGAATACATCGTTGAAGTTGGAGTTGACGTATTCATTATACTCTTCAGACGCGAATACGTAATTGAAAAACAGATCGCCGGTGTCGGTTGTGAAATCGAACGTCAGTACAGCGGCATCATTGGTCGATTGGGGGATCAAGGCGTTAAGATCTGCATCTCCCGCACCGCCGCCAACACCCCGATTGCCAGTCGTGCCATCGCTGTTGTTTGGTCCCGGGGCCTCCAAAGCACTGCCCGTTGTCATGATCAAACCATTGTCGATGCCCAGCACGCCAGCACCGCCCGAGAAGAAGCCAGACTGGTTGCTGCCGCCGTAGTAGTTCACATTGGAAATGGTAACGCCAGACCCTACCAGCGCAGTGGCCAGGGCATTTCCATCCGTGGTTGTGGAGTCAATTACGAGCGCTGAAGCGCTCTGTGCCGCCAGCATTACGGACGCTGCGACAATCACTTTGTATCCTGTTTTCATGACATGCTCCTTGAGAAAACTGCCTTTGATAATCTTTACTTTAAACAGTCGTTGCACACGCACTGCTATGGTTGTCAGGCAATCAATGAGCCAGTCCTTACAATAAGCTTAATAATCAGCTATTTATAGTATTTTCGCCTTTGCAACTGTAAGTTTTATCGACACATTACGCTATTAATTCTCCAGTTGTTGGCTCGGGATATTTCAAAATCCGATGTATTACCATCAAAGCCTTGCCATAGGTCATTGATACAGGGATCACCGCCGAGCATGCATAGGAGCGGGCGGCTCACTCCGCCTCGAAAATCAGCGTTTCCGGATGAAAGGTATACCAGGCAAACCAGAAAGCACGGGTTGCCGGCAACAGCTTCCCGCTTTCATCCCGCATTTCTGCCGAAGGCACGTCGGGATCGTAATGAATCGTCACTGCGCTGCCGCCGACGCTGTGCTCAAGGACACTCTTGTGACGCCCCAGGTCGGAATCCCCGGAAGCCGGCCTTTGGCGCCAGAGGCTCAGACCCCGTAAAACTCCCGATACCAGTCCACGAACCTTGAGATACCCTCCTCCACCGGAGTTGCCGGCGTGTAGCCAACATCTTCCATGAGGTCATCTACGTTGGCGTAAGTTGCTGGCACGTCGCCGGGCTGCATTGGCAGGAGATTTTTCACCGCCTTGCGCCCTACTCTTTCTTCGATGATTTCGATAAAGCGGGACAGTTCCACCGGGTTGTTGCTGCCGATGTTGTAGAGTCGATACGGTGCCAGGCTGGTGCCGGGATCCGGCTGCATGCCGGACCAGGCTGGATTGGGCGTGGCGATCCTGTCCAGGGTGCGGATGACCCCTTCCACTATGTCGTCAATATAGGTGAAATCCCGGCGGTGATGGCCATGGTTGAATACATCGATGGGCTCACCGGCAAGGATCTTGCGGGTAAAGATGAACAGCGCCATGTCCGGCCGGCCCCAGGGCCCATAGACGGTAAAAAAGCGCAGGCCGGTGGTGGGCAGCTGGTACAGATGGCTGTAGGTGTGGGCCATGAGCTCATTGGCCTTCTTGGAGGCCGCATAGAGACTCAGAGGATGATCCACATTGTCATGCACCGAAAAAGGCATGGCTTCATTTGCGCCATATACCGAGCTGCTGGAGGCATACACAAGATGCTCCACCCGGTTATGACGACAGCCTTCGAGGATGTTCATGAAGCCAACGAGATTGGCGTCCACGTAGGCATTGGGGTTTTCAATGGAATACCGCACGCCGGCCTGGGCGGCCAGGTGTACCACACGCTCAGGGCGGTGCTGCTCGAACACTGCCTGCATCACGGCACGGTCGGCTATGTCTTGCCGGACTTCGGTAAAGGCCGGATGGGCCAGCAGCGGCGCGAGTCTGGCTTCCTTGAGAGAAACGTCGTAGTAGTCATTGACGTTATCGACGCCAATGACTTCATCACCCCGGGCCAATAACCGATGGGCCAGTTGGGATCCAATAAAGCCGGCTGTCCCGGTAACCAGAATTTTCAACGTTCTCTCCCTGAGTGATTGCGGCACCGCCGTAGCGGTGCCGCTTTTCTGGCGGTCAGCTCTGTCAGAAGACCAGACCGGCGCTCACGAAGGGACCACCAATCTCGATATCCAGAGTGTCGTCGTCATCTTCGTAATCGATACCCAGTTGCCGATAACCGGCGCGAAGCTGAACCACCTGGATCTCGTACTGGCCATAGGCGTTGAAGTCGTACACCGAATCCCCGTCGAAGCTGATGACGTTGCCTTCAGCGCCAACCGAGACACCAGTGAGCGGCAGGTCAAACCTGGCCGCTATGTAGGCCATGGGAACCACGGCCTTGATTTCGGTCTCGCTGGCAGCAGTGCCGCCAACCTCCTGAACCGTCAGTTCGCCGTCGAGACTGCGTCCGGTCAGGCCGAGGTCCAGATTTACCCAGTTATCCAGCACTTCGTAGTAAAGGGTGACATCGATCTGGTCCAGATCCAGCTCCGAATCCACCTGCGCCTGGGGGGTGACAATGGTGTCGAAGCCATCAACGCCAAGCTCACCTCGACCACTCAGGCTCAGGGAGGTGTAATTGAACCTTACGTTGGGCAGGGCTGGCACAGGGTGCTCAAAATGTGCTGTGAAATTGACGTTGTCGTCGCTTTCCAGATCAAGATCATTCTCGACATCAACCACGGAGCCGTCGGATTCCGCCTCACCACTGAGATCGGAGCTCCAGTAGCTCACATTGGCGCCAACGCCCAGCACGTCCGCCGACGCCAAAGGAGCAAGAAATGGAGCAATAAACGCCGCCGATGTACCGGCAGCCAGGATCAATTTACGCATGGATCACCTCTGAATTGTATGGGGGGAGCAGAGCTCCCTGGTCGGACAGTGCCTTCAGTCGAACTGAATACCCAGACGTCGACCGACCTCTTCATAGGTCTCGATAACGTCACCGAGACCCTGCCTGAAACGATCCTTGTCCATTTTCTTGCGTGTTGAGCTGTCCCAGATCCGGCAGCCATCAGGGCTGAACTCGTCGCCCAGCACGATGCGGCCGCCGGAACGGCCAAATTCCAGTTTGTAGTCCACCAGCAGCATGCCGGCTTCCTCAAAAAGGGATTTGAGCAGATCATTGACCTGGTAGGTCAGCGCCTTCATCTGTGCAAGTTCTTCTGCCGTGGCCCAGCCAAAGGTGACAGCCAGGGACTCATTGACCATGGGATCGTGAAGGGCATCATTCTTCAGAAACAGCTCATATGTCGGCGGGTTCAGCGTCTGGCCCTCTTCAACTCCAAGGCGCCTGCAAAGACTGCCGGCAGAGATATTGCGAACCACACATTCCACCGGAATCATGTCCAGCTTTCTGACCAGTGATTCCACCGGGGACAGCAGACTCTCAAAATGGGTAGGGACGCCGGCCGCTTCGAGCTTTTCCATGATGAAGGCATTAAACCGGTTATTCACCATGCCTTTGCGATTCAGCTGCTCTTTTCTTTCTCCGTCGAAGGCGGAGGTGTCATCCCGGAAAAGCAGCACGAACCGCTCCGGATCGTCCGTACGGTAGACCGACTTCGCTTTGCCTGCATAGACTTCTTCGCGTTTTTCCATTCAGTGTCTCCAGCGGCCTCTGGCGATCATTGCCAGGGCCGGATCAATTAAGGCCGGGAATCAGTAAAGATATTCAAAGAGGGTCGAGAGCAGGCGCTGGGAGCGATCGGATCCGTCGTAATCTTCCGCTTTGCCCGTGGTAACGAATATTCCGTCTTCACGCTCGTCCAGGCGAATATAGAATGTGTAGCGTGGCTCGGGCTCATCGCGGAACCAGCTGAACCAGCCGGTACTGCGCTCTTCTTCGGAACGGTAGTCCACGTAAAACTGGCCTTCGCTACGGTCCAGGTCGACCAGGGGGATACCGGCCTCATCCAGGGTGCGCCGCACTTCGGCCCAGGCCCGGTCGTAGGATACGGCCATTTCTATTCCCGCAGCCTGGTCACCCTCGGAAAGGAGCTTCACTTTCGGGGCGCTGCTCATCCGCAGCGCGGCACGGGAATAGGACTTGTTGTCCTCACGGCCCTTGAGGAATGCCGCGAAGGATTCCAGTAGCCTGCGTTCCAGCTCGGGCGCCTGGGACTGGCTCTCCCAGGCGAGCAGCTCGCCCGGAGCCTGGTCAACTTTTCTCACCCGGAACTGGACCTCAGTGGTTTTGCGCCGTATACCCGGGGCCACACGGGCCTGCACCAGGGTTACCTGATCTGCATCTGCATCGTCTGGTATCTCCAGGAGATCCCGCGCACGGCGACTGTAATTGGCAACCTGGCTCTGGATCAGGCCCAGCTGGGTGCTGTCCGTCGCGACCCCAAGGCCTTTATCATTGAGGAATGCCGACACGGAAGGCCAGACGCGGCCTGGTACCTCGTTTATCAGCACCCAGGTGTTATCGTCCAGGCTCTCGAGGAGATAATTTTCCTCCAGGATATCCGCGGTGGTATCCGGCGGCCGGGGAATTTCCCCGGGGCGCAGCCCCGCATTACCGGCGGCCCCGACATCCCGGATGGGCCAGGCTTCGCGCTTACGTACGATGGACTGGCCTTCCGGCGCCTCAAGGGGCTCTCCTTCGGGTGCATCGACATACCGCTGGGCACGATCGTCAATCATGCCGCAGCCGGCTGCCAGCAGCACCCAGGCGATGCCCAGAATTACCGCGAGAACGTGTTTGAATTGCACTTGCATCCGGCTGCTCCAGGGTGCTTCCGTCAGGAATGTGAGGTAATTCAGAGTACACCTGCCGCGTGCAGGGCTTCTTCAACTTCGCTGTGGAACTTTTCGTCGAGCGGCGTGAGTGGCAGACGGATGCCCTCTCCAATCAGCCCCATGCGTTGAAGCGCCCATTTGACCGGAATCGGGTTGGCCTCCAGAAACAGTTTGCGGTGCAATGGCATCAGCTGTTCGTTGATTCTGGCAACGTCTTCATGACGCCCGGCGATAGCCGCTTCACAGAGAGACGCCATGCCTCCTGGAGCCACATTGGCCGTGACGGATACATTACCCTTGCCACCGGCAAGCATCAGGTCCGCTGCGGTGGCGTCGTCACCGGAATAGACCACCAGCCTGCCCTCCACTGCCCGGATCAGTTCGGTCCCCCGGGGGATGTTGCCTGTGGCGTCCTTGATGCCGATGATATTGGGAATATCCGCGAGCCGCTCGACGGTTTCGTTGAGCATGTCGCAGGCGGTCCGCCCGGGCACGTTATAGAGAATCTGGTTGACGGGAACAGCTTCCGCAATGGCCCGGAAATGCCGGTAAAGGCCTTCCTGGGTGGGCTTGTTGTAATAGGGGACAACCAGCAGGCAGGCATCGGCACCGAGCTTGTGGGCCTCGGTAGTCAGCTCGATCGCTTCCCGTGTGGAGTTGCCGCCCGTACCGGCAATGACCGGTATCCGGCCATTTACCCGCTTTATGATGTGACCGACTACCTGAAGGTGCTCGTCCGGATCCAGGGTGGAAGACTCACCGGTGGTTCCCACAGCGACTATGCCGTGGGTTCCGTTGTCCAGATGGAAATCCACCAGCTTGTCCAGATGCTCCCAGTGGATTTCACCATCCGGATACATCGGGGTCACCAGTGCGACAAGACTGCCAGTAATCATAAAGACTCCGCTCAAATAAAAGGGTAATGGTAATGTTGGCTGTGAACTGACACAAGGGAGACCATGAATAAATACCCGGAGCAGAGGCGCCGATCACTCCTGGAAAATCCCGCTAGCGGCAGGCATCTGGTTTACTCTGCCGATTCGGATCCGGAGGTTTTCAGGGGGTCCCCTGTATTGACCGGCCATGCCGAGAATATTGCCTTGAGCATGGTGGCCAGGGGAATCGCAAAGAATACACCCCAGAGCCCCCATATACCGCCGAAAAACAGCACTGCGATGATGATCACCACCGGGTGCAGATTGTTCACCTCCGAAAACAGCAAAGGCACCAGCACATTGCCATCCACTGCCTGGATAACACCGTAAATGACCATTACCCAGATGAACTCAGGACCCCAGCCAAAAGCAAACAGGGCTATGACTGCTACCGGAACCGTAACCACCGCAGCACCGATATAGGGAACAACAACACTGAGGCCGACAAGCAGGGCCAGCAGTGCTGAGTAAGGCAGACCAAAAAGCTTGAAGCCGACATAGGTAGCGCCGCCAACGATCAGTATTTCAACCGCCTTGCCCCGAACGTAATTGGCGCACTGCTGGTTCACCTCCAGCCATATCTTCTCCATCATCGCGCGCCGGTGGGGCAGCATGCGGCCCACTGCAGACAGCAGTACGTTGCGGTCCTTGAGGAAGAAAAACACCAGAATTGGCAGGAGCACCATGTAAATCAGCAGGGCGAGCAGGTCCGGAATACTGGACAGGGAAAAGGAGACGATCCACTGGGTGAGATTCGCCGCCTCCGATGCCAGCTGCCGGGACAGGGTATCCAGTTGCTCAATGGAAACCAGCGCCGGATACTCCTCGGGCAAGTGCTCGATAAAGGACTGAAACTCCTTGAAGATTCTTGGGGTTTCGCTTGCAAGGCTGGCCACCTGCCCCCAGATGAGAGGCAGCAGGCCAAAGAGGAAGCCCACCAGAGTGCCAAGAAACATGAGAAAGACGCCGAGAATCGCTGCCAGTTCCGGAACGCCCAGCCGGATGAGTTTGGTCACCAGCCCCTGAAGGATAAAAGCGATAATGACTGCTGCGATGACCGGCGCCAGCATCTGGCCAAAAAAGATGACGACCAGTGTGCCTATGACAAGCAGCAGGAAAAGGATGACCGCTTCGTCATCCGAGAAGTATTTGTGGGCCAGACCACGTAAAATGCGAACCATTAAAATCTCCGGTGAATCAGGAACAATCCCTCACTGCCCGCGTCTTATCAGAAACCGGTAACACCCTTCGCTTTCCGAGGAGTCTACCAGCACATGGGAGGTGAATTTTAAAAATGATGGAATATCCCGGGCCGAGCCTGCATCCGTGGCAATGACTTCCAGCTCCTGCCCGGCTTTCATGGCACTGAGTTCGAGCTTGGTCTTGAGAAGAGGCATGGGACAGCGAAGCCCGGAGGCATCCAGGGTAACGTCTGGCATAGTGGTGGCAGGCAATCCGGTTTACTGTGAATATTGATGCATTATGCCGCTCACAAAACGGCATTGCACTGACTGCTGGAGAGTATATCAGGCAACCTATGGAATTCATTCGTGCATTTCGAGTCAGACACTGGCCCGGCACTACCACCCTCTGGCCATTATTGCTGGGACTGCTTCTTCTGCCTGTCACGACAGCCACAGGAAAAGAGGCCCCCCTGCCCACCTTTGGCGGCACCGGAGGAGGTCTCATTTCAGACCAGATGGAACAGCAGATCGGACAGCAGGTCCTGCGCTCTATCCGGCGCTCTGCTGACCAGGTAACCGACCCCCTGGTAAACGACTATATGGAGTCCATCGTCTATCAGCTGGTTCCCTCCGTTCCCCTCAAGGACAGGCAGATGTCGATCGTTGTCATCGACAGCCCGGCAATCAACGCCTTTGCCGTGCCGGGCAACGTGATTGGTGTCAACGGTGGGCTTTTTCTCAATGCCCGCACCGAGCAGCAGTTCGCGTCCGTAGTTGCCCACGAGCTTGCCCACCTGAGCCAACGGCACTTTGCGCGCCGGATGGAACAGCAGGAAACCAGTGCGCCACTCACCATTGGCGGCATGATTGCAGGGATAATATTGTCCGCGGTGACCAAGTCAGATGCGGGAATCGCAGCCATCATGGGTACCCAGGCACTGGCCGCCCAGAACATGCTGAAATACAGCCGCGCCAATGAGCAGGAGGCTGATCGGGTCGGACTGGAAATTCTGGCAGAAAGCGGCATGGACCCGCGGGGCATGCCCGAGATGTTCGAAATCATGATGCGCCAGAATCGCATGCAGGGTAATCGGATGCCTGAGTATCTTTCCACCCATCCCCTTACCCAAAGCCGGGTATCCGACACCCGCAGCCGGGCGGAACAGTTTCCGGTCCGGGGCTTTGAAGATGCCCTGGAATACCATCTGGTGCGCGCCCGCCTGCAGGTTCATTACGCCCGCAGCCCCGTCGATGCGGTGAATGTTTTTAACGACTACGTGAAAACGGAAGAGGGCCATGAAATGGCGGCAGCGCGCTACGGGCTTGCCGTTGCCCTGCTCGCTGCCGGCCGTGCGGAAGAGGCGGAAGAAAAACTGAGAGAACTCCTGGAACACAATCCGATGCGGATTACCTATCAGGTCACTCTTGCTGAGGCGCTGCTTCACCAGGACCGGATGGATGACGCCCGTGAAATGCTCAGGACTGCCCTCAGACGCAATCCTGATAACCGGGCCATCACATCCATGCTGGCCCGGGCCGAGCTTGAAGCGGATAACGCACCGAGAGCCGTGGATCACCTGCGCAACCTGACCCGGCAATATCCCGGGAAGGAACACTTCTGGCTGCGGCTGGCAGAAGCTGAAGGCCAGGCCCGGGATATCGTCGGGGTCCACAGGGCAAGAGCCGAATACGACATCCTGACAGGTGATCTGGAGGCTGCAGAGCGCCAGCTTCGGCAGGCACAGGAAAAAGTGCCTCCCGATGCCCCCGCCCGTCAGATCATAACGGAACGACTGTCACAGGTTTCAGAGGCTCTGGCCCGGAGCCGGTAGCGGCCACCGGACAGGGCCGAAAAGCGCCCTGTCAGGCGTTACCGGCCGCTTTCAGGTTCATGTCTGCAGTAAAGTCGAGCATACGGCGCAAAGGCTTCAGGGCCCGCTCTCGCAAAGCCGGATCAATGGTGATCTCCTGGTTCCCCGTCTCCAGAACCTGAAGCAGGTTTTCCAGCCCGTTCATCGCCATCCAGGGGCAGTGGGCACAGCTGCGGCAGGTAGCACCGCTGCCCGCTGTTGGGGCCTCTATCAGGGTTTTGTTGGGAGCCAGCTGCTGCATCTTGTAAAAAATGCCATTGTCCGTCGCCACGATGAACTGCTCGTTCGGCATGGTCTGAACTGCATTGATCAGCTGGGAAGTTGAACCTGCTACATCGGCCAGCTCGACCACATTCGCAGGTGATTCCGGATGCACAAGAATGGCGGCGTCCGGATAAAGGGCCTTGAGATCTTCCAGACCTCGGGCCTTGAACTCTTCATGCACAATGCAGGAGCCTTCCCAGAGCAGCATGTCAGCGCCAGTGGCCTTCTGGATGTAACTGCCGAGGTGCTTGTCCGGCGCCCAGAGGATTTTTTCGCCCCGGGCATCCAGCGCCTCCACGATGGCTGGCGCGCAGCTTGAGGTGACCACCCAGTCTGCCCTTGCCTTGACCGCAGCCGACGTATTGGCATAGACCACGACTGTCCGGTCCGGGTGCTGGTCACAGAAGGCAGCGAACTCGTCAGCAGGGCAGCCGATATCGAGAGAGCAGGTGGCCTCCAGCGTGGGCATGAGTACCCGTTTCTCCGGATTGAGGATCTTCGCAGTCTCCCCCATGAACTTGACGCCAGCCACCACCACAGTGGACGCAGAATGCTGGTTACCGAAGCGGGCCATTTCCAGGGAGTCGGCGACACAACCGCCGGTTTCCTCAGCCAGCCGCTGAATATCCGGATCCGTGTAGTAATGGGCCACCAGCACGGCATCCCGCTCCCTCAGAGCCTGACGGATCCGGTCTTCCAGACGCTGACGCTCTTCAGCGCCAAGCTGCCTGGGTTCTGCTGCGTGGGCAAGATGTTCCTGCACCAGGATACGATCTTCTGCTCGGGTCATTCAGTCTGGTCTCACTCCAGTGCCGGGATCTGTCGCCTCGTGTACATGAACTGTTCATTCAGCGAAGCTGGCCGGCACGTAAATTATATTCACGACAGTATCCGTTACATGATGTTGTAACACTCTGCCGTTACTACGTACAACATGCTTCTATGTAGTGCTGATCAGGCAAAAAAAAAGAGCCCGAAGGCTCTTTTCCGTGAAGCCGGCGCCGGGACGGAGTCTGGCAGACGGTCTTCACTTTTTTGGTGGGTCGTGATGGATTCGAACCATCGACCAATTGGTTAAAAGCCAACTGCTCTACCAACTGAGCTAACGACCCTTAAACGGTTGCCGTTCAAGGCTGCTCCGGGGTTAACAGACTGATTCGCCCTGGAGACATCTGGTAATTTGGTGGGTCGTGATGGATTCGAACCATCGACCAATTGGTTAAAAGCCAACTGCTCTACCAACTGAGCTAACGACCCAAACGAGGCGCACATAATACGGATTTTTGGGCGCCGTTCAACCCTTTTGCCGGATTATTTGTCCTGCGCCCTGCTGCCATGTATCACTGCGCCAGATACACTCTGGCAAGCTCCGCGGCTTTGGTTCCCGGATATTCATCCATAACTGACTGCATCTGCTGCCTGGCTTTGTCTTTGTCGCCAAGCCGGTCAAGAGTCACGCCCAGCTTGTAAGCTGCGTCAGCGGCCTTCCGGTGGTCCTCATAACGTGTCGCAACAATCGTAAATGCCTGTTTTGCCTGTTCCAGCTGCGGCTTGACCAGGTAAACTTCACCCAGCCAGTAGTAGGCATTGACGGTCAGATCACCCTCAGGATAACTCGAAATGAAGTCGTAAATCGCATCGATTGCGGCATCGTACTTCTTTTCTTCGTGAATCAGCTTCTGGATCCTCTGGTAGGCCTGACGCTCTTCTTCCGTTGGCTGCCGGTACTCTTTGGCGGGAACATCATTCCCAACGGACTTCTCAGCGCCGGGCCCGGCTTGCGCTGGAGCGGGTTGCGACTCAACCTTTTTCAGAACACCCAGCAGACGCTGGTCAAGGTCGATGTAACGCTCCCGCGACTGCTCGGCAAGCCGATTGAGTTGATGACGCTGCTCTTCAAGCTCGCCCTGCATGCGGCGAACTTCGGCCTGCAGCTGTTCGATCATGAAAAACAGCTCGGAATTGCCCTGGCTGTTGCCAGCCCTGTTCTGCGAGGCCGGAGCCCCCTGTTGCGCCAGCGCACTGCCGACAAGCGATAGTGCGACTGCCGCCATGAGGATTTTTCTCATGGGCGTTCCTGTTGTTGGTAGTGACCCGGTGTTACTGGTAGATCATCTCAACGCGACGGTTCTGGGACCAGACGCTTTCGCCTGAACCCATGACTGCCGGCTTTTCCTCGCCATAGCTTACTGTTTCGATCTGGTCGCGGGAAGCACCGTTGACTACGAGGAAGCGCGCGACTGCGTTGGCACGGCGCTCACCCAGGGCCAGGTTGTATTCCTTGGTTCCTCTCTCGTCGGCGTGGCCTTCCAGACGCACTTCCTGGGAAGGATTATTGGCGAGGTAACGGGCGTGAGCCGCCAGCACATCACGTGATTCGGATTTGATTTCAGCTGTATCAAAATCAAAGTAGAAGGTGGTGATTCTGCGCAGGGTTTCCTGTTCCTGCTGCTGGTCCTGTTCGCGGAGTTCGCGCTGCTCTGCCTCAGTCAGGCCCCGGGCGGATACGCCATCGCCGTCTTCGCCGCCGTAAACCGTGGTGCCATCCTGCTCACCGGTTGCAGTACCGCCTGCGCCGTAGGCCTCGTCGTCCATGGTATCGCCAGTGGAACTGCAACCGGCAACCAGACCAAGAACCAACACAAGGGCAAACGCCTTTTTCTGCATGAAAACCATCGTACATCTTCCTTATCAGTGGGTTATGTTACTCAGTTTACGAAATAATCAGCGTACGATCGGCGACCACGCGGGATCGCGGACATCGCCCTCTGTCGCTGGCAGGGTGTAGTTGGCGCCACCGTCGGTGGAAACCACCGCCAATACGCTCTCACCGCCCTGCTGGGTTGAATAGATCAGCATCTGGCCGTTGGGCGAAACGCTGGGCGACTCATCCATTTTTGAGCGGGTAAGCACAGTCTCCTGGCCCGACTCAAAATTCATCTTCGCAATGTGGAATGCTCCTTCCCGCTGGTGCACATAATAGATGAACTTCCCATCCGGCCCGAATCTTGGCCTGGCATTGTAACGACCGCTAAAAGTCAGGCGACGGGGGTCAGCGGAATCCGACGGCTGATAGTAAACCTGGGGCCCACCGGAGCGGTCCGAGGTGAAGAGAAAACCCTTGCCTTCAGGGTGCCACTCGGGCTCGGTATCTATGGACCAGTGATTGGTAAGGCGTTTCACGGCCCGGGTGGCTATGTCCATGCGATAGATCTCGGCGTTGCCATCTTTCGACAGGGTCAGCAGAAGCGAACGTCCATCCGGTGACCAGTCCGGTGCCGAATTCAGACCCGGAAAAGATGCCAGCCGGGTCCGGTCTCCCGTCTTCAGCTCATGGGTGTATATGGCCGGCCGGCCGCTTTCAAATGATACATAACCCAGGCTCTTTCCGTCCGGCGACCAGGTGGGTGAAAGGATGGGCTCGTTGCTTTCCAGCCTCACTGAGGCCCGCTTGCCGTCCACATCACTGATCTGAAGCCTGTACAGACGCCTGTCGTCCTTCATCTGCAGGGTGATATAGGCAAGCTGGGTGGAAAAGGCCCCGGGGACGCCAGTGATGGCCTCATACACCTTGTCACTGATGTAGTGTGCCAACTGACGAAGGCCTGTCAGCGATGAGGAAGCGGTTTCCCCCAGCATCCGCTGCTGGCGGTTAACATCAAAAAGCTCATAACGGACATTCACCCGATCCCCTTCCCGCACCGTCTCTCCGACCAGCAGATAGCGCTGCCCCAGCATGTTCCAGTCGCGGTAATGCACTCCTTCGCCCCGGGATGGAAGGCTGAGCATACGGGAGGGTTCCAGGGTCCTGAATTCGCCACTCATGGACAGGTCGTCCCGGACAACCTGGCTGACGTCTGCGTCCGCCGGTAGATTCCCTGTCTCGGCAAAGGGCACTACGGCCATGGGTATGGCCGACTCCGCACCTTCGGTGATGCGGATCAGCAGCTCGGCCTGGGCTGGCACTGCAATACACGCTGTCAGAAGAAGGACTGCCAGCAGGCGCCGACCGTTCCACCATTTTCTGTCTGTCAAAGTTTCGCTCATATCCCGCATTATGCTGCTCGCTGTCGCTATTTCATCTTTTCCGGGTTGAACTCAATCGTGAACTGCCGGAAGTAGCGTTCAAATGTGTCCCGGCTTTCCGGTACCGGAAAACGACTGAGGCTTTTTACGGCGCTCAGTGCCGAATTATCAAAGGCCGTGCTGCCACTGCCGCTCACAAGCTGCACTGATGCCAGCTCACCGGTGGGCAGCAGTGTAATCTGAAGCGTCGCCGTCATCTGCTCGGTCGCCGAGGGCGGCGGATACCAGGCCCGGGAAAGCCGGTCACGAATCAGGGCCTGGTAACGCTCACTTTCTGACAGCATCTCAGACTGACGGGCCTGGGCTGCCGCCTGTTCCTGCCGGCGGCGCTCTTCCGCTGCCTGCTTTTCCCGGGCATTCTGGGCCAGGGATTCCAGCTGCTGCTCCTTGAGTCGCCGCTCGGCCTCGCGGCGTTTTTGCTCAGCTTCGCGTTTTGCCTGTTCCTGGCGCTCGCGCTCAAGCCTCTCCTGCTCCTGCCTGGCCGCTTCCTCCTTTCGACGCTGGGCCTCTTCCGCCGCCTGGCGCTCGGCTTCCTGGCGTTTGCGCTCCTCTTCAGCCTTGCGTTGGGCCTGCGCTTTGGCTTCGGCCTCAGCTTTTTCCCTGGCCTCCTCGGCTTTGCGCTGCGCGGCTTCCTGCGCCTTGCGCTCGCGCTCCTTTTCGGCCTTCGCTGCCTCGGCTGCCTGCTGTTTCTCGGCCTGCCTGCGCTTTTCTTCTTCCTGGCGTTGCTGCTCTTTTTTTACAGCAGCCTGTCGGGCTTTCTCTTTTTCCTCTTTTTCTTTTTGCGCTCTGCGCTGAGCTTCTTCCTGTTTCTTTTTTTCTTCTGCCTCGTCTACCTGAGGCGGTGCCGGCTCGGGCTGTGGAGGCTCCTCACTGATCAGTCGCGCAGAGATGCTGCGGGGCGCTGGTTCAGGCTCGGGGGACCTCAGGCTGAGGCTCGTGAGGCCTACCACTATAATCAGCCCGTGAAGAACCACCGAGAGGATGACCGGCGATTTCCAGGGCGGCGTCCCTGTGCTGATAATCTCGCGGGATTGATCACTCACGTACTGTCAGCCTTACTCAACCTGGTTGTCTTCGGTAATAAGACCGACGCGGGACGCCCCTGCTCCCTGGAGTGTCGACATCAGCCGCACAACCGTACCGTAATCCACATACTCATCGCCGCGAACCAGAACTTCGCCATCCTGCCGGCCAGCCAGGATTTTGCTTACCTGCTCCCGGATATCAGCCAGAGCCATGGGGTCGCCACCTTTGCCACCCACTTCCAGAAAATAGGCGCCGTTGGCGTCCACCGAAACGATAATGGATTCCACATTTTTTTCGGGCTGAATTGCATCCGCACTGGTATTGGGAAGATCCACCTTCACACCCTGGGTCAACATGGGCGCAGTCACCATGAAGATCACCAGCAACACCAGCATGACGTCTATGTATGGCACCACGTTGATTTCCGACATCGGCTTGCGCCGCGCGTGGGGCATCATTCCCATACCTTTCATTTCAGTCTCCCACTCGCTCAGTATCCACTGTCCGTTCAGACAGAGCTGGTCTTCTCACTGCTGTGCACGCGCCGGTGCAGAATGCTTGAGAATTCTTCAGCGAAGGTCTCATAGTTTTTCAGCAGGCTATCCGAGGTGCTTGAAAACCGGTTATAGGCAATAACCGCGGGGATGGCGGCAAACAGGCCCATGGCCGTGGCAATCAGGGCCTCCGAAATCCCGGGGGCAACGGTTGCCAGCGTCGCCTGCTGGGTCTGCGCCAGACCCCGGAACGAATTCATGATGCCCCACACAGTCCCGAACAGGCCGACATAGGGGCTGGTTGAGCCGACGGTTGCCAGAAAGGGCAAATGAGCCTCCAGGCGTTCCTGCTCCCGGGAAAAGGCCACCCGCATGGCCCGCTGGGCGCCATCCATGACCGCTTCCGCATCGCGGCTCTGCTGACGGAGGCGGGAAAATTCACGAAAGCCCGAGCGGAACACCGATTCCAGGCCCGAAAAAGGCGTGGGATTGGCGGTGACGTCATGATACAGCTGGCCGAGGTCCATTCCGGACCAGAATCGTTCCTCAAAAGCCAACTGAGCCTGTCTGGCCTTTCGGAGAACCTGGTAACGCTGGAAAATCAGCGCCCAGGACACCACCGACGCGAGCGCCAGCACCAGCATGACAAGCTGGACCAGCAGGCCTGCGTCAAGTATTAAAGACCAAACTGAAAGTTCTGAATCCACCTTTAACTCCTGGCTTATTCTGGTTGATTGTTGCTAGCTGCCGCCATCAAAGCGCTTATGCTGGCGGGCAGCCGTCTGGGACGCCCCGTGTCCAGCGCTATGCAGGCTACCCTGATCCTGGCCGCGGCCAATAGCGCGTTATCCGATACCCGCACCACCTTTTGCTCAAACTCCATCCAGACCCGGCCGCACTGGACCAGATCAGCACTTACCTGAAGCAGATCATCCAGCCGACCCGGCCGGCAATAACTGATGGACAGGCTCTGGACCACGTAACTGATATTTTCTGCCAGCCCTGCACGAAGCTCGACGCCCCGGCTTCGCACCCACTCGGTCCGGGCCCGCTCCATATAATGAAGGTATTTGGCATGAAAGATAATGCCACCGGCATCGGTGTCCTCGATGTAAACCCGGATTGGCAGCTCAAACTGCCCGCCAGTCTGGGATGCCTCAGCCAAGCAGATCCTCCTGGGCGCCCTTCGGCTCCTCCGCTGCGGCTGCAATACCAAAATGCAGATAGGCATGGGATGTCACCATGCGTCCTCTGGGGGTGCGCAGCATATAGCCCTGCTGGATGAGGAATGGCTCGATCACATCCTCGATGGTGCCCCGTTCTTCGCTGATGGCTGCGGCAAGACTTTCCACACCCACTGGACCGCCATCGAACTTCTCGATCATCGCCAGCAGCAGGCGGCGATCCATGTGATCAAAGCCGCGGCTGTCGACCTTGAGCATGTTCAGAGCCTGGTCAGCAATGCCTGCGGTGATGATGCCATCGGCCCTGACTTCGGCGAAATCCCGAACCCGGCGCAGGAGACGGTTGGCAATACGGGGGGTGCCCCGGGAACGACAGGCTATTTCATGGGCTCCGGCTTCCTCGATGGACACACCGGACAGGCTGGCAGAACGCCGGATGATATGAGTCAGGTCCGCGGTATTGTAGAACTCCAGGCGCTGGACTATGCCGAAACGGTCCCGCAACGGCGATGTCAGAAGTCCAGCTCGAGTGGTGGCCCCCACCAGCGTAAAAGGAGGGAGATCGAGTTTTATTGACCGGGCTGCAGGGCCTTCCCCAATCATAATGTCGAGTTGGTAGTCTTCCATGGCCGGGTAGAGTATTTCCTCCACCGCGGCGCTGAGCCGATGAATCTCGTCGATGAACAGCACGTCGCCGGATTCAAGATTGGTCAGCATGGCCGCCAGGTCACCGGCTTTTTCCAGAACCGGGCCGGAGGTGGTCTTGATGGCCACGCCCATTTCATTGGCAATGATATTGGCCAGGGTGGTCTTGCCAAGTCCGGGCGGGCCGAATATCAGCACGTGATCCAGGGCTTCCTGCCGGCCACGGGCTGCAGAGATGAAGATATCCATCTGCTCCCGCACCGCAGGCTGGCCGACATACTCACTCAGTACATTGGGCCGGATGGCCCGGTCCTGCACTTCTTCATACTGTCCGGTCTGGGCCGAAATGAGGCGGTCCGATTCAATCATTAAAGTGCTCATTGCAGGCGTACGGCATTAAATCTTCCCGGGGATCAAAACGTGAAACATTGTACAAGGCGCATATTGACTGTCACGTTACGCTCCCGACAGGTTGACCTCCAGTTTTTTATACCAGGGCCATGATCAGCTGGCAGGTATCATCTTCTTCAATGCGAGCCGGATCAGGTCTTCCGCGCTCATGCCCTCTTCCGCCACCCGGCTGATGGCGCGGGCGGCTTCCTGGGGTCTGTACCCCAGAGCAATCAGTGCCGCTTCTGCCTCATCCGACGGACGGTGCGTGGTCGGTGCTGTGGAAGCGACGGCCGCACCGCTGGCTGCCTCGGGCATAAACTGTCCTTCAAGCTGCCCTATCCGGTCTGTCATTTCAATCATCAATCGCTCGGCGGTTTTTTTGCCGACCCCTGGCAGCTTCACCAGAGCGGCGGCGTCCCGGTTTTCCACGCAGCGGATAAACTGCTGGGCATCAAGCCCCGAGAGAATGCCGAGGCCCAACCTGGGGCCGACCCCATTGACCTTGATCAACAGGCGGAACAGATCCCGGTCCAGTCTGGCGGCAAAACCAAACAGGCTCTGGGCGTCTTCGCGGACCGAAAAGTGGGTATGAAGAATCAGTTCCTGCCCGACCTCGGGAAGATGAAAGAATGTGGTGTAGGGGATATCGACTTCGTAGCCCAGCCCCCCCGCCTCGACAAGAACCTGGCCTGGGGATTTTTCAGCCAGGGTACCGCGGATGCGACCAATCAAGACATCTTCCTCCAGGCAAAGTAATCAGTATTTCGGGATTTCACCAGAAAAGCCCGGTCAGGGCCGGATTCGACCGCCACGGACCCGGCCGCCAGCTGATATTCTTGCCACGCTCTGGCTCATGTGGGCATGACACAGGGCAATGGCCAGGGCATCTGCAGCGTCTGCCTGGGGCTTCCGGGACAGGCCGAGAATGGTCTGGACCATGTGCTGCACCTGGGCCTTGTCGGCGCCCCCGCTGCCCACCACCGCCTGTTTGACCTGCCGCGCGGAATATTCGTGCACTGCAAGGCCGCTGTTGGCGGCACTGACAATGGCAGCTCCGCGGGCCTGGCCCAGCTTGAGAGCGGAATCCGGATTGCGCGCCATGAATACCTGCTCAATGGCAAATTCGTCCGGGCGGAATTCACCGATCAGGGTGGCGAGACTGTGGAAAATGGTCTGCAGGCGCTCGGCCATGGGCTTCTCACCAACGCGGATGCAACCGCTGTCCAGATACTCGGTATTGCGCCCTTCCGAACGGATGATGCCGTAACCGGTAATACGTGAGCCAGGGTCCACACCCAGTATGATCGCCACCCTTGCTCCTTTCTATGAGGAAAGTTTCCAGCCCGGAGTCAGCCGCTGTGAGCCGCCATCACGTCTTCGCCAATCTCCGCATTGGAATAGACATTCTGGACATCGTCCAGGTCTTCCAGCATGTCCAGCAGCCTGAGTACTGCTTCCGCCATCTCGCCTTCAACCTCAGCCGTGGTGGACGGAACCATTGTTACCTCGGCGTTATCCGGAGCCAGGCCAGCCGCCACCAGGGAGTCTCTGACATCGAGAAACTGCTCGGGGGTGGTGACTATCTCCCAGGAGCCGTCGTCCTGCTGGGTTATGTCTTCAGCGCCGGATTCAAGGGTCGCCTCCAGCAGCGCTTCTTCCCCGACATCAGGACTGTAGGAGATGATGCCCTGTTTGCTGAAAAGCCAGGCCACCGAGCCGTCGGTGCCAAGGTTGCCACCCTGCCTGTTGAAGGCGTGACGCACATCGGCGACGGTGCGGTTCCTGTTGTCGGTCATCACCTCCACCAGAATTGCTACACCACCGGGACCATAGCCCTCATAGGTGAGCTCTTCATAGTTTGTGTCATCACCGCCACCGGCGCCCCGTTCAATGGCTCGCTCGATGGTGTCTTTCTTCATGTTGGCCGTGAAAGCCTTGTCCATGACGGCACGGAGCCTGGGGTTGTCCGCCGGGTTGCTGCCACCCTGACGCGCGGCAACCGTCAGTTCCCGGATCATCCTGGTGAAGATTTTGCCTTTCCTGGCGTCCTGGGCCGCTTTGCGATGCTTGATGTTGGCCCATTTGCTGTGACCCGCCATAATCTGTGCATACCCCCATTCTGTTTAATTAACGGCAGTTCGACAGTAATCTGGCGGAATCGTTCAGGATTTTCCGATTTCGTCCACCTTCATCAGGTCCTCTTCCGCCGTGATATTGCCGCCAGCTCTTTCGCTGGGCTGCCGGCGAAGCTTGATGTGCAGTTCGCGGAGCTGCTTTTCGTCGACAGTGCCCGGCGCCTGTGTCATCAGACAGGTAGCGCTCTGGGTTTTCGGGAAGGCGATAACGTCACGAATCGACGTAGCCCCGGTCATGAGCATGATCAGGCGGTCCAGGCCAAAGGCCAGGCCTCCATGGGGAGGACAGCCATACTTGAGGGCATCCAGCAGGAAGCCGAACTTGGCGCGCGCTTCTGCCTCGTCGATGCCCAGAACCCGGAAAACCGTCTGTTGCATGCTTTCATCATGAATACGAATGGACCCGCCGCCGAGTTCGGTGCCGTTCAGAACCATGTCATAGGCACGGGAAAGCGCTGTTTCCGGTGACGCCACCAGTTCCTCGGGCGTGCAGGAAGGAGCGGTAAACGGGTGGTGAATGGCATGCAGGCTGCCGTCGCCAACTTCTTCAAACATCGGGAAATCGACCACCCACAGCGGGGCCCATTCCGTGGTCAGCATATTCAGATCATGTCCCAGCCTGATACGTAAAGCGCCAAGGGCTTCATTGACCACACTGGCCTTGTCGGCACCGAAGAACACCAGGTCGCCGTCTTCCGCACCAACCCGCTCCAGTACCGCCAGGGCGACTTCATCGCCCAGGAACTTGACGATCGGTGACTGAAGGCCTTCGGCACCTTTAGCCAGTTCGTTGACCTTGATGTAAGCAAGGCCGCGGGCGCCGTAAATGCCCACGTATTTTGTATAGTCGTCAATCTGCTTGCGGGTGAGCTGATTGCCACCGGGCACACGCAGCGCAGCGACGCGGCCCTTCGGATCCTTTGCAGGGCCGGCAAACACCTTGAAGTCCACCGCCTCAACCAGATCCGCCACATCTATCAGCTCCAGCGGAATACGGAGATCCGGCTTGTCGCTGCCATAGCGCTTCATGGCTTCGGAGTATGGCATCCGGGGAAATTCGGGAAGCGCCACTTTCAGTACATCCTGGAAGAGCTCCCGGATCATGGACTCGGTCTTGTCCATCAGGAAGGCTTCATCGACAAAGGATGCCTCGATGTCGATCTGGGTGAACTCTGGCTGACGGTCGGCCCTGAGGTCTTCGTCCCGGAAACACTTGGCAATCTGGTAGTAGCGGTCGACTCCGGACACCATCAGCAACTGTTTGAACAGCTGGGGCGACTGGGGCAAGGCGAAGAAAGAGCCTTCCTGGGTGCGACTTGGAACCAGGTAATCCCTGGCGCCTTCCGGCGTGGCACGTGTCAGGATGGGTGTTTCCACATCCATGAACTCGTTGCGGTCCAGGAAGTTGCGGATATAGCTGGTAACCCGTGAGCGGAACCTCAGGCGGTTGAGCATCTCCGGGCGACGCAGGTCAATGAAGCGGTATTTGAGGCGGACGTCCTCGCCCACGTCGATGTGCTCGTCAAGCTGGAACGGGGGGGTGGCAGCTGCATTCAGGATGTTCAGCGCCTTGCCCAGCACCTCAACCTGACCGGTGGCCATGTTGGCATTTTCAGTGCCTGCCGGGCGACGACGGACGCGACCGGTCACCTGGATAACGAATTCACCGCGGACTTTCTCTGCCAGCTCGAAGCTCTCGTGGCTGTCCGGATCAAACACTACCTGGGAGATCCCGTCCCGGTCGCGCAGGTCGAGGAAGATAACACCGCCGTGGTCACGGCGGCGATGCACCCAGCCACAGAGCGTTACGTCCTGGTCGATGTGAGATTCGTTAATTCCACCGCAATAATGACTGCGCATACCCATTCCTGTTGTATCTGTGTGCGTGTTGTGTGTAATCAGCTCGCCGCTGACTCTGAGGGCTTTGACTCTGAGGGTTTTGACGACTCGCCCTTTTCGACCAGGTTCTTTTTGGTGCCGGTCTTGAAGTCGGTTTCATACCAGCCTGTGCCTGATAGCCGGAAGCCGGCCGCAGAGATGCGTTTCCTGAAGGCTTCCGCTTCACAGGATGGACACGCCTTCAGCGGCGCATCACTCATCTTCTGGATGACATCTTTCTCAAAACCACAGGCGTCACAAACATATTCGTAAATCGGCATTCTCAATACCCCATAAAATAACCAACACCAGTGTCCCTTGCGGAAACGAGCCCTGCTCATGTCATCGGATACCGCCGTGTACCCCGACCAGGCCGTGAGGGCAGGCGGGGCTATCTGGACGCAGACGTTCAGGTTCTGGCGGACCCTTCAAAAGCGCACCATTATAAACACAATCCAGCGTAAAATCAGGGCTTCTGCTTTATTCGTGACGTGTCTCCTGCCGGACGATAGAATAAGGCGCCAACCAGTAGTCCACGCCGGAGAATTCCTTGTCAGCCCGAGCCGAGCAGAAACTCAGAACCCGCCGTTCCCTCATGGATGCAGCCCTGGCACAGCTGAGTGCCGATCGCGGCTTCACCAGCCTCAGCCTCCGTGAAGTGGCCCGGGAAGCCGGTATCGCGCCTACCTCCTTTTACCGTCATTTTGGTGAGCTTGACGAGCTCGGCCTGGCTCTTGTGGATGAAAGCGGTGTCGCCCTGCGGCAGCTGATGCGACAGGCCCGCAAGCGGATTGCCCGCAACGGCAGTGCCATCAATACATCCGTCGATACGTTCATGGAGTACCTCGGGAATAACGCAAACCTGTTCCGCCTGCTACTGCGGGAGCGGACGGGCGTGTCCAAAATATTTCGCAACTCGATACAGGCGGAGATCGACCATTTTGTGACCGAACTGGCGGATGACCTGAAGCGCTTTGCCGAGGAGCAGCACAAGCCTCTCTACGATGCGCGGCTCGTGGCAGAAGCCATGGTGACGCTGGTATTCAATCATGGAGCCGAAGCCCTGGACTCAACACCCAGCGAAAAGGAAGTCCTGAAGGACAAGCTGAAGACGGAATTACGGATGATTCTGGTGGGCTCCCAGACCCTCGCGCGGCATGCGGCAGTTCAGGAAAGGAGAAGGGAAAAGAAAGCCATCAGGCCTTTCTGACAGACTCCAGAACCGGCTCAAGGACCTGCATGCGCTTGACCAGTTCCTGCTCCTGATAGGCAACTGGAGCCTGCCTGCCCCACACTGGGCCAGGCCAGGCGGGATCATCCGTAAACCGCACGATGTGATGCAGATGCAGTTGGGGAATCACGTTGCCCAGGGCTGCCAGGTTGAGCTTGTCCCCCGCGAAGACAGACATCATGCCCTTTCCCAGAATGGATGACTCCCTGAGCAGCTGTTTCTGGTCTGAATCCGTGAGCTCGTAGATTTCACGGATATCCCTGACCGCAGGAACCAGCAGCACCCAGGGCCAGGTCGAATCGTTCATCAGACGAATCTCACAGAGCGACGAGCGCCCCAGACTCAGGGTATCGGCTATCAGGCGCTCATGAAGCGTAAACATGGCGATGCTCTCCCTTGACCACCCGGACTCAGGCCGACTGGAACTGATTGCTGCCCCGACCAATGGCGTAGTACATGAGGCCGTAGCGCGTGAGCATTTCCGGCTCGTACAGGTTGCGTCCATCAAATACTACCGGCTCACGCAGAGCGGCAGCAATGGCCGGGAAATCCGGTGAACGGAATTCCTTCCATTCGGTGCAGATCACCAGCACATCCGCGCCCTTGAGGGCCTGCTCCTTGGTTCCACACAACTGCAGCCCCTCTTCGTCCGGATAGATGCGTTGCGTCTCGTCCATGGCCTCGGGATCGAAAGCCTGAACCCTGGCGTCTGCTTTCCACAGGTTCTCCATCAGGGTCCGGGCCGAGGCCTCACGCATGTCATCCGTGTTGGGCTTGAAAGCGAGACCCCAGAGTGCCACTACCTTGCCGGAGAGGTCGCCACCAAAATAATGGCTGACCTTGTCAAACAGCACATGCTTCTGGGCGGCGTTGACTGCTTCCACCGCGTTGAGCAGGCGGGATTCGTAGCCGCAGTCACGGGCCGTGCGGGACAGGGCTGTCACGTCTTTGGGAAAACAGGAACCGCCGTAGCCACAGCCCGGATAGATGAAGTGGTAGCCGATTCGGGGATCTGAACCTATGCCGCGCCGTACCGCCTCGATATCCGCACCCAGGCGCTCGGCCAGGTTGGCAATCTCGTTCATGAAGCTGATCTTGGTCGCCAGCATGGCATTGGCGGCATACTTGGTCAGCTCTGCAGAGCGACGATCCATGTAGATCATGCGGTCGTGGTTGCGGTTGAAGGGGTAGTAAACCTCCCTCAGCAGTTCCCGGGCCCGCTCGCTTTCGGTGCCAATGACAATCCGGTCCGGCTTCATGAAGTCATTGACGGCAGCCCCTTCCTTGAGGAATTCGGGGTTGGAAACCACATCCAGCTCAAGCTCCAGACCACGGTGATCAAGGGAAGCCCGTGCCGCTGCATACACCTTGTCACCAGTACCCACCGGCACCGTGGACTTGTCGATGATCACTTTGTAGTCGGTCATGTACTGGCCGATGGTCTTCGCCACGGCCGTTACATACTGCAGGTCGGCCGAGCCGTCTTCATCTGGAGGTGTACCGACCGCAATGAACTGCAGTATCCCGTGCTGGACAGCCTGTTCGGCATCCGTGGTGAAGAGCAGGCGCCCCGCTTCCACATTATGGCTGACAATTGCCTCAAGGCCAGGCTCATAGATGGGGATCTGGCCGTTTTTCAGACGCTCGATCTTGCCCTGATCAACATCCATGCAGAGCACATCGTGGCCGACGTCGGCCAGACAGGCGCCGGTCACCAGACCAACATACCCCGTTCCAAAAATTGTTACTTTCATTCCCTGATTCCTGCTTTCTGGTTGTGACTGATCACAAATGATTCAAATCGATTAGGGTGGCATGTACTTCAGCACCGCCAGGCCTTAAAACCAGTGTTCGCCAGCGGCACGCTTTGCCTGCCAGGCCTTTTCCCAGGCCAGGGCAGTGGCAACGATGGTCTCCAGGCTGTCGTGATCCGGCTGCCACCCAAGCACCCGGGTGATTTTCCTGTTGTCCGCCATCAGGGCCTCCGGATCGCCTGCCCTGCGGTCGGTTTCAGTAACCGGGAAGTCCACGCCGGAGAGGCGTTTCACCACATCGATCACTTCCCGCACGGTGAAGCCGCGGCCATAGCCACAGTTGAGCACCTGGGATTCACCACCGCCTGACATGTAATCCAGGGCCATGACGTGGGCCCGGGCCAGGTCTTCCACATGGATATAGTCCCGCACGCAGGTGCCGTCACGGGTTTCGTAATCCGTTCCGAATACACTCATCCCTTGCCGGACGCCGGTTGCGCACTCGCAGGCCACCTTGATGAGATGGGTGGCTTCCGGTGTCGCCTGGCCCAGCAGCCCCTCGGGGTTGGCACCGGCAACATTGAAGTAGCGCAGGATCACATGATTCAGGGAGGATGCGGCGGACAGATCCATGATCATCCGCTCGCTCATCATCTTGGACGCACCATAGGGATTGATTGGCGCCAGCGGCAGATCTTCCGTCAGTATGGTTTCATCCGGCATCCCATAGACCGCGGCAGTGGATGAAAACACCAGATAGGGCACCTGATGACGGTCTATTGCAGCCAGCAGATTCAGGGTATTACGGGTGTTGTTGCGATAGTATTTGAGGGGGTCGGCGACGGACTCGGGAACCACAATATTGGCGGCGAAATGCAGCACGGCTTCGAACTGGTGCTCACTGAACAGCTGTTCCAGGGCAGCTTCGTCGCCCAGGTCCCCAACGATCAGCTCGCCGCAGGTAACCGCCCAGCGATAGCCGGTAGACAGATTGTCGAAAACGGTAATGTCATGACCGGCAGCACCCAACTGACGAACAACATGGCTTCCTATATAGCCGGCACCGCCGGTAACCAGTACTTTCATGGACTATCCTCGATCTGTCCCTGATGCCGACCTGCGTTGATGCCGGATCTGGTCGCGCCGCCGGGAAAAAAATTCTGAAAGCAAATGCCCGCAGGATGATGACAGCACGCCCCCTGTCACCGCAACCCGCCAGTTCATGGCGCTGTCTTCCAGGATGCGGTTACTGGAGACAATGGCTCCGGCCTTGGGCTCAAGCGCACCGAACACAAGCCGGGATATCCGACTGTGGACCAGAGCACCGGCACACATGGTACAGGGCTCAAGGGTCACATAGAGAGTGGCGCCCGCAAGCCGGTAATTGCCCAGGCGGCGGGCCGCGTCGCGCAGGGCACGTATCTCGGCATGGGCGGTAGGATCACACTGGCTGATCGGCGCATTGTAACCTGCGCCGATTTCCCGGCCATCCAGGACCACTATGGCACCCACGGGCACCTCTCCACCCCGTCCGCCAGACTCCGCTAGCGTTAATGCCCGCTGCATCCAGTACTCGTCTTCGTTATCCATCCGTCAGGCGCCATGCACTCCGGCTACACTCATCGCCGGCCACCAATCCCACCATTATTCCCATTCAATGGTTGCTGGCGGCTTGGAGGAAATATCGTAAGTCACCCTGGATACGCCATTGATTTCATTGATGACACGATTGGAAACCGTTTCCAGAAGCTCATAAGGCAGCCGCGCCCAGCGCGCCGTCATGAAGTCCACGGTTTCCACGGCCCGCAGGGCAATGACGTATTCGTAACGCCTGGCATCGCCAACGACACCCACAGACTTGACCGGCAGAAACACGGCAAAAGCCTGGCTGGTTTTGTGGTAAAAATCGGCCCTGTGCAACTCTTCAAGGAAAATGGCATCGGCGCGACGCAGGATTTCGGCATATTCCTTCTTCACCTCGCCGAGGATGCGCACCCCCAGCCCCGGCCCCGGGAAGGGGTGCCGATATACCATGTCATAGGGCAGCCCCAGTTCGAGACCAATCCGCCGAACCTCGTCCTTGAAAAGCTCCCTCAGAGGCTCCACCAGTCTCATCTTCATGGTTTCCGGCAGCCCTCCGACATTGTGATGCGACTTGATCACGTGGGACTTTCCGGTTTTAGAGGCCGCTGACTCGATCACGTCCGGGTAGATGGTGCCCTGGGCCAGCCAGTTCACGTCCCGGATTTTCGTGGCTTCTTCATCAAACACCTCAATAAAGGTGTTGCCGATGATTTTCCGCTTCTGCTCAGGGTCATTGACGTCCTTCAGGCGTGACAGGAAGAGATCTTCCGCATCAGCGCGGATGACTTTCACACCCATGTTGCGGGCAAACATGTCCATGACCTGGTCACCTTCATGAAGGCGAAGCAGGCCGTTGTCGACAAATACACAGGTAAGCTGGTCGCCAATCGCCTTGTGCAGGAGCGCCGCGGTGACGGAGGAATCCACGCCGCCAGACAGACCTAGCAGAACCTTGTCAGTGCCAACCTGTTGCTGGATCTGACGGATCGCATCTTCCACGATCTTTGCCGGTGTCCACAGCGCCTCGCACTGACAGATTCCCAGAACAAAGTGTTCCAGCATCCGCTGGCCCTGCAGGGTGTGAGTCACTTCCGGATGGAACTGAACGGCAAACAGCTTGCGATTGAGATCCTGCATGGCAGCAATGGGGGCGGACTCGGTGGAGGCCAGCAGCTCGAACCCCTCCGGCAAGACGACCACCTTGTCGCCGTGGCTCATCCACACGTCCAGCAGGGCATCGCCAGTGGGGGTAAGGTGATCCTTGATATCCTTCAGCAGGGGCCCCTCACAGCGGACACGAACCTGGGCATAGCCAAACTCCCTTTTGTCGGAGCCGGCGACTTTGCCTCCCAGCTGCTCCGCCATGGTCTGCATGCCGTAACAGATGCCAAGCACCGGTATACCCCGCTCAAACAGTCCCGCAGGGGCTCGGGGGCAATCCAGCTGGGTGACCGATTCCGGCCCACCGGCGAGCACAATGCCTTTGGGATCGAACTCATTCAGCTCCTGGTCGGTAATATCGAAGGCCCTGACTTCACAGTAGACACCAATTTCCCGTATGCGACGGGCGATCAGCTGGGTGTACTGGGAGCCGAAATCAAGAATCAGGATGCGGTGGTCATGGATGTTCGTGGCCATGGGTTCCTCAAAAGGGAGTTGGGAAGCTCTGATCCAGCGCAACCGACAGGGGGTCAGGCCGGGCTGAATCAGAGTCTGGGAGAGGCGTCTTCAGCCGACCCGGTAATTGGGAGCTTCTTTGGTGATGGTGACATCGTGAACATGGCTCTCACGCATGCCGGCGTTGGTAATCCGGGCAAACTCTGGCTTTGTCCGCATCTCTTCCATGGTGGCGCAGCCGGTGTAGCCCATGGAGGCCCGCAGACCCCCCATCAGCTGATGGACAATATTTCGCATGGGGCCCTTGCAGGCCACCCGCCCTTCTATACCTTCCGGTACCAGTTTGTCGACGCCCTTGCTGGCATCCTGGAAGTAACGGTCGCTGGAGCCCTGGCCCATGGCTCCGATTGAGCCCATGCCACGATAGGCCTTGTAGCTGCGGCCCTGGAAAAGCTCGACTTCACCCGGGGCCTCGTCGGTGCCGGCCAGCAGGCCGCCTACCATCACACAGTAGGCGCCGGCCGCTATGGCCTTGGAGATATCTCCGGAGAAACGTACCCCTCCGTCCGCAATCAGCGGTATCCCGCGATTCCTGAGGGCTTCGGCAACATTGGAAACCGCGGTGATCTGCGGCATGCCGATACCGGCAACGATGCGAGTAGTGCAGATGGACCCGGGACCGATGCCCACCTTGACCGCATCGGCGCCGGCATCCGCCAGAGCAATAGCTGCGGCAGCAGTCGCGATATTGCCACCAATAACCTGGACTTCCGGGTAGGTTTCTTTCACCCACCGTACACGGTCGATCACGCCACGGGAGTGACCATGGGCCGTGTCCACCACAATCACGTCGACCCCGGCCTCCACCAGCGCCCTGACCCGGTCCTCTGTGTCACCGCCTGTGCCAACTGCGGCGCCAACCCGCAGGCGACCCTGTTCATCCTTGCATGCCAGGGGGTAGTCCTTGGCTTTCTGGATGTCTTTGACGGTGATCAGCCCTTTAAGCTCAAAGTCATCATTGACCACCAGCACCTTTTCTATCCGGTGTTTATGGAGGAGGTTTTTAACCTCTTCCAGATCCGCCCCTTCGAGAGCGGTTACCAGCTTTTCCTTGGGCGTCATGATGTCGGCGACCCGGGTATCCAGACGGCTTTCGAAACGGATGTCCCGTCCGGTGACGATGCCCACCAGGTCCCGGCCATCGACAACCGGCAGGCCGGAGATGTTGTTCGCTCCGGTGATATCCAGAAGCTCCCTGACGGTATTACTGGGAGATACAGTGATGGGATCCTTGACTACGCCACTCTCGTATTTCTTGACCTTGCGAACCGCCGCTGCCTGTTGCTCAACACTCATGTTTTTGTGCATGATGCCAATACCGCCCTCCTGGGCCATGGCAATAGCGAGTTCCGCTTCGGTTACCGTGTCCATCGCCGCCGAAACGAGAGGAACGTTCAGGGTGATGCCTTTCGTCAAGCGGGTTCTGAGACTGACTTCGTGAGGCAGGACTTCGGAGTATCCCGGTATTAACAGGACATCATCAAACGTGAGGGCTTCTTCAGCAATTCGCAACATCGGGACCCGCCTTAAAAACTTACTGGGTTGAGGCTCATCCAGTGGCTTTTGCCACCTGAAACACGGATGAAATCCTTAATCGGATCATTATAAAACTGCGGCAGCCCACAGTAAACCACGGTGGTCCGCAGTGCTGGTTGCATCTTTTTGAAATTTCGCTATTTTTGCCACCCAAATTTTCGGAAACTGCTTATGGATTCGCCCACTAGCCCCAGCATGATAACCCGGCCACGGGCGTTAACTGTGAGTGAACTCAACCACCAGGTCCGTCACCTGCTTGAAACCAGCTTCATGCAGGCCTGGGTAGAGGGCGAGCTTTCCAGCTTCTCAAGACCCGGCTCCGGGCACTGGTATTTCACCCTCAAGGACAACCGGTGCCAGGTTCGCTGCGCCATGTTCAAGGGTTTCAACCAGCGGATACACCCCCTGCCAAAAGAGGGCGACCAGGTCCGCATCCGTGGCAGAGTCAGCCTTTATGAAAACCGGGGTGACTTCCAGATCATTGCCGAGCACATGGAGCCGGCGGGGGCAGGGGCCCTGCAGCAGGCCTTTGAGGAACTCAAGGCGAAGCTTCAGCGCGAAGGCCTGTTCGACCCCGGCCGCAAGAAGCCCATCCCGACGCTGCCCCACCAGATTGGCGTAGTGACCTCCCCCACCGGCGCTGCCATCCACGACATTCTCACAGTGCTTGCGAGACGCTTTCCGGCCATTGGTGTCACCGTGTATCCCACAGTGGTCCAGGGGCAGGCGGCGGCAGGCAATATTGTTTCAGCCATTCAGGCGGCGGAACGGCATGGTCGGGCCGACGTCCTGATCATCGGTCGGGGCGGCGGCTCCCTGGAAGACCTCTGGTGCTTCAACGATGAAGCCGTGGCCCGGGCCATTTCAGCTTGCAGCCTGCCCACCGTCAGCGCAGTCGGACACGAGATAGACTTTACCATTGCCGACTTTGTGGCGGACCTGAGAGCCCCAACGCCCTCTGCGGCAGCGGAAAAGCTGTCACCTGACAGCCTTGACTGGCTTCGGCTGCTGGCCGATCAGCAACAGCGACTGACGTCCGGTTTTCAGGTTACCAGACGCCGGCTCGCCGCCCGGCTGGAGCACCTGGCTGCACGATTGCGGGATCCACGCCGGGAACTGCTGGAAAAGGCGCAGAGGCTGGATGAACTGGAGATGCGCCTGCATTCAGTGATGAAAACCGCCCTGACCCGTCAGAACACCAGGCTTGAGCACAGCCGCAACCGCCTGCTGGCCCAGTCCCCCAGCCGCCAGCTCGCACTCGCTGAAACCCGGCTTTCGCAGGCTTCCCTGAGACTGAAAGAAGCTGTCCGTCGGCTTCTGGCCGCCAGGCGGGAGCGCCTTTCCTGGAACAGCCAGACCCTGCACGTGGTCAGCCCCCTGGCGACCCTGGGGCGGGGATACGCCATTGTTCAGGGGCCAGACCTGCCAGTGGTGAGGAAAGCGGATGAACTGGCAACCGGTGACCTGATAAGGGCCCGGCTGGCCGAGGGGTCAGTGGAAGCCTCTGTTACACGAATCTGCCCGGCTGCCGAAACCGACAGGGACCCTGACAGCAGTAACTGAGCGGTCTGCTGCAGGACTTCCCGAAAAATTTCTGATCCTGATCAAAAGACCAGAGCACGCGTGATTAGCCGATGGTCTAGTAGCTCTCCTGCCCAGAGTCCCTAAAGTCGGAAGTCAACAACGGACAAATAACGACAGCCCGCGGCAGGGAGATAGCGCAATGAGTTACGAGGCGGAGTTTCAGCGTTCACTTGAGCAGCCGGAAGCATTCTGGCGCGAAAAGTCAGCAGACATCGAATGGATGCAGCCTCCGGAAACCATCTGGAAAGCAAAGGCCAATGGCCATGGAGAGTGGTTTCCGGATGGCGTGCTCAACACCTGCGACCTGGCCCTTGATGCCAACATCCGTGCCGGGCGGGGCGACCAGAAAGCCCTCATCTACGACTCGCCGGTCACAGGCCAGCGGCTTTCGCTGACGTACTACCAGCTTACTGAGCAGGCAGCTCTGTTTGCCGGAGCTCTCTCTGAGCAGGGCGTGACCAGGGGTGACCGGGTCATAATCTACATGCCGATGATCCCGGAAACCGTGGTAGCGATGCTTGGCTGCGCCCGGATCGGGGCGATACACAGTGTCGTGTTTGGGGGATTTGCCGCCCACGAATTGGCAGTGCGCATCAACGACGCCACCCCGAAAGTGATCGTGACCGCGTCCTGCGGAATTGAAGTCACCAGGGTCATCGCATACAAGCCAATGGTGGACAGCGCCATCGACGAAGCGCAACACAAGCCCGACTGTTGTATTGTTTTTCAGCGCCCCCAGATAACTGCAGATCTGAAAACGGGCCGTGATGTCGACTGGACAGAGATAATGGAGAAGGCCCTGCCCGTCGACCCCGTACCGGTGGGCGCCACGGATCCCCTGTACGTTCTCTACACATCGGGTACCACCGGAAAACCCAAAGGGGTGGTCAGGGACAATGGCGGTCATGCCGTTGCCCTGCGCTACAGTATGTCGCTGGTCTACGACGCAAAGCCGGGTGATGTTTTCTGGGCTGCCTCTGATGTGGGCTGGGTCGTTGGCCACAGCTATATCGTCTATGGCCCCCTGCTTGCCGGCTGCACCACCGTTCTCTATGAAGGCAAGCCGGTGAAGACACCGGACGCCGGCGCCCTCTGGCGGGTATGTCAGGACCATGGCGTCAATATCCTCTTCACCGCGCCCACTGCGTTCCGGGCCGTCCGCAAGGAAGACCCGGAGGCAGATGAACTGCGGCTTTACGACATAAGCTCTCTCAGGCGGATTTTCCTCGCCGGGGAGCGACTGGACCCTCCGACCTACGAATGGCTCCGGGAACACACTCGCCTTCCCGTCCTGGACCACTGGTGGCAGACGGAAACCGGCTGGGCCATCTGCTGCAATCCGGTAGGAATCGAACCCATGCCTTCAAAGCCCGGCTCCGCCACCGTTCCCTCTCCGGGATACGATGTGCAGGTTGTTGACGCCTCGGGCCGTCAGGTACCTCAGGGTGAACAGGGCCAGGTTGTGGTGAAGCTTCCCCTGCCGCCGGGCTGCCTGACCACTGTCTGGGGAGACGACCAGCGGTTCGTAAAAACCTACCTGGAACCGGTTCCGGGGTTCTATTTTTCCGGGGACGGCGGCTTTATCGATGAAGATGGTTATGTCTTCATCATGGGCCGCACGGACGATGTCATCAATGTGGCGGGACACAGGCTTTCCACCGGTGAAATGGAGGAAGCCATCGCCGCGCACCCTGCTGTAGCCGAATGCTGCGTAGTCGGGATTTACAATGAGCTCAAAGGCCAGATTCCCGTGGGTCTGGTACTGGTCAAGGACGGCGCCACTATCACGCCGGATGAACTGGAAGAAGAACTGGTAGAGATGGTGCGGGAACGTATCGGAGCGGTCGCCAGCCTGCGTCGGGCGATTGTGGTGGAGCGTCTTCCCAAGACCCGCTCCGGCAAGATTCTCCGCCGGGTCATTCGCCAGATCGCGGATAGCGAACCCTGGACCGTACCCTCAACGATCGATGACCCCGCCATTCTGGACGAGATCAGCGAGCATTTTCGAGGGCCAGGCCGTTGACGCGCCTGGTACACGGTCTATACTGAAATTGCTGTGAAAATACAGCTGTACTCGAAGAAAGCGTTACAACGGTCGGCTTTTTGCTATTCGTTGCTCCTTCCTGAGAACACGCATTTTCCCAGCACAGGTTGTACGGACCTGGCGGTCCGGACAATTGAACGTCCGTGAGGGCAAAATTTCGGAAATACAGGAAAGATCAATGTCTGAGACAAAAACAGGCCACGTAAAGTGGTTCAATGAGTCCAAAGGCTTCGGCTTCATTGCCCAGGATGGCGGTAGTGACGTTTTCGTTCACTACAGCGCCATAAACTCCAGCGGTTTCCGGACTCTGACCGAAGGTCAGCAGGTCCAGTTTACCGTAACCCAGGGTCCGAAAGGTCCGCAGGCGGAAAACGTCACCCCGGTCTGAGGTGATGGTGTCCGTCCAATGCCCCTCACGGGCACTGGACAGTAAAAAGCCGGCACCTGTGCCGGCTTTTTGTTTCTGAATACCCTGAAACCCGTTACTGGTCCACGGAAATGGCAATTTCCTCTGCCAGCTTGTGGGTGGCAGGATCGCTGACTTTCTGGCTGACAGCTGACAGCAGAGCCTGGAGCGTTGCCGAGGTGGTGTCCTCGGCCAGAGCCGCAGCGCTGCATGGTTCACCATCCACCTGCAGACGGATGCAGGCCAGGGCATTGGCATTGGTGCCTTCGCCCAGTGCGAACTCATCATAAGCCTCCACCGCAACCCTGATACCCCTGACGCTTTCAAGGGCGGCAACTACGGCCTCAACCGCGCCAAGCCCCCGGCCCTCCAGATTTACCAGATCCACTTCCCTGCCAAAGCTCACCCGGGCATAAACCCCTTCATTATCCCGGTGAAGATCATAGGATCTGAGCTCCCACTCTGGTTTGACCTTGAGATAGCGCTCTTCAAACAGGCGGTGAATGGTCAGGGAATCGATCTCACCACCTCCGGTTTCAGCTTCCCGCTGGACCACCTTGCTGAATTCGATCTGCAGCCACCTGGGCAGGCTGATGTTGTAGTCCCGTTCAAGTATGTAGGCGACGCCACCCTTGCCCGACTGGCTATTGATGCGGACGACCTCCTCGTAACGACGACCGAGGTCCCGGGGGTCAATGGGCAGATACGCCACCTCCCATTTGTCGTCGTCCTTCCGGCGGGCAAGGCATTTGCGGATTGCATCCTGGTGACTCCCGGAAAAGGCGGTAAATACCAGTTCGCCGGCATAAGGGTGCCGGGGATGGGTGCCGATTTCGGTACAGGCTTCCACCACATCGGTGATCTCCGCCATGCCCGACAGATCCAGCTGCGGATCCACGCCCTGGGAATAGAGGTTCATGGCCATGGTGACCAGGTCCATGTTACCCGTGCGCTCGCCATTGCCCATGAGCGTGCCTTCCACCCGGTCGGCCCCGGCCATCACAGCCAGTTCTGCAGCCGCCACGGCACAGCCCCGGTCATTATGGGTGTGGACACTGATACTGATATGTTCCCGATAACGCACGTGATCGCAGATCCATTCAATCTGGTCAGCAAAGATATTGGGAGTGGCCATTTCCACCGTTGCAGGCAGGTTGATCACCACCCGCCGGCCCTGGTCTGGCCGCCATACATCATTGACGGCATCGATGACCTCGGCTGCAAAATCCAGCTCCGTGCCGGTGAAGCTTTCAGGGCTGTACTGAAAGGTCCATTCGGTTTCAGGGTGTTTCTTCGCATGGGCCTTTACCACTTCCGCGCCTTCAACGGCTATATCCCGGATGCCCTTGCGGTCGAGCCCGAACACCTGCTCCCTCTGCACCCTGGAGGTGGAGTTGTAGACATGGACAATTGCCCGCTTTGCACCGGCAAGCGCCTCGTAGGTCCTCGCAATCAGTTCAGGCCGGGCCTGGGTCAGCACCTGGATGTGCACATGGTCCGGGATCCGGTTCTCTTCAATAAGCTTGCGACAGAAATCGAAATCCGGCTGACTTGCCGCGGGAAAACCGATCTCGATTTCCCTGAACCCCAGTTTGACCAGCAACTCGAACATGCGCTGCTTCTGGGCCACGGTCATGGGCTTGACCAGCGCCTGGTTGCCATCCCGGAGATCAACGGCACACCACTGGGGCGCCCGGGTAATGATCTGATCCGGCCAGCGGCGGTTGGTCTTCCGCACTGGCTCAAAAGGAATGTATTTGCTGTGGTCAAACGCCATGATCTCAGTCCTTACAATTTGGGTCTTGCAGTCTGCGAAGGATAACATTTCATCTACTGGTAACAGAATACGCCTCCCGCGCTGGATAATGATTGCTATTTTGGGCCTTAAATCTATTATTTTGACATCACCATCCATTTTTCACTAAATCAGCGCAATTTTATGTCAAAAAATACCAATGGGCTTATCAGGCTGGATAGTATTGACCGCAACATCCTCGAATCCATGCAGCAGGATGGCCAGCTTACCAACCAGGAGCTGGCCGACAAGGTCGGCCTGTCCCCCTCCCCCTGCCTGCGAAGGGTCAGGGCCATGGAGAAGGCAGGGATCATTGTCCGGCGGGTAACCATCCTGGATCACAAGAAACTTGGGCTGGCCCTCACCGCGATTATCCTGATCGGCATGGACCGACACACGCCGGAGCGCTTTGCGGCTTTCGAAGCGGAAGTGAGTGAATACCCGGAGGTACAGGAATGCTACCTGATCACCGGCCAGGACGCAGACTACATGCTCAAGGTGGTGGTGCCGGACATGGACCATTACCACCATTTTCTGCTTAACCGCATCACCCGGATACCCGGTGTCAGCGGCGTGCATTCAAGCTTTGTGCTAAGGCGGGTCATCGACAGCACAGCCCTGCCGCTGGGTTACCTTTCCTGAAGCACCCGGACGAAAGGCGGTCGGCGTATTAGCCCCGCGAAGGCAGAGCGTAACTGCCAGTAACATGGGCCACCAGCTGCTCCTCCTCCCCCTCGCCAGATAGCAGACGCACCTCACAGAAGGCCAGGCGGCGTCCCATTCGGAGCACCACAGCTTCGGCCACCAGATCGGCTGCCGCCGGCTTCTGGAGAAAGTTGATGGAGAGGTTGCTGGTAACCGCCATCTCCGCTTTTTCCAGGGTGGCGAGAATGGCGGCGTACATGGCTGCATCGGCGAGCGCCATCTGCGTTGGCCCGGACAGGGTGCCGCCCGGACGCAGGCTTTTCTCGCTGAACGGCACCCTTGCCCGGGCAAAACCTGGGCGGACCTTTTCCACCGTGAACCCTATATCGTCCGCCATGGGCAAACCGGCACTTATCAGCGCCTGGACTTCTTCTGCATTCAGACTCATTGGTCTAGCCTTTAGTTCATCATTTATACTGAAAGGTACAACGTAAACGGACAGGTCAGTCCGTTTACCAACGCACCTGTGTTTTGTGCATGCGCCGACCTGTACCTTGTCCGGCAGGCTCCGTACAATAACGCCCGGATATCAACAAATAAACCCTGTTCAACGCCCACGGAATCCAAGATGCGAGCCAGCCGCTACCTGATTGCCACCCAGAAAGAGACCCCCTCCGACGCTGAGATCATCAGCCACCAGCTCATGCTCCGTGCGGGGATGATCAGGAAACTGGCAGCTGGCCTGTACACCTGGCTGCCCATGGGTCTGAGAGTCCTCCGCAAGGTCGAGCGTATTGTCCGCCAGGAAATGGACAAAAGCGGCGCTCAGGAAGTGCTTATGCCGGCAGTCCAGCCGGCAGAGCTGTGGCAGGAGTCCGGCCGCTGGGAGCAGTATGGCGGCGAGCTGCTGCGGATGCAGGACCGCCACGGGCGGGACTTCTGCTTTGGCCCCACCCACGAAGAGGTGATTACCGATCTGGTTCGCAACGAGCTGAAAAGCTACAAGGAACTGCCGGCCAACTTCTATCAGATCCAGACCAAGTTCCGGGATGAACGGCGTCCCCGATTCGGCGTCATGCGGGCACGGGAGTTCATCATGAAGGACGCCTATTCCTTCCATCTGACCAGCGAGTCCCTGAACGACACCTATCAGGTGATGCACCGCACCTACTGCAACATTTTTGATCGAGTGGGCCTCGACTACCGCTCTGTTCAGGCCGATTCCGGGGCCATAGGGGGCAGCGCCTCCCATGAATTCCATGTGCTGGCACTTTCAGGCGAGGATGCGATTGTTTTCAGTACCGAGGGCAACTACGCCGCCAACATTGAAAAGGCTGAAGCCGTAGCTCCTGCCGGCGAGCGCCCGCCGGCCGCAGAGAACATGACCGAGGTAGCCACGCCCGGCCAGGAAACTATCCGGGACCTCTCCAATTTTCTCGGCGTTGACCCATCCCGTACTATCAAGACCCTGGTCGTGCGATCCAAGCCGGACGATGAGGGCAGGCCCGGGCTGGTTGCGCTTGTTCTGCGGGGCGATCATAACCTCAACGAAATCAAGGCGGAAAACCTTGAAGGCGTGGCTGAACCCCTCACCATGGCCACGGACGACGAAATCCAGGCCGCTATTGGCGCCGGCACGGGCTCTCTGGGACCCGTCGGCCTGAAGCTTCCGGTGATCGTGGATCGCAGCGCTGCCCACCTTGCAGATTTTGTCTGCGGCGCCAACCGGGATGGCTATCACCTGACCGGTGTGAACTGGGAACGGGACCTGCCTCTGGAGCGGGTCGAGGATATCCGCAACGTCGTCGAGGGGGATCCCAGCCCGGATGGCACGGGTACTCTGGAAATACGCCGGGGCATTGAAGTCGGCCATATTTTCAAACTGGGCAACAAGTACAGCCGGGCCATGAACGCCACGGTACTGGACGAGAACGGCAAAGCATCCATTCCGGAGATGGGCTGCTACGGCATCGGCGTGTCCCGGATTGTGGCTGCTGCCATAGAGCAGAACCATGACGATCGGGGAATCGTCTGGCCCGAGGCCATAGCACCCTTCGAAGTGGCTATTGTGACCCTCAATGCCCACAAGTCACCCCTGGTGATGGAGGCGGCAGAAAAGCTCTATGAACAACTGCACCAGGCGGGCTTTGACGTATTGCTGGATGACCGCAACGAACGGCCGGGTGTGAAGTTTGCAGACATGGAACTGATGGGCATCCCCCACCGCCTTGTCGTATCGGATCGCGGCCTGGCTGCTGGCACTCTGGAGTACAAGGGCCGTCAGGATGCGGACAAGCAGGACATTGCCGTAGACAAGGCCATGGCCTTTCTGGTCAATGCTTCTCCGCGCGCCGGGTTATGATTTTTCCGGGCAGCGCTGACACAGCCTGCCCGGAAGTCTTTCTGCTCTCAGGGCACGATTCTGGGTTCAATCTCCAGTGATACGCCAAACCGCTGGAAGACATCTTCACGTATACGCTCGGCAAGCGCCAGGATGTCCTGACCCGTGCCCCCGGAATGATTGATCAGGACCAGAGCCTGACGGTTGTGCACCCCCACCCTGTCAGTGCGATAGCCTTTCCAGCCACACTGATCAATCAGCCATGCTGCAGCCAGCTTCACCGAATCACCCGCCGGGTAGCCCACGATAGCCGGGTTAACACTGCGCAATTCTTCCCACCTGGCCAGGGGGACAACAGGGTTCTTGAAAAAACTGCCCACGTTGGGCAACTGTTCCGGATCGGGAAGTTTGCGCCGGCGCACCGCCATGACGCCCTCCGCGACTTCCAGTGGAGTCAGCTGTTCCGGATGCGGGTGGTCGGAGAAATAGCGGGCAAGGTCGCCGTAGCCCAGAGACAGGGGACGGCTGCGGGACAGCCGCAGTCTGACTTCCACAATGACGTAGCGGCCGCTCTGCTGCTTGAACACGCTGTCCCTGTACGCAAACCGGCAATCGCTGTTGCTCAGGGTGACCAGCTGGCCAGTGGTGCGGTCGAGCGCCGTGACGGACACCAGGGTATCACTGAGCTCCACGCCGTAGGCACCGATATTCTGGACCGGCGCCGCGCCCGTTGTGCCGGGTATCAGTGCCAGATTTTCAATCCCCCGGTAGCCGGAGGCCGCGGCGTAAAGCACCGCTGAGTGCCAGTTCTCCCCTGCGCCCAGCACAAGGGTAGCTCCGCTTTCCGAAGCCTTTTCCCACTGGCGTCCGGAAAAGGCCACGCGGATGACCAGGCCATCGAAATCCCCGGCAATGACCAGGTTACTGCCCCCGCCAAGAACAAGAGTCTCGAGGCTCCGTGCGGCCGCCCAGTCCAGGGCCTCCACCAGCTCGGCGACCCGCTTTACGGAAACATAAAACCGCGCCCTGGCAGCCACCCGAAGGGTGTTCAGTCCGCCGAGCTCGACAGATTCCTGAATACTGTCTGCGAGGCTGTTCACAGGGGGTTGTTCACAGATAGTGCTCCCGGATACTGCGAGGGGCAGTGAGTGGACGGCAGCTATTGCCAGGGCGTAAAAACAGTGTACTTTCAGCTGTGGCCAAAATCAGGGCTCCTCCGGTAATTCTCCGCGGGGCTGATTTCAGGCCTCCATCAGCCGACGCAGACGGACAAGGTCTTCTTCCGTATCCACTCCGGCCTGCGGAGGCTCACAGGCAATGCCTACGTGAATTCTGACCCCATGGTGGAGGGCCCTTAGCTGCTCCAGTGACTCAGCCCGCTCAAGGGGGGCGGGCGACCAGGTGACGAATCTCCGCAGAAAGCCCACGCGATAGCCATAAATTCCAATATGCCGGTAATGGGTCACGTTTTCGGGCAGGCTGCGCTCCGCGCCGCTATCGGACCACTGGTCCCGCGCCCAGGGAATGGGAGCGCGGCTGAAATAGTGGGCCAGACCCTGGTAATCAAATACCACCTTGACCACATTCGGATTGAAGATGGCAGAGGCATCGGCAATGGGCTCACAGAGAGTGGCAATGGCGGCATCAGGGGCGGACTCAAGATTGGCCGCCACCTGATTGATCAGGGCCGGGGGAATAAGCGGTTCATCCCCCTGAACATTGACAACCCGGGCGTCCGTGGCAAGGGAAAGATGACGGGTGACCTCCTCAAGACGGTCCGTGCCACTGTCGTGGCTGGCCGCGGTCATTACAACTTCGGCCCCAAAAGCCTGGCAGGCTTCCCGGATGCGATCATCATCCGTGGCAATGACCACTCTTGTCGCCTCGCTTTCTGTCGCCCGGTCGAACACATGCTGGATCATCGGCTTGCCAGCAATGTCTGCCAATGGTTTGCCTGGCAACCGCGTCGATGCGTATCTGGCAGGTATGACCACGGTAAATGACATAATTCCTCCCCTGGCATTCAGAGAATCAGTAGACCATCAGCGCCTGTCAAGCCGCTCATCGGTGGACAGTGTCCGGGCTTCGACCGCCAGCATGACGGGTATGCCCTCGCGGATGGGAAATGCCATGGCATCGTTGCGGCAGATAAGCTCCTGTCGCTCCCTGTCCAGAATCAGATCGCCTTTGCACACAGGGCAGGCCAGCAAGGCCACCAGTTTTTTATCCATGATCCGGTCTCATTGGTATTGAAATTGCGAAGCAAAATTGTCATCGGTGCTGCACCAGTTTCCCGAATGGGTCGCTCAAATGCCAGAGCCACCTGACATTAACTGGCATCAGCGGCGCTTGGATGTGACCGCCTCAAGCCTCTGTAACAGGGCCTTGCGGAACTCTTCCGGGAGTATTGCCCGCACTTCCAGTACCCAGCAGTCATGGTGGGCGAGCCTGCCGCATTTGACGCCGTCTTTCGCAGTCATCACCAGCTGCTCCCCTGGATCGATCGCAAGATCCTGGGGGGAGAACCTGTGATGGTCCGGCAAGGGCAGAGGCCTCACCCGGGCGCCCAGGCTTCTCAGAGTGCTGAAAAACCGGTCGGGATTGCCGATACCTGCCACTGCACGGACCGCCTTTCCATTTAGACAGTCGACCGGCCGCACCTCCCCGGAACGCAGATTCCGCAGGGTTTCCGGCTTCAGCTCCATGACATACTGATGAACGCCGGAAATTCCCTCTACTGCCTGCCCATTGGCCACCACAAAATCCACGTTTTTCAGGCGCTCCGGCCTTTCCCGGAGGGGACCAACAGGAATGGGGGCGCCATTGCCCAACCCCCTTTTTCCATCGAACACGGCCAGCTCAATATCCCGGGGCAGAGCATAATGCTGCAAGCCATCATCGCAGACCAGAACATCGCCCAGACCCTGATCCAGAGCCCAGCGCGCCGCCCGTGTCCGCCGGGGATCCACCACAACGGGACAGCCAGTGTGACGGAACAGCATGAGAGGCTCATCACCAGCTTCTTCAACCTGGGTGCCGGCACCCACCTTCAGCGGATAAGCCCTGGACTTGCCCCCGTAGCCGCGGCTCAGAATGACCGGCCGCCAGCCCTCTTCCCGAAGGCAGTCTGTCAGCCAGGCAGTGAGCGGGGACTTGCCTGTGCCCCCAACTGTTATGTTGCCCACTACGATAACCGGCGCAGAAAGGGGCGGTAACCGTGCGCGCGCCGCCAGCGCCTGCCTTCGCCGGCGCCGGGAAATCCAGAGATAGAGCCAGGCAAGCGGCCAGAGGATCCAGAGAGGGCGGCCTGATCCGTACCAGAGACGGTCAACCCAGCCGGTCATGCCGGCTCGCTGAACTGCATCTGGTGCAGCTGGGCATAAGCCCCACCCTGTGCCAGCAGCTCGTCGTGCCGGCCGGATTCCACGATCTTCCCAGCTTCCATCACGAGGATGCGATCTGCGCTCTCGATGGTTGACAGACGGTGTGCAATCACAAGGGTTGTCCGGCCTTTCATGACGGTATCCAGAGCAGCCTGGATGTAGCGCTCGGACTCAGTATCAAGAGCGGATGTGGCCTCATCCAGAATCAGGATGGGCGCATCCTTGAGGAGCGCCCGCGCAATGGCCAGGCGCTGGCGCTGACCGCCGGAAAGCATCACGCCGTTATCCCCTATCATGGTGTCAAGGCCATCCGGCATCCTGTCGATGAACTCCAGGGCGTGAGCCTTGGCAGCCGCTTCCCGGATGGCTTCCTCGCTGCAATGGCGCAGGGCGCCGTACGCGATGTTGGCACCAATCGTGTCGTTGAACAGCACTACATTCTGGGTCACCAGAGCGATCTGGGCCCGCAGGGCATCGAGGCGGAAATCTTTAATCGGATAACCGTCGATGAGAATCTCGCCTTCCGAATATTCATAAAACCGGGGTAACAGACTCACCATTGTGGACTTGCCGCTGCCAGAGCGCCCTACAAGAGCCACACTCTGGCCAGCCGGAATGCTGACGTTGATGTTCTCCAGCACGTAATCAAGCTGCTCGCGATAACGGAAGGCAACGTTGCGGAACTCCACGTCACCCCGGACCCGGCCCGGGTCCAGAGTGCCCTCGTCCTGCTCTGGCTTTTCATCAATGGTGGCAAAAACATCTGTGGCTGCAGCCACCCCTTTCTGGATCCGGGCATGAACGGAGGTCACCTGCCGGATAGGCTTGGCCATGGTGGTAGCTGCAGTTATGAAGGCCACAAGCTCGCCGGTGGACATGCCGCCGCGGATCGCCGGTGCCAGCATGGTCCAGACAAGTGAGGCAATGGCGATGGCCACCAGCACCTGGATCACCGGCACACTGATGGCCTGGGCCGTAGCCAGCTTCAGGCTCTGGCGCAGGTTGCGGCGGCTGACGTCATTGAAGCGTTCCCGCTCGTACCCTTCCCCTCCAAAAGCGCGCACCACCCGATAACCTGTGATGGCTTCGGATGAAACATGGGTGATGTCCCCCATGGACCCCTGGATGCGCCGGCTGAGCTTGCGAAAGCGCTTGCTCGCGTAGCTGACTACCAGACCGATAAGCGGACCCACTGCCAGGAAAATAAGAGTCAGTTTCCAGTTGGTGTAAAACATGAAGCCCAGCAGACCGATGATGGTCAGCCCTTCCCGCAGGGTTATGGTAACGGCCTTGGTGGTTGCATCGGCCACCTGCTCCACATTGAATGTCATTTTGGACACCAGCCGGCCGGAAGCATGCTCGTCAAAAAAGCGCGATGGCAGGGACAGCAGCCGGTCGAAGACCTGAATACGCAGCGCATTCACCACCTGGCGGCCCACGTAGCTTATGAAATACTGGCTCATGAAGGTGCCAACGCCGCGCAGGGAAAACACCCCGACAATCAGGCCGGTCAGGATGATGCGGTTTTCCGGCGACGGGTTCTCAATGGCGGTAATGACATATTCCATGGCCGCAGCCATGCCGGTGGAAGCCGCCGCGTAGATGACGTTGCCCACAATCGCCAGGGAGAATGCCACCCAGAAAGGTCTGACATAGGCAAAGAGGCGCTTGTACGTCTGCCAGCTGCTGGTTTCCCCGGCCCGCTCCTGAGGCACGGCTTCCGGATCAACCTTCATCATCATTCCGCTGTGTTGTGATACTCAGTCTGGAGAACCCAAGGCGGCCGGCCACGTCCATGGCACGCACTACGTACTGGTGTGGCGTGCCGGCGTCAGCGGTGATTATGAAAGGCAGGCTTTTGTCTCCGGCTGCCAGCTCTCGTACCGCCCTCTCCAGGGTTTCCCGCTGGTTGTTCACCAGAGGCTTGTCGTTGACGTAGTACTGTCCGTCTGCGCTGATGACCACATCCACCTGGCTTACCTCGGATTCCGCCGGCTGTCCGCTGGCTTCCGGCAGGTCAACCCGGAGATGGCTTTCACGGGTAAAGGTGGTTGATACCATGAAGAAAATCAGCAGCAGGAAAACCACATCGATCAGCGGTGTCAGGTCCACCCCGACTTCCTGACTTCTCTGGCGCTTGAACTTCACGGCCGTCAGGCTCCTTCAACGTCGATTTCGCGATCCCCGTGGACCACTTCAACCAGTTTGATCGCTTCCTGTTCCATGTTAACCACCAGCTCGTCCACGCGCCTGAGGAAATAGCGATGACAGATCAGGGCCGGAATGGCCACACTGAGGCCCGCTGCGGTAGTCATGAGCGCCTCGGAGATACCCCCCGCAAGATTACCCGCATCGCCCACGCCGGCGAGCTGAATCTCGGCAAAGACCTTGATCATCCCGATAACGGTACCCAGCAGACCGAGAAGCGGCGTAATGGTGGCAACCGTACCCAGGGGGTTGAGGAACCGCTCCAGGTCGTGAATTACCTGGGTGGCTTCGTGTTCGATGCTCTCTTTCATGATCTCACGACCATGTTTGGCATTGATCAGCCCGGCAGCCAGCACCCGCCCCATTGGCGAGGACGCCTGCAGGGCCTTGAGTTTCCGGCTGTTCAGTTCTTTCTTTTTGATCCAGCGCCAGAGCTCGTTAATGGTCGTTGCGGGTGCAACCCGAGAAACCCGCAAGGTCCAGAATCTTTCCAGAATGATGGCAAGGGCAAGGATGGAACAGGCTACTATCGGCACCATGATGATGCCACCCGCTTTCAAGAGCTCGAACACGCTTGGTCTCCCCGGTTAATGACAAGCCGCGCTACTTTAGCATAGCCGCCGCTTGAGGCCACACCCTCAGATAGCCATTTGGTTCCGGAAGCGGACCCAGTCCCGATTTCAGGGAGTACGCCACCAGGCCTCGGCCGGACGGATCCAGAAAGGTGCGCCGGAGCGCCACTCCGTAATATGGATTCCCCTGTCCGCGATGACGCCCCGTAGCGCACCCGACCAGGCTGTGTTCCAGGCCTGCGCGCCCACTGAATCAAACCGCTGGACCACATCGGCATGAGGATGGCCATATCGGTGGCGGTAGCCCGCGGTATAGACCACCGCATCCGGCTGCAAAGCCGATACCCATGCAGGGTCTGATGAGGTTTTGCTGCCATGGTGAGAGGCCACCAGGAACCGGAAGCCCTGTCCAGCCAGCAATTCACCCAGGGGAAACCGCCGCTCCACGGATGAGGAGATATCCCCGGGGAGAATGATGGCAGTGTTGCCAAAACGGGCAACAGCGACGCAGGAAGCGTCGTTGCCTTCGACCACCGGCATAACTCCGGACGCCGACTGGTCATGGCCGTCCTGCCAGAGCTCCAGGGTGACATCGCCGAGGGCAATCAGATGACCGGGAATACAGGGATGGATATCAACGCCCGTCTGCTCCGGCAATCGTTCTGCAACCCGGGCGGGCTCGCCGGATATCACCCGGCCCACCTCAAATGCATCAAACAGTGCAGGCAGGCCACCGGCATGGTCGCTGTCGCCGTGACTCACGACCAGGCTGTCGATGCGGGCAACCCCCAGTTTCCGCAGGCTGGGCACCAGCACACTCTCAACCGCAGAATACCCGGAGGGGGCTTCCGGCCCCGTGTCGTAGAGGAGCACCTGATTCCGATGACGCATCATCACCGAAAGCCCCTGGCCTACGTCGAAGATCCAGATCTCGGGTCTGGCCACAGAAGCATTGGCCCGCTCTCCGGGAGCCAGGCCTTCCGGGGCGGATAGCAGCCACAGAGCCATCATGGCACCGGCAATCCAGCGAACCGGGGAAGCCGGTACGATAATGACCAGCAGAACAAGAGCCGCCACCATGGCCGCAGCGATGGGACCGCCCTGCACAGCCGGCGCCGGCAAATCAGCCAGCACCGAGAGATACCACCATAAGGTACCCAGGACGGCGTCAAACAGCCCGCCCATCAGATTATCCAGTCCGGAACCCGGCAGCATCATCAGCAAAAGCGCACCGGCCACAAGGACCGGCATCACCACAAGGGAGAGCCAGGGTATGGCCACCAGGTTGGCCAGCCAGCCGGCGGTGGCGGGGGCTTCATCCATGAAGGCCAACATTGGCCAGAGCCCCGCGAACACAGCGCTCTGCGCAAGGAAGAGGGTCGCCACCTTTCCAGGCGGCCCGAGGCGGCCGGAAAACACGAGCAGCAGCACAGCCACGGCGCCGAAGGACAACCAGAAACCGCGATCAAGGGGAGCAAAGGGATCAATCAGAATCACCAGACCAAGGGCCAGAAGCCAGCCGGTACCCGGTGCCACCCGCCCCGCACGGAACACCAGCCAGCTACCCATGGCCACCATCAGCCAGGCGCGGCGCGTCGGTACCGTAAAACCTGCAGCCATGGCGTACGTCAGGCTGCCGCTCACCACGATTACCAGAACGATCAGGCGGCGACGGGACGGGCCCAGCCGGTGCTGCGGTAACCAGGCCAGCAGCGTACGCAGAAGCACACCGAGGCCCAGCGCAACCAGACCTATATGCAGACCGGATATGGCAACCAGGTGGATGGTCCCCGTGGCTTCCAGCGTGCGCCAGTGTTCTGGAGTCATCCGCCCCCTCTGCCCCAGCAGCAGGGCTTCGGCCAGGGAAAAATGTTCCATGGATCCCAGGCGGGCCGATAACCTCTCTGACAGCTGACGCCGCCACTGATGAAAAGAACAGGACAGGCCGCAGACACCACCAGGCCAGGCAGACAGCTCCCGGACTGTTCCCGTAGCCCGGTAGTCATTCCGGAAAAGCCAGGATTCGTAGCGAAAACCGGCCGGGTTGACCGAGCCATGAGGGCGCTTCAGCCTTACTTTGACACGAATGAGTGAGGGCAGATCAAGGTGGGCGTCGTCCCCGTACCAGGCCAGTCGGAGACGACCCGGAAGGGGTCCATGCTGAGCGAGCGCATTGCCCTCCTCCCACTGCTGGACACACAGGCTGAAACGGACACTGTTGAAGGAACCAGGGGACGGCAGGTCACAAAGGTGGCCCACAACCACCTGGTCCTCGCCTTCCGAGGCCAGGGGCAATTCTGCTTCCAGACGCTCCCCTGCCTGCCATCCGGCCCACAGAAAACCCAGAAGCAGAAAGGCCAGCGGCCCCGGAAACCGGAATCTGCCGACTGTTCCTCTCAGCAACCAGAGCACAGCCGCACAGACGGCAAGAAGCACCATTACCGATGACGGTGGAATGACGCCGCTGCAATAAAGTAAGATGGCTCCGCACGAAAACGATGCGATCCCTGCGCGCACAAGAAGCTCCCGGACAATCCCTGTCCTGTCGAATCAAAAATTCTCAGCGGGTCTTTTCGTGCCCATCACCCAGCTGGTTACACCCTGAACAGGCAGCCGTATACATGCCAAAGAAGTTCATGAAGCGCTATCTGCCATCACCGGACAAAGTGCGAGCAATCCGCTCACTGCACTTCCTTGGCGATATCCTCCATGAACCCAATCTCTGGCATATCAACCGGCATGGCGTCTCCCGCGCCTTTCTCATCGGCATTTTCTGGTGCTTTATTCCAATGCCTTTCCAGATGGTGGCCGCTGCGTTCTGCGCCATCTGGTTCAACGCCAACATGCCGCTGTCCGTGGCACTTGTCTGGATCAGCAATCCGCTCACCATGCCCCCCATGTTCTACTTCAACTACAAGATGGGCGCCTGGCTTTTGGGGCGGCCGGTCATGGAATTCGAATTCCAGTTCACCTGGGACTGGATCAGCACCCGGCTGGTAGACATAGGCATTCCACTCTATTTCGGCTCCCTGATAACAGCCACCCTGACAGCGTGTATCTCCTATGCAGTCCTCCAGTATCTGTGGCGCAGGAAGGTCAGGGCTGACTGGCGAAAGCGCAGCCAGCGATAACGCCCGCCCGACCGGTCCGTCAACCGGATGCCGGCCAGGTAATCAGGAACTCTCTTCGACCAGTTCGCCGCGTTCCAGCCGCAACACCCTGCCCAGGCTCTTTGCAATGCCCATGTCGTGGGTAACCACCACAAACGCTATGCCAAGCTGGTCCCGCAGAGACTCAATCAGCCTGCGAACACTCTCGCCCGTCCGGTCGTCCAGATTGCCCGTGGGCTCATCCATCAGGACACAGTCCGGCTCATTGACCAGAGCCCGGGCTATAGCCACCCGTTGGCGCTCGCCACCGGAAAGCTCACCGGGCTTGTGAGCCAGCCTGTCTTTCAGACCTACCTCCCCCAGGATAGCCTCTGCCCGGCGGGACGCTTCCCTGGTAGACATGCCACCGAGAACGCAGGGCATCATGACATTCTCCCGGGCGCTGAACTCCGGCAGCAGGTGATGAAACTGATAGACAAAACCCAGATAGCGGTTGCGGAATCTTGCCCGGCCCGCCTCGCTCATGCGATGGATGTCTTCACCACAGATGGCAATCTGGCCGGAGGAGGGCTTGTCCAGGCCGCCAAGAAGATTGAGCAGTGTGGTCTTCCCTGCACCGCTACTTCCCACGATGGCAACGGTCTCCCCGGCATTAACCTTGAGGGAAATGTCCGAGAAGATGGTCAGTTTGCCGGGCCCTTCGTTGTAGCTCCGGGTGATCCTCTCACACTCGATGATTCGCTTTCGGGCTGCCTGGGCGTGCTCGGTGTTACTCATAACGCAGTGCCTCCGCGGGATCGACGCGGGACGCGCGCCAGGCAGGATAGATGGTGGCAAGCAGGCTCATGGCCAGACCCGCTCCGGTAATGATAAAGACGTCCTGCCACTGCAGGTGGGATGGCAGATAACTTATGAAATAGACATCGGCGCTGAGGAACTGGTGCCCCAGAACGGCCTCAAGCCAGCTGATGAAGCTGCTTATATTCATGGCACCGAGCACCCCGAGGGTCATGCCGACCAGGGTGCCGACAATTCCAATCACCGCCCCCTGAACAATGAATATCCGCATAATGCGGCCGGGCGTAGCGCCCATGGTGCGCAGGATCGCAATGTCGGCTTTTTTGTCGGTAACCACCATGACCAGAGTGGACACGATATTGAACGCCGCCACCGCCACAATGAACATCAGCAACAGGCCGATCATGGTCTTCTCCATGCGAATGGCCTGGAACAGATTGCCGTGGGTACGGGTCCAGTCAGAGACCAGAAAACGACCGCTCATGTCCTGGGCCACTTCCCTCGCCACTCTGGGGGCCTTGAAAAGATCATCCAGCAGCAGGCGTACGCCGTGGGCCTTGCCCCCGGTTCGCATCAGGGTGGCGGCATCCGCCATGTGGACCAGTGTGTAGTTGCCGTCCAGCTCAGCACCCACACTGAAAACACCCTTCACCGTAAAGCGCTTCAGCCTGGGGAGCACACCTGCCGGGGTAACGGTGGCCTCAGGCATGACCACGGTAACCTTGTCGCCAATCTGCAGGCGCAGGCTCGCCGCCATGAGCTTGCCCACGATAATGCCAAACTCGCCGGGTTTCAGATTCCCCAGCTCACCCTCGATCATGTGGTCCTCGATGATCGAAACGGCCCGCTCCTCCTCGGGCAGAACACCGTTCAACAGGATTCCCCGCACATTACCGCCACCGGTCACCATGCCCTGCCCCTGCACGAAAGGCGCTGCTGCAATAACGGAAGCATGTTCAGTGGCGATGCGGTCCACTCTCTGCCAGTCCTCAAGCACTTCGTCGCCACGGATCACCGCATGCGGCACCATGCCCAGGATGCGCTGTTTGAGCTCACGGTCAAAGCCGTTCATGACGGAAAGCACTATAATCAGCACTGCCACCCCCAGCATCAGTCCAATCATGGACGTCAGGGAGATAAATGAGATGAAATGATTGCGTCGTTTTGCCGCGGTGTACCGCAAGCCGACGTAAAGCGATAAAGGTTTGAACATGATCTGGGACCTGCCGCTTCCCGGGTTCTCATCGGACCTCCCGGACGCCACACAGACGACGGGAAGCTGCTAAACTTATGCCAAAAAATCATACATATTCATGCGAGGCTTGATGAGCGCTAATTCACCGGAAGACCGTCGCGACTATTTTCGCATTAATGACCGGATTGGTCTCGAATTCAGAAAACTCCCACCGGACCGGGAGGATGGCAGCGATCCGTTCGATGAAGGTCACCTGGATGGCCTGCGCGCCGAACTGAAACGGCTTGATCTGGAGGTTCGTAATCAGACAATCGCTCTCGCCGAAAAAGACCGCCTGCTGGGCATGCTGTTCAAGTCTCTCAATGGCAAGATCGATATTCTGGCGCGCATTATGGCCCTTGAGCAAAATCCGTTGCAACCGGACGCATGGCAGGAGGTCACCCTCAGCGAGGGCGGAATTGCCTTTCATGCCCCCGCAGGCACCTTTGCTGTTGGTGACCTGGTAGCCCTCAGAATGACTCTGCCCCCTGAGCTTTTCAGGCCCGAAGCCGTTGGCCGGGTCATTGAAATCTCCAGCGGCGAGGGTGACGATCCGCTGTATCACGCAGAATTTACCCAGCTCCCTGAAAGCGATCGCCAGCAGATTGCCCGTCATATCATGAGACTGCAAATCCGTCATCGTCAGCAGAATGAATCCGGACAAATCTGAATTCCGCGAATATTAATTCGTGAGCCCGGCGCCCGGATTCTTTAAGATCGGCGTTTATCCACAGAAAAACAGAAGCCAGGAGTTACCTGACCATGCGAAAAACAACCCACATCTTCTTTGGCGCGACGGCTCTGCTGCTGACAGCCAGCCTGCCTCTGACCACCCTCGCCAGTGAGCAGAACCCGCGGCAGGCCCTTCCTGTTGCCCAGTCCAGTGAGCGGGCATCCCTGGAGCTGCCCCGCCGCGGGCAGACCAAAGAGGCTGTAGCGGAAAAGCTTGGCAGGCCCGAAGGCATTAAGGGACCAGTAGGAGAACCGCCAATCACCGCCTGGTTTTATGAAGGGTTTGTCGTGTACTTTGAGCACGACAGAGTCATACACTCCGTCGTAAAACCGAAGCGTTCCTCCTGAAAAGAGCTTTACAACGGTTTCAGAAAAGATTCAAAAAGGTACTTGCGACTTGAGCACGACACAGCTTATGCCAGCCGAGTGGGCGCCCCAGAGCGCTGTCATGCTGACCTGGCCCCATTCAGGAACAGACTGGTCCGGTGTTCTGGACCAGGTTGAACCGGTCTTCCACAGCATTGCCCGCGCGGTCCTCCGATATGAACATCTGCTGGTCAGCTGTGAAGATCCCGCCCGGGTGAAGCAGCTGGAGCATGGCCTGAACAGTTACGCAGCCGATGAAGGGCTGCCTGGCCGAGCCCTGGTTGTTGCGACACCGGCAGATGACACCTGGGCCCGGGATCACGGACCCATCGCGGTGTCTGGATCCGAAGGCCAGCAGCTGCTGGATTTCCGCTTCAATGCCTGGGGCGGCAAGTTTCCTTTCGGGAAGGATGACGCCCTGAACAAGGCACTTGCCCAAAAAGGCTGCTTTGGCGACACGCCGCTGGTTCCGGTCAATTTTGTTCTGGAAGGCGGCTCTCTGGAGTCTGATGGCGCTGGCACTCTGCTCACCACCAGCGAATGCATGCTGACCCCGACCCGAAATCCGAGCTTTGACCGCACGGGCATCGAACAGATGCTGGGAGAACTTCTGGGTGTAAGGCGGGTTCTGTGGCTGAATCATGGTTACCTGGCCGGAGACGACACAGACAGCCACATTGATACGCTTGCGCGCTTCTGCGCGGTCGACCATATCTGTTATGTGCGCTGCGACCAGCCCGAAGATGAGCACTACGGCGCCCTTGCGGCCATGGAGGAGGAACTCCATCAGTTCCAGCAGGAGAACGGTGCACCCTATCGCCTGACCGCCCTGCCCTGGCCGGACGCGGTTTATGGCGAGGATGGCGAGCGGCTGCCCGCAACCTATGCGAATTTTCTGATCATCAACCACGCGGTGCTTCTGCCGGTCTACGATGTGCCTCAGGATGCCGAAGCCATCCGCATCCTGGGGGAAATTTTCCCGGACCGCGAAATCATTCCCATCCAGTGTCGACCGCTGGTGGCACAGCATGGCAGTCTGCACTGTGTCACCATGCAGCTTCCTGCCGGAGTAATTCAGCCATGACCCGTGCAAGAGACGACCACTCCGCTTCCGGAAACCTGAAAATAGCTGCCGTTCAGCAGACATGCAGCAGCGACAAGCAGACCAGCCTTGCGATCACGGAACGCCTGATCCGGGAAGCGGCCGAAAAGGGCGCGGAACTGGTGGTTCTGCAGGAGCTGCACACCACTCTCTACTTCTGTCAGACAGAAGACGCAGAGGTTTTCGGGCTTGCCGAACCCATCCCCGGCCCTTCCAGCGATTACCTGGCCGGCCTGGCTGCGGAGCTGAAGATTGTACTGGTGGGCTCCATCTTCGAACGCCGGATGAACGGCGTCTATCACAACACGGCAGTGGTGTTTGAGCGGGACGGCAGCATCGCCGGCACCTACCGCAAGATGCATATCCCGGATGACCCGGGGTTCTATGAAAAATTCTACTTCACTCCGGGGGACGCCGTACGGAACGATGGCCACAGCGGCTTTACCCCGATAGACACTTCCGTTGGCCGCCTCGGGGTGCTGGTCTGCTGGGATCAGTGGTACCCGGAAGCCGCACGCCTGATGGCGCTGGCGGGGGCGGAGGTGCTGATCTACCCCACGGCCATTGGCTGGGACATGACGGACGACCCGGAAGAGCGCGAGCGCCAGCTGGAGGCCTGGGTCACGGTCCAGCGGGGTCACGCGGTGGCTAACAACCTTCCGGTTATCGCCCCAAACCGCGTGGGCGGAGAGCCCGACCCCTCCGGTCAGGGAGACGGCATTCTGTTCTGGGGCAACAGTTTCATCTGTGGCCCCCAGGGCGAATTTCTGGCCCGGGCGGACGATCACACCGAAACAGTGCTGATGGTCGAGCTCGACCGGGCCCGCAGCGAAACCATCCGCCGCATCTGGCCCCATTTCCGGGACAGACGAATCGATGCTTTTGGTGACATTCTCCGTCGTGTCAGGGACTGAAAGAACCATGAAAAAACTGACAGACGCCACCGTGGCCACGCTCAATGAAATACTTCTGGGCAAGGACGAGCAGGTGAGACTTGCCCTGTGCTGCCTTCTGGCCCAGGGCCATCTGCTGATTGAAGACATTCCGGGCATGGGTAAAACCACTCTTTCCCATGCTCTGGCGAAGGTGCTTGGGCTAAGCTATCAGCGAATACAGTTCACCAATGATCTGTTGCCCGCGGATGTACTGGGATTCTCCATCTATGACAAACAGGCCGGCAGCCTTGTGTTCCATCCTGGGCCCATTTTTGCCCATGTGGTGCTGGCCGATGAAATCAACCGGGCCTCTCCCCGCACCCAGAGTGCGTTGCTGGAAGCCATGGAGGAACGACAGGTAAGCATTGAGGGTCAAACCCGGCCGCTGCCGGCTCCCTTCTTTGTGATCGCCACCCAGAACCCCCTGGAGCAGGGTGGCACCTGGCCCTTGCCCGAATCCCAGCTTGACCGCTTTCTGATGCGGCTTCGCCTGGGGTATCCTGATCCTTCAGCGGAGCGGGCGCTGCTTGAGGGCGAGGACCGCCGGGAGCTGACATCCCGGATGCAGGCCATGATCAGCCAGGCCGACCTGGGTAGCCTGCAACAGGGCGTTGCCCGGGTCACCACCAGCCCCGCCCTGCTGGATTACGTTCAGCGCCTGCTTGAACAGAGCCGCCGCATGCCCGGCCTGGTCTATGGCCTTTCGCCCAGGGCGGGCCTGGGGCTGGTGAGAGCAGCAAGGGCATGGGCCCTGATGAACGGCCGCCACCACGTGCTGCCTGATGATATCCAGGCCGTGTTCCCGGCCGTTGCCGAGCACCGCCTTGAGCAGGGAGAATCCGGCAAAAGTGGCGACCGGGTGCGACAGCTGCTTCAATCGGTTTCCGTTATCGAGTAGATAGCCCGGTTCAATGATCCGAATTGCTTCAATCAAATGGCAAAGGCCCGCAGCCATGTTAGGCTGCACAACCTATTTGCCGGACGGTCACGGCGGGGTGTCAATGATGGCCCTCGTGACCGGTTAAAGTATCCGAAACGAGAGAGCGACCATGACCCAGAGCAAGCATTCCCGCCTGATTATTCTTGGCTCCGGCCCTGCCGGCTACACTGCTGCGGTTTATGCTGCCCGCGCCAACCTCAAGCCAACGCTGATCACCGGCATTGAAGTGGGCGGCCAGCTGACCACCACCACCGATGTTGATAACTGGCCCGGGGATAACGACGGTGTTCAGGGCCCGGAGCTTATGCAGCGCATGCTCAAGCATGCCGAGCGTTTCGAAACCGAAATCGTCTATGACACCATCAACGAAGCAGATCTCAACGATCGCCCCTACCGTCTCAAGGGCGACAGCGGCGAGTACACCTGTGACGCGCTGATCATAGCCACCGGTGCCTCCGCCATGTATCTGGGGCTGGATTCGGAAGAAGCGTTCAAGGGCAAAGGCGTGTCGGCCTGCGCGACCTGTGACGGTTTTTTCTACAAAAAACAGAAAGTGGCCGTGATCGGCGGCGGCAACACGGCGGTCGAGGAAGCTCTCTACCTCTCCAACATTGCTGCTGAGGTCACCCTGGTGCACCGCCGCGACACCCTGCGGGCGGAAAAAATTCTCCAGGACAAGCTGTTTGAAAAGGCCGAACACGGCAACGTGAACCTGGTCTGGAATCACACCCTGGATGAGGTCCTTGGTGATAATACCGGCGTTACCGGCATGCGCATTCGCAACGTGGCAGACGGCGGCACCCGGGATATCGAACTGACCGGCGTGTTTATCGCCATTGGCCACCGGCCCAACACGGAACTCTTTCAGGGTCAGCTGGAGATGGAAAACGGCTATATCAAAATCCGCTCCGGTCTGGAAGGCATGGCCACCCAGACCAGCATTCCCGGAGTATTCGCTGCCGGCGATGTTGCTGATCACGTCTACCGTCAGGCGGTTACTTCATCCGGCTTTGGCTGCATGGCTGCACTGGACGCGGAAAAGTTCCTTGATCACCATGCCCAGCTGCTTTCGGCTGAATGACACAGCATGACATCCCTCCCCTGGCTGGATCCGGATCAGCTCTGGTTTCCTGACCCTGAGGAAGCCCTTGAGGATCCGGACGGCCTGCTTGCCCTTGGAGGCGACCTGTGTCCGGAGCGGCTCGTTCTTGCCTACCGCAACGGCATTTTTCCCTGGTTTTCCGATGAGCAGCCCATCCTCTGGTGGTCGCCAGACCCGCGTTGTGTGCTCTTTCCCCGGGAAGTCCATGTCTCGCGGAGCCTGCGCAGGACCCTGAACCGGCGACCATTCCGGGTCACCTCAGACGAGGATTTCAGCGGCGTGATAGAACGCTGCGCCAACACCCGCAGCGAGGGAACCTGGATCACCCAGGACATGAAGGCGGCTTATAACCGTCTGCATCGCCTTGGCATTGCCCATTCCTTTGAAGCCTGGAATGACGCAGGGCAACTGGTCGGCGGGCTTTACGGGATTGCTCTGGGTCGCTGTTTTTTCGGCGAATCCATGTTCTCCCTTGAGACCAATGCCTCCAGGGTGCTGATGATTCATATTGCCCGGCAGCTTGAAGAGTGGGGCTATGCGCTGATGGACTGCCAGGTGGAGAGCCATCATCTGCTTACCATGGGCGCCCGTAGCATTCCACGGAGGGAATTTTTATCTATACTGGAGTCGAAGGTTGACGCTGCTCCGGCGCATACCTCATGGCGGATGCAGTGGCGCTGGCCTGGGGCAGGAACGGATTCCGGCACCAACTGAAATACCACTCGAAGAACCGGGTTGAGGTTTGGCCTATGAGCAGCCTGAAAACGCTCGTATTTTTTGCGACACCGCCCCATGAGTGCAGCTACCTGGAGGACAGGGAAGCCACCACCATGTTTGTCGACCCAAGAGCCCGAGTGGACAAAAGGCTGTACAGCCAGCTGACGGCCCTGGGTTTCCGGCGCAGTGGGTCACACTTCTACCGCCCTCACTGCGAACAGTGCAATGCCTGTATCCCTGTCCGGCTCAATGCCGGCAGGTTCAGGGCCAACCGTTCCCAGCGACGGGTGTGGCGGCGCAACGAGGATCTCAGGTTCAATCTCGTCCCCGCCCGCCTTTCCGATGAATATTACGGCCTCTACGCCAGATACATTGAGGAACGTCACGCCGACGGCGACATGTACCCGCCATCACGGGAACAATTTGGCTCTTTTCTGGTCGAAGGTGGAACAGAAAGCTGGTTTCTGGAAATGCGCAAGGACACCCGGCTCATTGGCCTGGCAGTGATCGACCTGCTTGATGATGGCCTGTCGGCCATCTACACGGTTTTCGAGCCGGGCGAAGACGGCCGGAGCCCGGGAACCCTGGCCGTTCTGTGGCAGGTCGAAGAAGCCCGCAGGCGGAACCTGCCACATGTCTATCTGGGGTACTGGATCCGCGAATGTCGTAAAATGAGCTACAAGACGCGATTCCGTCCCGTTGAAGCCCTTCTGGATGGCCGATGGCAGACTCTTCCGGAAGAATAAAACTGAAACTCTAATCCTGCTGAACGCGTATCCGGGGGCGGGACCTTTTGCCAAACGGCGCTGATTCAGGCAGAATTCGACGTTTAAAGCGAACGCACTGGGGTATTTCATCGATTTGCCGGCCTTCCGGCGTCTGTCTCGATGTCCTTAACCACCCGCCCCGGCATACCATGACTAAATGAGGTTTTTACTGAATGGCAAAATCTGATGCTATTGAAATGGAAGGGACTATCCTTGATACCCTGCCAAACACCATGTTCCGGGTCGAACTGGAGAACGGTCATGTGGTGACTGCACACATTTCTGGCAAAATGCGCAAAAACTACATCCGGATTCTCACCGGAGACAAGGTCAAGGTCGAGCTGACACCCTACGACCTGTCCAAGGGACGCATTGTGTACCGCGCCCGTTAAGACCGGCAGTTTTATCATCAGGAGCCCCGCACTGCGGGGCTTTCTGCTTTCCGGAATACAGAAAAGCCACGGTTTTCAGGCCGTGGCTTTTCTGTTTTTCACTGCTTTAAAGAGCGGACGTCCTCAATGAACGAGGGTCAGACAGCTTCTGCCGCTTCGCTCTCGTACTCAAATACCAGCTCGTCATTTTCCAGCCTGACGTACACTTCACCGCCCTTCTCCGAGAGACTGCCGAAGAGTATCTGCTCCGCCAGCGGCCGCTTGATCTTGTCCTGAATCAGGCGTCCCATCGGGCGGGCACCCATGGTGACATCATAACCCTTCTCCGCAAGCCAATGCTTGGCCTCGTCTTCCACATGCAGAACAACATGCTTCTCGTCCAGCTGCGCCTGCAGCTCGGTGAGGAACTTGTCCACCACGTGGGTGATGGTGTCCTTCTGCAGATCGGCGAACTGGATAATGCCATCCAGCCGGTTGCGGAACTCCGGAGTAAAGGTCTTGGTGATAATCTCCATGCCGTCGGTGCTGTGGTCCTGCTCGCTGAAACCAATAGAGCGTCGCGCCATGTTTTCCGCCCCTGCGTTGGTGGTCATCACCAGAATCACGTGGCGGAAATCTGCCTTGCGACCATTGTTATCGGTCAGGGTGCCGTGGTCCATTACCTGCAGCAGCAGGTTGAAGACTTCCGGATGGGCCTTTTCGATCTCGTCCAGCAACAGCACACAGTGCGGATGCTTGTTGACGGACTCGGTCAGCAGACCGCCCTGGTCGAAGCCGACATAGCCGGGAGGCGCACCAATCAGCCGTGATACGGTATGGCGCTCCATGTACTCGGACATGTCAAAACGCAGCAGCTCGATACCCAGAACCTTGGCCAGCTGACGCGTGACCTCGGTCTTGCCCACACCGGTGGGGCCGGCGAACAGGAACGCGCCCTCCGGCTTCTCCGGCGCCTTCAGGCCGGCGCGGGCCAGCTTGATGGAGGTAGACAGGGATTCGATCGCTTTGTCCTGGCCGAAGACAACCATTTTCAGGTCCCGCTCCAGGTTACGCAGCAGGTCCTTATCGCTGCTGGAGACATTCTTCGGCGGAATCCGGGCTATGGTCGCAACCACATCCTCGATGGCCGATACCCCAACCACTTTCTTGCGCTTGGCCGCCGGCATCAGACGCTGGCGCGCACCAGCCTCATCGATGACGTCTATGGCCTTGTCCGGCAGGTGGCGATCGGTGATATAGCGATCAGCCAGTTCCGCGGCCACTCTCAGGGCCTTGTCCGTGTATTTGAGATCGTGGTGCTTCTCAAAGTGGGGCTTGAGGCCCTTCAGGATCTGATAAGTATCTTCGACGCTGGGCTCGTTCACATCAATTTTCTGGAACCGGCGCGCCAGAGCCGCGTCTTTCTCGAAGATCCCCCGGAATTCGGAGAAGGTGGTGGAACCGATGCAGCGGATCTCACCGGAACTCAGCATGGGCTTGAGCAGGTTGGATGCATCCATGACCCCGCCGGATGCGGAACCGGCACCGATGATGGTATGGATCTCATCAATGAAGAGGATCGCGTGCCTCTCTTTCTTCAGCTCTGCCAGCAATCCCTTGAGACGTTTTTCAAAATCGCCCCGGTACTTGGTGCCAGCCAACAGTGCGCCCAGGTCCAGCGAATAGACTACGGCGTCAGAAATAATCTCCGGCACCTGGCCATCAACGATGCGGCGGGCAAGGCCCTCGGCGATCGCAGTCTTGCCGACACCGGCTTCCCCCACCAGCAGCGGGTTGTTCTTGCGGCGCCGCACCAGAATCTGAACCACCCGTTCAACCTCATGCTCACGGCCAATCAGCGGGTCGATCCGGCCCTGACGGGCCTGTTCATTCAGATTGGTGGCGTAACTCTCAAGGGGCCTGGAGCCGCCGTTTTCCTCGGCAGCCTCGTCCTGCGCTGCCTGGTCGGCGCCCTCCTGATCTTCCGCACCCTGCACCCGTGAAATACCATGGGAAACAAAATTCACCACATCAATACGGGCAATGCTCTGTTTCTTCAGCAGGTAAACCGCCTGGCTCTCCTGTTCGCTGAAAATGGCAACAAGCACGTTGGCGCCGGTCACCTCTTTCTTGCCGGAGGACTGCACATGGAAAACCGCGCGCTGCAGTACCCTCTGAAAGCCCAGCGTAGGCTGCGTCTCTCGCTCACTGTCGCTGCCTGGGATCAGCGGTGTTGTGGAGTCGACGAATTCAATGAGTTCGTCCTGCAGACGCTGGAGGTCAGCGCCACAGGCTTTCAGTACACCCACCGCTGACTCATTGTCCAGCAATGCCAGCAAAAGGTGCTCGACCGTCATGAATTCATGACGCTTGTCACGCGCATTTTTAAAGGCGGTGTTCAGGGTAATTTCAAGATCTTTGCTTAGCATGTGCCACCCCAAGGTTTATCAGTCCGCACGTTCAATCTCGCATAGCAGCGGATGTTCGCACTCGGAAGAGTACTGGTTCACCTGTGCTGCTTTCGTCTCCGCGATGTCTCGGGTGTATACCCCACATACGGCTTTTCCCTGCGTATGGACGAGCAGCATCACCTGCGTCGCCTTTTCTTCATTCATACCGAAAAAAGTCATCAGGACTTCCACTACGAAGTCCATGGGCGTGTAATCGTCGTTCAGCAACATGACCCTGAACCGTGCGGGACGCTTCAGGGCAGGTTTACCGGATGCTGTTTGGACATCGTCCTGCCGTCCCGGTTCCCCGCTGCTCCCCTGATTTAATACTAGTAGAGAATTTCTGATAGTCCGCATCATTACTTGCCGAATTTCGCCGTCTGAATCATAAGATGGTTCCCCGCCCTCCCTATTTCAAGGAGCGCAGGCCGTTTGGTTCATCATAACGCCTGAGGGGCAATTCCAACCAGAGCTCCCATCAGAGTTCCAAGCAGAAGCTCCAGAGGAAGCCCGGGAAACTGACTGCCGAAACCCGTCTTTATTTGACTACAATCAACTTTAGGCAAGACGACCGAAAACACTCTTGACTCTGATGAAATAATACTCAAAAGTGGTAATCACAATGTATCAATAAACCATTGGACATTGAATGGCGACAGGCAGTACCAGCCAGGTTGTGACAGGAGCGGTAACGTCCGGAGACCACAGAGCGTTACCCGTCCCGAGGCATAACAGGCAATTTGCCTGAACGTAATACGAACAAGCAAGACAATCAGGTCAACCTGGACAAGGAGTTCGACATGCCAAATGGCAAGGTAAAGTGGTTCAACAACGCCAAGGGTTACGGTTTTGTGATCGAAGATGGCTACAGCGATGATCTGTTTGCCCACTTCTCATCCATTCAGATGGATGGCTACAAGACCCTTAAAGCCGGCCAGCCCGTCACCTTTGACAAAAAGGCTGGTGAAAAAGGTATACACGCTGTAAACATCGTTCCCCTTGAACAGTCCCAGAAGCAGGAATCGCCTGCCGCTGCGCCGCAGCAGCAGGAAGGGTCGGTTGATTACCGCCTGCAGAACAGGACCGCAATGGGCTGACACGCTCGCGCCAGCAGGAGATCAGCCGGTTACCGGGTGATCTCCTGCTGGCTCCGGGTCAGCCCTCCATTTTTCCGATCACCGCGTCCCCGAACTCCGAACATTTGAGCAACGTGGCATCAGGCATCAGGCGCTCAAAATCGTAGGTCACCGTCTTCGCCGCAATCGCACCTTCCATTCCCTTTATGATCAGATCCGCAGCTTCATCCCAGCCAATATGCCGCAGCATCATTTCGGCAGAGAGGATCAGGGAACCCGGGTTGACCTTGTCCTGACCGGCGTATTTGGGCGCCGTGCCATGGGTAGCTTCAAAATTCGCAACGGATCCCCCCATGTTTGCTCCGGGCGCAATTCCTATGCCGCCTACTTCCGCCGCCAGGGCGTCCGAAATATAGTCGCCGTTGAGGTTCAGGGTGGCGATGACGCTGTAGTCGTCCGGCCGTAACAGGATCTGCTGGAGAAAGGCGTCGGCAATGACATCCTTGATGATGATTTCGCGGCCGGTGTTCGGGTTTTTCATGGTGTGCCAGGGCCCACCCTCAAGAGGCTCCGCGCCAAACCGCTCCGCAGCCAGCTCGTAACCCCAGTTTTTGAAGGCGCCCTCGGTGTATTTCATGATGTTGCCCTTGTGGACGAGGGTAACGGAAGACCGGTCCTGATCTATGGCGAACTGGATGGCCTTTCGCACGAGCCGCTGGGTACCCTCCTTTGAAACGGGCTTGATGCCAATGCCACAGGTTTCGGGGAAACGGATACTGGTGACACCCATTTCCTCCCGAAGAAAGCGGATCATTTTTTTCGCCTCGTCCGAGTCCGCCTTCCATTCTATGCCTGCGTAGATGTCCTCGGAATTCTCCCGGAAGATCACCATGTCGGTGAGCTCCGGATGGCTTACGGGGCTGGGGACGCCCTTGAAGTAGCGAACAGGCCGCACACAGGCGTAAAGGTCCAGCTGCTGGCGCAGGTACACGTTCAGGGACCTGTAACCCTCCGCTACCGGTGTGGTCAGCGGACCTTTTATGCCAACAGGGAATTCCCTGAGGGCATCCAGGGTTTCTTCCGGCATCCAGCTGTCGGGACCGTAAACCTTTGTTGCTTTTTCTCCGGCGTAGACCTCCATCCATGAAATACTACGTTTCGAGCCATAGGCATTCCGGACAGCTGCATCCACCACTTTCTGCATGACCGGGGTGACATCAGCACCCACACCATCGCCTTCAATAAACGGGATAATCGGATGATTTGGAACATTCAGCGAAAGATCCGCGTTGACCGTTATCCTGTCTCCGTCCTCAGGCACCACTATCTTCTCGAATCCCATATCTGTCTCCATGTTGGCATGACTCTGGCTGCTTTCCCCCAGGCATCGCAGCCCTGCATGAAGGTAGCATTGACTGTACTTTCCATGGGGGCAGTGGGCGGAAAAACGAGGGGTCCCGGACTGACTCAGATCACCCGGCCGATCCCCGGCTGCCCTGCAGACCAGAGGCTCCATAGTGAACCGGCTGTTTTTTTAATAGTATTGACGGCGACCACCCATTGCGCAACAGCCCTGCGGTTCTAATCCACACACCACCCCGGAGCCTGCCTGACCATGGCCACCCTGGTTTTGCTCAACAAACCCTTCAACGTGCTCTGTCAGTTTACCGACCGGGAGGGCCGCGCCACCCTCGGGAACTTCGTTCCGCTGGAAGGCGTGTATCCGGCTGGCCGGCTGGACTATGATTCCGAGGGTCTGGTCCTGCTGACAGATGAAGGCCAGCTACAGCACAGAATCGCCTCACCTGAGCACAAAATGTCAAAAACCTACTGGGTTCAGGTAGAAGGCGAGATATCAGACGAGGCGCTGGACAGACTCGAAAAGGGCGTAGAGCTCAAGGACGGCATGACGCTGCCGGCAGCAGCCTGCTCCATCCCGGCGCCGGAGATCTGGCCACGAAATCCGCCGGTCCGTGAGCGCAAGTCCATACCCACAAGCTGGCTTCAGCTCATCATCACTGAGGGCAGAAACCGTCAGGTAAGGCGCATGACTGCGGCGGTAGGCTTTCCTACCCTGCGGCTGATTCGCTATGGTATCGGGGAGTGGACACTGGATAACCTTGCGCCGGGTGCATGGCGCAGCCTCGAATTGCACCTGCCCCGGGAAAAACCCGGAAAACCACGTACCAGGCGGACAGGATCGACAGCCGCAGGCAGACCTGGCAGCGCTCACGGCGGAAAAGGGAGACGAAGATGACATGGACACCACACGTTACAGCGGCTGTGGTTATTGAGGATGGCCAGGGCAGATTTCTGCTGGTGGAAGAGGTCAGTGGCGGCAAGGTGGTTTTGAACCAGCCGGCAGGCCACGTGGAAGAAGGCGAATCCATTCTGACGGCAGCCTGCCGGGAGACGCTGGAGGAAACCGGCTGGCGGGTCGACCTGGATTACCTGCTGGGAGTCTACACCTTCGTGGCACCCGCCAATGGCGTTACCTATTACCGTTTCTGCTTTGCGGCCCGCGCCCTTGAGAAGCTCACCGATCAGCTGGACACAGAAATTATCACGACCCACTGGCTGACCCCTGAAGAAGTCCGGGACAGGCGCGACTCCCTGCGGAGCCCGCTGGTTCTCGAGTGCATAGAGGATTACCGAAAAGGCCGCCGCTACCCGCTTGATGTTCTGGTCGAGCAGCAGGCACGGAACGACTGAAAGTGATAAACTCCGGCACCTGCCGGGAATTTCCCGGCGTTCGTGTCGAAACGACTGGGCAAACCCGCTAATCTGGCTTCAAGATGATCAAACCCCATTCCCAGACCCGCGTCATTGTTGGCATGTCCGGTGGCGTTGACTCCTCCGTCGCAGCCTGGCTGCTGAAAGCGGAAGGCTACGCGGTGGAAGGCCTGTTCATGAAGAACTGGGACGAAGACGACGGCACCGAATACTGCACCGCCATGACCGATCTGGCGGATGCTCAGGCCGTGGCGGACCGCATGGGCATTACCCTGCATACTGCCAGCTTTGCGGCAGAATACTGGGATCGGGTTTTCGAGCATTTCATTTCCGAATACAGGGCCGGCCGCACGCCAAACCCGGACATCCTCTGCAACAAAGAGGTCAAATTCCGGGCTTTTCTGGACTACGCCGTCACCCTGGGCGCTGATTACATCGCCACCGGGCATTATGCCCGCCAGCGCCCCCTCAATGACGGCTCGGGCCGGGCTGAGTTGCTCAAGGGTCTGGATCCAAACAAGGACCAGAGCTATTTCCTGCATGCCGTCTCTGGTGAGAGAATCGCTCGCACCCTGTTTCCGGTTGGCGAAATCGAAAAACCCGTGGTGCGCCGGATTGCCGCCGACCAGGGATTCGTAACCCACGACAAAAAGGATTCCACCGGTATCTGTTTTATCGGTGAGCGCAAATTCCGGGACTTCCTGAAACAGTATATCCCCGCCCAGCCAGGCAACATTGAGACCCCGGATGGCCGCATCATCGGTCGCCACCAGGGGCTGATGTACCATACCATCGGGCAGCGCCAGGGGCTTGGCATTGGCGGCCTGAGCGAATTCGGCGATGAGCCCTGGTATGTGGCAGAAAAAGACCTCACCCGCAACGTCCTGATTGCGGTTCAGGGGAAACAGCATCCGCTTCTGTTCTCCCGGGGACTGACCACCGGGCCGGCTGACTGGATTGCCGGTGAGCCGCCCGCTGGGTCCTTCCGCTGCAAGGCCAAGACCCGTTACCGTCAGCCGGATCAGCCCTGCGAAGTGACGGTCTGCACCACAGGGCTGCACGTTGTCTTTGACGAGCCCCAGCGGGCAGTAACCCCCGGTCAGTCGCTGGTGCTATACCTGGACGACCTCTGCCTTGGCGGCGGCGTGATCGAACAGACCTGGCGCGACGGCGAAGCCGCGCCGGCTCTGGCAACAGCCACTGAAACCGCAGGCAGTCCCTCTTGAGCCGATCTCTCCATGACCAGACCCTCGCCCTTGCCGGGGTATTCCAGGCCGCGACCCTTGTCCAGCAGGTGGCGCATCAGGGCCAGTGTGCCGAATCCTCCCTGGAAACCAGTGTGCGCTCGCTTTTCGCCACCGAGCCGGATTCCACGCTGGCAGTCTATGGCGACCTGAAGGATCTCCGGGAGGGACTTGCCGCCCTGGTGAGCGTACTGAGCGAGCAGAGCCGGCGGGAGGATGTGGACATTCTCCGTTATGGCCTCAATCTGATCCAGCTGGAAGCCAGACTCAAGAGTCAGCCGGACATGCTGGACGTCATTTCCAGCCGTATCGAACAGGCCCGCCACACGGCCCGCCATTTTGGCTATACCCACGGCAACCTGATCAAAAACCTCGCGTCCATTTACACCGACACCATCAGCACCTTCAAGCTGCGAATCCAGGTCTCCGGTGATCCCAACAAACTCCAGATGGAAGACAATGCTGCCAGGGTCCGCGCCCTGCTGCTGGCGGGCATCCGTTCAGCTGTACTCTGGCGTCAGACCGGTGGCCGCCGCTGGCACCTGATCTTCTTCCGCAAGAGAATTGTCGCCAAGGCCCGGGAACTGGCTGAACAGGCGAATCAATCGGTTTATCACTGAATCCGGCGTGTGTGTGATGTAAACTACCGCACCTTCGACAGCTACGATTTTGAGAGGTTTTTGATGGAACTCACCGCCCTGACTGCCATTTCCCCGGTCGACGGCCGCTACGGCGACAAGGTCCGCCTCCTGCGGGAAATATTCAGCGAATACGGCCTGATCAGAAACCGGGTAACCGTCGAGATCCGCTGGCTGCAGAAGCTTGCCGCTCACCCCGGGATTGCGGAAGTGCCGGAGTTCTCCAGCGCCGCCACCAGTGTGCTGGATAAGATCGTCAGTGGTTTCAGCCTGGCGGATGCAGAAGCCATCAAGGCCATCGAGCGTACTACCAATCACGACGTAAAAGCGGTCGAGTATTTCATCAAGGAAAAGATTGCCAGCACCCCGGAATTGCACGCAGTCACCGAGTTTGTCCACTTTGCCTGCACGTCGGAGGACATCAACAACCTGTCCCATGCCCTGATGCTTCATGAAGGCTTGCACCAGGGTTTGCTGCCTGTGATGGACCGACTGGCGGACAGACTCGCGGAACTGGCTCACGAGCACGCAGATCAGCCAATGCTGGCCCGCACACACGGCCAGACGGCCTCCCCGACCACGGTTGGCAAAGAGCTGGCGAATGTGGTGCATCGGCTGCGGCGGCAGATGCGCAAAATCGGCCGTTCCGAGCTGATGGGCAAGATCAACGGCGCGGTAGGCAACTACAATGCCCATATCTCGGCCTACCCTTCTGTCGACTGGGAAAGGAACGCGAAAGATTTCGTGGAAGGCCTGGGACTGATCTGGAATCCCTACACCACCCAGATTGAGCCCCATGACTACATTGCGGAGCTCTATGACAGCCTCGCTCTGTTCAACACCGTCCTGATCGACCTGAACCGGGATATCTGGGGCTATATTTCACTGGGCTATTTCAAACAGAAGACGGTGGAAGGCGAAGTGGGCTCCTCCACCATGCCCCACAAAGTCAATCCCATCGACTTCGAGAACTCCGAGGGCAACCTGGGCATCGCCAATGCCCTGTTCAACCACCTTTCCAGCAAACTGCCGATCTCGCGCTGGCAGAGGGATCTCACCGATTCCACCGCGTTGCGCAATCTCGGGGTTGGTTTTGCTCACAGCATGATCGCCTACGAGGCGACGCTCAAGGGTCTGGGCAAGCTGGAAATCAACGCGGCGCGCCTTAATGAAGACCTGGTTCACGCCTGGGAAGTGCTGGCGGAGCCCATCCAGACCGTCATGCGGCGCTACGGCATCGAAAAGCCCTATGAAAAACTCAAGGAGCTTACCCGCGGCAAGACCATGACACCGGAACTCATCCATTCATTTGTCTCTTCCCTCGATATACCGGATGCCGCAAAAGAAGAGCTGATGGCGCTGACCCCTGCCACTTATACCGGCAACGCCGCCGCCCAGGCCAGGGCGATCTGAGCAATGAAGCTTCCGGGGGGCATGGCAGCCGATGAGTTTCTGCGCAATTACTGGCAGAAAAAGCCACTGGTGATACGACAGGCTTTTCCAGGCATGGGCAGCCCGGTCAGCGCCGACGAACTGGCGGGGCTGGCCTGTGAAGAGGCCGTGGAATCCCGCATCGTGATTGAAAACGACAAGGGCAAGCCCTGGCAGCTCTACAATGGGCCTTTTGATCCTGAGCGTTTCAGCCAGCTACCGGAAAGCCACTGGACCCTTCTGGTGCAGGGGCTGGATCACTGGGTGCCCGACGTGGCAGACCTTCTGGAACACTTCCGCTTCGTGCCCAACTGGCGGCTGGATGACATCATGGCCAGCTATGCCCCCATCGGGGGCAGCGTGGGTCCGCACTTTGACCAGTACGATGTGTTTCTGCTTCAGGCCCAGGGGCACCGACGCTGGACTTTCGGCGGTCAGTGCGATGAGACAGCCTCCCGTGTCGAGGGTACGCCGCTGCGCATACTGTCTGACTGGCAGGGGGCAGAAACCGTCACCCTGGCGCCCGGCGACATGCTCTACCTTCCCCCTGGCATTGGCCATCACGGCGTGGCCGAGGATGACTGCATTACCCTGTCCGTGGGTTTCAGGGCGCCGACAATTGACGATCTTCTGACCGGCTTCTCGGACTATCTCTGCAACCAGCCCGATGCCGGAGCCCACCTTTCGGACCCGGATCTTCAGTGCCCCGACAACCCGGGTGCGATATCCACCGATGTCATTCTGCGTCTGCAGGAACTGATCGCACGCCGGATGACGGACCCTCGCCAGATTGCTCTCTGGTTCGGCCAGTTTTCCACGGCTCCGAAAAATCCCGACATGATTGTGCCCGCCGAACCCGCGTTGACGGCGGATGAAACCCGGGAACAGCTGGCCGGAGGCGCTGCTCTGCGCTGGAACGAAGGTTCACGTTTTGCCTATCATGAGTTTGACGATGAGACTGCCCTGTTTGTTGACGGCGAGCAGTTCATCCTTCGGGGCGAAGCCCGGGCACTGGGCCCGTTGCTCTGCCGGGGCAACCGGACACAAGGTTCCGCCATCGCCGGCTTTGCGCAGGACCCCGCGCTGGGCGGGCTGATCAACACTCTGATCAATCAGGGTCACCTGTACCTTGAATAACCGGCAGGATGACTAAAGGTTACGTCAACGACCGCTGCGGGAGCAGGAAGGAGGGTCAGCGAGAATGAAACCAGGCACCGGCGTCCCGGCCATTCGCAGATACAGCTGGCAGAACGCCCCCGGGGCTGTCCGTGATATCCGCCAGAAAGTCTTTGTCGAAGAACAGCAGGTTCCAGTTGCACTTGAGTGGGATGATACGGACGCCATCGCCGACCACTACCTGACGACCACCGACGGCGACAGGCCCATCGCCGTGGCGCGGCTCTATCCTTCTGTTACGGAAACCGCCCAGATCGGCCGTATGGCGGTGTTGCCTGAATACCGGGGCCAGGGATACGGACGGCAACTCCTCCGGCACATGGTGGCAGACGCTGCCGGAGATTTTGAAGACATCTACCTCTCCGCCCAGGAGCAGGCCATCCGGTTTTACGAGCAGTCCGGTTTCCACGTCTGCTCCTCCCCCTATGACGACGCAGGCATCCCCCATGTGGATATGCGGTGTCTCGCGCCGGCCATGGTGGCCGGACAACTGGAACACAAAGCCTGGCCGATGATTTACGGCAGGGACCCGGAAGCCTGGTTCTGTGAAGATGAGCGAAGCCTGAGGGACCTGACCGATTCGGTGGCGGGCCAGGCACGGCAGCGACTCTGGCTGTATGACCGGCTGCTGAGCCATGACCTTTACGACCGGTTTCGTCTGCGGGAGATACTGTCAGCCATTGCCAGACGCCATCGTCTGAGTGATGTGCGGCTGCTTGTTCACGATGACGGACCACTGGTCAAGCGCCGACACCAGCTCGTTGAGCTGATGCGCCGGCTGCCCAGCAGTATGGAACTGCGGCTGATCAGCCCGGATCACCCGCGGGAAGAACAGCCCTTCATGATCGCCGACCGGGAGGCCCTGGTATACCGGCACAGGTTCGACAAACCGGAGGGGTTTGCAAAATTTGCCGCGCCAGGTCACGTGAGGCGTTTGCAGCAGGGCTTCCAGCGCATGTGGGATGCCGCCAGCCCTTCCCCGGAGCTGCGGCAACTACCGCTCTGACGAAAGCCTTCCCGGCATCCCGGAGGCTTCAAACTGTGTGCCAAAGGGCGCAAACTCCTGGTCTACCTCCTCGGCCACTTCGACGACCAGCCGCCTGAGCCACTGGTGGTCCGCGTTATGCTGCAGCAGCGGGCTCCATGCCATTTTGAGCTCGAAAGGCGGAATGTCAAAAGGCGGAACCTTGACCACCAGGCCCGGATTGTCCTTTTGCAGCCAGGCAGCACGACTGGGAAGCGTGGCGATGAGATCATGCTGCTCGGCGAGCAGCATCGCTACCTGATAGTGCCGGGTAAATACTGAAATCTGACGTTTTCGTCCCATACGCGAGAGAGCCTCGTCCACCCAGCCCAGGCGCTGAACATCCTTTGGATTGACGCCCACGCCAACGCCAAAGCCCGTTTTGCTCACCCAGATGTGACTGGCGCCCAGATAGGTTTCCAGGGTAAAGGGATCACGCAGGATAGGATTGCGGGCGTTCATCAGACAGGCAAAATACTCGGTCCAGAGGGTTTTCTGGTGAAATGACTGGGGAATCTTGTCGAAACGGTTGATGGCCATGTCCAGCCTGCCCTGCTCCACGTCGAGGAAACTGACATCGCTGGGAGTGAGCACATCCAGGGTAACCTGGGGCGCTTCCTGACGGATGCGCCTCAGCACCCTGGGCATCAGGCACGACTCGGCGTAATCGCTGGCCATGATGCGGAACACTCTCTGGCTTTCGAATGCGGAAAAGGGCGTTTTTTGCTGCACCGCCTGCTCTATATCCGACAGGATGCGTCTCACCAGCGGTTGCAGCTCGGAGGCACGCTCTGTCGGCGTCATTCCCTCGCTGGTTCTTACCAGCAGAGGGTCGCCGAAAAGGTCCCTCAGGCGCCGCAGGCCATTGCTCATGGCTGGCTGGGTGATGCCCATGTGGGTGGCAGCTTTGGTGACGTTTTTTTCCCGCAGAAGAACGTCGAGATAGACCAGCAGATTAAGGTCAACCCGTGAAATGTCCATGCCCTGATATCCGCCCTGGTTATTGATGTTCTGAATGCAGGGGACTCTATCAATAAAGGAAAATTATGGAAAGATTCCGACAGCAACAGCTGCGCCCCGGGAATGGCAGACATTTGCAAACCTTAACACTGTAAAGCCGGCTAACAGGGTGTTTTTCTGCTAGTCTTCCGGATACTTGCGGGCCTTCCCCTGGGCCTGGATCAACTGCTTCCATCCATAGCCGAGGTAGCTTCAAGCAGCATGGATACCACGACAATCATCATCTTTTTAGCGCTTATCGTAGCTGTCTCCATTGGGATAATCGTCATCAGCCAGATGCGCGAGCGGGCCAGGATTGAGCGGGTGCGGAGGATCACTGCGCTTGAAGACGCATACAACCGTGCGCACCGGCTGCTTGATGAAATTCCGGACCAGTACCTCACCCGGGAGCTCAAGTTGCTGCTTGCCGGCCGGATCGAGGAAATCTGCCGGGAGCTTGAGAGCCTGCGGGCAGACCTGCCGGTGAGTAAATGGCGCGCCGACGCCAGGGCGCTGAAACAGCAGGTGATCGATGGAACCGATGAAAACGTGCCCACAAAAATCGATTCCCCGGAAAAGTCAGCTTACGTCAAGGAGCTGTTGCAGAACCTGTTCAAGATGATTGAAGCCCTCCAGAAGAGCGGCCGGATCGATAGTGCCACCGCGAAGAAAAATCTCAAACATGTTCTGTTTCTGATTCACAAGACGCACGCTGACATGCACGTGTACCAGGCGCGGGAACACATCCGGCAGAACGAAATCCGCAAGGCCATCCATGCCTATCATCTGGCCAGCACGGAACTGGGTAAATCGCAGGACAATCCCATGGCTGTCAAAGCGGTCAAAAGCTTCCGTACCCGCATAAAGGAGCTTGAGCACTCCCTTGCTAACGGCGAAAAAGCCGGAACCGATGAAAAGCAGAGCCGGCTCGACAGGGAATGGGACAATTTCCTGCATGAGGACGACTGGAAAAAGAAAAAAAACGATTACGAATGAGCGGTCGCAGATTTCGCAGCAAGCAGCGGAATTGTCTGGCAGCAGGAGAGCCACGCCACAACGACAGGGATGTAACAGGTCGTGAACACACCATTTCGTAAACGTCTCTCTTTCCGGCTGACCCGGAACACGGTGCTCCTTGCCATGCTTCTGGGGCTGGCGCTGAATGTCATTCAGGTGACCCTGGATTATTTCAACGCCCGCGAAGCAATGGACCAGGACATCCGGGCGCTGATGCAGATTACCCACAGCCCGGCCTCGCAGATTGCCTACAACATCGACGCCCGTCTTGCAGAGGAACTGCTTGCCGGACTTCTGAAACACCCTGCCATCATTGATGCTCGCATCGTAGACCCGGATGGCCGGATTCTGGCCGCGGCCAGTCAGAAGACCAACCCGTCGAACTACCGCTGGCTCAGCGACATGCTTTTCGGAGCCGCGCGGTTCTACTCCGACAGCCTTCGTGTACCACAACTGGCAGAGATTCCCCTGGGGGAGCTTGCCATAACGATTGACACTTATCATTACGGAAGCAACTTCCTCACTCGTGCCGGCTACACCATCCTGAGCGGTTTCCTGAAAAGCCTGGTGCTCTCGTTTGCCCTTCTTGTCGTGTTTTACCTGGTTCTCACCCGGCCCATTTTCCGGGTCATTGACGGCTTACGGGAGGTTTCGCCGGAGACTCCGGAGCATGCTCGACTGCCGATACCTGCCACTCATGATCAGGATGAGATAGGCCTGATGGTTCAGATCATAAACCGCCATCTGGACACCCTTGGCGCCACCCTGGAGAGCCTGCGGCTGGCAGAAAGTCAACTGAAGGACTATTCAGGCAAGCTGGAACGCAAGGTGGAAGACCGCACCCGGGAAATTCTCGACAAGAACCAGGCTCTCCAGCGGGGCAACCGGGCCCTGATCCGGGCGAAAGAGGATGCTGTGCGGCGGGCCAGATCCAGGGCCAATTTTCTTGCCAGTATGAGTCACGAAATCCGAACGCCACTGAACGGCGTGCTGGGCATGCTGGAACTGACGCTCGATGGCGAACTGGAGCCCTCCCAGAGAAACCGTCTGGAGATTGCCCTGAATGCCGGCCAGAGCCTGCTGGGCCTGCTCAATGACATCCTCGACATATCCAAGGTTGAGGCGGGCAAACTGAACCTTGAAGCCATCCCCTTCGACCTGCGGGCGCTGATTGAGGAATGCGCCACCCTGCATGCCCAGCAGGCCAGGCGAGAGGACATCGACGTGGTCGCGGACATAGATCCGGCACTGCCGGAAAGATTCGTTGGTGATCCCACCCGCACCCGGCAGATACTCAACAATCTGCTGGGCAATGCCATGAAATTCACCAACGCCGGAGAGGTCCGTATTGAGGCCCGCCTGGCCGGCAACGAGGTGAAACTGAGGGTGAGGGACACCGGCATCGGCATGTCCCCGGAGAGCCTGAGGCGTATTTTTTCACCCTTTTCACAGGGGGACACAGATACAACCCGTCGCTATGGCGGCACCGGCCTTGGCCTGACCCTGTGCCGGCAACTGGTGGAACGAATGCACGGCCAGATTCAGGTAGAGTCACAGGAAAAACAGGGCACCCAGTTTACGGTGATTCTGCCACTGCCCGTTGATCTGGAAGTTGCACCGGAGAGGGAAAGGCTTCCCGGTGAACTTCTCAGGCATGGCGTCTGCCTCATGCTGGCCCCTGACCACAATCACCGCCGGCCCCTGGCGCAGCAGCTGCAGGCCTGGGGCATAAAGATGCACAATGCCGGGGAGGCTGGGTGTGCGCCGCGAAATCCGGCCGGGGCCCTTCTGATGATACTTGATCCCGCGGATCCGGATGCCCGGGCTGCGGCACTCCAATGGCCGCCGGACAGGGTGATCGCCCTGGAAGGATCAAGCCTGGACGCGCCCGAGAGTGACTGGCGGCGGCTGGCGCTACCCCTGCGCAGGGACCAGCTGCGGATGACTCTGCGCCAGGCCCTGGGAGAGCAACCTGAACAGCCGGCGTCGCTGCCGGCACCTGGTCCCGCCGGGACAGAGCAGTCCGGCGCGCGCCTGCTGCTGGTGGAGGACAACCGGGTCAATCAGATTGTCGCCAGCGGCATCCTCCGCAAGCTGGGCTACAGTGTTGATCTCGCGGAAAATGGTGAGCGGGCGCTGGACGCACTGAGCAGGAACCATTACGACGCCGTGCTGATGGACTGCCAGATGCCAGTCATGGATGGCTTCGAAGCTGCAAGGCGGATCCGGAACAACCCGGTCTGGCGGAACCTGCCGATTATTGCCGTCACTGCCAACGTCATGCAGGGAGACCGGGAGGACTGTCTCGCAGCGGGCATGGATGACTATATTACCAAGCCCTACGCCAAACAGGACCTTCGGGATACCATCGAGCGCTGGATTACCCGGCCTCCTCAAGACGACTGAGAAGAGCCCGGAGCTCGTCCCGGAGAGCGGCAACCCGGCCCGGTTCAAGGCCGCTGTCACACAGCAGGCGCCCCGGCACAGCCAGCGCGCGCTCACGAAGATCCGAGCCCCGGGCCGTCAGTGCAAGCGTCACCACCCGTTCATCCTGCGAGCTGCGGCTCCTCTTCAGGAAGCCGCGCTCCTCAAGACGCTTCAGCAAGGGTGTAAGGGTGCCTGAATCAAGCCTGAGGCGAACGCCGAGATCCGAAACCCGCAGAGCGCTTTTCCCGTCCTCTCTTTCCCACATCACCAGCATTACCAGGTATTGAGGATAGGTCAGCCCCAGCTCCGCCAGCAGCGGCCGGTAACGGGCAGTAACCGCACGGTTGGCAGCGTACAGGGCGAAACAGACCTGATTGTCGAGGGCCAGGAGGTCAGAGTCGGCCATGGCTCAGAGTATCTTCTCGATGTCAGCACGGATGGATTCGGGCTTTGCAGTGGGCGGATAGCGCCTGATTACCTCGCCTTCCCGGCTGACCAGGAACTTGGTGAAGTTCCATTTGACCTTTTCCGAGCCCAGCAGGCCCTTCGCCCGGGCCTTCAGGAAGCTGTACAGCGGATGGGTGTCGGGTCCATTTACCTCAATCTTGCTGAACATGGGGAAATCGACACCATAGTTGAGGCTGCAGAACTGGCTGATTTTGTCATCGTCTGCCGGGTCCTGGTTCATGAACTGATTGCAGGGAAAACCCAGAACTTCGAAGCCCTTGTCCCCAAGCTCGGTACGGAGTGTCTGAAGCCCCTCAAACTGTGGCGTGAAACCGCACTTGCTGGCGGTATTCACGATCAGCAGTGCCTTGCCTTTGTAGTCCTCAAGTTTACGGGCCGTGCCGTCAATGCCCCGGACTTCAATGTCGTATAGCGATTCCGCTGTCATGCTGCTCTCCTTTTTAATTTCCAGCAATTATATTGTGCACAATTTGAATCTGCAACTGCCTGTTGCGGATGCACCCTCCACCTGCCATGGGTTCTATCTTTCACCGGTAAATTGCTGCCTTCGATGCCATTTTTGATCACTATTCATCATCATTGGGCTGTCACCACCGCCCCGGGCTCCGCTAGAATAGGCCCTTCATCCTTACTTCATTCAGGAAGTTGCAGTTTATGAAGAACTACAAGAAGTCCGCCAAGCTGGACAATGTCTGCTATGAAATACGCGGCGTGGTTCTGCGTGAAGCGAGGCGCCTGGAAGAAGAAGGCCACCGGGTGCTCAAGCTGAATATTGGCAACCCGGCTGCGTTCGAGCTGGACGTACCGGAAGAAATCCAGCAGGACGTGATCTACAACATGCACTCAGCCCAGGGCTATGTAGAGTCCAAGGGCCTGTTTTCCGCCCGCAAGGCCGTGATGCACTACTGTCAGCAGCGTGGCATCGACAAGGTGGACATCGACGACATCTATCTCGGCAACGGCGTCAGCGAGATGATCGTGATGTCCATGCAGGCCCTGCTCAACACCGGCGACGAAGTCCTGATCCCGGCTCCCGACTATCCCCTGTGGACAGCTGCCGTCACCCTTTCCAGTGGCAAACCCGTGCATTACCGCTGCGACGAGCAGCAGGAGTGGTTTCCGGACATTGACGATATCAAAAGCAAAATCACTCCCCGCACCCGCGCCATCGTTCTGATCAACCCGAACAACCCGACGGGGGCCGTCTACCCGAAAGAGCTGCTGGAGCAGGTGATCGAGCTGGCCCGCCAGCACAACCTGATCATTCTGTCGGATGAGATCTACGACAAGATTCTTTACGATGGCGTTGAGCATGTATCCACCGCCTCGCTTGCGGACGACGTGCTGTTTTTTACCTTCAACGGCCTGTCCAAGAACTATCGCGCTGCCGGTTACCGTTCCGGCTGGATGATTATCAGTGGCGCCAAGCACAAGGCGCGGGATCTGGTTGAAGGCATCGACATGCTGGCTTCCATGCGGCTGTGTGCCAATGTTCCCGCCCAGCTGGCCATCCAGACCGCCCTGGGGGGCTATCAGTCCATCAAGGATCTGGTAGCCCCGGGCGGGCGGCTGTATGAACAGCGGGAAACGGCCTGGTCGCTGCTCAACGATATCCCCGGGGTGAGCTGCGTGAAGCCCAAAGGGGCGCTCTATCTTTTCCCCCACCTGGACCCGAAACGCTTCCCCATCCAGAACGATGAGAAGCTGGTGCTTGACCTGCTGGTACAGGAGAAGATTCTTCTGGTCCAGGGCTCGGCGTTCAACATTGATGACAAACAGCACCTGAGGGTGGTCTTTCTGCCCAGGGAAGACGCGCTGGAAGACGCCGTTAAACGCCTGGCACACTTCCTTTCAACCTATCAGCAGTAAACAGGCAGCCAGATGGCGGACATTCATGTCGAAGAGTTTTACAGAGACGTTGCCATAGCCCTGACGCAGCTTTACGGGGCCTTTCCACGCAGGGTAAACCTGTTTGTGGAGGATATCGCCGGGCCGGATGAGCCGGATGAGTTCGGTCTTCACAGCCGTCGCCACATGGCCTGTTTCGGCGCCCTGCTCTGGCTCGCCGAAGAAGGGCTGCTGCGTTTTGTCGATACCATCCATCAGGACGCGCTGGATCAGGCCGTTCTGACTCAGGCTGCTTTTATTCGCCTGAGTTCCCCCGCCAGTGAGGCCCTTACCGCCAGCGTGGCTCCTGGTGCCCTCAGGTCCGCTGCCGAAGCGCCACCATCCGTGAAGGAGGACTTTTCCACCCACATCCACCTGTTCCGCGAAACCATTCGCAGTGGCAGCTCCAGCCGTATCAGCGAAGTGGTACGTGCCACCTTTTTCAGCGACAGCCGCAGCTGACCGGCCCCATTAAATTGCCGTTAACTGCTTGAAGCCATGTTATTCCGGCCCAAGATTCCCCGTAAAATGACTGCGCCCATTTAACGGAAGGACTGCCTCATGCGCATTCTGTTGTTTCTTGCAACCAACCTCGCCGTCATCCTGGTGGCTGGCATCACACTCCAGCTCCTTGGAGTGGACAGCTATCTGGCTCAGGGCGGCATACAGTATCAATCGCTGCTGATTTTTGCCGCCGTTTTCGGCTTTGCCGGCTCCCTTGTGTCGCTGCTGATTTCCAAGCCCATAGCAAAATGGAGCACCAAGGCAAAGGTCATCGAAAGCCCGCGCACTGCATCTGAACGCTGGCTGGTCGATACCGTGAGGGAGCTGTCCAGAAAGGCCAATATCGGCATGCCCGATGTCGCCATTTTTCCTGCGACCCAGTCCAACGCTTTCGCCACCGGCTGGAACCGGAACAGTGCTCTGGTCGCCGTCAGTGAGGGCATGCTGCAGCGCTTCAACAAGGATGAAATACGGGCGGTTCTGGGCCACGAAATCGGTCACGTGGCAAATGGTGACATGGTCACACTGGCTCTGATTCAGGGGGTGGTTAACACCTTCGTGATCTTCGCCTCACGGATCATTGGCTCGATTGTCGACCGGGCCGTCTTCAAAAATGAAAGCGGCCACGGTCCGGGCTTTTTCGTTGTCAGTATTGTGGCCCAGATTGTACTCGGTATTCTGGCCAGCACTATCGTGTTCTGGTTCTCCCGGCGGCGGGAGTTCCGGGCCGACATCGCCGGGGCCGAGCTTGGCGGTAAAGCCGCCATGATCAGTGCCCTCAACCGGCTTAAGCGGGAGAGCGGGATTCCAGACCAGATGCCCGACAGCCTTGAAGCCTTTGCGATCAATCAGGGCGCGCGCCACGGCATCCGCGCCATGTTCATGACCCACCCGCCTCTGGAGCGCCGCATCGCCGCTCTCGAGGCGGCTTCCATCCCGTAATCTCCCTGCCCGGATCGCCTCCATCCTGTCCCAAAGTGGAATTGTGGTCTGGTATCCAACCATTTACAGTGAATTATCGACGGCAGGGAAACGCCGTCATATTTCCGACACAGTCGGAATGTAGCCTTGGGATAGTTCAGGGAAAACAGCAAGCAATAGCTGAGAGAAACCCATGAGAGAGGAAGTGAAAGTGATGCTGCAACGTGAACAGAGTAACGAGCCTTCAATGAACGGCGCTGCGATTGTACTTTCGGATGGCCGCGAGGTGCCGATTACAGACACCATGGTGCGGAAATCCCTGGAGTCTCTGGCAGAGTCCAGCTCCAGTCGGGAAGGCCGCTGTCACCGGACCGCCTGAAGCTTGCCTGTGCGGCAGTGCCGCCCATGCTTCCCGTGCTGAAGTGTTTCCTGTCCTAGAGTTTGAGCTTGAAGCCCAGTGCCCGGAACTGATCCTGCAGTGAACGGCGGGCGCCTTTGAGCTGAATCTTGACACTGGAGAACTCGCGCCTTACCGGGTAATCCCGGCGGAGCCGGTCAAATGCCCTGCCCCGCTCGCCAGGAGCCAGGGCCATCTGACGACGCAGACGGGCGTCGTCCCGTCTGGGGTCGTAACAGGCACGTATTGCGATATCCGCCGCTTCCCTCGCATGGGCGGAACGGGTGAATGCAAGTTTCCCCAGCGGAGGCTCGGGCATGAACTGCCCGGACTGCTTTCTGGCCGGCAGCCCCAGAAACAGCGAGAGGGCCTGATAGATCATCTCCGTCCCCTGGACCTTGCCTTCAAGGCTGTAACCGGCGATATGGGGCGTGGCCAGCCAGACCTGGTTCAGCAGATCGAGGTTGATTTCCGGTTCGTTTTCCCAGACATCCAGAGCAACTGTGGGCGCGTCGCTGGCATTCAGCCTGTCTGCGAGGGCGCTTTCGTCGATAACCCCTCCGCGACTGGTGTTAACCAGCAACTGCCTTGAGGTCAGACCCGCGAGCCGGCGGCCGTCAATCAGGTGTCGCGTGGGATGGCTGCCGGTATGGGTTAGCGGGGTGTGGAGTGTGATGACGTCACAGGAAAGCACTTCTTCCAGGGAGCTGAAGTCTTCCGATGCCTCATTTTCTTCCCGCAAGGGGTCACTCGCGCGAACGGTGATGCCGAGACGGTCAAGCTTTTGCCAGAGAGCACCACCAACATTTCCCGCTCCCACAATGCCGACACTGAGATTCGTCCAGTCCTGCAGATCCAGACGCTCCGCATGCAGAGACAGGACGCTCAACAGATATTCCACAACACTGTTGGCGTTGGAGCCAGGCGCTGAAGCAAAGGTGATGCCCTGCTCTTTCAGCCAGTCTACGTCGATGTGGTCGGTGCCGATGGTGGCAGTTCCAACGAATTTGACCCTGCTGCCACTCAGCAGGGCTTCGTCGACCCGGGTAACCGAGCGCACCAGAAGAATGTCGGCATCCTTTACGTCCGCTGCTGTCAGCCGGCGGCCCGGCAGCCGCCTCACGGTCCCTGTATCTTCAAAGAAAGAGTCAACAAGGGGGATGTTTTCATCGGCTACAATCAGCATGTCTGACTCCTTGCGCTCAGGTTCTGCGCGGACGCTGATTGCGCGACGGTGCCGGGCGCCGGTTGCCGCCCCGTCGGCGGGCGATGGGAGGCTTCTCCAGCGGCGTCATCAGCTCTGTTTCGGGGACTGAGGATGTCAGCTTCTGGCCAATGTAGGATTCGATGGCGGGCAGTGAAAAGGCGTCATCTTCACTGGCGAAGCTGACGGATATTCCATGCTGGCCAGCGCGACCCGTCCGGCCGATCCGGTGGACGTAATCCTCGGCACTGTCCGGCAGGTTGTAGTTGAATACGTGGCTCACCCCTTCAACATGGATGCCCCGGCCCGCCACATCTGTTGCTACCAGAACCTTGATATCGCCCTGCTTGAACTGATCCAGGGTCTTCAGACGCTTGTTCTGGGGGATCTCACCAGACATAAGAGCTGAGGTAATGCCCTGGTTCCGCAGATCCTCATCCAGATCCCGGCACTGGTCCCGCCGGTTGGCGAACACGATCGCCTTCTCGACGTTCCTGAGCTTCAGGTAATTGACCAGCACTGTCAGCTTTTCTTCCTGGCCAACAAAATAGACGGTCTGTTTGACCCGCTCGGCGGTTTTCTGCTCCGGCTCGATCTCCACGAATTCCGCACCCCGGGTCCACATGGAGGCCAGATTCAGCACATCCTGATTGAATGTGGCGCTGAACAGCAGTGTCTGCCGGTCCTCTTTGGGGGTGCATTTGCGGATGATCCGCTTGACGTCGGGAATGAAGCCCATGTCCAGCATGCGGTCCGCCTCATCCAGAATAAGCAGATCCAGCTGGTCAAGAAACACATCCTGGGAGCCCAGGAAATCGATAAGCCGACCGGGAGTCGCCACGAGGATGTCGACCACCTCATTCTGAAGCTGGTCCCGCTGTTTGTCGTAATTCATGCCGCCGACCACGGTCACCACGTTGTGGCCGGTATAGCCGCAAAGCTCCTCCGCGTCTTTGGCGATCTGCATGGCCAGTTCCCGGGTGGGTGCCAGCGCGAGCACCCGTGGCTCGGAGGCGAAGCGATCACCTGCCGGAATCGGATGCTCGAGCATGCGCTGGATGGCGCTGATCAGAAACGCGGCGGTCTTTCCGGTTCCGGTCTGGGCCTGACCGATCAGATCCTTGCCTGCCAGAGTGTACGGCAGGGTTTCCGCCTGAATGGGAGTGCAGAATTCAAATCCCATGTCGGCAATTGCATGAGCGAGCCGCTCATCCAGGTTCAGTTCTGTAAACCGGGTAAGGGTTTCCGAAACCGGAACCTGCGGGCGCTGGGCCGAGGAGGCAGATTCAGTAGTATCGGAAGAAGCCTGTCTGTGCTCGGGAGTTTCCGTCATCGATGTCATAAACGGTCTGTTTACCTTATTGCTCTGTTGATGACAGGCACTCCTGGTTCCACGCGTCGCGGAACAGCCCCTGCCGGCCGTAAAATGTCAAAAGCGCCTGGTGAACACTGGCAGCCCTTACCGGCAGGCCCTCCCGAAGGTAAGTGCCTGCCTGAATCCTCACATTTCGCCGGAAGGCGGCCTCATCCCCGCAGCCACTGCCGGTCAGGTTGTCGAGACTGATGTGAAAGCGGAAGCCGGCAGCAACCGAAAACAGCCATTCCAGCGCCTGGGGCCGCACTTCCACCTGCTCAAATGCTTTCTGCTGCTCTGCATTACGGCCATCCGGGCAATACCAGTAACCATAATCATGAAGGGTACGGCGGTACTTGCCGGCAATGCACCAGTGACTGATTTCATGCAGCGCACTGGCGTAATATCCATGTGCGAAAATGATCCGGGCGGGATTCCCGGGCGCGGTGGCAGGAATGTATTCCGGCTCTTCGCCGCCTCTGACCAGTATGGTTCGGTGACTTGACCGAAAAAGGTCGTTAAACAGCATGACAAGATCATCTGAATGGTGTTTCATGCGACCGCTATTGTGCGACTTTAAGCCCTTCAATGCCAGTGGGAACTTTATTTCTGATAACCTGTCCATCACCCTGTCGACCAATGCTGGAAAGACTTTCCGGAGGGGCCATAATAGCTCTGTAACCCCGGCTTTGCGAAGACCGTTTTCCGGACCGGCCCGATCTGATTTCTGACAGAATTCCTCACCAGGATGGAGCCATGCCACTGATGCCCAAGCCCTGCTATGTTTTGCCGGCAATACAGAGGGCAATCATGCCGCAAACGGTCCTGCAACTGCTCCTGCTGGCCGCGCTCCTGTTGCCCGCCGCGGCTTTCTCCCAGGGATCCCTGTTCGGCAGTAACAACTCTGAATTCCTGCCCGTCGACGAAGCCCTTCCCTTCAGCCATTCCACCACCAGAGAAGGCGTTATCCTGTCCTGGGCAATCGCCCCCGAACACTACCTTTATCGGGAGCGGGTCAGCATCGAGGCCAAAACTCCAGGGGTCGAAGTAGGCGAGCCAGTCTTTTCCTACGAGGGGACAGAGACGCAAGACGAGTATTTCGGCCAGGTGACGGTGTTTTTTGAGCCTGTCGAGGCCCGGGTTCCGGTCCGGATGCCAGAGGGCATGACCGAAGCAGAACTTGCGGTCACTTACCAGGGCTGCGCCAAGGCGGGGCTCTGCTATCCGCCCCAGACCCGGGACATGCTCTACTACCCGGGGGATGGCGCCAGCAGCTCCCCCGCCGGAACCGCGGTGCAAGCTTCTGCAGGTGCCGGCGCCAAACTTGATACCAGTTCGGCCAGTGGCCTGGCGGGATTTCTCGCAGAGCAATCCCTGTGGTTTGTAGCTCTAATTTTTCTGGCGCTGGGACTGGGGCTTACCTTCACGCCCTGCGTTCTGCCCATGGTGCCTATCATTTCCTCTCTGGTGTCCAGCCGCAATACCCAGACCACCACCCACGCTCTGCTCCTGGCTATCAGTTACGTGCTGGGCATGGCGCTCACCTACGCCGCAGCTGGTGTCCTTACAGGATTGCTCGGCGCCAGCTTCAATCTGCAGGCACAACTTCAGTCGCCCCTGGTGCTGGGCGTATTTGCCGGACTCTTCGTGTTCTTTGCCCTGGCGATGTTCAATGTGTACGACCTTCAGATGCCAGCCTTTATCAGGGACAGGCTCAACAGTGCGAGCGACAGACTGAGCGGCGGGCGAATGGCCAGCGTTTTCGGCATTGGCGCCGTGTCTGCCCTGATTGTATCCCCATGTGTGTCAGCACCCCTGGCGGGCAGCCTTCTTTACATCAGCACAACCCAGGATGCAGTTGCCGGGGGCATTGCACTCTTTGCCCTGGGAATTGGCATGGGTGTGCCACTCATCCTTGTCGCCGTCGGAGGGCGCACTCTGCTGCCGACCACCGGGCCCTGGATGAACGTGGTCAAGGGTTTTTACGGGGTCATGCTTCTTGGCGTCGCCATCTGGCTCATTGAACGGATGGTTGCGCCCTGGGTCTCGTTGACCCTGTGGGGCCTGCTGCTGGCTATCACCGGCGTCCAGCTGGGCGCCTTTGATCAGGCTCGCGCCGGCTGGCAGCGGACCTGGAAAGGACTCGGACTGGTATCCTTCGCCTGGGGGCTTGCTCTGCTGGCCGGCGCGCTTTCCGGTGCCACCGACCCCCTTCGCCCCCTGAGCCAGTTTGCCGGCAGCAGTCACGCCCAGGGCACACAGGCGGTGCATGCAGATTTTGAGCGATACGAGGCCCCGGACGATATCCGCCGGGAGCTGTCTGCGGCAGCAGCCCGCAACGAACCGGTGATGCTCGATTTCTATGCCGACTGGTGCATCAGCTGCAAGGTGATGGAGCGAAACGTGTTCAGCGACGCACAGGTTGTTGAGGCTCTGGCCCCTGTCACGCTGCTGCAGATAGACCTGACCGACAACACGCCACAACAGCAGGCACTGCTGGACGAGCTTGGCCTTTTCGGCCCACCCGCAATTCTGTTCTATCGTCCCGATGGTCAGGAGGCCAGGTCACTGCGAGTGCTGGGAGAAATGAACCGGGATGAGTTTCTTGCACACCTGGACGCATCCCGCAGTGTGCTTGCGCTCTGATGTACTGGAAAATAACAGAATAAGCGGACAGGTCTTTTCAAAACCCTCCAGAGCACTCTCCAGGGCACTCACGCCCCCCGCCTGATGAAGTAAACGTACTCCGTTTCCGAATGCTGCTCCGCCAACAGCTCGTGCCCAAGAAACTGGCAGAAGCGGGGCACATCCCGCGTAGTGGACGGGTCCGTCGCCACCACCCGCAACACCGCGCCCTCGGGCACTTCAGCAACCCGGCCATGGAGCATCATGACCGGTTCGGGACAGAACAGGCCGCGGGCATCCAGCTCCAGATCATACTCCGGCTGACTCATGCTTCACCTCCGGTTTCCAGCCATGCCGGACAACCGGGGCAGAACCCCTGTCCAGCGTCGGTATGCGCCTGTCGCAAACGGCATGACCGTGCTAAATTGTTGTTTACGGATATCATTATTGAACGATCTCCCCCAGGACTTGAACGAGGTCATCATGATTCGTGTACTGATTGAGCGTCATATTGCCGAAACACTTGAGTCAGCCTATGAGGAACGCTCCCGGCGAGTTCTGCGCCAGGCCCTTGGTGCGCCCGGTTTCGTGTCGGGCGAGACACTGGTGGATGAATACGACCCCAACCACCGTCTCACTCTCTGTAACTGGCGCTCGATTGCCGACTGGGAACGCTGGTACCACTCATCTGCCCGCAGGCAGCTCATGATGGACCTCAAGCCCATGATGGATCAGGACGAGAAGATTACCGTTCTCAAACACAGCTGATCAGTCCAGCCGCTCCAGGAAGCAGGTAATCTCTTCCCGGTCATGATACAGCTGGCGGGCTCTTAAACGGTAATGGACGCCTTCGGCATCCAGACGCTCCTCAATCAGCAGGCGGCAGGCCAGCCATTCCTCGTAGCGTTTCTTCATCGGCAGTTTGAGATTGAAAATGCTATAGCGGCACAGCCTGTCGGCAAACCAGCCTGCCACCAGCGCTGCTGTTTTCCGGGGCTGATCAACAATATCGCAAACCATCCAGTCCACCGCCCGGCGCGGCCGCCAGCGAAAACCGTCGGCCTTCACATGTTCGACATGGCCAGTGGCCATCAGCTCGGCGTTCATGGGGCCATTGTCCACAGCCATTACAAGCATTCCGTGGCGCACCAGCTGGGATGTCCAGCCTCCCGGCGCAGCACCCAGATCCACTGCTTTCCTTCCGCCGCCAAGTATTTCCAGCTGGCGCTCCTGCGACAGAAAAACTTTCCAGGCCTCGTCGAGCTTCAGGGCGGATCGGCTCGGAGCGTCAGCAGGCAGCCTGAGTCGCGGAATGCCGCCGGGAAACGGCGAGCGATTACCTGCCTCGCTCACGCCGACCACGGCGGCGGTAAAATCCGGAAGGAACACTTCAAGCCGTTTTGCGCCCTCTGACTCCGGCGCCGAGCTCATAAGCCCACTATCCCGCAGTGCCCGGGCAAGCGGCGCCACCCATTTTCGGGCAAAGTTACCCAGGTCCCGATCAACGTTATCGCCAGGTATACGCACTTCCAGCCGACTGCAGTGCGGAAGGTTGATGCCCGGTTCCCGGAGCCCAGCCAGCACAGCTCCAACCCGATCGGACGCTGGCAGATCAATATTCACCAGGCACTCAAACCAGTCCCTTGCGAACACCAGATCCTCAAGACCAAGGCGGCTCATCAGGTCCGCTGGGGTTTCCTCTCCCGAAAGAGAAAACCGGATATATCCATCTCCCGGTCTGGATTGAAAATAACCGAAAATGCCCTGCCACGCGGCAGCATCAGTGAGCTCTCGGCCACACTCGGTTTCAAAGCCGGAACGACAGAACACCATGATCTGATTCATTACTCACCTGCTCAGATTTAAAACTGTTTAACAGCCAGCGCGGAAATCGTGAGCTACACTCCGCTCCTCCCAAAGGACCGACAGAAGATCCAGATGGCTCTATTCCTCCGCAGCAGGGCTCTGCTGTACATGATTCTGCTGACCAGCTTCCTTTCTGGCTTTGCGCACGGCCAGGGTCAGGACAGGCATGGCATCCCGGATGGCGGTGATTGTCAGCCAGCAGGGAATCCCGGTCAATTCGCCCGCGGCCTCCCGGTCACTGATGCCAGTGCGCGCGCCGATCTGCTGGAATATGTCTGTTATTACATCGCCGCACCCGGAACCGCCGGGAGCCGGGCCGATGCACCGGCCGAAATCCGCGGGATTGCGAAATGGCAGCCCGCGGAGGGCCGTGAGCTGGTGTTCAGCAACTCACCGGCCACCTTCTGGTTTACCCTGAATCTTCACAATCCAACTCAAAATGCAGGCGTCTGGTACCTCAAGCTCAGCTATGCACCCCTTGATCACATCACCTTCTGGGTCCGCGGCGAGACTCTCATCCAGAGGCTTGATACCGGAGACCAGACCAATTTTTCCAGCCGGGCGGTAGATTACCGTTATTTTCTCGTTCCCGTCACGCTGGAAGCAGGCCAGAGCATCAATATCACAATGCGTCTGACGAGCTCCGGGGCGATCAATGTGCCCCTGTCACTGGAAGACCCGGCTTCCATGATTGCGCAAAGCAATCACCTGACCCTCACCCATGGGCTGTTTTACGGGGCGCTGCTGATTTTTGCGGTTTTCAACCTGCTGCTCTTCGTCAGCTCCTGGCGCTCTTACTATTTCTACAACAGCTTTTATATGACTTCGATGGGGCTGTTCCTGTTTGCTATGGGGGGGTTCGCTTTTCAGTATTTCTGGCCTTTCAGCCCCTGGCTTGCCAATACATCCATACCACTTTTTGAGGCTCTGGGGACCCTCGCCATGGCGCTATTCGGGCGCTCCTTTCTCGAGATTGATGCCGCACATCGGTGGCTGTCCCGGGGACTGATGGTGATCGCCGGCATCAGCGTCCTTCTGCTGGCCCTGGTGTTTTTGGTGCCCTATAACCTGGCCATTAAAATCAACACCGCTTTTGGCCTGTTCACCATCGCCTTCCTGTTCTTCACGGGCCTGCTGCGCTGGCGCCAGGGGTACGCTCCGGCGAAGTGGTACGTAATGTCCTGGACCCTCATGGTTGCCGGAGCCTGCATATATGCGCTGGCTGCTTTCGGCTACCTCGGCGACTTCATGGCTCAGGAAATACTTATGCAGGCTGCTATTGGCGGCCAGGTTATTCTTCTGAACTACGCCATTGTCCAGCGCTGGCGGCTGCTGAACGAAAAACTTCTGGCCATTGAGCACGATGCAAGACATGACCTGGAGCTCAAGGTTCACGAACGCACCTCCCAGCTCCGCGACACCATGAGGGAGCTTGAGCGGGCGAACATCCAGCTTGCCGAGCTCAGCACCCGGGACAGCCTTACCGGCCTCCATAACAGGCGTTACCTTGACTCTACCCTGACCGAAATGTGCGCCGAAGCGCGCCGAAATGGCTGCCCGGTGGCCATGATTCTGCTGGATGCCGATCATTTCAAAGCAGTCAATGACACCTGGGGACACGCCTTTGGCGATGAGTGTCTGCAGAAAATCGCCGGAGTACTGAGTCGCCATGTGCAGCGCCCGAGGGATATGGCTGCGCGTTATGGAGGAGAAGAGTTCGCTCTGGTGCTGCCAGATACGGATGCCGGTGGCGCAAGCAAGGTAGCCCAGCGAGTTCTCGATGACATGAGCGCAACCGGGATTGTTACCCCGGATGGGAAGGCCATCCATCTGTCCCTTAGCGCGGGGGTAGGTGTTCTCGCCCCGGGGGAGAATCAGCGCCGTCTCTTTGCCCGCGCGGACAAGGCTTTGTACAGGGCCAAGGCCCTGGGACGGAACCGGGTCGAGGTTGCGGTCTCTGAGGAGCAGCAGCCCGCAGACAAGAATGATCCCCATGTTCCATCCTGAAATTCACGCAGATTTAAAAAAGCCTCTATAATGGGAGTTCGCAAAGGCCGCCTTGCTGCTTCCGGTTACCTCTTCAACCGCAGTGGAAACAGCGATTCAAAAGTCCATCAAACCCCGCCATGTTACTGATTTGAGCGGCATCGTCACTTGACCTGCGTCATTGCAAACGACCCATGATTTCTCCATACTTGCGGCCTAAATTTTCCACTCTAAATCCATTGGTAAGGCTATGAGCACAGCAAATCCTGACATTACGTACAACTACAAGGTGGTAAGACAATTTGCCATCGCGACAGTGGTATGGGGAATCGTTGGCATGAGTCTCGGCGTGCTGATCGCAGCACAGCTGGTATGGCCCGCACTCAACTTTGACCTGCCCTTTACTCACTTTGGCCGCCTGAGGCCCCTCCACACCAATGCAGTGATTTTCGGCTTTGGTGGGAGCGCTCTTTTTGCCACCTCCTACTATGTTGTGCAGCGGACGTGTCAGGCGCGCCTGTTTGGTGGCGGGCTGGCCGCCGCTACATTCTGGGGCTGGCAGCTGGTTCTGGTATCGGCGGCACTGACTCTGCCCCAGGGGCTTACTTCCACCAAGGAGTACGCCGAGCTGGAATGGCCCATCGACATTCTGATAACCCTTGTGTGGGTTACCTACGCCGTCGTCTTCTTCGGCACCATCATGAAGCGCTCAACCCCCCACATCTATGTAGCCAACTGGTTTTACGGTGCATTCATCGTCACCGTGGCCGTGCTTCATATCGGCAACAACCTGGTGATACCCGTATCGGCGTTCAAGTCCTACTCCATCTACAGCGGTGTGACTGACGCCATGATGCAGTGGTGGTATGGCCACAATGCGGTTGGTTTCTTCCTGACCGCAGGCTTTCTGGGAATGATGTATTACTTCGTGCCCAAGCAGGCCGGACGTCCTGTGTATTCCTACCGCCTCTCGATCGTTCACTTCTGGGCGCTGATTGCGACCTATGTCTGGGCCGGCGGTCACCATCTGCACTACAGCGCCCTGCCCGACTGGGCCCAGACTGCAGGCATGGTCATGTCCCTGATTCTGCTCGCGCCAAGCTGGGGCGGGATGATTAACGGCATGATGACCCTTTCCGGGGCCTGGCATAAACTGCGCACCGATCCGATCCTCCGGTTCCTTGTTGTGTCCCTGTCCTTTTACGGCATGTCCACTTTCGAGGGCCCGATGATGGCCATCAAAACGGTGAATGCCCTGTCCCACAACACGGACTGGACCGTAGGCCATGTTCACTCCGGTGCCCTGGGCTGGGTGGCCATGATCAGCATTGGTGCGATCTATCACCTGGTTCCAAAACTCTGGGGCGTTCAGGCCATGTACAGCACCGCCCTGATCAACGTGCATTTCTGGCTGGCCACCATCGGCACGGTCCTGTACATCGTTGCCATGTGGGTTAACGGCATCATGCAGGGACTCATGTGGCGCGCGGTGAATGACGACGGCACACTGACCTACAGCTTTGTCGAGGCCATGCAGGCATCCGGCCCGGGTTATCTGGTCCGCATGATCGGTGGTGTGATATTCCTTTCCGGCATGTTCGTCATGGCCTACAACGTTCGCAGGACCATCAGCCAGAAAGAGGCCGTTGCGCTTGACAGCAAAGCGGCCCAGCCGGCCTGACAGGGGAAGACAGAGCAATGAAACACGAAGTTATTGAGAAAAATATCGGCCTGATGATTGTGCTGATACTGGTAGTGATCAGCGGCGGCTTCCTTGCGGAGATCGTACCCCTGTTCTTCTCCAAAGATGTCAACCAGCCGGTGTCAGGCCTGAAGCCTCTCACCGCGCTGGAATTCGAGGGGCGTGACATCTACATAAGGGAAGGCTGCCACGTCTGCCACACCCAGATGGTGCGCCCGTTCCGTGCCGAGACAGAGCGTTATGGCCATTATTCGGTGGCCGGCGAGTTTGTCTACGATTACCCCTTTCTCTGGGGCTCCAAGCGCACGGGGCCGGACCTGGCAAGGGTCGGTGGACGCTACTCGGATTCATGGCAGCGGATGCATCTGTATGATCCGCGCAGCGTAGTACCCGAATCCATTATGCCGGCCTACCCCTGGCTGTTTGAGAACACAATTGACCATACGCATACTGCAACCAAACTCCGGGCTTTCCAGACCCTGGGTGTGCCCTACTCCGATGAGGACATCGAGAAAGCCGCCAGTGAGGTTGAAGGGAAATATGAGATCGAGGCATTGGTGGCCTACCTGCAGCAGCTGGGCACCGTACTTTCAACCAAACGGTGATCGGCATGGATATTAACGATTTTCGGGGCATACACACACTGCTCGTCATGCTGGCTTTTCTTGGCATCTGCTGGTGGGCCTATAGCGCCCACCGCAAAAGACCCAACGATGAAGCCGCTCATCTTCCCTTTGATGATGATGAAATTGACAGGCGCACCCGTGAACAGGACAAAACGGAGAACAGACAATGAGTACCTTTTGGAGCATCTGGGTCATCGTGCTCACGCTCGGTACCATCTTTGGCTGCTGGTGGCTGCTCTGGGCCACCCGCAAAGGCCAAAGCACCGACCAGGAGACTGATCGAACCACTGGCCATTCCTTCGATGGGATTGAAGAGCTGGATAACCCCCTGCCCAAATGGTGGTTCTACCTGTTTCTTGGCACCGTTATCTTCAGCCTTGGCTATCTTGCGCTCTACCCCGGCCTTGGCAATTTCCAGGGATTTCTCGGATGGAGCCAGCATAACCAGTGGGAAGAGGAAGTTCAGCTTGCCGATGCCCGTTACGGCGAAATCTACGCCCGTTACGGCGATGTAGCCATCCCCGAGCTGGCCGGAAATGAAGATGCCATGCAGATGGGCCAGCGGCTGTTCGCCAACCATTGCGCGGTGTGTCACGGTTCCGCCGCCAGGGGCGCCATTGGCTTCCCTAACCTGACGGATGACGCATGGCTCTATGGCGGCAAGCCCGAGGACATTGTGGAAACACTGAACAATGGCCGGCAGGGCAACATGCCCGCCAAGGGGTTCATGCCCAACATGACGCCGACCCAGGTTGATCAGGTTGTCAATTATGTCCTCAGCTTCAGCAACCGGGCCAAAAACGAAGAAGCTGCGGAAGCCGGTGCTGCGGTCTATGCCCAGGGCTGTGCCGGCTGTCATGGGCCTGAAGCCAAGGGTAACCAGGCCATGGGGGCACCGGATCTGACCGACGATGCCTGGCTGTATGGCAGCACCTATGAATGGATCGAAGAAACCGTGCTTTATGGCCGTGAAAACATGATGCCAGCCCAGTCAGGACGTCTGAGCGAGGATCAGATTCACATCCTGGCAGCCTATGTATACAGCCTGTCCAACTGACGGGTTTCTGGGCCGTCGCGCCGCCGGCCCAGTCAGTCTTTTGAACCCTGGGTCAGAGGGATATTGATCCAGGCTTGAAAAGACTTCAAATCGGGAGGTTACCATGACCAGTCAGATACCGGTCAGACAGATAGATCCCGCGACTGACGCCTCCAACAACAAAAAATCAGCGACGGTAGACCTTTACGCCAGCCGCAAAAAAATCTACGTAAAGGAAGTAAAAGGGCTGTTCCAGAGAATACGGACGGTGAGCCTGTGGGCGCTCATGGGCATGTATTTTCTTTTCTGCTGGATTTCCATTGACGGCCAGCCGCTCATTTATTTCAATCTTCCGGCCCGGGAATTCAATCTTTTCAGCGCCACTTTCTATCCCCAGGATTTCATTCTTCTCTCGGGCATGCTCATTATTGCCGCCTTTGGCCTGTTTTTCGTAACCACCCTTTTTGGCCGCGTCTGGTGCGGCTATACCTGCCCTCAGACCGTATGGACTTTTATCTTCATGTGGGTGGAAGAGCGGATTGAAGGGAGCCGAAACAGGCGGATCAAGCTGGACAAATCTCCGAATTCAGCGGAAAAGATCACCAAAAAGTCCCTGAAGCACAGCGCGTGGCTGCTTATAGCCTTTGCCACAGGTCTGACTTTCGTCGGTTATTTTTATCCCGTCAGGGAACTAAGTACCGATCTGTTCACCTTACAGGCCAATGGCTGGGCCTATTTCTGGACGGGATTCTTTACTCTGGCAACCTACCTGAATGCCGGCTGGATGCGGGAGCAGGTTTGCCTTTACATGTGCCCCTACGCCCGCTTCCAGTCCGTCATGTACGACAGTGACACGCGCACCGTTGCCTACGACCCGGTTCGCGGCGAACCAAGAGGTGGAAGAAAAAAGAGCGCCTCAAAAGAGGAGCTTGGCCTGGGCGACTGTATTGATTGCGGCATGTGCGTGCAGGTCTGCCCTACCGGTATCGATATCCGTGACGGTCTGCAGTACGAATGCATTGGCTGCGCCCTGTGTATTGATGCCTGCGACGAAGTCATGGACAAGATGAATTACCCCCGGGGCCTGATTCGATATGCTACCGAGAACGAACTGGAGGGCAGACCATCAAAACTTCTGCGGCCACGCACCTTCGGTTACGGGGCAGCGCTGGCTTTCATGGTTGGTGCACTGATCTTTACGCTACTCACCCGGGTACCAGCTGAGCTGGATGTGGAGCGGGACCGCGGTGCCCTGTACCGCATGAATGGCAAAGGGCTGATAGAAAACTCCTACACCGTGAAACTGATCAATATGAGCGAAGTGCCCCAGACCTTTGAGCTTTCGGTGACTGGTATGAATACGATCAGCATCGTCGATAATCAGCCAGTCACCGTAGCCAGTGGTGAGGACCGAATCCTGCCCACTGTGGTTGAGGTAAGCCCGGAAGCCGTTGAACAGAGCAATACCGCCATCACTTTCCGGGCGGAATCCACGACGGACGAGTCCCTGGTGCTGGAGACTGAGAGCCGGTTCGTCGGACCCAATCGCCCCGGCCGCTGACAGAGCGCTACCCAAATTACTGAAGAGAAAGATGATGATGACTAACGACACCCCTGCTGCTCCCTGGTTCAGACAGCCCTGGTTCTGGTTTCTGCTGATCTTCCCGGGCGCTTCCATTATCTGGTGCACCATTGCCATCACGGTGGCCATGAATTCCGACCTGGCAATGGTCAGCGATGACTATTCAAAGGAAGGACGGGGCATAAACATGGCCATCGCCCGGGATGTGCAGGCGGCAGAGCTGGGCCTCAGCGCAGAGTTCGCCTTTTCCGGGGATAAAGTCAGGCTTGTGATGGCAAGCGAATCCGGCGAGAGCCAGTTTCCGTACCTGATTCTCAAATTTTTCCACCCTACACTTGAAGACAGGGATCGTACCCTGCAGCTACGCTCGCTCGGCAATGGTGAATATGCTGCAAATGCACCACGTAATCTGGACGGTCGCTGGTATGTCGACCTGCAGGGGCCATCCAATGACTGGCGTCTGAAGGGAGAATTCAACCTTCCCTCCTCTTCCGCTCTAAGACTGGAAGCGAGTGCAGGTCCCGGGTGAACCAGAGAGCCTGTTATCATTGCGGGGAGCCAGCTGAGGGCGCCCCGCCGATCAGCAGCGAGCTTGGTGGTGAACAGCGGGATTTCTGCTGCCAGGGCTGTCAGGCAGTCGCCCGGATCATTGAATCTGAAGGGCTCACTGGCTTTTACCATCACCGCACCGAGCCTGCCGTTACCCCCAGAGCCCTGAGCGAAGCAGAGCGGGAGCAGATCCGGGATCTTGACCACCCCCTGGTGCAGAAATCATTCGTGGTACCGGTCAAAGGTGGGCAGGAGGCCCAACTACTGATCGGCGGCATCACCTGTGCCGCCTGCATCTGGCTGCTGGAGAACCATCTGTCACGCCAGCCAGGGGTCATCGCTTTCTCGGTCAACCACAGCACCCAGCGGGCCCGCCTGGTCTGGTCCCCGGAGCAGACCAGCCTCAGCAGCCTGCTTTTTGCCATCCATGAGCTGGGTTATCAGGCCCGCCCCTATCAGCCAGACGAAGCAGAAAAAGCCCTGCAGGCCGAAAAGCGCTCAGCACTGATACGCCTTTGCGTTGCCGGCATCGGCTCAATGCAGACCATGATGCTGGCATTTCCCCTGTATTTTGAGCTGATAAGCGATCTCTCTGAAGATTATGTCCAGCTTTTCCGATGGTTCAGTTTTTTTGTGGCCACGCCGGTGGTGCTATACAGCGCCCGTCCTTTTTTCAGCAATGCCCTCCGCGATCTGCGTTCACGGCATCTGACCATGGACGTGCCAGTCGCCATAGCGATTGGCCTGGCCTGGGCTGCCAGTACCTGGGTCACAGTATTTGGCGGAGACGAGGTCTACTTCGAATCCGTATGCATGTTTACCTTCTTTCTTGCCCTGGGCCGGTATATCGAGATGCAGGCAAGGTACCGCGCTGGTCTCAGTGGCAACGCCCTTGGCTCCATTCAGCCCTCGGTGGCCTCGCTACTGGTCAAAGGGGGTGCGTCTGGTTCGGAAGGGAACCACGAGGTCCGCCTGGTTCCGGTCCACGAACTGCAGCCAGGAGACCTGATCCGGGTCAAGCCGGGGGAAACCATTCCAGTGGATGGAGAGATTACAGCAGGCCGATCCACTCTCAATGAGGCAGCCCTGACCGGTGAGTACATGCCCGAAACCCGGAGCGCCGGCGATTCAGCCCATGCTGGTAGCATAAACGGCGAAGGTCCCCTGACCATCCGGGTTACAAGAACCGGCGCCCAGACCCGGCTCTCAGGCATTCTGCGGATACTGGACCGGGTGCAGGCGGAGAAAGCACCTGTAGCCCTGATGGCAGACCGCATTGCCAGAGTATTCGTCAGCCGGGTGCTGATAATTGCCCCCCTCGTGTGGCTTGGCTGGTGGTGGGCCGGCGCTGACAATGCGTTCGACATCACCCTTTCAGTGCTGGTGGTCACCTGTCCCTGCGCCCTGTCACTGGCTACCCCCACGGCCATTACCAGTGCCACCATGCGGCTGCGGAAGCTTGGTTTTCTACCTACCCGTGGCCATACCCTGGAGTCGGTGGGTACAGTAGACACGGTTGTATTCGACAAAACCGGAACGCTGACCGAGGGGGAGCTTACGCTGCTCTCTGTGAAGCCTTTTTCCAGCATGGATGAAACCGAATGTTTGCGCCTGGCAGCCGGCCTGGAACAGCACTCGGAGCATCCGATAGCGCAGGTTTTTCACGGTCGGAAAGCCGCAGACGTATCCGATGTGGAAAACCATGTAGGGGACGGGCTTGCCGGCAGGATCGGTGAGCGACCGCTGTTTATCGGACATGGAGATTTCATCCGCGGCCGGACGGGACACCCGGCACCGCCCTGCCGGAGCGAAGCCGGCCTGGATATCTGGCTGGCGGACGATAAGGAATGGCTGGCGTGCTTCGTACTGGACGACCAGCCTCGAGCTGATGCCGCCAGAGCCGTCTCTGATTTACAGGCAAGAGGCATCAGGACTCTGCTTCTCAGCGGCGACCGATCGGGCCATGTGGCCAGGATTGCGGGGATCCTCGGGATAGACGAAGCCATTGGTCAGGCCTCCCCCGAACACAAGCTGGAAACCCTGCTGGACCTGAAAAAGGAAGGGCGCACAATCATGATGGTGGGGGACGGTCTTAATGACCTTCCCTCCATGGCGGGCGCCAGCGTTTCTGTCGCCATGGGCTCAGCGGCTGACCTGACCCGCGTCCGTGCGGACGCGGTTCTGCTGGACAGCCAGTTGGGCCGCCTGACCCTTGCCATGGACATCAGTAAGAGCACGCGCCGTATCATCCGCCAGAACATGGCCTGGGCGCTGGGTTACAACCTTTGCGCTCTACCCCTGGCTGCCGCCGGCCTTGTACCACCCTGGCTTGCCGCCCTGGGTATGTCTGCAAGTTCCCTGCTGGTGGTTCTCAATGCACTTAGAATCGGCCGGAAACGGCCTGTTGCCAGCCAGGATCCCGGTCGCCAGGCGCTGGTTGGCGCCGGGCCGGCAGCCTGATACGGTGCAATGGCAGATTCATGCCCGCTCCCGGGCATCAGCCGAACGAAATGAGGAGAGGCCGTGAAGATTGTTCTGATACTGGTGCCTGTCGCCCTGCTGCTGGTGGCCCTTGGGATCCTGCTTTTTTCGTGGGCTGTCCGTAACGGGCAGTATGATGATCTTGAAGGGCCAGCTCACAGAATACTTTACGATGATGACAGCGACATGATTCCGGAAGAAGCCCGCCAGGACAAAACCGGCGACCGCGGCAGCGGTGAACACCTCCCTGCCGAGGCGGAACAGCAGAGCACCAGGGTTCCCACGAAAAGGAAATCAGACAGCTAGTGGACGCCCCGCTTTACCTGAGTTATTCAAGCGCCTTCCTGATCGGCCTGCTAGGCAGCACCCACTGTCTTGGCATGTGCGGCGGCATCAGCGCATCCCTGTCCATGGCCCTGCCCACAGGTTCCGGCTTCCGGTTCCGTCAGACCCTGATGCTGCTCTGCTTCAATGGCGGCAGGATCAGCAGTTACGTGCTGCTGGCCACCCTCATTGCTTTGCTCAGCACATCGGCGGCTGATCAGTGGGCCCAGCTGGGACCAATCCTCAGAGGTATTGCCGGTGTCCTGCTGATTGCCATGGGGCTCTCCATGGCCCAGTGGTGGCAGGGAATCCGGCAGGTTGAACGCCTTGGGGCACCGGTCTGGAAACGGCTATCGCCGTTCACCCGGCATTTCATTCCAGTCAGGCGCCCTGCCCATGCTCTGGCGCTGGGCGCGCTCTGGGGCTGGCTACCCTGTGGTCTGATTTACAGTACCCTTGGCTGGGCAGCACTGCAGCCAACGGTGGGAAGTGCAGCGCTCACCATGCTCTTTTTTGGCTTGGGCACTCTTCCCTCCATGCTCGCTACAGGCTATGCCGCAAGCTGGATAAAATTGCTCCGCCAGCATTCCTGGTTCCGCCAGATCGCCGGCAGTCTTCTGATTGCGTTCGGCATCTGGACTCTTCCGCTGCATGGCCTGCTTCACCTCTGAGACCATCAGAGGTTGAGCACATCCAGCTGCTCGTACCCCGGATCCGTATCTCCCGAGTCACTGTGCTGAACGCTGGTACCCCGGACCCGGTTGGCGGAAAAGTCATAGAGCTTCGGGTCCGCGAGGTGCGAGGGCTCGACATTGCAGATGGCCCGGAACATACCTTCCAGCCGGCCTGGATGTTGACGGTCCCAGTTCTGAAGCATCTCCTTGACCACCTGGCGCTGAAGGTTTTGCTGGGAGCCACAGAGGTTGCAGGGAATGATGGGAAACTCCCGGAGAGCCGCATAACGCACCAGATCCTTCTCACGGCAATAAGCCAGCGGCCTGATCACCACGTTGCGCCCATCGTCACTGTGGAGCAGCGGCGGCATGGTTTTCAGTCTGCCGCCATGGAACATGTTGAGGAAAAGGGTTTCGAGCATGTCATCCCGATGATGCCCCAGGGCAATTTTGGTAACTCCGTGGTCTTCGGCAAAGTTGTAAAGTATGCCCCGGCGCAGCCGGGAGCACAGCCCGCAGGTGGTCTTTCCTTCCGGGATTTTGTCTTTGACAATGCTGTAGGTGTCTTTTTCAATGATGTGATATTCAATCCCGAGGGCAGCGAGATACTCTGGAAGGATGTGCTCGGGAAACCCCGGCTGTTTCTGGTCCAGATTAACAGCAATAAGCTCAAACCTGACCGGCGCGCTTTTCTGTAGCGCCATCAGGACGTCCAGCATGGCGTAGGAATCCTTGCCCCCACTGAGACAGCACATGACCTTGTCGCCGGCCTCGATCATCGAGAAATCGGCAATGGCCTGGCCAACCTCCCGACGCAGGCGTTTCTGCAGTTTGTTGTCTTCAAGCTTGCGCTTGCGATCAGCTTCGGAAAGCGGCGTATCCGCAGGAGAAAAGGCAATGGAATCGGGCATAGGGCTCGGACACTGGAAAGATGCATGGAATTGAGAGCAAGACTGGCAATTATACTTGACGAAACCGGGTCCCGTCACATGCTGCTGCAGGGAACCTTGCTCCCGGCAAGCGGCCACCACTGGCTTAAGCGGCGTCTCTCGCTTACCATGGCATCATGACTTCCCCACTGAGATCCACCGCCCCAGCCAAACCCGGGCCAGAGCCGGGCACCTCAAAGAGCAGGCTCGACCGCCAGATACAGCACCTGATGATCGCGCTGGAATCTATTCTGCGGGAAAGCCCCGGTGGGCTTTCCGAACTGGCACTGATTAAAACACTCCAGGTACCCCCCTGGGAGCTACTGGATGAGGTGGATTTCAGCAAACCGGAGAAGCTCTATCCCGTTCACTTTCTGATTTTCCACAGTCTGTACCGGCTGAGGGACGAACTGGGTGCCGCTGGCGAATCCCTGGACATCTCTCCCCTGTTGATCCGGCTGTATGCGAATGCGGTGGTTGCCGGACAGGGGCATCCCGGGGAACCCGACCGGCTACGCAGCTTCTATCTGGACCTCGACCAGTACAACCTTCCCGAAGAAAGCATCAGTGAGATGGTGGATGACTTCTGGTCAGGAAGATCAGGCCAGCATCCAGCTCCGGAAGACACCCTTCAGGCGGCCGCCGTCCTGGGGTTCGATGAACTTCCCGGGACTTTCTCCGAGGTCAAGCACCGATTCCGCCGGGCGGTCATGCAGGCGCACCCGGATCGCGGCGGCAGCACCGGAGAAGTCCAGACGCTAAACAGCGCCTTTGGAACACTGAGAGCCTTTTTCACCAGGCTGGACTGATGACCCGCCAGCCAGACCCCCTCGAGCCGATGACACCAGGAGCGTCCGTTATGTCAGTCCGTTTGTCCGGAAAATCCCTTTTCTGTCTGTTGCCGGGTCTTGCCATGTCCGCGCTGGCCAGTCTCGCCACTGCGGACCTTGTGGTACTGCAGTATCACCATGTCAGCACAGACACACCGGCCTCCACGAGCACCACACCTTCACTTTTCCGCGATCAGCTGGAGATGATCCAGAGCATGGGCCTGGAGGTCGTACCCCTTGATACGGGCACCCGGGCTGCCCTTGCCGGGGAACTGGAAAAGCGCCAACAGGTGGCCATCACCTTTGACGATGCCTATGAGTCTGTCCGGGACACGGCCGCACCCATGCTGGAAGAGTTCGGCTACCCCTTCACAGTGTTCGTCAACACGGACGCCATCGGCAAGAGGGATCACATGACCTGGGCGGAGCTAAAAGCCTGGGTGGACAACCCGGATGTACTGATTGCCAACCACAGCAAGGATCATGGCCACCTGATACAGAAGCCCCATGAGTCGGATGCCCATTGGAAAGAACGCATCAACACAAGTCTCGATGTTGCCCAGCAAACCCTCACGGAGAAGCTGGGCCCAAGGCCTCCTCTTTTTGCATACCCCTATGGGGAATTTGACGACAAGCTGGAAGCGGCCATCGCTGAGCGGGAATGGCTCGGCTATGGTCAGCAGTCAGGAGCCATTGGTGAGCCTTCAGTGCCAACCCGGCTACCACGTTTTCCCATGGCAACTGCCTATGGCCAGCTTGATCCTCTCAAAAACAAGCTCCTGAGCCGGGCCATGCCAATCAACCCTGATCAGTTGCCAGGAGGAATACTGCAGTCCAATCCGCCGGAACTGGAGCTCAGCCTGCCGGAAACCATGGATCCCGCAAGACTCACCTGCTTTGCGACCGGTCAGGGGCGGATTGACAGTCAGCAGAAGGGGAATCAAAGGGTTGTGATCCAGGCCGCTAGCCCTTTCAACAGCAGACGGCTCAGGTACAACTGCACCTACCCCATCGACAAGGGCCGATTTTACTGGCTGTCACACCAGTGGGTGGATCTGGATCAGCCGGAGGACTAGGCCTGATGATGATCAGGGCTGGATCTCGGTCAGACTGATCAGGCCCTGGTCACTATGATGCAGGGCTTTGGGGCCACGCCTGGTTTCGATAACCGTCTGGCCGGCCAGGTCTTCATCCCGGGTGTAAATCAGCAGCCAGCGTTCACGGCGCTCTGGAAGTGCTGGCACATGGGCTTCCAGATAGGCCTGGCGGTGCCAGCTTTCCGGCGTAAAGTCCATGATCATGTCTGTCACCAGGCGCAACGGCCTGAGGCTTTCATCGAGGAAAGCCACGGAAGGTACAAGAATGTCCTTCTGGGCAAAGGACCGGATGCGGATGATCAGGCTGCGGGTTTCCGCCGGGTCCGGCAGCCTGACCAGACGGTAGGCGCTGGAGCCAGAGAAAAAGCTGTGAACGGGGGTGTCTGGCTGGAATTCCACCTGAAATTCCCGGCCCGAGTTCCACTCAACCGTATCGCTGAGGGTGAGGTTATGACAGCAGGCGCCCTGCCACTGATCAAGATAGCTTTCGGCGGAAGTGCTGATGCCAAGCAGGGCAAATGCTTCCGGACGGGTAGCAGGAGCCGGGTCGACGGTCGGCACATTTTTTGAGCCGGAGGTTCCAGTTGCCTGATAGACACTGGCGGGCGTAAGGGTCACGGGCTCCCGGATCAGGCCTTTTTCAACATCCGAGCGTGTGTCCGGTCGATAATAACTGGAACGGAACCGGCCTTCGGCATCCCGCCATGTGTAATAAGGGAGCGGATCCCCGGGACGCACATAGCCGGAGGCCTCAAGCTCATTGGCATCCGGATAGTTGTCGAGACTGTATTCACTTTCCGGGGGGGTCTTTGCGGGACTGCTGCGATCTGACGGCCTGGTAACGACCGGACTGTCAGTCTTCTCCGTCCTGTCAGTCTTCTCCGTCCTGTCAGTCTTCTCCGTCCTGTCAGTCGTCCCGGCTTGATCAGTCTTGTGGTCAGCAGGCTCCAGGTCGAGGTCGGGCTCGGCCTGGCTCCTGGGCACAGGGGTGGATCTGACCTGGCCGCTCTCATCAACCCAGGTATAGTAGCCATCCCGTTCAACCAGGGGGGCATTATTCTGGCAGCCAGCCAGCAGAAGCATACCGGACACCAGGACCAGCCCGGCTCTGCGTATTGAACCCATCTCAGGCAAGGGCACCCCTCTCCCAGCGATACTGATCATCACCCTCCATCATCCTCCATCGCCCTCCGTGACCCGACTGGCATGAGGCTACCTCAGAACTTTGTCCTGAAAGCGATGCCCGCCGTGGCGACCCGCATTGACGTTTTGACATCCAGGCCCGCGTACGGGTTATAGATGATATTGGTTATATTGTCACAGTTCAGGTTGCAGCTTCCATTGGCCGGAATGGTTTCTATGGACTGCATGTAGCTGAGATTCATGTCAACCTGGGTGTTCTTGTCCCAGCGGTATCCCATGCCGATACTATAAAGATTGGCATCGCCCAGGGGTGCCATAATCGAACGCTGATCATCAGGAATGGTGGAGTCCCGGATCTCTATACCCGCCCGCAGATCCAGGCGGGAAGTGGCATGAAATTCAAGGCCGAAACCCCAGTTCCATACATCGGTCATTCCGAGCGGCAGCCTGAGCGTATCCGGCGTGGCATTCTCCGGAGACAAGATTCGGGCCGCATTGAGGAATTCCAGATTGCGATCAAACTGGAAATCAAAGGCATCCCACTGACTGTAATCCGTCCAGCCAACGTCGGCGTTTATGGTCAGTTTCGGATGGACATCGATGCTCACGCCTGTCTGAAAATGCTGGGGATAGACCAGATCCATGGACACATTGCCTGCTTCGCGGGGTGCCCCGGAAGGCAAGCTCAGGATAGCTGATCCTATGGCACCAAGCACAGAGCTGTTCAGCCGCTGCCAGAAGCCGGACCAGTCCCTGGTGTACTCAATGGCGAAGGTCCCCTTGAGGTTCATGTCCGCTTCCGAGGTATAGCTGGCGCCCCAGCTGAACCAGTCCGTCGGCTCCCAGATCACCCCCAGAGCATAGGTTGGAGACAGTGACTGCTGCAGGTCCAGACTCATTGCGCCTATTTCATCGAAGGGGCCAATATTACCGCCGCAGAGCGCAATCCAGGGAGCGAGCGGTTCATCTCCGGTTTCACAGTTGAATGCATCCTGCAGAACCTCGGCAACGCCCAGCAGCATGTTCGGCGCCCGCATGTTCTGGTTGGCGGCAAATCCCATGTGGGAAAAATGGATACCCGCCCCTACTGACCATTCATCGTTGATCTTGTAGCCCACCGTGGGAGAAAGATAGGTGACACGCTGCAATGCGGTTTCTTTGGGGAAGAAACGGCCCGGATCACCGGACTCACGAATGAACCCCGCCACCATGGGAAGGAAAAAGGCGTTTGCGAAGGTCAGCTTGGATCCTGGCGGATTGATGCTGATTCCGCCTGCAGGCAGAAGACCGGGAAGCCCTTTGGGCAGGCGCTGGATGCCCTTGCCCGGCAGGTAGGCCGCCAGCCAGTTGGTGTGGCTGCTGGAATTTGCAATCGGATCCCGCTGTTCACCGGTTAGGGGATCAATTTCTTCGCCCTCGATGTCAAAGATGTTGTAGCCCGGAGGCGCCGTGAAGTCTGCATCAATATCGAGGTAGGCGTTGATGAGATTTACTTCCAGCTGACGACCATCCAGCTTGGTCAGGCCTGCCGGATTAAAGTGTATTGCCAGGATACCGGGAGGATCCGCGGTAACCGCGTTGCCCAAAGCCTGCGCCTTTGGGTGGCTGATGAGGTTCTGCGTGAGCTGGCCATGGGCGTTGAACGAAAGCAGGCCAGCCACAATGGCACCGATCAGGCGTTTTTTCGGGATTAATGTTCCCATTTAGTTCTTCCCTTCCCAAATGACGTCGTTGGCACCCATCAATCCTTGAGGCCAGAGATGTTAATTGGCAGGGAGACACCCACGGAAAAATCAGGAGCATCCTCGGTCAGCCCGATGCCCAGGCTGGTATTGATGATCGTGGTGTCACTGATCCTGGTACCCAGCGACATGGACAGGAAACCGGTCATCTGGTCCTGGGCGACCGCTTCCGTTCCATTGCGGAAGGAAAGGACCGTTTCATCGCTGTAGCTGAGCTGGGCCGAAATACTCAGGGAAATATCATAGGACAGGGAATAGGCAAAGCCGGCAGAACCGGAGGCGCCAAAACCTGGCTCAACCTCTTCCAGAACACGAGCGCCGCGCACCTGGTTCAGTCCTTCCTCGGGAATATTGTAAGACAGGCTGAGGGAGCCAAACACAACCACCGGATCCAGCACTTTGGATGCGCTAAGGCCGCCGGCGACGGTATAGAACCCGCTGCCTGATGAAAGCTGTTCGTCAACATCGATTTCGTAGGGGCTGGTGCCGGTTTTGCTGGTCACTGTGGCGAAAAGCGTCGGTGAAACCTTGCCAGGGACATAGGCAATGGGCTGCCAGCGGGCAGTGGCGGAAACATCCCCCATATCGTAAAGGCTCAGCTCGTCCTGTGTGTCGTACTTGACGATGAGTGGCAGGCGCACGCCCACCGTCAGGTTGTCTTTCAGGCCAAAATCGTAGGAAAACGCGTTGGTAAAATTGTGAGTGGCTGAAGGAACCACATCCACATTCTGAATGCCGCCCCCCCGGATCGACAGGTCCAGCCGCTGATCTCCGGTAAATGAATAATCAAAAGAGTAAGTCAGCGCGTGAGAACCCTTCCTCTGCAGGGAATAGTTTTTTTCCGCGGCCTGGAAAACCTCTTCCAGCTGCCGGGACGAATCTTCATCCTCTGCCTGCTGGCCAAGCGCTTCCCGCGCCTTGTCGACCGTGGAATCCTGCGCCCAGCCACTGAGGGGAAGACCGACCACGGAACAGAGAAGAAAACCCCGCATTACCCAAAGATTCATCCCAGCTCCCTTTTTATCTGTCTTTTGTCGCGGCATACAGTTATCTGCCCTGTTGCGATGCGGCATGCCAGTAACATGCGAAACATCCGAAAATAGTACTGCCTCAAGGAGGCCTTAATTGCGCCGATAGAACAGCTCTTTGCGGGTATTTTCCACAGTTCCGTCAGGATTGTTTTTCTGTTGCTCAAGCAGGTTGCGGATACGCCTTTCGGTTGACTCATAGTATTCCGGCAGCTGCTCCTGCATCAGCAGGGTAAGCGTCCGGTCTTCGACGAACCGGAGGTCCTCTTCCTTGAGCTCCAGGGTGTCGAAAGGTTTGTCACTGCCAGGAAACACAATGAACAGAACGTTGTCGTCCCACTTTTCTTCAAACTGTTCAAGGGTGAACGAGAAGTTGCCAATGGCCGGGTCTGCGATGAAAACGCGCCCATCGCGAATGGCCCGGATAACCACGAAGTGTTTGAAGCCGGCATGCTGGATCGGCACTATGGCGGGGTGATCCAGTTCCTTGAGATCCTCGATGGTGGCCCTGAAACCACCCGCAGGATAACCAAGTGCGGTGACCAGTCGTTTCATGTCGAGCATCGAAAAGGCGCGACGTTCAACGATTCTTTCACTCTCGCCGTAGTGCAGCAGCCCCTCCATGACCTGGCGTTCATTGAGATCCCGACCGAGGTAATATTTCAGGACAGTCGTCAGTGCGGCACTGCCACAGCTGTAATCGTATGCCTGACGTACAATATTGCGATACTGCTGCTCAACAAGAGGCTCCACCTTCCGGTCAATCCGGAGTTCCACGGGGCCCTCATCAATATCCTGCTCGATAACGACCGTGCCCCGGGCATGGGGTTCGACAACAGTCGCTTCGTGCACCATTGCGAAGGTCAACATCGATCCTGCCAGCACCAGCAACATGATTTGGACACATCCTTTAGTATCTTTCGTAGAAACGCTGCCAGCTCGCGGGCACGGAATTGATACCCTGCTCATTCGAGCGCGAAGGAAGCCAGCTGCTTTTTTGCTCGTGTTCCGCGGCGTCGTCGGATTTCGAAGCGGGCTTTCTGTCAGATCCGGCCCTACAAAACGAGGCCGAAAAGCCGGTTACATCCTGTTACGGTAAGATACCGGATAAGGCAGGGCCTGAAAGATAACTGTGCCTCAAATCTGTCCGTGCGGAGTCGGCTGGAAGGGCCAGTTTTGAGAACTGGTTCATGACGTTGCGGGCGAAATTTCAGTCCTGGCGACGGCCTTTTCCACCGTCAGGACCATTACGGGGAGCCCTGGCTCCATGGCGGGGCCTGATCCGGCCTGTGGCACCTGGCCGGGACTCCGGCCTCACTCCGGAGCGGTCGCCTCCTCTGGGCACTGCATGCGGGTCATCGCCGGAAACGGCGGTTTTGCGGGAGCCGGCCACCGCATTCCTGATGGCGGTCATTTCCCGCTCAGTCAGGTTGCGCCACTGGCCGGGTTTCAGATGGCCGAGAGAGATCATCATGATTCTGGTCCGTTTGAGCCGCGTCACCTCATAGCCCAGGTATTCACACATCCGGCGAATCTGCCGGTTGAGACCCTGAGTCAGGATGATCCGGAACTGAAAGCGGCCCTCGATATGAACCTCACAGGGTTTTGTTACCGTGTCGAGAATCGGGACTCCGCCGGCCATGCGCTCGGCAAACTCCCTGGTCACCGGCCGGTCAACCGTCACCAGGTATTCCTTGTCGTGGGCATTTTCGGCCCGCAGGATTTTGTTCACGATATCACCATCACTGGTCAGAAAAATCAGACCCTCGGACGGCTTGTCCAGCCGACCTATGGGGAAGATCCGTTCTGGATGGCCTATGGCATCAATGATATTGCCCCGGACATGACGTTCTGTAGTGCAGGTAATACCCACCGGCTTGTGATAGGCAATATAGATGCGATCGGCCTTGTTGGTAGCCGTGGGGCGGATCAGTCTGGCGTCAACCCGGACCTCGTCATCAGGAGCGACTCGGGTACCAAGCTCGGCCGGCTGGCCATTGATGGTAACCCTGCCCTGCTCGATCAGCCGGTCGGCCTCGCGGCGGGAGCAGTAGCCGGAATCGCTGATCCACTTGTTCAGGCGCTTGTCGCTGGGGGTATTCAAAGGGCTGCTCTCTTGTCCGGAATTTCTGCGCCAGCTATTAAACCACAACCGGCACCTCAGCCGTAACCGACTGCAAAGATCCAGCCCAGGATCACCGGCATGACGAGAAGGCTGCCAAGGTTTCCAATAAGAACCAGGGAGGCAACCTTGTGGGGCTCCTGCTGATACTGCTCGGCAACGATGTAGTTGAGGACCGCTGGTGGCAGGGCCGCGAAAACCCACAGTGCAGGCAGTTGCAGGCCCGGCAGCTCCAGCAGGTGCGTGAGGGGCCAGGCAAGCAGCAGGCCACTGGCCGGACAGGCGACCGCTCCCACCAGGCCAAGCTTCCAGTCGCTGAAGTCCACGTCAAGCATTCGCACTCCCAGGGCGAACAGCATCAATGGAATACACACCCCACCCAGCATGTTCAGCGCTTCCAGCAGCCACGCGGGCAGTGGCACCCCACCTAGGTTGACGGCCAGCCCCGCAATACTGGCAATGACAATGGGCAGACGAAGGAGTCGCCACCAGGGCACTGTGCGATCCAGCATGTGGAGGCCAATGGAAAAATGCAGGAGCATTTCAACAATAAACAGCACAATCGCCGCCGGCAGCGCCGCCTCGCCAAAGGCGAGCAGCAGCAGCGGAATCCCCATGTTGCCGCTGTTATTGAACATCATCGGCGGAAGAAAGGTGCGGAGATCCAGCTTCAGCAATCGCCCCAGGGGCCACAGCAGAAGACCGGAGCCCAGGACGATCACCGTGGCCGCCAGAGCCAGGGAGGCATAATCCTGCAGGGGAGCTTTCTGGTCAGCCAGCACGGCAAACACCAGCATGGGCACAAACAGCTCCATGTTCAGGGTATTCAGCCCCTGGATGTCCGGAGTCCGGAAGCGTCCGTAAATCGCTCCGCAACCGGCAATGAGAAACACAGGCAAGAGGGTGGAGAGAATCTGTGACAGCATGGAGAGCAGGTCCCGGATTGCACCCGTGCGGTGGCCGGGCATCAGTAGCTTGATAAGCTTAGCCTGAAGCCTGACTGCCGGTGCGTCATTTCGACCTAAGTAGAATAGATCGCCCTCTTTACGGGCAACGCCTTCAGGCCGCCGCTGAAAAATCGCTGGAAAGGGGTGATCATCCTGTCAGGATCAGAGGCGCTGGCGCAGCAGGGTCTCCAGTTCACCGGCATCCAGCACCAGGGGGTTTGTTTTCATGCTGTTACCCCCGCTGGCGGCAACAATACGGGGAAAATCCGTGACCCTGACCCCAAGCTCGGACAGTCGCGGAACCCGGCAAACGGACGTCCACTCGTGGAACAGGCTGGCGAGGTACATGGGTTCGGCTGCCAGAGCATCGGCGCTGCCAGTGCTATCGGATCCGGCGCCGGAGAGAATCCTCCAGGCCTGAGCGTATTTCCGGAGGGCAGGATGACCGGGAGATCTTGCCTCAAGAAGGCGGATATTCATTTCGGTACAGGCAGCCAGCATCGTCCCGCAGGCCATGCCGTGGGGAATAGAGAAAAAGGCACCCAACGGTGATGCAAAACCATGTACTGATCCCAGTCCGGCCTGGGTAAGGCAAATGCCGGAAATCATCGCAGCATAGGCCAGTTGACTGTAATCCCTGACAGGATCCTCCAGATCCGGCCGGAAACCCCGCGCGAAGGCCCTCAGGCCGTCAATCGCCAGGGCATCCGTCAGCACACTGGCGCGGGTGGACACCCAGGATTCTACCAGCTGTGTTACAGCATCCAGCGCATTGGCCAGCATCACCCTGGCGGGACAGGTTTCCAGCAACACCGGGTCAATCAGCGCAAGCCGTGGCAGCAGCCGGTCATGCCGGAAGGATTTTTTGAAACCGCCCTCCCCTGCCTGGGTGATCACTGCATTTCGTGTCAGCTCACTGCCGGTTCCCGCCGTTGTCGGCACAGCAATAAACGGCAGGGAGGGGCCCTGATAATCAGCAGGCTCTCCCACGCCTTCCAGAAAATCCCGCACTGGGCGCTGACAGGGCAGCAGCCCCGCAACGGCCTTGCCGGCATCGAGCGCACTGCCTCCGCCAATGCCCAGGACAACCTCAATACCCCGGCCACCATGGCGCTGAACTACCGCATCGACCTGTTCCGGGCTGGGTTCGCCGCTGATTCTTTCAAGATGCCAGACAATGCCAGCCTGCTGCAGCCTTTGCTGAAGCTCCGACCAGTGCCTGCTGCCCGGAAACGACTGACCACCGGTAATGATAAGCACTTCCCGACCATAGCCGGCAATGGCTGGAACCAGGTCGTCAAAAGCCCCCCGGCCAAAAACTATGCGTGGCAATGCCGCTACCTGGAAAGGCGCAACTGTCAGTGTCTTGGATGTGTGAATCTGTTCGTGGTTCAACATGTTACGGAAAGGCTCCTGCTGGTCCGGAAAAACGGGTCACCGCGATTGCCTGCTTTCACGGTGACCCTGCTCATGAACCAGTTCTAGTTGGATGCTTCCCAGCTCCTGAGAAGATCCCTGTAGGCGACGGTTTCACTTTTCGGTTTCCTGTTTTCAAGCTTTGGTTTGGGAGCGCCCCGCTGGTCGGGCCAGGCGCCTCGGCTACAGCCGAAACACCATCTACAAACGCCTGAAGCAACTGGGTATCCGCTGACTCGAAGGCGCTAGGCGGGATGGCTCTGCAGACGATTAACTGCCTCGACCCAGCCTTCGTAGAAACCGTCGCGGCGTTCCTTGCTCATGGTCGGCATGAAACGGCGATCGCATTCCCAGAGATCTTCAAGAGCTTCCAGTGACTCGAAGAGACCGGCCTTCAGGCCGGCAAGATAAGCCACGCCCAGGGCCGTGGTTTCAATCGTCCTTGGCCGGTCCACGGTGGCACCGAGAATATCGGCAAGGAACTGAAGCACCCAGTTATTCGCCACCATGCCGCCGTCTACTCTGAGAGCAACGGGGCGCAGGCCGTCCTTTTCCATCGCCTTCTGCAGATCCTTGGTCTGGTAGCACACGGACTGCAGGCCGGCAGTCACAATCTCCTTGATGCCCGTGTCACGGGTCAGACCAAATATCGCTCCCCTTGCTTTCGGGTCCCAGTAGGGCGCTCCAAGACCGGTAAATGCCGGCAGCAGATAGACGCCGTGGTCCAGTGAGGTCTGTTCCGCCAGAGGTTCGCACTCATCCGCCATCTTGATGAGTTTGAGGCCATCCCGAAGCCACTGAATAGTAGCACCGGCAATAAAAATGCTGCCCTCCAATGCATAGGTGGTTACGCCATTGAGGCGGTAGGCGACAGTGGTCAGAAGCCGGTGCTCTGACTTCAGGGCCTGGGTGCCAGTATTGAGCATCAGAAAACAGCCGGTACCGTAGGTACTTTTCGCCATGCCCTCATGGAAACAGGTCTGCCCGAACATCGCGGCCTGCTGGTCCCCCGCCACGCCGTATATCGGCACTTCATCCCCCAGCAGATCGGCACGAATACTGCCAAAATCGTCCGAGGAATCCTTCACTTCGGGCAACAGGGCTCGCGGAACATCAAACAGTTCCAGCAACTCGGGATCCCACTGCTGCGTGTGAATATTGAACACCAGGGTGCGGCAGGCGTTGGTGGCATCAGTGAGGTGGGACTTGCCACCAGTCAGGCGCCACAACAGAAAGGTATCCACCGTGCCAAAGGCCAGCTCGCCCCGCTCCGCCCTCTCCCGGCTGCCGGGAACCTGATCGAGAATCCAGCGGATCTTCGTTGCAGAGAAATAGGGGTCCACCAGCAGCCCGGTTTTCTCGCTGATCATTTCCTCGACTCCCTCATCCTTGAGGAACTGGCAATAGGCGGCGGTCCGTCTGTCCTGCCATACAACAGCGTTGTAAATGGGCTTCCCGGTTTTGCGGTCCCAGATGATTGTGGTTTCACGCTGATTGGTTATACCGGCAGCGGCCAGATCGGATGCGCGAAGACCGCTTTTCTCCAGCACCTTGCGGCAACTCTCCACCACCGAAACCCAGATGGCTTCCGGGTCATGCTCCACCCACCCGCTCTCGGGATAGTGCTGGGCAAACTCCTGCTGACTCACCGCATGGATCTGGCCTGAGTCAGTAAAAATGATCGCCCGGGAACTGGTGGTGCCCTGATCGATCGCCAGTATATATCGAGTCATGATTTACCCCTGACTATTGGTGTTCTTATTTGTTCGTATTTTTACCATCTTTTCCGCTCAATCCAAGTAGAAATTTTCGTTTTTGATGAAAACCGTCGAATTGAACGAGTGAACAAACCCGCCCGCCCTTGACTTCAAACCCGTCAGGTTATTTCATGCCTCTCGCAATTCCCTGACTTTTTCAGAATAATCAGAGTTCGACCCGGTAACTAAAACCGGCGAAAAATAACGTAAATGCTGCGCAGTCCCCGGCCAATTCCGAAACAACCACCAGACACGGGCGTTCAGCAACTTCAGCCTAAGGTTACACCAAGAGGTACAGGCATGGCACAGAGGCACCGTCAGGACCTGATCATGGAGCTGATCCAGCGCAACGGGTTCGTCACTACTGAGCAGCTGGTGGATCATTTCCAGGTCACACCACAGACCATCCGCCGGGACCTCAACCAGCTTGCCAGGCAGAGCCGTGTGCGCCGCCACCACGGGGGTGCCGGCATTGACTCCAGCACGGTGAACACTTCCTATCAGGCCCGCAAAATCCTTGAACTCGAAGCCAAGGAGAAGATTGCCGAAACCCTCGTCCGGATAATTCCGGACAACGCCTCCCTGTTCATCAACATTGGCACCACCACCGAGACCATTGCCAGGGCCCTGCTCAACCACAATAATCTGCGCGTGGTGACCAACAACCTGCATGTGGCGTCGATTCTCGCCGCGAGAGAGGACTTCAACATCATCATCGCCGGGGGCGAGGTCCGCAACCGCGACGGCGGTATCGTGGGAGAGGCCACACGGGATTTCATCAACCAGTTCAAAATGGACTTCGGCATCATCGGCATCAGCGGCATCCATAGCGACGGCTCCCTCCTCGACTTCGACTACCGGGAAGTCCGGGTTGCCCAGACCATCATTGCAAACTCACAGAAGGTTCTGCTGGCGGCGGATCATTCCAAGTTCGGACGCAATGCCATGGTCCGGCTTGGCGACATCACCCAGGCCCACCACTTCTTCACCGACCAGCAACCGCCTGCAGAAATCGAGCAGTTGCTCCGCGAGCACGACGTCGCCCTTCACGTGGTCTGATACCGGCATTCATTCCACCCGCATTACGCATTCGCCCCTGCTCAAAAGCCCGCTCCCGTCCTGACGAGGCCTCCAGGTTGCTATCTTTTCCACTCGGACCATCCCAACCTGGCGCCCCGCAAAAATGTTCGTTTTTAATCGTTTTTTTCCTTTACGAATTACATGATTTTTCGCATAATGAAAATTCATGAACGAAATCCGGATTTTCAGCTGCAAGTGCACATAGCAGCCGTGTTACGAACGTTCGCCAGGAGATGACAGGGCATGACAACTGATAACACCATTTACGATCTGATTGTCGTCGGCGGGGGCGTTAACGGCACAGGTATTACCATGGATGCCGCCGGACGGGGCCTCAAAGTCATCCTCTGCGAAATGAATGATCTGGCATCCGCAACGTCATCCAATAGCAGCAAGCTCATACATGGCGGTCTCCGCTATCTTGAACACTATGAATTCAGGCTGGTACGACAGGCGCTGGCTGAACGGGAGTCTCTCCTCAGGAACGCGCCCCACATCATGTGGCCCATGCGTTTTATCCTGCCTCATCAGTCCCACCTTCGGCCGGCGTGGATGATCCGCACGGGACTCTTCCTTTATGATCACCTTGCCAGGCGGGAACTTCTTGAAGGCTCCAGGAGCATTAAGTTCACCCCGGATGGCCCTCTGGTTCCGGAGATCAGGAAGGGCTTCGAGTATTCCGACGGCTGGGTAGACGACGCTCGGCTGGTGGTGCTCACGGCAAAGGCCGCAGAGGAACGGGGTGCAGAGATCAAAACCCGGACAAAATGTGTGAAGGCAGAACGGGCTGGCAGGCTCTGGAATGTTACCCTGGAAGATACTCGCACCGGCACGCATCAGAGTTACCAGTGCCGGGCCCTTGTCAACGCCAGTGGGCCCTGGGTAAGCAGGCTCTTCAGCGATGCCATGACAATTCCGGCACCAAAGCAGATCCGCATGGTCAAGGGTAGCCATATAGTGGTGCCGAAGATTCACGACCAGCCGGAAGCCTACATTCTCCAGAATGCGGACAACCGGATCATCTTTGTAATCCCCTATGAAGACGATTTTTCCCTGATCGGGACCACGGACGTGGATTATGAAGGCGACCCGAAAAAAGCGAAAATATCGCCAGAGGAAGTGGATTACCTGCTATCCATCGTCAATGATCACTTCAAAAACAGGCTTTCTCCTTCCGATGTGGTCTGGTCCTATTCGGGGGTACGACCTCTGATGGATGATGAGGGCGATGCCCAGAAAGTTTCCCGGGACTACGCTTTCGAAGTGGATGGAGGCAGAAAGAACGCCCCCCTCATTTCCGTGTTCGGAGGCAAGATCACCACCTATCGCAAACTCGCCGAAGCTGCCACCGACCGCATCTGCAGCTTCTTTCCCGAGGCCGGACCGGAATGGACAAAGCATGCCCCCCTGCCGGGCGGGGACTTCACCAACCACGCTGAGTTGCTGCCGAAACTCAGACAGGAGTATCCCTGGCTGCCAGAAGGCCTTGCGCGCCGCTACGTCCGCACCTATGGAACCCGCACCAGGCTCCTGCTTGAGAACTGCAAATCCATGCTGGATATGGGACGCCACTTCGGCGCGAACCTCTACGCCAGCGAGATCCGTTATCTGGTGGATCATGAATGGGCCATTGATGCAGAAGACATTATCTGGCGGCGAACCAAACTTGGACTCCGTCTGGCCGCTGACGACATAGCCGGCATACAGGAATATCTGGAGGGCCTGCACCAGGCGGCCTGAATAGCTCTACCCGCCTCAGGCTCGATTCAACTCAGGTCCGCGTCTCAGAGAAGTTGAGCTACGCGCTCCTGCAGGGCAGGCAGCACCTCCTCCTCAAACCAGGGGTTCTGGGCCAGCCACCGGTTATTACGGGGACTGGGGTGAGGTAGTGGAACAATAGCGGGCCAGTACTCCCGCCAACGCCTGACCGATTCGGTGACGGAGCCCCTGGGCGTCCCCAGGTGCCAGGCCTGGGCCCAGGCACCAATGGCCAGCGTCAGGCGAACTTCCGTCAGGCGCTCCATCAGAAGATCTCTCCAGGCGGGGGCACATTCCGGCCTGGGTGGCAGATCACCACTGCTGCCGGTACCGGGATAACAGAATCCCATAGGCAGAATCGCCAGCCGCTGCTCGTCGTAGAACACTTCCCTGTCAATGCCCATCCACTGCCGAAGCCTGTCACCACTGGGATCGTTAAAAGGCAGCCCGGTCTGGTGGACCTTCCGTCCAGGTGCCTGGCCCACGACGAGGATCCTGGCGCTCACACTTGCCTGAACCACTGGCCGCGGGCCTTCAGGCAGGTGCTGCTGGCAGATGGTGCAGCGTCTGACACGGGCAAGCAGTTCCGGGAAAGGCTCTGTTATGGTATTCATGGTGTTTCCACGGTTTGATCGTTTATTTACCGCCACAACCAGACCCACGGCGTCACCGGGGTGTAAAGGAATAGCGATGACCCTCAGTTTTATCGAACAGCTCTGGCAGCAGATTTTACGGAACCTGACAGATTCGCTTGATGCTCTTGGAGTATCCCAGCTCGAATGGTCCGAAGTAGCGCTCCATGGGCTTGGCCAACTCGCAGTAAGTCTTATTCTCGTCGCATTTTTTGCCCTGATCTATTTCTGTATCTACGAAGCTCTCGGCCATCTCGGCCGCCAGATAACCAGGCTTGAAATCAGTGTGCGCCAGGTCCAGGCCGGCGTCAGGTATCTGTTCCTGCTATTTACTGTGCTGGCACTTCTGGCGCAATACAAGGTCCCGCTTGATGTCGTTCAGGCAACTGCCCGAGCGGGTTTCATCGCTCTTGGCTTTTACGTCCTGTGGATTGTCACGGCCCGAATCCTTCGGGAAATGCGAATTCGTTACCGGCTCGACCCCTCGATCGGACAGCTCCTGCGAAACACCCTGTCGGTGGTGCTTGTGGTACTGGCAAGCGTCACAGTTGTCAGCCAGTATGGTTTCGACGTGATTTCAATTGTGGCCGGTCTTGGCATTGTGGGTATTGCAGTAGGCTTTGCAGCTCAGTCCACCCTTTCCAACTTTATCGCGGGAGTGACCCTGCTGATTGAACGCCCTTTCCATATCGGGGACTGGGTCAGGATCAACGACCAGGAGGGCAAGGTCATCAGGATAGCCCTTCGTACCACCTGGCTGCGAACCCGCGACAACATTTTCACCATGATTCCCAACGACAGCGTGGCATCATCCGATATCATCAATTTCAGTGCCCAGGGGGAAATCAGGCTGAGGCTGCCAGTAGGCATTGCCTACAAGGAATCCTCCAGCGCCGCCCGGGAAGTGATTCTGCCCGTTTTGGAAAATCACCCCAATGTGCTCACTTCCCCCGCCCTGGCCCCCAGGGTACGCATGATCGGACTGGGCGATTCCTCCATCAATCTCGAGGCCCTGGCCTGGATCAGCCAGCAGGACATCGATGTCCGGGTGCGTATTTCTGCCGAACTCTATGAGTCCATCAAGGAAGCACTGGACGATGCCGGCATCCAGATACCCTTTCCCCATCGTCAGTTGTTCATTGATGATGCCAAAGGCCTGGCGCCGGTCCTGGCTCCCTTTTTTTCCGGTTCAGGAGAACGAACCGGCAAGCCCCCAAACCCTGATCCGGAGTCGGAATCATGACTGTCATTTCCCAGAAAAATGTTGCCGGGAAAGCACATTCCCCGCGTGCTGCCAGCGATCCATTGCCGGAGATCGATGTCGGGGAATTCCGCAAGGTGGTCCGAAGCAGGCGGTCGATACGCCGCTTCACGGACGAGCCAGTGCCTGACAGTATCCTTGATGAATGTCTGGAGCTGGCCATGCTGGCGCCCAATTCCAGCAACCTCCAGCCCTGGGAGTTCTATGTCGTGCGCACGCCAGAACTCAGAAAGAAACTCGCCACGGCCTGTCTGGGACAAAATGCTGCAAAGACGGCCCCGGTGTTGATCGGGATTGTGGCCAGGACACGGACCTGGCGTGAGAACAGTCAGCGCAACCTGGATGAATGGCCGGAAGAGAGACGACCGCCGATTGTTGAAAAATATTATTCAAAGCTTGCACCTTTTCATTACAGCCAGGGGCCTTTGGGACTTTTCGGCCTTGCCAAAAAAGCCGCCGGTTTCGTGGCCGGCCTGTCCCGCCCGGTTCCCCGCGGCCCATGGTCACCAGCCGAAATGAAAATCTGGGCAACCAAGTCGACCGCCCTGGCGGCACAGAATCTCATGCTGGCACTGCGGGCGCACGGCTACGATTCATGCCCCATGGAAGGCTTTGATGAATGCCGGGTGCAGCGCCTGCTTGGCGTTCCGGAGGACGGCCTGGTGGTCATGGTGCTGGCGGCGGGGAAACGGGCAGAGAATGGGGTTTATCACCGTCAGTACCGTTTCAGACCGGAGGACTTTATCCACCGGCTCTAAAGCGGGTAACTGCTCCGACAGCATAATTTAACAAATCTCTGATACGTCTGATGATCCGGCCGCCATATACTTTGGTCAACGTGGCTATATTCAAATCACGAAAACATTCACTGAGTGCGCCGGAATGTTTCCGGGCGGTCACTCTGCAAATGGCCGGGCATTGCCTCTGACTGAGTTGCCGGTAAGGGTTGAAATATGCAGTCGGTAGACATAGTCGAAAAGGAAATTCCCGCCGCCGACGTGCAGCTTGGCATGCATGTAACCAGGCTGGACCGCCCCTGGACAGAAACGGATTTTCCTCTCCAGGGCTTTATTGTCCGGAGTCTGGACGATATTGATGCCATCCGCGAGCAGTGCCAGACCGTCTTCATCGAAGGTCGTGTGTCATACCGGGAAAGGCTTGCCAGAAAGCTGGGCATGAAAAAGGCCACCCCGGAGGTGGTCCCCCAGGTGACCTACATCAACAAGATTGCCTTCGGCGATGAACTTGGTCACGCCATGGAAACCTTCCACCAGTGCCGGAACCTCGCAAAGAACATTCTCCAGACCGTCCGTCTTGGGCGGGTCATTGATCTGAATGAGGTGAGGCCGGTGGTGAAGGGTGTCGTGGCAAGCATCCTGCGCAACCACTCTGCCCTTCTCTGGCTGACCCAGATACGTCACAAGGATGAATACACCGCAGAGCACTCCATGAACGTCTGCGTCCTTTCGGCCGCCTTCGGTAAACACCTGGGGCTTGAGCAGAGCGAACTGGAAAGCCTTGCCCTTTGCGGACTCCTGCACGACATCGGCAAGATAAAAGTGGACGACTCAGTGCTGAACAAACCCGGCGCTTTCACTCCGGCAGAATTTGAACACATGAAGATGCACCCGGTGTTCGGGCGCCAGATCCTCATGTCCGTGAAGGGCATTGAGATGGTGGCGATAGACGTTGCCCACAGCCACCATGAGCGTATGGACGGGAAAGGATATCCGAGGGGGCTTGAGCAGCACCAGATCCCCTGGTTCGCCAAAATTGTCGGCATCGTTGATGCCTACGACGCCATTACCGGGAACCGTGTCTACGACAGCGCAAAATCATCCAGGCAGGCTCTGGACATCATATACAAATGCCGGGGCGTCCAGTTCGATGACGAACTGTCTCTGGAATTTATCCGCTTTACCGGAATCTACCCTCCTGGATCCCTGATTGAACTGTCCAGCGGCGAGATCGGGCTTATTCTGGAGTCCTGCCCCGCAAACCGACTCAGACCCAGAGTACTTGTAGTCCGGAATGCGGAAAAGGAGGTGTGCCGGGAAAAGATCCTGGACCTCATGGCGCTTCATGTTGATGACGGCACGGCAATCACCGTGCTCAGGGAGTGGCCAAATGGAAGCTTTGGCGTGGATCTCAACCGTTATCTTGAACTCGGCCTGCAATTGCGGCAGCACGACCATGCCAGTGAGGCCGGCGAAGGCCCGGACATCATGGAGTATTTCCAGCAGACTACATGAGACCGCACTTCGGCGGTTCAGAAATCGCTCATGCGTTGTGATTCCAGAAGACGCTGGCGCCCTCTTCCGGGCTGCTCGCAGAGTGTCGCATCCAGCCAAAAAGCTCCCGCCCCAATCCTGTCCGGGAAGCCCTGGAATCAACCGTTGCCGCCGCCCGGTCCACTGCCTCCTCTTCCGGGAGATCGACGCTTAGCCTGCCCTCGCCAGCATCCACACAGATCATGTCACCGTTCCGGATGCGGGCCAGCAGGCCGCCATCAAGGGCCTCCGGGTAGACATGAATGGCCGCGGGCACTTTGCCGGAAGCACCGGACATGCGGCCATCCGTCACCAGAGCCACATGAAAGCCCCGGTCCTGAACCACGCCCAGATACGGGGTGAGCTTGTGGAGCTCAGGCATGCCATTGGCCCTTGGCCCCTGGAACCGGACTACAACCACGCAGTCCCGGTTCAGATCACCGGCCTCGAAGGCTGCAGCCAGCTCATTCTGATCATTGAATACCATTGCCGGAGCCTCCACCCGGTGGTGCTCCCGGGCCACTGCGGAGACCTTGATCACGCCCCTGCCCAGGTTGCCCTCCAGCACCCTGAGCCCACCCTCCGGGGCAAATGGCTCGCGAGCGCTGCTCAGCACGGAAAGATCAGCACTTTTTTCCACTGCCGGCTTCCACACCAGCCTGTCACCCTCCAGTTCAGGCATGCGGGCATACTGCTCCAGGCCATGTCCGACGACTGTCTCTACATCATTATGCAGATAGCCGGCCTCGAGGAGTTCCCGGATCAGGAAGGGTGTTCCCCCGGCATCGTGAAACGCATTTATATCAGCCTGGCCGTTGGGATAGATACGGGTCATGGAGGGCACAACCGATGACAGCTCGGCGTAGTCATTCCAGTCAATGAGAATGCCGGCAGCCCGCGCGATGGCAATCCAGTGGATGGTGTGGTTCGTGGATCCCCCGGTCACAAGGAGGGCCACAAGAGCATTGACTATGCTTTTCTCATCCACCATGTCCGCGAGGCCCAGCGTCCCGCCATTGGGGCGGGACAGCCTGATCACCTGCTCGGTGGCTGCCCGGGTCAGCTCATCCCGCAATGGCGTATTGGGATTGGCAAAGGCGGCACCCGGCAGATGCAGCCCCATGACCTCCACCAGCATCTGGTTGCTGTTGGCGGTGCCATAAAAGGTGCAGGTGCCGGGGCTGTGGTAGGACTGGCTCTCGGCTTCCAGAAGCTCATCCCTTCCGACCTTGCCTTCCGCGTACAGCTGGCGGATCCGCTGTTTTTCCTTGTTGGGCAGCCCGGAAGGCATGGGGCCGCCGGGAATCAGCACTGTTGGCAGATAACCGAAACTCAGGGCTCCGATCAGAAGTCCGGGCACAATCTTGTCGCAGATGCCAAGCAGGGTAACCGCATCAAACATGTTATGACTCAGAGCCACTGCTGTGCTCATGGCAATGACATCCCTGGAAAACAGACTCAGCTCCATCCCTGGCTGTCCCTGGGTAACACCATCGCACATGGCTGGCGTACCGCCGGCAAACTGGGCCACCGACCCCATGCCGTGAGCCGCTTCCCGTATCAGGTCCGGAAAGCGCTCATAGGGCTGGTGGGCTGACAGCATATCGTTGTAGGCCGACACAATAGCCAGATTGGCTTTGTTCATCAGCTTGAGAGTGTCCTTGTCAGTGCTACTGCAACCGGCAAAACCATGGGCCAGATTGCCACAGGAAAGCACCTCGCGCTGGGGAGACCGGGACCTCAGCTCCTCCATCCCGCCCAGATAATCCTGCCGGCTGTCCTCGCTGCGCGCAATAATCCGTCGGGTAACCCTGTCAACCGTGGGGTGCATGATGGCCTCCTGATGCAATTCGGTTTTACGGCATGAATAATGTAAGTTTACGTTCTTTTCAGGTCTTTTTCCTATGACGACATTCAAATTTTTCTTTTTTGTTGTTATATTTACTACATAAAAAATCAGATATTTACGGCATCGGAGCCCCATCATGACTATTCGCATTGCAATCAACGGCTTCGGGCGCATCGGTCGAAACATCCTGCGCGCCCTTTACGAAAATAACTACCGGGACCGGATTCAGGTTGTGGCGATCAATGACCTGGGCGACGCTGAAACCAGCGCCCATCTGCTCAAATACGACAGCGTGCATGGCCGCTTTACCGGAGACGTCAGCCACGACTCCGAGTCCCTTTCGGTCAATGGCGACCAGATTGCCATCACAGCTATCCGTAATCCCGGGGATCTGCCGTGGAAACACTACGCCGTTGATGTGGTCATGGAGTGCACCGGTCTCTTTACCTCCAGGGACAAGGCTGCAGCCCACCTGGAAGCCGGCGCCCGCAAGGTCATCATATCCGCACCCTCGGCTGATGCTGACGCCATGATCGTGTATGGAGTCAATCACGAAACCCTGACGCCGAAGCATGACATCATTTCCAGCGCCTCCTGCACCACCAACTGCCTGGCGCCAGTCGTGCAGGCGCTTCAGGACAAAATCGGCATTGAGAGCGGGCTGATGACCACCATCCACTCCTACACCAATGACCAGACCCTGAGCGACGTCTACCACAGCGATCTTTACCGGGCGCGTTCCGCAACACAGTCCATGATTCCGACCAGAACAGGCGCCGCAGCCGCCATCGGAAAGGTTTTACCGGCGCTTGATGGCAAACTCGACGGCATGGCGGTGCGGGTGCCGACCATCAATGTGTCGCTGGTTGATTTCACCTTCGTTTCTGATCGGGAAACCACCGCTGAGGAGATCAACGAGGTAGTCAGAGCTGCCGCCGGGAACAGTCCCGTGCTTGGCTATAACAGTGAAAAACTCGTGAGTGTGGATTTCAATCACAACGCCCTGTCGAGCATTTTTGACGCAAATCAGACACGGGTTCTGGGCAGACAGGCAAAAATCATGGCCTGGTACGATAATGAGTGGGGCTTTTCCAACCGGATGCTGGACAATACACTGGCACTGATGAAAACCGCCAGCTAAGCCTGTTTTACAACCGGACCCGGAGACTGCCGCATCTGCGCGCAGGCTCTCTCTGCCTCAACTAACCGACAGAAAGGAACTGACAATGCTCAGGCGCACCAAGATAGTCGCCACGCTAGGCCCTGCCACGGATTCCATGGAATCCCTGGCTGCCATTATTGCCGCCGGCGTTGATGTGACCCGGCTGAATTTTTCCCATGGCAGCGCCGAAGATCACATCCTGCGGGCCCGCAATGTCCGGGAAGCGGCATCATCCCAGGGGCGGTTTGTTGCAATCATGGCCGATCTCCAGGGTCCCAAGCTGCGAATCGCCCGGTTCAGGGACAACAAGGTGATGCTCAAGCCTGGCCAGACCTTCGTGCTGGATGCAGCCATGGACAAGGAAGACGGCAACGAAGAGGGGGTGGGCATCGACTACGAACAGCTCATCCAGGATGTCGAACCCGGAGACACTCTGGTTCTGGATGACGGTCGCATCGAAATGACCGTCGAAAAGGTCAACGACCATAGCATCACCTCCCGGGTGACTACCGGCGGCCCTCTCTCGAACAACAAGGGACTGAACAAGCGGGGCGGCGGCCTTTCGGCAGAAGCCCTGACAGAGAAAGACAGGGAGGACATCAAGACAGCGGCAAAGCTCGGAGCCGACTATGTGGCAGTATCCTTCGTCCGCACCGCCGAGGACATGCATGTTGCCCGGGCCCTGCTGAAGGAAGCCGGCTCTTCTGCTGGCCTGGTCGCCAAGATCGAGCGGGCCGAACTGGCCCACGACAACGAGGCTCTTGACCGGGTAATCGAGGCTTCCGATGCCGTCATGGTTGCCCGGGGCGACCTGGCAGTGGAAATAGGTGACGCAGCACTCGTAGGCGTGCAGAAACATATCATCAACCGCGCCAGAGCGTTAAACCGGGTGGTTATCACGGCAACCCAGATGATGGAATCAATGATTGAGAATCCGATGCCCACCCGGGCGGAGGTGTCTGACGTTGCCAATGCGGTCTTTGACTATACCGATGCCGTGATGCTGTCGGCAGAAACCGCTGTCGGGGATTACCCGAAGGAAGCCGTGGAAGCCATGGTCCGCATCTGTATCGGAGCCGAAAAGCACCCCTCTACCCACACCTCAAAACACCGTATCCATGAGAGCATGGAACGGGTGGATGAGGCCATTGCCCTGTCGGCCATGTACGCGGCCAACCATCTGGAAGACGTGGAGGCCATTATCTGCATGAGTGAGACCGGCGCCACACCGCTGATGATGTCACGCATCAAATCCAGCCTGCCGATTTTCACCTTTTCCCGCCATCACAGCACTCAGCACCGGGTCGCCATGTATCGGGGCGTTCAGACCATACCCTTTGATACAGAGTCCCTGCCCAATGATCAGATAAACGCCAGGGCCGTGGACGAACTGGTCAGCCGGGGGGTGGTCAGGGAAGGTTCCCTGGTGGTTATGACCAAGGGGGACTACGTCAACGCCCAGGGAGGCACCAATACGATGAAAATCGTCCGCGTGGGCACCGAGATCCATTAATCGTGCCCATGACAGGGAAAGCCCGGTGAGTCCGGGCTTTCCCTGTCATGGGTCCGGCTCAGAACTGTCCGAGGCCTTTCAGACTGGCAGCGGCCAACTCGGTAATCCCTGCCCAGTCTCCGGCTTCAATGCGATCCTGTGGCGTCAGCCAGGTCCCGCCCACTGCCTTGACATTGGGTAGGGCCAGATAATCCCCTGCGGTTTCCTGCCGGATACCCCCCGTGGGACAGAATGACACGTCCGGAAACGGACCGGAAAACGCTTTCAGGGCCGCGATTCCACCGGCCACCTCGGCCGGAAAGAACTTGAACTCCCGATAGCCCATGGCATAACCCATCATCATTTCCGAAGTAGTCGAGACACCGGGCAGTAGTGGCGCATGGGCGGTAAGACCGAACTCCAGCAACTCTGCAGTAACCCCGGGGGTGATGATGAACTGGGCGCCCACAGCTTCAGCCTGTCGGTACTGGTTGGCGCCCACCACGGTCCCTGCACCCACCCAGACCTCCGGAAAGGCCCGGCGTAGCTGATGTATGGCTCCCAGGCCATGCTCCGTCCTGAGAGTCACTTCGAGAATGCGGATGCCGCCCTCGACCAGCGCCCGGCCGAGGGGCACGACATGGTCCGGATCCTGAATGCTGATGACCGGAACCAGGGGGCATGCCCCCAGCACAGACTGGATCTGATGGCGGTGCTGTGTGGAAAGCCTGGACATGGTTTTTGCCTCTTGTATAAGCAGAAATTGCCCCCTCCGGCGCGGCGAAGTTCAGGGGCTCCAGAAAACCTGGAGGCCGGGGCAGAGAAAGGCCCGCACCGGCATGTCTGTAATCCGTTGCGGGTCCCTGAAAGCTTTCTCAAGGGTGCTGAGCTTGTCTTCGCCGCGGAGATGCAGAATTCTGGTTCTGGCACCTGCCAGGACCCTTCGGGTGAGTGAAAGTCGTTCCAGATGCTGGGAAGGAGGCCTCAGCACTGCCGTCTTGCAGGGGTTTTCCGGATCCAGCGCCTCGGCCAGTTCGGGAGCATCAGGAAAAAGCGATGCCGTATGGCCGTCATTGCCCATACCAAGAACCAGGACATCAATGGGCCACTTGAAATCTGCAAGGGACGACTCGCAGGCGGCCTGGCCCTCCTGCACGGAATTCCCGGCGTGTTTCAGAGGATAGAAACGCGCCGCGGCGGCTGCCTCCCGAAGCAGGTTTTCCCTGACAAGATGGCCGTTGCTGTCAGGGCTGTCCTCCCCCACCCAGCGCTCGTCGGCAAGAGTCACATCCACCCTGCTCCACTCAATCGGCTGGGTGCGTAGCGATTTAAAGAATCTTTCTGGCGTGGAACCTCCCGACACTACGAGGCTGGCTCGGGAATCGCTTTCCAGCCTCCGTCCGAGAAGGCTGGCAACATGCTGGGCAAGACGGCGTGCAAGCACATCGGCATCAGATTCGATCACCGTTTGCACGCCAGGGGGCCAACTCAGCTCATGCATTTTCATACCAGCTCCTGCCGTCCCGGGTAATCATCGCAATCGACGCCACCGGCCCCCAGGTGCCAGCAGCGTAACGTTTCGGCCGTTCGGTCTGGTCCTCCCAGTGGGTCATGATCTGGTCGACCCAGCGCCAGGCATGTTCCACCTCGTCGCGCCGGACAAACAGATACTGGTTGCCCTTCATCACCTCCCACAGCAGGCGCTCATAGGCATCGGGAATCCGGCTGGTGCTGAAGGCTTCCGAAAAGGCCAGCTCCAGTGGGCCCTGGCGCAGACGCATGCCCTTGTCCAGACCCTGGTCCTTGGTCAGAATCTGCAGTTCCATGCCCTCGTCCGGCTGCAGCCGGATGATGAGTTTGTTGTTCGCCAGATGCTTCTGGTCTGGATCGAAGATGTAATGGGGTGCAGGCTTGAAATGAATAATGATCTGCGACAGCTTTTCAGGCAGGCGTTTCCCCGTACGAATATAGAACGGCACTCCCGACCAGCGCCAGTTCTGAATCTCTGCCTTGAGAGCCACGAAGGTCTCAGTGGTACTCCCCGGGCTCACTCCTTCCTCCTCCTGATAGCCAGGCACAGGTCGCCCTTCGCTCGTCCCTGCGGTGTACTGGCCACGAACCAGGTGCGTCTCCATCAGATCCGGGGTGATCGGCCGAAGCACCTTGAGGACCTTTACTTTTTCATCCCGGATACTGTCTGCGGAAAGGTCAGAGGGTGGATCCATGGCGATCAGACAGAGAAGTTGCAGCAGGTGGTTCTGGATCATGTCCCGCATCTGGCCGGCCTTGTCGAAGTAACCCCATCGCCCTTCAATGCCGACGCTTTCCGCCACCGTGATTTCCACATGGGATATGTGATTCTGGTTCCACTGGGTGGCAAACAGGTTGTTGGCGAACCGCAGCGCAATCAGGTTCTGCACGGTTTCCTTGCCCAGATAGTGATCAATGCGGAACAGCTGGCTTTCATTAAACACGTCGGCAAGCTGATCATTGATGACCTTCGAAGACGCCAGGTCGTGTCCGATCGGCTTCTCCACCACCACCCGTGTGCTCCCATCGCAGCAGCCCCTGTGCCGGAGGTTCCGGGCGATCATGCCGTAAATGGATGGAGGTGTGGCCATATAGACAATCAGGGCACCTCCGCCTTTTTCACGCCAGCGATTCAGGTGCTCGTAGCTGTCAGTGTCACTGAAATCAAAGCACATGTAATCAACATGGCCCAGGAGCTGCTCCAGAATGTCCTCTTCCATGTCCTCCCTGGGAACATGATGCCTGATACTCTGCTCCAGCTTTGCGCGCACCGCGGCGGTATCCAGCCTGTCCCGGGCCAAAGCCAGTATCCGGGTCTCGGCAGCCAGCAGCTTCGCACGCTCAAGCTGGTAAAGCGCCGGAAAAAGCTTGCGTTGCGCCAGGTCGCCCAGAGCCCCAAACATGATCAGGTCACAGCGGTATTCTGTTTTTTCAGCCATTTATCCGCACTCCGGAATTGGTCCATTAACCAGACGGGACACTAGCACCGTAGTAATTCCATGAAAATAATGACAGGGTTTTGCCGGTTTTCCAATGCGCCCCCATGTTCCCTGACATTTTTACTACCGCTTTTGTCTGGCGGGACCGGTATAATGCCCTCATTGCCAACGCCTCATCCGACAGGAGATTCGATCCAATGGCGGCAAAATACGCCCATCAGGACGACAACATTATTACTGTCATTCAGGAACGCCTTGACAGCCTGAACAAATCCGAGCGCAAGGTCGCAGAAGCCATTCTCCGGGATCCAACCGCAGCAACCCGCTACAGCATTGCAGCACTGGCCCGGGCAGCAAATGTGAGTGAACCCACGGTAAACCGTTTCTGCCGCAGCTTTTCAGCCACCGGCTTTCCGGATTTCAAAATCCGGCTCGCCCAGAGTATAGCCACGGGCACCCCCTACGTGGGTCAGAACATAAGTCTGGAAGACTCGGTTCGAGAATTTTCCGACAAAATCGTGCTTAACACCATCGCCAGCCTGGAGAAGGCTCGCCAGGCTCTGTCCCCGAAAGCTTTGGGGCTCGCCATTGACCACCTGATCCAGGCCAGACAGATCAACTTTTTTGGCATGGGCGGATCCGCCCCTGTGGCCATGGACGCCCAGCACAAGTTCTTCCGCTTCAATATCCCGGTGATGAGCTATGACGACCCCCTGATGCAGCGAATGGTTGCCGCTGGCAGCAGCACAGGGGATGTCATCGTGGTCATCTCCTACACCGGCCGGACCCGGGAAATGATCGAAATTGCCGGCATCGCCCGGGACACCGGCGCCACAGTGATCGGAATCACCGCCCCTGATTCACCACTGTCCCGGGTGTGCACAATTGCTCTCGAAATCACTGATGCGGAGGATACGGAGGTCTACATGCCCATGTCTTCCCGGATCATTCACCTCACGGTGATCGACATTCTGGCCACAGGGGTCACCCTCAAACGCGGCAAGGATTTCCAGCAGCATCTGAAAAAGATAAAAGACAGCCTGAAGCCGACACGTCTGCCGGTGGACTGACAGGGGTTGCGGCGCAAACGGACCGGGTTGCCGGCATGGCATGCGGAAGGTCGTCAGCCAGGGCTGACGGCATGGCATGCGGAAGGTCGTCAGCCAGGGCTGAGAACCAGCCTGAAGAAGAGAAACCCCCGGAAGCGGCGATCGCTTCCGGGGGCTGTCAGATCACAACTACCGTCAGGAAAACAGGAGCGGCATGTCCATTCAGGGGCGTTCCACCTCTGCCTGCTGACGCAGCAGTTCCCGGTAGGCAAGATACTCGCGCTGGGCGATCTGGGCGGAAACGAACTCTTCCCACTGCTCAAGCTCCTGCGCCCTGCCTTCCGGATCCCCGTCGGTGACGCCATCGAGGGCGATCACCACCTGGTTTTCACCTGCAGCGGCGAGCCCATAGGTGGTTGCCTCCCCCTGGGGCCGGGGCAGCTCGAACGCCCGCTCCAGAACCTCGCGGCTGGCCTGTTGGCTGGCACGGGTAACGCCTTCATAGCTTTCCCAGTTCTCAACGGAAACTTTCAGATCGGCAAGCGACTCTCCATCCTGCAGCCGGGCTATGAGGTCCCGACCAAGCTCAGCAAGTGCTTCCCGGGTGCGGGTTTCGATCAGCTGTTCACGGATTTGATCACGGACATCCGCGAGGGCCTGCTGGGCTGCAGGCTGGTATTCCCTGGCTCTTGCAACCACCGCGGTGCCTGCATCCAGGTCGATAACCTCAGTGTTATAGCCGTCCTGCAGAACATCCGCTGAGAAAAGCTGGCGCACGAGGCCTGGATGATTAAAGGGTGGCTCACCACCATCCCGCGTCACACCTGGCCGAACGTCAACCTCCAGCCCAAGCTCCTCCGCCGGAACCGTGAGGTTGTCCTCCTGATAGGCCAGATCGGACAGCCTGGAACGCAGCTCTGCATAGCGATCAGCTGCCTTTTCCTGAGCCAGCTCCCGCTCAAGACGGGGCCTGATTTCTTCGAAAGACGGAGCATCCGTGCTACGGACATCCAGCACCTTGATCAGATGAATACCATAAGGCGTTTCCACCGGCTCCGAGACCTCTCCCTCTTCCAGGGCAAACATGGCGTCTTCAAAGGCCGTATCAAAAACTCCCCGGCCTGCATAGCCCAGATCACCGCCGTCGGCGGCAGTGGAGATATCATCGGACCAGGCTTTGGCCAGTTCGCCAAAGTCTTCGCCGGCTTCCAGTTTCTGGCGGATCTCGCCCAGCTGCTCTTCCGCCTCCTCCACATCCTCAATCAGGATGTGAGCTGCGCGCCGTTCTTCCGATGCCAGAGTGGCAGCCTGGGTCTCGTAGTAGTCCCGTAATTCGCTCTCGCTGAGCTCAATGCTATCGGCAAGCTCTTCCAGCGACAGCCGGATCCAGGCTGCCTCCACCCGCTCCGGCTGCATGAACTGATCGGCATTGTCCTCGTAATAATCCGCAACGTCCCGGTCTGTAACCTTGACCTGCCCTGCCACTGTCTCGGGGGTAAGCGCGAAGGTTCGGAAATCACGGGTCTGATACTGGATCTGCACCAGTTGGCGGGTCACCTGCGGGCTTACAAGCCCGCTTTCCAGGATACCTGCCCGGATCTGATTGACCACATACTGTCTCCGCATCGCATCCCGGAACTCAAGGGGCCCCATGCCCATGTTCCTGATTACGGCAATGAAGCGGTCGCGATCAAACACCCCCTCAGTCTGGAACTGGGGCATCTGGGTAATCAGGCGATCGATATCATCATCCGACAGTTCCAGGCCCTGACGGGCAGCATCCTGGGTCAGGACGGTCTCCTGCACCATGGCCTCCAGAACGCCCTGACGAATTTCATCATCATTCAGCAGGGAAGGATCGGCGGTGTCCATTTCAGCCAGACGGCGCTGACGCTCCATCTGGACCAGGCGCATGAACTGGCGCTCAGTGATTTCTTCCCCATTGACGGTAGCCACTTCGGGCTCCCCGGAGAAGCCGCCGATAATGGCGTCCACACCAAACATGGAGAGAGCGACAATCAACAGTCCTACTACGATTTTGGCAATCGTGCCCTGGGCGTTCTCACGGATATCTTGAAGCATGTTCCTCCCGGATCACTGACCAACACGCCATTCCAGAGGGCTAATGGCGAGCCTGCCAGCGTCAGGCCTCTCTCTGTTTACTCGGGAAAGCCAGTACCCGCCGCGGCCTCTGAGCGGCGCGCAGGAAACTGACACGCTTAACGCAAAAAGGCGCACCCTGCAGGAATGCGCCTCGACTTCGTTTAAAGCAACCTTGACCCGCATCCACCTTCCCGAACCTTGAATAATCCGATGGGCTACCCCGGGGGTTACTCCGGCAGCATCGATTGACTGCTGCCTGGCGAAAGAGACCGTTACTTTACGGCGTCTTTCAGCGCCTTGCCTGCTTTGAATCCCGGCACTTTGGAGGCCGGAATCTTGATCTCTGCACCAGTCTGGGGGTTGCGGCCTGTACGGGCTGCACGCTCCTTGACTGAGAAAGTACCAAAACCAATCAAAGTAACCTGGTCGCCCTGCTTCAGGGCATCGGTAACAGAATTGATCATGGCATCCAGGGCACGACCGGCACTGGCTTTGGACAGGTCGGCTTGTTCGGCAACTGCATCAATAAGTTCGGACTTGTTCACACTAAACCCCTTCGATTTCAGGTTGAAGATGTTATAGGTTGGTTTGTTTTTCTCTGACGGTTCCGACTATCGCACAGGCGGTCGGACAATTCCATTTTCAGTTTTTCTGTTCTGTGTAGGTGTTCCCGGATTTTCCGAAAAGATCACATACTGCGCGGGAGCCCTTGGTATTGGCTGCTTCACGGCGAAACAGTTATACCAACGGGCTCTCTCGCATGTCAACAAGACGCAGGGTCTTTAATGTGTATTTATGCGCTCCGCACCCTCGCCGTCATCATCCCGGGAGCCACTGGATGTCGGCTTTGAACCCGTACTTTCCACCAGCGGAGCTGGCGCATACTCGAGCGCGATATCAAGGACTTCGTCAATCCACTTGGCCGGCCTGATCTCCAGCGATTCCTTGATATTCTCCGGTATCTCCCTGAGATCACGGACATTTTCGTCCGGGATAATCACCGTCTTGATTCCGCCACGATGGGCCGCGAGCAGCTTTTCCTTGAGCCCGCCAATGGCCAGCACCTGCCCCCGAAGCGTAATCTCGCCGGTCATTGCGACGTCTGCCCGAACCGGAATCCCGGTCAGTGCAGAAACCAGCGCCGTGCACATGCCTACGCCAGCACTTGGACCATCTTTCGGGGTCGCACCTTCCGGCACGTGGACATGGAGATCGTGCTTTTCATGGAAATCCTCGGCGATTCCGAGGCCGATGGCACGACTCCGCACCACCGTCAGGGCAGCCTGAATGGACTCCTGCATGACGTCACCGAGAGAGCCGGTTTTGACAACTCTGCCCTTGCCACGTGTCAGTGCGCACTCGATGGTCAGCAATTCGCCGCCCACCTGCGTCCAGGCGAGACCAGTCACCTGGCCTACCTGGTTGGTCTCGGCGGCCAGACCATATTTGTACTTCTGCACGCCGGAGTAATCCTCGAGCTGCTCGGGATTCAGTACCAGAGCTGTCTTCTCCCCCGTCTCGACATGCTCGCGAACCACCTTCCGGCAGATCCTGGCAATTTCCCGTTCAAGGCCCCGTACACCGGCTTCCCGGGTGTAATAGCGGATAAGGTCCCGAAGAGTCGCCTCCGGCACTTCCAGTTCGTTTTTCCGGAGCCCATTGGCCTTGATCTGCTTTGGCAGCAGATACTTGAGAGCAATATTCACCTTCTCATCCTCGGTGTAACCGGGGATGCGAATGATTTCCATCCGGTCCAGAAGTGCCGTCGGAATGTCCATTGAGTTTGAAGTACAGACGAACATTACATCTGAAAGGTCGTAATCCACCTCAAGGTAATGATCATTGAATGTGTGGTTCTGCTCCGGGTCCAGCACTTCAAGCAGGGCCGATGCCGGATCACCCCGATGATCCATCCCCATCTTGTCTATTTCATCAAACAGAAACAGCGGATTCTTCACCCCCACTCTGGACAGCTTCTGCAACAGCTTGCCCGGCAGAGCGCCGATGTAGGTCTTGCGGTGGCCCCGGATTTCCGCCTCGTCCCGCACGCCACCCAGCGCCATGCGGGTATACTTGCGGTTGGTGGCGCGGGCAAGGGACTGACCAAGGGATGTCTTGCCCACCCCAGGAGGCCCTACCAGACACAGCACGGGACCCTTTACCTTTTTGACCCGGCTCTGTACCGCCAGGTACTCGAGGATGCGCTTCTTGACCTCGTCGAGGCCGTAGTGGTCTTCATCCAGGATAGCCCTGGCTTTCTCGATGTCATGACGCACCCGACTGCGTTTTTTCCAGGGAATGGCCAGCATCCAGTCGATGTAACCCCTCACAACTGTGGCTTCCGCCGACATTGGAGACATCATCTTGAGCTTGCTCAGCTCAAGCTCCGTTTTCTTTTTGGCTTCCTCGGGCAGACCGGCCTCTTCCAGCCGGTTCTCCAGTTCTTCGAAGTCGTTGCCGCCCTCGCCCATGGAGCCCATCTCTTTCTGGATGGCCTTCATCTGTTCGTTCAGGTAATACTCACGCTGGCTCCGTTCCATCTGCTTCTTCACGCGACCACGGATGCGTTTTTCCACCTCAATCAGGTCGATTTCGCTGTCCAGCTTGCCCAGAAGAAGATCTACCCGGCGCCTGACGTCGAGAGCTTCCAGAAGCTCCTGCTTCTCCGGAATCCGCAACTCCAGATGAGCAGCCATTGTGTCCGCGAGACGTTCCAGCTCATGTATGCCGGTCATGGCGTTGGACACTTCTGCCGGCACCTTTCTGGACATCTTGACGTATTTTTCGAATTCCTCAGTCAGGGTTTTGACCAGAACCTCTTCCTCCCGCTCCGGCAGGACGTCTTCGTCTATCAGCATGGCCCGGGCCGTAAGGTACTCGCCCTCTGCCACGCTTTCGATCCTCACCCGGGCGTTACCCTCGACCAGCACTTTTACCGTACCGTCCGGCAGCCTGAGCATCTGCAGCACCGTTGCAAGGGTGCCCATGTCAAAGACATCTTCCGGTTCGGGGTCATCGGTCCCTGCATCCCGCTGCGCCACGAGCAGGATTTCCTTACTGCCCTCCATGGCGGCTTCCAGTGCCTGAATTGATTTCTCGCGTCCGACGAACAGCGGCACCACCATGTGGGGAAAAACCACAACATCCCTCAGGGGAAGCATGGGGTAATCGTTTGCAGACACTTCAGATGTCAGGGTCATACAGAATCCTCTGATAACATTTCTTTCAGCCAGGCTCTGTCAGCCGGACTGTATTTGCACGGGCAGGACTCGTCCGCCCGGCATACTGCTTAGATCATTTGTTGGGGCAGCCAGCCGGATTGCAATACTTCTGCAGGCCCCATGACGACAACCGTGGAGCGCCCAATTTCATCTTCCCTGGTAAAAAACAGATGAAAAAAAAAGGGCGTTGCCGCCCTTTCCTGATCTCTCCCAGAACCGGTCAGTCTTCCGGCACCACTTTCGCGTGGTCGTTACTGGCGTAGATCTTGAACGGCTCCGAGTCGCCTTTGATGACACTTTCGTCGATCACCACCTTTGAAACATCATGCTCAGAAGGAATCTGATACATGGTATCCAGCAGTGTGGCTTCCATTATGGACCTTAGCCCCCGGGCTCCCGACTTGCGGGTCATAGCCTTCCGGGCTACTGCGCGGAGCGCATCCTCACGGAAGTCAAGTTCGACACCTTCCATGTCAAAAAGTTTCTGATACTGTTTGGTGAGTGCGTTTTTTGGCTCTGTCAGTATCTGAACCAGCGCGGCCTCGTCGAGTTCGGACAGGGTCGCCACGACCGGCAGACGCCCGACGAACTCAGGAATCAGTCCATATTTTACCAGGTCGTCTGTTTCCACATCCCGAATCAGGTCGCCGGTACTCTTGCGATCTTCCTGTCCCACGACCGAGGCCGAAAAGCCGATACTGCTCCTGTCTGACCTGGCCTGAATGACTTTGTCCAGGCCCGCAAAGGCCCCACCGCAAATAAACAGGATATTACCCGTATCCACCTGCAGAAATTCCTGCTGGGGATGCTTGCGGCCGCCCTGGGGCGGAACCGAAGCCACGGTTCCCTCAATCAGCTTCAACAGAGCCTGCTGCACACCTTCACCGGACACATCCCGGGTAATCGATGGGTTGTCCGACTTGCGGGAAATCTTGTCGATTTCATCAATGTAGACAATGCCGCGCTGGGCCTTTTCAACGTCGTAATCACATTTCTGGAGCAGCTTCTGGATGATGTTCTCAACGTCTTCACCCACATAGCCCGCCTCAGTGAGAGTCGTGGCATCCGCGATGGTGAAAGGCACGTTCAGCACCCGTGCAAGGGTTTCCGCGAGAAGAGTCTTGCCGCTGCCGGTGGGACCGATGAGCAGAATGTTGCTCTTGCCAAGCTCCACATCGGTCTTGCCTTCGCCATAGCGCAGACGTTTGTAGTGGTTGTATACCGCAACAGAGAGCACAACCTTGGCGCGATCCTGACCAATCACATACTCGTTGAGTGTATCGCGGATTTCAGCGGGGGTGGGAAGACGATCCCGGCTATCTTCCTGAGCGCTTTCCTGAATCTCTTCGCGGATGATGTCATTGCAAAGGTCCACGCACTCGTCACAGATGAACACCGACGGCCCTGCTATGAGCTTTCGGACTTCATGCTGGCTCTTCCCACAAAACGAGCAGTACAGCAACTTGCCGTTATCGTCACTCCTGCCGTTTCTATCGTCTGCCATTGAATTACCTCTGTCTTTGAGTGCTGGCTTTAATCACGGATCTGACTGGATGTACGCTGCCAGAAGATGTTGCGATCAGATTCAGTATTATTTATTCGATGCACGCTTATCAAGTACCGAATCAATCAGACCGTACTCCAGTGCCTGCGCCGGATCCATGAAATAGTCCCGATCCGTGTCCTTCGCGACGGTTTCAATGTCCTGCCCGGTGTGATGGGCGAGGATCGAATTCAGGGTGTGGCGGATTTTCAGGATCTCGCGGGTATGGATCTCAATGTCCGAAGCCTGGCCCTGATAGCCTCCCAGGGGCTGATGAATCATTACCCTGGAATTTGGCAGACACGCCCGCTTCCCGGCAGCACCGCCGGCCAGCAGAAACGCTCCCATGCTGGCCGCCTGGCCCACGCAGAGGGTTGCTATATCCGGTTTCACAAACTGCATGGTGTCATAGATTGACATGCCCGCAGTAACCGAGCCGCCGGGACTGTTGATATAAAGGTGAATATCCTTGTCCGGATTCTCTGACTCAAGGAACAGAAGCTGAGCCACAATCAGGTTGGCCATATGGTCTTCGACCTGGCCAACCATGAAGATCACCCGCTCCTTGAGCAGACGTGAATAGATATCAAATGAGCGCTCACCGCGTGCGGTCTGCTCGATGACCATAGGAACCAGGCCGGAACTGGTAATCATTGCCGGGCCATCAACTGGTTTCTGCATCATGATGCGCCTGTACTCCTTCTGGATATTATAAGGTGGCATCTAACCGCCAAGATGAAAACAGCCGGATATTCCGGCTGTTTCATTAGTATGGCTCTTCAGGTCAGATTACAAGGCACCAGGCTGTTAGCGCTGCTGCTGACCGGATTTGACGGCCTCTTCGTAGTCCATTTTCTTTTCCGTGACCCTGGCCTTTTCAAGCACAAAATCGACTACCTCATCCTCAAGCACTGCTGATTCGATCTGAGCTTTCTGCTGGGGATTGCTGTTGAAATGGGCAATCACCTCCTCAGGTTCTTCGTAGGTTGAAGCAATCTCCTGGATTTTTTCGTCAACCTTTTCAGGCGGAGCCTTGAGCTCGTTCTTCTTGACCATCTCCTGGAACAACAGACCTGTCTTTACGCGACGCTCCGCCTGCTCCTGAAAAAGCTCGGCTGGTAATTGCTGGGGATCCATCTGGCCACCAAAGCGCTGAACGGCGTCCTGACGCAGGCGATCGATCTCCTGGTCCACCAGCGATTGCGGAACTTCAAGTTCAGTAGTGGCAAGAAGACCATCGACCACCTCATTCTTGACCTTGTTGGCAACTGCCTGTTTCAGCTCACGCTCCATGTTCTTGCGCACTTCCTCCCGGAAGCTGGCCTCGTCTTCCGCCTGAATGCCGAATTTTTCGAACAGGTCCTTGTCAAGCTCAGGAAGAACCGGTTCTTCCACTTCGTTGACCCTGATTTCAAATTTTGCAGGCTTTCCCGCAAGCTCTTCGTTCTGGTAGTCCTCCGGAAAGGTCACTTCAATTTCAAGCTCGTCGCCGGCCTTGGCACCGATGATGCCTTCTTCAAAGCCGGGAATCATCTGGCCGGAACCCAGAGTCAGTTTGTGACCTTCGGCTGTGCCGCCTTCGAAGACTTCACCATCGACGTAGCCCTTGAAATCAATATTGACCACATCCTTCTTTTTGGACTTGCGTTTCACCGACTTCATGGTGGCCTGCTGCTGACGCAGGCTGTCAATCATGGTGTCCACATCTTTTTCGGTGATTTCAGTCGCCGGCTTCTCAACCTCGATTTTGCTCAGGTCGCCCAGTTCGATCTCGGGCATGACCTCAAAAATCGCAACGAATTCCAGATCTTTTCCCGGCTCAATGCTCTTCGGCTCAAACTTCGGCCAGCCTGCAGGCGCGATGTCTTTCTCTTCCAGCGCCTTGACGTAGCTTTCGCGCATCACTTCACTGACCACTTCCTGGCGGACACCTTCACCAAAACGACGTCTTACTACGCTCAGGGGCACCTTGCCCGGGCGAAAACCGTTCATTTTGACGGTGCGGGCCGTGTTCTGGAGGCGCTTTTCGACCGCCTGGTCGATTTCCTGGGCGGGCACACCAATCGTCATGCGACGCTCGATGTTAGACGTCGATTCAACAGACACTTGCATGGAAGATCCTCAAATTGCAGGTTCAGTAGGTGAATGAATCACGGTGCCCAATGTGCAGTTACGTGGAAAAACCGGTCTCTGCAGGATGCCGCGAAAATTAAAAGCGATAGTTTATCACGGATTCCGGGCTGGAGAGAATCATCAAAAGGATGTTAGTGCGCGGGGACACAAAAGGAAGATAAAGCTACTAAAAAGATATCTGGCTTACTGACATAATTCATGGTCAGCAATGGTACTCCGGGAGGGACTTGAACCCCCACACCTTGCGGCAACAGGACCTAAACCTGTCGTGTCTACCAATTCCACCACCGGAGCCTGATATTTCATTACGCTTCTGACCTTCGATGTGAGTCAGAAGTTCCCGACATTACGCCGGAATTCAACAAACGCGGAACCTGATTCAAAGCAGAAAGTTGGGGTGGACGAAGGGGTTCGAACCCTCGACCGCAGGAGTCACAATCCTGAGCTCTACCAACTGAGCTACGCCCACCACATAAATTACCTGAAGAGCACGACTGGCGTGTTCTGAGCAATCACTACCACTTTCAATCCGCTAGCCTTGCGGCTTGGGTTTCAACCCTGTTCGACAATGGATCCAGGAAATTATCCGGCCTGCAGCAGATGGCGCGCCCGGCAGGGCTCGAACCTGCGACCCTCGGCTTAGAAGGCCGATGCTCTATCCAGCTGAGCTACGAGCGCCAAACCTTTCGCCTGCCTGACTATCCAGATAGGAATGGCCAGAAAAATAATGGTCGGGGTAGAGAGATTCGAACTCCCGACATCCTGCTCCCAAAGCAGGCGCGCTACCAGACTGCGCTATACCCCGATTTACCCGAACAACAAATGCCTAAGCAAAGCTGGCGCGAATAATACCGGCGGTTCTCCGGCCCGTCAACCTGCAATTGGGAAAACCCTTCGCCTGCCCTGCTCTGTCATCAGAATAACACACCCGCGGTGACTGCATTGGCGAAAATTATCAGTCATGCGACAATGCGTGCCTTTCGCGCAAGGGAGCCGGGAGCCCCTTGAATGATGCCGCCACTTCACAAGAAATCGCCATGACCGCCAAACTGATTGATGGAAAAAAGATAGCTGCCAGTGTGCGCCAGCAGGTTGCAGCTGGCGTAGAGGCCCGCCGCCTGAAGGGACTCAGGGTTCCGGGGCTGGCCGTTGTACTGGTAGGCAAGGACCCTGCATCCCAGGTGTATGTGCGCAATAAACGCAATGCGTGCGAAAAGGCAGGCATCCTTTCCCTGTCCCATGACCTGCCAGCCGACACCTCCCAGGCCGCCCTGGAAGCCCTCATCGACCAACTGAATGAAAACCCTACCATTGATGGAATCCTGGTGCAGTTGCCCCTCCCTCCCCACCTGGACGCGGACCCCATTCTCCTCAGGATCCGACCCGACAAGGACGTAGACGGTTTTCACCCCTATAATCTCGGGCGCCTGGTCCAGCGCCAGCCGGAACTGAGGCCCTGCACACCCGCAGGCATCATCGCGCTGCTGGACAGCGTTGACACCCCCTACAGAGGGCAACACGCAGTCATCGTTGGGGCATCCAATATTGTCGGCCGCCCCATGTCCATGGAGCTCCTGCTGCGTGGGGCGACCATCACTGTGACACATCGCTTCACGCCGGACCTTGCGCACTTCGTCCGGGATGCGGATATTGTCATCGCTGCGGTCGGTAAACCGGGCCTGGTCAAGGGAGAGTGGATCAAACCCGGAGCCACCGTTATTGACGTGGGTATTAACCGGATGCCCGATGGAACACTTAACGGGGACGTCGAGTTTGAAGTAGCGAGGGAGCGGGCAGCTTACATCACCCCTGTGCCAGGTGGCGTTGGCCCCATGACCATTGCCATGCTTCTGCAGAATACTCTGTACGCGGCCAACGAGTTCCACCCTGGCTGACTTCCGGGCCCGGGTCTGAGAACGTAAAAAACCCCGCCGGAGCGGGGTTTTTTATTGCAGCCACGGAGCCATCTGCGGCTCCCCCGCTTTTCTCTTACTGACCGTATTTGGCTTTTGCCTTCAGGCGGTATGCGTGCAGGAGTGGTTCGGTGTAGCCATTGGGCTGCTCGCGGCCCTTGAGCACCAGATCCAGCGCTGCCTGGAAGGCCACACTATTGTCAAAGTCAGGCGCCATTTTCCGGTACTCCGGATCATTGGCGTTCTGCCGATCAACCACTTCCGCCATCCGCTTCATGCCCTCAACCACCTGCTTCTCGGTGTAGATACCGTGATACAGCCAGTTGCAGATGTGCTGTGAGGAAATACGCAGGGTGGCACGGTCTTCCATCAGGCCCACATCATTGATGTCCGGCACCTTGGAGCAGCCTACACCCTGGTCAATCCAGCGCACCACGTATCCGAGAATGCCCTGGGCGTTGTTATCAAGCTCCTTCCTGATGTCATCTTCGGAAAGCGACTCAGGATCATCCATGACAGGCACTGTCAGAATGTCATCCAGCTTTGCGCGCTCGCGCTGAGCCAGTTCTGCCTGTACTTCAGCCACATCCACCTGATGGTAGTGCATGGCATGAAGGGTGGCCGCGGTGGGTGAAGGAACCCAGGCTGTATTGGCACCAGCCTTCGGGTGGCCAATTTTGGCGTCCATCATGTCAGCCATCTTGTCCGGCATGGGCCACATGCCCTTGCCGATCTGCGCTTTGCCCCGCAAACCGGTTTCCAGGCCAATGTCCACGTTCCAGTTTTCGTAGGCCTTGATCCATGGTTCCTGCTTCATGGCGGCCTTCGGAACCATCGGCCCCAGCTCCATGGAAGTATGGATTTCATCACCAGTGCGGTCGAGGAAGCCGGTATTAATGAATACGCAGCGGTCCTTTGCAGCCTTGATACAGGCTTTGAGGTTGACCGTAGTGCGGCGTTCCTCGTCCATGATGCCCACCTTGATGGTAAAGCGCGGCAGGCCAAGAATGTCCTCTACACGACCAAAGAGCTCGCTGGTGAACGCCACCTCTTCAGGGCCATGCATCTTGGGCTTGACGATATACACGCTGCCGGTATTGCTGTTGCGCCGGGGACCGTTACCCTTGAGGTCATGGATGGCGATCAGGGAGGTAAACATCCCGTCCATCAGACCTTCAGGCACCTCGTTGCCATCGCTGTCCAGAATGGCAGGGTTGGTCATGAGATGGCCTACATTGCGGATAAACATCAGGCTGCGACCCTTGAGCTGAAGGTCGGCACCATTGGCCGAAAGATAGCTGCGATCCGGATGCATGCTGCGGGTGACTGTTTCCCCGCCTTTTTCAAAGCTTTCCTGCAGATCCCCTTTCATCAGACCCAGCCAGTTGCGGTAGGCCAGAGCCTTGTCTGCCGCATCAACTGCTGCAACGGAATCTTCACAGTCCATGATGGTGGTGAGGGCCGACTCCATCAGGACGTCCTTGACGTGGGCGCCGTCACTCTTCCCGATCGGATGGGTGGCATCAATCTGGATTTCGAAATGCATGCCGTTTCTGGTCAGAAGAATGCCATTGGGATCGTTTTTGGTGCCTGTGTAACCGACAAAGCCAGCGGCATCCATAAGGCCAGTGGATTCGCCGTTCTGGAGTTTGACCACCAGCCGGTCACCTTCAACCGTGTATTTGACGGCATCCTTGTGACTGCCTTTGACCAGCGGCGCGGAACTGTCCAGCAGCTCCCGGGCGTATTCGATGACCTTTGCGCCGCGCACGGGATTGTAACCACGGCCCTTTTCAGCGCCGTCTTCCTCGGAAATCACGTCCGTGCCGTAAAGCGCATCGTAAAGGCTTCCCCACCGGGCATTGACCGCGTTGAGGGCGAAACGGGCATTCATCACAGGCACAACCAGCTGGGGGCCGGCCATGGTGGCGATTTCATTATCGACGTTGGCGGTGGTCACCTTGAAGTCTTCCGGCTCTTTCACCAGATAGCCGATATCCGTCAGAAAGGACCTGTATTCCTCCATGTCGAGCTTTTTGCTCTTGTGGTCGCGGTTCCAGGTATCCATTTTTTCCTGGATGTCATCACGCTTTTCCAGCAGGGACCTGTTCCGGGGCGCAAACTCCCTGACGATGTCGCCAAATCCGGACCACACCTTGTCTGCGTCCAGACCGGTACCGGGGATTGCCTCGTTGTTGATGAAGTCGTAAAGAACCTTTGCGACCTTCAGGCCGCCTGTTTCAACGCGTTCAGTCATCGTTGTCTGCCTCAGTAGTTAATGAATTCTCTTTTCCGTGAATTCCGGGGCCGTCTGCTGCTGACCCTGCCCGCCTGCACCCTGTGCAACGGGCCCTGCTGTTTTCGGGCGCAACAGTTTACGCCATAACCCTCTGAAGATCATGTCCGACTCAGCCACGGCGCCAGCTGGTGCCCTCCCGGGAGTCATCCAGAATGACACCTTTGTCCGCCAGCACATCCCGTATGCGGTCAGCTTCGGCAAAATTTTTCTGTTTCCTCGCCTCATTGCGGTCCGCAATCATCGCCTCAATGGTATGAGCCGTCAGCTCGGCCGGTGTGCCAGTCTGAAAGAAAGCCTCCGGGTCCTGCTGGAGAATGCCGAGAATTTTTCCGAGCCTTATCATGACAGCCGCGGCTTCACTGGCCTCCCTATCCCGACCCTCCCGCCGGTGAAGGTTGATGTCTGAGGCAATCGCATGAAGAACGGTCATTGCCTCCGGACTGTTGAAGTCATCGTCCATGGCCGCCCGGAAACGTTCGTCGCTGTCAGTGTCCGGTACGGATTTGGCGGGTACAAGCCCTCGCAGCGACTGATAGAGGCGGCTCAGAGTACGGGCCGCCTCCGCCAGATTCTCCTCTGAGTAATCCACCTGGCTGCGGTAATGGCTGGAAATCAGAAAATACCGCACCACCTCCGCTGGATATTTCTCCAGTATCTCGCGGATGGTGAAAAAATTACCCAGCGACTTGGACATTTTCTCTTTATTGACCCGGACCGCACCAGCATGCATCCAGACGTTGACGAATGGCTGGCCGGTGGCCGCCTCGGACTGGGCGATTTCATTTTCATGATGAGGGAACAGCAGGTCCGGCCCCCCTCCATGAATGTCAAAGGTCTCCCCCAGGCAGCAGGTGGCCATGGCGGAACACTCGATATGCCAACCCGGCCGGCCATCTCCCCAGGGCGAAGGCCAACTGACCTCCCCGGGGCCAGCCGCCTTCCAGAGCGCAAAATCGGCTGGGCTGCGCTTTGCATCCGAAATACCAACCCGGGCGCCGGCAATCAGGTCTTCCAGCTTCTTCTTGCTCAGCTTGCCATAGCCCTCAAAGGCATTGACCGCAAAGTACACATCGCCGTTGTCGGCAGGGTAAGCGTAACCCTTGCTGATCAGTACGCGGATCATTGCCAGGATTTCGCTGATATAAGCGGTTGCCCTGGGCTCCTCGGTCGGCGGCAGAATGCCCAGACGCGCTTCGTCTTCGTGCATGGCATTGATCATACGGCCGGTCAGAGCCATATAGTCCTCGCCGTTGGCGTCCGCACGCTGGAGAATCTTGTCGTCAATGTCGGTGATATTCCGCACATAGCGAACGTCGTATCCCCGATGACGGAAATAGCGGGTGATCACATCGAAGGCAGTCAGTACCCGGGCATGGCCAAGGTGGCAGTAGTCGTAGACAGTCATGCCGCAGACATACATGCGGACCTTGCCCGGCTCCAGGGGTCTGAACTCTTCCTTGCGCTGACTCAGGGTGCTGTAAACTCGGATCACGTGATAGTCGCCCGGTGGTCTCAGGAGTTGGTTTTGGCCCAGGAATCCCTGAGCGTGACAGTGCGGTTGAACGTCGGGCGGCCCTCACGGGACACCTCCGGGTCATAGAAAAAATAGCCCTCGCGCTCAAACTGGTAAGGCAGATCCTGCCCCGGAGAAGCCAGGCTTTTCTCAACCCGCGCGTCTGATACCCGAACCAGGGATTCCGGGTTAAGGTGATCCACAAAATCCCCTTCCCTGTCGCTGTCCGGTGATTCGTGATTGAACAGCCGGTCGTACAGGTTGATGTCCACCTCGACGCTCTCGCTCGCAGACACCCAGTGGATCACACCATTGGGTTTGTAACCTTCCGGATTTACCCCGAGGGTTCCAGGGTCGTATTCACAGCGCAGCTCAGTGATTTCTCCCGAGTCATCCCGCACAACTTCACGGCAGGTCATCACGTATCCGCCCCTGAGCCTTACCGCCTGGTCAGGTGCCAGCCGTTTCCACTTGCGCGGTGGTTCTTCAGCAAAATCCTCCCGGTCGATAAACAGCGTCCGGGTCCAGGGCACCTCGCGCTGGCCCATATCAGGATTCTGGGGGTGAACTGGCAGACTCAGGGTCTCTGTCTGGCCTTCAGGATAATTGACCAGAGTCACCCGCAGGGGGCGCATGACACACATGGCACGGGGTGACCGGGTGTTGAGGTCTTCCCGGATGGCATGTTCCAGCATGCCAACGTCAACCGTGCCTCCAGCCTTGCTGACACCCACCATGTCGCAGAAGGTGCGGATGGATTCCGGCGTGTAACCGCGACGGCGCATACCTGAGATGGTGGGCATGCGGGGGTCGTCCCAGCCTGTGCAGTGGCCTTCATCCACCAGGCGCCTGAGTTTGCGCTTGCTGGTGATGGTGTAGTTCAGATTGAGCCGGGCAAATTCGATCTGCCTCGGCTGACAGGGGGCGGAGATATTTTCCAGCACCCAGTCATACAGAGGACGGTGATCCTCAAACTCCAGAGTGCACAGGGAATGTGTGATGAATTCCATGGCATCGGAAATGGGGTGGGTGAAATCGTACATCGGATAGATGCACCATTTGTTTCCGGTCTGATGATGTTCTGCGTAGCGGATACGATAGAGAATCGGGTCACGCATATTCATGTTCGGCGATGCCATGTCGATTCTGGCACGGAGCACCAGCTCACCATTGGCGTACTTGCCGTCCCGCATGTCCCGGAACATCTGAAGATTCTCTTCCACTGGCCGGTCCCGATAAGGGCTGTTTCTGCCTGGCTCCGTCAGGGTGCCGCGATATTCCGCCATCTGGTCTGCGCCAAGCGCGCACACATAGGCCTTGCCCTTGCCAATCAGTTCCACCGCAAAATCATAGATGGCATCGAAATAGTCTGAGGCATAGCGCACATCGCCGGCCCACTGGTATCCGAGCCATGCGACATCTTTCCTGATGGCGTCAATGTACTCCTGGGATTCCTTTTCCGGATTGGTGTCGTCAAAGCGCAGGGTGCAGTCCCCGCCAAAAGTTTCTGCGATGCCGAAATTGAGGCAGATGGACTTGGCATGCCCTATGTGCAGATAACCGTTGGGCTCTGGCGGAAACCGCGTCACCACGGGACCGCTATGGGTTCCCTCGCGAATGCTGTCTTCAATCAGGTTGCGGATAAAATTGTGGGCTTTCTTTGACTCGGCGCTCATACGGTCTCAAATAATAAAAGAGGATGGATCTCAGGCGGGATATTATACGCATAATTGACTGCCTGACTCATGCACCGGAGCAAACTCTCCCGTACAATAAAGCCATAGTGAACCCAACGAACCACTGATAACCACCCAGAACAGGACACATGAATGATTCTGCTGAAAACCACGCATGGCGACATCAAGATTGAACTGGACTACGACAGGGCACCAGTCACCGCGAAGAACTTTGAGAAATACGTGCGTGAAGGCTTTTATGATGGCCTGATTTTCCACCGCGTGATCAGCAATTTCATGATTCAGGGCGGCGGATTTGAACCCGGCATGAAACCCCGAAAAACCGGCGAGCCGATCAAGAGCGAGGCGGACAACGGGCTCAGCAACATGGCGGGAACCGTAGCCATGGCCCGCACCATGGACCCGCACTCCGCCACCGCCCAGTTCTTCATCAATGTGGAGAACAATGGCTTCCTGGATCACACATCCAAAACCCAGGAAGGCTGGGGCTATACCGCATTTGGCAAGGTGGTCGAGGGCATGGATGTAGTCAACGATATCCGATTCGTAAAAACCACCATGAAACACGGTCACCAGGATGTTCCGGCGGAAGATGTCGTCATTGAGAAGGCGGAGGTGCTGGACGAGAAGGACAGCAACGGAGGCAAGGCTTGACCACACTTTTCATTTCAGATCTTCATTTGGAGGAATCACGGCCCGACGTCACCCGGGCCTTTCTGGACTTCCTGGCTTCCCGGGCCAGGGGTGCGGAGCGGTTGTACATCCTCGGCGACTTCTTCGAAGCCTGGATCGGCGACGATGAGCACACCCCCCTTCAGAATCAGGTTGCCGAGGCGCTGAACTCGGTCAGCAGCTCGGACACGAGGGTATTTCTGATGCACGGCAACCGGGACTTCCTGATCGGGGAAGATTTCTGTAGCCGCAGCGGCGCCCAGCTCCTTGATGACCCGGCAGTCATCGACCTGTACGGCAGCCCCACCCTGCTCATGCACGGCGACACTCTGTGTACTGCTGACGTGGATTACCAGAAATTCCGCATCAATATGCGCAATCCCCAGTGGCAGGCCGCTTTTCTGAAACGGCCACTGGCAGACCGCCAGATGGTCGCACGGCAGCTCCGTGAAATGAGCATGGCCAGGACCAAAGGCAAGCGGGAAAGCATCATGGATGTGACTCAGGAAGAAGTGGTCAGAGTCATGGAGGAGCACAATGTCCAGCAACTCATCCACGGCCACACCCATCGCCCCGCCGTTCATGAACTGGAGGCCAATGGTCGGCCTGCAAAGCGCCTGGTGCTGGGAGACTGGGCAGAAAACGTCTGGTGGATTGAATCCGCACCGGACAGGGAACCTGAACTGAAAAAAGAGCCATTGCAGACATCATGAGCATTCATCAGGGAGATACCGATCAATGAGAAAACCATACTTTTATTCCCTGCTGCTGATCTGCAGCCTGTTTCTGACCGCCTGCAGCAGTGAACCGAGAACCCCTCAGGAGGTAGCCCAGGCCTTCTGGCAATCGGTCATCAAAGGTAACGCCGGAGAGGTCGTGGAGCATTCGACCCTGCTGACGGAGGATGGCTTTGATGAATACGGCCAGCAGTGGGAGGGCGTCACTGCAGCCCTGGGCCGCGTAGTGATTGAGGGTGGCGAGGCCAGTATTGTGACCACGCTTGAAGGGCTGGAAAATTCATCCGGGGAAACAGTTCGTACGGTGACCTTTCTGGTGACGCTGGACAATCAGTGGCTGGTTGATTATCACAAAACCGGCGATGCCCTGGAACAGCGCCCCCCTCTTGATCGCTTTCTTGGCAAGCTGGAAGATCTGGGACAACAGCTGCGAAACCAGTTTCTGGATCACTCGGACGCCGCAGCAGTAAAGCTCGATGCCATGGCTGAGGAACTGGAAAGGCTGTCAGACTCCGCCAATGAACAGATTTCCACTCTGATGGAAGATTACGGAAAGAAGCTCCAGCAGACTCTGGATGAACTGGCCCGCTCCATGGAAGAAGCCCTGGAGGAAAAAGAGAAGGTGTCGCCCGAGGACAGCCGGATTCTGAATGAAGCCGTATTGCGGCTGGACCGCCAGAGCGAGCAGCTCTCTGAGCCTGACATCACCTCAGTGGCCGAAAGCAGCAAGACGCTCGCCAGAACCCAGCTCGAAATCAATCGCCTCGGTCAGGAATTTTCCACTCAAAAAGAACGCTGGCGGGCGAAGATTGGCGAAATCAGTCAGGAAATGGCCCAGATCATGTATGACGCCAGTTCCTCCTGACTGACCGGCCTCCCAGTAAGGTCTTTCGCAAAGCCATATTCAGATGGTCTTGCGAAAGACCTCCCGTGAGAGGTTTTTGTTCCGCGCACGCTTGTATTTTGTCTTGTCTTCAACGATACGCACCCGGTACTTCGGAGTTCTGAGATCTCGTTGCACAGCACTATGCTGAGTCGGCTTTCGACGTGGTTTTGCCATGAGGCACCTCCGGTTGTAATTGATTCATAACACATGCATGTTAGTGTCTGTCCCCGATGTCTGCCATCAGGGATCTCCCTGATCCGCATCCTCGCACTCGCACTCGATCAGCGGCCGCAATCCCTCCAGTTTGGCAGCAATAAACTCAAGCACCAGTCGTACCATTGCCCCCTGTCGAAGGTCATGATGGGTGAGCAGCCACAGGTCCACGCCTTCGCCTTTGAGTGGAGCAGAGAGCCTCTGAAGCTCGTGGTCGCTGTCTCCGATGTAACACGGCAGGACACCCACCCCGCTGCCCGCCCGGATCAGGCTGTACATGGAATAAAGGCCGTTGCAGCGAATGACAGGCTGGGATGCCTTGAGATTTTTCTGATACCAGCGCCCCGAAGCCAGATGGCTGAAGCTGTCGTCCGGCATCACCCAGGCCTGAGCTTCCGGACGCCCGGGATCGAAATCCGGGTTGCAGTCGATATATTGGGTAGCGCAGTAGATGGCCGACTCTATGGTAGCGACCCGCTGCCCTGAGAGGGCCTCTGGAGGCTGATTGGTCGGCTGGAGTGCAAGATCCGTATCGCGGCGACTCAGGCTGCCAATCTCGTTTCCTGTGTTGATTTCAAGCTGAATGCCAGGCCAGGCCGCCACCAGATCACTCAGTATCGGATTGATAAGACAATTAAGCAGTGTATCGGTCGTTGCAAGGCGTACTGTTCCTACAGGGTGAGCGTCCTGTCCCCTGAGTTTCTGCTCGAGGCTGGCCATATCACGGCTGAACCTTTCTGCTTCCCTGAAGGCGATCTCGCCGGCCACCGTGAGCACCAGCCCGTCACGGTTGCGCTCGAACAGCTGAACCCCCAACTGCGCCTCCATCTGATCCAGCCGTCGGAGGACGGTTGTCTGGTGCACCCCAAGAATCTCGCCAGCCCGGCTCAGGTTTCCACCACTACCGAGAGCGTGCACATATCGAAGATAATCCCAGTCCATCATAGTTGCGATTTTGCGACCCTGTATGAGTTTTAACGTATTCACGCTGCAAAAATAAAACTTTATAGTTCATTCCACAAGTCACCCGACCCATGGAGGAATTTACCATGTCAGTTCAGATTCAAAGCACCACACGCCCGGTACCCTCCAGCATTCTGCATAACAGCACGGATGTCAGGTCGCAGTATACCCGGATGGCCGCAGCCCAGGTGCGGCATGAGGCAGGCAGAAAACTTCAGGCAGTATTTAGCCGCATCCGTAATCGCGCCACATGGCAGGATCCGGCAATGCCGGAGAGTTAATGCGACCTGTCACAGCCTGATTCCGGCCCATCCATTAAAATTTATGGATAATCCGACAAAAAAAGGACCCTCCAACGGGTCCTTTTTTTGTCGCTCCGGGGTTTTTATCAGGCGTCCCGGAGGTCACCCTGGGTCGTCACTTCTCGACGAACGCCCGTTCGATAACGTAATGACCAAGGTCACCATGGCGGGATTCCATAAATCCCTGACGGTCGAGAATGGCGCAGGTATCTTTCAGCATGCTCGGGCTGCCACAGATCATGAAGCGGTCGTCTTCCAGGTTGAACTCCGGCAGACCCAGGTCGGCCATTAACTTCCCGCTTTCCATAAGGTCCGTGAGCCGGCCCTGATTACGAAACTCCTCCCGGGTGACCGTGGGATAGTACAGCAGCTTGCCCTGAACCATCTCACCGAAGAATTCATTGTTCGGCAGATCGTCGATGTCCTTCTGATATGCAAGCTCGGACACATGGCGAACACCATGGGTAAGTATGACCTTGTCGAAGTGTTCGTACACCTCGGGATCCTTGATGATGCTCAGAAAAGGCGCAAGGCCGGTACCGGTGCTGATCAGGTACAGGTTGCGCCCTGGCAGGAGATGATCCATCACCAGGGTGCCCGTTGGCTTGCGGCTTACCAGAATCTCATCCCCTACCTGGATCTGCTGAAGACGGGATGTCAGCGGGCCGTCCGGTACCTTTATGGAGAAGAACTCAAGCTCTTCCTCGTAATTGGCGCTGGCAATGCTGTAGGCACGCAGCAATGGCTTGCCGTCAGTCTGCAGGCCGATCATGGTGAAGTGGCCATTTTTGAAACGGAAACCCGGATCCCGGGTGGTGGTGAAACTGAACAGGGTGTCATTCCAGTGCCTGACACCCGTAACCTTCTCACTGTTCAGGTTGCTCATAGTCTTGCCTATCCTGGAATCGTCGAGTATGGACATTGTGTTTAAAAGTTGAGCCTATGATACCGCAAGAGTAATCTATCGACAAAATGGGATATTTTCATAACCTTATTCGGAATTATCGATAATGCGTTATTCCTTCCGCCAGCTTGAGGTTTTCCTCGCAGCAGCCCAGACCCAGAACATCACCAAAGCCGCCTCCAGTCTGGCTATGTCCCAGTCCGCGGCCAGCAGCGCACTGAAAGAGCTGGAATCCCAGTTTAACATCCAGCTCTTTGACCGGGTGGGCAAACGACTGCAGCTAAACGAGCTTGGCCGGCTTTTCCGCCCCCAGGTGGAAGCCCTTCTGGCTCAGGCCAGGGAACTGGAGCAGGGGCTGAGCAGGCATACGGAAGCAGGCGCGCTGAAGGTTGGTGCCACCCTCACCATCGGCAACTATCTTGCTGTGGGCGTCATGGCGAAATACATGAAGAGTCAGCCCCATGCCAGAGTTTCACTGGAAGTGGCCAACACCCGCACCATCGCTAAACGGGTGAATGATTTTGAACTGGACATCGGCCTGATCGAGGGCGAACTGCAGTCGCCGGATCTTGAGGTCATACCCTGGTGTCCGGACGAGTTGGTGGTGTTCTGCAGTCCGGAGCACCCCCTCGCCAGCCAGGGGTCGCTGAACGATGAAGACCTGCTCAACACCACCTGGATCATGCGGGAACCTGGTTCAGGAACCCGTCAGACCTTTGAGCGCGGCATGCATGGCCTGCTCCCGGATATAGAGATCCTGCTGGAGCTGGAGCATACCGAAGCCATAAAACGTGCGGTCGAGACCAACCTGGGTATTGGCTGCCTTTCCCAGGTTTGCCTTGCCGATGCCTTCAGGCGCGGCAGCCTTGTCCCGCTGAAGGTGCCGGAACACCGGCGTTTTGACCGCCAGTTCTATTTCATCCTTCACAAACAGAAGTACCGTAGCGCAGGGATTGCCCGCTGGATGGAGCTTTGCCGGGCGCTTTGAGGAAACTGCCATCGGGGTAAGGCAGGGGTCAGATCAGGCGTGATCTGACCCCGCGGCTACAGGGCCGCTGTGGAAACGGAACTCGGCGTCCGGCTGCTCTATCAGGTCCTTTTCCAGCGCCAGAAAAACCGCAAGACGATCGTCAATCGGGGCCCCTGCAGCCTTCTCAGCAAGGCTCAGGTAGTCGCGATAGTGCCTGGCCTCGGACTTGAGCAAGCCGGTATAGAAGGCCGCCAGGGTTGCATCCAGATGAGGCGCCAGAGCCGCAAAACGTTCGCAGGACCTGGCCTCGATGATTGCTCCTACAATAAGCATATCCACCAGCCGGCCCGGGTCCTGGGGCCGGACCGCCTGACGCAGGCCAGCGGCGTAACGGGAGGGAGTCAGATGACCATATCTGATGCCGCGCTTTTTCATGATGCCCAGCACCTGCTCAAAATGGCGCAGCTCTTCCCGGGCAAGACGGGACATTTTATTGAGCAGATCCGGGTTGTCCACGTACCGGTACATGAGGCTGAGCGCGGTAGACGCCGCCTTTTTCTCGCAATGAGCGTGATCGACAAGCATGGTATGAGGGTCGGCCAACGCGTTCTCTATCCACACATCCGGAGTCCGGCAGGGTAAAAAGGCGTGAATGGTGTCCAGATCGGTCTGCATCATGGAGTTACTGATTGCCTGCATGTGGGTTGATCCAGTGCCGCTCGGGCACCAGCCGGGCGTATTATACACGAGCGGGAAACCAGCTCAGCCTTTCGGCCAACTTAACTTCAGACGACGTTTCCTATAGAATGCAGCGCCAACTTGCGGCCTTTTCCGCCAATAAAACTCCCGCCAGCAGAAGCTGACCCAGCGGGACATCCCAACTGATGAGGGTCCTTATCGTGTTAGAAGCCTATCGTGAACACGTTGCAGAACGTGCGGCCCAGGGTATTCCCCCGAAGCCTCTGAACCCCGAGCAGACAGCTGCCCTGGTCGAACTCCTGAAGAACCCGCCGAAGGACGAGGAAGACACCCTGGTAGACCTGCTGGAAAACCGTGTTCCGCCCGGTGTCGACGAAGCTGCTTACGTAAAGGCCGGTTTTCTGAGCGCCATCGTCACTGGCGAGGCCTCTTCTCCCCTGCTGGACCGGAAAAAAGCGATTGATCTGCTGGGCATGATGCAGGGCGGCTACAACATCGTGACTCTCGTCGACATGCTGGACGATGCGGAGCTGGCGGATCAGGCCGGTGAAAAACTGAAGAAAACCCTGCTGGTGTTTGACGCCTTCAACGACGTGAAGGAAAAGATGGAAGCCGGTAACGCGGTAGCCAAAAGCGTCATGGAATCCTGGGCCAACGCCGAGTGGTTCACCGGCCGCAAGCCGGTTGCCAAAAGCACCAAAATGATCGTATTCAAGGTTACCGGCGAAACCAACACCGATGACCTGTCCCCGGCTCCTGATGCATGGTCCCGGCCGGATATTCCCCTGCATGCCCGCGCTGCCTACAAGATGCCCCGTGAAGGCCTGCAGCCGGATGAGCCGGGTGTTGTCGGCCCTATGACCCAGATCGAAGAACTCAAGGCCAAAGGCCTGCCGGTTGCCTTTGTGGGTGATGTCGTTGGCACTGGCTCCTCACGGAAGTCAGCCACCAACTCCGTTCTCTGGTTCTTCGGTGAAGACATTCCCGGCGTGCCCAACAAGCGCACTGGTGGCGTATGTATCGGCAGCAAGGTCGCCCCGATCTTCTTCAACACCATGGAAGATGCCGGCGCACTGGTATTCGAAGCCCCCGTAGACAACATGAACATGGGGGACATCATCGAGATCCGCCCCTATGAAGGCAAGGTACTGAACGAAGCCGGTGATGTGATCTCCGAGTTCAGCTTCAAGTCAGACGTAATCCTGGACGAAGTGCAGGCCGGGGGCCGCATTCCGCTGATCATCGGCCGTGGCCTGACCAACAAGGCCCGGGACGTGCTCGGCATGGGTGCCACGGACATCTTCCGTCTGCCGAAAGATCCGGCAGCTGGCACCAAGGGTTTTACCCTGGGCCAGAAGATGGTTGGCAAGGCCTGTGGTCTTCCGGAAGACAAGGGCGTGCGCCCTGGCACCTACTGCGAGCCACACATGACCACCGTGGGTTCCCAGGACACCACCGGCCCCATGACCCGGGATGAACTGAAAGATCTGGCGTGCCTGGGCTTCACTTCCGATCTGGTGATGCAGTCTTTCTGTCACACCGCCGCCTATCCCAAGCCGGTTGACGTTGAAATGCAGCACACCATGCCGGACTTTATCCGTACCCGGGGCGGTGTCTCCCTGCGACCAGGTGACGGCATCATCCACTCCTGGCTGAACCGCATGCTGCTGCCGGACACTGTCGGTACCGGTGGTGACTCCCATACCCGTTTCCCGATGGGCATCTCCTTCCCGGCCGGTTCCGGTCTGGTTGCCTTCGCCGCAGCCACCGGCGTCATGCCGCTGGACATGCCGGAGTCGGTACTGGTGCGGTTCAAGGGCGAAATGCAGCCAGGCATCACCCTCCGTGACCTGGTTCATGCGATTCCCCTTTACGGCATCAAGAATGGCCTGCTGACCGTCGAGAAGAAGGGCAAGATCAACGAATTCTCCGGACGGATCCTGGAAATTGAAGGTCTTGAGCACCTGACAGCCGAGCAGGCGTTCGAGCTGTCTGATGCGTCCGCAGAGCGTTCTGCCGCCGGTTGTACCATCAACCTGTCGGAAGAATCGGTTGCCGAATACCTGCGCTCCAACATCACCATGCTGCGCTGGATGATTGCCGAAGGTTATGGCGACCCACGTACCCTGGAACGCCGAGCCAGGCAGATGGAAGCCTGGCTGAAAGATCCCAAGCTAATGCGTGCTGACAGAGACGCCGAGTATGCCCACGTAGTCGAGATCGACCTGGCGGACATCAAAGAGCCCATCGTGTGCTGCCCGAACGACCCGGACGACGCCCGCTTCCTGTCCGAAGTGGCCGGCGACAAGGTGGACGAAGTGTTCATCGGTTCCTGCATGACCAACATCGGTCACTTCCGCGCTGCCGGCAAGCTGCTGGCCCAGAACAAGGAACCCCTGAAGACCCGTCTCTGGATGTCCCCGCCCACCAAGATGGATGAAGCCCAGCTGAAGGAAGAGGGCTACTTCAAGATCTACGGGGATGCAGGTGTTCGCACCGAGATGCCGGGATGCTCCCTGTGCATGGGTAACCAGGCAAGGGTCGAGGCGAAGAGCACTGTATTGTCCACCTCCACCCGTAACTTCCCGAACCGCCTGGGCGATGGTGCCAATGTGTACCTGACCTCTGCGGAACTGGCGGCTGTCGGCGCGGTACTGGGCAAACTGCCTACCCCGCAGGAATACATGGAGTACGCGAAGGATCTGAACAGCATGTCCGCGGACATCTACAAGTACCTGAACTTCGATCGCATGGAAAAGTACACCAGCCGTGCAGCGGAAGCCAAAGTGGCCGAAGCGGAATAACTTCGTTGATCTCTGGTTCAGAAGCGGCCTGAAAACCGGTCGCAAAAACGCCAGCCTTTGGGCTGGCGTTTTTTTGTGGCTCGCTTTTACCGCAGCAACAGCAGTTTTCCTGTCGCCCTGCCGGACTCCAGGTAAGCGTGAGCCTTCCCAACGTCGACGAACCTGAAACGCTCTGGATCCAGCAGGGGGCAAACCGCGTCTTTTTCCAGCATGTCGGTCAGCGCTGCCATCAGCCTGGGCTGGTCGTCCATGCCGACTCCGTACAGAAGAGGCACTGAACGAAAGATCACATGCAGGGTAAGATTTTTGGCATGCATCTGGGTCAGGTCGTGGGTAGAACGGGTATTGATGGAACACAGACGGCCGGAGATCGCGGTTGCCTCAATGGAGCGGTCCAGGTTCGCGCCGCCAACCGTGTCAAACACCAGGTCGAAGCCCTTTGCCTGCGTCAACCGGTCCTTGTAGGACTGAACATCCTCGTCGCCATAGAAGATAATATCGTCAGCACCCAGCTGCTCTGCAATCCGGGCCTTCTCCTGACTGGAAACGGTGGTCGCCACTCTTGCGCCCAGATGCCTGGCGATCTGAATAGCAACATGTCCCACGCCCCCTGCTCCTCCGTGAACCAGCACATGCTCGCCAGAGCCGAGCCTGGCCCGTTCAACCAGGGCCGTCCAGGCTGTCATGAATACCAGCGGCAGCGCCGCACACTCTTCCAGTGACAGGCCGATCTTCCGGGTCCGCCTGGCCAGCAGCCGGGTATCGGCGATCATGTAATCCGCCAGAGCGCCCTGCCAGCCACGCACACCGCCAGCGCAGCCAAACACTTCATCTCCCACGTTGAAATCACTGACTCCGGGGCCGATGCTGTCCACAACGCCCGACACATCGCCATTCAGAATGGCAGGCATGGCAGGTCCGGTCTTGACCAGGCCTGCGCGGATCTTGGTTTCAATCGGGTTGACACTGGACGCCACCACCCGGATGCGCACCTGGTTGATCCCCGGTTCAGGGGTGGCCACTTCCCGTTCAACGAACACTTCCGGGCCGCCAAATTCCTCAATCACCATTGCTTTCAAAATTCTGTTCCTCTGAGTCAATATTTCTGAAACCAGATCAGCCGAACCAGGATGGCTGCGACCATGATCAGCGTGATCCACTTAACCCACTGGGCACCCCGGGGGCTCATATTCACCCTGACCGCGAGCAGCGCCCCCATGATCGTGCCCAGACCCAGCAGCAATCCCACGCCCCAGCGCACCTGGCCACTGACCGCGAACACCGCCAGCGCCGGAACCGTGTAGATAAGGACGATGGCGACCTTGAAAACATTCACCTGCCGCAGGTCAATTTTCAGCATCCGGTAAAGCACCACGATAAACAGGGCTCCAACCCCTACCTGGATAAATCCACCATAGAGGCCGATCACAAACATGGCAAAGTAGATGACCGGCCTCAGACGATCAGGGGTGAGTGGTCGCGTATCAAGCTTTGGCTGGGGAAGTATCATGAACACCGAGGCGCTGATCATGGCGGCAATCAGTACCCACTCAAACATCTCGTTTGAAATCCGGGTGGCGATCCAGGCCCCGATCAGCGAGCCAAGGACGGCGGGCATGGCCAGATGCAGACTCACGGCGAGACTGCCCTGCCCGATGCGGTGGAAGCTGCCTACCGCAGCAATGCTCTGGAGTGTAATGGCCACCCTGTTGGTACCGTTAGCCACCAGCGGGGGCAGCCCGAGGAAGATCAGCAGGGGGAGCGTCAACATGGACCCGCCGGCGGAAAGCACGTTGATGAATCCGGAAAGCCCTCCAAGGGCCAATAGCGCCAGCACCTCCAGCAAAGTCATGGCCTGCACTCACTCATGCGTTAACAGTTTCCGGCGGCTGACTGCGCCGGCTACTCCAGATCAGCAGTGCAATAAAAATCACAAGCCCGGACATATCGAGCCAGAGAGTGCCATGAGGCCAGAGCATCAACGCTCCGACCGGGAACATGATCAACCGCACCCACCAGTTGAGGGGATGCTCAAGGAAACCCTCAAGGCCCGCGATAATGGCGTAGATGCCAAACAGGCCAAATGCGAAAACCCGAAGCATTTCCCCGAAATCACCAGTAATCAGTGGTGAGTAGGCAAATAGCAGCGGAACAATGTAAAGACCTTTGGCGATCTTCCAGGCGGTAAAGCCGGTGCGCATCTGGGGCGTGCCAGCAATTGCGGCCGCAGCGAAAGCGGTCAGGCAGACCGGCGGTGTCACGTTGGAATCCTGGGAGAGCCAGAAAATGATCATGTGGGCCGCCACCAGCGTCATTGCGATCATGTGCGGTGACAGGGCCTGCTCAATCAATTGCGTGCTGAAAGTATCCGGAACCAGCGCCAGCAGTTGCTGGGCCGTTGCAGTGTCCATTGGTGCATTCAGCAGGTCTACCTTGTCGGGAGCCGCGAGCATGAAGATGGCTTTGGCCTGCTCGGGGAGGTTGCCGGCTGTCAGCAGCTCCACCAGCTGACTCTGGGCAATCAGGCTGTAGATGGCCGGCGCCGAAAGAGTGGCCAGCACGATATACGCTGCGGTAACCGGCAGCCCCATGCCCAGGATCAGCGACGCCAGCGCCACCAGCGTCATGGTGATGAGCAGGCTGCCTCCCGCCCAGTCGGTAACCATCAGGGAGAAGGTGTTTCCAAGCCCCGTGGTTGACACCACCATCACGATCAGTCCAACCGTAATCAGAAGAATGGCGGTGGTCATGATATTCCGGGTGCCCAGCGCCAGAGCATCCAGAATATCCCGGAGCTTCATGGGTCGGGCGGAGAACCACGAGGCCAGGATAACCGAGAGGATGGCGATACCAGCTGCATAGGTCGGGGTGAAGCCGTAAATCAGTGCTGCGACCAGAACCACGAGGGGCAGCAGGTAATGCCAGCCGCCCTTGAGAACCTCCTTGAGGGTGGCGGCCTCATCGTCTTCCAGCTTTACCGCATGGCTGCGTTTTGCCTCGATCCGGACAAACATCGCGACCGAAAGGAAGTACAGCAAAGCCGGCAATGCCGCCACACTGATAATGGTGAGATACGACACCTGGGTGTAGGACGCCATAATAAAGGCGCCTGCCCCCATGACCGGTGGCATAAGCTGCCCCCCGGTGGACGCTGCAGCCTCCACGCCGGCGGCGAAGCGGGCGGGGAAACCTGCCTTTTTCATCAGCGGAATGGTAATGACACCAGTGGAAACCGTATTGGCTACGCTGGATCCGGATACCGAGCCCATCAATCCGGAGGCAAATACAGCCACAAAGCCTGGCCCCCCAACAAAGCGACCCGCAGCGCAGCGTGCCAGGTCCACAATGAAATCGCCAGCGCCAGACTTGACCAGGAAGGCCCCGAAAAGAATGAACATGAACACATAGGTCCAGGATATCCTGGCGATGGAGCCAAGCATGCCCTGACCGCCCATGTAGGCGCGGAACAGAACAGTTTCCCAGCTCAGACCGGGAAAGTTGAACAACCCGCTAACGTACTGTCCCCACCATGCGACATACGTGAGGGCAACAATGCACAGTAGCGGAATGAACCAGCCGGTGGTACGCCTTGCAAACTCGAGGATCAGTACCACCGCCGCAATGGAAACAACCCAGTCCGCCGTGGAGAAGATCACCCCCCGGTCATAAAGGGCGTCCTCGAATGCGGGCAGGTAAAGGGCACATCCAACGGCGGCAAGGCCCAGCGCCAGGTCCACGCCAAACACCAGGCGGCGGCCGGCTCGCGAACGGGCTGATATGAACGGCATGGTCAGGGTACACAGCAGGCCGAACATGCCGAAATGCAGCGCTGAAATCCACAGCTCTGACATGACCGAGACCGTATTGAAATACAGATGACTCAGTGCGATACCGATAGCCAGGACAAATATGACCCGGCCAATAACGGGATGCTCAAGTCTTGAGGTGTCGCCTGTCGCGCCCTCGTCCCGGACTTTTTCCAGTGGTTCGCCGACCGTGTCCGGCTGGTTTTTGGATGTGCCCACGTTAATCCCCATCAGGGAGCCAGCTCATGCTGGTTCCCTCTTGAACTGCGGATACTCCAGAGCTTCTGGATGCTATTTCGCGATCAGGCGTTCGGGAATTTCAAGCCCCTGCTCCCGATAGAAGCGCGCGGCCCCCGGATGTAATGGCATGGGCAGGCCGGCAATCGCCTTGTCCAGAGCCATGGCTTTGGTGGCCGGGTGGATGTTGTTGAGGAACGGCAGATTGGCGTAGATCGTTTTGGTGATCTGATACACATCTTCCTCTGGTACATCCGCCCTCACCGAAAGGATATTGGGCTGAGCGATTGTATCGATTGCCTTGACCTGGTTGGGGTAGGTCTCGGGAGGAATGGTATAGGGCGTCCAGAGCTCGAACTCGGAATTGACCCTGGCAAGCTGTTCCGCCGTGAAGTCCAGCGTTGTTATATCTTCCCCCATTGTGGCATAGGCACGAGTTACCGCTGATGCGGGTACGCCTGCCGGAATATTCATGCCATCAATATTGCCGTTCTGCATGGCATCAGCGCTGGGCCCATAACCGAGATAGGCCAGGTCCACCTTTTCCAGATCAACCCCAACCTTACCAAGGATAAAACGGCCGGAGCCCTCGGTTCCTGAATTTCTGGCACCAATGGAGAAGCTCTCGCCGTAGAGGTTGGTCATGTCCGCAATGGTGCCTGACTCAGCCAGGGAACTGCGGATTACGAAATGCTCGACGTTTTGCCATAACATGGAGACAGAGCGCAGGTTTTTGTAGGCTTTTGGCACTGGGCCGCTGCCATTCCATGCCCAGGCACCGTAAAGTCCCTGAAGAATGCCGAACTGAATCTGATCTTCGTCCATCAGCTTTAGGTTCTCTCCCGACCCGGCAGAACTGATGGCTGAGATGGATATATTGCTGGTGGGCTCAAGACGTACCTTGATCAGAGTTGAAAGCGCCACGCCCACTGGATAGTAGGTACCTCCGGTAGTGGCCGTACCCATCATGTAGTTGCCTTCGGCATGCAGTGGGGATGCAAAGGAAATTGCTGCCGCTGTGGCAAGGCCTATGGCCGATTTGAAAATCCGGTTCTTTTCCATGATTGTCATTCCTTACTCTTCTTGTTTTGAGCCGATTAAATTAGCCACCCCAAGAATAGCCCCTTAGCAGTGGCATCACCACGTCTGAGCGGGCAGGTTATACCTATGTACTAGAGCCCAGTAACTGCTGAGACCCTGATCGCTACTCTGACAGACCGGTCGCCAATCGGGACCGGGGAGCCATCAGGCTCCGCCCGTGCCGGGCGCACAAAAAGGGCGCCGATAAGGCGCCCTTTCTGCAAGTGCAGTATTTTTACCTGCTTTGGTCATCTCATTTTGGATTCATTGCTCTCTCAAAGCCATCCTGAACGTCCTGGGCCGGTTCACCGGTTGCCAGGGATCCGACCACGATCGCGATGGTCGCAAGAATGAACCCGGGAATGATTTCATAGAGATCAAAGATACCGCCTTCCATGTTGCCCCAGATGACGACAGTGGCACCACCCAGAACAATGCCGGCAACAGCACCCACCTTGTTCATCTTCTTCCAGTACAGGGACAGTATAAGTGCCGGGCCGAAGGCCGCACCAAACCCTGCCCAGGCATAGGACACCAGGGTGAGGACCTGACTGTCCGGGTCGAAAGCCAGGGCCGTTGCGAGAATCGCAATGCCAACCACCGCAAAACGGCCAACCCACACCAGTTCGGTCTGGGAGGCTTCTTTACGGAACAGCGCCTTGTAAAAGTCCTCCGCCAGGGCAGAAGAAGATACCAGCAGCTGGGAATCCGCAGTACTCATGATGGCCGCGAGAATGGCCGCGAGCAGAATACCGGCAATAATTGGATGGAAAAGCGCGTCAACAAGCAGGATAAAGGCTTTCTCACCATCAGGCAGGGTGGTTTCGAAGTAACCGATGGCAGCGAAGCCGACGAGAAGCGCCCCGAAAAGGCCAAATGCGCTCCAGATCACGGCGATGCGACGGGCATTGGGTACGTCTTCTTCACTGCGAATGGCCTGGAAGCGGGCCAGAATATGGGGCTGACCGAAGTAGCCGAGCCCCCAACCCAGCAGAGAAAGCACCGAGATCACACCAATGGCAGCTCCTTCTGTGGTGGTAAACGCAGAAAGCAGCTCAGGATTCAGTGCTTCCATCGCGCTTCTGGTTTCTGCCCAGCCACCGGCCTGGTTGATCGCCATGATCGGCACCAGCAGGAGAGCCGCGAACATCAACAGACCCTGGATCACATCCGTCCAGGCCACTGCAAGAAAACCACCGAAGAATGTATAGGACACAACGGCTATGGCACCGACGATAACCGCAACTTCATAGTCCAGCTGGAAAACCGTCTCAAACAGCTTGCCGCCTGCAACCAGCCCGGAGCTGGTATAGAAAAGGAAGAACAGAAGAATGAAGAATGCGGAAACCACCCGCAGGGTGCGACTTGTATCGTTGAAGCGGTTTTCGAAATAGGACGGCATGGTCAGCGAGTCGCCGGCGGCAAAAGAGTAGGTTCTCAGTCTTCTGGCGACAAACAGCCAGTTGAGCCAGGTCCCCGCCAGCAGGCCGACCGCAATCCAGATGGCTTCGTAGCCCGCAGCATAGGCATAGCCAGGAAGGCCGAGAAGCAGCCAGCCACTCATGTCGGAAGCGCCGGCACTCAGTGCCGATGGAAGAGGCCCGAGGCTTCTGCCACCCAGGATGTAATCCGAAAGGTTGGTTGTTCGCTTGTAGGCGATGTAGCCAATGACCAGCATCAGGACAAGATAAATGAGGAACGTAATCGTTACCCCAACATTGTTTCCTATCATGTTGTTATTCTCCCCGTGCGCTTTTTTTTTGCAGTGTTTTATATGTTTTTCATCGTCAGACAACTCATGACCTGACTGTTGTTCAGGCCCCGGCCAGCCCTGGAATCAGACTTGCTCTATCCCCAGAGACAACAGTGACACATTGCCACCGACAGCTGTCGTAACTCCTGCCTGCCTCCCGATGCGGGAAGCAGCTGTTTCAATGCGGACCTGAATGCAAGTTGCCAGACCATAATTCCCGGGCTGAACCAGTCACTCACGTCCTCCGGCCTTTCTGCCGGGTGTACGCATTTCCACTGAGTATTAAACTTAGTCGCATTCGGCGAATTTGGCTTACAAAAACCTCCTGTTTTTTGCAAATTCCTCCGATTTTTGACATTTCAGGCAGAAAAAATGACTTCGGAGGCAGTCAGTTACCAGAACGCAACGCGGAGGGGGTGGTGCCGCGGTGCTTGCGAAGCGCGTTGGTCAGCGCTGCCTGGCTTGAAAACCCGGCGCGGTGGCTGATCTCAGCGATTGTCAGCGAAGTGTCGATGATCAGTTTCACCGACTGTTCGAGGCGAATCTGAAGCAGGTACTGATGGGGTGTGGTGCCGGTCATGGTCCGAAAGATGTCGTGAAAACGGCTGACACTCAGGCAGGCGACGCCGGCCAGATCTCCTACCGTGATTTTCCGGTGGAGGTTTTCCAGGACATACCGCCGGATGGTATCCGGGCTGAAATGGCTTTGAGTGGCTCTGGATGGCGTGCGCACCAGTCGTTCCGACATGCAGTGAAGAATGCCGGCCGCCAGATGGCGATGCATGGCGGTATTTTCCGGAGCCAGGGCGAACTCTCCCGCGCTCAGATGAACAAGGCTCTGCAGGCGGCTATCAAATCGCAGGGCTCTGGGCCGCTCAAACAGAGGGGCCATGCGATCATAATCCTCATGACCGGGGTTGGTGAATGCGGGAAGACAGGGATCAAGATCTATCACAAGCACATGATTCCGGGCATTGCCGGAATAATCATGGAAAGCTTCCGTGGGTACCAGACATGCGCTCCAGGTATCAAGCCGTGAGCCACAGCCGTCGACGACCACCTCCGCCTCTCCACGAACACCAATCACGAGCTGGTGATGCTCATGGCGATGGTGTCCGCCTGATTCAGGCAGCTTTATAATGCGTGTGTTCAACATAACGTGCGGTGAGACACTCCACGGACTACATCCCACCATTAAAGCAGGTTCGGACCGGTGTTGCACGGAAGCCCGGCACCAGACCAGTATCAGCTCCCCTGACCCCGGTCCCGCACCAGTACCTGCATGAACGATGCAACAGCGCCGCTGACTGCCTCCAGCGATTGAGCTGCATCCACAATGTGATAGCGCTGCGGGTCCAGACGTGCCCGCGCGAGGTAGGCATCCCGGATGCGCTGGAAAAAGCCCATGGCCTCCTGCTCAAACCTGTCCAGTTCGCCGCGGTGACGGGCCCTGGACATGCCCACATCCACCGGCGCATCAAGAAGAATCACATGATCCGGGCGGAAGTCGCCCTGGACGATGCCCTCCAACTGGGCGATGCGCTCCCGGGGAACACCCCGGCCTCCGCCCTGGTAGGCAAAGGTGGCGTCGGTAAACCGGTCACAGAGCACCCACTGCCCTGCTGCCAGCCGGGGCCTGATAAGGATTTCCAGATGCTGCGCCCGGGCGGCAAACATCAGCAGAAGCTCGGTGGTTTCGTGAACCGGCTCATCCCTGCGCGCCAGCAGCACCTCCCGGATACTCTCCGCCATGGGGGTTCCCCCTGGCTCGCGGGTGACCAGAGCATCTATGCCAAGATCTTCAAGTGCAGCGGCGGCAGCGCGAATCTGAGTGGACTTTCCCACACCTTCAATGCCCTCAAAGGTAATAAACAGCCCTCTTGTGGTCATTCGTCCGTTGCCTTTTCCGCAGGAGGCGGGCTTGAACGGTAGTCCGACCGGCGCCTCATCTGGTATTCCCGGACTGCCTTCCGGTGCTCTTCAAGGGTACGGGAAAACTTGTGAGTGCCATCGCCCCTGGCCACAAAATAGAGCGTGTCACCCTCCGCAGGATTCAGAGCCGCATGGATCGCCTCCCTGCCAGCAAGGGCAATTGGTGTGGGCGGCAGCCCCGGAATGCGGTAGGTGTTATAAGGAGTTGGAGTCTGCAGGTCGCGCCGGCGAATACGCCCCTCATAGCTTTCGCCCATGCCGTAGATAACCGTCGGGTCTGTCTGAAGGCGCATGCCCCGGCGCATTCTGCGTACAAATACACCGGCAACGTCTTCCCGCTCAAACGCAGCACCGGTTTCTTTTTCCACGATGGATGCCATGATCAGCGCTTCATAAGGGCTCTCATAAGGCAGGTCATCCGCTCGGGCCTCCCATTCCTCCTCAAGCACGGTCTTCATTCTCTCGTGGGCACGCCTGAGCAGGTCCAGATCCGTGTCCGCGCTCTTGAAAAGATAGGTATCCGGGAAAAAACGTCCCTCGGGATGGCTGCCTTCAGCGCCCAGGGTGGCCATGATCTTCTCGTCAGTCCAGTCCGAGGTTACAGCTTTCAGACGCGGGTGACTGGCCAGTGCCGTCCTGACGTCCCGGAATCGCCAGCCCTCTATGAACTGGATACTCCAGCTCTTGGTCTGCCCCAGATTCATGATGGCCAGCATGTCCAGCGTATTCATCCCGGGGGTGAACTCATACTCTCCGGCTTTTACCTGAGCCTGTTCCGGAAACAGTCGGCCATAGAGCCGCAGCCACAGACTGTCTTCTACAAGACCCTGATCTTCCATGCGGCGGGCCACAGTGACGAACGCTGTCCCAGAGGGCACATCAAACAGGAGAGGCTCATCAAGTGGCGGGGTGGCATCCAGGCTTTTGAGGCCCTGCCAGCCCCAGAGACCGGTACCTGCGACCAACAACACGCCCAGGCACACCAGGGCAATCAGAAAGGATTTGATCAAGCTGTTATTCCGTAAAGAGGCTTTGAGGATCGATTGTCGCAAGCCGGGGAGCGACAGGCAACCTGACGCAACCCACGCTGCGAACAGGCACAACTCCTATAACGCTGTTCATCAACCAGAGCCCGCCGCAATCCCGGGAGGCAAGCATTGCGGGGAGCAGGTGACCTTCCCGAACCGCTTCACCGGCGCGACCCAGGGCATCCATCACCTTTGCGCGCATGATGCCCGCTACAGCGAGCCCTGATGCGGGAGGCGTCAGCCAGCGGTCGCCGAGGCGAAGGAGAAGATTGGTGCGGGTTCCTTCGAGCAGCCGGCCACAAGGGTCGGTCATCAATGCTTCATAACATCCGGGCCTTATTGACTGGCTCGCAAGTACCTGCTCGATCCGCGCCAGGGATTTCATACCGGCAAGAACGGGGTTAACCGCCAGGGTTACCGACGACATGCAGGCCGTCACTCCCGCCGAATCGGGCTTATCCGGGACGGGATGAGCGTCGAGGATCAAACGGGGGCGTGCGGATGAGGGGGGTGCATACCCTCTTCCCCCACTACCCCGGGTCAGCATTATCTTGAGAACCCAGTCCGGCTCCCGGGCATAGCGCTGGCAGGCCTCGCTGACAAGGCGTCCCAGGTCCACACCCTGCAGAGGGATGCCGAGCCTCCGGGCCCCTTCCCGCAAGCGATCCAGGTGGCGCAGAAGAAGCGATGGCTGGCCATTAAAAACCCTGATGGTCTCAAAAAGGCCATCGCCATAGGCGAGCCCGCGATCGCTCGCGGGTATATCCGCCGCCTCGGCCCAGAGAATATCCGGCATCAACCCGGTTAACCCTCGTAACGACGGAAAATCAGAGTTCCGTTGGTGCCACCGAACCCGAAGGAATTGGACAGGGCATAGCGCAGGTCGGCTGATCGTGCCTTGTGTGGCACAAAGTCCAGATCGCAGCCTTCGTCCGGATTATCAAGATTGATGGTGGGGGGCAGCACGCCTTCCTGCAGAGCCAGCACCGAAAAAATGGCCTCCACTGCTCCGGCGGCACCCAGAAGATGACCGGTCATGGATTTGGTGCTGCTGACAGCCAGTTTGTGGGCATGGGCACCGAACACGGCTTTCACTGCAGCCACTTCAGCGAGGTCACCCACCTGGGTGGAGGTGCCGTGGGCGTTGATGTAGTCGATCTCATGGCCATCTATGCCGGCATCCCGGATGGCATTCCTCATCGCCCGCTGGGCGCCTTCACCGGACTCTGGAGGAGAGGTAATGTGGTGGGCATCATCACTCATGCCAAACCCCACAACTTCGCCATGAATGGTCGCTCCCCGGCGCAGGGCATGCTCCAGCTCCTCAAGCACCAGCACACCGGCGCCGTCACTCAAGACAAAGCCGTCGCGGTCACGATCCCAGGGACGGCTCGCCTTCTGAGGTTCGTCATTGCGGGTAGACAGCGCCCGCGCGGAGGCAAATGCCGCAATACCTGTCTTTGTGGTAGCCATTTCGGAGCCACCCGCCAGCATGACATCCGCATCTCCATACATGATCGTACGGGCAGCATAGCCGATATTGTGAGTGCCCGTAGTGCAGGCTGTCGTGATCGCGATGTTCGGTCCCTGATAGCCAAAACGGATGGCCACATTACCGGCAATCATGTTGATGACCGTGGCCGGAACAAAGAAGGGTGAAACCTTGCGCGGCCCACTTTCGTTCAGGATCAGCACGTTCTTCTCGATAAATTCCAGGCCCCCGATTCCGGAACCGATGGCAACACCCACCCGTTCACGGTCAAGGGCCTCAAATTCACCGAGCCGGCTGTCATCAACAGCCTGCTGGGCCGCTACCAGACCATAATGCAGGAATGCGTCCAGCTTGCGGGCCTCCTTGGGAGACAGCCAGGCGTCCAGATCCAGATTACGGATGGCACCTCCAATCCGGGTGTTGTATCCCTCCGTATCGAAACGCTCAATCGGACCTATACCGCTTTTGCCGGCTTTAATCCCCTCCCAGCACGAAGCAACATCGTTCCCCAGGGGGGACAGCATGCCAAGACCCGTTATAACAACACGTCGTTCAGCCATAACGCTATTCACCTAAACCTCTACCCAGGTCACCGGCGCCTGCACCAGAGGTAACCGTTTGCCGGAAATGACGATAATGCCGTCCCGGACAGAGATTCCGGGAGCAATAAAAAAGCCGTCCCTGACATGTCAGGACGGCTTATGCTTGGCGTGCAAGTCGAAAAGAGTATCAGGTGTGAGCGACAATATAGTCGATCGCGTCCTGAACACTGGCGAGCTTTTCTGCTTCCTCGTCAGGAATCTCGGTTTCGAACTCTTCTTCGAGTGCCATGACCAGCTCCACGGTGTCCAGTGAGTCAGCGCCAAGGTCCTCTACAAAAGAAGACGTGTTCTGAACTTCGGACTCCTTTACGCCCAGCTGTTCACAAACGATCTTCTTTACGCGCTCTTCAATGGTACTCATAATTTCCTCACTTTGATGTCAACCAAGCAACAATAAGGTTGCCAGTTTAGTTTAAACCCTGCCCGCAAACAAGCAGGTGTGTGTGTCAAAAGTCTTGTGCTACAAGGGCTTGCGAAATGCATTAGCCCATGTACATCCCACCATTCACATGGATGGTTTCACCGGTCACATAAGCGGCCGCGTCAGAGGCGAGAAAAGCCACCACTGCCGCTACTTCTCCCGGGTCGCCGAAACGGCCAGCGGGTATGACTTCCATCATAGCGCTACGCTGGGCATCGTCCAGTTTTCGCGTCATATCCGTGTCAATAAATCCGGGTGCGACACAGTTGGCGGTGATCCCCCGGTTACCCATTTCCTTGGCCAGACTTCGGGTCAGGCCTTCAACACCGGCCTTGGCGGCGCAGTAGTTGACCTGTCCGGGATTGCCCATTCCCGCAACCACGGAGCTGATATTGATGATGCGCCCCCACCGGGCCTTGGCCATGCCACGCATGACGGCTTTGCTGGTGCGGAAGACACTGGCCAGATTGGTTTCAATGACCGACGACCAGTCGTCATCCTTCATTCTCATCAGCAGGTTATCACGGGTTATACCCGCGTTGTTGACCAGAATCAAAGGCGAGCCGGCCTTTTCCGCCACCTGCTTGAGGCCCTGGTCAATGCTTTCTGCATCTGCCACATTCATCACGATTCCACTACCATTCAGGCCCTCGGCGCTGAATGCTGCCGTGATGGCGTCCGCGCCTTCGGCACTGGTGGCAGTACCTATAACCATGGCGCCTTCTCTGGAAAGAGCCATGGCTATAGCCTTTCCTATTCCCCGGGTGGCTCCGGTAACGAGTGCAGTCTTGCCCTCAAACGACATTGCCTACTCCTTTCCTGTCGACCAGCCCTTCATTAACGATGGACTATTTTCCCTCGTTCACCGCATCCAGTGCAGCCTGAAGCGACTCAGGGGTTTCAATGCCAAAGACCGGCAGATTCCGGTCGATCCGTTTCACCAGGCCGGCCAGTACGCGGCCTGACCCGCATTCCACTGTAACGCTGACGCCCTGGTTCACCAGGGTTCGCACACAATCTGTCCAGAGTACTGGCGAATACAGCTGCTTGACCAGATTCGCCTTGAGCTTTTCCCGGTCCTGTTCAGGTGAAGCAGTGACATTCTGCACCACCGGCATGACAGCGTTGTTAAAACTGACTCCTTCGAGCGCCGAAGCCAGTTCCCCAGCCGCCCCTTTCATCAGAGCGCAGTGGGAGGGCACGCTGACAGGCAGCGGCATGGCCTTGCGGGCGCCGCGGCCCTTGCATGCTTGCATGGCCCGTTCGACGGCAGCGGTATGCCCTGCAATAACCACCTGCCCAGGGGCGTTGAAATTGACAGCTGAGACCACGTCGTTGCCGGCCGCTTCGTCACACGCCGCAACCACCTCGTCATCATCCAGACCAAGAATGGCGGCCATCCGGCCTTCGCCCGCTGGCACCGCAGTCTGCATCAGTTCGCCCCGCAGCTGAACCAGTTTTATGGCATCGGAAAAATCGAGGCTCTCAGCCGCGACGAGCGCGCTGTACTCGCCTAGACTGTGGCCTGCGAGAAGATCAGGCTGCCGGCCTCCGGCCATGAACCACTGCCGCCACAGCGCAATGCTCGCGGTGAGCAGCGCAGGCTGGGTAACCGTTGTGCTGTTAAGTTCTTCCTCCGGCCCCTTCTGACATAGCTGCCAGAGATCGTAGCCCAGCACCTCAGAGGCCTCGGAAAAAGTTCCCTCGATAATAGGCCAGTGTCCGGCGGCGGCTTCAAGCATGCCGATGGACTGGGACCCCTGTCCTGGAAAAATAAAGGCTGATTTCATAAGCGTGATCTTACCGTTATTGAGCAGACCCTGAGATTAGCCAATAGTACAAGGTATCGGCAGACAGGAGCTACGGTTGTCGATTCGGTAATCCGACCAGCTACATCAGGAGGTCATCAAGACGCTCATTGATCCGGCGCGGAACTTCAAGCTGGACTTCCTGAACTGCCTGACGGATCGCCGCCAGCATGGCGCGCTCATTGGCGTTGCCGTGACTTTTGATGACGACTCCCTGCAGTCCCAGCAGGCTCGCGCCGTTGTGTCGGCCAGGGTCCATCAGACGCAGGAGGCGGCCAAGGATCGGACGCGCAAGCCAGCCCACAAATCGCCCATATAGCCCCCTGGTAAACGCCTGTTCAAGCAGTTCGATCATCAGACCTGCCACGCCTTCCCCGGTTTTAAGGGCAATGTTTCCGACAAAACCATCGCACACCACCACATCCGCGACGTCACGAAAAAGGTCGCTGCCCTCCACATAACCTATATAGTTGAGGGTTTCGCTCTGAGCCAGCATGTGGGAGGCAAGCTTGACCTGTTCGTTGCCTTTGATCTCCTCCTCCCCCACATTCAGAAGGGCGACCCGGGGCTCCTGCAGATTGCCGAGAGCGGAAGCCATGAGAGAGCCCATGACGGCAAACTGGTAGAGATTCTCGGCGCTTGCATCAACATTGGCCCCAAGATCCAGCACGTGACAGCGGCCTCGCAGCGAAGGAATCAGCTTGGTGATGGCCGGACGTTCAATGCCGGGGTACATCCTGAGCACGGAGCGTCCGAAAGCCATCAGGGCGCCGGTGTTGCCCGCACTGACGCAGCCCTGGGCCCTTCCATCCCGGACCAGTTGCAGCGCCACTGCCATGGAGGAATTCTGTTTATGTCGCAGAGCGTGGGAAGGACGCTCATTCATTCGTACAACGTCAGCCGCCTCCACGATGTGGATACGGGGGTGCTCCAGATGCAACAAAGCCTCGAGCTCGTGCCGGCTACCCACCAGCATGATACTCAAGGCTTTGTTTTCATTCACCGCGCCAAGCGCTGCAGAGACAACTATGGCAGGGCCAAGGTCACCACTCATTGCATCAACCGCAAGGGTAACTGACATCACCTGCGGTTCCACCAGCAACGCCACCCCAGCGGCTTCATGACTTACTCTTCGCGCGCTTCGATTACCTGCTTGCCACGATAGAAACCGTCAGGCGAAACATGGTGACGGCGATGAATTTCACCGGTAGTGCTGTCTGTCGACAGTGTGGGTGCGCTCAGCGCATCGTGGGAACGACGCATGTCACGCTTCGAACGGGTCTTTCGGTTCTTCTGTACAGCCATGGTAGTGCTCCCGACCTTTCAAACTTGAGTACGTAAAACGAGGTTCCCGTGGCCGCTCAGGTGCGGCCATGAAACCTCCTGAATTAATGCCTGTCTTTTTTCAAATCCGCCAGAACGCTGAACGGATTTTCACGTTTTTCAGTGTCCGGAACCACCGCTGCAGGATCCGGCTCAAATGTTTCCAGAACAGCCGTGGCCTCACACTCACCCCGCTCATGAAGCGGAAACGGCGGTAGAACCAGTAGCAACTCGTCTTCGACAAGGTCCCAGAGGTTTGCCGTAAACCCGTCCGTCTGAAACGGCTCAAGGTCCTTTGGCAGGTTTCTGGCCTGCTCATCACTGGTAACCAGCGCCAGCATAAAGCTGGAGGACAGTCTGACCGGCATCGGCTTCATGCAGCGCTGACATTCCAGCATCACATCTGCAACCAGTTCACCGGAAACAATCCGGCGCCGCTCTTCATCTTTGCCGAATACCAGGGAAACCTGGCACTGTTCACGTGGATCAGAGGATGCCGCCCCCAGAATGGAATCGGCAAAACGCTCCAGCGCGCTCAGTGGCAGGAATCCCTCGAGCACACTCTCCTGATCCGCAAACCGGTAGGGATCGATGGTTTTGGGTAGCTCGGACTTCAGTGCTTTTGACATAGGCGCGCAATTTTAGGGCCCCGATGCACTGGTGTCAAAGACTTCATCGGGTTATTGGCTGCCAGCTGGCGGATTTCAGGGTATTTACGGATCAGGCCGGGCCCTTTGAGCCAGTATCGACTGTTCCTGCATCACAGTTTACCATCAAGGTCATTTGGAGAACAAAACAGCCATGGCAATGAAACCCCTGGTTCTGGCCTCTTCCTCCCCCTATCGGAAAGCCCTTCTCGCACGGCTGGGCATGCCCTTTACCGCAGTCAGCCCGGACGTTGATGAAAGCAGCCTGCCCCATGAGACCCCATCGAGTCTGGTCAAGCGGCTGGCAGAGGCAAAGGCGCAGGCTCTGGCCCCGGACTGGCCCGATCACTGGATTGTGGGCTCCGATCAGGTGGCATGCCTTCCGGATGGCAGCATACTGACCAAGCCGGGCGACCATGACACGGCATGCCGCCAGCTCCGCCGCAGCAGCGGCCGGACGGTCACCTTCCATACTGGCCTGGCCCTGCTGGACTCCAGCAGCGGGAGAATGGACAGTCTCTGCGAAAACTTCCAGGTTGTTTTCCGCGAACTTGACGACCAGGACATTGAGCATTACCTGCTTACCGAGCAGCCCCTGGACTGCGCCGGAAGTTTCCGGATGGAGGGCCTGGGCATCACGCTGTTTGAGAGAATGGAGGGCCGCGACCCCAACTCCCTCATTGGTCTGCCCCTCATAGCCCTGAACAGCCTGCTCAGGGCATGGGGACTGGATACCCTGGGAGAGGCTTATCGCAACTCGAGGCGGGACTGAATGACCTGGTCCGCGACCGCACCACCCACAGCTACGCCGAACCGCTCCATCAGCTGCTCAAGAGCCGGCGGCCGGCGGGTATAGTCAACCATCTCTTCCTGGCCGACAATCTCCCTGGCAACATAACTGGCGCTCCCAAGCCCATCCACCAGCCCGAGCTCGACGGACTGTTCGCCCGTCCATATAAGGCCCGAAAACAGCTCGGGATTGTCAGCCAGCCGGTCACCCCGACCTTCCCTGACCTGCTGGATAAACTGATCATGGGTATTGGCCAGCACCTGTTCCCAGAAGTTTACTTCCTCTTCTTCTTCTGGCGAGAAAGGATCAAGGAAGGACTTGTTTTCTCCCGCCGTATAAAGCCGCCTGTCAATTCCCAGCTTGTCCATCAGACCGGTGAAGCCAAAACTCCCGGAAACCACGCCTATGGAACCGACCAGACTGGCCTTGTCGGCATAGATTTCATTCGCCGCAACTGCAATGTAATAGGCTCCCGAAGCGCCAATATCCGCAATGACCGCGTAAACTTTTTTCTCCGGATATTCGCCCCGCAGTCGTTCGATCTCGTCATTGATATAACCCGACTGCACGGGGCTCCCACCAGGGCTGTTAATCCTGAGAATCAGCGCTTTCGCTGCAGGATTTTCAAAAGCCTCACGAATCGCACCAACGATTCGATCCGCACTGGCATCCGTATCTGAAGCAATGGGGCCCTCTATCTGAACCAGCGCCGTGTGCTCTTTCGCAGCCACTGGCAGTCCATCGCCAAATGGCCAGAGCAGGAACAGCAGGGCAAAGAGATAGGTGAATGTGAGCAGCTTGAAGAAAATGCCCCAGCGCCGGCTTTTGCGCTGCTCGGCCTGCTGGGACATCAGCAGCTTTTCAATGAGCTTCCGGTCGCTTCGGCTTTCCCCGCCCGAACCTTTGGCGGAAGAGGATTCCGGCGAACCCCAGCCTGGCTTTGTATCCGATTCCCAATCTGACATTGTGCCTGTACCCACCCTGGTCTGTTTTCAAAGTTGTCGTTTGTCGCAGCCCTGACTGATCGGGGCGCCCCATTTTCCGCCGGGTCAGATACCCAGTGCGAACCGCAGATCTTTCACCGAGCCCACTACTGCCCGGGGTGAGAATTGACCCAGGGCCTCCCGGTCATGGACGCCCCATTCCACGCCAATGGCCGGCATACCCAGGCGCTGGGCCATATCCATGTCGTAGACGGTGTCGCCGATCATCACGGCTTCATGGGGCTCGATACCATAAAACGCAACAATCTCGGCGAGCATCGCTGGATCAGGCTTGGACCGGGTCTCATCGGCGCAGCGTGTCAGGTCAAAATGCTGGCCCAGTTCGCTGGTCAGCAGTGCTTTCTCCAGTCCCCGGCGACTCTTGCCCGTTGCTACTGCGCATCCCCGGCCACCTGTGCGCAGGTCAGCCAGCACATCGGCCATTCCCGCGAACACGTTCTGGGGCATTGTAGCTTTGGCAAAAAAATAACGGGCATAGCCCTCCCTTATAGACGTCATCTGCTCCCTGCTCAGCCCCGGATACAGCATGTCCAGAGCCTCCACCATACCGAGTCCGATAATGTTGCGGTATGCATTGCGCTCAAGGGCCGGGAAACCAAGTTCCGTAGCCGCCTGATGGAGGCTTTCGGCAATGTGCTCTACGGAATCGACCAGCGTCCCGTCCCAGTCAAAAATGGCGACTTTAAATGCCATACAGCCTGACCTCTCTAAATGCTTACTGTCTGATTATGCCCCTGCCGGCCCTGACTTCCGACGCCCTGCCAGCTTGTCAACCAGCGCAGCAAAGGCCTCGTCCCAGGGCGCTTCGAGCTCCATGTTCCCGCCATTTCCGGGCAGCTCAAACTGAAGCGCCCTGGCATGCAGCATCAGTCGCTGCCCTCCGATGGAACGAAAGGCCCTCTGGCCTGCGTCATCCATGTACTTGTCGTCACCGGCAACCGGATGACCCATGTGCGCACAATGCACGCGAATCTGATGGGTTCGCCCGGTGACCGGGGATGCCTGGACGAGCGTGTAACCTTCGAATACGGACAGCACCTGGTAAAGAGTACGGGATGCCTTGCCGCTCTGATCAATCCGCACGCGCCGCTCCCCTGACTTTAACTCGAATCTGAGGAGGGGCTCATCAACAATGGTAACAGTCGCGGGCCAGTTGCCCTCAACCAGCGCGTGGTAATGTTTACGAACCCGCCTCTGACGTAGCTCTTCCTGCAAATGACGCAAAGCCGAGCGTTTCTTGGCAATCATCACGAGGCCGGATGTGTCCCGGTCCAACCGATGAACAAGCTCGAGAAAACGGGCGGCAGGTCTCGCGGCGCGCAGAACCTCTATGAGCCCAAAATCAAGTCCGCTTCCCCCATGCACCGCAATTCCGGAGGGCTTGTTGACCACCAGCATATCGTCGTTCTCAAAGATTACAGCGCCTTCAATCACCCCCTGAACCCGCGAACCGGGGGGCGCCTTTTCTTCCTTTGTTTTCTGGCTCAGAGGCGGCACCCGGACCTGGTCACCGGCGCGAATCCGGGTATCGGGTCGCACCCGGCCCTTGTTGATGCGCACCTCACCCTTGCGAATGACCCGGTAGATCAGGCTGCGCGGCACGCCCCGGAACAACGCCATGAGGTAATTATCCAGCCGCTGACCTTCGTTTTCCGGGTCCACGGTCAGCCACTGGACTGCGCTGCGAACAGTTTCGGGCGGACTCCCGGGCTCCGGTCCAGCCGGCGCCTGACGGCGGCCTTCAGCCGGCCCCGGTCCCTGCTTCTTACGGGTTGGACGCGCGGACTTTCCTACTCTGTAATCGGACATGGAATCCTGATGATTGACAGCACGCCAGCGTAGAGGCGCGCGGGATTGATGAGGCCATGGAATGCTGTTATATTCCGGAATGCTTCTCCATTTGTCTACGGCCTGGCCGATTCGCCTGTGGCCGGAGCGGCTGAAGTATACCGACACTAACAGAGAGTTTGAACGCCGACAGCGCAATCATCAGGGGCTGCGGCGGCAAAACGCTTCCGGTAAATGCCGGCACGCCATTTGAAAGGCGCAGCACGGAGTCGGAGGCAGGAATTTAAACCGTACGGGAAACCCGACGGACGACATCGCGAAGATTCATTACCCGCACGCAGGACCGGGCCGTCCAGCTTACGAATACGACGTGAGACCCAGGTACCCGCGTGAAATTGACATCGGAAAACATGCGTAAACAGACAATAACTGCCCGACACCTTCCCCGGCCTGCTGGCAAACGGATGGCAAGCGGTTTTTTCAGACGAGCGGGACGGTTTTCCCTCCCCGTCTGAATGGTCTGGCCGCAGGCATGACAAGCCCGCGACAGTGCGCAGGTTCTGCTTCGCAGATGCCCTCCAGTCTGGTTTTCTGTCTTCATTTAACGACAGGAAACACCCCTTTCCATGAAAAGAATGCTAATCAATGCAACTCACCCAGAAGAGTTGCGCGTCGCCCTTGTCGATGGTCAACGCCTGTTTGACCTTGATATAGAATCCAGCTCACGGGAGCAGAAGAAGTCCAATATTTACAAAGGTCGCATAACCCGCGTCGAGCCAAGCCTCGAAGCAGCCTTTGTGGACTTCGGTGCCGACCGTCACGGATTCCTCCCCCTCAAGGAAATCTCGAAGGAATACTTCCGCAAATCCCCCGGCCAGATTGAAGGCAAGGTCAATATCAAGGAAGTAGTATCTGAGGGCCAGGAAGTCATTGTCCAGGTGGACAAGGAAGAGCGCGGCAACAAGGGTGCAGCACTGACCACCTTTATTTCCCTCGCTGGCCGTTATCTTGTGCTCATGCCCAACAACGCCCGCGCCGGTGGCATTTCGCGCCGCATTGAGGGTGAAGAGCGAGCCCAACTCAAAGAAGCCATGAATGGCGTCCAGGTGCCCAAGTCCATGGGCATCATTGTGAGAACTGCCGGCATCGGGCGCACGGCGGAAGAGCTGCAGTGGGACCTGGACTATCTGGTTCAGTTCTGGGAGGCCATTACCGAGGCTTCCAAAGAGCGTAAAGCTCCCTTTCTGATCCATCAGGAAAGCAACGTCATCATCCGCGCCGTCAGGGATTATCTGCGCCAGGACATTGGTGAGGTGCTGATCGACTCGGCAGAGGTTCACGAGGATGTATTAAACTTCGTCCGTGCGGTGATGCCAAGCTTTGAGAACAAGATCAAACTGTACGAAGACGAGATCCCCCTGTTCAGCCGGTACCAGATTGAAGGCCAGATCGAAACCGCCTTTCAGCGTGAAGTAAAGCTGCCTTCAGGCGGCTCGATCGTCATTGATCCAACGGAAGCCCTGGTGTCAATTGACATCAACTCCTCCCGTGCCACCAAGGGCCATGACATTGAAGAGACTGCCCTGCAGACCAACCTGGAAGCCGCGGAAGAGATCGCCCGTCAGCTCCGGCTGAGGGACATGGGCGGCCTGATTGTCATCGACTTCATCGACATGACTCCTGCAAAACACCAGCGGGAAGTAGAGCAGAAGGTGCGCGAAGCCCTGGAAATCGACCGGGCAAGGGTTCAGGTCGGCAAGATTTCCCGCTTTGGTCTGCTGGAAATGTCACGGCAGCGGCTGCGCCCGTCCCTCGGCGAGACCCGCAGTGAAGTCTGCCCGCGCTGTAACGGTCAGGGTACCATCCGTGATATCGAATCTCTGGCGCTGAGCATCATGCGCCTCATCTATGAAGAGGCCTCCAAGGACAAAACCGGCCAGGTCAGAGCAATTGTGCCGATTTCCGTAGCCACCTTCCTGCTGAACGAAAAACGCAGGCAGATTGCGGATATCGAGACCGGTCAGGAAGTGGAAATCATGGTGGTCCCCGCCCCCCACATGGACACCCCTCACTTCGAGATCCTGCGTATGCGGGATGACGAAAGCGGTACCGAGCGCGCCTCAAGCTACCAGATTGCTCACGAATACTCCGAGCGCGAAGAAGAGGCCGCCGAGGCACCCTCAGGCAAGGAGGTTGTGCGCCAGGAAGCGGCTGTCAAAGCAGTTCGGGCCAGTGCGCCTGCACCCGCTGCGGCGCCGGCCGCAGCCCCGCAAACCCAGGAAGAAGAAGGCCTCTTCCGCAAGCTGTCCCGGAAAATCTCGAGTCTTTTCAACCCTGAAGATGAAGCAGAAGCGGGCAGCATCCAGACCCGGAGTCGCCAGACTCCCCAGCCGGGCCGGCCCAGTGCCGATCAGCGCGAAAGCCAGAAGCGACCCGAGCGCCGGAAGTCCCGCGTTGCCCGTGATGACAAGTCAGAAGGGAGACGCAGCGGCGAACGGCCTGCCGGCACGCCCCAGGCCCGCGGTGGTGATGAAGGTCGTGGCAAGGGTCGTGGTGGCCGTGATGGTGGTGGCCGCGATGGCGGTGGTCGGGGACGCGGTCGCGATCAGAGCCGCGATACCAGCACTCGAAGCCAGGGCGCGGAATCAGGACGGGCCGAATCGCCACGCTCCAGCGATCGCCCTCAAAGCGCTGGCCGTGACGAGGAGCGCAAGCCCCAGGCTGAAAAAGCCCAGGCGCCAGCGGCACGTACAGAACAGGCCGGAGGCGAAGAGAAGAAGCGTCGCCCAAGGCGTCAGCGTAACCGGGATGGATCTCCGGTAGAAGCACCGGCCAGCAAGCCGGCTGATCGTAAAGCCAGCGTCACCGAAGCGGCCGCGGAGGGCAAGACAGAGGAGCGCCGTAAGGAAGCTCCAGGCCCTCAGCGCGGACCCAGAAAGCCGGAGACAGTGAAATCAGAGCAGCCAGAACAGCCGGTTATCAGTGAGGAAAGGACCCGGACGCCAGAGGCGCCAGCGACTACCGAGCAGCCGCCCAAAGCCGAGGCTGGCAAGGCAACAGAAGCTGACAGCGGCAAGACCGGTTCTGACGTCAGCGAAACAGTTGAAGCTGAACAGGTTACCCAACCTGCTACTCCAGCTGCTGAATCTGACAAATCACTGAAAGACGAACAGGAGCAGGCCCAGCCCGGCGAACAGGCTGAAAAAAAGCCCGCCGCGAGGAGACCACGCGGCACCAGAAAGCCTCAGGCTGCGAAGAGCGAAGCCGAGCAGGCGGTAACAGCCCCAACTGCGAAAACCGAAGCGCCGGCAGAAACTGCCCCGGCTGACGTGAAGGAGCCAGTGAAAGAGCCAGCGGCAGAAAAGCCCGCGAAAGCTCCAGAGCCCGCCGAAGCCAGGCTACCGGAAGAAAGCGCCCCTGAAACGGCAACACCCGCCCCACGTGCAGACGAGGCAGCCGTTACCAGGACGGAACAACTGCCGGAGAAACCGGAGCCTGCACCTGCTCCCCAGCCAGCTGAAGCTTCACCGCCACCAGCAGATACTGCCGTTGGAACCACTCCAGGGCGGGCCTACAACGACCCCCGGGAGGTCCGTAAGCGTCAGCAGGCGGCCAGAAAGGCAGCTGCAGCAGAAGGCAAAGCCGATGACCCGGCCAACCAGAACGAACAGCACTCTGGCAGCCAGTGACCAATCTCAGGGGAGACCACGCCGGTCTCCCCTTCCCGTCATCGCAGGGCTAACCCCTGGGAGTTTTGATGTTATCCAATTCCGAAATTGAATCCCTTGAAGACATCCTCTTTGCTGACCCCTGGGGCGAAGATGCCCTGGATTTTTTTGGTCTGCATGGAGCCGTATGCGCCAGTGTAGTTGGACCGGTAGACCTTACTCCGGACATCCTCTTCAGACTGGCCACGGGACAGAATGAGGTGCCGGCCAGCGGCGTACCCAGTGCGTTCACCTCACTGGTTGAAAAACTGCAGCGGGACCTCGCCCACCACCTGGACATGGGCCAGGCCCTGGAACTGCCCGAACCCGAGGACGGGGATCCGATGAATGCGTTGGAAAACTGGTCAGCGGGATTCGTGGAGACCTTCCTGGAAAATGAGGAAGCATGGCTGGAAGAGGCGGATGAGGCGGAAACAGCAGACCTGCTGGTTCCCATGCTCACGCTGTCCGGACTGTTCGACGACGAAGATTTTCAGAAGGTCCGGGACAGCGAAAAGCTCAGCCAGCAGATGGCCGAAGCCATCCCCGATTCGCTGACCGACCTCTATCTGCTGTTCCACGCCCCGGAATAGCAGCCTTGAGGCCTCTCAGGCGGTCGACTGAACCTGTGTTGTGACCGGCGTCCGGAAGTGCTGCCAGATAGGCGTAAGGCCCTCTGGCATTGCCGGGATGACGCCCAGCTCACACCAGGGCGCCCCGGGAAAATGAAAGTCACTTCCCTGAGAGGCCAACATGCCTTCCCGCCGGCAAAGCTCGGCGAGAAAGCCCAGGTCGCCGCTGGACTGACCTGAGGTGACAACTTCAAGGGCATTGCCACCACAACGGCGAAAATCATCCACCAGGCTCCGCAGGCGGGTGGCGGTCAGCTTGTACTTCCGCGGATGCGCCAGCACCGTGAGCCCCCCGGCATTTCGCACCCAGTCAACAACCGTACCCAGTTCCGGCCAGAAGGCCTTCACGTCCCCGGGTTTTCCGGCGCCAAGGTGGCGTTTGAACGCCTGATTGAGGTCTTTCACCACTCCGGCCGCCACCAGGGCCTGGGCAAAATGGGGACGACCAGGCACATCACCATCCGCAAACTTTATGGCCTGGTCCAGCAGATCCGGAGCTTTGAGCCGCGTCAGACGCTCAGCAATGGTGCGGGCACGACGCCATCGGTTTTCATTCTGCTCGGCAATGACCCGGATCAGCGCCGGTGATCCGGCATCGAAATCCAGCCCCACCACATGAATGGTATGGCTTTTCCAGACGCAGGACAGCTCAATGCCGGTAATCAGCTCAACCCCCGTCCCGGCTGCGGCCTCACCAGCTTCGGCCAGACCATCAATGGTATCGTGATCAGTCAGGGCAAGATGGGTAACTCCCCGCTCACCGGCTCTCTGAACCAGCTCTCTGGGGGACAACTTGCCGTCTGACGCCCGGCTGTGGCAGTGAAGGTCAATGCAGGTGGATCGCGCTTGGGGTATAGTCACACATGGTCCTGTTGGGTGCGGGCCATGCCCTGCACCACGAGTCGATGGGACATCAGTTTAGCAGTTTGTTCCCAGCCACCGATACCGAAGGAGCCCAGAACTCCATGTACTATGCCATTCTCAGCGAAGACGTTGCGGACAGCCTGACTTTGCGTCAGTCAGCACGGCCTGCTCACATCCAGCGCCTGGAAGACCTGAAAAATGAGGGCCGCCTGCTGGTAGCGGGTCCGCACCCTGCCCTGGACACCGAAGAACCCAATGACGCAGGCTTCACCGGAAGCCTGGTGATCGCCGAATTCGACTCCCTGGAAGCTGCCGAGCTCTGGGCGGACGCGGATCCCTACGTTGCGGCCGGCGTCTACCAGAAGGTCACGGTCAAGCCATTCAGAGCGGTCCTGCCCTGACAGAGCAGAAATCCGTCGGGAGGCAGCCCATGAGCTTATTTTAATGTCGCCAGGCTTGATTGGTTCCGGAACTATGCCAGAATTGCCCCTCTGAAGCGCCTTCCATAAAGACCAGCAGGAATGACTTTGTGACACGATTTCGTCTGATTGCCCTGATACTACTGACCGCCCTCTGCCTTCCACTGCAGGCGAGGACGGTGTATATCGACGACACCCTTTACGCACCGCTCCGTAGCGGCGAGGGAACCCAGTTCCGCATCCTGCACAATGGCCTGCGCAGCGGCACTCCGCTGGAGCTGCTGGAGCGCAGTGAATCCGGTTACAGCCGGGTGCGGACGCCGGACGGTCTGGAAGGCTGGATTGTAACCCGGTTTCTGAGCGAGCAGCCCATCGCACGCGACCGCCTGGCCGCCGCTCAGCAGGAGCTGGAAAAAGCCAAAAGTGAGCTATCGGAACTCCGGGCAACACTGGCGCAGACCCAGGCAGAAAGGGATCAGTTGGCAGCGTCGGAACAACAGCTGGAAAACCGGTCCGGGGACCTGGCCGAGAAACTCAACGAACTTCGGGCAATATCGTCCGACGCAATAAACCTGAAAGAACGAAATGAAGAAATGCAGGAATCCATTCAGCGCCTGCGCAACGAGGTGGAGGTACTCACGGCTGAAAAAGAACGCCTTGAAGCCAAGAGTGAGTCCGATTTCATGCTGCTTGGAGCGGGCCTCGTGGTACTTGGCATAATTCTGGCTCTGCTGGTGCCCGCATTCAAGCCCTCAAAAAAGCACGACAACTGGGCCTGAACAGGCTAGAAATCCCACATATGGTGTCACAGCCGGCACCATGCCACTAAATATCTGAGTGTGGCCTCCCTTTTATGACTGTTAATTCTTTGACTGAAAATATCTCAGGCCCTATAACTATTAAAACGCAAAGCCGAGGTGTCCCAGATGTCGATGTCCATGAAAGATTACTCTGAAAAACGCGATTTTCACCGTATGCAGGTCAACACGGAAATACAGATCACCGCCAGCGATGGTCGCACATTCACTGGCGTCTGCAGGGATCTGAGCGGTACGGGAATGCAGCTTTATGTTGAGCAGCCGGCGGAGGTAGGGGAAGAATTTGCAACGCTGCTGCCATCGAGCAGCGAAAACTTCCCACCTTTCGAAACTAGCCTGCGGGTGCTCAGATGCGAGCCCGATGGCGAAGGCTATCTGCTGGGAACTGAGATTACCGAAGTAAAACGCTGATCCTCCGGGAAGAGAAAGGGACCAGCCAGGGGGAAAACTCTGGCTGGCCTGTCCGGATGTGCATCAGGCCGGGATGAGAGGCTTATCTGAAACAACAATACCGTTGTTGTCAGCATAGACATAATGCCCGGGCTCGAACGTAACCCCACCGAATGTCACCGGAAGATTCAGGTCGCCCAGACCACGCTTGTCGGTTTTACGGGGATGGGACCCCAGTGCCTGGACGCCCAGCGATGTTCTGGCAATCACGTCCACGTCCCGGATACAGCCGTAGATGATCAGCCCTGACCAGCCGTTGTCAGCGGCTTTCTCAGCGAGCATGTCGCCCAGTAGCGCCGCCCGCATGGAGCCGCCGCCATCAACCACCATGACCCGGCCATGGCCGGGCAGACCCACCTGCTCCTTGACCACCGAGTTGTCTTCAAAGCACTTCACGGTCACAATCTCGCCGCCAAAGGCCTCAACACCGCCATAGTTCCGGAATCCAGGCTCGACAACCCGCACTTCGGGAAAGTCATCGCACAAATCAGGCGTTACTATTTCAGGCACTACCGTCTCAGGCGTTACTGTCGACACTCGCATTCTCCTGTCTGTTTACTGAAACCCACTCAGGTGTCAGGCCTCCACCTGTTCTTCAGCAAGGAAGAACCAGGTATCCAGAACCGAATCCGGGTTCAGGGAAACACTGTCGATACCCTGATCCATCAGCCATTTGGCCAGATCCGGATGATCTGACGGTCCCTGACCACAGATGCCCACGTACTTGCCCGCTTTTTTGCAGGCCTGGATGGCGTTGGACAGGAGCGCCTTGACCGCTTCATTACGTTCATCAAACAGGTGAGCCACGATGCCGGAGTCCCGGTCCAGGCCAAGGGTCAGCTGGGTCAGGTCATTGGAACCGATGGAAAAGCCGTCAAATGACTCAAGGAACTCGTCAGCCAGAATGGCGTTGGCTGGCAGCTCGCACATCATGATCAGGCGGAGCCCGTTTTCGCCCCGGCGCAGGCCATTTTCCGCAAGAAGATCCACCACCTGACGGGCCTCACCCACCGTGCGGACAAAAGGCACCATGATCTCGACATTGTCGAGGCCCATCTCGTCCCGCACCCGTTTCAGGGCCCGGCATTCCAGCTCAAAACAGTCGCGGAAAGTTTCCGAGATGTAACGGGACGCACCGCGGAAGCCCAGCATCGGGTTTTCTTCGTCAGGTTCGTACAGGGTGCCGCCAATCAGGTTGGCGTACTCATTGGATTTGAAATCCGACAGACGGACGATGACTTTTTTGGGAGCAAAGGCTGCAGCAAGGGTAGAGATGCCTTCCACCAGCTTGTCCACGTAAAAGTCCACCGGCGAACTGTAGCCGGAGATGCGCTTTTCCACCGTCTGCCGGATATCCCGGGGCAGACCCTCAAAGTTGAGAAGTGCCTTGGGATGGACGCCGATCATCCGGTTGATGATGAACTCAAGCCGTGCCAAGCCAACCCCCTCGTTGGGGAGAGACTGGAAATCAAAGGCCCGATCAGGATTACCCACATTCATCATGATCTTGAAGGGGATGTCAGGCATGGATTCAACGGTGTTTTCACGCAGCTCGAAATCCAGCTGGCCCTCGTAGATCAGACCGGTATCGCCCTCGGCGCAGGAAACCGTAACGGCCTGGCCATCCTTCAGTATTTCGGTGGCATCACCGCAGCCGACTACCGCCGGAATACCCAGCTCGCGGGCAATAATGGCAGCGTGACAGGTACGGCCGCCACGGTCAGTGACAATTGCAGCCGCCCGTTTCATGACGGGTTCCCAGTCCGGGTCTGTCATGTCGGTTACCAGTACGTCACCGGCCTGCACCCGGTCCATTTCGTTGATGCTGGTGACAATCCGTACCTTGCCGCTGCCGATCTTGTGGCCGATGCTGCGACCTTCCACAATGACCTTGCCGGTCTCGTTGAGCAGATAACGCTCCATCACATTCGCGGTAGCCCGGCTCTTCACCGTTTCGGGGCGGGCCTGAACGATATAGATGCGGCCATCGTCGCCGTCCTTCGCCCACTCTATGTCCATGGGCCGCTTATAGTGGTCTTCGATGATCATGGCCTGCCTGGCCAGTTCGGAGACCTCGGTGTCGGTTATGCAGAAGCGGTTTCTTTCGTCCTGGTCCACTTTTACCGTATCAACGGAGCTTCCGGCTTCCTGATTGCCACCATAGACCATCTTGATGGCCTTGCTGCCAAGATTGCGGCGCAACACGGCCGGACGGCCGGCATTCAGCGTCGGCTTGTGGACATAGAATTCATCCGGGTTGACCGCACCCTGGACGACTGTCTCCCCCAGACCGTAGGACGCGGTAATGAACACCACATCCTGGAAGCCCGATTCCGTATCCAGGGTGAACATCACACCGCTGGCGGCAGTCTCGCTGCGAACCATTTTCTGGATGCCGGCAGAGAGGGCCACCAGCTTGTGATCAAAGCCATGGTGCACGCGATAGGAAATGGCGCGATCATTGAACAGTGAGGCGAAGACTTCCTTGACGGCCGTCTTGACCTGCTGAAGGCCGACAATATTAAGAAAGGTTTCCTGCTGGCCGGCAAAAGAGGCGTCTGGCAGGTCTTCTGCGGTGGCGGAAGAACGCACGGCAACCGCCATGTTGCTGTTGGCCGCGCGCAGCTGGTCGTAGGCCGCTTCAAGGGCCTGCTCGAGCGCCTGCGGCAGTGGCGTGTCTACCACCCACTCACGGATCTGGGCGCCAACCCGGGCAAGCTCATTGACATCACTGACGTCCAGAATATCCAGGGCGTTATCAATGCGCTCTTTCAGCCCGTCCTTGGCAAGGAATTCACGGTAGGCATAAGCTGTGGTGGCAAACCCGCCAGGCACCGTGACCCCTGCATTGGCAAGATTACTGATCATTTCCCCGAGTGAGGCATTTTTGCCTCCAACCCGGTCAACATCAGACATGCCCAGGTCCTCAAACCAGATAATGTAATCTTCCAAAGCGCATCTCCCCTGAGTCTGTATAGCAAAGAGCCAAAAATCATTCCGCTGCTCTCGAATCTGGCGGGTATCATACTGTAACCTGCAAGGATTACCTAGCCAACCAGGCCCTTACCAATGCGCTCATGCATTTGGATCCCCGCCATAATCCGTTGTAATGGAGTGAGCAAAAAACCATGAAACGAACCGCGTTTTTTATCTCCGATGGCACCGGCCTCACGGCCGAAGCGCTGGGCAACAGCCTGCTGGCCCAGTTCGAGAAAATTGAATTCGAGAGAATCACCGTGCCTTATATTGACACCGTCGAGAAAGCCGAAGACCTTGTCGCACGGATCAACCAGGCCACGGAGCTGGATGGAGACAAACCCCTGGTTTTTGACACCATCGTCAATGACACCATCCGTGAGGTCATCGCCCGGGCCAACGGTTTCATGGTGGATATTTTTGGTACCTTTCTCCACCCCCTGGAAACCGAACTCCAGGCCTCCTCCTCCTACACGGTCGGCCGCTCCCACGCGATCAACAATGAAAGCAACTATGAACGGCGGATTCACGCGGTCAATTTCGCCCTGGACAATGATGATGGCGCACGCACACGCCACTACGATGAGGCTGACCTGATACTCGTGGGCGCTTCCCGCAGCGGCAAGACGCCAACCTGCCTGTATCTGGCCCTGCAATACGGAATAAAGGCGGCGAACTATCCCATCACGGAAGAAGATCTGGATGATCAGCAGTTGCCAGCGCCGCTGCGCCCCCACAAGGAAAAGATTTTTGGCCTGACCATCGAGCCGGAGCGGCTTGCCAGCATTCGCCATGAAAGACGACCAAATTCCCGCTACTCATCCATCAAGCAGTGTCTGCATGAAGTGGAGGAAATCGAGTTGATGTACCGGCGGGAACGCATCTCCTACATGAATACCACCACCTCGTCGGTGGAGGAAATTGCCACCCGGATAATGGTCACTACGGGTCTCAAGCGCAACCGTTAGGCGGCTGCGCCTGAGACCGCAGTCGGCTCAGAGCTCCTCAATCGCCAGCCCCATGGCCTCCACCTTCTCGCGCTGTTCCGGGCTGGTAATCACGGCGGTGCTTGCCGTTTCAGGCACCAGCCAGGTCGTTGCCACCCGCCTCAGATCCTCGAGATTTACCGCAAGCACCCGCTGCCGGAAGCGCTCCTGCTGCTCCACCGTGCGCCCGAACAGACGGTTCTGGAAGTCATGACGGGCCTCACCGGCAGGCGACCTTGGCTTGTCCAGCTGGCCGATAACTCCAAGGATGGACTCTTCGAGATCCTGGGGGTCATGCTCGGCTGTCTGCAGCCATTCCAGAGCCTGGTCGAAATCCGCCAGGGTCTCTGCCAGGCGGGGATCGCGGTAGGAGAAAAAGCGGAAAGTACCATTGACGCTGTCCTGTCCGGCACCGCCGCCATAGGCGCCGCCTTTCTCCCTTATGGCCCGGTGCAGGAAGCCGTTGCGGAGAAAGCCTCCCAGCACCGTCAGCGCCGCCGCATCCGGGTGGTCCACGGGTACCGTGCTGTATGCCCGGGCGCAGAAGTTGACCTGGGTTGATGTAAGCCAGGCCTGGTTGGTCCGGTAGTTCACCGGCTCCATCTGCCAGGGCTCTCCTGCGTCTTCCTCCGCGGCTGGCCAGCAGGCCTGGAGATCGGAAACCATGGGATCAAGCTGATCCGGCTCACCAATGGCTAGAAACTGGCGCTGCTGGCGCTGGATCCGACCATGCAGCGCGGCCAGCCGCTCACACAGCCGGGAGAGTTCCTCAGGGCTTTCGAGAGCATCGTCCAGTGCCTTGATACCGCGGATAGCCTCCAGTCCACCAAGCTTGAATGACAGCCAGGCGCCCGGGCTCAGACCCTGAGAGGCGGCACTCATCGCCAGGGCATGACCACTACCAGTCACCGCCTGTTCGCGCCGCGAGCGGACCTGGGCGATCAGTTCCCGGAGCCGGCCCTGTTCATCAAACCGCGCGCCCCTGAACACATCTTTGAGCAGTCGGGTCAGTGCTCCACGATTACGGGCAAGCGCCTTGCCACTGAAAATCAGATAACCGGACAGATCCTGAACATCGTCAATCCGCCCTCTTGCAGAGACAGACGCGGAAATTCCGCCAGATTCCGCCGACACGCGATCCTGCATCTCGAGATAATCCAGCTCGCCGCAGCCCACTTCCGTCACGCAGGTGGTGTACAGGGGCAGCAACAGGAGCTCGTCCCGTTCCATTGGAGGGAGCGGCATGACCACCTGCTCATACACAAGACCATTGGTGCCCTGGGCGTAAAGCGTTGCCGGGAACCCGCCGCTGAAACGGGCCTCCGGCTCCGGCATTCTCAGGGGTACGTCAGTGAGGTCGACCTTGGGCAGGATGCTGTCGTCATCCTTCTGGTGCTGGCGCTTTTCCAGTGCCTCGGCCCGCTGGACAATTTCTGCGGTTTCCTCCTCGGTGAGCGCGGCCTTGCGCTTTTCCAGGGCCTCGCGAATAGCTGCCTGCCGACGGGACTCAAGCTGATCATCCGGCCGCAGGGTCAGGGTTACCCGGTGCGGGTTTTCCAGCAGCTTGCGGCGGATAAGGTCGGGAATGTAATCCGGATCCGTGATCTTCTCGCGCATCTGGGCAAGAACCGGCTCCAGATCCAGAAGGGCCACCGGGTCACCGCCGTGGACCATCGGCGAGATGGCTTCCATGATCAGCTGCAGGCCATACGGCATCTGATCGCCGGAGATTTCCCGCTGGTGCAGTTCCAGCTGGTGCAGGATGGCTTCAAGCCGCTCCTGGCTCACCCCTTCAGTCGCAACCTGCTCAAGCACCCCTTCAATAAGGGCCTCGACATCCCCGTGCCTCCCCGGGTCCGTGCCTTCAATCCCGCAAACAAATGTCATTTCACGGTTGGAATCTTCCAGACCACACAGCGGTGATGGAGCGCGGCCTACGTCGGTCGTCTCCAGTGCCCGTTGCAGCGGCGACGCGCTGTTTTCCAGCAGCACGCTGGCCAGCAGGTGGCCCTCGAGATTTTCCTGCAGATCAAAACTGTGACCGAGCAGCCAGCCCATCACGACGTGGGTTTTGCCCTCAACAGGCTCACCCTCACTCACAGCGTAAGCCTGCTCAACTCTGACAGGGGCAAACATGCGTTTTTCGTCACGTACAGGAAGTTCAATCTCCTGCCGGTCAAAGCGCGCCAGTGCCCGCTCCTCGAATTTCTCATGATGCTCGTGTGCCGGGATATTGCCAAAGGTGGCGAACAGCGCATTGCTCGGATGGTAATGATGACGATAGAAGCGCACCAGATCCTCATAGCCCAGATCCACTATGTGATCCGGCTCGCCACCACTGTTGTAATGGTAGGTAGTGGTGGGAAACAGGTTGGCGGAGAGGTTCTGCCAGAGCTGGGAGGTGGCAGAGCTCATGGCCCCCTTCATCTCGTTGTAGACCACACCCCGGTATACCAGCGGTGTTTCCGGGTCGTCCGGTGTTTCGAATTCCAGGCGGTGGCCTTCCTGGGCAAAATCCAGCGGATCCAGCCTGGAGAAAAATACCGAATCCAGATAGACGGACAGGAGGTTGTCGAAGTCCTTCCTGTTCTTGCTGGCAAAAGGATAGGCCGTCCAGTCACTGCTGGTAAACGCATTCATGAAGGAATTAAGGGAACGACGAATCATCATGAAAAATGGATCCCGCACGGGATATTTCTCACTGCCACAGAGTGCAGTGTGCTCGAGAATGTGAGCAACGCCGGTGGAATCCATGGGAAAGGTTCTCAGGGCGACAAAAAACACGTTCTCGTCGTTGTCAGCTGCCATGTGGAGGTGGCGGGCGCCCGTCTTCCGGTGGCGATACTCTTCAACGTCAATATTGAGGGTGGCAATGTGGTGACTGCGCAACTTCTCAAATGCCGGATGTATTTCCTTTTCGCTGCCTGCTGTCATTCAGTTTTCCCGTCTTTCTGAAATGTAGGTATGTAGGTTAACACGTCGTTTCGATTATCATGCAGAGGTTTGCCGTCACGCTACTTGAACCTGCAGTGGCTGTATAGAACATAAACCAGGCTGAGGAAGGCCAACCACCATGACCACAGATTTTCACGATGGGGCCCTGGCCGGCAGCGCTGCAAACACTGACCCGGAAGCTCTCCCGTCCGGGTACAGCAGTCACCTCTCAGGCACCGGCCATGCAAGAGAATCCTCCGCAAACCGATCAAGGGAACAAGCTACCGGGCACGCGGACAATCCGAATTCGGAGCCCAGTGTTGCCGCATACTGGGCGGCTCGCAGACGATACCTGGACAGCATCCGCAAAGTGCCGGAGCTCAGGCAGCGCTTCATCAGCGCACTGGGCATCTACATTCTCCGTCGGGCCCTCTGGTCTTTCGGCTTTTTTCCGGTAGTCATCGCGTTCTGGGTGCCTCTGGTACTTTCCAGCTTCAATCCGGTTATCCTCGTTGGCGACGTCCTGCCCACGCTTCAGGCCTTCGTGAACGCAAACCCTGAAGTCCAGGCCAACACCATCAGCACCCTTGTGATCGCCTGGCTATCCCTGGGTTTCTTCTTCCTCGTGTTTGACTTTGTCCTGACGCCCTTCAGATCTCCCTACCAGTACGAAGCGGATGTTCACATGAGGGCATGGGAGCAACGCAACCATGATGAACTTCCGGACAAAGTGTGATTTGGCCTGCAATCTCATCAACCCGGGACACATCCTGTTACATAAGCCGGCCCCAACCCGCTAAGATTGACTGGCATGATTGTCTGCGGCCTTTTCCCGGCAACGCTGTTGGGGGGTAAATCCGTTCCGGCGCCGACGGACAGCCGTGCAACCTGGCCACATTTCGGATCGATGAGGTTTTAAATGGTCGATTTCAGACCGCTACTGTTTATCAATGCACTGGCGCTCATGCTTCTGGTCACCGCGGGCTTCGCGTCCATCAGCGATGACGTGGGCAGAGCCCAGAGCCCTGCCCTGGTTGAGGCGGGCGAACCAGAACAGGCCCCGGCCACCGCTGTGCCAGAGAAAGAAGAAGAGATCGCCGTCGCAGGCCGGGCTGAACCGGAGCCCCGGAAACCTGTTGCGCAACAGGTTTCCGCCTCCACGACGGCGGCAGAGATGACCGATTCAGAGCATGATACGAAGCCATCGACGCCCCAGGTCACGCCGGACAAGCGGGAACCCGCTCCCGGGGTTGCCAGATTGTCCCCCCAGCCCGCCTTCCAGCTGCAAGAGCCTCAGGCCTGGACACCAGACCCCCTGCCAGAAGCTGCGCCTGAGCCCGAGCTGCCCTCCACAGCCAGCCTCACGCTGCGCTCCAACGTTCACGGGGACAAGGTGGTCATCAATGGTACCGAGCATGGCCCCACCAGGCTGAATCTGGACCTGAAGCCGGGCAAGTACGACGTTGCGATCACCAAAGAAGGTTACAGGCCCTGGCAGAAAACCATCGCGGTGGATGCTGGCGACCAGCTGACTCTTGTCGGACAGCTTGAAGCCTATACCAGGGTGGACCACCGCAGAGGCACCTGGGTTGGCGGCGTAAAGACCGGCGACGGCACCTTCGAAGGGAAAGACGGCCTGCGTTACGAGGGTGGCTTCATCAGCGGTCAGTTTCATGGCAAAGGCACCGCCTGGTATCCCGACGGTAGCCGTTACAAGGGTGACTGGAACAACGGCCAGCGCTCTGGAGAAGGCAGCTTTCGCGGGGCTGACGGTTCCACCTATACCGGCCAGTTCGCCAACGACAGCTTTCATGGCCAGGGCACGCTCACCAGGGCCAACGGCGATATCCTGACCGGGGCCTGGAAAAACAATCGTCTGAATGGCTACGGCTCCCTGACCACTCAGGACGGCAAGCTCTATGTTGGCGGGTTCCGCAACGACCAATTCCATGGTGAAGGGTCCCTTACCTTTCCGGACGGACGTTCCTTTGAAGGCGGTTTTTCTGAAGGGGAGTTCCACGGCACGGGCAGTGAAATCCTGGCCGGCGGCAAAAAATACCAGGGAGAGTACGTGGAAGGAAAATTCCACGGCAGGGGACTGTTGCTCAACCCCAATGGCAGCTCCATTGAGGCCACCTTCCGTTATGGCGAGCCTTATGGCCAGGTCAAACTGACCACGCCGGAAGGCGAGATATTCCGGGCCAGAACCAGCGAACCTGGCGTGTGCTACCGGGACAAGAGCTACCGTGCCACCCAGTGCCCTCCCCTCGAAGGCTGGTAACAGGAGAGGCCGGGTATTGGCAGGGCTGACGAGGGTCTCGGTTGCCAGAAAATTCAGATAATTCGACAGAGAATAACGAGAATCCGTCGGTGGGTGCGGAACTTAACAGACAACGGTGGAAAGGTTGAGGTTGTATGATGGCAATTAAAAACGCACTCCTGGTGGACGACTCAAAAGTGGCCCGCTTCGCTCTCAGCAAGCTGCTGGAGAGCCGCGAAATGCAGGTCAACATGGCAGGCTCCGCCGAAGAGGCACTGGATTTCCTCAACAACCATGACCGTCCGGACGTGATCTTCATGGATCACCTGATGCCCGGCATGAACGGCGTGGAGGCCACCAAGGCCATCAAGGGAAACCCTGCCACCGCAGGTATCCCGATTATCATGTGCACGTCCAAGAAATCGGCTTCGTTCGTGGAAGAGGCCCGCAACTTCGGCGTGTACAACGTACTGACCAAACCACCCCATACCGACGGTCTTAACCTCGTTCTTGAGCAGTTATCCAGCGATGTGGATAAGGGAACCCTGCCGGAAGCGCCCGGAGGCAGCGATTTCAAAGTTCCGGAAACTGCAGAAGATGAGTTCTCCCTGCCACAGGACGCCTCGGTGGAAATGTCGCCGAAATCGGCTGAAACCGGTCAGGGAAGCGCAGCACAACAGGGGCCTCAGGTCGTCCCCCTCACCAGCGACCTGATTGAGCAGATTGCCCGCTCGGCGGTGAAGACTCACATTAACAACCGCCTTCATGAACTCCTCAGCAGTCTTTTCGACGAGCAGTTTGACCACCTGAAACGGGCGCTGGATGACGCCGACAAAAAACAGTCTGCGGCCCTTGAAGAACGTCTCGGCAGGGTGACTGCAGCGATCGACAAACAGACCGCGTCCCTGAAGGACGAAGTGGCCGCCGAAGTGAGCCTGAACCTAGCCCGGGAGCTGTCCGAATTCCGCAAGGAGCTTTCCCGGGGCGGCGGGTTTACCAGCGAGCACATGGCCGAGCTCAAAGACCACATTACCAGCGTCCAGACTATTGATACCGAGTTCTGGCAGACCCTGCAGTCCGAGGCTATCCAGCAGGCCCATGAAATATCCCGGGAAACTGCAGAGGACATCGCCCAACGCACCATTGATCTCTATGCCAGTCAGCAGAAGGCGTCTGCCTCCCGGCTCTACACCATTGGCCTGTCGGTCAGCCTTGGCATTTTTGCGGTTGGCATCGCCTGGCTCTCCGGCCTGTTCGCCTGATGCCCTGAAAGTTTCCGCCAGTCTTCCAGGGTGTCCAGATCAAGCTCACTTCCGGGGACCCGGACACGATGGGCTGCCGCCGCTGCAAGCACGCTGGCAGCCCCCCTGTCTCCAGTGATCCTGGATATTGCCGGCCACAGGCTTCTGGGCAGCCAGGCCGGGGCGCCCGGGCGGCCATTGTAGTCCGCGGCCACGGCTCTGGCCGGATCTGCCCGCGCGTGATCCGCCAGCGGCTGTAGTGACTCCAGGGTGATCAGGGGCTGATCCACCAGCACCACAAATGCTCCGGCCGCTGCTGCCGGAAGCGCCCCCAGCCCCCTTCTCAGGGATGAAGCCATGCCCTCTTCCCACTCCGGGTTTCGCAGCCAGCCTGACGGTTGTCGCCGGCACCGGTAGCGAATCAGCGGATACCGGCAGCCGGCAACGACCCAGACCTCGTCACCCAGGCACCACGCCTGGCCCACGGCCTGATCCAGCAGATTCCCTTTCGCCCATGGCAGAAGCGCCTTGGCCCGCCCCATGCGCCGGGAAGCGCCGGCTGCCAGCACAATAGCGGGGAACCGCCGCTTCGAAAGATTGCCGGAACCCTGGCTCGCCATGCAATTTCTCACTCAGTCTGATGGATTTTTGTTAGAATTCCCGCCAATCCTGCACACCCAGGGTAGCGAACCCGGCCGTCCCCGGCCACCTGTTTGCCCGATCCCTGCAGCAACTCTTCTCAGCGGACTATCTGATGAACCACCTTTTTGTCGACAATCTGACCGTCATCGATTTTGCCTATCTTGACCCCTCCCGGGGGCTGGTGGGAGAAAGCTGGATTGTTGATGTCGTTCTCGGTGGTGAGCTCGACGACCAGGGCATGGTGTTTGATTTCAGCTCGGTCAAGCGCACCATCAAACAGATAATTGACGAGCGGGTGGACCACCGTCTTGCTGTGCCGTCCGGCTATCCGGGCCTTGAGGTCAAGCCAGAGACCCCTGACACACTCATCTGGCACCTCACGGATGGTACCCGTATTGTTCACCGGGGTCCCCAGGAAGCCTTCGTCATGGTTCCAGGAGAGACTCTCGAAGCCAAAGCCGTGGCGAAGCTCCTTGAGACCGAGCTAAAACAGGTCCTGCCAGCCAACGTTCAGGATATCCAGATCAGCCTGCGGGAGGAAGAGATCACCGGAGCCTGGTATCACTATGTCCACGGCCTCAAGAAACATCTGGGTAACTGCCAGCGGATTGCTCATGGCCACCGCTCCCCAATTGAGATCCACCGCAACGGCCAGCGCGATCCGGCACTTGAGCAGGTGTGGGCCAGGCGCTGGGAAGATATCTACGTCGGTTCCGAGGAGGACGTCAGCGAGCGCTCTGCTGACCCTGACGGCTCCCGCTACATAACCTTCAGTTACGAAGCCAACCAGGGGGAATTCAGTCTTACCATGCCTGAGAGCCGGGTCTACATGATGACTACCGACACCACGGTGGAACTGATCGCCTCCCACATTGCCGATGAGTGCAAAACAGACTTCCCGGATGACACCATCCAGGTGCGGGCATTTGAAGGGGTGGGCAAGGGTGCGCTGGCCGTTCGCTGAGGTGCCTTCAGCGGGGAACAGAGCACCGGAATTCCGGCCATAAAAAAACCGCCTCTCTCGGGCGGTTTTTTTATGGATATCCGGCTGCTGCCGGCATCCTGAATAATGGCGTCCCCTACCGGGTTCGAACCGGTGTTACCGCCGTGAAAGGGCGGTGTCCTAGGCCACTAGACGAAGGGGACACGTTGAAATGGTGGAGCCAGACGGGATCGAACCGTCGACCTCGACGCTGCCAGCGTCGCGCTCTCCCAGCTGAGCTATGGCCCCATCAACGGAGCGGTATATTAGTGATCGGTCGCCGGCCCGTCAACCCCTGACAATCGTTTTTTTCCCGCGTGAGTATCAGTGGCCGGCGATCCGTTCGTTTACTGATCAATCCAGCGGTAATGCTGCGTATTCCTTTTCCACCTTTTTTGTCTCTTTTTTCGAGAACCCGCCCAGCAGCTGCAACGCATGACGCAGCCTGGCCCTGGTCATATCTGGCCCAAGCAGGGCCATGGAGTCCATCACGGACCAGGAATTCGGCGTGCCGGCAATTGCGACGAAAACAGGAAACATGAAGTCCCCCATCTTCAGGCCAAGCGCCTTCGCCAGCATTTTGATATCGGCGAAAATGTTTTCCTTGCTCCAGTGCCGCTGAGCTTCCAGGCGCCAGAGAGTGAACTGGAGCACTCTGCGGATGTCACCCTCGTCCAGTTTGTTGTGGCTGAAGTCCTCTGGCCTGAGGTTCAGCATGCCCGAGAACATGAAGGCGGCCATGGGGGCCACATCGCTGAACACCTCCGCCCTGCCCTTCACATGGGGCACCAGAGGCGCCAGTGCCTCGGCATTGAACCACCAGTCCCGTATCCGGGCCATGAACTGCTCATCCGAGAGATCTTCCCGCAGCCACAGGCCGTTGAGCCAGCGCAGCTTTTCCACATCAAAAATGGGCCCGCCCAGGGATACGCGGCTGATGTCGAAACTGGCAATCATGTCTGCCAGCGAAAACTTTTCCCTCTCATCCGGCATGGACCACCCCATGCGGCCCAGATAGTTGAGCAGCGCCTCGGGAAGAAAGCCCATGCGCTCGTAAAAGTTAATGCTGGTGGGGTTTTTGCGTTTGGACAGCTTGCTCTTGTCCGGGTTGCGCAGCAGAGGAAGATGGCACAATACCGGCATCTGCCATCCGAAATATTCATAAAGCAGCTGGTGTTTGGGCGCCGAGTTGATCCACTCCTCGCCCCGCATCACGTGGGTGATCTCCATCAGGTGATCGTCCACCACGTTCGCCAGGTGGTAGGTGGGCATGCCATCGGATTTCAGGAGAATCTGACAGTCCACCTGCCCCCAGTCGATATCAATGGTTCCACGGAGCATATCGTCAATGTGACAGACACCCTCATCCGGCACCTTCATCCTGATAACATAGGGCTCACCAGCATCCATGCGGCGCTGCACTTCCTCTGCCGGCAACTCAAGATCGCCCTTGATGCCCGGATTCAGACCTGCAGCCCTGCGCTCCTCGCGGATAACCTCAAGCTCCTCCGGCGTGCGGAAGCAGTAAAAGGCATAGCCCTTTTCCACCAGATCCAGGGCATATTGACGGTAATCATCCCTGCGCTCGGACTGGCGGTAGGGACCATGGGGGCCGCCTACATCCGGGCCTTCGTCCCATTCCAGCCCCAGCCATCGCAGGGCCCGGAATATATCCCGTTCGGACTCTTCTGTACTGCGTACCTGGTCGGTATCCTCGATTCGCAGAATGAACTGGCCGCCATGCTGGCGTGCAAAACACAGATTGAACAGCGCAACATAGGCGGTACCGACATGTGGATCTCCGGTCGGTGAAGGCGCGATTCGGGTACGTACGGTCATGAAAGCGTCCTGGTTGGCAGGCGCCATTATCGGCAGCCCGTGGGTTTAAGGCCAGCATTATACCGGGACTGACCGTTTTCGCATAAACACCCGGGCGCGCCCTTCACGGGAGTGAATTAATGTAATATTATAACATTCTATTTATTCGAAGGACTCGACCATGAAACACGCCCATATCCTGGCCGGCAGCCTGCTCGCCGCTTTCAGCCTGTCTTCAGGCGTCGCACAGCTGCATGCGGCCGAACCTCCGCATGTTGTCACCTCCCTCAAGCCGCTGGAGCTTCTGGTCCGCGCAGTGGCAACCGACACCACGAGGGTAACCACTCTGGTGCCTTCCGGGGCCAGCCCGCATACCTACCAGATACGTCCCTCGGAACGCAAAGCCCTGGAAACGGCGGATCTGATTTTCTGGGTCGGGCCGGACATGGAGACATTTCTGGACCGGCTTCTGTCGGGAGCCGACTTCAGTGGCCGCACAGTAGCCTTTGCTCCTGATACGAAAGAAGATGAGGCGGGGGACCGTCATGACGAACACGGAACAGATCACGACCATGGCCATGGCGAAGACCCGCATATCTGGCTGGATCCAGCTCTGGCCCTGGGCATGGCAGAACAGATTCACGCCCATCTGTCAGAACTTCCGGACGCAGAGGTAAATACCCTCGACAGCAATCTTGAACGTTTCCGCAGCAATCTCGGGAAAAAGGAAAAAAGCATCCGGCAACAGCTGAAGCCGCTGAAGGATATATCCATATTTACCTATCATGATGCCTTCGGTCGCTTTGCCGAGCACTATGGCCTCTCCGTCGCCGGCGTCATGACCCACAGTCCTGAAAGGCCACCGGGAGCCCGTCACCTGGCGGAGATCCAGGCACAGCTTGCCGGAGCCAACAAGCCCTGCCTGCTGACGGAACCCCAGTTCAGTCGGAAGTGGTGGCGCTCAATCACCGAAAACCTGGAACTGACCATGAGCACCTGGGACCCACTGGCGACTGACATCACCCCCGATGCCCAGGGGTACCTCAGGTTCCAGCAGGCGCTGGCGGATGCAGCCCTGAAGTGCCTACCAGAGCAGACCCAGTAACAGCGGCACGGTCACGGTGGCCAGCAGCGTCTGGCCACTGATGATCGCCGCCATCAGGGGCGCGTCACCGCCAAGCTGGCGCGCCAGGATATAGGATGACGAGGCGGTGGGCATCGCCGCCAGCAGTATCACCACCTGCAGCATCAGACCGTCGACGCCAAGGAGCATGGCCAGGCCCAGTGTCATTACGGGAAAACAGATCAACTTGGCAAACGTGGCCACCGCGAAGGGCATCGAGGCTCCGCGCAGCGCCCGCAACTGCAGCCCCGCGCCCACGGTCATCAGGCCGAGCGGCAGGGCCAGGTTACTGAGTGGCTCCAGCATCCCTGCCAGCAGCGGATGAAAACCAATGCGAAAAAAGCTCCAGACCACCCCAAACACTGACCCGATGATCAGCGGATTGGTGACAATTGCTTTCAGCACCGGGCGAAAACGCACCGGTTCCTGATCGGCGATCAGGGCAAACATCAAGATGCACAACAGATTGAGCAGCGGCACCATCACTGCCACCGCGATGGCCATCAGTGACAGCCCCTCGTCCCCCAGCAGAAGCCCGGCCGCAGCCAGCGCCACATAAGAGTTGAAGCGGCCCGCGCCCTGGAATACTGAAGAATAGACCGGCCCGGACCAGCGCCACACCAGGCGGACAATCACCAGCAGCAGCGTCATGGCAGCCAGCATTGCAAGGATCAGCACCGCGATCTCGAAATAGGCCGACACCGGCAGCTCGGCGCTGCCCAGCTTGTAGATCAGCATGGCGGGGAAAAGCGCATAGTAGGTAAAACGTTCGGCCAGTGGCCAGAAGCCTTCTCCCGGGAACTGCCAGCGTCGGAACAGGTAACCCAGCATGATCAAACCGAAAATGGGCACCAATGCCTCTACCATGACTACCATACCGCAAGCCCCGAAACTGATTGCTGGAGACTGCGAATCATAACAGCGATTCATCCCCTGACGCACAGCAGGCACTGCCAGAAGACTGGAGCAGCACGGTGAAGCGGACTGGCAAATGGGCGTGAGAAAAAACCGGATAATAGGATTTGTCTGAGCCACAAAGCTGCGGTAGAGTCATCTTAAATACCTGTTTTGGCGACAGTCAAAACCCATGAATCCCTTCTATAAGACTGTTAAGGGAGCGAAATACGCAGCAGGGAGGACAACAATGGAACACAGACAGAGCCTGAGACTATCAACAAATGCCCAGTTGCACCTTTACAGGCATGGAACGCTGGTATGCACCGGACGCCTCAGAGAAGTAAGCAGAGACGGGCTGTTCGTGGCGACAGACACGACCGAAGTCGGATCCAACCAGGTGCTCGAATTTGTACTAACATCTGAAGAGCAGCCCTCTGGCCTATCACTGAGAGGGAAAGCCATGGTTGTCCATAAAACTGACCAGGGTCTGGGATTGATGTTTCAGGAGAGCCAACATCAGGCAGGGGTACGCCAGCTGTATTCGTGGCTTCTGCGCAAGCATCGCAATTCGCAATGCCGCGCCGCGCGCCCGACCCCTCGGCCCAGGACCGGGCTCCACGGGACTGCCAACTCCTGACAGATGGTCCGATGTTTCTTCCGGGCTTTCTTTGTTGTCAAGCCCGGAAAGCCCTGTGCGTTCGCGGACAGGCAGGGAGACCGCCATCCGCGCCGGGAAAGCACTGGCCAGCAGTTTCCAGAACCTGTATATCAAATATGAACCGACTTTTTTAGCCCAGTCTTCAGACCGTGTCTGGAGAATTTGCGGTGGGAGAGTTTTAGCGTGAACGTTGTTCCCACCACCCGTCATCAAGCATTTTTACGGCTCAGCAGAACGGTTAGCTGTCCGCACAAAAGGTGGAACTGAGCAATGAGTGAAAAGCAGCCGCGCGTCTGGCCAGGAGAACCCCAGCCACTTGGCGCGACCTGGGATGGAAACGGAGTAAATTTTGCCCTTTTTTCCGAACATGCCGAACGGGTTGAGCTCTGCCTTTTCGACCCTTCCGGCAAGCAGGAAATTGAGCGCATCGTCATGCCTGAGCGCACAGGGCTTGTATGGCATGCTTACCTGCCCCACGTGCGTCCCGAGCTACTTTATGGTTACCGGGTTCACGGGCCCTACGCTCCGAAAGACGGCCACCGCTTTAATCCGAACAAGCTTTTACTGGACCCATACACCAAAGCCATTTCCGGAGGGCTCCAGTGGAGCGATGCAATGTTTGGCTACCGCATCGGCGACAAAAAAGAAGACCTGTCCTTTGACGACAGAGACAGCGTTGAGGGTATGTTCCACTCCCGGGTCATTGATGGGAGCTTTGACTGGGAAGGAGACACTCCGCCGGCTATTCCCTGGCACGAAACTGTCCTCTACGAGCTTCATGTCAAGGGCTTTACCAGGCTGCGTTCGGACCTTCCCCAGTACGTCAGGGGAACCTATGCGGCACTGGGCACAGAGCCGGTAATCGACTACCTCAAACGGCTTGGCATTACAGCGGTCGAGCTGCTGCCCATTCACGCTTACGTCAATGACCGTCACCTGGAAGATCAGGGCCTCACCAACTACTGGGGTTACAACAGTATTGGTTTTTTTGCACCTGAGCCCGAGTACGCCAGCAGCGACCCGGTCACCGAGTTCAAAGCTGCCGTCAAAGCGTTGCACGCCGCCGGCATCGAAGTGATCCTTGATGTTGTTTATAACCATACTGGCGAAGGCAATCACCTGGGGCCCACGCTCTGCTTCCGGGGTATAGACAACCGATCCTATTACCGACTGGTGCCGGAGGACCAGCGCCATTATATGGATTACACCGGCACCGGAAACACACTCGACATGGGGCATCCGCAGGTCCTGCAACTGATCATGGACAGCCTTCGCTACTGGGTTCAGGAAATGCACGTCGACGGCTTCCGGTTTGATCTGACTGCCACCCTGGGCCGGGAGGAGCACGATTTCGACCGGTATGGGGCTTTCTTTGACATCATCCAGCAGGACCCGGTGCTGTCCCGGGTAAAGCTGATTGCCGAGCCCTGGGATCTGGGCGAAGGCGGCTATCAGGTCGGCAATTTTCCACCACTCTGGAGCGAATGGAACGACAGATACCGGGACACGGTCCGAGATTACTGGCGCGGGAAAGGCGACGTTATCGCCGAACTGGCCACGCGCCTGACCGGCTCGGCCGATCTTTTTTATTCAAAAGGCCGCAGTCCCTGCTCCAGTATCAACTTCATCACCGCTCATGATGGATTCACACTTCATGATCTTGTCAGTTATAACCAGGAGCATAATCTGGCCAATGAGCCGAATCAGGGGGGCGATGAAGAAGGAGAAGAGATAGAAGAAGGAGAAGAAACTGAAGAGGGGGAAGAAAAAGGAGAAGAGAGCGAAGGACACGGAAACCGGAGCTGGAACTGCGGGGCAGAGGGACCTTGCGATGACCCGGAGGTCCTGGCGTTGCGGGAGCGCCAGAAGCGCAACTTTCTTGCCACCCTTTTCCTCTCAACGGGCGTTCCCATGCTGGTGGCTGGTGACGAATTCGGACGCAGCCAGCAGGGAAACAGTAATCCTTACTGTCAGGACAATGAGATCAGCTGGCTGAACTGGGAACTGGGCGAGGAAGGCACCCAGCTCCTGGAGTTTACCCGTCAACTGATCCATATCCGAAAATCCCACCCTGCCTTCCGGCGCTGCCATTTTTTTCACGGTCAACCCGTCGACGACGCTGATACCCGGGATATCTACTGGCTCAACCCCGACGGCGGCGAAATGACCAAGGAGGAATGGGACACGACCTTTGCCAGGGCTCTTGGGGCACTTGTAACCGGCACTGGGCTGCCCGATGTGGACAGGCAGGGAGAACGCCTGGAAGATGACGACTTCCTGCTGTTCCTGAATGCCCATCATGACGATGTGGCTTTCACCATTCCGGAGATCGCCGGCATAGCCTCCTGGAACCTCCTGATAAACACCTTTATCCCTGACATTCCGGCCTCTTCCCAGAGCTGGGTTTCCGGCTCCGAATGCGCGGTTGGAGGCCACTCCCTGATGCTTTTCCACCATCGCAGGGATGTGAACCAGGGGGAGAAGACGTGAACCGGTTTCACGAGATGCCGTTTGGGGCCCGCATCCAGCCGGATGGCAGGGTGCATTTCGGATTCTGGGCGCCCGCGGTCTCCGGAGTCGAACTCTGTCTCCACGAGGGCAAAGACAGGACCTGTCTGCCCATGGAGGCCGGAGAAGGAGGCTGGTTCTGCCTCGAAACAGACCGCGCCGCCACCGGCTCCCTCTACAGCTACCGCATCCGGGGCAATGAGTGTGTGCCAGACCCTGCCTCGCGCTTTCAGCCGGAGGATGTCCACGGGCCGAGCGAAGTGGTCGACCCCTCAGCTTTCGCCTGGGGGGACAGGGAATGGCGCGGCCGGCCCTGGCACGAAGCCGTGATCTACGAGCTGCACGCCGGAACCTTCAGCAAAGACGGTGATTACCAGGGTATTGAAGAAAGGCTGGATTATCTGGCGGCACTTGGTATTACCGCCATTGAGCTTATGCCACTGTCGGACTTTCCGGGGCGCCGGAACTGGGGCTACGACGGCGTTCTGCTCTTTGCCCCTGATCATACCTATGGCCGCCCCGAGCAACTGAAACGCCTGATTCAGGCAGCGCATGAGCGCCAGATCATGGTCTTGCTGGATGTTGTCTACAATCATTTCGGGCCCGACGGCAATTACCTGCACCTTTATGCGCCTCATTTTTTTACCGAGCGCCATCAGACCCCCTGGGGCGCCGCGATCAATTTTGACGATGAAAACAGCCAGACCGTCCGGGAGTTTTTCATCCATAATGCCCTGTACTGGCTGGAGGAATATCATCTGGATGGCTTGAGACTGGACGCCGTTCACGCCATCCGGGACGATTCCAGCCCGTCCTTTCTTGAGGAACTCGCCACCCGGGTCCAGGAGGGCCCGGGCCGCAACCGTCAGATCCATCTGGTGCTTGAAAACGACCACAACTGCGCCCGTTACCTTTCCCGAACTCCAGAGCTATCACCCCGCTTCTATACTGCCCAGTGGAATGATGACATTCATCACTGCCTGCACCTGATGCTCACCGGCGAGAACGATGGCTACTATGCCGACTATGCCCGGAAACCAAACTGGTTTCTGGGCCGGTGTCTTGCCGAGGGGTTTGCATACCAGGGAGAAGTTTCTCCCTACAGGGGAAACGTGCACCGGGGCGAACGGAGCACCGAGCTTCCTCCCGAGGCCTTTGTGTCCTTTCTGCAAAATCACGATCAGGTGGGCAATCGCGCCTTCGGCGAACGGATCGATGCCCTTGCACCACCCGAAGCTATTGCTGCTGCCGCAGCGGTGCGTCTGCTGGCCCCCCAGCCGCCCCTGGTGTTCATGGGAGAAGAATTCGGGGCGACAACGCCCTTTCAGTTTTTCTGTGACTTTTCCGGAGAGCTCGCCGAAGCAGTAACGTCAGGGCGCCAGGCAGAATTTTCAGGGTTTGAAGATTTTTCCGAAGCTGACAACAGGGATCGCATCCCGGATCCGAATTCCGAACAGACTTTCGCTCAAAGCAAGCTCAAGTGGGACTGTCTCGAATCGCCCCACCACGCCGACCGCCACCGCCATTTCAGAGATCTGCTGGCTTTAAGGGAGAAACTCTATAGCGAAAATGGACATCGCCCTCTCTCCGGCGCGGGAACCTTCCAGGAGCAGGGTGACACGGCCCTCCAGGTAACCTGGCAGTTAAAGAATGGCTCCACGCTCACCATACTGATGAATCTCGGGCCCCTTTCCTGTGTAATTTCCGGCCCTGGGCCGGACCCGGGAGATATGGTTTATTGCCTCCCTGCCGAGTTGCCGGATGCCCTGAAGAATGGAAACCTTCTGCCCTGGTCGGTTGCCGTTTTTCTCGCTTCGGCCCGTGACGCAAATACTATCCCCACGGCCACCTATCGGATCCAGCTCAACAGGAATTTCACCTTCCGCGATGCCGGAAAGCTGATTCCCTATCTCCATGATCTGGGCATCAGCCACTGTTACTGCTCCCCCTACCTGAAGGCTCGGGCCGGCAGCAGCCATGGCTATGACATAGTTGACCATGGTGAGCTCAATCCGGAAATTGGCAGCCAGGCGGATCTCGATGACTTCGCTGCAAAACTCAAAGAACGGGATATGGGCCATATTCTCGACATGGTACCCAACCACATGGGCGTCATGGGGGACGACAACCTCCGGTGGCTGGATGTTCTGGAAAATGGCCCGGCGTCGCAGTTTGCAGATTTTTTCGACATCGACTGGACACCCCTGCGCCGGGGGATGAATAACCAGGTACTGATTCCGGTACTGGGCGACCATTACGGTGATGTTCTTGACCAGAGACAGCTAAAGCTCCGCTTTGACCCGCGCCAGGGCAGTTTTTCCGTACACTATTACGAGCACTGCTTCCCGATCGATCCGCGCCAGTACCCCCTTATTTTCAATCGGCAGCCGGGCACATTGAAGGAACGTTTTGCGGGCGAAGAGCTTGCACTGATGGAATATCAGAGCCTCGTGACAGCCTTTGAGAACCTTCCGGCCCGCAGCAACACCTGGCACGACGAGCTGACTGCGCGCAACCGGGACAAGGAACTCCTCAAGCAGCGACTTAAAGTTCTCCACGAGGACAGCCCCGCCCTGCAGCAACACCTGACGAGCGTCGTCGGGGAGATCAACAGATCCGAAACCCTGGCCGAGGAGATCAGCAGCCCGATGCATGAGCTGCTCGAGGCCCAGGCCTATCGACTGGCCTACTGGCGAGTCGCAGCTGATGAAATCAACTACCGCCGGTTTTTCGATATCAATGATCTCGCCTGTCTGCGGCAGGAAGAACATGCGGTTTTCGAAAAGACCCATAGCCTTGCATTTGATCTTGTCCGGGAGGGAAAGGTCCAGGGCCTGCGAATAGACCATCCCGACGGGCTTTATGACCCGGCACAGTACTTCAGTCGCCTGCAAGGCCCCAAACCGACCTGGCTCATCGCCGAAAAGATTCTCAGTAAAGGCGAAAGGCTGCGGCGGGACTGGCCCATTCATGGCACCACGGGCTATGAATTCGCTGCCGATTGCACTGGCCTGTTTATTGATCCCGATGCCGCAGGTGAGATGCAGGAAATCTACGAAGCCTTTGTCGGCCAAAGAATGAGCTTTGAAGACATCTGTTATCGCTCGAAAAAGCTGATTGTTCAGACATCGCTTGCCAGCGGGATGGCGGTACTTGCAAACCAGCTTGCCCGTATTGCGGATGCCGACCCGCATACGCGGGACTTTACCCTTAATGGTCTGAGGCAGGCTCTTACCGAGGTCGTCGCGTGTTTTCCGGTATATCGTACCTATATCACCGAGCGCGGTGTCAGTGAGGAGGATCGGGATCAGGTAGACCGCGCAGTCCGGGATGCCATGGGAAGGAGCCGGGCCGCCGATATCACAGCATTCCATTTCATCCGTAACGCTCTGCTTCTCGAGGTCGGCGAAGGCCAGCCCGAATCCCTGCGCCGACAGTTGATACGGTTCTCAATGGGCTTCCAGCAATATACTTCCCCGGTCACGGCCAAGGGTCTGGAGGACACCGCCCTGTACGTCTACCACCGGCTGATTGCGCTCAATGAAGTAGGCGCCGAGCCGGATGTTTTCGGGACCAGCGCTGAGGCCTTTCATCAGGCCAACCTTGAGCGCCTGGCCAACTGGCCTCACAGCATGGTCGATACCTCCACCCACGATACCAAGCGATCTGCCGATACCCGCGCGCGAATAGGAATTCTTTCTGAAATTCCGGATCAATGGCAGGAGAAGGTCAATCACTGGGCTGCCATCAATGCCCACTACAAAGACCAGGATAACGGCAGAGCCTGGCCCGATAAAAACACCGAATACCTCCTGTATCAGACCCTGGTCGGCGCCTGGCCCCTGGAGTCACTGCCTTCCCTTGACCTGGAAGCGTTCAGGGCGCGGATACGGGACTACATGCTCAAGGCGGTAAAGGAAGCCAAGCAGCATACCTCCTGGATCAACAGCAACGTCGGCTATGAGGAAAGCCTCTCCAGATTCATCGACGGTGTGCTGCAGCCGGACAACGCCGGCTTTCTGGAGGACTTCACCAGCTTTCAGAAATCGATCAGCATCCTGGGGATGCACGTCAGCCTGGCCCAGGTCCTGCTAAAAATGACAAGCCCCGGCGTGCCCGATACCTATCAGGGGGACGAGCTCTGGAACTTCAGCCTGGTGGACCCGGACAATCGCCGTGCAGTGAACTACGATCAGCGCAGGGAGATGCTTCAGGAACTGAAAGCGCAGTTTGAGACGGAGCCCGTTGAGCGCGCTGCGTTATCCGAGCTGACCGGTGACATGTCGGACGGCCGTATCAAATGCTATGTCACCTGGAGGTGTCTGTCCCTGCGACGCCAGCATCCGGAACTGTTCGGCCAGGGGGCCTATATTGCTTTGCGGACCAGAGGCGCACACGCTGACAGTCTCTTCGCTTTTGCGCGGCAACACGATGGCAAAACGCTCATCGTGGTGGTACCCAGGCTGCTCGGGCGTCTGGGAACTGCTGCAGCCGGTGGCTCCGGCAATCTCGTGAGCCGCCTGGACTGGGGGGACTCAGGTGTCGAGCTGCCTGAAGATCTGGCCACCCGTGGCTACTGGAATCGGCTGACCCGGGAGTCAGTGTCGGTTGGGAAGGGCTCATTACTGATGGCGGAACGGCTGTTCGCCGAGTTCCCGGTGGCGCTACTGGTTTCACGGACCCGGCCCTGAGAGAAAGACTCTTTCAGGGACACAGCCGCATTAATGGCGACTCAACTTAAGTTCAGCCGGTCGTGTTTCCGGAAACGGTCGAGCATCAGGCTGAGAGCTGCTTCATCCAGTGCGGAATTTCCAACCTCAACCCCGAGCCCCTCTTCTGAAATCCTGGCCACTTCAGCCTTGATGCGCCGGAAGTGCTTTTCTGGCGCATCAAGCAGTCTGATTCCAATATCCAGCGTCTGGTGAAGCTCCACATCGGTATAGTCGGTGACGATAAAAAAGCCGTGTCTGCTTGCGTCCCGGATTTTCCCGGTTGCTACCGGCATTCCCCTCCTGAAAACCAGAAGCTCAAGCCGGCCCGCCACCCGGTTGCTCAGACGTTGATTAACGCTGTCTTCTCTCATCTCTGTCCCCTTGATCTCTCTTTTCCTGAACGCGGCGCCATCGCCGGCCATGCTTTACGGGCACGGACGGCGCCCACTCCAGCCTGTTTCAGGCCGCCTCACAGGCCGTGGGGATAGTCCTGCTTCAGCATCTCCGGTGTTACCAGGACAACCCCTTTCGGGCTGACATGGAATCGTTCACGGTCCTGTTCCAGATCAATGCCTATGCGAGTCCCCTCTGGAATCCGGCAGCCCCGGTCTATGATCGCCTTGTGGATCTGGCAGTGCCGGCCGATATCAACATCGGGAAAAATCACAGAATCCCTTATTTCGCTGAAAGAATGCACACTCACCCGGGAAAACAGCAGGGAATTTCTCACTACCCCCCCGGACACAATACATCCCCCCGCCACCATCGAGTCGAGCGCCATTCCACGTCGCCCGTCTCCATCATCAAATACGAATTTGGCCGGCGGAAGCTGCTCCTGATAGGTCCATATAGGCCACTCCGGGTCGTAAAGGTTCAACTCGGGGCTGATTCCGATGAGCTCCAGGTTTGCCTGCCACAGAGCGTCGACAGTGCCGACATCCCGCCAATAGGCGCCGGTCTCGCGGGTCGGATCGCGAAAGGGAAATGCGACAACCCTGAGCCTTTTGATAACGGAAGGAATGATGTCTTTGCCAAAATCATGGGATGAGCCGTCCAGCTCATAGTCGCGCTCCAGCTCCTCGAAAAGCACGCGGGTGCTGAATACGTAGATGCCCATGGAGGCCAGGGTCCGGCCTGGCTTGTCAGGCATTTCTTTCGGATTTTCAGGTTTTTCGAGGAATTCTGTAACACGGTAATCGCCGTCCACCGACATCACGCCAAAGGCCGAGGCTTCCTCCACCGGAACCTCCACGCAGCCCACGGTCACGTCCGCTTCTTCCTCCACGTGGGCCGCAATCATGGTGCCATAGTCCATTTTGTAGACATGATCGCCCGCGAGGATCAGCACATACTCCGGGTTATGGCTTTTGATAATGTCGAGGTTCTGCATGACGGCATCCGCTGTGCCCTCGTACCAGGAAGTCTCTATTCGCTGCTGGGCTGGAAGCAGTTCCACGAATTCATCCATTTCTCCGCGGAATGAGCCCCAGCCCCTCTGAATATGACGGATGAGTGAATGGGCCTTGTACTGGGTTAAAACACCCACCCGGCTTATGCCTGAATTGATGCAGTTGGAAAGCGGGAAATCGATTATCCGGAACTTCCCCCCAAACGGCACGGCGGGTTTTGCCCGCCAGCTGGTGAGGTCATAGAGGCGGCTGCCACGGCCTCCGGCAAGTACCAGGGCAAGTGTCTGGCGGGTGAGGCGGCTTACAAAGCGCTTCGTTGCGGGCATTGATCCTTCCTTTGCTGGGGATTTGCGTCGATCACCTCCTGGGTGCCTGAGAACACCGCGAAACGACAGAGTCTGTTATTTACACATTTATCATCCGGCGCCTACGCTGTAAAGATCATGTATGTTTTTTACCCCTTTATGCTTATCAGCACCTGTGCTGGTGAGGTAAAGTTCTAGCACACCGGGTAAATCTGGCCCGCTGATACCTTTCCTGCTGAAAAGGCACAAAACCTGATGCGCGTGTTGTTCGTCACCAGCGAGGTTTATCCGATCATCAAGACTGGCGGCCTGGCGGATGTCTCGGCCAGCCTGCCGGAGGCACTCTGCAGCCTCGATATCGACGTCCGCGTACTGTTACCTGCCTACCCCGCTGCACTCCGGGTCGCCCGGGAAAAAGGTTCAAACATCATTGCCGAGCTTGAAGTCGGCGGCCATGCAGTGACCCTGCATGAAACGTCCATCCCGGGCACCTCGGTCACTGTCTGGCTCGTGAACTGTCCAGCCCTGTTTGACCGACCGGGGAACCCCTACCAGAACGACCAGGGGGAGGACTGGCAGGACAACGCCCTGCGCTATCATCTGTTCGCCAGGGTCGCTGTTCTTATCGCCCTGGGTCAGGCAGGTCTGCGATGGATGCCTGATGTGGTGCACTGCAATGACTGGCAGTCCGGCCTTGTGCCTGCCCTTCTGCCCGACGCCCCCCAGGGCCCCGCTACGGTTTTCACTATCCACAACCTGGCATATCAGGGGCTATTTTCGGCCGGCACCTTCCGGCAACTGGAACTGCCCGAAAGCCTCTGGAATTACAGCGCCCTTGAGTTCCATGGCCGCCTTTCCTTTATCAAGGGTGGTCTGGTGTTCAGCGACCGTCTTACTACAGTAAGCCCGGCTTACGCCCGGGAGATCCAGCAGCCGGAATTTGGCTACGGGCTCGATGGTCTGCTTCGGCACCGGGCCTCCGCTCTTGCCGGCGTTCTGAATGGCATAGATACCCGAATCTGGAACCCCGAAAACGATCACTTTCTTGATCACGCCTATGGCTGCGACAGCCTTGAAAACAAGCAACTGTGCCGGGCTGATCTCCAGCGGCATCTTGGCCTGGATTCCAGCCAGCCCGATTCCAGCCAACCGAGGCCCGTGCTGGGGTTCATTGGCAGGCTGGTCGAACAGAAAGGCGTGGACCTGCTTCTGCAGGTGGTTCCCGGGATGTTGCAACAGGGCTGCCAGGTAGTCGTTCTGGGTTCAGGGATGCCCCATCTTGAGCGGGATTTCCGCGCCCTTGCAGACCTCTGGCCAGGCAGCCTTTCACTCACCATTGGCTACGATGAAGCCCTGGCCCATCTCATCACGGCTGGTGCTGACATTTTCATGATGCCGTCCAGGTTCGAGCCCTGCGGCCTCAATCAGATGTACAGCCAGCACTACGGAACCGTTCCGGTGGTGCATCGGGTTGGGGGGCTGTCGGATACCGTGACCGACCCCCTGGACAGTCCGTCTTCTCTGGCCAATGGCTTCTGCTTCAGTGGGGCCGGGAGTGATGCGTTCGCAGGAGCCCTCAACCGGGCCCTGGGATGCTTTCAGGATCCGGTTGCCTGGCGACGGCTGCAGATAAATGGAATGAAGGCTGACCACTCCTGGCAACGCCGGGCCAGAACCTATACTGGAATCTATAAAGAAGCCCTGACGACGCGGCGGGCGACGTCAGGATGATCAACAGGGAATCGTCTTTTGGAGGCAGACAGAATGGACAACGCCACGGAATTTAAACTGGAAGCCCAACCCCTCATCCCCGAGTCCCTGGTCCGGCTCGCGGAGTTGGCAAATGATCTCTTTTACAGCTGGGACTACGGTCTTCGCAGCCTTTTTGTCCGTATGGATGCGGAACTGTGGGAAAAAGTAGAGCACAACCCCAAGCTGTTCCTGCGCAGGGTAGCCCAGAGCCGGCTGGACCAGGCTGCAGAAGATCGCGCTTTTCTGGCGGAGTACCGGCGGGTTCTGAGCGACTACGACTTTTATCTGGAATCTGAACCCGGAACGGAAGTGACCGAAAAGCTCGATCCCGCTACAGACCTTGTGGCCTATTTCTGCGCCGAATTCGGCTTTCACGAAAGCTTTCCCATCTATTCAGGCGGGCTTGGCATACTTGCCGGTGATCACTGCAAGGGCGCCAGCGACCTGGGCCTGCCGTTTGTGGCAGTGGGCCTGCGGTATCAGCAGGGTTATTTTATCCAGAGCATCGACCCCGAGGGGCGGCAGATAGCTCTTTATGAATCCCATTCCAGCGATGAATTGCCCATCACCCGTGTCGAACAGAACGGGGATCCTCTTCTCGTCCCGGTTCCTTTCCCGGGCAGAGAGATCCAGGCCTGTGTCTGGGAAGCACGCATCGGCCACATCCGGCTGTATCTTCTGGATACAAATGTCAACGAAAACAGCCCTGAAGACCGTGATCTCACTCTTCAGTTATACGGTGGCGACGAGACAACCCGCATAAAACAGGAAATGCTGCTGGGTATCGGTGGCGCTCGTGCGCTGGAAGCTCTGGGTCTGCAGCCTACGGTGTGGCATATCAATGAGGGACATGCCGCATTCCAGATTCTGGAGCGGTGCCGCCGCGCCATGGGCAGAGGCCTGGATTTTGAAGCGGCGCTGGAGCTTGTCGCTGGGTGCACCCTGTTCACCACCCATACGCCCGTCGCAGCCGGTCATGACATTTTTTCCCGGGAACTGACGCTTCAGAATCTGGAGGAGTACCTGCAGGTATCCGGCCTGGATTTTGAGAAGGTGTTCGCTCTTGGTGCCACAGCTGCAGGCGACGCCTTCAACATGACCAGCCTTGGCCTGCGAGGCTCGCGTTTCCACAATGGTGTCAGCCGGATTCACGGCCGCGTGGCATCGGAGATGGAGCAGCACCTTTGGCCACAGGTGCCGGCAGAAGAAAACCCTATCGACTACATCACCAATGGAGTCCATGTTTCAACATTCCTCGCACCCGAATGGTCGCGCCTGTTCGACATGCAGGCGCCCAACTGGAGAAACAGTCTCCGCGATCCGGACTTCTGGGCATTCGTGGAGCAGATCCCGGATTATAATTTCTGGAACGTTCACAAGACCCTCAAGCAGCAGTTAGCCGAATCGATTTCCCGGAGAGTCACGAGGCAGCACACCCGGAACGGAACCGGCCATACCGTGACTGACAGAATGACCAGGCACCTTCTGTCGACGGAGAAGGACACTCTGGTTGTAGGTTTTGCACGCCGGTTTGCCACCTATAAACGGGCCACCCTCATCTTCTCCGACCTTGACCGCCTGCAAAGGCTGCTGACCAATCCGGACAGGCCCGTGGTCCTCGTGTTTGCGGGCAAGGCTCATCCCCGGGACAAGCCCGGTCAGCAGTTGATCAAGGTCATCCATGACCTTTCCATGGAGCCCGAATTCATGGGCCATATCCTGCTCCTGGAAAATTACGATCAGGCCATGGCCAGACGCCTGTTGTCCGGCGTGGATGTCTGGCTGAATACTCCCGAGTATCCAAAGGAAGCAAGCGGTACGTCCGGGGAAAAGGCCGCTCTGAACGGTGCGCTCAATCTCAGTGTTCTGGACGGCTGGTGGGGTGAAGGCTATGACGGCCATAACGGCTGGGCCATTACTCCACGGGATATCGAACTGGATGCCGAATTCCGTAACAAGGAAGAGGCCCGTGACCTGCTGGACCTGCTGGAGTTTGAGGTGGCTCCGCTTTATTACGACCGGACGCACCAGGGGTATTCGCGGGGCTGGGTGGAACGCTCAAAGGCATCCATGAAGACAGTCACTCCCCGGTTTAACAGCGAGCGCATGGTGATGGACTACGTAACCAGATTTTACCAGCCCGCCAGTGAACAGGGGGGGAAGCTCGGCGCAAATGAGGGCCAGTCGGCGCGCGAACTGGCAGAATGGAAGCAGCGCGTCCGCGGAGCATGGCCGGGTGTGAGCCTGATGATGCCGGAATGTATGGATGCGAAATGCCGCCATGGCGAAAATGTCCCGCTGATTGTCAGCGCGAATCTCAATGGCATGATGCCGGAGGACGTACGAGTGGAGGGCCTGATAACACCAGACTGTACGGGCAACTCTGAGCCTCACGCGGCCACCCGATTCCTGCTGGAATTTGAAAGAGACAACAACGGCATGATGGAGTTTTCCGGGCAGATGGCTCCGTCCTATGCCGGACTTCAGACTCTCCGCCTGCGCATGTATCCCTTTCACCAGGCACTCAGCCACCCTCTGGAGATGGGGCTTATGGCCTGGATCTGAGCTTCCCGCCGGCATGTCCCATGCCGGCGGGAGTCATGCTAGTGCTCCGGGGCAAGCACCAGGACCCCGAGGGGCGGCAGTGTGAGAGAGAGGCTGGCCGGCTGACCATGAAGCGGAGTCTCTTCAGCCAGGAGTTGGCCACCGTTACCGACGTTGCTACCGCCGTACACCGCGGCATCGCTGTTGAACACTTCCGTCCAGGCTCCCTCCCGGGACACGCCGACCCGGTAGTCGCTATGGGTAAGGGGTGTCATATTGGCAACAACAAGTACCGGATTACCCAGCTGATCGAGGCGCAGCCAGGCAAATACGCTGTTTTTCCGGTCGTCGCCGATCACCCACTGGAATCCCTCCGGCGCCGCGTCAGCCTGATGTAACTCACGGGTCTGCCGGTAGAGGTGGTTGAGATCCCTCACAAGGTCCTGCACGCCTTTGTGCATCGGATAGCTGAGCAACGCCCAGTCCAGCTCGTGATCATGGCTCCACTCCCGCCACTGACCGAACTCACAGCCCATAAACAGCAGCTTTTTCCCCGGGTGCGTCCACATAAAGGACAGATAGGCCCTCAGATTGGCGAACTTCTGCCATTCATCCCCCGGCATTTTGCCGATCAGGGAGCCTTTTCCGTGGACCACTTCATCATGGGATATGGGAAGAACGAATTTTTCCGAAAAGGCATATATCAGGCCAAAGGTCAGCTTGTCGTGGCTCCAGGAGCGATAAAGCGGATCCTGGGATATATACTCCAGGGTGTCGTGCATCCAGCCCATGTTCCATTTGTAGGCAAAACCCAGGCCGCCACCCGCGGTGGACTCAGTGACGCCGGGCCAGGCAGTAGACTCCTCTGCGATAACCTGGGCGCCGGGCACGTCTTCTCTCACGACATCGTTGAGATGGCGAAGAAAGTCGACGGCTTCCAGGTTCTCCCGCCCGCCGTATTCATTGGGAATCCATTCCCCTTCCTTGCGCGAATAATCCCGGTGCAGCATGGAGGCAACGGCATCCACCCTCAGGGCATCCACATGGTAGTCACGGAGCCACTGCAGTGCGGAGGACAGCATGAAGCCATGAACCTCACGCCGACCGAGGTTGTAGATGTAGGTGTCCCAGTCCTGGTGAAAACCTTCGAATGGGTGCTCGTATTCATACAGAGCGGTACCATCAAAGCGGCCCAGGCCGTGAGGATCCGTGGGAAAGTGTGCAGGCACCCAGTCCAGGATGACCCCCAGACCGGCGCGATGGCAGGAGTCGACAAAAGCTGCAAAGTCACGGGTATTGCCAAAACGCCCGCTTGGAGCAAACTGGCTGAGGGGCTGGTAACCCCAGGAACCGCCGAAAGGGTGCTCCATGATTGGCAGCAGCTCAATATGGGTGAAGCCAAGATCGACCGCATAGGGAATCAGGTGCTCAGCCAGCGAATCCCAGTCGTATATTTCGCCCTGGTCACCGCCGTGTTTGCGCCAGGAGGCGACGTGAACCTCATACGCAGAGACGGGGCTGACAGCGGCCTGGGCTTCACCCCGCCGGGCCATCCAGTCTCCGTCATCCCACTCGAATGGGGAAGTATCAGCGACGACTGAGGCTGTGCTGGGCGGTGGCTGGGTGGCAAGCGCTACAGGATCGGCCTTGAGCACTGCCTCACCATGAACATTGAGGACCTCGTACTGATACGCCTCCCCGGGGCCAAGCCGTGGCAGGAACAGCTCCCAGACGCCGGTCGGCTGGCGCTTGCGCATGGGGTGGCGACGTCCGTCCCAGCTGTTGAAATCCCCCACTACGGATACCCGCCGGGCATTGGGAGCCCAGACTGCAAAGCGCACACCCTGTATGCCATCAACCTCGGTGGGCTGGGCGCCCAGGCAATGCCCGATTCTGCGATGTGTACCTTCGCCAACGAGATAAAGGTCCAGATCCCCCAGAAGAAGGCCAAATGAATAGGGATCCTCTGTCTCCTGTATCACACCATCGGGCCAGCGGATCCGCAGCCGGTAGGGAGCGGCATGGGGCACCAGGGCAGCGAACAGACCCGGTATCTGGATCGCCGTCAGGCTGCATCGCAGCGTACCGTCCGGGCTGTCCAGCACATCGACGCCCAGAGCGCCAGGTACATAGACCCGCAGAACCATTCCCTCTGCAGTTTCATGAATGCCAAGCACGGAAAACGGATTGCCATGACGGGCGTCCGCCAGCGCCTCCGCATCCGTTCGGGGAAGCCAGACACTCTGACTGATGGCGGTTTTTCCAGTGGCTTCAGACATTCCCTTCTCCCTTGTTCATCTGATCAGCGATGGCAGCCAGTCCGCGTAACGGTACTCTGAGCCAGGTAGGCCTGTTGGCAGCCTCGTAAGCAATTTCATAAGCGGTTTTTTCCAGCAGGAACAACTGCAGGGCAGCCTCCTCTCCCCCCGGATCCTGCCACTGGTGGGCAATACCTGCGGCGCTCTGGCGATAGTTCTGCAGAAATACCTGACTGCCGGTGCGCCGGTATTCGCCGGCTACTTCCAGACTCCGGGGGCTCGCGCTCGGGCTGGCCTCCGGTGACGCCGCCTTCTCGCCTATGACCGCGCCTGCGTAATCGAAAGATCGCAACATGCCTGCCACGTCCTTCCAGGGGCAGTCCTTCGCCCGTCTCTCGCTCAGGGGACGGGCCGGTTCTCCTTCAAAGTCGATGATATACGCATCATCCTGGGCAACCAGGACCTGGCCCAGATGCAGGTCACCATGGATTCGTGTCAGAAGGCTGCCCCTGGCAGAGTATGCCAGGTTTTCAGCAAGGCTGATCAGACTGTCACGCTGTTCAAGGATCTGGCTGGCCAGTCGCTGGTCGTCTTCTGACGCGTTCCGGGCGTGTCTGTGTAAAAGATCAAGTGCCTCCTGCACTCGCAGCCCAACCCGCCCGGCCCAGAGGCTGACCTGTTCCTCACCCGCCAGCTCAGGGCGGAATGCAGGATTTTCACTGGGCCTGGCCAGCACCTGGTGCAACTCTCCGAGACGCTGCCCCAGTTTCACGGCAAAAGCTTCCAGCTCATTAAATGGGCTGAAGCCCTTTTCCAGCGTGCCCGCGTCTTCAAGGGTCGCTTCGTGAATTGCCCGCTCCAGCCTGGTCCGGGTCCACGACCAGGCATCTCCCTGATTCTCGATATAGCCCTGGGCCAGAATCAGGGTGTGGGGCTCCTCCCCTTCTCCGTGGCGCGCTACATCGCCGTAAAAGGGCGGCACATGTGTGTAGTCATTGGCAGTAAGGTAATGGGCAATCTCGGCTTCGGGATGAATACCTGCCTCAAGGCGGCGCAACACTTTAATCACCACCTGGCGACCAATGACGATGGAACTGTTGGACTGTTCCACACCCTGTGACACAACCTCAACATCGGCGGGGAGTGCGAGATCCTGCAGCAGCGAAGTGGGCGAAAACCGTAGCTCACCACTGCCACAGGGAACCCGGGCGCCCTGGCGCAAATGCCTGAGCAGGCACAGGCCAAAATCTTCCACCGCCACTGCATCTGTGAGCAGACCGACCTTTCGCCCCCGGCGTATCCGGGCCATGGCCAGCTGCTGGGCAAGAACCTGGGGTCTGCCCCCCTCGCTGACGAAAGCGAGGGGTAACTGATAGCGATCTGATCCGCCGGTGTGACGGACCTGAATCTCACCCATCAGGAATTCGTTCCCCGGATCACCAATCGGATCCGCATACTGGATATCCACCGATTCAATCCGGGCCTGCTTCGCTCCGAACCAGCGGCGCTTCGGTAGATACTTCGGCAGAACTTCCCTCTCCAGTTCCCTGCGGGGCCCGGGCTCCAGCACTTCCTGCAGACGCCGCCGCGTGATGAGCGTGACGTAATCAGGCATGGGTTCCGGTGCCCGCATGTGCCAGGAAGGCATTTCCGACTCGCTGGCCATCAGAAACCAGAAAAATCCGTAGGGAGAGAGCGTCAGGTTGTAATGGGTTCCCTCCACTGGAGGAAATGCACTCCCCCCGGTCATTTCCACTGGAACTTTGCCCTGGAACTCGGAGAGGTCCAGCTCCACCGCCTGGGCTGTCCGGGCTACGTTGGCAACGCAGAGCAGAAATTCCGTTTCACCGCTCGCTGCGGTCAGCTCACGCATATAGGCCAGGATATTGCGGTTGGCGGGATACAGCATGCGCATGCTGCCCCGGCTGAAGGCCCGGTGCTGTCCGCGCACGGTCAACATCCGACGCATGCTGTTTAACAGGGAATGGGGATCGCCCATCTGGGCTTCTACATTGACTGACTGGAAGCCGTACAACGGATCCATGATGGGGGGCAGCACCAGACGCGCGGGATCAGCACGGGAAAAGCCCCCGTTTCGATCCATTGACCACTGCATGGGTGTGCGCACGCCGTCCCTGTCGCCCAGGTAGATGTTGTCGCCCATGCCGATTTCATCCCCGTAATAGAGAATGGGGGTGCCGGGCATGGATAAAAGCAGGCTGTTGAGAAGCTCCACCCGGCGGCGATCCCTTTCCAGCAGAGGTGCCAGGCGACGACGTATGCCCAGGTTGATCCTGGCGCGGCGATCCGCGGCGTAATGGTTCCAGAGGTAGTCCCGCTCCTCGTCGGTGACCATTTCCAGGGTCAGTTCATCATGATTGCGCAGAAAGATCGCCCACTGACAATTTTCCGGAATCTCTGGCGTCTGCCGGAGAATATCCGTAATCGGGAAGCGATCCTCCTGCGCCAGGGCCATGTACATCCGTGGCATGAGGGGAAAGTGAAATGCCATGTGGCATTCATCCCCGTCACCAAAATAGGGCCGGGTGTCCTCAGGCCACTGGTTGGCCTCGGCCAGCAGCATCCGGTCAGGATAACGCTCATCAATCACCGCACGGATGCGCTTCAGGACATCGTGGGTTTCAGGCAGGTTCTCATTGTTGGTGCCCTCCCGCTCTACCAGATAGGGGATGGCATCCAGCCGAAGCCCGTCCACTCCCATGTCCAGCCAGTATTCCATGACCTTGAGAAGTTCATCCAGCACCTGGGGATTGTCAAAATTGAGATCGGGCTGATGGGAATAGAAGCGGTGCCAGAAATAGGCATTGGCAACCGGATCCCAGGACCAGTTGGAGGTTTCCGTGTCAGTGAAGATGATCCGGGTGCCGGGGTATTTGGCATCCGTGTCTGACCATACATAAAACTCCCGCTCCGGCGATCCGGGAGGGGCCTGCCGGGCCCGCTGAAACCAGGGATGCTGGTCCGATGTATGGTTGATCACAAGCTCGGTGATAACTCTCAGACCGCGCCGGTGAGCTTCAGTGATAAACTCCTGTACGTGTTCCACCGTCCCATAGTCCTGGCTCACATTGCAGTATTCCGCAATATCGTAACCATCGTCACGGCGGGGGGACGGATAGAATGGCAACAGCCATATGGCATTGACGCCCAGGCTCACGATGTAGTCCAGCTTCTCGATCAACCCCCGGAAATCACCGATGCCATCATTGTTGGCGTCAAAAAATGACTTCACATGCACCTGGTAGATGACGGCATCCTTGTACCAGAGGGGATCATCAAGAAACGCCTCTGTTTGCGGATTCTCCTGCTCGTTTCTGGCATCCATCGTGGTGTTTGCCTCCTTGTTTCACTCAGAATTCGGGCTGTTCGTGCGGACAGTCATGATTCAGGGCAGGCTTACCCTCCAGATGCCAAAGGGAAGTCCCGAAGGGTCAAGATGGGTCCACTGCCATTTCCCGTGCCAGGTCCAGCTATGGCCGCTCATCAGATCTTCCGCATCCAGGGTGGCGTCCTCCGCGAGCCCGAACTCCCAGAGCGGCAACTCGAAACTGCCCTCCTGGGCGTCAAAGGGGTCAAGGCTGATCACCACGAAAATCACATTGCTGTTATCCGGCGTGCGTTTGCAGAAGTACAGCAGCCGGTCGTTGTTGATGAGATGAAAGCTGATCCCCAGATGAGTCTGAAACGCCGGATTCTCCCGGCGGATGCGGTTGAGCTGGGCAATCTCGTAAATAATGTTGCCCGGGGCGCTGTAGTCCCTTGGACGTATCTCGTATTTTTCCGAATGGAGGTACTCTTCCTTGCCAGGCACGGGGTCGCCTTCGCATAGCTCATAACCGGAATACATGCCCCAGGACCCTGCCCCGAGGGCGGCCAGGGCGGCCCTGATCAGAAATGCCGCGCGGCTGGAGGACTGAAGAAAATACGGATTGATATCCGGGGTATTAACAAAGAAATTGGGGCGGTAGCCGTAGCGCCAGGGTGAGCACGACAGGGTTGTCAGGTATTCCGTCAGCTCGGCTTTTGTATTGCGCCAGGTGAAGTAAGTATAGCTCTGGCTAAATCCCAGCTTGCCCAGGTGCAGCATGACTGCGGGCCGCGTAAAGGCTTCTGACAGGAAGATAATTCCCGGATCCCGGCTACGTATGTCATCGATCAGCCACTCCCAGAAGGGAAAGGGCTTGGTATGGGGATTATCGACCCGGAAAATGCGCACGCCCTGGTCGATCCAGCCCTGGACCACATCCCGCAATGCCAGCCAGAGGTCCGGTATGGCATCTTTGGCATAGAAATTTACGTTGACGATGTCCTGATATTTCTTGGGTGGATTCTCGGCATAGCGAATCGACCCATCGGGACGCCATGAAAACCAGCCGGGGTGATCCTTTAGCCAGGGGTGATCCGGGGAACACTGGATGGCAAAGTCCAGGGCAATCTCCAGACCATGGGCGGCGGCAGCTCGTTCCAGCTCCCGAAAGTCCTCAAACGTGCCCAGCTCCGGATGAATGGCGTCATGGCCCCCTTCGTCGCTGCCAATAGCGTAGGAACTGCCGACATCGCCCGGGCCTGCCTCCAGCGTGTTGTTCCTGCCCTTGCGATGGGTTCGGCCGATGGGGTGGATCGGCGGAAAATAGAGCACATCGAAGCCCATGTCCCGGATCATGGGCAACCGTTTCTGGACATCCCTGAAGGTGCCATGACGGTTTGGGTCATCGGTTTCGGAACGGGGAAACAGCTCATACCAGCTTGCAAACCTGGCTTCGACCCGGTCGACATAAAAAGGATATTTAATGGCACTGCGAACCAGGTGGCGACGGGGATCCGCTTTTTCCATGAGCCGGTGGGTATCCGGGTCCAGCATTAGTGCCACTTTGTCACTATTGGTACTGCCAGCCTCCAGCTGCTCGTGCAGGGTCTTCAGCGCTTTGCGGACTTGCCCTCTGGTGCGCTCCAGCGCTTCGGTAATCAGAAGACGGCCTTCCTCAAGTTCCAGGCCAACCGGAACGCCAGCGTGGTGCTTCTTGTAGAGCTCATCACGCCAGGTACCGAATACATCCCACCATGCTTCGATCATGAATTGATGCCGCCCCAGCTCCTCCGGCGTTATTTCCGCCTCCCACAGGTCGTTGCCAGGCGGAGTAACGGGGGCCATGGGCTGGGTCTGCCAGTCTCCGCCTTCTTTGCGCCAGCGAACCACAGCGGACAACAGATCATGGCCGTCAGAAAAAATGACGGCAGTGACGGAAAAGGTGTCGCCGACGATGGCTTTCGCTGCGAACCGTCCGTGATCAAGACGGGGTTCAACCGACTCAATGGCAATACGGGGAGCCTTCGTTGCAGCCAGTGCCCCTTCCCGGTCGTTGCCTGCTGCGCGGCCCTTCGGCGTCCTGCCCGCTTCTCTGTTCATCGGCCTGTCTCCTTTGCCTCCCTGGCAGCATACCGTTGCCGCCCGGCTCTCCGGGGCCTCGGTTCAGGCCCGGAGAAGGGGAAACTTCTCAGTATTTAACGTGAACGCACTGACGATTTTATTTCGTGCTTTTTTTCGCGGCGGTGGCAGCCGGCTTTTTGGCAGCTGCCGTCCGGGCTTTGGCGGCCGGCTCCGCTGCGCTCCGGGTTCTGCGCCTGGCCTTTGGCTTTTCGTCGGGCATCGGGCCCGGTGTTTCCTGCGGGGGGAGTTCATCTGCCCGGGGGATATTGGCAGGTGACTCGTCCGCACTGAGCATTTGCCGTGCAAGCTCCCAGTGACGCTTGTCCTGCCCGCTCGGTCGACCTTCCGATTCCCAGAGGTGGTACGCCGTTTCCTGAATTCGAACGTCCTCGCCTGTCATGTTCGCCTCCTGTTGCCTTGACAGTTTCTATTCTCAAGATGCCCTGAATCCGGTCAGATTTCCTGCTTTTAAAAAGCATCTCCGATCAGGCTCAGACAGCGGCGCATATAACCAGTATCCATTAGACGGGTTTTCGAATCAATGTCTCAGGGGGCGAGCGTTATCAAGCTCGCGCAGACGCTGGCGGACCTCTTCAACTTTCAGCATTTCCTGCGAATCCGGCGACCATCGGCGACGCCAGTTGGGATGCTCGGTAATGGTGCCCGGGAGATTCGCCTGTTCTTCAAGCCCCAGCAGGTCTTCTACCGGCAGGATAGCCAGAGGGGACGGAGTACAGCCAAGGTGGCGCGCGCAGCCGGCGAGAATGCGTGAGACGGGCATATCCGAGGCCTCGATTTCCTCAGTATCCGGATGCTCCACCAGGCCCAGCGTCCTTGCCAGCCTGACGCGGTCTTTGGCCCGGGTTTTCCGTTCAGTTTCGACCGTCTCGGTTTCAGGCAGCAGGCCAAACTTTCCCCGCCATTCGATATCACGACCAGCCCACCAGCCGGCCAGGGTAGGCAGGTCATGGGTGGAAGTCGTAGCCATTGCCTCCGGCGACCACTGATCAGCCGGCAGGAAGTCCTGCACTGCATTGCGCTCGAACCAGAGCACATTCATGCCCAGTATGCCGCGATCCGAAAGCTTCTCCCGGAAGCCGGGCGCCACCGTGCCCAGGTCCTCTCCCACAACGACTGCTTCATGCCGCACAGACTCCAGTGCTGTGAGTCTGAGAAGGTCCTCCAGTGGAAAACGTACATACCCGCCCTGGTCTGGCAGTTTTCCCTCAGGCACCAGCCACAGACGCAGAAAACCCAGAATATGATCGATCCGAAGGCCTCCGGCCTGGGCGAAGTTTGCCTGTAGCATGTCGATAAAACTCCGGAAACCTGAACGCACCAGACCATGGGGCGAGAAGGAGCAGAGCCCCCAGTCCTGACCATGCACGTTGAAGGAGTCGGGCGGCGCGCCAATGGAGACACCGGTGAGCATTTCCCCCTGCCGGCTCCAGGCCTGACTGCCGGAACCATCTGCACCCACTGCAAGGTCCGCCACCAGGCCGACTGCCATGCCGGCACCCAGGGCAGCGTCCTGCGCCCGCTGCAGGCCATCCGCAACAAGCCATTGCAGGAACGCATGGAAGCTCACCTCATCGGCGTGGTCCTGGGCAAACTTTTCCACGGCAGCGCTGCCAGGGTCGCGGAATTCCTCTGGCCAGTTTCGCCAGCTACCGGGTCCCTGCCAATTTGACAGCGCCTCGAATCTGCAATGATCCTCCAGAGTATCTCCACCCTGCTCCCGAAATTTCATGAACTGCTCGAACAGGGAGCTGTCGTTCCTGTTCCAGCTTCTGCCCTCAGCAAAGTCCTCATACAGGGCCCGCAGCCATGTGAGCTTCGCCCGCCCCACTGCGGACCAGTCAATCAACTCCAGCGATTCCAGATCTTCCAGACGCTGCTCCAGGCCGCAACGGGTGACGGCGGCCCGAACTCTCGATTCGCCGAAAACCCCCTCGGGGGCACAGTAAAGAGCATTGCGCAAAAGCCGACTCGAGGGAGAGTAGGGGCTGTAGTGGCCGGGATCTGAACTGAACATGGCGTGGGTCGGACTCACTGTCACCGACGATGCCCCCTGCTCCGCAGCATTGCGGCAGAGATGTTCCAGCGCCAGGCTGTCCCCCATTCCACCGTCACCTGGCCGGCGCAGCGAATAAAGCTGCGCGGCCAGACCCCATAGTCGCGCTGAGTGATCAGGCGGATTATCGGCATGGCCTTTTACAGCGGCTTCTGCGACAGAAAAGCATCTCGCAGGGGCAACGGCCAGAGTCAGCTGGGTATCCCCGAGTTTCAGCTGGTGATATCCCGCCTCCCCTGGATCCGGAATCCGGCCCCTTTCATCGGCCTCGCCTTCATGGCGCTGGCCACTCTCCAGCTCAATCACATACCTGGTAGCCGGAGCCAGAGGACAGGGCAATCTGATGGCAGATCCCTGGTCGGCAGTAATCAACGAAGGGAGCTGGGACGGGTCTGCGGGATGTTGAAGCCGCTCAAGCTCTTCCAGACTGCTGTGGATTTCCTGGTCGCTGCTGGCCGGAAACCCAAGAAGTGGCAGCAAAAGCTTCTGGGTATCAGGCTCCAGGTACTGGCTTTGGCCCTCGCTGTCTGTCCACTCAAGGACCAGGCCCGCAGCCAGGGCCAGTTTTCTCAAAAGACTCTCATTCATGGGCGCTCCTGATCCTGGTCGGACGTAGCGCCACACAGGCACCCTGCGTCCGGGCGTCGGGTTTCGGAAAAATGCGGCCACATGTGCCAGTTCCGGGGCAAAGACAGATAAAGCGGTAATTACAGGGAAATGATTTCAGAGTCGCAACCGAACTGGCAACAACTGTCCTGGTGAAGACCTTGCGAGCAAAGACCTGCGGCCTCCTGCTGAACCCTGCCCTGCAGGGCCTCGTCGTGGCAAGACCAACAGTTGGTTGTTGAGCGCTCAGGTTCAGTCGCTCAATAGAAGATGCTATAGAAACAACAGGCAGCCGGCAATAAACCATCCATATCGACTGGCAGGAAGCCTCACTGCGACAGGCTTAAGAGCCTTCGCTCAAGACGTCAGGAAAAGCACCAGGAATCCAGGGAGCCGAGCGGGGCATTGCAGTCCATGAGAGCGCAGACTGTGGTCATCCCGTCCTTGCCTTCTGCCGATGCAGGGCAGCGCCGAGGGAGGCAAAGTAATCAGAGAAGGCCCGACTGATCGCCTGACGATGCTCACCGGTCGGGTACAGACCCTCCACCGCTTCACGTGAATGCCGGGTGCCCCGTACGAGGAAATGACTGTCTGGCAGGGCATCCTCCACGAAGGCCTCGAAAGCACGGGCACAGAGCTCCTCCGGCCGGGCGTAATAGAGCGTGCCAAGCCCCCTGTCAGCGCGGGTGGAGTTCCGGAACAGTTCGCTGGGTGCCGTCCCATCCTCGCTGAGCAGGATGATCTTCAGGCACTCCGCCAGCCTGGCATTCAGGGAATGGGATTTCATGGCTTTGCCATCCAGCCAGGCGCTTGAGGCAAACTGGAAAGGGGCTGTCTGCATGAAAGCCCGGGCCCCCATGTAATGGTCGAAGGCGTGAAACCATTCGTGGGCCAGGCTCCCGGCACCCGCATTTTTCGCCAGAGCCAGTTGCCGAGTGGCGGGCATATAGTGAGCCGCAACTCCGGGCCGACCGCCAATTCCAAATTGCAGCCCCAGGGTCTGGCGCAGGGAAATCAGCGCCTCCGTGCCCCGCAGCACCGCCATCAGATCGTTCAAAGCTTTGGAGAAACGGATCGCGGCTCTGTCCCGTTCGGGCTCCGAGACCCAGCGCCCGATCTCAATGCTGCGAAATTCGAACTGTCTGCGCACAGCAACAAAACTCACAGCCTGGCTCATCATCCCCCTCCCCGGTTCAGCGATCGGACCACATTGGTCACCACGCCAAAAATTTCCAGCACACTCTGACCTTCCACGATGATGGGCTGAAACGCCGGGTTTCGGGGCAGCAGCCGGATCGGCGGTGGGGTTGCATGAAGCTGCCTGCCGGTCATCTCACTGTCGAGGCTGGCCACGACAATGTCGCCGTGGCGGGCTTTCAGGGCGCGGTCCACGATCAGTACATCGCCCGAGAAAGTGTCCGCCGCAATGGACTCGAGAAAGAGCGGCGCCTGGAGGTGTTTGGAAAAAGTGTTGTAATCACCCAGCAGGCTGCAGGACATACCGGTCACCAATATACTGTATATTTGAACAGTATATTGGTGGAGTATGATCAGGGAATCAAGTGGAAAGGATAATTTCAGCAGGGCGACAGCGCGCTGGCCCTGACTATGGCTTGGGGGAAGTGGCAGTATTGGACCGGGGACAGTGCTGGCAGGGGCGATTGGACAGGAGTCGTCAGATTTCGGGAGCTCTGACCTACTCGGCTTTTGCGCAGCCTCAGTTGCCGCTGGAAAATCCCGTGGCGTAATTTAATAGTGGTGTTTCCCCAACCTATCAGGACATTCATCGTTTAATCGAAAACGTGAAAAGCATCCAGAGCGACGATCACTAAAATTCCGACACCCGCCAGCGCGAAGGGCCAGACAAACAAGTGAGCCAAAAATCTATCGAACTGATTAACATGTTCCCGCAACAATTCAGCATCGGCAAAGAGCCCGCCAAGAGGGCCACCGCGAACGCGGTGTAGCAAAGACTTTGGCAGTACCAATGCCTCTGCAATGTTGAATATCCGCCAGCCACTGACGAATTCCAATCCCAGGGCCTCTTTAGTTTCCGGGTTTCTTTCCAGTTTTCTGACAGTAACCTTTGCAAAGATCAAAAAAAGTATCCAGGCCATAACAGCCATTCCGATCGCAAGGGCAATCAGGCTCGCTCTTAACTCCATAGCGAATTCAACTTTTTCATCAGCTCATCATAAATGGTGCCAGCGTCTTCCTTGACCAAATTGTTAACAGAAATCGATGCACCAGCCGCCGCTCCCGCAATCCCCACACCAGTTGCAATAAGACCCACCCAGCCAATGGGTGTCGCAGCCACAACTAAACCCATTGCCAGAAGGCCAGCTTTGGCTGTGATCGTGCCAGCTATAGTCGAGAGGGCAAAGCTGCTTGTTTCAATAAACATTTCTCTCTCCCAGTTTCCACCGCCAACATAGCTGGTATGGATTCGCCCTGCTCTGCTGCCAAAATCAATCACAGCCAGCCCATTTCCCAGGTGCGTTGCGTAGCGGGAGAATCTGACGAGGCTGTGTGCCTCAATCTGAGACATAACCTGAAGCTTTGAGGCAGAGCGGCTGCTTTTGGCGATATTCAGCCCTCTCTGCGCATCATTAAGCGGAACACCGCGGCGGGCCCGAATTCGGCTGGTGACGGCCGAAAGTTCATTTCGAAAGCCCGCCTGCATTCGCTCAGAGGCGGATCGGACAGCACGCTCCGCCTCTCGCCGCATTGACGACGGTGCCTTTGCCTGGACCAGACTCCGGTAATGGAGCAGCGCCTTCTGATATTTTTGCACAGCCTCCCCGAAAGCTCCCATTCGGCCCGCATAGACGGCCGTAGCTGCCCCGGTACCGGAAAGAGAATACTCACCAAGCTTCTCACGGATCTCCGCCAGGGCGAGAAGCTGCTCCGAGTCCAATGACATCGAAAGTTCCGCCAGCCTTCGCATGTTCGCTGGAGGGGTCGAGTCCAGGATGGCACGGATCTGACTGCCCGGGGTCGTAATTTCGCCAAGCGGAAGCACTCGCCCTGGTAAAAACATTCCATGAGACGGCGCAACGCTCGGGTCAAAATCTGAAAGGCATTCGGCGGGCAGGCTTGCGATGTGTTGGGGTCGCGTGCTGAGCAGAAAGTCAGTCATGGTGTCCTCCTCCGTGAGGTTTGATAGAAGTCGAGCCCGTCCTGGGCCGGAGCGCGCGCATTAAAGCGCTTTTATATGTTCCACGCAACCTTGCTCGTGGCCAGCTATCAGTTCAATCAGCTCCTCCGCATTTGCTTGACTCGTCGATCAACAGGGTGTCCGAGTTACAGGCTGTGCGATACCGTGTTCGCTGACGAAAACCGCAGAATTCTCGCTAAATCGGGACAAAAATTTCGCCGTAACGGGGCAATATGATTTGGAAAAATCTGCCCTACCACTGTCCCAGCAGGCAGGTCAAAAATGCGGATTCGGGAACTGATAAATCAGGTAAGCGCTGCTCTTGGAGCCCCCTGGGCTGGGCCAGGCATCAACCTTGACCCCTTTTTCCCCCGCACGGTTCATCTTCTGCAAGGCCTACCAACCAGGTTCGCCCAGTCTTTCGCCAATACCCTACGGCCAAAGGCTCTCCTTTCCTGATAAACTGTCGACCTTATCAGGGTCAGGGTTTGCATTATCGGCACCCAATTGCCGGCAGGCATGGCTGTTCCGTGGTACTGCGCGGCCTTTTTGCAGAATTTTTTTTATGAAGAACTGGTCTATTTGAGCAATATATGAACAGCTTTGAGATTCCGAAAACTGACGACATATCGACTGAAGGCAGTGGTGTGCCTGGCCTCGAACCCTCCCGCCGCTTCTGCGTCGCGCCAATGATGGACTGGACCACCACCCATTACCGGCACATGGCCCGATGCCTCAGCCGCCACGCCCTTCTGTACACGGAGATGGTGACAACCGGCGCCCTGATTCACGGCGACACCCAGCGTTTTCTGCGTCACCAGCCGCAGGAATACCCTCTTGCCCTGCAACTGGGCGGCAGTGACCCGAAGGAGCTGGCGCACTGCGCCGCCCTCGCGGAGTCCGCCGGCTACAGTGAGGTGAACCTTAACGTGGGCTGCCCCAGCGACAGGGTCCAGAACAACATGATTGGCGCCTGTCTCATGGGACACCCGGATCTCGTGGCCGAGGGCGTAAAAGCCATGATCGAAGCCACGGATCTGCCGGTTACTGTCAAGCACCGGATCGGGATCAATGGCCGGGACTCCTGGGATGAGCTTTGCGAGTTCGTAGAGAAGGTGTCCGAAGCCGGCTGCCGGACCTTTGTCGTGCACGCCCGAATTGCCGTTCTAGAAGGCCTGAGCCCGAAAGAGAACCGGGATGTTCCGCCCCTGAAATATGACTGGGTTTACCAGCTCAAGGCCCGCTACCCTCACCTTGAGATCATTATCAACGGCGGCATCAAGACCTTCGAGGAGTGCCACGAGCATCTGCGCCACACGGATGGCGTGATGCTGGGCCGTGAGGCCTATCACAACCCATGGCTGCTTGCCGGCGTGGACGCCGAATTCTTTGGTCAGGCCGGGCCCGCAGTCAGCCGTCATGACGCCTTGCGTGCCATGTATCCCTTCATCGAATCCGAACTGGCCAGAGGAGTCTATCTGGGCCACATGTCGCGCCACCTTCTGGGGCTGTTTCACAGCTGCAAGGGCGGGCGGCAGTTCCGGCGGCACATCAGTGAGAATGCCCACCGCCCCGGCGCAGGACTTGAAGTGATTGAGGACGCCATGACCCTTGTGCCGGAATTGTCCGGAGAATCGCTTTTCGCCTGAGACCTGGCGACCTGTCTGACTGTTAATGGTGCAAGCCGGGTTTGGGGCACCTTCGCCTTGTTCCTGTCAAATCCCGCGGTTATTGTAGGGGAACCCACCCGTGCTGAGGCCCGCCGGGCCCGCACCTACAATAATATCGATCAGGATGACGACTCAGAATGACAACGAAACTGGACCAGCTGAAAGCCATGACGACAGTGGTTGCCGACACAGGTGACCTCGAGGCGATTGCCAGATGGCGTCCGGAAGACGCCACGACCAACCCCTCCCTGCTGCTCAAGGCAGCGGCTTCTGACGCCTACCGGCCCATGCTGGATGCAGCTATAGCTGCATCCCTGAGTTACGGCGGGTCCGAAAGTGAGCAGCTTGGCTATGCCACGGATCTGCTGGCGGTGATGGCGGGCGAGAAGATACTCAAGCTGATTCCAGGGGTTGTTTCCACCGAAGTGGATGCCCGGCTTTCTTTTGATACCGGCGCAACGCTCAGCCGGGCCAGGCGCCTGATTGATCTGTACGACCAACGTGGCGTTGATCCCTCCCGCGTGCTCATTAAGATTGCTTCCACCTGGGAGGGAATCCGCGCTGCAGAGCAACTTGAAAAAGAAGGCATACGCTGCAATCTGACGCTGCTGTTTTCATTTGTTCAGGCCGCCGCCAGCGCGGATGCCGGCGCGTTCCTGATATCGCCTTTTGTGGGGCGGATTCTTGACTGGCACATAGCCCACAGTGACAGGGACAGCTTTGAGCCCCATGAAGATCCAGGTGTACTGTCTGTCAGCCGTATCTACAACTATTTCAAGGCCAATGGTTACGGCACGGTGATCATGGGTGCCAGCTTCCGGAATACCGGGGAAATTGAACAACTGGCCGGCTGCGACCGGCTTACAATCAGCCCGGCGCTTCTTGAGTCACTCCAGGAAGACACAGGGCACCTGCCCCGCCGCCTCTCCCCGGAGAAGGCATGCAGCGATGATCCTGTCCGACCCATGACAGAAAACCGCTTCCGGTGGGACTCCAACGAGGACGCCATGGCCACTGAAAAACTGGCCGAGGGCATAAGAAAGTTTGCCAGTGACCAGGTGGAACTTGAAAATCAGTTACGCAGGCTCTCCGCAGCAGCCTGAGACACAGCCAACCGGTACTTTTATGATTGATATTCTCAAACAGCTGTTCTCCGGGAGCGGGCCCGACCGCGAGGCACGACAGCAGCCGAGCCGTCATCAGTTAGCCGTTACCGCAACGGCATTGATGGTTCAGCTGTCCCGGGTTGACAGCGAAGAAGATGAACGGGAACTGCAGGCCATTGTCGACTGCGCCGTGGAAGCGCACGAAATCACGGAGGAAGAGGCCCGCGCGATTCTGGACGACGCCCGGGCCCATGCTGATGATGCGGTTTCGATCTATGAATTTACCGACAGGCTCAACGAACAGCTGGACCAGGAGGGCAAACAGCGGATCCTGGAGAGCATCTGGCGGGTGGCCTTTGCCGATGGCCGCATAGACAAGTACGAGGAACACCTCATCCGCCGCATGGCTGACCTGCTGCACCTGAACCACCGGGAATACATGCAGTGCCGTCACAAAGCCGAGAAGAGCATGCAATCCTGAAGGAGTATGCAATATGCTAGCGATTCTTCATCCGAACATTTCCCGGGACAGTCAGGCCTACCGGGAGACCATGCATTTTCTGGAGAATCTGCCAGGGGTTACCCTGCGGCTGCACGAAGTCCAGGGGGCCACCCAGAAGCTCACCGAGGTCTATCTGCTGGGGGAGACCAAATCCCTGGACAAGGATGAGATTGCTGCCCTTCCGGCGGTGGAGCGGGCAATCCGGATCTCGCAAGAGTACCGGATACTGGGCCGCCACCTTGACGACCTGCGCCAGAATGGTTTTACCTACAATGGCGTGACGTTTGACCAGAGCAACCTCAACATATTCGCTGGCCTGTGCGCTGTGGACAACCAGGAGCATGTCGACATGATGATGCGCTCCCTCAGCGAACACGGGCAGGAATGCACCCGCATGGGAGCCTACAAGCCCCGGACCAACCCCTATTCGTTCCAGGGCCACGGCAAGGGCTGCCTGCCCTGGGTATTTGAAACCGCAGGCAAGTACGGCATCAGGGTGATTGCCATGGAGATCACCCACGAAAGCCACATCGAGGAAATCGACAACTGCCTGGAAAAACTTGGCCGGCCCACCGGCGTCATGCTGCAGGTAGGCACCAGAAACACCCAGAACTTTGAACTTCTCAAGGCGATTGGCCGCCAGCAGACCTACCCTGTTCTGTTCAAGCGTGGTTTCGGCATTACGCTGAACGAATCCCTGAATGCTGCTGAATACCTTGCTACGGAAGGCAACGCCAAGGTCATTTTCTGCCTGCGGGGCATGAAAACCGAGGCAGGACAACCTCACCGCAACATGGTGGACTTTGCCCATGTTCCCACCGTCAAGAGGCTGACGCGGATGCCGGTATGTGTGGATCCCTCCCACTCGGTAGGCACCCGGGACCGTGCGCCCGATGGCCTTCTGGAAGTGACGCATGCCACCGCGCAGGGCGTAATCGCAGGCGCCAACATGGTTCTGGCCGACTTCCATCCGAGGCCGGAAAAAGCCCTGGTTGATGGCCCACAGGCCCTGCAGATGGACGAGCTCCCGGCCTTTCTGGCCGATATTCAGCTGTGTCATGAAACCTGGAAAAAACGGCAGCAACTCTACAGACGGCTGGAAGGAGCCGAGTGAGCATGATCGTTTATGGACACAGAGGCGCCAAGGGAGAAGCACCGGAGAACACGCTGGCGGGATTCCGTCACGCCTACCGCCACGGCATAAGGCGCTTTGAGCTGGACCTTGTCCTGTCGAAAGATGGCATTCCGGTCATCATCCACGATCTGACCCTGGAGCGCACCACAGGCAAACCGGGCAAGGTGGCGGAGCACACCGTGGGTGAGCTCTCCGGGATGGATGCCCGCACGAACACGGTCGCCTGGCCCCACCAGACCGGCATACCTTCACTGACTTCCCTGCTGGAAGCCTGCCCGGACATCGAGCACCTGCAACTCGAGGTCAAGGCCGACAAACGTCAGCGCCTGAATATACTCTGTAATCGATTGACCGAGATGATCCAGCGCAAGAACCTGAAGGACCGCGTGGTCATCACCTCTTCGGATGCCTTTTTTCTTCAGGAAACAAAACGGCGGGACCGCACCATCAAAATCGGGCTGGTAGCTGAGCGTCGATTTCCGAATCCGGTCAAGCAGGCTGTGAGGTTAAACTGTGATTTCCTGTGCCTGAACTGGCGCCTCTGCTCCAGCGCCCTGGTGGAGGCCGCCCATCACAGGGATCTTCATGTTTCCACCTGGACGGTTAACCGGATTCACGACATGGTTCAGCTGGAAAGAATGGGAGTTGACAGCATCATCACGGATTATCCAACAAGTACCTGGATCTACTTCGAAAACCGCCACGCCGTGCCCCCTCTCCGGTTGCCAGAACAGGCCGGGCAGGATGACCAGAAAAACGGAATGGCAGCCAGAAGCAGTTAACGCCACCCCGGGTCGCCGGGATGGCCCAGCCCTCAGAATATCCGGTTCAGGCCGTTCAATGCAGCCACGCGATAGGCTTCAGCCATGGTGGGGTAGTTGAACGTGGTGTTGATGAAGTAATTCAGCGAATTAGCCTCACCTTCCTGATTCATGATGGCCTGACCGATGTGAACGATTTCCGCCGCCTGGTCCCCGAAGCAGTGGATACCCAGAATCTGCCGGCTTTCCCGGTGAAACAGGATCTTCAGCATGCCTACGGCCTCACCAGTAATCTGCGCCCGCGCCAGGTCCTTGAAAAAGGCCTGCCCGATTTCGTAGGGCACGTGGGCTTCCGTCAGTTCCCTCTCCGTTTTTCCTACAGAGCTGATTTCCGGAATAGTGTAGATACCGGTTGGGACGTCTGATACGTAGCGAAAAAATTCATCATTAACTATGTCCGAGGATGCAGAACGACCCTGGTCATAAGCCGCGCTTGCAAGGCTGGGCCAGCCAATGACATCGCCGGCCGCATAGATGTGGGGAATCTGGGTCCGGTAATGCTTATCTACTGCCAACTGGCCACGGCTGTTGGGCTCAAGACCAACATTCTCAAGGTCCAGGCGGTCAGTGTTTCCCGCGCGACCGTTACACCACAGAAAAGCATCCGCCCGGATCTTTTTGCCGGACTTGAGCGAGAGCACCACGCCCTGCTCGTCTCCGTCGACCGAGTCGTATTCCTCGTTGTGCCGCACCAGAACGCCATTGTTCCGCAGGTGATAGCTCAGCGCATCGGATATCTCGTCATCCAGGAAGGTCAGGAGACGGGGACCCGGGTTAATCAGATCAACCTTGACCCCCAGCCCGGCAAAAATGGATGCGTATTCGCTGCCGATAACGCCCGCACCGTAGATAATCAGCGTCCGCGGGGTATGGGACAGGTTCAGAATCGAGTCACTGTTGTAAATACGCCGGTGCCGGAAATTTACATCAGGCGGCAGGTAGGGCCTGGAGCCGGTGGCAATAACCACGTTTTTTGCATGGAGAATCTCTTCTCCCCAGTTACTGCGAACCATGATCCGGTTGGCGTCAAGGAACGATGCCTCCCCCGTCATCAGATCAACCCGGTTCCGGGCATAAAACTGCGTTCTGAGCTTTACCTGTTTGCCAATGACTTTCTGCGCGTGCTGAAGAACCCGTGGGAAGGAAAACCAGCGTGGCTCTCCGATGTCCCGAAACATCGAGCTGGTATTGAACGTGATGATCTGCTTGACCGAGTGGCGGAGAGCCTTTGACGGGATGGTACCCCAGTGAGTGCAGTTTCCGCCGACCGTCTGTTTATCTTCAATGATTGCGACCCGCTTTCCGCTTTTCGTCGCGCTCATGGCTGCCCCTTCACCAGAAGGACCAGCACCGATAACGACGACGTCGTAATGATGTTCTGCCATGTGCGCAGTGACTCCTTATCTACGTCGTTTCAGATTGAATGCGTCAGCGCAGCAGCCGGGGGAACCGGTGCAGCAGGCAGGACGCAAAACCGGCCTTCTCGGCCGGTCTGCTGGATTACTGTTTTCTCTCCATGGCATCGTATGCCATGTCAGTACTGCCTTTTCCGGCAACACGATCATTTTCTTCTTCGCATTTTTTACTGTTGCCGCCACAGATGTCACAGGCCTGCCCCATGCCGAGAGCCCCGATTCCACCGCAGGTGCCGCTGATCGGCTTGCGACCCAGGATAACCCCAATGGACATGGCAAAAAGCAGAATACCAACAATTACCAGAACCAGCAGAAAGGTACCCATAGTCACTCCTCAGTCAAAATCGCCGTCAATCAACAATATTGGTCAATCAACAATATAGGAAGAAAATGCCGGCGTGTGCCGGCTCTCGAAGCCGAGTTCGCCACGCACAATAAAATACGCTGCCATATTCTCCCTGGTTGCCAGCGCCATGGCCTTTTCGTAGCCCATGACGTTGAAAGCTGTTGCCAGGCCGTCTGCCATCATGCAGTTTTCTGCAATAACCGAAACCGATGCCAGGTTATGTGAAATTGGCTTGCCAGACAATGGGTCAATGGTATGGGAAAACCGCTGCCCACGGGATTCGTAATAGTTCCGATAGTCTCCCGAAGTCGCCATCCCCATGTCTGCCAGAACCACTATGCGGTTAACCTGGCGCTGCTCGGCTACTGGCTCTTCAATGGCCAGCCGCCAGGGCTGGTTGCCAGGCTTCCGGCCGGTGGCCCAGACCTCACCGCCTATTTCTACAAGAAATGCATTCACCCCCTCTTTCTGGAGGTATTCGGCTACCGCGTCTACGCCGTAACCCTTGGCAATGGCCGACAGATCCACGTACTGACGGGATTCCGCACGCACCGCCGGAGGGTCGTCCCTTAGCTCCAGTGTCTCATATCCCACATTCTCCAGCACGGCAGCCAGCGCGTTATCACCCGGAACCTGTTCAGGGCGAGCCTCGGGACCGAAGCCCCAGAGGTTCACAACGGGCCCCACGGTGACATCAAAAGCGCCGCCGGAGAGTTCTGATATCTCTCGGGCAGCAGAGAGAACTTCGTAAAGCGGCCGGGAAATCTCAAACCACTGACTCTGGTCTTCTGTCCGGTTGAAGCGGGACAGTTCTGAGTCCTCTCTCCAGGTCGACATGGCCATGTCCACGTCTTTCAGAACCCCGCCTATACCGGCCGCCAGTTCGTCAAGCCGTGCGCGATCTTCCGCAAGCACCAGGTTGATGTTGTACCGGGTACCGAACACCGGCCCGCTGATCTCCCAGACTTTTTCTTCCGGCTCAAATGAATAGCCCGCCAGGACCGCGATGGCAAATGCCACCACGGCCAGGGCGGGCCGGATCCTGCTGGTGATCATGAGTAAGGATTAGCCCCCGAAATCATCCAGCATAATGTTTTCATCCTCGACACCCATGTCCTTCAGCATCTTGATTACAGATGCGTTCATGATGGGAGGGCCGCACATATAGAACTCGCAGTCCTCAGGGGCCGGATGGTCTTTCAGGTAGCGGTCATACAGCACGTTGTGAATGAAACCAGTCGGCCCTTCCCAGTTATCGTTGGGCTGGGGATCAGACAGGGCCACGTGCCATTCAAAATTGTCGTTCTCTTCAGCCAGACCATCGAAGTCTTCCACGTAGAACATCTCCCGGACACTTCGGGCACCGTACCAGAAGCTGATCTTGCGCTTCGACTTCAGCCGCTTCAGCTGGTCAAAGATGTGGGACCGCATGGGAGCCATGCCGGCACCACCACCAATAAAGACCATTTCTGCTTCGGTCTTCTTGGCGAAGAATTCGCCGAAGGGACCAAAAACGGTAATTTTGTCACCGGGCTTCAGATTGAACACGTAGCTCGACATCAGGCCGGGAGGATGGTCAGTTCCCGGAGGCGGTGTGGCAATTCGGATATTGAACTTCAGAACACCTTTTTCTTCCGGATAATTAGCCATGGAATAGGCACGAATCACCTCTTCCTTGTTGATCGCCTTGTAACGCCAGATATCGTGCTTGTCCCAGTCTTCATGGAACTCTTCTTCGATATCGAAATCCTTGAAATCGATTTCGTAGGGAGGACATTCAAGCTGGACATAGCCACCGGCCCGGAAATCCACCTCTTCGCCTTCTGGCAACTTCAGGATCAGTTCCTTGATGAAGGTGGCGACATTGTGGTTGGACTCAACGGTGCACTCCCACTTCTTCACGCCGAAGAATTCCTCCGGCACCTCTACCTTCATGTCCTGCTTCACCGGCACCTGACAGGACAGGCGCCAGCCTTCCTTTTCTTCCCGGTTGGTGAAATGGGTCTTTTCGGTGGGTATCATGGCACCGCCACCTTCCAGCACCCGGCATTTGCACTGGGCGCAGGTTCCGCCACCGCCACATGCAGACGACAGGAAAATGCCATTACTGGCCAGTGTCCCCAGCAGTTTGCCGCCAGCCTCAGTGGTCAGCGTATGCTCCGGGTCGTCATTGATTTCGATGGTCACGTCACCGGTGCTGACCAGCCTCGAGCGTGCCGCAAGGATAATCGCCACAAGCGCCAGCACGATAACGGTGAACATGACCACGCCAAGAATGATTTCAATATTCATGGTCTCGCCTTTTCGTTAAACCAGGTCAAAAGTTCGGTTACAGGGAAATGCCGGAGAAGGACATGAACCCGAGTGACATCAGCCCAACGGTGATGAAGGTGATCCCAAGGCCACGAAGGCCCTCTGGAACGTCACTGTATTTGAGTTTTTCCCGAATGCCGGCAAGTGCGAGAATCGCCAGCGCCCAGCCAAGACCGGCACCAAAGCCGTACACCACGCTCTCGCCAAATGTATAGTCACGCTCAACCATAAACAGAGAGGCACCCAGAATGGCGCAGTTCACCGTAATCAGCGGCAGGAACACACCCAGAGCGGCATAGAGAGCTGGCACATACTTGTCCAGCACCATTTCCATTATCTGGACCATGGCTGCAATAACCCCGATGTAGGTCAGCAGGCCGAGGAAGCTCAGATCAACGTTGGGCAGGCCCGCCCATGCAAGGGCGCCGTCCCGTAGCAGCTCATTGTAGATCAGGTTGTTGACCGGCACGGTGAGGGTCAGAACCACAATAACCGCAATTCCGAGACCGAAAGCAGCTTCAACCTTCTTGGAAATCGCCAGAAAGGTACACATGCCCAGGAAAAATGCCAGTGCCATGTTCTCGACGAAAACGGCCTTGATGATCAGGTTAATGTAGTGCTCCATCAGAAGGCCTCCTTCACTTTATGGCGGGACATCTTGAAGTCCGGCGCTTCGACCTGCTCAGGTTTCCAGGCGCGCAGGCCCCATATCAGCAGACCAATGATGAAGAATGCACTCGGCGGCAACAGCAGCATGCCATTGGGGTTGTACCAGCCACCATCATTGACCAGCGGCATGAGAGTGAAGCCCATCAGGGATCCGGACCCAAGGAGTTCCCGGAAGAATGCGACGATCAGAAGCAGTACCGAGTAACCAAGACCATTACCGACGCCATCAAGGAAGCTGAGCCATGGGCCGTTGTTCATGGCAAAGCCTTCGGCGCGCCCCATGACAATGCAGTTTGTGATGATAAGACCGACGAATACCGACAGCTGCTTGCTTATTTCATAGGCATAGGCCTTCAGTAGCTGATCAACGACGATAACCAGAGAGGCAATGATGGTCATCTGGACAATGATCCGGATACTGTTCGGGATCTGTGTCCGGACGAGTGACACCGCCAGGTTGGAAAAGCCGGTAACAGCGATTACCGATGCGCACATGACGAGGGTGACGCTCATGCTGGTGGTTACCGCCAGCGCTGAACAGATGCCCAGAATCTGCAGGGCAATCGGATTGTTGTTAAACACAGGTTCAAAGAGAACCTGCTTGGCTGAAGTATCTGCCATGTTCAGACCTCCCCTTGACGAAGTTTTTTCAGGTAAGTCGCGAAGCCTTGCTCACCCATCCAGTAGTTCACCAGGTTTTCAACACCCCGGCTCGTCAGTGTCGCGCCGGAAAGGGCATCGACCTTGTGCTCCCGGTTCGGCGTGTCGGCGCTTACACCACCCTTGACCACCTGAATCCGGGGCTCGGTCGGGTCTTCATCATAGAGCTTCTTGCCCTCCCACTGAGACTTCCAGCGGGGATTATCCACCTCACCCCCCAGACCCGGAGTCTCGGCATGATCGTAAAAGCCGATACCCTCGATGGTATTCATGTCACCTTCCAGTGACATGAAGCCGTAAAGTGTGGACCAGAGACCATAGCCATGAATAGGCAGAACGACCCGTTTGATCTCCCCTTCTTCCTCGATAACGTAGACCTTTGCGATATCCGGCCTGCGCTTGATGCCCGCCGGGTCGTCCTGCGCCGACAGTGCGATAGAGATTTCGGGATTGGCAGCAGCCCGGTACTGGTCGTACTTCATGATGTCCGAGACACCAACCATTTCCGGATCAACGTACTCGCCGGTATTCAGGTTCACAAGGCGGACCTCAAACTGCTGAAAGCGCTCTTCAATCATTTCAGCGCTCATACCAGGTTCACGCATGCCGGCAGCAGCCAGGATATTGCTTTTGATATCCAGGGTCTGGTTGGTGATCTGGGCCGGGCGCAGCATGACAGCCGCCGTCGACACCACTACTGAAAACACCACACAAAGCGCCAGGGCAACGCCAAGCGTTCTGGCGACTGTTTCTTTTTTCTTAGCCACGGGCAAGCCTCCGTTTGATGTTCGCCTGGACCACGTAATGGTCCATCAGAGGAGCGAATAGGTTAGCGAACAGGATGGCCAGCATCACGCCTTCCGGGAAGGCAGGATTGACTACCCGGATCAGCACGGTCATCACGCCAATCAGGATGCCGAAACACCACTTGCCTGTGTTGGTCATGGCGGCGGACACAGGGTCGGTGGCCATGAACATCATGGCAAAGGCAAAACCGCCAATGACCAGGTGCCAGTGAGGCGGAACGCTGAACATGGGGTTGGTTTCAGAGCCGACTGCATTGAACATCCAGGCCGTGGCAATCATCCCGATCAGGGTTCCGCCAACAATGCGGTAAGAGGCGATTTTCATCACCAGAATGATCAGACCACCTATCAGAATCGCCAGGGTGGAGGTTTCTCCGATAGAGCCCTGGATTGTACCCATGAAGGCGGACATCCAGCCGATCTGTGCCTCCAGTGCCTCAACACCACCGGACGCCGCCCAGCTCAGGGAAGTCGCGCCGCTGAAGCCATCTACTGCAGTCCAGACGGTATCGCCGGAGATCTGTGCCGGGTAGGCAAAGTAAAGGAACGCGCGTCCTGTGAGTGCGGGGTTGAGGAAGTTTTTTCCGGTACCGCCAAAGACTTCCTTTCCAATTACCACACCAAAGGTGATGCCCAGAGCTGCCTGCCAGAGCGGAAGATCCGGCGGACAGATCAGTGCGAAGAGCACCGAGGTTACGAAGAACCCTTCGTTCACCTCGTGACGGCGGACAGTCGCAAAAAGGACCTCCCAGAACCCCCCAACAACGAAGGTCACAAAGTAAATGGGCACAAAATAGGCAAGCCCGTGCACGAAGTTGTCCCAGATACTGCCCGGGTCATTTCCCGCCAGTAAAGAGATGAATGCCGTGCGCAGGCCCCCGTCCCCCATCAGGGCCTCAGGGGTTGCAGCCAGATAGCTGTTGGCCTGAAAACCGATGTTCCACATTCCGAAGAACATGGCAGGAAAGGTCACCGCCCACACCGTGATCATGATTCGCTTCAGGTCTATTCCGTCGCGGACATGGCTGGTGGTGGAAGTGACTTTTCCCGGAGTATAGAAAATAGTGTCCACGGCCTCATACAGCGCGTACCACCGCTCGTATTTGCCGCCTTTTTCGAAATGATGCTCGATTCCATCGAGAAACTGTCGAATAGCCATCTGATTAGCCCTCGATTTCGATACGGGTCAGATTGTCTCTGAGAATCGGACCGTATTCATATTTACCCGGGCACACGAAGGTGCACAGCGCCAGATCTTCTTCGTCCAGTTCCAGTGCGCCGAGCTTCTGTGCCGTTTCGGTGTCCCCGACAATCAGTGACCGCAACAGCTGGGTTGGCAGAATATCCAGGGGCATGACGTCTTCATAGGCACCCACCGGGACCATGGCCCTCTCACTGCCGTTGGTGCTGGTGGTCATATCGAAGAGACGGCCCTTCATGAGCTTTGAAACATAGATATTCAGCTTCGAATAGCGCCTGGGACCCGGAGACAGCCAGCCCAGGAACTCACGTTTGTAGCCCTCTTCCAGCACCGAGACCTGGTTGGCAAAGCGGCCGAGATAGGCGCAGGGACCCGCCCCGCGCCGGCCACCGAAAACGGAACCGGAGATCATGCGCACTTCGCAATCGGTTGCCACTTCGCCTTCAAGCAGCTCAGGCAGACTGGCACCGACCCGGGTGCGAACGAGACGGGGTTTCACGGCCCTGGGGCCGCCAATGGCAACAATTCGGGCCACAGGCAGTTCGCCAGTAACAAACAGTCCGCCAATATCAATCACGTCCTGGTAGCCGATGCTCCAGACCACCTTGTCGCCGACAACCGGGTCCAGATAATGGATGTGGGTTCCCACATTGCCCGCCGGATGCACACCATCGAACTGCTGGACCTCGATACCGTCCGTTTTGGGAACCGGCACATCAGACCCGGGTTTGCCCGTCACGAATACCTTGCCGGCAGTCAGCCTGGACAGAATCTGCAGCCCCTGCTCAAACGCAGCCCGGTTCTCATTGATGATAACGGTTGGATCAGCAGCCAGTGGGTTGGTGTCCATGACAGACACGAAGATGGAGTGTGGCGCCGAATCGATTTCCGGGACCTTGCTGTAAGGCCGGGTACGGAGTGCTGTCCACAAACCTGACTCAAGAAGGTTGTCGACTACCTGCTGACGCTCAAGCCCAGCCAGGTCGGATTCGCTGTAACGGGCGAATGTCTCGGCCTCGTCACCGTCGATTTCAATCACAATCGACTGGAAAACGCGCCTCTCGCCACGATTGATCTCCTTTACGACACCTGCGGCAGGTGAAGTATAACGAACGCCCTCGGTCTTCTTGTCCGTAAACAGCAGCGACCCGCGCTTGACGCGGTCCCCCTCTTTAACAGCCATCGTCGGCTTCATGCCGTTATAGTCAAAGCCGATCAATGCCACGTGGCGAACGGGTTTGCCTTCGGTGATGGTCTGTTCAGGAGCGCCACTGATGGGAAGATCCAGGCCTTTTTTGATCTTGATCATTAGCCTCATCCAATCATCAGAAACTTTTCGATGGATTTGTAACGCCGGATCCTGAAGGCGTCGCTTGTCTCTATGGCTTCGGCCGCTTTTGAGGCTATGGAGATAACCCTGACGAACCGTGAGGAACTGCGCTGTCTGCGCTCACATAAAGAAGCGAAGATACGGGATTCGAACGTACCTGAAATCGCCGCAATTATAGAGGCTGGAGCCCTGCATTTCCACCAGAACCAGCTCGACTTTGTGCCTAAACGTAAGGATCTTCAAGTACGGAGGCGGAATGCACGAAACAGAAAAACCCGGATGGCATGGGATCCATCCGGGTTTATTTCCAACGGGTCACCAGTTCAGCGACCAGCCAGCCTGTCAGTCGAGAAGCTGGTCCGGGCGCTCCCGGCTGGGGAATATCGGATAACTCACGCCGGCCATCTGGCTGACCACGCGAATAACCTGAGCACTGTACCCGGCTTCATTGTCGTACCAGACGTAGAGGATGAGGCGATTACCAGCGGTGATGGTCGCCTGGGCGTCGACAATGCCTGCGTGGCGGGAGCCAACAAAGTCCGTTGAAACAACCTCTGGCGAATTGACGAAATCAATCTGCTTCTGAAGCTCGGAATGCAGCGCCATCTCCCGCAGGTATTCGTTAACCGCATCCACGGACACTTCACTGTTCAGGTTCAGGTTCAGAATCGCCATGGAGACATTCGGAGTCGGAACGCGGATGGCATTGCCAGTGAGCTTGCCCTTGAGTTCGGGCAGGGCCTTGGCTACAGCTGTCGCGGCACCCGTTTCGGTAATTACCATGTTCAGGGGTGCACTGCGTCCACGACGGCTACCCTTGTGGTAGTTATCAATGAGATTCTGGTCGTTGGTGTAGGAGTGGACGGTTTCAACATGCCCATCCACAATCCCGTACTCATCATGAATCGCCTTCAGAACCGGCGTGATGGCGTTCGTGGTACAGGAAGCGGCAGACAGGATGCGGTCGTCGTCAGTAATCCAGCCGTGGTTGATGCCGTAAACAATGTTCTTGATGTTGCCCTTGCCCGGGGCGGTCAGCATGACCCGGCTAACACCTTTTGACTTCAGGTGGCGACCCAGGCCTTCTTCATCACGCCAGATACCGGTATTGTCGATCACGATGGCATTGTTGATGCCATAAGAGGTGTAATCCAGGGTATCCGGCCCGTCCGAGTAGATCACCTTGATGTAGTTGCCATTGGCGATGATGGCGGAGTCCTGGGTGTCGATCGAGATGGTTCCGTTGAAGGAGCCATGGACAGAATCCCGCCGCAGCAGGCTCGCCCGCTTCTCAAGATCGTTTTCAGCGCCGCCCTTGCGGACAACAATCGCCCGCAATCGCAGGTTGTTGCCGCCACCGGCTTTCTCAATCAGGATCCGCGCCAGCAGGCGTCCGATTCGGCCAAAGCCGTAAAGCACGATATCCTTGGTGTCATTTTCAGCGTTTTGCGCAGACTCGGCGCTGAACTGACCAATCACTTCACCGATTTCCCGGCGCAGAAACTCCTCAACCGGCTCGGATGCATTCTCGGCCCGGTATTTGACGGCGAGCTTGCCGATATCAATATGGGCACAGCCCAGTTCCAGCCGATCCATCGCCTCAAGGAAGGGGTAAGTGTCGTGGACGGACAGCTCGCTGTTCTCAACCTGACGCACATAACGGTGGGCACGAAGGATACCGATGACCGACTGGTTGATGATGGCCCGGCCATAAATGGAGGTCACCACATTGTTTTTCCGGTAAAGGCGACCGATCAGCGGGATCATGGCCTCTGCGGTAGACTCCCGTTCCGTCCAGTCGGACAGGTGCTCATTCATCTGTTCGTGACTCACGCGTAAACCTCGCAGTTAGCACAGGAAACCTGTTGAATAGACGAACTCTATCAGAGCCAACAGGCTATCGGAAAATTGGCTGCGCATTATCTCGCTTAATCTTGTCAGGCGCAAATAGCGGGCGGGGAAACATTGGCCGCAGAACCCGCCATGACAGCGTCATCCCGGCCCGTTAGAATAAGCACCCACAATTCATCCGCCCGGGCGGAACGGCCAGCACTGGCCAGATCCCGGCAGGAGCATAGCCTTACCCATGAGCCAAGGTACTTTTCAGGATCAGGCCAATCAGGATCAGCCCGGCACCCAGCCGACAGCCCATGCCACCGTGGCGCCGACTGGCCATCTCGTAGCGCCCGATTTTCCCGACAAGGCGGGCGAGCATCGGATCTGGAGCAATCTTCATGGCAGCAGCGAAGCACTGGCCATTTGTGAAACCGCCAGGGCACACCGGGGCCTGACACTGGTCATCACCCGCAGCACAGATGAAGCGATTAGGCTGGAACAGGCGATGCGTTTCTATCTTGGCCTGTCATTCGACGAGGATCAGCCGGCTATCAGCGCTGACGGGCTTGAGGTCTTATCGCTGCCGGACTGGGAAACCCTGCCCTACGACATGTTCTCCCCCCACCAGGACATCAGCTCCCGCCGGATCCGGACCCTGCACCGGCTACCCCGAACGGATCACGGTGTCCTTGTTGTGCCTGCCCGGACCCTGATGCACCGCCTGCCGCCGGTTGCCTATCTGCAGGGCAACACCCTGCTACTGGAAGTGGGCCAGACCCTGCATATTGACAGCTGGCGTCTTCAGCTGGAAGCCGCTGGCTACAGGCATGCGGATAACGTATACGAGCACGGCGAATATGCGGTGAGAGGCGCGATTCTGGACATCTATCCGATGGGTGCCACCCTGCCCTACCGGATCGACCTTTTCGACAATGAGATCGAAACCCTGCGCACCTTCGATCCGGAGACCCAGCGCTCCATTGACCGGATCGACAGCATCGAACTTCTCCCGGCCAACGAATTCCCATGGCACAAGGAAGCCAGGTCTGCCTTCCGGGGACGCTGGTTTGAGCAGTTCCCACGGGCTGACAAGGCCGCGCCCATATACCAGGATGTGACTCAGGGAATCACCCCGCCCGGCATCGAGTATTACCTGCCGCTGTTTTTTGATTCAACAGCCACCCTGTTTGACTACCTGCCGGCCGCCACCCGGGTATTCACCACGCCGGAGCTCGAACAGTCCGTGGACCAGTTCCAGGCTGACGCCCATGCCCGCTATGAAGATCGCCGGCACGACCGTTTCCGGCCGATTCTTGAACCGTCCCAGCTGTTTCTGCTCAAGGAGGAGCTGTTCAGCCAGCTGAAACACTTTCCCCGGGTCACCCCCCGGGCAGAACCTCTGGAGAAGCCGGACAGCCGCGAGGTCCACTGTCCTGCGGGCAGCCTCCCCAATGTGGCGATGGATGGCCGCGCTTCAGATCCCGCCCGACGCCTGCGGGAATTCGTGCAGGCCTTCGACGGGCGGGTGCTGATCTGCGCAGAATCGTCCGGCCGCCGGGAAGCCCTGCTGGACAGCCTGCGGGATAATGAGCTGGGTGCGGAGGCAGTCGACAGCTGGGAGGCGTGGCTTAACGATGCCGGCCAGCCGCTGTACATCACCATCGCTCCCATGGAAGAAGGGCTTCTTCTGCCTCAACAGGGCATTGCCCTGATTACCGAGACCGCCCTTTACGGCGAGCGGGTTCTCCAGCGCCGGCGGCGGGAAAAGCCTACGGAAGTCAATGATGGCGGTTATCGCGACCTTTCCGAGCTCCGCATGGGAGCCCCGGTTGTGCATATCGACCATGGAGTGGGCCGCTATCAGGGCCTCGAAACCATAACCCTTGAGGGGGAAGCCACGGAATTCCTGAAGCTGGAGTACGCCGGCAGCGCCAGACTTTACGTTCCCGTGTCCAGTCTTCACCTGATCTCCCGTTACACCGGCAGCGACACCGATAATGCGCCCCTTCATAAACTGGGCACCGACCGCTGGAGCCAGTCCAAACAGAAAGCCCTGGAGAAGATCAGGGACACGGCGGCTGAACTGCTGGACGTCTATGCCCGCCGGGAAGCACGCAAGGGTTTCTGCTTTGAGGATCCCGGCGAAGCTTATCGCGCCTTCGCGGCCGGCTTCCCGTTTGAGGAGACGCCGGACCAGCAGGCGGCTATTGAAGCGGTCATGGAGGACATGACTGGCGAGCGCCCGATGGACCGCCTGGTCTGCGGAGATGTAGGCTTTGGCAAGACCGAGGTGGCCATGCGCGCCGCCTTCCTGGCAACCTTTTCCGGCAAGCAGGTGGCCGTGCTGGTACCTACCACCCTGCTGGCCCAGCAGCATTACGAATCTTTCCGGGACCGCTTTTCAGATACTGCGGTCAGTATCGAACTGCTGAGCCGCTTCCGCAGTACGTCCCAGACAGCCAGCGCCATGAAAAACATCGCCGAAGGGAGAGCCGACATTGTCATTGGCACCCACAAACTGATCCAGGGTGATGTGAGATTCAAAAATCTCGGTCTGGTAATCATCGACGAGGAGCACCGGTTTGGTGTCCAGCAAAAGGAGAGGTTCAAGGCGCTGAGAGCCGAGGTAGACCTCCTGACTCTGACCGCGACGCCTATTCCCCGCACCCTGAACATGGCCATGGGGCACCTTCGCGACCTTTCCATCATTGCCACTCCGCCGGCCCGCCGGCTGTCGGTGAAAACCTTTGTCCGCCAGCGCGACGAAGCCATGGTGAAAGAAGCCATCCTCCGGGAAATTCTCCGGGGCGGGCAGGTCTATTTTCTCCACAACGAAGTCAGCACCATTCAGAAGACCGCGGAAGATCTCCGGAAACTCATTCCCGAGGCAAGGGTCGGAGTGGCCCACGGCCAGATGCGGGAGCGGGAGCTGGAGCAGATCATGTCGGATTTTTACCACAAACGGTTCAACGTGCTGGTCTGCACCACCATCATCGAAACCGGCATCGACATCCCCAGCGCCAACACCATCATCATTGAGCGAGCTGACAAGTTTGGTCTGGCCCAGATGCACCAGCTCCGGGGCCGGGTCGGACGATCCCATCACCAGGCTTACGCTTATCTGCTCACGCCACCGCCGAAAACCCTCACCAGCGACGCCCGCAAACGTCTGGACGCCATAGCCGAGGCCCAGGATCTGGGAGCCGGCTTCATGCTGGCCACCCATGACCTTGAAATCCGGGGTGCAGGTGAGCTGCTTGGGGAAGAACAGAGCGGCCAGATTGAAAGCATCGGCTTCACCCTGTACATGCAACTGCTGGAAGAAGCCGTGACCGCCATTCGCGAGGGGCGAACTCCCAATGCCGAACTGCCTCTGAGTCATGGCACCGAAATGAACCTGCGCATCCCGGCGCTGATTCCGGACGACTACCTGCCAGATGTGCATAACCGCCTGATGCTGTACAAGCGAATTTCCAGCGTTGCTTCGAAGGAAGCACTGAGAGAACTTCAGGTTGAAATGATTGACCGCTTTGGCCTTTTGCCGGAACCTGCCAAAAATCTGATGCGTCAGTCCGAACTCAGACTCCAGGCCGAAGCCCTTGGCGTTACCAAAGTGGATGCCGGCAAGGAATGGGCCCGACTGGAGTTCGGCAGTACGACCCCGGTTGATCCGCTGGTGCTCGTCAGGAAGGTTCAGCAGTCCCCGGACCAGTACCGCCTGGAAGGCGCAAACAGCTTCAGGTTCCGGCTGAAGGATATCTCAACCAGTGGTAAACTCGAGGCCGTTGCAAACATGCTGAACCAGCTGACGCCGGCTTGAAGCTTGAACGTTGAACCCTGAACAACCCTGAACAAGAGACCCGCCCGAGCTTTTGCCTGCAGAACAGGCCTGAGATCGCGGCTCAAACGCGGAGAACGCCACTTGCGATCCACAGGCATTTCATGTTCCGGCCTTACGCCACTCACCTTCATCTCCGGACTCATTCTGGCGCTGGCATCTTCTGCCCTCACCGCCCAGGAGCGGGAGCAGGATGAGGAGCGCCACCTTTACCGAGCTGAAATCGTGGTGCTTGAGCGCAGGATTGATCCCAGCCAGGTAGAAGAAAGGATGGCGGGGCGGATCCCGCCATCGCCCCCGGAGATCGAGGAAAAACTCTGGGTGGTCCCGGAAGACGGAGCAGCGGAAACCACCCTTGAACTGGTCCCCCCGGAGCGGATGCACCTGAGCGAGCCTGCCCGGAGGCTTGAAGGAAGTGGCCGATACCGGGTGCTGGTCACTGCCGCCTGGCAGGAGGATTACCCCCCAGACCACAAGGGAGAGCCCATGCGTGTGGCCGTCGGAAACTGGCTAGCCGACGCCCAGCAGAGGGAAATCGAGGGCTACATCAGCATTGACCGGCTGCGCTTCCTGCATGTAACCGCAGCCCTGAATCACTGGCAGCCGGCACCCGTACCGCCTGTCACACCCGAGCCACTGCCGCCATGGGCTCCGGGTCAGGTGGTGCCTGTTCCCGGCAGCCAGGGGCTTCTGTGGGATGACCCACTGATTCTGTCCCGGGCACTGGTTCAGCCCCTGGAACTGGTTACCTGGCTTCATGAAACCCGCCGGATGCGAAGCGGGGAAATCCACTTCATGGACTCCCCCACCATTGGCGTGCTGGTGTACTTCAAGCGGATTAGGGACGCGGGTGCCCCAGAGGATGAACCGAGCGCTCCAGAATAGCTCTGATGCCTGCCATGCCCTCATCAATGGCGGCCTGAATCTCCGCCATGGTGATGATGTGGTCGGACTTGCCGGCCGCCCAGTTGACCACCAGACCCAGACACACATAATCCATGCCCAGTTCTGCTGCCAGTGCGGCCTCAGGCATACCAGTCATGCCCACAATGTCACAACCGTCACGCTCCATCCGGAGCACTTCAGCGGCGGTCTCCAGCCTTGGCCCCTGAGTTGCACCGTAAACCCCGGACTCTGAGTAACTCAGCCCCAGATCCAGGGCGGCGCGAATCAGCTCCTGACGTCCCCGGTCACTGTAGGGGAAGGTGAAATCTATATGGGTCACCTCCTCCAGATCACCTTCGTAAAAAGTATGTCCTCTGCCCCAGGTGTAGTCGATCAACTGATCGGGAATCACGATATGGGCCGGCCCCATCGCCGGATGGATGCCGCCTACTGCGTTCACGCCGACCAGCGTTTTGACGCCCACTTCCTGCAGGGCCCAGATATTCGCCCGGTAATTGACCTCATGGGGCGGAATTCTGTGGGGATGACCATGTCGGGCCAGGAACACCACCTGTTGGCTGCCCAGGGCACCAAACACGAGGGGAGCTGATGGCGACCCCCAGGGTGTCTCAATGATCTTTTCACCGGAAATTTCCAGACCCGACAGGGTGGTCAGGCCGGTTCCGCCAAGAATGCCAATTGGCGATGGCTTATCTGTATTCATTGTGCGGCGTCTCCCTCTTCAGCCGGGCTTTCGCCCTCGTCCCCTTTCTCGGTACGCTGGCCCCGTTTGTCCACGGAGGCTTTTTCTCTGGCTGCTTTAGCGGTTTTCCTGCGGCCAGAATCCGTCTGACGATCAGCAGCCTTCTGTTTTAACTGGCCCTCTTGCTCCTCCTGTTCCTCCTGGCCTTCCTGCGGGTCCCGCTCTGCGGTCGAAGCCAGCCTGAGAGTTTCCGGCACATGCAACGTGCGGGTCGGGAAGGCCACCTCGGCACCATATCCTTCGATGATATCGCTGATTCTCAGCAGCACGTCCTGTTTCACCTCATGGAACTTCACCCACTCTCTGGTGCGGGTAAAGGTATAAACCATGATATCCAGAGACGAAGCATTGAAGGCCAGGAAATTCACAATGAGGGTCTGGCTGGAATCGATTTCTTCGTGCTGGGCCAGCATCGAACGGATGTCCCCCACAATGGAGGCCATCTGGCTCACGTCCGCATAGCGGATGCCAATCGTCTCGGAGATGCGCCGGTTAGTCATCCGCGATGGATTTTCCACGGCAATGGTGGTGAACACAGCGTTTGGTACGTAGAGCGGACGCTTGTCGAAGGTCCGGATAGTGGTCAGCCGCCAGCCGATTTTTTCCACAATCCCTTCTATATTGCGGTCAGGAGACCTCACCCAGTCTCCCACCTTGAAGGGCCGGTCAAGGTGGACAATAAATCCGCCGAAAAAGTTCGCCAGCAGGTCTTTGGCTGCAAAACCCACGGCAATGCCCCCTACGCCACCAAAGGCCAGGACGCCGGACATGCTGTAACCGAGGGTCTGCATGATAATCAGGATGGCGGTAATAATGAACACCGCCCGCAGCAGCTTGCTGATCGCTGTCACTGTATCGAAATCGAGGGGGTTTTCCAGTTTGACTGGCGAAGCCAGAATCTGCTCTCCCTGCTTTATCAGCCCGAGGAGCGTCCACACCAGTAACCAGATAAAGCCCACTTTCAGGAGGATGGCATTGGCGGAGAATATCTCCGCCTCAGAATAGCGATAGGCTATCTCCGCAGCCCAGTAGATACCCTGCAGCCAGACGAACCCAACAGCAGGCTTGCGCGCAGCGTGCAGAAGAGCGTCGTCCCAGAGATTCTTGCTGCGCATCAGACGGATTTCGAGGCGGTGTATTATCCAGCTTGCCAGAAACGCCACCGATGCTGTTGCCATCACCATCAGAAACACCACAATGGTGACCCGCCAGAAACGGGACAGCAGGTCCCAGTTCTCGATATATACCTGAAGGGCTTCGGGTGCCTGCTCAATCATGAATATCTACTGCCTCGCACAAAGGATGATTTTCAGTGCCGGAAAACAGGGCACTAACTCAGCCATGAATAAGCACAGGGGTGCCCGGCTGGACCAGATCAAACAGCTCAATCACATCCGTATTGCGCATCCGGATGCAGCCGTGGGAACGGGGAATGCCCATGGGCTCTGTTTCGGGTGTGCCGTGAATGTATATAAACCGGCGGAAGCTATCGACACCCGGGCCCCTGTTTCTGCCCCATTCGCGTCCGCAGAGCCAGAGAATACGGCTCAGTATCCAGTCCCGTGATGGCTGCATCCGCGCTAGTTCGGGGGTATGAATCTCACCGGTAGGTCGCCGTGCAATGAATACCGTGCCAGGAGGCAAGCCCCGGCCTACCATGGCGCGAATATAGTGCTGACCCCGGGGGGTGCAACCTGAGTCCTGTGCCTCACCTGAGCCACTGAGGGCAGAAGACACATGCCAGATGCGGGGAGCAGAATCGGATCCCCGGTACAAAGTGAGAACCTGCTGATCAAGATCGATGTCAATACGGGGGACCGGAGCCGGGCCGACAGCCATAACCGTTGCTCTTGCTGAAATGTCGTAACGTCGCGCTCAAGAGACTAACTGACGGCCGGGTATCAGGCAACCGAGGGCCTGGTGGACGAGGCTCCGTGCAGCTGATCACTGGCCTGCAGACCGGCGGCAAGGAAGGGCACAAGACGGCGGGCAATGTCCTGCATGGAACTCTCGACGCCCAGCTTGTTTTTCAGGATATCTCTCAGCGCATCGCTACTGGACATGGTGAATGCTGTGGCGCCCAGCATGAACTGAATCCGCCAGTAGCGCTCCACTGCGGTGAGCTGGGGTGTCCCCTCCTTGAGCAGGCGCATGAACCGGCCAAATGGTTCGCTGTACTCCTCCTCGAGAAACCGCCGCAGGTGTCCCTGGGACTGGGTATAGGCCAGACCCAACAGCCTCATGAAGATGGAAATTCCCTTCTCATTGCGCTGGGGCATTCTCACCGCACTCTCGGTCAGGGCAGTGAGTGTCTGCTCAAGTGTCGGCGGCTTGCCTTCACACTGGCGTTCAAGATCATCAAATGCCCGGTCCAGGGTGGCGGAAAAAGGCGTAAGAAAACGTGCAAACACGGCTTGAATCAGGGCGTTCTTGGAACCGAAATGGTAGTTTACCGCTGCAAGGTTCACATTGGCTTTGCTGGTAATCATGCGCAGGGATGTCTCAGAGAAGCCCCGCTCTGCGAATAGCTCTTCCGCCGCATCCAGAATCCGATCGACCGTGTCCGACTGTGCCATAACTCTTACCACGTGATTCACCAAACGTTTGTTTTAAACATACGTTTGAGACTGCTTTATGTCAAGGTAACAGACATGCGTGGGCCCAGAGTAGCGTATCACCCAGCTACGCGCTTCTTTTCCCGGGAGCAGAAGGGCTCTGTTCGTTAAAAAGGTTTCAGGCCTCCCTCGATGCAGGGGCACCGGCAGCCGACTCCCACCCCTGGTCAATGGCCTGCTGGTGACCTTCGAAATACGCATTTTCCAGTCGGCCGTACGCCTTTTCCGCCTCAAGCAGATAGATCAAATACATTCGGATATGTTCCCGCCGCACAAGCGCCCTGGCAAGCACCCTGCGTTCAGACAGATTGATCAGACCGGTAAACCGCGAGGAGCGAACAGCTGGATTGAATTCGGCCATGCGGGCACATTGCCAGACCAGCCCCGATTTACCCTCAAGGTGCGCAATGTGCTTTCGGGCATCCTGAAGCAGTCTCCGGCGGAGCATGACCAGTTCAATGTGGGACATCCTGCTGGTGAACAGTCGTCTGATTCCGGGCACACCGGCAAGGGCCATTAGCACACCAGCTCCGAACCCTCCACCAGCGACCCAGGCCGGCACGAACCCTGACATGCCACTGAGAAAGATCAGAGCAGCCAGGGTGACACTGAAAAGCCAGAGGTCGCGGTTGCGACGGGCGGCAGCAAGAGTGTAGCTGTCCGGCCACTCGGGCATGGCCAGCAGATCAAAATCCAGCAGAAGCACACGGTCACACTGCCGCAGCAGTTGCCGCAACCAGCGCTGGCGCGAAGCCGTGTGCTCGTGATCCGTGGTGGCCGGGGCATCGTCAGCAATGGGTTCAGCCTGGGGTTCTTCCGCAGACGGCCTGTCTGACGATTCCCCCTGACTGGCCGCGACGGCATTACCAGGCGGTGCTTCAGTGAATTCAGCCTCCGGGGCCGACGCCGTGGCGGCGACTGGACGCACCGGCGCCTGTGCCGGCAGCGCATCGGCGGGGCGACCACGGCGAAGCACTGGATCGTTCGGGGTAGCCACACGTTCCCGGCTCTGCATGTTATCTGTTTCAGCCATGGTCTCTTCCAGCAGAAGGGCATGGGATTCCGGCGTCCGGAATTGCACCCTGTATCTGTGTATCGCCTGCAACCGCATTTTCTTGAGGACAGTTTCGGGACCAGCCAGCCATACCGTGACTTGGCATGCATCGCAGGGGCCGTTATTCTTGGCCAGCCCGCGCCGGGTGACATGGTTCAATCAGAGGGAAAAGTATGTTCACAGGTATTGTCCAGGGTATTGCCACCATCGACTCGCTCACTGCAGATGTCGGGCTTACCACTTTTAACGTCCGCTTTCCCGGGAACCAGCTCGAGGGCATTTCGATCGGGGCCTCCGTTGCCATCAACGGTGCCTGCCTGACAGTCACCCGGCAGCACGGGGACTGCCTGAGTTTTGATGCGATGCAGGAAACTCTCGCGGTTACCACTCTGGGACGGCTGAAGGTCGGTGATGCAGTCAATTTCGAGCGCGCCGCCCGCATTGGCGACGAGATAGGCGGGCACCTGCTCTCCGGCCACGTTCATACCAGAGCCCGGGTGGTGGAGATCGAAAGACCTGAAAATAACTGCACCCTGTTTTTCGAGGTCCCCTCTGAATGGTCCCTCTATCTTTTCCCCAAGGGCTACATTGCCATCAATGGCGCCAGCCTGACCATCGGCAGGGTTGAGGGCAACCGCTTCAGTGTCCACCTGATTCCCGAGACTCTGAGGGCCACCACCTTTTCCGGGCTCCAGGTGGGCGATGAGGTCAATATTGAGATCGACAGCCAGACCCAGACCATCGTTGATACCCTGGCCCGGCTGGGCTACGACCGCCCTGCGCCCTGAGCGCCTGCCTCAAAAACCACAAAGCGGGGATCCGCATCCAGCTGGGCGACCTGGCCAAACCAGCGTCTCAGGGTGCGGTGATATCCCAGATGGCGGTTGCCCACTACCAGCACCCGGCCTCCGGGCCGGAGGCTCTGACTGGCCTGCTGGAAAAGCCGCATTGCAATGTGATCCCCCACCACCCCCGCCTCATGAAATGGCGGATTCAGCAGTATCAGATCAAAACCGCTATCGCCGGCCGGCACTCCGTCACAATGGTCGACTGAGACCTCGCGGCCCGGAAAATTGAGCGCGGCGTTGTGGCGGACACTGACAACCGCCTGGCTGGACACATCGGAAAAGGCGACATCCAGTCCCGGATGGGCATGCAGCGCAGAGAGGCCCAGAACCCCATTACCACAGGCCAGGTCCAGCAGCCTGGCCCCCTCGGTCTGCTCGCTGGCCAGTCTGGCAACCTGTGGAAGCAGCAGCCGGGCGCCAATGTCCAGCCGGTCCCGGGCGAAAACCGCTGGCAGGCCTTCAAGGCGTAAGCCGGAGTCCGGCAGATGGTACCCCAGCCACTGGCCAGACCAGCCGGCAAGCGTTTCTTCGCCCCCCTTGCACTGGATGACCCGGGCCTTTTTCCGGGCGGGAAAAACCGACTCTGTCCCCACCAGCTCGCCAAACACTGCGGCGCTGCGATCGGGAATGTGCTTGATCATTCCCCCAGCCAGTATCCGTCCTCCGGGGGCAAGAGCACTGTTGGCCCAGCGTAGCAGCCAGGAAAGGTAATCTGCCTGACGGGGTATTCTCAGCAGTATCAGGTCGAAAGGGCCTTCCGGCGGACTGAGCCAGCTTTGTGCCTTCATGACTGGCAGGCCATTGAGCGGGCCGTTGATTTCCAGTCCTGAATTCAGCATGGCGCTGTCGGCACAGGGCTGCGGCCGGAAGTCAGCAAGTGCCAGGGACAGGGCGCCGAAACTGTCATCAATCACCGCCAGGCGGCAGCCTTCAAACGCCAGGTTTCTGGCATGTTCGATCAGTTGTTCATCGGCGGCATCCCATGCTCTCAGGCCCTCAGCAGCGCCGGGGCGCACGAGCCTGAGGCCTCCCTGAGGCAATTGCAGTACGTCCATTTGTCAGTCCAGAGATGGGAATTGTTGGAAAATCGGATTTTAGGCTGATTATTCTAGAAATTAACCCTATTGTTGGTGATATGAGTTCAACCCATGTCTCCGGTTGGTCAAGGTTGCAGCCATTGAACTGGGCGCAACCCTTCTTCGCCCCTTACCCCAGGGGCTTTTTTTCGTCCGCATTTTACGTACCAGAACTCAGAGACATCCGGATTTCACAGAACGCCCAGCCTCAACGTGTTCCCCGGCGACTCAAGGAACCAGAAGGGTGCTGCGAATAGTTCAGCTCTGTGTGCGGCTCGCCTTGTAGACGGTAAAGCCCCTGGCACCACCCACTTTCTGACAGAAGCCGATATGCTGCCGAATCAGGCTTTCGTATGGAAGAAAACTGTTGGCCACGAGGATCAGCTGACCGCCAGGTTTGAGATGACGGGCCGCCTGCTGCAGGAAACTTGCCGTCATGGACGTGTCTGTTTTTACCCCTGTGTGGAAGGGGGGATTGGTCACCACTGTCTGATAGGAACCCAGGGTGTCGGGGAGGCCGTCAGAAGGGATTATGTCGCCCTGCACACCATTGCGCTGGTATGTACGGCGGGCACAAAAGACAGCCTGTGACTGCACGTCGACCCCATCAACAGTAAGCCTGCCCTGACTGCGGGCATGCAGCCAGGCTCCAACAGGCCCCGCCCCACACGCAAAGTCCAGCACCGGGCCCTGAAGCTTCATTTCAGCCAGGCTCTCCAGCAATACTCTGGTGCCTTCATCCAGGCGACCATCACTGAAAATCCCCGGCAGACCCGCAACGTCCACAGCCGTTCCCGCAACCTCAAATGAATGCCAGCTCAACCGGGCGGCAATATCGAAATGATCGGCAGCTTCTCCGTTTTTTCCAGCAGCAAGCTGCGGCTGGGCGAGCCAGACCTGACAGTGGCGGGCGCTATCGAGCTTGATGGCATCAGACGCCAGTTCCCTGAGCTGCCTGATGCCGCCGGCAATGCCCTCTCGCTTCTCGCCGATCAGCAGAATACGGCCACCGGTGGCCAGCAGAAATTTTGCCAGGTCCAGCCTGAGTGTGAGTTCGGAGCGGGCCTTGGGCAGGAAAACCACAGCTGAATCGGCCATACCCGGCTGCAGAGCCGGATCGTCATAACCGAAGGCGGGCTGCCAGCGGAGATGCCCTTGCATCTGACCGAAAACGCCGTGGTGGTCCGTCATCGCCAGACCGCCGTCGGGAAGAGCAGCCAGAAGAGCAGGATCGGTGACGCCAATCAGTGCCAGGGTGCCGGAGATGGATTTCCGGTTCCGCAGCAGAACTTCATGGCTGTTGGGGAGACTCTGGGGGGAAGCCGACATGCTGCTCAGCCCCGGATTCTTCCGGCGCGGACAGGCCGGGCAATAAGCTCTTCAATACTCTGGCGCTGAACAGCTTCCAGATCGCTTTCCGAGGTGATGCACAGGCCAAAGTCACGCAGCAAACCATCGGCTACGTCGTAAACCCAGCCATGCACGGAAAGCGGCTGGCCGCTGGCCCAGGCCTGCTGGACAATGCTGTTCTGGCAGACATGGCCCACCTGTTCCACCACGTTGAGCTCGCACAGACGGTCCACCCGGTCATTTTCCGAAGGCAGGGCGGCCAGAGCACCGGCGTGTTTGTCCCGCACGTCCTTGACGTGACGCAGCCAGTTGCCGATGAGACCAAAGCCACCGTCAGTCAGGGCCGCACGGACGCCACCGCATCCATAGTGACCCACCACCATGATGTGTTTGACCTTGAGGACATCCACCGCATACTGGAGAACCGAGAGGCAGTTGAAGTCGGTATGGACGACCACATTCGCCACATTGCGGTGTACGAACAGCTCCCCGGGTAGCAGGTCGACAATCTGGTTGGCGGGCACCCGGCTGTCTGCACAGCCGATCCACAGGTACCCGGGCGCCTGCTGGCGGGCAAGACGCTGAAAAAACTCAGGATCTTCTTTTTTTATGCCCTCCGCCCAGGCCTCATTTCTCTCAAGCAGATCTTCTAACACACGCATACTGACTCACTCCCGCCAATGGTCACCGGCACGCGGCCCGGCTCCGACATGGCCGCTGGCCAACCAGCGGGCCCGGGGTCGCTGCTGAAGACGACCCACGGGGCGAGATTGAACGGGATTTGGCCGCCAAAGGCAATACTCAAGGAGTCGGAGCCTCCTGGCTCTGCTCCGGCATCGGCACCAGAGGAGCATGCAGAGTGCTCTGGGCCAGATCCAGCAGTTCCCTGAGAGCCACGGAGAACATGGCGTATTCGGGTTCGCGCACACTTCGGAGTTCTGCGAGCATGTCTTTCCAGCGCTCGACCATGGGCTGGTACTGCTTCATCCAGGCATCAACGCACTGGTTTACATCACCCGTGCTGCCTGCCATGCGGAGCACGCCGGCTGTCAGGGCTCTCTGCTGCCAGTCCAGATCTTCCCGGAAACTCTCCCGGGCCAGTGCCTGCCAGTGGGAACTGGGGGCAAGCTTCGCAATGGCATTGGCGAACCAGTTCAGGTCCAGTTTCTCCCCCAGGCTGTAATACAGGTTGGCCACGGTTTTCAGGGATACGCTGGTGGCCTCACTGGCCTCGATAATACCCAGGGCCGCATACAGATAAGAGGTGCCAGCCAGCACACCGGCGAGATCGTCCGGGATATTCTCTTCGCGGAGGGCGTGGTAGTACTTCTGCCATTCCGCTTCCGCGTGCCCGCCAAGATATTCCGGCAGATCCGAAGTAATAAGTGAAATGTTGTCGCAGAACCTGTCCATGTGGGACTGGATGTTGAGCTCACTGCGGCGGTTGCGGAGCAGCCAGCGCACTGCCCGACGGATCAGCCGCATGAGGTCATTCATCAGACGTATCTGCAACTGCGCCGGGACCCTGTAATCCAGAGCCTCAATTCTGTCCCACCAGGTATCCAGGCGAAAGACGTCACGGGCAATGATCCACGCCAGAGCGATTGCGGGTGCCGAGGCCCCGGTGGACTGGGACAGACGCTCCACGAAGGTGATGCCCATGTGGTTGACCATGTCATTGGCAACCTGGGTGGCTATGATCTCCCGCCTGAGCTGATGATCGTGCAGCTCAGCAGTGAACTTTTTGGTCAGCGCCCCGGGAAACACCTTGTACATTTCCCTGGTCAGATCCGGATCGTCGGGAAGACTGCTGTTGACCAGGACCTGTTTCAGATCCCCCTTGACGTAAGAGATCAGCACAGAGAGCTCGGGCCGCGTCAGGCCCTGCTTTTTCGCCTTGCGCTCTGCCAGCATTTCTTCGTCCGGCAGGAATTCCAGTTGCCGATTCAGCTTGCCCTCATTCTCGAAGGCGTTCATCAGCCGGCGATACTCCTCCAGCCGGTTAGCGGCATCATAACTGGCAATACTGATGGCCTGGGTCTGGCGATAGTTATTCAGCAGGACAAGCTCAGAGACTTCATCAGTCATTTGCTCCAGCATCACATTGCGCTGTTTTTCGGTGAGATCACCGGCAGCCACCACGCGGTTCAGGAGGATTTTCATGTTCACTTCATGGTCGGAGCAGTCAACACCGCCGGCATTGTCGATAAAGTCCGTATTGAGACGTCCACCCTGGAGCGAATACTCGATTCGTCCGAGCTGGGTCATGCCAAGGTTGCCACCTTCGCCCACCACTCGGCAGCGAAGTTCGCTACCGTTAATCCGCAGGTTGTCATTGGCCTTGTCTCCCACATCAGCGTGGGACTCCTCAGTGGCTTTGACGTAGGTGCCAATGCCGCCGATCCACAGCAGGTCCGCCTGGGCCTTCAGAATGTGGCTGATCAGCATGTTCGGGGGCACGCGATCCGACTTGATATCGAGCAGCTTTTTCATCTCAGGGCTGACCGGAATGGATTTGACGTTGCGACTGAAGACGCCTCCCCCCTCGGAGATCAACTCGCTGTTGTAATCCGACCAGGCCGAACGGGGCAACTCAAACAGCCGTTTGCGTTCAGCAAAACTGCTGACCGGATCCGGACTGGGGTCGATGAAAATGTGCATATGGTTGAATGCGGCCACCAGCCGGGTCTTGTCGGAGCGCAGCAGGCCATTGCCAAACACGTCCCCGGCCATGTCGCCGATACCGATTACGGAGAACTCATCTTCGGCCGGATTGATACCCAGTTCCCGGAAATGACGCTCAGCCGAAACCCAGGCACCTTTGGCAGTGATGCCCATTTTCTTGTGGTCGTAGCCCTGGCTGCCGCCAGACGCGAAGGCATCACCCATCCAGAAGCCATACTCATCCGCGAGACCATTGGCGATATCGGAAAACGTTGCGGTGCCCTTGTCAGCCGCAACTACCAGGTAGTGATCATCGTCGTCATGGCGGATCACATGCTGTGGCGGCACAATTTCACCATCTACAAGATTGTCGGTTATGTCCAGCAGGCCCCGGATGAAGGTCTTGTAGGCCTTAATCCCCTCTTTCTGGAACGCATCCCGGTCCGAGGGACTGGGCAGCTTCTTGGCCACGAACCCGCCCTTGGCTCCAACGGGCACTATGACGGCGTTCTTGACCTGCTGGGCCTTGACCAGCCCAAGGATCTCGGTTCGATAGTCCTCAAACCGGTCCGACCAGCGCAGCCCGCCACGAGCCACCCGGCCACCACGCAGATGGACCCCTTCCACCCGCGGCGAATAAACAAAAATCTCGAACATGGGTCTGGGCAGAGGCAGATCCGGGATACGGGAGGGGTCGAACTTCAGACTGATGTAGGGCTTAACGTCTCCGGCGGCGTCGGGTTGGTAATAGTTGGTTCGAAGAGTGGCCTGCATGAGCTCGAGAAGCATGCGCAGGACCCTGTCTTCGCTCAGGTTCTCAACCTTGTCGAGGCCGGCGTTGAACTCCAGTTCCAGCCTCTGCTGGGCTGCCTGGCTCTTGCCGCTGCTCTGGTACTTTTCCGGGTTGAAACGGACTTCGAAAAACTCCAGCAGCACGGCGGTCATCGAAACATGCCGCACCAGGGTGTTGGCAATAAAGGCCTGGCTGTTCGAAACCCGGATCTGCCGCATGTAACGGGAGTAGGTGCGGAGCACCGCAATCTGCCGCCAGCTTAGATAGGAGGCCAGCACCAGGCGGTTGAAGCTGTCGTTCTCAGCCTCCCGGTGCCAGACCCGGTAGAACAGATCCTCAAGGATCGGTTTGATCCTGTGGATATCAACGGTCGCTCCGCTGGATGCCCGGAGAGAAAAGTCATGGATCCAGATGACTTTGTCGTCGGCGTCCCGAACCTCGAACGGATGCTCGCCGATGACCCGGAAGCCCAGCTTGTCAAAAACCGGCATCACATCGGACAGTGGCAGCTGTTCATCGGGATGAAACAGCTTGAAATGCAGCATGGTTTCATCTTCTTCCAGCGCCCGGTAGAAACTCATTGTCAGGCTTCTGCCACCACTGGCCACTTCAGTGATGTGTTCCAGATCTATGGCTGCACGCCGGGGTGAAAATGCATCCTGATAACTGGCAGGGAACGCCGAATGGTAAAGCCGCATCAGGTCGTTTCCACGTTCCTCGCCGTAGCTCTCATGTAATGCTTCCGCCAGTCCGTCGCGCCACGACTGGGCCAGGGCAATCACCCTTTTTTCGATTTCTTCCTTCGGCAACTGCCGGTTTTCCGCCCTGGGTACCCGAATGGTGAACTGCACGCGGGCAAGCACGGACTCCGAAAAGTGAGTGACAAATTCAACGTCCTCTGCAGCGAGCATTTCCCGCAGCACCTTTTCCACCTTCAGCCGCAGTTCCGTGTTGTAGATGTCCCTGGGGAAGAAAGAGAGACAGGTCACGAACTGGCCGTAGACATCCTCCCGCATGAACAGCTGGATCTTTCTTCGCTCCTGGATATACAGGATATCCAGCGCGGTTCTGTAGAGCTCGTCTCTCTCAATCTGGAAAAGCTCATCCCGGGGGTACATGGTCAGAATCTGATCCAGCTCCTTGCCTGCGTAATCCTCCTTGAGAAATCCTGAGCGTTCCAGAACCGCCTTGACCTTGCGACGGAGCAGCGGAATCTCGTCCGGTCGTTCGTGGTAGACACGGGAGGTATAAAGCCCAAGGAACCGCCGCTCGCCAATCACTTCTCCCTTGTCGTCGAACTTTTTCACCGCGATGTAGTCCGGGTAGGCGGGCCGGTGAACACGGGAGCGCTGGGCGGATTTGGCAAAAATGAAGATATCATCGGTGCGGGTCATTTCATGCCGGGTCCGCTTCGGCAGTTTATCCAGGCGCACCTTGTCCGCACGCTCGTTGGTGACCTTCAGAATGCCGAGCTCCGAGCCGGGCACCCGTTCCACTATCACACCCTGCTTGCCTTTGACGAAGTCGTATTCGTCGTAGCCCAGAAATGTGAAGTGGTCCTCCGCCAGCCATTTCACAAAGGCGCGGGCCTCTTCCAGCTGCTCCCCCTCGATCTTTGCCGTAGTGCTTTCAAGTTCTTCGACAATCTCCTTCGTCTTGCTTTTCATGACAGGGAAATCGCCAACCGCAATGCGTACTTCGTGCAGCACCTGCTGCAGCATCTCCTCCAGTTCGCGCCGGTCGGCATCATCGCCGTGGCGGTCGATCTCAAGTACGATCAGTGCTTCGGTGCTCGCCTTTGCTGATTTCTGGCGCCCGCTGTGCAGTTTTTTGAGCTTGCCACTGGCGTCCCGTTCCACCTGCAGTACCGAATGATAGATACTGTGAGTGCCAATTTCCCGATGGTTGATGGCGATGCGGACTGAATCGATCAGGAACGGCATGTTGGGATGCAGTATGAAAATCACCGAATGGGTGGACTGCCAGCCGTCACTCTCCAGATCCGGATTGAATACCTTGACCGGCGTTTCATCGGGTTTCCGTTTCTGAAGAAACTGCCAGGCCGCGAGAACGGAACCATAAACATCGGAGAACCGTCGCTCCAGCAGTTCCTCCAGAGGGAGGTGGGTAAAATGCTGAACGGCAAAATCGCTGATTTTTCTGGCTTCGGTTTTCTCAATCTTCTGGCTGAAAGCATCGGCCAGCCTTTTAAAGAATTCATCCTTGCTGGCCACAGTCAGCGTATTCATAGTCATCCCCACTCATTGCCCTGTGCGTGAAAGTATCGTTATTAACAGTACCGTAATTAAAAGTATCGTAATGAACAGGGGCTCCAGCTGCCGGGCAGCGCCACAGGCCCCTTTGAACCACGCCGGTTATGGCGCTGACTGGAATAAAATCCGGCGCCATCACAACAGCATAGTCAAACCCTTGATTTTTGCCCCCCAGACACAAAAACTGTGGCGACGAAAAACAGACGATTCGGGAGAATCCTCCACCAATGACCCTTCAGCATACGTTCGGTGAGCTCAAAGCTCAGTTAGCAAAACGGATAATCGGCCAGGAAGCCCTGGTTGAACGTCTTCTGATCACCCTGCTTGCCGATGGCCACCTGCTGGTGGAGGGTGCTCCGGGTCTGGCAAAGACCACGGCAATCAAAGCTCTGGCGGATCACCTTGAGGGTAACTTCCATCGGATCCAGTTCACACCCGACCTTTTGCCATCTGACGTCACTGGCAGTGAGATCTACCGTCCGGAAACAGGAGAATTCGAATTCCAGAAAGGCCCCATCTTTCACAATCTGGTGCTGGCGGATGAAATCAACCGGGCGCCAGCGAAGGTCCAGTCGGCATTGCTTGAGGCCATGGGCGAGCGCCAGGTCAGTGTGGGGATGCGCACCTTTCCCCTGGACAGTCCCTTCATGGTGATGGCGACCCAGAACCCCATTGAGCAGGAAGGCACTTACCCTCTCCCTGAGGCCCAGCTCGACCGTTTTCTGATGCACGTCAATATTGGCTACCCTTCCCCGGGCGCCGAGCGGGACATACTTCATCTCGCCCGCAACGACTACCGCCAGGGCATTCCCCAGGCCGCCGTGAGCATCAGCGCCAGCCAGGTATTTGAAGCCCGTCAGGCGATCAGTGAGATTTACATGTCGGGCGCAGTTGAGGACTACCTTCTGGCGCTGGTGCTGGCCAGCCGGGACCCGGGCAGTCTTGACCCCGAGCTGGCCCGCTGGACAGCGTTTGGCGCAAGCCCCCGTGGCACCATCGCACTTGACCGCTGCGCCCGGGCCAAAGCCTGGCTGGATGGCCGGGACTTCGTCAGCCCGGATGATATTCGCACCATGGCCTTTGATGTGCTGCGCCATCGCATGCTGCTGACGTTTGAGGCAGAAGCAGAAGGGATGACACCCGACTCCCTTATCCAGCGCCTGATTGACTGTGTTCCGGTGACCGCCTGATATGCCAGCGCACGCTGCCATCACCAGCTCCGTGCCGGGAATCCGCATTGATCTGCCTGACCTGATCCGCCTGCAGGCGGATGCCCGCGCCCTGCGTCTGCCGGGAGCCAGCCAGGTCCGTACCCGTCAGGCCGGATTGCAGGCGTCTCCCCGCCGGGGCCGGGGCATGGCTTTTGCCGAGGTGCGACTGTATCAGCCAGGGGATGACATTCGCAGTATCGACTGGCGGGTCACCGCCAGGCGGCAGGCACCCCACACCAAGCTCTATGAGGAAGAACGGGAGCGGCCGGTGCTGCTGATCTGCGATCTGGGGCCAAGCCTGTTCTTTGGCAGCCAGGGTGCCTACAAGCAGGTACGATGCGCACAACTGGCCGGCATCATTGCCTGGCTCGGGCTCTGGGCCGGCGACCAGATTGGCGGTCTGGTGTTTTCGGAAAACGACATAGCCGTGTTGCGCCCCGCCCGGCGCAAAAAGTCCGTACTCCAGCTGCTGGATGCCCTGGCACGTTTCCAGCGGGATTCAGGGTCGACTCCGGAAGGGCAAAGCCGGAGTTCCGCGAGGCCTCTGACAAGCCCCCTGGATAACGCTCTGCGGGAAGCCCGTCGCGTGGCCCACACCGGCAGCCGGATATTTGTCATCAGTGACTTTCTCTCCCTGACCGGGGACACTGCCACCCTGCTGGGCGCCCTCTCTCGCAATAACACCCTCAGCGCCCTTCAGGTGGTGGATCCGCTGGAAGAAAACCTGCCTGACCATGGCCGCTTTGCCGTGGCCGGGCCTGACGGCCCTGTGTGGTTCAATGCCTCGGACCGTCGATTCCGTCGCGCCTTTGAGGAGCGGGTGAAATCGCACCAGCAGGCGCTGGCCCACTGCTTTCGCACCTCTGCCGTCAGCCACCACCGGGTAGTCACCGGCGAAGAGCCGGCGCAGAGCCTTCGACATATACTGGGCCCCCGCGGCCGAATTGGATAACCAGGATACCGATGGAGAACGATCCACTCAGCCAGTTGCGTGATATCCACCTTCCACAGCCCGGCGGTTTCTGGCCACCGGCCCCTGGCTGGTGGCTGGTGGCTGGTGTCACTGTGGCCTTGTCCGTTGCGCTGGCGCTCTGGCTGTTTCGTCGCCACAAACGCAATCGTTGGATAGCGACTGCCAGGGAAGAACTCAGTCAGATCCACCACAGCGATCTGGCTGACAGTGAAAAACTTGCTGAGCTTAACCGGCTGCTCAAACGTGCGGCCCGCCGGCGATATCCGGAACACCGCCCCGAGAGCCTGTCCGGGGACGCCTGGATCGCGTTTCTCACCAGAACATCCCTGGCGGATGGCAACCATCTGGAGCCGGTGTTCCGTGACCTTGCCCAAAGCAGCTGGCATCCCCGCCCCGGGGTAGCCTTCGCCGAGGCCGAGCACGCAGTCAGAGCCTGGCTGGGGCAACAGAAATGCTGAGTCTGGCCTACCCCTGGTTGCTGCTGCTCATTCTGCTACCGTTGATTCCGGGCCTGAAGCGTCAGGCAGATCAGCCGGTTGAGGCTCCTGTCCTGCCCATTGGTCACTGGCTGCAGGAACTGCCCGGTGTCAGCCGCTCTGGCAGGACGGCATCCCGCTGGCGGATTCTGATGCTCATGGCTGCCTGGCTGCTACTGGTGCTTGCCCTGGCAAGGCCCCAGCATGTGGGGGAGGTGGTCGACCTGCCGGTGACCGGCCGGGATCTGCTGCTTGCCGTAGACATTTCGCCGAGCATGGAAGAGCAGGACATGATCATCCGGCAGCAGCGAATCGACCGCTTGCAGGCGGTCAAGTATGTGGTGGGGGATTTCATCAGTCAGCGGGAGGGAGATCGCATCGGGCTGCTACTGTTTGGCACCCAGCCTTACATCCAGGCCCCTCTGTCATTCGATCACAAAACCATCCGTACCCTGCTGGACGAAGCAGGCATTGGCATGGCTGGACGGGCCACCGCAATCGGCGATGCCATTGGCCTTGCCGTGAAACGCCTGCGCGACCGGCCCCAGGACCAGCGGGTGGTGATCCTCCTGACAGACGGAGCCAACACCGCAGGCGAACTGGCTCCTGACAAAGCCACCGAAATTGCAGCAGCGGCCGGAGTCCGCATTTACACCATCGGTATTGGCGCCGAATCCCTGATCCAGCAGGGCTGGCTGGGTTCACGGCAGGTCAACCCTTCCCGGGACCTGGATGAAGCTCTGCTGACGCGCATAGCGGACGAGACCGGTGGCCGGTTTTTCCGTGCCCGCAGTCTTCCTGAGCTGGAAATGATTTACGAAAGCATCAACATGCTTGAACCTGCGGACCTCGAAGGGAAACGCTATCGACCGGTCACTGAGCTCTACGCCTGGCCCGCTGGAATGGCAGTTCTGATCTGGCTGGGACTACAGCTGATTGCCCTGGCCCGCGGCCGAGAGGAGCCCCCGGCTCATGAATGATCTGCACTTTCTGCGCCCCTTCTGGCTGCTTCTGCTATTGCTGCTGCCAATGCTGCCCCTGATGGTGCGCCATGCCCGCCAACGCCACAGTGGATGGTCACGAATCATCCCCGCAGCCCTTCTCCGGCCCCTGATTCGCCCTGAGGGCACAAGCGGAAGTTCCCCCCGATCGCGACTGCCTCTGGCTTCCCTGATGCTTGCCTGGACAGTGCTGAGTGTGGCGCTGGCTGGGCCGGCCTGGCGCGAGGCACCAACGCCTCTGCAGCAGCAGAATGACAGTCTGGTGATTGCTTTGAACCTGTCACTGTCAATGCTGGCCACCGATGTCACACCGGACCGGCTGACCCGGGCAAAGCGCAAGATCCGGGATCTTCTGGCTGAGCGTGACGGAGCCCTGACCGCCCTGGTGGTCTATGCGGGTGATGCCCATGTGGTCACCCCCCTGACCGATGACCGTCAGACCATCGAGGGTCTGCTTGAGGCGGTGGACCCCGTCATGATGCCCTCCACCGGCAACCGTGCCGATCTTGCCATCACCAGAGCGAAGAACCTGCTGGACCAGGGCGCCAGAGGCAAGGGGCGGATACTCCTGATAACCGACGATATCCAGGCGCAGCACCGCTATGATATCCGGGCCCTGCTGGACGGCAGCCCCTACCCGCTCAGCGCCCTGGTGGTGGGAACTGAGGCCGGCGGACCCATACCCCTGCCCAAACAGGGCTTTATTCGTGATGATGGCAAGGTGGTGATGGTGCAGGCAGACCTGGAAGCTCTTGCGCAGCTGACTGAAAAGACCGGCGGCGCCAGCCACGAACTGACCATCGACAATACCGACCTGAAAGCCCTGGAGCTGCGAGCTGAAGACAGCGGCGACTGGACCTCCACTGAACAGGACCTCACAGTCAGCCGCTGGCAGGATGATGGCTACTGGCTGCTTTGGCTGGCTCTGCCTGTGATGCTGTTCAGCTGGCGGCGCGGGGCACTGCTGATCGTGGTGCTGGTTGTGGCTCCTGCGTTTCCCACCCCCGCCATGGCGCTGGACTGGGAGAGCCTCTGGGCGCGCCCCGATCAGCGGGGCCAGGCTCTGATCGAGCGCAATCCCGAAGCCGCCGCAGAACAGTTTGATGACCCCGTCTGGCGAGGTAGTGCACTTTACCGGGCCGAAAAATACGAAGCCGCCGCCGATGCTTTTGCACGCGCAGACAGCCCGGATGCGCATTACAACCTGGGCAATGCTCTGGCCCGGGCGGGGGAGCTTGAGAAAGCTCTCGCCGCATACGACCAGGCACTGGCGACGGACCCGGGACACGAAGATGCCCGTCACAACCGGGAACTGGTCGAAGACTTGCTGCAACAGCAGGAACAGGATCAGCAGGACCAGCAGCAGAAGGGGGGAGATGGCGATCAGCAGGATCCCGGCGACAGCCAGAATCAGGACAGCGAGGACCAGGACGGCCAGCAGGGCTCTGATTCGCAGGATTCTGGCGGCGACTCTTCCGGACAGCAGGAGGGCCAGGCGTCAGGTCAGGGCCAGCAGGAACGGCAGGAGCAGGAACAGTCCGGCGACAGCAACGGCGAGCCCCCGGAACCTGAAGCCACCCAGAATCAGCCACGCCAGCTCGACGGTACGCCCGAATCCCGGGGCACTGAGCAGCAGGAGCAGGCTGAGGGACAGGTTGGGGAGCAGCCCGGCCAGCTGAGCCAGGCACAGGAGCAGTGGCTGCGACGCATACCGGACGACCCCGGGGGCCTGCTGCGCCGCAAATTCCAGCAGCAGTATCATGAACGTGACATACAACCAGACGAGAGTGACACCCCATGGTAAGCCGCTTCACAGGCCTGTTGGCCCTGCTGATTCTCGCAGTCGCCCCTGCTCTGGGGGCGGGGAAACTCAGTGTTGAGCCAGACCGGAAAAACCTATATGAGAACGAGACCCTCACCCTGACCGTCACGGGAGAAATGGAGCTGTCGATCAATTTCGAAATGCTGTTCAGCCTCGGCAGCATGGAGCTGCCGGGACCGGACATTGAAAAGCTGGAAGAGGACTTCGACATTCTCGCACGCAACCAGAAATACAATGTGCGCACCGTCAACGGAGAAACACGGGCCGAGATCACCTGGACCTACCAGCTGGCACCCAGGAAACCAGGCCAGTTCACCATCCCGCCACTGAGTTTCAACGACGCCCGCTCGGAACCAGTCGATATCACCGTGCGCAGTGGCTCAGCGCCGGCGACGACGAGCATGCCCCGTGATGCCTTCATAGAGCTGGAGGCGGACAAAGACAGTGTCTATGTTCAGGAACAGATGCGACTTACCGTACGGCTGTTTTTCTCAGGCAATCTTGTCCGGGGCGAGCTGTCAGAGCCGGAGCATCCGGATGCCATTGTGGAGTCCCTGGGTAAACAGAAGGAGTTCAACCGTTTTGTCGATGGCCAGCGCTATCGCGTCGTGCAGCGACAGTATGCCATCTACCCCCAGACCCCCGGGGAGCTGTCGCTGGAACCCATCCGCTTTGAGGGCCGGATCCGCAATAACCAGGGGCAGCTCAGGTTCCTGAGAGACAGCGCGAGACTGTTTGCTGTGCCCGTGAAGGACATTCCGGACGGGTTTACCGGCAACACATGGTTGCCGGCCAGCGAGCTGACTCTCGCCGAAACCGGTGTCCCCGACCAGGCCAGAATCGACGTTGGCGAGAGCCTGACCAGGACCTTGACCGTTCAGGCCACAGGCCTCCAGGGCGCGGCCCTGCCGCCCCTGCCACTGGATACACCTGACGGACTGAAAAACTACCCCGAGCAGCCCAAAGTGGAAACCAGGGTGAGCGACGACACGGTAACCGGAACCCTCACCCAGACCTCGGCCATCGTTGGAGTGGAACCCGGTATCGTCACCCTTCCAGCCGCCAGCCTGACCTGGTGGGATACAGAGGCGGACCAGGAGCGTGTTGCCCGCATTCCTCCGCGGACCCTGACCGTGGTCGGCACCAGCGCCGGGGCAACCACACCATCAGCCGTGCAGCCACCAGACCCGGAGAATGAATCACCTGCCGGAACCGCGGCGCCTGCCGATAGCGCCACCGAATCCGTCGCTGACGATGGCAGTGCCGGTTTCTGGCCCTGGCTTACCGCTTTCATGGCCCTCGGCTGGGGGATGACGGTGGTCCTGTTGCGCCGGCAGACGCATCACGCCGAAAACAATGAAAGAAAACCGGATATCCGGAATCAGAGGGAGCAGGCGCTTTTCGACGCCCTGGTGCGGGCAGCAGAGCGGGGCGACGTAACAACCCTGGAGCTGCTGCCCCAATGGGCTTCCCTGCGATGTCCATCCCGGAACTTCAGCACCCTGTCGGCTGTTCTGCAATGGGCAAAGCAGCCGGGGCTCAAGGCGGGGATAGACCAGCTACAGGCGAGACACTTTGGCAGTCCAGCTTCGGCTGGTCAGGGCGAGTGGAATGGTCGGCCACTGGCGGAAGAACTTCGGACATTACGCAAACAGCTTGCGGGTTCACCCCACAGCGATAGCCTGCCCCCCCTTTATCCGCCCTCTCTGAGAGCGGGACCCGCCTGACCTGTCCTGTCAGCCGCCTGGCTGACAGGACAGGCGGAGAGCGTTTTAGCGGAGGCGTTTGTCGATTACCAGGGAGGCCGGGTCATCGGCGTCAGCACCAACCGCCACGGGACTCTCAGTACGACCCTGCCAGTCTCCGGCTTCGGGAGTGGCACTGCCGGAGCGGGACAGGCGCGCGGTCACCACGACTTCGGTGGCTTCCGAGATACGGGCGCTGGGCGACATGGACATGGCATCATCCAGGCGTAGGCGGGCTGGCAGGTCACCTGCCGTTAACCTGGCAATGGCCAGGGGTGCACCCTGGCCATTCGGACGACGAGCGAACACAAATAGCGTGGTGTCAGCCGGGACTTCCCCGGCAAATGCCGGATCCAGCTCAACCTGAACGGTCACACCCCGATCGGACAGATCGGCGGGCTTCTGTTCCACGGGCATTTCCCGGCCAAGCCGTCCATAGGCCGCGGCAATACCCTCGCGGATCGACCGCAGTTGCGGATGCTCCGGGGCCACCTCGGCGATACGCTCCCAGTAACCTATGGCCTGCTCGTAATTTTCCTTTTCAAACGCATTGATGCCCAGCAGGCCCAGCGCATTTACCTCGTCCGGGTTGAGGCTACGGGCCTTTTCTATGGCCCGGGTCACTTCCTCATCCATCGCACCCCGGCTTTCAAAATACCGCGCCTGGGCGGAGAGCCCCCAGGCTGTGGCCTCCCGTACGGAGTTATCAGACACCTGATTGGCCAGCCTCTCAAACGCCCAGGCCGCATCACCGTAGCGTTCGAGGCTCATGTAGGTTCTGCCCAGCATGGCCCAGCCGTCCGGATTGTCCGGGTTCTCTACCATCCGGTCCCGCAACTGATCGGCCAGCGCTGACATTTCGCTGGCTCTCTGCTGATCCGTGCCGGACACCTCCTGCATTGCGATCCAGTTTTCAACGTCGTCCAGCGCCCCCCACTGTTGATACAGGAACACGGAAACCAGAGGAACCAGCACCAGGCTCGCAATAACCACCAGCACCGCGCCGGTGCGCCGGTAGTCCGCCCGGATACGGCCGGTCTGTGGGTCATCCACTTCATCAAGCAGGCTGCCGGCCAGCTCGTCCTTTAGCTGGCGGTAATTGTCTGCGTCCAGGTTACCTGCCTCGTACTCGGCATCAAGCTCGGCCATACGGCCTCGATAGGCCAGCAGATTCTGCTGCTCGCGGTCAGTTTCTGCTCTTTCCCGGGGCTGCCGGAAGAACAGGGGGAACAGGATAAATGCCAGGGCCAGGCCGATCAGGACGGTTGCAGCAAGCCAGAAAGTGGTGGTCATAAAACAGCCGTTAATGAATCAGTGAATGGGAAAACTGCAGGGTCTGAAACTCTTTCCCCGGGAGGACCCGGGGGTGTCCAACGATGGCCTCAGCGGGAATCCTTCAGGATGCGCTCAGCCCGCTGACGCTGTTCCGGTGTGAGGGAACTGGCGGACTCTCCATGCCGGCGGGACCGGATAACAATGACAGCCACAGTCAGAAAACCGACAAGCACAACCAGGACGGGTGTTGCCCAGAGCATGAGCGTACGTCCATCAAACTGCGGCTTGTAACGGACAAACTCGCCAAATCGTGCAACAAGGGAATCCACCACCTGATCGTCGCTCGCGCCGTCCCGGACCATGCGATAAACCTCATCCTTCATGTCCTGGGCGATGGGCGCGTTGGAGTCTGCAATATTCTGATTCTGGCACTTGGGGCAGCGCAGCTCTTTGGTCAGTTCCTGAAAGCGCTCCTGCTTCGCCTCCGAGTCAAACGGATAGATATCGCCATCGGCCGCATTCAGCGCCAGAGGCAGCATAATCAGACATGTCAGCAGTGTCAGTCTGGACAGGGTTCCTGCCATCAGATCTCCTCCCGGTATTTGCGCACCAGCGGCTCCAGAGTCTGTTCCCAGACCTTTTCATTCACTACACCCACATGGCGATAGCGCACCACGCCCTCACTGTCAATGACATAGGTTTCCGGGGCGCCGTAAACCCCGAGGTCAAATCCGAGTTTGCCCTGGGGGTCAAAAAGATTGATCTGGTAGGGGTCGCCCAGGTTTTCCAGCCATTCAAGGGCAGCCGAGCGGTTATCCTTGTAGTTGAGGCCGATGATGGGCATCCCCTTTTCACGGGCCAGCCAGATCAGATCAGGGTGTTCATCCCGGCATGCCGGACACCATGTACCCCAGACATTCAGCAGGCTTACCTGGCCCATGAATACTTCATTGCCGAGGGTGGCCTCCGGGTTTTCCAGCTGGGCAAGCTGGAACTCGGGCACCGGTTTGCCAATCAGCGCCGATTCCAGGTAAGACGTATCCTTCCCAATGCCGGCAAAAAGCACCCAGCCCAGGGCTACTGCCAGGGCGAGCGGTACAAACAGAAACAACCGCCTCATGTAGTGGCCTCCGAAGGCTGGGCGGGCCCGGTTTGCGGTGAAGTTTTACCGGATGCCGCTTCAGCCGGACGCCGCTCCCGTATCCGGTAACGCTTGTCCGCTACGGCCAGAAAGCCACCAATGGCCATGAACAGTGCGCCGAGCCAGAGCCACCGGATAAGGGGCTTGTACTGGAGCCGCATGGCCCATGCATTGTCATCCACCTGCTCGCCAAGAGCGACGAACAGGTCCCGAAACAGGCCGGCATCAATCCCGGCCTCTGTCATAACGTTGCGCTGAACCAGATACTGACGCTTTTCCGGAAACAGGGTCGCAACCGGCTGGCCATCACGGCTGATATCAATCTGCGCCGTCTGGGCGGTAAAGTTGGGCCCTCTGCGTTCCCCTATGCCGACGAAGGCAAACTGGAGTTCGCCGATACTCGCCACGTCGCCCGGCTCCATGCGGACATCCCGCTCAACCCCGTAATTGGATACTATCGTGGCTCCGGCCATGGCAAGGGCCAGACCGAGATGCCCGAACACCATGCCATAGTAACTGCGGCTCTGGCGCTGCATGCCGTGCCACCTTCCCTGACGCGAGGATGACTTCTGCCACCAGTCCTGAAGGGTCGCCACCGCCACCCAGGCAGCCGTAAAGCTGCCAATCAGTACCCAGGGCTTGAACTCACCAAACCAGAGCACCGTCGACACTGCAATAACCAGGCTCCAGGCTCCAGGCCACAACAGATGTCTGCCAAGCCAGCCGCCATCGGTTTTCTTCCAGCGGGAAAATATGCCTGCCCCCAGCAACAGGCCTACCGCGATCGCGACCGGACTGAACGTAAGGTTATAGAAGGGCTCCCCTATGGAAAGCCGCCCCATGCCCAGGTAGTCCAGAACCAGGGGGTAAAGGGTTCCTACCAGCACCAGCAACATGGCCGCCATCAGAAGAACGTTGTTCAGCAGCAGAAACACCTCCCGGGACATCGAGCCATAGCGCACCCGGGAATGAACCACCGGCGCCCGGAATGCATAGAGGGTCAGGCTGGAAATGATAGTAATGGCGAGGAAGGCCAGCAGAAACTTGCCCCTGGCCGGGTCTGATGCAAACGCGTGCACCGATGTCAGCACACCGGAGCGCACCAGGAAGGCGCCCAGCAGGCTGAGGGAGAAAGTCAGAATGGCCAGAAGCACGGTCCAGCTCTTGAACACACCCCGTTTTTCAGTCACGGCAAGAGAGTGCATCAGCGCGGTTCCCGCCAGCCAGGGCAGCAGGGAAGCATTCTCCACCGGATCCCAGAACCACCAGCCGCCCCAGCCAAGTTCGTAATAAGCCCACCAGCTGCCCAGAGCCACCCCCAGCGTCAGAAAGGCCCAGGCCACCGTGGTCCAGGGCCGTGACCATCTCGCCCAGGCCGCATCGAGACGGCCGTTTATCAGTGCCGCGATGGCAAAAGCGAAAGCAACGGAGAAGCCCACATAGCCCATATAGAGCATGGGCGGGTGCACGATCAGGCCAAAGTCCTGCAACAGGGGATTCAGGTCCGCGCCGTCCGCGGGCACATTGGGAACCAGTCGCTCGAAGGGACTGGAGGTGACGAGCAGGAACAGGAGAAAGCCGACCGTAATGATGCCCATGACCGACAGTACCTGGGAAATCATGGCCGCTGGCAGCCGACGACTGAATATCGCCACCGCCAGGGTCCAGCCCGCCAGCATCAGAACCCATAACAGCAGGGACCCCTCATGGCCGCCCCAGACGGCACTGAATTTGTAGTACCAGGGCAACATGCTGTTGCTGTTGTTTGCCACATAGGCAACGGAGAAATCGTCCGTCACAAAGGCATGGGTCAGAATCCCGAAGGCCAGCGCGATAAACACAAACTGGCCGCTTGCCAGCGGGCGGGCAAAGGCCTGCAGACCGTCACGACCGGTCAGAGAGCCGAAAAGAGGCACCGTTGCCAGCAGGCAGGCCAGCAACAGCGCCAGTATCAGCGAAAACTGTCCAAGTTCCGGAAACATTGATTTCTCCCGTCAGGCCTAAAAAAAGATCAGTAATCGGACGCCGTGCCGGCTGCAGGTTCTTCTGCAGATTGTTTGCGCATGGCTGCCCGCTCCAGGGATTCGGTTACTTCCGGTGGCATGTACTGTTCATCGTGCTTCGCCAGAACCTGATCTGCAACAAACAGTCCATCTGGCTGCAGTCGACCGGTGGCCACCACACCCTGACCTTCCGCAAACAGGTCCGGCAGTATGCCGGTATACTGCATGGTTACGGAGGAACGGTAATCCGTCACCCGGAAGGAAACAGCAAGACTTGCCGGGTCACGCTTCACCGAACCTTCTTCCACCATGCCACCGGCCCTTATGCGGGCGTCCGTTGGCGCCTCTCCCTCGGCAATCTGACTGGGGTCGTAAAACAGGTTGATGTTCTGTCTCAGGGCGTAGGTGGTCAGGCCAATGGCTACACTCAGCCCCGCCAGCAGGAACAGCACAATAATCAGACGCTTTTTTCGTATCGGATGCATGCTCGACTCTGGTTATTCAGGTTTGTGACTGGTTTAAGGAATTCTGACCGACTGGCGTGAAGTCGCCCGGTGTTTCACTGCCCTGCCCGGTCTCCCCCGCTGTTGCCGGGGAAGATTCAAGCAGCCACTGCCGACGAAGGCGGCGCTCCAGTTCCCGGCGCTGGCGCACCGACCAGACCACCAGAATGCCAAGCAGAGCGAAAAATACACCATAACAGGTCCAGACATAGGGCCCATGTCCTCCCATGTAAATCAGGGCGCTTAACGAATCGAAAGCCATGTCAGGAAACCTCCCCGGAGCTCAGCATGGACCGGACCCAGCGGGTACGCCGCTCCCGGTGCAAAATTTCAGTCTGCATGCGGTAGAAAGCCAGCCAGCCGAAAAGCAGATAGAGGCCGAGCACCACCAGAAGCAGGGGCACCCACATCTCCGGAGGCATGGTGGGCTTCTCGGTCAGCTTGAATGTGGCTGGCTGGTGCAGTGTATTCCACCAGTCCACGGAATATTTGATGATGGGAATATTCACCACTCCTACCAGCACCAGAACCGCCACCGAACGTGCCGAGGATTTCTCATCGGAAATGGCGGCGCCCAGTGCCATCACTCCGAAATACAGAAACAGAAGAATCAGCATGGACGTCAGCCGCGCATCCCATATCCACCAGGTGCCCCAGGTGGGCTTGCCCCAGACCGCCCCGGTAACCAGGGCAAGAAAGGTCAGAACTGCGCCCACCGGAGCAACGGACTTGACGAACACGTCCGCCAGCTTCATCCGCCAGACCAGGGTGACCACTGCGGCAACTGCCATCATGATGTAGACCGACTGGGCCAGAAACGCGGTCGGCACATGAATGAAAATGATCCGGTAGCTGTTGCCCTGAAGATAGTCTCTGGGGGCGAAGCCGAGACCCCACACAATGCCAGCCAGCGACAGCAGCAGGCCTGTCCAGAGCAGCCAGGGCATGAAACGGCTGGCAATACCGTGAAACCAGCGCGGGGAACCCAGCTTGTGAAAGAATTGCCACATCAGACCATTACCCTCTCAACTTGATGACAGGCTGATTTTCAGTGCCGCCGCCGACGCAAACGGCGCCAGGGTCAGCGCCAGTGCCAGAAACGCACCCATCAGCGCCAGATAGGCGCCCACTGGCGCTCCATCCGCTGCTGCCACGACCGTGCCGGTACCAAAAATCAGTACCGGAATGTACAGCGGAATGATCAACAGCGAGAGAAGCACACCGCCGGACCTGAGGCCGAGGGTCAGAGCGGCGCCAATGGAGCCTATCAGACTCAGCACTGGTGTTCCGATTAACAGCGTTAGACACAGGATTCCAATAGAGTTCCCGTCCAGATGTACCATAACTCCCAGAAGTGGCGCCAGCATCACCAGGGGAAGACCTGTGACCAGCCAGTGGGCCAGAACTTTCGCCAGCACCAGCAGAAACAGGGGCTGGGGCTGGAGCACCAGTTGCTCCAGGGTGCCATCATCAAAATCGTGACGGTACAGGTGGTCCAGTGCCAGCAGTGTCGATAACAGAGCCGCCACCCACAGAATACCCGTCCCCGCCTGACGGAGAAATGCCACTTCCGGGCTAACACCCAGGGGGAACAGGGATACCACCATCACAAAGAAAAGGAGCGGGTTGAGCAGATCCTGGCTTTGCCGGAAGCTCACCTGCAGATCCCGCCGAAGCACCGCGCCCATGGCTGAGAGGACACCGACAGAGCGCTCAGCAATGGCAATTTTCGGGGCTGGAGAGTAAGTTGTCATGAGGCGTTCTGCGCAAGTTGCACAACCTGCATCCCCGGTGCCGACAGCGGATGATGGGTCGTAACAATCACCGCGCCTCCGGTGGCAACACGCTGCTGGAGCAATTGTTCAAGCCGGCCCACACCCTGGAAATCAATAGCGGTAAAGGCCTCGTCCAGAATCCACAGGGGCTCATCGGAAATCAGCAGCCGGGACAGGGCTACCCGGCGCTGCTGACCCGCTGACAGATTCTGGGACGGAACATCATGAAAGCCCGAAAGCCCGGAGCCATCCAGCGCAGCCCGCAGGCTCTTCTCCGGGTGTGAGTGGCGGCCCGCCATCAGGGCCCGCAGGTTCTCCAGAGGGGTCAGCATCGGCTTGATTCCCGGGCGGTGCCCTATGTAGAGCAGGTTGCGCAGGAATTCTTCACGGCGGGAAGCACGGGGCTGGCCGCGCCAAAGGACCTCACCGGAGTAACCATCATGAAGACCGGCCAGAATGCGCAGCAGGGTGGTCTTGCCGGATCCGTTCGGACCCTCGACACGGGTCAGCGTCCCGGGCACTATGGAAATTCCAAGGCCCTGAAAAAGCATACGGTCATCCCGGTCGCAGTGAAGATCGACAGCCTGTAGTAACGGCTCGGACATCGGGGCCCCATAAAGTGCGAATCCGGCACATCAGCGCCGGGCATTGAGGAAGACAGGGTCTTCAGACGGACCGTATTATAACGAAACACGGTCGGGATTACTCACCCTGTGACGAACTGGAAGAACCCGAATGGTAACCAGGTTACCCGACACAGGCCAGACGCCACCGCCATCTGACACTTCGCGTAATCTGCGCCCGCCATCCGGCGACGCAGTCGAGACCCCGGAGGCCCGATTGCGTCAGCTACCGGCGGGCCGGCAACTGGATCTGCTGCAGCTAAAGAACCGGGAAGCGGTGCTGGCACGGGTGGCGCAGATTCTCAATGCACGGAGCGGAGCGCCGGAGCAGGCGGTGCTTGAGGTAAGAGGCCGCAGCCTCCTGATCCAGCCGACCATCGGCGAGACGAAGCTGGAGACGGGCGACTGGGTCAAGGTGATGCGTGCCGGCAACGAGCTCATGCTGATGGGCAAGATGGCACCCACCGCCGACGCCAGAATTGCCCAGGCCCTGGCCCAGAGGCTGCCCTGGCAGTCCCGTCTCGACACCGGCCTGGCGGAACTCAGCACAGCCCTGAAAGCCGCCGCTGCTCCCCAGCCAGCGGCAATGCCCGGGCGTACTCCCCTGCCGGCAGCTGTGACCGAGGCGATTCAACAGCTGATGAACCAGTTACCTGCCAGCAGGAGTTTCGCCGGAACCAGGTCCACTCCTGCCGGAGAGAGTGCCATTGACCGGCCCGAAATCATGGCAGGGCGAATAAAGACCCTGATCGCCGAAAGCGGGCTGTTCACCGAGGGTCGGATTGCCCGTTCGCCCGAGCTGCCCCTCGCAGACCTCAAACTTGCCCTTGGCCGCATTGTTGCCGCCCTCCTGACCCAGCAGGGTGCTGACTCTACCGGCTTCAACCGGTACACGCCCCTGGTGAGCCACGAACTGGTGCAGGCACCTCTGCAGTTTCCCAACCAGCTGCCACCCCCTCCCCCCACCGCTGGCCGCGAGCCCCTGGAGCCAGGACAATTGCTGCGGATGCTGGCGGGTATGCTCAACCGGATCACCGTCAATCAGCTCCACAGCCAGGTACTCACCAACCGCGCCACAGCCGACGGTGCAGCCCCGGCAACGCTTCTTATCGAGCTGCCCTGGGTGACACCCCAGAATGAGCCGCGGCTGGCACAGCTGCGGATAGAGCATGATCGTCCGGACGAGGCTGATGCTGAAAACCGGAAAAACCCCCAGGTGGCCGAGTGGCGGTTTTCTCTTGCCGTGGATCTGGACGAAGCGGGGCCGGTATTCTTTGAGGTGGCTTTGCGCCAGGCCCGGGTCTCCGCGCGGGTCTGGGCAGAACAGCAGAATACCCTCAGAAAAGTGCAGGACGAGCTTGGCGATTTGCGCCGGCGCCTCGGGGAACTTGGTCTTGAGGTTGTGGACCTGGAGTGTCGCCGGGGCAGTCCCCAGAGCGCCGCCACCAGACTGGAGCAGCGGCTGGTGGATATCCGTGCGTGAGTCACAGAGAATTCGAGACAGGAATGATCAATGAGTGATGGTGCCCGAACCGGGCCGAACCAGAGGGAAACGGCGGTGGCCCTGAAATACGATGGCAGACGCGCTCCAACCATCGCTGCAAGCGGCATGGACGAAATGGCGGAGGAGATCATCCGCATCGCCCGGGAACACGGCGTGCCCCTCTATGAAAACCCCGAGCTGGCGGCGATTCTTGCAAGGCTGGAACTGGACGAGGAGATTCCGGAGACGCTTTACCGGGTAATTGCCGAAATACTGGCCTTTGCCTTCAATCTGCAGGGCAAAACCCCGGCGGATGCGGAGACACAGTAGTCAAGCAAGCGGACAGACCACTCAGGTAAGGGGGAACAAATAGTCGTCGGCTCAGGCGGCCTGCCGGCGCTTCAGCGCAATGACCAGTTCCGCTTCCGGCCTGGAGATGCCACAGGTATTCATCAGGTCTTCCACATCCGCACCCAGTTCAACCAGCCGTGACGCCTCATCGTAGGAAACTCTCAGCGGATCATTCTGGCGCATTTCGTCCAGCATGGCCTTCACTTCATGAAGCTGGCGCTCACAGGCCACCACCCGGTGCCCGACACCCATGCTCCCGCTGCCGGTGGCATGCAGTTCCCGCCCAAGGCTGTCACAACGTTCCTTGAGCTGGGCCCGCAGTTGCCGGATATGGCGATGTGCAAACCAGCCCTGCAGAAATACAAGCACAATGGCAGTTGCTGTCAGGGCCCAGGGGGCCAAATGGATCCAGTTATTCATGGTTCTATACTCCTGCGGGTTTTCAGGCCCGGATCAAAAGACACCACAAGTACCGAAAGCCGCTCCCGCAGGAGGCCCTGATGAACAGTCGCATCAGAGCGAGGCCAGTTCGGACCACTCGTGGTCGGCCAGCATCTTGTCGAACTCGACCAGAATGATGAGTTCGCCATTCTTGTTGCACACACCCTGGATAAACCGGGCGCTTTCTTCATTACCGACGTTCGGGGCTGTTTCGATCTCGCTGGACTTCAGATAAACCACTTCGGCCACCGAGTCCACCAGAATGCCCATTACCTGGTTTGACGATTCCATTACCACGATGCGGCTGGCATCGGTTACTTCGGCGTCGGCCAGACCAAAGCGGCGACGGGTATCAATGACCGTCACCACATTGCCCCGCAGGTTGATGATGCCAAGAACGTAATCCGGGGCACCGGGTACCGGAGCAATTTCGGTAAACCGGAGAACCTCCTGGATCTGCATGACACCAATACCGTAAGTCTCTTCGTCCAGGCGGAAGGTCACGTACTGAAGTACCTGATCGTCTTTGTCCTGATTCTGCTGTGCGCTCTGGGAAGCCATAATGCGTTATCTCCTCGGCAGGCGCCCATTGGGTCACCCTGATCGTCAAAAAGTCATCATCAGCGCCCATCACTATAGTTCAGGGCATAAACCATGCCAGTCCCTGCAATCTGATCCTCCCTGGGTGTCCAATGCCGGTCAATCCAGCTCGAGACGCTGCTCCCGCTCGGCACGTGCGAGCAAGGATGCCATAGTACCCACATCAATGAGTGCGCACATGTGCTTAACCACCGTCCCCGCCAGCCACGGCCGCTTGCTGCGTGCGGACCGCCAGCGCACTTCGCTGGGATCCAGCGTGAATGATTGTGCCACATCATCGCATGCCAGTGCCCATTCACTGTTATCGAGCCGGATAACCATGCGATAGTTTTCCCTCGCTCCCTCAGGCACACGGCCCGCCATGATCCACTGGGCAGTATCAACCACCCGAAGGTTGTGGTCGCGGCCGGGAAGCATCCCCATGTACCAGGCCGGCCGGCCTGGAATCGGTTTGACCCGCTCATCCATACGGTGAATTGCCCCAAGCAGCACAAGTGGCACCGCAAGCTGCAGGCCTGCCACTTTGAAAATGAGGCACTCAAACGGTTTTTCCGACCAGGACGGACGCAGGTCCGGCTCTGGAGGAGCGGCCGGCGGGCTGGCGGGAATATCCGCCACAACCGGAGCCTGCTCCCGGACCGCCTTTTCAATAACAGGTGTCGGGGGCATCGGTGGGACAACAGATACGTTCGCCGGAACAACAGGCCCAGGTGCCGAGTCAGAGGATGCCCGGGGGCGCCCGGCAGGTGCAGGCCGTGACGGCGGGCGGATCTCTGGCGCTTCCGGCTCCTGCTCCCGGGCGTTACCCACGGCGGTACTCAGCAGGTCGTCCAGGTAACTGGCAAGAGCGCTCGCAGGCTCCGCGTAGCTCATTTCCCAGGGCTTCGTCATGAACCTGAGCTCCGGCCACTCCGCCCTTTCCAGTGCGTCAAAAAACCGCCACCCATCAGCTGCCCCCCGAAGAGCTGGTCTGTTCGAGAAGATCGCTCAACAGGCGCCGATACGCCCTTACACCATGGGTTTCACTGTCGAACTCAGAGGGCACCAGGCCCGCCTGACTGGCGTCCCGGAATTTCGTATCAACCGGAATGGCGAACCGCCAGAGTTCGTCCGGGTAGCTTCGGCGCAGGGCGTTGAGGCTCTTTACAGAGGCCTGGGTACGGCGGTCATAAAGGGTCGGAACAATGGTATAGCCCAGGCGGTTTTTCTGGGAGCGCATGATCATTTCCAGGGTGTGCAGCATCCGCTCCAGGCCCTTGATCGCCAGGAATTCGGTTTGCACCGGCACCACGAGGTGCTGGGCTGCCGCCAGAGCATTGACCATCAGAACACCAAGAGAAGGGGTGTTATCCAGCAGCACATAGTCAAAGTCGTCCCAGAGCTGAGCCAGAGCCCGGGACACAATGCGCCCCATCCCTTCGACACCCACCATCCTGCGCTCCAGGGTGGCGAGCGCGGTGCTGGCAGGCAAGAGGGAAAGCCCGGAACAGCCGGTTTCCGCCAGCAACCGGGCAGGCAGGCCCTCTGGCACCCTGCCCTCATGCTGAAAAAGGTCGAAGGCGCTGTGTGCAATAGTATCCGGATCGTGACCAAACCAACTGGTCAGGGAGCCATGGGGGTCGAGATCAACCACCAGAACCCGTTTGCCGCCCCGGGCCAGCAAACCGCCAAGGGCGGCCACTGTTGTGGTTTTGCCCACACCGCCTTTCTGATTGGCTACCGCCCAGATACGCACAGATCTTCTCCAGAAATGAACTGCCCTCACGACCACATATCGGCATGAGGGCTATCGACTTGAGATCACACCGGCCAAGGCCGGAAAATGAGACACGTCATACGGCAAAAAGCTGCCTGAAAACCGACGCCGGAGGAATAAATACAGATTCCGTGCCAGGTTGCTAGCGCATCACGCCCCGGATGCTGGCGTCCCGGGAAATCAGCAGCACAACCCGGCGATTACGGCTGCGCCCCTCTGCCGCATCATTACGGGCGACCGGCTGAAACTGGCCATAACCAACCGCCGCCATCCGCTCCGGTTCTACGCCTTCCATGGCCATTACCCTGACCACGGCAGCTGCCCGTGCCGCTGACAGCTCCCAGTTCGAGGGGAAGGCCGACGTCCGTATGGGCCGGTCATCGGTAAATCCCTCGACCCGGATCGCGTTGTCCTGATCCCGAAGTATGTCGGCGATGGAGTCGATTATCTCGAAGGCGTCGAAGTGGGGCTCGGCGTCGCCGCTGCTGAACAGCAGGCTGTTTCGCAGACTCAGCTCAATCCACTGGTCACTGGTTTCCAGGGTGACCACGCCCTGATCAATAAGCTCATCAAACGCCAGTTCAAACTGGCTGGCCATGGCGCGGAAAGATTCGGAGCGGCTCTCTGCCTCCATCTCAGTGTTACGTGGCGCTTCGGTGACCGGCGGATCGATCACATCCTTTCGCTGGATTTCCGTCACCGCCGGCTCGTATTCGCCGACTTCGATGGGCTGAACCGATTTGGGTGGTGCGTTGAACACGCCGGTGAGCGTGTCGGAAAGAACCTTGTATTTGCCCTCGTTGACCGAGGATACGGAATACATCACCACAAAAAACGCAAACAGCAGGGTGATGAAATCCGCATAGGAGATCAGCCAGCGCTCCTGGTTGTGGAGATCGTCCTGGGGTTGCCGGCGACGCCTCATGAATCACCCGGCGCCTGATGAGCGACGGCCGCCATCAGTGGATGAAACCACGCAGACGGAGTTCGATGGAGCGTGGATTCTCCCCCTCGGCGATGGCGATGATCCCGTCAATCATCATGTCTTCATAGCGGGAGCGCTCCCGGACAAGGGCGCGCATTTTGTTGGCGATAGGGAAAAACAGCAGGTTGGCCAGTGCCACGCCGTAAATGGTGGCCACGAAGGCGGTGGCAATGCCGCTGCCAAGACTGCTCGGGTCTTCCAGGTTAGTCATGACCTGGATCAGGCCCATGACAGCGCCGATTATGCCAATGGTCGGGGAGTAGCCCCCCATGGCCTCGAATACTCTGGAGGCATCCAGATCCCGCTGCTCCCGGGACTCAAGATCAACCTCAAGGATACTGCGAATGGACTCAATTTCAGCACCATCTACCAGCAATTGAAGACCCTTGCGGGCAAATCTTTCAGGTTCCCGTTCCGCCAGACCTTCCAGCCCCAGCAGACCCTGTTTCCGTGCCTTGACGCTCCAGTCGATCACCTTGCCCATACCATCTTCGAGGCCGATATACGGGGGCACAAAGACCCACCGCACCTGGAGAAACGCTCTTCTCAGGGTAGGCCAGGAAGTCTGCAGGATAGTGGCGGCCAGGGTGCCACCGATCACAATCAGCGCCGCCGGCCCGTTGAAAAGGGAAGACAGGGCACCGCCTTCCAGCAGGTTGCCACCCAGAATAGCCACAAAGGCGAGGATGATCCCGAGCAGGCTGAGAATATCCATCAGACCACCGCCTCCACCAGGCGCGTCCCAATATCACCAAGGGCGAGTATCTCGTCGGTCAGCCCGGCTTTTGTCACGGCCATGGGCATGCCATAGATCACCGAGGTTTTCTCGTCCTGGGCCCAGATAAGAGAACCTGTATCCTTCATCATGCGGCACCCTTCCTTACCATCCGCTCCCATGCCAGTGAGGATCACACCCAGGGTCTTGCCGGGAAAGCTGCGCGCAAGGGAGCCAAAGGTGACGTCCGCGCAGGGCCGGTAATTTAGCCGCTCATCACCCGGCAGAATCCTGATGCGGCCCTGCCCCCCCCGGTTTTCGATCATCATCTGTTTGCCACCAGGAGCCAGCAGAGCGAGGCCCGGCCGGAGCAGGTCCCCTTCCTCGGCCTGACGGACTTCGATCTGACACAGCTTATTAAGGCGGTCAGCGAAGGCTGGGGTAAAACTCGCTGGCATGTGCTGAACCAGAACCAGGGGAGCGGGAAATCCGGCGGGCAGGCCAGTCAGTACGCGCTGCAGGGCAATCGGCCCACCGGTGGAAGTGCCAATGGCAACCACACTGAAGGATCTGGCCGCAGTGCGGCGGGCCGGAGTTTTCGGACTTTCCGATTCGCCGGGTCTGGCTGGCTGCTGCCGTCCCGGAGCGATTGGCTCCCGGGCAACAGTTGGCCGCTGAACAGAGGCCGGAGAAACTGGCGCCGGTGCCACAGGCGGCAGGCGTGCGCCGGGACTGCTTCGGGCAACATCCAGAATACGCTCGCGGAGAATTTTCTGGAGCTGACTGGAATCCCGCGCGATCTCCTCGAAATTCTTCGGCAGGAAGTCAACAGCACCGGCTTCAAGGGCATCCAGGGTGACCCTCGCGCCCTCATAGGTAAGGGAGGAGAACATCAGCACGGGAGTGGGACGGTGCTTCATGATTTCCCGTACCGCGGTGATGCCGTCCATCACCGGCATCTCGTAATCCATGGTAATGACGTCGGGCCGCAGCTTTGCCGCCATCTCGACGCCCTCACGGCCGTTGGTGGCAACACCTACCACCTTTATGTTGTCGGAGGCGTTGAGGATTTCAGTCAGTCGCTTGCGAAAAAACCCCGAATCATCAACGACCAGAACAGAAACCGTCATGCACCTCTCCTCAACGCGAACCCGGAAACCGCCACTCAGCCGTATCGCTGGAGCAGGCTGGGCACATCGATAATCAGCGCGATACGGCCGTCGCCCGTAATTGTCGCACCGGCCATGCCCGGCGTTCCCTGCAGTGCGCGCCCGAGGGGCTTGATAACCACTTCCTCCTGACCAATCAACTGATCCACCACAAAACCGACACGTCTGGTGCCCATGGCAACTATGACCACGTGGCCACTACCAGGCGGAGGCGATCCAGCAGCACCCTTCACCAGCCAGCGTTTGACATGAAAGAGGGGGAATACCTTGTCCCGCACTACGATGCATTCCCGGCCGTCTACAACATTCTTTTTGGTCAGATCCAGGTGGAAGATTTCCACTACGTTCACCAGCGGAAGGGCAAAGGACTGGTCTCCCAGCATTATCATCAGGGTCGGCATGATCGCCAGAGTCAGAGGCACCTTGATCACGATGCGTGAGCCTTTCCCCAGTTCCGACTCGACACTGATCATGCCGTTGAGCTGGCCAATTTTGGTCTTGACCACATCCATGCCCACCCCACGGCCAGACACATCGGAGATCTGGTCTTTGGTGGAGAAGCCGGCGGAGAAAATCAGATTGAAACACTCGGCGCGGCTCAGGCGGTCAGCCGCGTCCTGATCGTAAAGTCCCTTTTCGACAGCCTTCTGGCGCAGTTTCTCAGGGTCCATGCCGGCACCATCGTCTTCGATCACCAGCAGTATGTGATCGCCTTCCTGCTCCGCCGACAGCGTGACAGTTCCAACCCTTGGCTTGCCGGCCTTCTCCCGGACATCCGGCGCTTCAATACCGTGATCCACCGAATTACGGACCAGGTGAACCAGAGGGTCGGAGAGGGCTTCCACCAGGTTCTTGTCCAGATCCGTGTCCTCGCCGTGCATCACCAGACTGATTTCTTTCTGGAGGCTGCGCGCCAGGTCCCGTACCACCCTCGGGAAGCGCCCGAACACCTTTTTAATCGGCTGCATGCGTGTCTGCATGACCGCAGACTGAAGATCCGTCGTCACCACATCCAGATTGGAGACAGCTTTCTGCATGTGCTCGTCTTCGCTCTGGGAGCCCAGGCGCTGCAGCCGGTTTCGCACCAGGACAAGCTCGCCCACCATGTTCATGATGTCGTCGAGACGCTTGGTATCAACCCGGACCGTGGTCTCCCCAGCGGGCGCCGAAACATCTTTTGACGGCATCGCCACGGCCCTGGCAGGCTTGTCGTCAACCGCCGGTCCGGATGCAGGCTCCGGTCGGTCTGCCGACTTCTGTTCGCCGGCAGGCTCAGGGGCTTTCGCACTGGCTGCGGCTTTTCTGTCCTTATCCGCTTTGTCGGCAGCGGCCTTCTGCTGGGCAGCAGTGGGGCTGCCACCCTTGCCGTGAAGCTCATCCAGCAGGCTTTCAAATTCGTCGTCACTGATCAGGTCGTCACCACCGCCAGCCTGACCTTTTGTCTCCGGGGGGATGCTGCTGTCAGCAGAAGAAGCTGAAGAGGCCTGATCTGCAGGGCCGGTAAACCGGCCCTTGCCATGAAGGTCGTCCAGCAGCGCCTCAAACTCGTCGTCGGTAATTTCATCGCTGGTGGATCCGCTTTCAGGGGCAACGGGAGTTTCGCTGACCGCCGCGGCCTTTTCGTCCTCAAGGGCATTGAGCAGCTGTTCGAACTCTTCATCGGTTATATCGCCCTCTTCGGCACCCTGAGCCGGACTGGCTGGCGATTCCTCAACTGGCTTTTCGGCCGGTGCCACTCCGGAAGACGGTTCGGCGAAGCTGTCAAGCGCCCTTATCAGCTGCTCCGGCGCAGGCGTGGGGTCCTGCTGGTTGCGAACCTGTTCAAACATGGCATTGACGTGATCGAGGGTTTCAAGCACCACGTCCATCAGCTCAGAGTCCACCCGCCGCTTGTGGTTGCGCAGGGTGTCAAAGACGTTCTCGGCCGAGTGGCAACAGCGGACCAGGGCATCCAGTTGCAGGAATCCGGCGCCACCCTTGATGGTATGAAAGCCCCGGAAAATGGCATTCAGCAGGTTGCTGTCATCGGGATTCTGCTCAAGATCCACCAACTGCCCGGATAGCTTTTCAAGAATTTCACCGGCTTCCACAAGGAAGTCCTGGAGAATCTCGTCGTCAGCGTCAATTGCCATGTAATACCCTCAATTAAAAACCGAGACTGGACAGCAGGTCATCGACATCACCCTGGTCAGACACAACATCGGCCCGCCCGGTATTGATCTGCGGTCCCTGCCCTTTTTCAGCGGAGATAGCCTCCGGCTGGGCAATGTCGTGAACTGTTCCGGTGATCTTGTCGACATGGCTTGCCATGACCACAAGACTGAGCAGATGTTCTTCCACCTCCTTTACCAGGGTGGTTACTTTCTGGATCACCTGACCGGTGAGGTCCTGGAAATCCTGGGCAAGAAGGATCTCGGAGAGATTGCCGTAGATGGCCTCCGCATCGGCAGCCAGAGTTACAAAGAAATTGTCCAGCCGGTGGTAAAGCTCGCGAAACTCCGCTGGCTCCATTTCGCGCCGACGCAGGCGCTGCCAGTCGTCACGGAAAGCACTGGCCTGATCCCGAAGCGCACTCGCCCGGGGCATGGCATCTTCGACCAGATCCATGGTGCGGTTGGCGGCATTGCTGGTCATGGTGACCACGTATTCCAGCCGGTCAGAAGCATCTGACATCTTGGACAGTGCTTCCTGCTGCTCGGCATTCTGGGGGTCAATCTGAAAGTTTCGGATGGCCTCGTGCAGACTGCGGGTCAGACGGCCCACTTCCCGGTAAAGGCTCTGATCCCGAACTTCATTGAGTTCGTTGATGAGCACCATGGCACTGGCGTAGTCACCTGCGTTCACCCGCTCTACAAGTTCTGCGGCCTGAACCCTGAGCCTGTCAGTGACTTTCGCGTCGAGTTCAGGCTGCGTATCTGTATCTGTCTTGTTTTCTGCTTTCTTGCCCATGAGCGTTCGCCCGGCCCTTGTTGACTGGAGGTTTACTGAATACGTTCAAAGATTTTTTCAATCTTTTCCTTCAGTACCGCAGCCGTAAACGGCTTGACCACATAGCCATTCACGCCCGCCTGGGCGGCCGCAACTATCTGGTCCCGTTTGGCTTCGGCAGTCACCATCAACACGGGAAGGGTCTTCAGGTTTTCGTCGGCCCGGACTTCTTTCAGCAGATCAATGCCGGACATGCCAGGCATGTTCCAGTCCGTCACGAGAAAGTCGTATTTCCCGCTTTTCAGCATGGGAAGTGCCGAATTTCCGTCATCGGCTTCATCGGTATTGGTGAAGCCAAGGTCACGCAGCAGATTTTTAATGATCCTGCGCATCGTGGAAAAGTCATCCACGATCAGGATTTTCATGTTCTTGTCCAAAGGGACCTCCAGTTAATAACGCCCGGATTAAACGTCAATTCCCGGCCCGGATAGCCAGGATTTATACCGCGGGAGGCGCTGCGCCCACCCGGCTCCAGATTACATCGCCTATTGTCTTGTCTGGCGCCGCGTTGTAAAGCGCTCGTTACCAAACACTACACATCTACCTCGAAAACACTGTCACCAGTCCGCCAGACGGGCCTTGAGGCGCAGAGCGGCCTGGCTGTGTATCTGGCTGACCCGGCTTTCGCTGACCCCGATCACCGCACCGATTTCCCTGAGATTAAGCTCATCCTGGTAGTACAGGCTCAGCACCAGCTTCTCCCGGTCCGGAAGTTCGCCAATGGCCGCAGCCAGGCTTTGCCGGAATGCATCGGAGGTTACGCCTTCGAGAGGATTATCTGATGCGTCTGACTCTTCTATCGGCAGCTCGCCAGATTCATTGAGCTCATCAAGACTGAAAAGTCTGCCGGTACTGGCATCATTCAGGCAGGCATGGTACTCCGGGAGGGTCATTTCGAGCTCTTCGGCGACGTCGGCATCAAGGGCCTCGCTACCCGTGGCATTTTCAACCGCCCTGATGGCCTGGGCGATGCGGCGGGCATTGCGATGCACCGAACGGGGTACCCAGTCCCCTTTGCGCATTTCATCCACAATGGCGCCCCGGATACGGATGCCCGCATAGGTTTCAAAAGAAGCGCCCTTGGATGACTGGTATTTCTGGGCCGCCTCGAGCAGGCCAATCATTCCAGCCTGCATGAGGTCGTCCAGCTGGACCGAGGCAGGAAGCCGCGCCAGCATGTGAAGTGCGATTTTCTTGACCAGCGGAGCGTGCTGTTCAACCAGAGAGTGTGTCTGAGCCGCGCCGGTCTGCTGATAGATTCCCAGGCCTTTCGCCAACGTGATGTATCCAGTTATCTATGGTTCGGAGTGTGAGAGGACCAGAAGCCCGCTTCGGTACCAGTCATAAAAGATGTTCAGGCTTCAATCAACCGCTCAACAAAGAACTCAAGATGGCCCCGGGCGGAAGACGGTAAAGGCCAACTGTCCACTTTCTCTGCCAGCGCCTTGATAGCCAGGGATGCCTTGGCACGGGGGTAGGCATCCAGCACAGCGCGCTGTCTCTGCACAGCCTTTCTGACCGCTTCATCGTATGGGACCATGCCGACGTATTGTAGCCCAACATCGAGAAAGCGCTCCGTTACCCGGGTCAGCTTGCCAAACAGATGGCGGCCTTCCTGCTCATTGCGCACCTGGTTGGCCAGAATACGAAAACGATTGGTGCCGTAGTCCCGGTTCATAAGCTTGATCAGGGCATAGGCATCGGTGATCGACGTGGGCTCGTCGCATACAACAAGCAGCAGCTCCTGTGATGCCCGCAGAAAACTGACCACCGATTCCGAAATGCCAGCGGCGGTATCGACAATCAGCACATCAATCTGGTCCGCGAGTTCGCTGAAGGCGTGGATCAGACCAGCATGTTCCATGGAGCTGAGCTGGGTCATGTGCTGGGTGCCGGACGAGGCGGGGACGATCTTGATGCCTCCGGGACCATCCACAAGGATGTCCCTGAGATCACACCTGCCTTCGAGGACGTCGGCAATGTTCCGGTTGGAGGTAATGCCAAGCAGCACATCGATATTTGCCAGCCCGAGGTCCGCATCCAGAACCACCACCCGCCGCCCCAGCTGGGACAGCGCGATCGCCAGGTTAACGGAGATGTTGCTTTTTCCTACGCCACCTTTACCACCGGTGACTGCAATCACCTGTACCGGATGTGCTTTGCTCATGTTGGTTCTTGTCTCTTGACATGTTGTTGCTGAGCCGACCGAAGCGGTTACCCGCCTCCTCAGGCACCCTCTGCCATCGCCTGCTCACGCTGCAGCGCCTTCAGGCGCTCCACCGCAAGCCGGACCAGCGGCACCGCCTGGGCATGATGCAGATCCTGGGGGATCTTCTGGCCATCAGTGTAGTACGCAACCGGGAGCCCGGTCTCCATGGTAAAACCCAGCACTTCACCCAGAGTGAGGGACTCATCCAGCTTTGTCATCACGCAACCCGCGAGATTTGCCATCTTATAGCAATGCCACATGGATTTCATGATGCGCGGCTGGCTGGTGGCGGGCACGACCAGATGGGACTTGATGCGGTGCCGGCTCTGGGCCAGTTCCGTAAGCTGCTCCTGGTAGCCTTTATCCGACTGGGTCAGGCCGGCAGTATCGATCAGCACCAGATGGCGATCGGAAAGTTCATCGAGAATATCGTCGAGTGAATGACTTTCATCCACCACCCGCACCGGAACATTCAGAATCCGGCCGAAGACGAATAACTGCTCATGGGCAGCCACCCGGTAACGGTCCGTGGTCACCAGTGCAAGGGAGTCGGCACCATGACGCAGCACATACCGCGCCGCCATTTTCCCGATGGTGGTGGTTTTACCCGAGCCGGTCGGTCCCACAAGTGCGAAGGCGCCGCCCTCTTCCAGCCACTCAGTCTTTGATGTCCTGATGCCGGCCGCCAGTGTCTTGAGCGCAGTCTTCCAGCCATCGTCCAGACGCCCCTTGCCATGACTGCGCCCCAGCGCTGCTGCAAGGTTACGGGTCAGGCCAAATTCTTCCAGACGCTCTGTCAGCCGCTGCTGAATGGCGTCCGGGCCGGGAGCTGCGGCAGCAACCGGAGCTGGTTTTGGCTGGCCACCACCGACCAGGTCCCGCAGAGAGTTGATCTCTGCCCGCATCTCAGCCAGGGCCTGCTCGGGATAGATTTCCGCCTGCACCGGAGCTGCCGGTTCAGGGGCACGACTCGCGGGATGACGCACGGCACCTTCATCGGCACGTTTTTGCCGCACATCGCGAATTCTCTCCCGGGAGCGGCTGAGTTCGTCTTCAAGGCGGCGATGATGATCCGCCTGCATTTCTGCAAGGCGGGAGCCATTGGTGGCTTCGATCGCGGCTTCGCCAAGGCACTGGCGCGCCATGTTCTCGTCATAATCGAGTGCCGTCACAATCTCGACGCCGCCGTCTACCCGGCGATTGGAGAGAATCACCGCGTCGGCGCCCATCTGTTCCCGGACCCGTTTGAGTGCTTCCGCCATGGAGGGCGCAAAAAACCGTTTCACTTTCATACTGATTTATCCTCCACCGGTGACAGTCATTGAACCGTCGCCCTGATGGCGCCGTGTCTCTAATTGCCCACGGACGCCACAATCGTGATTTGCTTGTTTTCCGGCATCTCCTGATAGGACAGGACATGCAGGCGCTCAACACCGAAGCTGGCAAATTTGGCCATTACCGGCCTCAGGGGTGCCGATACCAGCAGGATTGCCGGCTTGCCGAGCATTTCCTGGCGCTGGGCACTCTCCTGAAGGGAGCGCTGGAGTTTTTCCACCATGCCAGGCTCCAGCACCAGACCAATGTCATCCTGACCGCCGGATTGTTGACTCTGCTGCATGGACTTAAGCAATAACTGTTCCAGCTCCGGGTCAAGGGTGATTACCGGAATCTCCGATTCGTTGCCGCAGATGCTCTGGATGATCATTCGCCGCAGGGACTGGCGGGCTGCTGTGGTCAGTACTTTCGGATCCTGGCTCTTGGGGTGGACGTTTACGACAGACTCGGCAATGGACCGCATATCCCGGATCGGCACTTCTTCCTTCAGAAGGTTCTGCAGCACCCGAAGCAGAACGCTGATGGATACGGTGGCGGGAACCAGCTCCTCTGCCAGCTTGGGGGACATCTTCTCCAGCTGATCGAGCCACTTCTGTACTTCCTCATGACCCAGCAGCTCATGGGCATGCTTCTGCAGAATCTGGTTGAGATGGGTCGCGACCACGGTGCTTGCATCCACCACCGTGTAGCCCAGGGTCTGAGCCTGGTCTTTTTTGTCCGGCTCGATCCAGCTCGCGTCCAGACCAAATGCCGGATCCTTGCCCTGGATTCCTTCGATCTTGCCAAATACCTGGCCCGGGTCGATGGCCAGCTCACGGTCCGGGTGGATTTCCGCTTCCGCGATGGTCACCCCCATCAGGGTGATGCGGTAGACATTGGGCATCAGATCCAGGTTGTCCCGGATATGGACCGAGGGCATCAGAAAGCCGAGATCCTGGGACAGCTTTTTACGCACACCCTTGATTCTGGTCAGAAGCTGGCCGCCCTGTGACTTGTCCACCAGGGGAATCAGCCGGTAGCCCACTTCCAGGCCGACAATATCCACTGTGGCAACATCTTCCCAGCCCAGATCCCGGGTTTCCCCGGGCGCCGGCAGAGCCTGCTGGCTGTCTCCGGTCAGTTGCGCGCCGCCGGAGGAAGATGCCGGCCTGGCACCTGCGCCATCGCGGGCCGGGAAGACCGCATCGTCCTCTTCCGTCTGCTGCTGTTTTTTCCAGATCAGATAAGCCATGCCGGCCGAGAGGGATCCGAGCCCCAAAAAGGCAACATGGGGCATGCCGGGAATCAGGCCCAGAACGATCAGGATGAAAGCTGCTATGCCCAGGGCCTTGGGCGCAGTGAACATCTGCTGGAGTATCTGGCCGCCCATGTCCTGGCTTGAGGTAACCCGGGTCACCATGATGGCTGCCGCCGTGGACAGCAACAGAGAGGGAATCTGGGCGACCAGACCATCACCAATGGTCAGCAGGGCGTAGTTTTCCATGGCCTGACTGAAATCCAGGCCGTGCTGGACCATGCCAATGGCAACGCCCCCGAAGAGATTGATCGCGAGGATGAGCAGCCCGGCAACAGCATCACCCTTCACGAACTTGCTGGCGCCGTCCATGGAGCCATAGAAGTCAGCTTCCTGGGCGATCTCGGAACGACGGTGCTTGGCTTCCTCCTGGTTAATCAGACCGGCGTTGAGATCGGCGTCAATGGCCATTTGTTTGCCGGGCATGGCATCAAGGGTAAAACGGGCGCTTACCTCGGAAACCCGTCCGGCACCCTTGGTGACCACCAGAAAGTTGATGATCATGAGAATGGCAAAAACCACAATACCCACGGCAAAGTTGCCGCCAATCAGAACGGCACCGAATGACTCAATGACCTTGCCTGCTGCATCGCCACCTTCGTGACCTTCAAGGAGTACGATCCGGGTGGAGGCAACGTTCAGGGCCAGACGCAGGAGTGTCGCCACCAGCAGGACCGTGGGAAAGGCCGCGAATTCCATGGGCCGCAGCGCGTATACCCCGACCAGCAGAATCACGATGGAAAGCGTGATGTTGAAAGTGAAAAGCACGTCCAGCAGAAAGGCCGGCATGGGGAGGATCATCATGCCGAGCAGCGCCATCAACAGGATGGGAACGCCAAGACTGCCGCTCGTCAGGCTTTTGACATTTCGCAGGGCTAAAGCTCTGTCCATTGCTGGAGGATCTCCCGGATTTCGCGATTAAGCAGGTCCTGCTGGTCAGATTTTTGACACAAAGACCCGTTCTGCAGGAGAGGTGGCAAGATCCATACCAGCCTGAAAGAAATTTCCCGCCGGGTTGCCTGACGGACAACCGGAGATACGGTATCCTGTCGCCCACTCTTTACATACGCCGGCGCCTGTCAGAGCCGGAACCCCGGGGTTTCAGCTAACGCAGGCGGCCGGGACACTGTCAGCCAGCCAGAGGTGAGCCATGCCGATCCATGAGGTACGACATCCCCTGATCCGTCACAAGCTTGGCCTCATGCGCCGCGCCGAGATCAGCACCAAGAATTTTCGCGAGCTCGCCCAGGAGGTCGCCGCCCTTTTGACCTACGAAGCAACCCAGGATTTCCTGCTCCAGGAAGAGACCATTGAAGGCTGGGCCGGTCCGGTAACAGTGGAGCGGATCACTGGCAAAAAGGTCACCATCGTGCCAATTCTGCGGGCCGGGCTGGGCATGCTGGATGGCGTTCTGAGCCTGATCCCGGGAGCGAGGGTCAGTGTGGTAGGACAGGTGCGCAACGAAGAGACCCTGGAGGCCAGCACCTATCTGGAGAAGCTGGTGGGCGAACTGGACCAGCGCCTCGCCATGATCATCGATCCCATGCTGGCCACCGGCGGTTCGCTGATTTCCACCATCGATCTGCTGAAGCGGGCGGGTAGCACGGAGATCCGGGCGCTGGTTCTGGTGGCGGCCCCCGAGGGCGTGGAGAAGGTTCTCAAGGCCCACCCGGATGTATCCATCTATACCGCCTCAATCGATGACTGCCTGAACGAAAAAGGTTACATCCTTCCGGGCCTCGGCGATGCCGGCGACAAGATTTTCGGAACCAAACAGAAGGATGTCTGACATGAATGAGCCCTCTTCACAACAGGCACAGGACCAGGTCCCCAGGCAGGCTCCGGAACCGGCCTGGCGCCAGGCTCTGGCCGGCTCCCAGATGCTTCTGGTGGCTTTCGGGGCACTGGTGCTCATGCCGCTTATCACCGGCCTGGATCCCAACGTTGCCCTGTTCACCGCCGGCCTTGGCACCCTGATATTCCATATCGTTACCGGCGGTCAGATTCCGATTTTTCTGGCATCCTCTTTCGCCTTCATCGCCCCGATCATGGCTGCCAATGCCCGATTCGGCCTTGAGGAAACCCTGGGCGGGCTGTTCGCCGCAGGCGCCCTCTACGTCATCCTGAGCGGTGCGGTCAAGCTCAGGGGTACAGGTTTCATTAACCGCCTGCTGCCTCCCGTGGTGATCGGCCCGGTGATCATGGTGATTGGCCTCAGCCTGGCACCGGTGGCGGTTCACATGGCCTCCGGCCGGGCCGGCGATGGCAGCGTGCAGCTGGTGCCCTACGCCACAGCCATCACCATTGCCATGATATCCCTTGGCGTCACCATCGCCGTGGCGATCTGGGCCAGAGGGCTGTTCCGCATGATCCCCATCATGTTCGGGGTTGCAGTCGGCTATATCCTTTCCGCCCTCATGGGCATAGTGGATACCAGCGTTGTGGCGGCAGCTCCCTGGTTCGCCGTTCCCAGCTTTGTTGCGCCGGCGTTCAGCTGGTCGGCCATTCTTTTCATGCTGCCGGTTGCCATTGCGCCGGCCATTGAGCACATAGGCGATGTTCTGGCCATTGGCAGCGTCACGCGCAGAAACTACATCAAAAGCCCGGGCCTCCACCGGACTCTGCTCGGCGACGGGCTGGCGACCAGCACCGCTGCCCTCCTTGGCGGCCCGCCCAACACCACCTATTCGGAGGTTACCGGCGCTGTCATGCTGACCCGCAACTTCAATCCGCGGATCATGCTCTGGGCCGCGGGCATTGGCATTGTGCTCGCCTTCGTTGGCAAGTTTGGCGCGGCCCTTCAGTCCATCCCGGTACCTGTCATGGGGGGCATCCTGTGCCTGCTGTTCGGTTCTATTGCGGTGGTTGGCCTAAACACTCTGATCCGGCACAAGGTGGACCTTTCCGAGAGGCGCAATCTGGTAATTGCCGGCGTCACACTTGTATTTGGCATAGGTGGCATGGCGGTTGGCCAGATAGAGGGCATAGCCCTGGCCGGACTGGTGGCCATCCTGCTTAACCTGGTTCTGCCTGGCAACAGGGTTGCCTGGGGAGACGCGTCTCTTGAAGAATCCTTCTGACAGCTCGGGAATCAGCTTTACTGCGCTCTACACAGGCGCTGTCTGGCATCAGAATGGCCTCTCCGATGACAGCCTCGCCACCAGTCAGGGGCGCTGGCTGTACCACCTGATGACTCCCTTCGAGGCGGCCAGCCAGCTGATTGCCGGGGGGAATCTGCGAACCTTTCTGCTGCAGCGGCATCTGATTATTGATCACCTGATCGAGAGGGCCATAAAGGAACAGGGCATTGATCAGGTGCTGGAAATTGCCTGTGGCATGTCGCCACGGGGCCTGCGGCTACGGCAGCACCACCCCACCCTGCACGTGGTCGAGGCAGACCTGCCGGACATGGCTGCCCGCAAGGCATTGCGGCTGATGGCCACCAATCGGCTGGGCCAGCATCACCAGGTAACCCCCATCGATATTCTTGCGGAAACCGGTGAGTACACCCTGGAAGCGGTAGTCGAAAGGGTGCTGGATCCCGGAAAGCCCTTCATAGTGATCACCGAGGGGCTCACCAGCTACTTTCCACTGAAGGTGATTGACGGCTTCTGGCAGCGTCTTGGGAAGGTCATGGCAAAGCAGCCAGGCTCGATCTACCTCTCGGAAAGCTATCTGATGCCACAGCAGCCGCTGATCCGGGGCGGGCTCAAAGCCTCCGCCAGTCTGCTGGGGCGCATGACCCGCAGCCAGGTTAGCTTTCATTTCGAGGATGACGAACAGGCCAGGGAGCATCTGGAAAATCAGGGTTTTCCCGAGGTCCGGGTCCACAACCCGGCGGATTTCTACGATCTCCTGCCCATTCCCCGCAGCCGGCAGGATCCGTTTGTCAGGGTTATTGAAGCCCGCAGCTGATCGCTGTTCAGCACCCAAGTGCGAGGAGCGAGCGGGCAGTTCTTTCCAAAACCGTCCGGAGCCATGGGTGAAGAGCGAGAGCTCTTCACGGGCTGGCCAGGGATGGCCAGCACCGGACCTCAGCGCGACGCAGGAGCGATAAGCGATGAGGGCGGAGGCCGAGCGTACAGGGGTGAGGCAAGCGTTTATGAAGCAAAGCTTCATGCGCAGCCGAACGACTGCAATCTGCGACTGCAGGCCGGACCCCGAAGGGGTATTTACAGCGTGTTTTGGAAAGAACTGTTCGCTTGCTCCATCCTCCGCAGAATCAGCTACCAGCTGGCCCTCTCGTCAGACATCCCTGCGCAGATCCGGCGGTATCGGGAATTTCGGCATGCCGGGCTTTGGGCCCATGCCGCGGCGAAAATTCCGCATCTGAAACAGATACGCCAGCACCTGGGCTATGGCCATATAGAGACCATCCGGAATCTCTCCACCCACTTCGGTATTGTGATAGACCGCCCGTGTAAGCGGCGGAGTCCGCAGGATGTCGATTTTGTGCTCCCGGGCAATCTCCATGATCTTGAAAGCGGTTTCATCCCCGCCCTTGGCCACCACCACCGGCGCCGCCATGGTGTTCTGGTCGTATTTCAGAGCGACTGCATAATGGGTCGGGTTGGTGATGACCACGTCCGCTCCCGGCACGTCTGACATCATCCGGCGCTGGGCCATTTCCTGCTGCAGCTGACGGATGCGTCCCTTCACCTCCGGCTTGCCTTCCGTGTCCTTGAACTCGTCCTTGACCTCCTGCTTGGTCATCCTGAGTTTCTTGGCGTGATCGTAGATCTGGAAAGGAACGTCGATCAGAGCAATCACAATGGTGGCGCAGGACAACAGAAAGAAACTCCAGCCCAGAGTCCAGAGCACATGGGCCATGGCCGGCATGGCAGGCTCATCGGCAATCGACAGCAGATCCTGGGTGCGCAGGTCCAGAATCAGAATGGCAATAACCATGACAAAGCCCACCTTGGCAATGGCCTTGACCAGCTCCACCAGAGAGCGGGCCGAGAACATCCGCCCGAGCCCCTTGATGGGGTCCATCCTGTTCAGCTTTGGGGTGATCGCCTTGCCACTGAACAGAATACCGCCAATCCCTATGGGACCGGCAATGGCCGCAATGAACAGCAGGACCATGATGGGGATCAACGCAACGGATGCATGCAGGGCTGCATCGTACAGGTGCATGGCCATCTGGCTGGTATCGAAGATGGCATCCCGTTCAATGGAGAAATTTCCCCGCATGATGTTTTCCAGCGCTGCCCCCAGGCTGCCGCCAAACATCAGCAGGCCGCCGGCACCAGCGAGCAGAACAGCCATGGTGGCCAGTTCCTTTGAACGGGCGGTCTGGCCATCCTCTTTGGCTTTTTCAAGCCTTCGGGGGGTGGCCTCTTCGGTCTTTTCCTGACTGTTGTCGTTTTCTTCAGCCATGGGTCACCATCCTGCTTTCACTCATCAGGGCTGCCCCTGGAGCTGGCGCATGAATTCGAAGGTCTCTTCCGTGTACTGCTGGAAATGCGGCAGAAAATTGGCCTGAAGCACCCAGATCGAAAACAGGCCGAACAACAGGCCGATGGGGAAACCAAGGGCAAAAATGTTCATCTGGGGCGCCGCCCGGGTCATCACGCCAAAGGCAATGTTGACAATAAGCACCGCCGTCACCGCCGGCAGCGCCAGCAGCATGGCGGATACGAAAATCCAGCTGATGCGGTGTGCCAGTGCCCAGACGCCCTCCTGACCCAGGCCTTCAAGGCCGATGGGCAGGGTCCGGAAACTCTCAAGAAACACCTCGAATGCCACGAGATGACCGTTCATCGCCAGGTACAACAGGGTCACCGTGATTGTATACAGCTGGGCCAGAACCGGAACGGTGATGCCGTTGGCGGGGTCCACCATGGATGCAAACCCGAGGCCCATCTGCATGGCAATCATCTGGCCCGCCACCACGAACAGCTGAAACAGGGCCGTGAGCGCGAAGCCCATGCCCACACCAATGAGAATCTGCTGGAGAGTAATCACCACCGCGTCTGCCGACAGCGCCTCCACCTGTGGAACGCTGTCCAGCATGGGTACCACCAGAATGGTGACCAGCAGGGCAAGACCGAGCCGGACCCGCATGGGAACCAGCTGGGTACCGATAACCGGGATGACCATCATGAAACTGGCAATACGGAACAATGGCCACAGGTGCTGCCCTACCCATTGCCCAAGTATGTCCGCACTGAGTTCAGAAGGGATCATGAATCAGCCGATGATGTAGGGAATGCTGGAAATCAGCGCATTGGCATGATCCAGCAGCTGGGTCAGCATCCAGGGCCCGGCGGCGATGATGACAATGAGGGTCACCATAAGACGGGGCAGGAAGCTCAGGGTCTGCTCGTTGATCTGGGTGGCGGCCTGAAAGGTACTCACCACCAGGCCGACCACGAGGCCGGGGCCGATGATGACGCCCGCCAGCAGCACGATCATCCAGAGTGCCTCGCGCATGATGTCGATTACGGTTTCGGGTGTCATGTTGCAGCCTCCGGTGTCAGTGCTAGATGCCGTAGCTGGCGGCCAGGGTACCCATAATGAGCGCCCAGCCGTCCACCAGCACGAACAGCATGATCTTGAATGGCAGCGAAATGATGATTGGCGACAGCATCATCATACCCATCGCCATCAGGACGCTTGCTACCACCATGTCGATGATCAGAAAGGGTATGAACAAAATGAAGCCAATCTGAAAGGCGGTTTTCAGCTCGCTGGTGACAAATGCCGGCATCAATACCCAGAAGGATACATCTTCGGGCGCATCGTACTGCTCGTCGGCAATCCTCATGAACAGCCCCAGATCATCTTCACGGGTCTGGGCCAGCATGAATTCACGAAAAGGCTGACTGGCCAGCTCAACTGCTTCCAGCGAGGTGACCTCTTCCTGCAGGTAGGGCTGGAGCCCCTGCACATTGGCTTCCTCCAGTACCGGCTTCATGATGAAAATGGTCAGAAACAGGGTAAGCCCCAGCAGAATCTGGTTGGATGGCGTGGACTGCAGACCCAGGGCCTGGCGCAGAATGGCAAAGACCACAATGATGCGGGTAAAGGACGTCATCATCATCAGCATGGCAGGCAGGAAAGTCAGCGCGGTCATCAGCGCCAGAATCTGCAGGGTGACCGAGTATTCCTCGACGCCCTCCCCTTCGCCCGGAGTTACCGTGAAGGCCGGAATGCCAGGGAGGTCCGCCAGCGCAGCCGGCGCAATAAGTGACAGCACCAGGCCTGCAAGACCTGGTAATACCTGCTTCAAAAACACGCTCATGAAGATTTTCCGTCAGACCTTCCTGGTTTGGAGGAGGAGTCAGCACCCGTTTTCGGGTTCATCAGATCGACATCCGGCGGTGGTCGCTGGGACTGCCATTTGCCGCCGATGAGGCCCTGGAGACGCTGGGCAAAATCGCTCTTGCCGCTATCCCCCGGCGTCACCACCGGCTCATCGAACACATGCAGGGTCCGGATGGCAGAGGCAGTGATACCCACCAGAATCTGGGTGCCACCAACATCAATCAGCGCTATGCGTTCCCGGGCACCCAGAGCCATTACTGAAACCACCTTGATGGCCTGGTTGTTCATACCGCTCAGGCCGCTCATCCGGCGTACAATCCAGGCACAGCCAAAAATAATGGCAATCACCGCCAGCAGGCCAAGCCCCAGGGTGACCAGCGAAATCATCTGCGAGGATCCGCCCGGGCTCTTCTGCTCGGCTTCCGCTGCCGCCGCAAGCGGAACCACGCCCATGGCAGCGCCGGACACAATGACAGCGCGCCTCAGATGACCCACGAAAGTTCCTTCTGCCATGGTTATCTGGCCAGCCTTTTGATGCGCTCGCCCGGGCTGATCACATCGGTCAGGCGAATACCGAACTTCTCGTTCACCATCACAACTTCACCATGGGCGATCAGGGTGCCGTTAACCAGCACATCCAGCGGCTCGCCGGCCAGACGGTCAAGCTCAATAACAGAGCCCTGGTTCAGTTGAAGGAGGTTGCGGATGGGAATCTCGGTATTGCCAACCTCCATGGAAATGGTCACTGGAATATCAAGAATGACATCCAGATCCGGCGAGGTAGCACCCTGGCCGAAAGACGGGCTCTCATCGAATTCCTCCATCGGAGGCTTCTTCACATTCGCCGCGTCTGTCGCAGGTGTATCACCCGCCTCCTTCATGGCCGCCGCCCACTCGTCTTCCTGGTCTCCACCCTCATCGTCGCTGTCTCCGGACTCCTCCATGGCAGCTTCCCACTCGGCAGCGAGTTTCTCGTCCTCGCTCATCTCTTTGGGGTCTTTTTTGTCGTCGGCCATTACGTTCCACCTGATTTCAGTTGCTTTTTCACTACCGGCTTTCTGGCACGGTCCCGGATCTTGAGGGCGAGCTTGCCGTCCCTGGTTCCCAGGGAGGCGTTGTAAATCGGAATGCCGTTGGCCGTGACGGTAAGGGTCTCAGGCAGCTCCACCGGAATGATGTCCCCAGCCTTGAACCGGGCCACTTCCCGAAGTGACACCTGGCGCCTGACCACTGTCGAGTTGACCGGAACCACCACTTCCTTGATGTCTTCCTGCAGGGCGTTGACCCAGCGCTCGTCAACATCATCTATGTCACTCTGGACACCCGCATCGAGCACATCCCGGATGGGCTCTATCATTGAATAGGGCAGTGCCATGTGAAGCTCGCCACCGCCACCATCCAGCTCAATATGGAAGGTGCTGATAACCACCACCTCGCTGGGGCTGACGATGTTTGCCATCGCCGGATTCACTTCCGAGCTGAGGTATTCGAAATCCACTTTCAGGACCGAGTGCCAGGCTTCCTTCATGTCCTGGAATACCTGGCCAAGCACCATCTGAACGATGCGGGTCTCTGTCGGGGTGAATTCCCGGCCCTCAATCTTGGCGTGCCGGCCTTCCCCACCGAAAAAGTTATCTACAAGCTTGAACACCAGTTTCGCGTCCAGAATAAACAGGCCGGTGCCCCGCAAAGGGCGAACCTTCACGAGGTTGAGGCTGGTGGGAACATACAGGGTGTGAATGTACTCACCGAATTTCATGATCTGGACGCCTCCGGAGGACACATCCGCATTACGTCGCATCAGATTGAAAAGGCTGATGCGGGTGTATCGGGCAAAGCGCTCGTTGATCATCTCCAGAGTCGGCATTCGGCCGCGGACAATGCGGTCCTGACTTGAGAGGTCGTAGTCTTTTACCCCCTGCTCGTCGACCTCGTCGTAAGTATCAATGTCACCGTCGTCAACGCCGTGCAAGAGGGCATCGATTTCATCTTGTGACAGTAGGTCCTGCATAGCTTGTCCTGCCCCTCAGGTCAGCCCGGTATCGGGCGTGCACACACGTTCGCGGGAACGCATTGTTACTGCAATACAAAGTTCCGGAAAAGTACCTTCTCAACCGGCGGCTCGCCCTCGCCTTCCAGCGTCTGATTGACTGTCGCAAGCATCTCGGCAATCAGCTCATCCCGGCCTTCCGGGGTCTGCAGGCCAGTGAACGTCCGGGAGCCCAGCACTGCCAGCAACTGGCTTCTGATCAGCGGCAGGTGAGTTTCGACTGCCGCCAGAGCCTCCGGGTCTGGCGAGGTGAAGGCAATATACACCTGGGCGTAACGTTGCCTTCCTTCCGCCTGGACGGTGGAAACCAGGGGCTTGCTCATCACATAGTACTGATTGGCCTGGAATACCACGGGTTCCGCTTCAGCGGGTTCTTCAGCCCCCGAAGAGTTGCCGAGAAACCAGAGAGTGCCTGCTATCGAGAGGCCCACCGCCAGAATGATGACAACCACCACCAGAATGATCAGTTTAAGCCTGCTTTTACCGGCGGTCGGCGCCGCTTCAGTGTTCTCAGCCATAAGTCGCTTCTGCCAGAAAACCGTCAACCGGAGGGTCAACTAAAGGGGTTAATGCAAACGTCAGGCCAGATTTCCCTTACGCTTCCATGGAATTGCAGTTTATCTTTCACAACAGGCTTGAGCAAAGGGGAATAACCGAGAGGGTGAATGCTGGCCCCCAGGGTGGGAGGAGTGGAGGCCAGCGGCAGGATCAGGCGTAAAGATCGACCTCCCCGCGCCAGGTGAGATCCAGGGTTCCACCTGTCTCGGCCATTTCCATTTCCCCGGCCATCGGCTCACCATTCCCGCCGGCATGTTCACCGGCCTCCTGTTCCGCCTCCCCACCGGCGTCGCGGCCCGGGGAATCGGCCACATCGAAGCTTTCGAGATCCAGGCCCTGGCCGTTCAGCATGTCCCGGAGCCTATGGCTATGCAGTTCCAGCTGGTCCCGCACTGCCGAATTGGTGGCATGAATGGTCACGCTGGCCTGATCATTCTGGACCTGCACCCGCACATCCAGCGGACCCATGTCCGGTGGAGTCAGATGGATTTCCGCCACCGACATCTTCTGGGTAGTCAGCCAGGCCAGTTTGCCCATCAGCTTGTCACCCCATTCCGCATGTCCGACCGGTAGCTCAACGCTGGTGGCATAGCCTTTCAGCGGAACCATGGCTTCGGGAATCTTCTGTCCGGCGGCGGCAAGTTGCTGGCTGGCTACGTCCAGGGCCCCCTGGAAACGGCCGGCCGTGCTGACCTCGGCAATTTTGGCGGCTTCTGCCGTCACCTGTCCCATCAGGCCGTCAACGAGACGGGCTCCCGATTCCACACTGGCCGGACTCGTCCCTTTTGACTGCCCCTTCAGCCCCACCAGATCAGCTACCATGCCCAACACCCCGGGCTGGCCCGAGGAGGCCACGCCCGGCTGCCCTGTCGCGGCTGAAGCAGCTGCTCCCGCGGGGGCCAGAGCCTGGCCACTTCCCTTCTCCACAAGAGCCTGAAGACCGGCGAAGGTGAAGACTGCTGCCGGGTCCGTCAGACCTTCCGGAGGCAGAACCGGATTCTCAATGGCAATGTCAGACCCGTTCTGTGCCGGAGCATCGATTACAGGCTCGTCCGGGTTGGTGCTGTTCTGGCTGTCAGCCGCTCTGGAGCTCTCTGCATTTTCAGGGGCCGCCCCCTGACCAGGCTTTTCGGCTGTGGCCCAAGCATCTGTCCGCTCTGGCCTCTCCGAATCAGGGCTGGCTGTCTGCTCCGTTCTTTCGGATTTCTTCGCCCGGAGCTCGGCATCCCGCTGGGCGGCATCCCGTTGGGCGACACTCCGCTCGACTGCCTCTCGCTGCTCCAGTCGCTTTTTTTCCTGCCGGGACACGGCATCGAAGGTACTGTCGCCGGCCTTGTCACGGGCCGTGGAGGCCTGTTTTGGCGGGGATGCATTCACCGCTTCAAGGGCCGGACGTGTGGGTAGTGCAGATCCTGACATGGCAACCTCTTGCCGCTTTTGGCTCAAATGGATCAATAAAGGGTTATTGATAGGAGCAAAGCAAAACTGATGCCAGGCCGTGTCAGGTTTTCAGGCTTCGTTCAAGCATATCCCGGATCGTCACGAATTCCGCATCAATCAGGCCCACCAGATCGTCGGCCTCGTGCAGCCGACGCTCACGACCGGCAGTTTCGGCCTGCTGACAGAGACTTCCCAGGCGAGGGGCACCAATATTGAAACAGCTGCCCTTGAAGCTGTGAGCTGCCTTGGTGAAAGTGTCAAAATCCGGCTGCTGCAGGGCTGCGCGAAGTGCATCGATCCGTTCCCGGGAATCCTTCAGATAGGTATTGATGAGAATGTCGAACTCCTCCTCCATGACCTCCTGCAACTCCGCCAATGCCTCTTCATCAAGATGTGGCCTTTCGTTCATCACTGACTCCCTCTGTGCAGGTATCGCTGCCTGGCTCATTGCGGGTGCTCTTTACGGCCGCGGGGTTCACTGAAGCTCCAGTGGTAAACCACCTCCACCTGATTACCGTTGCCCCTGAAGGTAAGGGAATGCGCCAGTTGCCGAAGTAGTGCAAGCCCCCTTCCCGCGTAGCGTGCCCGGCTGGCATTTTTAGCCCATGCCCCGTGGTCAAACCCTTCCCCTGAGTCTTCACATATCACAGTGAGTTCGCCTCCTGTCGGGGTTGTCACATGACGCATGGTGAAACAGATACGATGGTCCCCGGTATCCGCAAGGCGTCTCTCCCTTTCAGCATAGTACCGCCCGAAGCCTTCGGGGGAATTCTTCCAGGCCGACGGCAGCCTGAGGATACCGTGCTCCAGCGCATTGGTATAAAGCTCCGACAACAGGGTGTAAACCTCCCCGCTTCGGCGGCGCAGACCCGGCACCGCCATGCAGATATGAAGCAGCAGCGGCAGCGGATTGAAATGGCCAAGAGTTTTCTCACCAATCTCATAGGTGCACTGCCATGTCGCTGGCCCCTGCAGCGCCGACTGGGGCAGCCTGTCTGGCAGACCGGCAAGCTGATGATCCTCCACCATGGTGAGAGAGACAATCGTGAGGTCATCCTGGGCTCCCCGATCACCGGCAAACTCACTGACGCCGTCCATGACGGCATCAAATGCGTCGCCACCATCGGCTATGCCATCCAGGACCCGGAGCAGACGTTTCTCGCCAAACATTCTGCCCTTCCGGTCCGCCGCCTCTATCACGCCATCAGTGGCCACAAGAAGCGTATCGCCAATTTCTGTCCGGAAATGCTCCACTTCAGCCGCAAATCTCTCCGGGCCCAGCACACCCAGAGGCAGATGGGTGGATGGCAGGGTCACCCGCTCACCGTTGTGACGGATCAGATAACCATCAGGCATTCCGCCATTCCAGACCCGGACGTGGCTCAGATGAAAGTCCGCCTCAATGAACGCTGCGCAGCAGAACATTCCGGGAGGCAGGATGCGTTTCAGCTTCTGGTTGATCTCCCGAAGCACGTCGCTGCAACCAAAGCCCTTGCTGGTCATGCCATAGAAGATCTCTGCCACCGGCATGGCGCCAATGGCCGCAGGCAGACCGTGGCCGGTAAAATCGCCGATCAGGATGTGCATGCCGCCGGAGGGGCGGGGACAGGCAAACAGGACATCACCATTGAAGATGGCAAGGGGCGAAGCATGGTAACGGATGTTGGCGGCGTCGAGACAGCCGGTGTGGGCAATGTTGTCAAAGACCCGCTTCGCCACCCGCTGATCGCTCAGCAGCTGCTCGTTACGGGCACGAATAAGGTCCCGCTGGCGGCTGAGGGTCCGGTGCATGAGACGCATCCGGTTGAAGGCATTGATTTTGGCTTCGATGATAACCCGGTTGTAAGGCTTCGAAAGGAAATCATCGCCCCCGGATTCGAGACAGCGGGCCAGCGCATCGGCATCGGAAAGGGAGGTCAGGAAAATCACAGGCACCAGGGTCTCCCCTGCCAGAGCCTTGATTTCGCGGGCCGCCTCCATGCCATCCATGACGGGCATCATCACATCGAGGAGAACAATCTGTGGCCGTGTGGCCCGGAACTTTTCCACCGCCTCAAGGCCATCAGAGGCGACAATAACCTCGTGACCCTGACGCCGTACCATTGTTTTGAGGATCAGGCGATCACTGTCACTGTCATCAGCAATCAGGACGCGAAGTGGTCCCTGCTCGGCCAGAGGTTCGTCCAAAACCGGTCCTCCGGGCCAGTCCCGGCCCATTTGCTAGCGGATGGTGAATAGCTGTTCGAAGTTGGAGATGGTCAGGATCCGCCGGACATCACTGTTGCAGTTCTCGATCCGGATCGAGGCCGCATCACCTCCGGCATAATCCCGCAGAAGCAGAAGCATGCCGAGGGCGGAACTGTCGAGATAGGTGGTATCGGACATGTCAATGACATACTGGCTCACCTCCTGATCCCCCTGCTCGTACGCATCCCGGAACGCCTGATGGGTACTGAAGTCAAAACGGCCCTCAATTTTAATGGTCAGGGTACGACCATCTTCACTTCGTCGTGTCTGGATAGCCATGCGGCATCCTCCGTTGATCTTTTTCGCAGACAACTGCAAAGGGGGTTTGGAGCAAGGTTTACACACATGAGGATAGCTGAGAAGAGCCGATTTGCATCCGGTTTTCCGGAAGTCAGCCAATCTTTCTGTCCGGAATGCGAATTCAGGATTGTCTGCGACGGGCATGGGCCCGCCCTGACGCCTCGTCAGCCTGCTTCTGTTCCCGGGAGTCCCGTTCCCGCTGCTCCTGGATGCGGCAGGCTTCAATGTGCCTGTCCATGCCCCGGCGGCGTTCGTAAGCTTCCTGCCAGCCCCGGCGAGCCGCATCAAACCGCTCCTGGGCCTGGCGAACCTGGTGTTCCTGTTGTTCGATGACCTGATCAAGCTGAGCAATAAAGGCCTGCCAGCCCTGTAACTGACTGACAGAGACCACACCCTGCTGGCTCACGCGCATCTGGGCACGGTAGTCGGCCTGATAGCCCCGCAATTCTTCCAGCCGCTGCTGCTGCCCCTGGAAATGCTCCCGGGCGCCAGTCATGACATCAAGGGCGGCCTGTTCGCGACGCTTCTCCAGTGCAAGGACCACTTCCAGGCGTCTGGAACGGAGCATTATTCAGAGGCTCCGCGCCGCGCCTGGCGTCGCTCGGGAACCACTGCATGAAGCTGTTCGATACTCTCCCCCAGGGGCGAGCTCTTGCCCAGATCCTGACGCAGAAACTTGCGCATGTTATCTATGTGTTCAATCGCAAAGTCGGTTTCCGGGTCCGAGCCTTTGACGTAGGCGCCAACGCTTATCAGGTCTCGCGCCTGCTGATACCTGGAATAAACCTGCTTGAAGCGCTGGGCCTGGGTAAAGTGCGCCGGATCGGTGACCTGGGGCATGACCCGGCTGACGGATGCTTCTATGTCGATCGCCGGATAATGCCCCTCTTCGGCCAGACGTCGGGAAAGCACAATGTGCCCGTCAAGGATCGCCCGTGCCGCATCGGCGATGGGATCCTGCTGATCGTCGCCCTCGGTGAGTACCGTATAAAAGGCCGTGATGGAGCCTCCTCCAGGCCTCGCATTGCCAGTGCGCTCAACCAGCTGTGGCAGCTTTGCAAACACCGAGGGAGGATAACCCTTGGTTGCAGGCGGCTCGCCCACCGCGAGAGCAATCTCACGCTGGGCCTGGGCGTAACGGGTAAGGGAATCCATCAGCAACAGGACCCGCTTGCCCTGGTCCCGGAAGTACTCGGCAATCCGGGTGGTGAGCATGGCGGCCCGCAACCGCATCAGCGGCGAATCGTCGGCAGGCGAAGCTACCACCACGGAACGGGCCAGGCCCTCTTCCCCCAGAATGTCTTCGATGAATTCCTTGACTTCGCGTCCCCGCTCGCCGATCAGACCAACCACGGTGATGTCAGCGTCAGTGAACCGGGTCATCATGCCCAGCAGCATGCTCTTGCCCACCCCGCTGCCGGCAAACAGACCGAGGCGCTGGCCCTGGCCTACCGTAAGCAGTGAATTGATGGCCCGGATACCCACATCCATGGACTGGCGCACCGGTGCACGGTGCAAGGGGTTGATTATGGCGCCGCTCAATGGCACCTGGGCGGCAGCCTGGAGAGGCCCCCTGTCGTCCAGTGGTTCACCGGTGCCATTGACCACGCGTCCGAGCAGTTGGGGGCCGACGGGCACACGGCTGGCAGCAGAAAGGGGTACAACTCTGGCCCCCGGGCGGAGGCCTTCGATGGCACTGAGTGGCATCAGGTAGACACGGTCGTCTTCAAAACCGACCACTTCTGCTTCCACTGTACCAACACCCTGGCCCTGAATCAGACAGCGATCTCCCACCACCATGGGGCAGCCAACGCATTCCAGGGTCAGGCCAACCATGCGGGTCAGCCGCCCTGAGAGTTCGGGCTCAACTTTTGGCGGAAGGTAATCTTTAAAACGGCGAAGGCGTTCAGCGAGGGGGCTGGTCAATGTCTTTCCCCTCCTGTTCGCTGTCACCGTCAACCGGAGTCTGAGGGGCAGAGCCTGGAGCGGAGAGAACATCCCGGTGGAAATCCGTGAGGTCTCCCATCATGGAGTCCAGCTCGGCGCTCTCCCCTGCCCCCCCGCTGGCCAACTGCTGGTCAAGCATGCCCTGGACCGCTTTCTGGAAGCGTTTCTCAACAGTGAAATCCACCAGACTGTGGCGGGTCTCCACCTTGCAGCCGCCTTCGAGGATGTCATCATCTTCAACAACTGCGGTTTCGGCCTCAAAACGCCCGGCCACTTCCCGCACCCATTCTGCATCCGCGGGATTGACCCGGACTTTCACATTTTCCCGGGTGGAGGGAAGGCTTGCCATGGCCTGCCGGACCACCGCCTGAATGTGGGAAGAATCCATCTTGAGTTCGCGAAACACCACTGCCCGCGCAAGGACAGTGGCGAGATTGAACAGGGCTGACTCCAGTTCATCTTCATGGCGGCGGATGGGGTCAAGCAGCTCGGCCATCACCGCCTCCAGACGTTCAAGACCGGTATCCACTCCGGCTTTAGTGGCTTCAAGAGCTTCAGTATGACCGGTTTCCCGGCCCTCTTTCAGACCAGCCTCCAGACCTTCCTGATGCCCCTGGCTCCGGCCTTCTTCCCGACCTTCGGCCTGGCCGGCCTCGCGACCTTCCCCATGGCCATCATCCCAGGCTGTCTGCCGGATCTCTTCGATATCAGCGGCCGTCAGGGGTTTGACGTCACGCTCTTCTTCCCTGGCCACCTCGTTACCCTGCTGATCAAGCAGGGGCAACTCCCACTTCTCATATGCGGTCAGTTCTTCAGACGGGATGCGGTCAAGGTGGCGGCGGTCTTTCATTACATCATTTCTTCCCCGGCACCGCCGAGGGTGATTTCACCGGCCTCAGCCATGCGCCGGGCAACCGTAATAATCTCTTTCTGGGCTGTTTCCACTTCACTGACACGGACCGGCCCCTTGGCCTCCAGATCGTCCTGGAGAAGCTCGCTGGCACGCTTGGACATGTTCCGGAAGATCTTCTCCTTGACGCCTTCATCAGAGCCCTTGAGGGCAACCACCAGGACATCCGAGGACACTTCCCGCAACAGGGCCTGGATGCCCCGGTCGTCGATATCCTTGAGGTTGTCGAAAACAAACATCAGGTCTTCGATGGTGCTGGCCAGATCCGGGTCCATATCCTTGATCGAATCCAGCAGGCTGCCTTCAATGCTGCGGTCCATGAAGTTCATGATGTCCGCGGCGCGCTTGATGCCGCCAATACGGCTGGTCTGGGCTGCGGAGCCACCGGAGAACTGCTTCTCGAGAATGTCATTGAGTTCCTGCAGGGCCTGGGGCTGGATACTTTCCAGAGAGGCCACCCGCATCATCACGTCCAGCCGGACCTTTTCATCGAGAGTACCCAGAATTTCGGCAGCCTGGTCCGGGTCGAGGTATGAAATGACGATGGCCTGAATCTGGGGATGCTCATAGCGGATGATATCGCCGACCGCGCGGGGCTCCATCCATTTCAGGGTGTCCAGCCCGGTGGTGTTGCCACCAATGAGAATCCGGTCAATCAGACTCGCTGCCTTGTCATCACCCAGGGCCTGGGTCAGCATGGCGCGGATGTACTCGTCGTTGCCCACCCCCAGGCCGGTCTGGCCGCCCACGGCTTCCACGAACTGATCCAGCACGAAAGCCACATCGTCCTTGCTGACATCCTTCATCTGGGCCATGGCGACGCCCACCCGCTGAACCTCCTTGGGTCCCATGTGCTTGAGTATCTGGGCCGCATCCGCCTCACCCAGAGACATCAGCAGGATGGCAGCCTGTTCAACACGCGGAATCTTGCGCTGCATTTTGCGGGGTGCTTCAGCTGGCTGCTGAGAGGCCTGTTCGTCACTCATCCACATTTACCCACTGGCGCATCACCTGGGCAACCCGGGCCGGGTCCTCGGCGATCAAGCCTTTCAAAGCATTAAGGTGTCTATCATAGCTGTCAGTGGCGCCAGGCAACAGCAGTTCATCGCCGTCGCTCATGGCTTTTCTGAGTTCATTGTCGCTCCCTGACCCTTCCAGTCCGTCATAGCCCTCACTCCCCATCGAATCGTCCCGCTCACGGCGGGCACCGCCGGAAAGATTTTTCAGGGTGGGTCGAAGCAGACCCAGTACCAGTACCAGTATCACAAGCCCAGCCAGCACCTGTTTCATCAGGTCCCAGAACCAGGGCTGTTCCCAGAACGCGGGTTCGGCGAAGTCCATCTCTTCCTGGGCTGCAAATGCCGTGTTCATGATGGTTACACTGTCTCCCCGCGCCGCCGAGTAACCCACTGCGTCCCGGACCAGCCGGGTCAGGCGCTGGAGTTCGGCCTCGGACCAGGGCTGAAAGCTCACAGCGCCGGTTTCTGGGTCAACCGCCCGCAGATCATCTACGGCCACGGCTACGGTCAGGCGTTCAATCTTGCCCTGCTCCTGACGGATATAGCTTACCGTGCGGTCCATTTCATAATTGCGGGTGGATTCTGTTCTGACATTGATTGGCGGAGCGGCGGGCGCTTCCTCACCATCTGCCGCCGCAGCACCGGCGACTTCAGGCACCACGCCGCCGCCCGGGGGCTGATTTGCCAGAGCTCCCGGAATGCCGCCATTGGCACCACTCACCCGCTGTTCGCTGCTTTCACGCTCACTTCTTACGGCGTTCTGGCCGGGGTTAAACAGCTCCTCTGCCTGCTCCACCGAAGCAAAGTTGAGATCCGCTGTCACCTCGGCACGAAAACGTCCGGCACCGACGATGGGACTGATCATGGCTGAAATCCGGCGGGTCAGGCCGTCTTCCACCCTGGCATTGAAGTCATACTGGTCCTGCATCTGCCAGCGGTCTTCATTTTTGTCCCGTGAGGTGAGTAGGTGCCCGCTCTGATCAACAATGGTGACGTCATCCTTTGACAGCTGTGGAATACTGCCCGCCACCAGATTGGTGATCGCCGCAATCTGCTCTTCCGCCAGCCGGCGGCCAGCCAGGACTTCCAGAAATACCGAAGCAGTCGGGGCACGGGCGTCCCGCACGAACACCGACTGCTTGGGGATGGCCAGATGCACCCGGGCTCCGTTGACGTTTCTCATGCTGCTGATGGTACGGGAGAGCTCACCCTCGAGACCACGCCGGTATGTGATGTTTTCCATGAACTGGGAAGTGCCCAGGCCACGGTCCTGGTCCATGATTTCGTAACCTATGGTCTTTTCATCGGTTACACCCTGGGCTGCCAGCTGCAGCCGGGCGTTATAGACGTCTTCGGAGGGAACGAGCAGGGCACCGCTTCGGGGATCCATACGATACTGAATGCCGCTCTGGTCGAGAATTGCTGTCACTTCCTGCGGGTTATAGCTGGACAGGTCGCCCACCACCGGCTGGTAATTGGGCTCCTGGGCCCACAGAACCACAGCCAGACCAAGAGCCACACTGGCGGCCAGCCCCACCATGAGACCGATCTGACGCAACAGAGTGAGGCGGTTAAACCCGAAAAGGAGATCACTGTGGGTTTCAAGCCCGCCCGCATCGTTCTCGTCTGACCGGTTAACGGGGGTTGTCTGGGCAGGTACGCTGGCCATGGTTCAGCTCCGGGCTTAGATCGGCATATTCATGATGTCTTCGTAGGCCTGAACTACCCGGTTACGCACCTGGGTCAGGGCCTCGAAGGAAACCGAGGATTTCTGTGACGCAATCATGACACGGGTGATGTCCATGTTCGGATCGCCCTGATCGTAGGCGGTCCGCATGGCACCAGCAGTCTGCTGCAGATCGTTCACCTGATTAACCGCCTGGCTCAGCATGTCACTGAAGCCGGGAACCTCACGGGCCTGTTCGGTACGACCGGGACGATCAATCCGGTCCTGGATGGTGTTGTTCTGCCCCAGCCCCTGGTTCTGCTGCATCTGTGACCGCAGCGACCGGATATCGGAAAGCACACTGTTTATATCGGCACGTTCAACCATGATTCCCCTCCCGACAGGCCCGGCAAGAGGCGGGCCCTGTAACTGTCTTAAAATCTCTGGGGAGACCCAAGCAAGATCATGGCCAAAACTTTTTTATTATTTATTTACAAAGACTTGAACAAAAAGATTGGGACTGGACAGCATGGCGCGTCGAACTCTTGACGCAAGGCACAGGCCCAGCCGGAAATAAAAAAACGGCACACAGGGTGCCGCAGGAAGGAGTATGAAGAAAAGGCGGGGTTACGCGATAGCCAGTTCAGTGTCCGGATCAATACCGAACTCCCGCATCTGGGCAAGCTTGTAACGCAGAGTGCGGGGGCTGATGCCGAGCTTTTCCGCGGCCCTGTTACGACGCCCTCTTTCGCTTCTGAGGGTGTCAATGATGATACGAAATTCCTGCCGTCTGAGATCATGGCCGAGGGACGATGAGTCATCCCCGGCTGACTGGGGGGCTTCCGCAGCGCGCGGAGACTCCACCTGTTCCGCAATCTCCGGCATCACGGAAGCAACTGGCGCCAGACCGGAGATACCGACGCCCAGACACAGATCCTCAGCCTGGATGAGCTGGCCCTGATGCAGCACGAGAGCCCGCTGAATGGCGTTATCCAGTTCCCGCACATTGCCGGGCCAGGGGTGGGTCTTCATCGCAGCCCTGGCGTCATCGCTGAAGGTGATGCCATTGAGCTTCATTTTCCGGCAGTGCTGGTCAAGCAGAGTCCTCGCCAGAGGCAGAATGTCCAATGGGCGCTCCCGCAGGGGCCGCCACTGCATGGGAAAAACACTCAGACGGTAATAGAGGTCTTCCCGGAAGCGGCCTTCCCGGACGTAATCCGCCAGATCCCGGTTGGTGGTGGCCAGCACGCGCACATCCAGGCTGATGGTCTTGCGACCGCCGACCCGTTCAACCTCGCGCTCCTGCAGTACCCGCAACAGCTTTGACTGCAGACTCAGATCCATTTCCGAAATCTCGTCCAGCAGCAGCGTACCGCCATTGGCCTGCTCGAATTTGCCCGGGGAAGATGCGTGGGCGCCGGTAAAAGCGCCCTTCTCGTGGCCAAACAGAATGGCTTCCAGCATATTCTCGGGAATAGCCGCACAGTTAATGGCGACAAAAGGCTGATCAGCCCTCGGTGATTGCTGATGAATGTACCTGGCAAGCACCTCCTTGCCTGTCCCGCTTTCCCCGGAAATCATGACTGTCGAATCGCAGCCAGCCACCTTGCGGGCAAGCTGAAACATTCGCTGACTGATGGGATCCTCAGCTACAGGTGCATCCGAACCGCCACGACTCTGACGCTGACCTCCAGTTACCCGGGTAACTGCCTCCACCAGAACCGCCGGCTCGAAAGGCTTTACCAGATAATCAATGGCGCCCGCCTGCATCGCGGAGACCGCCTGGTTGATCTGACCGTAGGCAGTTATCAGCATCATCGGCAGGCCGGGATGCTGCTTCTGCACTTTCGCCAGCAACTGGTGCCCCGACATGCCCGGCATATTCACATCGCTGACGACCATGTCGATCGGCCCTTCTGCCAGCCGCTCAAGGGCCTGCTCGGCACAGTCGGCTTCCCGCACCCGAAACTTTGCCAGTTCCAGGGTGGTTACCAGCGCTTCACGCAGGTCGCGGTCATCTTCAACGATCAGAATCTGGGGCCTGGCCATGTTTATCTCCATTTACCTGTCATTCCTGTCACCACTTCCGGTCTGACTGCCGACGAGCGGCAGACGCACCAGAGCCAGGCTGCCGCCTTCGGCGGGTGACTCGATTGTAAATTCACCATTGTGAGCCTTCACCACCGCCTGGACCACGGCGAGACCGAGTCCGGTACCCTGGGACTTGGTGGTATAGAAAGCTTCAAGAAGCTGATCGCCCTGGTCCGGATCAAAGCCCGGGCCATTGTCGCTGACCTGAACCTCCAGGAATCCATCAGTTGTAACCAGACTGACTGAGACCTCACTTGCGCCTGCCTCCAGACTGTTATTGACCAGATTCAGACAGGCCCCGACCAGGGCATCCCGGTTGCACATCAGGGCAACTTCCCGGGCGGGCGCCGTCAGGCTGACATTTTTCTGACTGCTGACATTCAGTCCTTCAATGGCGGACGCCAGGGCACCGCAAAGCGAGGTGGAGGAAAGCTCCTCCGCCAGCCGGGTTTCGCCCCGTGCAAAGATGAGCATATCCCGCACCTGCTGCTCCAGATGAGTCAGCCTCGACATCAGCCGGGTCGCGCAGCGCTCGCGCATTTCAGCATCCAGGTCTGACTGGCAGAGATGGCCACCATAAAGAATCGCGGCTGACAGGGGGGTTCGAATCTGGTGAGCCAGCGAGGCCACCATTTTGCCCATGGCAGAGAGCCGCTGGGCGCGGGAAAGCTGTGCCTGCAACTGCCGGGTTTCGGTCAGGTCGGTAAGCAGAATAAGCTGACCGGGTTCGTTCTCCATGGAGCGGATTTCGATGCTGACGCGGCGGCCATCCTTCAGGGACACTTCGTGGCCATCGTCCCGCCGGGGTGCAAAACACCGGCGGATAACCTCCACCCAACGAACACCCTCGAGGGGCTCTCCCAGCAGATTCACCGCAGCCGGATTGCACTGGCTGACAGCGCCCTGACTGTCCAGAACCACAACGCCGGCAGGCATGACGGCAAGCAGGGTCGAAAGGCGGTCCGCAAGGCGTTCTTTTTCCTCCAGTTCATGCTGGCGCTGACGGGTTTCCGCAGAGAGTTCACCGGACAGCTGGTTAACCCGGGATTCAAGGGTGCGGTAGGAGTCGGTGATCTGGCGGGACATCTGGTTGAAAAGTTCCAGGGCGGTATCGACCGCTTCGCCTTCTTTCTGAGGCGGGAACAGCGCGGTCACCTTGTGGTTGGCATCGGCAGCTGCATCCACGCCGGATGCGGCCTGATGACGCGATGCTTCCACAATGTACTGTAACTGACTCATGGTTTCCCCCTGACAGCTGTGACGGTTTCATACCGCCCCATTCAGATTCTTCTGGGGGTTACTAAGCCAAAGTTATGCCAGAATTGATTTTTCCTTTACAAACAGTGGTTAAAGAAATCAGGGAAGAGCAAAACGACGGTTTTCCGTCGGACTGGGGGAGGCAGAATGTGAGATCAGCAGAACTTTGACGAACTTTGAGGGCTTTGACAGGAGTGCGGCGGATATCGCGGGGTTGTTATCCCCCCGCTTCTTCTTCCCGGAGACCATATTTTCGGACTTTCTCCACCAGGGTCGTCCGGCGAATCCGCAGCTTCTCCGCAGCCCGTGCCACCACGCCTCCGGCTTCATCAAGCGCCTGTTCGATCAGCTGTTTTTCGAGATTGCCCAGGTAGTCTTTCAGGTCAATACCATTGACCGGCAGTAACGCCGGCGAATCCAGTCCGACCAGACCCGGAATCCCTGCGGGCATGCCGCTGTCATCACAGGGCCTGTCCTCATCAAACTCATCCACGTAGCGGAATTTCTTCGGCAGTTCCTGAACACCGACAACACCATAGGGATGCATGATGGCCAGCCGTTCAACCAGATTCGCCAGCTCCCTGACATTGCCGGGCCAGTCATGACGGCACAGGCTCATGATGGCTGCTGAATTGAGGCGGATGGAGCCGCGCTTTTCCTTTTCCATACGGGCGGTGAGCTCGTTGATCAGCAGCGGCAGGTCTTCCACCCGTTCCCTCAGGGCAGGCATTTCAATGGGAAATACATTCAGGCGGTAGTAGAGATCTTCACGGAATTCGCCACCAGCTATCATTTCTTCCAGGTTCTTGTGGGTGGCGGCGATGATCCGCACATCCGCGCTCTGGGTGCGGTTGCTGCCCACACGCTCATAGGTCTTTTCCTGCAGCACCCGGAGAATCTTGACCTGCATACTGAGCGGCATGTCGCCAATTTCGTCGAGGAACAGCGTGCCGCCTTCTGCCAGCTCAAAACGGCCGACACGGGACGTAATGGCGCCAGTAAATGCGCCCTTTTCATGACCGAACAGCTCGCTTTCAAGGAGCTCGGCCGGTATCGCGCCACAGTTCACGGGCACAAATGGCCTGTCGCGCCGTATGGAGTGATAATGAAGATTACGGGCAACTACTTCCTTGCCTGTACCGGACTCCCCGGTGATAAGTACGCTTACTTCCTTGTCCGCAACCTGCTCCATCAGCTGACGGACCTGGTAGACACTGCGGCTTGTCCCGACGAGGCTCCGAAACAGCTGGATGCCTCGCTGGTGGCTCCGGCCCTGGCCGCGGCTGTGCTGGTCGCGAAAAACCTGAGCCCGGTAGAGAGAATCCACAAACTTGGTGTAATTGAGGGGCCAGCTGAGCCGGGCAATGATGTGGGAAGCCTGGCTTTCGGTAAGGCCCTTCAGGGGTGGGTCCCCGACCAGCAGTATCGGCAGCCCCGCGTCGGCCTCTGCCAGGGCCTGGATCTGAGCCTGGGCGCCAGCTTCCTCCCCGTTGACCACAGCCGCAGTGAACACCATCGCTGATTCCCCGTCGCGCGGAGACAGCAGATGGCCGACCTGCTCTCCCGTAATGACGTTCTCCTCACCAATAAATTCCAGGATGATTTCCAGTTCACGACGGCGGGTTTCATCCTGACTCAGCACGAGCACGTTATTATTTTCAGGCATTCAGTTGAATCTCTTGTTCAAACGGCATTAACAGTCCGGGCGATCCGCAAAAATCCGGTGGGAGGTCGCCGCTGATCTGTTGCATGGGGAGGATTACCCAGGGTTCATGAAAATTGTCTGAGGGGTATTTAAGACGGTTAAGGACTCCGAGTCAATTTTATGACGCATGATCAAGTCAGGAATCGGCCCCATTGCTAGCGCGACCGCCGGGTGGAGATATCCTCATAGGAGCGAGCGGCGCTTCGGGTCTGATTCAGACCTTTCAGGGTCGCAAGAATTTCCTCCCTGGCTGACCGGGCGCCTCGCTCAGCCTGGCCGCACAGCGCCTGGAGATCCGTCAGACGCTCTTCAACAGCCTCGGCACTGATATCGCCGGCGGCCAGTTCCGACATGGCCGCCTCAACGCGGCTGGCAACCCTGCCATTGAGGCTTGTCACTGCCTCCCAGTCTTCTTTTGTTATTTCGCGCCGGAGATCGTCAATCAGAGTATCCAGCTGTTCCAGTGCCTGAGCCATAACCACCTGCCTGTCTGCTGTTCCGGTATCAAGTGCTTTTATTTGCGGGCTGCACTGCCTTGATGTCCGCAAGGGTTTTGAAGGAGGTCTCCCGAACCGTTGCCAGGAATGCCTGCATGAAGGGTGAATCATAGTCCTCCGTCCGCACAGCCGCATAGAGATTTGACCATACTCCCGCAGTACCCAGCGGCCTGGCAGCCAGCAGCCCGGATTCAGTGTACTCCCGCAGGGCCCAGGATGGCAGCGCCGCCACCCCCCGCTGACTGGCCACCAACTGCACAATCATCATGGTCATTTCCGCGGTTCGTACCGCTGCGGCTTCACAACCGGCCGGCCACAGAAACCGTCGAAACACCTCAAGCCGCTCCGGAGCTACCGGATAGGTAATCAGTGTCTGATCCTGCAGTTGGCTGGCCTGAACGCGCCGGTGGACACAGAGAGGGTGATCCGGAGCCAGGCCCAGCAGAATCTCGAAACTGAACAGTGGCTCGTAGGTCAAGCCGGAGATCGGCTGCGGATCAGACGTCACTACCAGATCCAGTTCACTGCGCGCCAGCGCTGGCAGGGCATCAAGATGCCAGTGGCCAACAAAGTCCAGTTCCACGTCCGGCCAGTTAGGCCGATAGGCGTTAACTGACGGAATCAGCCACAGATAACAGCTGTGGCACTCAATGGCCATATGCAGGCGTCCCCGGCGTCCTTTTCCAAGCTGAAACAGCGCCGACTCGGCATCACACAGTTCCGGAAGAACGGTCGCCGCGGTCGCCAGCAGCCGCTCTCCCGCTGGCGTCAATCGAAACGGGCGGCTCTTTCTCAGAAAAAGCTGTACGCCGAACCAGTCCTCAAGATCCCGAACCTGATGAGAAAGGGCCGACTGGGTGACATGCAGCTGTTCTGCGGCCCGGGTCAGACTTCCGGTTTCACTGAGAGCCCGGATGGTTTTGAGGTGCTTGAGATCGAGCATGAATTTTACTCATGAATAACCTGAGGCATTTGATTTTGCCTCATGATTCCCGGACGGCACAATAGCCCGGCTCACAAAACATCCTCAATTCACTTCCACACAGGAAACGAGACATGGTAACGCTGCATTATATCGGGGTACCCCGGATAGGTCCGGCAAGGGAACTCAAATGGGCCACTGAAAGCTACTGGCACGGCAGATCTACTCTCGATGATCTTCGGGAAACAGGCCGCGTGCTACGTCAGACTCAATGGGAGCGTCAACGGGAAACCGGCGCGGCATTTGTGACAGTAGGTGACTTCACATGGTACGACCAGATTCTGGAGCAGTCCCTGCTGCTGGGCATTGTGCCGGAACGTTTTCGGGACATCCCTCCAGGCGAACATGAAGACAGGGTATTCAGCATCGCCCGGGGAGCCTCCGGGGCGGGTGGAAAAGACCACGCAGCCAGCCCGATGCGCAAATGGTTCGACACGAACTACCACTACCTTGTTCCGGAATGGGATGCCTCCACCCGCCCGGCTCTGGCAGCAGGCGAACTGCTGGCGCAGATAGGTGAGGCAAGGGAGGTCATGAGCGACGTCAAGGTTCAGCTCGCCGGCCCCGCCACTTACCTGTGGCTCAGCGATCTCCGTGGGCTGGAAGCCGAAGAAGCTCTTGACCGCCTCATACCGGTTTATCAGCAACTTCTGACTGTGATTCAGCAGCAAGGCGTTGCCTGGGTTCAGCTCGATGAGCCGATCCTGTGCCTTGATCTTTCCAGCCATTGGCGCAGTCTCATTGAAAAGGCCTATAACCGGCTTGCCGGCAGCCCTGTTCCACTGCTTGTGGCTACCTACTTTGGTGGCCTTGAAGACAACTTATCCCTCGCCCTTCAGTTGCCGGTCGCAGGCATTCACGTAGACCTGGTCAGTGCCCCGGATCAGCTCACGGGTGTTCTGGACCGCCTCGGGCCGAACAAGGTTCTGTCGGCAGGCGTCATCAACGGACGCAATATCTGGCGGGCAGATCTTGACCGCATTTATCAGGATCTTGCTCCTGCCCATGATCGGCTGGGAGACAGGTTATGGCTGTCCACCAGCTGTTCCCTGCTTCATGTTCCCTATAGCGCCAGCGGGGAAGCCGACAGTTCCGGACCGGTGACAGATGCCCTGGCATTCATGGAGGAGAAGCAGCTTGAGCTGGGAGCACTTGCCCGGCGCATGAATGAGAATAATCCGCGCTCATGGCAGCCTGTATTCACCCAAAACCGACAGGCCCTTGACGCGATCGCCGCCAGCAACCTCAGAACCAACCCCGAGGTGGCTGGTCGGCTGGCGGCCATCCAGGATTCCGACCGCAATCGGTCCCAGACCTTTCCCGAGCGCAAGGCGGTCCAGCATCAGCTGCTTCGGCTTCCGCCTCTTCCGACCACCACCATTGGGTCCTTTCCCCAGACTGCAGATATTCGCAGGGCCCGTCAGGAATACCGCCAGCAGATGATCAGTGAAGCGGACTATCACTGCATCATGGAGGCGGCAATTCGGGACAGTATCAAGCGTCAGGAACTCATTGGTCTCGATGTCCTTGTGCACGGAGAGCCCGAACGGAATGACATGGTGGAGTATTTCAGCGACGCCCTGGCCGGCTACACAACGACCCGGCAAGGCTGGGTCCAGAGCTATGGTACCCGGTGCGTCAAACCTCCGGTGATCTACGGCGATATCTACCGGGAATGCCCCCTCACCCTGCCCTGGGCGATCTTTGCCCAGAGTCTGAGTGACCGGCCGGTCAAGGCCATGCTCACCGGCCCCACCACCATGGTAGCCTGGGCCTTTGTAAGAGAGGATCAGCCGCTGGCCAGTGTCACCGATCAGATCGCCCTTGCGCTGCGGGACGAAATTGCCGAGCTTGAGAAGTCAGGGTTGAAGATCATCCAGGTGGATGAACCGGCTCTGAGGGAGAAACTGCCTCTGCGCAAATCCGCCCAGGCCGGATGGCTGGAGCAGGCCACAGGTGCCTTTCGCCTGGCCACAGCCGGCGTGGCGCCGGAAACACAGATTCATACCCACATGTGCTATTCACGGTTCGGGGATATTCTTGAGGGCATCAAAGCGCTGGATGCTGATGTGATCACCATCGAAGCCGCACGCAGCGACCTGGCCCTGCTGGAAGAACTGGCGGCCTCAGGTTATGCCGGCGATCTGGGACCGGGTATTTACGACATTCACAGTCCTCTGGTTCCCAATGAGGGACAGCTGACTGAGATGCTCGAAAACATCCTGGCAGCCTTCCCGGCGGAACGGCTCTGGATCAACCCGGACTGTGGCCTCAAAACCCGGGGCTGGCCGGAGGTTGAAGCTGCTCTGTCAGCCATGGTTGGGGCCGCCAGAAATGTCCGGTCCCGTCTGCTGGAGAAAACAACAGAGGCGAGCGCCTGAGCCAGAAAAAAGGCCCCGGGACACAGTGCCAGCGGGGCCCTCAAACCTTCAGACTTGTACTGTTAGCGCCCCGCCGACCGGCGCACGGCTGAAGCAGAAAACTCCCCCGGCCGGAATCCCGGCCTGAAGTCATAGGGCGCCTGGCCGTCGTCCAGGCCGTCGATGAAGTAACGCTCTGCCTTCAGATCATAGGTAAGCTCAAGCGTGGACCAGAACACCGGGACGCCGTAATAGGAAATGTTATGGGCTTCCGAAACACGCCAGAGGTTGCCCTCATTGTCAAACTCTTCCGCAGCGACAATCTGCCAGCTGTCCTCGTCCAGATAGAAACGACGCTTTTGATAGATGTGCTGGACGCCGGTTCTGAGCGTGGCCTCCACCACCCATACCCGATGAAGCTCATAACGGGTCAGCTCCGGGTTGATGTGTTTTGGCCTGATGATGTCCCTGGCGGTTGCCGCTGGCTGGTGAAGTCTGTAGGCGTTATAGGGCACCAGCATTTCCTGTTTGCCCTTGAGAATCCAGTCATACTGGTTCGGAGCACCGTTGTACATGTCCTTCTGGTCTACTGAACGCAGTGAGGAGCTATTGGGCAGATCCGTCTCATAAGCGAGGTTGGGCGAACGGCGCAGACGCCGGGAACTGCTGTCATAACGCCATGCCAGGCGCGGTGACCGTACCTGGTCCAGGGTTTCATGCACCAGGTTCAGGGTGCCCGCCAGACTCGACGGCGACATGATCCGGGTTTTCAGATAAAAAATGCGGTTATCAATGTCCTTCAGCTCCACACCCGCTTCGCTGTAGGCAAAGTAATAGTCATACTCGGTCAGAATCGGATTGAAACTGCCGTCTCTGGTGGGTGTAGCAAACGCGGACCGGAAGGAGACCTGCTCGCCACGGTAGCGCAGAGTGTGGTTCCAGATCGCTTCAAGGCCATTGCCTGGGATGGGGAACGGGCTTGTCATGATGGTATCTGTCACACCATTGCCATTCTCCAGCAGGGTTGCGCTTGTCGCATTCTGGCGCGACTTCTCGTAGACCGCTTCCGGGTAGGCCGCCGTGCGGTGCGTCCTGTAAACAGGCATCACGTACTCGGGACCGTACTGGCGAAGCAGCGCTTTGTGTCCCTCCGTGAGCCTGTCTTCATAGAGCGCCATGTTCTCGGCTGTGACCACGAAAAGCGGCTCTTCCCGGGCAAAAGGATCTATCTCAATCTGTCCGGGCTTCCAGTCTGAAGGCGGTTTCGCCAGACCGCCGGTCCAGGGCGGAATGGTTCCTGCCTCATTACCTGATCTCACCGCGCCCAGCGGGGTCAGATCGCCATTCAGGCGGGCGGCTTCCGATTCGGAGACTTTGGCGTGGGCCCCGACACTGGCAATCAGGGGTAATGCGGCCAGAGCCGCCAGTATGCGCATGCGCATGAATAATTCCTCCTGCTGACACACCCTGCCCGCACCAGGGATTCTGCCCTGAAGCTGGAGGCCTTGCGGTATGCCGATGAATGACTGTTTCGCGGTGCTTATCTGCCTGATATCGGCACGAGAGACAATAATTTTTTTGTAGTATCTTGTCAGACGCTTGTTTTTCAATTACTTCGAGCAGAGCCTGCCCCACGCATCCTGGATTTGCCCGCACCATCTGAAGTGATTCCCTGCCCATTCCGGGCGCGGATTTCGGGCGAAATCGGTCCGCAGAACTGATACAATTGGGCAACTTTAATACCCGGGACAAATCATGGTTGCAGAGTGGCACAGGCTGGCGTCACAGAAGCTCTTTCTCTCCGAAACGCTGCTACGCCAGCAGTCAGAAGCGCACGAGCCAGTTGCGGAGGCAATGCGGCAAGGCAGCATTGAGCTTGCCCTGAGGGGCCGGCAATGCCTGCTGACACTGATTGCGCGGCACTATCAGTACAAGACGGCTCAGCCCCGCTCACTGGATGAACTGGTGGAACTGATCGGCCCGGAGACGCGGGAAGCGAGGTTTCTGGCGGAACTTAACCGGCAGGCGGGCAGCTGGTGGAATCATCTTGAGCAGCTTGAGCACAGCCAGGCTTATCCCGCCGTGAAAAAAAAGACCGTCTCTGATGAAAACATCATCTCAGTGGCGGCTGAAACCGGCCCCGATCGCTCGTCGTCTGCGATAGCGGGTTCTCTGGAAGCCATGAGAAGGTTTCTCAGCGATCTGACGGCATGGCACGACGAGTGGTAACCGGAGTCTCCTCCCGGGGCATCCTGTGATTGTTCATTTATATCAGGGCTCAGAAGCCCGATTGACCAAAGGTTTTTAAAATGTCGGCATCTTTTTTTGAAATCGTGCAACTCAAGGACGGCGATTATGCACTTCGCCGCATCGACGATGACGAAAGTTCGCCTCTGGTACGTATTTCGTTTTCCAGTGAAGCGAAAGACATGCTGGATGACAGGGAAATGGGCGTGGCCAAGGCCATGATCGCGGCAGGAATTGAGGCAGCCGGCAACGCTGGCCATGATGTTGACTGGGACGAAGACGAATCCGACCGAAGCAGCGCCCGCTCCTCTCACACCCTTCACTGAAGTCTGCTGCCACTTGCTCCCTGGCGAGAGGGGGCTCTCAGCGCTGGCGCAGCACTACGCCATGGCTGTTGCCAGCAGCAGATGCTTTCTGGAGCGACTCAAACGCACGCCGCCCCAGCTTGCCGGTCCACATGACGACTGCGTGACAGGTCCCGGCGCCCAGCGCCTTCTCGGCCAGTGCCAGAGCCGAGTAATCACCGGAGGATCGCAGAACCAGAATCTCCCCCGTTATGATGCCGCGAACATTCTGCCATTTACTGAGCAGCTCCTGCGGAGGGTCGATCCAGGCCAGCCAGCGGCGCTCCTGATTGAGCTGGGTCAGCATGGGCAAAAGCAGCTGGAAGTTCTCCACCTGGCTGGCGGGAAGAATGATTTCCGTGACATTGCCTGCCGCATTTCCGGTTTCGCTGCCACTGCTTTCCGGCACCGGGCGCTGGTAACGGCCTGCCGCCATTCCAGCCATGGAAGAACCGACGTTCACAGAACCGATAACCCGGGCTTCCCCGGCACAAGCATTAACTGCCGGTCTGGCAGGCGCATAGGTCAGATTCTGGTTAAAGCTCAGCTGTTCCATGATAACCCTCGCATGTCTCTCGGCCCGCGGGCCCTTATTCAGTAAAGTCGCCTGGTTGGCGCCGGTATCAGTGCAGATCGGAGCGGCGAATAACGCCCACCCCCAGGCCTTCTATCACCAGCTCCTGCTCACGCAGGTCCACTTCAATGGGCTCAAACTCTTCATTTTCTGCGATCAGCATCACCCGGTTGCCTGAGCGCTGAAAACGCTTGACCGTGACGTCATCACCTACTCTTGCCACCACCACCTGGCCATTGTGGATATCCTGGGTGCGATGAACAGCAAGCAGATCGCCATCGAGAATGCCAATATCCTTCATGCTCATGCCCCGCACCCGCAGGAGGTAATCCGCCGCCGGGGAGAAGAAATCCGGTTGCAGGGTGCAATGGTCTTCTATGTGTTCCTGGGCGAGAATCGGGCTGCCGGCGGCGACCTGACCGACAACTGGCAGCCCCAGATACACTTCGGCTTCAGGCAGCCGGATCCCGCGGCTCGCGCCCGGCACCATCTCAATGGCACCCTTGCGTGCCAGCGCCCTGAGGTGTTCCTCTGCGGCGTTGGCAGACCTGAACCCCAGCTCGGCGGCGATTTCCGCACGTGTTGGCGGATAGCCGGTTTCTTCGATATTGCGCCGGATGATTTCCAGTACCTGTGTTTGCCGTGCTGTCAGCTTCATGACGTTTTCCTGTCTTTATATACAGTAGAGTAAATATATACAGTGTTTTATCCAGTGTAAAGTCATTATTCAGCAGCACGCATGGAACTGTCTCTACCAGACCAGGCTGGCAATACGGGCCAGTTCCTGAGGGTTTACTCCGACCATGCCGTTCAATCGGGCACTATGTTAAAGTCATGGGCTATTTGTACTGGAGACAGCCATGGACACCAGCGGCAGCTGCGCAATGCCGAAGCGAATGAATACCTCGGACGGCAGTGAGCGCCGGGTAGGCGTTGAAATCGAGATCTCGGGCCTCAGCTACGAGAAACTGGTCATTCTGGTTGCAGACCTGCTGGCCGGCGAAGCCAGACTGACTTCCCGCTACGTCAGTTCCGTGGAAACGCCCCTCGGAGAATTTACCGTCGAGCTGGATTCAGAGCCGGTGAAGGATCTGGATCTGCAGGACGAGCGCCTGCCTGAATCCGTCCGTGAACTCGGCGGACATGCGATGGATCTCATAGATGCCGCCGCTGAAAAGATTGTGCCGCTGGAGATCGTCAGTCCTCCCCTGCCGTTCAGGGAGCTGGAGCGTATAGAAGTGCTGTGCAACCGCCTTCGGGAGGCTGGCGCCGTGGGCACCCGGGAGGCGATGATTTACGCCTTTGGTCTGCAGCTGAATCCGGAAGTGCCCGACCTCAAACCAGGCACCCTTGTGGGCTATCTCCGCACATTCGCAGCGCTTTATGACTGGTTCAAGGCGCGTCACCAGCTGGATCTCAGCCGCAAGTTCACCAACTACATCGAGCCCTGGAACAGCAAGTACGTAGACAGGCTGATCGCCGAGGACTACGACCCTGACATGACCGGTCTGATGGAGGACTACCTGAAGGAGAACCCCACCCGGAACCGGGCCCTGGATCTCCTGCCCCTGTTTTCCCATATCGACGATGACCTGCTGCGCAAACACGTCAGGGACACGCGGGTGAAGGCCCGACCCACCTTCCACTATCGGCTTCCCGATTGCGACATAGACAATCCGGAATGGCATTTTTCCACGGTATGGAATGACTGGGTAATTCTGGAGGAGATCGCGGCCAGTGAATCCGAGCTGGAGGAACTGATGGAATTGTTCAGAGCCAGCAGGAAGCTGCTGAGTTTTACCAATCTGACCCATAGCTGGAAAGATCAGTGCCACCAGTGGCTGCAGAAAAAAGGTTACGTCTGACCCGCTTTCAGAGCGGGAGATGTTTTCTCAGAAGGTCCTTGAGCAGACGTGACGTCTGCCCGTCCAGAGCCGACGCCTGCAGGTGACAGTCAACCCACTCTTTAAGTTCTGCCCGTGTTGTCACATAGTGAGGGTCAGAGCCGGTGAGCTGGTGCAGCACGGCCCGCTCCCGGCCAGTGAGTCTTATCTGTTGATCATGTAATAGCATGGAGACGCTTTATGCCCCGTATCGCAAACCGTTTTGCCCAGGTAACAGCCATGGCCATCGCCCTTCCCGTCGCCGCAATGGCGGGAGAGGTCAGTCTTACCGGCGAAGGGTCCGTCAAGTATACGCCAGACAGCGCGCAACTGCAGTTTACCGCAAGTGCGGTGAACCGGGATGCCGAAGCAGCTACGCAACAGGTCAACACCAGAATCACGCAATGGAACGAAGCCATAGAGCCCCTGCGTGACCAGCTGATCGATTACACCGACGCTACGCTGAACCTTCATACCCGTAGCCTGCCTGTGGAGAACCGGGGAGAGAAACCGGAGCAGCGGGCGGTTGCCTCCCAGACCGTCAGCTTTGTGGTCCGTGATCTGGACCTTCTCAATCCGCTCATCGCCAGGGCCCAGGAACTGGGAATGGAATACCACCTGAATGCCGATAATTTTTTCCATTCCGAGGAGGAGGCCTTTCAGCGTCAGGCTCTGGGTTATGCTCTGGCCGATGCCCGGGCACAGTGCAAGTTTGTGGCGGATGAGATGCAGATGAGCTGTGGCGACGTCAAGTCCATCAACATCAACAGCGGTGGACAGCCTGTGCGCATGATGGAGGCACGGGGGGCACGGGGTCCGGTATCGGCAGTGGGGCCCCGGGAATTGCAGGTCAGCGTCAGCGCTACCTTTGAACTTGAGTGATGGGGATGATGGGAATGATAAGAGCGCCAGCGCCCCATGTCGCAGTTGGGGTCGCGGGGGCTGCCGGCCTTCCCTAGAAATCCCGGTTATAGAACAGATCCAGCGAGGCGGCCAGGCCGCTGGCTGCCTCGAGGAAGAAGTACTGCCCAAGATCGTAACGCAGTGCGACTTTGGTGATGGGCTCAAAAACACCGACTCCATAGCGCAAACTGAGCTTCTCTGAAATGTAGCCGCTGGCCACCACTGAAGCCTCGCTTCCCGCACCTTCTGTTTCCAGGGTCAGATCCTCTATCCCGAACTCCTTGCCAATGCCCCGGGTAATCTCTCCGGTCTGGGCCAGACCCATAGCGAGTGCTGCCTGCCCCAACTGCCCGTTATCACCTTCACTCTGTAAAGGCCGGCCGAGCACCAGGTAGGAGAGAGCCTCATTCTGCCTCATGGGAGGCTCTGAAAAGACCTCGGTACGAGGTTCTGACACAGGCCCGGTAAGTCGCAGCCCCGCAGTAACAGCACCTACTTCCCTGACGGCCTCGATATCCAGGTAAGGCTCGGACACCGGCCCGACAAACACCAGCCTGGCGCGGCGCAGGGTCAGCTCCTGGCCGTAGGCCTTGTAGGAGCCTTCCACAAGCTGAAGCGATCCCCGGGTATCCATGTTGTTGCCGATCCGCAGAGAGCCTTTCAGATTGCCGGTGATGCCGAAACCGGAGAATGTCACCAGGTCCTCACCCACATTGACAGTGACATCCATGTTCAGACCCTGAACGGTGTCCTGTTCCTCTTCTTCGCTGTTAACAATCACCTCGTCGTCAGAAACTGATACCGCCTGCGGTGGCAGATTACGGACTTCGATCTCGCCTCGCGGGATATCGACTTTCCCGGTAATCCTGAGATCCCCGTCCTGGAGAACAACTGAGATATCCGGCGCCATTTCGAGATGTGCGTAGGGTTCGTAGGTTATGGGCAGACGGCTGCCAGCAATGTTCAGGTCCACCGAGAGGCCATCCTGCCAGGCCAGACGGCCGTCTACCTGGCCGCTGCTTCGAGCATTGCTCTGCCAGCGACCACTGACCCGCGCTTCCTGGCCACTGAACTCAAGACTGAGCAGAACTTCTTTAAAAGGGAGAGGCAGTGACGGATCAAGCAGCCGGCCATTGGCCAGTACCAGCTCCCCCTGAAGCTCCGGGGCCAGCAGCGGGCCGGTGAATGTGCCGCTGCCGTTCAACTCGCCGCCAATCTCCTCAAGGTCGGCAAGCGCCCCCGCCAGGGAAACATCCAGACCCTGCAGCTGGAACCTGCCATCGACCGGAAGATCCGCAGCCTCAGGATCGACAGTCATCGCCATGGTGAAGCTGCCGAGTTCCGGGCCCGCCAGTTCAAGCTCGAGGTCAGCCTTGCCCGGCTTCAGAATCAGCGCGGTAGCCAGAGTGTTATAGCTGACGGTCTGCCACTGGTCCCGAATCAGGAATGACACCTCCCCAGGTGCTGCATCCAGGTTTATGCGACCATCCGGCCCTGCGTCTGTCATGGTGAGGGCCAGTTGGCCGTCGATCAGCGCCTCCCACCTGAGATTTTCCGGTAGAAGTGGCACCAGGGCCTGGGATGGGAAGTCCTGCAGACGGTAATCCAGGGCAAGGTCCGGCATGAGCATCTGGTCGCCGGCACAGACCGAGCTCTGCTGCCATTGCCAGCAGTGGCTGCCCAGGGTGACCCGACCGGCCGGGGTGTAGGTCAGCGCCGCTGCCTCAGCGAGGCTCCAGACCTGTTCCTGTTCTGCCAGCTCCAGAGTCCCTGCGGAGAGCTCACCCTCCCAGCCTTCCTGCCAGCCACCACTGAACTGCAGCTGTCCTGTGAGCTGGTCATGCACCGTACGTATGGTCAGCGAATGGGCGCTGAGAGTACCGGCGACATCAAGATCCAGTTCGGAAACCTTTTCTCCAGCTGCGGTCAGCCCCCGGCTGCGCACCTCCCCCTCAAGCCGCTGGTTCCCCGCCAGGGTGACGTCAATATCAACGCTGCTCACTGAAACCCTGTCCTGCCACTGGATGTTGCTGGCATTCAGGGCCAGGCTCCCGGCAGGGGCCTCGGGCCGGCCCCGGGCACTGATCTCGCCCCGGACACTGCCAGCGAGGTCGGGCAGAAAAACACTGAGATCGGGCAGATCGAGGGAGAGATCGGCTTCCAGCTGCTCGTGCCAGCTCCCTGCTCCGCTGATCCGGTTGTCGCCAACAATCAGCGCCAGGTCACTGACAGTCCAGCGGGAGTCTACGGCTTCCAGCTCTCCGTGGGCCTCGGTGCTCCGGCCTCTCCAGGTGCCGTCCAGATTCCAGTTGGCGATGAGGGAGGGCCGCCCCTTGTCATCGAGGCTGCCCTCGCTGGCTACCTCACCGCTCAGGTCTGCCTCCAGCTCCGGTAGCCAGAAACCGGGATTGAAACGGCTCAGAACCAGCTGCGCCTGCCAGGCCAGCTGCTGTGCAAAACCAAGGGTGGCGTCACCTTTGAGCTGGCCGGCGCCGGTATTGATTATCAGGTCGCTGAGACTGACTTCCGACATATTTCCTGCAACCGATGTGTCCAGCGTGGTAACACCAAGAGGCCCCTCTGCCTCTGCCGCCAGTGTCGCCTCGTATTCGCCGTCCCTGTAATTCGCCTCACCCGTCAGGGAACTGACCGACAGCGGAAGATCCTCGACGTCAGGAACCAGGTCATACCAAGGGAAGTGCTGAAGGTCAAAGTCGGCCGCTGCCGTCAGAGGACCCGACCAGTCCACGCTGCCAGCAACCTCCAGCTCACTCGCACCTTCGATGCGGTGGTAGGGAGCCGACAGGTTAATCCTGATGTCGTCTGCCTGTTCGGTTGTGACATGGCCCGACAGCTGGAGTTTGACCGCACCACGGGCCCCGGGGAGCGAGCTCAGGCCTTCCACCTGAAAACCATCGGCCAGGCTGCCACGCAGATCCAGTTCAACGGTTTCCAGTGCCAGTGTCGGGGGCAGGGTTTCCACTGCCAGAAAACGGGGCGAGTTTATCGCCAGCCGCGCCGGCAGATCCGGATCCAGCGGCTCCACCCGGCCTTCCAGCTCTGCATTCAGATAGCCGCTGCTCTGTCCCTGGATTCGCAGATCCCGGACACTGCCCGCCAGTGCCAGATCGAGCTGCCAGTCCTCCCCTTCCGGAGGTGGCAGAGTGGTGATCAGGTCGAGATTGACGGGCCAGTCACCTCTCATGGTGACACGTCCTGACAGGTCGAGAGTTACTGGTTCCCGGTCTACATACAGCCGGCCAATCTGCAGGGATGCTCCGGAGCCCTGGGCGGAAAGCGTCAGCTCGTTCCAGAGCAGATTCTGGTTGAAACGGAATTCTCCCAGTTCAACCTTTTCCACAACCACCGCAAGGGGAATGTCCACCACTGGAAGGCTGATTCTCTGCCGCTCTTCCGGTTCCTCTTCAGCCTCACCAGCTGGCTGAATTTGCAGATCAACTTTTTCGGCAAGCAGCGCATCCAGGCAGAGAGTTTTATGAATCAGGCAGGAAGGCCGCCACACCAGGTGCGGTCCTGTCACTTCCGCCCTGACGCCGTACCCCTGCCAGAGCAGGTGCTCGGCCTGCCAGCTGTCCACCAGCGAACCCTCGCCACCCCGGATTTCCAGTCCGTCGATCTGGGCCAGCAACCAGGCCGTTCCGGCATCGGTACGCAGGGTAAACCAGGCGCCCGCCGCCAGCAGCAGTGGAAGAATGATAATGGCTGCCAGCGAAACCAGCAGGATTCTTTTGACCCGCCTCGCCCGACTCATAGCTCAGGTCCCATCGAGAAGTGGAGGCGCCAGGACCCGCCCAGATCCTCATCCAGGCCCTTTGCCACGTCAAGTCGGAGTGGCCCCACCGGACTGATCCAGCGGATGCCCACACCAGCACCGGTAGCCAGCTTGTCAGAGAGGTCATTGATGGCATTGCCTTCATCCACAAAAGCTGCCAGCCGCCAGGACTCAGTGATCGGGAACTGATACTCCAGGCTGCCCGCGAACAGGTATTTGCCCCCCACACCGGTTCCCTCTGAATTCTCCGGGGACAGGGATTCAAAATCATAACCGCGCACACTCTGGTCACCGCCGGCAAAGAACCTCAGAGACGGCGGGACGTCAGAAAATTCATTGGAGCCAACGGCACCAGCTTTTGCTCTTGCCAGGAAACGATGGCCGTCACCCAGGGTTATAATGCCCCGGGCAAAACCGATGACCTGCACAATGTCGGCGTCAGAGAAAAAGCCGCGATGTGCTCCGGTCACCTCAAAGCCCAGACGGTACCCCCGGGAGGGGTCCAGAGGGGAATCTGCCGACAGCCTGGAGTAACTCGCACCCGGCAGCAACAGACGGCTGGTATCCGTGGTCTCATCGCCAATCTGGAACCGTTCGCCCTCAAGCCGCAGGGACAGGATCTGCTCCCAGCCGTTGTCAAGGGCATGCTGCCATTGCTGACCCAGAGTCAGGCGCTCGGATTCGATATCCTCTATGTCTTCTCTCAGGTAACCACCGGTCAATCGGATCGAGTCGCTCATGGGTGGGTCAAGCGGCAGTTCATACCACCCACTCAGGGTCTGTCTGGGAGCAGCCAGCTCCATTTTAGCACCGCGACGATGCCCCATGGGGTTGACCCAGTGTTCGGTCCAGGTGCCCGTGAGCCTTGGGCCTATGTCTGTTGAAAAGCCAATCCCTGCTGCCACTGAACGCCGGTCCCTGTGGGACAGCCTTACTGTGACCGGGATGGTACGGTCAACGGCATCCTGGGGTGAGGCATCCACCACCACCTGGGAAAAATAACCGCTGTTGGAAAGATTGCTGTTGAGTCTGGCCACCTTGTCAGCGTGATAGGCAGTGCCGGGTTCAAAGTTGATGAAACGCCTCAGGAGGTCTTCTTCCAGCTCATCACCACCGGCAAACTCGACGTCGCCGAGGCGATAGCGCTCTCCGCTCTGATAGATCAGATCAATATCCGCCGTCAGCGCCTCCGGGTCCACTTTGAGACGGCTGGTGGTAAAGCTGCCATCGAAGTAACCCCGGCGCTGGGCAAGATTGGTGATGGCGCCTTTCACAGCCTGATAATCGGCGTGGCTGAGCACATCCCCCGTTTTGAGTCGCTCCACTGGAATTGCCTGAAAGCCGGGGTCTCCGGATGCGGGCCCGAGGATCCTGACGGTGCGGGAACTGATGCGCACCGGCTTGCCCGGGTCCACAGTCAGGACAAGCCTGGGGATGTCCTCGTCCGTGACCTGCCAGTCAATTTCCGGATTGTAATAGCCAAGCGCCCGCAGGGCCTGACTCACCTGATCCACCCCGTGACTGGCAAAGCGTCGAAGCCCCTCAGCACTCCGGCCTTCCACCTTACCAAGGAAGGCCTCGGCATTTTCCCGGAGAGCCGGAAAATCACCCTTGAACCGTAGCTCCAGCTGCTCCCCAAAGGCCAGGGCAGGCAGAAAAAGGCAGCACACAAGACTGTGACGCCACCGTAAACCGCGAACCCGCCCATATCCATGCGTCATCCGGAAACCTGACCGTAAAGAACCCCGTGGTAAATGGCGAAGAAATGGCAGGTGCTGCCGCCGACCACGAAGAGATGCCAGATGGCATGATTGAAAGGAATCTGCTTTATCAGGTAAAACACTATCCCCAGAGTATAGGTAAGTCCGCCAGCAACGACCAGCCAGACTCCCAGTGTGCTCACCGTTTCCACAAGCTCTCTGGAAGCCAGCACAATCAGCCACCCCATGCCCAGATAGATGGCCATCTGCAGTGCCTTCAACCGGTGGCCGAATCCCAGCTTGAGGATAATGCCCAGAAGAGCGAGGCCCCAGATGGTGCCGAACATGATCCAGCCGGTAGTCCCGCGCATGTTAACGAGCAGAAAAGGCGTATAGGTTCCGGCAATCAGCAGGAAGATGGCGCAATGGTCGAGCATCTTGAAGACCTGTCGCGCCCGCTCCCCCTTCACAGAGTGATAAAGGGTGGAGAAAACAAACAGCAATGTCATGCTGATGCCGAATACACTGAAACTCACGATCTTCCATGCATTCGCCTCCATGGATGCCAGAACCACCAGCACAATCATTCCCGCTATGCTGGCCACCGACGCCAGCCCATGGCTCAGAACATTAAGCCGCTCTTCTGTCTTTGAATATTCTTCAGGCATAACCGCATGGTCCCTCATGAATCCCGCTTGGTTTACGCACTGGAATGATGATGAGATGCACCCCTGTCCCGGATGTCGGAAGCGACACTGTGAGCTTGCCGTCGGTAGATCAAGTTAATCGCAAGAAAGCTGCGCTTACAACCCGGCGAAGTCGTCGCAGAAACGGAAATAGGCTACTCTTGGGGGCCACTTGAAGCTTTCACAAAAAGGCCGGATCCAGAGGAATGATCAGATTTAACCGGGAAAACCTGCGTAAAGATCATCAGTTGATCTGGTTCACCCTCGATTTTCTCATGCTCGGGCTGCTGATTCTCAACCTGGCCCTGATCGTTTTCGATTTCTTCTACAGTTTCGCGGGTGTCCAGGGGCTGCTGTCGGAGTACGTGCCGATAGTGACCGATGTTTACCAGCCGGTTCATGAAAACTTCATCTTTTACGATCTCATCTTTGTCAGCATATTCCTTACCGAATTCTGTATCCGCTGGGTGCATGCCATCACAGTGCATACCTATTCCCGCTGGTATTTCTATCCGTTCATTCACTGGTACGACCTGGTTGGCTGTGTCCCTGTGGGCACCCTGCGTTTTCTGCGTCTGCTGCGCATCATTTCCATCATTTACCGCCTGCAGAAGTACAAGGTTATCGACATAACCCAGACCAAAGCATACGGGTTTTTTGCTTTTTATTACGACGCCTTCATGGAAGAGCTGTCGGACCGTATCGTTGTCAAGATTCTCTCAGGCGTACAGGATGAAATCAGCCGGGGGTCTCCCCTGTTTGACCGCATCAAGCACGACATTCTGTATCCAAGACGCACAATGATTGCTGACTGGCTGTCGGAGAGGGTGGCAGAAGCCACGCAAGAGAGCTACATGCCCAACAGGGGCGCCCTGCGCGTCTACCTTGAGGCCCGGGTGGATACGGCACTCCAGCAGAATGTCGAACTGTCCCGCCTGCGCTTCCTCCCTGTGGTGGGGCCCACAATTCAGTCGACCCTGGAGGAAGCCGTGGGCGATATTGTGGCAACCGTTATTCATCAGCTTCTCGATGACCTTGCTTCCAGCCGCAATCACGGCTTTATAGAAGACGTGGTGAACGCGTTTCTGCCAGAACGCACCACGGGGGAAGGGGAAGAGCAAGGCGAAGATGAAGCCAACGAGGCTCTTAAAAACCTGATCAATGAAATCCTGGAAGAGGTAAAAAATCAGGTACACGTCAAACACTGGCGGGGCGCGCTTTAGAACAGGAGATAATAGATGACAGCTCTGCATTACCGCCCTGCCCACGAACTGGTAGCTGACCTGAAGTCCGGCGCCCTGAGCAGCGTCCAGCTGACTCAGGCTCTGCTTGAGCGAATCAGGGAAGTCAACGGAGACATCAATGCGGTTGTTACCCTCGCCGGCGATGCCGCCCTTATCCAGGCAAAAAAGGCGGATGAGCGCCGGGAAAACGGGGAGCCACTGGGAGCTCTTCATGGGCTTCCGGTCACCGTGAAGGACACATGGGAAGTGGCTGGAATGCTATGCACTGCGGGGGCGCCGAAACTCAGCGACTACCATCCCGCGACCCACGCCGATGTCATCGAGCGGCTGACCGCCGCCGGGGCCATCATCATGGGCAAAACCAATGTGCCCATTTATGCCGGTGACATACAGAGCTACAACCGGCTCTTTGGGGTCACCCGCAACCCCCACAACCTTGAGCGCACCTCCGGCGGCTCCTCTGGCGGAAGCGCGGCAGCAACCGCAACGGGAATGACTCCCCTTGAGCTGGGCAGCGACCTGGCGGGCTCGGTCCGCATCCCGGCACACTTCTGCGGGGTATTTGGCCACAAGCCCAGCCGCGCCATACTGTCCTTCCGGGGCCACATTCCAGGGCCGCCCGGCACCCTTTCCCGGCCTGACCTGCCGGAGGGCGGTCCCATCGCCCGCACCGCCCGGGATCTGGAACTCATGCTTGGCGTCATTGCCGGTCCGGGCAAGCTGGAAGCCCGAAGCTGGGCCCTCAACCTGAGCCCTTCGAAGATCACCAGCCTTGGCGAAGCCCGGGTCGGACACTGGCTCCAGGATCCGCTCTGCCCGGTAGAACAGTCGCTGACCGAGGCTTACGAAGCTCTTGCCTCCGAGCTTGAAAAGGCCGGCGCGATGGTTGCTCCTGCCACCCACGACCTGCTGAGCATGGAACACATCATGCCGGTGTACTTCAACCTGCTGGGCAGTCTGCTGAGCGTCTCCCTGACGCCGGCGCAGAGGCGCCAGATGAAATGGGTGGCGCGGCTGGAAAAACTGCTGAGGCTGTTCTTCCCCATGACCGCAGGCTCCGCCCAATTTGGCCGGGGCGTTAACCAGCCGGTTCATGACTGGTTTGTGTGGAATGAGGTGCGGGAGAAAATGCGAAGCCGGATTGACGAACTGTTTCAGGAATTCGATGTCCTGCTTACCCCGGTGACGCCCACCACTGCTATTCCCCACGATTACGAAAGGCCGGTTTCGAGGCGCCGTATACAGGTAAACGGTGAATCGCGGGCCTATCTGGATCAGTTCTGCTGGATCGCCATGGCCACACTTCTTGGCCTGCCTGCCACCACCGTTCCCATCGGGAAGAGCCGCGAAGGCCTGCCCTACAGTGTCCAGGTGATCGGAGCGCCTGGGATGGATCTGACCACCCTCAGGTTTGCAGATCTGCTGGAGCAAAGTGGGCTGGCGGGGTTTGTGCCGCCCGAGAGTTACCCGGCCTAGATCCGGTCAGGCCACCGTTACGGCGTCGGACAGATAGACATCCTGAATTGCGTGCAATAGCTCGACGCCTTCGGCCATGGGTTTCTGGAAGGCCTTTCGCCCCGAAATCAGTCCCATGCCACCGGCACGTTTGTTGATCACGGCCGTGCGCACGGCCTGATGCAGGTCGTCACTGCCCGACGAGCCCCCCGAGTTAATAAGCCCGATGCGGCCCATGTAGCAGTTTGCGACCTGATAACGGGCAAGCTCAATTGGGTGATCGGTGGCCAGTTCGGAGTACACACGCTCGTGGGTCTTCCCGAAATTGAGCGCTTTGAAACCCCCATTTACCGTTGCCTGCTTCTGCTTGACGATATCAGCGCCGATGGTCACCGCCAGATGATTGGCCTGGCCGGTCAGATCCGCTGCGGTGTGATAATCAGCATCGTCCTGCTTGAATTCCGGGTTGCGGAGATAAGCCCAGAGCACGGTGACCATGCCCAGTTCGTGGGCGCGTTCAAACGCTTGCGAGACTTCTTCAATCTGCCGGCGGGATTCGGGCGAGCCGAAGTAGATGGTTGCGCCAACGGCAACGGCGCCGAGCTCGAACGCCTGATCGGCCGTGGCGAACAGCGTCTGGTCGTGACGATTCGGATAGGTCAGAAGTTCGTTGTGATTGAGTTTAACCAGGAATGGAATCCTGTGGGCATAGCGGCGGCTGACCGACGCCAGCACGCCGTAGGTAGATGCAATGGCATTACACCCCCCCTCAAGCGCCAGCTCCACAAGATTTCCCGGATCGAAGTACAGCGGGTTCGGTGCAAATGACGCGCCAGCGGAATGTTCCACGCCCTGATCGACCGGCAGAATCGACAAATAGCCGGTATTGCCCAGCCGGCCATGCCCCAGGATCGTCTGCAGGTTACGCAGCACGGTATTGGACCGATTACTGTCGACCAGCACCCGGGACACGTAATCTGGTCCCGGTAAATGCAGATGACCGCCGTTGATTCCCCGGCACTCATAGCCGAGCAGGGACTCAGCTTCGTCGCCGAGGATGCGTTCGATGTCATTCATTGGCTCTCCCTCAATCATGGTTCGCATACGCTACTTTCAGGATCCACCGGAAAGCCGGAAAATGCCAGGCCTGGTTGACCAGGCCCCGCTTTTCGTATCGATCCCAGCTGTAATCCTCTTTCCGTGAACTCTGTGTACAAAGGTCGTTATTTCAATATAGCTCTCAACTGCCCCGGTTAAAGATACACTGGTTTTATCACTTAAAGATTGTTAGCTTTTGAACAGGCACGGATAGAACCTGAACCAACTACAGAACGCTGCCTACAGGCGTACCCGGGTGTCAAGTCAGGATGTCAGTGACAGGCCCGATTTTCCGGTGGCCCGTCAGAGTGGTCAGAGAGTAGCCGTGCTGCTGAAAGAAGGATTTTGAATGACGTTAATTCGGGGCCATTTTCAAGTCACCCCGCGATTCACTCATCAGAGGAAGGGAGAGCCAGAAGCATGAAGACATTGACCGACCTGGATTTAACAGATTCGCGCGTCCTGGTCCGGGTGGACTTCAACGTCCCCCAGAATGACGATGGCAAGGTGCTGGACGACACCCGCATACGCGCCGCTCTGCCGACACTGCGCCACCTCCTGGACAAAAACGCCGCCTGTGTGTTGATGAGTCACCTTGGTCGGCCCAAAGGTGAGCCGGTGGCACACCTGAGCCTGGCGCCGGTTGCGGAAAAGCTCGCTGAACTGTTGCCCGACAATCGGATACGGCATTGCGAAGAGGTTGTGGGGGCGCGGGCCGAGGAGATGGCCCGGTCCCTGAGCGGTGGCGAAATCCTTTTGCTGGAGAATCTGCGATTCCATCCCGGCGAAAAGAGCAACGACGACGGGTTTGCCAGGGATCTGGCGGAGCTTGGCGATATCTATGTCAATGACGCCTTCGCCGCCTGTCACCGAAAGCACGCTTCCGTGCACGCCATTACAAAGCACTTCCCAGCGGAAAAGCGGGCGGCAGGCCAGTTGGTGGAGCGGGAAATTGAAGCCCTGGACAAGGTCGTCGCTAATCCGCAGCAACCGCTACTGGCGGTTTTCGGCGGCGCCAAAGTACCGGATAAGCTCGAAGCCATCGAGGCACTCATCGACCAGGCCGGGCAGATACTGATCGGGGGTGCCATGGCCTACACCTTCCTGCGGGCCCAGGGCGTTTCTACTGGCGCCTCCAAAGTGGAAGAAGATCGCCTCGACGCCGCCCGCGAGATCCTCGGCAAGGCAGGTGACAAACTCCTTCTGCCCACAGACCATGTCATGAGCATGGAGGATGAAGTCCGCACAGGTGAGGAAATCACCGGTGACTGGATGGGCATGGACATCGGGCCGGATACTGCTGACCGGTATTCGGAAGCCATCAGGAAGGCCGCTACGGTGGTATGGAACGGCCCCATGGGCAAGATTGAGGAGGAGAGGTTTTTCAGCGGCACACGGCAAATAGCGGAAGCCATGGCCGAGTCCTCCGGGGTCACCGTTGTTGGTGGCGGAGAAACCGGGCAAGCGGTTCACAAGATCGGGGTGGAGGACAAACTGACGCACCTTTCCACTGGTGGCGGCGCATTTCTTGACTACCTCGCCCATGGCTCACTACCCGCGCTGGATGCCCTGAAGGAGGATTAAGCAATGGATCTCAGACCCCTCCTCGCCGAGAGCGAGACAAAAATCCTCTTCGTCGTTGCGGATGGCCTCGGCGGTATTGACAGTGAAGGCCGGGGCACAGAACTGGAAGCAGCCCGGACACCCAATCTGGACAGGCTGGCGCGTCAGGGAGCCACCGGCTTGACCTACCCCGTGGCGCCCGGCATCACGCCCGGCAGCGGCCCCGGCCATCTGGGTCTTTTTGGCTATGATCCGGTGGAGCACAACATCGGACGGGGGGTTCTTACCGCACTCGGCATCAACTTCGACCTGCAGCCTGGCGACGTGGCGGCCCGCGGTAATTTCTGCACCCTTAACAGCGACGGCGATGTGACCGACCGGCGGGCCGGCCGCATTGATACCCGGGAATGCCGGCGGCTGGTGGAGATGCTCAGGGAGATTCGCCTCGACGACGTGGAGGTTTACGTGGAACCGGTCAAGGAACACCGCTTGCTGCTGGTTTTGCGGAGTAAAAAGAACACATTGGGCGCTGAGATAGACAACACGGATCCTCAGCGAACCGGCGTGCCCCCCCTGGAACCCCATGGCCGGGACGAAAACTCGCAGAAAACCGCCCGCATGGTGGGTGAGTTCCTGACGCAGGCCCGGGAAATTCTTGCCCAGGAAGATCCCGCCAACTTTGTGCTTTTGCGGGGTTTTGCACAGCTGCCCCGGTTAGCGTCGTTTAAGGAAAGCTATGGCCTGAATGGTTGCGCCCTGGCGGGGTACCCCATGTACCGGGGCATCGCCCGGCTGCTGGGCATGAAAGTCGTGGATTGTGGCCCGGATCTGGAAAGCGAAATTGAAGCGCTGGAGGCTGCCTGGTCGGACCATGATTTTCTGTTCCTGCACTTCAAGGATACGGACAGCCTCGGCGAGGATGGCGACTTCGAAGGCAAGGTAGCGGCTATCGAGGAACTGGATCAGGCAATCCCCCGAATAATGGAGCTGCGACCGGATGTCATTGTGGTAACGGGAGATCACAGTACCCCCAGCGCAATGGCCAGCCACAGCTGGCACCCCGTGCCGGTTCTCATAAGTGCAAACACCTGCCGGGTGGACGGAGTCCAGGTCTTCGGTGAAACCGCCTGCGCCGGAGGCGGGCTGGGCCATCTGCCGGCAAAACATCTGATGACCCTGGCCCTGGCCCATGCCGGCCGTCTGCGAAAATTCGGAGCCTGAGCAACAGGTTCGCACCGGGCCATACCGGTGGGCGCTGGACGGTCATGCTGTTACACATCCCCAAATCACCTGGTTGAGAAAAAGTTGAGGTTGAATCCATGACAAAGCGCAGAAAAACCATCGGCGGTAACTGGAAAATGAACCTTGACCGCAAGGGTTCCATCGCACTGGCCGAAAAGCTGGCGAGTGAGGCGGACACGGAGTCGCTGGATCTCTGTATTTACCCCGCCCTGCCCTGGCTGGACGGGGTTGCCGGGGTACTTGGCGGAGCGGCAAGTCCCATCAGGCTTGGCGCCCAGAACTTCTATGGAAAATCGAATGGCTCATTTACCGGAGAGATTTCTCTGGAGATGCTCCGGGACATCGACTGCCAGATGGTGCTGGTGGGACACTCGGAGCGACGCCACAAGCTGGGGGAGCCGGATGTCCTGGTAAATCAGAAACTCCTGACCGCTCTGGATGGCGGATTTGATGTCACTCTGTGCATCGGTGAAACTCTGAAGCAGCGGGAGGCGGATCAGACGGATGCAGTCAACACGGCGCAGCTTTGCTATGGCCTGGCGGGTGTCAGCTCGCAGCAGTTGGCACAGGTCACCATAGCCTACGAACCGGTATGGGCCATCGGTACCGGCGAGAGCGCCACGCCGGAAGATGCCGCATCCGCTCATGCCGCCATTCGTCGGTACATGGAATTCGCCTACGGTGCGGAAGCGGCCGCCGCTATCCGCATCCAGTACGGCGGCTCGGTAAAGCCGGACAACGCCGCAGATTTTTTCGCCCAGGAGGATATTGACGGAGCCCTGGTGGGGGGCGCCTCTCTGGAGGCGGAGGATTTCCTGCAGATTATCCGGCTGGCCGCATCCGCGGATGGCAACTGATCGGGAATCCATCCATTGGCTTCGACAGATGAAAGGAGAAGTAACGGCCCCCAAAAACATAACTGGCACGCTGGCGACATCGCGGATGTTCTGGCGGAGCTCGACGTCCGCACGGAAAATGGGCTGACGGACGACGAGGCCCAAGAGCGGTTGAAGCGCTACGGACCGAACCAGCTGCGGGTTGCGGAGAGCCGGCCCTGGTGGCAGATTCTGCTGGGGCAGTTTCACAGTATCGTCATCTATCTGCTGGGCGGGGCCGCCATTCTGGCGTTTGCCACCGGCCGCCTGCCAGAGGGTTTTGCGGTCCTGGCGGTGCTGCTGGTCAATACCGCTATCGGCTTTGTCAGCGAATGGAAAGCAGTAAGATCGATGGCCGCCCTGCGCCGGCTGGGAGAACACATGACCCGGGTCCGGCGGGACGGCAGAGAGCGTGAGATTGCCGCCCCGGAAATTGTGCCCGGCGATATCGTACTGCTGGAGGCCGGCGACCTGGTTCCCGCTGATTTGCGGCTGATAGAGGCGGAACACCTGAGGGTTAACGAAGCACCCCTGACCGGCGAGTCTGTTCCGGTGAGCAAATTAACCGATTCCCTGGCCGAGGATACGGACCTCGCCGATCGCAGGAACATGCTCTACAAAGGCACCAGCATTGCCGACGGTAAAGCATTGGCTGCTGTAGCGGCCACGGGCTCCGAGACGGAACTGGGCCGGGTGTCAGCGCTTGCGGAATCGGCCGAGGGAACCGTCACGCCCTTGCAGCAGCGACTGAATCAACTGGGGCGCCGCCTCGCCGTATTGACCATTTTTATTGCCATCGCGGTCGCCGCGGTGGGTTTTCTGGTGCGGGCGCAAGAGGCGGCGCTGGTGATAGAGACGGCGCTGGCCCTGGGTGTGGCGGCGATTCCTGAAGGCCTTCCCATCGTCGCCACCATTGCCCTCGCCCGCGGCATGTACCTGATGGCGGCCCGCAACGCTCTGGTAAATCAGCTCACCGCGGTGGAAACGCTGGGGGCAACCCGGGTGATTTTTTCGGACAAGACCGGCACCCTGACCGAAAACCGGATGCGGCTGCAAAAAATCGTCACCCCCACTGGTGAGCTCGTGCTGGGGGAAAGCGGGGCTGGCGAAGCACTGGCGGACAAGGAGGGAGTTCGCCGCGTCCTGGAAGTGGGCGTGCTCTGTAATGGCGCTTCCCTCAGCCAGGAACAGGGGGAAGACAATCCCCGCGGTGATCCCACTGAAGTCGCGCTTCTGGCGGGAGGAAAAGACCTGGGGCTGGAACGGGACTCGCTGCTGGAAGACCAGCCCGAGGCCCGGGTTGAAAAATTCGAGCCCCGGCTCAAGAAAATGGCCACCTTTCATGAGGATAATGGCCAGTATTATGTCGCGGTAAAAGGCGCTCCCGAGGCCGTGCTGGAGGTCTGCAGTAATATCCTGGCGGATGACGGCACGGAGCCGCTGGATGACGAGACGCGCCAAAAATGGGCCGAACGCGCCAGCCAACTGGCAGGCGAGGGTCTGCGCCTTCTGGCAATGGCTGAGAAACGGACGGAAGACAGGGATTCCGATCCCTATGAAGAGCTCTGCTTCCTCGGCCTTGCGGGCCTGCTTGACCCGCCCCGTGAAAAGGTTAAAGAGGCGATAGACACCTGTCAGGCGGCGGGCATCCGGGTGGAGATGGTGACCGGCGACCAGATAGAGACTGCCACGGCGATCGCCCGGGCCGTGGGGATCGTTGGGGGCAAGGATGACCCCGAGACAGTCAGCATGCTGGGACGCGATATCGGTTCTCCCGAAGATATCGACGAGGAGCGGCAGCAGAAGATCTACCGGGCCAACATCTTCGCCAGGGTGAGTCCTGAACAGAAGCTGGATCTGGTGACCATTTACCAGAACCAGGGAGAAATCGTGGCCATGACCGGTGACGGCGTCAATGACGCCCCCGCTCTGAAAAAAGCAGACATCGGCATTGCGATGGGCAAACGGGGCACAGAGGCGGCGAAGCAGGTCGCCGACATGGTGCTCAAGGACGACGCCTTTGAAACTATCGTGGCGGCGGTGCGCCAGGGAAGGGTCATTTTCGGCAACATCCGCAAGTCCGTTGTGTTCATGCTAACCACGAATGTGGCTGAGGTGCTGGCGGTTGCAGTAGCCACTGGCGCGGGATGGCCTTTGCCGCTGCTTCCTCTGCAGATTCTCTATCTCAATGTGCTCACCGATGTCTTTCCCGCTCTCGCTCTGGGGGTGGGTCCGGCCGGCGGAACTGAAATGAAAGAGCCGCCGCGCGACCCAGGGGAATCCGTGCTGACCCGGGCCCACTGGACGGAGATCACGGGATTTGCTGCCCTGATGGCAGCCTGTGTGCTGAGCGCTCTGCTGCTGGCAGATCACTGGCTGGGATTGACGGAGCTGGAAGCGGTAACGGTTTCTTTTCTGACTCTGGCTTTCGGCAAGCTCTGGTTTACGTTCATTCTACGGAGCCCGAAGTCCCCCATCCTGCGTAACGAAATCACACGCAACCCCTGGGTGTGGGGAGCGCTGGCACTCTGCATTGCGCTACTGGCAGCCGCGGTATACCTGCCAGTGCTCTCTGGCCTGCTGCAGACCCGGATCCTGGGCTGGCAGGCCTGGCTTCTGCTGCTGACAATGAGCGTCATTCCTTTTGTGGCGGGACAGGTGGTTCGAGAGATACAGAGGCGCCGGCTATCAGAACAAGACCGATGACAGTGGTTTATTATTTTACCGGCCTCATAAAGAAGCAGCATCGCTTTTCCATGGCGCACATCGTGGAATACCCATAACACGCAATCGATATATTCGGTCAGGACATTACACCTATCGTCGAATGAGCAGAGTCAGGTAAGCATCATGTATATTCTTTTTGATATTGGTGGGAGCACGACGCGGGTTGCGGCAAGCAGGGACTGCCATGAGCTTCAGGGCGAACCCATCGTGTTCGATAGCACAAGCAACCTGGAAGCGGACACGAAACGCATCGCCGATGCCGCCAGAACGCTTGTGGGGAGCCACAGCATCACTGCCGCTGCCGGCGGCATTGCCGGAGTTCTCGACAGCGAACGACGGACACTTCTTCGCTCGCCAAATAAGACCAGCTGGGTCGGCAAGCCCCTGGCAGAGCATCTCGAGAAGGGACTGGGCGCTCCTGTTCTGCTTGAAAACGATACCGACGTGGCCGGCCTGGGTGAGGCGCATGCCGGAGCTGGACAGGGCTATGAGATTGTCGCTTACCTGTCGGTTTCTACCGGCATTGGTGGGGGGCGGATTGTCGGCGGCATGATTGACGCCGCGCGGTCCGGGTTTGAGCCCGGCCATCAGATCATCAATCCGTATTGTCGCGTTTGTCCCGACTGTGTTGTGCGCAGTGCAGAAAGTGACAGCTGCGTCGACCTGGAAGGCCTGGCATCAGGCACGGCGCTCGGAAAGCGAACTGGCAAAAAACCCTACGAGGTAACAGACAGGGCAGAATGGCACCAGATTGCCTGCTGGCTCGCGATCGGGCTTAACAACACCATTGTCCACTGGTCCCCTGATGCCATTGTACTGGGTGGCTCGATGATGTGCGGCACGAAGGGCCGTGTTGTAAGCCTGGATGAGATAAACAGGCATCTGCGGGAAATACTCACCATTTTCCCCCGGGTTCCCGACATGCATCTGGCACAGCTTGGAGATTTTGGCGGCCTGTATGGCGCCATGGCGGTTCTGCGACAGGACATGTGACAGACCAGATTTCAGGAACTGCAGGTCAGTACAACCCTGAGCAATGGAGACTCAGAGACTGCTGGCTGAGATACCATTCTGGCAAGTGGCTGGCTGGCGGGTGGCCGGAGCCGAGTTGACAGCCAGCGAGTGGTTACCTTATTGTCATTTATCATTTTAATCATGCAGAGTTCCCGCATCTTTTAAATAAAAGGTTCTTTGTTTTTAAATAGTTAGATTCTTTTCTGCCGGCCTGTTCAAGGCCGGCCACTGACTTGATCCGTATCAGTAAATCAGGCAATGAGTGCTATTTCTGCTTCTTGCTGGACCACACTTTTATTAAGGAAGTTATCTATGACGTCATCGGTGACCGTTCAACTTCAGGTCGGCAATGCAATCCCGCCGGGTAACGAAAAGGAGACAGGCGAGATCATCGAGTTCTGGCGCCGGGCCAATGCATTCTTCGCGAATCTGCGTTTTACCGCCCAGGGACAGCTCAACGGATTGGCGGATTCCTACCGCGTCGGCCTGGATGCCGGAGAACTGATTGCAGCAATGGAAAACGCCAGAGATGAGTCCGGCTCGCTCTCCGGACACCAGGTGGCCCATCTGGAAGACCCCGCCAAAGCGATATCGGCCGGACTATCCGTTACCGTCTCCGCGGACAACCACACCACTACGGAGGAAGAGGGTTACCAGGTGGCCACCGTTTTTATTCAGCAGCTGGTGATAGCCGTGAACCTGCTCAGACCCGGCGCCATACAGCTTCTGGATACACGGTTTACCGGCGAAGGCTCCCATAAGTACGAGGCACAGAGTTACGACTCCGGAATTTATTACGGTGCCCTCAAAGCCTCCCAGGAAGACCAGTGGCCCCCATTAAAAGAGCTTTCCCTGGAACAGGTATGGGGGTGGCTGGAGGCCACTGAAAGCAGCCAGAAAGATACCGCCATAAAAAGCATCAATGAGGCGCTTTTCACTCTGCTGAAAGTGGCGGAGAAGCGCCTTGAATACAGCGCCAGAACGGCACTGCTGGTAATGTATCAGCTGGAAATACTGCTCGACTGTCGAGAGGTCAACTCCCAGGCTGACGTGTACCACCGAACCGGTTTGATCCTTGGCCAATTCCCCCACAGTGACAGCTGGCTTTCAGAGCTGCAGGGCGCCCGCAACGGCCTGTTCATGGCGAGCGTGCCGGTGCACCGTCCACCCCTGATCTGCCACACCACAGACAAGGCCCTTCGGCAACAGTTCGGGCAGCATCACTCGGCTGTCGAATCAGGCACAGCCGTTGTTCTGGCCCTTCTCCATGATCTTATTGCCCACGACGCACAGCGCTACAGATTTTCGGAAACCATGGCCCGGGCCTGAGTTCAACTGAAAAGCCCGCCAGGGGATTGAGGCCTTCCTGTTCAGGACAGCTGGAGGAATGAGATATGGGTAACGTAGCAACAGTGACAATGAATCCATCCATCGACCTTTTTGCCGAAGCCGAGCAATTGGTGGAAAACGGCAAGACCCGCTGCCACAACCCCAGCCATGAACCTGGTGGAGGCGGGATTAACGTGGCCCGCAACCTGCATCGCTTCGGTGTGGATGTGGTGGCAATTCTGACCGCAGGCGGCCTGCAGGGGGAGTTACTGAAACGAACCCTGAAGCGCGAGACATTCTCCTTTCATTGCGTCGACATCCAGGATGAGACCCGTCAATGCTTTGCGGTCACGGAGAAGGCCAGCGGCAAGCTCTTTCATCTTGTTTTACCCGGCCCCGAACTGCAGGAATCCGAGTGGCGGCAGTGCCTGGATACGTTCAACACGCTGCACCCGACCCCCGACTACCTGGTGCTCAGCGGCAGCCTTCCAGATGGTGTGCCGACTGATTTTTACGGCAATCTGGCGCGCTCAGCCGCTGACCGCGGAACCAGGGTGATACTGGATACATCCGGCAAGGCCCTTTCTCCCTCCCGCGGAAAAGGTATTTATCTCACCAAGCTCAACTTCGGAGAATTCACCGACCTGGGATATTCCGGTCCCGAGGACTACTCCAGCATCTTGCAGGCAATGGCGGAGATGGTGGATAAGGGCTTGACCGACAATCTGATTGTCACTCTGGATGCCGACGGCGCCCTGCTTGCCTCGAAGGCCGGTGAGCGGCTTCACGCCCGGCCTCCCGAAACCCGGGTAGTAAGTCACGTTGGTGCCGGAGACAGTTTCGTTTCGGTTCTGGTACACCAGCTTGATTCTGGCAAAACCGTGGCTGAGGCATTCCGCTACGGCGTGGCCGCCGCTGCCGCCAAGGTCAGCACGCCGGGTAATCAGCTCATGGACCTCGAAAAGGTTGAATCCATCGTCACAAAGGTGACGATTCGCGAGCATGATTAAAGATTCCTGTGGGGCGCGGCCAGGGCTCTTTCCCCCGGCTCAAAGGGATTTGATGCCATCCACCTCAAACCTCCAGGTCTGCTAATCGGCGCCGATATTTGATGGATAGGTTCCATTCTGTCTTCTATACTCCAGAAAGAGGCATTTAAAGTAAGGGTACTGACCAGCACTCCATAGCATTCCATAAGGGACGGAAACATGGATCAACGTCAAAAAAATATATTTATTCTTGGATATGATGAGCGCCATGGTCAGGATGTCCGGAAGATACCCGATGCTGACGCCTTTTGCTTCCACCCGCTTTTGGACGCGGACGAGGTAATACACCAGAAAAACTTCTACATCGATGACAAACTGGAAAAAGCTCGCGATGTATTGCGCAGTTTCGACGGGACAGTGGACGGGATTATCTGCCACTGGGATTTCCCGGCCACGTCCATGGCCGCAATTTTATGCGCCGAGTTCGGTTTGCTGTCGCCCTCGCTGGAGGCCGTCCTCAAGTGTTCTCACAAGTACTGGAGCCGTCTGGAACAACAGGCCGTAGTACCAGAAGCTACGCCGGGATTTTGCGCTGTCGACCCCTTCGACGAAAACGCCCCTGACAAAATCACGCTGGATTATCCTTTCTGGATAAAGCCGATCAAGGGATATGGCTCTACCCTGGGGTTTCGCATCAATAACAGGCGGGAGCTTGACCACGCTCTGGACGTAATAAAAGAAAGAATCAAACGTATCGGTGACCCCTTCAACAGGATTCTGGAAAAAGCGGATCTGCCACCTGAGCTGGGCGGGGTTGACGGTAATTACCTGATCGCCGAAAAGCTCGTCCATGGCTGGGAGTTTGCCCCCGAGGGCTATATCCAGCATGGCGAATTTCACGTACACGGCGTAATAGACATGGTTCGGGATAAAAACCGGAAGAGCTTCCTTCGCTACGAATATCCCTCCCAGGCGCCCCGCCGCATCCAGGACCGCGGTATTGCGATGGCCGAAAAAGTGCTTCGCCAGATCGGTTTCGACAATGGCTGTTTCAACATGGAATTTTTCTGGGACGAAGACAGCGACGACTTGTGGATTATCGAGATTAATCCCCGAATCTCCCAGTCTCACTGCTACCAGTTCGAAATGGTCGATGGCATGTCCAATCACGAGATAGCAGTGCATGTGGCCCTGGGAGATAGTCCGCAGTTCCAGCATCGCAGCGGGCCCTACCGGCATGCTGCGAAATTTCTGCTACGGCATTACACCCAGCAGGATGCAGTCGTTGACCGCGCACCTAATGACGAGGAGATCTCCCGTCTTGCCGAGCTGCAGCCTGATACCGAGGTAGTGTTCAAAGCACAGGAAGGAATGCGACTGTCAGAAATTCCAGACCAGGACCCCTACAGCTATATCCTCGCAGAGGTGCATGTTGCTGGCAAAACCCAGCATGAGATGGTCAAGCGTTACCACGAAGCACTTGAGTGGCTGCCCTTTGAATTCTCGCCAGTGCCGGATGACGAGGAAACATGACATGGGGGCAGGTAGCGAAAAAGCACGGCTGGACGAGATTGAGGTCGTCGAAAATGAATGGATCCCCCTTGCTGACGGCAGCCGGCTGGCGGCGCGGATCTGGCGTCCCAGGGAGGCAAAGGCACATCCCGTGCCCGCCATTCTTGAATACATACCCTACCGCAAGAGGGACCTGACCCGGGGGCGGGATGCCATCACTCAACCCTGGCTGGCGGCCCGCGGATATGCCTGCGTTCGAGTCGACTTGCGCGGTAGCGGCGACTCCGACGGCGTATTGACGGATCAGTACCGTGAGCAGGAACTCGATGACGGTATCCAGGCCATAAACTGGCTCGCACGGCAGGAGTGGTGTGACGGTAATGTCGGCATGATGGGAATCTCCTGGGGCGGCTTCAATGCACTGCAGATCGCCGCACGACGGCCATCTGCGCTAAAAGCCATCATCAGCGCCTGCTCAACCGATGACCTCTATGCCGATAACATGCACTACATGGGAGGCTGCCTGCTGACCGACAATCTCTCCGAATCAACCACCATGTTCTCCCACACCAGTTGTCCACCTGATCCCGAACTGGTTGGCGAGCGCTGGAAGGAGATGTGGCTGGCGCGGCTGAATGGAAGCGGCCTCTGGCTGGAAACCTGGCTGCGCCATCAGTGGCGAGACGACTACTGGCGCCATGGTTCCGTCTGCGAAGACTTCAGCGCCATTCAGTGTCCGGTGATGGCGGTAGGAGGCTGGGCTGACGGCTATACAAATGCCATTTTCCGCCTCCTGGCGCATCTGAAAGTGCCGCGCCAGGGACTGGTCGGCCCCTGGGGTCACAAGTATCCCCATCAGGGTATTCCCGGGCCGGCCATCGGCTTTCTCCAGGAAGCAGTCCGCTGGTGGGATCACTGGTTGAAGGGAGAATCGACCGGCATCATGGAGGAACCCATGCTGCGTGCATGGATGCAGGACAGCGTTCCCCCGACCACTTTTTACCATGAGCGTCCGGGACGCTGGGTAGGCGAATCCCAATGGCCCTCTCCGCGGATCACGGAAAAGACCTTCCTGTTCAGCCCCGGGAAAGAGCTCCTGGAGTCGGCCAGGCCGCCGGATGATGGAGCGACGGAGGCTGAGGCGTGCATCCAGTCGCCCCTGAATGTCGGACTCTTTGCCGGAAAATGGGCGTCCTACGCCGCTGCCCCTGATTTGCCGCACGATCAGCGCGAAGAAGACGGCGGTGCGCTCGTTTATGAAAGCGCCCCCTTGGCCGAGGACCTTGAAATCCTCGGCGCGCCTTCTGTGACATTGACACTTGCCAGCAATGAGCCGGTGGCAATGGTCGCGGTCCGTCTGTCCGATGTGGCGCCTGACGGCGAGGCAACGCGGGTCACCTATGGTTTACTCAATCTCAATCACCGGAGGGGCGACGAGCGCCCGGAGTTGTTGATCCCGGGAGAGTTTTTCAAAGTTGACGTATCGCTGAATCACATCGCCCAGGTCTTTCCCGCAGGGCACCGGCTACGCATCAGTATCTCAACATCCTATTGGGCCCTCGCCTGGCCACCGCCCAGGCCAGTGCGCCTGACCTTCAGGACACGAGGGTGCTCATTGCAGCTACCGGAGCGACCACCCGGGGACACAGATGCGCACATTGGTTTCGAGGATCCGGATGGGGCGCCGCCGATCGCGACGACCCTCATTGAGCCTGTCCATCACAACTGGCTGGTCCACAAGGACCTGGCAGCAGATCTGGCAACCCTTGAGGTTATCAAGGACAACGGATGTTATCGCATTGAGGAGATCAACCTTGAGGTCACCAGCCGGACCTGGGACTGGTACTCCTTTCGAGACTACGATTTCGATTCCCTCAGGGGAGAAACCAGAACTGAGCGATCGTTCCGCCGCGGAAGCTGGGCCGTCCATACCAGGACACGCACCATCCTCACGGCCGATGCAACGACATTTTACATCCAGGCGGAGCTTGATGCCTGGGAAGGCGACAAGCGGATTTTCTCCCGCAACTGGGATTCGAGCTTTCCGCGGGAATTTGTCTGACGGGCCTCATCCCAGGCGGGAATCAACTTCGATATCAGCCAGCTTGTGCAGGAAACGAAGGACTTCGGCCGGATTCCGGACATGGTAGTCAGCCAGAGAGCATGTCAGCCCATCGCCTACATAAATTCCCGGACCGTCTTCCCGGAGGGCGGAAAACGCATCTTCGTCAGTGACATCGTCACCTCCGTAGACAATGAATGGGCCCTCCTTGCCCGAAACTGGCAGAATGTCGATAAGCCATCGCAGCGCCCGCCCCTTGTTCCAGTCAACGGCTGGCTCCAGTTCCAGAACTTTCTTCCCGTTACGCTTTCTCAGGCCCGTTTGCCGGCGCATCTCCTCAACGGCTTCCTGCACCTTCTCCAGCACATCCTCGCTTTTCACTTTCCGGTAGTGAACAGCGAGTGAATAACGTTTGCGTTCGATAATCACCCCAGGCAGATCACCGACCCGCTCCCTTGCCATTTTTTCTGCATGGTCCACGTCTTTTACGGCATTATCCGCTTCCGGCAGGGTATGTTGATGGCCCTTCCCGGCAATGTCGAAGCCGTGATTTCCGGCGTAAAAGATCCCTTCCACATTGACCCGTGATTCCAGATCCTGCCGGTCCCGGCCGGAGATCACTGCCACCGGGCATGAGAAGCGCTCCAGCGCCGAACGGGCTTCTGCGGAAATCTCCGCCTGCCCGGGCTCTTCGGTGATTTCAGCCAGTGTGCCGTCAAAATCAAGAAAAACTGCCAGAGGGCGAGTGCCCTGCCAGGCCGAAATGTCTTCCATGTGATCCAGGGCGCTGGGGAGTTGCCGCAGAAAGCTCACGGCATAGACGTCGCTGGCGACACGATGAGCGCCGGCTTCCTCAAGCTTCTTTTCATTACCGTTTCGCGATACGCCCACCACCAGCCCGAACTTGCCCTCACGCCCCGCGCGGACGCCAGCGGTAGCATCTTCCAGAATAACGGCATCTGCCGGCGCCACATCCAGCCTGCGCGCAGCCTCCAGCATAATCTCCGGTTTCCCCCCGAGCTCCTGCTCCGCCGCCACCACGCCATCCACAATCACGTCCACGATGTCTGTGAGACCCGCCTGCTCGAGAACCTGCTGACCATTCCGGCTGGCAGTGATAATGGCCAGTTTCATGCCGCCACGCCGCCACCGCTTCAATGCAGCCACCGCATCCTCGAACACGTCTACTCCCTTTTCTTCCAGAAGCTGAAGAAACCGGGTGTTCTTGCGGTTGCCGAGACCGCAGATAGTGTCCTGATCGGCGGAATCCGCAGGCTTTCCGTAAGGCAGCGTCAACTGGCGGGAGTGCAGAAAATCCTCGACGCCCTGATACCTGGGCTTGCCGTCCACGTATTCGAGATAGTCGGCCCTGGAAAAGGGCTGCTGGTCGCTCTCACCGCTCAGGTAGTCATCGAACACCTGTTTCCAGGCCTGCATATGCAGATCGGCGGTGCGGGTCAATACGCCGTCCATATCAAAAATGGCGGCCTGGAATGGATGTCTTCGCTTCACGTCAAAAATCCTCCTGCCGGTAAAATCTCACGAGGTCTTCTCCCCATCCAGGCTGAAACGTTGCTGGTCACCGGCACACATTTCGTAGACCTCACCGCGGAAGCCAACGCGGGCAGCGCAGGACCAGCCTTTCTCAAAACTGACAGTTATCGCTTCGTGATCTAACTGGATGTGCAGCCAGTGCCCCCGGTAGCGGACGCAGAAGTTCAGCTCCTTGAGTTCCTTCGGCAGGCAGGGATCAAGCCAGAGCACCCCGTCGTGCATTTCAATACCGGTATAGCACCGCTGCACCATGTCCACAGTGCCGGCCATGGCTCCCAGGTGAATACCCTCTGACGTGGTGCCTCCCTGGATGTCATCCAGATCGCTGACAAGGGCTTCCTGGAAGAGGTCCCAGGAATGGTCGCGGTCTGTTCTCGCCAGAACCCAGGCATGGACAACCCGGCTGAGGCTGGAGCCATGGGACGTCCGGTCCAGATAATACCGGACGTTTTCGGGAATGCGGGCGGCATCAAAATCATAGCCGAGGCCGGAAATCAGGTCGCTGAGTTCCCTGGGGGAAAACAGAAAAAACAGCATCAGTACGTCGGCCTGCTTGGTGGCCTTGTAGCGGTTCATATCCCGGCCTTCTGCTTCCAGAATACGATCGAGACGCTGGATATCCCCGTGTTTCTCCCGCAGCCTCTCCCAGTCCAGTTCCTCCAGATTTTCCCAGCCCTCGAACTGGCTTATGAGTCCTGAAGGCTGGAAAGGTATGAACATCCGTTTGCTTACATCCTGCCAGCGGAGCAGGTCCTCGGAGGAAACACCGAGCACATGGAGGAGTTCCGCCCGCCGATCCTCCGCCAGCATTTCAAGCACTGTGCAGGCTGTCTTCAGCACCCATGCGGCCATCACGTTGGTGTAGGCGTTATTGTCCAGGCCCAGTTCTTCCCGGTCGGGGTATTTGGTGTGAAACTCGTCAGGCCCCATTACTCCCCGTATTTCATAGCGCTCGCGGTCAGTGTTGTAGGTGGCGATGCTGGCCCAGAACTGGGCGATCTCGATCAGCATCTCCGCGCCATATATGGACAGAAACTCCATATCGTCGGTGGCCTGAAAGTACTGCCACACATTGTAGGCAATGGCGGCATTCACGTGACGCTGCGTGTGGGAGTTATCGGGAATCCAGCGCCCGGATTTCGGGTTCAGGTGCAGGACCTGGCTCTCCTCCCGCCCATCACTGCCGCTTTGCCAGGGAAACATGGCGCCCTTGTAGCCAGCTTCTTTCGCCGCCCGGCGCGCCCAGCGCAGGCGTTCATAGCGGTAGAGCAGCAGGGATTCGGTCAGCTCTGGAAGCCGTAAATTGAAGTAGGGGAAGGTGAACAGCTCGTCCCAGAAGATGTGCCCGCGATAGCCCTCCCCGTGCAGCCCCCGGGCAGGAATGCTCGCGTCCCGTCTTGTCGTATGCATGGAGGCAGTCTGCAGAAGGTGGAAAAGGTGCAGGCGGAGGATTGGCTGGGCACAGGTGTCCCCCTCGCATGCCAGTTCCAGATCTGCCCGACGCCACAGTCTTTGCCACGCCTGTTGGTGCTTTTCGAGCAAAGCATCAAAATCCGCAGCATGGCGGATATCCTCACAGGCTTCAAAAGCGGGTTCGCTGGTGGCCAGATCCCGGGAAGTGTGCAGGGACAGCACCTTCTCCACCGTAATCGGCCGGTTTTTTTCTGCCTTGAGAGACAACGATTGGCCGATCCAGTTCTGCTCCGAGTGTGTGTGCCGCTCGGCAGCGGCGGGCTCATTATCTACCCAGGCCCGGGTGCGGACCGCCTGAGTCATTCGGATGTGGGACTGCAGGGTTCTGGCGGTGAGAAAAATCGCCTCCTCCCCCACCTGACCCGTTTCCTCGACCTCCAGATGCCTGCCATTGAGGTCCCGGTAGCGGGCCACTCCACTATTGGTAACACGGCCGTCAATGGCCGACCTGACCTCCACCGCACCCGACCAGTTAAGGGGGGTAAGCACCCAGCTGATGGCGGCGATATGGGGATCGCCCATGTGGACAATGCGCCGGGTTTCCAGTTCGAATTCCCGGTCCGACTGATCCCTGAGCTGAATTCGCCGATGCAGCACGCCCCGGTAAAGATCCAGCCAGTGAGTGTAGTCAAGCAGCTTTACATGGGCCAGATCGAACCATTCCCCATCATCGCAGCGGAAGGAAAGAGGCAACCAGTTGGGCCAGTTAACCATGTCCTCGTTTTCGATGATCTTTCCGCTGATTTCGCTTTCCGCGCGATTAAAGCCCCCGGCCAGATAGGTGCCCGGGTAATGGGGACCTCCGGCCGGAGATTCTTCCACCGCTCCCCGCGTAGCGAAATAGCCATTGCCCAGGGCCAACAGGGCTTCCCGGGTGGGCTGTTCCTCCGGCTTCCATTCATGGTAGACCAGTTCCCAATCCCTGAGTGACCTCTCTTTCATGAGCTTTTCTCCTCTGAAAATTCAGCGCCTGAAACGGAGGGGATTGCGTGCGCCCGCAGAATCCCGAAGCGACTTTCCAGACCTTCTACTGTGTATCCGTAACCACATTTACCGGATCGCCCCTGACGAACCGGCGAATATTTTCCACCGTAGCATCCAGGATACGCTCTACAGCTTCCTTTGTGTTAAATGCACTGTGGGGTGTGACCACCACGTTTTTCATCCGCACCAGAACCTCGTTCGCCAGCAGGGAAGAAAGGTCCTGTGTTTCTTCGTAGACGGAACGGAGCAGTTCCGCCTCTTCCCGCACCACCGGCTCATAAGGCAGAACATCCAGCCCGGCAGCCGCCACTTTCTGCTCCGCCAGTGCTCTCGCCAGAGCCCGGATGTCCACCACGTCCCCCCGGGCCGTATTGATGAGGACTACCCCGTCTTTCATCTTCGCGAACGCATCCCCGTCAATAAGATGGCGGGTCTGGGGGTTGGCGGGCACATGCAGGCTTATGACATCAGCAACCTTCAGCAACCGGTCCATATCCACATAGTCAAAGCCGAGGTCCCGGGCAGCCTCCTCGTCGGGCCTGATATCAAAAGCCAGAACATCCATGCCAAACCCCCTGGCAATGCGGATGGTTGCCAGGCCGATATCGCCGGTGCCCACAACACCCAGAGTCTTTCCCCGCAGATCGAAACCCTGCAGGCCCCGCGGGGAGAAGCCGCCCTTGCGGGTCCGCTCCACCGCTTCTTCCAGGCGATGGCTGATCATCAGCAGAAGACCAAAAACATGCTCTGCTACTGTGTTCTCGCCGTAGTCGGGGCAGTTGCATACCGTGATCCCCCGCCGTTCGCATTCCCCGATATCAATGTGGTCGAAGCCGGTGGATCTGGAGGTGATCAGTTTGAGGTCTGGCATGGCATCCAGCGCCTGCCGGTCGACCTTTGAATAAATAAAGACAGAAATGACTTCTGCTGCGGCATGCTCCCCAGCGTTGCCCGCCCTGAGCGGCTCTTCAATACAGCTCACGGTATGCTCGTCCTGCAAGGTTTCGAAGGAATCCCTTTCCCACTTTTCCACATCAAAAAACACAATGTTCATTTGCCCTCATCCCTGTTTTGATCCGCATTTCCTGCTTTCAGCCTCGTGAGTTCCGCGATACCAGCTGTTCCCGAGCTTCCCAATTCCGCCGCTCCCTTCTGGAACTGAGCAGTTTGATGGTGAAAATCTTGGCAATATTGATCAGAAGGAGCCAGACCAATGCATAGATCCAGATGCCCAGTGCCAGTTGCCAGGGTATCGGCGTAACCAGGAAACCGAAGATAGCTATCAGCGTACCCAGAACCTGGGTTGCTTCCAGGGCCAGAAACAGCGCCAGTGATGGCCAGGGCCGCTGCCAGAGCCAGCCCTCGTTGCGGGTGATATAAATCATGAAATGCCCGGCCACCAGCAGTTTCAGAAACAGGGCCGTCTGTAGCTCGCCGTGACTGATATCCATATGGGTATTGATATACCAGAGCAACACGAAGCTTCCGATAACCCCCGTAACGGCCAGCATCCCCGCCAGCGCCAGAACCCTGGGCATGTCCCATCGCACCGGCTGCTTCGGGGTCGAAGCGTTATCCCAGGCGATCGTCATGATGGGGATGTCATTAAGGATGGCCAGCAAGACAATCATGATGGGAGTGACAGGAAAAAACCCCAGCACGAGAATGGTTCCCCCAACGAACAGCAGGACCCGCAGGGTTTCGCCGATGCGAAAAATGGCGTAGCTGTTCATTCGCGTGAATATTCGCCGGGCTTCTTCCACCGCCTGGATAATTACACCCAGACCGGGTCTGGTAAGTACCAGGGATGACGCCGCCCGCGCCGCATCGGTGGCGCCGGCCACTGCAATTCCCACCTCGGCCTGCTGCAGCGCCGGGGCGTCATTGACACCATCGCCGGTCATACCCACGATCTGGTCCCGGCCCTGGAACTTCTTGATGATATGGAACTTGTCTTCCGGCGTGACCTCGGCAAAGCCGTCCGCCTCAAGCACCCGTTCTCCGGGGCGCGGCTGGTCCCTCTCATCGCCGGAAAAGAGCGCACGGGCCTTGACGATATTGCTGCCGAGCCCCACCTGCTGGGCCACCTGTCGACCGATTGCCGGGTGGTCCCCCGTTACCATGCGCAAGTCGATGCCATGTTTTTGCGCATTGCGCACAACGTCGCCAGCATCCTCACGTGGCGGATCCAGAAGGGACAGAAGCCCCAGGTAACGCCATGTCTCGCCCTTTTTCCGGGCGACCCCCATTGCCCGAAAGCCACGTTCTCCAAGTTCGTCGATTTGCTCTGACACCCGGCTACGAAGCTCCTCGTCGGGATCCACCAGATCCAGGATCACCTGTGGCGCGCCCTTGGCCACGGTCATGGCCTCGGAGTCCCGTTCGACATCAGCCTCGGCCCGCTTTCGCGTCGGATCGAACGGCCGGAAATCCTTCACCCTGAATTGCTCTGCCTCCTCACGGCTTTTCTGGGTCTGGCCTTCGATAACGGCCTTGTCGATGGGATCGTCGCTGTCCTTTTCACAGGTGAGGGCCGCGGCCACCAGTAAATCGTGTTCGTCTTCCGCCTCCAGAAGAACCGGTTCCTGAAGCTGGAGTTCGTTGAGGGTCAGGGTTCCGGTTTTATCCACACAGAGCACTTCAAGACCGGCAATTTCCTCCATGGACGCCAGTTCGGAGACAATGGCCTCCTGCCTGGCCAGCCTGTTTGCGCCCACCGACATGGTCACCGAGAGTACAGCGGGTAAGGCCTGGGGTATGCCGGCGAGAGTCAGGGCCAGGGCGAAAATGAGCACTTGGTCCCAGGGGTTGCCCTGTAAAATCCAGGTAACGAAAATAACCGTCGCCGCCACCAATGCAGTGATGCCAATGAGAAAGTAGCCGATGCGCAGGACCGCCTGCTGGAAGTGAGATTTGCTCCCTGCCGCTTCCACCAGCTCGGCGGTCCGGGAAAACCGGGTCCGGCTGCCGGTAGCGGTGACGACTGCCCGGCCCGATCCCCGCTTGACGCTCGTGCCGGAATAGACCATCTCCCCGGGTTCCTTGTCCACGGGCAGTGACTCTCCCGTCAGCGCCGACTCGTCCATGCTGACGTGCTGATCGTGCAGGAGTTTTGCATCGGCCGGCGCCACCTCTCCCATGCGGATGATTACGACATCCCCAGGCACGAGATTGGCTGCGTCAATGGTGTGTTTGCGGCCTTCCCGGATGACGTCGGCCTTTGGCGCCAGACGCTCCTTTAATGCCTTTATCGCTTTATGGGACTTGCTCTCATGCCAGTAGCCAACCCCGCCGTTTATCAGCAGCATGGTGGTGATTACGACGAAATCCTCCCAACGCCTGGCGATGGCGGAAAGAATGACCGCTGTCTCGATCATCCATGGAATAGGTCCCCAGAAGTGTTTGAGGATTTTCTTCCAGCGAGCCTCTTCCTCTTCTTCCAGTGAGTTGGGGCCGTATTGCTGAAGGCGCTTCTCCGCTTCATCCGGGGAGAGGCCGTTCTCGGGATCCGAATCCAGTTTCTCCAGCGCATCATCAACAGAGCTATCGTCCAGCTGCGAAGTATCACGGTGGGATTGCCGCTCGCCCGTTTTCAGTCCGGAGGACTCTTCCGCCCCCGGGCTGTCGCCGCCATCCCGTTTATGCTTTTTTGATTCAGCCATCCCGGCCTTTATCCTCTCGCCAGATTTCCAGTATATCCAGCACACTGTCCGGATTGAGCGAGATGGAATCGATGCCGCTATCCACCAGGAACTGTGCAAAATCCGGGTAATCACTGGGTGCCTGGCCGCAGATGCCGACTTTGCATCCGCTCCGGTGAGCCTTTTCGATCACTTGTACGATTGCGGTCTTGACCGCCTCATCCCGTTCATCGAACAGTTCGCTGAGTTCCTCAGAGTCCCGGTCTACCCCGAGCACCAGCTGGGTCAGGTCATTGCTGCCGATGGAAAAACCGTCAAACCGTTCGGCAAACTGCTCCGCGAGAAACACATTGGAGGGTATCTCGCACATCATATACAGCTGCAGGCCATTTTCGCCGCGCCCGAGCCCGTGGCCGGCCATCACTTCGATAACCCGGTCCGCCTCCCGGGGGCTGCGAACGAAGGGGATCATCACCACGATGTTATCCAGGCCGATTTCCTCCCTCGCCCTTTTTACCGCCTGGCATTCCAGGGCAAAACCGTCCCTGTAGCGATCGCTGTAATACCTGGAAGCTCCCCGGAATCCCAGCATCGGGTTCTCCTCCTCGGGCTCAAACTGCTCGCCGCCGATAAGACTGGCATACTCGTTGGTCTTGAAGTCGCTCATGCGAACGATCACCGGGTCCGGATACTGGGACGCAGCGATCATGGCGATACCGCGGCTGAGGTGCTCGATAAAGTACTCCGTTTTATCCTCGTAGCCGGCAGTGAGCTCCTCAATGCGCTTTCGCGCCTTTTTGTCTTCCACCTCATCAAACCTGGCCAGGGCCAGTGGATGAATCTTGATCACGTTATTGATGATGAATTCCATCCGGGCCAGCCCGACACCGTGAACCGGCAGCCGCCACCAGCGGAAAGCGGCATCCGGCGCGGCCAGGTTGATCATCAGCTCCACGGGGGCCTCGGGCAGATCCCCGATATCAATATCCCGCTCCTCGTAATCGAGCACTCCCTCGTAAATCCGGCCCTCGCTTCCTTCCGCGCACGACACGGTGACTTCCTGGCCATCCTTGAGGTCCCCGGTCCCGGAACCCGTCCCCACAATCGCGGGAACGCCCAGTTCCCGGCTGACGATCGCGGCGTGGCTGGTGCGGCCACCATGATCGGTGACTATCGCTGTGGCCCGTTTCATGACAGGCCCCCAGTCCGGGTCCGTCCGCTCGGTGACAAGCACATCGCCATCCTCAAAGCGGTCAATTTCTTTCGGACTCTTGAGAATCCTCACCCGGCCGGCCGCTATGGATTCCCCAATGGCCACACCCCGAACCAGCACCTTGCCTGTTTCTTCCAGCCGGTAACTCTTGAACGCCCCGGACTGCTTCTGTGAGTGGACGGTTTCTGGCCGGGCCTGGACACAGTAGAGCTCCCCGGATTCACTATCCTTGGCCCACTCCATATCCATGGGTTTTTCGTAATGCTTTTCGATGGAGACGGCCCAGCGGGCAAGGGTGAGAATTTCATCGTCGCCGAGCACCATGGCTTCCCGCTCGGCTTTTTTGGTGTTCACTGTTCTGGTGGGCGCCGATCCACGGGACGCGTAGATCATTTTTTCCTTCTTGCTGCCGCATTTTCTGGCCAGAATCGGCACCAGGTTTTTGTTCTCCAGCCCCGGTTTGAAGACCCGGTATTCATCCGGATCCACCGTCCCCTGCACCACCGTTTCCCCGAGCCCCCAGGTGGCGTTAATGACCACCACATCGGGGAATCCGGTGTCGGTATCGAGGGAGAACATCACGCCGGCGCAGGCCTTGTCCGAGCCCACCATCTTCTGCACGCCCACGGAGAGCGCGAGTTGCAGGTGATCGAAACCGCGGTGCTCCCGGTAGTTGAGGGCGCGGTCAGTGAACAAAGAGGCATAGCACTTCCGGCAGGCGTCGATGAGGTCGTCGCCGCCGCGGATATTGAGAAAGGTTTCCTGCTGTCCGGCGAAGCTCGCCTCGGGCAGGTCCTCCGCCGTGGCGCTGCTGCGCACGGCGACGGGAAGGTCCTGCTTGTCATTGCGAGCCGCAAGCTCCTCATAGGCCTCCCGGATGGCCTTTTCAATGTCTTCGGGAAACTCGCCCTTGCGGAATGCCTCGCGGATGTCCTTACCCACGTGCTTGAGAGATTTTTCCTCGCGGGCGAGCTCTTCGGTCAGCTCACGGATCGTGTCTCCCAGCTCATTGTGTTCGACATAGGCGCGGTAGGCATCCGCCGTGGTGGCAAACCCTCCCGGCACCCGCACACCCTGTTCCCGCAGGTTGCCGATCATCTCCCCCAGAGACGCGTTTTTTCCCCCAACGCTGGCGACATCCCCATTGCCAAGGTCCTCGAACCAGCGAATGTAGTTTTTTTCAGTCATGGTCAGCCCATCCGTTGCATCATATCCACGCAGCGCCGGGAAAAGGCCCACTCGTTGTCGTACCAGGCCAGCACCTTGACGAAACGGTCGCCGATCAACTGGGTGTCCCCGCTGGTTACTATGGCGCTTTCTTCCCTGCCAATAATGTCGGTGGAAACAAGAGGCAAATCGTCTACGGCGAGAATACCCTCCATGGAACCACTGGCCTGCTGGCGAAATGCATCGTTGATCCGCTCATTGCTGGCATCTGCCGCCAATAGGCAGGTCAGATCGAGCAGCGAGCCGGATTTGACCGGTGTCCGCACTGCGATGCCATCAAGCCTTCCCTCCAGCTCCGGAATGATCTTGCCGATCATCTTTGCCGCGCCAGTGGAAGTAGGTACGAGATTTTCCGCCGCAGCCCGACCCCGCCGGGGCTTCTTGTGGGGGCCATCCAGCAGATTCTGGGATGAGGTGTAGGCGTGTACGGTATTGATGAGCCCTTTCTCGATTCCGAACTCGTCATGCAGCACCTTCACCACCGGTGCCAGACAGTTGGTCGTGCAGCTTCCGATGGAAATAATGTGATGCCGCTCCGGATCGAACTGATCTCCATTGACACCAAGGATGAATTCGCCGTCGAGCTCGCTTTTTCCGGGCGCCGAAATGAGCACCTTCCGGGCGCCCGCTTCGATGTGTTTGTGGGCATCTTCCTTTTTGCGGAAAAGTCCGGTGGCTTCGAGAACCACCTCCGCACCTTTCTCCCCCCAGGGCAGGCGAGCCGGATCTTTCTCCGCGCTTACCGAAACCGTCACCCTGTCATCGATGACCAGCGTGTCTCCCTCGGCCCTTACCTGGTGAGACCATCGGCCGTAAGTGCTGTCGCAATACAGGAGGTAGGCCAGGGTTTCCGCGTCGGCCATATCATTGATGTGAACCACTTCCAGGCCGTCCTGTTCATAGGCGATGCGAAATACCTGCCGGCCTATACGGCCGAAGCCGTTTATCCCAATCTTCATGGTTACAGTCTCCTTTGCTTTCCAGGTGAGATTGTCAGACTCGCATACAGGCCAGTTTCAGAAATTACGAACCTGAGGATCGCCCGTCACTGTGGGAAAAGTACTGCTGAAATCAGGCCGCTAACCCGGATTCCTCGTGAAGGGCCAAAAAAAAAGCGGCTTAAAGTGTTCTGATTTCAGGATCTTACGCCGTCGATCAAGCACCTACTGCCGCTTTTCAAAAATGGTAACTTAAAAACAGACCTTTACGCTACTCCTTTCAGCGAGATCCCGGGAGACGGCCACCGGAGCTTTCCCCTATCAGCTCAGACTGCCAGACTGGTCTCAAGTTGCTGACGCAACAGGAACTTCTGAATCTTTCCGGTCGAGGTGGTCGGCAGCGGACCGAAGATCACTTTTTTGGGCGCCTTGAAGCGGCTGATATTCTCCCGACAGAAAGTGATCAGGGCGTCTTCGCTCAACTGACTGCCGGGACGCAGCTGGACGAAGGCCGCCGGGACTTCACCCCACTTCGCGTCCGCCATTGCCACGACGGCTGCGAGTTCGACATCGCTATGCCGCTGGATAATTTCCTCGACTTCCAGAGAGGAGATGTTTTCCCCACCCGAGATGATCACGTCCTTCAGCCGGTCGCGAATTTTGACGTAGCCATCCGGTTCCACCACCGCCAGATCCCCGGAGTGAAACCAGCCGCCAGCAAAGGCTTCGCTAGTGGCGGCTTCGTTACGCAGGTAGCCCTTCATGACGATATTGCCCCGGAACATGATCTCGCCCACCGTCTCGCCGTCTGGGGGAACGGGCTGCATCGTGACCGAGTCCATCACCGAGATGCTTTCCTGCAATGGGTAGACGACGCCCTGACGCCCGTTGAGCCGGACCCGTTCCGCCAGGGGGCGTTCATCCCAGCCATTCTGCCTGGCACATACGGAAGCGGGGCCGTAGGTCTCGGTCAGGCCATAGACGTGGGTGAGTGCGAAGCCGATCTTGTCCATCTGCTCCAGCACGGACGCCGGCGGCGCGGCACCGGCGATCAACCCCGACACCTTGTGATCGAGGGGTTCCTGCGAAGCCAGTGCAGCATCAGCGATCAACGAGTGGACGATGGGCGCACCGCAGTAGTGGCTGACCCTGTGCTGCCTGATCAGGCCCAGAATAGCCTCGGGATCGACCCGGCGCAGACAGACGCTGGTCCCACCGATTGCCGCCAGCGTCCACGGAAAGCACCAACCGTTGCAGTGAAACATCGGCAGCGTCCATAAGTAGATCACCTCCTGGGGCAGCGTCCAGGACAGAACGTTGCTGACTGCATTCAGGTAGGCACCCCGGTGGTGAGTAACGACCCCTTTGGGGTTGCCGGTGGTACCCGAGGTATAACCCAGTGCAATCGCATCCCACTCGTCGGCCGGCAGCTGCCAGTCGTACAGCTCCGGTTGCCCGGCCAGCAACGCTTCGTACTCCAGATCGCCAATCAGGCGCTCTTCGCCCTGGCTCGGGTCGGACACGTTGATCACCGTGGGCGCGGGTCCCTCCAGCCGCGCCAGGGCTTTTTCGACCACATCCGCGTACTCGGGATCAACCAGCAGCACGCGGGAGCGACTATGGTCGAGGATAAAGGCCACCGCCTCCGGATCGAGGCGGATGTTGATCGCATTCAGCACCGCTCCCAGCATGGGCACGCCGAAGTGGGCTTCGTACATGGCCGGGACATTCGGCAACATGACGGCCACCGTGTCGCCCCGGCTGATACCGAAACGCTCCAACATGGACGCCAGTCGACAGCAACGGCCATAGGTCTGATGCCAGTTGTAACGCGTCTCGTTGTAGATCAGCGCCGTTCTGTCGGGATAAACAGCGGCAGCCCGTTTGATAAAGCTCAAGGGCGAGAGCGAAACGTAATTGGCCGCCGTTTTCTCAAGAGCCTCATTAACCTGGCAGATATCACTCATGGTCGTACCCTGTTATTTTAATGAAGGGTTCAAAATCCGGCCTTTCAGCCGGCAGGATGCCGCTAGCGGGCTAGTTGCCGCTCAGCTGCTGCCAGATGGGTTTCCGCTTGGCGAGAAAGGCATCGATTCCCTCTTCTGCGTCAGGGCTTAACATGTTTTCGGCCATCACATCGCCCGCAAAGTCGTAAGCGTCGGCCAACGCCATTTGACGCTGGGGGTGGAACATGGACTTTCCAAAGCGCACCGCCGCAGGACTCTTGCTCAGGATCTGTTGCACCTTATTGGCCACGACAGCATCCAGATCGGCATCATCGGCGACGGCACTCAGCAGCCCCCACTCCAGTGCAGTATCCGCATCGATAAAGTGGCCTGACACCAACATGTCAAAGGCCCGCTTGGAAGAGATGTTGCGTGACAGCGCCACAGCAGGGGTCGAGCAGAACAGGCCCACATTGATGCCGGATACCGCGAAACTGGCCGACTGACCCGCGATGGCCAAATCGCAGCTTGCCACCAACTGGCACCCCGCCGCAGTGGCCATGCCCTGGACCTTGGCGATTACCGGGACTGGCAGCACGACGACACTTTGCATCAACCGGCTGCAGCTGCGGAATAACGACTGGTAATAGGACTGGGCGGGATTTGCGCGCATTTCCCGAAGATCGTGACCCGCGCAAAATCCACGCCCGTTGCCGCCAATCACCACACAGCGGACGGCAGGGTCGGCGGCGACCGCATCCAGCTCTCGCTGCAACGCGGCCAGCATTGCTTCGGAAAGGGTGTTGAATTTGTCCGGCCGATTCAGCGTGAGAAAGACGGCCCCTTCCCTGTCCTCTCTGAGAAGGATGTCCTCTTCATATTTACCGTAAATCATATATAACCCTCGCCGTTGGTTGCCGATTAAACGTGACTGACCGTCACCTCGGCGGTGATCGAATTACGTATTTGAGAGGTGCGCTGCCAACTGATGGCGGACTTATGGGCTGACATGGCTGATGCTCCAGCGGTGATGCTTAGTGACCCGGAAAGACAACGGTCTTGTTACCGTTGAGAAAACAGCGTTTTTCGACATGCAGCTTGATCGCCTTTGCCAGCATGAGACGTTCCGTATCACGCCCTTTTGCCACCAGGCGCTCAGGAGTATAGGTGTGATCCACCTGCTCCACGCCCTGGGTGATGATCGGGCCTTCGTCCAGAACTTCGCTAACGTAGTGGGCAGTAGCTCCCACCAGCTTCACGCCTTTGTCGTAGGCCTGATGGTAGGGCTTGGCGCCGCTGAAGCCCGGCAGCAGCGAATGGTGGATATTGATGGCACGTCCGTGCAGTTTGTGGCACATGTCCTCGGACAGCACCTGCATGTAGCGCGCCAGCACAACGAGGTCGGCCTCGGCTTCCTGAATGATCTCCCACATCCGAGCTTCCTGCTGCGGCTTGGTTTCCGCAGTAACCGGCAGGTGGTAATACGGGATGTTGTACCAGTCAGCCAGTTTTTTCAGGTCGGGGTGATTGGAGATGATCGCCGGAATCTGGATATGAAGTGCATCGGTACTATAGCGATGGAGCAGATCCTGCAGGCAGTGATCATATCTGGATACCAGAATCACCACCTTCTCGGGAACCGCCAGATCCCGCAGATCCCATTTGACTTCAAAGGCCTCGGCCTTGTCAGCAAACTGATTCCGCAGATCCTCCTCAGGGAATACACCCTTGCCTACGTGATTGAACTCCACACGGAAGAAAAACCGGCCCGTGTCGGCGTCATCAAAAGTGTGCATCTCGTACGCATAGCATTCGTGCCGATACAGGCTGCCAATTATAAGATCGAGCACACCCAGTTTGGTTGGAGAACTGCCGGTAAGGATATAGGTTGTTGTATTTGTGTTCATTCTACGGGTCCTTTGACATTTTTATTCGCCATACTGACGTTGCAGGCCACGCCGAGTTCGGAGGGGATCCTTATCAGTCCAGGCAGGCTGAGCGAAAAAGACTTCGCCCGGGGTTTTTCCGTCTGTCAGGCCGTCAGGCCTGCGGGTTCAGGAAATGAATGCGAACGACAACATGCTGTAACCGTATTGGCCAACAGGCATGCAATGGTCATCGGACCGACGCCACCGGGAACCGGTGTAATGGCCCCTGCAATGTTTTTTGCTGCTTCGTAGTCCACATCTCCGACAAGCCGCATTATCCCGTCGCCCTGATCAATGCGGTTGATCCCCACGTCAATGACTGTTGCGCCGGGCTTGATCCATTCGCCCTGGATGAACAGAGGCCGTCCCAGGGCTGCGGCAACAATATCTGCACGGCTCACGATCTCCGCGAGGTTTTGCGTACGCGAATGGACCATGGTCACCGAGCAGTTGTCTCTCAACAGCAGCTGCGCCATGGGTTTCCCCACGATGTTGGAACGCCCGATCACCACCGCATTCAGGCCTGACAGGCTGCCGTAATGTTCGCGGAGCATCATCAGACACCCCAGAGGGGTACAGGGCACCATGCCCTTCTGCCCTGTCGCAAGCAGGCCAGCGTTGGAAATATGAAACCCGTCCACGTCCTTCGCGAGGGCAATTGCATTGATCATTAACATTTCATCGAGATGCTCCGGCAACGGAAGCTGAACGAGAATGCCATGCACCTGGGGATCATTGTTAAGCTGATTGATCAGCGCCAGTAGTTCTCCTGCGGTAGTACCTGCCGGTAACTTGTGCTCGTAGGAGTTCATACCGGCTTCAATGGTTTGCTTTTCCTTCGAACGCACGTAGACCTGAGACGCAGGATCTTCCCCCACCAACACCACCGCGAGGCCGGGGGTGATCCCGTATGTCTGCTTGAGGTGCGAGACATGGCTGGCTACCCTTTCCCGCAGCGTCGCTGCGGATGCCTTGCCGTCAATGATATGTGCAGTCATGTGGTTTCCTTCTCAGTCCAGGCATCTGTGTAATATCCTGATCTCACCCGACGGAGGCAGGCCGACCCGCGGCCCCGGCATTCTCGGTGACCCAGTTCGCGTTGGTTTTGATCCCCCCCAGCGGGAAGAAATGCACCTTATCAATGCCGAAGTCCGGATGCCGCTCCTTGTGGGCAGCAAGCTCGATCAATAAGTCGGTGGGCTCGTAGGGCAAAAGCAGCTTGGTTACATCCTTTGCCCTGCGTTGCAGCACTTTCATGCTGGGACCTACGCCGCAGGACACGGCATATTTGATCAGGGTATGGAGCTGAGCCGGGCCGGCAATGCCGATATGGATTGGCAGATCAACCTCCTCGGCCGCCAGCCGGTCGGCCCAGGCGATGACGGGGCCGGCCTCAAAACAGAACTGGGTGGTGATCGCCACACGGGCATCCGTCCGCCGGGAAAAGGCCTGTTTCCATTTGATGGCCTGCATCACCATGCTGTCGGACCCATTGGGGTCGATATCACGATTGCCCTCGGGATGGCCGGCAACGTGCAGATTTGTGAAGCCGTCGAAAAGACCTGTTTCAAGAACCTGCATGGAATCCTTGAACTCGCCAACCGGAGTAGCAACACCACCGCCCACGAGCAGGCCCTGGGTTACGCCTGCCTCACCCTGGTATTGGGCGATCCATTCAGCCAGTTCGGCACGATCCTTGATGATGCGGGCGGGAAAGTGGGGCATGACGGGGAAACCCTCATCAGCCAGACGCCGGGCGGTTCGGACCATATCTTCGATCGGCGTTCCCTCGATATGGGCTATATAGACGCGGGTGCCGGCTGGCAGAATCTCGCGGAAACTCTCCACTTTGTCGGCGGTCCGCGGTATGACCTCAATCGAATAGCCGCTTAGAAAGTTTTCCAGCAAATGGGACGGCTGATTCTCTGTGCTGGCATCAGTGGATTTGTGAAGAAAAGACAACAGCCCCATAACATCTCTCCCAGGATCAAGTTGCAGCGATTTTCTTTTTAGGATCAAAGAACGGTTTTTCGACAACGGTAGCCGTTGTTTTTCCGCCTGGCGTCCCGACGTCGAAGCGTGTGCCAGGCGCAGCAAAGTCGGCACCGACCATTGCCAGTGCAATGTTCTGCTCCAGACGTGGCGAAAACACGGCAGAAGTAACCCGGCCCACCTGTTCACCATCTTTTTCCACCCCCCAGAACCTGGAGTTGGGACCAGTCAGTGCAGGGCCATCGATCACCAGACCAACCTGTCGGCGCGATACACCCTCGTCACGGATGCGTCTGAGTGCGGCTTTGCCGATGAAATCAGCCTCGATATCCAGTTCAACCAGCCGATCCAGACCCAGTTCATAGGGGTTGGTGTCTATGTCCATGTCAGCGTGGTAGGACAGCATCCCGCCCTCGATACGGCGGATTGTCGACGTATGACCCGGCCGCAGACCGAACGGAACACCGGCAGCCATGATCTTTTCCCAGAGTTCCTCACCCCTGGAGCCATCCAGCAGGTAGAGTTCGTAGCCGAGTTCGCTTGACCAGCCGGTCCGGGAAACAATCAGAGGGATACCGTCAAGGTCATACTCGCGTAGCCAGTAATACTTAAGGTCGGTGATGCTTTCGCCGAACAGCGCTTCCATGATCTTGCCGGACTTCGGACCCTGCAGCTGGAGCGGTGAAACATCCGGTTCGTGGATCCTGACATCCAGCCCAGAGTTGACAGCGACGCCCTGCGCCCACAGCAGGATGTCGCTGTCAGCCAAAGAGATCCAGAAGCGGTTTTCTTCAAGCCGAAGCAGGATGGGATCGTTCAGAATCCCACCCTGGGCATTGGTGATCAGGACGTACTTACACTGGCCCACGGCACACTTTGACAGGTCCCGCGGGGTAAGCAGCTGGACAAATTGCGCCGCGTCGGGACCGGTGATTTCTACCTGACGTTCAACGGCAACATCGCAGAGGATTGCGTCGTTAACCAGATTCCAGAAATTCTGTTCAGGGTCACCGAAATCGCGGGGGATATACATGTGGTTATATACGGAGAAGCCTTTCGCGCCCCAGCGTACCGTTGCATCGAAATATGGAGATTTCCGGATCTGTGTCCCAAAGCCAAATTCTTGTTGTTGTTCCTGCTTAGTCATTTTCCAGCCCTCGTGTTGTGAGACCATGTCCATAGCGGCGACATCAGACACCACTAAAAACGGTTTAACTGAGAAAATGATAGGAGAAATCTGCACAGAAAAAGGGCTAAACAGATGCGGAAAAAATGAACAATCGGACCTGTTTTCCGGACTTTTTAGACCATTTGGACCAAGGCCGGACATCCGCCCATCAGAAGGGTGTTGGCGGCGGACTGGACAGAGTGTGAAGGATCAGTTATTCAGCAAATTAACCAAACGGGGGACACTAGAGCCTGTTTTTATTATTCAGAAGCTTCGGCAAGTTAAGTGACGTTGCTTTAATCTCTCTGGTAATAACGTAAATAACATAGCGCTCAATACCTAACTCTTTATTGAGCAACTCATCCATTAAGTTCTGAAAATCCTGCAGGCTATTTGTTATTACTTTCATCACATAATCCGAACCACCGCCAGTCGCACTGCATTCCACAATCTCATCGATACCCTGAATGCATTTTTCAAACCGTTCAAAATCTGATCTATTGTGCGACTTCAGTGAAACCGTAACGATAACCTTTGCCAGGTCGAGAATTCTATCGACGGCAATCTCACCACGGTAACCAGTGATTAAACCGGCCTTTTTGAGTTTTGCCAGCCGAATCCAGCAGGGTGTCGGCGACAGGTTGACCAGTTCAGAAAGTCTGGCTTTGCTTATTTGTCCGTGCTGCTGCACGGCACTCAAAATGCGGACATCCACCGCATCCAATATGGTTTTTTTCATGCTTTCAGGAGCCCGGTTTTTAAATCCATTCCCCCAGCGTAGGTGATATGCGGACGTTTTGAATACTTTTTTAGGCGCTTCGGGCTTTTTACGGCTGGAATCTGCTCTGTGAGACAGGGCGGCTGACAGTCACTGAGATTTAATGGCAAAAAGCTGCGGCCAGGGCCTGGCGCAATATCGTAAAAGAGGCATTACAGAAACAGTGGCATCGCCGAAACGAAAAAAGGCAGACCAGTAACTAACTGATCTGCCTTCCTTAAATATGGTAGCGGGGGCAGGATTCGAACCTACGACCTTCGGGTTATGAGCCCGACGAGCTACCAGACTGCTCCACCCCGCATCAAACTTTCAATAATCTTCAACTTCTGAGCCACCAATCTGGCCGGGCTCAAAACCCGAAGGTCGATGACTCCCTTCGGCTTTCGTGGGTTGGGGAGCCCGACGAGCTACCAGACTGCTCCACCCCGCATCAAACTTTTGGCTTTTCGGGAACTCCCCCGATCAGCGAGAAGCGCATCTTACGGAGTGACCAGCTGCAAGTCAACGGGAAAACAGCACTTTTAAATATTATCTTTCGAGGATTGCGGTTACACCCTGGCCACCGGCCGCGCAGATGGAAATCAGGCCTCTGCCGCTGCCCTTCTGTTCAAGCTGCTTGGCCAGAGTAGCGATAATCCGGCCGCCAGTCGCCGCAAAAGGGTGGCCTGTGGCGAGGCTGCTGCCTTTCAGGTTCATCCGGTTGCGGTCGATACTCCCCAGAGGTTCATTCAGGCCCAGCTTTTCCCTGCAGAACTCCGGGCTTTCCCACGCTTTCAGGGTAGCCAGCACCTGGGCCGCGAAGGCCTCGTGAATCTCGTAGAAATCAAAATCCTGAAGAGCGGTCCCGGCCTTTTCCAGCAGTCTGGGCACGGCATAGGCCGGCGCCATCAACAGGCCTTCCTTCTTGTCCACGAAATCCACCGCTGCCACTTCGGAAAAGGTCAGGTAAGCCTGAATGGGCAGGTTGTTGGCCTTCGCCCAGTCTTCGCTTGCCAGCAGAACGCAGGAGGCACCATCGGTGAGGGCCGTGCTGTTTGCTGCGGTCATGGTACCCCGCTCCTTGTCAAAGCACGGCTTCAGCGAGGCGAGCTTCTCAAGAGTGGTATCCGGGCGGAGAATATTGTCCTTCTCAAGGCCGGCCAGGGGCGTCATCAGGTTATCAAAGAAGCCTTCCTCATAGGCCGCGGCCAGCTTCTGATGGCTTTCCAGGGTGAGCTGGTCCTGATCCTCCCGGGGTATCGCCCACTCATGGGCGGTCACCTGGCAGTGGTCTCCCATCGACATGCCAGTCCTGGGTTCGCTATTGGCTGGAATGTCTGGAACGAGGTGACTGGGGCGCAGTCGGGTGAGCAGCTTCAGGCGATCACCGGTGGTTTTCGCCCGGTTCAGGTCAAGGAGGATTTCCCGCAGTCCCTCATTTACACCGATTGGCGCATCCGAGGTGGTGTCGGTGCCTCCGGCGATCCCATACTCGATCTGGCCCAGTGCGATCTTGTTGGCAACCAGAATGGCGGCTTCCAGGCCGGTTCCGCAGGCCTGCTGGATATCGTAGGCGGGAGTTTCCGGAGCCAGCCCTGAGCTGAGCACTGCCTCCCGGGTGAGATTGAAATCCCGGGAATGCTTGATGACCGCGCCGGCGACTACTTCCCCGGGACGTTTGCCCTGCAGATCGAAGCGGTCAACCAGGCCTCTGAGGGCGGCAGTGAGGAGTTCCTGGTTGCTGATCCTGCTGTAGGCCGTATTGGAGCGTGCGAAGGGAAGCCGGTTGCCGCCGATGACGGCCACCTTGCGGATTTTTCCGGCTTCTGTTTTCGTCCTGCTGGGGGTCGTGCCTTTTTTCTCTGCCATGATCTGATCCCTGTGTGGCTGATAGTCTCTCTGCAGTCTAGCGGTGCGGGCGTCGCGCCCATTGGCACGCCTGACATCACCCTGTATCCGTTCAGTCAATACAAATCCGGGACATTACCCTACCATGGTCGAAGAATAATCTTTTCCCGCCCTTTTTCCCAAGACAAGGAGCATTCTTATGGCAGACCTTTATCTGAGGTTCGTCACCACCCCTTTTGGCAAGGCAGCCGCCCAATCCCTGGGGCTTCCCTCACCGGTCACCCTGAAGCGCCAGGAGCGGGTGGATGAGCCTTTTATCAGCGGGGATGTCCTGGTTGGGGCCACGCCTGGTGGCAAAGCCATCAGAGAGCTGGGGAGCATTCTTGCCACCGGTGACGCCAATATCTTTCATGCATCCAATGTGGAGACCCTGAGCAATTCCTCTGAGGCGGGCCAGCATTCCCAGGCCCTTGACCTTGCCGGCGAGCTGAACAACCGATTCTCCGCTCTGGTGTTTGACGCCACTGGCATCACCGACACCACCGGCCTGCGCGCGCTCTACGACTTTTTCCACCCGGCGATCGGACGCCTCGCCGGTAACGGCAGAGTACTGGTCATCGGGCTGGACCCCAATAACTGCAAATCTCCCGCGCAGGCGGCCTCACAGCGCGCACTCGAAGGCTTTGTCCGCAGCGTGGCCAAGGAAACAGGCAGGAAGGGAGCCACCGCCAACCTGATCTGGATGGCGGCTACCGCGGCAAGGCAGATCGACTCAAGCGTCCGCTTTTTTCTTTCAGCCCGCTCCGCCTATATCTCTGGCCAATTTGTCCGTATCGGTAAGGGCGCCAGCAAAGCCGTCATCCCTGACGATCCGACAGATCCCCTGGCCGGCAAGGTGGCCCTGGTAACCGGGGCATCACGGGGGATCGGCGAATCCATTGCCGAGACCCTCGCCCGGGACGGCGCCACCGTAATTGCCCTGGATATACCGGACGCAAGGGAGCAGCTGGAGGCTGTCGCCAGCCGTATCAACGGCAAGGCCCTTGCCTGCGACATAACGGATGAAGAAGCGCCCCGGCAGATCACGGAGTTCATCAGAGAGAATTTCGAAGGGCTGGACATGGTGATTCACAATGCCGGCATCACCCGCGACAAAACCCTTGGCAAAATGCCCGGGCATTTCTGGGACATGGTCATAGCAGTTAACCTGACCGCAGAGGAAGTGATCAATGATGCTCTGCTGGAGGAGGGACTCCTGCGGGAGAACGGCCGGATTGTCTGCATCTCATCGATCAGCGGCATTGCCGGCAATTTTGGCCAGACCAACTATGCCACCTCCAAGTGCGGCGTCATTGGCTACGTGGAAGCCATGGCACCAAAGCTCAGGGAAAACATGACAATCAATGCCGTAGCGCCCGGGTTCATCGAAACCCGGATGACAGCAGCCATGCCCGTGACCATTCGTGGAGCTGGCCGGCGAATGAACAGCCTGTCCCAGGGGGGGCTTCCGATTGATGTCGCCGAGACCATTGCGTGGTTCTGCAATCCTGGCTCAAACGGCATCAACGGCAATACTGTCCGGGTCTGCGGCCAGTCGCTTGTGGGTAAATAAAAGAGGTCATGCTACCGGCGATCGCATCAGGTCGTCGGAGCATTCATCCGCGACATGGGCGACAGGAAATTCAGGAGGATGCAGGGAGAAAGAAAATGGTGGGTGGTACTGGGATCGAACCAGTGACCCTCGCCTTGTAAGGGCGATGCTCTCCCAGCTGAGCTAACCACCCGGGAAAAAATGGCGGAGCGGACGGGACTCGAACCCGCGACCCCCGGCGTGACAGGCCGGTATTCTAACCAGCTGAACTACCGCTCCGCATCGTTCCATGATCTTTCGATCATCAGAACTTCTGTCCAAATGGGGCATTCGGACAAGCCAGAAAATGGTGGGTGGTACTGGGATCGAACCAGTGACCCTCGCCTTGTAAGGGCGATGCTCTCCCAGCTGAGCTAACCACCCATTTTCGCTGGCTACCTGACCGTTTCGGCTGAGCCGTCTTGATCAAGTGAGAGGCGCATTTTAAGCATTTGGCCCCGCCTGTCAAATATTTTCCGTATTTTTTGCCCATGCTCCCTCAATCAGGGATAACACCGGTCAGATTCTGGCCAATGAACTCAGGAGCTGGCCTTTTTACCGGATTTGCGCGAAGCTTTTCCTGCGGCTTTTTTCTGGCCTGCAAGTTTCGCCTTGCGCTCCAGAGCCAGGCGCCCTACCCGCCCTTTCCGGTTCTCTGGCAGTGCTCTGTCTGCGAGAGAGCGGTTGAACAGGTCCAGCTTCGCCCTTAATCGGCCCAGCCTGTCATCAATCAGCTCCCTCAGGGCGGGGATTCCCTCCGATGCCAGATGCTCGATCTGTCTGTTCACTGAATCCTTCAATGACATCTCCTGTAACCTCATGCGAACTGGTTTCAGTCAGTCTAGCGATACCAGCCTGCTGCTACAATTGGCACAGGGTTCAAGGTGCATGTTTTTCCGGGCCGGAATTCTGGCCGCTCAGAATATCCACCACCCGCCTTCGGCTGCCGCCCGGGCGGCTCTCTCTTCCTCGATTTTCCTGTAGGCGGCCTTTCTTTCATTAATCTTTCTGTCAGTCTCCAGCTCAACATCTGAGCCGCCCAAGGGCCAGTACCAGGGCGCAGGCGCAGCTTTCCCCTCGGACCTCAGGCGCTCTATCTCCTCCTCCCTGGCTGTTTCGAGCAGCACCATATCCCGCTTGTAGTCATCATCTTCATTGACCTCGATGATGGAGGCAGCCGCATGATTGGGCGCCAGCAGATCACTGTTCAGGAAGCGGGTGGTGACGATTTCCCCGGGCGCCATGGCCACGTCCCCGGTTACCAGCTGCAGATCACCGGATGCCAGAGGATGCTCGGGATCAAGCTCCGGGTGCGGAGCTTCCGGAGTAGAAACCTCGCTGTACCGGAGGTAATAGATCTCGCCGGGTTCGACCTTCAGGGGAGCATCGGCTATGAGGCTGAGACTGAAATTATCCATGCCCTCCAGGCCCAGCAGAGGACGGCGCATGGCGATCTGTCGCTCGCCCGACGCAACCTCCATCCAGGTAAAGCTGTCGTTCCGGAAGTTGAAATAATGCCGGTCATCTATGTAAACACTCGGAGACTCAATTTCTTCCGCCGCCCACTGGGAATGCGGGCGATAGAAATAGATCAGGGCATTGTCCTGGTCCCACTCGTCATTCGCTATGTGCACAAAATCGGGGCCTGATACGGGATGCAGGAAGCCACCCGTACTTTTCCCTATCGACTGGTAAATGGTGCAGCCGGAAAGCAGGCCCAGAGCCATCAGGGCGGCGGCAAGTTTCGGTAATCCTGTCAGTTCTGGCAGTCTTGCATTCATTGGCATTCAATCTCTTGATCCGCGGTGCGCAGACCGATAATACCAACTGAGCCCGGTCCGGAATGAGAGCTGGCGCAAGAGATCGATACAAACCGTTACAGTCTCTGCCGATTGGCCCAGCCCCGGCCAGGCTACCTTGCCTGACGCAACTGATCCACCTGCTCTGACAGCCTTACAAGCCTTGATGTGAGCTGAGCCCTGGCCGAATCAATGGCTTCGATCGCGCCCTCGACGCGATTCAGGCGTTGCTCCGCCTGGTTCAGCTTTCGCTGGGCCGCCTCCAGGTCCTGAAGTTCTCTCTCCAGGGCACTGACCCGCCCTTCAAGTCCGCCGGATGCCAGCTTCTGCTCCTGGACAAAGCGCTGGAGTCTGCGCTCTACCTCCTGCTTCACACTATCCAGCGATTCAGCGAGAGACTCCGCCCTGGCGGCCAGCTCTGCATCTCTGCTTTTCAGTTGCTCGAACTCACTTTCGTAACGGGCAGTTGCTTCGGCCATGCCTGACAGCCTCTGGTTCTGCTCTGACAGCGAGCCAGCCAGAGTCGTCAGCTCCGTCGACTGCGCCTCCTGTGTCTGCTGTAGCGCTGCTAACTGTTTGCCCTGAGCCTCCAGAAGGCTTGTGTGTTTTTCCAGCAAAGGCCTGTTTTTCTCGTAAGCAATCACCCACAGCTTGCGGATTTCACTGTTGGCGGTCGCGATCTGCTCTTTCTGCGCCTCCAGGCGCTGCTCCAGGGTTGAGCCCCGGTTATCGATGGTTTCTCCGGTCTCACTGAGATCGCCCTCAAAACGGGCCAGCGCCAGTTTGCTCTGCCGCATCCAGTCCTCGGTTTCCTCCAGTTCCTGAGCCATGGCTGAAATACGCTGTTGCTGCTGATACCAGGCTCCAAGACCTGCTATCGCAACCACCACCAGCAGCACATAAACCAGTCCATGGCGGGCACCGCCCCCCGGTGGCCGGCGGCCTTTGCCCTTTCCTCCCCCCTGATCCGGACCATCGGGACCGGTCTTCTCCGCTTTGGGCTGTCCAGCAGGTGCGCTGGAAGCCGGACGGCGCTCTGCTCGTAACTCGTCATCATCGGGACGAATGGGTTCCATGGTTTACCTCAGTATTAAAATGGACGCTGCGTCCGCAAAGTGCTGATAATACCGGCTCAACACCATGCCACCAAATCCGGCAGTCACATCTGGCAAAGGGCGAAAGCCGTTTGCATGGATCCCGGGCAGTCCATACAATGTCCGGCTTTCTTTCATACGCTCAGGATGTTGCTTATGCAGCCGCTCGTTGGCCTTATCATGGGTTCCAAATCGGACTGGCCCACCATGGAACACGCCGCCGATATGCTTGAAAAGCTTGGAGTTTCCTACGAGACCCGGGTGGTATCAGCGCATCGTACGCCAGACCTGCTGTTCGATTACGCCAAAACTGCAGCCGGGCGCGGCCTCAAGGTGATCATTGCCGGGGCCGGCGGAGCCGCTCACCTGCCGGGCATGGTTGCATCCCAGACCTCGCTGCCGGTGCTGGGGGTTCCAGTCCAGTCGAAGGCGCTGAATGGCCTTGATTCCCTGCTATCAATTGCCCAGATGCCTGGCGGGATCGCCGTCGGGACCCTGGCCATTGGCAAAGCCGGTGCCACCAACGCGGGCCTGCTTGCAGCCCAGATTATTGGCACATTCGACGACACCGTCCGTCAGGCCGTCGACAGCTTTCGCGCCTCCCAGACCCAGGCCGTGCTGGATAATCCGGATCCGAGGGAAACCTAGTGTTCCGACTGGCCTTTCGTGGTTGCATAATGATTAACCGGTTTATTACCACAGGAGAGCATCCATGAGAATTGGCATTCTTGGTGCCGGACAGCTTGGCCGGATGCTGGCACTGGCAGGCTATCCCCTGGCCAATACCTTTGTCTTCTATGACCTGTCCGGGAATCCCAGCGTCGGCCTGGGTGAAATCATCATCGACCGGGATGGCCAGTATCTCGAGGATTTTCTGAACCGGGTTGACCGGGTCACCTACGAGTTTGAGCATCTGCCGGTTGAAGTGGTTGAAAAAATTGCTGCGGTCCGCCCTGTCCATCCAACCCCAAGGTCGCTTCAGATCTGCCAGAACCGCGAGGCCGAGAAATCCCTGTTCGGAGAACTCGGGATACCGACACCCCAGTGGCGCATGGCCGAAAGTGAACAGGAACTGGAAAAAGCCGCGCTGGAACTCGGCTGCCCCGTTGTCGCCAAATCAAACACCGAGGGCTACGACGGCAAGGGTCAGGCAGTGCTCCATTCTGCTGAAGATGCCAGAGCCGCCTGGGCTTCAATTGGGCACAAACGGCTGATGGTGGAAAAGTTCGTGGACTTCCACCGGGAAGTCTCCGTGATCGCTGCCCGAAGTGAGGCTGGCGAGGTCGCCTTCTACCCTTTGGCCGAAAACGTTCACGAACAGGGCATTCTGCGATATTCCATCGCTCCGGCGCCAGGCCTTGCCCCCGATGTCCGCAAGGATGCCGAGCAGTACATGGCCAGAATTCTGAATGAGCTTGGCTATGTCGGCGTGATGGCCCTTGAGCTGTTTGAAACCGACACCGGCCTGGTAGCCAACGAAATGGCACCGCGGGTTCACAATTCCGGGCACTGGACCATAGAGGGCGCCTTCACCAGCCAGTTCGAAAATCACATACGGGCGGTGACCGGCCAGCCGCTGGGAAACACCGCCGCGCGCGGCGTGAGCTGCATGATCAACATCATTGGCGAGCACGGCGACCTGAAACGGATTCTGGAACTTCCCTACGCCCACGTGCACCTTTACGACAAAGCGGAACGACCGGGCAGAAAGCTGGGACACATCAACGTGCTGGCGGACGACTATCAGGAACTGAAATGGCGCGTCCGCAACTGTGCGGAACTCCTGGCCGGCGTTCCTGAATTCCATTGCTCTCTCACCCGGAGCTGATAATCCGCTGGCACAGGGGTTGAAAAGCCGGCTGACCGCCCCGACCTTTAGTGGTTAAAGCCCGGCCCTGGATGTATCAGGGCTCATGGATAAACGGCAACCCGCAGCTGAGATCCTGATCCATCCTGACTCCTCCGGACGTAAGAGGAGTCAAACGGCTTAATGTTCTGCTTTAATAAGAGTCAATCCACGAATCACGGCAGGCCCTCAGGTCGATCGTGATCAAATGAGAGAAAACAGGGAGAACGACCTCATGGCATTTGAACTTCCAGCACTGCCCTACGAAAAAAACGCTCTTGAACCGCACATTTCCGCAGAGACCCTTGAGTATCACTACGGCAAGCATCACAACACCTATGTGACCAAGCTCAACGATCTCATTGAAGGTACCGACCACGCCAGCAAGTCGCTGGAAGATATCATCAAGAGCTCGAGCGGCCCGCTGTTCAACAACGCAGCCCAGGTATGGAACCATACTTTCTACTGGAACTGCATGAGCCCCAATGGCGGAGGCGAGCCCACCGGCGCTGCCGCAGACGCCATCAACAAGGCCTTTGGCTCCTTTGAAGACTTCAAGAAGGAGTTCAACGAGAAAGCCGTTGGCAACTTTGGCTCAGGCTGGACCTGGCTGGTCAAAAAGGCGGACGGCAGCGTGGCTATCGTCAACACCAGCAACGCTGAAACCCCTCTGACCGGGGCAGACAAGCCTGTACTGACCGCCGATGTATGGGAGCACGCCTATTATATCGACTATCGGAACGCCCGGCCCAAGTACCTGGAAGGCTTCTGGAATCTCGTCAACTGGGATTTCGTAAACAGCAACCTCGCCTGATCAGGCCGTTGCCCGGAGCAGAACGCCCGCCTTTGCGGGCGTTTTTTTTGCGCCCCGCTACATTTTGAAACGGTCAGGACGGGGAATTTCTGAAAAACTGCAGTCCTGATTGGCGCAACTGTGTTCTTCTGATCCATACTCTGCTGATGCTGAGCTGCCGGTTCTGCCGCCCGGGAACTGACAGAGCAAGTAGTACAGCACCAGTAAATAATGATAATAATCGGGGCCCAATGAAGACATTCTTCGAGCTGGAACATCGTCTGGGGTATCGCATCCTGCGGTGGGTGCTCTCAGTCGCCCTCGTGAGTGGCATTGTGCTGAGTACAACACAGATCATCCTCGACGCCAGACGAGTCTCCCACGACCTGGACCAGCAGGCAGCCCAGACCCTCGCCCTGGTCCGGGACGCGGCTACCCAGGCGGTTTTCAGCATCGATAGCGAGCTCGCCCAGCAGGTGGTTGATGGGCTTTTCCAGCAGAAAGCCATCCGCTACGCCCGAATTGCCCATCCTGACGGGGAACCTCTGGCTGAAAGCGTCCGCCCACTGCAATCGGAATCCTTTCGCCCGATGACCGACCCCATTTTCAGGCCCGAGCGCATCTACTCGATCGACCTGACCCGGCGGTCCGCCCCCGATACCCGCTATGGCATATTGCAGGTTCATTACGACACGGCCCATACCGCCTACACCTGGCTTGAGCGGGCTACGCTTACGTTTACTTCCGGCATCGCCCGGGCCGTCATTCTGGGTCTGGTTCTGTATTTCGTGTACCACATGCTGTTGACCCGGCCACTGCTGCGAATCATCAGTTCACTGACCCGGGTCAACCCGGACCGCCCGGATGATCGATTGCTTGAGGTGCCGTCAGGTCACGACCGGGACGAGCTTGGCCTCTGGGTCAATGCTACCAACAATCTGCTGGTGGCCATCTCGGAAAACCAGAAAAAACACCTCGAGGCCGAAGATCGGGTCAGTCGCCTCTCAAGGTACGACCACCTGACCGGCCTGCCTATCCGCGAAACATTCCTCGGCATGCTTGGTGGAGCCATTGAAGACAATCGTCGCTCCAAACAGATTCTGGCGGTCTACTGTTGCGGTATTGATGATTTCAAGGGAATCAACGAGCAGTTTGGTTACCAGGCGGGAGACCAGATCCTGCAGGAGATCGCCCAGCGGCTGTCCAGCGACACCGGCGAGAGCCAGTTGATGGTGGGGCGCCTCGGTAGCGACCAGTTTGTACTTGTGGAGCACCATCTGAAAGACAGCTACCAGGCAGCTGCAACCGCGGAGTGGCTGCTGGGGAAAATCGGGGAGTCAATTCCTGTTGGAAGCCACGCAGTCAGGGTATCCGCAACCATGGGCATCGCCCTTTTCCCCGCCGACTCAAGCCATGCGGACCAGCTGCTGCAGCGGGCAGAACAGACCATGACCCTCGCCAAGGGCACGGGTAAAAGCGGGGATCATTTCCAGTACTATGTGGCCCGTGTCGACCAGGAAATCCGTGAGCGCAAAAAACTGGAAAAGGATCTTTCCATGGCGCTGGCGCAGCAGCAGTTTCACCTGGTCTATCAGCCACAGATCAATCTCGAAAGCCAGCGCGTCATAGGTGCCGAAGCACTGCTTCGCTGGACTCACCCCGACAGGGGGCTTATCCCTCCGGACGAATTTATTCCCCTCGCAGAGCTCAATGGCACCATTGTGGAGATAGGCGAATGGGTGCTGGATGAGGCATGTCGCCAGGCCGCGCTCTGGGCCAGGGAGGGCACGCCCATACGGATCGCGGTGAACCTGTCCGCGGTTCAGCTCAAACAGGCGAATATTGTGGAATCGGTTCTGACAACCCTGCGCAGGCACGCTATTCCGCCCGGCCGCCTTGAGCTGGAAGTGACGGAAACAAGCTTCATGGAAAATCTCGAGGATGCGGTTGACAAGCTCAAGGAGCTGCGTAGCAAAGGGATCAGCATTGCCGTGGATGATTTTGGCACGGGGTATTCGTCCCTGACCTACCTCAAGCGAATGCCTGTCCAGCACCTGAAAATTGACAAACAGTTCGTGCAGGATCTGCTGATCAACGACGAAGACACCCGGATTGCCAACACCATCATTGATCTGGGCAAGAGCCTCAACCTGACCGTTATCGCCGAGGGTGTCGAAACCGAGGAACAGGAGTATTATCTGCGCCAGCGAGGCTGCCAGCTGGCTCAGGGCTACTATTTCAGCAGGCCATTGCTGCCCGCCGATTTCGAGATATTCGTCGCAGGCTTCCACGGCAGGCTTGCAGAACACGTTACCTGAACCCGCACATTTCTGAGCAAACCCGCACACTTCCAAGCAAAGGAGTCGCCATGGACACCACCCTGATCGGCCTCGCTGTCATAGCCGGCGCAGTGATCTTTACCATCGTCATCTACAACCGTCTGGTCGCGCTGAGAAACCAGTTCAAAAATGCCTTCGCCCAGATAGATGTTCAGCTGCAGCGTCGCCATGACCTGATCCCCAACCTGGTGGAGTCTGCAAAGGCCTACATGGCTCACGAACGCAATACGCTGACCGAGGTTATGGAAGCCCGCAACAACGCCGTCAGCGCTCAGAAAGACGCTGCCCGCGACCCTGCCGATGGCAGCAGAATCCAGAAACTTGGCGGCGCCGAGAACATGTTGACCCGGGCCCTGGCCAACTTTTACGCCGTGGCAGAGAACTATCCGGACCTGAAGGCCAGCGAGACAGTACAGCAGCTGATGGAGGAGCTCGCCAGCACCGAGAACCGCGTGGCCTTCGCCAGACAGTCCTTCAACGACACGGTGATGACCTACAACACCTACCGCGAGCAGTTCCCCAATAACCTGTTGGCCGGCTTTCTTGCCTTCAAGCCAACCTCCCAGCTGGAACTTGAGTCTCCCGAGGCGCGCCAGGCCCCCAAAGTTGCGTTCTAGCCGGAGAACCTGACCCATGGCTGTTCAGGGCTTCTTCGATCGACAGGCGAGCGCCAGGCGGAATACCGGCTGGCTGGTTGTGCTCTTCTCCATCGCGGTCATCCTTATTACTCTCGCGGTGTGTGCGGTGGGCTATTTCCTCACCCGCAGCGAGTCCACCTCCTGGGCATTCACCGACTGGTTGCTCAGCCAGCATGGTCTGATCACTGCTGGCGTGGTTGTGGCGCTTATTGGGGGTGGTTCACTGGTGCGCTGGATTGACCTGGCGGACGGCGGTGAGCGGGTAGCCAAAATGGTCAATGCCCGTCTGCTGGATCCTTCAGGTCAGGATCCTGACGAGCGCCGGCTCCGCAATATAGTGGAAGAAATGGCCATTGCCAGCGGCGTGCCTGTTCCCCAGCTCTATGTGATGGACCAGGAAACCGGCATCAATGCTTTCGTGGCCGGGTACAGCCCCACCGAGGCGGTGATGGTGGTCACCCAGGGCGCTCTGACCGGACTCACCCGGGATGAGCTGCAGGGCGTGGTGGGACATGAATTCAGCCATATTCTCAATGGTGACATGCGCCTGAATGTGCGGCTGATTGCCCTACTGGCCGGCATACTCATGATCGGACAGATTGGCTCTTTTCTGTTCCGGAGTACCAGGTTCCGGACGTCCTCCCGACGCGGTCGCGACCAGGGCATTGCGGTGATTGCCGGTCTGGCGCTGATGGCCATCGGCTATGTGGGGGTGTTTTTCGGTCGGCTGATCCAGGCTGCGGTCTCCCGCCAGCGGGAAATGCTCGCCGATGCCTCCTCGGTGCAATTCACCCGGAATCCTGAAGGAATAGCCAGCGCCCTGTACAAAATCGGACTCAGGGGTGGTTACCTGGACACCACCAGCCATGCCAGTGATATGAACCACATGTGCATTGGTGAAAGCACCCCTATGACCTTCAGCCGGCTGCTGGCTTCCCATCCGCCACTTGACCAGCGAATCAACGCCATCCAGCCGGGAATGCTGGCACGGCTGAAAAGCCGCCTGCGGGACACCAAACCCGCCAGCCAGACCGGGCTTGGCGCCGTGCCCGGAATGCCGGGAATGTCGGGAGCGCCGGGCGCTGCAGCCTTTTCCGGCCGAATCGGCGATAACCTGCAGGCCATTACGGCACCTTTTGCAGGCCATTCAGAGTCCTTGGGGGAGGCATGGCCCTCGCGGCAGGCCGGCACGGTTTCACAAGCCAGTGAGCTTCACGCCGTAGCGCTGCTGGAAGGACTGCCCGCCACCTTCCGCAACCTCCTCTACACCCGCGCTGGCGCCGTACAGCTGTGCTACGCTCTGCTGCTCCAGGGTCTGGACGACGAGGCCTTTAGAGCAAGGCTTTCTCTGCTTGAAGGAAGCTCCCTGCTCGCGCCCCAGACTGACCTGCTGGACAAATTTCTGCCTACGCTCCGGAATTCTGACGGGGCCCTCGGCTTTGTGGCCCTGGAACTTGCCATGCCGGCGTTGCGCAAGCTCGACCCACAGGAAGCGGACGCCCTGATTGGTGAAGTTCACAAGCTGATACGGGCAGATGGCAGGCTGAGCCTGTTCGAATTCGCCCAGGCGAGCTTTCTGCAGCGGCACCTGAGTCCCGGTGCCGGGCGAGTGACTCCGGTTCGCTTTCGTTCATACCGGGAAGTGATGGGCAGCCTTCACTGTCTTTTCAGTCTGGCTGCGAGAGCTGCCGCCGGAACACCGGAGCAGGCAGCAAAACTGCATAAAGAGGCCATGGCAGGGTTTGCCGGAAGACAGGATGGAAACGGGGAACTGGCCAGTCGTGTGGACATTCACCAACTGAGGGATGCCCTGAAGCAGCTCAATCAGCTGTCTCCCCTTCTCAAGCCAGCAGTAATAGACGCCTGCGCTCACTGCGTTCTGGACGACAGCAAGGTCAGCAGCCGGGAATACACCGTCCTGCGACTGGTCGCAGACCAGCTGGACTGCCCGATGCCTCTGCTGATGGTCGCAAGGGACTGACCGGCAGTCAGCTCCCGGCTGTGCTGTCAGGCGTCTACTGGACGCTTTTTACCTCAGGATCCATCGAGTCCGTTTTGAACAGCGTTTCGATGGGTGGCTGGTTCTTCTCGTCGGTCAGGCCGAGCTTTTTCCTTACCCCCAGATTCACGTCCCAGAGCCCCCGGTACTTCTGTGACGTTGCAGCCACAGTATCGCCCTTGTCCAGCATGATGGTTGGCCTCAGGAAAACAAGCAGATTGCGCTTGACCCTGGTTTCGGACTCAGAAGAGAAGAGGCGGCCAAGATAGGGAATGTCTCCGAGCAGCGGCACCTGGCTCCGGTTGATCCGGTAATCCTCGGTAATCAGCCCCCCGAGCACAATTGTCTCGCCATCGTCCGCCAGCACCGTGGTCTTGATCTCCCGCTTGTTGGTGACTATGTCCGAGGCGTTCTGGATGCTGTCCGCGACGTTTTCCGTCGTCTGCTCCACTACCAGCCGCACCAGCCCATCGGCGCTGATGCTGGGTGTCACTTTCAGAGTAAGGCCTACGTCGCGACGCTCAATGGTGGTGAACGGGTTTTCGAGGCCGGCGCTGGTGTTGGTGGTCTGGCCGGTACGGAACGGAACGTTCTGCCCAACAATGATCTCGGATTCCTGGTTGTCCAGGGTGATAATGCTCGGAGTGGAGAGCAGATTCGCTGCGGCTGAGGTGGACAGAGCCTGCAACAGCACGCCCCAGGTGATGCCGTTATCGGCACGTTGCCCCGCACCCAGCGTCAGACCGCCTGTGGCAGGGGCGATCACCTGATCCGAGACTATCGCACCGACTACCTCACCCAGAGTCCGCCCTACGTTGCTGAAGTTGGAGGCAGCAATGGGAGAAGAGCTTCCCTCTTCGTCAACCACACCCACCTGGACGCCAAGATCTTCGCCAAGCTCGTCGCTGATTTCCACAATGGCGGCTTCAATCAGCACCTGGGCGCGGCGTATGTCCAGCTGGGAGACAATGGAATCCACCTCCTGCATCATGGAGGGCTCCGCCCGGACAACCAGCGCGTTCAGGCCTTCGTCCGCAAAAACGGAGAAGCCCTCGCTGCGCTGCCCCTGAGTGCCACCCTCGGCGGCCTGGGCAATGTTGCCCATGACGCCTTTCAGTATTTCAGTGAGAGACTTGGCATCGGCGTGTTTCAGCCGGATCACTGTGGTGGTGCCGCCCATTGCCGAAGGCTGATCCAGCTTGGTGATGAGCCCACGCATTTTGTCACGGAAGGTTTCGTCTCCCCGCAGAATCAGCCGATTGCTGCGCTCGTCTGCAGTTACACTGTATTTACGGGCGGCATCGCCGGAGCCACTTCCAAGCTCTGCCGGGGCCAGCTCCTGGAGCAGGGTTACCAGGTTGCCCACCCAGGCCTCTTCCAGCTGAATCACTTCCACTTCGTATTTGGACGGGCTGTCCAGCTCCCGCACTATGCTCTCGATCCGCTGAATATTGGCGGAATGATCGCTCACAATCAGGGCATTTGCCGCTGCGACACCCGCAAGGTGACCATATTTTGCAACCAGCGGACGGAGGATGGGCACCAGTTCAAGGGCGTTTGCATTATCAATCTGGATGACACGGGTGATCAGCTGTTCTGACGGGATCTCGGTAAAGCGGCTCAGAGACTCAGCGGACTGCTTGGCGTCTACCTGCTGGACGATCTTGATCACCTCCTCGCCGGGAATAGCCGTGAAGCCGTGAACCTGCAGCACCGCCAGAAACAGATCGTATATTTCATCCTTGTTCATCGGTGCGCTGGACAGAACAGTCACCTTGCCTTTCACCCGCGGATCCACCACGAAGCTGTAGCCGGTAATGTCGGCAACCTGGGTTACAAACGCGCGAATATCCGCATCCTTGAGGTTCAGACGCCAGGTTCCCTGGGTTTCCTGTGCATTGGAGGATGGCTGCGACGACGACTGGGCTGCGGCGGTCGTCACAAGCGGCAGCAGCGAAGCAAGCAGCATAATCCGCAGGGAAGATGTATTCAGGTTAATCATGCAAGAACCGCGTCCTGTTTCAAATTCCGGTAATCCGGACTGATTTTACTGTGGCAAGGCATAGCTTACTGTGAAGCGGGCACCGCCCCTTTCGATTTCTATCTCAAGCTGAGACTCGGAGCGCCAGGATTCGAGCAGCTCCCGGTCCTGCTCCAGGTTACCGAGGGTGTGGCCGTTGATTGCCTTGATGACGTCCCCCTCCTGCAGGTTGAGCGCCCGAAGCATGGGACTGGAGCCATCAAAGACATAGCCTTCTCCGGCTCCTTCCTCTACGGGACGCAGTCCAAACTGATTCAGAGCCTGCACCCCCTCGGCATCCAGCCGCTCCCGGGCCTGAGCGACAAAGTCCTCCGGCGAGGATACCGACACTGTTTCTTCTTCAGTGATCAACTCGGCAGACTCACTTTCTTCGAAAGTCAGGGTTTCAAACTGGCCATTTCGCCTGATCAGTATCCGGCCGGGCTCAACTTCCACCAGTTCGGCATTGCCGGGCAGAGTTTCACCGACGCGGTAGTGTGCCGTTACACCATCCGATCCTGCAACTATAGCACCGGACTGCTCCGGCTGCTCTGCAACAAGCACCCCTTCAAGGCGAAGACGCAGCCTGGTCTCAGGCGCTGATTTCCGTATAACCTCGGCTACCGGCGCATCCCGGGGAGGCGATCCAAACATGTTAAAAGCTGCCAGCGTGGTGTCTGGCATGGTGGCGAGCCCACCGGGTCCGCCTTCCTGCTGCACCTGCGGGATGGGGCGCTCCTGCCAGGCAATCAGCCAGGTGAGCTTTGCCAGTGCGACGGCAAAATAGATCACCAGACCGACAAGCAGGAGATTGGCCAGCCAGCGGGCCAGACGGGGGTGGTTCCCCAGCTTGATGGCAGCCATCAGCGGCTCCTTCCGGGCAGAATGGGCTGTCGAACCCGGAAAATGACATCCCCCGGCTGCGCCGCGCCGGACCAGGATTGCCCTGCCAGGTCCACCAGACGCTTGTATACACGAATCTCCAGCATGCCATCGGGGAAGACGTCCGCCTCGGCTACCGGCGTCGTCTGGCCCAACTCTGAAATCAGCAGTGCAACACGGCCTTCCTGCTCCCCCCTGTCCTGCAGTAGCGCCTGCATGGGAGGAAAATCCGCCGTCTGCATGGCATTGCCCATGGGCCAGCTCACCAGGCCGCCAGGCCAGGTGGCAAGGCCGCGCGCCCGCGCCAGACCCTCCTGGTCCAGACTGAACTGAATATTCTCAACCGTAATGTCCCCTTCAAGCATGGCACCGCCGCTTTGCCTGATCAGGTCTTCAAACTCGCGCACCCGGATGGCGCCGCTCGCGGTCACCGAAGCGCTTTCAGGCCAGGAAAGAATGGCCTCGCCATCCAGCGACGAAGAAACAGATGACAGTGAGAAGCCAACCGGTAAAGTCAGATCTGAAAGCGAGGGTGGGCGGATATTCCAGTCAACACGCAGGCGCCGATTATCAAACGACAGGGCTGCGGCGCCGTCCCAGAGCTGCCCACCCACCTGCTCGACCCTGACCTGGGGTGGCAGCTTCAACCGGGGTGCCGCCTGCTGCCAGACCCATCCGGCCGGCACGGTAGCCACCAGAACAGCTCCATAAACAAGGAGACCGACCAGAAACAGCCAGAAAACCTTCGCCGGACGAAGAAAAGAGGGGGAAGCAGAGTCGGTCATACGGGATAGAGTGCGCCGGCCATTCACGTGGAAAACATCGGAGCCCGAGTTTAACAAAGCCACCGGCCAAGTTCATGACAAAAATAAAAAAAGCCCCGCGGCCGGAGGGGCCGCGGGGCTTTCAGGTTTCAGAGCTGAGTGTCTGAAAAGCCTGGGGGCATTACATCATGCCGCCCATGCCTCCCATTCCACCCATGCCGCCCATGTCGGGCATGCCGCCGCCGGCTTTGTCATCTTCCGGCTCGTCGGTGATCATCGCCTCGGTGGTGATCATCAGACCAGCAATGGAAGCCGCAGCCTGCAGTGCAGAACGGGTCACCTTGGCGGGATCCAGGATGCCCATCTCCAGCATGTCACCATACTCGCCGGTGGCAGCGTTGTAGCCATAGGAACCTTCGCCCTTGCGGACCACGTCCATGACAACGGAAGCTTCGCCGCCGGCGTTGGTCACGATCTGACGCAGCGGTGCTTCCATGGCACGACGGAGGATGCTGACGCCGACTTTCTGGTCTTCGTTGTCAACAGCCACTTCAGTCAAGGCATGCAGCGCCCGGACCAGGCTTACGCCACCGCCGGCAACAATGCCTTCTTCAACTGCAGCACGGGTCGAGTGCAGAGCATCTTCAACACGGGCCTTCTTCTCTTTCATTTCCACTTCGGAACCAGCACCAACCTTGATGACGGCAACACCGCCGGCCAGCTTGGCAACGCGTTCCTGAAGCTTCTCTTTGTCGTAGTCGGAGCTGCTGTCTTCGATCTGCCTGCGGATCTGCTCCACACGGGCTTCGATGTCAGCGTTGGCGCCGGCACCATCGATGATGGTGGTGTTTTCCTTGGTGATGTTGATCCGCTTGGCGGTGCCCAGATCATCCAGGGTGGTGTTTTCCAGGCTCAGACCCACTTCCTCGGAAATCACGGTACCGCCGGACAGGATGGCGATATCCTGCAGCATCTCCTTGCGACGGTCACCAAAGCCGGGCGCCTTGACGGCGGCGGTTTTGACGATGCCACGCATGTTGTTCACAACCAGCGTCGCCAGAGCTTCACCTTCGATATCTTCAGCGATGATCATCAGCGGCTTGCCGGCCTTGGCCACACTTTCCAGAACAGGAAGGAGCTCACGGATGTTGGAGATCTTCTTGTCCACCAGCAGGATGTAGGGCTCATCCAGCTCGGCTGACATGTTGTCCTGGTTGTTGATGAAGTAGGGAGACAGGTAGCCACGGTCAAACTGCATACCTTCAACCACGTCCAGCTCGTCTTCCAGGCCACGGCCTTCTTCAACGGTGATGACGCCTTCCTTGCCTACACGCTCCATGGCGTCGGCAATGAGCTTGCCAATGGTCTCGTCGCCGTTGGCAGAAATGGTGCCAACCTGGGCAATGTTGCGGCTGTCGTCGCAGGGCTTGGACGCATCACGGATGGCCTTGACCGCTACCTGGGTTGCCCGGTCGATGCCGCGCTTCAGGTCCATGGGGTTCATGCCGGCGGTTACCGCCTTGATGCCTTCGTTCAGGATGGCCTGGGCCAGTACCGTGGCGGTGGTGGTGCCGTCACCGGCTGTGTCGTTGGTCTGGGAAGCAACTTCCTTGACCATCTGGGCGCCCATGTTCTCGAACTTGTCACGCAGTTCGATTTCCTTGGCAACGGATACACCGTCCTTGGTTACGGTCGGCGCGCCGTAGGACTTGTCGATAACTACATTACGGCCCTTCGGGCCAAGGGTGACCTTGACCGCGTCGGCCAGGATGTTGACGCCAGCAACCATACGCTTGCGTGCACTGTCACCAAATTTAATATCTTTAGCTGCCATATCTAACGTTTCCTATTCGTTGAAACAATCGCTGTTACGGATCTCCGGCCCGGTTAACCGGGCCGGATAAGCGGCTGGTTTACTTTTCCAGCACGCCGTAAATGTCGTTTTCGCTCATGATGAGCAGGTCTTCAGTGCCGATTTTCACGGTGTTCCCGGCGTACTGACCGAAGACCACGGTGTCACCAACGTTCACTGCCAGAGCGCGAGTCTCACCGTTTTCCAGGATGCGACCGTTACCAACGGCGATCACTTCGCCCTGGGAAGGCTTTTCCTTGGCGTTACCCGGCAGAACGATTCCACCTGCAGTTTTCTCTTCTTCTTCCTTACGACGCACGACAACACGGTCGTGTAACGGACGAATTTTCATTGCTCGTTTTCTCCAATAGCCAAGCTTGTATTTGGCGATGCAGTTGCGTGGAAAGCCGGGGCCGATAAACAGCTGTTTTGACGCGATTTATCGCCCCCGACGAAGTTGTGTTCCCTATGTGGGGCCCGGCCCAGGCATTTCAACGGGGCACCGGAAAAATTTTTACTTTTTTTCCAGCCGATCCTGGTCGTCCTTCCGGCGCCTGTCCTGCTCTTCCTCATACTCTCCCTCAATGACATCGTCCTCCCGCCCCCTGGGGGATGCGAAAGGATCCTGACCGCCGCCTCGGCCACCAAAGGGGCTGCCCGGCCCGGCCCTGAAATGAAAGCCCTGGGCCTGCGACGAAACCACCATGCGCTTGAGCAACTGCCCCGCCAGCCAGTGGCGGCTGCCAGGCACAAGGCACAGAAAGCCGACTGTGTCGGTGACAAACCCCGGGGTCAGCAGCAGAGCCCCGCCTATCGCGAGAATCAGCCCCTCCGCCACCTCCCTCGCCGGCAGCTCGCCACCGCTGAGGCGCTGGTTGGCCCTGAGCAGGGTTGCCAGTCCCTGCTGGCGCAGAAGAGCGGCGCCAATAACGGCTGTCAGCAGTACAAGGGCAACGGTGTTAAGGGCGCCGATCATGCCGCCCACCTTGATCAGGATGACCATCTCGACCACAGGCATGACAATAAAAAGGAGGAGAAATACGCTCATCAAAAGGCCTTCGTTTCCGGTATGAGTGGAGCCTGGCTGCGGGCAGCCGTAGAGGGGATATCTGGTATACTCTCCGCCCATTCTGGCACGAAATTAACTCAGATCATTACTTGGTTAGGGCACAACATGAAACTTCAAGATTCGGTGATTGTAATTACCGGCGGCGGTCAGGGCCTGGGGCGGGCCATGGCAGAATATCTGGCCGCGAAAGGCGTGAAGCTGGCACTGATTGACCTGATGCCGGAAAAGCTCGAAGAAGCCGTTGCCGCCTGCAAGGCAGCAGGAAGTGAGGCAAAAGCCTACACCTGCAATGTGGCGAAAGAAGAAGATATTGAAAAAACCTTCAAGGCCATCAACGACGATTTTGGACAAATGAACGGCCTGATCAACAACGCAGGCATTCTGCGTGACGGGCTGATGGTAAAACACAGGGACGGTGAAATCGTCAAACGCATGAGCCTCGCCGAATGGCAGGCCGTGATGGACGTGAACCTCACCGGTGTATTTCTGTGCGGACGGGAAGCCGCAACCCACATGGTCAGCAACGGCGACCAGGGCGTGATCATCAACATCGCCTCCATTTCCCGGGCCGGCAACATGGGCCAGAGCAACTACTCAGCCGCAAAAGCCGGCGTGTCAGCGCTTGTCCCGGTGTGGGCGAAAGAGCTGGCCCGCCACGGCATCCGCGTTATGGGCATTGCCCCCGGCTTCATCGAAACCGAGATGACCGCATCCATGAAAGCGGAAGCTCTGGAAAAAATGACCGCAGGCATCCCCCTGCGCCGCATGGGCAAACCAGAGGAAATCGCCTCTACTGCCGCCTTCATATTTGAAAATGACTACCTGTCTGGCCGGATGATCGAAGTCGATGGCGCACTCCGCCTCTGAAGACGGCTTCCCGGAAAACGGCACACCTTCCCGTGAGCAGATAGTCTGGCAGGTGGTCTGCATGATTCCGGAAGGCAGAGTCGCCAGCTACGGCCAGGTAGCGGAACTGGCAGGCCTCCCCGGCCTTGCCCGTTTCGTCGGCCGCGCGATGGGGCGCCTGCCGGAAGGAAGTGAGGTGCCCTGGTACCGGGTTCTGCGCAGCGATGGTCGCATTGCCATGCCAGCGGGGACTGAAGGCCATGAGCATCAGCGGCGGCTGCTTTCGGCGGAAGGCGTCAAAGTAACTGATGGCCGGGTCGCCATGAAGCTCTATCGCTGGCGTCCCTGAGGCGACTCCCCCGGCTCTTCCCTGTCTTTCTCGTTATTTGCTTCAGCGACTGCATCATTGGCGCGGGATACCTCATCAAGGCGGGCCCCGTGCCGCATCATCCAGAGCGCCAGCAGAATCGCCGGAATACCCATCAGCGCCGACACAAAAAAGAACTCCATATAACCGTAGCGGGCCACCACCATTCCCGAGAACCCCCCAAGAAATTTACCCGGCAGAGTCATCAGAGAACTGAACAGCGCGTACTGGGTCGCCGTGAATGACGCACTGGTCATGCTGGAAAGCCAGGCAATCAGCGCCACGTTGGCAATACCCCCACTGAGGTTGTCAGCGCTTACTACAACCGCCAGCAAAGCAATATCCGGTGGCTGCTGGGCAACCACCACAAACAGCAGATTGGTTGCCGCCGTCAGAACCGCCCCCGCCACCAGAATGGGCCGCACACCATATCGCACCACCAGAACCCCGCCCGTGAGCGAGCCTGCAATCGTCATGAAAAAGCCGAAAATCTTGGTGACATCCGCCACTTCCGTCTTGGAGAACCCCATGTAGGTCAGATAGAAGGGGTTGGCCATGACACCCATGGCAATATCACTGATGCGGTAGACAGCAACCAGCACCAGAATAAGTATGGCAAGCTCCCGGTAACGGCCAAAAAAGTCCACGAAAGGCCCGGCAACCGCTGCCGAAAACCAGCCGGCAAAACGCGCCATGCGTGGTGAGAGATGGGCCCGCTTTGCTGTTTCCCTGGCAACCGCATTGGCCAGGTCTTCAGCAGCGCTGAAATGATTTACCCGGGGCTCCCGGACCACCAGCACCGTGAGCACACCCACACCCACAAGCAGCGCCATGACCTCATAGGACACCTGCCAGGACCAGAATTCTGCCAGGTAAAGGGCTCCGGCACCAGCCACCAGCAGTGCCAGCCGATAACCGAATATATAGGTGGCCGCCAGTGCCGCCTGCAGCCTGGGTTCGGCAATCTCAATACGGTAGGCATCAATGGCCACGTCCTGAGTGGCAGAGGAAAACGCCACCAGCAGGCCAAACAGCGCCATCATGGTCGGGCTGACGGTTGGATCCGTCCGGGCCATGAGCACCAGGCCGGTGGCTATTCCCAGCTGGGCCAGCAGTATCCAGCTACGGCGCTTGCCCAGCAGGCGCCCCAGCACGGGCAGCGGCAGCCGGTCCACAACTGGCGCCCAGACGACCTTGATGGAATAGGTTATGCCCAGCCAGCTGAAAAAGCCAATGGTGGCGGCTTCCACCCCAACGTCCGCAAGCCGTGCGTTCAGGGTGGAAAACACCAACAGGAATGGCAGCCCGGCGGAAAAACCGAGGAACAGGAGCGCGATCACCTGCCATCGGGTGAAGGTGTAAATCGTGTCCCGCACAAACTGATGGCGCTCGGAGCTAAAGATCAGGCTTTCCTCATCAGTCCCGGAAATTGTTGAACTGAAGGGGCAGGTCCAGATCCGCCTCCCTGAGCATGGCAATGACATCCTGCAGGTCGTCACGCTTCTTGCCCGTCACCCTTACCTTGTCTCCCTGGATGGCAACCTGCACCTTGAGCTTGGCATCCTTGATCATTTTCACGATCTTTCTGGCGTCATCCGACTCTATGCCCTGGCGCAGCACTATGTGCTTTTTGATCAGCTTGCCGGATTTGGTGTCGCCTTCTTCCGACAGGGCCCGGCTGTCAATGTTGCGCTTGGCGAACGCCATGCGGAGCATGTCCATCATCTGTTCCAGCTGGAACTCCTGCTCGGCACTCAGGGTTACACCCTTCTCGTCCAGCTCGAAGGACGCGTCCACGTTCTTGAAATCCCAGCGGTTGCCCAGCTCACGATTGGCCTGGTCAACGGCGTTGGTGACTTCGTGCATGTCGATTTCAGAAACTATGTCAAAAGATGGCATGGTTATTACTCCGGAATTGCGAAAACCGTCACGTCGTGATGGATAATAGCGCCACCCCGAGGACTGATTCCGCATGTTTTACATTTATGCACAGCGGTCCTCATTTAAGGGGCTATAATGACCCTCGCCCGGAAACTTTGAAAGTTTTCAGGGACCCACTGGAAGGTGTCGAAGCATAACAAGACCGGGCTGGCACCGCACCCGAAATGGACCGACGATTAGTAGACGACAATGCCAAATCTAGATCTTCCGATTCTCGTGGTAGACGACGCCAAATTCAGCAGCATGGTTGTCGGGCGCGCCCTGCGCAAAGCCGGCTACCGCGATGTACGTATTGCCAACAATGCGCCGGACGGCCTGAAGCTGATGGAAGAGCGGGCGGTGAGCGTGCTGATTGCCGACTGGCTGATGCCGGAAATGGACGGTCTGGAACTGACCGACAGGGTGCGCCAGCAGGACGAGCAGGACAATCACTACACCTACGTGATACTGCTCACCGCCCGGGAAAGCGTTGAGGCCCTGGCGGAAGCCTTCGACCGCGGCGTGGACGATTTCATCTACAAATCCGACATGACCAAGCAGCTTATTTCCCGCATCTATGCCGCGGACCGCATGGCAGACCGTCAGAACACCCTGCTTACTGCGAATTCCCTGCTCATGGAAAACAACCGCGAGCTGGAAAAGACCAATATCATTGATCTGGAAACCGGCCTCTGCAACAACCTCTATGCCCGGGAACGGCTGTCCAAAAGCCTGCGCCAGGCCGAGTCACGGGGTGGCGCCTCCGCCTATGTTCTGGTTGGCATACGCAACTGGCAGAGCCTCAAGCGCCAGCACAGCGCCGCCACCATGAGCGAACTGGCGATTGGCATAGGCCGCCGCCTGAACCACCTGATTCGCCCAATGGATGCCCTGTGCCGGGCGGGGGACAACCAGTACGCCATCATTGCCCACTTCGACCAGAGCGACAATTGCTCCACCACGGCTTTCCGCCGCGTGTTTGACGGCATCAACCACAAGGCCCTGAAAACAACCGCCGGCTATATATCGGTGGAAGCCGGCATGGTGCTCTGCAAGGCCGACGCCCAGGGCGGCACTCCCTCGGTTCAGGAAATGGAGAGAGCAGCGGTACAGGGCCTGGTGGACGCCTACGAAACCAGAAGGTTCGTTGAGACAGCGCCCAATATGGCAGCGAGTGCGTGATACACACCGCCGGAAGCCTTTAACAATTGTTCACAACGCGACACACTTCACAGACAGACGGGAAGAGCGGCAAGCCTTATTATTGAATCGTGGATTTGAGAAGTACGCCCATGACAGAGAGGAAGTATGCAGTATCTCCGTCGCAGTATGGGTTCAAATCCGCCCGGATAACGAATTTTTCAGGCACTTTCGTTCTTTCCAGAGTATCTTTAGGCCAGCTTCTTAGCTGGCCTTTTTGTTGTGGACGAAGGGAAAGATCAAACACCACTCCATCCCCCGACCCAACCCCGACCTCAACGGGTGTGGCCTGCCTGTCCCAGCCCTGACTGCTATACTCCTGCCTTCATTAACCCGGAAATCAGACCATCATTATGTCCATCCTCGGCTCAGCATCTGTCGCCGCGCTCCGGCAGTACGTCCGGGCGGCCAGCAACCAGGGAATCGATACCGCCAGCCTGCTCTCCCAGGCCGGGCTCTCCCCTGACCTGCTTCTTTCTGATGAAGGACGCGTCGAAGGCGAGCGCTTCCAGACCTTCATCCACCTGCTCTGCGAGCACACGGGCAATCCGGTACTTGGCCTTGAAACCGGGGACTTTGTTCAGCCAGGCTCATACAGCGTGCTGGGCTACATCACCATGAGCTGCGCCACCCTGGGGGAAGCCATTGCCCGCATAGCGCCGTTTGAAAAGCTGGTGGGAGACATGGGCGTCACCCAGCTCGAGGACGCCGGGGACAACCTGCGACTGATCTGGCACTGCGCCTGGACCGACCCGCTGGTGCGCCCTCACCTGGTGGACAACGTATTTGCCTCCTGGATCCGCTATGCCCGCTGGCTGGCGGACGATACCGGGGCGGCTCCCACGGAAGTCACACTCCAGCGCGCGGCGCCCTCACCGGAGCAGACGGAGGCCTATACGGAACGCTGGGGCTGCGAGGTAAGATTCAGTGCCCCTGAAAACAGCCTGCTGCTGGCAAAAAGCCTGCTGGCCGTTCCCCTCCGCCAGCCGGATCCCTTGCTGCGCAGAACCCTCGAAGCCCATGCCAACAGCCAGCTGGCAACACTGGAGAGCGACACCGCACTGACCACGAAAGTAAAACACAGCATCCAGCAGCAGCTTCTTCAGGGCATCACCCGGCAGGACATGATCGCCGAGCACCTGGGCATGACCAGCCGCACCCTACAGCGCAAGCTGAGCCAGGAAGGCGTCTCCTATCAGGCGTTACTGGATGAGGTAAGGCAGGCCATGGCGGAAGATCTGCTGGTAAACACGGATCTGGCCATTCCGGACATAGGCGAAAGGCTCGGGTACAGCGAACCCACGTCTTTTCACAGGAAGTTCAAGGCAGTGACCGGGATAACGCCGGGGATGTTTCGAGCTGAGGCGGGGGCGGGGTCAGATCAAGCCTGATCTGACCCCTGTCTGGCAGGCCTTCGCGAAAGGGGTCAGATCACGCTTGATCTGACCCCTGTCTGTGACCCAAGTACCGGCTTAAAGCTTGCGCCCCTTGCTGGCCGCGATCCGCAGGCGCAGTGCGTTGAGCTTGATGAAGCCTTCGGCGTCTTTCTGGTCGTAGGCGCCCTGGTCTTCTTCGAAGGTGGCGATCTTCTCATCGAACAGGGAATCATCGGACTTGCGGCCGACAACGTCCACATTGCCCTTGAAGAGCTTCAGCCGAACCACGCCGTTGACGTAGGTCTGGGTCTGGTCGATCAGTGCCTGCAGGGCTTCCCGCTCCGGGGACCACCAGTAGCCGTTGTAGATCACCTCGGCGTAGCGGGGCATGATGCTGTCTTTCAGGTGAGCCACTTCCCGGTCAAGGGTGATGGACTCAATGGCACGATGGCCTTTCAGCATCACTGTGCCGCCTGGGGTTTCGTAGCAGCCCCGGGACTTCATGCCCACGTAGCGGTTCTCGACAATATCCAGCCGGCCGATGCCGTTGTCACCCGCCACTTTGTTCAGGTGGGCCAGCACTTCGTGGGCCTTCATGGCCTGACCATCGATGGCGACAATGTCACCCTTCTCGTAAGTCAGCTCAATATAAGTCGGTGTGTCCGGTGCTTTCTCTGGCGAAACCGTCCAGCGCCACATTTCTTCCTCGGCCTCGGCCCAGGGATCTTCAAGCACCATGCCTTCATAAGAGATGTGCAGCAGGTTGGCATCCATGGAGTAGGGGGACTTGCCCTTCTTCATCTCAACCGGGATATCCCGCTCCCTGCAATAGGCCAGCAGCTTCTCGCGGGAATTCAGATCCCACTCGCGCCAGGGGGCGATCACGTGTACGCCTGGTTTCAGGGCGTAGGCGCCCAGTTCAAACCGAACCTGGTCATTGCCCTTGCCGGTAGCACCGTGGGAAATGGCATCCGCGCCGGTTCTGTTGGCAATATCAATCAGCTTCTTGGCAATCAGCGGGCGGGCAATGGAGGTGCCCAGCAGGTATTCGCCCTCATATACCGTGTTGGCCCGAAACATGGGAAACACGAAATCCCGGACGAATTCCTCACGCAGATCCTCAATGAAGATCTCCTTGACCCCCAGCGCCTCGGCCTTGGCCCGCGCCGGTTCGACTTCCTCGCCCTGCCCCAGATCGGCGGTGAAAGTCACCACCTCGCAGTTGTAGGTATCCTGGAGCCAGCGCACGATGACCGAGGTATCGAGACCGCCGGAATAGGCCAGAACCACCTTGTTGATATCAGACATGCTCTTGCTCCCGCCTGAACAGAATGGATGTTTCTAAAAGAAGGCGCATATTGTACGGGAGGGGGCTGGGAATGGCTATCGCGGGGCTGCTGTCACTTCTGGCCAGTCCGGCAAACGGAATATCTCTTCCAGTTCGCCGGTCGCCCGCATCTGCCGGATGGCTTTGCGGACAGCCAGAAAAAGCTCCGGATGACGGGCCTTTCGGGACATGTAGAGAATGCCCTTCTGTTCGCTGATCACCACCCCCGCCTGGAACTGGTCAAGCGACTCGTTCATCACTTCAATCGTGTGGTAAAAAACATGATCAGTAGATACAAGCGCCCGTATCCGCCCCAGAAGCAGCATCTCCACCGCCTGGTTCAGGTCAGCCACAGCGACCTTGCGGATCTCCCGGTTGTTCGCAAAAGCCTCCCCGTACCAGGTTCCGCGAATATAACCCACCGCCTCGCCAGCAAGGCCCTCAATGTTCAGGGGAACATCGTCGGCTGCACGGCTAACAACAAGAACTCTCGTGGTTACAATCGGCTCCACTGGAATACCTGCAGCCTCGGCCCCGGGGCTCTCGAACAGGGGCACGAAATCCGCCTCGCCTGTCTCCAGTTCCCGCAGAGCACGCCGGTGGGGAAGTACCCTGTTCATCAGAGGGAGATCGGCGACGGCGGACAGCCTCTCAGCGAAGCGAACCAGGGTTCCGGCTGGCTGTTCGCCCGGCTCCTTATAGCCCCAGGGCCATACCCCGGGGGTCGCGAATATGAGCGGTGTTAACTGCTCAGGAAATGGCGAGAGGTTTTGAGGATTCAGAAGCCCACGGCGGGGCGTTTCTTCAGCAAAGGAAGCCTGGCCGGCCAGCGCCAGAAGCAGAAAGGAGAGGCAGAAAAAGCGACATCCTCTGGGAAAAAGCGCAAGTTGCATGGGTTTTGACCATTATCAGACTGGTCTGTCGTTCATTGGTGTCAGCATATCACCGACCCGGCCACTCTTTTTCATCTACCTGAAGTCAAGCACAGGTGCTGCGCTATGGCAAAGTGGCCGGGGCTTTTCGCCAAAACAGCGCTTTAGCCGATGGCCTGAGCTGTAGCAGGCTGAGTTGCCTCTTCACGGATGCCATCCCAGCCTTCCTTGATCTGGCGTAGCAGGCCGGCGACTTCGTCCAGCTTGGCCACATCGTTGCGGGCGTTGGCTTCGAACAGGGTGCGTTCCATGTATTCGTAGAGAGCCTCAAGCCGTTGTGCCAGCTCGCCGCCCTTTTCGAAATCGAGGAAGCTACGGAGGCCGCCAACGATCTCAATAGCTTTACTTATCAACTTGCCCTTACCGGCAAAATCCTTGGCCTGCATGCGGGCTTTCGCCATATTGATCCGCTCAAGCGCCCCACTGTAGAGCAGGTGGATGAGCTTGTGGGGGTCGGCATCGGTGATGCTGGTTTGGGTGTTTACCCGCTGATATGCCTGTAGACCGTTCATAATTCACCTCGTGTTTTTGACTGCGCTTTACCGCGGCTAGTTGTTTCTGTTGTTCTGGGGGGCAAGAGCTGCCAACTGCTGGGTTACGTAATCCCGGGTGCTGTTCAGCTGCGCAATAAGAGAGTCCGCCGCCGAGAACTGCTTCACCAGTCGTTCCCGGTAAGACTCGATCCGATCGTCGAGCCTCACGCGATCTTCCGCAATCCTGTCCATGGTGCGCTGCAGACTGTCTGTGCGACTTTCAAGAGAGCCATCGGATCCCACGATGTTGGTCACCAGATTAACAGTGCGCTCACCAACGCCTTCAATGAAATTAACCGATCCCCTCGCTCCGGTTGCGCCTCCGGTAATACGTACCTGGAGCCCCGAAGCCGGGCCGGCATCATTCTCCAGAAACAGTACCTGTCCATCCCCTTTGGCCGACCGACCATCAATCGTTCCTGCGGCATCAATGCCTGCGGTACCAGTTGCGACACTCAGCCCCAGATCCGCTGCTGTGTTCGTATCTACGGCCGTTATATTGACATTGGAGTCGCTGCCGAATTTGCCAGAGTTGAATGAAAGCGTCCCGGCGACTGCATCAAATGCCACTGAAACGGATCGGCCGGCGGCAGCCAGGGCGGAATTGCCATTAAGCTGTGTCTGAATCTCCGCTGCCAGTGCGTCGCGGGTATAGGTGCCAGCAGTAAGAGTGATACTGGCGGAAGTTGAACCATCGATATTGAATGAGAGTTCGTCATTGTCTGCGTTGATGGTAACGTCTGCAGTGCCAGCGTTAGCGCCGCTCAGTGCTCCGCGAGTGGCAAGCTGGGTCACATTAATATCGTATTGCCCTGCCTCGGTCTCCCCCCCGCTTCGAACAAATTCTACCTGGGAATCGGTAGCCCGGCCCTGTTCCGCGAACAGAGCCGTTACGTCATCGGGATTGGCTTTAAGCTGACTTTCAAATTTGTCCCGATCGAAATCCAGGGCACCAGTTTCGTAGTTCGTAGTAATGCCTACGTCAGCCAGACTCCGAACAGAGGCATTCTCAAGGCCCGGCACTACACGACCCAGGATACTCTGCAGTTGCCCCTGAATATTGCGCACTGTTGAATCGCCATTCAACAAGCCCCCCTGCCCGGTTTCAGCATTGAAACCGGCAAGCCCCTTGATGGTCTGCTGTAACGCGTTGAACTTGTCGACGAATGCGCCAACACGATCTGCCACAGCACCTGTGTCCTGTTCCACCTTGACGGAAGACGTTGCCCCCTCCGCTTTCACTTCGAAAGACAGGCCGTCAATTACATTCTCAATGTTGTTTGTCGGCCGGCTGACGCTGATGCCGTTGATCTGGACAACCGCATCCTGCGCAGCAACCGTCTGGGTCAGATTCTTGTCAGTGGCATTAAATGCAAATTGGGACAGGCCAGCGGCGTCTGAGTTGTTGCCATCACTATCAGTCACGCCGATGCTGATGGCATTCGCCTCCCCGGTCTCATCCGCCGACATAACCAGCCGGAAGCCACTACCAGTGTCGATCACGCCAGCCGAGGCTCCAACATTTGCCTCGTTGATTGCATTGGCGAGCCCCTGCAGTGTGTTGTTGGAGCCGTCGACGGTAATGGTTTTGGTCTGGTCGCCCACCTGCAAAGTCAGAGAACCGGTGCCGATGGTTGTCGCATCCTTGTCCGCGAAACTGCCCGAAGCCAGGGACTGGGCCTGAGCAAGCTTGTCCACCTGAATGGTATAGCTGCCGCGGCTGGCTTTGGTGCTGTCGACGGAAACCGCCACATCGCTATTGGAGGACGAGGCCGAGAAGGCTTTCAGGTTATCCGGGGAACTCAGTTGGCGCATGGGAAGCCGGAGCTCGGTAACTGCGCTTCGCAACTTGCCATAAGCAGAAATCAGCGCCTCGGTGCGCTGCTCGTTGAAAGCCAACCTTTGAGAGGCTGGTTTCCGCTCCGCAGCCACCAACTGGTCTACAAGGTCGGAGGTTAAAACGCCCGAACCAACACCGAGTGATGAAATCGCCATAATGATTGCCTCTCGAGGCTTATTGAATGTCTATAACGGTTATCGGCACCAGGCGGCAAAACTTTGCCCCATCACCTCAAATACCGGCACCGATTTGTAACAGCCTGTTACCGCAATTTTTTTGCCACGGAACCCACGGAAAGACACGGAAAAGATCTTCTTTAGCCACGGACGACACCTCGGCGCAAAGGGGTCAGATCAAGCCTGATCTGACCCCTGTCTGACCATCTCTGCCCGCCCGCATCGTTCGTGCCAATAGCCGATGTTATTTTTCTTCCGTGTTCTTCCGTGGATTCCGTGGCTAATCGAATACCCAAAACGCAGAACACCGCCGGTCCATCTCAGGTGCGGCGGTGCTGTAAAACCGTTGTCTACATCAGGCCAAAAGCGGCAAGCTTTTACACCTTGATGTTAAACAACGTCAGCGGTTCTTCCTGCTGCAAGTTCTCTGCCAACCTCAATGCAAGTTCATCGGGAATCTGACGGATAACCTGCTGGGTTTGCTGATCGACCACGCGGACAATCGTTGAGCCCTTTTCGTTATCCACTTCAAACTGAAGATCCCGCTGTACGTTCTGAACGAAATCGTTCAGCTTCGAGACGGCGCCGTCCAGCTCCTCACGCTGTGCTTCAGTTCTGGCCTCCAGCTTTTCTGCTGTGGTTTTCTCCTGAGCCAGCACAGGCTTTACAAGGGTGGTACTGTCAGCGTCGATTGCCGATTGCGAGGAGGCATTTCTGCCCTCTGCCAGAGGTGACGCAGACGCCCGAGCCGGAGCTTGTTCACTGGAGCGAACCAGCTTCAAATCCGGGCTGTTCAGATTTACGTCATTCATGGTGCACCTCACTTCCTTCCTTTAGTAGAGAACCCCACGGCCGAGAACCGGCGCCTTGCGGCACCCGTTCCGGGTGGGTCAGCCCCTTACTGCAGGAGGGACAGAACCTGCTGGGGACGGGCGTTGGCCTGTGCCAGGACCGAAATGCCGGCCTGCTGCAACACCTGAGCCTTGGAAAGTTTGGCGGTTTCGGCCGCGAAATCAGCGTCCAGGATCCGACTGTTGGCAGCACTCAGGTTTTCCGAGGTGGTTGCCAGGTTGGCGATCGTAGACTCAAATCGGTTCTGAACCGCACCCATGTCAGCACGCGCCGTGGTGACCTCCTCCAAGGCGGCATCCGCAATTTCAAGTGCCTTTTGAGCGCCTACGAAGGTGGAGATATCCAAGTCCTTAACGAACGTTTCTGTCCCGGCAGCTGCTGTCGTGCTGTCCGCGGCTGCGAAACCAGTTCCAGTTACAGTACCTGCAATTGCTAGATCCCCCCCGGCCTTCACCGAAGTCAGAGTAATAGCGTCAGCCGAAACGTCGGCATAGACGCCAGTCTGATCGAACTTGTCATTGATGGCTTTCGCAAGCTCGCCGGCCTTTGCAGCAGCATCGGTGGTATTTTCCGCTACGTCATCGATTGTGACGCCGTTAATTGTTAACCCAGAAACTGCACCAGCGCCAGGCACTGTGTTTGTAACAGAAGCAGCAAACATAGCGCTACCGAGACCGTCAGCATTGGCATCAACTATCTTGCCGATACCAATCGTCTGCCCAGCGTCCGCACCAACCTGAAACAGCTGATTGGAAAAACTTCCGTCCAGCAGACTGGTGCCGTTAAAGTTTGTCTGATTCGCCACACGATCAATTTCCGAGGCCAGCTGATCTACTTCAGCGTTCAGGGCCGCTCGATCGGAATCCGAGTTAGTCGCATTGGCAGACTGAACGGCCAGCTCCCGGATCCGCTGGAGGTTATTGCCGACTTCGACCAGTGCACCTTCTGCCGTTTGGGCCAGAGAAATACCATCGTTGGCATTACGCGAAGCAACGTCCAGGCCGCGAATCTGGGTGGAAAACCGCTGGGAAATTGCCAGACCAGCCGCATCGTCTTTTGCCGAGTTGATGCGAAGGCCGGAAGACAGACGCTCAAGCGCCTGGTTGCTCAAATCCTGGGACTTGCTCAGCTGATTCTGAGCACTGAGTGATGCAACGTTCGTGTTGATACCAAGAGCCATAACTATTCTCCTAAAAATCTTTATGAACCGAATCTATGGGTGATTACTCCAGATTCTCTATCTCTGTAGCTAGTTAACGACCAGCCAGTTCATTTCTTTAATCGGTTCAGGCGCTATTTCATAACCGGATGATTTGATCACGTATCAAGCTTCGCCTTTTGAAAGAGCGCCAGTTATTCTTACTGCAAGAGCGAAAGAACCTGCTGCGGCCGCGCGTTAGCCTGGGCAAGCACCGAAATGCCGGCCTGCTGCAGCACCTGAGCCTTGGATAGCTTCGCGGTTTCGGCAGCGAAGTCCGCATCCAGAATTCGGCTGTTGGCAGCGCTCAGGTTCTCTGATGTGGTAGCCAGGTTAGCGATCGTAGACTCAAATCTGTTTTGCACCGCACCCATGTCGGCGCGAGCTGTAGTGACCTCTTCCAAGGCAGCATCAGCGATTTCAAGCGCCTTCTGCGCACCCTCGAATGTTGAAACATCCAGATCTTTAACAAATGTTTCAGTCGAGGCCGCGGCTGTGACTAGGGTGGTGCTCAGGCCTGAAGCAGCTGGCGTACCGGTTACAGCTAAGTCTTGATTTGCTTTAACAGAATTGAGGGTAAGTTTGTCCGTGCCATCAAACTCGGCGAACACTCCAGTCTGGTCGAACTTTTCATTAATCACCCTGGCCAGTTCTGCCCCGGTCTCAGCCACACTACCTTGTGCAGCTACAGCATCAATCGAAACACCGTTAATAACTAGAGCATTCTCAGCTACATCAGTAACTGTGCCCACTGAGTCCGCAGCAAACTTGGCACCTCCAAGCGCATCTGCATTAGCGTCAACAACCTTGCCTATCCCAATCGTCTGCCCTGCATCCGCACCAACCTGAAATAGCTGATTGGAAAAACTTCCGTCCAGCAGACTCGTACCGTTAAAGTTTGTCTGATTCGCCACTCGATCAATTTCCGAAGCCAGCTGATCTACTTCAGCATTCAGGGCCGCTCGATCGGAATCCGAGTTAGTCGCATTGGCAGACTGAACGGCAAGCTCCCGGATCCGCTGCAGGTTATTGCCGACTTCGACCAGTGCACCTTCTGCCGTTTGGGCCAGAGAAATACCATCGTTGGCATTACGCGAAGCAACGTCCAGGCCGCGAATCTGGGTAGAAAAACGCTGGGAAATTGCAAGACCAGCCGCATCGTCTTTTGCCGAGTTGATGCGAAGGCCGGAGGACAGACGCTCAAGCGCCTGGTTGCTAAGATCCTGGGACTTGCTCAGCTGATTCTGAGCACTGAGTGATGCAACGTTTGTATTGATACCGAGAGCCATAATGCTTCTCCTAAAACTGTGAAGTTTCTCTATAGAGGCTCGGCGCCCGATTTCAATTTTGGGGTGCCTCTGCTGTGTTGCTTAACGACCCTCCCCCGAAAACCTTGAGAAAAGTTTTCCGCTTTATTGTTAAGGATTGTAAAAGCGGCAAGCTGTTTCCTCTTTGAGGCAGCAGGAAACCGGCAGGGCGGACTACCGAATAAATCAACCTCTGTTTTTTAATAAATAAAAACAACTGGTTGTGAACATAAAATAAACCTGGCACAGCATTCGCTTTAGGGGTTACACGAGCGTTTATTTTGAACTTCGGCCGGCACGGCGCCTTCTCATGATCAGGCACTTGGCTTCCGGCTTCTCTGAGCAAGGAGAACGACATGCCTCAGATCATTAATACCAATATTGCTTCACTGAATGCGCAACGGAATCTTGACGCTTCTCAGCGCGATGCGAACGTAGCGCTTCAGCGCCTCTCATCGGGCCTGAGAATAAACTCCGCGAAAGACGATGCGGCTGGTCTCGCCATATCGACCCGTTTCGAGTCTCAGATATCGGGCCTTAATGTAGCCCAGCGCAACGCAAACGATGGTATCTCCCTGGCGCAGACGACGGAGGGGGCACTGGACGAAGTAGTGAGTAACCTGCAGCGAATCCGTGAACTCTCGGTTCAGTCCGCCAACGCCACCAACAGCACATCTGACCGTGAGGCACTGGACGCCGAAGTCCAGCAACGCATTGAAGAAATAACTCGTATTGCTACCCAGACAACCTTTAATGGCCTGAAGGTCCTTGATGGCACCTTTGGACAGGAAACGTTCCAGGTGGGCGCGAACGCTGGCGATACGATCACCGTTAACCTGACCCAGGGCGCACGTGCAGCCGATGTCGGTAGCATAGCAACGGCGAACGCTCTTGACGTTGACTTCACCGCACCCAAAGCTGTCGATACTGGAGATACGTTTACAGTTACCGTTGGAACCGAGGTGCAAAACGTCACCTTCACTGGAAAAGAAGAGAGCATCAACGAAGTTGTTGACACAATGAACAGTCAACTCGAGGGCGTATTCGCGATCGTAAGCGAAGCCGGCGATAGCATCGAGCTGAAATCACCGGAAGATCTGAGCGCAATTGCCCTGGGCGGGACCAACACCGGCACGGCTCTAGCTGTTGACGATACTGCTGCGACAGTTGACCTGACTGTGGGCGTCGATGGGATAGACATCACCACAGTGAATGGCTCCAACGATGCCATCGTCCGAATTGACACCGCTCTGACTGCCGTCAACGGAATCAGAAGCGAACTGGGCGCCGTCCAGAACCGTTTCGAATCCACTATTGCAAACCTGAGCACCACCTCAGAAAACCTGTCAGCCGCCAACAGTCGGATCCGAGACGCGGATTTCGCAGCTGAAACAGCCGAGCTGGCCCGCACCCAGGTCCTCCAGCAGGCCGGTCTCTCCGTCCTAGCCCAGGCAAACGCCCGGCCCCAGCAGGTGTTGCAGCTACTACAGGGCTAATCCTCCCAGTAGTACTCAAAAACGGTCGGCTTTGCCGGCCGTTTTTCATTTATGCCCAAGCCAACGAGAGCCTGAAAGCCCGGTGCAACTTACTCCAGTACTTTTAAGTTGACAGTAGATCTTTCAGCCAATCGACTGAAACCTTTATCGAATGTGACTAGACATGATGTTCTGGAAATTCTGCTATTTTAGTTCCCAGCTGAACCCGGACAAACATCCCCTCAAACAAAGCCGTCCGCCGCATCACCTGTTCACCCTCATCCCGCAACCTTGCATGCTCCGGATCCAGCTCGATCAGGCCGAGGAGTTGTAGCAACGTTATCATTCTCGAGCGCAGCGCAGATCGTGCCTGCGCCTCATCGCTCATGTAGACCACCGGGTAGGCGGCAAGTGGGAGCCGGGGAAGGCCCTGAGCATGTCGTCCAGGTATTCATCCACCGGTCGCCACTCATCACCTTTCTGCGACAGCAGCCAGAAGCAGAATGGTGCTGTGTACCGTACACCCTCCAAGCCCTGGTAGTGGTCCATTGAGGCCCAGCTGAGCCGGGTTAAAGCCGTGGAGAGCAGATCCCTGTAGAGCATCAACCAGCCTTTCTTCTCCAGCCTGGTTTCTGCGGTTTTCTTGAGGGAGAGCACGCCTTTCTGCTTTTTGGTGTAGCCGGCGATTTCCAGCAACACACGGGTGAGGATGACCGCCAGCACGTGTTCTTCGGAGCGAATCGGTGAATACCGGGCCATCGGTGCCACAACAGACGCCCCGCCAGCATCGATCATCGCCTTCACATGCTTCAGTGGCAGATTGCCCTTGCCGGTCAGGCGAATGCCTTTGCCTCTCATGGCCTCCACCAGCACGCCGGCCATACGAATAACAGGGGCTGTATCGAGCCGCTCATTCACCGATTCGGCATCGAAAAGCGGATTGAAAACAGAAGGGCAGTTCAGCGGGTTTTGTAACAACTCATGCACCTGGGACGGGCTCAGCCCCTGAAAATCGCTGGCCGCGGGCGCGCCATGCTCAGGATCCTCCGGGAACCAGTCATCGCGCTCGGCAAGATCCGCATTAATCTGGTCGAGATCGACAAATTCCGGGTCGAACCAGTCGCCAAACTATTCGCGAACGTCGATGTGCTCGGGATGCGCCATATCCTCCATGGCTTCGAGGAATTCGTAGAAGCCATGCAAGCCACCCACATCCTCCGGCGGGCATTGGCGCACGGCCTTGATACAGCGTGGCAATTTTTCGTTGCCTGCCTCTCCGGATGTGATCTTCTCCAGCACTATCTGATGCTCCCAGCTGTCGCCGAAATCATACTCGTAATGCAGCGTCTGCCCTTCACTGGACAGCACAGCTGAGACAGGCACAACGGCTTCATCCCGGAAGTTCATCATGCCGTCGAAATCCTCGGCCGGGTCGCCTATCAGGGCGCCGTCTTCTGTCTGGAACAGATGCAGGTGTGAAGCCTGCCAGCCCATAGCCACCTGGATAATGCGGTGAAGGTCCTGGAAGGTGGTGCCGGGCTCAATCAACAGTCGGCGCCATATTGGCGGCCTGGCCCCGGAGAGGGTTACTTTGAGCTGGTACGCGGTTTGGGGTCCGGAAGGCATGGGAGTTCCTGAGTTGAGCGAATGTCATCAGCTTCGCAGTTTACGTTCTGGCTGGTTTGCGTGATACTTCAACGGGTTTGTGAATGATAAACCAGGCTAAACTAGCTAAGCGACTGGAGAACACAATGGAATCCGTCAACATGCACGAAGCCAAAACCCGCCTGTCGCAACTGGTTGCGCGTGCAGCCAGGGGTGAGGCTTTTATCATCGCCAAAGCGGGGAAACCCGTTGCCCGTGTCACGGCTTACGACTCCCCTGAGGAGGGCCAGCAGAAGAGGATTGGCTTCATGGCAGGTGAATTCACCGTGCCGGATGATTTCGACCGGATGGGCCAGAAGGAAATAATCGAAATGTTCGGAGGCTGACGTGAACCTGCTTCCGGACATACACAAGGATCCCTTCGACCGAATTCTGGTTGCCCAGGCAGAAACCGAGGGCTTCTTGCTAATAACCTCTGATGAGCTGGTAGCACGCTACCCGGGGCCTATCCGGCTGATTTAGGGAGCCTCTGAGTTTGTCGGATTACGGCTTCGCCTGATCCGACCTACCATACTAACTCCGCCCTTCAGTAACACTGCCCACTGCATCGCCAAACTGGCACACCTTTCGCAACACCCTCCCCATACAGCTGCAAACCATCAAAAACCTGCAGTCTCTTGCCGCCGGGCATGCCGCGGCCTGATAACAACGAGGTGTTCCATGTACGCACAAAACCATTCCCGGAATTCCGCCTCCAGCAAGGCAGCGGTTGCCCTTCTGCTTCTGGAGGCCAATGCGGCCTACGGTGAGTCCAACAGTTCCCAGCGCTCATTTGTTCAGCGCGTCCGCTCACGCCAGGAATGCCGCGGGCAACTGAATGAGGTGCTGACGCTGGAACCGGCGAATGCGGCAGCTCTCGGCCTGCTTGGCCGGGTGGAGATGGACGATGGCTCCCTGGAGCAGGCTCATGTGCTGTTTACCACCAGCCTGAGACAGGACGCACATCAGCCACAGCAATATACCAATCTGGGCTACTGGGCACTGGCGTCCGAGCGCCCTGCCCTTGCCCAGGAATATTTCCAGGAAGCCCTGGCTCTGGACCGGCAATCCGCCGCCGCTTTCTGCGGCATTGCCCACGCCAAGCGCCAGCAGGGCCTTTTTGACGTGGCCTACATGCATTACCGCAAGCTGGTGGAGCTGGAACTGGAATGGCCGTCCATTTATAGCGGCATGCTGGTCTGCGCAGAGAACCTGAAAATCGACCGGGCGGATGATGAACTGGTCCGGGACGCCGTTGCGTTGCTGCGTCGTGAGGATCTTCCCCATCAGCAACTGGGGCATTTTGTTGCCAGCATCATCCGGCACAGATACAACCTGAATGATCCGGATGCGCAGATTAACCTCGATGAGGCGGCTGACGACGAACTGTTTGTACTGGCCCTGCAGAAAACCCTGATGCCGGACCCGGCAGTGGAAGAGCTGGCCGGCATGCTACGTCGGGCTGTCATCGCCGAAGTCGCAGGCACGGCGGCGCTGCGGGAAGGCCTGCAGACGCTAGCCATGGCCCTGGCACTCTACGCCGACCGCACAGGCTATGCCCTGGCGGTCGAGGATGACGAAGCAAACCTGATTGACGCGATAAACGGTAGCATCAGCGCCCAGTTCGCCCTTGGGGAGTCCATGGACGATATGGCGGGGTCCCTCATTCTGAGCGCCATGTATGGTGCTCTGTTTCATCAGGAATTTTCGGTGCAGCTGGGCCAGTGGAATCTGGTCGACTGGTCCCCCGGCCTTCAGACACTGATGGCGAGCAGCTATTACGAGCGGGCCACTGACGAAGCCATCAAACAGAATTTCGACGAAAAAGCGGAAGAGCTTTGTCTGGACCGGATGGACGTTCCCCAGGCATGGCCCAGCTGGGCACACCTGGCCTATCGTAACGAAACCAGCCTGAAGGCACTGATGGCCAGCGAGCTCAAACTGCCCACGGCTAGCCTGCCGGATACCCTGCGCCTTATGGTCTGTGGCGCCGAGTCCGGGCAGCGAGCACTGGAACTGGCCCGCTATCTCGATGACGTCGAAGTGATCGCAGTTGATGAGTCCCTGGCCAACATCGCCAAAGCCACCCGCCGCTCCCAGGAGCTCGGTCTCAACAACGTCGTGTTCTGGCCCTGGTCCATCGCCCAGCGATTTGTTGCGGATGGCCACAAGGTGCACTGGATCGAAATCGGCCGCCTGCCCTCGGTGCACATGACCGAGGTATCGCTGCCCGCCTTGGCGAGCTGCGCCACGGAGAGCGGGAGCGTAATTCACATGCATACGGCCATTGCCGAGCAGAGCGCGGGCGACCGTCATATCCGCAAGCTGATCCAGGAGCATGGCCTGACCGCCACCCGCGCCAACCTGCGCCGGCTGCGCCGCATGGTGCTGAACAACCGCCAGGACGCCATCTGGCAGGATCTGATATCAGAGAGCGATTTCTACGGCCTCGGAGGCTGCCAGGACCGCTGGTTCCGCCCCCAGGACACCGCCCAGCTTGAACAGCTGATGGCCATGATGAGCAACGAGGTGGACTGGAAACTGGTGAAGGCCCGTGACAGCGATGGCCACAGCCTGGCTACCGGCCCGGTGCAGAAGCAGTTGCAGGCGGAAGCCCTGGGTAGCCAGGTGCAGAGTCTGATGGGGCAGTCGCTGTCTGTTTACTTTGTGCGGCGGCGGTGACAAACATGGAGGGGTCAGATCAGGCTTGATCTGACCCCGGCGTAGGTCTCGGGCAACGGGAGTCAGGGGGTCAGATCAGGCTTGATCTGACCCCCTGAGTGGGCCTGACCCCGGCGCTGCTTCCGTGTCCTTCCGTGTCTTCCGTGGCTAAAAAATCCTTACGGGCTTAAACGTAAGGAATGAGCGATTCCCCATAAAGATGCAGCTCCTCCAGGATCTGCCGCTTCGCCGGTTCCAGCTCCGGGTCGGCGGCGAGGGCCTGGAGGATCTGGAAATAGCTCTCCAGTGACCGCCAGCCCTTTTTCGGCTGCATCAGCCTCTGCTGGCGGAATTCTTCCCAGCGCTCCTGCTCTTCCGATATCAGGGTTTCCGGGTAATTGCGAGCACGGTAGCGGAAAAGAAGCTCCGCCAGCCGGCCGTCCTGGAACTGGATGTCAGTCTCCCCGAGGGTTTCCACTGGCTGCTTCAGAACCCAGTCCAGTTTCTGTCTGTCTTCTTTGCTGATAAATCCACCCGCGTATAACTGCTCGTCCGGATCGGTGAGGTCGCCTTCGTGGGGCTGGTCGAACGCCTCGGCTATGCGGGCGGCCAGATCCGGGGCCTGGCGCAGCATTGCAAGGTTCGCGCGCAGCTTTTCACCATCCAGCTCCAGCTCCTGCAGGCGTTCCGGGGAAAGGCTTTTGAGCATGGTCGCCGGGGCGAGTACCGGGCACCGGTTAAGCTGAACGCCTTTCAGCGCGAAGCGGCTAACCCGCTCCCCCAGTTCCGCCTGGGAGGTGAAAACCCGCTGGCGGATCTGCTCCGGGGTGGCCTCAATCAGTTCCGAGGGGTCTTCTCTCAGATCGTAAACAATAACCAGGTTCTTGTTGGTCGGGTGCTCCGCAAGTGGCGCGACCATGGCGCAGCAGCCGCGGGTTGCCGGGAATTTCGCAGAAATGTGAAACACCGGCTTCATGGCCACGGTATCCAGCATGGCCCGGGCGGAATGCTTGTCCTTGTTCTGCAGGACAAACTCAAACAGCCTGGGCTGCTTCTCCCGGATCAGCCGCGCGATGGCCAGGGTGGCCTCCACGTCAGACATGGCATCGTGGGCGCTTTCGTGCTTGATGCCATTGGCCACTGTAAGCTCTTCCAGGCGGAAGCTGGGGCTGCCATCTTCCTTTTTTGGCCAGTTGATGCCTTCCGGCCGGAGGGCGTAGGTGAGCCGCACCATGTCTATTACGTCCCAGCGGGAATTTCCGTTCTGCCATTCCCGGCCATAGGGATCCCGCAGGTTACGGTACAGGGTATGCCGGGTGACTTCGTCGTCAAATCGCAGGCTGTTGTAGCCCACAACGCAGGTGCCGGGCTGGCTGAAGGCTTCATTGATCTGGCTGATGAACTCAGCCTCGGGAAAACCTTCCGCCATCGCCTTCTGGGGCGTAATGCCGGTAATCAGGCAGGCCTCGGGAGCCGGCAGGTAATCATCAGAAGGCTTGCAGTAAATAACCAGGGGTTCTTCGATGATGTTCAGGTCGGCGTCGGTGCGCACCCCCGCAAACTGGGAAGGACGGTCGTGAACAGGGTCCACGCCAAAGGTTTCATAGTCATGCCAGTAAAATGAACGGATCACTTCCTGCGACTCCTGCGCCGGTTACATCGGAAAAATACCGGCGCAGTTTAGCAGTCCCGGGGTCGCAAGTCAGACCACCGGACCAACAGAAGCGTCTGGCTCAGAACAGACCCAGGCCGCGGTCAATGTGCTCGGTCCGGGCACGGGGAATTCCGCTCTGAAGGGTCGGCAGATCCAGAGTCATGCTGGTGGGCAGGTTGAAGAATACGCCGGCCTCCGCCGGGGCCTCTACCACCCCATCCACACCTGTCCATTCCACGGCCTGCTTCTGGAAAGACAGAAAGAAATCCTCTGTAAAACCGACGGTCCCGTCCGGGTTGGCAACACCCACATCCAGGGTCTTCAGGTTGGTCAGAGGCGCGCAGTTTACGCCGGTAGCGCAGTCGGTGGCTGCATCGGCAAGACCAACATGAGTGGCCCGATAGTCGGTTGCGGTGGTGGTGGAGTCAAACAGCGTAGCCTGACTGGCCGTACCAGTGTCGTCTTCAAGCTGCAGGCCGAGATCACCGCTGAAGCTGGTGATGTCCCCGGACAGGGTCCCGCGGGCCCTGTTCAGGCCAAAGCGGAACCCGGCCACCTCGCCATTCTGCTCGGCAAGTTCAAAGTAGGGGTCGGCGCCAACAAACGGCACTATGTCCCCCGCGGCGTATGTCTTGCCGTCGATCTGTACGCTGGTGGCGTCCTGCGAAATATGGCCCAGCGAGAGCTGGTTTACTGCGACATCGGCCTGTGTGCCATCGTCGCCGAGCGCCAGGGTTTCAATATTGGTCTGGATTTCAGCATCCATGCCCAGAGTAAAACGGGTGAACTGTTCGGTGGTTCCTGTGGTGCGATCCACGGCTATCATGGCCTGACCCTGAACCTGCCCCATTTCCTTCTCGGAAATGGGCGTCAGTTCCCCATGGGCGACTCCGGCCACAAGCAGGAATATCAAGCCGGGGACCGCTTTATCGAGCGCTTCCCTGATCATATTGTTCTGTCTCTGTGTAAGGGTCTTCACTGCGTTTCATGCGCCAAAGGCTGGTGGTTTTATGTTTCTATCCAGCCGCGGTCTTTTTCTTCTGATTCTTTTAGTGACTGTGTTGACACTATAACCGGGCCTCGCGGGCCAGTTTCGTGACGCCTGTCACATCGGGCCGGGACACGTCTTCTACTGTCACTGTTTTAGACGTGCATCTCAAATTCCCATAAATTTCAAATTGTTGGTACATATGTGCCACTTCCCCTAATGGTCTCATCAGCCAGACAGTGCCAGGCACTCGCGCCACGGCGAAAACAGCCCTTGACTGCTACACTTGGAACAAATTAAAGCATCTGCCGGTAACCCAGAGGTTCAAAACACTGCATGACCACGAAAGTGCTGATCTGTGACGATTCAGGACTGGCCCGCAAACAGATGGCGAGAGCCCTGCCCGGAGACTGGGGCGTGGAAACCCTGTTTGCCGTCGACGGACTTGATGGCCTGGAAAAACTCAGGGCTGGTGAAGCGGAAATCCTTTTTCTGGACCTGAACATGCCGGAGCTGGACGGCTACGGCGTCCTTGAAGCCATCAATCGCGAGGACCTGCCCGTTCTTACCGTCGTGGTGTCCGGCGACATCCAGCCCCAGGCCCGGGAACGTGTAAAAAAGATGGGGGCGATAGACTTCATCAAAAAGCCGACCGATCCCCAGGTGATTGCAAAACTGCTTCAGGACTACGGGCTTTATCGGCCCGGCGAGGAACCGGAGTCGGGGCCTGAGGTTGAGGAAAATACGGCAGCAGCGGCTCCGGCCCCCATCGGCCTCAACGAGTACCTGCAGGAGGTTTCAAACGTGGCGATGGGACGGGCGGCGGATCTTCTGGCTCGGCTGCTCAACGTCTTTGTGAAGCTGCCGGTGCCGAGGGTGGCCATGATTGCCAAATCCGAACTGAGCATGGCCCTTTCGGCGGCTGATGAGTCATCCTACTCCGCGGTCTGCCAGGGGTTTATTGGCGCTGGCATCGCAGGGGAAGCCCTGCTGCTTTTTTCAGACTCAAGCTTTGATGACATGGCCAGGCTGCTGCAATACGATGATCCTTCCTCCGAGGCGGTCCAGGTCGAAGTCCTGATGGACATGTCCAGCATACTGTTTGGCGCCTTTCTCAAGGGCCTTGGCGACCAGCTGGATCTCAAGCTGGGTCTGGGCCACCCCATGGTTCTTGGGCAGCATCGCCGGATCAGTGATCTGCTGGAACACCACAGCCGGAATCCGGAACAGCTGCTGGCGATTGAAATCAACTACCAGATTGAAGGCCAGGCCATTTCCTGTGATCTTCTGGTCCTGCTCACCGAAGATTCCATTCCCCATCTCGAAAAAGGCCTGTTTTACCTGGCGGGGTGATGTCCTGGAGGACGCAATAGATGGCAGTAAATGAAAATGAAGTCAGTGCCTTTCACTGGCTCGTCGACATGCTTGAGTCCGTCGAGATGGGGCTGGTGGTTCTGGATCTGGAATACCGGGTGCAGGTGTGGAACGGCTTCATGGAGAACCACAGCGGCATCACCGCCAACCGCATGCGGGACAGAAACCTTTTTGAAGCCTTTCCGGATCTTCCGGAAACCTGGCTCAGGCGCAAAGTGGATTCGGTCGTCCTTCTGAATACCCGCGCCTTCACCTCCTGGGAGCAACGGCCTTTCCTCTTCCGGTTCCGCAACACCCGGCCCATCACCGGCACCGAAGATTTCATGTATCAGAACCTGACCATCAGCCCCCTCGCCAGCCCCGATGGCCGGATCGAAAAAATCTGCCTGATGATCTATGACGTGACGGACGTGGCCAGCGGCCGGATGGCGCTTGAGCGGGCAAACCAGCAGCTGGAAAAACTCAGCATGACCGACCGGCTCACCGGCCTGCTGAACCGGGGCACCTGGGAAAACCTGGTGGACGCCGAATATGAGCGCTTCCGGCGCTATGGCAACCCGGTGTCCCTGGTGATGTTTGATATCGATCACTTCAAGAAGGTAAATGACACCTGGGGGCATCTTCCGGGCGACGAAGTCATAAAACACACCGCCCAGGTCACCAGGGACAGTTTGCGCCAGTCCGACAGCGCCGGGCGGTATGGTGGGGAGGAATTTGGCATCATCCTGCCGGAAACCGACCCCGAAGGCGCAAGGACCATCTGCGAGAGGATCCGGGAAACCATTGCCGCCAGCGTGGTGAAGACCTCAGCCGCTGACATCCAGTACACCGTCAGCATCGGAATAGCGCCCCTGACCGACGAGCCGGAAAACTACATGAAGTGGCTGGAGCAGGCGGACAATGCGCTCTATGCGGCCAAGGAGAGTGGCAGAAACAGAGTGGTGGTCTTTGGTGATGATGTTAACGTCCCCTGAGCAATCTGAAAGACCGCCTCACCTGCAGGGATTCAGGGCCTGCAGTGCCAGTTCTTCAGTGGCCAGTAGTCTCCTCACTTCATTTCTCCCTGGAAATATCCCGGTTTGAGAGCCAGACACTCTGGTATGGGCTGAGAGTCAGAGTACCGGAAAGATTGGTGATCGTTTCACCGGAAACAAGATCTACCCACTCGTCGGTACTGATAAGATTGATGTCCGTGAGCGCCACCTGCTGCACTTCGTCGCTGATATTGTTTATGCAGAAAATCGACTGGTCCCTGCGCATGCTCTGCCGCCAGAAGCCGAAGATCTGCAGGCCCAGGTGGAGGGTAAACTGGGTGGCATTGGGGTGAAAGGCAGGGTGCTCCCGCCGGATGGCAACCAGCCGTTTCAGTTGCCGGAAGACTTCCCGGTGGTGGCTCAGGGGGTCGGCGAGCTTTTCTTCAAGCACCCCTCTCTCCCAGCGGCTGCGATTGATGGCGCGGGAGACTCCCGTTTCCTCCACCCGCCGGTAGTCGTTCTGCGTGCCAAGAAAACTGTGAATATAGATCGCCGGAATGCCCTCCAGCGCGAGCATGATGGCGTGGGCACAGACAAATCGCTGAAGGCTCCACTGGTCTTCCCCGCCGGCAGCCGTTCCCTTGAGCGCGTCATACAGAGCTATATTCATCTCATAGGGCTGTTCAGCCCCTGTTTCCGTTCTGCGGTATGAAACCCGGGCCCCGAAGGATTCAAGGGTTGAGACCAGCTCCTGCTTTTCGGTTTCAGTAAGCAGCCCATCGGTCGGTCTCATGCCTATGCCGTCATGAGACGCAATGAAATTCAGATAGGTGGTGCCCATCTGTGCTGGCGGCAGGCTCATCAGCCAGGTCTTCAGATGCCGGCAGTTACCCGTAACCAGGGTCTGGATCAGCAGGGGCGGAAGAGAAAAGTTGTAGATGGCGTGAGCTTCGTTGGCGTTGCCGAAATAGGTGAGGTTCTCACGGTGGGGAACATTGGTTTCGGTAATAATGATCGCATCGGGCGTGTGATGCTCAATCAGGGTCCGGAGAATCTTGATAAGCTCATGGGTCTGCTGCAGGTGGATGCAGGGCGTGCCCACTTCTTTCCAGAGAAAGGCCACCGCGTCCAGACGGAAAATGGTAACGCCCCGGGCCAGATATTCCCGGATAATCTTCACAAACTCGATCAGAACCTGGGGGTTGGCAAAGTTCAGGTCCACCTGATCGGCGCTGAAGGTGCACCAGACGTACCGTTCTCCGTCTTCGGTCATTACCGGTGTCAGTAGCGGCGAAGTGCGGGGCCGCACAACCTTACTCAGATCATCGCCGGGATCTGCCTCAAAGAAGTAATCACGACCAGGATCGATCCGCTTTATGAAATTCCCGAACCACTCACTGCGCGCGGACATATGGTTTATCACCAGGTCCGCCATCAGGCTGAAATCGCCAGCGATGCGTGTGATGTCATCCCAGTCACCGTACTCTTTCCTGACGGCCAGGTAGTCAATAACTGAAAAGCCATCGTCTGAGCTGAACGGAAAAAACGGCAGTATGTGGATCCCGGTCACCGTATCCCGGAGGTGGTCCCCGAGAAAGTCGGCAAGGGTAACCAGTGGCTTTTCACCCTCTTCCAGAACCGAATCCGGGTAGGTGATGAGGAACACATCGCCCTGGTTCCAGTGATTGTCATGGGGCTCTGGCGGCTCGGCATCGGAAGCTATTCCCAGAGTCTCGATCAGCTGGTCCGCCAGGTATTCGGTGTCCAGCTCCGGATAAACCACCCTCAACATGGTTGCAAGCTTTGCGGTCAGTTCCTGTCCCATGAATGCAGCTCCGACTCCTGTTTTAACTGACTGTTTAACGGGGCGCTTAACTAACTGCCTGACTGGCTCTTCGAGGGACTGCTGAACTCCCGGTTATCCGCTTCAACAGCCTCGACCATCTGGCTCATGATATCCGGGATGGCGCTGGTAACCCGGCTCCAGCTCGCAATGAAGGGGGTATCCATGGGCTTGTCCAGAAAGTGCGCGCCTGCCCTCATGATATTCTGGGCAAAAAGCTCCACTGCCTGCTCTTCGGAGTGCCGGTCAAAGCTCAGGCCGTTGATGGCGGCCTCATTCTCGTAAGTCTCTATGAAATCCAGCGCAATCCGGTAGTACACCGCTTTTATGGTCCGGAAGGTCTCTGTGGAAAAAATCTCGCCGTTGGTAGCAAGTTTACGGAAAACCGCCTTGCTGATATCCGTGCTCATTCTTGAGAGGCCCTTGCTTGCATCCTCCGGTGACAGGTCCTGATGTTTGTGGTCGTAGTTATCCGCTATGTCCACCTGACACAGGCGAGTGGTGGCATAGTTGCGCTTCATTTCCGAAAGCACCCCCACCTCAAGCCCCCAGTCAGCGGGAATTCGGAGGTCCCGTATCACATCCGTACGGAAGGAGAACTCACCAGCAAGGGCATAGCGGAAGCTGTCGAGGTAATCGAGGAAGTCACTGGGGCCACAGACCCTTTTGAGGGCCCTGATCAAAGGGGTTACGAGAAGACGGTTGACCCTGCCATTGATTTTGCCGTCCGCAACCCGGGCGTAATAGCCCTTGCAGAACTCATAATGAAACGCAGGATTTGCCACCGGGTAGATCAGCCGGGCAAGCAGACTCCGGGAATAGGTCAGAATGTCGCAGTCGTGCAGCGCAACCGCTTCGGCCCGGTCCGACGCCAGCACATAGCCGAAACAGAACCACACATTGCGCCCTTTGCCCTTCTCCGTGGGTGCCAGACCTTCTTCCCGAAGGCGCTCGTCGATGGCCTGCATCCTGGGACCGTCATTCCAGAGCACGGTCACATCCTGGGGCAGCCCGGAAAAGTACTCAAGGGCATGGCGATATTCGGCTTCAGAGGCCCGGTCCAAGCCTATGACAATCTGCTCCAGATAAGGCACCTTCGCGAGCTCTTCCACAATATGTTGCAGGGCTGGCCCCTGCAGCTCCGAGTAGAGCGACGGTAGCACCAGTGCCATGGGTCTGGCCCCGGAAAAGCCCAGGAGCTCAGCCTCCAGCTCCTCCACCGGGCGCCGGGAAAGGTTGTGAAGAGTCGTTATGATTCCGTTCTGATAAAAGTCGCCCATACGCTGCCTCTCGCCCTGATGATGATCAATATCCCTTTCCCGCCAGAATGGTCATGACGCACTGTTTCCAGCCTTCCGGCCCCTTCCGGTCCGAATACATCACGCTGTGATCCTCCGACAGCACCAGCGGTTCCGGCCTGGCGGCCCGGATAACCACGGCTATATCCGCCTCTTCCAGCATGGGGCGGTCATTGGGGCCGTCACCAAGCGCAACTGATACCAGCTCTTCCCCTGCGTAGAACGACTGATAGCGCTTCATCAGTGCTCCGATCGGCCGCGCCTTGTCGAAGGCTCCCATGACGTGGAAGAAACGCCCCCCCTTCACAAGCTTCAGATCCTCCTGCTCCAGCGCCCGGCGGAACCCATCTATCTCCATCTGGTTGCCTTGCCACAGCACCGGCTCTGTTGCCAGGCGCTTCTTCGCCAGGGCTGCGGAAGCCGGGTCCAGCCCGGTTTCCGCAGCCAGCTGCTCTACCGACATGTCATTGAAGCCCAGGAATGAGTAGCCGTCTTCACGGAGCCGGCCCAGCACCTCGAGCAGGTCCTGCCGGGGCGAGCCAAACCGGATGATCTCGTCGCTGTCGCTGTCCCCGGCATCGGCATCGGCATCGGCAGAGCCAAAATAACCGGCCGGAATGACCAGCACCGCGCCATTTTCCGCAATGTAAGGGTGATGGTTACCGATCTCCCGGCGAAGTCTCTGGAGTTCAGCGGTGGTCTTGCTGGAATTCAGGATCAGCGGAATGCGATGCTTTTCCAGTTCTTCCAGTGCCGGCTTTGCCGGAGACCAGTCGTAGGTATCATGGTCCAGCAGAGTGCCATCAAGGTCCGTGAAGATAATAAGTCGCGGTCGGCTCATAATAGCCAGTCTCCTTCATCCTGGTGGTTCTGATACTGGCGGGCAAAACGATGGTCCTTATCCACCTCCAGCACCACATCAGCCCTGGCCGGAAGGTCAGCCAGACAACGCCGGGTGATCCGCTCGTAATGCATGATGAAACGCAACAGCTCCCTGTCACTCATTATGCGCTGGCTTGCGCTGCCCTCCGATGGTGCGGTGGTGGCGCGCTCAGCGAGCCTGTGCTCCTGAAGTGTGCGCCAGCGTACAACACAGTCCATGGAGGGAGCTTTCAGCATTATCAATCGGTCAATCTGATCAAAAAACCAGGCGTAGGCGCCCCATAGCTGGTCATTGACAAACTGGCGCCAGATACCCTCCGGATCCTCCCGGGCCTCGAGTGAATTGACCGGGCTGGCCAGACGCTCCGAATCACGGTCGGGGCCGGCACCGACACACCATCCCTCAATCAGAACGACTTTGGCCCCGCCCCGGAACAGAGGCCAGCTGGACCTGGGCAGTCGGTCATCCGAGGCCTTGTCGAATGTGGGCAGAGGGGTGAGTGAGTCCCTGTCCGCCGTGAGCAGGTGATCAATGGTCTGCTGGCCCAGCAGCAGGTCGTGGGTGCCGGGCACGCCGCGGGTCAGCAGAAGCGGGTGGACATTCTGAGCCAGCCCTTCCCGCTCCGCCCGGGTAAGATAGATGTCGTCCAGTGACAGAACCGCGCAGGGCAGATCATGATTTTCATTCAGCAGGGTTTGCAGAAACAGCGAGAGCGTCGACTTGCCTGTGCCCTGGGCTCCATGCAGGCCGGCAATCAGCGGTCGGCCCAGTCGATGCTGCCAGCCAGCAAGGGTTCTGGCCAGAGGTTTGATATGCTCATCGACGACCGCCCTGTAGGCGTCCGGCAGCCGTTCACGCTCCATGAGTTGATCAATGCCCGAATGTGATTCCTCGGATGATATTTGCACGCTCCGTCTCCCGATCCACGTTAGTGTGGCTGAGGTGCTTTCCTGACTCTGATCCGGAATTTTGCAGTTTCCATACCAGGTTTGGCCAACAGCGGTTTCCAGCCAGAAAGCGGAGAGCCGGAACAGGGGCCATATTGAGATCCTGTCTCACAGTCTGACACAATGACGGAAACAGGAAAGCGTTACGTAACAGGAAGCCAGTACTTGCCAGAAACGTATAACTATGGAGCGCCAACCACCCAGGGAGAATGACTCTGACTGACTTTCGCGTAGAACACCGGTATCTCGATCTGCCCGAGGTCTTTTACAGCCGGGTCAGACCAACGCCGCTCCACAGGCCGAAAATGGTGTGCTACAACACCGGGCTTGCCCAGGAGATGGGCTTCGCCGTGGATGAGCCGGAGCAGTGGGCCGCGCTGGGAGCGGGGCAGGAACTGCTAAAAGGCATGGACCCGGTGGCCATGAAGTACACCGGCCACCAGTTCGGCATGTACAACCCGGAGCTGGGGGATGGCCGCGGCCTGTTGCTATGGGAAACCGTAGGCCCGGACGGCCGCCGCTGGGACTGGCACCTCAAGGGTGCCGGCCAGACACCCTATTCCCGGTTTGGTGACGGCCGGGCCGTGCTGCGGTCCACCATACGGGAGTACCTGTGCAGCGAGGCGATGCACTTTCTCGGCATCCCCACCAGCCGGGCACTGTTTCTGGTCAGCGCCGCCGACCCTGTCCGCCGTGAATCCATCGAAACCGCCGCCACTTTAATGCGGGTCGCCCTGACCCACATCCGCTTTGGCCACTTTGAATTTGCCGCTCACGCCCGCAACAGGGAAACCCTCAAGACCCTGACTGACCACACCATCAACCTGCATTTCAGCCACCTGGAAGAACTCCCCGAGCAGGCTCGATACCATCGCTGGCTCAGCGAAGTGGTTGAACGCACGGCAAGGATGGTGGCGGACTGGCAGGCGGTGGGCTTCTGTCACGGTGTGATGAACAGCGACAACATGTCCATCCTGGGCGACACCTTCGATTACGGCCCTTATGCGTTTCTTGACGATTTTGATGCGGGCTACATCTGCAACCATACTGACCAGGAAGGCCGCTACGCCTACAACCGGCAGCCCCAGATCGGCTTCACCAACTGTCAGTACCTGGGCCGGGCCATGGTGCAGCTCATGGAAGAAGATGACGTGCTGGACGCCCTGAGATATTACGAAAAGGCCTACAACGACCGTTTCCTTCAGACCATGAGGAACAAGCTGGGGCTGGCCCTGAAGGAAGAAGCGGACATGGATCTGATCATGGCCACCTTCAGCATGCTCCACGAACACCACATAGATTACACCCTGTTCTTCCGAGGCCTCTCAAGGCTCCCGAGCAAAGGGGCGGGGCCTGTGCGGGATCTGTTCGTGGACCGCAAGGTTGCTGACGAGTGGCTGGAGGGTTACCAGAAAAGACTGGAGCGCGAAAGCCGACCGGACACCGAGCGGGAAGCCGCCATGTGCGCCGTGAACCCAAAATACATCCTGCGTAATTATCTGGCCCAGCAGGTCATCCAGGACGCCCAGACCGGCAACTACGAGCCGTTTCGACAGCTGATTGAAGTACTGAAAAAACCCTTCGACGAACAGCCGGAAAACGAAGCCTACGCGGCCCCGCCTCCGGACTGGGGGAAGCACCTGAACATCAGCTGCTCAAGTTAAGGAAAAGGCCGGGACGGCGGGGTCAGATCAGGCTTGATCTGACCCCTGATTCGGTGGCAAGACGGGGTCAGATCACGCCTGATCTGACCCCCTTATCTGACCCCCACTTCAGCTCTGCAATCAAACCGCCTTGGCGGCAATGATCTTCTCCTGCCACTCGGCAGGCCCTGTCTGGTGTACGGACGAGCCTTTTGAATCCACCGCCACGGTCACCGGCATGTCTTCCACCTCGAATTCGTAGATGGCTTCCATGCCCAGCTCTTCAAAAGCAACCACTTCGGCCTTCTTGATGGCTTTGGACACCAGGTAGGCGGAGCCGCCCACGGCCATGAGGTAGACAGCGCCGAATTCACGGATGGCGTCGATGGCCACCTGGCCACGTTCCGCCTTGCCGATCATGCCGGTGAGGCCGGTTTTCTCAAGCATGGTGCGGGTGAACTTGTCCATGCGGGTGGCCGTCGTCGGGCCGGCGGGACCAACCACTTCTTCCCGCACAGGGTCCACAGGGCCAACGTAATAGATGAAGCGCCCTTTCATGCTCACTGGCAATTCTTCTCCCCGCTCGATCATGTCCACCATCTTCTTGTGGGCGGCGTCGCGGCCGGTCAGCATCTTGCCGGAGAGCAGTACGGTTTCGCCGGGCTTCCAGTCTTTCACGTCTTCCGGGGTAACCGTGTCCAGATTCACCCGGCGCACGCTGTCGCCCACCTCCCAGGTGATCTCTGGCCAGTCTTCCAGGCTTGGCGGGGTCTGCAGCGACGGGCCCGAGCCATCCAGCACGAAGTGCGCATGGCGGGTAGCGGCGCAGTTGGGAATGATCGCCACCGGCTTGTTGGCGGCGTGGGTGGGATAGTCCTTTACCTTCACATCCAGCACGGTCGTCAGGCCGCCCAGGCCCTGGGCGCCAATGCCCAGATCATTGACCTTTTCGAACAGCTCCAGTCGCAGCTCTTCGGCGCGATTTGATGCGCCGCGGGCCTGGAGGTCATGAATGTCGATCGGCTCCAGCAGCGATTCCTTCGCCAGCTCCATCGCCTTCTCGGCGGTGCCGCCAATGCCAATGCCCAGCATGCCCGGCGGGCACCAGCCGGCACCCATCTGGGGAACCATTTTCAGAACCCACTCCACCACCGAGTCCGAGGGATTCAGCATGGCAAATTTCGATTTGGCTTCTGACCCACCACCCTTGGCAGCCACATGGACATCAACCGTATTGCCCGGCACCACCTTGTAGTGAATAACGGCCGGGGTGTTGTCTTTGGTATTGGCGCGCCTGCCATCCGGGTCTGCCAGTACCGATGCCCGCAGAACATTGTCCGGATGCATGTAGGCCCTGCGAACGCCTTCGTTGATGATGTCGTCCAGCGCCATGTCCGCTTCCCACTGCACATCCATGCCGATGGTCACAAACACGGTGACAATGCCGGTGTCCTGGCAGATGGGCCGCTTGCCCTGGGCGCACATCCGGGAGTTGATCAGAATCTGCGCCATCGCATCCTTCGCCGCCTGGGACTCTTCCCTCAGGTAAGCTTCGTACACGGCCTGAATAAAGTCCTTCGGGTGGTAATAGGAGATAAACTGGAGCGCATCCGCTACGCTCTCAATCAGGTCTTCCTGGCGGATTACGGTGGTCATAGGCGTCTCATCAGATTTATGGGTGGTCAGAAAAAACCCCGCGAGTTTACCAGAAATTCGGCAACTGGATGCATCAGCCCATGGTATTGCCGCAGGCAGCTGCCTCTTCCGCTTTGCGCCGGGCTGGCAATCAGGCTTTATCAAACGCCAGAATGGCCCTGTTTCATTTTTACAGGCCGCGTCAGACTGGCGGTCCAAACGTTATCAGGGAGCCCACATTGAGCGATCTCGTTCTTACCAAAACGACAGACCAAACACTGGTTGTCCGCATCAACCGGCTGAGCCGCAAAAACGCCCTCACCTGGGAGATGTACAGCGCCTTGGCCGATGCCCTCAAAACCGCCGAAGCCGACAACAACATCCGCTGCGTGCTGTTTACCGGCAGCGATGACTGCTTCACCGCCGGCAATGACCTGGGGGAGTTTGCCGAAGGACTACCGGGTGATTTTCGCAGCACCCCGGTAGGCCGGTTCCTGTTCGGTCTTGCCACCTCACTCAAGCCCGTGGTGGCCGCGGTGAACGGCCCTGCTGTTGGCATAGGCACCACCATGCTGTTGCACTGCGACCTGGTGTACGCCGGCAATAACAGCCGGTTCCAGATGCCTTTTGCCAACCTGGGGCTGTGCCCCGAGGGCGGATCGAGCCTCCTGCTGCCCCAGTGGCTGGGCCGGGTCAGGGCGGCGGAGCTTCTGATGCTGGGCGGGGCTTTCAGTGCCGATGACGCACACCGCCTGGGCCTGATCAACCGGGTCTGTGAGCCCGCTGACACGGAATCCACAGCGCTGGAGGCCTGCCAGCGGGTCTCGGCCCAGCCACCGGCCGCCATCCGGGCCACCCGTGACCTGCTTAACCGCTCCAGCTTCAAAGCTCTTGAGGCCACCATGCTGGAGGAAGGCGAACTCTTTGTGGAACGGCTGAAATCGCCGGAAGCCGCCGAAGCCTTCCGGGCCTTTGCCGAAAAGCGCAAACCGGACTTCTCCGGCTTCCGGTGAAAGCAGGGTGCGCATCTTCCGGAAATGTAAAATAAACCACAGCTTGAAGCGGCGAACCTCGACAAATGTCCTGGAGCCATCTATTTTTGAGTAAACCTCTGGGCCCCGCGGTTCAGGGACCCCGAACGGCCAACCTGCCAGGGCTCCAGTGTGAGAATCACACTTTAGAGCGATAAACAGGTTCCTTTATCTTTCGCTATAGTCAGACTGACAGAAAAGTGGCTAAAAGCGCTGGCCAGAAATCAGACATTAACCGGCCTCTGACAACGGGCTTACCGGCTGGGTCCGGCCCCGTCAGAAGCCGGCGATAACGACACAACAACAGGAAAGGGTTCCACCCATGTTCAAGAAAACTCTAATAAGCCTTGCCGTGGCGTCCTCACTCGGGCTGACCGGCTGTTTTGATGATGCAGATTCGGGGGCGAACGCCAATCCGGAACCGAAGATCGATAACCCGGCCTTTACCGGAAAAACCTGGCCAGTGTTCAACCCGGTGACCGGCGATATCCCGATTCCGAACGATCTCAACTTCGACCAGACAGCCAAAGACGGCTCTTTCGCTGTTGCCGGTGACCAGACGAATCCTGTTATTGGAGCTCTTAACAACCTGAGCGGCGCGTCCACCGTTGCGCCGATCGTAGTCCGTTTCAGCGACGATATTGATCCCGACTCTGTTGATTCTCGGGCATTCATTCTCACTGATCCGAACGACCCAACTAGCGTAATTCCGAATCCGAGGCAGAACGTTTTCCTGATCGAGCTGGCCTATGCCAGCGGAGAGCCGGTTCGCGGTTTGTCGCTCCAGGAGCCGCCGACCATTCCGATCGCGATTACTGCACAGGTTGCGGCTGGTAAAGATCCTCTGGACACCATCCCGCGTCTGGGTATCGCCGTCGATCTGCAAGGGCGCAACCAGGCGAAGGCCTTCGGCTATCTCAACAACCTTGTGGCCAACCCCGAATTCGACCACGACATAATCCAGCTTGAAGGCGATTCGGCCCTCCGTATCCGGCCAAACAAGCCTCTTAATCCACTGAGCCGTTATGTCGTTGTGGTAACCAATGAAGTCCGCGATGCCAGTGGCGACCGGATTGTCGGTTCCCCGGCCTACCAGAACCTGCGCGACCCGGACACGCGCCTTGCCAGCCCTTCTCTTGCTCCCGTCCGTACTCTTATCACACGTCTGTGGGAAACCATTGGCTCCCAGTACTTCGGGCTTAACAACCAGGCACGAGCGGACGTTGGTCTGCCCGACCTGACCAAGGACAACATTGCCCTGTCTCTCGCGATCACAACCAGCGAAGACAAGAAAGTTCTCAGCCATATTGCCAACCCGGCCAACTGGTTTGCGGATCAACTCAGGCGCTCGGTTACCACTGCAGCGGCTGGTGCTGCTGTAAAGGGTGGCGCTAGCGAATTTGGGCAGGTTTTTGCTGCCGTGGAAGGAGCCAAGGGCTCATTTACGCCGAGCGCTGCCCTGGATGAATTTCCTGCTGCCTGCGATAACGATGCCGATCCCGCAACGACAGGTTTTCAAACCAATCTGGGAGCTGGCGTCGTCACATTTGAGGATAAGTTTGGCTGTGTCGGCACGGTAGTTGCGAGCAGCTTCCCGGAAGGCACCTTCCCGAAGCCTTCGGCACAAGAGTTCGACATACTCAGAACCGACAACGCCCTTGCGGTTTCCGCGGTTCTTTCACAGCTTAATTTCAACGGGGTTGCGGTTGATGTTCATCAGGGCTCCATCGAACTGCCCTATTTCATAGCCGCTCCCGATGCCACCCAGACTGGCCCCTCGTCTTCCATTCGCACGGTAAGCTGGCGGCCGAACTCCGGTCTGGCTGAGTTTCTTGGCGGAGAACTGGGGGTGACTATTCCTCAGGCGGATCCGGAAGTGAGCCGGGTACTGAACTATAATTTCCCCTTCCCTACTGTTCAGGAAACCGTCGAAGTTCCCATGCTGATCATTACCCAAGGGGGAGCGGACCCGAGGGTTTCTGGCCAGGATCTCATCCCTGTTATTTATCAGCACGGCATAACTACGGACCGCAGTGCGGCGCTGACCTTCGGAAGTCAGTTAGTTGCCAGCGCCGCAGGTGCTGGTCTTAACGTTGCCGTTTTCGCTATCGATCAGCCTCTGCACGGCGTTGCACCAGCTACAACAGAAGAGAGACTTGAGCTGGCAGGCACTCTGCTAGCTGGCGTTGAGGATCTCGTTGATCTGCCTGAGGGTACGTTCAACACTGAAGCACTTCGAGAAGCAACAGTAGAGGGAGAGATAGAAACTCTAGTTGGAGCTGGAATCCCTCAGGCAAATGCCTTCGTCATCGTGGGCACCGTAGCCAGAGCTGGCAGCACCATCCCCGGTCTGGCACCAGCGAATACAGCAACTGGCTTCCAGCCGGGTGAAATCAACGAACGCCATTTCGGCTTTACCGCCGGCCCGGGCAACAACCCGGTTCCGATGAACTTTGAGACAGGCTTTGGTTCGTCCGGCTCACTGTTCATTAACCTGTCCAACTTCCTGAACAACCGTGACATCCTGCGTCAGGGCGCGTACGACCTGATGAACCTGACCGCAACGATCAGCACGTCCAAGAAGCTGCCAGGCATTGATGCCTCGAAGGGCGTGACCTTCATCGGCCACTCTCTGGGCACCATCAACGGGGGTGCGTTCGTAGGGGCGAGCAAAGCTAGCGGAAACTCAGATTTGCGAGTGGCAGGCAATCACCTGCTGACACCGGTAGCAGGCATCACTCGCCTTCTGGAGAACTCGCCAAGCTTCGCACCCACTATTCTAGGTGGACTGCAGGCAGCAGCTGGCCTGACCCAGGGCGATGCGGATCTGGAGACCTTCCTGAACGTGAATCAGGCAGCGCTGGATTCGGTTGATCCGATTAACTTTGCCGATGAACTGAAGGAGTCGAATACTCTACTTAGTCAGATCAATGGTGACCGCACCACTCCGAATGCGGCAGATAGCCGGTTTGGCGAGCCACCTCTGGAGATCACGCTGCCCAATGGCGTGCAGATTGATTCGCCTGCAGCTCCGCTTACAGGCTCTGAAGCGCTGGCAGCGATCATGGGCGCAACCGAAGGCCAGTTCCCTGTGGTCGACGGGCAATTCCAGGGAGGCAACACGCCCTTTCTGACACGTTACGTAGAAGGTGTGCACACAACCCCAGTGCTGCCGTTGGCAGAGATTGCTGAGCCTGGCGATGTACTGAAAGACCGCACCATCGCGCAGACCGAACAAGTCGTTGTAACTGCCGATGATGCAAAAGACACCTTCAGCAACATGATTCTGGAAACTATCTTCCTGCTTCCGACTCCGTAACCGGCGCTATAACGCGCACGATACACCGGTGGGTTAAGCACCACCGGCAGCAATTTAAAAGCCCCGTCCCTGACGGGGCTTTTTTATCACTGCATCTCCAGCGCTGCCCCAGCAAAGACCGAATTGGAGTCCTAAAGGGCACAGACCAGCATCCACATACCTGCCCCTGCAATTCTGTCATTGAAGGAATCACCAGTGCCTGACTTCGCTTCCTGGTCCCTTCCGCTCCGTATCCTGTAATTCGCTGACCTACAGAGCCCCTGAAAGCCTTGAGAGCAGGGCGCTGTGACGAAGGTTTGGGGCTCCAAGTCGAGACTTCGCAACACCATTCTCAAGGCTTTCAGGGCTCCCGAAGGGCTTGCCACTGGTGACTCTGGTCCTGTATTGCCACTCCTGATGTGGAACCACCACACCTGCGGGCTGACGCCTTGGCCAGAATCGCCAGCGGCAAGAAGTAGATCAGCAAATTAACCAGACGGGGCATTAGTGCACCGACGTTAACCTGCGGGAGGTCACCATAAGGTTCCAGCAGGACCGGCTCACAAAACATGAACAAAGCAGCGCAACGCCGGCAAGGAAAGAGGGCAAGTGCGGTAGGTTGAGAAACAGAAGGCCCCACCAGAGGTGGGGCCGGGACTGCAGACTTCGACGTTACGTTTAGTTCGAGATAGTCATCTCGCCCTGCTTCACCAGATTTGCCTCTATGTCCTCTTCGCTAAACCAGAACTGCCGGTAGTCCTTCTCGGAGTACCGCAGGCTCTGATCAAGGAAATACGGTGAGTCCGCATCAGAGGACTGGGAATAGCTGGTCAGTCCAAACGCCACCGGGCCCCGGTCAGTGAATTCGAGGCCGAAGTGAAAGCTGGTTCCGCGAGCCATCAGCCATCCCTCTCCCGGCTCGTCAGAGAGACCCGCAGTATCGTCAATGGTGTCCGGTGCGATCCGGGGCAGACGCGTGTCTTCCTTCACCGGCGAGGTGACCACACCTATGGCATTGAACACTCCATCAACACTCCCATTGCCACCGTGCCAGGGAAGCCGCCACTCAGGCTTGGTCCTGGGGGTGCCGCCCGGCGGAACGAGACCCGATGGCTGGTAGTACTGGACAGTTCCGAGGGCAACATTGTACTCAATGCCACCAAGGTCCAGCGCGTCAAGGCCGGCAGCCAGCGACTGAAGCATGGCGTCATCCGCCGTGCCCCGGTTATCGCTGGAGGGAGTCGAGGGCGTGGCGACCGGATTTGAAGGATTAAACTCTATGGTCAGCTCAGTATCCAGCTTATTCTGGTAGTCTCCAATGAAAACCCGGAACACATGGGCGCCGACGCTATCTGTGTTGTAGACACCATCCCAGCCCTGCAATACCGCACAGCCCTCGTCGACAGTCCGGCTTCCACCCTCGGCCAGATTTACCGGCGTGGTTCCGATCAGGGCACAGCGCTCGCGCAGTTCCGTCAGGAACTGCTCCGCATACCAGCTCCGATTGTTATAGATCACATTGATGAGGTTATCCGCGCTGAATTTCCCATCCTGACCCGCGGGAGCAGTGGCGCCAGGGGACACCGGCCCCGAATCCAGAGGATTCTGCAGCATGGTGATCCCCAGGCGGGTTCTAGGGTTCAGAGACTCCCTCTCCGGCCCGAACAGGGGCGAAAACCCGATCAGCGGTTCCGCCGGGTTGGCAGACCAGTGACTATCGTTCGAGTTCTGAACCCAGTCGGTGCGCACCAATTGTGGCTTTTTATCAAAGGGTACCAGCCCGCCGCATTCGCCCTCGACCCAGTCATCCGTGGACGTGCTTCCATCCAGCAGGGTAATGCCTGCCCTGAACAGCTTGTCAAACGCCGGGAACACACCACGTTTGAATTCAAGCGACGAAATTGATCCCTCTGAGAGATTTGGTACGGAGCTGCTGTCTATGTAATAGGCGTTGCCCTGATCGTCAGCATAGGTGGAATTGGTCCAGAAGGTGGTCCCGCAATTCCGGAACACATCCTGGAATTCTTCCAGAGTAGAGGCCCGGCTCATCTGCAACCAGGAATCGAGAAGGCGTTCAGTGGTCGCGTTTGCGTCGCGATAGGTGTAGGCCGCCGGCTTCCTGTTAACCAGACCGCTGTCACCCCAAGCAGGGAAGGCGTCGTTAACAAGATCGGCTGCGAGCATCGGGCCGTATTCCGAAAAGTAGAATTTCCTTTCCAGCAGCATCGGCTGCGGAGCTCCTACGTTGACCTCAATCTGAAATGTTTTTTCAGTGATGGGCTTTTTAATGCCATCCTTGATGTAGGAAAGATCATCGTCAGGCGCCAGTTCCAGTTCATACCAGGTGAATCTCCGGCCGGTTGACACCGTGTGAGACCACGCCAGATTCTCGTTGAAGTTGATCAGCGGAATGGCGGTCCCCAGCAGGCCGGAGCCGCTGACATTCAGATACCCCGGCACTGTCATCTGCATCTGGTAGAGACGACGATGGCCGGTGTAGGGAAAGTGAGGATTGGCAAGCAGGGCTCCACGGCCCTGCTCCGTCAAATCTGCACCGACGCCCCAGGCGTTGCTTGCCAGGCCGGTATCCGTGTAGTCCTCTCTCTCTGACGCCAGCCGCTGGGCGTCGCTCACAATCCGCTTCAGATTGAGCTTGCTGTCAGCAGCCGAGGCGGTCATTACGGGGACAGGGTCGGCCGAGGCTCCTGGAGGCACTGCCGCAAAGGCAGCGCCAGTGGCAAACAATGCGCCACTGGCAACCTGGCCCAGAATGCGATAATGGGCGAAAAGGTCAATCGGCGAGATTTCAAATACCCAGGGCTGATTGCGGCATTCTGCCGGGTAGTCAGCAGCGTCGGTTTCTGACACATATTTGTTGTAACCCTCCGTGAAGCCCTCCATCAGTGCCCGGCTCTCGGCGGAAAGGCCCGGAAACTCCTCGGCTGCCCTGCTTCTGATCTCCTGGGCCTTGAAACTGAAGTCGTTAATGACGTGAATGCTCTCCGGCCCGGGGCCAAAATATTTCGCCCGCTCGCTTCGCGCTTTGACAAATGCTTCGGCAAGCAGGCACACATTGTCCTGCGCCTGAGCGTAACCATGGCCAAATGCGGCAGACTTGAGGTTGTCTCCCGTGATGTGAGGAACACCATTGGTGGTCCGGCGGATAGTTGCCTGTAAACGGCCATCTGCCGGGAACAGGTCTTCGTTGACCGGTGTGTTGCTCACTGACGAAGAACTGCTGTTACCATCGGTACAGCCAGCTACCAACAGGCTTCCCATCAGAGACAGGCCAACAGCGCAGAGCCTCAGCCTCCTGCCGCGTTGAGTGGAATCAGGTAAGAGATTCATGATCGGACCTTCCTTTTATTGTCGTTGTAACGCCACGCGCAAAGCGGTGACCTACCTATCAAATTAGCAGAAAAGAAACCCCACTCAGCAAAAAACTGAGAACAGATTCATTTTTTACGCAATTCGCTCACCTTTTTTTAAAGAAAGGCATAAACTACAAAACCTGTTGTCTTTTCATACAGGAAATACAGGTTTTATCAGCCAGACTCCAGGTCAGAACCCGATCAAAAAAAACAACAGGCACCACCATGGACACTGCGCAAGCGGAACAGGCTTTCCCCCTGAACCAGCAGGAAGCGTTAAGGCCAGCAACATTCAGAGAACAGACCCTCCGCAAACGCCGGCTGGCCATGTCCTTTACCTCCTATATTGCCACCTTCTCACTGGTGGCCTTTTGCTGGTATCAGGACCTGATTCCCGGACAGGTGGTGGTTCAGTACGCCGTTTTTTCAGCACTTCTTAACGGCACTTTCCTCTGCCTGATTCAGACCAACCTCAATCTCCGGTTCCGCGACCCCAGCATGACCATCCCCCAGATGGTTCTGTCTCTGCTGCCGGCCCTGTGGGTGATGTTTTTTCTGGATTCAGGCCAGGCGCGAGCGTCCTTCCTGATGATTGCGATGGTGCCGCCCCTGTACGGCATGCTGGGCCTCAGCAGACGTCAGTTCCTGATGGTGAGCCTCACCTTCTTTGGCCTTTACGGCCTGCTTTACCTGAGTCTGTTGGCATTCCGGCCCGAAGCACTCACCGGCGCTCTGGATCTGATTCAGACCCTGGCCTTTGCCCTGGTGATGTCCCAGATTGCCATCATTGGCGGCTTTATCAGTGAGCTGCGGAGCAAGCTGAGGGAGCGTAATAAGGATCTTGGAGAGGCTATGGCAAAAATCCAGGACCTGGTCAACATGGATGCCCTGACCGGCATCTACAACCGCCGGCGCCTTTTTGAGGTAATTGCCGAAGAGTCCAATCGGTACGGCCGCTGCCCTGGCTCCTTCTCTCTGTGTCTGCTGGATATTGATCACTTCAAGGACGTGAACGACACCCACGGCCACCAGGCCGGCGATGCGATTCTCCGGTCGGTGGCACAGTGTGTTGCCAAAGGACTGCGGGTGATTGACTGCTTTGGCCGCTATGGCGGCGAGGAGTTTCTGATCATACTGCCCCAGACTCCCATCGAGGGGGCTCTGATCAAGGCGGAGCGGGTCCGCGAGTGTATCGAGGGGATTTCCTTTGATGATATCTCCGGCAGCCTCAGGGTCACCGTTTCCATTGGCGTGGCCGAGTTCCAGCGTGGAGAGGATCCGGATCAAACCCTGGCCCGGGCGGACCAGGCTCTGTATGAGGCCAAGCACAAGGGCCGCAACCAGGTGGTAACCCACGACAGCCACGGGGAACTGGCTGTCGCCGGGGAAGAGGTTGCTGGCTGATCAGCTGCCGAGAATATCCTGGTTGTCGGCGCCCAGGCTTTTGCCAGTATAAGACGACTGACAGGGCGTCCGGCTGAACTTGATGGGATGACCAATCTGCTTTTGCGGCGAGCCATCCTGCCGTGCCACTTCGATCACCATGTCCCTCGCCTGCAGCTGCGGATGCTCCGCCGCCTCCGAAATGGTCAGCACCGGCTCGACACAGGCATCCTGGCCGGCGAAGGCGTCTTCCCATTCGGCCAGGGTGCGTTTTGCAACCGCTTCGCTGATGCCCTGCTTCAGCTCCTTCTGATGTTCCGGGTTCTGGCTCAGGCCATAGCTCTTGAGCCCGGGAATGCCGAGAAGATCGCACAGACGCTGGCAGAACTGGGGTTCGAGACTGCCCACGGAAAGCCAGCGGCCATCCGCTGTCCGGTAGTAATCATAGAAGGTACCGCCGTTGAGCAGGGAGCTTTCCGGCGCAGGCTCTTCGCCGCCAGCGAGGCAGGCGGCGCCTGCCATGCCATTCAGGGCGAAAGCGGCATCGGTCATGCTGACATCCACAAACTGGCCCTCGCCGGTGTGTTGCCGGTGCACCACCGCAGCCAGTATCCCCATGACCGCATGGTGTGAACCGCCAGCCACATCCGCCACCTGGATGCCCAGCGGTGGCGGTCCGTCTCCCCGGCGTCCGCTGTGGCTGCTCACGCCCGCAAGGGCCAGGTAATTGATGTCGTGGCCAGCCCGGCTACGATAGGGCCCGGTCTGGCCATAGCCGGTGATGGCGCAGTAAATCAGTTCCGGATTGATCTCTCTGAGCGCTTCATAGCCTATTCCCAGGCGGTCCATCACCCCGGGGCGGAACTGCTCGATCACCACATCGTATTCCGCCACCAGACGGCGGATCACCTCCAGGCTCTCCGCTTTCTTGAGATCCAGCCCAAGGGAACGCTTGCCCCGGTTGAGGTAGGCGTGGGCCGTACTGACACCCCCGTCGTGGGGCGGCATGACCCGTGTCAGATCCATGCGGTCCGGTGCCTCCACCCGCAGGACATCGGCGCCCATGTCGGCCAACATCATGGTGGCGTAAGGCCCAGGCAAAAGGGTGGTGAAATCAAGGACTTTAAGTTGGCTAAGTGGCCCTGGCATGGTGTCTCCCCGGTGGGCGTAAATCGGATTCTCTGAGTGTTCTGATGCTGCCGGGTTTTTATCCCCGGGCCAACCGCCAGTTGCATCATTCCCATTGACCTTTTCTGCCAATCTGCCGGCCCCGGCTCCCCCTGCAGCAGTTGCATTGTGGCCGCAGGGTTTTATGATGGTGCTCGATTCCCGATTCAGGAAAGGCGCAATGGCGGACCTCACGGTTTCCCGACATTTTGTACAGGCTGCGCTGAGCGGGGCTGAACGCAGGGGTTTTGATACCCAGGCCATGCTCAGGGAGGCGGGTATTTCGCCTGAGCTCCTCAGGATTGACATGGCAAGGGTGAGCAGTGCCCAGTACAGCCGGCTCATGCAGGTGATCTGGACAGTCATGGAAGATGAGTTCATGGGCCTGGGCCCCAGGCAGGGCAAGCCGGGCACCTTTGCCACCATGTGTGCGCTGGTTATCGGCTGCCCCAACCTGGAAGCTGTCTATGAGCGGGCGCATCAGTTTTCCATGCTGTTTGACCCGGCGCTGGCCATGCGTCTGGAGGAAGAAGGAGACGAAGCGCGGCTGGTGGCCGTGATTGGTGGCGAAACCCATGACCCCATGCATTTTCTGCAGGAAAGCCTGCTGGTGATCTGGTATCGCCTGGGGAGCTGGCTGATTGGCCAGCCGGTGGAACTGAACAGTGCCGCCTTCGCTTATCCCACCCCTCCCCATGCCGACGAATACCGGCACATCTTCCATTGCCCCCTGAGCTTCGACGCCCCCGAAACAGAGCTGCGGTTTGACCGTCGCTTTCTCAGTGCACCGGTTATCCGGGACCTGTCGGAGATGCACCAGTTCCTCAAGACTTCCCCGGCGGATCTCCTGTCGCGACCTGACGAGAGCAATACCTGGACGGGAAAGATACGGGCACTGATCGGCAGGGATTTCTCCCGGGCCCTGCCGGATTTCGAGTGGATTGCCGCAGAACTCTACACCAGCCCCCAGACTCTGCGCCGGAGGCTCAAGCAGGAAAACACCTCGTTTCAGGAGATCAAGGACCTGCTGCGCCGGGATCTGGCGATCTATTACCTGGGCCGGCCGGAACTGCCCATCAATGACATCGCCCATCGGGTGGGCTTCACTGAGCCTTCCACCTTTCACAGGGCCTTCAAGAAGTGGACAGGGGTCACCCCCGGTGCCTATCGGGAGGGCGACCGGGGGGAGACGGTTTAATCGGGGTTTTGCAGGGTCCGGATCAGCTGCCCAAGGGTTCTGGCCACCTGGGCAACACGGTCCCGGTCGTACGCCAGCTGGAAAAGCCGTGAGCCGTCCCGGGGATCATAGACCCGGCACAGAGGCTCGCCCGTGCCCCGGCAATCCCATTTCACATCCGGGTCTATGCCATAGACCGACAGGGTCTGGACCGAAAGCCTGCGCTGGGCATCGCCGGTGGCGCCAGCCCGCCTGGTTTCCTGAATGCTGATGCGCCCCGCGTCGGCGGACACACGATAAAGAATATCAGGTGGCTGCCCCACTCTGACCACACGCTCGTCTTCCCGCCAGCCAGTCAGTTCCAGCAGGGTATTGAGGTGAATTTCCAGCGCCTGCGCGTCAGAATCTGCAAGGTACAGCTGCCTGAGCCTGTCCACACTGTCGCCGCCTGCCGGCTCGATCATCGCAATGGGCTGGCCGTTCCCATCCCCGGCGGCTGTCTTGTCTTCATCCGCCTTCTGTTTCTGCTCAATATCGGTAATCAGCTTCAGGGCATCGGTGTAGTACTGTCCGTCACTGCCGGCGCTCCCGATATAATTTTCCAGGGCTGACCTGGCCTCAGCGTAGAGACCGGCCTGAGCCATAACTCGGCCCCGGTAATACAGATAGGCATCCGGCTTCTCTGCATCCAGGCCCTGCAGACGGTTCAGAAATCCGGAGGCCTCGTCCCAGCGCTGGTTCTCAACCGCGCTTTCCGTTGCCAGCATGAGCCGGCGGACCTCATGTTCCGGCGCAAGTGCCATGGCCGGTGCTGAACACAGGAGGGTCATGGTGACAAGCCCCTGACAGAAACTGCGGCGGATCCAACTGCGTCTCGCTATCATAATGACCGTCTCACTTTTCAGTTATCCGCCCTCAGGCGGTGCAGGGAGCTGTTCATTCCCCTGTTCCGGCAGCACTTCTGCCTTGTCTGCGGCTTCCCCCACTGGCTGCTTCCGCCGCAGGACCGCCACTGGCATCGCCCTCTGAGGCCCCGGGATGCTCGTCTTCAACGTCAATTTCTGCCTGTTCCGTCACGGCCCTGGGCAGCTCTTTTTTAACACGAACCCCCAGTTCCACAAAACGGTTGGCCTGGGAGATCAGGTTTCCCCGGCCCCGGGTCAGGGTGTTCATGGCATTGTCATAGGTGCCCTGGACGGTCTGGAGCTGAACCCCCATGCGCTCCATGGCCTCCACGAATACTCTCAGTTTATCGTAGACAGCCCCTGCCTTTTCGGCAATCAGGCGGGCGTTCTGGCTCTGCCGCTCGTATCGCCAGATGTTCTCTATGGTCCTCAGGGTGGCCAGCAGGGTGGTGGGGGTGACCACAATGATCTTGCGCTCAAACGCCTCGCTGAACAGCTGCTCGTCCTGCTGGAAGGCAGCCACGAAGGCGGGCTCTATGGGCATGAACAGAAACACGAAATCCGGGGAATGCAATCCGCCAAGCTGGCTGTAGTCTTTTTCGCTCAGCGCGCGGATGTGGCTGCGGACTGCCTCGACATGGGCTCTGAGGTATCCCGCTCTGGCATTTTCATCTTCCTCCGTCACCCACTGCTGATAGGCAACGAGGGAGACCTTGGAGTCCACCACCAGGTTGCGGTTGTCCGGCAGGTGCACCACTACATCCGGCCTCATCAACTGGCCCGCGGCATCCCGGTAACTGCTCTGGGTCTCATACTCGATACCCTTGCGCAGACCGGAGCGTTCAAGCACCCGCTCGAGGATGACCTCGCCCCAATTGCCCTGTATCTTTTTGTCGCCCTTGAGGGCACGGGTAAGGTTGGCGGCCTCTTCCGTGATCTGCTGGTTCAGAGCCTGCAGGGATTTGATTTCACTGCGCAGGGCCTGGCGGTCCCGGGTCTCGGAGGTATAGACGTCCTCAACCCGCTTGCGGAAGTCCTGCAACTGGTCCCGGAATGGGTTCAGAAGAGTGTCCAGGCTGGTCTTTGTCTGCTGGGTGAAACGTTCGCTCTTCTGCTCGAAAATCCTGTTGGCCAGGTTCTCAAACTCCTGCTTCAGGGCATCCCGGTTGCGCTCCAGGAGGGACAACTTTTCATCTGTGGCGCGCCTCTCTTCTTCCAGGGTGACTTCATAGCCACGCAGTGCGACCCTGGCCTGATGGAGCTCATGGCCCAGGCTGTCGGATTTTCTCTCATGCTCCATCCGCTCCTTTTCCAGCTGGCGGATGCGCTCCTGACTGGCTTCGTTGCGGGACGCCAGGGAGGCCATGCGGTGCTCGCCCGTCGCCGCCTGCTGGCGCCAGTGCTCCACCTTTTCTCCAAGCCCGGCATTCTCCAGGTGGAGCTGTTCCAGACGCTCGCTCAACTGGCTGGTCTTCTGGTCCTGAAGAGCCTGCAGGTGCTCCCGCTGCAGGAGTTCCTGCCGGAGCCGGACAAGATCCGCATCCAGTTCCGTCAGGCTGGTTTCCCGGGCGCGGCAGCGCCTTTGCATGACTGCGAATACCAGAAGCGCCGGAACAAGCACGGCAAAAGCAAGAACTGCCGCCATTTGTGGCGAAAGCTCAGCAAGAAGAGTTTCGATCACCGGGAATTCCTTTCGGCTGGATTACTGAACAGCAGAACCTGAAAACAGAGCCCGCCCAAAACGCTGTGGACATGCAAAGTCCTCATTTGAGACATTGTACCTGCCGCAACCAATCTTTTTATGGACTTCCAGCGTAGCATACGTTAAATCATCGGAGACGGTGCAGTTCGGCGCTCCATCGACTGGAAAGGGCACATGTTAAAAGAACTCTGGCGCAAGGCTACAGGTCACCCCGCCTCTGGAGAAGATTCCGGAGACCCGGACCGCGGCGTGACCCTGGCCGCTCACATGACCCATACAGGTGAGTTTCACCTCCAGCGCCTGCTGGAGCTTGTCAGTGAACGATACGATGCGGAGTTTGGCAACACGCCAGACGAAGTGATCAGACAGCTCATCCGCTATGCCTCCCGGATCCAGGATCAGGACATACAGCGCGAGCTCCTGCTGTTCTACCTGAACTGTTCCCCTGTTATCCAGGAGTACCTCAAGTCAGGGGAAGTCTTCGGGGATGATCATTTCATTTCCCGCAAGCAGGACAGCAATCCCGACTCCTGATAGCTCTCTGCTCCTGTTACCCCCTGCTCCGGCTAACAGCACAGGCGCCGCGTGAGTAAATGTACTACGATGTCCGTTCGTTAATGGCCAGTGGCTCACACCCCCCTGGTGACTGCTGTATACTTCTGCGTTAAAAATTACACGATCCGATGGGGGACTATCGGTTCAGGCCAGAAACTGACGCCGGTTGTCCATCAGGATGCCCGGGTGTCCTCAAGTCTGAGGTTTGGAATGTTTGTACGCAGCGCCCGCTTCCCTGGTTCCGCTCTTGTTGCAGCGGCGTTGATTGCCCTGACTGCTACAGGATGCGCCAACACCGGTTTCCTGGTGGAACGTCGTGACCTCAACGAGCTCGAAGTTGCGGTTGAGAAGCAACGGGAAGAAATAGAGAAACTGCGGTCTCTCACGTTTACCCAGCAGACCCTCCTGATGGCCCAGCAGACAGAGTCCACCCAGCAGGTGCTGGAAGCCATCGATGAAAAAGTGAAAAAGCCCTCCTGTCCCCCTGCGCCAAAGCAGAAAGCCTGCCCTGCCACGGGATCCGCCGGCAACACAGGCGATAATGGCGCGCAACGGCTCAACAACAAGATCATCGTCGGTGAACTGGAACGTTTCCTGCTGGTTGGGCCGGGGCTGGTGTATGTTGCCCGGATTGACAGCGGGGCGACCACTTCGTCGATTGACGCCCGTAACATGACCCGCTTTGAGCGAAATGGCGAAAACTGGGTGAGATTTGATGTTCCCGTGCCCAATTCAGAGGGCAAGCTCGAGACCCTCGAACGAAAGATTGTGCGCAATGTGCGCATTGTCTCGGCGTCGGCGGATGAGGCTGAACGGCGGCCTGTGGTGGAGTTGCAGTTCATAATCGGCGGCCATGAGCAGAAAGCCGAATTCACTCTGGCGGAGCGGGAACACCTCTCCCATTCCGTCCTCATCGGCCGCAACATCCTGCGGGATGTCATGCTGATCGACGTGGGCAAGGAATACGCCACTGAGTTACCAGAATCCGTTGAAACTGAAGGAAGCACTTCAAATTGACCACCCGCTCCAGGCTTCCGTTCTATTTTGGCGTCGCTATTCTTATCACCGTGGGTATTGTGCTCGCGGTGCTGCGGCATGTGGAAATGGGGGTTCCCTGGCTGGCAGGTGAACAGCGTCCTGTCTGGATGGTGGAAGCGCGAATTGATTTTCTGGCCCAGGGAGAACCGGTTCTTGTCAGCCTGAACATTCCCCGGGATCCGCCAGGTTTTCGTATTCTTTCGGAACAGGCAGCCTCACCCGGCTACGGGTTCTCCATCATCGAAGACGCCGGCACCCGACGGGCTGAGTGGACCGTGCGGGATGCCACCGGCCAGCAGACCCTCTACTTCACCGCACAGATGGTTCCGGATCAGTCCCCGTTGCGCCAGAGGGAGGGGGCGGACCCTCAGCCCGACGACGTGTTCTGGGAAGAACCCGAGGCCACTGCGGTACAGGAAGTACTGCAGCAGGCAGCGGCAAAGTCCAGCACACCGGAAAGCATGACCCGGGAGCTTATCAAGCTCCTGCAGTCAGAAGATCCCGACCAGAACACCAGCCTCCTGCTGGCCGACAGTGACAGAATCCAGCTTCTCACCAGAATGCTCAACCATGCAGGCATTCCGGCTCGTATCACTGACGGATTAAAACTTGAAGACGCCAGACGGCGCCAATCCCTGCGCCCGTTTCTTCAGATCCACAACGGCGAGAAATGGCTGACATTCAACCCTCAGACCGGTGGGCAGGGGCTGCCTGAAGATGTGCTCCTGTGGCGCGAGGATTCCATCTCACTGATCGACCTCAACGGCGGCACCAACTCCCAGGTCAGCTTTTCCATGCTCCGGCAGACGGTGCCCTCCATGCAGCTGGCCCAGGACGAATCCAGCTCAAAAGGCCTTGGCCTGCTCAGTCTCTACCAGCTTCCCATCGAAGAACAGAGCATGTTCCGGATGCTGATGCTCCTGCCCCTTGGCGCCCTGGTTGTGGCATTCATGAGGATTGTCATCGGGGTGAAGACTTCGGGAACCTTCATGCCGGTGCTGATCGCTGTCGCCTTCGTGCAGACATCCCTTCTGCCCGGCCTGATCGCCTTTGTTTCGGTGGTTGCCATCGGACTGCTGCTCCGGGGGTATCTGTCCAGCCTGAACCTGCTGCTGGTTTCCCGGATTTCAGCCCTGATCATGCTGGTCATTTTCATAACCACAGGCATCGCCATCGTGGGTTATCAGATGGGCTTCAGCACGGGTATGACGGTCACCTTCTTCCCGATGGTGATCCTGGCCTGGACCATCGAGCGCATGTCCATCCTCTGGGAGGAGGAAGGTCCCCGGGAAGTTCTTACCCAGGGAACAGGCAGTCTTTTCGTGGCGACCTGCGCCTTCCTTGCAATGAGCGCTCCCCTTGCCGGCCATCTGACGTTCAATTTTCCTGAGCTGCACCTGGTGATCTTTGCCCTGGTCCTTCTCCTTGGTCAGTACACAGGCTACAAACTCAGTGAGCTGCGCCGCTTTGAGCCGATGAAGGCCTATGACAAATGAAGTGGGTATCGCCATTTCTCCTGAATCGGCTGGGCATGCTCAACATGAACCGGCGCAATGTCGATTACATTCTGCGATACAACGACCGCGCCGCCTATCCCCTTGTGGACAACAAGCTGAAAACCAAGCTGGCCGCCGCGGAAAGGGAGGTGAATAGCCCAAAACTCCTGCAGGTGGTCAGCCAGCAGCACGAAATATCCCATTTCCGGGAACGTGTCGACCAGCTTGAAGGCTTTGCCATAAAGCCTTCCAAGGGTTCTGGCGGCAAGGGCATCATGGTCATTCTCCGCCGGGAGGGGGATGACTTTATCAAGGGCTCTGGTGCCGCAGTTACCGTGGCCACCCTTGAGCGGCATCTTTCCAATATCCTCGCCGGCCTCTACTCCCTGGGCGGCGCTCCTGACGTCGCCATCGTGGAAGAACTGGTAAAGACCACGCCCGCCCTGGAGAAATTCTCTTTTCAGGGCGTGCCGGACATACGCATCGTGGTGTTCCAGGGTTATCCGGTCATGGCCATGCTGAGACTCGCAACCCGGGCATCAGACGGCAAGGCCAACCTTCACCAGGGGGCGGTTGGGGTGGGCCTGGACATAGCCACAGGCCAGTGCGTCAATGCCGTGCAGTTCAACCGGCCCGTTGTTCTGCACCCGGATACGGGGCTGAGCCTCAACAACATCGAAATTGCCGACTGGGAAAAAATGCTGGTCATGGCATCCCGCTGTTACGAGGCTACGGGCCTTGGATACATGGGGGTCGACCTTGTGGTGGACGCAGACCAGGGCCCTCTTCTGCTGGAGCTCAACGCCCGACCCGGGCTGTCAATCCAGATAGCGAATGGCTGTGGGCTGCTGCCGAGGCTGCAGAACATAGAGAGGCTCAAGAGACCTCACTTTACTGCAGAAAAGCGCGTACGTTACGCCATGGCCGAGTTCGGCCAATAGCACGAAAGGCGGGTTCACTGAAACAGAAAAGGCCCCGAATGGGGCCTTTTCTGTTTCTCTTTTACTCTTGTTCGGGCTGTTACATCTTGCCTTCGGCAATCAGCAGGGCCCGTTCGTGGGTCAGCCCCTTGAACAGGCTGTAGCACATACCCAGAAGGATGATGGTGAAGGGTAGCCCCACACTCACCGCACCGGCCTGAAGCGCACTCAGGGCGTCTGAGCCGCCGACGAAGAGCAGAACACCTGCTATGACACCCTCTGTAACCGCCCAGAAGATACGCTGAGCTTTCGGCGCGTCGATCTTGCCGCCGGAGGTGATGCTGTCGATAACCAGCGAGCCGGAGTCGGAAGAAGTGACAAAGAACACCAGCACCAGAACTATGCCGAGGAACGATGTGATGGCCGCCAGAGGAATGTTGGCCAGCATCTGGAACATCGCCAGGGATACGTCGGTCAGGCCATCGGCCGCGAGCGCGCCCACGTTGTTCTGAATCTGCTCAAGAGCGCTGCCGCCGAAGGTGCTCATCCAGACAATGGTGATCACTGTGGGAACCAGCAGCACTGCCGTGATGAACTCACGAACCGTCCGTCCCTTTGATACCCGCGCAATGAACATGCCGACGAACGGTGACCAGGAGATCCACCAGGCCCAGTAAAACACGGTCCAGCCGTGGAACCAGGTGGCGTCTTCACGACCAAACGGGTTGCTCAGTGGAATAATGTTCCCAATGTAGGCCGTCGTGGTGGTGAAGAAGGACTGCAGAATTGACATGGTCGAGCCTGCGAAAATCACAAACAGCAGCAACAGCGCCGCGAGAAACATGTTGATGTTACTCAGGAGCTTGACGCCACCTTCGATGCCCCGGATGACCGAGATGGTGGCAATCGCTGTAACACCGGCAATGATGCCTATCTGGACATTCAGACCACCGTCAATGGCGTCAGGGAACAGAAAAGCCAGGCCGGAGGCCGCCTGCTGCGCACCGAAACCGAGAGAGGTCGCGAGGCCAAAAATTGTGGCAAGCACAGCGATGATGTCGATGACATGCCCGGGCCAGCCCCAGACCCGGTCACCCAGGATGGGGAAGAATGCGGACCGGATGGTCAGCGGAAATCCCTTGTTGTAGGTAAAGAACGCCAGGGAAAGACCAACCACGGCGTAAATGGCCCAGGGATGAAGCCCCCAGTGATACATGGTGGCACCCATGGCCATACGGGCGCCTTCAGGGGTGTTCGCTGCTGCGTCCAGAGGCGTGCCATACCAGTCTGTATAGTAGGCCACGGGTTCAGCGACGGCCCAGAACATGAGACCGATACCCATGCCAGCGGCAAAGAGCATCGCAAACCAGGACAGGGTCGAAAATTCCGGTTTGGCATCAACCCCGCCGATGCGGATTTTGCCGACCGGAAGGAAGATCAGAAGCAGGGAAAAAATCACAAACAGGTTGGCGCTCAGCAAAAAGCCCCAGTCAAATATGGCGATGGCGCCGTTTTTGGCGCCATCAAGAAGTTCCTTGGATCCTGCCGGAAAGATCAGCGTTCCGACAACGAACACGATAATCAGCAGTGCCGTCACCGGGAACACAATGTTGTGCATGTCAAAACCGAAGCGGGCGATGTTGTCCTGCCCCACTACGTAATCGGTCTGGTATTCGTCTTTTAAAGCTTTGCCCACTGGGAAGCCTCCGTCGTTTTGTTGTGCAATACTGGCAGAGCCTGATCGGGAAACACGGGTGCGCCCGTCACTTGCTCAACAATTTTTCAGGTTACGAATTGGTAAGTCTATTGTTTCGGGCGCGAAATATCAAAGAAGGAAAGACCAGAAACGAAAATGCCGTCAATAGTTGACGGCATTTTGTGGGATATTCTGGTCGGGACGGCAGGATTTGAACCTGCGACCCTCTGCACCCCATGCAGATGCGCTACCAGGCTGCGCTACGCCCCGAATCACTAATAAAGCCTGTCTGGACTCTGCCAGCCGGACTTTCTGCCAAAGAGAGGGAACTCAACGGCTTAGCGGAGCGCAGTCTACACCAGCGCCCCCTAAAAATAAACACTCAAAACCGGATTATCGCGAGTTCTGAAGAAACTACCGAATCGGGCTGTTCAACACGGTGAGAACGTCTTCCAGCTCGGTGATCATCTGGCGGATAAGCTGCTTGTACTGGGAGGTGTCGTCTTTGACCTCGTGACTGCTCAGTTTCTGCTTTGCTCCACCAATAGTGTAGCCTTCCTCGTAGAGAAGACTGCGGATCTGGCGGATCGTCAGAACATCGGCACGCTGGTAATAGCGACGGTTACCGCGACGCTTGACCGGGGAAAGCTGAGGAAATTCCTGCTCCCAGTACCGGAGAACGTGAGCCTTTACAGCGCACAGTTCAGCTACCTCACCGATGGTGAAGTAGCGCTTCCCCGGAATGACGGGAAGTTCATTATTATGACTGGGTTCCAGCATACGCTTCTACTTTCTGCTTTAGTTTTTGTCCTGGACGAAACGTAACAACCCGCCGGGCACTGATGGGTATCTCTTCTCCGGTTTTAGGGTTCCGTCCCGGCCGCTGCTTCTTGTCGCGAAGGTCGAAGTTGCCAAAACCCGACAACTTTACCTGCTCGTTGTGACTGAGAGCGTCTCTGATTTCATCGAAAAAAGCTTCTACCATCTCTTTGGCTTCACGCTTGTTAAGACCCAGCTCCTCGTACAATCGCTCGGCCATTTCTGCCTTTGTCAAAGCCGCCATTCATCAACTCCTCAATGTCGCTCCAAGCTCGCTTTTCAGCGCTTCGACAACGCCGTCGAAGAGCGTCTGCACTTCGTCATCGTTGAGCGTGCGCTCCGGGTGCTGCCAGAACAGACTCAGGGCAAGGCTTCGGTTGCCCTCCCCCAGGTTTTTGCCTTCGTAAACGTCAAATGCGCGCAGTCCAGTCAGACGCTCGCCAGCAGTCTTTTCAACAATACGCTCCACGTCGGCAAACGCAACGTCACTTCCGATAATAATAGCCAAATCCCGCCGAACTTCAGGGAATTTTGAAAATTCTTTGAAATTAGGCACATATCCAGACAGGATCGGTTTCAAGAATAGCTCAAACATCAGGATCGTGCCATTGAGGTCGAGCTTTTTCTGCACCTGCGGGTGCAAAGTGCCCATCCAGCCCACGGTGATACCCCTCAGGGACAGCTTTGCGGTCTGCCCCGGATGCAGCGCGGGGTGCTCGCCCGCCGAGAATTCAACAGATACACCCAGCAGAGAGAAGAGCGACTCCAGCTCTCCCTTGAGGTCATAGAAATCCGCTGCCCGGCGGCCGTTGGCCCAGTTTTCCGGCAGATGATTTCCAGTAACCACGCCCGCCAGCATGGGCCGCTGATCAATCTCGTCGCCATAGCGGACAAACCTCAGGCCAGTCTCGAAGAGACGCACCCGGGATTGCTGCCGGTTCTGGTTATAGCCAAGGGTTTTCAACAGACCACTCCACAGGGTGGTCCGCATGACGGACAGGTCGGCGGAGATGGGGTTGGCCAGCTCAATGCCCACCTGCTCGGGATCCACAAGGGTCTGGACTCTGGGGTCCACAAAACTGTAGGTGATGGCCTCCTGGTAGCCACAGGAAACAAAATAGTTCTGAACGGCTGACAGGGGACGCTCCGCCTCGGGCTCCGGCCGCAGTTCAATGGAACCATGAGCCTGGGTCACCGGAAGGTTGTTATAGCCGTAAATCCGGCCGACCTCTTCTATCAGGTCCTCTTCAATGCTGATATCGGCCCGGAACATGGGCACCCGCACTCGCCAGCCGTTTTTCAGGAGCCTGTCGATGTGCATGCCAAGCCGGCCGAGGATTTCCTCAATCCTGGTGCGGCTTATCTCCACACCCAGCACATCCGCGACCCGCTGCTCCCTCAGATCAATTACCCTCTCAAAGGGCAGATCTTCCTCGCTGCTCACCTCCACTATTTCACCGGGCGCACCGCCGACAATGGACATCAGAAGCGCAGTGGCCCGCTCCATTGCATCACGGGTGAGATCGGGATCCACTCCCCGCTCAAACCTGTGTGACGCGTCCGTGTGCAGGCCGTAATGTCGGGCTTTTCCTGCCAGGGTGATGGGGTCGAAATAGGCCGCCTCAAGGATCAGGTCCCGGGTTTTCGGGCTGACCCCGGAATGCTCTCCCCCCATAACCCCCGCTATGGCCACCGGCTTTTCATGGTCAGCGATCAGCAGGGTACCGGGAGCAAGCTCCACTTCCTGACCATCCAGAAGTACGAGCTTCTCCCCCGCCTCGGCCATCCGGACCCTGATGCCGCCCTGGATCTCGGCCCGGTCAAACGCATGCATGGGCTGGCCCAGCTCGAGCATGACGTAGTTGGTGACGTCTACGGCTGCGTCTATCGAGCGGATACCGGAGCGTCGCAGTTTCTCCTGCATCCACAGCGGAGTCTTAACGGTGAGGTCCACATTGCTCAGAATCCGGCCGAGATAGCGTGGGCAGCCTTGCGGGTCATCCACGGCGATATCCACCGTTTCAGAATGCACGGCAGCAACGGGAGCGCAGTCTGGACCTTCCGCCAGCATTTCGTTCAGCACACCCACTTCCCGGGCAATGCCCCGGATGGACAGGCAGTCCGCCCGGTTCGGGGTCAGATCCACATCAATGGTGACATCGTTGAGCTTCAGGTAGTCAGCGAGGTCACGGCCCACTGGTGCATCATCCGGGAGCACCATGAGGCCTTCGTGATCGTCGGAAATACCCAGCTCGGATTCGGAACAGAGCATGCCATTGGATACCTGGCCCCGGAGTTTTGCTTTTTTGATGCTGAAGTCGCCCGGCAGAACAGCACCCACGGTGGCGAAAGGCACTTTCATTCCGGAACGGACATTGGGTGCACCACAGACCACCTGCACGGATGCCGCACCGCTGGAAACCTGGCAGACATTCAGCTTGTCTGCATCCGGATGGGGGCTCACGTCAGTCACTTCGCCCACAATGACACCGCTGAACCGGCCAGCAACAGGCTCAAAACCGTCCACTTCCAGACCCGCCATGGTGATCTGATGCACCAGTTCCTGGGTGTCATTGGCGGGATTAACCCATTCACGAAGCCACTGCTCACTAAATTTCATGATGTTTGCCCTGTCCTGATGCGGTCAGGTTGATGGAGGTCCTCAACCCTTTTAAATCTCTGGAGCCCTTTCCTGCGTGCTAGCGGAACTGACGCAGAAAACGCAGATCGTTGTCGAAAAACATGCGCAGGTCGTTCACGCCATAACGCAGCATGGCCAGCCGCTCCACGCCAAGACCGAACGCGAAGCCGCGATATACCTCGGGGTCCACGCCGCAATGCTCGAATACTTTGGGGTGCACCATGCCGCAGCCCATGACCTCAAGCCACTTTGTGCTACCGTCCGCTTCCCGGCCCCATTCAATGTCGACTTCTGCCGAGGGCTCTGTAAACGGGAAGTAAGAGGGCCGGAAACGCACGGCAAGGTCCCGCTCGAAAAACACCCTCAGAAACGCCTCGACGGTACTTTTTAGATCCGCAAAGCTGACGTCCTTCTCCACCAGCAGGCCTTCCACCTGGTGAAACATGGGGGTGTGGGTCATGTCCGAATCACAGCGGTACACCCGGCCGGGGCAAATCATCCGGAAAGGCGGCTCAGCTACTTCCATGGTGCGGATCTGGACCGGCGAAGTGTGGGTGCGAAGCAGCGTCCCCGGGTCAAAGTAGAAGGTGTCGTGCATGGCTCTGGCGGGGTGGTGGCCGGGAATATTCAGGGCTTCGAAGTTGTGGTAATCGTCCTCGATTTCAGGGCCCTCTTCCACGGTGTAACCGGCCCGAACGAAAAACTGTTCAATGCGCTGAAGCGTTCTGGTGACCGGGTGCAGCCCGCCGAGATCCTGGCCCCGGCCCGGAAGCGTGACATCGATGGACTCATTGGCAAGTTTTTCATCGATCGCTGAGGCTTCAAGCTGCTCCCTGCGTTCAGTAATAGCCTGCTGGATTGTTGCCTTCGCATCGTTGATCTTCTGGCCCGCGGCCGGACGCTCCTCCGCGGACAGTTGCCCGAGGGACTTAAGCTGCTGGGTCAGAACCCCTTTCTTGCCAAGATAATCCACCCGCACCTGATCAAGCACCTGCAGGCTGTCCGCCTGCTCTACTGCTGCCAGACCTTCCTGAACAAGCTGTTCAAGGTTTTCCATTGATCCTGCTCCAAATCAGAATGTGGGGGCGTCAGATTGTCCCGTTGTCATAACCGAAAAAGCCATTTACCCAAAACAAAACCGTGTGCCTAAAACAAAACCGTGTACCTGAAACAAAAATAGGGGAAGAGCATGCTCTTCCCCTATTACCGGAAGCCCCTGAGGGCTTCCCTATCGATCAGCAATCGATGAAAGAGCTTAAGCAGTCAGAGACGCTTTCGCCTTCTCGACAACAGCACTGAATGCCTGCTGCTCGTTCATGGCCAGATCGGCCAGAACCTTGCGATCAATTTCAACATTCGCCTTTTTCAGGCCAGCGATCAGACGGCTGTATGACAGGCCGTTGGCGCGGGCGCCTGCGTTGATACGGGCGATCCACAGAGCGCGGAACTGACGCTTGCGGTTACGACGGTCACGGTAAGCGTACTGACCGGCCTTGATGACCGCCTGCTTGGCAACGCGGAATACACGACTGCGAGCGCCGTAGTAACCCTTGGCCTGATCAAGAATCTTCTTGTGACGCCGACGAGCGACGACACCACGTTTTACGCGGGGCATAGTTTAATCCTTCTCTTATCCAGTAAACGCTTTACAGCGCGAGCATACGCTTGACGGAGGCCACATCGGACTTGGCAATCAGCTTGGTACCACGGAGCTGACGCTTACGCTTGGGGCTCTTCTTGGTCAAAATATGACTGGTGAAGGACTGCTTGTGCTTGAACCCTGTGGCGGTCTTCTTGAACCGCTTCAGTGCTCCGCTTTTGGTTTTCATTTTGGGCATTTTTAAAACTCCGCATTCTCTTTTGAATAACAATAGCGACACTGAACGGCAGATTCCCCGCAAACGCGGGGCAACCGGATTCGAGCGATGTCACTTCTTTTTACGGGGAGCCACGACCATGGTCATCTGGCGGCCTTCCATTTTCGGCCGCTGTTCGACCTGGGCCATATCCTCAATATCCGATTCGATGCGGTTCATGAGCTTCATACCAATTTCCTGGTGTGCCATCTCACGTCCACGGAAGCGAATAGTGATTTTGCCTCGGTCCCCGTTTTCAAGGAAACGTGTCAGGTTGCGTAGTTTTACCTGATAATCCCCTTCTTCAGTTCCTGGCCGGAACTTCACTTCTTTTACCTGAACCTGCTTCTGCTTTTTCTTGGCAGCAGCCTTGGCCTTCTTCTCTTCGAAGATCTTTTTCCCGAAGTCCATGATCTTACAGACGACCGGATCGGAATCAGTGATCTGAACCAAATCCAGAGAAGCTTCTTCCGCCCGTTTGAGGGCTTCCTCAATTGGGACTATGCCGACCTGATCCCCTTCGGCATCGATCAGTCGGACTTCTTCGGCTTGAATGTTCTCATTGATTAGCGCACGTGGTGCGCGTCCCCGGGTCGCTCGCTGTTTAATAATCAGTTCTCCGTTTTGATTTTGCCTTTGCGTCTGATTTCATCAGCCAACATGGCTTCAAACGCTTCCAGCTTCATGGTTCCCAGATCCTCCCCCTTTCGGGTGCGGATTGCCACTGATCCGGTCTCGACTTCTTTATCGCCGACCACCGCCAGGAAGGGAACCTTGTTAATAGTATGCTCGCGGATTTTAAAGCCGATCTTCTCGTTTCTCAAGTCAGCATTAACCCGATAGCCCAAAGATTCGAGGTTTTTTGCCAGTTTCTGACAATAATCCCGCTGATTGTCCGTAATATTCATCACCGCAACCTGGGTCGGCGCCAGCCAGGTCGGAAATGCACCTTCGTAATCTTCGATCAGAATTCCGATAAATCGCTCGAAAGATCCAAGGACGGCGCGGTGAAGCATGACCGGCGTGCGACGCTCGGAATTGTCGGCCACATACTGTGCCCCAAGACGGCCAGGCATGGAAAAGTCTACCTGGATGGTACCGCACTGCCAGACCCGGCCAATACAGTCTTTCAGGGAAAATTCGATCTTGGGACCGTAAAAGGCGCCCTCCCCCGGCAGCAGCTCCCATTCCACCCCTTCGGTGTTAAGGGCCTGCTCCAGCGCCGCTTCGGACTTGTCCCAGACTTCATCAGACCCCACACGCTTTTCAGGACGGGTGGAAAGCTTGTAGAGGATTTCGGTAAAGCCGAAGTCCGTGTAGACCTCATGGAGAAGCTCAATAAACCGGGACACCTCCTCCTGAATTGAATTTTCTTCACAGAAGATGTGGGCGTCGTCCTGGGTAAAGCCCCGCACCCGCATCAGGCCATGCAGCGCGCCGGAGGCTTCGTTGCGATGACAGGAACCGAACTCCGCCAGCCGCAGCGGCAGGTCCTTGTAGCTTTTCAGCCCCTGATTGAACACCTGGATGTGGCAGGGACAGTTCATGGGCTTGATGGCGAAGTCGTGTTTCTCGGATTCCGTGGTGAACATGTCATCCGCAAACTTCTCCCAATGCCCGGACTTCTCCCACAGCACCCGGGACAGCACCTGGGGGGTCTTTATTTCCTGATAGCCGTGAACCCGGAGTTTTTCACGCAGATACTGCTCAATCTGCTGGTAAATGGTCCATCCATCGGGGTGCCAGAATACCATGCCCGGAGCTTCTTCCTGCATGTGAAACAGGCCGAGTTTCTTGCCAATTTTGCGGTGGTCCCGCTTTTCCGCTTCTTCCAGCCGGTTGAGATAGGCCTTGAGGTCCTTTTTGTTGCCCCACGCGGTTCCGTAGACCCTCTGGAGCTGCTCATTGCTGGTGTCGCCCCGCCAGTAGGCGCCGGCCACCTTGGTGAGCTTGAATGCCTTGAGCTTGCCAGTGTTGGGCACGTGGGGACCGCGGCAGAGGTCGATGAAATCGCCCTGACGATAAAAAGACAGGGGTTCCTCGCCGGGAATGTCCTGAATGATGCGAACCTTGTACTCCTCGCCCATTTCATCGAACAGCCGGATAGCTTCGTCCCGGGACAGGACCGAGCGGTGAACAGGGATATCCTGCTTTGCCAGCTCTTCCATGCGCTTTTCGATCCGGCTGAGATCTTCGTTGGTAAAAGGCCGGTCGTATCTGAAGTCGTAATAAAAGCCGTTGTCCACCACAGGGCCAATGGTCACCTGGGCTTCCGGAAACAGTTCCTTGACCGCCATGGCCAGCAGATGGGCGGTGGAATGCCGGATAACGTCCACGCCTTCCTCGTCACGCTCGGTGACAATGGCAAGATCAACGTCTTCGTCAATCCTGTAACTGGTGTCCACCAATTGACCATTCACGCGCCCAGCAAGAGCGGCCTTTGCCAGGCCTGCGCCAATATCTGCGGCAACATCATGTACGGTGACGGGTTCGGCAAAACTGCGGTGACTGCCATCAGGCAGGGTTACAACGGGCATCAGGAACAACTCCAGCAGCGGTGATCCGTACCAAAGACCACATGTTTACAGGCACCGCGTTACAATCGCGGCTTGACAGCCGGCGAGTGTAACAGTTTGGCCCTGAAGTTGTCATCGGCAACATCGGGGAATCGTCAGGCAGGCGCAGTGCCGGAGATGCCCCTGTCTTCATCGGTCCGCCGGCGTAGCTGACTCCAGGCCAGCAGGCCGAGCAGGATCAGTGCCGGTATGAACATCCATTCCTTGACGGGCCGCTCAAGTGGCGCCTGTACCGCATCCACGGTCCAGCCAAACTGCAGCCCTGCCCTCTCGGCGGCGCTGCCGTACTGAACAAACTCCACCATCATGCGCTCGTCATCCGGCGAAAGTTCAAGGCCGGCGGCCTGCAGGCGCTCCTCCGCTGTTTCTCCGGGCGGCAGGTCGACCTTGATGTAGGTGGACACGTCGTCACCGGTCATGCTCATGCCAGATGCCCGCAGCGTCACTGATCCCGCTTCCGGGTTGGTCTCAATGAACTGGACAACCTGGCTGCCGGGGCGCTCTTCGGTCGGAGGGTAGACCATGTCCCACCAGTAACCAGGCCGCAGAAGGGTGAAGGTCACCAGCAACAGGAGAGCAGTTTCCCACTTGTAGCTTCTGGTCAGCCAGTAACCCTGGGTGGCTGCTGAAAATACCAGCATGCCCAGGACCGAACTGGTTATTGTCAGCAGAAGATCGAACCACCCGGTCAGGCCGATCAGCAGGAGCTGGGTATTAAAGATGAACATGAAAGGCAGAATGGCGGTCCGGATATCATAGGTGAAGCCCTGAATACCGGTTCTGATGGGATCCGCACCTGAGATGGCCGCCGCCGCGTAGGCGGCCAGTCCCACGGGCGGCGTGTCGTCCGCCAGAATGCCAAAGTAAAAGACAAACATGTGGACGGCGATCAATGGAACAATAAGCCCGCTCTGAGCACCGAGAGTGACAATCACCGGCGCCATCAGGGTGGATACGACAATATAGTTCGCTGTGGTGGGCAGGCCCATGCCAAGCAGCAGGCTGATCAGGGCGGTAAAAATCAGCATCAGCATCAGGTTGCCGCCGGAAATAAACTCAACAAACTCGGTCATCACCAGGCCGATGCCTGTGAGGGTCACGGTTCCCACCACTATGCCGGCGGTAGCGGTGGCTACACCAATACCCACCATGTTGCGGGCGCCTGTCGCCAGCGAATGTATGAAGTCCTTCCCACCGACCCTGAGCTCGCTCAGCAGCGCTCCCCGCTTGCGGAAAAAAGCCTGCAGCGGGCGCTGGGTGAGCACAATGAAGATCATGAAGATGGTCGCCCAGAAGGCTGACAGCTGGGGCGAGAAGCGCTCAACGGTGAGACACCAGATCAGAACCACTACCGGCAGCAGGTAATGGAGGCCGGTTTTCACTGTGGGGCCAACTGGAGGGAGCTGGGTCATGTCTGTATCAGCAGTATCGACTTCCAGTTCAGGAAATCTTGCGGCATAGGCAACAAGCCCGACATAGACCGCCACCAGGGCAGGCGTAAGAACCCACATGGCCTGCTCGCCGAGCAGGGTCTTGATCCAGCCGATGCCGTAATAAACCGCAAAGGTGAGAACACAGAGCCCAAGTAGCAGCACGACCCAGTTAAGCATCCGCTGGGCCAGCCCGGGCCGCTCCAGCCGCTCCATGCCCATCATCTTGAGCTTGCAGGCTTCCAGGTGAACGATATAGACAAGCGCGATGTAGGAGATCATCGCCGGCAGAATTGCGTGTTTGATAACCTCCAGGTAGGAGATTCCAACATATTCCACCATGAGAAAGGCGGCGGCACCCATGATAGGAGGTGTCAGCTGACCGTTGGTGGAAGCAGCCACTTCAACTGCACCGGCTTTGGTGGCAGGAAAACCGACGCGCTTCATCAGCGGAATGGTGAAGGTTCCAGTGGTGACCACGTTGGCTATGGATGAGCCCGAGATAACACCACTCAAACCGCTGGAAACCACCGCGGCCTTGGCCGGCCCGCCACGCATGTGGCCCAGACAGGCGTATGCAATCTTTATGAAGTAGTTGCCGGCACCGGCCCGTTCCAGCAGGGCGCCAAACAGAACAAACAGGAAAACGAAGCTGGTGGACACCCCGAGGGCAACACCAAAAACACCTTCTGTGCCCAGCCACTGATGGGAAGCCAGCTTGCTCAGGCTCGCTCCCTTGTGGGCAATGACAGCTGGCATATAGGGGCCGGCAAGAGAGTAGAAGATGAACACCCCCGCGACTATAGCCAGCGGCAGGCCGAGGGCCCGTCGTGTAGCCTCAAGCAGGAGCACCAGGCCGCCCAGCGCGACAACCATGTCAAATGTGGTGGGCGCACCCGGCCGTGTAGCGAGTTGATCATAGAAAAGAAACAGATAGCCGGCAGCAAAAGACCCGGCGAGTGCCAGTATCCAGTCGTAGACTGGAATATGCTCGAGATGGTGGCCCCGTTTGACCATGGGAAAGGCCGTGAAGGCCAGGAAAACGGCAAAGGTCAGGTGAATCGACCTGGCCTGAGTAGAGTTGAGAATGCCAAAGTCGAAAATATAAGGTAGCGGAGATGCGATCCAGAGCTGGAACAGGGACCAGCAGACCGGAATAATAAACAGTAGGGTTGCCTCAGGCCCCTTCAGTGCCCGGCCCCCGGTTTCAGTCTGAAGCACCTCGGCAATCTTCTTCTCGTCCGGGGTGTAGTTCTCCGAATTCTCACCAGTCGCCATGATTACTTCCTGTACTTCCGCAATGGATCAAAAAGGGCCGGGGATTGTCCTCGCCCGGCCCTGCCGAATTCTGCGATCAGAGCAGTCCGGCTTCCTTGTAGTACCTTTCAGCACCCGGATGCAGAGGCGCACTGTTGGCATCGGTGACCATTTCTTTCTTCTCGAGATTACCAAACGCCGGGTGCAGGCGTTTGAAACTGTCGAAGTTTTCGAACACTGCCTTTACAACCTGATAAACCACGTCGTCCGGAACATCCGTGGAGCTCACAAATGTGGCGGCCACACCGAAGGTGGTGGTGTCCTCATCGTTGCCCCGGTACATGCCACCCGGAATGGTGGCTACGCGGTAGTAGGGATTTTCCTTGACCAGAGTTTTGGTCGCGTCATTGTTTACATGGACCAGCCTGCTGTCGCAGGAAGTGGTGGCTTCCTTGATGGCGCCTGATGGATGTCCAACGGTGTAGAAAAAGGCGTCGATGTTGCCATCACACAGTGCCTGTGACTGCTCCGAGGCTTTCAGCTCAGCTGCCAGCGAGAACTTGTCCATGGTCCAGCCCATTTCCTCCATCAGCACCTCAGCAGTTGCCCGCTGACCAGACCCGGGGTTGCCCACGGAAACCCGCTTGCCCGCCAGGTCCTTGAAATTCTTCACACCTGAATCTTTGCTCGCCACAACGGTAAACGGCTCGGGATGGAGGGAAAATACCGCCCGCAGCTTTTTGTTGGGGCCGTCATCTGAGAACTCGCTGGTGCCATTGTAGGCATGGTACTGCCAGTCCGATTGCGCAACAGCAAGATCCAGCTCGTCCTGGCGGATGGCATTGAGGTTATAGATGGACCCCCCCGTGCTTTCCACGGAGCAGCGAATGCCGTGATCCTTCCGGTTCATGTTGACCAGACGGCATATAGCGCCACCCGCAGGGTAATAAACACCGGTCACGCCGCCGGTGCCGATGGTGACAAAAGTCTGCTCTTCAGCGTGTACAGCTGTGGCAGAGGTACCGAGACCAATCGCTGCAGCGACGGCCAGAGACGATAATCTGAGTCGATGTGTCATGAAAGATTCCTTTTTCGTCATTATTTTCATTGCCTGCCCTGCAAGACAGGCGCTTACGCCTTTCCCCATTGAACATAGTCCAGAATCGTCAGTAAATAAAGATAGAAATAGGTGGCTAACTGTATGACCGGCCAAAAAAAAGCCCGCTTTCGCGGGCTTTTGAGTTCACTTCAGGGTGTTACTTGCCGGCTCGCGCCTTTGCCAGCATTTTCTCGGGGCGCAGCAGGAACCTGGCCAGCGCCGGGAGCAGCCAGATGGCGCCGATCATGTTCCAGAGGAACATGAAGAACAGCAGGAAGCCCATGTCAGCCTGGAATTTGATCGGAGAGAAAATCCAGGTTACCACACCCAGGCCAAGGGTCACGCCGGTAAACATGACCGCCTTGCCAGTGGAGCGCAGTGTCTCGAAATAGGCTTCCTGGAGCGGCATGCCCTCCAGAAGATACCGTTCCAGCTTGGTGTAGATATAGATGCCGTAGTCCACACCAATACCCACGCCCAGAGCGATAACCGGAAGCGTCGCCACCTTGATGCCAATCCCGGACACGGCCATGATGGCTTCGCACAGAATCGACGTAAGCCCCAGCGGCACAACAATGCACAGGACGGCACGGACTGACCGGAAAGTCAGCAGGCAGAGCACACTCACCACGCCATACACGAACAGAAGCATCATGTTCTTGGCGCCGGAGATGACCTCATTGGTCGCAGCCTCAACACCTGCGTTACCAGCTGCCAGCAGGAAGGTATGCTCTTCGTTGCTGTGATTGCCGGCAAACTCTTCCACACGCTCAACCACCGTTTCCAGGGTCTCGGCCTTGTGGTCTTCCAGGAACACCAGCACTGGCGTCAGGCTGCAGTTGGTGTTGATCAGGCCAGCCGGGGCTTCCCGAATAGAGGCGTTGATGATGGTCTGGTTGCGGGAAATGTCATACCACTTCCAGTTACCTTCGTTCAGCGCCTTGGTCACGATTTTCGAGACATCCGCAAGGGATACCGACGACTGAACACCAGGTGTGTTCTGCAGCTCCCATTGCAGGCGGTCCATGGCCCTGAGAACTTCGTACTGGGTACACTCCTCCACCGGAGTCTTGACCATGACAACAAGCACATCCGCACTGGTGGAATAGTTGTCAATGATGAAAGCATTGTCCTGGTTGTACCGGGAGTCTTTGCGCAACTCGGGAGCACCCTGGTCAAGGTCGCCCACTTTCAGGTCCTGCTTGTAATAGACACCAAGCCCCAGACCCAGAACCGCAATCAGCAGTGAAATAGGAGCCACGCTGGGATGCGCAAAGTAGGACATGATGCGCCACTTGCGATCCTGCTTCTCACCATGGTTCTGGACGTGCCTGACGCCGCCTTTGGTAATGCCGATGTAGGACATGATAAGCGGATGCAGCACAAGGTTGGTGATGATGACAATCGCCACACCCAGGCCCGCAGCCACCGCCAGATCCTTGATAACGTCAATTTCAATGAACAGCAGGGTCAGGAAGCCGAACGCATCGGAAATCAGCGCCAGCATGCCGGGAATATAGAGCGCCCTGAAGGCCAGCCGGGCCGCCATCAATGGATCAAAGCCTTTGGCAGCCTCGATGGCCATGGCGTTCACAATCTGGACACCATGACTGATGCCGATGGCGAAGACCAGGAAGGGTACCAGTACTGAATAGGGGTCCAGGCCATAGCCCAGAAGCCTGAGTGCACCCAGCAGCCAGACCACAGCAATGATTGAGGAGAACACCGGAACCAGGGTGCCGGCAACACAGCGGGAATACCAGAAAAGCAGCAGCGTGGTCAGCAGGATGGTAATGCCTGCAAAGTACGCAATGGAGCTGATGCCTTCGATCAGGTCACCGACTTTTTTGGCAAAGCCCACAATATGGATATCGATGTTGGGGTTTTGTGCTTCGTACTTTTCACGGATTTTCTCTTCCAGCTGTTTGGAAAATTCACCGTAATTGAGTGGCTCACCTGTCTCTGGGTTGGTTTCATACAGGGGAGCATAAACCACCGTGGACTTGAAATTGTCAGCTACCAGCCGGCCAACTTCGCTTGAGCGCAGAATATTCTGACGCAGCTGTTCGAGGCTATCCCTGGACCCGTCGTAACCGTCGGGGATCACCGTGCCACCCTGGAAGCCCTGTTCGGTTACCTCCACCCAGCGCACGTTTGCGGTCCAGAGGGACTTGAGGCCGGATCGATCGACACCGTCAAGGTAGAACACCTCATCGGTAATCAGCTTCAGGGTTTCCATGTATTCCTGGGTGAATATATCGCCCTCTTCAACTTCCACGGCGATGCGAACAAAGTTGCCCAGGTTTTCAAGATCGTCCCGATGCTTGAGCATGTTGACAATGTACGGATGCTCCAGCGGAATCATCCGCTCAAAACTGGCATCCGGCTGGATTTTTGAGGCGTTGTAACCAAGGAAAGCAGTCAACACCAGGAAGGCAATCAGGATAAGCGCCCGATTGTTGAAAATGAGCCGCTCCAGGAACGGTTCAGCCTTTGGCGTTGTTATGTAATGCTCGCCCTTGTCGTGCTTCGGGTTGGACATTCAATGACCCTCTTGTTCTTTCGGTTCGTGCCACATCAGGGCGTGATTAAAGGTTCTTGCCGGTTTCATCAGCGTGAGACACGCCCTGCTCACCGAACAGAATGAGATGGTTCGCCTTGACTGGAACCACGTCCATCACACCTTCACGGTCGTCACGGAAGTAATGCTTGAAGGTCTCGCCACCGGAGGTACTGACCAGCACAGCGCCGCCATTACCAACCAGGATAATCCTGCCGTACTCGTCTGCGACTCCGTCGTTCAGGGTCGCGGTTGAATCGACGGGCACGGTTTTCCAGCTTCGGCCAAGATCTGAGGAAAACACGATGTTGCCCCGCAAACCAAAGGCCATTATTTCATTCACTTTGCCCGTACCGATAACGCCAAAGAAGGACCCGGTATAGGGACTTTCCCGGGTCTCCCAGGTGTCACCCCGGTCAGTGGACACCTGGATGAATCCAGCCTCCCCGACGATGACCAGTCCGCCACCCGTCACCTGGGTGATCGCGTTCAGGTGATAGCCTCGGGGATTAAGAACCTCGCCAGACATGTCCTTCCAGCTTTCGCCGCCGTCTGTGGTCCGGAGGATCATGCCGTAAGCGCCGGTAACGAATCCACGGTCCTCATTCTCAAACCACACGCCAAGAAGCGGATTCACCGGTCCGATCTCCATGTCGGACTGCATGTTTTCAATGGTGAAAAGCAGATCATCCAGCGCCCATTCGAGATCACCCTTTTCCTCTTCGGGAGCTTCGGCGATCTCTTCCTCCATCACTTCGACCTGCTTTTCTTTTGCTTCAATGGACAGTTCCATTGCCCTGATGCCGGTCATCTGAAGAGTCCATGTTTCGCCCGCGTCCGAGGAATGCAACACGGCTCCACTGTGGCCTACGGCCCAGCCGTGAGTTTCGTTGGCAAAGTCAACGGCTGTCAGCGTCACGGAAACGGGGACTTCGGCCTGGGTCCAGGTCCTGCCATCATCATCCGAATAGATGATATGGCCGCGTTCTCCAACCGCAACCATCCGCTCGCCAGCCTCAGCAACATCGTTCAGTAGATATTCGGTTGCCAGCTGGGTGTCACGTGCGGGTATTTCCAGCACATCCCCGACAGCAACTGCCGATGGGGCCGCCGCAACGAGGGACAGTCCCAGGCAAACCGCCCCGATAGTCTTGCGCGTTAACCTTGTAGCCATTCAGATTGCCTTTATGTTGTGTTAATTCAATGTCCGGCCCGGGACCCTGGCCGACTCTATTCCCCTGACAATGCAAATGCCGGCGCCCTTCCGGACGCCAGCATCTGATCTGCGTTAACTGATTCTGTGGGTACTGTTTTTCAGATTACCGGACACTCCTGCGGCGCAGGGAGGCCGGTGAAAAATAACGCTTGTTGGGGACATCATCCGTGAACACCCGGGTCTGGGACTCTTCGTTGTCCAGACCAAGCACGTGGTAACGGCGGGCCTGGAGGTCATGGAAAACCTCGAGGACTGTCCACACGCCCGGGAGTTCGTAGTAGTTCTTGAGCATGCCCATGGTTACCCGCCAGAGCTCACCGCGGCCATCATACTGGTCAACCAGCGCTATGTTCCAGCTATCAGCATCAATATAGAACCTGCGCTTGCCATAAATGTGGCGGGCGTCGTCTTTCAGGGTCGCCTCAACAACATGCACCCTGTGCAGCTCGAAGCGGGTCAGGTCCGGGTTGAGGTGGGACACACCGAGGATTTTTGAATAAGGCAGCCCTTTCTCGCCAATCCTGTAGTTGTTGTAAGGGATATACATTTCCTTCATGCCTTCGTAGCGCCAGTTGTAGCGGTCAAGGGCACCGTTGAAAATATCCGTGTCATCGGCGGTACGAAGGTTGTCCGCAGCAGCAATCGGAGAATCATAACCCAGGTTGGGCGCACGCCGGACCCGGCGCTGGCCGGCATTATAGCCCCAGCCATTCCTGGGATTGATTATCTGGTTCAGGGTTTCATGGACCAGAATGGCGCCACCGGCCAGTCGCGGGGGTGACTGGGTAAATGACAGGTAGTAGAAGATGATGTTATCCAGGTCTTCTTCGCCACCTTCAGGATTGTAAAAGTTGAAGAAGGCTTCCTGCTGGGATGTAACCAGCGAGTAGTCCCCGCCCTGCTGAACCGCAACTTCGCTGGAGCGACGCGTAATGGAGATACCACGCCAGCGGGTCAGATGGTTCCACATGGCCTGCCAGCCCTTCTGCTCGTTGTTGCCGTGCAGAATCGGGAAGGGATAACCGCCAAATGCGCCATCAATACCTGCTCCGGCCCCGACGATTTCCGCGTTTACCGCGTTTTTCCTGGTATTCTGTTCAACAAACTCTGGCACCGCATGGGTGCGTCGGGACTGATAGACCGGCACTTCGAAGCTTGCAGGGTAGGCGTTCAGCATGGCCATCACGCCGTCAGACAGATGATCGCTGTACTGGTCCGCATTGCGGGCGTTGATCGTGAACAGGACCTGGTCATTGGGGAATGGGTTGATATGGTGCTGACCGGAACCTTTGTAACCTGCGGGCGGCTCAGTCAGGCCGCCATCCCATGCCGGGATGGTGCCAGAGTCATTTCCGGCTTTTACGGAACCGAAGGGAGTCAGATCATTTCCCAGCCGTGAGGCTTCACTACCTGAAACAGCGGCAGAGGCTGACGTGCTTACAACCGAGAAGGCAAGCAGACTGCCCAGAAGCCAGTTTTTGTTATATCTCATGTGTTCGAGCCCTACGTGCGTCTGAAAGCCTTTAAGGCTTTAAATTGTTGTCATTTTAAGATTTTATAAGATTAGCTGATAAGCAGACATTGTCTATCGACCGAAAGTGCGATTTTGTATCAGTCTGATACGGCCTGTACGGCGCCGCCTTCCGGCCCTTACCGTCAGAACTTCAAAGCGCTGGTACAGATACCCTGCAGCAGCGCCAATGTCGAGACCTTCCTGCTTAACCTGCCAGACTTTTGTGAACCACCTCATGCACATCCCGGGAAAGGTCCTTTTTGTCCCTTATGGTTTCCAGGGCCGCCTTCATGCTCCCACGGTAGGCAGGCGCGAATTTGCGCCAGCGGGTCAGCGGCGACACCAGGCGGGCAGCAATCTGCGGATTGCTGTCATCCAGACGGCAGATCTGCTCGGCAAGGAACCTGTAACCCGAACCGTCTTCGGCATGAAACCGGACCAGGTTCTGGCCGGCAAAGGCTCCAATTACCGCCCTGACCTTGTTGGGATTTTTCCACTGAAATGCCTCGTGCTCAAGCAGGGACCGGATTTTTGGCAGCTCCCCGGCTTTCGGGCTTGAGGCCTGAATCGAGAACCACTGCTCCACTACCTGCGGATCCTCATGCCACTGCTGATAAAACTCCCCAAGTACCTGCTCGCGGTCCTGTTCGAATCCGGAGTTGACCAGTGCCCGTAAGGCACCGGACTGCTCGGTCATATTGTCCGCTTCAGCGAACTGTTTGCGGGCCAGCAGCCGCCCTTCTTCATCATTGGCCTGAAGCAGCCACGCGAGGGCGGTGTTGCACAGGGCGCGATTGCCGATAGCGTCGGGAGTGAGCTCATAGGGCCCGCTCTGCTGATTGCGGTTATAACAGGCGACCAGGTCATCACGGAGGGTCAGCGCAAGCTCCCCGAGAACCCGCTCACGTGCCCGGCTGATGGCCTGGACATCCGCCTCCCCGCTTAGCTCAATCAGGTAGGCCTCACTGGGCAGGTGCAGCATTTTCGCCACCAGGGCCTGATCCTGTTCCGGATCGGACACCAGAATGCGGTAGGCGGTCAGCAGCCGAGGGTCCACCGGCGTCTCGGCGGGCGCATCGACCAGCGAGGTTATGACATCGATGGCGAGCCGCTGACAGGCATCCCAGCGGTTGAAGCCGTCGGGATCATGGTTCATCAGGAACAGAAGCTGCTCCCGGCTCCAGGGATAATCGACTTTCACCGGTGCCGAAAACCCCCGCAGCAGAGAGGGGACCGGCTGCTCCGTGACTCCCTGAAACTCGAAGGTGTGGCTTTCACCGGTCAGTTCCAGCACCCGTTCAGTGACATTGCTGTCATCACCGGAAAGCCTCAGCGGAATGGACCGGCCATCGCTGCCCAGCAAACCGACGCCAAAGGGAATGTGCTGGGGTTTTTTGTTCGTCTGCCCGGGAGTGTCCGGCACCGATTGACGGATGGTCAGGCGATAGACCTGGTCTCCGGCGTCGTATTCGTCCCTGATGGTGAGTTGGGGAGTCCCCGCCTGCTCATACCAGCGGCGGAACTGGCCAAGATCCCGGCCGCTGGCATCTTCCATTGCCCGGACAAAATCGTCAGTGGTTACTGCCTGGCCGTCGTGGCGGTCAAAGTAGAGGTCGCTTCCCTTGCGAAACAGATCCGGTCCCAGCAGGGTCCGTATCATCCGCACCACTTCCGAACCCTTCTCATAGATAGTGAGCGTGTAGAAGTTGGATATTTCCATGTAGGAATCCGGGCGTACCGGGTGAGCCATGGGTCCGGAATCCTCGGCGAACTGCGCAGTACGCATGAGGGTCGCATCCTCGATGCGTTTGACCGTGGCCGAGCCCACATCGGCGGAATACTGAGAGTCCCGGAACACGGTAAAACCTTCCTTGAGGCTGAGCTGGAACCAGTCCCTGCAGGTCACCCGGTTGCCAGACCAGTTGTGGAAATACTCGTGGGCGACAATGGACTCAATGCGTTCGAACGCGGCATCGGTAGCGGTGTCGGAGCTGGCAAGAACGCAGGAGGAGTTGAAAATGTTGAGCCCCTTATTCTCCATCGCTCCCATGTTGAAGTCATCCACAGCCACGATCATGAAAATATCCAGATCGTATTCCCGCCCATACATCTCTTCGTCCCAGCGCATGGCACGCTTCAGGGATGCCATGGCGTGGTCGCACTTGTTGCTGTTGCGGGGTTCCACGTACATCCGGAGGTCAATATCCCGGCCCGACATGGTGGTGAAGCTGTCCTTCTTTTCCACCAGGTCACCGGCAACCAGTGCAAACAGGTAGCTGGGCTTGGGAAAGGGGTCTTCCCAGGTAACGAAATGCCGGCCGCCCTCAATCTCTCCCCTGTCAACGTCGTTGCCGTTGGAAAGCAGCACCGGGTACGCGGCCCTGTCCGCCTCAACCCGTGTCCGGAAGCGGGCCATTACGTCGGGGCGGTCCGGGAAATAGGTGATACACCGGAAGCCTTCAGCCTCACACTGGGTGCAGAACATGCCGGATGACTTGTACAGGCCTTCAAGACGGGTATTTTTCTGGGGCTCCAGCCAGGTCACCAGGGTCAGTTGAAACTGCTCGGGCACATCGGCGATGACCAGCCTGTCACCCTGGTCCTCGAACTCGCTGCCTGTCAGTTGCCTGCCGTCGAGATCCACCCGCTCCAGAAAGGTCAGCCGGTCACCGTCCAGCTCCAGGGCGGCCTGACTGTCTGTGGACTCGGGGTTACGGCGCATGGTGAGCGTGCTGTGAACCCGGCTTCCCTCTTCGAAGAGCTCAAACCGGAGGTCCACGTGATCCACCAGAAATGCGGGTGGACGGTATTCACTCAGGTAGATTGTCCGTGGCTGGCTGGTGCGCATGAAGTGTCTCCAAAAAGGGTTGCTGAAAAATATACCGGGGCAGGGTCAATCCGCCGGCCCGTGAACCTGCAGGCGAACGTGATAAGCGGTATATTTTCGAATGTTGATGACGCCGGTATCAAACATCAGGTACTGGCCTTTAATGCCCTGCAGTACTCCTTGCACCGACGGTGTCTTGTCAAGATTATGAGTCCGGATTTTCTCCGGCCAGACCTCCACCGGATATCCCAGTGCGAGGCCTTCGTCCTGCGCCTCAGTGATGGCGGACTCGCCATGTTCGGCGCGCAGTTCCGCCAGCTCCGGGGCGATCAGATCGAGCAGGCGGCGGCGTTCCCGGACAAGATCCAGCGGCGCGATATCGCCCTTGAGCATGGTACGCCAGTTGGTTCTGTCCGCCACATGCTGCTTGCAGGCCACTTCCACGAGGCCGGCGAGCTGGCGCGTAGCCACGTTCAGCAGGGGGATGGCTTCCACAGCACCCTGGTCTATCCAGCGGGTAGGCACCTGGGTGCCCCGGGTGATACCCACCTTGAGGCCGGAAGAATTGGCCAGGTAGACAACGTGATCCACCATGCAGTGGGTTTCACCCCATTCGGGTTCCCGGCAGGTCCCCAGATGGTAATGGCATTTTTCCGGACTCATGATGCAGGTATCGCAGGCAGCAAGGCGCCTGAAGCACGGGTAGCAGTAGCCCTGGCTGAAACTCTTGCTGGTGGTCCGGTCACAGTGAATGCACCGGATCACGCCGTCAAAGTCGATCTGTACGACACGGCCGATCAGTTCATTGAGCGGCACCCGGGTGTCACCAATTTTCAGGGTGTAGGATACCGGCGTTCCGGCCACCGCCGGCATTTTTGACAGACGACCGGAAACATCTAGCACTGCAGTCAAGGGAAAACCTCAGTTCAGAATACGGATGGGGGTGGTGTCGGATGTGCGCGGCTGTATGTAACCCACTCTCTGTTCTTTCGGCACGTTGTGGCGATTTTCATAAAAAAGCACGGCTTCCATGCAGATGGCCCGCTGCTCAGGGGAAAGCTTGCGGCCATCCGGCCACTTTCCGAGTTCTATGCCGCGTTTGAGGCTGCTATAGACCGCCGGATCGAGGCGTTCAATTAATTCTTCGTAAGTCATGCAGATTTCCTCCAAAAGAGGTTGACCCATATTAATGATAACGATTATCATTACCAAACCAGATGACAAAGGTCGTTTGCCATTTGGTCTCTCTCATCAGGAGCTTAACCGCTCTTTTAACGCCCCGCCCTCAAGCGGGGCTTTTTTTTGGCGGTGGCACAATCGCCGCCATCAGCAGTCCGGCCAGAAATCCGCCCAGATGGGCCTCATTGGCCATTGGCCCGATCCCCAGCCAGACCGGAAGCGGGGTGAAACCAATCACCATCCAGCCTACCGCAAAAAGAATCAGGGCCGGGGGAAACTGGAACCTGGCCTGGCGCTGCTGACTGAGCCAGCAATAGCCCAGCAGACCATAGACCACGCCGGACAGACCACCAAAAAGCGGACCGGATACCGCAAACTGCAGGCCATTGGAGACCAGGCTGGTAACCAGAAATAGCGCCACCAGCCGGGGCTTTCCATCAAGACACTCCACCTGGCTGCCAAGAAACCAGAGCATCACCGAATTGAAAATGAGGTGGGGCCAGCTGAAATGCAAAAATGCCGGAGTCAACACACGCCACAGTTCACCATCAGCCAGAGTGCTGGAGAATGCTGCCAGTCGCTCGGCAAGGCTGTTCCAGGCATACTGCTGGGGATCAACCAGCATCAGCAGGGTTGTGAGCTGACTCTGGCCAAGACTGGTCGCCCAGGCCACCACCGCTGCAATGATAATGCTGGCAAGGACAATGGGCGCCTGCCCGGCTGACGGTTGCCACCGCCCGCCACCCTGAGCGCCTGACCGATTCACCTTGCTCACGGCATCTCTCACTTCAGGCTTTTCGAGGTACTGGTCAAGGGCATGCAACACCGGCTCTGTGTGCTTGGGGTCCTCCAGCCAGAGAACTTTCTGGCCATCTTCCTCGGAAATACGGTGCCTGACCCCCTGCTGGTTCAGCCACACACTGAAACCGGAGAGGTCGAGGTCGGTATCCATCTGTTTCACACGATACAATGCATCACCTCGTCACGATGTCTTCAGCGTACTGGTCATCATCCCGCTCCTGCCGATCCACGTCGACATAAACGAATTTGTCCCGGGACAATATTTTTTCGCCGTCCATCCGGTAGGCCACCAGCTTGCCGTATTTCACCGCGCTGAAATCGATGCAGGCGACGTTGGGCTTGAGGGGCGCCGGTTCCCCCTCCATCCAGTAATGCCCGACAAATACCGGCTTTTCGCCAGGCGGGTAGCTGAGCAGCTGCTTCCGCTCCGAGGCGCTCAGACGCCGCTGGGCGATGGCTTCCGGCAGGGGGTCAGGCTGAAACACTACATCGGCATAGGTCTCGGGGTCGTCAGCCCAGAATCTGGTGCGGAAAAACTGCCTCGTATAGCCATCGCTGCCGGTAATCGACAGGCCCTCCGGTAGTCGAAGATCAGTCCCCCGCAGCAGATTATCCATCACCTGTCCGGCAAACGAATCAATGACAGAGGAGGCATGCAGGAAGTCCTCATCGATACAGTTGCCGCCCTGTATCTGCTTGAATTTTTCAATCAGCTCCCTGTCCCAGCAGGCATGAACGGCCCGGAAGTCCTTCTCTTCGATGAACAGGGGGATGGTGTAAAACCACTCCAGGAATTCATTCCATTCGTGAGGGTGGTGGGCAAACTGATCCAGGGTTTCCCGTATCAGCCGGTCATGGCGGGAATTATGCTCTCGCAGCCATTTACGGCCGCTACCGGCGCGGGCCAGCGTGCAGTAACACAGCGCGTTGTATTCGTGATTGCCCATGACGATCTGGGCCGCACCATGCTCGACCATGTCGCGAACCAGATGCAGGGCCTCCCGGATACGGGGTCCCCGGTCGATGATGTCCCCGATGAACACAGCCTGGCGGCTGGGATGCTGGTAAACACCGTTTACTTTGCGGTATTCCATTTTCACCAGCAGGCGCTCAAGGGTGTGGGCGCAGCCGTGAATATCGCCAATAATATCAAAGCCCTGAGGGGTCTGTTTTCTGCCTGCCATTCTCAACTCGCTGCTATCTCGCTGGCCCAGCCCAGTTTACCCCGGCAAGTGGCGTAGAAATTGTGGTCAGTGGGGTGAATCAGCTTGATCTTGAAAGGTTTCTTGGTAATACGGATAACGTCTCCGGGCGCGCAGGAAATGTCCAACTGGCCATCACAGCTGACCTGGGGATAGGTTTCATTGGTTTCTCCGATGACCAGTTTGATCTCACTTTTTCCATCCACCACGATGGGCCGGCTGCTCAGGGTATGGGGGAACATGGGCACCAGCACAATGGCATCCAGCTTCGGGTGCATGATGGGGCCGCCGGCCGATAAAGAGTAAGCCGTGGAGCCGGTTGGTGTGGCCACAATCAGACCATCAGACCGCTGGCTGTAAACAAAGTGCCCGTCAATATACAGATCAAAGCCAATCATGCGGGTGGACCTTCCCGGGTGAAGGACCACATCGTTGAGGGCAGTTCCAAAACCCAGTGGCTGCCCCTTGCGTTCGACATGGGCATCCAGCAGGAAACGGTTCTCCACGATGTATTCGCCCTGCAGGACCCTGCCCAGACGCTCTTCAAGGTCTGCCGGTGATATGTCCGTCAGAAAACCGAGACGACCACGATTGACCCCAAGCAGGGGGATCTTTGATTTTGCCAGCTCCCGGGCTGCACCCAGCAGGCTCCCATCACCCCCTACCACGATCACCAGATCACAGATTTCACCCAGCAGTTTCTTGCTCGCCACCTGAAGGCCGTGCCCGGGAAGCATTGTTGCCGTGTCGGATTCCAGAATGACGTGGTAATTCTCATTGACCAGGTAATTGCGCAGCTGTCTCAGGGACTCAACCACCTTGACACTGCCCATCCTGCCAATGACGCCAATATTCCTGAATTGATCCATGGAAATTCCTGTAAATTGAGACCTGATGAAAAGCAGCCATCGGGTCTCCGGCAAATTGATTGGCCCATCTTACCGAATTACGGACGGATTCTGAAAAAGATCCCGGAACAATACACGACATACACAGGACATCGCCCGGTCTCATGCCCATAAACTACTCCCGGACCAGATTCTGGCAGACGCCCGAGGTCAGGCACCTGGCCTGGCTCTGCGAGGCTCCCTCGCTGGTGCAGGCGCCCAATGTATTTCACCTTTCAGGTGAGCTGCCAGGCAATCTCCCGGAAAAACTGCTTGAACTGGACCGCAACCCGGCGCCGCTGCTGCACCTGTTCGGAAAAACGTCTCCGGTACGCCTGGGCCAGTACTTTGAGACGCTCTATGGGTTTCTTCTCACCCACATCCTGGGCTGGGAAGTGCTTCTGCGCAACGCCCCGATACGGGATAAAGCCAGGCGCACCCTCGGCGAACTGGACTTTATCGTACGAAACCCCGCTACCGGCCGGCTCCAGCATCATGAGGTTGCGGTGAAATTCTATCTGGGGGTTGGCGGAGATGCAGAAACGCTCTGGTATGGCCCCAATGCCCACGACCGGCTGGACCTGAAAACCCGACGAATACTCGACCACCAGGCCACCATGACGGATCGGCCGGAAACCAGGCGCCTGCTCGCGGAGTTCGGGTTCGCTGGGGAGATCGACGCTTTTATTCTGATGCCTGGATATCTGTTCTATCCCGACACCCCGGCACCCTCACCGGACATTCCCTGCTGGGTCAATCCAGACCATCAAAAAGGCCGCTGGATCCGCTGGCGGGAGCTTTGCCAGGTGGACACCAGTAGCTGGACCCACCTGCAAAAGCCCCACTGGCTCGGGCCTTATCAGTCCGCAGGGCCGCCCGATACGCAAGCAACCTGCAGCGCGCTGGAGGAGGTCCGCGGGTCGGGAACTCCCCGGCTATTTGCCCGGATGGCCCCGTGGAAAGATGGTGCAGGGTTCGGGGAGATCCAGCGATATTTCGTGGTTCCGGATAGCTGGCCGGGATGGAGCGAGGCTCCCGTCAGGCGGTTTCCCTGACGTCTGACTGATGCTTTTCACAGCGGTCATGCCTGCCGGGACTGAATTCGGCGGGCTGGCTTATCCGTATCAAAGGCTCGGCACAGAGGCTGCCGCCATCCTGCCTGTGATGACACACAGGGTTTTCATAATGCTCAAGCCACTCCCGGTAGGCGCTCTCGCTTACACCGCATTTCTCCGCTGCATAAGCCACAGGGTTGTCAAAATACCGCTCAGTATCACGGTGGGGCAGCGTAATATGACCAACGCCAGCGTGGTAGGCCACAAGAAAAACATTCTCAGTACGCAGCTGATGCATGAGTGAATCCTCAACGGGTTCGCGCCTCTGCAGCTCCCTGTTTTCCTCTTCCAGCTCCTGTATCTGGCCGTTACGCATCTCCAGTTCACGCTGTTTACGCTCCAGTTGCTCGCGCAGAAGAACAAGCTCGGCGTCACTGGTGTGGGCGCCCTGCTCACGGGAATCCGCCTCTTCGCTCAGCTTTTCCTGGATTGAGAGATACTGCTCGTTACGGTCCGAGAGGCGCTTTTTAAGCTGTTCGTTGAGAACCCTCTGGCGCTCGTATTTCTGCTCCAGTTCCGCGAATTCATTGCGCACTGCCTGCATTTCCATCCGGTGTTCCCGCTGAAGCTCAGACAGGGCATCCCGCTGGACACTCTGCAGGGTCTTGATGCGCAGACGCTGCTCCCGGATTGTCTGGGCAAGCCGGCCACGCTGTACCGCCGCTTCCGGATCGTCCGAGGCAGAAACCGATCTGCTCAGTACGGGGATGTCCTCTTCAGGCTCCGGAGTGGCTTTTCTGGGGAATCTCAGGGTGTTCGCTTCAACCGCTTTCCTGATGGCCTGAAAGTGGTTGCTACCCGGTGTCATGTCCGGATCCCACAACTGGTCGGCCAGGGCCGGAACCGGACACTGGCTGCGGCACACGAGGCGGATGGGACCACCGCCCAGATCCGGGCCTTTGGCGCCATCCTGTGCGAGTTTTTCAATGGGCAGATCCCAGTGGCTGTCCGCCCGGCCTTCCTCATCAAAATAGATCCGGAAGAACACCAGCGACTGGATGCGCAGATCACTACTCATCACCACATAGACAGCGCGCACCTCAGAATCGGCAAGGTCCGAGAGACCAACATAACCGTCCAGAAAGGCGCCAAATTCGGTGGCACGCATCTGGCGGGACACCTCGGCGCCCCCCATGAACAGGACTGCAGAAAAGCCCTCGTTCGCCTGACCGGAAAATCCCATTAAAAGCCCCCGTGATCATTACATACCGGACACACGCTCTCCTGGCGAAAAGGTTCCGGTTTTGGACATCTGATTGCATTGTACCCGGGCCGGGGTAAAGAGGTAGGAACAACAGGTTAAAAGTTTTGATTTCGTGACCTTGGCACCGGAAATGCCACGGGAAGTGACACCGAAAATGCCCTGTCATGCCGGCGGCACAACAGGGTATAACTGGTCGTACTTGAGTCAGCGGCGTCGGAAAAACACCGCCATAGCTCAGATTTCCGCAGCCAGGCGGCTTCCCTGGTCGATGGCCCGCTTGGCATCCAGCTCTGCTGCAACATCGGAGCCGCCCACCAGGTGAACATTCATGCCGCTCTGCTCAAGGTCCTCCTGCAGTTCCCTCAGGGGCTCCTGCCCGGCGCAGATGATAATGTTGTCCACCGGCAGAACCTGGTCGACGCCCTCCGCTGAGCCCTTTGGGGTGACAGTGATATGGAGGCCTTCGTCATCAATCTTCCGGTAGGTCACCCCTGGCACCATCTGAACCTGGCGGTGCTTCAGGGAGGTGCGATGAATCCACCCCGTGGTTTTGCCGAGATCCTTGCCCACTTTGGAGGCCTTGCGCTGAAGCAGGTACACCTCACGGGCCGGCTCCGGCAGCTCGGGCTCCACCCCCTTGATGCCACCACGATGCTCAACGCTCAGGTCCACACCCCACTCCCGCATGAAGTGGTCCACATCCAGTGCGGCCGAGGTTCCCTTGTGCACGATAAACTCCGACACATCAAAACCGATACCCCCCGCGCCGATGACCGCAACCCGCCTGCCAACCGGCTTGCGCTCCAGAAGGGCGTCCAGGTAGCCCATGACACTGGGATGGTCGATGCCCTCGATGCCGGGGGTGCGGGGCGCTACGCCTGTGGCGAGGATGACTTCGTCGAACCCGCCCGCTTTCAGGTCCTCGGCGCTGACACGGCTATTGAGCCGGACATCGACTCCGTGCTTGTCCAGCATCACACGGAAGTAACGCAGGGTTTCAAAGAACTCTTCCTTGCCCGGAATACGCTTGGCCACGTTGAACTGGCCACCGATCTCCCCTGAGTCATCAAACAGGGTAACCCTGTGACCACGCTCTGCCGCCACTGACGCGAATGCGAGCCCGGCAGGGCCTGCGCCGACTACCGCAATGTTTTTGGGCGCTTCGGTGGCGGTGTAGTTAAGTTCGGTCTCATGACAGGCACGCGGATTGACCAGGCAGGATGTCAGCTTGCCGCTGAATGTATGGTCCAGGCAGGCCTGATTACAGCCGATGCAGGTGTTAATCTCGTCGGCCCGGTCGGCCGCCGCCTTGTTGACCAGGTCAGCATCCGCCAGAAACGGACGGGCCATGGAGACCATGTCAGCGTCGCCCTCGGCGAGTATCTTCTCTGCCACATCGGGCATGTTGATCCGGTTGGTTGTCACCAGGGGAATACTCACCTCGGACTTCAGCCGGGCGGTCACTTTGGTAAAGGCGCCCCGGGGAACCGAGGTGGCGATGGTGGGCACCCGGGCTTCATGCCAGCCGATACCTGTGTTGATGATGGTGGCTCCGGCTTTTTCGATGGCCTTGGCCAGTTGAACCACTTCTTCCCAGGTGCTGCCGTCCTCAATGAGATCCAGCATCGACAGACGGTAAATGATGATGAATTTCTCGCCCACACGCTCGCGCACCCGGCGCACGATCTCCAGCGGCAGACGGATCCGGTTCTCGTAACTTCCTCCCCACTGATCCGTGCGGTGGTTGGTGTGGGCCACAATGAACTGATTGATGAAGTAGCCTTCGGAACCCATGATCTCGACGCCATCGTAGCTGGCGCGCTGGGCAAGGGCCGCACACTCTACGTAGTCCTGGATCTGCTTTTCAATTCCGGCCTCGTCCAGCGCCTTCGGAGTCAGCGGGTTGATTGGCGCACGGATCACCGAAGGCGCGACCAGATCGGGATGATAGGCATAACGACCGGCGTGGAGGATCTGCATACAGATTTTCCCATCCGCATCATGAACGGCCTTTGTGATCCCCTTGTGCCTGTCGGACTCTTCTTCGGTATTCATCTTGGCGGCGTGCTGAAAGACGGCACCCTCGGGATTGGGAGCAATGCCGCCGGTGACAATAAGGCCGGCCCCGCCCCGGGCCCGCTCGGCGTAGAATGCCGCCAGACGGTCGAAACCGTTTTTGGCCTCTTCCAGACCCGTGTGCATGGAGCCCATCAGGGTGCGATTGCGCAGTCGGGTAAATCCAAGGTCCAGCGGCTCGAGCAGGTGCGGGTATCTGGCTACACCGGGTGCAGTGGCTGTGTCGGTCATTATTGTCTTCCTCATCAGTACATCATGAACTCATCGGGGAGCGCCGCTCCGGATCTTCCGTCGACGGATCCGGTTATACGGGATGGCGTTAAATTAGCCTTCAACCTTGCACAGAACAATATCCTGAAATAACATTTTAATATCCTGAAGCAACTTGTCGGACAATATGCGCGAAGATTTTGACCAGCGAAAACGTAATACCCTGGGGGATATCAGCGTCCTCTACGTCGCCGTTATCGCCCGGGCCATCGAGGCGCAGGGAGTCGACCCTGTACCGCTACTGGCGCAGTTTGGCCTGGATGAGCGGCTGCTGGCGGCCCCGGATGCCCGCATCAGCATTCCCCGGTTCATGCGACTGGGTCAGGCCGCCATCGAACTTACGGGCAACTCTGCCCTGGGACTGGTCATGGGAGAACTGACCCGCCCGATAGATGCCGGCCGTGCAGGCCTCGCCGCCGAGGCTGCCCCGGACTGCGGATCGGCTCTGGGGACCCTCATCGAATTCGATCTGCTTACCAGCCAGAACAGCCGCGGCCAGCCCACCATCAACCTGACTGCCGGCCAGGCTGACTTCTATTCGATACGCCCCTACAATATTTTCAATTACTTTGTGGTGGATTCGGTGCTGGCGGCCTGGACCCGGTTTCTGCGGACCGTGAGCGGGAAGAACAGAGTTCTGGCGAGAGTAACTGTGGAATACCCATCCAGGGGGCTGGATACGGCTTTTGAAGACTGGTTTGGATGCCCGGTAACCTTTGGCGGCGACAATAACCGGTTACATCTTCTGCCGGACATCCCCACCCGACCCTCCGTTTTCAGCCAGCCAGCCATGTACCGACTGCTCCGCGAGGACTGTAGCCGTGCCCTGAAACGCCTGAGGTCCGGATGGGGTATTCAGGACCGGGTGAAAGAAAAACTGGCCTCGCTGCTGGAAGGCGAACCCCCGAGTCTGGAACAGGTGGCGGTGGAACTGGGCATGGCACCCTGGACACTGCAACGCAGGCTGGCGACGGAAAACACCGGGTTCAGGGAGCTGGTGGATGTCACACGGAAGGATCTCGCCCTGGACTATGTGCGGGAGACGCGGCTGACATTTTCAGAAATTGCCTGGCTGCTGGGCTTTTCCGGCCCGGCCGCCTTTCACAAGGCCTACCGTCGATGGTCGGGAATGAGCCCGGGAGAGCACAGGAGCCGCTTCAGCGAGGAACAGCAGACAAAGGGCCTCTACCAATGATTTTACAAAGCGAAAACATAACGTATGAATATTGCGAACAGATGACCGGACTGGTCAGGGGTGAGCAAAACAGGGAGGAAAACTGCGAGAAAGAGAAAAAATGGCGGAGCGGACGGGACTCGAACCCGCGACCCCCGGCGTGACAGGCCGGTATTCTAACCAACTGAACTACCGCTCCGCGCTGTGTTATCGACCAGGCTACTGCAGACTGCTTGGTGACAACGAGGGCGAATTATAAAGAGCCGCGGCTGTATGTCAACGATTTTTCAAAAGATTCGCGAAAGACCCGCCGCAGCGCAGGCCGGCCCCGCTACATCGCGCCTACCGTGACGTCCCGACCCTGGGCAGTCTTGCGGTATTCAATGGGCGTCATACCCGACCAGCGCTTGAAAGCCCGGTAAAAGGTACTGGGCTCGGAGAAGCCCGTCAGATACACAATCTCGTCGATGGACTCATCAGTGGTCGCCAGCAACTGCCGGGCCAGGCGATAGCGGAAATCCGCGAGCACCTGATTGAAGCTGGTCTCAGCTTCGGTCAAACGGGTTCTCAGGGTTCGCGGCTTGATCCCCAGTCGCTGCGCTACCCCGTCCAGGGTCACCTCGCCGCTGTCCAGCAGTTCCGCCACAATGCGCTCCACTTGGCCGACGATATCCTTTCGTTCCAGCCTGGCTATCTGCTCGCTGGCAAAACGCTCGTGCAGGGCCAGCAGTTCAGGCTCGGCATGGGGAGAGGGATGGGACAACAGGCTCGCAGGGAAATAAAGACGGTTTTCCGGTGCGCCGAAGATGACATCGCAGTCCAGCACCTCCCGCACATGTTCCACCCCATGGTCCCGCTGGTGCTCAAACTCAATCCGGGAGCAGTGGAACTGGCCATCGGTAATGGACTTGAAGAAAGTTGAGAGCCCCTGGACGAAGCATTCATTGAAATGCCTCAGACGCCGTACTTCGTCTGAGGCGGTATCCAGCACCATGCAGGCCTGGTCGCCTTCGATCAGGAATTCGGTGTTGGCAGCATCGCTGAGCAGGCGCTGATAATTCAGAGCGCGGCGCAGGCCCTCACCAAAGGTTGGGCTGCTGAGAAACAGGTATTCCAGCACCTGTCCCTTGTACACCGGAGCCACCTGCCCCAGGTGCAGGCCAATATCCCGGTCACCGGAGACATCCTCCACGGCCTGCCAGAAATAAAGCTGGGCACTGTGAGGTGTGCGCAGATGTTCCGTATAAACGTAGTCCTCGTTCACACCCAGGCGGGCGAAAATGGCGGCGGTATCTATACCTCTGGTTTTCATGGCCTGATAAATCAGACGCAACATTACGCCTGCGTCGCGAAGTTCCTGCATATCGCCCCACTTTATAGTTATTGGTTGGGAAACCCCCGACCCTGTGTTGGCCTCCCCGACACGCCCGGCGGCACTCAGGTCAATGCCGCCACTGACCGCCTTTGCCACACTGCTGCTGATTGCGCCAGCCATGTTATCCCAGACCAGACCTGGAACGCACACCCGTACCACATTTCCGGAAGAAGGTATCCGACGCATAGGCGCTGGGCCATTTCCAGGCTCATGCCTTTGGCCCATGATGACTTATATACTAATGGGATTCGGGATCTTCTCAACACAGGAGTTGTAAAAGCATGCAACGCAGCACGTTATACCAGCGGAAGGCTCCTGCCCTTCTGCCTCTTTATGCCCGGGTTCTGCTCCCCAAATCTTCCAGCACGAAAGGTGATGACCATTCCATCCCCGGGCTTTCTGCAGAACTCACAGGGGCTCAAACGGAAATTGCCGATCTCGACCGTTACCGCCAGCTCTGCGGTTTTCCCAATAGAACCGCCATTCCCCTCACCTGGCCCCATATCCTGGCCTTCCCCCTGCACCTGAAACTGCTGACCAGCGCGGAATTTCCCCTGCCCCTGCTGGGCCTGGTGCATCTTCGCAACCGTATCACCCAGCACAGACCCATAGGGCGGGGAGAACTGCTGGATCTTACGGTCAGCCTGGGTAATGACGTGAACACGGAGAAGGGCCTGGAGTTTGATCTGATCACCAGCGCCCACTCGGCAGGCAAAAAAGTCTGGGAGGAGGCCAGCACCACTCTTTTCAGACGTGCCCAGGGCAGCAGTCAGAAAAAATCCGGACCCAGGCCCACCCTGGAGTCATTTCCCAACAGCCTTGAGCTCCATGCCCCGGAGTCGATCGGGCGCAAGTATGGCCGCATTTCCGGAGATCTTAACCCGATCCACATGCACGCCGTGTCAGCCAAAGCCTTCGGATTCCCCCGGGCCATTGCCCACGGCATGTGGAGCAAAGCCTGCTGCCTGGCACTGCTGAGCGAACAGCCGGAATGGCGGGACGGACCGGTCACGGTGGACTGTCAGTTCAAGAGGCCCCTGCTGCTTCCCGGGAGCGCTACCCTGAACTGGCAGCAGCAGAAGGATCGCTGGGATTTTCAGCTACTGGACAGCAAAGGCACTGCGCCCCACCTGACGGGCGCGGTCACCTGGGACCAGGAACCTGGTGTATCTTGACAAAAGTTCAGGAGGCGGAGGCGACGGGGAGTGTAAAAAAGAACCTGGCGCCGCCTTCCTCTGGCCGCTCAAAACCTATGTCTCCTCCCTGGGCCTGGATCAGGGAGCGGCAGAGGGCAAGGCCGATCCCCATGCCCTCCTCCTTCGTGGTGTAGAAGGGCAGGAAAAGCCGCTCCTCGGCATCATCAGGCAGCCCCTCCCCCTCATCCGTCACACTGACCAGCACACAGCCGGCATCCCGCAATTCGGCATTCACTCTGACCGGCGCGTCACGGCCAGCACTGCGGGTGGATTCCAGAGCATTCCGTATCAGATTGAGGGCCACCTGCTGCACCTGCACCGGGTCCGCCAGCACGGATGGCACATTGTCATCCACATGGATCCTGATGTCGCCTTCGTTGCTGCGGACATCCACTTCGGCAAACTGGCGGGTTTCCTCCAGCAGGGACTTCAGGGAAAGCACCTCCTTGCCGGCGGCGGGCTTTTTGACAAAGCGGCGAATTCTGCGGATCACTTCACTGGCACGATGGGACTGGGCTTCGATCTTGGTCAGGGTCTGCCTGATCAGCTCCCGGTCCAGCGGCTCCTCCGTCAGCATTCTCAGGGCAACCCGGGCGTAGTTGGTAATGGCGGTCAAGGGCTGGTTGACCTCATGGGCAAAGCCTGCCGCCATCTCCCCCATGGTGGACATGCGTGATGCATGGGCAAGCTGGTCCCTCTGCTCCTGCACCAGCTCACGGGCATTGTTCAGGGCCTGCTCATTGGCCAGTTCCGAAGTGATATCCCGGAACACCACCACTGCCCCCCTGAGGTCATCATTTTCCAGCTTGGGTGTGGCGCGATATTCCGCGGGAAAGCTCGAACCATCCTGCCGCAGCATCGCGACGTCACGCTGATGCTCGGCTATGCCCTGGCTGCAGGTTGCTTCGACAGGCAGCATGGGTGACATGTCATCCTGCGTCGAGGGTCCGGAGACGTCGAAATGCAGCCGGAAAAAATTTCTGCCTATAAGGTCGTCGATCGGGCAACGGGTAATCAGGGCGGCTTCGGGGTTGGCAAAGACAATCGTGCCCGAGGAATCAAGGCCGTAGATGCCTTCACTTATGGCATTGAGGATCCGGCTCTGGTCGTTTTCAAGCTGGCGATTACGGGCCTGGAGCTGGCGCTCGAGCCGGACCACCCGGGCATGAGTACGGACCCGGGCAATTACCTCCTGGGCCTGGAAGGGCTTTGCAATATAGTCGGCGCCGCCCAGACTGAAGCCTTTTACCTTGGAATCCACATCGTCGAGGGCAGACAGGAAGACAATCGCGCTGTCCGCAGTCGCCGGGTCCGCCTTCAGACGGCTGCACACCTCATAGCCGTCAATGTCCGGCATCATGATGTCCAGCAGAATAACCTCAGGCAGGTGCCGCTGGGCAAGAGTCATGGCCTTCTCGCCATCGTTCGCGATCAGCAGCCTGTAACCCCGGTCTTTCAGGGTTTCATAGAGGACTTTGAGGTTCTGGGCATTATCATCAACCAGAAGCACGGTCGCATCTGGTGCCGTGGTGACAGTTTCAGTCATAAGGTCTTGGCCAGTTCAGGGAATGCCTCATCCTGACGTGCTATTCAGCGGGCGTCGATACGGTCCTTTACGGACAACACCATACGGACCAGGTGAGCCAGAGAGTGAGTTCCCATCTTGTGCATCACCCTTGAGCGGTGAATTTCAACGGTACGCTGACTGATTTCCAGCTCAATGGCGATGACCTTGTTGGCCTGACCGGCGATCATCCGGTCCATGATCTCCGCCTCTCTGGGGGTAAGAGTCTTGATGCGCCGGAGAATCTCCTGTTTCTCGCCCAGGGTCTTGCGCTGCTCCCTGTCCTGCTCCAGGGCGGCTTCGATCTTCTCCAGCAGATCCTCTTCGCGATAGGGCTTCTGGATGAAATCAACTGCGCCTTCCTTCATCGCATCCACCGCCATGGGGACATCACCGTGGCCGGTCACGAAAATGATGGGCAGAATGGAGTGACGCTCGTTCAGCTTTTTCTGCAGCTCCATGCCATCCATGCCGGGCATGCGGATATCCAGCACAATACAGCCCGCCATCTTTTCGGAATAGTCGCTGAGAAAGGCGTTGGCCGTGGGGTAAGTGCGAACCGACTTTTTGGCGGACCTGAGCAGCAGCTCGAGGGAATCCCGGACCGCTTCGTCGTCTTCCACCACATACACGGTCTGCTGAATATCAGTCATCTCACTTTTCTCCATTCATTGGTATTGTTGTGCATCCCTGGCAGGGACAACAACCGGCCAGCTCCCATCAGCGGTCAACCAGTGGGGGCGTTCGGCCCGATTTCGGCGCAGGCGCCACGGTCATGGGGTCCAGCCGGACATCGAACCAGTTAATCCGCCAGTCCAGGTGCGGGCCGGTGGACCGCCCGGAGCTGCCAACGCGGGCAATACGCTGTCCCTTTTTTACGGCCTGCCCTGGCGTCACATCAAACCCTGAAAGGTGCAGAAAAGTGGAGCTGACACCGAACCCATGATCAATAATGAGCGTTCCGCCGGAATAGAACAAATCCGGCGCTGCCATGGTGACCACTCCATCAGCCGGGGCAAGAACCGGCGCTCCCGCCGGGGCGGCAATGTCAATGCCGTAATGGGGCGAACGGGGCTCGCCATTGTAGACCCTCTGGCTGCCGTAGACGCCGCTGATGCGGCCTTCCGCCGGCCAGACGAACTCTCCCAGAAAACCGGTCAGGTCCGAATCCCGGGAACGGGTCCGGCGCACCTCCTCAGCTTCCCGCCGTATTCGTTCAAGGCTTGCTTCCGACGGTGTCACCGTTCGTGACGGCACGCCCTCAATCCGCTGGATATCGTAGCTGCGCTCTGCCAGCACGAGTTCCCGGACTTTCGCGGTGCCATCCGGAAACTCCACCTTCAGCGTCTGCACCAGGTCTTCCGAACGGCCGAAGCCCAGCACGAACCGGCCAGCCTGCGTCAAGCGCAGGGGCTTGTCATTGAGAAACACCTGGCTCCCGGGCTCCACCTGACCCCGGACCAGACTACCCTGGACCAGGTCGCCCTCGAGCTCGATAGCCTGCACGCTGGATACGGCCAGCAGCATCATTGCCAGCCCCAGAATCTGACCTGTTTTCCCCATGATCACTCCTGACTCCATCCCGTATCCCGTTGCACCAATCAGTGGCGCGTTGAAGAGTCTTTGTCTTTCGTTTTGTCCTGATCCTGATGCTCTTCCCGCTCCTGCTCCCGCATCCTGTCGAGCCGCTTCTGAATCACACCGAAAACGCTCTGGGCAGGATAGCGGCCTTTCGCGTCTGCCTTGCCCGCCGGTCTGCCCAGCAGGAGCTCAATGGCCTCCTCAACCCGGCTGATGGCGTATATCGAGAAGGTGTCCCGGCGCACGGCTTCAAGCACCTGGTTTTCCAGCATGAGATTCTGCACATTACTGGCGGGCATAATCACGCCCTGGGTACCAGTGAAGCTGGTGAGGTGACAGGTCTGGAAGAAGCCCTCGATTTTCTCATTCGCGCCGCCGATGGGCTGGACGTCACCAAACTGGTTGACCGACCCGGTGATCGCAAGATCCTGTCGCACCGGAATGCCCGACAGCGCAGACACCATGGCGCAGAGTTCCGCCAGGGAGGCACTGTCTCCATCCACCTCCCCATAATTCTGCTCAAACGTCAGGCTGACAGACAGGTGCATGGGCTCTGTGGCGGCAAAGTGCGAAGCCAGCCAGGAGGTGAGGATCATCACACCCTTGGAATGGATGTTGCCGCCAAGCTTTACGTCCCGCTCTATGTCGATCACGTCGCCATCACCATAATAGCAGCTGGCCGTTATGCGGTTGGACAGGCCAAATTCGAATCCGCCCGTGGACAGAACAGAGAGCGCATTTACCTGGCCGGTGCGGGTTCCCGAGGTAGCAACCAGGGTGGTGCCTTCACGGATGGAGTCGTGGAACTGATCGCGAATCCGGCTGCTGCGATAGCGGGCACTGACCAGAGCCTGCTCCACGTGAGTGGCGCGGACCATGTTGGCGTTGGCCTGCCTGGCCCAGTAGTCCGCCTCCCGCATCAGGTTGGCTATGTCGGCGGCGTGGAGCGACAGTCTGTCCTGGTGCTCCGCCATCCTGGCACTGTGCTCGATGATTCTGGCGACGGCCTTCTGGTCGCAGTGAAGCAGCTTCTTTTCCCGAACGAGGCTGGCGATGAACTTGGCGTAAAGCAGCTGGCTTTCCGATGTCCGCATCATCTCGTTTTCGAAATCCGCTGTTACCCGGAACAGCTCTGCGAACTCAGGGTCATACTCCTGCAGCAGCATCCAGGTTTCCCGGTCGCCAAACAGCACGATCTTGACGTCCAGGGGAATGGCTTCCGGCTCCAGGGAAATGGTCCCGGACAGGGTGAGCTCGCGCTCCAGTGAATTCATCTGCAGCGAATGGGAGCGAAGGGCACGCTTGAGACCGTCCCACACGAATGGCTGTTCCAGGACCTTGTTGGCATCCATCAGCAGGTATCCGCCGTTGGCCTTGTGCAGACTGCCCGGGCGGATCAGGGAGAAATCGGTGAACACGGTGCCCTTGAAGGTCACGCTCTCCACGTAGCCAAACAGGTTGTGATGTGTCGGGTTGTCCTCCACCACCATGGGCACCTCGTTGTCCTTGCGGTGTACCAGAAGATTGATCTGATACCGGCGGGGCATTTTCCGGTCCAGGGAAGCATAGGCGATGGCAGCCTGCTCCTCGTTGTCTTCCAGAAAGATGTCCAGGTTATCCGCAAGGTCATGCCGGACCGCTTTGAGATAGTCGACCACCTCCGGCTCAGCCGAATATTTTTCGATTATTTCTTCAAACTGGGGGCCGGCAATGCCTTCCAGAGTTTCCACGTTGAGCGCCTGCTGCTTGTCAACGTACTCCTGCTCCCACTCCGCCAGCTTGCGCAGGGCCTGACGCAGCCTCTTCTCGAGCTTGTTGATGGTATCCTCGAATCTGGCCCGCTGTTCTTCGGTCAGCTTTTCGAAGGACTCGACCGTGTGTGGCTCGCTCCCCTGCATTGCGACCAGCCGGTAGCCCCCCGGCGTAGTCACCGTCAGGCTGACCTTCTTGCGCTTCGCCTGGGCGGCAACCTTCTCCAGTTCGTCTTCCTGTTTTTTGCCGTACTCGCTCTTGAGCTGCTCAGCACGCTCCAGAAAGCTGTCACTGTCGAAGGTCTGGGGAATCACCTTCATCAGGCGGGACATCAGCCGGTCCATGTCCTGCTTGAGCGCCTGCCCCTTGCCGGTGGGCAGGCGGAGAACCCGGGGCACCCGTGGCTCTTCAAAGTTCGCCACATAACACCAGTCATGGCTCTTGTGGTCGGTATCAGCATGATGTTCAAGGTACCTCAGCATCATGGTCCGCTTGCCCAGGCCGTTCCGGCCCACCGCGTAAACATTGTAACCACCATGGGGCATGGCGAGGGCAAACCGCACAGCTTCCTGGGCCCGGTTCTGGCCGACAATCTCAGCAAGGGGATCCAACTGACGGGTCGTTTTGAACGTAAACTCCTTGAGAACGCAGGCTTTGTATAGCTGGTGCAGGGGCAATGACTTCAAGATGCTGTCCTGTAACGAGGGTGACTGTGTTCAGCCAGATTGGGTTTTGGACGGACATTGTAGAACCTGACACTCCCTGTGTCGCCACCACGCCCGGGTTTTTACAGCTCAAGTTCTGTTCAGCTCCGCCGTTAACCAGAATGCCAGATAGCGTCGAGGCAGCCGCTGAAGCCGGATTGTGCTGAATCACTGGGCGGCCAGTGAGAACCGGATCACATTTCTGGCTGGATCATTTTTCAGACAACCGTTCCACAACTAGACTGTCAGGTCCTGATGTATTGGGCACCTTGCTCCTGTATCCCGGATACGGACGCTCGCGCAACCATCAAGAAAACACTATTTTCTGGATGCTGGTGTATGACGACTGATGACGAAGATCGCAGGATCAAGAACCGGTATGAAGCCCAGTGCCTTGAAGTACAGTTGCGGGAACGGAGTCTTCTGGGTCGGAAGAAACTGCCTACTGCAGTCACCTGCCTGGACATGAACCGCTACGGTATGGCCGTACTGTCACCAAAACCCCTTGAGCCAGGCACGCGGCTGTATATAGATTTCAGCGGCAAATACATCAGCGAATCCCGGGTTGCTGCCCGGGTGGTGGAAAACCGGTCCTTCCAGACAGGCTATCGGGTGGGCATCCAGTTCAGCTATCTGCATGAGAAGAAAGGCTACTCCCGAGCTGTGGATAATGCACTTTCCCGGATCGAGGGGTTTTATAACCGCTTTGCCAGCTGAGGCGCCGACCGCCTGGCACGTAGCCGCCCGCCCCCGATTCCCCTGGCCGGGACACCCGTTTCTCAGAACAGACCCGCATCCAGACTGGCCGCCATGGTCAGCCCCAGTTCCTCGCACCAGGCTTCAAACTCATCACGATATTCACCGCGACAGATCAGCGGGTCCTGAACCAGGCGCCAGCGCAGGCCAGTGGTGATGGATTCGATCGCGCGGTGAGTACCAGTTCCATCAAGACCGGCCCGGATGTAGAAAGCGAAAGGCAGACCCTGGGTTTTTTCCAGGCAGGGGTAGTAGGTCCGGTCAAAGCAGCTTTATACGAATATGAAATATGCGATTCACGTTGCTGAGTGAGTGAGTTAATCTGAGAAACAGTATCTTATAAAGCTTAATCGACAACAGTACACCAACAACAATTTTCTTAGGTTTGCTGTTTGGGCAATTCCCGCCAATCAGCAACATTTTTTGGATCTGTCGCCATCTCCGGATTGCCGCTTTCGAGGGGTTCCACTCCTCTCCCTCTGCTCGCCTTGTCAAAAGGGGTTCTACCCCGTTACTGCGGACACTTCTGAAAAGAGGCACACTATCCGGACATTGGGAACGCTAGGCCCAAGGTGAAATTGCCGGACGTGTACTTTTCTCGAAGCAATCTGTTCTTGACACCATATTTTGGCAGCTACGGCCAGGTTTTGGAGACCTACGCCGCCAGTTTTGGCCCGCGCCCCTGTTCCCACCTAAACATAAGCGAACATTCACGGCTGCTCGTTCGCCCACGCTTCTCTCATCAAAAACACTTCAATATTTATCAAATCGTCTAACTGAAAAGCTGGCTTTTTGGTCTGGCTATGTGCCGCGCAATTTGGTCCGGCTGCGTGTAAATCTGGTAATGCTCTATTTGAATACGGTGAGGATGAGATGGCTCAGGTGATTGAAGAGTTTTACCTCGCCCGTTGAGACGTATAGGTGTGACAGGGAAAGCCTCTAACTATTCTGTTACAATCGCGTTTCTTCTGACGCCACTGCCCCGCCTCGGTATTCCGCAGTTCGTTGCATTTGGCGCACCCCCGGCGCCCACTTTGGTTCCATATCTGGTTCCAATCCCGGTGCTATTCCGTCGAGGTCGCTTTTGCAGGCAAACGCTCCCTCATATGTCGTTTATCGAACATGAGAGTACACATGACCGAAACAACAAAGTTTGAACCCAACACCCTGTTTATCGAAGTATCCGGATCTGGCTTGCCAGAGGTTGACGGCCTTTATGTTCCGTCAGAGGCACCGCCCGCCAAATCCGAATCGGGCGTTGTATCCAGCCCTGGTTACTGGAACGGTAAGATGGCCTGGGATCGGGCCGACGGCAAATCTGCGAGAAGTCCCGCTATTTCCTACTCGAATAGCTATAAATCCTGGCGTATCTGCCGCCTTGACGGTCACCTCGCCTACGAACTGACCTGCGATGACGAATTGCCACCAACGGATCGCGAATGGAACGTTTACAAAATGGGCATAGCCCCTGCCCCCAAAGTCGAAATTTTCCACGTTGATCCCAGGAAACCCTGCCCTGAACCAAATGTGGTTTTCGTGCTTGGTGGCCCGGGTGCCGGCAAAGGCACCATGTGTGAACTGGCGGAAATCCAGTTGGGCTGGACGCACCTTTCTACGGGTGACCTTTTGCGCGCGGAGCAGGAAGCCGGTGGCCCGACAACGGAAATCATCAAGGAATACATCGCCGCGGGTAAACTGGTACCCAACGAAATTGTAGTGCGCCTGCTCAAAGACGCCATGGAGAGAACCACCAGAACTACAGGCAAAAGAAACTTCCTGATCGATGGTTTTCCCCGCTCGCTGTCCAACTTGGAGGCGTGGTACGAAGTCTTTGGCCGCGAAGCAGAACTCCCTACCATGCTGTACTTCGAGTGCCCATTTGAAGTTCTTGAGCAACGCATTCTCGGTCGGGCGCGGTATTCCGGTCGGGCTGATGACAATGTCGACGCCATGAAGCTGAGATTTGATACTTTCAAAGCCGAGACGTTACCAACGGTCGAACTCTTTAAGGGTAAAGGCAAGTGTGTCGAACTCGACACCAGTCAGAATCGCGAAGCGGTGTATGCGCTCCTTCGGGATCAGCTCGCCCAGTACACTGATCAGCAACTGCTGGATCATCCACTTACCGAGAAAGCCGAGATACTGCTTGGCCTGAGGCCCTATCCGGCATGAAGTTACTCCAGGAATTGATCCATCCCGAGTTGACCTCCCGTGAGGGTCGAGTTCTCAGGCGTCATGCTGCCCGCGGCATTGTGCTCCGGGAAGACAGGATTCTGTTGCTATATACCGAGCGCTACAACGATTTCAGCCTGCCCGGCGGCGGAATTGACGAAGGCGAAGAGATTACCGTGGCACTGAAGCGTGAGTTGGAAGAAGAAACGGGTGCCCGCGACGTTGAGGTCAAAGAGCATTATGGTTTCATTGAAGAATACCGTCCGCACTGGAAGCCGGAGTACGACCTGATGCACATGACCTCCCACTTCTTCGTGTGTGACGTGGCTGCGGAACTGGCCGATGTACGGATGGAAAGCTACGAAATTGCGAATGGCATGAAGCCCGTTTGGATCTCCGTATCCGAGGCGATGACCCATAACTGCCGGGTAATGGGGCGCCAGGAGAAGTCCATGGGCCAGTCGATTCAACGAGAAACCTTTATGCTGGAGAAGATCTCGCGGGAGTTGTTACATCAACCTGCGTGAGCGGCTCACAGCGTGAAGGCAAGAATCTCAGGATTACGCGGAGGAACCATTGCTCATTTTTGGACTCGACTCGGAAAAGAATGACCAGGGCCAGTATCTGGTTCACCGTCTCGGTTGTCGGCAATATCCACACAGAGACAAGCTAATCAGACTTGGTCGATACGACAGATGTGAGGAAGCCGTTGCGGCAGCAGAAACTCACAGAACTCCGGTTAACGGGTGCTGGGCCTGCATTCCATTGTGTCACGAACGCTCGGATCATTAGGTCGAATTTTTTGTGAGGGTTTACTGCGCACAATCAATGCAGTAGAGGTTAGTAGGGTCAATTTCCAGCCGTTTGGGGTTGATGGGCTCGCCACACTCCATGCATTCCCCGTACTCATCTCTGTCAATGCGCATCAGGGCGGCTTCGATCATTTTCAGTTGTCGCTCCGCCCGTTCTTTGCCGGCTTTGGCCAGGGCCTGCCCCTGAAGGGCATCCATCCGGGAGAGCCGGCCAACACTTTGCTGGTCCAGGTGCACGGTGTCGCTGGCCTGGTCCCGTGCCTCACTGGTCGACAGCAGTTCTTCACGTAGTTCCAGTAGTCTCTGGCGAAACTTTTCCAGTTCTTCCGGCTTCATCTGCTTACCTCGTGTTGTTCGTGCCTGTCAGCCCCCTTGCTTCGGCGCGACTGCCGTCTGGGCAAGAACTGCGCTAACAAGAACCAATACCGCAAACAGAACGCCAATGCCAGTGGTTGCCACCCCAACGTCCAACAGGACACCCACAAGAATCGGTGAGAGGGCCGTGGAAAATACCATGCTGGCCTGCGCCACGGACCGGATTGCGCCAATGTGACGAACCCCGTAGCGCTCAGGCCAGATAGCGCCGCCTGCTGCGCCAATGAACCCGAGGCTGATACCGCAAAGGGCCAGGTACAGGTTGGGTGTCCAGGCAAATTCCGTCAGGCCCAGCACCAGCATGCTACAGAAAATGGGAATCAGGCCATAGCTGAGTGCCCGCTGCGCACCGATCCGGTCCACTAGTGGGCCACCAAAGAACAGACTAACGATGTGGCCGGCCGCAAACCCGGTAAACGCCAGGCCAACCTGCTCGGTTGTCCACCCTCGAATCTCAGCGAACGCCGACTGGTGAAAGAGTACGGCGGTTATGGTAAACGGCACAATCAATGCCGCTGGCAGAATGAGGTAAAAGCCAGGGTCTCTCAGAACTTGACTGCGGTTGAACGCAAGGTGTTCCTTCGGGGCATCGTATTCGTCTGCATCACCTTGGGATAGGGAGACTGGATGTGCCGCGTGACGGGAAAGGAAGAGCAATAAAGGAAGGAGTATGGCTACCAGAATCCCAGCGGCAACGAACCAGGGAGTTCGCCAGCCGCTGGTCGCGAGGATCAATCCGGCGGAGAGCGGCAGAATGGCTTCGGCAATGGGAAAGCCGCCCGCCGTTAGAGCCATAATCCGGCCACGATTCTTTTCGAAGTACCGGCCAGCCGTGCTTAAGCCGATGTGCCCCAAGAGCCCTTGGCCTCCGAGCCGCGCCAACAGGAAGCCGGGTATGAGTAATAGCCAGTGGGGTGCCACTGCAATGATCATGCACCCGGCTGCCAGAATTGAGACTGCCAGGATGGTAATGCGACTGAGGGACCATCTGTCCGCCAAGGGGCCGAGCTTGAGGAGCAGGATTGCCGAGGCGAGTGTGGCCAGGCTGTAGATAAGTCCGTAGGTACTGTTCTGCAGGGCAAAGGTTTCACGAATGCCACTGCCGAATACCGAGAAGAAGAATGTTTGTCCAAAGCCCGAAGACGCTGTCGCTAATAGCGCAAATACTGCCAATCTCGGGTTTTCTCGCATGAATGTCGGAAAAATCACCAAATAGCCTGCCTGGTTATTGAACGGTTTTTGACCACCGTGGTAGGGTTTGTTAGGCTTAGCCTATGCTACATCATCTTTTCATTGAAATCGCATTATCTCCACTAGCGGGCACCTGTCCGCCCTAGCCCTGTATTGAACCGACCCGTCCTGCCCAATCTGGTTCATTAGTACAGGGGTTTTTTATCTCATGAGCACAAAATCCGTTGCCGCATCGGCGGTGCGTAATTCGACTGACACTCGCTCAGAGGTTCAGCGCCGCCGATCGTTTGCCATTATTTCCCACCCCGACGCGGGTAAGACCACGCTCACCGAAAAGCTGCTGATGTTTGGCGGCGCCATCAAGTCCGCGGGTACCGTCAAAGGCCGCAAGAGTAGCAAGCACGCCACGTCCGACTGGATGGAAGTGGAAAAGCAACGGGGCATTTCCGTGACCAGTGCGGCCATGCAGTTCGAGCATGATGGCTGTGTGATCAACCTGCTGGACACCCCCGGCCACCAGGACTTCTCCGAGGATACCTATCGGGTGCTCACGGCGGTGGATGCCGCGCTTATGGTAATCGATGCGGCCAAGGGTGTGGAATCCCAGACCATCAAACTGCTGGAAGTGTGCCGCTCCCGCAATACGCCGGTGATCACTTTCATCAACAAGATGGACCGGGAGGTGCGCCCGCCGCTTGAGGTAATCGACGAGATCGAAGAGGTGCTGGGCGTCGAATGCTCACCCGTTACCTGGCCTCTGGGCATGGGTAAGGGATTTGCCGGAGTCTACAACGTGCATGATGACCAGTTGGTGCGCTTCGATCCTGGGCAGGATCACGTGCATTCCGAGAGCCAGATCTTCGGGGGTATCCACAACGAAACCCTGAAGGCCGAGTACCCCATTGAGCACGAGGCCTTTCTGGAGGAAATCGAGCTGGTTAACGGTGCCGGCACGCCGTTTGATCTGGACCGGTTTCTGGCCGGTGAGCTGTCCCCGGTCTTTTTTGGCTCGGCGATCAACAACTACGGCGTTCAGGACATCCTGAAGGCTCTGGTGGACTGGGCGCCGGCGCCTCGTCCCCGTGCGGCAGAAACGCGCACCGTGCATCCGGACGAGACCCGGTTCAGTGGCATCGTGTTCAAGATCCAGGCGAACATGGACCCGCAACACCGGGACCGGATCGCGTTCGTCCGGATCTGTTCCGGCCAGTACTTTGACGGTATCGCCATGAAGCACGTGCAGTCCGGCAAGAAGTTCCGCTGCTCCCAGGCCATCACCTTTATGGCCCAGGACCGCAACCGGCTGCAGACAGGCTTTGCCGGCGACATCATCGGTATCCAGAACCACGGTCGCCTGAAAATCGGGGATGTACTCACCGAAGGTGAGAACCTGGAGCTGGGCGGCATACCCTATTTCTCACCGGAGCTGTTCCGGATTCCTCGCCTGAAAGATCCATTGAAGGCCAAGCAGTTGAAGCGTGCCCTGAAGGAGCTGGGCGAGGAAGGCACGATCCAGGTGTTCGAGCGCCTGGACGGCGGCGAGGTAATGCTGGGTGCCGTGGGTATCCTCCAATTCGAGACCGTAGCCCAGCGACTGGAATCCGAGTTCGGGGTGAACGCCACGTTTGAGCCGGTGAACATCCACAAGGCTTTGTGGGTAACTGCGGAAACTGACCAGATGCTAAAAGAATTCGAGCGTGCAAACCATCGACGCCTGGCGCGGGATGCCTCCGGTTCCCTTACGTTTTTAGCGCCCACCCGGCAAGTTCTGGAGCTTGCCCAGGAAAAATGGCCGAGCGTAACCTTCCACACCACTCGCGAATATCGCGGACTTGAGGCTGCCTGAGCGGAGTAAGTGACACCCATGAGCAACATGAACGTTGAATCTTCCATGGCCAAGCTGGAGGAAGCGCGTCAACTGGAATCGGTCCAGTTCCGCCTAGAACGCGCGTTAAAAGAGGCTGATGATCGCCTTCAGGCCTATCAGGAGGATATCCAGTCGCAGAAGGAATACCTCTGGAACAGCCGTGACGAGATGGATCACATCGAAAAGATCTCGACCAGAGACTCAATCCAGCAGTCAGTGACCACCGGTGAGTTCGTTCTCGGCCAGCGCAAGCGGATGGTTAAATTGCGCAAATCCCCCTATTTCGGGCGCTTCGATTTCCACGCTGAAGGTGACGAACTGGCCCGCCCTGTCTACATCGGTGTGCATCATTTTTACGATGAAGTTGACAAAGAACACGTTGTCTTTGACTGGCGCGCTCCCATCGCGTCTCTGTTTTATGACTACGAAACAGGCCCAGCCAACTACGAGGCGCCGGAAGGGAAGATCAATGGTGATATCCAGCTGAAGCGCCAGTTCCGTATCCGTAACGGTCAGATTGAGCTGATGATCGACAGCGCTGTGAATGTGGTAGACGACGTACTCCAGGACGAACTGGGCCGGGCCACCGACGATGGCATGAAGAACATCGTGGCCACCATTCAGCGGGACCAGAATGCCATCATCCGCAACGAGCACGCCAAAACCCTGATTATCCTGGGTGTGGCCGGCTCCGGCAAAACCTCCATCGCCCTGCATCGGATCGCCTTTCTGCTATACCGCTTCAAGGATACGCTGACCTCCGAAGACATTCTGATCATTTCACCCAACAGCGTGTTCGCCGACTATATCTCCAACGTGTTGCCGGAGCTGGGAGAGGAGACCGTGAACGAAATCGGCATGGAAACCCTGGCGAAAGAGCTGCTGAAAGACCAGTACCGGTTCCAGACCTTCTTTGAGCAGACCGCAGAACTGCTGGAGAAAAACGACGAGCAGATGAAGCGGCGGCTCCGCTACAAAGCCACCCCCGATTTCCTGAAACAGCTGGGCCGTTACGCCGATGAGGTGGAAAAGCACCGATTTGCCTCGGAAGATCTCTGGATTGCCCGCCGGCTGGTGCCGGCCTGGCTGCTGGAAGAGACGTTCCGAAAGCACCGGAACCTGGATACCACAGCCCGGGTGGCCCAGGTAGCCAGAGAAATGGAACAGAAAATAGGCATCCAGTACAACTACGACCTGATGCCAGATGAGCGAAAGGAGCTGAAAGCGGCCATCAAGGGCATGGTCAAACAGTCCACTCTTCGGGAAACCTACAAGCGGTTCTTCGAATGGGCGGATCAGCCAGAGATGTTCAGACCTGCAAAAGGCGGCAAGCTGGAATACGCCGATGTGTTTCCGCTGATCTATCTAAAGATGCGGCTTGAGGGAATCCGTTCGCCTTATCGGCGTGTGAAGCATCTGCTGATTGATGAAATGCAGGATTACGCCCCGGTACAGTACGCGGTTATCGCCCGCCTGTTCTCCTGCAAGAAAACCATCCTCGGCGATGCTTACCAGTCGGTGAACCCCTACAGTTCGTCTGCGACCGATGATATCCGCACCGCGTTTCGGGATGCGACTTGCGTGACGCTCAACAAGAGCTACCGCTCCAGTTACGAGATTGCCCGATTCGCCCAGCGCATCTCTCCCAACCCGGACTTGGAAATCATCGAGCGCCATGGTGAAGAGCCGGAAGTGCTCAGGTTCAACACCCGGAAGAAGGAAATCGAGGCAGTCAAGGCCCGAATTGCGGAGTTTGAAAACTCCCGGTTTAACACCCTGGGCATTATCTGCAAGACCCAGAAACAGGCCAGGAAAATGCACAAAGCGCTGGAGGGTGAAAGTGACCGTTTGCAGCTACTCAGCGAAGACAGCCAAAGCTTTGCCCCAGGCGTGATCGTTTGCACGGCACATCTGGCCAAAGGCCTGGAGTTCGACCATGTGGTTTTGCCCGAAGTGAGTGAGGCAAATTACTTCACTGATATGGATCGGAATCTGCTGTATGTGGGCTGTACGCGGGCCATGCATCGGCTGACGTTGACTGCAACTGGCGAGGTTACGAGGCTGCTGGCACCGGTTTAATCCGGTGCCAGCAGCCTCGCGGATTTCTTTAGTGGTCTAAGGGGATTTACCTGGTTAGCTTACTTTTAACCTCCAACTCTGATAGACTTCGCACCCTGAATTAGGCAATACCCCATTTCACCAGACGATACTGAAACCAGACTGTGACGATCCTTCCGCCTTAGCGTTCAAGTTGTACCCCCTCCCTCGATTTATCTGTTGAGCAAGGTTTACACCTCTATTCATCGTGCCGTGTTTGGGTACATGGATTCGTATGTCTCAGCGTTTCGCTAACGGAACTGCGGTTGTCTGGCAATGCCCAAAACGGTTATCTCTGGTTTTACCCATAATTTTCTCGGCAATGCGCCGGTCTGGTACAAGCAAACCATTCTCCTGTTCCTGCTGATTAACCCATTCGTGGTCTTGTTCATAGGGCCGGTTGCGGCAGGCTGGTTACTGGTGGGTGAGTTCATTTTCACCCTGGCTATGGCGCTCAAGTGCTACCCCTTGCTCCCTGGCGGGCTCCTTGCCGTCGAGGCGCTGATCATTGGCCTGGCCACGCCGGAGGCGGTCTACGCGGAGGTGGTGGTTAACCTTCCGGTGATTCTGCTGCTGATGTTTATGGTGGCAGGTATCTACTTCATGAAGCAGCTGTTGCTGGTGGCATTCACCCAGATCCTCGTGGGGGTTCGCTCCAAGTCAGCACTGTCACTGCTGTTCTGTGCGGCCGCGGCTTTGATGTCGGCGTTTCTGGACGCACTGACAGTGACGGCCGTCATCATTACCGTCGCTGTCGGTTTCTACTCGGTTTATCACAAGGTTGCTTCCGGGCGGGGCTATCATCACACGGATCATAATGCTCAGAGTGATGAGCACGTCATAGAGCTGCACCGGGAAGACCTTGTTCAGTTTCGTGCCTTCATGCGCAGTCTGTTGATGCACGGTGCCATCGGCACTGCCCTCGGTGGCGTTGCCACCATGGTGGGTGAACCCCAGAACCTGCTGATTGCGAAAGTCGTTGGTTGGAACTTTGCCGAGTTCTTTCAGAGAATGGCGCCAATCAGCATGCCGGTTCTGGTTGCTGGTTTGGTGACCTGCTGGTTTCTGGAAAAACTGCGCTGGTTTGGTTATGGCGCCCGCCTGCCCAAACCGGTGCGCCAGGTGCTGGAGGAGTTCGCTGACAACGAACGGAAAAAACGCACCAAGGCTGATCAGGCTGCCCTCTGGGTGCAGGCAGCTGCGGCGGTGATTCTGGTTTTCGGGCTGGCCTTTCACATCGCCGAGGTGGGCCTTATTGGCCTGCTGGTGATCATTCTGATTACCTCGTTCACCGGAGTAACCGATGAGCATCAGATCGGCAAAGCCTTTCAGGAAGCCCTGCCGTTTACCTCACTGTTGGTTGTATTCTTTGCCGTAGTCGCCGTCATTCACGAACAACATCTGTTCAAGCCAGTGATCGATTTTGTACTGACTCAGCCGGAAGCACAGCAGCCGGCGATGTTCTTCGTTGCCAACGGATTGTTGTCCATGATCAGTGACAACGTATTCGTTGCCACCGTCTATATCAGCGAAATCAAACAGGCGCTGGATGCGGGCGCGATCAGCCAGGCGCATTTTGAGGATCTGGCCGTGGCCATTAATACGGGCACAAACCTGCCCAGCGTCGCAACACCGAACGGTCAGGCGGCCTTTCTGTTCCTGCTGACATCTGCCATTGCGCCGCTGGTGCGGCTTTCGTACGGCCGCATGGTTGTCATGGCCTTTCCTTACACTCTGGTACTGGGGGGCGTCGGCCTGATGTCCGTTATTCAGTTTCTGTAAACCTCCAATAACAAAATACCCGGGGCATCGGAGTCGGAGTGCCCACGCTGAATCTTTCTTTTAACCTTTTTACCGGACTTTCAAACTATGCTCAGCAATATACGAACGACCTGGTTCTCTAATGTGCGAGGAGATTTGCTAGCCGGCATTGTCGTAGCCCTCGCACTGATTCCGGAGGCGATTGCCTTCTCTATTATTGCCGGCGTCGACCCGAAAGTCGGCCTTTACGCTTCGTTCTGTATTGCCGTCGTTATCGCCTTCGTCGGTGGGCGAGGGGGCATGATTTCCGGCGCGACCGGCGCGATGGCATTGCTGATGGTGCTTCTGGTCAAAGAGCACGGCCTCGAATACCTGTTGGCTGCAACCCTGCTGACTGGTGTGCTGCAAATTGTCGCAGGCTATCTGAAACTGGGTGCCCTGATGCGGTTTGTTTCCCGTTCGGTGGTGACCGGTTTTGTGAATGCGTTGGCGATTCTGATTTTCATGGCACAGCTACCGGAACTGACAAACGTCACCTGGCATGTCTATGCCATGACAGCCGCCGGCCTGGGCATCATCTACCTGTTCCCGTTGATTCCAGTGATCGGCAAGATCCTGCCTTCGCCACTAATCTGTATCGTAGTACTGACCGGTATCGCCATGTATCTGAATATTGATATCCGTACCGTTGGAGACATGGGCCAACTGCCCGATACTCTGCCGATCTTCCTTTGGCCTGAAGTACCGCTGAACGTCGAAACCTTGATGATCATTCTGCCATACGCAGTAGGCCTTACCGTGGTGGGTTTGTTGGAGTCGATGATGACCGCAACTATCGTCGATGATCTTACCGATACAAACAGTGATCGCAATCGAGAGTGTAAAGGCCAGGGCATCGCCAATATCAGTTCCGGTTTGCTTGGTGGTATGGCGGGTTGCGCCATGATTGGTCAGTCCATCATCAACATCAAATCCGGTGGTCGTACACGGCTTTCCAGTCTGGCCGCAGGCGTGTTCCTGCTGTTGATGGTTCTCGTATTGGATAAATGGCTTGTTCAGATCCCCATGGCCGCCCTGGTAGCGGTGATGATCATGGTGGCTGTCGGTACCTTCAGCTGGGGGTCTATCAAAAATCTCAGGGAGCATCCGCTTTCGACCAATATCGTTATGGTGGTGACCGTGGTGGTGGTCGTTGCGACTCATAACCTGGCCTACGGTGTGCTGGCAGGTGTGTTGCTGGCTGCCCTGTTCTTCGCGAACAAGGTGGGCCACTACATGGTAGTTACCTCGGACTACGATGAGGAGACAGACACCCGCCGATACAAGGTGCTTGGCCAGGTTTTCTTCAGCTCTTCCGAGAAATTCATGGCGTCATTCGATTTCAAAGAAGCGACAGACAATGTGGTGATCGACCTCAGTGGCGCGCATTTCTGGGACATCACAGCCGTGGCGGCACTGGATAAAGCAGTGGTCAAGTTCCGCCGGGAAGGTGCCGAAGTTGAAGTCCTTGGTCTTAATGAGGCCAGTGCCACCATCGTGGATCGCTTTGGTGTTCACGACAAACCCGATGCCGTAGAGCGGTTGATGGCCCACTAACGGAGTTGAAACTATGACGATTGAAAAAACCGATACTGAAATTCAGCAACCGCTCCATGTTGTAGCCTGCATCGACGGCTCGAAAGCGGCTCTTGCGGTATGTGACTACTCCGCATGGGCAAGTCGCCGCATGGAAGACCCTTTGCTGCTTTTGCACGTGCTGGATGAAGACAGATACCCGGCGAGAACGGATATGACTGGCAACATCGGGCTTGGGAGCCGGGAACAGCTACAGGAAGAACTGGTCAGCCTTGACGAGAAGCGGAGCAAACTCGCCCTCAAGCACGGTCACCTGTTGCTGGATGAAGCCGAAAAGCGGGTATTGGATGCTGGTATTGAAAAAGTCGTCAAGCGCCAGCGCCACGATGAACTTGCAAGCTCTCTGGTGGACCTGGAGCCGGAGTCCCGGATGTTCGTCATGGGGCTTCATGGCGAAAGCAGCACTGCGGAAGGGCACCATGTGGGCAGCCAGCTGGAAACCGTGATCCGTAGTGTTCATCGGCCAGTCTTCCTGGTTCCGGACGAATTCAGGGCGCCCCGGAGCGCCATGCTCGCATTCGATGGCAGCCCTACAGCGTTCAAGAGTATCGAGCTACTAGCCGGAACTCCGGTTTTCGAGGGAATGCCTGTGCACCTGATGATGGTCGGTTTGGAGACCGGAGAACATTGGGCTCAGCTCCAGCGAGCAAAAGAAGCCCTGGATGCCCGGGGAATGGAGATTCACCTGGCTATTCGCGATGGTGACGTAGAGCAAACTCTACATGCCTATCAGGAAGAACACGACATCGACGTGCTGATTATGGGTGCCTATGGTCACTCCCGCATCCGCCAGTTCCTGGTTGGCAGCACCACCACCAAAATGCTTGAAACTGCGAAAAAACCGCTGGTGATACTCCGCTAGCCAACCAGCCCGATGCCATGAACGATCGCCTGTTGCACCCTGAACGGGAGCTGTGTTTCATCTTGCTTCCTTTGGGTTCACCATTTATTAACACCCTTTGATGGTGGGAACTCACAAAAATGAACGAGACAACGTCCAGAGTTGCCTTCTTTGATCCTGACAACAAAACTCATCAATTCACGGCAGATCTGCTTGCGAAAGCTGACATCAGGATTGCTGGTTCCCGGCCATGGGATATCCGCTTCAATGCCCATGGCGTGCCGGAAGCGGCGATGGCCCAAGGCAATCTTGGATTCGGGGAGGCCTATATGGACGGTGCCTGGGATGCAGGCGAGCTGGACCAGTTCTTTTACAAATTGCTCAGTGCAAAGCTCCCCGACCAGATCAAACCCTCCAAAATCCTTCCCCACATCATCAAGACAAAATACCTGAACCGGCAGACCAGAAAGCGTGCCTGGGAGGTCGGCGAGGCTCATTACGATCTGGGCAACGAGTTCTATGGCGCCATGCTTGACTCCCGGATGACCTATACCTGCGGTTACTGGAAAGATGCCAACAATCTTGAAGAAGCACAGGCTGCCAAGCTGGATCTGATCTGCCGGAAGCTGCAGTTACAGCCAGGAATGCGCCTTCTGGATATCGGTTGTGGCTGGGGCAGTCTTATGGCGTACGCGGCCGAGCATTACGGGGTGGAAGCGGTCGGCGTGACCATTTCAAAAGAGCAGGCCGACTGGGCAACCGCACATTATCCTCATCTTTCTCTGGATTTTCGGCTAATGGATTACCGGGAAGTGGATGAAAAGTTTGACCGGATTGCAAGTGTTGGCATGTTTGAGCACGTCGGGCCCAAGAATTATCGTACGTTTATGGAAGTTGCTCATCGTTGCCTGAACCCTGGAGGATTATTTCTGCTGCACACCATCGGCAGGAATCTCCGGAACGCCTATCCGGACCCCTGGCTCGATAAATACATCTTTCCAAATGGCGAACTTCCTTCTATTGGCCAGGTCGGTGACGCTGTGGACGAACTGTTTGTAGTGGAAGACCTGCATAACTTTGGCGCCGATTACGATAAAACGCTGATGGCATGGCATGAGAACTTTGAGAAGGCCTGGCCCCGGTTCAGGGAGGAACTCGGCGAACGTTTTTATCGGATGTGGCGCTACTATCTGCTTTCCTGTGCCGGGGCTTTCCGGGCACGGGATATCCAGCTTTGGCAGTGGGTGTTGGCAAAAGATGGTGTGGAAGGTGTCTATCCGAGAGTGACCTGAGTCGTTCCGCCTTTGGTGGCTCAATCCTCCTTATTGAGGTGGATCAGCCCAGCCCGGTGGCCATCGTCATAGCCCTGCTCCAGAAGCTCCTGCTTTCGCGTCAGTCGCCCAACAGAAAAATCTGCGGGTGGCGCGATAACCCGGATAGTGCAATCCGACGGAGGATTTTCGATAAAGGAAAGTACCGAGTTGTATTGCTCTGCACGACGAATAGACGCCTCGGCAAGAGCTGGGTAATTGCGAAAGAGACTTCTGGGTACAAACGCAAATTTCGGCGGCTTCTTCCGGTAACCGTGAGGACGCGAGAGTACGACAGTGATGTCACGGGCACCATCGTTATAGGCCTTGATGACCGGAATGGCCTCCGCAAGGCCACCATCGGTCATCGGCTCACCATCGACTTCCGGGTAGTCACGATAGGCGATGGGCAATGAACACGAGGCGGTGAATACCTCGTGCATGTTGTTTTCATCAATTCGGAAATAGCAGGCCTGCCCGGTGTGTGCCGATGTAGTAGTAACCCAGAGCTCGGTGTTCCCCGCCAGATAGTTCTGCAGGTTGAGCGGCACATCAGAAAATGACTGATGCCAAAGCCAGTGCACATCACACAGGTGGCCGCCTTTTGCGAATCTCCCCCAGTCAATAAATTCGGGTTGGCAAGCATGGCCCGTAATTATATTTCGGCTACGCCCGTGATTACCCGCCAGATAGCCAATCAGGTTGGTTGAACCTGCTGACACTCCGTAGGCACGTCCGAAGGGTTGGTAATGATGTTCAAGAAATGCGTCAAGAACACCGGCTGCGAAAATGCCTCGCATGGCGCCGCCTTCAACGACCAAGGCGTTCGAAAGGTTGCTCTCTTCAGATCCGGACATAAGGCTGTTTGTAAAGCTTGCAGTTGGATCATCAGGGTATCACGGTGAACCTTGATAAGGGCAAAAAAGAGGGGCCTGTCGTTGCCAGCCGCCGGGGTCGGCAATGCAGCGGCGCACTTTTCAGACTCTCGCCCAACCGTAGGCGATGAAGAAAATCAGAAAGGCCTGGTTAATCAGCGGAACGGCAATCGACGCTATACGCAGCGGATTCTTCAGAATCACTCCCCCCTGGAAGGCGAACAGCATTACCAGATCATTCAGGGACACCTGCATCAGGGTATAGGCGGCGTCGCCACGGGTCAGGTAACTCCAGACAAACGCCATGGCGGTACAGGGCGCGGCAGCCAGACTAATGGCGCCGGCCAGGTAATCGCTGGCCAGTTGGGGGGCAAGGAACGGCTTGAATACCACCATCAGGAAGAACCAGGCAATGGCGAACATGGTGAAGGGTTTGATCAGCCAGTTCACAATCGTGGTAATGGCCTGTTCCCTGGGTTCCTTCCTTCCTTACGCCCGCCACGGCACTGAAATCGATCTGTGCCATCATGGAAAAACTCATAGCCCAGATCAGAATTGCAATGGGGATGGACACTTGGGCGTACCAATTTGCAGAGTCTGGGACTGATTGGCTCCCCGCCACACTTCATGCTTTTTTCCCACTCATTGTTCTCCGTTCGAGAGCAGCGCCTGACGAAGCTGCAAAAGTAACTGAAAAGCTTTTCCACGCCGTCGGACGGCGACGAAAACAGTCACTCCAAAAAATCTCAAACCTATATCACCTCTGTGACCTAGGGCACTGAACGTGCCTTCTCGCCCAATCCACAGAGGTAATTTCCAATGTTTGAAAGATGCCCCAACTGCCTGTCCGTTCGGATCGGCAAGAACAACTATGGCAAGAAAACGGCTGGCGTGGTCTGGGCAAAACAAGCTGGCCTGGACTGGCAGATTCAGGAAAGCCCTGTTCGCTTTGCGAACAGGTTGGCCAGCAAAAAACAATTTTTTGAACCATACTTAAAGGCCCTTACCCTCCAAAGAGGGCCACGTCATGACATTTCCTAACTATGCAGCGTCAACTATCTTGGCCGGTCCAGCGTCAATTAAGTTGGCCGGTTGACGGTGAACCTATGTTGTCTGCTTCTTAAGTGAGGCTTTCCTCCGGTAGCTTTCCCCCACGCATTGAAGGATGGTGGCGTGATGAACCAGCCGGTCGATGGCTGCGACGGTCATGATGGTGTCTTCGAACAGCTTGTCCCAGTGCTCGAAGTCCTGATTGGAAGTGATGATCAGGCTGTGGCGCTCGTAACGATGAGCGATCAGCTCGAACAACACGCTGCTTTCCTGCTCGGTTTTTCGAACATAGCCCAGGTCGTCGATGATGAGCACAGCGTACTTGTCGAGACGGGCCAGAGCATCGCTAAGACGCAGGGCTTCCTTGGCGCGTTGCAGGCTTTGTACGAGCGCCGTGGCGGCCATGAACTTGACCCGGATGCCAGCGTCGATCAGGCCGTAACCGATGCTGGTGGCCAGGTGGGTTTTGCCGATCCCGCTGGCACCGAACAGCAACAGGTTGTCGCCGCGCTTCACCCAGTCAGGCTGGTTAATCAGCTGGCTGATGTGAGGCCTGGTCACCCCGGTCACCGCGTCGAAGTTAAAGCTGCCCAACTGCTTGCCCGGTGGTAATGCGGCGTCTTTCAGATAGCGCTGTAAGCGCTTGTCTTCCCGTGAGGCAAGCTCCAGAGCACACAGCTCGCTCAGGTACTGTTCCGGACGCCAGTGTTCCGTCACGGCCTTATCCGCCAGGGGTTGCCAGTGATCCTTGATGCTGCCCAGGCGCAGGTGTTTCAGCATCAAGGGTAGTGAGGCCGTCACGTCACTCATGGCAGCCTCCCATGTGCAGCAGCGCCTGGTAGTCACCCAGTGCATGCTGATGAACCACCATCGCCGGCAGAGCCGGTTTGAGGCTCAGGAAGCGGTCTTCGCATTCCAGCAGGCTGGGGAGTTTGCCGCGCTCAATGCCGGCCAGCACGTAACGACCCAGGGCGCTTTCGCGGTCGCTCTTCTTGGCCAGGTGCAACAGTCTCACGATGTAGTGACAGGCCTTGTCGGCACTCAAGGCCTCATCGACGTGCTGCCAGATACGCCGGTAATCGTCGCCGGGTAGCAGGTCATCCCGCCACTGAGCGTGGCGGAAGGCGCGGGGCTTTTTAACCAGGGATTCGATCACATGGTGGTAATTGACGCTGCGCCGCCGTTGCTGTCCCCGGGCGTGGATGCGGGGCAGTGTCAGTGTTTGCACCCCAGCGCACCACAGTTCCAGGCGGGCATCGAACAGGCGTACCGTCAGCCGGCTGCCGATCAGTCGTGATGGCACCGTGTAGGTCACCCGCTTGAGCACGATGGTGCTGGTGCGACTGACCCGCAAGGTGTGCTCAGTGTAGGTGCTGCTGTCATGAACAGGCAGTGGTTGGAGACGTTGCTGCTCTGCCTTGAACGCAGTGCTGACCCGGCGGTTGCGCCGTGCCACCACCGTCTCCACGAAGTTTTCGTAGGCATCACGGGTGGTAAAGTCATGGCTTCCGCGCAGCAGCAGGGCCTGTTTGAGTTGCTGCTTGATATGGTTGTTGGGCGATTCGATGGCACCGTTCTCATGAGCCACGCCCCGGTTGTTGCGGGTAGCCTGAACGTTGTAGTGGTGACAGAACCCGGCAAATCGCTCGGTAAAGTCTTCCTGCTCCTGGCGGTTCTTATAGGCGGCGCTCAGACTGTCCGTGCGTAATTGTCGCGGCACTCCGCCACTGTTCCGGAAGGCTTTTTGCAAGCCATCTGACAGTGCACTGAAGCTCTCCCCACCGTAGATGACCTGGGCGTAGGCCCAGCCGCTGGCAACCAGACGGTAATGGAACAGCTTGTGCGGCAAGGCCTCACCCGCAATGGTCACCGGCTCTTTAACCCAGGTGAAGTCAGCAATGCCCAGTTCTCCAGGCTCGTGGGTCTGAACGAACATGACCGGCTGGGCTGGCCCGTGTAATTGTCGCCAGCGGCCAATACGCCGTTCCAATGTGCGCCGCGCACGGGGATCGAACTGATCTGTATGGTACTCACAGAGGTGGTCAAAAATACCCACTGGCGTGAGGTCGGACGATGACTCCAGCAGCGGCAACACGATGCTGTCCCAGACCTCTGCCAACGGGTCTTTACGGGTACGCCAATTGCGCTCTCGCTTCTGGGGCTGGTGCAATTGCTGATCTATGCGCCGGGCGGAGCGCTCCGAGATGCCCGCCCTGGCCGCAGCGACGGTCTGTGTCTGGCTTTTGCGGTGATGCATGAATAACCTGACCTGTTGATCTGTAATGTGTTTGCCCGACACAGCGACTCCTCCGTTCTGCTGTGTCGGACCCTATCAGATCAACCGGCCAGGATAGTTGTCGCCGGACCGGCCAAGTTAATTGTCGCGCTATATCCTAACAGCAAAGTTCCCTGGAACAAGGGAAAACGCGTTGGCCAGAAACTACCGCTTAAACTCGAACAAATATGGGCGGTCCGCATTCGATTGGAGATCGCGGAAAACGTTCGCGAACTGGCGATGTTCAACATGGCGATCGATAGCAAGCTCCGTTCCTGCGACATGGTTAAGCTATTAGTTCGAGATATTTCCAGAAATGGAGAGGTGTTGGACCGGGCTCAAGTGATTCAGCAGAAAACCAATCAGCCCGTAAGGTTTGAGATCACTAAAAAAACACGAGAGTCAGTCGAGGCGTGGATCAAGTATCGCGGGCTATCGGGCATGGATTACCTCTGGCCGAGCAGGCTCAGGAGATCTGAACACATTACCACTCATCAATACGCCCGTATCGTTAAGAAGTGGATCGGAAGCATTGGACTTGATCCTTCCGTTTATGCCACTCATTCGATGAGACGCAGCAAGGCAACACTGATCTACAAGCAGACCAAAAATCTTCGAGCTGTCCAGTTGCTATTGGGACACACAAATATGTCCAGTACCGTGAGATACCTTGGTGTCGAGGTGGAGGATGCTCTGGAGATAGCTGAGAGTATTGAGATCTGAGTGGCCCCTCGATTCTCGATCGTTGGGTGACACAGCAGCTTTCAGCGCCGGCCGATGGTCATTTTTGGGAGTGGATCAGCCCTTTCAAATGTCTAAACAAAAGCGAACATTCGAGACGCTCCAAATTGATGGCTTTTTTCCCACCAAAAACGGGCGAAATGAAGCGCATTATGATCCTGGCAATCGATCAAATGGACTCACTGTTCCAGCCCGTCGATCACCCAATATATGCGTGTAGATTTCGGTTGTTCTGATATTGCTGTGTTCGAAAATTTTCCTGAGCTGTTCGAATATCAATTCCCGATCTCAACAGCTCCGTTGCAAAGGCATGCCTGAATGAGCGGAACGGCTCATCGGGATGAGTGCCTCTTGATGCGAGCCAGATGCAGGCAATACCAAGGATAAGTAGCGGTGCGCCGAGGGCGCATGATTAAAGCCAGAGCTAGCCCCCTTTTACGAGTGCCATTAATCCAATAACTACATTAACTGTGGTGAAAGTTTTAAATCGTCTTTTTTCCGTAAGTCTCCTTTTGTAAGTTAATTTTGCATTCAACACTCAGAAGGGGCTTCCGCCCTACGAGGACAGTGCCCTCGGGGCGGTGATCCACTGCTGTTCTTAATCAGAGATCCAGATCAGCTACCTGATCGCTCCGCTGGGGAGTGAATCTGCTTGAGCTTGGAAACCCAAACCGAAACAGCCCCAGCTTCCTAGTGTGCACGAATTTTGCCGAGCCAAGAGCTAAGAGGACGTGATTTTTTCTGTTTCCCTGACCCCGATCTCTGTATCCTCACTCAGTTTTTGGCCGCCATAGAGAACTGTGTTAAAAAACGAGGAAGAATTAATGAATTACCATTGTTTTTTGCCATTCACTCCCACTCTCCCTAATATTGAAGGTTCTTTTCGCCCACCTCGTTGAAGGAAGTTGTACTCCATGGATATCGGATCGCTGGAATCTTTCGTCTTGTTTTCCGAACTTGGCTCGTTCGCCAAAGTTGCAGAGAAACGATTTAGAACCAATGCCGCGATAAGCGCACAAATGAAGCGGCTGGAGGAAGAGTTTGAAGTTCAGCTTTTCCGGAGAGACGGACGGAACGTGGTCTTGACTCAGGCCGGCGAGGATTTATTGCCCTTTGCTCAGTATATGCTAGACCTGAATCGTCAGGCGAAAGACCGCTTGCAACAGAACAGCAAACCGCTGACGCTTGTGATTGGCACGCCCAGTGACTACGCCAACGACTTCTTGATGGGGATTCTGAACTATGTCCAGGAGATCGTACCCGACCTCTTGACCAAGCTTGTGATCCGATCGACGGAAGAACTGAAGACGGCGTGGGAGAACGATGAGATTGATATCATGCTGTTCAGCAGTGCGTCGCCGATCGGCGAGGCCTCCGTCATCGGGAAGATCCGAGGAGTCTGGGTAAAATCCCAAGGCGTTACGGTCTCCGGCAACCCCTGGTCCGTCGTGCTTTACGATGACTCGTGCTTGTTTAACCGCCACGCCATTCGTGGATTTAAAGAGGCCGGGATTGACTATCGGTTGGTCTCAACCAGCTCCGATACCAACGTGATCCACCACCTGCTGCACAAAAACAGTGTGATCGCGGCGATGGGGGATGCCTGTTTGACCAGTGGATTAGAGCAGGTAACGTCACCGCAGTTGCCGCCATTGCCTACCGTCTATCTTATGGTTCGCGTGTCCCAGCGGTTTTCCGAAATTGATCAGGACAATTTGGCACAGGCGATGCTGGGCATCTTGGACGACAACATTGCGGCCTACCTGACACCGCGATCGGGGACGACTCAGAGAGAGATGGCGTAATCGATCGCTGCGTCCGACTTGTCGGCGCGAATCTTTTGATAAAAGCGTTGAGCGCCAACATTGGTTTTCAGCGCTTGCCATCGAAGCTCCCGACACGCCAAACCCTTTGCGATAGTTTTCAGCTCATCGATAACCTTCTCTCCCAGACCGCGTCGGCGGGCGCTTCCCTTCAGGTAAATATCGTCGATGAAAAGAATTGGCTGTGCTCTGGAGGAATTGATGCCGGTGTATCCGGTGACGTAGCCGACGATTTCTCCATCGAAATTGATAAACCACGCAAGGCCGGGTTCACCCGAGAGAAAATTCTCTCGGATGTCACTTTCCTTGGCACTGACCGGGTGTGGCAGCTCGATCGTCTTCGCCATTTCCACGAACAGTTCTTTGAGCAGTCCAGCTTTGTCTGGCTGGACAGGGACCAGGCATAACTCTTTAATGGCAACGCTCACGCTGAGACCTCCGAGCCCATAACCGAGCCCAAACGTCGTCGAGAGGGCTTGGCCGCTTCCAGCTGCTCAGCCAATCTCTCTCGCAGAGCGCTTCGGATTTCTGCTGCGTCCTCTCGGTCAAGAATGTAGCAGTGCACCTCTTTCACGTCGTAACAACATTGCTCAATGCTGAACGTCATCTGATAGAAGAGGCATCCCACGATCTGCATTTCCTTGCGAGCCACCAGTGCTTTGAGGCAGTGATGGCGCCCAAATAAGACATCGTCCAGGTGATCGAAGGAGATCAGGTTGCGCGAGTTGCCCTTTTGGCACCGTACCACCAAATTAACGATGGCCTCGATATCAAACGGTGCAACTGTCTTCACATGGAGATTGCTCATCGCTCCAGCTCCCGGGCAATTCTTACCGCATTCCATGCCGCGCCTACCCAGAGGTTGTCCGCAACGACCCATAGCCACAAACCGTTGCGAGCGTCTGGCTCTCGACGGATCCGACCCACGTAGACGTCTTCTTTATTCTCGATGGTCCGAGGGGTAGGGAAGTCCTCCGGATTGGGAGCAACCTTGATTCCCTGCCCCACCAGCGCCGCCTTGACTGCACCCATATCGAACGCTTTGTCGGTCTCAATGTAGGCCGCCACGCTGTGGCCACGGAAAACCGGGACACGCACCGCAGTGCAAGTCACAAACATGTCCGGCTCGCTCAGAATCTTCCGCGTCTCAAACCGAACTTTCTCCTCTTCGAAGGTAAAGCCGTTATCCATGAAGCGGTCAATTTGAGGAATTACGTTATGGGCAATGGGACGGCTGAACGGCGAAGAATCGCCGGCACCCTCTGAGTCCACCAGAGAGGCATGAAGGCCATTAACGCCCTCGTTGCCCGCACCGGAGACGGCCTGATAGGTGGACGCAATAACTTTGCGCACACCAAACCGCTCATGAATCGGCGCCAGTGCACGAACCAGCTGGATCGTCGAGCAGTTCGGGTTGGAAATCAGCTTCTGGCCGGTGTAGGCAGACTGATTAATCTCCGGAACGATCAGAGGCACCGTATCCTGCATCCGGAATGCGCTCGTGTTATCAATCACGATCGCACCCTGAGCAGCGGCTTTGGGCGCCCATTCCCGGCTGACGTTTCCGCCAGCTGAGAAGAAGGCATATTTCACCTGAGAGAAATCAAACTGCTCGATATCAACGACTTCGTAGTCGCCGAACACCGTTTTCAGGACTTTACCTGCAGAGCGCTTGGAGGCGACAAGATGAAGCTGTTCAAACTCGAACCCCATTTTTTTCAGGACTAGCAGGAACTCGGAGCCAACAGCTCCGGTTGCACCTACGATCGCAATCACTGGCTTCATTGTTCACCCGCCGCAAGAGTCTTTCGTGAAAACACTTTCGCCTGATCCAGCAAGTACACAAGGCTGGCTAGGAACACCAGTGCGAAGGTCACTTTGTGGTGCTCTGTGAATTCCTCGCCAAAGAGGAACACCGCGAAGATGAAGTTGCAGGTAGGCGGAATCAGCTGGAAAAACGCCAGTGTAATCATCTCCAGGTTCTGCGCGGCGACGGTGTACCACCACAGCGGCAGGACACTGATCAGGCCAACGATCGCCAGAACCGCCCACTGAGTCGTGGTTGTCTCAGCACCGAAGCTGGGGCCGCCCTGAAACGCCAAGAAGATGAAATAGCCAATGGCAAACGGAAACAGGAATACGCACTCGATCGTCAGTCCCGGCAGAGGCTTGATCGCCACGCCCTTTCGAATGGCTGCGTAGAGCGAGAAGCACATACCAATGATCAGCGCGATCCACGGCGTTTGGCCGTAGCCTGCGATCAGGTTCAGGATTGCCGCCGCCGTCAGGATGATGGCGAACCACTGGACCATATTAGGCCGCTCTTTAAACACCAGGAATCCAAACATCACGGAGAAAATCGGGCTGATGTAATAGCCGAGCGAAGCTTCCAGAACCATATTGTTGGTCACCCCAATGATGTAGGTGAGCCACCAGATTCCTGAGATTGCAGCACTGCTTGCCAAAATCAGCCGGGCCCGCTTGTCCTTCAACAACGCTTTCACGTCATAGAACGAGGCGTTCTTTGCCATCCCCAGAAGAATCAGAACAAACAGAAGCGAGCCGACTATTCGGACAGCCAGAACATCGACCGAATCGATACCTTTAAGAGGGCTGTACCACAGCGGGTAAGAACCCCACAGCAGGGTGGCCATCAAGGCGAAGACCACGCCCACAGAATTATTGGCTTGATTGTTTTGCATATCGGATTTCCTTTGGGTGCGATCGCACGCACCCGTTGATTTTACCTATCAGGCGCACGCCGCTGCCGTTTCTTGCACGCGCAGCTCAACGTTGTCCCAGAACTTTTCCATCAGCTGCAGGTAATGAGCAATGCCAGATTCGAAACGCTCCTTGCCTTCATCGTCGATTACATAGGGACCGAGGATGTTGTAGATGGCATTGCTGTGTCCGATTTCTGCTTCAATGTGCATCTCCCAGAAATGCCGGGTACGGGCGTCATAGCCCTGATTCTTTAGGCCTTCGTTGTAGCGCGAGCACATCGCTGCAGACTGGGTCTCGTCGGCGAATAGAGCGCCAAGCGCACGTTCCAGAGGCAGGCTGTTGTAGATTTCCTTGATGCCCTCGTTCAGTGCCACCGAGGATTCCAGAGGCTCGTAGGCCTCGATGTCCTCGGAGGTGATATCAAGCATGTCCAGGAATTGTGCAAACATGTCACTGTGTGATTTCTGGGTACCTAGTTCATCCGTAGAGTTATGGAGCACCTCGCGAAGCACCGCTTCGTCTCGCGTGATGGTCGAGATGTTCGCCACGTAAAATGGCAGGTACTTGAAATAGGCGTTCGTCTCCAGATACAGCTGCTTTTCCTGTTCCTTGGACAAAGCATTCTCGCCATACCATGCCAGAAATGGGTGATTGACCGAACGGTGAGCCAGGATCTCTTCCACCTTCTGGTCGAGATACGCTTTGACTGACTCAGACACGCCCGATGATCTCTGCATGACTTTGAAGTCGTTCTCTTGGAAGTCTTTTGCTAATACAGTCATTGATTCAATTCCTTTTGTTAAATGAACGCCGCGACCATGGTTTCGTGCTCGACCTGCTCGCGCTTGTCGTTCGCACTCGCCCAGCACGTATTGAGAATAATCCGGGTGACTTCACCTTTCATCGGCGTGACCCGGTGCAGAGTAGTGTCCGACTTCAGGAAATACGCCTGTCCGGTGACGTGGTAATAAGAACGAATGGGGTTATCGACGATGTACTGGTCGATCTGAGGGTTTTGCTTATCCCAGGTGGTGTGAGGGATACACTGCAGGATACCGCCGTGCTCGATCGCCGGTGCTTCCAGAATCCAGATCACGGTGTAGGGGTAGTCGCCCCAGTGCCAGCCGTGGGTGTCGCCTTCCCGCTCCAGCTTGTTGATCAGGAAATGCTCTTCTTCCCAGCAATCCGCCAGCTCGTCACCCGCGATGTTGCCAAGCAATCCACGCAGCGCGGGAGACTTATACAGCGCGTTGATGATGGTGCCGTGATCCCGGATGCCCTGCGCTGTCACATTGCTCATGAAGCGCTTGCTGTATCCGGTTGATGCGACTTTAACGTCACGGCGAATGCTGTGCTCTTCAAGCAGCTGATCAGATTCAGCAATCACTTGGTCGAACAGCTGGGCCGGAATGAGCTCCCCAATATCAAATTTTAGATAGCCATTGCGAGAAAACTCCTCGGCACGCGTTTTCAGCTTCTGTGCCGGGAAAGCATCTCGATGATGTGTCTCAAGCAGACTTTCAAGATTTTCCATTGCTAATCCCTAAATTGCGTTTTTGTGCTTCCTTGTCAGTGTTCAACAAGTGATAGCTACTTTACTGAGCGGCTAACCGCATGAATAACGAAAAATTTTTAGGGATCGCCAAATATTTCTTGCCGATTTGATGCTGATATTTGTGTTTCAGTTCCTCGCCACTCAATGTCCTCAATACAATTGCCAAGCGTGCGAGACGATAATCTGGCGTTCAACCGGATGCCAAACGCGTGGCGCTTTTGGTTCTCTGCGCTGGCGCTTCGGCGCCGGTTACCTCAGCGCTAGGTTATTATCGCCAAATCTGAATGTTCGCTTTGCGACCCGAGCGGCCAATTTGTGGTGTCAATCTCCGGCCATGTTGTGGTTTCAATACCACAATCTTGTGGGTGGTTGAAATGGCGAACGTCCGCTGACCTCATCCTTAGCCCCTCCGCGCTGCATGCAGGCAATATACTGCCCAAGGCACTGAAGTAAGTCGGGTTCGGCACCATTCGGTCCGGATTTATCGGGGCTTTTAAAGTCAATATAAAGCGGTTGAAGCAAGAGCTTGCTCTCTGGCGCTTACCATTTTCCCGACTAACCACCTCAGATAATTCCTGCCTCCAGGCTGGCCGCCATCGACAATCCAAGCTCCTCACATTGGTCAAGGAACTCTTTCTGAAACTCCCCACGGCAGATTAGAGGCTCTTGCACGAGCCGCCATTTTAAGCCAGTCGTTATGCTCTCTATTGCTTTCCGAGTGCCCGTGCCGTCGTGACCCGCTCGAACATAGAAGGCAAAGGGCAGCCCCTCCGTTTTTTCGAGGCACCCATAAAAACACCGGTCAAATACGTCCTTAACCAGGCCTGCCATGTAGCCAAGGTTCTCAGTCGTGCCTATGACGATGGCATCAGCAGAGTTGATATCGTCGGGCTGTGTTTCAAGAGGGGGAAGATACCGCACTTCTACACTGTCTATATCGGGATCAGTGGCGCCTTTGATCAAGGCCTCTAACATTTTCTTCGTATTCTCGGAGGGAGCGTGGGCGACTATGAGTAGCGTCTTTTTTTCAGACATGGCGGTCTCCGAACTAATTTGGGTAAAGGCTTTGGGGTTTTACCCCGTTATGGCTGATCTTCAGCAGTAAGCCGCCCACTGCCCTCTCGAGGGTAAAATCATGCTCCCGCCAATGGGGGGATTTTTAGATCAGCTATGATCTCTGTAAGCAATGGAATGATGAGAGGATAATTGCCCGTGACTCAGAATACAGTAGAGCGATTTCACGCAGCAGCTTCTGCGCTGGAGCTCGATGAGAACGAAATCGACCAGCTCCTGAGCAATTCGACCATGCACCTGGAAGAAACGATTGCTTCTTTGCACCGAATATATAGCAGGCTCAGTCCTAAGGTCGGGCGTGATCGTGATGCGATTCGGCACTGGGTCCACTGCAGCAACAGGCATCTGGGAGGAGAGAGCCCAAAGGATCTTTTGGGGAGCATTGACGGCCTCGAAACTGTAGTCAATTACTTATCGGTACTCGATGGTGGGTCTTGACTGAGCCAAGCCTGAGAAGAGGCCCCTTAAAACCATCACATTATATGAGGCCAGCCATCCCAGCTGCCTTCCGGTTGTTGCAGGCCGGTGAGCGTTCGACGCGATTGAGATGGACGCTATCCTCTCAATCTTTCAGGTCGGCGAATACGCTCCGCCCATTTGAAACGCTGCTAGCTTTAACCCGGGTCGCGAGCGGCTTGAGTTACTCAAGTGAAATCAGATCTGGTACCAACTCCTTCGGAGAGCACTCCAGACAACGGGCAAGCAACACTATTTTCTCAAGTGTAACGTACTGGAATGAAATTCTATCTCTTTTTGCTACTGGCTCACAGGACGGCCGGGAATCGTGTACCACCAGCGCTGCGGCGGGACCATCGGATAAATACTGAAAATAAGGCCAATGGCGTCGGTGGCCAGCCCATAAGCTTATTTGGACGGAAGGAACGCTAACCTGGAGCGAAGCCGGGTGGGCGACGGACTCTCGTAGCCAGGCAGCAGAATAGTGCCCACTAGAGGTGTTGTCGGGCGCGGCTGAAACTTGAGGAAGTTACGTCAGAAAGAAAACAGTATAGCTTGAAGAGCTAGTTGCTCAATGTGATCCGGACGCGCCTATGCCATTGGATTTGATGGAATGGGAGCAAGCCGCGCCCCTTCGTGTAGAGTTGGCTGGTAAGGGCCTTCTCGAAAATTGTCGACAATAAAAATAGAAAGTGGTTCGCCTCATTGGCAGAGTAATCCCCGTAAAATAGCGCCACCGCTAGGAATGGTGGATTACCCACACACCATTGGCACTGAAGCAAACCTCGGGCAGCTCAGTGACACCGCAGTCGACACTCCTGGCATATGCCCGCCCTCAAAACATCAACCATGATGGGCCGCAACAGGACATCCGGATTGGAACGTGAAGTCGAACATGACATATGGGCCACAAATTGTAACTGACGGGAGGCCTACGTTTTTTCTCACCATGATAAAATGATGGCACTGACTTTCAGACACGAGGTTACCGGTGCAAAGAAACACTTTCAGAGCTCCGCTCATGTAACCCAGGTTCTCTGTGGTGCCCAGTATGATGGCGTCGCAGGCCAGCACATCTTCCGGGCCCGCTTCCAGGGGTGGCAGAACCCGGACGTCAACCGCTTCCACGTCAGGATGACGCGCGCCCCGTTCAACCGCCGCCCGTAAGGCGATGGTGTTCGGCGAGGGAGCGTGAGCCACGATCAGTAACTGTTTTGCTTCTGCCATGCTGCGCATCTCCTCCTGACCCGGATATAAGCTGAGCTCTCACAGTGAACCAGGGCTCTGCCCCTGTAATGAAAAAGCCGACCCCCTGCGAGGTCGGCTTTCAGGATGGCATTTAATCCATCCACGCGCTCTTACTGACCGGCTGGATCAGAGCAGTTCGTCTGTCGCTTCCGCCGGCTCTTCAACCGCGGCCTTTTTGACCGGCTTGGGCATCAGCTTTTCGCGGATTTTGGCTTCGACTTCGGTGGCAATTTTCGGATTCTCTTCCAGGAATTTGCAGGCGTTGGCCTTGCCCTGGCCAATCTTGTCGCCATTGTAGGCGTACCAGGCGCCAGCCTTGTCAATAAAGCCTTCCTTCACACCCATGTCCACGACTTCGGCCATGTGATAGATGCCCTTGCCGTACATGATCTGAAACTCTGCCTGCTTGAATGGCGGCGCCACCTTGTTTTTCACTACCTTGACGCGGGTTTCATTCCCGGTCACCTCATCCCCATCCTTGACCGCACCGATGCGACGGATGTCCAGGCGAACGGAGCAGTAGAATTTGAGGGCATTACCACCAGTAGTGGTTTCTGGGCTGCCGAACATGACACCGATCTTCATGCGGATCTGGTTGATGAAGATCATCAGGCAGTTGGCGTGCTTGACGTTACCGGTCAGCTTGCGCAGAGCCTGGGACATCAGCCGGGCCTGAAGGCCGACGTGGGAGTCGCCCATTTCGCCTTCGATTTCCGCTTTCGGAGTCAGGGCGGCCACGGAGTCGACAATGATGACGTCTACGGCGTTGGAGCGCACCAGCATGTCGGCGATTTCCAGCGCCTGTTCGCCGGTGTCCGGCTGGGATACCAGAAGGTCGTCCACGTTGACGCCCAGCTTCTCGGCGTACTGGGGATCAAGAGCGTGTTCGGCGTCGATGAAGGCGCAGGTTTTGCCCTGCTTCTGGGCTTCGGCGATCACCTGCAGCGTCAGGGTTGTCTTGCCGGAGCTCTCCGGGCCGTAGATTTCACAGATCCGGCCGTAAGGCAGGCCGCCAATGCCAAGCGCCACATCAAGACCAAGGGAGCCGGTGGATACAGCCGGCAGCGCTTCCCGGGGCTGGTCGCCCATTTTCATTACAGCGCCCTTGCCGAACTGTCGTTCGATCTGGCTCAGTGCTGCGCCCAATGCCTTCTTGCGGTTGTCTTCTGTGGCTGCCATCGCTACCAAATCCTCTGTCGCCTGCCACCGGCCGGTGGCTGTGATCGAACCTGGTCATGCCAAACTGCTCAGAGCCGGAGGCGAACCAGGTAATTAACTGTATATTTGACCAGTATTAAAACATAACCCGTCGTCCAGACCAACCCCTGTTTCAGGATTCCGTTAAAAAGGCCCGGACGCCCTGCAGGGCAAAGAGTACAGCCTGCCTCCGCACCTGATCCCGGTCTCCGGAAAACACCTCAACCACGGCTTCGGTATCGGCCGGAGAGCGGCCCCAGGCGAACCAGACGGTGCCCACCGGTTTGTCGTCAGAGCCTCCACCCGGCCCCGCTATGCCACTGATAGCGACGGCGACATCTGCCTCGGTGGTGGCGAGAGCGCCAGCGACCATTTCCCGCACCACCGGTTCGCTGACCGCGCCATGGCCGTGCAGGGACTGGTCGGTTACCCCCAGCAGGGCCTGTTTCATTTCATTGCTGTAGGTCACCAGACCACCATGGACCCAGCCAGAGGAGCCGGCCCGGTCGGTCAGAACCTTGGCAACCCAGCCACCTGTGCAACTTTCAGCGGTGACAATCATGCCGCCGACGCGTTGAAGCTCTTCGGCCAGGTAATCGCCTGCATCTGCAAGCTGTTGGTCGGACACTGCCATGGGAACCTCCTGAGAATTTTAGGGGCCAGGCACGGCGAATGCCGCCATTCCGGACCGGAGCTTTCGCAATGCTGCAATCTGGCAGGTGGATCGTCAACAGTCGCTTCATTAACGGGATTTTCACCGGGTGATTTAATCGGTGGCGGGATTCTCTTACAATCCGGCCTTCGTCATTCATCCAATCCAGAGAAGCCGGCCCTGGCCCTCTGCAAAAACCGGATCTCCCATGGCAGTGACACAGTCCGATACCCCCGCCCACACGCCGATGATGCAGCAGTACCTCCGTATCAAGGGGGAACATCCCAGCGAACTGGTGTTTTACCGGATGGGGGATTTTTACGAGCTGTTCTACGACGATGCCAGAAAAGCCGCCGAGCTGATGGACATCACCCTGACCGCCCGGGGGCATTCCGGGGGCAATCCGATACCCATGGCCGGCATTCCCTACCATTCGGCGGAAGGTTACATCGCGCGGCTGGTCCGGGCGGGACAGTCCATTGCCATCTGCGAGCAGATTGGCGACCCGGCCACCAGCAAGGGCCCCGTGGACCGGCAGGTAGTGCGGATTGTCACCCCCGGCACCCTGAGCGATGACGCTTTCCTTGAGGACCGGCGGGACAATCTTCTCGCCGCCATTTTCAGCCACAGGGAACGCTTCGGCTTCGCCTCCCTGGACATTTCCAGCGGCCGTTTCGCGGTTTCCGAGCTGGACAGCCTTGAAGCCCTGCAGGGGGAGCTGCAGCGCCTGCGGCCCGCCGAAATACTGATCAGCGAGGACTTTCCCTATGAAGAGGTTCTCAGTGGCTTTACCGGTATCCGCCGCCAGGGGCCATGGCTGTTTGAAACAGACACCGCCCGCCGGGTAATCACCCAGCAGTTACAGGTGCGGGACCTGAGCGGTTTTGGCTGTGAAGATCTCACTCTGGCGATTTCAGCGGCCGGCTGCCTGCTGCAGTACGCCAAAGATACCCAGCGCACCGCCCTCCCCCACATTCGCAAGCTCAGCCGGGAACGACGTGAGGAAACCGTCATTCTGGACGCTACCAGCCGCCGAAATCTGGAGATTGACACCAACCTGATGGGCGGTACCCAGCACACCCTGGCCTGGGTCATGGACCGGACAGCCACCGCCATGGGCGGCCGGCAGCTGAGGCGCTGGCTTAACCGGCCGCTGCGGGACCTGGATGTGGTCAGGCACCGCCAGCAGGCTGTATCGGCCCTGCTGGACGGATTTCATTTTGAACCGGTTCACGAGCTGTTAAAAGCGGTTGGTGACATCGAACGGGTTCTGGCCCGGGTCGCTCTGCGTTCAGCCAGGCCGCGGGATCTGGCCCGGCTGCGGGATGCCTTTGGTGCCCTGCCGGAGCTGCAGCAGGCTCTGAAGCCAGTGAACTCCCATCATGTGGTCCGGCTGGCCACCACCATTTCAGAATATCCTGCTCTGGAAGACCTGCTCGGGCGGGCAGTTATCGACAACCCGCCAGTGGTGATCCGGGACGGTGGCGTCATCCGGGAGGCTTTTGACGCGGAACTGGATGAGCTTCGAAACATCAGTGAGAACGCCGGCCAGTATCTGCTGGACGTGGAAACCCGGGAGCGTGAGCGAACCGGCATCAGCACCCTGAAAGTGGGCTACAACCGCGTCCATGGCTATTACATAGAGATCAGCCGGGCCCAGTCCGGCCAGGCGCCGGTGGACTACATCCGCAGGCAGACCCTGAAGAATGCCGAGCGGTTTATCACTCCCGAGCTGAAAACCTTTGAAGACAAGGCCCTGAGCGCAAAAAGCCGCTCCCTGGCCCGGGAAAAGGCTCTCTACGATGAAGTGCTGGAGGCGGTGGCCGAGCAGTTGGCACCCCTTCAGGACAGCGCCCAGGCCCTGGCCGAACTGGATGTGCTGAGCAATTTCGCCGAACGGGCCACAAGTCTGCGGTTCAGCGCCCCGGAATTCTCCGAAACATCCGGCTTCGATATCGAGCAGGGCCGGCATCCGGTGGTGGAGCAGTTGCTGGAAGAACCCTATGTTCCCAACGACCTGCTGATTGATGACAAACGCCGGATGCTGGTGATCACCGGCCCGAACATGGGCGGTAAATCCACCTACATGCGGCAGGCAGCCCTGATTGCCCTGCTGGCCTACACCGGCAGCTTTGTACCAGCCAGCCGGGCGCGCCTGGGGCCGGTGGACCGGATTTTCACCAGAATGGGTTCTTCCGATGACATTGCCGGAGGCCGCTCAACCTTCATGGTGGAGATGACGGAAACCGCCAACATTCTCCACAACGCCACGGAACACAGTCTGGTGCTGATGGACGAAGTGGGCCGTGGCACCAGCACCTTCGACGGCCTGTCCCTGGCCTGGGCAACCGCCGAGCATCTGGCCCGGGAAATCCGCTGCTACACCCTGTTTGCCACCCACTATTTCGAGCTGACCCAGCTGGCAGACCAGCTTGAGCACGCGGTCAACGTGCATCTGACTGCCACCGAACACGATGACTCAATCGTCTTTCTGCACAATGTCCACGATGGTCCCGCCAGCCAGAGTTACGGTCTGCAGGTGGCGAAGCTCGCCGGTGTGCCGGCGGGAGTCATCAGCAATGCCCGCCTTCAGCTGAAACAGCTTGAGGGCAGCGCCGCACCTGTTGCTCCGATGAAGACAACGGCAAAAGCGCCTGAACCGGCGGTAATGCAGGGTGACATGTTCGCGACGCTGGAACCCAGTGCAGTGGAGAAGGCCCTGGCGGAGCTGGATCTGGATGACCTGAGCCCCCGTCAGGCCCTTGAGCAGCTGTACAGCCTCAAGGCCAGACTGGACGGGTAATAAACATATAGCGGAGCGGTGCTTGCGACAAGGCGGGCTGCTCCCTACAATATCGCCCATCTTTCATAACGCTCAGTAGAAAGGGACGTTCAGCAGGCAACGCCGTGCCAGAACCGGGTTTGCGGCTTCTTTCACCCGCCGGACTGCATGATTCGCCCGCTGATGAGACTGACTACAAGCCCAGGAACCCGATTATGACTTTTGTCGTTACCGATAACTGCATCAAGTGCAAGTACACCGACTGCGTGGAAGTCTGCCCGGTGGACTGCTTCTACGAAGGCCCGAACTTTCTGGTTATCGACCCGGACGAGTGTATCGACTGCGCCCTGTGCGAGCCCGAATGCCCGGCGGAGGCCATCTTCTCGGAAGACGAATTGCCGGCGGATCAGACCCAGTTCACAGAACTTAACGCCGAACTTGCGGGCAAATGGCCCAATATCGTCGAAAAGAAAGATCCTCTGCCAGATGCCGCAGAATGGGACGGCAAGCCAGACAAGCTGCAGTATCTGGAGCGCTGAACGGCCTCCCGGGAATAACAGGACAATGAAAAAGGGAAGCCTTCGGCTTCCCTTTTTTGTGGCTGGCTTTCGTCGCTGGCACGGTTCTCAGGGCTGGGTGGTAAAAGCCAGTTTCGTGCCGAACCCCACAAAAACACCGCCGGTGAGCGCATGCATCAGCCGCTTGATGCGCCCGTTCACCGTCATGCGGTGGGTTCTGACCACCAGCATCGCAATCCCGCATTGCCAGACCATCGCCATGACAAAATGAATGCCGGCCAGAAAAATGGACTGGGCAAAAGCCGGGCCCGCCGGATCAATGAACTGGGGCAGAAAGGCCATGTAGAAAAGCGCGGTTTTCGGGTTCAGCACATTGGATAACACGCCTTCCCGGAACGAGCGTCCGGGCCGGACTCTGGAAGGGCGATCACCGCTTTTCATCGCGACAGTCGGCATGGGACGGGCCGCCAGGTAGAGACTGCTCAGACCCAGCCAGATCAGATAGCAGGCTCCGGCCCATTTCAGCGCTGAAAAGGCCCAGGCTGTCTGCACCAGGATCAGGGATATACCAATGGCCGACAGGGTGGCATGCACAAAAAGCCCGCAGCAGATGCCCAGGCTGCTTATGGTTCCGTCCCGCAGCCCGCCCCGCCCGGTATTGCGAATAACCAGAAGCGTATCCACCCCTGGCGTCACGGTCAGCAAAAAGGTGGCCAGCAGGTAGGCCCACAACAGATCCAGCGGTGGCATTGCGTCTCCATCAATCGGATCAGAGCAGTATCAGATCACTGCAGAATTTTCTTCACTGCCGCGGAGCGATAAAAGGGTTCCAACCGGCGCCGCAGCATGGCCTCAAGGTAACCCTCCTCCCGGAGCACGTCCACCGCCGGCACCAGCAGTGCATTCACTTCCCCCATGACCAGGTCTTCGGTAACCCCAACATCAGCCAGGAGGTCGGAGACGGGCGCATCACCATATTTGGTGAACAGGTGCTCCACCACAGCCTGGCAACAGCCTCTGAAATAAGGGGTTTTGCGGAATCCCAGCCAGAAGTCGTAGCCGAGCACCACGAATTCCTGCAACTGAACATTTCCCATGCCTTCCTGGAACTCGGCGATGGTGGAATTTTCCAGCTCTACCCATGCGGACATGATGGTGTCGTGAACCTCTTCGTCGGACAGCGCCTTCTGCAGGAACTGCTCGCTGCGAGCAATCAGGCCGGGGAGGCTTTCCGACAGCCAGGTCTTGATCCGGCGCTCGAAGGTTTCATCCAGCCCTGGCACAGCCCTGTTGGCCATCTTCCGGCTGAATTTCATCATTGAGCCCACGCCTGGAACATTTTTCGCTATCAGGTTGTCTTCATAGAGATAGTTTACCAGCCCGTGGTAGACCACATTGGCCACCAGTTCCTGATAGACCGGGTGAGCCATTATCTCAGCGATCAGCCGCTCCCTCTGCGCCCGCATCTCAAGGCCCTGCTCCAGGAAGGCCGTCGCCTGCTCACGGCTGAGAATGTCCTTCAGGCGCGTATCCGACTGCACCGGAGCGTTCATCACCTCCGCAGCCATCTCTCCGGCAAGCTCGGGAATGCCTCCGTCCAGTTCCATATCCACCACAGTGCGCTGGATAACGCCCATTATCTGATCCACCGAGACAAAACGGTTCATCGGGACAGTCTCTGCCCGCTGGAACAGCTCAGCTACCTCCTGGCCGAGAAATTTGCGCAATCTGGTGCCCTTGAGGGAGGCCAGTTCATGTTTTACGTGCTGTTCCAGCAACGCCGATGCAACATCTGTTTTTGTCTCTGCCATTGTCCGGTACCTGACGAATATAGGGGAACCCTGTCCCGATAAGCATCGAGACTATCACGACCTGGTCAAAGGGAAATTATCCCAAAAGGCTGCCAACCGGCGCGTAGCGGCCACTGCGGCGTTCGGGACACTTCCCCGGGAGGTCGTGCTGGAGACCGGAGAAAGTGGGCTGCGCTGCTAAGAGGCCTTGCTGTAGGTCCTGTCCAGTTCCGAAAGGCTGCTTTCAAGGAGCTCCCGGTTATCCTGCTGCCAGGGATGAAAGCCCTTGCGGAAGTACGCAAGGAAGTCCGGCAGACAGTGACGCAGAACCCCCGGCTTGCCCCAGAGAAAGCCAATGCCGCCCATCCAGGTGCGAAGGCTCCAGAGCTTGCCTTCAGTTTTCAGCAGGCTGCAGGTGTTGAGGAAGGTGTACTTGAAGAAGTTGAAGGTCACGAACAGGAACACGAGGCGGCGAAGACGCTCGTCACCCACGCAGTGACGGTAAACATCAAATGCTACCGCCTTGTGCTCGGTTTCCTCGATGGCATGCCAGCGCCAGAGCTCCTTCATTGCAGGAGTAGCGCCCTCCATCCACTGGGGATTGCGCAGAATGGCATTGGCCAGCACGGCGGTGTAGTGCTCAGCACCACAGGTACCCGCCAGCTGGCGACTTGGCGGCAGGCGACCCACCCATTCCATGTGTTTGCGAAAGCGTGCATCCAGCCCGTCTATATCATAGCCCCGGGCCTTGAGCCCTTCGTTGTAATGCTTGTGCTCCCGGCTGTGAAGGGCCTCCTGGCCGATGAAACCACGGATTTCCTCACTGAGTTTGGGGTCATCGATCTGGTCCCTGTACAGACGCACCGCATTGATGAACTGCTGCTCGCCATCCGGAAACTGGAGTGAAAGTGCGTTGAAGAAGGCTGTGCGGAAGGCATCATTGCCATGCCAGAGGGTTTTGAGTTCGTCGGCGATATCAAAGCGGATATGGCGGGGTGCAACGCTCACCCCGTCCGGTGTGGAGCTGAGAGACATGATGGCCTCCTCATTATTGTTGTTGGGCGAAGCCCGGTGGAGCGAAAGTATCTGGTTCAATTTATACTCCAGTGTGGGACAGCTGACCAACCGACAACTGGCTTTAGGGGCCATCTGGACCAGTCATAACAGGCCAACCGTCAGAAGACTCACAGTCCAGGGCCAGCTTCCGCCCCCTTTCGCGCCCAATAACGGAGAACAGCAATGGCAACTTTTTCCCTGTATCAGGTCGATGCTTTTACAGACAGCGTTTTCGGCGGCAATCCTGCGGCCATCGTGCCGCTTGAGCAATGGCTGGACGATGGCCTGATGCAGAAGATCGCAAAGGAGAACAACCTGTCAGAAACAGCGTTTTTTGTGCCGGAACCTGAAGGCGCAGAGTACGACTTCCATATCCGCTGGTTTACCCCCGGCGCAGAGGTTCCCCTGTGCGGCCATGCAACCCTCGCCACCGCCTGGGTTCTTTTCAACAGGCTGGGCTGGAACAGGGACAGCCTGCTGCTGCGCTCAAAAAGCGGGCCACTTGGCATAACCCGCAAAACAGGCGGCTGGCTGGAGCTGGACTTTCCCAACCTGGCCTTTGAAGAGACGGCAACGCCCGAACTGGTCAGAAAAGCCCTCCCCGGGGCTCCGGCTACCGCATTTTTTGTGCCCAGCGACACCAATTACATGCTGGTACTCGACAATGAAGCTGCCGTGCGGGAAGCGGCACCAGACATGGACGCGCTCCGGGCACTCGGCAATCAGGGGCTGATCATCACCGCTGCCGGGGAGAAGAGTGACTTCGTCAGCCGGTACTTTGCCCCGGGCTTTGGCATTGATGAAGATCCGGTTACCGGCTCCATACACTGTGTGCTCACTCCTTACTGGGCAGAAAAGCTCGCCAGGGAAACCCTGGTCGCCCATCAGGTGTCCAGCCGGGGTGGCATTCTGAAATGCACCCTGAATGGTGACCGTGTCGGCATTGCCGGTCAGGTAGCGTTTTACATGGAAGGCAGCATTCAGGTCTGACGGCTGTAGCCTGAGCCCGTATAATGCGGGCCCACACTTACTGGCTGACGGAACCCAATGTCCTCAAGTTACGACATCATCATCATCGGCGCTGGCGCCGCCGGCCTCATGTGCGCAGCAACGGCGGGATACCGGGGGCGCCGGGTGCTGGTGGTGGATCATTCCAACAAGGCCGGCAAAAAAATCCTGATGTCCGGCGGGGGCCGGTGCAACTTCACCAACCTCAACAGCACCCCCGCCAATTTTCTCTCCGACAACCCACACTTCTGCATCTCGGCCCTGAAGCGCTATACACCCCAGGATTTTCTGGAGCTGGTGGAACGCCATGGCATAGAGCACGAGGAAAAGGCCGCGGGCCAGCTCTTCTGCAGGGATAGCAGCAGGGAGATTCTGGACCTGCTGCTGACCGAGTGCGAATGGTCAGGCGCCGAAGTCAGGCTGGAAACCGTCACCACCGAAGTAACAGAAACTCCAGCCGGCTATGCTCTCCAGACCAGCGCGGGAAAACTGAGCTGCGAATCCCTGGTGGTGGCCTGCGGGGGCCTGTCCATTCCCACCATGGGCGCTACCGGCTTTGGCTATGAGCTGGCGCGACAGTTTGGCCTTGAGGTCCTGCCGACCCGCGCAGGACTCGTGCCTTTCACCCTGCATCCCGAGCTGAAAACCCGTCTGGCTCCGCTTTCAGGGGTTAGCTGTCCTGTTGATGTGCAGTGCAATGGAGAGCATTTCCGTGAGCCCATGCTGGTGACCCACAGGGGCCTGAGCGGGCCGGCGATGCTGCAGATATCCAGCTACTGGCGTCCGGGCGACACCCTCGCCATTAACCTGTTGCCGGGACGGAACGCCCAGCAGGATCTGACCGCACTGCGCCACGAAAAACCCCAGTCCACCCTGGGCCATTATCTCAACCAGCAACTGCCAAAGCGGTTCGCACAGGCCTTCGCCGACATGCACAACTGGCACGGGCCACTCCAGGGCTATCGCAATGCTGTCATTGAGCAGATTGCTGAGACCCTGAATCACTGGACCATCAAACCCGCCGGCACGGAAGGTTACCGGACTGCGGAAGTCACCCTGGGCGGCGTTGATACCCGGCAGCTTTCATCGAAAACCATGGCAACCCTGGAACGGTCAAATCTGTTTTTCATTGGCGAGGTGGTGGACGTAACCGGACATCTGGGCGGCCACAACTTCCAGTGGGCCTGGGCATCGGGTGTGGCGGCAGGAGCTGCGGCCTGACTGGCGATCGCTTACAAAAAACCACAAAAGTTTCGGTGCCGTTTTCCCTGCTCTGTTCCTAAACTGTTGAAAATTCCCGGTCAGGCTGTGCATGGAGAAGTGATTATCCGATTCCTGTTTTCCCGGCTTTTCAGCCTGCGCCTGGTGGTGGTCGCATCTGCTGTCCTCCTTGCCCTTGCGCTTCTGCCGGCTGGCCTGGAGCTGCCTTTTACCACCCTGGCTGACCGGGTGCTTTTCGATCTGGTGATGTCATCGCCTGACGCCTCGGTGTCCCTGGCACCCCCGGCTTTTGCGGCCGCGTTGCAGGACAGCGGGATAGCCACTTCGCTTTGGTCCCAGTACGCACCCCCGGCCGCTCTTGCCCTGGCCACTGTTTTTCTGGTGGCTGTTCTACCGAGCCTCAGCACGGCCATGTCCGTACTGGTCGTCCTGATGATGCTTGCCACCATGGTAGTGGCACAGTCGGTGACCCTCCTCTTTCAACAGCAATGGCTGCCCCTTGGCTCGGTGGTGGTTTTTCTGGCTGCAGGTTTTGTCCTGATGCTGTTCTGGTTACAGCCGCACCGGGAAATCCGCGCCCTGCGGGAGAACGTGCGGGACGCGCGCTATCAGCTCGGCAGGCTGCTGCTGCAACAGGGCCAGGCCGACGACGCCCTGGCGGCGCTGGCCGACTGTCCGGTGGACGCGGAGACCCTTGACCTGCAGTACAACATCGGCCTGCACCAGGAGCGAAAACGCCAGTACGATGCGGCTGCCCGCACCTGGCGTCAGATTCTGGCAGGAAAGAACAATTTCCGGGACGTAAAAGAACGGCTGGCCGGGCTGGAGACAGTCAACACGGGGTTCACCGAAATAACGGGAGGTGCTCTGGAGGCCACCCGCACCCTGGTTCTGCCGGACCAGGCTATCAGCAAGCCCGTGCTGGGGCGTTATGAAATTGAACGGGAACTCGGCCGGGGCGCCATGGGCGTGGTCTACCTGGGCAGGGACCCAAAGATAGCCCGCACCGTGGCCATAAAAACGTTCAGCTACAGCCAGTATGAGGGCGCGGAACTGAAAGATCTGAAGGAGAGGTTTTTCCGGGAGGCCGAAGCAGCAGGACGCCTGAACCACCCGGACATAGTGGCTGTTTATGACGTCGGAGAAGAGGCCGACCTAGCGTTTATCGCCATGGATTTTGCCAGTGGCCGGCCTCTCAGTGCCCATGGCAAAGCCGGCACCCTGCTTCCTCTGGCCGTGACACTCAAGGTGATCGCGCGGGTGGCGGAAGCCCTGGACTATGCCCACAGCCAGAAGATAGTTCACCGGGATATCAAACCCGGGAATATCATCTTCAACCGTAAGACCGGAGAACTGAAAATCACCGACTTTGGCATCGCCAGAATTGCCGACGATTCCAGAACCCGCACTGGCAGCGTCATGGGGAGCCCGCTTTACATGTCGCCGGAGCAGCTCAAAGGCCAGAAGGTCACCGGGGCGTCCGACATCTACAGCCTGGGCATTACCCTGTACCGGCTGGTTTCGGGAAACACCCCCTTTCAGGCGGACAACCTGGCCAATCTCACCTTTCAGGTGCTGAACAAACGCCCCAGAAGCGTGCGGGAATACGCCCCGGAGCTGCCGGAGGGCGTGGTGCGAATAATCAACCGGGCCATCCAGCGGGACCCCGCCAAACGTTTCCCCAGTGCTGCCGCCATGGCTGATGCCCTGCAGAAAGTGGCGCTGCGAGAGGAAAACCGGGAGGTTTCCTGATGATGAAGCTGCAAGCTGCAGGCATTACTCATACCGGGGCCCGGCGGAGCACCAACCAGGATGCCATAGCCTGGCAGGTCAGCGCGGACGGCACCCGGGCATTTGCCGCGGTGGCAGATGGCATGGGGGGTTATGAAGGCGGTGAAATTGCCAGCCGCCTGACCATTGAAGCAGTGACTGAACTTCTGGAACCGGCACTGGATGGCTCCGAACCTGGCCTGCGAAACGCCAGCAAACTGCTCCAGCAGGCCATTACAGTGGCTGGGGAGCGTCTTGATGCCGCAAAACATGAGGACCCGGAGCTTGCGAGAATGGGCACTACGGTGGTTCTGGCATGGCTCCAGGGGAGCGAGGCACTGGTTGCGCACCTTGGGGATTCCCGCTGTTACCACCTGTCCGGGGAAGGCCTTGAGCTGAAAACCCGTGACGACACAGTAGTACAGAACATGGTGGACGACGGCTCCATCACCCCGGCGGAGGCGCCAAGAGTGCCTTTTCGCAATGTCCTTACCCGGGCGCTGGGGTCCTCAAAGGACGTGACCGCCACGTTTGGAGAATTCCAGCTGGACCCCGGCGACCGGCTGCTTCTCTGCTCCGACGGCCTGCCCGAGGCAGTGCCCGAAGATGAATGGCTGGACATCATGGCCGGCGGTGAAAGCCTGCAAGACCAGGCCCGGCGGCTGATCGATGCCAGTCTCGATAAGCGGGCGACAGACAATGTGTCGGTCGTCCTTGTGCAGGCCCTGTGGCCTGCCTGACCCTGATAGAACTGGAGCTTCCCATGGCAGTACTCTCCCAGCTGGTGGACAACGTGGTTGTTAACACCTTTGAACTGAACAGCCCCCTGACCCGCATTGGCCGGCGCCCGGAAAACCGGCTCTGCATTGACGAGATTTCCGTAAGCGGTCTTCACGCGGTGATCGAGACGGAAAAAAACAGCTATCTTGAGGGCGCTGTTGACTACTTCATCACTGACGCAGACAGTACCAACGGTACTTTTATCAATGATGTGCGAGTAGAAGGCCGGCAGCGCCTGAACAGCAACGACCTGGTCCGGATTGGCTGGAACATTTTCCGTTTTGTAGACGAGGAAGAGAACGCCCTTGAAAAGACCGCTTACATACTCGCGGAATAGGATATGGCGATGCCTGTTCCTTGCCGCGTTGCTGCTGTCGATGCAGGGGGCGCAGGCGGGGGGAGCGATGGTCGCGGTGGCTGCAAATTTCACCACCGCAGCGCGGGAGCTGGCCCGGGAGTTTGAAGCCCGCACTGACCATACCGTGAAAATGAGCTTTGGCTCCACGGGCAAGCTCTATGCCCAGATTGCAAACGGCGCACCCTACGAGGTCTTTCTTGCCGGTGATACGGAGCGGCCGGCGCTTGCGGTCAAGGCCGGCCTGGCGGACCCGGACAGCCGGTTCACCTATGCCACAGGCAGGCTCGTGCTCTGGAGCCCCCGGAGTCATCTGTTCGAAGACGGCGAATCTTACCTGCGCGAAGCAGACTTCCAGCGGCTGGCAATTGGCAATCCTGCAACCGCGCCTTACGGGCTGGCAGCTTTCCAGGCCCTGAGCCGGCTCAACCTGTGGGCAGATCTCTCGCCAAAGCTGGTAAGGGGAGAGTCCATTGCCCAGACCTTCCAGTTTGTCGCCACGGGCAATGTCGAGACGGGCTTTGTCGCCCTTGCGCAGCTGCAGGAGTGGAGCGGCGAGTCGGGCACGACCTGGGCTGTGCCCGAACATCTGCACGAGCCCATTGCCCAGCAGGCAGTTCTGCTTCACAAGGGTCTGCACAGCCATGCGGCCCGGGCCTGGCTGGAGTTTCTCCGATCGCCGGAAGCCTTGGCCATTATCGAGCAGTACGGTTATGGTGTGGCTCTCGCAACCCCAACACCTTGACCTTCAAATAACCGGACTCAGCGGAGCGACTCATTCATGGATGCCGAGTGGCAGGCCATCTGGTTAACACTCAAACTGGCCAGCGTGACTACGGTGATCCTCCTGGTCATCGGCACACCACTCGCCTGGTGGCTGGCCCGCACCCGGCACTGGCTGCGCCAGCCCATTGCCGCCGTGGTGGCCATGCCACTGGTGCTGCCTCCCACGGTGCTGGGGTTTTATCTGTTGATCCTCATGGGCCCCAACGGCCCGGTCGGAGAGCTCACCCAGAGCCTCGGCCTTGGCACTCTGCCCTTTACCTTCGAAGGCCTGGTGGTGGCCTCGATCATCTATTCGCTGCCTTTCACCGTTCAGCCCCTGCAGACAGCGTTTGAATCCGTCAATAGCCGCATGCTGGAAGTGGCGGCCACCCTGCGGGCCTCATCTTTCGACCGGTTCGTCACCGTTGCCATGCCCCTGGCCCGCTCGGGTTTTCTGACAGCCGCCGTGCTGACCTTTGCCCACACGGTCGGGGAGTTCGGCGTCATTCTGATGATCGGTGGCAACATACCGGGTGAGACGCGGGTGCTGTCGGTAGCCATCTATGACCACGTGGAATCCATGGAATATGCCAGGGCGCACTGGCTGGCGGCGGGGCTTCTGGCATTTTCTTTTGTGGTACTGGTGAGCCTGTATCTGATCAACGGCCGGGCAGCCATCCGGAGAAACCCATGACGGAGACGGCGGGCATCCAGATACAGCTGAGAAAAGTGCTTTCGGACTTCATCCTGGAGGTGGACCAGTCTGTCCCTGGAACCGGGGTAACGGCACTTTTTGGCCCCTCTGGCTGCGGCAAGACAACACTGCTGAGATGTCTTGCCGGGCTGGAAAAGGCCGACGGCCGGCTGACAGTCAACGGAGAAGTATGGCAGGACGGGCAGCGCCGGCTGCCAGTCCATTTGCGTCCGCTGGCCTATGTGTTCCAGGAGACCAGCCTGTTCCCCCACCTGTCGGTGCAACGCAATCTGGATTATGGCTTTCGCCGGATACCAGAGTCCTCCCGACGGGTGACTATGTCACAGGCCGTACACTGGCTTGGCATCGGCCATCTGCTTGGGCGGATGCCGGAAAGGCTCTCCGGAGGCGAGCGCCAGCGGGTCGCCATCGCCCGGGCCCTGCTCACCAGTCCGCGGCTGCTGCTGATGGACGAGCCTCTCTCGGCGCTGGACGTGGCAAGCCGCCGGGAGATACTTCCCTATCTGGGCCGCCTGCACGATGAGTTGTCCATCCCGGTGATCTATGTGACTCATTCACCGGACGAGCTGGCCCGCATCGCGGATCATGTCCTGATTATGGACCAGGGCGGGATTGTAGCCGCAGGCGGCCTGACGGAAATTACCGCCAGACTGGACCTGCCCAATCGCGACGACGAGGACCTTGGGGTCATACTGGACGCAGTGATCGGTGAACGTGACGGCCGGTGGCACCTGTGCCGGGCCGATTTTTCCGGCGGCAGCCTCTGGGTGAGGGATACCGGCGACGCCGTGGGCACCAGAGTCAGGCTGCGGGTACTGGCGCGGGATGTCAGCCTGGCCCTGAGCGCCCATGAAGACCAGAGTATTCTGAACCTGCTTCCTGCCCGGGTTACGGAAATCTGCAGTGAAGATCACGCGGCGAATGCACTGGTGCGACTGGAACTGGATATTGTACCCCTACTGGCAAGGCTCACCCGGCTATCGGTGCACCGGCTGGGCCTGACCCTGGGCCAAACGGTATGGGTGCAGGTCAAATCGGTCGCTGTGCTCGACTAATGTCCTACCAGGCTGTCAGCATCAAGGCACAGACCAACCAAACCACCAGTGGGAACTGGACCCTATGGAAGAAATGAGCAGCCAGTTTATCCAGAACCACCCCCATGCCATTGGACTGCTTGTGGCATTACTTCTGGGCGCCCTGATCGGGCTTGAAAGGGGATGGGAAGCCCGACACCAGGAACCGGGCGATCGTATCGCCGGGATCCGGACCCATGCCCTGATCGGCCTGCTGGGTGGGATTTCCGGCCTGATCTCCGAGACCCTCACTACCTGGGCCTTTCCCCTCATGTTTCTGGGTCTGATCGGCATCTGCCTGGTGGCCTACCGGGTCCGCACCGAGAAATTCAAGGATTTCAGCATCACCGGCATGATCGGGCTGCTGCTCACCTTCTGTTTCGGCGCCATTGCCGTTTCGGTAAGCATTCCCCTTGCTTCTGCCGCAGCCGTCATCACCGCCATTATTCTGGACAACAAGCAGGAGATTCATGGCCTGGTCAACAGGCTGCAATCCCATGAAATGGATGCTGCCCTAAAGCTGCTGCTGATTTCGGTGGTCATGCTGCCCCTTCTTCCCGACCGGAATCTGGGACCTGGGGGCGCGCTCAACCCTTATGAAATCTGGTGGCTGGTGGTTCTCATCGCTTCGGTATCCTTTGTGGGCTACTTTGCTATTCGGGTAGGAGGCACGGAGAAAGGCCTGCTGTTCACCAGCATTTTCGCCGGCATGACCTCATCCACCGCCCTCACGCTGCATTTTGCCCGTCAGTCCCGCCGTGCGCCGGAGCTCAGCCCCATTCTTGGCTCGGGCATTCTGCTTGCCGCCGGCACCATGTTCCCCCGGATTCTGGTCTACTGTCTTCTGATCAGCCCGGCGCTGCTGCCCCAACTTGTCTGGCCGGTAACAGTGATGACGCTCCTGCTGTACGCCCCGGCGCTGGTGATATGGCGGCGTAACCGGAAAAACATCACCTTTGAGCAGCCCCAGCTGGCCAGAAACCCGCTGGAGCTCAAGTCCGCTCTGCTGTTCGGAATTCTGCTGACAGCCATTCTGTTTCTGGGGGAATTCCTCCGGGACTGGCTGGGGGACGCAGGTGTTCTGGTGCTGGCCGCAACCTCGGGCGTTGCGGACGTGGATGCCATCACTCTCTCCCTCACCCGGATGTCCCTTACATCCATCGATGCCCAGACAGCGATTATCGGCATCGTTATTGCCACTTCCGTAAACAATGGGGTCAAGTGCGTCATTGCTGCCGCCATTGGAACCAGGGCGCTGGGCATGAGGATTGCATTGCCGATCATATTGTCGCTGCTCGGGGGCCTGGCCACGGCGGTGTTGATCCAGGGGTGAGCCGGCTCTCCCCGAAGCGAATCTGAAAGTACGAAAAGCAACATTAAAACCAGGTAATGCTCTCCCGGTTGAAATCATGCAGCCAGCTTGCATGTTAATCGATGAGAGCAGATATTTCCTGCAGTAGCTGCCTGCTCGGTAATCCGCAAATCCTTCCCCCGGGGTTCCAATCTGACAGGAGGCATCATAATGCATAAGCACATCCTGACCACCGGCTGTATCGCCACCCTTCTCGCTGCTTCACCGGCTCTGGCCCAGGAAAGCCCTTATCTCAAGCCTGACGGTACCTGGATCAGTCTCAGCGGAACCGTGGCCGAGACCATGGATGAAAGCTTCATCCTGGATTACGGACGGGGCGCAATCACAGTCGAAATGGATGACTGGGCCTGGTATGACGAGCACGGCGATATACTCGAAAATGACAGAGTCACGGTGTACGGGATTGTGGACGACGACACCTTCGAGACTGCAACCATTGACGCAAACAGCGTCTACGTGGAAAACCTGGGCACTTATTTTTACGCCAGTCCTGCGGATGAGGACAGCTATCAGGATATCGATCCCACCCCGGCAGTGCCGATCGTTCCCGGAGATATAACTGTCACAGGAACCATCACAAGTATTGAGGGCCGGGAGTTCACCATCGACTCGGGTCTTCAGCAGATCACCGTGGAAACCATCGAGCTCCCCTACAATCCGCTGGATGACAGGGGCTTTCAGCAGCTGGATCTGGGTGACACGGTAACCGTGACCGGCAACATGGAAAGCGACATCTTCGACCGGATGGAGCTGGTTGCAGAAAGCATCGTCACACTGGACGAGCAGCCGGCGGGCGGGTCCTGATCCGCTGAATGGCTCACCGGAAACACCGAAAGGCCCCTCCGGGGCCTTTTTCCTCACTATCAGCCGAAGTGAAAAAACGCCACCTTGTTGCCATCCGGGTCGCGGATGTAGGCGCCGTAGAACTGATCCGGAATCCGCTGTCCCGGCTCACCATCACAGGTGGCACCCATGGTGAGAGCCTTGTGGTAAAGGCTGTCGACCAGTTCCTTTGAGCCGGGATTGAATGCGACCATATTGCCGTTGCCCGGGTGGTTGGGTTTGCCATCGAACGGAGTACACACAGCCAGCATCGGGGACGCCATGTTCTTCCCGACAAAGGCGATACGGCCCAGGTCCAGAAGAACCCTGGCATCGAGGTCGGAAAGAAGGTCAGCGTAAAAGACTTTCGCCTTCGTCATGTCACTCACACCAATAGTCACGTAACCGATCATGCAGACAACTCCTTGTTATTCAGGGGGGTAGATTGGGAAATCGGTAAAAGGCAGCCAGATACAAGGGAGACATCATGCAACGCCTCTTCATCGGGCTGGAACTGCCGGAACTCATCATGCGACAACTGCTTGCCATGCGGCAAAACATTTCAGGAGCACGATGGCAGACGGCGAACCAGCTCCACCTGACTCTCTGCTTCATTGGCAATGCCAGCGAAGAGACAACCCGGAACATCACCGCAGCTCTGCTGACGCTGGAGTCTCCCGCCTTTGACCTGACGCTGGAAAAGCCGGGCTACTTCGGTCCACAGGACAACCCACGGGCGCTCTGGCTGGGCGTGAATCCCGAAAGCCATGTGGCGGCGCTTCATGATCAGGTTGAGATTCGGCTGATGCAGGTGGGAATCGCCCGGGACGAACGGTCCTTTACTCCCCACGTCACCCTGGCCCGCATGGCAAAGGACAGCGGACCGGCCGACGCCTTTCTCCAGGCCTTCCGGGAATACCGCTCGCCCGCCTTCCGCGTGCAGCACATCAGCCTGTTCAGAAGCACCGTCACCCACGAAGGCTCAACTTACGACGTAGTCCGGCGATTTCCGCTGGAGGGGTAACCCCCGCGCCTGGACCGGAACGGGCATCCGACGCCGAAAACAGGGTATGATGAGCGTCTTCGCCACTCACAGATTGGAATTTCAGAATGTTGTTTGCAGTTATTGTCGGTGGTCTGATCGGCTACCAGTTCGGTCGTTTTCCCGGATTTATCATAGGTGCCATCGTTGGCGTGGCATTGGTCAAGTTCCTCAAAAATCGCATCCGGAAGGGCCTGGAAGGCATTCAGTCCGGCTTTCTGGAATCGGTTTTTGCAGTCATGGGTGCCCTGTGCAAAGCCGATGGTGTAGTGAGTGCCAACGAGATAAAGGCCGCAGAGAGCCTGTTTGACCGTTTCCGTCTCTCCGGCCGGCAGCGGGAAGCCGCCAAGGCAGCCTTTGAGCGCGGCAAAGCCGGGGATTTTGACCTGGATGCGGAGCTCGGAAAATTCCTGCGTGTCAGCCGGGGCCAGCCGGCCCTTCTCCAGATGTTCCTGCAGGTTCAGGTTCAGGCAGTGGCTGCGGACGGAGAAATTCACCCAGCCGAGCATGAGATGCTGGTGAGGGTCGCCCGGGGCCTTGGTCTCCCGGAATCCCAGGTGGACCAGCTGGAGGCCATGCTTCGGGGGGCGTACAGCGGCGCCGGCACAGCAGGCGCATCAACGGGAAAACAGCTGGAAGATGCCTACAGGGTGCTGGGGGTTTCACCGGAGGCCAGCGATGCCGAACTGAAACGCGCCTACCGCAAGCTGATGAGCGAAAACCACCCTGACAAGCTTGCCGGCCGCGGCCTGCCTGAAAGCATGCGGGAAATGGCGGAACAGAAAACCCGGGAAATCAGCAATGCCTACGACGTGATCAAGTCCAGCCGGGAACGGGAAGGCTGAATATCGCTTCACCCCAGTAACTGGTGGGCGGTTCAGATGAAATAGCGGACGGTCGCTGCGGCCAGGATACCCGCACCAATGGCGGGCAGAGGCTTACGGAAAGCCAGCATCAGCAAGGCGGTGGTGCCGAGCGCTGCACGGGCGCCTGGATCCCCATCAAAGGCCATGGGCGTCAGAATGGCGATCAGCACCGAGCTGGCCATGGCATTGATAAAACCCTCAATGCGGGGATTGATGGTCACGAAAGACATCAGGAAAACACCACCAAACCGGGTGGCCAGAGTCACAAGCGCCATGATGAGGATGACTGTCAGCACCCCCCATGTGGTGGTATCGATGGTCATGGCGTCTTTCTCTCCAGCCAGAAAGCTCCCACAACACCCCCCGCCAGAGCCCCTACTACTACGTGGGTGTGAGGTGGCAGCCATCGGTAGGCCGCCATCGCAGCGGAACCTGCGACAAGCCAGGCGACCAGCACCCTGGGTGTCCTGCGACCTCCCAGCGCCATGGCAAGCAGGAAGCAGCCAAGCACCATATCCAGGCCGAGACTTTTCGGCTCCTGCAGCATCCCACCGAAATAAACTCCGATCAAGGTACCAATCAGCCATGCCAGCCAGAGCACCAGGCCGCCCCCCAGAATGACTTCCAGGTTTCGCCGGCCATTCTGATAATCCTGCGCCGCCACGGCCCAGTTGGCGTCGGTGAGCACGAACAGTATGCCGTAGCGCTGGCCAACAGGCAGCTCACGCAACATCGGATAGAGGGAGGCACCCATGAGCAGGTGACGGGAATTGATGGCAAAGACCACCGCCATCAGTGGCAGTATGGCAATCTCGTTCCCCCACATTTCCAGAGTGGCAAACTGGGAGGCCCCGGCAAACACAACCAGGCTCATCAGGGTGGCCTCCAGAGGGGCGAGGCCCTTCTGAACTGCGGCCAGACCAAAGGCAATACCGAACGCCACCACAAAAAGCGCAATGGGAGAGAGACGGAAAAATTCGGAGCGGACTTTACCCGGCTCCAGGCGGTAGCCGGAAGATGTGGAAGACATACCGCAAGCTAATTAAATCAGCCCGGAGTGCGAATAGGTAGATACCGAGGGTGAGGCTACATCCAGCGGCGGGTCTGGCTCGCATAGGCCTGCCAGGCTTCGCCGAAATGAGCTGCAAGAGCCCTCTCCTCGGCCAGGGCCTGACGGATGATTACGACGACACCCACGGCCAGGCAGATTGCCGTAAAGACGCTTGGCAGGGCCAGGAAAAAGCCAAACTGACCCAGCAGGATCGAAAGAAACATGGGATGCCGACGTCTGGCATAGGGGCCACCGGTGATGAGGTGGCTGGGACCGGCTTCGTCAATGCCGGACCGCCAGTCCTGGTGCATGTATGCCTGGATGTAATCGATGAGAAAGAAGGATACCAGCAGGCAGAGCACACCGGCGACCAGGATCGGAGGCTGATAAAGCAGAGGGAAGACCCCCAGGTAGGTATCTATGTCGTACAGGACGCGGACAAGACAGACCACCAGGATGCTGGCCCTGAACAGATTGAATAGCTGCCTGTGCCACCAGCCCCCGGACCCGCGCCTGCCGTAATGGATATGGGAAAACCGCATGCGTTCGTACAACCCCAGACTGCGGCTGGTGTAGTGCAGTCCGATTATGAGGAAATAGATGCCAAGAAAATGTCTTACAAAAAGGTCAACCGAACTCACCGGAAAAATGTGCCTCAGATATCTGATTCGGGATTAAAGAGCTTAACCCCTGATCCAGAACGGGTACAAGCAACAGGACAAATTCCCGATATGACATTCATTGGCTGTGACAACTCCGCTAAAGTGCACAGCCCGGTCACATCAGCCCCACTAAGGGAGTGCCCGGTCTCCAAATCATCACCCTGGAACCCGCAGACACATGACTCCAACCCGACATTCCGGCATCCACGCCTTCACAGATGACGCTCTCGGCTCCCACGACGCGACCGCCCTGGCAGAGCTTATCCGGAAGGGGGAACTGAGTGTCCGTGAGGTGACCAGAGCGGCGATTACCCGGGCGCAGAAAATGGAACCCGCTCTTTGCGGGATCGCCACAGACAATTTCCGGGAGATACTGACCCTCGACAGGCCTCCCGTTAACGGCGTTTTCGCCGGTGTGCCAACCCTGGTGAAGGACAACAGCCATGTGCAGGGACTTCCCACCTGCCATGGCTCACTGGCTGTCAGCCCCCGGCCCCAGCGGGAAAACGGGCTATTTGTCAAACAGTACCTGGCCCAGGGGTTTGTCTGTCTTGGCAAGAGCACCCTGCCAGAATTTGGCTTTAATGCCAGCACGGAACCCGTTCACGCCCGACCAACGGTGAATCCATGGAATCCGGCCTATTCGGCTGGCGCGTCGTCCGGTGGCTCCGCGGCTCTGGTTGCAGCAGGAGTGGTCCCCATAGCCCACGCCAACGACGGTGGCGGCTCCATCCGCATTCCCGCCGCCTGTTGTGGGCTGGTGGGCCTCAAGCCCAGCCGCGGCCGGCTGGTGGACAGCGAGGCGGCCCGTAGCCTGCCGGTGAATGTCATTGGTGAAGGGGTGGTCACGCGGACCGTCCGGGATACCGCCACATTCTTCGCCGGCTCGGAGCGAAGCTATAGCAACCATCGGCTACCGGAAATCGGGGAGGTCAAGGGCCCAGGGGATGCACGCCTGACCATAGGGGTGGTGTTCGATTCCCTCAACGGGCACCAGACCGATGCCGAAACCCGAAGCACAGTCGAGAATACCGCCCGACTGCTGGAATCCCTCGGCCATCGGGTGATGCCTATGCCCATTCCCGTCAGGGACAGTTTCCCGGACGATTTTGCACTCTACTGGGGCATGCTGGCCTTTGCCGTGAAAAGCACCGGCAGGAAAACCCTCGATCCGAGCTTTGACCGGCGCCGGGTCGACGCCCTGACCCATGGCCTCGCCCGGATGTTCCGGAAGAAATTCTACCGCCTGCCCGCGGTTCTCTGGCGCCTCAGGCGTAGCTACCATGATTACAGCCAGGGCATGAAAGGCTACGATGCCGTTCTCACACCAGTACTGGGGCATACCACGCCGGAAATCGGCTACCTGAGCCCCGAAGTACCCTTTGATACCCTGTTTGAGCGTTTGACCAGCTACGCCTGCTTCACGCCGCTGGCTAACGCCACAGGCGCACCCGCCATTTCACTGCCTATGGGCAGGGACCAGCGGTCAATGCCCATAGGAGTGCAGTTGATGGCCAATCACGGCCAGGAGCGGGTGCTGCTTGAGCTCGCGCATGAACTCGAGGCAGCTGCACCCTGGCCGCTGCTGGGCATTGAACGTTAGGGACGATCTTCCCTGAGGAACAGGCTCACCTCGGCGCCCGAATCGAGTTTCGCATTCTCTTCTTTCTGGCGGGCAATGGCACGCCGGCCCAGCATCATAACCACCGGAGCCGCGATATAGATCGACGAGCCAGTACCGACCACTATGCCAAACAGCATGGGGAGGGCAAAGCTCGCCACTGCATCCCCGCCGGCAATGCCCATGGGCAGAATGGCAAGGAAGGTGGTTATGGATGTATAGACAGTTCGGGTCAGGGTGCTGGTAAGACTCTCGTTGATCAGCGTATCCAGGGGCTGATCCCGGTTGAGTCTGAGGTTTTCCCGGATTCGGTCAAACACCACCACCTTGTCGTTGACTGAATAGCCTATCAGCGCAAGAAGTGCCGCCACCGCAGTCAGGTTGAACTCAATGCCGGTGATCACAAAGAAACCCAGAGTCTTGGTGAGATCCAGTGCCAGGGTCAGCATGGCGCCTACCGCAAAGTAACGCTCGAAGCGGAACCAGAGGTAGACAAACATCCCCAGGCCCGCCAGCAGGACCGCCAGGATGCTGGTTTCAATGAACCGGGTGCTTACGCTCGGACCCACCACATCAACCCGGGGAAACTCCGTAGAGGGCTCCATCGCCTGGATGGCAGCGCGGATGCTCTGCGCCGTTACCGCTCCGGCGCCAGCCACGGGTTCAACCGGCAACCGCAGAAGGTAGCTGCCTTCAGCACCAAATGGCTGCACCGTGATCTCTGCAAGTTCATCCGCTGCCAGGGCCGAGCGCAGCTCTTTCAGGGAGAGATCCGGGCCGCCCCGAACCTCCATCAGCAATCCGCCCTGAAAGTCGATCCCCTGGTTCACACCCGGCTGAATCAGCAGACCGATGGACATCACCGACAGCACAATGGAAATGACAAGTCCGCGGCCCCGCACATTCATGAAATGGACGGTGCGTTTCGGCAGCAGCCGGTCCTGCCACCCGGAGGGGAATGCCAGGCGCTCCTGACCCAGGCGGGCAACCCGCCACTCCATCAGCAGTCTGGTTACGGAGATGGACGTAAACATGGAAACCACCAGCCCCACCGCAATCGCCACGGCAAAGCCACGCACAGGCCCGGTACCGAACAGGAACAGCAGACTGACCGCAATCAGGGTGGTGATGTTGGAGTCCAGAATGGTGCTGAATGCCCTCTGGAAGCCGGTATGAAGGGCATAACGGGCGCTGGAGCCTTTCCGGGTCTCTTCCCGGATGCGTTCATTGATCAGGATGTTCGCGTCCACCGCCATGCCGATGCTCAGAATAAGACCTGCGATGCCAGGCAGCGTCAGCGTGGCGCCGATACTGGCAAGCACACCCACGATGAGACCGGCATTCACCACGAGCGCCACGTTGGCGATCATGCCCCACCGGCCGTATACCACCAACATGAACCCCAGCACCAGGGCGGCGCCCAGCAGGCCTGTGGTAACCCCCATCTGGATGGCGTCACTGCCCAGATCCGGGCCGACCGTGCGCTCTTCCACGACTTCCAGGGGAGCTGGCAGAGCACCTGCGCGCAACAGCAGCGCCAGGTCCCGGGCTTCATCAACGGTAAAACCGCCACTGATCTGGCCGGCACCGCCGGTGATCGGGGTGCGTATAACCGGTGCGGTCACCACCTCACCGTCCAGCACAACCGCAAAGGGTGTCCCCACATTGGCACGGGTAATCTCCGCAAAGCGGTCAGCCCCGGACGAGTTCAGACGGAAGTTCACCACAGGTTCACTGGTCAGATCATCAAAACCCAGGGTGGCGTCAGTCAGATCACCACCATCCAGTAACGGTGCCTTGGCGATGCGGTAAAAGCCGTCGCCGTGACTGCCGGGAACCCGCATGCCTGGCTGGCTGCTGTCTTCATCCAGCACCAGATGGAAGGTCAGCCTTGCGGTGCGCCCCAGCAATTCCTTGACCCGGCCTGGGTCTTCCACCCCTGGCAACTGGACCAGAACCCCGCGGTCACCCTGGCGGGAGATCAAGGGCTCCACCACCCCGGTTTCATTCAACCGCCGCCTGACCACTTCCAGGCTTCGCTCGACCGCGTCTTCCGTCAGGGCTTTGGAGAAGGCTCTGGTCGCCTGCAGGCTGATCACGTTCTGCTCGATGTCCACCTCAAGCCAGGCCGGGCTCTGCTCATTTCGCATCGCCAGCACCAGCGCCCGCGCTTCATCAAGACGGTTCTGACTGCGAACGGTTACTTCCATATGCCCACCAGCGTCCACCGCCCGGGAGGTCTGGATGCCGGCTTCCCTCAGGCGCTGCACCAGATCTGCTCCCATCTGCATCAGGCGTTCTGCCGCCAGCACTTCGGTTCCGACGTCCAGCAGAAGATGGGAACCACCCCTGAGGTCCAGCCCCAGAGTGACCCTGTGTCCCTCCCAGACTTCAGGCATCTGGTCGGTGACCGTGCGGGGCATGAGACTTGGCAGGGCAGCCGCCAGGCCAAGAAGGATGACGACGCCAAAAGCCAGCGCCCGGGTGCGAAAGTTCAGCATGGTGTGTCCTCAGGAGCGCCTGCGCACTGCGCGGAACCCCGTCAATCAGGTATTGGTCGGCCTCGGCCGTGTTCTTGTGGGTTCTGAATTAACCAAAGAACACTGATTGGGGAGGTGCGTGGGATTGCGGCAGCCGGGCTCTGTCTGCTCCCCCGGGAAGGGGGATGAATTCCGGGCCGGGGCCGCTGGAGACAGCGCTGTCCGGAAAAACCAGGTGGGACGGGAAACTGTCCTGATCACTGCTGTCGGACCCGTGAGATATGCCAGCTTCACTGTGCCCTGACGCGGGCATGAACGACCGCCTGGAGCCTGAGCCGGGACTGGATGTACCAGGGGTATCCGGGGCAAAAGCAGCCTGTTTTCCTGTATAAGCTTCGCCTGGCATCGACAGCACGGCCAGAAGAGCCAGACACAGCGACAGAAAAATCGGCATGACTGCAGAGCGACAGCGCCGTGCACCGGGCAAGCGGCTGAATTCAGGCAGTATGGCAAGAAGGTGACGCACTGGTGTACCAGAGAACGAGGTAGGCGAATTGCCCCCGGTTAATGGCCAGATTAGCGCCAATTTCACCGACCGTCATCCGTATTTATAGCAGTGGCCGCCCAAGGGCACGGCTGAGCACACCTGATCCATTCAGCTGATGGCAACCGGTGACAATGGAAACTGACCGTGTGGGCTCCCGAACCCGCTTCTCAAGTCTGGTGCTGGTTTCCCGCTGGACCTCGAGAGATTTTTCGTGGGCGAGCCCGAGGTGCTGATCTACTGCACGACGCTGGACCCTGCGGCGAGAAGCCCGACAAGGGTCAGAATGAAAACAATGCCAACGGATAACACCGCGAGCTTGATGCCCTCGTGAGCTTCCGCAACAGGCGGTTCGGGCCGGAATGACATGGTCGTCTCCTTACGTTGTCGCCGGAATGCGTCGGATCAGGTTTCAGCCGACCGCCGCATTCCGGAATGTGGACCTGACAAGCAAGTTAACGCGAATAATTCCCATTTGCAACATATTCACCTGACCCGAACTTCCTGCCCCCCCGGCAATCGCTGCGCCACCCGGTCACCCAGCACGAGCAAAGCTGGCGTCAGCAGCAGAGTAAGCAGCGTGGCAAATGCCAGACCACCGGCAATGGCGCTGGAGAGCTGGGTCCACCACTGGGTTGATGGCGCCCCAAGGCCCAGCGATGGCGTCAGCAGATCCACGTTGATACCCATTACCATCGGCATAAGGCCAAGAATGGTGGTGATGGCGGTCAACAGAACCGGGCGCAACCTCAGACACCCTGTTTCCAGAGCCGCCTCGAATGCCGCTATGCCGTCTCTTCGCATATGATTATAGGTATCGATAAGAACAATGTTGTTGTTAACCACAATACCTGCAAGCGCGATGATTCCCATGCCCACCATCACAATGCCAAAAGACTGGCCGTTCAGAAGCAGCCCCAGCAGCACTCCCGCCGTTGAAAGCACGATTGCGGACAGGATCAGCATGGCCTGATAGATGGAATTGAACTGGGTAACCAGAATCAGCAGCATCAGTGCAATGGCTACCGCAAACGCACTGCCAAGAAATACCGCAGCTTCCCGCTGCTCTTCGTCTTCGCCGGCAAACTTCACGGTCACACCCTCCGGGGGCGCGGGCATCTCATTCCGCAATGCAAGAAGCTGATCAGCCACCTGTGCTCCCGGCGCAAGATCCGCCTTGATGGTAATGGTGCGCTGGCCGTCCACCCGCTGAATGGTTCCGGTTTTGGGGGCCGGCTCCAGAGTCAGGAAATAGGAAAGCGGCACCTGCCCCCGGCTGGTACTGATGGTGAGACGCTCAAACTGATCCAGCTCCCGCCACGACCTGGGGAGCCGGACAGCGATATCCACTTCATCCCGCACATCTTCCGGCCGATAGGTGGCCAGCACCAGGCCATTGGTTACCAGCTTTACCGCACTACCCGCGCTGAGCACATCGGTTCCGAACCGGGCGGCGGCCTCCCGGTCGACGTTCAGTCGCCATTCGATGCCCGGAAGACTACGATCATCCTCCAGGTCCACAAAGCTGCCTGTTTCTTCCATGGCACCCCGGAGCTTTTCCACATAACCATCCAGCGCCCCGCTCTCGCGGCTGCTGACCTTGAGCTCTATGGGCTTGCCGGACCCCGGGCCTTCCTCCTGTTCCCTGAATTCCAGCACCACACCGGGAATATCCGATGTGCGATCCCGGAAGTCTGCGAGGATTTCTCTGGCCGGACGGCGTTCATGCCAGTCTTCGAACTGGAACTGCAGCACCCCCACCACATCCGGTGCCAGCTGGTTACTGGGGTTCACCATGGAGCGGGCGTAAAGCGCCTTCACTTCGGGCATACCGGTAAGCCGGGATTCCACTCTCTGCACCAGCCGGTCCCGTTCGAATACCGACAGATCACCTCTGGCCCGCACCCACACCTGGGCGGAGTCCGGTTCCACACTGGGGAAGAACTCAACACCGTGATTGAACTTTCCATAGGCCACGTATATGAGCCCGGTGGCCAGGATCACTGATAGCAGGGTCAGCCCCGGACGCTTGAGCAGGGCTGTCAGGGTTGCCCGGTAACGCCTGCCGAAGCGGCCCTCGGTGACCGGTTTTGGGGCGCCGCCGCCACCGCTCACCCCGCCCAGGACCGGCAGGAAGATCAGGGCCATGGCCAGAGACGCCAGCAGACACAGAATCACCGTGATCGGCAGGAACTTCATGAACTCCCCTACCGTGCCCGGCCAGAACAGCAGGGGCAGGAACACAGCGAGGGTGGTGGCAGTGGAGGCAATAACTGGCCAGGCCATACGGCTAGCAGCCTCAGCCCAGGCTTTGCGGGGCGGCAGGCCTTCATGGAGGTTCCGGTCCGCCAGCTCGGACACCACAATGGCACCATCAACCAGCATGCCGGCAACCAGAATCAGACTGAACAGCACGACAATGTTGAGGGTGAAGCCCAGACCCCAGATCAGCAGAATCCCCGCAAGGAAAGCCCCGGGGATGGTCAGCCCCACCAGCAGGGCCGAGCGCAGGCCCATGGTGGCAATGATCACGATGATCACCAGCACAATGGCCGTCAGCACATTGTTGAGCAGGTCCCCGAGAATGTTTTCCACTTCCGTGGACTGGTCCATGATGTACTGCACTTCAATACCTTCCGGAAACCTGGGCTCGGCCTCACTGACCAGTGCCTTCACCTGGGCCACGGTTTCAATGATGTTGGCGCCTGTGCGCTTGGACACCTCCAGCACCAGAGCCGGATCCCCGTTGATGCGGGCAAATCCGGTCGGGTCCTTGAAGCCCCGCTGGAGCATGGCGACATCGCCGAAAGTAACCACCGAATCGCCGTCAATCTTGATGGGCATGGACATGACGTCCTCGATGGTCTCGATCACCCCTGGCACTTTCATGGACATGCGGCCGGCGCCAGTATCCAGGCTGCCGGCGGCCACCAGCTGGTTATTCCGGGTGATCAGCATGGCGAGATCGTCGTAGTCTATGCCGTAGCTTTCCAGAACCTGGGGATTGACGACGATTTCCAGCATGTCTTCCCGGTCACCGCCTATCTCCACTTCAAGAACCTGGGGAATGCCTTCAATGGCATCCTGCAGGCGACGGGCCACAGCGATCAGCTCGCGCTCTGACACCGGCCCCGACAATCCGATGGACAATACCGGGAAAAGGGACACGTTGATCTCGTTGACCCGGGGCTCATCCGCTTCGTCAGGAAGCTTGCTGCGGGCTGTGTCCACCTTCTCCCGGACATCCTGAAGCGCCAGGTCGGCATTGAAGCCGGCATCGAATTCCAGCATCACCGAGGCATGGCCTTCCGAAGCGGTGCCACGCATCTCCTTGACCCCCTCCAGTGAGCGGAGCTCCTGCTCCATGGGGCGCACCAGAAGCCGTTCTGCATCTTCCGGGCTAATGCCCTCCAGACTCATGGAGACATAGATCATCGGAATGGTGATATCCGGATTGGCCTCCCTGGGAATGGCCTGGAAGGCTGCTATCCCACCAATCATAAGGAAAAGCAGGGTCAACAGTGTGGTACGGCTGCGATTCAGGGCAGCATAAATAAGTGTGCGCATTGATCAGCTGTCCCTGTTTACAGGCTGGACCTGCTGCCCTGGCGCGACAAAGCCGCCACCCAGGGTGATCAGCCGGACCTCGTCGGGCAGACCGGTTACCCAGGCACCTTCTGTGGTTACGCTGAGCAGGCTGACCGGGGTGAACCTCACCCGGTCTTCGTCGCCCACATGGCGGACACCCAGCCTGCCATCGTCCCCCAGAGTCAGGTAGGCGGGGGACAGGAATATGGCCGGCTGCCCCGGCAAGAGGACCCGCATGGTGGCGCTGCCTCCGGCTATCCTCAGGCCATCCGGGTTTGGCAGCTCGGCCTCAACGTGAAAACTCCGGCTCTGGGCGTCTGCCGCACTTGCAATGAAACTGACGGTGCCAGCGAGAGTACGACCGTCCAGAAGCTCTACACTGACCTTCTGACCCTCCGCGAGCCGGGCAACCGTCTGCTGAGGCGCAGTGCCGCTGACCTTGAGGCGGTCCACCTGAACAATATCCATCAGGGCCTGGCCGGGCTGAACGTACTGGCCAAGCTCCACGGCACGGTGATTGACGACACCATCAAAAGGCACCTCGGGTGTCAGATGGTCAACAGCCAGCCTGGCCTGGATAAGGTCCGCCTTTGCACTGGCCAGTTCACTTTCCAGGCGCAGTTTCTCGGCCCGGGACACCAGGTTGTCAGCCCGCAACCGGTCAGTGGCGGCCAGTTCTGCTTCGATCTGCCGGAGTTTTGCCTGGGCGCGAAGGCTGCTGGCAGTGCGCTCGTCTTCCGATATCCTTAATAGCCTCTCTCCGGTCCTGACAGAGGTGCCCTGGGCAACCGGCAGTTCAACCACGGTGCCGGTGACCTGGGAGTAGATCGTCACCCGGCGCCAGGGCTCAATCTGGCCCTGAATCAGCATCTCTGGCTGGTAAGCTTCAACCCTCAGGGTTTCGGTCTGCACCCGGGGCAGAGTCTGCTGTTTCTGTTGTTCCGGCTCCGGTTTCTCTACAGCAGCCATCTTCATCTCGCCCGTGGCAAGCCAGATCACCAGAGCTATCGCCACCACAAGTGCCAGGCTGATAGAGCCCAGCTTGACGTTTTCCATGACTTTCATTCTTTTTCACCTTGTGAATCCGGGCTGCCCTGCGTCGGAGGCTCTGGTCTTATTGCAGGCGCGCCAACCAGGCCCGCAATCATGAAATCAGCTACGTGATCAAAATAACGGGACATATCAGGCGTGCCGCACCAGCGCCCGAAACCTCCGGCGGCAATCCTGGCCATGACGCCATGGAAGCCGGCCTCTATGCCCCAGTAGACCGCCTCAGTGGACACTGCCGCCATTTCACCTCTGGCAACCGCGGCTTCGATGAACTCGTTAAACAGTGCGCTGTATTCATTTTCCAGCCGGATAAAGCGCGACTGGACTTCCGGATCCAGACGCTCCTGGAACTCGGGGCGCTCACAGTAAAGGCTCAGTTGAACTTCCGTGGGGTTCTGCTGCATGAGATCGAAAGCCATCCGGATAACCGTTCGGAGGGCATGCAGAGGGCTGTCGGCTGGAGGCACTTCCCGGTAACAGGCAAGACAGCGCTCGGAAAATTCCAGGGCAAGGCGGGCGTATATGGATTCCTTGGCGGCAAAGTGTTTGTAAACCGTGCCCTTGCCGATACCGGCGGAGTCCGCGACCTGGGCAACTGTAACCTGCTCCCACCCGCGCGCCCGAAACAGCTCCAGGGCTGCACCCAGAAGCAGCCGCTCGCGCCGGCGAAAAACGTCATCCTGATAATTCATGGGTTTGTTCTGACCTTTACTGTCAGTCACCGGGTTGTGACCGGCGGTCATGGTATGACCTTTGGTCATTTTCTGCAAACACTGACTCCGGAGGAGAGGCAGACGCCTGGAAACAACGCATTTCAGGGAAAGGCCAGCGGCAGTACAGCCACTGCAATCAGTCGTTCGCGGATGGGTGATCCACGAAGATCAACTCACTGGTATCGAAGCCCAGAGCTTCTGACTTTGCGATAAAGGCTTCTACAAGTGCCGGCTCGACCCGGGGCGATCTTGCCAGCAACCAGAGGTAGGATTTGTCCGGGCCGGACACGAACGAATAGTCATAGTTCTCGCCAAGTTCGAAAACAATATAACTGCCGTAAAAAGGGCCGAAGAAGGAAACTTTGAGCCACGCGGTCGTCTCATCCTCCACAAAGTAAGCCTTGCCTGTGGCTTCGGACCATTCCTGATCTTCCCTGGAGTAGCCCCGGTTGACCACCTTCACCCCGCCATCTTCGCGAAGCGTATAGTCAGCCGTCACGCGGCTCAGCCCCTCCTCGAAGGAATGGTCCAGCCTGGCGATCTCATGCCATTTGCCAAGGTAGCGCTCCTTTTCAAAACCTTTAACCGGCTCCACCCCCTGAGGTTTACCTGTACAGGCCGCCAGCACAAAGCAGGCGAGTAAAATGACAGTTACCTTTCCTGGCAGAGGCCGGCTGAACAACAGGTTCATCATCAGGCTGATCGCGGTCTGTTGCGTTTTGACGCAAACGGATTGTTGAATGCGGAGTCCTGACCCTCCAGTTCGGCTTCAGGATGGTGCTTTTTCATCAGTTCCTTCACTTTGGGAATATGTTCTTTCGGCACATCCACCATGACCAGGTGCTTACCGGCCTTGATGTCATCATGAAAGGGCGCAATACGGTAATTTTCCCCCTGAATGCCACCGAAGCCGCCGAGCCAGCCACCGGCCACAGCAAGAAAGACAACCAGAGCAATCCAGGCCGCAGCGGGCAGACCGAGAAAGCCAAAGATCGCCAGAGGCAGCACAAACGCCAGTCCCAGAACCAGCCCCACCAGTGCTCCCCGCTGAACGTAGCGAACAAGATCTGTTCGGTCAGCCACTCCAGCGCTCTGCAATTTGTGGGTGTAAAGGCCAGCTTCATCCCGACTTATGATGTGGAAACGCCAGTCGGAGACGCCTTCCCTGTGCAGGTCGTCGGAAATCTCTTTAGCGCTTTCAATTGAAGATACCAGGTAAAACAGCCTTCTCATTCTGCACCTCCTCTACATGGGTAGAGTGAATAGAATTTGATGTTGTTGTTTGTAATTACTGCCGGCCTGCGTCGCATCGCTGATCAAAAATCTTTTATTTTATATCTCACCTGCATAACCATGTACTTACAGTATAAGGCGTATGGATCACTCCATAACCGGTTGCAGAGAACGTATCGGAATAGATGACAATTGCTTACTTCTGGAGGGAATAACAAGCAGCCGTCTCCGCAAACGTGCAGCAGCCCCCGGATTCAAAGATTTCAACTACTGACGGGAGGAATTTCGTGAGAATTCAGAACGCCCTCCAGATCCCTCACGTCGACCAGCGGGTCATCCAGATCCAGCATCACCTGGGATCTCGCCAGGGTCCAGGCCCGGCCGGTAATTTCGGTATTCAGTGCCCTGTGGTCCCCGACCCTGGCTTCACCAAGCACGGTTCCGATGAAGGAACTCCCCCTGGGAGAGATGGTTTCCAGCCAGTCCCCGTCGCGCACTTCGCCGGCACTGTGCATGAGTGCCAGCCGGGCGGTGGTGCCCGTTCCGGTTGGACTCCGACAGATCACCCCCGGATGCACATAGGTGGCCGAGCGGGACCGGAAACCACCATTTTCACGGCGCTCTACCGGCCCCATCAGATGGACAAACGGCAAGGGTCCTACATGGCCCAGCTCCGGATGTTCCTGTGTCACTGCAGGCCTCGCCGCTTCAACAAACGCCCTGCCAAAAGTGGCCAGGGCGGCCATTTCGTCATTGACCAGACCAAAGCCGAGGGGCGGCGCCTCCACCATCGCAAAGTAGGCACCACTCCACACCAGGTCAAAGCGTACTTTCCCGAAGCCTGGCACCTCGGCAACCATGTCCCTGGCGGCCACAAAGGCGGGTTCACTCCGGGTGGTGATGGATTCAACCCGACCATTGCGGTTGTGGGCGGTCACATGGGAAAGGCCGGCCGGCGACTCCAGCACCAGTTTCTGCTCGCCCTCCTCCATGGGCACTATGCCGTTCTCCAGCACTGCAGCAGCGGTGCAGATGGTATTGGAGCCGGAGTACAGGGGATAGCCCATGGCTTCCATGATGATGTAACCAGCCTGTGCCTTCGGATTATCTGCAGGCACTATGAGGTCGATGGACATGTAAGGGTCGCCGTAGGGCTCAGACAGGAGCCAGCGGCGAAATCCATCCCCATGCTTCTGGATGTAGCGCATCTGCTCAAGGACCGTGCCCCCCGGAAGGTGACTTACACCCCTGGTGACTATCCGGCTGACATCGCCGCCGGACTGCATGTCCACCAGCTCAATCGAACGCAGCCTATGGCCCGGAGGCGTTTCCCCGGTGACCACCGGACGTCTCCGCCGATCGGTTCTGGGGTCTCTGCGGTCATCACTTTCATTCAGATTTGCCATGGGGTGCTCCTGTTTCGTCCCATTTACTGTCAGGAACAACAACCAGCTTGCCAATGAAGCTTTTGGACATGAATGCGGTCTGTGCATTGTGAAAATCTGAAAGCCGGTAGGTGCGGTCCAGCAGGGACCGTATTCTGCCCTCCTCGATATACTGCAGCAGCCGCCGGAATGCGGTCCGGGTACCCTGGGACGAGCCGTGCAGCTCCAGCTGCTTGAGGTACATGGTGCGAAGGTCCAGCTCCACCACCGGTCCGGCAATCGCCCCCGCCGTGGTGTAGCGGCCTTCCATCTTGAGAATCCGCAACAGGTCGTTGAACATCGGCCCCGCCACGAGGTCGGCGACCACGTCAATCGGTTCACCTTTTGTGGCCTCTTCCGTCTTTTTCACCAGGTCCCCTTCGCCCCGGATAATCGTAGCCTCGGCCCCTATGTCCCTGATGGCACTGGCCTTGGCTTCGCTGGTTACCGCATAGGGAATGGCACCACGGGCCCGGGCCAGCTGGATGATGGCTGAACCCACACCTCCCGAGGCCCCTGTAACCAGCACCCGTTCACCCGCGGCGAGGCGGGCGCGGTCCAGCATGTGCTCACCGGTGAGATAGGCGCAGGAAAAAGTCGCCAGTTCGGCATCGTCCATGTCCGTATCCACTGTATAGGCATTGGCGGATGGCACTACCGTGTATTCGGCGTAGCCACCGTCACGGCCATGACCGATGTAATCAATATCGGCAAGGCTGTCATCGCCTTCGGGACGGTTGTAGATGCTGAAGTCCACAATCACCCGCTCACCAATGCGTGATTCGGATACGCCCTCGCCGACAGCGACGATCCTGCCGACTATGTCTGTGCCCTGGATACGGGGAAACTCCAGGGTTGAGCGACCCCTGCGCCAGGTGGATACAGCCTCCGGATCTTCCTCACTTCCGTAAGCCCCTTCCCGGACCCACACATCCGTGTTGTTCATCCCGCAGGCACTGACCTCAAGCAAAACTTCCCCTGGACCGGGTTCAGGCACCGGTACATCTTCTCGATAGACCAGCTTGTCCAGCCCACCGTGACCAGTGAGCTGAACGGCCTTCATGGTTTTTGGAATCATGCTCCCTCCTGCTCTTTCCCTGGAAATAGCTGCTCAACCTCCATCCTAGGTCATTTTTCGATCAGAGTCAGGGGGTGGGGCCTGGGAACGAGCCTGGATCGCCGGAACTGATGACTTTTGTTGCCAACGATAAGACGTTAGTCTGATCCACGGGTTAAATGACGTTTTCACACAGGCTATATCATGGCGACATATAGTATTGAAATTGAGGAAACCTTTGCGGTTTCACGGGAACGGGCCTTCGCCCTCTTCGCAGACCATGAGCGTTTCGGCAAGCTCCTGGGTGTGCCGGTCAAACGGATCACGGACAGTGAGCAGGCAGACCCCAACGGTCTTGGATCGGTACGGCGGATAGGTATTGGGCCTATCGGACTGGAAGAGACCATCATCCGTTTCGAACCGGACTCGGTGATCGAGTACACGGTCACGGGGATGAGCCCGCTGCGCAATCACCTCGGACGCATCCGGTTTTCCGATGCCAACGGGGATCAGACAAGAATCAGCTACACCATCAGTTTTGAAGACATAGTGCCCTTCACCGGTAAACTGGTGCAGAAAGCTCTGGAGCAGGGCATCCGGAAGGGCATCCGGCGGGTTCCCCGGATGGCCTGACGCCCGGGAACGAAAAGGGAGACACATGGCGCATTCCCACGACCACCATGGCCACGGCCATGGTCACAGCCACGGGGTCCGGAACTATAACCGGACCTTTGCTCTGGCCGTCTTTCTGAATATCGGCTTTGTGATCGTCGAAGTAGTATTCGGCGTAATGGCCGACTCGCTTGCGCTGCTCGCCGATGCCGGGCATAACCTGAGTGACGTGCTGGGCCTGGTGCTGGCGTGGGGAGCAAGCTATCTGGCGGAACGTGAAGCCTCACGCTGGCGCACCTATGGCCTGAGAAAATCCACCATTCTTGCTGCCCTGTTCAACGCCCTGATCCTGCTGGCCGCTATAGGAGGCATAACCTGGGAGGCCATCAACCGCCTCGGCAACCCAACTGAAGTTGCCGGCATGACCGTGGCTCTGGTGGCCGGGGCTGGCGTGGTGATCAACGCCGCCACCATGATGCTGTTTATCGCGGATCGCAAGCAGGACCTCAACATCCGGGGTGCTTTCCTGCATATGGCCGCAGACGCGGGCATTTCACTGGGGGTGGTGGTTACGGCCATTATCATCATGCTCACCGGCGCCCAGTGGCTGGATCCAGTGATCAGTCTGGCCATCGCGGCTGCCATTTTCGTTGGCACCTGGTCCCTGTTACGGGACTCGCTGGATCTGGCCATGGATGCCGTGCCCAGAGGCATTGATCCACAGGAGATCCGGGACTACCTGAGGGAGTTACCCGGAATAGAGGAAGCCCACGATCTCCATATCTGGGGGCTGAGCACTACCGAAACCGCCCTCACGGTCCACCTGGTCAAACCGGACAGCCGGCATGACGATGCTCTTATCGAAGAGGTCAGCTGGGTGCTGAAGGAGCGCTTTCGCATTACCCATGTCACCCTCCAGCTGGAGCGAAGCCGCAAGCTGTGCCCCAGTGGAGTGGCTTGCTAGCAGATCTCAGGAACGGCTAAAACGGCCAGACGTCAAAAAGAAATCCTCGCGGCTGTTCAGCAGGATTACCCGAAGCCGTAGATGGGCCAGGCATAATCAGGATGCCTGGCATGCCCGAAAGTACCGGGAGCAAAAGCATATCAATTTTTCAGCTAAAACAGGGAGACTGTATGGAAGCGTTGCGCACACCGGAATCACGCTTTAAACGGATGCTGGACTATCCTTTTGAGCCAAACTATCTGGAAGTGGATGGCCTGCGCATGCACTACGTGGACGAAGGCCCCCATGATGCGAAGCCCGTGCTCATGCTTCACGGTGAACCCTCCTGGTCCTATCTTTACCGGCATATGATCCCCATCTGCGCGGCCGCTGGTCATAGGGTTATCGCGCCAGACCTGATCGGCTTCGGCAAATCAGACAAACCGGCAAAGATCGATGATTACAGCTATCAGAGCCACATGGACTGGCTCAAGTCCGTGATCGAGCAGCTTGATTTGTCCGACATCACCCTGGTCTGCCAGGACTGGGGCTCACTCCTCGGCCTCCGATTGGCTGCTGAAAACCCGGATCGTTTCCGGGCCATAGTGGTGGGCAACGGCATGTTGCCAACTGGCGATCAGGCGGTGCCCAGGGTATTTCAGCTGTGGCGGGGGTTCGCCACCTACAGCCCCTGGTTTCCCATTGCCAGAATAGTCAATGCGGGCAGTTTCAGAACTCTGGGACCGGAGGAGCGCAGGGCCTACGATGCTCCCTTCCCCAACAGCAAATACAAGGCCGGAACCCGGGCCTTCCCCAAGCTGGTTCCAGTGAGCCCGGACAACCCGGCATCGGAAGCCAACAGGGAGGCCTGGAAGGTGCTGGAGAAATGGGAAAAGCCGTTCCTCACGACCTTCAGCAACGGCGATCCCATTATGAGAGGGGGCGACAAATACATGCAGGAGCGGATTCCGGGGGCGAAGGGACAACCTCACGTCACTCTGACCGGGGGACACTTTCTGCAGGAAGACTCCCCTGTCCAGTTCGCGCAGGCCGTCAATGATCTGCTTGAGAGGATGGAAGAAGACAGCAGAAAGAGTGAGGGCAAAAAATCAGCCCCCAAAGCGGGGGCCTCTGCCACCAAAGCTTCTGAAAAGAACGCCGCTGTGAAAAAAGAGACCTGATGTCCCGGCTATGACTCCAGGCGTGCCGCCTGGAGAATCTGCCCGCAGACCTCTTCCTGATTCCGGGCATTGCCGGCAATGGTGATGTCTGCAAACCGTTTATACAACTGATAACGCTCTTCAAACAGTTCAGCGATACTCTGGTCCACGCGCCTGGAGATACCCCGCATGCTGAAATCCCCGATACGCGCCTCAACGGTGGCAAGGCTGACGTCAAGAAACACGATCGTCCCGCTGTTTCCGAGATGGGTCATCGCCCGTTCGCTGTATACCGCACTACCGCCAGTGGCAATGACGTGGTTTTCCAGGTCAATGGCAAGCAGCACCCGCTCTTCGATTTGCCGAAGAACCTCATAGCCATCTGTATCAATGATGCTCTGCAGTGAGCGGCCTTCGGCGGCCTGAATCAGCAGATCCGTGTCAACAAAGCTCATTGCCGCGCGTTTTGCCAGTAACACCCCGACCGTGCTTTTGCCCGAGCCTGGCATGCCGATAAGCACAATGTTGGTTTTGGGGGGGCGAGCGGCCATATTCCGGAAACCTCAGATGATAATTTTCCGCGACTATAGCTGTTTCAGCTTCCGGGGGGCCAGTCGTTTTTGGGCCCTGTCGTATCCGGCGCCAGTATCCGCTGACAGACAGCACAATCAACTATCCGGAGTCTTATTTTCCTGAAACACCATTGAAAAATAGTAATTTAGCCACTAAATATTATAGGTACCGCCTGAAAAACCCTTTTGGGCGGCAATCATGCTAATCACAAACAGGCTTGAACAAAAGGAGATGCCCCATGGCAGACCAGGACGTAGATAAGCTTCGCAGCGAAGTAACCAAGCTGCGTGAGGACATGCGCAGTATCACCGAGACCCTTCAGGAAATTGCAGCTGGCCGTGCCGAACAGGGCTATGACCGGGTCAAGGACGGTGTTGGCCAGGCCCGGGACAGCGCAAGAAAGGCCGGCCATGCCGTCGAATCCCAGATCGAGGACAAACCCTTCAGCAGCGTCCTGCTGACTTTTGTGATTGGTCTGATTACCGGGCTGCTCGTCCAGTCCCGCCGCTGATCCGGGGTTTTCTATGAAAGAAACAGTGATACAGGCACTGTTCTCCATGGCGCTGCTCTGTTTCTCCATGCTGGTGGGCCTGGTCGGCATTGGCTTTCTTGTGGCCGGGCTCTATATGGGCCTGACGCACTGGCTGCAACCGGCAGGCGCGGCGGCAGCCACTGGCCTGATCATGCTGGTGGCGACGCTGATACTGCTGGCCATCTGCAAGGCCCTGGTAACGCCATCGAAACGTCAAGGGGGAAACCCTGAAGCACCGCCGGATGAACTCTCCGGTCTCATGCGCGAAGCTGCAGCGCTCGGCAGCGTAACCCGACAACTGGAACATACGGTGCAGGAGCACAAGCCACTGGTAACAGCGGGCACTTTTGCCGTCGGTTTCTATCTGGGCGTCAATCCAAAAGCCCGCCGGGCCCTGGGTCGCGCTCTTTCAGATGCAGCTTCCCATGGCATTGACAGTGCAAGGCGGGGGCGAGAAGAACGAAGTTAACCTGCATTCCGTTCAGGTTGGCCTGCCAGCATAGCCGGTCTCTGATGAAGCCGATTATGCTGGTCCCCGGCTACCTGCCAGCCTTTTCCCCGCCGCTACATGTAAAATTCGATAGTAGCGAACAGAAATGGATCTGCTGCCGTTTTTATGTGTAAAATTTGGCACCTTTCCGGATACCAATGAGACAGTGCAATGGGCAGAGCCTACCAGAACCGCAAAGATTCCATGGCCAAGACGGCGAACGCGAAAACCAGGGTCTACAGCAAATACGGGCGCGAGATCTACGTGTGCGCGAAGGCGGGGGGTGCCGACCCTGAAGGCAATCTCTCTCTGCGCGGCCTGCTTGATCGTGCCAAGAAGGACCAGGTCCCGGCACACGTTATAGAAAAAGCGCTGGACAAGGCCCAGGGTGGCGGCGGCGAGGAGTTTTCCCCGGCCCGCTACGAGGGTTTTGGGCCTGGCAACTGCATGGTGATCGTGGACTGCCTGACCGACAACCCTAATCGCACCTTCGGTGATGTGCGCCAGTGTTTCACCAAGACCAAATGCAAGATTGGCACCCCTGGCAGTGTCAGCCACATGTTCGATCACTGTGCCATCCTGTCTTTCACTGGTGACGATGAAGACTCGGTGCTGGAAGCGCTGATGACGGCGGATGTGGATGTTACCGATATTGAGCATGAGGAGGGCAAAATAACTGTCTTTGCGCCCAACACCGAATATGCCAAAGCCAGACAGGCTCTGATCGAGGCTTTTGGTGAGATTGATTTCGAGATGGATGAGATTCAGTTCCTGCCTCAGACCTCCACCCAGGTCGAAGGCGACGACATAATCATGTTCGAAAAATTCCTCGATATGCTTAACGATCTGGATGACGTACAGAACGTCTACCACAACGCCGAAGCCTGACGGTTTTCATCGGTCTGACCCTGCGTACAACCTGATACGGACGGTCAGACCGGGGGTTCAAGCGGCGCCGCGAATCATATCCGCGGCCTTTTCCGCAATCATGATGGTCGGTGCATTAGTATTGCCACCGATAATCCTCGGCATGATGGATGCATCCACCACTCGCAGGCCTTCCAGCCCATGAACCCGTAACTCCGGATCAACCACAGCATCATCGCCCGTTCCCATCCGGCAGGTGCCCACAGGATGGTAGACGGTGTCTGACCGCTCACGCAGAATATCCCGGATGTCGTCTTCAGTGCGGACATGATCGGTAAAAATGTCCTTTGTGATAAAACGTCCCAGAGGTGGCGCCTTCATCAGGCGCTCGGTCATCCGGTAGCCTTCCACCATGTCTTCCAGGTCCTCCGGATCACTGAAAAAGGCCGGATCAATCATCGGAGGAGACTCGGGGTCGGCATCCTTCAGCCAGACACTGCCAGCGCTTCGCGGCCGAAGCAGGCAGACGTGACAGGAGAAGCCATGCCCGGAATGAAGAGTTCGGGCATGATTGTCCACCAGCGCAATGACAAAGTGCAGCTGGATATTGGGTGCATCCAGCTCCGGCCGGGTCTTGAGAAAACCTCCACCCTCGGCGAAGTTGGAGGTCACCAGCCCCCGGCGGTCCTTCCGATACCGGCGTATCTGGTTTAACAGATGGGCGCCGCCCTTGAGGGAGAAACCCAGCAGATTGTCGTCCTTCGCCTTGTAGGCAAAAATGAAGTCCGGATGGTCCTGCAGGTTCTTGCCCACACCAGGCAAATGGTGGATCGCGGGGATGCCATGGCTGCTCAGTTCCCCCGTGTCGCCGATGCCAGAGAGCATTAGAATCTGGGGCGACTGCAGGGCACCGGCAGACAACAGAACTTCCTTTCTCGCCCTGAGCTGGTGGGTTTTGCCGTTCTGGCTGTACTCCACTCCTACTGCCCGTTTGCCACTGAACAGAATGCGGCGGGTAAGGGCTCCCGTCTCCACCCTCAGGTTGCTGCGGGTGCCCAGATGAGGCTCCAGATAACCCCGGTAACTGCTCCAGCGTTCCCCGTTTTCCTGAGTTACCTGATACAGGCCGATACCTTCCTGCTCGGGGCCGTTAAAGTCGTCATTTAACGGATAGCCTGCCTCCCGGGCGGCATCAAGGTAGTGTTGCTGAAAAGGGTTGTCACTCCGAAGTCCGCTGACACTGAGAGGCCCTTCCCTGCCATGCCAGTCATTGTCGATGTCGTGATTGCACTCGGAACGCTTGAACCAGGGAAGAACGTCATCGAAGGACCAGCCGGTGTTGCCGAGCTCGGCCCAGTGGTCATAGTCTTTGCGGTGGCCGCGGATATAGGCCATCGCGTTGATTGCTGAAGAGCCCCCGAGAACCTTGCCCCGCGGCTGGTAGCCTCTGCGGCCATTCAGCCCGGGTTGAGGTACAGTTTCGAACCCCCAGTTATTGACCTTTCTTGGCACTGTCAGCACCACGGCCGCTGGTGCGGTAACCAGCCAGTGGCTAGCATTTCCGCTCCCTGCTTCCAGCAGGGTTACTGAGGTATCTGAATCTTCACTCAACCGGCCCGCCAGCACACAGCCAGCCGAGCCACCTCCTATGACGATATAATCCGTTTCAGATGTCATGCTAATCCCGTTCTTATTGTTGATATGAGCAGGCAATCTCACCTGTTTTGCACTCTAACGCCCCCGGCACCATAAAAACAGCGAGCGGTGCCAGCAAAAAGGGACAGTTTTGGAATATCCTGCCAATATCGCCAGGCAGATCACATAAAGGGCTTTGGCAGCGTGGCTGGGGCCGCTACAGTTAATCATTAATCCGAAAACTGACAGGGAGTGTGTTCATGAGTCTGTTAATCGCAGGTGTTGTCCTTTTTTTTGCAGTCCATTCCATATCCATCGTCAATGAGCCCTGGCGTCACCGAATGGTGGAGCAGCACGGAAAGCTACGTTTCAAGGCTGTTTACAGCCTGATTGCACTGGCCGGGCTGGTTCTGATGATCAAGGGTTACGGCATGGCCAGGCTGGACCCCACGATCATCTATACGCCTCCGGCCTGGCTCGGTCACCTGGCAATGATTTTACTTCTACCTGTCTTCCCCCTGCTGGTTGCCACCTATTTTCCGGGCCGTATCAGCCGGGCCGTCAAAAACCCCATGCTGATAGCGGTCAAACTCTGGGCTCTGGGCCATCTGCTAGCCAACGGCGCTCTTGCAGACGTCATACTCTTTGGCTCGTTCCTGGCCTGGGCAGTTGCTGATCGCATATCCCTGAAGTTCCGTTCACCGCAAAGCCACCCTGCCATCCCTGAGGGGTCCGCGAACGACGCGATCGCCGTAATCACCGGTCTGGGCCTGTACCTTGCCTTTGTGCTCTGGCTGCACCAGTGGTTGATCGGGGTTCCCCCCGTTGCGGTCTGACAAAGAGAGAGTTACAGGAGGAGCAAAGAGGCTGGAGAGGTCAGATTGAGAGAAGAAACCCCGGCTCTGAAAAGCCGGGGTCTGGTATCCAGACTGGTGAGCGAATCAGCCAGGCGGGACACCAGGCAGATTCAGGACGCGCGCAGGGCCCCGAGGATTTTGTCGACGCTCTCCCTCGCATCACCAAACAGCATGTAGGTGTTGTCCTTGAAGAACAGCGGGTTCTCCACGCCGGCATAACCGGTGGCCATGCCGCGCTTGAGAACCACAACCTGCCGCGCCTTCCAGACTTCCAGCACAGGCATGCCGGCAATCGGGCTTGCCGGGTCTTCCGCTGCGGCCGGGTTAACCGTGTCGTTGGCACCTATGACCAGCACCACATCGGTTCCAGGCAGATCCTCATTGATCTCGTCCATTTCCAGCACTATGTCGTAGGGCACATGGGCTTCGGCCAGCAAAACGTTCATGTGACCGGGCAGCCGTCCCGCTACCGGGTGGATGCCAAAGCGCACGGTTACGCCCTTCTCACGCAGCAGCTTGGTTATTTCGCTCACGGAGTTCTGTGCCTGGGCAACCGCCATGCCGTAACCCGGCACAATGACCACGGAGTTGGCATTCAGCAGCTCTTCACTCAGCTCGTCCGCAGTGGTTTCATGGACTGTCTGATCACCTTCCGCCGCAGCAGAGCTGCTGCTGGTCTGGCCAAAGCCGCCAAGGATTACGCTGACAAACGAGCGGTTCATCGCCTTGCACATGATGTAGCTCAGGATAGCGCCGCTGCTGCCTACCAGTGCCCCGACCACAATCAGGAGGTCATTGCCCAGCATGAAGCCGATGGAGGCTGCCGCCCATCCCGAGTAGCTGTTGAGCATGGACACTACCACCGGCATGTCGGCGCCGCCGATGGCCATGATCAGGTGCACGCCAAGCACCGCAGCAATCAGGGTCATGATCACCAGGGCTGTCAGACCAATCGCCAGGCTGTCCGTACCCAGAAACCAGGCGCCGAGAAGCACGGAGGCGATAATGGCCACCAGGTTCATCAGATGCCGGCCCGGCAGTGTCAGTGCCTTGGCATCAATCCGGCCATCCAGCTTGCCAGCAGCCACCAGGGAGCCGGTAAAGGTCACGGCACCGATGAAAATACCAAGGAAAACCTCCACCAGGTGGATGGTATGCTCGGTGCCGGTGGTTGCCTTCAGTGGCTCGATATAACCGGAGAAGCCCACCAGAACCGCTGCAAGGCCCACAAAGCTGTGAAGAAGTGCCACAAGCTGCGGCATCTGCGTCATCTGTACCTTGTTGGCAACGGGAATGCCGACACTGGCACCCAGAAGCATCGCAATCACGATGGTGACCATGTCATTGACACCCACGGCAGCCACTGTGGCCACCACGGCAATGATGATACCCACGACACCATAGATGTTACCGCGCCGGGCGGATTCCTGGTGGCTGAGGCCGCCCAGGCTGAGAATAAACAGAATACTGGCCACTACGTAGGCCACGCTTACTAGTCCTGCACTCATGCTGGCCTCTCCTACTTGCGGAACATTTTGAGCATGCGATGGGTTACCCGGAACCCACCCGCTATATTGATGGTTGCGATGAACACCGCCACGAACGACATGATCCCCACCGCCAGATTTTCAGCCTGGGCCAGATGCAACAGAGCGCCTATGACAATGATGCCGCTGATCGCATTGGTTACGCTCATCAGAGGCGTATGCAGGGAGGGTGTCACGTTCCAGATCACCTGCCAGCCGATGAAGCACGCCAGCACGAAAACCGTAAAGTGGCTGAGGAAGCTCTCGGGAGCGTATGCACCCACTCCGTAGAGAGCCGCAACGGTAACCACCAGAAGAACCGCCTTGCCGATCGCCTGGCTGCGGGCCGCTTTCTTTTCTGCAGCTTCTTTTTCGGCCGCGGAAACCTCTTTTTTGGGTTCCGGAGCCTTGGGCTTTGCCGGCGCTTCGGGCTGGGGTGGCGGCCAGGTGACGTCTTTTTCCTTCACCACGGTGACGCCCCGGATGACCGTGTCGTCCATATTCACTTCCGGCTTGCCATCCTTTTCCGGCGTCAGTTCGGACATCAGATGGGCAAGGTTGGTGGAATAGAGATCACTGGAGACCTTTGCCATGCGGCTGGGCAGATCGGTATAGCCGATAAGGGTGACGCCGTGCTTCTCAACCACCTTGCCTGGCTCGGTCAGTTCACAGTTGCCGCCGCGCTCAGCCGCAAGGTCCACAATCACACTGCCCGGTTTCATGGTCTTGACCATGTCCTCGGTGATCAGCCTGGGTGCCGGCTTGCCCGGAATCAGGGCGGTGGTAATGATGATGTCTACTTCTTCGGCCTGTTCTGCAAACAGGGCCATTTCCGCCTTGATGAACTCGTCGCTCATCTGCTTGGCGTAACCGCCGGATCCGCTGCCTTCCTCGTCACCGAAATCCAGCTCAAGGAATTCGGCGCCCATGCTTTCAACCTGCTCTTTGACCTCAAGGCGGGTATCAAAGGCGCGGACGATGGCACCCATGCTGTTGGCCGCGCCAATCGCCGCCAGACCAGCAACACCCGCGCCGATGATCATGACCTTGGCTGGTGGCACCTTGCCTGCAGCTGTGACCTGCCCGGTGAAAAACCGTCCGAAGTGGTTGGCCGCCTCGATAACCGCCCGGTAGCCACCAATGTTGCCCATTGCACTCAGGGCATCCATTTTCTGGGCACGGCTGATGCGGGGCAGGCTGTCGATAGCGAATGTAGTGACCTTTTTGTCCGCCAGTTGCTTGAGCAGATCCGGGTTCTGGGCCGGCCATATAAAGCCGGCCAGGAAAGCGCCCTCCTTCATCAGGTCGATTTCGTGCTTCCCGAGCTCCGGGTTCTCCATGGGCGCACGGACTTTCAGAATGAAATCTGCCTCGCCCCAGAGTGACTCAGCATCTTTGGCGACGGATGCCCCTGCTGAACGGTATGACTCGTCATCGTAGTGGGCAGCATCGCCGGCCCCTGTTTCAACGACGACTTCATAGCCGAGTTTCATCAGCTTTTGCACCGAGGATGGCGTGGCGGCAACTCGCCGCTCCCCCTCGAAGATCTCCTTCGGAATCCCAAGTTTCATGTTCAATAGTTCCTCCTGCAAAGCCTGACCCCACAGAGTCAGACAAAGGTTCCAGCAAGCCTGGAATGATGTCACTCCGTGCCTGCCGGCTCGTGATCCGGGGAACAGCACTTGATTGACGGCTGTTCGGGTCTCATTGTTACACGTAAATACCACGCATGTTAGCCAGCCTGCTGACAGGCCGGACCATCCGGCAACAACTGACCAGAGGACCTGCCATGACCAGATCAGCCCTGCCCGATGAACACATCATTGCATCAGCCGAGCAGCGGATCCGGCCCTGGATTTCTGAAACTCCAGTGCTCCGGGTCCCTGACCTCGACGTTTCATTTGGCCACCCTCTGTGGCTCAAATGTGAAAACCTGCAAAGAACCGGCAGCTTCAAGGCCCGCGGCGCCCTCAACTGGATGCTCACCGCCAGTGAAGCAGAACTGGAGCCTGGCCTGATAACCATCTCGGCCGGCAATCATGCCATTGCCCTGGCCTGGGCTGCGGCGCAGAAGGGGTCCCCCCTCCAGGTGGTCATGCCAAAAGGATCAAGTCCTCTCAAAATACGTCTCACCGAAAGCCTGGGTGCCCGGGTCACGGTCGGCGGTACTATCCAGGAGGCCCTGGCCCATTGCCATGAGCTCCGCGATCAGCAGGGTTTCACTCTCGTGCACCCCTACAACGATGTCCGCATCATGGCGGGCCAGGGAACCCTTGGCCTCGAACTCCTGCGCCAGCAACCTGACATCAAACGGATCCTCTGCCCCATTGGCGGAGGGGGCCTGATCTCCGGCCTGGGCCTCGCCATCAAGGGGAAACGCCCGGATATTGAACTCATTGGCGTCGAGCCGGAAGGCGCAGCAACCATGGCCAATGCCTGGCAACACGAAGATGCCAGTGCCAGCCTGGCAACAGTCGACACCTGGGCGGCCAGCCTGGCACCCGCTGTGGTAGGGGATTATACCTATGAAGCGTCCCGACAGGTAGTGGACCGGATCCTGACTGTTTCCGAAGCGGCTATCCGCGAGGCCACAAAGCGACTGCTCACGGAGGCGAGGCTCTACGTGGAGCCTGGTGCCAGCGTCGGCCTGGCTGTCATTATCGAAGGCGGAATCAACCTGGCAGACGATGTGCCAACTGCCCTGATTGTAACCGGGGGAAATCTGGATCTGGAGCAGGTGGCACACTGTGCTTGAAAGCGACCGCGGTTGAAAGGCCGTTTAACTGCAAGACAGGACCGCCGGTCGGCGGTTTAACCCTCGCTCAGCAGCAGCGTAACCCCGGTAAAGTACAGAACCACGATGGCAACGCTCTCAAAGCCGATGCCGGCAGGGCCTTTTTCCTCCCGGCGCAACAGTCCAATCATCAGAATGGCAGACATGATAAGGGTCAGAGCCACCCACAGCCGGGCATCATCGGCCATGGCATGATAGATCGACCCGGGCCGATAGGCGATATCGGAAGCAGCAGTGAACAGGGTATCGAAAGCGTTACCCCCGATAATGCCGCCCACCGCAAGGGTGAGCGCCCCCCGTCTTACCGCTGCTATGGAAGTCACAAGCTCCGGAATCGAGGTACTGACAGCAGTCAGCAGTACGCCGACAGCGGTCTGACTGAGCCCCGTCTTGATGGCGATATTGTTGGCCGCCGGCTCCAGCAGCCAGCCCGCCATACCAAGCCCCAGCATCAGCAGCACAAACTCCACGCACAGCCTGGGCAGAGCCGGCACGGTGGACAGATCCTCCGGCGTGTCCTCCCGCGTCTCGGCGGTGCGAGAAGGTCGCCACATCGGATAACTACGAGCTCCCCGAACCAGATGAATGCCGTACACGTAGGACATGAGCAGAATGGGCGTTACCGGATGCACACCCCACAGAGTCACATCCGGCAGCAGCGGTGCGAGCATGATCAGACCGAGCAGCGCAATAAGCAGGGCATTCTGCAGCATATTCGGCGCCGAGGCGGCCGCATGCTCCAGGTTGGCCCGACGGTATACCAAGTCTGCCACCACCAGAAACAGGGTCTGGACGGCTATACCACCCAGGGCATTACTCACAGCCAGTTCAGGATTCCCCTTCCATGCTGCAGTGACTGAAAGCACGGAACCTGACAGGGATGTCGAGGCACCCAGTAAAACCGCACCCGCTACCGCTTCTCCAATGCCCGTGCGGTCAGCAAGCTGATCCACCACTCCGGTAATCCGTGTCCCGAGCAGCGCAATTGCCAGAGCGCAGCCGGCAAAAACGGCGATGCTGTCCAGCAGTGACCAGGCGGCGGGCTCGATGATGTCCAAGGGGGCTCCTGTCCAGATATCTCCTCCTTTGACCATACCAAAATGGCTCCTGTGCAGACACCGTGCAACGGCGCCTCCGGAAGAAATCCCGAATAAGGAGCGCCAGCCCCTTGAAATCCAGCCTTTCAGATCGATGTTTCAGGAGAGAGGTTTACTCAAAAAAAGGAGACAGGATATGTACGATCTCTACGCCTGGAAAAGCGCGGAAAGCTACAAGGCATCCATCATGCTGGAAGAGCTGGATGCCAACTACTGCGTCAATCCGGTGGACATCACCAGTGGCGAGCAGAACATCACGGACTTTCGTGCACTCAGCCCCAACGGCGAGGTTCCCGTTCTCGTTGATAACAACAGCGATGTGGATCGGGTCTTCGAGCCGGGGGCCATTCTCTTTTACCTCGCGGAAAAAACCGGCAAGCTGCTGCCCAAAGACGTGATTCCGCGCAATGAAGCCATTGTCTGGACATTTTTCGAGGCCAGCCATCTGCGGCCGATGACAGACCAGATGTTCTATTTTGAAAATGAGGCTCCGGAATCCGTGCCCTTCGCCAAAAAGCGCTACCGCGACGAAGTGCTGCGCCTGCTGGAAGTTCTCAACGGACGCCTCGGATTTCACCCTTATCTCGCGGGCATGGAATACAGCATCGCCGACATTGCGAACTACCCGAGAGCCAAGTATGCCATAACCGCGCTGCGGGAAGGCGAGGACAAAGACGCCATTGAGGCCATGAAGCCTCTTCTGAGCTGGCTTGAGCGGGTCGAGTCCCGTCCTGCGGTCCAGCGCGGCATAGCGGTGCCAACAGAAGACACCATGGCCGATGTGGAAGAGGACAGTCCCTCGTCGCTGCACTGAGGGCTATCCATTTCCTCTGCTGGTAAAGGTCTGAAGGCCGGGAATCACTTATCCCGGCCTGATGGTCATCCCTCCCGGATCCACTTCCTGGCGTCTTTAAGGTCGTCGAACGGAAAGTGACGGACTTCCGCTGACACGAAATGGCCGGCGACCTTTTCCCCAACTTCACCGATGGGGGAATCCGTTACCATCGCCACTTTTTCCACGTCCCGGTGATGCTCCCGGATAAAGCGCAAATGGGTAAGCATGGCACCAAAGGACTCCCAGCCGGGGAACTTGCGCGTGCTGACGATCATGCCTTTGACCTCTCCGGCTTTTTCCAGATAGTCGTCCACCCGCTGGGCGGCATACTCAAAATCTTCCTTTGTCAGGGCGTCTCCCGGACTCAGGGTAACAATGCCAGTGGTGTCATCGATCTCCACGTCGAGCATAAGAACCTCCTTGGAACGAAGTGACACCCTCGCCGGTCCAGGCCGGCGACTTCAGGGTGTAATGTGAAGCTGCCTGAATTTTATTGTGGTGCAGATCTGCGTCGGATGTAAAATCCCCGGGGTCCCGGTCAGTCGCCACCAGCCCGACTGACCCGCCAGATGATGTTGCCCACATCATCTGCCACCAGCAGACCACCGGCATTGTCCACCACCACACCGACCGGGCGGCCAAAGGCTTCCTCTTCTTCGCTCAGAAATCCGGTCAGTACATCCAGAGGTTCCCCTGCTGGCGCACCGTCCCGGAAGGGAATGAAAATAACCTTGTAACCACTGTGAGGCCGACGGTTCCAGGAGCCGTGCTGGCCAACGAACATGCCCTCACTGAACCGCTCCGGCAGGGTGTTGCCCACAGCATTACTCAGCCCGAGGGAGGCCGTGTGGGCGCCGAGGGCGTAATCCGGAATCAGTGCGGTTTTTACCAGTTCCGGCTTCTGGGGTTTCACCCGGGTGTCGAGAATCTGCCCATAGTAGCTCCAGGGCCAGCCGTAGAAGTCGCCGTCTTCCACAGAAGCCATGTAATCCGGCACAAGGTCACTGCCAATCTCGTCCCGTTCGTTGACGGCGGTCCAGAGGACGCCGGTTTTGGGCTCCCACGCCAGACCAACCGGATTTCTCAGGCCGCTAGCAAAAACCCGGATCTCACCGCTGGCCAAATCAATTTCCTGAATGGCCGCCCGGCCCTCTTCAACATCAAGACCGTTCTCTCCCACGTTGCTGTTGGAGCCCACCCCGACATACAGCTTTTCACCATCCGGGCTGGCGATGAGACTCTTCGTCCAGTGGTGGTTGATGGGGCCGGCGGGCAGGTCCGCTACTTTTTCACCCGTCGCAGTAATACTGGCCTGACCTTCCTGGTAGGGAAACCTCACCACGGCATCCGTATTGGCCACGTAAAAATCGTTGCCTATCAGGGCCATGCCAAACGGTGAGTGCAGGTTTTCCAGAAACACTGACTGTCTGTCCGCAACTCCATCTCCGTCCGAGTCCCGCAGAAGCGTAATCCGGTCAGCGCTCTCACCGCCGGCGCCGGCCTTTTCCATGATCCAGCCTGCAATCCAGTTTTTGAAACCGCCTTGTTCTTTTGGGGGCCGATTGGATTCGGCCACCAGCACATCCCCATTAGGCAGGACATACAGCCACCGCGGATGGTCCAGGCCATCGGCAAAGGGAACAACCTTCGTTCCCTCGGTGGCCACAGGCATGGCACCAGAGGGCCAGCCCTTCGCTGGCGCGATATTCACGGTGGGGATCAGGGTCTTGTTGGGCGGTGGCAGAACCGGGTCCGGGCCGAAGCCTGCCTCCACTGGCAGTTTTGCGGTATCACCGCAGCCAGCCAGCAGAAAGACGGCGGATGCAGAAAGAACAATCGAGGGTAAGCGCAGCATGATGAAGATGTTCCCTGTAAGAGTTGCCTCTGTTGTTGAAGGGCCCCATGACACTGTATCCACTGCTGGGGTGCTTCTCTTCACTTAAGCAAATCCAGGCGGGATTTGCATTGTTCAGGTGTCGGGGGATTCCTGGTCAAACCACCATTTTGGCAAAAGCCGGCGCACTTCCGGACGGGTAAAACGGTCATCGATCAGGACGATGGTTCCCTCGTCCGTCGGTGTGCGGATTACCCGGCCTGCGGCCTGAATCACCTTCTCAATTCCGGGGTAAAGGTAAGTGTACTCGTAACCCTCGCCAAAACGCGCCTGTAGCCGCTGGCGCATGGTCTCATTCCGGCTGTCAAAGGGTGGCAGTCCCAGGGTGGCCACAAACGCGCCCACCAGGCGCTCCCCGGGCAGGTCGATACCTTCGGCAAATACGCCTCCCAAAACGGCGAAACCAATGCCCCGTCCGCCACTGGCAAACCCTGCGACAAAGTCGTGCCGCTGTTCCGTGGACATGCCGGGGACCTGGGCCCGGATTTCAATGTCCGGAGCCTCCTCGCGAAACCGCGCAATCACCGAATTCAGGTAGGCAAAGCTGCTGAAATAGGCAATATAATTGCCCGGCCTCGCCCGGTAATGACGGGTCATCAGTTCCACAATCGGTGCCAGCGAGGCTTCGCGGTCCTGCAGCCGCGTGCTGATTCCGGAGGCAAGGTGAACCTGCAACTGGCTGGCCGAGAAGGGACTGTCCACTTCCCGCCAGCAGGTTGTATCAGGCAGGCCCAGCAGATCGCGGTGATAAAGGGGTGGCGTCAGCGTGGCGGAAAAGAGCATGCAACTCTGGGCGCTCTCAAACCGGGGGGCGAGGAAATCAGCCGGTATCAGATTCAGGATCGACAGTTTTGCCCGGCCCCGGCCATGCCGGCTCAGTTCACAGATGGAATGGTCCCCGAAGTGTTCCGCCAGCCGGGTATAACCCAGTGCCTCGAACATCAGCTCCTGAAGCTCCGCATCAGCCGGATGATCAGTGAGATAATCCGTGATGGCGGTCACCAGGCCACTGAGCGCTCCAATGAAATCTCCGGGCGGAAACTCAAGACGCAGGGGCGCTGTCTTCTCTGAAGGTGACAGCGCAGGACGATCCGGGTGGTTGAACAGCGCCTGCCATTGACGGACTACCCGCTGCAGCGGCTGCCGGAGTTCAGGTGGAGCCCGGCGTTTAACGGCCAGCAAACGCTGCTGATTCAGCTCTGCGCTGTACATGGCCCTGGCCCGGTTGACCAGGTTGTGGGCTTCGTCAATCAGCAGGGTGACGCGCCAGTCATTCTGTCGGGTGAGCCCATGCAACAGGGCGCTCTGGTCGAAGTAATGATTTACATCGCCGACGACCAGATCGCACCAGCGGGCCATTTCCTGGCCCAGAAAATAGGGGCAGATCTGATGGCCCAGGGCAACCTCCCTCAGTGTCGGCTGGTCCAGCATGGCGCCTGTATTCACTGCGGCCTGCCGGGCAGCCGGGAGGCGGTCGAAAAATCCCCGGGCCAGGGGGCAGGATTCCCCGTGACAGGCCAGGTCCGGATTTTCACAGGCATGGGCTTTGGCGGCCAGCTCCAGCACACGGATGGGCACAGGCTCCTTCTGGGTCTGGCTTATTCTGGCCATTCCATCCAGTGCCAGCCTGCGGCCGGTGGTGCGGGCGGTCAGAAAGAACAGTCGGTCCACCGACTGACGCGGCATGGCCATAAGGGCGGGAAAGAGGGTACCAAGAGTTTTTCCGAGCCCGGTGGGGGCCTGCAGCATCAGGGTTTCATTACGGCAGACCGCGCGGAACACGGATTCTGCCAGTGGCCGCTGGCCGCCACGGAACTCCCCGAAGGGAAAGCGCAGCTTTGCCAGAGCCTGGTCTCGTGCTTCCCGGTGCTGGTTCTCCTGCGCGGCCCACTCCCGGTAGGCGTCACAGAGAAGCTCCAGCCGCGACCACAAATCGCCGGCGCTGGCTGTCTCTGCAAGACAGGTTTCCCTATCACGCCCGATATCGTAATACACCAGCGCCAGCTCAATGGAGGCCAGCCCTTCCCGGCGGCAGAGTAGCGCGCCATAGGACCGGAGCTGGGCCCAGTGCAGCGCCTGCTGAGCTGGCGATAGCCGGGACAGATCCCCGCGATGAGTCTTGATCTCTTCCAGCCGGGTGCCGGCCGGGTCATAACCATCGGCACGGCCAGCCAGAAAAAGACCACCACACTCCCCTTCCAGCTTCTCTTCCGGCCGGTAACCCGGCCCACGACGTGCCTGAACCTTCTGGTGGCCCTGCCGGCCCTCGTCAGAGGATGGCGATGGGGTATAGCGATGGTCCAGGTCGCCTTCCCTGGCGGCAAATTCGCACAGGGTTCTCACCGCGACCCGCATCAGGGTTCGTCCTGCCAGGTCACGTAGCACACAGCCAGGTCAATGCCCTGCTCCATGCCAAATTCCAGCCACTGGCGCTGATGATCCTGCAGGCGGTCGCCGGGGCCCTTGACCTCAATCAGCCGGTACTCCCGCCGGCCAGGCCGGAACTGGACCAGATCCGGCAATCCGCTGCGATGGGTTTTGAGGTCGTCCAGCATGCGTTCGAAGCAGGCCCTCAGATGCTTTGCCGGAATGCAGTCCAGGGCCATGCCAATCACCTCCCGGGTCAGCAACGACCAGTGCAGAAAGGGGGATGCGGTGCCCTGTTTTTCAGCCCAGGTGGCAAGAATCCTCTCCCGGTACAGTCCGCTGTCGAGGCTCGCGAGGCAGTCTTCGAAGAGCTCTGAGCGCCGGCTGACAAAGTCCTCGCGGTGAAGATCGGCGGGCGCGGCATGAAATGGATGAAAAAAGGCGCCAGGCAGAGGCGCGTATAGAGCTGGCCAGCACAGAAGGGCGAACAGGCCATTGACGAGCATGTTCTCCACATAGAAAACCGGCGCGCCCGGCTCCGAAAGATGCTCAAGAACTGCCCACTCCACCGAACTCGCAGCCGGCTTCGCCAGACACAGATCCAGCCGCGGAATCTGCGGCGGCCGGGAAGAAGTGCCAGACGGCGCGCCGACCTTTTTGCCAAGCCGATGGAGCAGCCGCGCCAGGCCACGGCTCTCCGCTCCGGTGCGGGGATCTTCCACCGCCTCCGTGGCAAGCGCCCAGGCCTGTTCGTATTCACCCCTGCGCTCCATCAGGCGCAACTGGCGGAGCCGGGCTTCGCGATGGCGACTTTCACGCCAGGCCTGCAGGGCAAGATCGGGGTTCCCCGCACGCTCCGCCAACCTGCCAAGTTCAAAAAGCAGGCGCCCACGCCGGCTCTCCAGCCAGGGGTTATCAGTCACGGCGCAGGGAATCTCCGGCCAGACACTCGCGGCCGCCTCACCGCTCTCAAGCCGGTCACGGCAATCCTGAAGGTGCAGGTAGATATCCACCTCGCTCCGATGCTGAAAAGCCCTGGACTGCGGGCTAAAAAGCACGGTTTCGTAATTCTGGTAGCCCAGCTCCGCCAGCACGAATTCAGACCAGTCCTGCCGCAGGTTGCCGAAGAACATGAGCCGCAGGCGCCGGAAAAATCCGCTACAGGTCAGCTCCACCACGCGGTCCGGTGCCTCGGGCCACCAGTTGGCAAGGGTATCGGCCTGCTGGTACCGGTCTGCCAGAGCTTCGTATAAGACCTTTTTGGTCGCCTTGTGGGAAACGCCCCTGTTCTCTAACCGGGCACCAAATGCTTCCAGACACTCGGCTCTGGACAGCAGGCGAAAAAGCGTGTCCAGGGTTAGTAGAGGGTTCGAATCAAGCCATCCTCCCCGCAGGAGGGGACCGGTGGCCTGATCCATCGGGCACTCAAGCTCGGAATACTGCAGCTTTCCGGTCCGGAAGACATCTCCGGTGCGCATAACCAGGCGGGCAAGCAGGGCCTGGGATGGCCAGGGCAATTGCTGAAATGCTCTGATCCGCTCGACCTCATCCGTGAGCAGGAGGTCTGCGTGGTAACCATACACCCAGCTCAGAACTGTTCGGAAGTTGCCCAGATAGTAAAGGGGATCTTCAAGGGAGGCGGCCCGAGGGCGCCAGAAGTTTTCAGGAGCGGACAGAAAGGCCTCCGATAGAGACAGATTCGCAGACAGGGCTCACGGGCGTAAACGGGAAATCCGGAACAGCGGACCGGCAATCGGGGCGGAAAAATACCCGTTTAGCCGGCTGCCAGTTTATCACAAACCATTGGTCAGAAACTCAGGGGGTCCTTGTCTGTTCCCTGAATACCGAAAGATAAATCAGCCCGAAAACCATACCTGCAAGATGGGCAAAATTGGCTACACCCTGCTGGGTTCCGAACACCCCGGCGAACAGCTCAAGAGCACCGAGAAGGACCACGAAATACTTGGCCTTCATGGGAATCGGCGGAATCAGCAACACCACAATCTGATTGGGAAACTTCATCCCGAAAGCCAGAAGAATGGCGAATACGCCACCAGACGCACCCAGAGACGGAGCGGCGGCGCCCAACCCGCTGGAAGAAACCAGCAACTGCACAAAACCTGCACCAACAATGCAGAAGAAATAGTAGAAGGCAAAAGTTCGCGAGCCCCAGGCCCGCTCAAGGGGCCCACCAAACATCCACAGAACAAACATGTTGATGAACAGGTGCAACAACCCGCCATGGAGAAAGGCGTAGGTGACCAGTTGCCAGGGCATGAAACTGCCGGGCTGCACCCCCGGTGGGAGAGGCACGTCCACCGTGGGAGTCAGCGGCCAGAGTGCGAAATGCTGCATGCCCGCGTAGGGAGCGCTGAGCAGCGCCAGAAAGATCAAGCCATTCGCAATCAGCAGGGTTGTGATCACGGGGATTGGACCACGGGCCATGATTTCCTGTTGCTCGTCTTTTTCCATGGAGACCATCCTGAATCGTTAAACCAGTATCCAATACTACGGTTTTACAGCCAAATCAGCCAGGAAAGGGAACTGGCATCAGAGCCAGTGGAACACGACCGAGGCAAAATCGTCGAAGACACCGGCCCCCAGACGCTCCGCCTCCCTGTCATCCTCGGCCCGGTATTTGCCGGTACGCACCAGGGCGGCTTTCAGACCGGCATCCACAGCACCCCCGATATCAGCGCTTACGTCATCGCCGATCATCAGACAGGCCGCAGAATCAATTTCCATGCTGTCGCAGGCGGCCTGAAACATCTGCCGGCCGGGCTTGCCAATAATTGTGGCCTCCACGTCCGCCGCGTACTCCAGGGCCCGGATAAAAGGTCCCGCATCCAGATGCAGACCGCCTTCCTTGCGGAAATAGCGGTTCATTCCCACAGCCAGCAGAGGCGCGTCCTCCATCAGCAGGGAAAACGCCCGATCCAGATTCTGATAATCAAATCGCTCCCCGGCGTCACAGACCACCACGGCATTGGGGTCATCGGTCTGAAGAGCAGAAAACTCGCCGCGGATATCCGGGTGAATGAGCAGCCAGGGGCGAAGATCATGCTCTTTGAGATAGGCAGCTACTGCCTGGGGAGCAGTCATTACTTCGTCTTCGTTTACATCAAAGCCCTGGTCCCGGAGCTGGTCCAATACCGCACTGGCGGGCTTTCTGGAGGTGTTGGTCAGAAACCGGCAGGAGAGTCCAGCCTCGCGAAGCTTTTCCATGGCTTCGCGGGCCCCGGCCACGGTTTTTCCCTCCTCGATCAGTACGCCGGAGATATCGATACACAGTCCTGCAAGGCTGGTCATGGCTTTCCTCCTTTTGCTGGCTGGTTCCACGTTTCAGAACTGCTCACTTTCAGCTCGGACGGGAAGCGTCAGAGCCTTGCAACGCTATGCAGGAACAGGTCATCCCGACGTCCTGGCATCACCGTTTCAGTGCTTTTTTCAGTTCATCGAGAGGGCGGGTATTGAGCAGGTCGGCTTTCTCCATCCAGCCACGCCGTGCCTGGGCAACCCCAAGGTGCATGAATCCAAGATGGTCCGCAGCATGGGCGTCGGTGGATGTCACGCCAAGAACCCCCGCTTCTTTGACCATGCGGGCATAACGACCGGCCAGATCCAGCCGGCTCGGCTGGGAATTAAGCTCCAGGCAGCAGCCCTTATCCGCCGCGGCCTCAACAATGGCTTCAAGGTCTATGGCGAAGGGATCCCGGTCATTGATCAGCCGACCTGTCGGATGCCCCAGGATATTGAAATAGCGATTGTCCATGGCCCGCAACACCCGCTCTGTCTGCTTCTTCTTTGACAGGTCGAATTTGGAGTGAACGGAGCAGACCGTAAGATCCAGCTCCTTCAGCACCTCATCAGGCAGATCCAGGGTGCCATCCTCGAGAATGTCCACCTCAATCCCCTTCAGCACGCGGATGCCTGAAAGGCTGTCGTTGAGCCTGTCGATCTCCTCCATCTGCTTACGCAGCCGTCTGGCATCAAGCCCTTTGGCCATGGTCAGGCGTTTTGAATGGTCGGTAATGGCAACATAGTCATAGCCAAGTCGTTTGGCCTCCCGGGCCATCTCTTCCAGGCTGTGGCGACCATCGGTAGCCTCGGTGTGCATGTGAAGATCGCCCCGGATGTCATCCAGCTCCACCAGCGTTGGCAGGCGGCCTTTCTCTGCCGCCTCGATCTCGCCCCGGTTTTCCCTCAGCTCCGGAGGAATCCAGGGCAGACCAACCTGTTCGAAAACTTCTTCTTCCGTTTTGCCGGCGATCCGTTTCCGGCCACGGAACACCCCGTACTCATTGATCTTCAGCTTGCGCTCCACCCCCATCCTGCGGATGGCCACGTTGTGGTCTTTGGAGCCGGTAAAATAATGCAGCGCAGCGCCGTAACTTTCCTCTTTCACTACCCTCAGATCCACCTGCAGGCCGGATTTCAGATAGACGGTTGAGCGTGTGCTGCCCCTGGAAACCACCTCTGCCACTTCCGGGTGGCTGGTGAAACGCTTCATTACCGGCTTGCTGTCTTTACAGGCCACGAGAATGTCCAGATCCCCTACCGTATCCTTGCGGCGGCGAAAACTGCCGGCAACGGTGATTTTTTTTACTTCATCCAGCTCACGGAGATAGTCAACCAGGGGGCCGGCGACCTGCTCGGCCTCACCGAGACGAGTTCGACGTTCCCGGTCACTGACTTTGTCTATTTCATCAAGAATCTTCTGTTCGGTCTTTTTGCCAAACCCCCTGACCTCCCGGATTTTTCCCTTCTCCGCGGCGCTCCGGAGTTCCTCAAGAGAAGTGATTTTCAACTCATCGTGCAGCAACTTTGTGCGTTTGGGCCCCAACTGCCCCAGCCGCATGAGCTGGTGCAGTCCCTCCGGCAGCTCCTGCTGCAGTTCTTCGAGCTGCGGCAGAGAGCCGGTTTTGACCAGTTCCTCGATCTTGCCGGCCAGGTCGTCCCCGATTCCCTTTATCAGAGAGAGGTCTTCACCTTTCCTGACCATGTCCTCCACACGGCGGGAGGAGCCTTCGACAATATTGGCGGCGTTGCGATAGGCCCGAACCCGGAATTCGTTGGCATTCTGGATTTCAAGCAGATCTGCCAGCTCATGAAACCTGCGGGCAATCTCAGCGTTGTGCATCGAAAAGCCTCCCTGTTTCCTGGTCGGATGTCTGGAGTCAGTTTTATTTTCAGTCTAGCAGCCGGGAAGTGCCCTTAAACAGGCTTATACGCACTGAGCTATCAACATTGGACCGACTCTGGTTTACGCTGTCCTGCAGAACCGAAAGAAAACCGACCCATTACTGTCCAATACCGGAGGCACCATGTACCTTTCTGTCCAACTGAGCTGTTATCCCCTGGCTGACGATTTCAGGTCACCCATCAAGGCAATCATCGAACGCCTGAAAAACACTGGGCTTGAGGTCTACCCCAACCGCATGAGCACGCAGATTTTTGGCGATTACGACCAGGTAATGCAGGTGCTCTCAGACACCATGAAGTGGTCGTTCGAGACGTACGGCAAGGCTGTTTTCGTGGCCAACTTCATCGAGGGAGACCGCCGGCCAGAACACCGGGAGCCTGCCTGAGAAACTGCGGCTTTATAAAGGCTTGCGGAAAAGCGCCACATCCTTCGCCGGGACTTCCATGGTCCAGCAGAACTGACGTGCAACCAGGGCCAGCGTCTCTTCCCGGTAAAAGATAACGTGAGTCGGGTCTCGACGGTAATGCCAGGTGGCAAACCTGTCATCGTCGGTCTGAAAACAGGTCATTACCCCCAGCCATCCTCCGGGTTTCAGAAGCCGGTCAAGGATCGCAAAAGTGGCAGCCGGGTCGTGCAGGTGTTCGACCACCTCGGTGCAGGTGACAAAATCGTATGTTTTGTCCAGTACTGAGGAGCGCGGATAAAACAGGGGATCATAAAGCTCAAGCTGCATGCCAGCCGCTTTCAGCATCTGTGCCAGCACCGGTCCCGGGCCACAGCCAAAATCCAGCCCCCGGCTCCCTGGCCTGAGACGCTCCAGCAGCGGATTGGCCAGTTTACCCAGAAAACGCCGGTACCCCGGATCCTCCGGGCTGTTATCGTGCAGGTCGTAGACGGCTTTTTCAGAAGCGACGTCCAGCCATTGGGCCGGGTCCATCAGGGTTGCCCGGCAGCCAGAACAGCGCCAGTAAGGCACACCTTTTACGGTAGCCAGCAGCCGGAGGCCGGTGCTTCGGCAGAGGGTGCACAGCTCCACGGAACAGTCTGTCATTTAATCCTGGCGGTTAACGTTACTGATGGGCCCCGTGATCCATTCCATCATGGTCGCTGGACTCCCTGTTGTCTGCTTGTCCATCCAGCGGCCGGACATCAAGTTCAACTTCCACGTCGGGGGCGCCGTCAAATGCCAGGGTCAGGGGGATGCGCTCACCTTCCTCAAGGCTGCCGCTGATGTTCTCAAGCATCAGGTGATAACCATTGGGCTTCAACTCCACTGTTTCTCCGGCCGGGATAGCCAGGCCATCCGGCATTGGCTCCATCCCCATCATTTCCATATGCATTCTGCTTTGATGGATGGACACTCTCGCCGCCCGTGGAGTCTTGGCGCCCACCAGAGAAACATCTTCCTGGCCGGCATTGGTAATCGACATGTAGCCGACACCAAAGGTGGCATTTGGAGGCGTTGGCCTGGCCCAGGGGTGCTCGATGGTCAGAGGACCGGAACTGTATTCCTCCGCCAGAGCGACATTTGCGGTTGCAAGAAGGATGGCTGCAAGCAGAGAAAGTGGCTGAAATCTCATGGCGTCTCCGATGTAGTGAATGCGATTGACTGCGAACCTGACCCCAGTCTTGCGTGATCACAAAGGCTGCGCAAGTGCCCGGGCGCCATCCGACCCAAAAACATCTAGTCTTTCTGCGCCTTCCGGATCACGGTTCTGGTGAAACCCTGGCCAGCACCTTCGGGTCCTCCGATAACGGCAGCGCCAGAATGACCCCCTCGTTTGAGGCGGGATAGATTCCGGAAAGTGCCGTAATGTTGACCTGATGGGACACCAGCACTATGGGTGATCCAGCACCAAGGGCATTCACGTTCACGATCGTCTGCCGCGTCTGTTTCTGGCGATCACCCCGGTTCTGAAAAAAGGAATCGAGGGAAGGCATGGCCGTTACCTCACCCAGCCCCATTTCCTCTGCCGTATGGGTGGCCCGACACCAGCGGCTGGAGAATACGCGGGCCTGGTCGATCCCACGGTGAGCCAGGAATGGTTTCCAGAAACGGGCCTGGTCCCGGCCCCGCTCATTCAGGTCACGCTGGGTTGAGCAGTCACCAAGTTCAAAGCCGGGCGGATCGCCGGTGCCCGGTGCCAGCGCATGACGCAGGATCAGCACGGCCCTGCCTTCCCGCAGGGCCTCCCAGGCCTCTTGCTCGCTGGCAGCCAGCGACATTGCTGGCAGAAGGAAAGTCGCCAGGAAGACTGCAATAGCTGCCCGCAAATCAGCAGATATAGACTGAGTCATGTTTTCACTCCTGCCTTAAAGTCGGATAATCAGCGTAACTTACGTTGTGCACTGACGCGCTGCTCACTTCATCCGTTAAAAATTACAGGGAAAACTGCCATGCCAATCTGGGTCGATGCCGACGCCTGCCCGGTCGTCGTGAAAGAAATCCTGTGCCGCGCTGCGGAGCGCTGGCAGATCACCACCACCTTTGTGGCGAATCAGCCCATCCGCGTTCCACCCTCGCCTTTTCTGAAAACCCGCCAGGTCCCCCAGGGATTTGACGTGGCAGACGACGAAATCGTTCAGCAGCTCAGCCCCGGCGACCTGGTGATAACCCAGGACATTCCCCTTGCCGCCGAGGCCATCGAGAAAGGCGCCGATGTCTTCAATCCAAGGGGCCAGGCCTTCACAAAAGAAAACATCCGCCAGCGCCTGGCGATGCGGAACTTCATGGAGGAAATGCGTAACGCCGGCCAGTTCAGCGGTGGTGCCGCAGCTTTCTCTCAAAGCGACCGCAAGGCTTTTGCCGATCAGCTGGACAGATGGCTACAGCGCCATGGGCGGGGGTAAACCCGTTTTCCGGAGGAGACCGGGTTGCCGGAAAAGGCCTTCGTGAGAGGCAAATGACAGAAAACGCTGCCCATGCCAGGCATGGGCAGCCGCACTGAGAGTGGGCTATTAGCTTTCGAGCCGGAAGCCAATCTTCAGCACAACCTGGAAGTGACCGATCCTGCCGTTTTCTATATGGCCGCGCGTTTCCTGCACCTCGAACCACTCCATATTCTTGATGCTCTTGCCGGCTTCGGCAAGGGCATTGGCGATGGCCTCGTCGCTGCTGTTCGGTGAGGAACCAACAATTTCCACCTTCTTGTAAACATGATCGGACATGGTGAACTCCTTTAATTCATATCGTGTTATGGCAGTATGGCATAAAGACCCAAAGGCATTTCAAACCATAGCTGCCCCGACATTCCTGCTTACGCAGGCAGTATCTGAATGGATTTCGAAAACCCGGTCACAACCGTGGAGATGAAACGCACCGATTCAACCACCAAGGGAGATACCAGATGCGCAAGATTCGGCCGCGACCCCATGCCCTTCCTCACCTCGCCATGGCGATAATGCTTTTTGTGCTGCCTCAGACCGGTGGCGCCCAGGACTTCAGTTCGAAACACCATGATTACCGGGTTAGCACGATCGCGGACGGCCTTGAGCACCCCTGGAGCCTGGTTTTCCTGCCCAACGGGGATCAACTGGTGACCGAGCGCGCCGGCAGACTTCGGATCCTGCGGGATGGAGCCCTGGTGTCCAAGCCAGTGACGGGTCTGCCGGAGCTGGTCTCGGCCGGTCAGGGTGGCCTGCTGGATCTTGTCCTTCACCCTGACTTCACCGACAACCAGCTGCTTGTCATGAGCTATGCCCATGAGGATGACGAGGGGCTGATGACCACCAGAGCCGCCAGGGCCAGGTACAGTGACGGCCAGCTGGAAGACGTGGAAGTGATTTTCGAGGCCCTACCCAGGTCCCGCACCACCCGACATTTCGCGGGGCGCATGGTCTTTGACCGGGACAAGTACCTGTATGTCAGTGTGGGTGACCGGGGCGAGATGGACCGGGCCCAGGACACCATGGATGACGCTGGCGGCGTGCACCGCATTACCCTTGACGGCAGCCCGGCGCCAGGCAACCCCTGGCTGGATGACCCGAACGTCAACGACACTTTCTACACCTATGGCAACCGGAACATCCAGGGCATGACAGTACATCCGCAAACCGGCGTTATCTGGAGCCATGAACATGGCCCCAGGGGCGGAGACGAGATCAATATCATCCGCGCGGGAACCAACTACGGCTGGCCGGAAATCACCTACGGCATCGATTACAGTGGCGTGCCCATCACCGATAAAACCCACAAGCCCGGAATGGCCCAGCCCCTGCATTACTGGGACCCATCCATCGCCCCCTCGGGCATGGATTTCTATTACGGAAGCCGCTTTCCCGGCTGGCAGGGAGACCTGTTCATCGGAGCGCTGAAGTCGAGAATGCTTGTGCGTATGCGCATCAATGAAGAGGGAAAAGTGCTGGAAGAGGAAGATCTTCTGACGGATCCTGGCCGCAGGATACGGTCGGTCTATCAGAGCCCGGAGGGTGAAATCTGGCTGCTGACCGACGAGCGCGATGGCAAGGTACTGAAACTGACACCGAGGTAGCGGAGTAAGCGGACTGGTCCGCTTACTTTTGACGCCGGGCATAGCCGGTAAGCTCAAGATAGCCCCGGCCCTGATGAGAGCCGGATACCTCGACCGGGCTTTCCCAGTAGGGGAAAATCCCCCGGTTCCAGAACTGCCCGGGGGCGGCTCTCACCAGAAGATCTACATTCCGCGAAGGAACACGAACCCGCCATTCCACCGGCACCTCCCCCTCCTCTGTCTCCCGCATACCGATCGCCTTCAGCTGAACATCGTCGCCGGCAAGCGCCACTCCCCTCGCTCCTTCGGACACCCAGGTGCCAGCGCGAAATGAGGAGTCATTCTCCCGCAGCTGGAACACCATCAGCTTATCTCCTGATTTCAGATGCAGAGCCATCCAGTCCCAGCCCTGCTGTTCCGACCTGAGAAACTGGCTGCTCCATTCACGATCAAACCAGCCGGTACCCTCAACCGCATGGCTTTCTCCACCCAGCTCTACAGTGCCGGCTATTGCCAGATCCACGTAGCTGAAGTACATGGACCCTTCGCCACTGGCAGATTTGGCGCTGAAACCATTCTGGCCGTGCCTTACCGGCTCCCGCCGGGGCGTCAGGGTCAGATCGTAGGACCAGTCCTCTGCTTCGACCTTCAGCTGCCAGCGTCCGCTCCCCTCGGATGGCACAAGTTCCCAGTCATCAAGCCAGACCCTGAAAGGATCGGCCTGGGCCCCGGCGTGGCCGATGCCACCCCGGCCCAGTTTTTCCCGGAATCTGTGCTCACCCTCAAAGGAAACCGCTCCATGGGCCATCCACACCGCCTCCAGCGGCCATTGGGACGGGGCCGGAGGTTCCTGTTCCGGCGCCCTGGGCTTCAGGGCCTGACGAAACTGGGTCCACTGCAGGCCCAGAGGTTTCCCGCTGGCTGTAGTCAGATTGGCCGTCAGGTACCACCATTCGATCCGGTGCCGGGGATGGGGCCCGAGGTCTTCCGGCAGGCTGATGCGGTCCTGGGGCCCGGGCTGCAGAAACTTTCCTGCCCTCACCGCTCCTTCCCCGCTCTCCGCCCCCAGACCCGCAAAACCGGAGGGCTCCTCAGAGGGGGTACAGCCTCCTGTTCCCGCCAGGATCAGGGCCAGCATGAAGGGGCAAAGACGAAAGCATGTATTCATCGCTCTGCTCCCTCGATCTGGGTGGCCGCGACCGGAGCTGGGGCGAAACCCCTGATCTGACGCCGGACCAGCCAGGCGATGGACAGGCCGATCGCCCCGCAGAGGGCCAGGATTTCCAGCCAGAAAGCCGGATACACCGCCATGGGCAGAGACCAGCCGAATGCCAGGGGGTTGATCCTCGCAACCAGTACCCAGGTGAGAAAAATCCCGGTTGGCAGTGCGGCCAGGGCCACCAGCACCGTCAGCCCGACGGCCTGCCACTGTAATCGGCGATGCAGGCTACGGTCCGACAGGCCCCAGATCTGCAGAAGCTGGTAATACCAGGCGCGAGCCGAAAAGAACACCCAGCCCATCAGAAGCAGTGACAGGCCGGCCAGAACCACGGTCATCAGGCTGATCGCCCGGGTCAGAAAAAACGTCTGTTCGAAAACCCCGGTGGCCAGCTGACGCACCTGGCTGTTGTCACGGATCTGCAGGTTACCGGTTTGCCAGATCCGGCCCAGCTGCTCCCGCAACCCTGGCAGGACGCCCTCCTCCAGTTGCACGGAAATGCTTGCAGAGCGGGGCTGAAAATCCGGAGGGAGAACTTCATGGGGTAGCAGGACTTCACCCACCGGTCTGCCGTAATCTGCGTAGACAGCCACCACCTCCCGGCTCAGCAAGGTGCCACCCAAACCGATACCGATGGTGTCGCCCGCGCCCACATCCTCGCGGAAGGCCAACTGCTCGTTCACCATAACGCCCCCCTCTGTCAGCGCCTTCCATGGACGGGGAACAGATTCAAGGAACTCCCAGGCCTCCAGCAGATCCGACTCCGGGTCGAGGGCGAGAAGATCCGTTTCAGCGCCATCAAGGGTCACACTTCCGCGGACTGACCTGTGCAGAGCCAACACTCCGTCAGCGGATTCCAGATAATCCACTGCTGTCCCGCCGGAGCGGCCTGCCGGGACCTGAATGTAAATATCCCCCTGCAGCCGCTGATCCAGCCAGTTCAGGAAGGTGGATTCAAACGTGGTCACCAGAGCCTGGATGGCGATCACTGTGGCAACGGCGAACTGCAGGGCTACCGCTGGCAGGGCAAGGCGGCGAAGCATCACTGCCATCTCACGGCAGGACCAGAGGGTCAGGGAATCGCGGGCCCGGGCTGCCAGCCACCCCATGAAACCGGAAAGCAGCCTGGGTGTCACCAGACCCACCCCGGCAAGCAGGAGGGCGACCGCCACGAAGACCTGCCACAGCTCCATGCTCCAGACCACTCCGAGCAGCCCCAGCAGAATCAACGACAGCCCCAGCCGCATCAGTGGAAACCGGAGAGTCACTTCGGCCTTTGCCCGTGCCGCCGCCGTCAGGGCATCGAAGGCGCACCAGACCACCACCACAGCCACAGCCAGCATGGCCAGCAGCCAGGACATCCACTGGCTGCCACCGGCATAGAGCCGGACGCTGAACAGATTGACCATGGCGTCGCCGAAACCACTGGCAAACACCTGGGCAAGAAGCTGGCCCAGCATCACTCCCGGAACCGCCGCTAACAGCGCCAGCACGGCCAGCTCACCTATCAGGTAGCGCTGGAGCTGGCCTGCAGGCACACCATAGCGCCGCAGCAGCGCCAAGCTGGCGCGTCGCTGCACCAGGCCGAGGTTGTAGACGCTGCGAACCAGCAGGGCGGTGATCAGCAGCACCAGGACGCAGAGGGCGTTGAGGTTGAGAAGAAAACTGTCTGCCAGCTCGCCAGTGGTTATGCCCCCGGGTACAGGCCGGATTACATAAGACTCAGGCAGCTCTGCATTCTCCGGCGCAACCAGCAGACGGAACTGACTCTCGCCGGTGTCAGCGGACAGGTTGACTGCCTCGGCAATGTCCACAAAAGGCTTTCCGTTCAGCTCCGGAACGTCTGCCAGTTGCGCTCCCTGATCAGAATCCCCTGTCCGCACCCCAGGGAGGCAGCCCATCGACAGAACATCCACGCCGATTACCCGCCCCTGTTCTGCCGGACGCTCCACTTCAAGCCAGGGAGTGACACAAACCCCCCGCCGGCGAAGACGCACGAAATCCTCCACAGTGACCTCAGCTGAGTCCTCCCTGATCACCTGGTAGCGCGCCGCCACGGCCTCCTCACTCTGCTCCATGCTGTGCCTGGCCTGGCGGGTCAGCTCCCAGACTCCTGTCCAGAGCCCCGTGGCGAGCACGATGATCAGTGCCAGAGCCAGCAGCTGCAGGGGATGGCGTCGATAATGACTCAGCAGGGCCGGGAGAAGGGTCATGGCATCAACCGTGACTGTTCAGGGTCAGAGTCCGGCCGCAGCGTTCCGCCAGATCGGGATCATGGGTTGCCAGGATCAGGGGGCAGCCATTCCTGCGCTGAAACCGGAACATGGCGTCAGCGACCCGCTCGGCGGTTTTCCGGTCAAGACTGCCAGTGGGTTCGTCCGCCAGAATCAGTTCCGGCACCATGGCAAACGCCATGGCCAGGGCCGCGCGCTGGCGCTGACCACCAGATACCTGGTCCGGAAAACGGCGATCCAGGCCCTCGAGCCCCAGCTTTTCCAGCCAGTCCGTTACGTCCGGGGATTCACGGCCTGCCAGCTCCGCCCGCAGACGCAGATTCTCTGCGAGGGTAAGCGCAGGCATCAGGTTGGCCTCCTGGAACACCGTGGCGATGGCCGAGCGTCTGAGTGACGCCCACCGGGCATCATCCCGGGGGGACATCTCCTTCCCGAACAGCTCAATGGAACCGGAGGACCAGGGCTCCAGACCGCTGAGAACATTCAGAAGTGTGCTTTTACCGGAACCGGAGGGGCCCATGACTGCCAGGGATTCACCAGCGTTCAGTGACAGACTGAAGTTCTCAAACACGGGGACGTCTTCGCCGGCGGAGCGGAAATGCTTGTGTAACCCCCGGATATTCACAACCTGGTCGTTCACGTGCGCCCCCTGCAAGCTTCCCCTGGCCAACCTTTCCGTGGCGGGTGGCGTTTTACGGCCTGTCAGTGCGGATCATTGCTCCGCTCCAGTTTTTCATACTGGGGGATCTGATCGCTGATTTCGAACCAGTCGGCCTTTGAACCGACGAATACGTGCGCTGCTGGCACCTTGCCCAGTGGCTCGTTGATCAGCCCGACCCGCAGGCGGATGATTCCGGGAATGGCATCCACACGGCTATAGAGAGCGCTGCCGCAGCTGGAGCAGAACGCCCGGTATTTGCCTGGGCGGGACTCGTATTCACGGATAAGGTCGGTGCCTGAAGTCCATTGCCAGTGAATCCGCTGGACGGGCGCACTGGCCGAAAACGCACTGCCCTGGGCCCGTCTGCACTGGCTGCAGTGACACAGGGCGATGGGCCCGAGCGGGCCCTGGTAGGTAAACTGAATGCCACCGCACAGGCACTGACCTGTCAGCATCTTGTGTCTCCGGTCTGAATGAACGGGCGGCGGCCTGGCAGCCAGTTGTGCCTCGGAGCCCTCAGCGACGCCAAGGGGCTCTCAGTGATGTCGCGAAGCCATCAGTGATGCCGCGAAGCCGTCAGTGATGTTGCGAAGCCGTCAGTGATGAAAGGGAACCACAAGAACCTTGCCGTCCCGTTCCCCGGACGCTGCCGCCTTTACCGCCTCTTTGATTTCGGAAACATCATACTCTGCTGCGACCCGGGCCTGAAGTTTGCCGGTGGCAATCAGTCGGGTAAGTTGACCGAAAACCTTCATCTGGTCTTCCTGACTGGCATTCTCGAACCATTTGGCAAGCCAGAAGCCTTTCACCGTCACGCCCCGGAAAACAATGTTCCTGGGGGATACCTGACAGGGCTCGCCGCTCATCATGCCGTAATTCACCAGGGTTCCACCCTCGGTCAGGCAGTCAGCGATATGGTCGGTGGAGGCCCCGCCTACGGCATCAGTGGCGAGCCGCACGTTGCCTTTGCCCGTGGCCTCTTTTACCCGCCTGTGGAGATCAGGCCCATCCACCAGCACCACATCACCCCCTTCGGCCTTTACCGTCTCAATCGCTGATTCCCGGCGCACGATGTTTACGGTTTTGAAGCCCTTCAGCTTCGCCAGCTGAATCAGGTAGCCTCCCACACCCGAGTTGGCGGCATTCTGGATAACCCAGTCACCTTCCTGCAGATCCACGAATTCCGACAGCATCAGCAGAGCCGTGGGCGGATTGATGGTCATCATGGCCAGTTGCTTCGGATCCGCCTCATTGGGCAGGGGCACAAGTTTGCGGGCTTCAGCCACCACGTGGGTCGCCCAGGTGCCTATGCCGACCGGCAGCAGGACCGTCTGTCCAACTTCCGGCCCTTTGGTGTCCGGCCCCAGTTCGGCCACACGGCCAACCCCTTCATTGCCACCAACCGCAGGCAGCGATGGCAGCATGCCGTATTCACCAGTGAGGGTCAGAACATCGGAGGGGTTGATGGGTGAAGCAATCACTTCCACCAGGACTTCCCCCGCTTTCAGCTCCGGCCTGTCGAATTCAACCGGCTGGATATGCTCCTCTGGTACAGGACCGCGCTTTTCATACTGGGCTTTCAACATGATCGGTTTTCTCCCTGGAATTCTCTGAACAATGCACCAGCTTAGCCCCTGATGGCTCACGGCGACAGGGTCAAATCAGCCAGCTCACCGGTGAACAGTGACAGCCACTGGCCGCCTTTGTTTGTCTGGCTCTGCTTGAAGAACTGCGTCTGAAGTCCCAACGTATAGTCATTCCGGACGGGACTAATGACCAGCAGAGGAGAACACACATGGCATTTGATCAGCTTCCCCCAATTGGCATGGGGACCTTCCGCCTCAAGGGCGATGTTGCACGGGATGCTGTCAAAAGCGCGCTATCTCTGGGCTATCGCCATATCGATACCGCCCAGATGTACGAAAATGAAGCCGCCGTGGGGGATGGCCTGACTTCAAGCGGTATTCCCCGCCGCGACGTATTTCTCACCACCAAGATCTGGTTTGACCAGTTGCGTGCCAGCGACCTGATCAACAGCCTCAGGGAAAGCACCGAGCGCCTGAAAACCGATCATGTGGACCTTGCCCTGATCCACTGGCCGTCACCGGGGGACGAGGTGCCGATGAAGGAGTATCTCACGGCGCTCCGGGATGCCCAGCGTGAGGGCCTCACCGACCACATTGGCGTCTCCAACTTCACCTGCGCCCACATGGACCAGGCCAGGGACATACTGGGAGACACACCCATCTTCACCAATCAGGTGGAGGTGCACCCTTTCCTTGCCAACCGCAAGGTGGTGGACCATGCCCGGAAGCTCGGCATCAGGGTTACCGGTTACATGCCGCTGGCCGTGGGCCGGGTTATGGAAGATGAGACCCTCCAGCGCATCGGCCGGAATCATAACGCCACCGCAGCCCAGATAGCCCTTGCCTGGAGTTCTGCCAGAGGCATAGTGCCCATCCCCGCCTCGACCCGGCCGGAGCACCAGAAAGCCAATCTGGATGCCCTGAAGATAGAGCTGAGTGCTGGGGAAATGGATGAGATCAATGCCCTTGACCGCAACGAGCGAGTGGCGAATCCCGATTTTGCTCCGGAGTGGGATTAGCAGGGGGAGGAGCAAGCGAGTCCGGAGTATGGGATCAGTCCCGCAGAAAAACCGCCACAAAGCCCAGGACCAGCCCCGCCAGGGGCACCAGCATGGGTCCGGGGGTGCCCAGCGCATAGAGCGTGACCGCGCTGAACGCACACCACATCAGCGGAATCACCAGCAGCAGCCAGCGTATCCGCCGGGGCACCAGAATCAGCGCGGCAATGCTGACGGCAGCTGTCACATCCGGCGTCATGCCAAACAGAGCCAGGGCAGCCAGCTCCCCGGTGGCGGCGACCGTGAGCCAGGGCAGCCCCAGCAATCCCAGCATCCAGAGCCCGATCAGCCAGGAACCCCGACCCCCGGTCAGTGAAATCCGATCCGGAAGATAAAAGAATCCGGCGACAGCCCCGACGAGCATGGCCTGAGCCACAAAGGCAAAGCCAAACCAGTACACGGGCCAGTTAATGGGCGCATAGAAATTGCCCATGAAACCCAGACCTGTGGCCACCCAGGCAAGAGCCAGCAGCATCATGGCGAGACGCCGTGCCAGCGGGAACCTCTGTGTCAGCAACACCGGAATGGCCAGGCCGGCCGCCAGTGCCAGCAGTTGCAGGGGCCAGGCTGCTTCATTGAATCTTATAAACAGCCGCAGATAAACCTCAGGAGTGAACATCAGCAGATCAGACAGGGCGTAATCGCTGGCCGGCATGATCAGAGTTCCCCCACATAACGCGCCATTTTCTCGCGCTGCCCAGGGTCCGGCAGCCGACCATACTGGGCGCCCATGTTTTCCTTCATATGCTCCACCTGGGTGGTGGCGGGAATGGCGCAGGTAACAGCCGGATGAGAGACGATGAACTTGAGAAAAAATTCCGCCCAGTTGCCGGCGCCTGCTTCGCGAGCCCATGCAGGCAGAGGCTCGGACTGGAACCGGGAAAACAGACGCCCACCCTGGAAGGGCCGGTTGGCAATCACCGCTATGCCTCTTTCCTGTGCCAATGGCAGCAGCCGGTCTTCGGCCCAGCGATCCAGTACATTGTAGGTCAGCTGGACGAAATCGATGGGTTCGCTGGCCATCACCTGCTCGATGTCCGCGAGGCGCCGTCCGTGGGAGGTGGTAATGCCGATGTAGCGGACTTCTCCATCCGCTTTCATGCGCTTGAGAGTTTCCATGTGGGTCTGCCAGTCCACAAGGTTGTGGATCTGTTCCAGATCAAGACGCTCCACACCCCAGAGCCGTTCTGACTCCCGTACCTGCTGTATGCCTTCCTGCTTTCCCCGGGTCCAGATCTTGGTGGCGGCGAATACATCGTCGTGTTTCCCCAGCGCTTCCAGCCCCTTTCCGACAACAGCCTCCGAAGAGCCGTACATGGGGGAGGAGTCGATCACGCTGCCGCCGAGATCGAAAAATGTCTTCAGAACCCGGGTGCGCTGCTCGATAAGTCTCTGGTCGCCGCCCACGTTGAAGGTGCGCCAGGTACCCATGCCAATCACCGGAAGGGACTCCCCGGTTGCGGGGATGGCGTGCGTGATGGGAGAACCTGCGGGCTGCTGCGCCATGAGAGGGGGCACTCTGGCGGCCAGACCAACTGCGGCCAGACCAGCCAGAAAACGCCGACGGCTGAGATTGGTGGACATTTGCGGCTCCTTCCCCGTTCGCAAGATGGATGCTTTCTGCTCAGTATTCACCCAATCTAACAAAACCCGCAGCCAACAAGCACCCCAGTCCACCACCCACAAACGAACCCGGTTGTAATAACGAGTGGGCCTGTTCGCTTACTTCTGCTACTCAGGAGCCGGTGTCGACATTTCGAGAACCTCTGGGCTATACAGCGTATTGCCGATCCAGGTAGCGGAGAATCCGGGCGGATTCAAACAGCTTTTCGCCGGTATTCGGATCCTCCAGATAGGGCACCTGAACCCGCTGGTGCTGCTGGAAGAAGGCATCCCGTTTGCCGCCGGGTATGGGTTTGTAGGGGCCGGGCTTGATCCGCTGCTTTGCCGGCCCCGCTTCGCTCCAGTGTTCCTTGCCCAGGTTATGCAGCGTGTAGGGCAGCTCCAGCTCGCAAAGCCGCTCCCGCACCAGCCGGGAAAAGGGGCTGCCCTCGAAGCTCCACAGGTGCAGGGGCTTTTCCGGCATCAGCGCTGAACGTGCCCGGGTGCCCCGCAGGCCGCTGACCGCCGATGCTGCTGATCCCAGCAGGGACTGGTAAGACCGGGACCGGTAATAGCCAGGAACCGGACGCCCCGCGTACTGGAGAAACAGGTGCTCCACTATGTCTTTCGACTCGTAGAGGGTTACGCCCGTGTTCTGGTCCACCAGCATGGGGAACAGAGCTTTACCTCCGATGGCTTCGGCTTCCGCCCGGAAACGCCGGCCACCCTTCGGGCAGGGGCGGATTTCCGCATCCAGGTGCAGTGCCGTCAGGGCTTCACGCACCCGGCGGCAATAAGGGCAGCCCTCCATGTCGTAAAGGACCAACGGCTTTTCCGGCTGGGGCACCGACCGGACCACGACACATCCTCGCCAGGCGGTCAGGGATGAGGTGGCCAAGGACGCCAGTACATTGAGCTTGAAACGGGCTGCTTTCGACATATTTCCATTCCTGAAAAAAACAAGGTCACATCATAGCGGTAAATGTTTTTCGGGTAAGCCATTGATTCCCAATGAGCACTTACACCCGGTCACAAAAACACTGCATAAACAACGACACTACTGGCACTTTTTAACGTCATGTAGAGTTTTTCCTCATAGTACCTGAGCAAATTATGGGCTATCGTTAATGGATTGATTCACGCCCCGGGTTTGCCTTTATGCTGCACCGTTTCGACTTGACCAGATTAATGGCCCGCTGTTTGATTACCGGTGCGCTTGCCTCCATTTTCTCCCTCTCTGTCAGCCCTGTAATTGCTGAAGAAACTACCGGCCCCAGAACCTGGAGCGGCAGGATGCAGGCCCACGCCAGTGAATCCCTGGCAGACACCAGCGGTCTCAGCGTGGCAGCCATTCCCCTTAATGGACCGGGCATAGAGCAGTTTGTCAACGCAGACACTCCGATGAATCCAGGCTCCATCATGAAAGTGCTGACCACCTACGCGGCGCTGGAAATTCTCGGTCCCACCCATCACTGGGATACCCGGTTTTACACGGATGGGCAGCTTTCCGGCAGCACCCTGGATGGCAACCTCTACGTCAGATTTGGTGGCGACCCCAAGCTGACCATTGAACGACTGTGGAGTGTGATGCGTGAGCTCAGGGGCATGGGCGTAAGCACCATCACCGGTGACCTGGTGCTGGACGGGGAATACTTCCGCCTGCCCGAGGGCCTGCCCCTGTTCGACGACAACGGTGACAATCCCCACGCTCCGTTTCTGGTGGAACCCTCTGCCTGGCTGACCAACCTCAACCTGCTGCATTTCGAAGTGCGGGCAGATGAGCGTGGAACCCAGGCCTGGAGTACACCTGCCCTGGCCAATGTGGTCATCGACAACCGCGTAGTCGCCACTGACGGCGCCAACTGCCCCGCACGCCGTGACTTTAACTGGGAACCGGCGTTCAGTGATGATGGCCGGATCACGGTCCAGGTCACCGGTGAGCTTGCCCGGGGCTGTCGCACCTCCACGTACCTGTCGCTCATGTCCCATCAGCAGTATAGCGCTGCGCTGATCCGCTCCCTGTGGGACGAGATGGGTGGAACCCTCGCCGGCTCCGACCGGTTCGAGCCAACGCCGGACGACGCCAGGCTGATGATGGTCACTACCTCCCCCGATCTGGTCTCCATGGTCAGGGACATCAACAAGTGGAGCAGCAACGTCATGGCGCGCCAGCTGCTGCTGACCATAGGCGCGGAGAATCGCCTGCCGGAAGAGGAAGACGACCGGGTTGCTGGCATCCGGGTGATCTACGAATGGCTGGAAAGCAAGGGAATCAATACTGCCGGCATGGTGATTGATAATGGCGCTGGCCTGTCCCGCTACGAACGGATCACCGCCAGGCAGACAGCCAAAGTATTGCAGAGCGCATGGAACAGCCGTTTCTCCGCTGATCTGCTGTCGTCCCTGCCCCTGATTGCCATGGACGGAACCATGGCGCGCCGGTTGCGCAACACGGCGCTCGAAGGCGAAGGCAGAATCAAGACCGGTTATCTGCAGGACGTGCGATCCATTGCCGGATTCAGCCGGGACAAGACAGAGACCAGCTGGGCTGTGGTCGGCATGGTCAATCACACCCCGGCCTGGAATGGCCAGGCCCTGCTGGACCGGGTTCTCTACTCCCTGTATTACAATCCTCCAGTGGGTACCGCCCTTTCCCGCGGGCCGACAGGCAGCTCCGCCGTTCAGTAACAGGCAGCCTCAGACCGTCAGGTAACCGCCATCCACGTTCACGCAAGTGCCGGTGGTATAGGTAGAGGCATCGGATACCAGATACAGAACAGTGCCGGCCATCTCGTCCGGATCCGCCATGCGGTTCATGGGGATGTGAGTCAGCGCCTGCTTTTTGATGCTCTCATTGGTGGTCAGGGCACTGGCGAACTTTGTGTCGGTCAGGCCTGGCAACAGGGCGTTCACCCGGATTTTCTGCTGTCCCAGTTCCTTGGCGAAGGCCTTGGTCATTGAAATCACCGCAGCCTTGGTCACCGAGTAGATGCCCTGAAAGTGGCCAGGGGCAACGCCGTTCACGGAAGCCACGTTCACAATGGCACCGCCACCGCCCTTCTTCATCAACCGGGCGCCGCGGGCGCACATGAAGAAATAGCCGCGGATGTTCACGTCGACGGTTTTCTGGAAGGCACCCAGATCCGTATCTTCAATGGGGCCGAAATGGGGGTTGGTCGCCGCATTGTTGACCAGGATATCCAGACGCCCGTGGGTGTTTTCGATATGGGACCAGACAGCCTCGATCTGATCCATCTCACCTATATGACAGGCGTAAGCTTCCGCACTTCCTCCGGCATCCCGGATGCTGCTGGCAACCGCCTCGCAACCGTCAATTTTGCGGCTGCTGACGATCACATGGGCGCCATAGCTGGCCAGAGTCCGCGCAACGCTCTCACCGATGCCCCGGCTGGCGCCGGTAATCAGGGCTACGCGGCCGGACAGGTCAAACAGATCTTTATTGCTCATGAACTTCGCTCCTGACAGCCCAGGATTGCCGATAACCCATGAGGCTCGGCGGTTTCCGGGCCGGATTATCTGAAAGTCACCAGGTCCGGATCTTCCGCTTCCAGGTGACTGTAATTGTTGAAAACCGCAAGACTGCGCCGATTGCCGGTATAGAGCACACGGGTCACGCTGGTATTGGCGATCACTTCGTTGAGGCCAAGAGTGCGGGCGTCATCCAGCCCCAGCAGGCTCTGCACCATAACCGCGATGGGGCCACCGGAGGTGGCAACCAGCACATCCGCGCCATCGGCCCAGGTGACGAGTTCATCCAGCGCCGCCAGCACTCGAACCTTGAACCGGCCCCAGGTCTCGGCATAGTCGGCATCATGTTCTTCGCTGGCCCAGCGCTTCACTGCATTTACGAAGGCTTCCTGGAAGGCCCTGGCAGGCTTCGGAAAGCCGGCGAGATCCCGCGCCATCACGGCTCTGTCTGCCCATTCCGGACGGTAGCTCTGGATCACCGCATTGTGGTCGAACTCGTCGAAACCCTCGGCCACCTGCATGGACGGCAGGGTACCGGCAAAACCACCAGACATGGCCTCAACAGTCTCTCTGTGCCTTCGCAGATTGCCACCTATGACGATCCCCGGGGCCACCTTGCCGGACAGCCAGCGACCCAGCACCCGGCCCTGCTCCCAGCCCCTGTCAGACAGCGCGTCGTAGTCGGCCTTGCCGAAACTGGCCTGGCCATGACGGATCAGATAAAGGGTTGCCATTAAAGCTCACTTGCCTCGATCAGGCGCAGACAGCGTTTCTCCAGATACTGGGCGGCGTGACCAAAGGCAGCAAATCGCTTGTCCTTTGTCTGGCCGTGATAGAACCGGTAGTAGATCTGCTGAACGATCGCCGCCAACCGGAACAGACCGTAAATCTCGTAATAATCAAAGCTGTCGATGCTGAAGCCGGTTTTTTCCAGGTAGTATTCCACCACCTCATCACGTGTCAGCATTCCCGGCCGGTGCGTGGGCTGGCGCCGCAGCATCTGGAAAGGTCCTTCGTCATCGGCCTGCACCCAGTAGGCCAGGCTGTTGCCCAGGTCCATGAGGGGGTCGCCAATGGTGGCCATTTCCCAGTCCAGCACTCCGATGACTTCAAACGGGTTGTCCGGATTGAGCACGACGTTGTCAAAGCGGAAATCATTGTGAATGACCCGCTGGGCCACATCCTCGGGCATCTTCTCATCCAGCCAGCTCATTACCGCTTCGAAGTCGCCCACATCGTCCGTTCTGGCCTTGCGGAAACGGTCACTCCAGCCCCGGATCTGGCGCTCAACATAGCCCGGACCCTTGCCAAGATGGTCAAGACCGGCCGCGTCAGGGTCCACCCGGTGCAGATCCACCAGCTTGTCGATCACATTGAGGCATAGCTTGCGGGTATCTTCCCTGCTGAGTTCGAAGTCCTTCGGAAAGTCTGTGCGCAGAATAATGCCTTTAAGCCGCTCCATGACGTAGAAATCACAGCCCAGAACGCTGTGATCATCACAGATGGCAATGATATCCGGCACATAGGGATAGACAGGCTTGAGCGCCTTCATGATGCGGGCTTCCCGCAGCATGTCGTGGGCGGATTTGGGAATTTTGCCGAACGGCGGCCGGCGTAGCACGAACGACCTGTCGTCGTAATCCACCTGGTAGGTCAGGTTGGAAGCGCCGCCGGGATACTGGCGGATCTCCGGCTCGCCTTCCAGGTCCGGAATGGCTTGCTTCATGAAGCGGTCAACCGCCCCGACATCCAGCTCTTCGCCTTCACGGACTTCAACAGGCTGGTCAATCTGCGTCATCGAATTTCTCCTGATTGTTTCCGGTCACCTGTCCTCAGACGGCGCCGCCCATTTTTTTCATCCAGCGTTTGCTCTCCTGGTGCATCAGCCAGTCGAACGCCCAGGGCGCATGGCGCTTGAGTATCCACATGCGGCGCTCCTTCACATGGGGCAGCACCCAGAACTCACCCTCTTGGACGGCCCGGTGTATGTCCTCAGCGACATCATCAGCGGTAATATTCGAGCGTTTCATCAGTTTGCCCACATTCTGCTGGATGCCGGCAATATCAGAGCGCATGGACGCGGTCAGGTTGGTCTGGAAAAAGGCCGGGCACACGCAACTGGTGTGAATGCCAAAGTCCCGGAGTTCCTGGTGCAGGGTTTCAGACAGGGCGATGACCCCGGCCTTGGACACATTGTAGCTGCTCATCAACGGTGCCAGCATCAGGCCCGCCATGGAAGCCACATTCACAAAAGCGCCGGCCCCCTGTTTTTTGAACAGGGGCGTGAAGGCCTTACAGCCACGGACAACGCCCAGCACGTTGATATCCAGAATCCAGTCCCAGTCGGCCATGGTGCTGTCTTCAATGGCGCCCGCCGAAGCCACGCCGGCGTTGTTCACCACCACATCCACCCCGCTCCATTTGCTCTCGAGCTCATCGCGGATCTTTTCCAGATCAGTCAGGCGGCGAACATCGCAGTTGACGTAGTACCCTTCGCCGCCAAGCGCATTGATCTCATGCTCGACCTCAGCCCCTTTCTCGGGGCTGATATCACCGATACATACTCTGGCTCCGTCCCTGGCATACCTCAGGGCAATTGCCCGCCCGAGACCACTGGCGCCGCCGGTGATAAATACTCGCTGAGTCATGCTTTTACTCCATTGAAACGGGTTATCTGGTGTATTTTTTCAGCTCAAGCCGGGCAACCATGGCGCGATGCACCTCGTCCGGACCGTCCGCCAGGCGCAGCACACGGGCGTAGGCAAAGAGCTCGGTCAATGGGAAGTCATCGTCACTGACGCCGCCCCCGCCGTGAATCTGAATAGCCTGGTCCACGATGGTCTGGAGCATCTGTGGAATCACCGCCTTGATCATCGAGACCTCGCTCAGGGCGCCCATGACGCCTTTTGTGTCCAGCAGCCAGGCGCATTTCAGGGTCAGCAGCCTGGCTTGCTCGATGTTCATGCGGGCGTTGGCGATAATGTCCGGGTTGCCTCCCAGTTTGGCAATGGGTCGGCCAAAAGCTTCGCGGCTGATGGCGCGTTTGATCATCAGCTCCAGGGTCCGCTCGGCGGCACCGATGGCTCGCATGCAGTGATGCACCCGCCCCGGCCCAAGCCGGCCCTGAGCAATCTCGAAGCCACGACCCGGCCCGGCAATAATCGCGCTCTTCGGCAGCCGCACGTTGGTAAAGCTCACCTCACCATGGCCATAGGGCTCGTCATAGGCGCCGAACACCGGCAGCATCCGCTCGATCTTTATGCCCGGTGTATCCAGTGGCACCAGCACCATGGAGTGCTGCCTGTGCTTGTGGGCATCAGGATCGGTCAGACCCATGAAAATCGCCACCTTGCAGTCCGGATGGCCGATGCCTGTGCTCCACCACTTGCGCCCATTGAGCACCACTTCGCCGCCCTCAACGATGGCTGTTGCTTCCATGTTGGTGGCATCAGACGAAGCCACACCCGGCTCGGTCATGCAGAAAGCCGAGCGGATTTCCGCACTCATCAGGCGTGGCAGCCACTCGGCCTTCTGCTCTTCCGAGCCGTAGTGGATCAGCACTTCCATGTTGCCCGTATCCGGTGCGTTACAATTGAAGATCTCGGGAGCTATAAAGCTGCGACCAGTCTCTTCCGCAATCAGGGCGTAATCCGAATTCAGCAGGCCACAACCGTGCTTTTCATCCGGAAAAAACATGTTCCACAGACCCTGGGCTCTGGCCTTCTCTTTCAGCTCCCGGATAACCGGCAGCACCACCCAGGGGTTCTCCTGAGCCGCCATCTCCTTCCGATATGCGTCCTCGATCGGAAAGATCTCGTCCTTCATGAAGGCCTTTACGCGCTTGAGATAATCCTGGCCTTTTTCGGAAATGGTAAAGTCCATAACAGGTTCCCCACCGGTTGTGATGTGATTCGGGATTGCCACTATTGCTTCGGGAGTGGATCGATGAAAAACAGTCTAGGGGCGCCCGCGCTATTACGCGACTGAATTGTTTTAATCGTTTATCATTAGTAAAACTTATTGAAGATGAGTACCTGCATGGCTTTAAATCGACTCGACCTCAATCTGCTCCATGTATTCGACACCATCTACCGGGAAGGCAGTCTCACCAGGGCTGCCCGCGCCCTGCACCTTACCCAGCCTGCTGTCAGCCATTCCCTGGCACGGCTGCGGGAGCATTTCAGCGACCCGCTGTTCACCCGTCAGGGCAACCAGATGGTGCCGACGCCCCTCGCGCGGCGTTTTTCCGAATCCATGCGTCCCGGCCTGACCCAGATTCAGAGTGCCGTCAACCAGTTTCACGCTTTTGACCCCGCCAGCCAGCGCAAGACCTATTCCCTCGCGCTGCGGGACATTCTGGAATCCACCTTCCTGCCCCGGCTGATGACCCGCCTGGCAGACTACCCGGACATTGAAATCAGCAGCCAGCGGACAGCGCGGCGGGATATGGAAACCCAGCTTGCTGCCGGCAAGCTGGATTTTGCAGTAGACGTGCTGCTCCCCATCAGTGATCAGACGGCCCATGAGCTTCTGCGAAAGGACCGGCTGGTGGTAATCGCCCGCAAAGACAACCCGGTCACCCGCAAGGACCTGTCCATGCCGGATTATCTGGCCGCGAGGCACGTGCTGGTGTCATCCCGGGCGGAAGGACCGGGTATCGAGGATTTTGAACTTTCCCGGCTCGGGGTCCAGCGCAACATCCGTCTGCGCTGCCAGCACTATTACGCTGCCTGCCGGGTGGTGGAAAGCACCGACTTCCTGCTGACCATGCCGGAAACCTATGCCAGGCTGATCGCCGAATCCCTCGACATCTCCATCAACACACCCCCGGTGGAGCTGCCTGGTATCGACGTGCACCTGTACTGGCACAAGCCCTACAGCAGAGAGCCCGCGCTTATCTGGTTCCGGGAACAGCTTCACGCCGTGGCGTCAGGCAGAGCCTGAACCCTATACGGCCCCGACCGACACCAGCAGCGCTGCCGCTGCCAGGGCCGTGATACCCAAAGCGAGGACGACAATACCCAACCCCCACCAGATGGCTCCGGCATCGGAGACCGGCACATCGCCCCAGGACCGGAGCGTCCTGTAAAACGCCCAGGGGCCAGCCACGAAGGCGCCAACTACAACAAAGAGCAGCCCTATGCTAATGCCAGCAAATGTCCAGGTGGCCAGCACCATGGCGCGGTCTGACAGATTGCCAGCTACCCCCTGACGCTCCAGAAACCTGCGGCAGAACAGCCACAGGAGGCAGAACAGCAGCACCACCAGCAAAATGGCGCCAACCAGGGTTACGACTCGATAGATCACGGAAGCATTTCTCCAGTTATTGCGAACTCAGACTCTGGAAGGAAACCAGGGTTCCGGGAGTGTTTCCCAGCCGGGTCTGGCAAAAAGATAGCCCTGATAGAGCCGGATCCCACGGGATTCCAGCCACCTGAACTCTTCTTCAGTTTCAACGCCTTCGGCAATAATACGGCCTCCCAGCTGATCCATCATGGTGATGATGCCATTGACCACCGCCTGCTTGTTGGGGAACCTGTGAATGTCCCGCACCAGAGCCATGTCCAGTTTGAGAAGACTCGGGGGGCTGGCCATAATGATATTCAGGCGGGAATAGCCCGCACCGAAGTCGTCAATTGCCACCTGGAAGCCCATCTTTTTATAGGCGTCAAAAATGGCAATAAGATGATCCGCCTCTGCCAGTTCCTCGCCTTCCGTGAGTTCGAAGATAAGTTTGCGGGTATCAAAGCCGTAGGTCTGGGCAGCGGCCAGGGTGGTTCGTATGCAGGTTTCTGCCTGGTAAACGGCATTGGGCAGAAAATTGATGCTTAGCAGAGTATCCATACCCAGTTTCGCCGCCAGCTTGACCGCCTTGACCCGGCAGATCTGATCAAACGAATACCGGTTGGTGCTGTTAACCTGGGACAGGATGCTCCAGGCACCCTCGCCGTTAAGCCCCCGCACGAGTGCCTCGTAGGCATAAACTGATTGATCCGATATATCGACAATGGGCTGATAGGCAAACGTAAACCTGAAATCCAGCCCTTCGCCACAGGCACACTGTTCACAGCTGGATTCATCAAACAGGGGTTCAGAAAACTCCACGAATACTCCTTCCACCAGGATAAAAGATGACTGCCATGATATCACGCGGGCAAACGGTCACCCTCACTATATCCGCGTCGGCGACCGGGGCAAAGCTCGCCTGTGACGTCAGGGCTCCAGGGGTCTACACTGACTGCCATAGTCACAGTCAAAGCCATGCACACGCAACGTCAGCAAGGAGCCCCCATGTCCCAGGCCACCCGAATTGCAGTAACAGCCGGTGACGGCATAGGTCCCGAAGTGGTCAAAGAAGCCCTGCGATGCCTGGAGGCACTGCGGGACAGGAACCGGCTTGCACTGGAATGGACGGAGTTTGCCTGGCCTTCCCACGCCTGGCATGAACAGCACGGCGAAGTCATGCCGGACAACGCGCTGGAACAGCTGCGCGCCTACGATGCGATACTTCTGGGCGCCCTCGGCGACCCTGGCCCCCTTGATAATCCCATGCGCCACCTTTTACCCGACAGCGTCTCCCTCGCCCCTCTTCTGCAGATGCGCAAAGGCTTTGATCAGTGGGTCTGTGAGCGGCCCGCCCGATTGCTGCCGGGGGCCAGGCAGTTCCTGGCGGATGAGCGGGCCAGAGACGTGGATATGCTCGTTATCCGGGAAAACAGCGAAGGTGAATATGTCGGTCAGGGGGGACGGTTGAGACAGGGCACACCAGACGAAGTCGCCACCCAGATGGAAGTGTTTACCCGGCGGGCCACCGACCGCATCATCCGCTACGGCTTCGAACAGGCCCGGCGCCGTGCAATAAGCCGGGCGAAGGATGGTGACCCCCGCTCCTTCACCAACCTCGACGGCAGCCTGTGTGAAAGCCAGGTCTGCATCATCACCAAGCGCAATGCCCTGCGCTACTGGGGGGACATGTATTCGGAAGCTTTTGCGGAAATTGCACTGGAATACCCGGATGTCGCCGTACACCATGAACTGGTGGATGCGGCCTGCATGAAATTCGTCCAGAGTCCCTGGCATTTTGATGTGGTGGTAGCCAGCAACCTGCAGGGAGACATACTGACCGATCTCGCAGCCGTCCTGTCCGGCGGCATGGGTGTGGCTCCATCCTGCAACCTGAATCCGGAGGACAGCACCGTGCCCTCGATGTTCGAGCCCACTCACGGCAGCGCTCCGGACATCGCCGGCAAGGGCCTGGCTGACCCCACAGCCATGCTGTTCACCACCGCCCGGATGCTTACCTGGCTGGGCCAGCGAGACCCGGCCCTGCTGCGGGCAGGCGACGAATTGTTCGACGCAGTGGCGGCGGATCTGGCAGAGAATGGATCAAAGCGGCGGGGCACCCGCGAAGTTGGGGACTCGGTGCTGAATCAGCTGAAATAGCCATTGCCGTCAAAATTGCGACGCTCTCCGACCAGAACATAGCGATCGCTCCGCAAGCGTCAATAATTTTACGCAGAATAAGACCTGTTTCCTTGTGTCAGATGCCGGACGGTGATCTTCTTCATCTCACCGGACTATTGCTTCTGAAGGAGACAGGGAAATGGCACGCAGAAAATATTTGAGGGGGTTTGCGCTAGCTCTCACCTTGATGGCTTCCTCAGCCGTCGCTGAGCAGCAAACACCTGGCTGGTATGAAATTGGTGAAAACGACGAAGTCAAAGTCTGGCGTATGGATGTGCCCGGACAGGCCATGCCCGGCTTTCGCGGTGAAACTTTGATCCAGGGTCCCGCGGAGGCTGTCCTGACGCAAGTTGTCGACATCGACAGCCATACCGAATGGATGTACCGCTGCGCTGAAGCCCGCAGCGTAAAAGTCATCGATGAGCACAGTACGATCGCCTACAACCGCACGGATTCACCCTGGCCTGCCGCCGACCGGGACGTGATTGTCCAGACCACTGTTACACGCGACGAAGATGGCAGGGTTCTCCGGATGTCCTTCCGCAATGTAAGCTCCGATGCCGTTCCCCTGCAGGAGGGCGTGGTCCGCATGCCGCGGCTGAAGGGAGCCTACACAATGACCGAAATCTCGCCCAACCAGACCCGGGTGAGCTATCAGGTAGAGGCGGACGTAGGCGGACGCATTCCTGACTGGCTTGCCACACTGATTGCCCGGGACCTTCCTGTGAAAACCCTGTCGAGTCTCCGGGAACGGGTGGAAAACAGCAGCGTTGTGGCGGGCAATCTCTGAACAACACTGAGCCCGGCCGGGTTTGTAAGCCCCACCCCACCGTCACTGCGAGAACACATACAGTGCCCGATCCTCTCCTGGCCACTGCCACCGTTTTGGAATAGACTTGTGACGAAATATCACACGTTTTACCCAGAGCGAAGACCATGACCTCCAGTCCGACCCCCGTCACCTCCGAAAGTTCCGAACCCCGGAAGAGCGCAATCAGCCCAGCTGCGACTTCATCCAGAGAAGACATCGCGCTCCTGGGCAGAGTGCTTGAAATCTATGACCAGAAGCAGGTCGCGGCCTTGCTGAACGAAGCGTGTGGTGGCACCCGTTGCCGGGAAACGGTCAACCGATGGGTTAAAGGGAAAATGCCTCCCCGGCTTTCCCACATGGAATATGAGGCGCTTTCAGCTCTCCTGCCCCAACGTCCCGGCCATTACGGGAACGCCGATTTCACCTTCATAGATCTCTTCGCGGGCATCGGCGGCATCCGGAAAGCGTTTGATGCAGTCGGCGGCGAGTGCCTGTTCACATCCGAATGGAATTCCTTCGCGGTCAGAACCTACAAGGCAAACCACTACTGTGATCCCGCCACCCACTCCTTCAACGATGACATCCGGAAGATCACCAAATCCGATCAACTGAACGTGTCGGACGACGAGGCCTATGCCCATATTGATCAGATGATTCCGGATCATGATGTGCTGCTGGCCGGATTTCCCTGCCAGCCCTTTTCTCTGGCGGGTGTATCCAAGAAGAACTCGCTGGGACGAAAACACGGCTTTGAGTGCGACGCCCAGGGTACCCTGTTTTTTGATGTGGCTCGCATTATCGCAGCAAAAAGACCTCCGGCTTTCCTGCTTGAGAACGTAAAAAACCTCAAAAGCCACGACAAAGGCAGGACCTTCCGCGTCATCTGCGAGGCACTGGACGAACTCGGGTACGAAGTTGCGGATGTATCTGCTCCAAAGGGCCGGGACCCCAAGGTCATTGATGCGGCTCATTTTGTTCCGCAGCACCGGGACCGGATCGTTCTGGTGGGATTCCGAAGGGACCTGAACGTGCACCAGGGCTTCACGCTCAGGAGTATCACTGATTTTCACCCCAGACTTCGAGCCAGCTTCGGAGACATTCTGGATACCCAGGTGGACGACAAATACATACTCACGCCGAAGCTCTGGGAATACCTCTACAAATACGCCGCCAAACACAGAGAGAAGGGTAATGGCTTTGGCTTCGGCCTTACCGGGCCGAACGATACAGCCCGCACACTATCTGCCCGTTATCACAAGGACGGCTCAGAAATTCTGGTGGATCGGGGATTCCGGGAAGATGAAGCCTTTAATGGCGACATCAACCATAAAAACAGACCACGCCGCCTGACACCAGCCGAGTGCGCCCGCCTGATGGGCTTTGACCAGCCAGGCGAAAGCAGTTTTGTGATTCCCGTCTCGGATACCCAGGCCTACCGGCAGTTCGGCAATTCCGTTGCCGTGCCGGTGTTTGAGGCCGTGGCCCGCCTGATGAAAGACCGGATCGTTTTCGGCCGAAAAAAGGTAGCGGGAGAAGGGCAAAACCAGTGGGAGCTTGAGCTGGCCGGCTGATCCTCTGGCTTTTCAGGAAAGGCTAACCTGCCGCATACCCCAGCTTCTTGTCCACTTCATTGAAAACCGCCTGGCCTTTCACCCAGCGGTCAAAATTGGCAAGGAACTGGTCGGTCAGGGCCCGGCGCCAGCCGACGAGATCTCCGGCCATATGGGCGGTCATAATCACATTCTCCATGCTCCAGAGCGGATGTTCCGGTGGCAGGGGTTCTTCTTCGAACACGTCCAGACCGGCACCGGCAATCTGCCCGGATTCCAGGGCCTTGACCAGGTCGTCGGTTTTTACAATGGGACCACGGCCGATATTGATCAACCGTGCGGTGGGTTTCATGGCTTCGAAGGCTTTGGTATCAAACAGGCCTTCGGTGTCTGGTGTCAGTGGGGCCGCTATAACCACATAGTCCGCCAGTCCCAGTTGCTCAAAGAGCTGGTCATTGCCGTGAACGCCTGCAAAATCCGGGTCGCTGTCGCGAGACTTTCTGGCGATGCCATGGGGAGTCATTCCCGCGCCGCGAGTCAGACGGGCGATCTGGCGGCCGATGGACCCGGCTCCCACGATAAGTACCTGCCGGGCCTCAACGGTTTCGGTGTCGCGATGTTTCCACCGGTGCTCCAGTTGCAGCCGGATGGACTGGGGGAAGTCCTTGGCAAACATCAGGATGGTGCAGAGCACGTACTCCGCTATACCCCGGTCGAAGATGCCCCGGGCATTGGTCACCTTCACCGGGCCTTCAACCAGCTCCGGGAACATCAGTGCATCGACCCCGGCGCTGGTGGCGTGTATCCACTCCAGCTTGTCAGCTTCCGGCCAGGCGGCAGCCAGTGCCTCTGTGCGGAAATCCGTCACCATCATTACGTGAGTTCCCGGCAGGGTTTTCCGCAGGCTTTCCTCGTCTGAGGCAAGGCGCACTTCCGCCCTGGCTCGCACGGCATCAAGTCCGGGCGGCTCTGGCTCGTCCGGTGCGGTCAGAACGGTAACGACAATGGGCTCATCGGTGCGGGTCATAATCGCCTCTCCGGGTGACAGGTGGCAGTTTCAGTCGGCTCATAGCAGTCTGGTATCTGACCTCGCGGGGGTCAACCTGACTAGCCTGCTATCTGAAGAACAGTGCAAATCACTTACTGCAGTCTACGACCAAATCGTCATCGGTCCTCCTTGTCCCCCTTCGCTTTAAGCACTAACCTGAAGCGAGGTCAATCGCCATGCGTTCCCAGGAGATCCAAGATGTCAGACAGCACCAGCAGCGCCGCAACCAACGAGCCGCGCAAGGTCAAATACCGGAAGACCAAGGCAAGCTGGAACCCGGCCATGCAGGCCATTCCGGTTCCAGGTATCAGGCGTATGGTCAATCTGGCCGCTACGATGAAGGACGTTATTCACCTGTCCATCGGCCAGCCGGATCTGCCCACGCCCAAACACATCATTGATGCCTATGTAGATGCCCTGAACGCGGGCCAGACCGGCTATACCATGGATGCCGGCCTGCCGGAGCTGATTGTTGCCCTGCGTGACTATTACAACAAACGCTACGACCGCAGGCTCACCAAGGACAACATCCTGATTACCAACGGCGCCACTGAGGCCATGTTCCTGGCCATCGCGGCCACTTCGGCGCCGGGGCGGCAGTTCATCGTCACTGATCCGTCGTTCCTGCTTTATGCCCCGCTGATCCGTATGAACGGCGGAGAAGTGAAGTTCGTTCCCACCCGGATCGAAGATAACCACCAGCTGGACCCGGATGAGGTCATCAAGGCGATGACCCGGCGCACCTACGCCATCATTCTGAATTCCCCAAACAATCCAACCGGGGCGGTCTATCCGAGGAGCACGGTGGAAAAGATTGTCGAGGAATGCGCGTACCGGGGCATTCAGATTTTCAGCGATGAAGTCTACGACCATCTGATTCTGGAAGAAGGGGAATACGCCAGCGTGCTGCGCTGCGCAGTGGATCTGGACAACATCATGTGCATGAGCAGCTTCTCCAAGACCTTCAGCATGGCAGGCCTGCGGGTAGGCTGGGTGATCTCGAGCCAGGCCACCATCAAGTCGCTGCGACGCTATCACATGTTCACTACCTCCGTGGCCAACACTCCTTCCCAGTACGCCGGAGTCGCGGCCCTTACGGGGGACATGCAATGCGTTCGGGACATGGTGTCCATCTACCGGGAGCGCCGGGACAGAATAGTTCAGCTGATTGACGAGACGCCGCATCTGACGGGTTACGTGCCCGGGGGCGCCTTTTTCTCCTTTCCGGATCTTCCCCAGCATGTGGATGGTTCGGATGTCGCCCTTCGGCTTCTGAAGGAAACCGGGGTCTGCGTGGTGCCGGGGGACGCCTTTGGTGAGAGCACGACCAATGCCCTCAGGTTCAGTTTTTCTGCTTCTGTGGAATCCATTGAGAAAGCCTTCGACAGGATCATTCCCTGGATGGCGAAACAGAAGTTCTAGTGTCCCACCTGGCAGAGAACCGGGGCACGGGGAGGTATAACCATGTCCGCACTTGAATTCGCCAGCATTCAGTGTCCCTACTGCGGGGAGACGCTGGATATCAGCGTTGATCCCTCCGTGGAGGACCAGGAATACGTGGAGGACTGCCAGGTATGCTGCCAGCCCATCCTGATTCACGCGGTATTTGATGAGCAGGGCCGGCTTGAGGTCACCGCTGTGGCTGAGAACGGCTAGCTCCACTCAGGTCCTTTCAGGTCTTTAATGAAATCCGCTTGCTACCGGCCATGACCATGTCTCAGGATAGAGCCTGGTTAACAGGAGCAATACCATGTCTCGGCTGTCCGGTTTATTAGCACTGATTTTCACGCTCGCTCTGGGAGGCTGCGCGAGCCTCTCCCCCTATTCGATCAGCGAGGGCCAGCTTGAGAGCCACCTTCAGAACGTCATCCGTGACTTCGACCAGCAACAGCTGAAATCCGGATCGCCCCTGAGCATGTCTCTCACCGATGCGGACGTTACCCTCGGTCCGGACGGACGGGACGTTGCCGTTCTCGACCTCTCCGGCCAGGTGTCACTTAATGTACTCATGACACGCCTGCCCGTGGATATCTTTCTGAAAGTCGAGGGAGCACCAGTATACGACAGCAGCGAAAAGGCGATTTACCTGCGCCGACTCCAACTGCTGGACAGCCGGGTCGAGTCTTCCATGTTCCGGGGCGACCTGAAACCGGCAACCGACACCGTCATGAGGGCGGTGGCTCAGATGCTGGAAACCACCCCCATCTACCGGCTGGACGAAAGTGACATCCGCCAGCGCCTCATGGGCGCGGTGCCCATGGATATCCGGGTGGCACCCGGCCGGCTGGAATTCGTCACTGACAGTCAGTAGCACTGGGCCACATCCAGCCCCGGGCAGGAAAGCGCAACCCGGGTCCATGCGAGGACACAGACCGGACAAAGCATTATGATTAGCTCCTGCAATGAGGAGCCTGAAAATGACAACTGACAAAGCCACCGTTATTAAAGACACCCGCCTTTGGCTGGAGCGTGCAGTCATTGGGCTGAACCTCTGCCCTTTCGCCCGCGCACCCTGGGTCCGCAATCAGGTTCATTTCGAAGTCTCCGCCGCAGAAACACCGGATGCACTGCTTGATGACCTGATACGGGCCCTGCAAGAGCAGGCGGCGGCCGACCCGACTGAAATCGAAACCACCCTTCTGATTCATCCCCGGGTCATGCAGGACTTTCGCGACTTCAACGATTTCCTGGCCCTGGCCGAGCAGGCTCTGGAAGCCCTGAACCTGGTTGGCGTATTGCAGATTGCCAGCTTTCATCCGGATTACCAGTTTGCCGGCACACGCCCGGGAGACGTTGAGAACTGCACAAACCGGTCCCCCTACCCGATAATCCACCTGCTCAGAGAGAGCAGCGTGGAATGGGCGGTGGACACCATGGAGGACACGGATGTCATCTATGAAGCAAACATCGCCAGATTGAGGGAACTGGGAATGAAAGGATGGAAAGCCCTGATGAAAGGTTAACCTCCCGATAGTGAAGTATTGGACGGGTCTATTTCCATCTGCTGAATAGCGATCACCGCCTGGGTCCGGTTGCGCACACCCAGCTTGCGGAATACCGCTGTAATGTGGGCCTTGATGGTGGCCTCGGACACATCCAGATCGTAAGCGATCTGCTTGTTCAGAAGGCCCTCTGCAAGCATCCCCAGCACCCGGAACTGCTGGGGCGTAAGCGAAGCCAGCTTCTCCGAGAAATCCGTGGTATCCCCGTGCATCCGTTCAATCTTGTCTGCTACCCCCGGGGGTAGCCAGACATCACCGCCCAGGACATCCCGGATGGCCTGGGTGATGGTTGGCAGCGGCGCCGATTTCGGAATGAAACCCGACGCCCCATAGTCGATGGACCGCCGCATTACCTGCAGTTCTTCTGAACCCGACACAACCACCACAGGCAACCCGGGGTACTGCCCCCTCATGAACACAAGGCCGGAAAAGCCATGGGCGCCCGGCATGTTCAGATCCAGAAGAACCAGATCTGCATCCGGATGAGCCTCCACCGCCGCCTGCAGCGCCTTGATGCTCTCGACCTCTACGGTTTTGGCATCCGGTACCGCCTGGTTCACCGCCTGCCTCAGGGCAGCCCGAAACAGGGGGTGATCATCAGCGATGATTATCTGTTGTGTCATTACTTTACTTCCTTACAGGTTCTGTGACGGCCCGTCCGTCACTTTTTGTTGGCACGGTTTTCAACCAGATCATCGACCACACCCGGGTCTGCCAGAGTCGACGTATCACCCAGCGCCTCGTGCTCATTGGCGGCGATCTTGCGAAGGATGCGCCGCATGATCTTGCCGGAACGGGTCTTGGGCAGGCCGGGCGCCCACTGGATGACATCCGGCGATGCGATAGGCCCTATCTCCTTACGCACCCACTGGACCAGCTCTTTTCTGAGCTCATCACTGGGCTCCTCGCCATGGACCAGGGTCACATAGACATAGATGCCCTGCCCCTTGACGTCATGGGGATAACCCACCACCGCAGCCTCAGCCACTTTGGGATGGGAGACAAGGGCGCTCTCGACCTCGGCGGTACCAAGGCGATGGCCGGAAACATTGAGTACGTCATCAACCCGTCCGGTTATCCAGTAATAGCCGTCTTCATCACGACGGGCACCGTCACCGGTAAAATACATGCCCTTGTAGGTGCTGAAGTAAGTTTGCTTGAAGCGCTCGTGGTCCCCATAAATGGTGCGCATCTGACCAGGCCAACTGTCCAGGATCACCAGGTTACCCTCAGCAACCCCCTCCTGAATATTGCCATCATTGTCCACAATGGCCGGCTTGACACCAAAGAAGGGTACGGTGGCAGAACCCGGCTTGAGGTCCGTAGCGCCAGGTATTGGGGAAATAAGGATGCCGCCGGTTTCCGTCTGCCACCAGGTATCGACAATCGGGCATTTTTCCTTGCCAATGACCCGGTAATACCACTCCCAGGCTTCCGGATTGATCGGCTCCCCCACGGAACCCAGAAGACGCAGACTGTCCCGGCTGGTGCCATCCATGCAGGACTCACCCTCCGCCATCAGCGCCCGGATGGCCGTGGGCGCAGTGTAAAGGATGTTTACCTTGTGCTTGTCCACCACCTGCCCCATGCGGGACGTATCCGGGTAGTTGGGCACGCCCTCGAACAGTAAGGTGATAGCACCATTGGCCAGCGGCCCGTACAGGATGTAACTGTGACCGGTTACCCAGCCAAAGTCCGCAGTACACCAGTAAACATCGCCTTCCTGATAATCGAAGACGTATTCATGAGTCATGGCAGTGTAAACCAGATAACCCCCGGTCGTGTGAAGCACGCCTTTCGGGGCGCCGGTGGAGCCGGAGGTGTACAGCATGAAGAGGGGATCTTCCGCATTCATGGGCTCAGGCGGACACTCTTCCAGCGCTTCCTTCATGACTTCTTCATAGCGAACATCACGGAGATCGTCCCAGGGAATGTCATTGCCGGTGCGACTGACAACAATGACCTTCTCCACATCTGGAACCTTGCCGCTGGACAGCGCAGCATCCACATTCTTCTTGAGGGGAATCTTGCGACCGCCACGGACCCCTTCATCGGCAGTAATCACATAGCGGGATTTGCCGTTCTCGATACGGGCACCGAGGGCTTCAGGGGAAAAGCCACCAAAGACCACGGAGTGAACTGCACCAATCCGGGCGCAGGCCAGCATGGCAACGGCCGTCTCCACAATCATGGGCATGTAGATAGTGACCACATCGCCCTTTTTTACACCCAGGGATTTGAGCACATTGGCGAATTTCGACGTTTCCCTGTGCAATTCACGATAGGTGACAGACCGGGATACCGAAGGGTCATCCCCTTCGAAGATGATGGCGGTCTGGTCACCGCGTTTTTCAAGGTGCCGGTCCAGGCAGTTAGCCGATGCATTGAGAGTGCCGTCTTCGAACCACTTGATGGAAAGCCTGTCGTAGTCAAAAGTGGTGTTTTTGACTTCCGAGAACGCCTTGATCCATTCAAGCCGCTTGCCGTGCTCCCCCCAGAATGATTCCGGGTCTTCCACGGATTGACGGTACATCTGCTCGTACTTGTCATTATCGATCAGGGCTCGTTTGGCGAACTGTGACGGAACTGGATACAACTGCTTGTGAGTCATTGTTTTTACCCCTCTTTCCACGGGTTTAAATTGTTATTAGCTTTGCTGAAAACAGGATGTGAGGGGGCTGCTGCCCCCCGCCAGAAAGTATCGCTACAGTTCAACACGCGCGGCACAACTCAATGAATTAGACTAACGTCCTAATTACTCGCATGGATCGGAGAATGCCCCTGAATCGGGCAACCAGAGGCCGTCTTTAACCAGCATAGACTCCCGAGCCGGCCTTTGACACAGAGAAGCAGATAAAAACAGCGGCCAACCCTGACCCATTCGTCAGGACGGGCCAGGGCTGATTGCAAACAGTGACCATAAGTGACCGGATGGTTATTCAGGCAGCCTTGCGGGACTTTCGGGTCTTGAGGCGATACAGCTTGCGTTCGCTCAGAGCGAAGCGGTTGAGACCGGTCAGATGGATTTTCCTGAGATAGGTGGCCCAGTCGATCTGGCGGGGGTCAACCGGGAAAAGCGCCTGATCCAGACTACCCATGCGGTCAGACAGGGACATCAGCTTTTCATTGTGAAAGATATAATAGGGCGCTGTATAAAAACCAAAGATAGTGGCAAGGGACCGGGTGGTATCGATGTTCTTCAGCAGCTTGAGCTCTCTGGACTGACCCGCCACTTTCATCACCCTGTCGAGTACCGAAAGCGGAACCCTGGCACCCCCAACGACCGCGTCAAACAGGCCCCGGCCAACTGCAATGAACGGCTTGCTCGGCTTGCGGTAGAACAGATGCTCGTAGGCCGCATGGTTGGTTCTTGCCTCCTCCATGATGTGATCAATGAACTCGCCCACGCGAACCGGGTTTGAAGAACCACTGCAGCACTGATAAACCCGGTGGCGCCCTGGCTCGGCAAGCCCCTCTGCCAGCGACAGAATGATGGCATTGGCTACAAGATCCACTGGAATGACATCAATAATGCCGCTGCGCTTTCCTGGGAAAATCGTCACCTTGCCCCGGGCATAGGCGAGGATGATGGCATCGGCAACCTTGATCCCCTCAATCCAGCCGGGCACCGGTTCTTCCAGAGCACTTTCAATGATGGACGGCCGCAGGATGGTCAGTGACTGGCCCTGCAGGGCCTTCATCAGAAGCTGTTCGCCCATCCATTTGGTGAATGTATAGGTATCACTCCAGCCGTAGTGATTGGCCTCACGGATACCCAGCTCCACCAGCTTCTTCTCGAGGATTTTGCCGGAATACCTGGAACGGACGTCGGCAATCTTGTCCTGCAACAGCGTGGTCAATTCCTCTATATCATAATAGCCCTCACTGCTCCGGGGAATTGAAGCACCCGCCGGGCGGATGACATCTTCGTGCACCTGGCCCCCGTTTTTCCCATTCACGTAACAGGTGGAAATCTGCACTACCGGCAGAGCACCGCCGGCCCTGGCAAAAGCAGCAATGTTTTTCAGACACAGGGTGTTGATTGCCAGCGCCTTGTCCAGCTCTTCCCGGAAATTCACACTGGCCGCGCAATTTATTACCGCGTCCACCTGGTCTGCCAGGGCATCCCAGGACTCCCTGACCATGCCAAAAAAGGGCTCGGTAACCTCCCCGGTGACGCAGAAAAGCTTTTCTTCCAGAAAACTGTCGAAAGCCTCCCCATCGTTCAGCTTGAGCCGCTCAAACACCGAAGAACAGGCCACTTCATTGAGGAAGCGGTCACGCGCATCCGGATGACGGGCATTACCCCGGATCAACAGATGGATGCCACCAATATCAGGCACCGCTCTGATCAGCTTTTCCAGCACCACCTTGCCCAGAAAACCACTGGTCCCGGTGATCAGTACATGCTTGCCCCGGAGTTGACTGAGTACCCGTGATGTGGACTCGTTGGAGGAATGCTGTTTTGCCATTATGTGGAACTCCTTCTCTACGTTTGGACATCCGATTCCTGAATGCCGGCATCCCCAGGGCGCTGTCTGGATGGTCACCGGGCCCGGGAATCCATGAGGCAAGTCTCACCGGGCAGGAAACTGTTGTATGGGTCCGCCTTGACTGGCTTACCCGCTCTGCAATAACCAAGCAATCATCACACCAGCATGACCCACCTTCGGAATTTTCCGGGCCGGAATCCACCACGAAGAGGCGCAGCGCAAGAGCCTGAGGATCTGATGGTGCCATATTGCAGATGACAGACAGGTGACCTACTGCAAAAAAAAGACACAGAAAAAGTCAAAGCCTTGACGCAAGGATACAGGATGAAACAGGGGAAATCGTGGGGGAAGTCCTAAAACTTACTTAATCCGACTGATCCGCCAGAGACTTCAGAAACCGGTCCAGCGAGACATCCCCGGGCTGCTCCCGGATGGCCTGCAGCAGGCGGTCCTGGTCACCGAAGACCAGTTGATCGTAGCGGGGTTTCTGGCTGGCAGCGAGGGGCTGAAAGGCTTCAGGGGGGCTCGCAGCAGGCGCCATCTGGTCGGCCAGCTGACGCAGATGCGCAGCAAAGTGTTCCCGCTGTTTCTGGCCCATGGATTCCCAGTTCAACGCCGCCAGACCAGTCTGGACAATTTCGATCACATCCTCATCCATGGTGCGCCCAAGCAGTGCAAAACAGGCCGTGAACGCTTCATAACGCAGCATATCGGGGTTCGCGGGTTCCGTGAGCAGGGTTTCCAGCTCGTCAACGAGCTGCCGCGCCCGGTCACTCGCGGAAATCATGGCGGAAGCTGCGGGTGCCTGTTCGGGGGGCGAAGGAGGGACTCCAGGAGGCGGCGCGGAGGAGGCGGCATCCCTGGCCTTTCGGGCCACCTGGTGCCAGTAGGCAGCAATTCCCGCCTTGCGGGCCGGCAGCTGGTCAAGACGCACCTTGACCATATCCGCCAGCCCCCGGAACTGGCGGCAGGAAGGATCGGACACCGGAAACAGAGCGACGGGCCGCTGGTTCACCACTGACTGACGCAGGGCCTCGTCCCGGAGGATGGCGCCCAGGTAATGGGGCTGAACATTCAGGTGGCGCTGCAGGGCTGCAGAAAATCGCTGAAAGACCGAGCGGGCCTGACTGGGGCCCTGGGCCATGTTCACCACCACACTCGGGGTGCGGCGATAGCCTCGTCGCTGGAGCACCTTGATAAGGGAAAAAGCGTCCGTCAGGGATGTAGGCTCTGGCGTGACAACCACACAGGCCATGGCAGCGGCAGCAATCATGTGGAGCACCAGCGGCTGAAGGCCGGCCGCAGTGTCGATCAGAACATACTCATAATGACGTTCCAGCTCTCCAAGGGTGCGCAGCAGGTCGATGCTGTCGCCAGCCGACATGTCCATACACTGCTGAACGCCGGAAGCTCCGGGAATAATGTCGAGGTTGGCGGGAGCGGACATGATCACGTCCAGCAGGAGACAGCGCCTTGCGAGAAAGTCTGCCAGAGTCAGCCTGGGGTATTGGCCCAGCATGATGCTGATATTGGCCAGATCCGTGTCTCCATCGAGCAGCAGCACCCGGTGCCCGTTCCTGGACAGGGTCAGTGCAAGATTCAGTGCTATCGAGGTCTTGCCGACGCCGCCCTTGCCCCCGGTTATCGCGAGAATTTTCGGCTGACATGGACGTTGTTGCAAATTCGCCATTACCCGGTCCTGATCTGCCTGGAGGATAATTCAGGGCCCTGACTGCCCATGAAATCGACCCTATTGTAGCCCGAAGCCCTGTCACATATAAGTGAAATCACGACAGGTTTATTTCCCTGCCAGCGCCATACCGGTTAATATTTATCCGGAGTTTGCGTACTGGAACACCTCATTTTTTACAATCTTCTCCAGTTATCAGCAATAACCGGTTGATAATTCACTTTTATTGTCTAAGCTCTGTCTGACTGCCTGGTCAGGCACGACGTCAGACACGACCTGTCGCATTTCAAGACTGGTAAACCCATGCAGATTTTGCACGACATCCAGCTGCCCATTCTCCCCGAGGTAACACTCAGGGTGCTGGGGGCGTGCCAGCAGGAAGACAGTTACCGGAAAATCAGCGACATCATCTGCACGGATACCGCCCTGGTCGCCCGGGTTCTGTCCCTTGCCAACTCTTCTCTTTATGGCCGCCCTGGTGAAATCCGCTCTATCGAGCAGGCGTTACTGAGGCTCGGCACCGACCGTATCCGTACTCTCATCCTGACCGTCGCGCTCCGCCAGCTGCTTTTTGACCTGGGGGCTGACCAGTGGCAACAGCTCAGGGATTTCTGGCGCCATTCCCTGACCACGGCATTGACCGCCAGGGCCCTGGCGACCCTGACCAGATACCCCTCCGCAGATGAGGCCTTCATGTTGGGGATGGTTCACAATGTCGGCGAGCTGATTGCACTCAAGATAGCCCCGGGGGAGTCCCAGCAGGAATACCTCAACGACCAGGCTGAAATTGGCGCCCGGTTCGCGATTGCCTGGGGGCTGGGCCCCATGGCTGCCGATGCCATGCGCTACCAGCAGGAACCTCCAGCCAGCATTCGTGATGCGGCTCATCTGGTGAAGCTGATCAACCTTTCCACCAGGCTGGCCCTGGCGGACGCTTCCGGCGTGGCTGCAGCAGGCACCATCTTTGGGCTGGGCGAGGATCTCACGCGCGAGATATGTGCGCGGATCAATAACGAAGTGGCAACCCTGGCCGAGTCGCTGGGTGTATCCCTGGAGGAAGACTATGACGGCCACAGGGCCAACCAGGCGCTGCAGAAGATGGTTATTCACCACGCCATGACGGAACAGTCCCTGAGCTACCACGGGGAGCACGAATCGACGCAGGCCATGCTGGCGGCCACCGTAAGCAATCTCACCCTGCTCACCGGGCAGCCAGCACTCTTCTTTGCGGCTGGTCCGGAATCACTCAGGTTGATGTCCAGCAGCCAGGGAGACTGCCCTGAAATGTCCGTTTCCTGTGCTCCGGCCCTCAGCGTTCTCACCCGGAGCCATCGTGACACCGCAGCGGTCCATGCCGACCCGGATGAGTTAAGTGTCCTTGACAGACAGATTCTGGGGCTGCTCAATACATCGACCATGCTTGCTATGCCGGTCACCGAGGGGGACAGCTGTTCTGGTGTATTCATGCTTGGGCTGGAGGCTGGAGACAGCACGGCGGCGGAAGAGCTGGCCAGCATGTTCTGTCAGCAGCTTTCCCGGCTTGCTGCACAGCGGAGCAATACCGGGAAAGGAGGTGACAGCATCACCGAAGCCATCCATGCGGAGAACATCCGGCGCCAGATTCATGAGATCAGCAACCCGCTCACCATCATCCGCCAGTACATCTACCAGCTGAGAGCCCGTCTTGAAGACAGGGGTGTCAAGGAGGAGCTGGATGTCATCCGGGACGAACTGGAGCGGGCGGGAAATCTTCTCCTGCAACTGGGTGAAGGCGAAGCGCCAGAGAAAGAGCATCAGAGCCAGGCCATCCTCAATGATGAGATCAAGGCTCTGAACGATCTCTTTGAAGACAGTCTTTTCAGGGATCACAGGGTAACCTGCACTCTGGCACTGTCCAGCGGTGATACCCGCATACTCTCTTCCCGGGCACCGGTCAGGCAGGTTCTTATCAATCTGATTCGCAATGCCATTGAAAGTATGGAAGATGGCGGGAGGATCAACCTGAGTACTGCTACGCCAGTCTGGCAGAACGGTCGCAGGTGGGTGGAGCTGGTGGTCGAGGATAACGGCCCCGGCCTGCCTCAATCAGTGCAGAAACGGCTGTTTCTGCCGGTAAAATCCGACAAGGGAGCGGGGCATAGCGGCCTCGGACTCAGCATTGTCAAACAGCTTGTTGATGACATGGACGGTATCATTGGCTGCCACACCAGCGGCAAAGGGACCAGATTCCGGATCCTCCTGCCTGCGGCATCGGAACACGTTGAAGGCCAATAATAACGGGTAAACCGCGATGAAAACGGACCTTGCCGAACCATCCATGCCAGACCTGTCCAAGGCCAGAATTCTGGTGGCGGATGATGATCCCCGGCTGCTGCTGAGCCTTGTGACACTGCTGGAACAGCGTGGCTACCAGGTGACCGCTGCGCCAGGTGGCCGGGCAGCCTGCCAGAAGCTTGACAGCCAGCAGTTTGACGTAGCGATGCTCGACCTCCGCATGCCGGAAGTGGATGGTTTTGACGTCATGGTCCACGCCGCGAGCGCCCAGCCTGAATGTGCGATTGTCGTGGTCAGTGGGGAAAGCTCCTTTACCAGTGTCAGCCGCGCCCTGCGACGGGGAGCCCAGGACTACATCCGCAAGCCCTACGACCCGGAAGAGCTGCTCAACACACTTCACGCAGTGCTTGGCAAACAGGCCCTGGTGCGGGCCCACGCCGACGTGCAGCAGAGGCTGGAAAAATCCGAGGCCCTGCACCGCTATATTGTCAACAGCTCTCCTGACATAGTGTTCATGCTGGATCAGGATGGCCGTTTCTGTTTTGCCAATAACAAGATCGAAGCACTGCTCGGCTATCGCCGCTCCGAACTCACAGGCAAGTTTTTCGGCTCCATCATCGACAAACAGGATTTGGTCCGGGTCACCTACGCACTCAGGGATGCAGGTGTCACCGCGGACAACCCCCGCACCTTTGAGGTCCGGCTCAAGACCCGCGGCAGCCCCAGAGCCAACCGGTATTTTGAAATTACGGCCTTCCCGGTAGACCACGAGACTCTGCCGCTGGTGGCCGACGCCCATGCCCGCCTTGCAAGCCAGAAAGCCAGGTTCTATGGCACAGCCAGGGACGTTACGGAACGAAAGGAGGCAGAAGCCTTCATCAATTTCCAGGCCTACCATGACCTCCTCACACGCCTTCCCAACCGGGCTCTTTTCCGGGACCGGCTGAACCTCGCCATCACCCAGTCAGAACGCAGTCACCAGAAGCTGGCGGTGATGTTTCTTGATCTGGACCGTTTCAAGATCATCAACGACACGCTCGGCCACGCCATGGGTGACCGTCTTCTGCAATCCGTCACCCACCGTCTTGAGGCCTGCCTCCGCAAAGGAGACACCCTGTCCCGGTTCGGAGGCGATGAGTTCACCCTTCTCCTGCCCGAAATTGACGAGCCTGATGATGCCCGTCATATCGCAAAGAAGCTGATTCAGGCCCTGAAAGCGCCATTCCAGCTGGGGGACCACGAAGTCTTTGTTGGCGTGAGCATTGGTATCGCCCTTTACCCCGAGGCGGGCGGCTCGATGGACCAGCTGATCCAGAATGCAGACATCGCCATGTACCACGTCAAGGCCCGGGGCAAGGACGGTTACCGGTTCTATGCCGATACCATGAGCATCGATACCGCCAATCGACTGAGCCTGGAGCGGGACCTGCGGCAGGCGCTGGAAAACGACGAGCTCCGGGTTTTTTATCAGCCCCAGATGTGCGCCAACAGTGGCCGTATTGTCGGGCTGGAGGCCCTCGTACGCTGGCAGCACCCGGAACGGGGACTTTTATACCCCCGGGATTTCCTGCCCCTCGCGGAGGAAACCAGGCTTATTGTTGATCTCAGTGAGCAGGTGCTCAGCCGGGCATGCCGCCAGGTCAATAAGTGGATCCTGGGTGGTCATGAGAATTTGCGGCTGTCCGTCAACCTGTCTCCCATTCAGGTGGATCACCCACGGTTTGTCGAAAATCTGATGGAGCAGCTGCAACTCCAGAACTTCCCGCCGGGCAATCTGGAAATCGAGATTACTGAAAACGTCATCATGAGTGACCTTGAGCAGATCAGCATCAAGCTGCGGGAGCTTGCCCGGCTGGGCGTCCGGATTGCAATTGACGACTTCGGCACCGGCTACTCTTCCCTCAACTACCTCCACCGGCTGCCGATTCACACCCTCAAGGTGGACCAGTCCTTCGTCCGGGAGATCCGGACCGGAGACGATGGTGCCTGCATCGTCAATGCCATCGTCGCCATGGCTCACGGCCTGAAGCTCGACATTGTGGCGGAAGGGGTGGAAACCGACATTCAGTTGGCCTATCTGAAAGGACTTGGGTGTCACCAGGTTCAGGGTTTTTTTTACGGGCCGGCGCAGCCCGCGGAAGCCATATCGCGCCTGCTGGAAAAAGAGGCAAAGGCACCCTTTGGCCTGGAAGTAACTGAAAAGCTTCGGAAACTCGATAACCGGATTGTCTGACACTAAGAGCCCAAACCATGACGCTGTTTGCAAAGCGTTGCAGTAAGTAACTTTATGTAGCCGGAAATGCGGCCCACTGCACATAATTATTCCCTCCTCTTCTCTAAGCTTTTCCCATACCAACCCGCAGCGACTCCGAAACGTGCAACGCATGGACAGGATGTCGGCCATAAAGAACAACAGGCGGGCCAACATGAACCGGAAAGGCACTGACGAACATGCGCGACAAATACAAGTACATCGGCCCTGTTTATGACTTTCTGAGCAACCTGTACAGCGGGAAAAACATTCACCGCTGCAAGACCGCCATGCTTGACGTGGAATCCATTCAGCCTGGCACCCGTGTGCTTTTCGCCGGTGTCGGCCATGGCCGTGACGCTATCCGGGCCGCGGAGCTGGGCGCGGACGTCACCGTCGTCGACCTGTCCGAAACCATGCTTCGGAAATTTGCGGATGCCCAGCAGGACGAAGCGCCAAACCTGACCATCCGTCGCATTCACAGTGACATCATGATGGTGGAGGAGTTCGAACAATATGACATGGTGGTTGCCAACTTCTTCCTCAATGTATTTGACGAAGACATGATGGTGCGGGTGCTGGAGCATCTGATCCGGCTGGGCAAGCCAGACGCCCGGGTCGTGGTTGGCGACTTCTGCTACCCCTCCGGAAACCTGTTTGCCCGTACATTCAAGAAGCTCTACTGGTACATGGCCGTGTTCACCTTCTGGCTGTTTGCCAACAATGCATTCCACAAGATCTACAACTACCCCGAACACATGCAGCGGCTTGGTCTTGAGGTAAAGGAAAAGAAGCATTTCAAGCTTCTTAACATGAACTGCTACTGGTCGATTCTTGGTCAGAAGCAGGCGCAATGATCGCCTCGAACCAGAGAACAATACCTGAACCCCCGGGGGAGAAGCCGAATGTCTGACCAGATTCTTGCACTTGACCGTTTCGATACCGTCGCCGAAGGTGCCTTCACCTTTCCTGAGCGGGTGGATTACCTCAAGAAGTTCGGCACCCACTCCCAGTCGTTCTCCACCCTCCAGCCGGGCATGAACTACTTTGATCTGCCGGGAGTTGGTTTCATCGGATTTATGCGCAAATGGGGCATGACCTTTGTGTTATCCGATCCGATTTCCGCGCCGGAACACTTCGAGCTGATACTGGAGCGGTTCCACTCCCGCTACCCAAACGCCTCGTACATTCAGGTGTCCAAGCCTGTGGTTGATTTCCTGCATCGGCGTTTCGGCCTTTACGGCACCCAGTTTGGAAGTGAATCCCGCATCAAACTGAGTGAGTGGTCCCTGACCGGCAAAAAAAAGCAGATCATCCGGACGGCGCTGAACCAGGCAGAGAAAAACGGCATCACGGTCAAGGAGAGATTCAGCGACGATAACACCCGTGAGATTTCCGACGCCTGGATCCAGACACGGAAATGCAAAAGCAAGGAGATCCGTTTCCTGATCCGCCCCATGGAGATGAATTATCGGGAGAACGAGCGCCATTTCTATGCCTACCAGGATGACAAGGCGGTGGGCTTCGTCTACTTTGACCCCATCTATCGCAACAACCGGATCATCAGCTACGTGCCCAATATTTCACGGGCCAATGCCGACTTCCGGCAGGGTATTTTCTATACCCTGCTGGCCCATGCCATGGAAGTGTTCCAGAAGGAAGGGGTTCCCTGGCTCGACCTTGGTCTAATCCCGCTGTCCCTCGACCAGGCAACGGAACATCAGGAGAGCAGGCTGTTCAAGAAGATGCTGCACGGGGTCTACAACCGGGGAAACTTTCTTTACAACTTCAAGGGCCTGGAATTTACCAAGTCCCGATTCCGGGGCAGCAGTTTCAAAACCTACTGCTGCCACAGGCGTTCGGTTCCGGCAGTGGAATTCCTCGCCATGTTCAAACTCACACGGCTTCTGTAAAGGCGGGCCAGTTTCCCGCCAGCCGTTCAGACACAAGTCCGAGACCGGCAAGATAGTCCCCGATGCCCGCCGGCACCTCCCCCGTAAAGAGGGCGGTGACAACAGGCGCGGCCCCGGCTTTCTCTCCCCCCTGGCAGAAGCCGGAGGCCTGTAACAGATGCAGGGTTCTCCGGGCGACGGCCTCGCCCGAGTCCACCCAGTGCCGGACCTCGGGCAACTGAGCCTGAAGGGCGGCCAGAATCAGGGGATAATGGGTGCAGCCGAGCACGATCGTGTCCACCCCGGCATCACGGAAGGGCTGAAGCACCCGCTCCAGAGCCTTCCCCGGCAGATCAGACTCTCCTCTTACCCAGGCCTCAATCCAGTGCACAAGATCCGGATGCCCGACACGTTCCAGGGTGCAATCAGATGCAAATTCCGCGATCAGCCCGTCCAGATAGGGCCGCCGGACTGTCGCCGGGGTGGCAAGGAGGCCGATACGCCGGTTCACCGACAGCGCTGCGGCTGGCTTGATGGCCGGCACCACCCCGACCACCGGCACATCAATGGCCTGCCTCAGGAAAGTCAGGGCGACAGTGCTGGCGGTATTACAGGCAATCACCACCACATCAGCGGGCTTGGCCGCCAGGCTTTGACGAATCAGCGCCACACAGCGGGAAACGACCACAGCCTCTGGCTGGTCGCCGTAGGGAAAACAGAGGTTGTCCGCCACATAGGTCAGGCGTGCCGCCGGAATCACTCCGGCAATGCACTGGGCCACGCTGAGCCCGCCCACGCCAGAATCGAATACCAGAATTTCGGGTGGCCTCAACCCGGTCCCTCCCCGCAAGAGATTTCCTGCTCCATGACTCTGATAAGATGTCCGGCAATAGTCGTGGCCGGCGGTACGGGAGGGAGCAAACCAGGCTCGAACCAGTCCGCAGCGGCCAGTTCATCTTCCTGCAGGACCAGGTCTCCCGCAACATAGTCGGCGAAGTATCCCAGCATCAACTGATGGGGGAAAGGCCATGACTGGGAAGTCCTGTACCGGATGTTGTTCACCGTCAGACCTGTTTCTTCCATCACTTCCCGCTTTACTGCCTCTTCCGCGCTTTCTCCCGGCTCCACGAAGCCTGCAATGAGACTGTAATAATATCGCCGGGTGCGGGACGACCTTGCCAGCAAAAAACGGTTTTCGCGGCGGATGACAACGATGACACAGGGTGCCAGCCTGGCATACCAGGGCACCTGGCATTGCCGACACCAGCGGGCCCGCTCTGTCGGGTGGTAATCGGTTGGCTGGCCGCATCGGCCACAGAAGCGATGATCCCGCCACCACTGGAGCACCTGGACAGACGTGCTGATCAGGCCGACGGGGGCATCTTCGGTTTCCAGCAGCGCCTCCCGGAGGGAGACATGACCGGACTCATCGCCGGCTTTCATCCTGGCGAGTTCCACAACATAGACGCTGCGGCCATCGAAGCGGCCGACAAACACCGGGTCACTGTCTGCGGCAAGCAGACCGGCCATCCGGTCCCAGTCATGGAGCCAGCCGGCACCAGGCCGGACAACTGAGCCCTCGCAGAGGGCAAGCACGCCATCTGCGTCATCCGGAGCTTCACCTGACCATCCCGCTGACCACTCTGCCACCTGGCACACCTCGTTGCTGTTTGCTCCGCGAAATGTAACACATCGCTCATTATGTCAGAACCATGCCGCTCCTTTGCGCAGACCCGAAGAGCAAGTACACTTAGCGCCAGTTTGATAACCAGAGTGAACGTCCATGGGTTTATTGCCGGTCATTAACAGTTTTTTTCTGACCATTCTGCGCAAACTGTTGTTCTTGTGGGTCCGCACGGATGTAATAGGCGCAAGCCGTGAAGCTCTGGAGCTCGATCCCCACAGGCCGGTGTGCTACGCGCTTCAGTACAGCTCCCTCTCCAGCAGACTGGTACTGGAAGAAGAAGTGCGCAGGGCCGGCCTGCCTTCTGCCGAGAAGCCCCCGGCCATCAACAACGGCCCGGGACGCTCCTTCTTTTTCCTGTATCAGCGGCCAGGGCGGCTGTTCCGTCAGCGGGAAACCCTGGCGCCAACAGCCCGCATGCAGGAATACGCCCGGCTGTGCCTTGAAGACCCTACCCTGGATATTCAGATAGTTCCTGTCTCTCTGTTCTGGGGACGCTCGCCGGACAAGGCCAAATCCCTGGTCAAGATGCTGCTTTCCGACACCTGGTCGGTAGCGGGACGCCTGCAGAAGCTGCTGATCATCCTGGTTCATGGCCGCAACACTTACGTGCAGTTCAGCAAGCCCCTTTCGCTCTCCGAGGTCGTCGACGAATACCGCGACAACGAACAACGGGCCCTCCGCAAGCTCGCCCGGGTCCTGCGCACCCATTTCCGCCGCGTACGTCAGGCTGTGCTGGGGCCGGATCTGTCCCATCGACGGACCCTGGTGGACAGTCTTGTGCGCACGCCGGCGGTCAAGGACGCCATCCGGGAGGCTGCCCGCAGGGATGACATCCCCCCGGAGAAAGTGCGGGCAAAGGCCCGCAAGTATGCCGACGAGATTGCCGCCAACATGTCCATTGCCACCATCCGGGCACTGGAAGTGGTGCTGAGCTGGCTCTGGAACCGTATTTACAACGGTATTGCCATCAACAACATTGGAGTTGCACAGGATGTCGCGCGGGACAATGCGGTTGTCTACGTGCCCTGCCATCGCTCCCACATCGATTATCTGCTGCTTTCCTACGTGCTCTACCGGAATGGCCTGATGCCTCCCCACATTGCCGCCGGCATCAATCTCAACATGCCCATCGTGGGCCCCATCCTGAGACGTGGTGGCGCCTTTTTCATGCGGCGCAGTTTCAGGGACAATCCCCTTTATGCCACTGTGTTCAATGAGTACATGCATGTGATGTTCTCCCGGGGCTATTCCGTGGAATATTTTGTGGAAGGAGGCCGCAGCCGCACCGGGCGCATGCTTCAGCCGCGCCCCGGAATGCTCTCAATGACAGTAAAGAGCTTCCTGCGGGATCACCGGAAGCCCATTGTCTTCGTGCCTGTCTATATCGGCTATGAGAAGGTCATGGAAGGCCGATCTTACCTGGGGGAGTTGAGGGGGAAGAAAAAACAGAAAGAAAATATCTTTTCGCTGCTTGGCACACTTCGCCGGTTACGGAGCTCCTTCGGCCGGGTGGCACTGAACTTTGGCGAGCCCATTCCCCTCGCCGGCCTGCTGGATGACGTACAGCCCAGCTGGCGCCAGGAAGCCTATGGTTCAGATTACCGGCCTGCCTGGCTGAACCGTGCCGTGGAAACACTGGCTGATGAAGTTGCCACCCGGATTAATGCCTCGGTGGCGGTGAACCCCATTGGCATGACCGCAACCGTTCTGCTCAGCACCGAACGCCTGGCCATGGACGAGGCACAGCTTGGCCGGCTGATGGACCAGTTTGCCGAACTCCTGCGGGCCTACCCCTATGCCAGTACAGTCACGCTGCCTGACGGCGAAGGCAAGGAGTGGATTGATTACTGTGAAGCCATGGGGCTGGTCAGCCGGAATGCCCAGAAGCTGGGAGACATCATCTCCCTGGAAGGCAACAATGCCATCCTGATGACCTATTACCGGAACAACATACAGCACCTGTTTGCCCTGCCCTCGCTGATTGCCTGCCTGTTTGAAAACAACGCCTCCCTGGCCCGCGAGAAAGTGGTATTTCTGGCAAGCGTGGTCTATCCCTACCTGCAGTCAGAGCTGTTCCTCAGGTATGACCCCGAACAGGCAGACCGGGTGATCGGGGAGTGGCTGGATGTACTGGTGGCCCAGGGGCTCCTGCGGGTTGAAGGCCAGCGTCTCTGGCGGCCCGAAGACGGCACGGATGCGATGCTGCGGCTGAGAGTGCTGTCACGCTTTATCATCCAGACCCTGGAGCGCTACCATATTTCCATTGCGGTTCTTCGCAAATACGGTTCCGGCAGGATCACGGCGACCGAACTGGAGGAACAGAGCACTCTGCTGGCAGAGCGGATGGCCATTCTGTTCGGTCTGAATGCACCGGAGTTCTTCGACAAGAGCCTGTTCCGGAACTTCATTGCAAACCTCCAGAAAAGAGAGGTGGTGACTACCGACGATAACGGCCATCTCTGCTATTCGGAAGGGCTGGATGAAGTGGCAGAGGATGCACGCCTGGTACTGAGCGTGGAGAAGCGTCAGGCGATACAGCAGGTAACCATGCTTGGTGTGTAACAGGGTTCAGGCCGGCGGCAGCGCCCGGATTGGATAGATGTCATAGCGGCTGGTCTTGCCTTCCACCCTGGTGGCCGGTTCCCTGTCACCAAGTACCGGTGCCTTGCGGGGCCGCTTGACGACAACCCGGTAAGCCGCGTGCTCGAGGGCGGCAGCCAGAAGAGCCGGGGCATCTTCATCATCACCCACCAGGTGGCGGAAGACCCGCATTTCCTTTTTGACCAGTGCCGACTTGTCCCTGTGCGGAAACATGGGGTCCAGATAGATCACATCGGCGATCTCCCCTTCGGCCTGCTCCAGCCAGCGCAGGCTGTCCCGGCCTATCAGGGTCATCCGCTCCACCACTGGTGCTGTGAGCGGGTTGAGCCTGGCCCGGAGAAGGCCATCTGCCAGTACGGCATGAACAATCGGGGAGCGTTCTATCAGAGTCACGCGGCAACCGAGGCCGGCCAGCACGAAAGCATCCTGACCCAGGCCTGCCGTGGCATCCAGCACATGCAGCGGCCGACGGGTTTTCTTCAGCCCTACTGCACGGGCCACAAGCTGGCCGGTGCCACCACCATGCTCCAGCCTGTAACCGGCCTTGCCAGAACTCAAGTCAGCCCTTACCGGTCCCGGCGCCCCCTTTCCTGTCACCTGAAGGCCCAGACCATCCCGATCTCCATAGAGGAGAATGTCGAAATTTTTTACGTGGCGGGGATCAGCAATTCCAATAAACGGCAGTTGCAGCTGCTGGGCAAGTTCCCTGAGGGGTAGGGACTCAACCAGATCGGAGCAGGCAACCGCGACGGACTCGGTCAAGGGGGCAGGCATCAGACGCGTATGTCGATACCGGTAAGCTCTGTATCAGTACCTTCGCGCTGCCCTGCGACAGAAGCAAAGACGTCCAGGGCACGGGCGCTGGCGAAGGACAGATCCTCGGCGCGGAACCTTTCCAGACGGACATCTTCCGCCGCCTGCCGTGCCTCTACGCGGCGCTCAATCGCCACCGAATCAATAATGTCCGGCTGGCGCGGCTCCCGGCCCGAGCGGGGCTCACCCAGGGACTGGCGGACATTGTCAGGAGTGGCGTTGGGGCCGGTAACCGCTGAATTCCGGGCAACGTCGGACCGCGACCGCGCTGACGAGGCCTCCGATTGTGCCGGAGAAAGCGTATTCGGACCTAATCCACTAACCATGAGTAACCATCCGGAAGGAAAAGCCAGAATCTGAAGTATGTAACGTCACAGAGAAAAATAAAACCCTTCTACCAGAGCACAAACAACAATACGACACCCAGTAACAGTCGGTAAATAACGTAGGGCATGAGCCCTATCCGCTCAAGGAACTGCAGGAAAAGGTGAATACAGACCACTGCGCTGACAAACGACACAGCGGCTCCCAGTGCAATGGACTCCCAGTCCGCCCCTTCGCCAAGGCTGATCAGCTCAAGAATCTTGAGGAGCCCAGCTGCAGTAATGAGGGGGATGGATAGCAGAAATGAAAACCTGGCTGCGGACTCCCTGGTAAAACCCAGAAACAGTGCCGCCGTCATGGTGATGCCGGAACGGGAAGTGCCGGGGATCAGGGCGATGGCCTGGGCGAGCCCGATGATCAGGGCATCCCTGAGCCGCAGGCCGGGCAGTTCCCGCTCCCGCCGCCCGACTGCATCCGACCACCAGAGCACCAGGCCAAAACCTATGGTGGTCGCCGCAATAACCAGGCCTGAGCGCAGCTGGGTGCTGATAATATCGTTCAGCAGGATGCCGGCAAGGCCGGCAGGAATGGTGCCGACGATAATGGCCCAGGCCAGACCGCTGTCCTGCCCCACCCTTCGATGCCAGGTGTCGGTGACCCAGGCCTGCGCCAGGCGTCCCACATCCCGCCGGAAATACCAGACCACCGCAGCCAGGGTGCCCACATGGACCGCAACATCAAAGGCAAGGCCCTGATCAGGCCAGCCAAGCAGTTGTGACGGTAGAATCAGGTGAGCGGAACTGCTGATAGGCAGAAACTCGGTCAGGCCCTGGATTATGGCCAGTACAACGATGTGCCACAGATCCATGGCCTTGCGTTCCCGGAAAGAGTGGTGATTTAACGGCCCGGAAGTTTCTTCCAGGTCACTTCGTCGCGAAGGTAGATGGGCATCGCCTTCTCGGCACTGACGGTTTCGCCTCTGTTCCAGGCCTCCCTCGCAAGCAGCGCCACTTCCCGGGCTCGCGGCACACGGCCCGGATCTGCCCGCTGAATCCTGACGGCAAGCTCCTCCGGCATCCGCTCCTGAAGCAGCCAGCCGGAGCCTGCTCCCACCCAGCGGGCGGGACTGTCCGGCAGGACAAGGTCCCCGGGCGCGCAGACCCGCTCTGGCGCCACCAGCTCGGGAAATCCCTGCCGGGACCGGAAACAGCCCCAGTAAACCTCTCCCATGCGGGCATCGAAGGCGATGGCTACCCCTGCCCCGGGGTCGACCAGTCCGGGCTCAGCCATTACCTGGGCTGCCACGGTCGCCAGCGAGGAAACAGGTATCACCGGAATATCCAGACCGAATGCCAGTCCCTGGACAACGCCAGTGGCGATACGCAGCCCGGTAAAGGAACCAGGGCCACAGGCGAACGCCACCGCATCAAGTGCAGAAGCGGTCAGATTCTGTTCGGCCAGCAGTTCCCGGATCATCGGCATGAGCAGGCGGGTATGTCCCCGGGGCGCGATGCTGAAACGATCCGTCAGCTGGTCATCCAGCAGCAAGGCTGCCGAACAGCCCTCGGAGGAGGTATCCAGTGCCAGAAGATTCACAGATTAAATCCGCTGCTCACCCGAGTTTTTCCAGGATCCGGTTGCGGATATCGTCCAGCGAACCGACGCCTTCCACCCGGACATACTTCGGGGCAGATTCGGGTTCTTCCCTGGCCCACTCCTGGTAATAGCCCACCAGCGGCGCTGTCTGCTGGTGGTAGACCTGAAGACGCTTGCGAACCGTTTCTTCCTTGTCATCCTCACGCTGAACCAGAGGCTCGCCGGTCTCATCATCCTTGCCCGGGACCTTCGGCGGATCGTATTTCACGTGGTAGGTGCGGCCACTGGGTTCATGCACCCGGCGTCCGGAAAGACGCTGCACGATTTCTTCATCATCCACGGCGATCTCAATGACATAGTCTATCTCGATGCCCTGGTTTCTGAGTGCTTCTGCCTGGGGAATGGTTCGGGGAAATCCGTCAAGCAGAAAGCCGTTTCGGCAGTCATCCTGCTTTATGCGCTCTTCAATGAGCGCAATGATGATGTCATCGGAGACCAGACCGCCGCTTTTCATGACTTCCTTCACCTGCTTGCCCAGCTCCGTTCCCGCCTTGACCGCAGACCGCAGCATGTCCCCGGTGGAAATCTGGGGAATATTGTAGCGCTCCGAGATAAACTGGGCCTGAGTGCCCTTGCCCGCGCCTGGCGCGCCTAACATAATGATTCGCATACTGGTTCTGCTCCCGTTTAATGAATTTTTTTAAGAAAGCCGGGGATTGAGCAGCAATCGCACCGCACCTTCCGGGATATTTATTCCCGGCGCAATCCTTTACCGGGCACCCTGAATTTTTCGGATCGGGCATTATACGAAGTCGGGGGCCCAAGAGAAAGTGAACCCAGGTCGCAATGCCGGGGTCCAAAGGTCGAAGAAGGAGCCTCCATCATCAGGAAGTCAGCGATCGGGCCAGTGCATCGAGATCGTCAGATACGTTTTCCACTTCTTCGCGAAGGAGGTTCAGATCAGCCTCATCCAGGCCCAGCCTGGCGGCCGGCACCGAAGGGTCCTGCAGATTGAATTCATCACCAATGCCTTTTTCCTTTAGCAGTTCATTGGCCAACTGCACCATCAGCACCCATGACTCGTGTTCGCCATGGTATTCAACCTGCTGGTGAACACCGGCCGCCTTGACCACGGCATCCGGCAGCTGCCAGAGCCTGTGGAGTATGCCGCCGATGGCGCCGTGCCCAACCAGCATCAGCTCCTGCCCACCTTCGCTGCCAAAGACTTCCTGTTCCAGGGATCGCATGCTGTGCTCGGGGTTGGCTTCCCGAAGGCTGTTCAGCTGCTGGAACTCCACTGGGAACAGGTGACCAATGAGCAGCAGACCAAAGTTGTGGAGCAGACCGCAAAGGTAGGCCAGGCCTTTGTCAGCCTTGCACCGGACCGCTATCTTCTGGCACAGAAAGGCACAGTAAAGGGAATGTCGCCAGAACTCATCCATTCCGAGCATTCCTCCCCGGGGCACGTCAAACGCCCTGACAGATGCTATGCCCAGGGCAATGTGTGCTACCCGGTCAAACCCCAGTACCCGGGTAACAGCATCCTGCACCGACTCGATCTGACCGGGATAATTGAACAGGGCAGAGCGGGCGTAGCGCAGGATCTGGGCCGTGAGACTGGGATCGAATTCGATCAGGTCCGCCAGCTCACGGGCGGATGCCTCTGTGCTGGATGTAAGCCGGAAAATCCTGAGCGCCAGTGCCGGCATTGGGGGAAGGCGATACAGCTTCTGGAGCTGCTCAGCCACTTCATTGAGAGTGACTGCCTTCTGGCCTGGCGGAGAAACCAGATCGGAGCCGTTAAGGACCAGATGAGCCTTTCGCGCGCCCGCCAGCGCCAGCCTCAGCGCCCGGCCCTCCATGGCGATCAGCGAGCGGTCGCTACCCCCGGCCATGACTGCTCTGGGCATCGACATGACCGACTCCTCAACCAGCACCGGGAGCTCCCACGCCCCGCCGATCGGCGGGTGAAAGCCGGGCTGGCAGTCGTCGTAAAGACGGTCCGCCTGGGGTCCGGTGAGAGGCTGAAGCCGCCGGGAGGTCAGTTTCTGGACAGCCTCCAGGTCCAGCCTGGCGTCGAAGGGGTGCACAGCCATGACCACTCCCCTGAGATCGATCAGAAGAGAGGCCCGGATCACCTCTTCCCGGGGAAGACCGGAATGCAGCACAGCAGCCTCGAAATTGCTGCCCGGTGTTACTGAAATCTCGTCAAAGGGGATACCCTTCCGGCTCAGATACAGCTCAAGTCGAGTGGACAGTGCCACACACCTCTCCTTTCTTGATTGTTAAGGGCGCTCCCGCTGTCCCGGGTGTCCGAGCCTAGCCGGTATTGCGCATGCCGGCCGCAATGCCTGCCATGGTCACCTTCAGGGCCCGCTCCACCATTTCCGGCACCTCACCCGAATCGCCAGCCTCCCGGTCTCTTCGTAGCAGTTCCGCCTGGAGATAATGCAAAGGGTCTGTGTAGGGATTCCTTACCCGCATCGAATGGGCAAACACCGGCTCTGCCTCCAGCAGGTTCTGCTGGTTTTTGAGGGTCTTGACCAGTTCCACGCAGCCCGCCAGACGCTTCCGGAGGTTTTCCCCGAGCGGTCGCAGAGAAGGTTCAACCAGAGTTTTATCATAATAACTCGCAATTCGCAGATCCGCCTTCGCAAGGACCATCTCCAGCATGTCGACGTAGGTCCGGAAAAACGGCCAGCGTTCCATCATCTCCTGGAGAAGCGGCAGGCGTCCGGATTCCACCGCTTCGCTGATGGCAACGTCACTTCCCAGCCAACTCGGCAACATCAGGCGCATCTGTGTCCAGGCGAAGATCCAGGGGATGGCCCGAAGGCTTTCAACGCCACCGCCAGTCTTCCTGCGGGCCGGCCGGCTGCCCAGGGCCAGTTTGCCCAGTGCCTGCTCCGGTGTGGCCTGGCGAAAATAGGGCACGAAGTCCGGATCCTCCCGGACGACCTGACGATAGGATTTCAGTGAGCGCTCGGTCAGCCAATCCATAGCCTCCCGCCATTCCGGCTCGGGTCCGGGAGGCGGCGCCAGGGTCGCCTCGATCACCGCCGTCGTGTACAGAGTGAGACTCTGCTCCGCCAGCCGGGGCAGGCCGAACTTGAAGCGGATCATTTCGCCCTGCTCGGTTATCCGGAAGCTGCCGTCGACCGATCCGGGGGGCTGGGAAAGAATCGCGCGGTTGGCGGGACCACCGCCGCGGCCCACCGTGCCACCCCTGCCATGAAAGAGGGTCAGCTGCAGACCGTAACGCCTGGCTGTCCCGGCAAGCTTTTCCTGGGCCTGATACTGGGCCCAGGCAGCCATCATCTGGCCCGCATCCTTTGACGAATCGGAATAACCGATCATGACCTCCTGATGGTCCTGGCAATAGTTTCTGTACCAGTCAATTTCAAACAGGGCAGCCATGCATGCGGGAGCGCCGGATAGATCATCAAGGGTTTCGAACAGCGGTACCACCCGCATGGGCCATGCCATGCCCGCTTCCCGCAACAGGAGGATAACGGCAAGAACATCGGATGGCTTGCTGGCCATGGATATCACATAGGAGCCCAGAGCTTCCGGAGTCTGGGCGGCAATCACCTCACAGGTAGCCAACACCTCCCGCACCTCGTCAGAGGGCTGCCAGCTTTTCGGAACCAGGGGCCGCCGTCCGTTGAGTTCCCGTACCAGAAACTCCTGGCGTTCTTCTTCTGTCCAGGCCAGATAGTCCCCGAGATCCAGATAGCTTACTATTTCGGCCACGGCCTCGGCATGGCGGCTGGCCTCCTGCCTGATGTCCAGACGGATCAGGGGCAGGCCAAAAGCGTGGGCGCGGCGGAGGGTGTCCAGAAGCGGACCGTTGGCCACGGTTTCCAGACCACAGTCCAGAAGGGAGTGATAGCAGAGTTCAAGGGGATCCGTCAGATCAACATTTTCAAACAGTATCCCGGTGACATCTGCCGGACCTCCGTTGATCTCCGCCTCGGCCCAGTCCCGGGTCTTCAGAAGCCGATCCCGGAGTTCACCCAATACCTCGCGGTAAGGCTCGCGACAGTCGCCCACGTGGGATCTGAGAGCCTCATTGGCCTGCCACATAGACAGCTCCGCACGCAGGGCCTGGATGTCCCGGAGATAGAGGTCAGCAGCCATCCAGCGGCCCAGCAGAAACACACGGCGGGTAACCTCATGAGTCACATTGGGGTTACCGTCCCTGTCTCCGCCCATCCAGGAGGCAATGTGAATCGGTGCGGCGTCCACTGGCAAGCCCTGCCCTGTAGCGCTGACCAGGGACTGGTCGAGGCTGCGCAGAAACCGCGGCAGAGCCTGCCAGAGACTGTTCTCAATGACGGCAAAACCCCACTTGGCCTCATCCACGGCGGTCGGCCGCTCGTGTCTGATTTCATCGGTGTGCCAGGCTTCGGTTATCAACTGGCGCAGGCGGGTGATAATGTCATCCCTCTCGGTGGCCAGAAGGTCGTCATGGTCCAGCTGAAACAGGCAATCGGAGATTTCATCATACTTCATGATGAGCGTGCGCCTCGCCACCTCGGTGGGATGGGCGGTCAGCACGAACTCGATGCTGAGGTTGCGAACTCTCCGGTGCAGTTCATCCTGCGCCACGCCTCCTGCCTTCAGCCGCTCGAACACGTCGCCCAGTGACTCCACCATGAGATCAGACGGGTGATTCCGTTTACGGCGAATGCCGTGGTACTGTTCGGCAAGATTGGCAAGATTGAGAAACTGGTTGAAAGCCCGGGTAACGGGTAACAGCTGGTCGTCGCGCAGGCGACTGAGGAGTTGGACAAGCCGCTGACCGGAGCCGCTCTCCTGGCGCCTGTCGGCCTTGGCCGCTGCCCGGATCTGTTCAATCAGATCGAAGCATTCCTCACCTGGATACCGCCTGATGCTCTGACCCAGCAATTCGCCCAGCAGGCGCACATTCTCACGGAGATCGGGATGCAACTCTGTCACGTGAAGTCCTTTTAGATTGACGAAGACCAACGCTTGTTACGATACTAAGGAAGCTCTGAACAAGTCCAGGAGACAGCATGAAAGTAACAGACTTGCCCAAGCACTGGGAAAAGAAGAAAGAACCGGTCGAGCGCACCCACGACTACAATCTCCGCCTCCCCCTGGAAGACGCGGCAAGAATTGCGGCCCTCGCGGAACTTTATCCGGACCGTTCGGAGAGCGACATCCTGAATGACATGGTGGCGGCAGCACTGGACGATCTCGTGCGGCAAAGCCCGCTCAGGGACAAGCTTACGGACCGGGAGGGAAAATAATCTGGAGCGGGCGGGAAGAGCACCTTCCCGCCCGCTCTGTCAGCGGACTCAGGCGGCGGAGACTACCTGCCGGGCCTTGAGGCGCTGGATATGCTTCTGGCTCAGGCTTACGAAGCGCGGCGTCATGCCCTTGTCCTCGTAGATTTCGAAACCGTCCTCGTCAAAGGCAACAACCCTGGAGCCCTGCTCATAGGGAAAGCCGGTTTCAATCTCGTCCAGCGCGGCGGAAACCAGGTCACGGATCAGATCCTGAGAAGACTTCATCGGGTAAAGAGCCGCCAGCTTTTCCAGTCGCTGGTGATGCTGGTCGGACAGCGCCAGCTGATAGGCATCCCGCGTCAGGCGACCACGTGCGTGTTTATCCCAATATTTCACCAGATCCCTGATCTTCATATTCTGAAAACTCCCGCGTTCTGAGCCGGGTGGTACCCGGCGTGTGAGTGTGAGCGGCTTGTGGCCGCTTACCATCACTGTATGACCACATCTGTTGAATGAAGTGTAGCCGAAACAAATAACCTTAGATCTTATATATGGTTACGGATTGTACTTATCAACAGCATGCGTGTTTCAGCCTGCGACTTTTAATTACCGGGACGCTTCGGCGCGACGGCCATTGGGCGAGACTCTAGCGGTTCTTTTCGACACCTTTGACGGACTGCCAGATCTGATCGAGCGCCTCAAGGCTTTCCGATTCCATTGTGCGACCCTCTTTTTCGAGGCACTCTTCAACCGCCCTGAAGCGGGACTCAAACTTGTGACTGGTGCGGCGCAGGGCCTGATCAGGATTCACTTTCATGAAACGTGCCAGATTGACGCAGACAAACAGCAGGTCCCCCAGCTCGTCTTCCACTGCATCCCGCCCCGCCGGGTCGGTACCGGCATTCTCCCAGGCTTCCCGCAACTCATCGATTTCCTCATGGAGCTTGTCGAATACCGGCTCCACATCCGGCCAGTCAAAGCCATGATTTGAAGCCCGGCGCTGGAGTTTTTCTGCCCGCACCATGGACGGCAGCGTTCGGGCAATTCCGTCGAGACGGGCCGGCGGCACGGCGGGAGCATCCGGGCCGGAGCCAGTGGCTCGCTCCTCAGCCTTGATACGCTCCCAGCTGGCACGGATCTCATCCTCTCCCGGCCGGCGGGCAGGATCAATCCGGCTCTCCAGGGTGCCTTCGGGGAACACATGGGGATGGCGGCGAATCAACTTCCGGACCAGATTGTCCACCACCTCTTCAAAGTCGAAATGGCCATCTTCCCGACCCAGCTGGCTATAAAAGATCACCTGAAAAAGGAGATCACCCAGCTCGTCCCTGAGGTTGTGATAGTCAGCTCTTTCAATGGCGTCAGCCACCTCGTGGGCTTCTTCAAGGGTATGAGGGACAATGCTTCGCCAGGTCTGTTTCAGATCCCAGGGGCAACCAGTGTCCGGATCCCGGAGTCGCGCCATCAGGGTTTTCAGGTCCTCAATCGAATAGCTCATGACTCATTTCCGCTTGCGGCGGACCTCCATGATGTTGCGCAGATTCCTGATCTGGGCCAGCAGTTTTGCCAGCTGGTCAAGACTGGAAATCTCCAGTGTGACCGTCATGGTTGCCGTATTGTCATCTGCGTTTGATCGTGTATTCAGGGCCAGAACATTGCTGCGGGAACCTGTCAGGACCTGGGTGATGTCCCTGAGGAGGCCGGGCCGGTCATAGGCCTCGATTTCTATGTCCACCGGATAAACGGCCTCGGGCCGGCCGCCCCAGTTCACCTCGATTATGCGGTTCGGCTCATGCTCTCCAAGATGAAGGAAAGTCACGCAATCCTGACGGTGAACCGTCACCCCCCGTCCCACGGTGATGTAGCCTCCGATCTCATCGCCGGGCAGAGGCTTGCAGCACTTCGCCACCTGGGTCTTGAGCTTGCCAACACCGAGGATCTGAATGTCGGATTCGGTATCATAGGGCGTGCTGCGGTTACCCTTCAGCTTGAGCTCCGGATCGCGCGGGCGGGGCTCGATCATCTGCTGGGCCGCGTTGGCAACCTGGGTTGATCTCAGATCGCCCGCACCCACTGCGGCAAACATGTCTTCCGCATTGCGGTAGTTAACCTTGACCGCCAACTCATTGAGGTCCAGCTCGTGAATGGACAGGCGCCTGAATTCATCTTCCAGAATGGCACGGCCGTCAATGACGTTACGGTCGCGGTTCTGTTCCTTGAACCAGTGGGTCACCTTGGCCCTGGCCCGGGACGTCTGGATATAGCCGAGACTGGGGTTCAGCCAGTCCCGGCTTGGCGCCGGATTGTTTGAGGTCAGTATGGAAACCTGATCCCCGGTCTTCAGGGGCCAGGTCAGGGGCACAATCCGGCCATTCAGCCGTGCGCCCCGGCAGGCATGGCCAACCTCGGTATGTACCCGGTAGGCAAAATCCACCGGCGTTGCACCCTGGGGAAGGTCCACCACGTGCCCTTCGGGGGTGAACACATACACACGGTCGGGAGTGAAATCATTCTTGAGCTGATCCCTCAAACCGGACAGGTCCCCCAGGTCTTCCTGCCATTCCAGCACCTGGCGCAGCCAGTTGATCTTGGCGTCATAGCCGGTTGACCGGTTGCCCTTATCCATCCCCTTGTACAGCCAGTGCGCACAGACTCCCAGTTCGGCTTCTTCGTGCATCTTGTGGGTACGGATCTGGACTTCCACCACCTTGCCCTCGGGGCCGACTACGGCAGTATGAAGCGACTGGTAGCCATTTTCCTTGGGATTGGCAATGTAATCGTCAAACTCATTGGGAATGTGACGCCATAAGCTGTGAGCGATGCCCAGCGCCGCGTAACAGTCGCGGATCTCGGGCACCAGAATCCGCACCGCCCGCACATCGTAGACCTGGGAAAAGTCTATGCCCTTGCGGCGCATCTTTCGCCAGATGCTGTAAATGTGCTTGGCACGCCCTGCCAGTTCACCAGTGATTCCAGAGGCCTTGAGTTCATGATCCAGCGTGGTGAGGACACGCTGGATGTAACGCTCCCGGTCCAGGCGCTTTTCGTCCAGCAACTTGGCAATTTTCTTGTAGGCAGTCTCATGCAGGTAGCGGAACGACAGGTCTTCCAGCTCCCACTTGATATGGCCGATGCCCAGCCGGTGCGCCAGGGGTGCATAGATATCAAACACCTCCCGCGCCACCCGCATGCGTTTGTCGGGGGCAACATCTTTGACGGCACGAATGGCACAGGTACGCTCTGCCAGCTTTATGAGAGCCACCCGGACATCGTCGATCATGGTGACCAGCATCTTTCGGACGTTGTCCAGCTGACCCTCACTCTGACCCAGCACACTGCCCTTGAGCGGGTGATGGATTGCCGATATGGCAGCCATCTGCTGGACGCCATCGATCAGTCTGGCAACCTCATCGCCAAACTCGAGACGAATCTCATCCAGGGAGACACGCTCTTCGCGGACGGCACGGTAAAGAATGGCCGCAACCAGGCTGGCCTGATCCAGATGCAGCTCGACCAGCACCTGGGCCATTTCAATGCCCGTGCGGAAACTGCTGGCGCCAGGGGCCCACAGGCGATCCTGGCGAAAGGCCTGAAGATCTATCTCGGCGCTTTTTTCACAGGCACGACGAAACTGATCAACATCTTCCAGGGTGGTCTGCGACTGGATCTTCTGAACCCAGCGCTCGATATCAATGTGACCATCTCCGGTCAACGCGTAGTCTTCGCGAACTTTTACCATGCCATTTCCGTTGTTGATGGTTGTGCTGCGCTGACAACCAGACCGCGCATCTGTTTCACCGGATTTTCAGCCTTTGCCCCGCTCAAACAGGGCAATCGATTCCACGTGAGTGGTGTGGGGAAACATGTCCATGACCCCGGCCCGCACCAGACGATAACCATTGCTCACCAATACCCCGGCATCCCTGGCGAGGGTGGCGGGATTACAGGACACGTACACGATTCGCCGGGCGCCAAAAGCCGCCAGGTAATGACAGATTTCCTCTGCCCCGGAACGTGGCGGATCGATCAGTATTCTGTCGAAGCCTTCCTTCGCCCAGGGCTCAGAGGTGAAATCCCCCTGCAGGTTGGCAGCGTGGAAAGACACATTGTCCAGACCATTCAGATCGGCATTCTCGCGTCCCCGCACGACCATGGATTCATCGCCTTCCACTCCCACGACCTGTTTCGCCTGTCGGGCCAGCGGCAGGGTAAAATTGCCCAGTCCACAGAACAGGTCCAGCACCCGGTCCCCTGGCTGCACGTCCAGCCACTCAAGCGCTCTTTTTACCATCTTCTGGTTAATGTCCGCATTGACCTGGGTAAAGTCCATGGGATGAAATTTCAGAGTGAGGTCAAAATCGGGAAGACGGTAGCTCAGCCGCTCTTCGCCCTGCTCCGGCCAGATCCTGTGAACCGTCTCCGGCCCCTTGGGCTGAAGATAGATATGCAGGTCCCGGCTTTTGCCATACTCCACAAGGGAGCCGTAGTCGCTGGCGCTGAGAGGATCCATGTTCCGGAACACCAGAGCTGCCGCATCATCGCCACAGGCAATCTCAATCTGGGGAATCGAGTTGTGAGCCTCCAGGGTATACAGCAGCTCACGGAGCTCCGTGATGCGGTCGCCGATCCGGGGGTCGAGCACCTCACAGCGGGTGATATCAGCCAGAAAACTGTTGCGCTTTTCCCGGAAACCCACCAGCACCGAATCCCGCTTGGGCACGAACCGCACCCCCAGCCTGGCCTTTCGCCGATAGGCCAGCGCGGGGGACCGCATGGGGGCCTCCCACTGCTCGGGAGCAATTCCGCCAAAATGGGCGAAATGCTCTCGCAGCGTCTTTTCCTTGAACTCTATCTGGGTATCGCCTGCCATGTGCTGCAGGCTGCAGCCTCCGCACAGATCGGCAAAATCGCATGGAGGGGTAACCCGGTCCGGTGCGGCCTCCAGCACTTCCAGTGTCCGCAGCTCATCAAATTTGCTGCGGCTGCCCACCACCTTTGCAGTGACTGTCTCGCCGGGAAGCGCGCCGTCCACAAACTGGATCTTGCCCTCGCGATAGGCGATGCCCCGGCCGTCATGACTCAGCTTCTCGACAACACACTGAACCGGTTCGGACGGCAGGCTTTTCCTGCGTCGTTTGCTCATAGTCTGATTCCATCAATAATCGGTCGGCCCCGGCTCAGGCTGCCGGGAAAACACCGGTGGAGAGGTAGCGATCGCCGCGATCACAGATAATGGCTGCAATAACAGCGTTTTCAACCTGAGCCGACAGTTGCAGGGCAGCCGCAATGGACCCGCCGGATGACACCCCGCAAAAAATGCCCTCCTGACGGGCCAGTGCCCGCATAGTGTCCTCTGCTTCCTGCTGGCCAATATCCAGCACCTGGTCAACACGGCTGGAGTCATAGATTTTCGGCAGATAGGCTTCCGGCCAGCGCCGGATTCCAGGTATCGATGCTCCCTCTTTGGGCTGCAGGCCGATTATCTGGATATCCGGGTTGCGCTCCTTGAGGTAGCGGGAAACCCCCATGATGGTGCCGGTGGTACCCATGGAGCTGACAAAATGCGTAACCCGGCCCTGAGTCTGCTCCCAGATTTCCGGGCCGGTGGTCCGGTAATGGGCCAGGGGGTTATCCTGGTTGCCGAACTGGTCCAGAACAAAGCCCTCCCCGTCAGCCTGCATACGGGCTGCCAGATCCCGGGCCCCTTCCATGCTCTGCTCCCTGGTGACCGTTATGATCTCAGCGCCGTAGGCCCGCATGGAAGCCCGGCGCTCCTCGCTCATGTTGGCCGGCATGATAAGTACCATGCGATAACCCTTGATGGCCGCGGCCATGGCAAGCGCTATGCCGGTATTGCCGCTGGTGGCTTCAATCAGTGTATCGCCGGGCTTGATGTCTCCCCTGAGCTCTGCCTCCTGGATCATGCTGATCGCCGGCCGGTCCTTGACCGAGCCGGCCGGATTGTTGCCCTCCAGTTTGGCAAGAATGACATTGCTGGTCTGTCCCGGAAGGCGCTGCAGGCGCACCAGCGGGGTGTGGCCGACATAATCCTCGATGGTGGGGAAATGCATAACGGTCTCTGCTCCTGGCAACTGGCAGTTGAGAGTGGCGGATCACCTTTCCGGGAAGTTCCCTGTGGTACAATTAACGCTGCATCATACCCGTAACCCCGGGGCACGCCCAATACAGCTTATGGCTATGGACATGACGAGGGGCTATAACGTTCAATCGGGTGATGCAGTTCCGGCTTTCCGTAGCCGGCCATGGCCTAATCACTATTATAAGAGCAAAGCCCCTGGAACAGGAGACTGTTCGGGGCCACTTCCGGACTGACGAACTCAGGAAAACGTCATGCGTCGCTGGGGTATTCGGAGAAAAGTGCTGGTGGCAACCCTCGTTCCCACCCTTCTCACCACTGTGATGCTGGGACTGTTCTTCACCTTCAGCTGGGTATCCAATATCGAGCAGTTGCTGCGGGACCGGGGCGATTCCCTCTCCCGCCAGCTGGCAGCCGCCGCCGAATACGGGATGTTTACGGCCAACCGGAGTCTGCTGAGCAGCCTGTCCAGATCCCTGCTGGAAGAAAAGGATGTCCGCTCCCTGAGTTTCTTTGACGCCAATCGTGAGCACCTGCTCCATACCGGGCCGCGACTGGAACAGCCATTCGATGCCTCAAATCTGGATCCGACACAGACCACGCGGATGACTCGTGAGGGCAGCACCATTTTCATGCAGCCGGTGTTTCTGCGGGATCTGATGCTTGAAAGCCTGATGGGACTGGAATCCCGCAACATGGCTGCCAGCTCCAGTGCGCCCATCGGCTGGGTGACCCTGGAGATGTCACATCTGCGAACAGACAAGGAAACCTACAAGGCACTGCTGATCAGCCTGCTCCTTGTGCTGGGAGGCACCGGCCTTAATGTGCTGATTGCCCTGCGGATGAGTCGCTCCTTTACCGATCCGGTGTTCGAGCTCAACAGCGCGGTGGCGAAGCTGAAAGAGGGCAAACTTGATACCCGTGTGCATACCCGGGCCGGGCCGGAATTCGAACAGCTGGAATCCGGCCTGAACGCCATGGCGGAAGAACTGGGTAATGCCCAGGCCGAGATGCAGCAGAGTATTGACCAGGCCACTGAGGACCTCCGGGAAACCCTGGAAACCATTGAGATACAGAACATCGAACTCGACTTCGCCCGCAAGGAAGCCCTCGAAGCCAGCCGCATCAAATCGGAATTTCTGGCCAACATGTCCCATGAAATCCGGACCCCGCTTAACGGCATCATCGGCTTCACCGAACTTCTGCTCAAGAGTTCGCTGCCCAGACAGCAGCGGGACCATCTGAACACCATTCGCAAGTCGTCGGAAATCCTGCTGACCATCATTAACGATATCCTGGATTTTTCCAAGATCGAGGCGGGCAAACTGATCCTGGACCGGGTTCCCTTCCAACTCCGTGATATCGTAGAGGAGGTCATGGTCATGCTGGCACCGGCAGCCCATGGCAAGAATCTGGATCTCGTACCTCTGGTCTACCGGGATGTTCCAGACAACATCATTGGCGATCCCCTGCGGGTGAAGCAGGTCATCACCAACCTGGTCAACAACGCCATCAAGTTTACCCAGACTGGAGAAGTGGTTCTCCGGGCCAGCCTGGAAGAAGAAAATCCGGATTCCAGCCGGGTCACCCTGCGCCTGAGCATTTCCGATTCAGGTGTGGGCCTGTCCCGGGCCCAGCAGCAGTCGCTGTTCAATGCCTTCAGTCAGGCCGACGCCTCCACCGCAAGACAATACGGCGGCACCGGCCTGGGGCTTGTGATTTCCAGGCGTCTGGTTGAGGAGATGGGCGGAAAGATCGGTCTGGAGAGCGAGCTTGGCAAGGGCTCCACTTTCTGGTTCACCCTCGACTGCGAACTCGCCTCGGGCAATGAAATTCTGCAGTCCAGGGAAGCCCTTGCGGGCGAGCGGGTGGTTTACCTGGAACACCAGAAAACCACAGGGCTGGCGATGGAGCATCTGCTCAGTGACTGGGGCGTGACGGTTGACCGGGTGTCAACGCCCGCCGAGTTACTGGAGCATGTGAAAACCGCCCAGAAAAACCAGTCCGGCTATGCCATCGCCATCATTGGCATCACCCGCCATCTGCTCAACTCAAGCCAGTATCGGGAACTGCTCCACAAGCTGGAAGTCGACCGGGACTGCCGCACCCTGCTGCTGACACCGACACTGGAAAGTCACGATATGGGGCTGGCCAGCCTGGCCAGCGGACATGTCGCCAAGCCCCTCTGCCGGCATGCCCTATACGATGAAATGCTGATGCTGGTGCATGGCATCAGCAGTGGTCAGCCGACCGGGACCCTCCCCCGACCCGGCCAGATACCGCGGGGTGGCGCTGCTCCCCGTATTCTGGCGGTGGATGACAACGAGGCCAATCTCAAGCTGGTTCTTACCCTGCTACAGGACTTCCGTGTCCAGGCTGAGGGTGCGGCCAGCGGGTTTGAGGCCCTCAGCAAAGTCCGTGAGCGGGCCTTTGACCTGGTGTTCATGGACCTTCAGATGCCGGGGATGGACGGCGTTGAAACCACCGAGCGGATCCGGAATCTGGATGAGCGGAACCATGAAACCCCAGTCATCGCCCTTACGGCACACGCCCTCGCCGACGAACAGGAACGTCTGATGCGACAGGGATTCAATGGCTATCTTGCCAAGCCCATTAACAGCCGTCAGCTTACTGACACTATCCTGGAGTTCACCGGCTTCAGCTGCGAGACTGCGGCTGGTGACATCCCGGAGCTGCCGGATACCCGCCGCGGATTGCGGCCATCAGCCCGGCAACAGCAGCAGGCCTGCGTCAACGTGGAGGAAGGGGTCCGCCTGGCGGCCGGCAAGGTGGATCTGGCGGAAGAGCTCTTCAGCATGCTTCTGGAACAGTTGCACGCCGACATGGCGGAGATAGAGCGCCTGTGGCAGACGGGTGAGATGGACGGTCTGCTCGACCGGGTTCACAAGCTGCACGGGGCGACCCGGTACTGTGGAGTGCCGGAACTGAGAAAAGCGGCTGAACGCCTTGAAACCGGCCTCAAGCGCTCGACGCCGGACACCGAGGCACTGAAGAACCGGATACTGACTGCCATGGAGCGGCTGGAGATCTGGAGCGAGCAGACGGACTGGCAGCGCCTGTTCCGGGAACACAATCACCCGGCCCGCAACGAAGATGCCACACCCTGAGCCCTGAAACCTGTGGCTCCTAATGTCCCGTCTGGTTGCTGCTGGTAAAGCGCGCCTGATCCAGAATCGACCGCATATCCCGCACAGCCTCTTTCAGGCCGGTAAAGACTGCACGGGCGATAATGGCATGGCCGATGTTGAGTTCACTGATCCCCGGAATGGCCGCGACACGCTCCGTATTGTGATAATGAAGGCCGTGACCTGCGTTGACTACCAGGCCTTTGCGGCGCGCATAGGCCACCGCATCCGCAATCTGCCGGAAGGCTGCCTCGAGCGCTTCGGGGGTTCCCGCTTCGGCGTACTCTCCTGTGTGAAGCTCAATCACCGGCGCCCCGCAGCGCACTGCAGCATCAATCTGTGACCTGCTGGGGTCAATAAACAGCGATACCTCTGCACCCATCCGTGCCAGGCGCTCACAGGCCCGGGCAATCCGGCTTTCCTGGCCTTCGACGTCCAGCCCTCCTTCTGTAGTCAGTTCTTCCCGCTTCTCCGGTACCAGGCATACACACTGGGGGCGAACCTGTTCGGCAAATGCCAGCATGGCATCTGTCACCGCCATTTCCAGGTTCATTTTCGTATTCAGCATCTCCCGCAGCATCAGGACGTCACGGTCCTGGATATGACGGCGATCCTCTCGCGGGTGCAGGGTGATGCCGTCGGCACCAGCTTCCTCCGCCAGCAGTGCAGCCTGGACTGGATCCGGATAACGGGTCCCGCGTGCCTGCCTGAGGGTGGCAACGTGATCGATATTCACGCCCAGCAATACTCTAGGATTCATGATGATCTCCTCGGCCATGACTGAACAGGGACCGGCTATTGAGTGGCCGACCCTGCAGAAGGTGGTCTGTCAGCGTGCGCATTACCCGCTTGGCAACCCGCCGGCACTCCCGGCTGTCCAGATTGCCCCGCGCCAGTTCCGCCAGCACGGCTCCGGGCAATCCGGTCAGCCGGATACCAGTAGCCGCAGATGACACTATGCCCTGCTCCGGATCATATCCATAGAAAGATCCGGCTTCGACTTCCTGACCTGTATCCGTAGTCAGCAGCCAGTCAAAGCCCAATCCCATGGCCTCTGCCAGATTTCCCTCGAAGCGACGAAGAACAGGCTCCACATCCTCCGTGTCAGCAAGGGCATTGACGGTCTCAATGTAAGCAGCAAACAGCTCGGGATGTGGGTCGCCAGGGGGCAGGATGCGCTGCAGAAGCTCATTGACATAGAGTCCGCTGTAAAGGGAATCGGTATGCCGCAGAGCGGGGCCCGGCCGGACTTCTGTCTGGGTCAGTGTTTTCAGATCGCCCCGGCCCTGCCAGTCCAGCAGCAGCGGCTGGAACGGCTGCAATTGAGCCTTGAGTGGGCTTCTGGGGGCATTGCCACCGCGCGCCATGACGCTTATCCGGCCGGCGCCGAGGGTAAACAGGTCCACCAGCAGACTGGTTTCCCGGTAGGGTCGGCGATGCAGCACATAGGCAGGTTCCTGGTGGACCGCGCCTTTTACAGCCATATCAGAAGTCGTTCATGCCCAGGCTTTTCAGGGCCCTGTCACTGTCTGCCCAGCCCCGCTTGACCTTGACCCAGAGCCGCAGCATCACCTTGTTGTCAAAGAGTTTTTCCATGTCCACCCGGGCATCCTGGCCGATGCTGCGCAGCCGGTCGCCATGGTCTCCAATGACAATCTTTTTCTGCCCCTCCCGTTCCACCAGAATCAGTGCGGAAATATGCAGGGTCTTGCCATCGTGACGGAACTCCTCGATCTCCACGGCTACCGAATAGGGCAGCTCGGCACCCAGTTGCCGGGTGATTTTCTCCCGCACCATTTCGGCGGCCAGAAAGCGCTCACTGCGATCAGTGATCTGGTCATCGGGGTAAAAATGCACGCTCTGCGGCAGAAACCGGGCGACGGCTTTCTCAAGGGGCTCCAGATTGACCCCCTTGAGGGCCGAAAGCGGAATGACTTCCGCAAACTGACGTTTCTTCGACACCATGTCCAGGTGTGGCAGGAGAGTATCGCGGTTGTCGATCTTGTCCACCTTGTTGATGGCCAGGATCACGGGACTTTCGAGGTTCTCAAGCTTCTTCAAAACCATTTCATCGGCGGTGGTCCAGTTGGTCTGGTCCACCACGAATATCACCACGTCCACACCTTTGAGAGCCGAGGTTGCGGCACGGTTCATATACCGGTTGAGCGCCCTCGGCTCTTCTTCGTGCATGCCCGGGGTGTCCACATAGACCGCCTGCGTCATGCCCTCGGTCTTGATGCCAAGAACCTGGTGCCTGGTGGTCTGGGGCTTGCGGGATGTGATGCTCAGTTTCTGACCAAGTATATGGTTCAGCAAAGTGGACTTGCCCACATTGGGGCGCCCGACAATGGCGACAAAGCCGCAGCGGCTGTCGGGGTTTTCCGGACGCGTTATATCATTCATCAAACACTCTCCACGCCCAGGGCTTTCAGGGCACTCTGGGCGGCCTTCTGTTCTGCGATGCGCCGGCTATTGCCGACGCCTGTGGTTTTTCTTCCCAGTGACGACAATGCACAGACCACGTGGAAAATCTGCGCATGAGCCTCACCCTCAACCGAGATCACATCATACTGGGGCAAAGGAAGCTGCCGGGACTGAAGGTATTCCTGCAAGCGGGTCTTGGGATCTTTCTGGGTATCCTGCAGATCAAGCCGCTGAAGCCGTTCTTCGAACCAGCGCAACACCTGGGCGCGGCAGGTTTCAAAATCGCTGTCCAGGTAGATGGCGCCAATGACTGACTCTACCGCATCCGCCAGAATCGACTCCCGACGAAAACCTCCACTCTTGAGCTCCCCGGAACCCAGTCGGAGATACTGACCGAGTTCGAATTCACGTCCGATTTCAGCCAGAGTCACGCCCTTGACCATGCGGGCACGCAGTCGGCTCAGCTGCCCTTCCCTGGCTCGCTCAAAGGAGCTGTAGAGATACTCGGCAATCACCATGTTGACAATGGAGTCGCCCAGGAATTCCAGGCGCTCATTATTCTGATTGCCAAAGCTGCGATGAGTCAGAGCCAGCATCAGGCGTTCCGGATCATTGAACTGGTAGCCAATCCGACGCTGAAGCTGATCAAGGTCCGGGATGCCTGTCACTGGCCGGCAATCTCGAACTTGTGATCGAAATGGACAACGGCGTCGATATTGCTGAACAGGTTTTCCCTCACCTCATATTCGATAGCGATGTGCAACCGCCCCCCCTCCTGCCTGACGGCGATGGTTTTGGGATCAAAATCCCGCACGCCATTTCTGTTCAGGCCGTCGCTTATGATTCTGCGGATTTGCGCCTGCGTCTTGTCCGTCACGCTCTTCTGATTTTCCAGCCCCTCGACCACCTCCTGTATGGTGAGGTCATCGACATAAATGGGCACCAAAGTGGCTCCGACAGTTAGCAGCCCGCCCAGCAGGATAAGGGCGACCAGAATACCCAGGACCGACACTCCGCGCTGGGAGGCTCTGCCTGCCAGGACTCGGCTGTTATTTTTCATCTGACTCTTTTCCTATGTGTTGATCAGTTCCGCCTGCCGTTCGCTGGAGCGCGCGGCGTTATTCAATCACGCCAACCCGGCCAAAGCTGGGCAGACTGGTCAGCGACTCCCAGTGCATCCAGATCGCAAACGCCTTGCCTACTACCAGATCATCAGGAACCGTGCCCCAGAAACGGCTGTCGTTACTGTTGTCACGGTTGTCACCCATTACGAAGTATTCGCCTTCCGGGACTGTCCACTCACCCTCGCCAGCACCGCCGCGACGGCCCATGGTGATAAAGATCTCATGCTCCAGATCTCCCAGAAACTCCCGATAGAGTTCGACCGGCGGGAGGCTCGCGAGAAACTCTGTGGGCACTTTTTTATCGTTAATATACAGGGTCTTGTTACGATACCGAATGTGGTCTCCCGGCAGACCCACCACCCGCTTGATATAATTGGTTTTGCCGTCCTCAGGGAACTTGAAAACCATTACATCGCCACGCTGGGGGTCGTCGACTTCCAGCACCTTGGTCCCGAGCACCGGCAGGCGCAGACCATAGGCATATTTGTTGACCAGTATGAAGTCCCCCACTTCCAGGGTCGGCAACATGGAGCCGGAGGGTATCTGGAAGGGCTCCACCAGAAAGGAGCGCAGCACCAGAACCACCAGCAGGACCGGGAAAAATGACCGGCTAAGATCCACAAGGTAAGGCTCTTTTGGCTCTTCCAGGTCGGAATCGGCGGTGACAGCCCCACCCTCCGCAGCACGCGCCAGGCGACTTGATCTCAGAAACAACCGGTCGCCAAGCCAGATAATGCCTGTGGCAAAGGTCAGCACCACCAGAATCAGGGGAAAATCGATATCCATCAAAGCGTCCTAGTTATCCACTTTCAGTACGGCAAGGAACGCTTCCTGAGGCACCTCGACATTGCCCAGCTGCTTCATGCGTTTTTTACCTGCTTTCTGCTTCTGCAGCAGCTTTTTCTTGCGGCTGACGTCGCCGCCGTAGCATTTGGCCGTGACGTTCTTGCGCAGTGCCTTGACCGTCACCCGTGAGACCACCTGGTTGCCTATGGCGGCCTGGATGGCGATATCGAACATCTGACGGGGAATCAGCTCTTTCATCTTCTCCACCAGCGCACGGCCACGGTGATGCGCCTGCTCCCTGTGTACGATCAGCGCCAGCGCATCAACCCGTTCCTGGTTGATCAGCACGTCCAGCCTCACCAGGTTGGCGGTCTGAAAGCGTTTGAAGTGATAATCCAGGGAAGCAAAGCCACGGCTGGCTGACTTGATGCGGTCAAAGAAGTCCAGCACCACTTCCGCCATGGGCAGCTCGTAGGTCAGCTGGACCTGGTTGGCCAGGAACATCATGTTCTGCTGCACACCCCGCTTCTCTTCGCACAGAGCGATGACGTTACCCAGGTGCTCCTGGGGCACCAGGATGTTGGCCTCAACGATCGGCTCCCGCATTTCCTCGATGGAACCCACATCCGGCAGCTTGGAGGGGCTGTCCACCGTCATGATCTCACCCTGTTTGGTGACAACCTCATAGATAACGGTGGGCGCCGTGGTGATCAGATCAATATCGTATTCCCGCTCCAGGCGCTCCTGGATGATTTCCATGTGAAGCATGCCGAGGAAGCCACAACGGAATCCAAAACCCAGGGCATCCGAGGTTTCCGGCTCAAAAAACAGGGAGGCATCATTCAGGGTGAGCTTCTCCAGCGCATCCCGGAAATCGTTGTAGTCGTCGGCCAGCACAGGGAAAAGGCCGGCATAGACCTGCGGCTTGACCTTTTTGAAACCGGGCAGCATGGGTGTGGCTTCAGCAAACTTGTGATGAACGATGGTGTCGCCCACCGGGGCACCATGAATGTCCTTGATCCCGGCAATCACAAAACCCACTTCCCCGGTGCCGAGAACGTCTGTCTCTGTCGGCTTCGGCGCGAAAACACCCACCTTGTCGGCATTCCAGGCGCGGCCGGTCGACTTGATCACAATCTTGTCGCCCTTTCGCAGACTCCCCTGCTTCACCCGGACCAGGGAAACCACCCCCAGGTAATTGTCGAACCACGAGTCGATGATCAGCGCCTGGAGCGGGCCGTCCACGTCTCCTGTCGGGGGCGGCACACGCCGGATAAGATCTTCCAGCACGTCTTCCACGCCCATGCCGCTCTTGGCGCTGCACCGAATGGCGGCGGTGGCCTCGATTCCGATGATGTCCTCGATCTCCTGGGCCACGCGATCGGGTTCGGCCTGGGGCAGATCCATCTTGTTCAGTACCGGCACCACCTCCAGACCCTGCTCAATAGCGGTGTAACAGTTGGCCACCGACTGGGCTTCTACGCCCTGCCCGGCATCCACCACCAGCAGGGCGCCCTCACAGGCGTACAGGGAGCGGGAAACCTCATAGGAAAAGTCCACGTGACCGGGGGTATCGATCATATTGAGCTTGTAATCGTGACCATCACGTGACCTGTAGGTCAGGGTCACGCTCTGGGCCTTGATGGTGATGCCCCGCTCGCGCTCAAGATCCATGGAGTCCAGCACCTGCTCGGACATGTCCCGGTCAGACAGCCCCCCACAGAGCTGGATGAAGCGATCTGCCAGGGTCGATTTTCCGTGGTCGATATGGGCAATAATGGAAAAGTTGCGGATGCGGCTCAGTTCGGTCACAGACAATGGGTACTCGCGTAGGACAAGAGACTATTCCAGACAGGCCGCTGGTGCGGCAAATCAGGCATACAGTTGAACAGGCTGATTTTACCGGTTGTGGCCCATTATTGCCATGATCAAGAGATCAATGCCCTCTCGTACTGCCTGACAAGAAAGCCAATCAGGGCATCTTCATCAAGCGGATAGCTGAAAAGATTTCCCTGAAACTGGGAGCAGCCGGCCGCCCGGAGAAAGTTCAGCTGGTGAGTGGTTTCGACACCCTCGGCGATAACCGTCAGGTGCAGCTTGTGGGCCAGCGCGATCACAGCTGAGGCAACATCGGTCGCACTGCTGTTGTAGGGAATATCGCGGATAAAGCAGTGATCAATCTTGACCGCATCCAGCGGCAACTGCTGCAGGGCCACCATCGAGCAGGCACCTGAGCCAAAATCATCCACCACCAGCCAAACACCCAGATCGTGCAGTGCCCCCAGCACTTCCTGCAGCATCTGGGGATCCCGACTGAGGAGCGCGGCCGGCATCTCCACCTCGAGGCGATCCGGCGCAACACCGGTTTCGGTAATCACCCGGCGGAACATGTCGAGAAACAGGGGATCAATCAGCTGTCTGATGGAAAAATTCACCGCCACCCGAAGCGCTTCAAACCCTGCCCGTTCCAGCGCCTGAATCTGGATACAGGCCTGACGCAGAGCCATTTCGCCAAGCCCGACGATCAGTCCGGACTCCTCCGCCAGAGCAATGAACTGCTGCGCGGGAACCAGACCCTTCACCGGATGCTGCCACCTCAGAAAAGCCTCCACCCCGACAACCCGGTCTTCCCGAATGTCGAATTTGGGCTGATAGTGCAGCACGAAACGGCCAGCCTCCATGGCTTCCGCCAGTTCCTCATGCTGGAGAAGACGCTTTGCTGCCTGGATATTCATCACCGGAGTGAAAAACTGGAAATTGTTTCTGCCCCGTTCCTTGGCCTGATACATGGCCAGGTCGGCGTATTTCATAAGCACGCCTGGGTCTTCGCTGTCGGTGGGAACCATGGCTATCCCGATACTGACAGTCACCCCGACATCATGCTCATTGAGTCGTATCCGGTGGCGCAGACGCCGCAGGATGGTCTCAGCAACGCCGGCTACCGCTTCAGGGCCGGCGACGCTGGACAGTAAAACCACAAACTCATCACCCCCGAACCTTGCGACCGAATCCTCCTCACGGACACAGCCGGTCAGCCAGCGGGAGATATGCTGTAAGAGGGTATCACCGGCATCATGGCCCAGGGTGTCATTGATCCGCTTGAAGCCGTCGAGGTCGAGGAACATCAGTGCTGCCGCTTCCCCCGTACGGCGGCTTCTCCGCACCGTGTGCGCCAGACGGTCCCGGAACAGCTGCCGGTTGGCAAGCCCGGTGAGCGGGTCATAGAATGCCAGCCTGTGAAGCTGGGCCTGAGCCGCCTTGAGCTCCGTGAGATCCCGCAGGCTGAGAACCACTCCGTGGACGCCGGGTTCGTCAAGCATGGCGGCAAGGCTTCCCTCCATGTCCCGCCATTCACCACCGAGATCGCGGACCCGGGCATGAATCACCGGAAGGCGCCGCCCCGGGCTCTCCAGGGCCTGTTCAAAACTGGCCTGGAGCTGGGGCCAGTCATCACCGTGAACCATGGACTCCAGATCCAGCTCCTGAAGCCGGTCAGGCGAGAATCCCAGTATCGGCTCACTGGATGGACTGGCATAGACAGGCGCTCCGTCGCGGCCCAGCACGAGGGTCAGATTACTGGCGCCCTCGGTAATCGCCCGGTAGCGACCCTCGCTGGCCTGTGCCAGCAGACGGGCACGAATAAGCGAGAGTGCAAAGGCAAAAAGCAGAAAACTCACTACAAGGCCGGCAACCATCACGATCAGCGGACGGGAATCCGAGGCGAGATAATCAAAAGCCGGGGTGGAGCGGGTCTGTAACAGCCAGGACCTCCCCCCGTGCTGGAGCTCCTGGCTCATTTCAAATGTGTATTGATCGTCGAGAGAGCCAAGATTGGAACCATACATGAGTCCGCTGCGCTCGACCTCGACACCATCGTAAATCCGCACGTCGAGAAACGGTGCAATCAGACCGACAATCCCGTCCACCAGGTTGTTCATCCGGAAGGCACTGAAAACGAACCCCTCCAGCGAATTGCGCCGCTCAGTGAGATCGCCCGAAATCTGCGACCCCTGATAAACCGGCAGATACATCAGAAATCCTGCCTGTTCATCGTCAACGTTTTCCTGCACCAGCACCACCTTGCCAGTCATGGCAGGGTTTCCCGTGTCCCGGGCCCGCTCCATGGCAAGCCGGTGAACGGCATCACCAAAGGCATCAAATCCGAACGCCCGCTGGTTCCGCTGGGTCGCAGGTTCAAGAAAAGTGACAGGGAAGTATTCGCTGCGTTCGCCGAGCGGTGAGACCAGATAATCCTTCAGCCCCTCGGCGCGAAGTTTTTCGACATGGGCAGAAATGCCCGCGGCTGTTACCCGTGGGATATAACCAATGCCCTGGATACCAGGGTAATACCGGTCAATATCGACCCGGCCTACATAAAGCCGCCAGTCCTCGCGGCTGACGTACTCTGCCAGGGCAAACAGGGCTGCGCTGCCGGCCAGGACCTGTTCATAGTTCAGCAGGCGCTGCTCAACAGCTGTTTTGAGCTGGAGGGACTGGGTTTCAAAAGAGGCCCTGGTACGATCAGTCACCAGGCGAGTAGTAAAATGCCAGAGCCCGGCAGTGACCACCAGACCGACAAGCAAAAGAACCCAGGCCAGCCGGGCATTGCGAAACCGGAAAAGCTGCCGGCGGGACACGTCTTTATTATTCATCATTTACTGTTCACCGGTTCCATTTTTATCTCAGGGGCCAATCCATGGTCCTGACTTTTTAGAGGCCGAGTATAGCAGAAAACCCGCTGGTCGCCTGTGCGGCAACCAGCGGGTTCAGTGTGTCACACGTCGCGGCTGGGCCGGCCAGGCCCAGCCTCTGTCAAGGCTTCATGACCAGGTATATGGCACGGCCCTGGCGGACCACCCGCACGGAAACGGGCTCGTTTTCCGGCAGCTGTTCCACCACTCGGCGGAACTCGTCCACGGAGCTGATTTCCTGACGGTTAAGCTCTGTGATGACGTCGTTTGGACGAATGCCTGCATTCAGCGCCGGACCGGCGGCAACATTCGCCACCAGAACACCATGGTCAATACCCATGGACTTCATGATCTCGGCTGGCAGCGGCCGCACCGTCATGCCCAGCTTCCCGCCTTCAGTGTCGGGTCCCTGTGGCGCAGCTGGCTGGCCGCTCTCATCATCGCCAGGCAGGCGACCTATTTTTACGTCCACATCAATCCATTTACCCTGACGCAGAACCTCGAGCGTGGCAGTCTCACCCACTGGCGTGCGGCCCACCATCGGAGGCAGATCAGAAGACAGGTTAACCTGACTGCCGTTGTATTCCAGAATGATATCACCGGACTTCAGCCCGGCATCCTCGGCTGGAGAATCCGGCACCACTTCAGCCACCAGGGCACCTCGGGGACGGCTCAGGCCGAAAGATTCCGCAAGGTCCCGGTTGACCTCCTGAATGAGTACGCCCAGCCAGCCCCGGGAAACTGCGCCCTTGTCACGAATCTGTTGGAATACGTTCATGGCCTGATCAATGGGGACGGCAAAGGAGACCCCCATAAAACCGCCGGAACGGGTGTAGATCTGGGAATTAACCCCTATGACCTCGCCATCAAGGTTGAATAGCGGGCCCCCGGAATTGCCCGGATTGATAGCCACGTCCGTCTGAATGAAGGGCACATAGTTTTCACTGGGCAGCGCACGTCCAACCGCACTGATGATTCCGGCGGTTACCGTGTAGTCAAATCCGAAGGGTGATCCGATGGCAAATACCCACTGGCCCGGCTGCAGCTTTTCCGATTCGCCAATGCGCACCACTGGCAGATCATCTTCATCCTCAATCTTGAGCACAGCCATGTCTGAACGGGGGTCTGTTCCCACCAGTTTGGCGGGAATTTCCCGGCGGTCGCTGAGGCGAACGATGATTTCATCGGCACCTTCGACAACGTGATTGTTGGTCAGCACGTATCCATCAGTGGAAACGATGAAACCGGAGCCCATTGATCTGACCGGGCTCTGGCCGCCGGGGCCACCCCGGCCGAAAGGGGAATGGGGGCCGCGGAAAAACTCCTGAAAGAACTCCGGAAGCTGCTCCAGCTGGCGCTCGTCAAAGGGCATGTTACTGGCCTGCCCCGACTGTTTCTGGGTAGTACTTATGTTGACCACGGCCGCGGAATTTTCCTTGACCAGCCCTGTGAAATCAGGCAGATCCGCTGCCCGGGTGGACACGGAAAAAAGTGTCATGAAGGCGAGCAAAGTGAAGCCAGCCAGCCAGGCCGGCCAGGTTTTTTCTTCCCTGCGAATAGCAACAGAAACGGACATTCAGTGTTCCTCCTGGGTTGATCTAAACGGGTTTGATCTAAACAGCCTTGATCAGAACAGAAGATTCCAGCATAGCGTCTATGTTGTGATTGCGGCCGGTTTTTTCAACTTAACCGGTGGTTGGATGATCGACCGCCGCATCGATCCGGATCAGCTCGGGAGCATAAGAGGCTCCGAGTCTTTTCTGCACACTTCTGGCAATCAGAAAGCCCAGCCCGAGACCCATGCCTGCCCCCGCAACAGCCAGGGCATCAGACTCGCTGGAGATCTGCTGGCCGAGGATAGCGCCTGAAACCATCAGCACCAGCGGCAGGGCGTAGACCAGCAGAGAAGCCCGCAGTAGAGCTGACTCCCCAATGGCAACTGTCACCTCGTCGCCAACAGCAGCGTCCAGCAAGTTATTGACGGCAATCTGGTTGGCCCGCCCTGCCGACATGCCGGCCAGCACTTTCTGTCCGCAGGCTGCCCTGGCACTGCAGCTCTGACAGGCACTCTGGCGGATCGTCTGGACCCAGACCCTGTCCGCTTTCACTGCGATCACCCGCCCGCGCTCAGTGATCACTGGCGTTACCCGCCACACGCGCAGGGTCCACGTCGACCGACTCAGCCACCCGCATGGCGGTGGCGGGGGGAATTTCCCCCACAACAGTAATCAGGAAGGCATGATCATCCGAGCTGACGTGGCGCATGTAGGCAGTGGTTGCGCCAATCCGGGATGCACCAGGGGGCAGCGGCTGTGCGCCAGTGGATTCAACGAACACCGAAAATGCCGCAAGGCCATCGGAAAAGGCCACTGCCTGACGCTTCGCAGAACGGGGCTTGGCGGCGGGAACAAAGCCATCAGGCTTCCAGTTGAGAGTCCAGCCCTCAAGGCGCGCAGCCCTGGCTGAGTCACCCGGAGTCAGACTCCAGCGTTCGACTTCCGGACCGGTGGACTGAAGCTCAAATTCGCTGTCAGGGAGGGATTCCCGGATCTCCAGGCTGGTGAACTGGAACTGCTCAAGAACCCTGCCGGCGGCATCCTGAACATGACTTTTAACCAGCAGGGCTGTGTCCTGTTCAAGCCATACACGATAGCTGTACCTATGGGCATCGGACGCATCAAGAGCGATCTGAACCGTGTCGTGCCCTGCAACCCGGTCAGTGCCACGCATTGACACGGCATACCAGCGGCTGTCAGGCATCAGTTTACGGGAAAATGGCTCGGCAAAGGGGGCGGAGGGTATAAACTGGTCAAGCTGCACCTGGCCATGGTCAGGCAGCACACAGAAAATGCGATTCCCCTTGCGCAAAATTTCGCCGCTGGCCCCGTCCTGCTGGACCAGCCGCTCCTCCACCTGTCCATCATGATAACGGTGGGCCACCTGCATGGAACTGACCTGCTCTCCCCGGCTGTAGACGAACACGCCCCGATAGGTGGTCTGGTCCATGGCCGGACCCATACGCTGCAACCAGCCACCGGCAGTTTCAGGCTGGCCTGCCTGGGCCACGGGCGGACCTGCCAGCAGGATGGCCATAAGGATCAGGCCGTGCAGATACTGAATGGTGCATTCTCTCATGTTGGCCACTGTCTCCCTGAAGATGGTGCGATCTCAGTAGCCCGGGCCAGAGGGCCCGGCGACGCTGACAAGACGGGCATAACCCACGGAGCCACCCCCGGCGCCAATGCTGTTGTGCTGGGCGTGTTCCAGCAGATAGCGGCTGAGATGCTCCCTCTGCGCCTCATCCAGGCCCTGCAGCGCCACCTCAGGGACATCTGCGGACTGGGAGGATATTGCCGCGGGGGCTCCAGCCATCACCGGTACTGATTCTTCAGACGTCTGCCAGCCAGCCCCCGCGCCAAATCCCACCGCAAGCGCCATCGCAACGGTCGCAACCACAGACCAGCTCCTCCGGGGCCAGGTCTGTGCGGCCGCCGCCGAAATGTTGCGGGAGGGTGCCGGGGGCACAGAGGCACGTGTCCCGTCCAGGGAGTCCCGTACCCGGTGGCTGATATCCACCGAAGAAGGGGTCGTGCCATGCATCAGCTCACGGACCTGCTGCCAGCGCTGCCACTGGCCTCGCACTTCCTCATGATCTCCATGGGATAAAAGCCGACGTACCGATAGCTCGTCAGCCTGATCATCCATCATGGCCGACAGGGTTTCTTTCAGACGTTCGTCCATCGCTCAAAACCTCTTTCCCAAAGCATGCACCATGACAGCGGGCTCATCTGTCAGGATCTTGCGTTGCCATTGTCCAGGAGAGGACCCAACTGCCGGTCCACTGAGTCCCTGGCTCTGAATATTCTTGAACGCACTGTCCCAATCGGACAGTCGAGGATTGTGGCAATATCCTCGTAACTCAGGCCATCGTATTCACGCAACAGGAAAGCGGATCGCAGTTCCTCCGGCAGAGCGGCCAGGGCCTCCTGCAATGCCGCCTGCAGCTGGTCGCGCTGAAGCAGCCGCTCCGGCGTCGCGTTATCACGCAACCGCCCGCCATCCTCAAAATTTTCGGCGTCAAATGAATCGGCAGAACCCTGGGGACGGCGACTGCGGGCCTCAAGAAAATTCTTGGCAGTGTTGACGGCAATACGGTATAGCCAGGTGTAAAATGCGCTATCGCCACGAAACCGGTCGATCGCCCGATAGGCCTTGACGAAGGTTTCCTGGGTCAGGTCCATCACTTCCTGGCTGTCGTATACGTATCTGCTTATTATGGCCGCCACCCGCGACTGATACTTGATCACGAGCAGATCGAACGCGGCTTTTTCGCCACGCTGCACCTTCCGGACCAGCTGCAGGTCCGTCTGGCTTTCGTCGCCTACTTCAGGTCGCTGTTCGGATTTCACAGTCATGAATAAGGTGCCAGGCCTCAAACGTATGGCGGCCTCTCGACCGGACATGTCAGTGTTCGCAAATGTCATCATGCTGTCTTTCCGGTTGCCCAGCGCCGACGCAGGTTCTGCACCCCGTCGGCCAAATAGACAGCAGACACAAAGTTTAGTTCAATACACATCCACATTATGACCCGCGACTACAACCAGATGCCACAGTCCTACGAATACGATGTTCTTGTCATAGGCAGCGGCGCTGCCGGTCTCACGGTTGCTCTGAATCTCCCGGAGCATCTCAGTGTGGCGGTGATCAGTAAAGGCAGAATCTCCAGCGGCGCCACTCTCTGGGCCCAGGGCGGGATTGCCGCCGTGCTGGACAGCGACGACTCGCTGGAAAATCATGTCCGTGACACTCTGGCGGCGGGGGGCGGCCTCTGCCACGAGGATGCGGTGCGCTTCACGGTGGAACACGGGCGCGAGAGCATCGAATGGCTGATTGACAGCGGCGTCGACTTCACCCGCGACGAAAACGCCCAGCTTCACCTGACCCGGGAAGGCGGCCACAGCCACCGCCGCATCATCCACGCCGCGGACGCCACCGGCCACGCAGTCTCCAGCACGCTGGTGGAACAGGCAGCGGCCAGGCCCAACATTCATCTTCTGGAGTCACGGGTAGCGGTGGATCTGATCACCCATCGCAAGCTTTCCCTGCCGGGCAACCGCTGCGTTGGTGCCTATGTGCTGAACCTGAACGATCACGTGGAGCTATTCCGGGCCCGCTTTGTGGTAATTGCCACGGGTGGAGCCAGCAAGGCCTACAGGTACACCAGCAACCCGGATGGCGCCTCCGGCGACGGCATTGCCATGGCGTGGCGAGCGGGCTGCCGGGCCGCCAACATGGAATTCAACCAGTTCCATCCCACCTGCCTGTACCATCCCCACGCCAAGTCATTCCTCATCACCGAGGCCCTTCGCGGGGAGGGTGGCACTCTGCTGCTGCCCGACGGTTCCCGCTTCATGGACAGATTTGACTCCCGCGCCGAGCTGGCACCCAGGGACATAGTTGCCCGCGCCATCGACCATGAGATGAAGCGGCTTGGTGCCGATCATCTGTACCTGGATATCAGCCACAAACCAGCCAGCTTCATCCAGAGCCACTTCCCCACGATTTACGAGAAGTGCCTGGAGTTCGGAATCGACATCTGCCGCGAGCCCATTCCAGTGGTTCCTGCCGCCCACTACACCTGTGGCGGTATCATCACCGACAACCGGGCCAGGAGCGATATCAACCAGCTCTACGTGGTGGGGGAAGCCGCCTTTACCGGCCTCCATGGAGCCAACCGCATGGCCAGCAACTCCCTGCTGGAGTGCCTCGTCTATGGCCGGGCCGCCGCCAGGGATATCGCCAGCCGTGCATCGGAAGTGCCACCACCGCCACCTGCGCCGGAATGGGATGAGTCCCAGGTAAGGGATTCCGATGAAGATGTAGTCATCTCCCACAATTGGGATGAACTTCGCCACTTCATGTGGGACTATGTTGGCATTGTGAGGACCACAAAGCGCCTGCAGCGGGCAAAGCACCGGGTGGACCTTTTGAGCCGGGAAATTGGCGAGTTCTACAGCAACTACCGGGTATCCAGCGACCTGCTGGAACTCCGCAATCTGGTTACCGTTGCGGATCTGATTATCTGCTCTGCTCTCCAGCGCAGGGAGAGCCGGGGGTTGCATTACACCCTGGATTTTCCCGGCCTGCAGCACGAAGCCAGAGACACCCTACTGACCCCGACCAGTTTCCGGACACAGGCTCCCTGAGCAGATGCCGGAAACTGATGGCGGTGGCGACCCCAACCAGTAAAGCCCAGGTATAATCGCTATGGAAGACAGAACCGAATTCAATCGTCTATGGTGGCACAGCCGGCGGGGCATGCTGGAGCTCGACGTGCTGCTGCTGCCGTTTCTGGAACAGGAATATCGCTCGCTGTCCCCGGAAGATCAGGAGCTTTACCGGAAGCTGCTGAGTTGCGAAGACGCGGACATGTGGCAATGGTTCATGCAGAGGAGCCGCCCGGACGACCCCGAGTTGCAGCGTATCGTCGACATGATCATCAATCGTGTCCAGCCGGATTGACGTCCGACTTGCGGCCTCGCTGCCGGCAGGCCTGATCGCCGCATCGCCCTGGCTGATGCTGGCGCTGGCCGCCGGAACCCTGGGTCTTGCCGGCAATCCCTGGCTTCTGGTGTTCTGTCCGCCAGCAGTTCTGGGCGCAGCCTGGCAGGTAAAAGCCAGCGGTCTGTTGCAGTCACCGGATTCGGTGGTCAGGCTGACCGTGGAGGAAGGACAACTCCGTGTTTATCTGGCGGACGGCCGCAGCCTTCCGGCCAGCCCGACGTCCGACAGCCGCCTGTTTGGAGAGCTGGCGCTCCTCAGACTCACGCTGGGCCGCTCAACCCTGAAGCCTCCGCTGGTGGTCCTTTTCAGCTCCAGTGATACCAGACGGGCTTTTGGCAATGTCCCTGCAGACAGTTTTCGGCGCCTCCGGGTCTGGCTGAGACTGGCGTCTCCGGCCAGGACGGTCACGTCGGACTGACCGCTGCTGGCAACGTCAGGCGCCGGGCGTGCCTGAGACCCAACACATTCTCACAAACCAGGGAGATCACCATGGCCGCACCCGCTCCGACCAGCAAGGCACGGCAGCCGCTGCCAGAGCAGCTCTGGATCCCGCTCAGGGGACAGGTAATCGCCAGGATTTCCGGCCCGGGAACCGACAGATTTCTCCAGGGCCAGTTCAGCCAGGATCTGAAATCTGTCACCTTAGACAACTCTCCCCGAGCTGCGGCGTGCAATCCGAAGGGTCGCGCCTACGCACTGGTCCGCATGGTCCGCCATGGCGAAGATGTGCTCGTGAACCTGCCCACGGCCCTTGCGGACGAAACCCTGAGCCATCTCCGGAAATACCTGATGCTGTTCCGGGGAACCACCATGACGCTGGAGCCGGAAGCGAGAGTGACAGGCCTGCTGGGAGACACCCTGGCTAATGATCTGCTGCCGGATGCGGCCTCAACCCTTACAGAGCCGGGCGTCACTGCCAGCATTGGCGCCCACCGGCTGATCAGAACCCAGGATACAGCCGAGGGCCTTTCCCGTTTCGAGTTCTGGCAGATGGAAGAGATGGCCGGCGGGCAGGCAGAAGCTTTCGAACCTGACACCAGGGGCAATGAAGCAGACTGGGAGGCCTCTGAAATCGCCGCGGGGGTCCCATGGCTGACCCCGGAAACCCGGGAGAGCTACGTGCCCCAGGTGCTTAACTGGCAGCATCTCGACGGCATCCACTTCAAAAAGGGCTGCTACACTGGTCAGGAGGTCATTGCCCGAATGCATTTTCTGGGGCAACTCAAAAAAAGCCTGTTCCGCCTGGAGAGCAGGCAGGCCGCGGACCTCCCCTCGCCGGGAGCGGGTATCATGGGGGAAGACCGGCAGGCAGGCGAGGTCGTCAATGCGGTGATGCACACTGACGGAACCCTGCAGATGCTGGCTGTGCTGCGCCACGACGCAGCCAGGGGCGAGCTGTTTCTGGCCGGAGGGGAAGTGCCGCTTTTTCCGCTTCCGCTGCCCTACTCCGTTACCGAGCGGGAAAAAGGCGAGCCTGCCTCAGATACATAAGTTGACAGGCAGACGCGACAGATTTTGCTATAAATACAGACCGAAAACCGTTCATTTACTGCCTGCGGGTTCTGACCAACTATGCCGACAATTGCTGACACCATTAAAGCCGACCTCATTCTTGCTATCGACAACGATAAAATGGTGCTCCCTACCCTGCCCGAAGCGGCGCTTCAGGTGCGTGAGATCGCGGAGTCCGAGGATTCCGCCATAATCGACCTGGTCAAGGTCATCAGCACGGATACTGCGCTCTCCGCGCGCCTTATCCGGGTGTGCAACAGCCCCCTGTTCCGTGGTTCGCGCCAGATCGAGAATCTGAACATGGCGGTAAGCCGCCTGGGCATGGCCTACACCAGCAACCTGGCCATGGGTCTGGCGATGGAGCAGATGTTCCAGGCCACCTCGGACATGATCGACAAGCGCCTGCGCGCGACCTGGCAGAAAAGCACTGAAGTGGCAGGCATCTGCCATGTGCTTGCCCAGCACTACACCCGCCTCAAACCGGACCAGGCAACTCTGGCCGGGCTTGTACACCTTATCGGTGTATTGCCGATTCTGCGCTATGTGGAAGACCAGGATACCCAGATCAGCAGCATCATGCTGGACAACGTAATTGACGAACTGCATCCGCTGATTGGTGCCCGCATTCTGAAGAAGTGGGACTTTCCAGCGGAACTGCAACAGGTCCCGCTGGAATACGCGCGTTTCCAGCGCGAGGTTCCGGCTGTGGATTACGCTGATCTGGTGATGGTTGCCAACCTTCAGCTGGTGGCTGGCACCGAGCATCCATGGACCGAACTGGACTGGAAGACTGTTTCGGCCTTTGACCGCCTGGGGCTGGATCCGGAAATTGACATGAGCGAGGAAGAGGACCTGAATCAGCAGATGGAAGCTGCCATGGCCATGCTCAAATAACCTGGCAACCCACTTACTCCTGTGTCGCCCGGTGCCTGCCTTCGCGGTATCGATCCAGCAACTCGGCCCTCGGGGGCAGTTGCCATTCCACCTGGGGCAGCCCCTCGGCCTCCAGCCAGGCGTTGGCCCGGGAGAAGTGCCGGCAGCCGAAAAAACCGCGGTAGGCACTCAGGGGTGAAGGGTGCGGTCCTTCAAGAACATGATGCCGTTTGCGATCAACTGCCCGCCCCTTTTTCCTCGCGTAGCTGCCCCACAGGAGAAACACCACGCCTTCGCGCTCCCGGTTGACTGTCTCGATCACCCGGTCAGTGAAAGTCTCCCAGCCCTTGCCCTGATGCGCCCCGGCTTTTCCCTCCTCTACCGTAAGAACGCTGTTCAGCAACAGCACGCCCCGGTCTGCCCAGGGCTGCAGGCAGCCATGATCAGGGCGCTCAAAGCCCACATCATCTTCCAGTTCCCGGAATATATTTACCAGTGAAGGTGGCGGCGCCACCCCCGGGCGCACACTGAAGCACAGGCCGTGCGCCTGGCCGGGGCCATGGTAGGGATCCTGACCCAGGATCACCACGGCAACCCGGTCCAGCGGGGTGCTGTTGAGGGCCTTGAAGACCAGCTTGCGGGGTGGGTAGATCACCTTGCCACCCTCCTCCTCCGCAGCAAGAAACTCCGCCAGCGTGCGCATATAGGGTTCACTGAACTCGCCCCCCAGATGCCGGCCCCATCCGGTACCGGCTCTGAGCAGCTCGGCCAGGCGATCCGCAGGATGCATCTTTTAGCGGTGCTCGGGCCGCATTGCCGGGAACAGAATGACGTCCCGGATGGAGGCTGAATCCGTCAGCAGCATGGCCAGGCGATCAATACCGATGCCTTCTCCGGCCGTGGGCGGAAGCCCGAATTCCAGAGCGGTGACGTAATCCTCGTCATAGAACATGGCTTCGTCGTCACCCGCTTCCTTTTCCGCGACCTGCTCCCGGAAACGCTCAGCCTGGTCTTCCGCGTCGTTGAGCTCGGAGAAGCCATTGGCGATTTCCCGCCCGCCGACGAAGAACTCAAACCGCTCGGTGACGAACGGATTGCTGTCCTTGCGCCTGGCCAGGGGAGACACTTCCGTCGGATATTCGGTGATAAACGTGGGCTGGACAAGCCGGTGCTCCACGGTCTTGTCAAAGATCTCCACCTGTATCCGGCCGAGGCCCCAGCCCTCCTTGATGGCGATACCCAGATCACGGGCAATCTGCCTGGCACCATTGTCGTCAGTGACCTGGGCTTCCGACATGTCCGGATTGAACTTCAGAATCGACTCCACCACGGTCAGGCGCGCAAAAGGCTGCCCGAAGTCGTATTCAACAGTTTCAACTTCGCCATCGGAACGGGGACGGGTATTGACCACCATGGTGGTGCCGAGAACGCTCTGTGCGGTTTCCCTGAGCATCGCCTCCGTGAGATCCATGAGGTCGTTGTAGTCCGCATAAGCCTGGTAAAATTCAAGCATGGTGAATTCCGGATTATGCCGGGTCGAGAGGCCTTCATTCCGGAAATTCCGGTTGATTTCAAAGACCCGTTCAAAACCGCCAACCACCAGCCGCTTGAGGTACAGCTCCGGGGCTATCCGCAGATACATGTCGATGTCCAGCGCATTGTGATGGGTCACGAAGGGGCGTGCAGTGGCCCCTCCGGGAATCACCTGCAGCATCGGCGTTTCCACTTCCATGAAATCCCGCTGGATGAAGAAATTGCGGATGCAGTTGATGATTTTGGAACGGGCATGGAACACCCGCCGGGTATCCTCGTTCATCATCAGATCGACATAGCGCTGGCGGTAGCGGGCCTCGGTATCCGTCAGGCCCTTGTGCTTTTCCGGCAGGGGCCGCAGGGATTTGGTCAGCAGAACGTATTGGTCCATGGACACGTACAGGTCGCCCTTCCCGGACTTGCAGAGAATTCCCCGCACGCCAACAATGTCCCCGAGGTCCCAGTGCTTCGTGTCCTTCTGCACATCCTTCGACGCGTAGATCTGGATACGGCCGCTCATGTCCTGAATCACCTTGAACGCCTTGCGGTCCAGCATCAGCCGACCGGCGACAGCCACGGTTATGGCCAGCGACTGCAGTTCTTCCTTTGATTTATCCCCATATTCCGCCTGCAGGCCCGCAGCAGTGCTGTCCCGACGGAAGTCGTTGGGAAAGGCATTGCCCTGGCCCCGCAGGGTGGCCAGTTTGGCCCGGCGCTCGGAAATCAGGCGGTTTTCATCCTGCTGGACGGCATTCGGCGTCTGGTCAGTCATGTTCTCTCACTACCCGTTGGAGTCGGTTGGAAGGTGCCGTATCAAAGGGCCATTTTCAGGCTGGCTTCGATGAACCTGTCGATATCGCCGTCCAGCACGGCTTGGGTATTGCTGGTTTCCACCCTGGTTCGGAGATCTTTTATGCGGCTGTCGTCCAGCACGTAGGAGCGGATCTGGCTGCCCCAGCCGATGTCGGACTTGGAGTCTTCCAGTTCCTGCTTCTCAGCGTTGCGTTTCTGCATCTCAAGCTCATAAAGCTTCGCCTTCAGCTGCTTCATGGCGTAGTCCTTGTTCTGATGCTGGCTTCGCCCCGACTGACAGGCCACAACCGTTCCAGTAGGGTTGTGGGTCAGGCGCACCGCGGATTCGGTCCGGTTAACGTGCTGACCTCCGGCGCCAGAGGCGCGATACACATCCACCCGAAGGTCGGCCGGATTTATCTCGATCTCAAAGCTGTCGTCCACTTCCGGTGCCACAAACACTGAGGAAAAAGAAGTGTGGCGGCGATTGCCGGAGTCAAAGGGCGATTTGCGCACCAGCCGGTGGACACCTGTCTCGGTTCTGAGCCAGCCGTAGGCGTAATCACCCTGGACGTGGATCGTGGCGCTCTTGATACCGGCCACCTCACCGTCCTGGATCTCGACGATCTCGGTCCTGAAACCCCGACGCTCCGCCCAGCGCAGATACATCCGCAGCAGCATGTTGGCCCAGTCCTGGGCTTCGGTGCCGCCGGAACCCGCCTGGATGTCCACATAGGCGTTGTTGGAATCCATCTCGCCGGAAAACATGCGCCGGAACTCCAGTTTCTCGAGCTCTTTATTGAGGCTTTCCAGATCCGCCACTATCTCGTCGGCAGTGGCCTGGTCCTCCTCTTCGGCGGCTATGTCCAGCAGGCCCTCGGCATCGTCAAGCCCGGAAGTCAGGTTGTCGATGGTCCTGACGATCAGCTCCAGATCGGCGCGCTCCTTGCCCAGCGCCTGGGCCCGCTCAGGATCTTCCCATACCTTTGGATCTTCCAGCTCACGCTCCACCTCAACCAGCCGCTCACTGCGCTGATCGTAGTCAAAGATACCCCCTAAGCGCATCGGTGCGCTCTCGCAGGTCTTTAATCGTCAATACAATCGGATTGATTTCCATGAAAAGCTTCTCGCACTCTCAAAAAAGGTGGCATGTGGCCGGATGCAGGGACACATGGTGAGGATCTGCCGCGGCATTTTACAGACATTGGCGACGTAAATCAGCCGTTGTACCTGTCGCCGCGTCAGGCGGGTTCCAGGTAGTCGATCAACAACTGCAGGCTGGTGCGGCCACGGAAGGTGTTGGCATCCGGTTTGTAGACTACCCGGGCCCCGGTGCGGGTGAAATCCGGAACGGCCGGGCCCGTGTTAAAGGCGATCGCATCAATGATCTCCCCGCCTTCCGTCGGTCGGAGCACCAGCTTGAGGTGATTTTCCCCCACGATCCTCTGGCGGATGACCTCGAAGGTTCCGTCAAACAGGGGTTCCGGGAAATGCTGCCCCCAGGGGCCGGCTCTGCGCAAAAGCGCAGCTGTTTCCAGTGTCAGTTCCGCGGCAGAAAGCGGGCCATCGGTGACAATGGCGGCCTCCAGATCTTCAGCGGTGACCGCAGCGCGAACAGCTTCGTCGAAGGCTACTGAAAAGCGCTCCAGGCTGTCCGGAGCGATGGTCATACCGGCGGCCATGGCGTGGCCTCCATACTTTTTCAGAAGGCCCGGATGACGGGCATCCACCACGGTCAGCACATCCCGGATATGCAGGCCTGGAATGGAGCGGGCCGAACCCTTGAGCTCCAGTCCGTCCTCGCCAGGAGCAAAGGCAATCACGGGTCGGTGGGTCTGCTCCCGCAGGCGCGCAGCCAGTATTCCAATGACCCCCTGATGCCAGTCCGGATCGTAGAGGGCCAACCCCCAGGGCAGACCTTCGGTGTCCAGGGACAGAGACGCCAGCAGTTCCTGGGCCTGCGCCTTCATGCCAGTTTCGATACTCCGCCGCTCCCGGTTAAGGCTGTCCAGGGAGACCGCAAGCCGACGGGCTTCGTCAGGGCTGTCCGCCAGCAGGCAGGCAATGCCCACGCTCATGTCATCAAGACGGCCAGCAGCATTGAGTCTTGGCCCCACTGCGAAGCCCAGATCTGCGGCGCTGATTTCACGGTGGTCCCGGCCCGCCACTTCCAGCAGCGCCAGAATGCCAGGCCTTGCCTCCCCCTGGCGGATCCGACGCAGGCCCTGCTCCACAAAAATGCGGTTATTGTGATCCAGCGGCACCACATCAGCCACGGTTCCCAGCGCCACCAGATCCAGCAGCACACCCAGGTTGGGCTGCTGCGCCTCGGTCATCTGCCCGGTCTCCCGGAGATGCCGCCGCAGAGCCGTCAGCACATAAAACATTACACCGACACCGGCCGCATTCTTGCTGAGAAAGGGGCAGTCGGGCTGATTGGGATTAACGATGGCATCCGCATCCGGCAGGGTTTCCCCTGGCAGGTGGTGATCGGTGACCAAAACGCGGACGCCCAGATCGCGGGCAGCCCGCACGCCGTCTATGGCAGATATGCCGTTATCAACAGTAATGAGCAGATCCGGCAGGCAGCCTTCTTCCTGCAGGCGGGTAATAATCCCCGGGGTGAGACCGTAGCCGTCGGCGAAACGGCTGGGCACCCGGAAATCCACGTCAGCCAGCCCCATCATGGAAAGCCCGAGCATGGCGACAGCCGTGCTGGTCGCTCCGTCTGCATCAAAGTCCCCAAGAATCATCACTTTCTGCTGCCGGGCAATCGCCTCGGCCATGAGTTCCACTGCCCGACCAATGCCACGCAGCTCAAGGGGTGATGCAAGATGTCTGAGGGTATAGCTGAGCTGGTCTTCCGACGTCACCCCCCGGGCGGCATAGAGCCGCCGGAGAATGTCGGGGAGCTGGCTTCCCCAGGAAATCCCGTTTACGGGAAGTGGACGGCGCAGGATCTTTTTTGGAGTCATCATCCCGGGTACAGGCGATCAGGCATGTTTCCAGTGTTCCATGATGAAGTCCTGGACAGCCCCGAGATCATGATCCAGCACTGTGAAACGTTCTTCCCGCTCGAACAGATCGCTCAGATGCAGTGGCAACTCCGGGCTCGCCGATACGCCGGAGCGCTCAACGGCCTCAGGAAACTTGGCTGGATGGGCCGTACCCAGGGTAACCATGGGCGTGCTGCGGTCCCGTCGGCATTCCCTTGCGGCCCGCACCCCGATTGCCGTATGGGGGTCCAGCAGATATTCATTCTGCTCGAAGATCTCGCGGATCGTGGAAAGGGTGGACTCATCATCCACGGCCGCGCTGTCGAACAGCTTGCGCATATGCTTCCAGCGATAGTCTTCGATGCTCACCGGCCCTTTACGGGCGCTTTCGAGCAGTGACTTGACCGCGGCACCGTCGCGACCATGCAGGTCGAACAGCAGGCGCTCAAAATTGCTGGAGACCATGATGTCCATGCTCGGCGACAGGGTATGTTCCAACTGCTGCTGCTCGTAGCGGTTGCCGCTGAGGAAGCGGTGCAGTATGTCGTTGCGATTGGTGGCGATCACCAGCTGGCTGATGGGCAGCCCCATTTGACGGGCAAGATAGCCGGCAAAAATATCGCCAAAATTGCCTGTGGGCACAGAAAAGGCCAGGCTGCGGTCAGGCCCGCCCAGCGCCAGGGAGGCATGAAAGTAATACACGATCTGGGCCATGATTCTGGCCCAGTTGATGGAGTTCACAGCCACCAGCTGGGTCTTGCCGCCCAGGAACGACTGGTCGCTAAAGCTGGCTTTGACCATCTGCTGGCAGTCATCAAAGTTGCCGCGAACGGCAATATTGTGAATATTGTCGCCTTTGACCGTGGTCATCTGGCGGCGCTGCACTTCGGACACCCGCTCATGGGGATGGAGAATGAAAATGTCCACATGCTCGCAGCGCCGGCAGCCTTCAATGGCGGCCGAGCCGGTGTCACCGGAGGTCGCCCCCATGATCACCACGTGCTGCCTGCGCTTCTCCAGCACATAATCCAGCAGCCGGCCCAGCAGCTGCAGAGCGAAATCCTTGAACGCCAGGGTCGGCCCGCGGAACAGCTCCATCACCCATTCGTTGCTGTTCAGCTGCACCAGCGGCGCTACTGCTCCGTGAGCGAACACCCGGTAGGTGTCATCCAGCATGGTCCGGAAGTCATCCGCCGGCACAGCATCTTCCACGAAGGGATACATGACGTTGAAGGCCAGTTCGCTGTAGGAAAGACCCCGCCAGCTGCGGATTTCCTCCAGACTGAAGTGCGGCAGCGACTCCGGCACATAGAGACCACCGTCGGGCGCCAGCCCGGTCAGCAGGACATCCTCAAAACCCAGCGCCGGCGCCTGGCCGCGCGTACTGATGTATCTCACCTTGCGTTCCTGTTAACTGAAGTTTTCGGCACGGATGCGAACAACTGGGGCTTCAATATCAGTCAGGGCTTCCAGGTCTTCGATTGCGCGGTTGATCTGACGTTCCTGCACCGTATGGGTGAGGATGATGACCGGGATCCTTCCATCCATCAGTTCAGATTCTTTCTGCATGATGGACTCGATATTGATGCCATGCTCACTCAGGATGGACGCCACCTTTGCCAACACGCCCGGCCGGTCCAGCGCCTGAATACGCAGGTAATAGGCAGACTGGATGTCTTCCATGGGCAGAACAGACAGGTCCTCCATGGCATCGGTATTGAAGCCGAGATAGGGCACACGCTGACCGCTCTGGCATATCACGGAGCGGGCCACATCCACCAGATCGGCGATGACCGCCGATGCCGTGGCTTCGTCGCCGGCGCCGGGTCCGTAGTACATGGTCTGACCTACAGCATCACCATCCACTACAATCGCGTTGAGCACACCGTCCACTTGGGCGATCAGGTGACTGCGCGGAACCAGGGTGGGATGCACACGAAGCTCCATCCCATCGTCCCGCCGGCGCGCAATCCCCAGGTGTTTGATCCGGTACCCGAGCAGTTCTGCGTGAGTAATGTCATAGGGGGTAATCTTTGAAATGCCTTCGGTATAGGCATGGTCGAACTGTAACGGCACGCCAAAACCCGCAGAGGCCAGGATGGTCAGCTTGTGGGCCGCGTCGATTCCCTCGACATCAAACGTGGGGTCGGCTTCCGCATAGCCCAGCGCCTGAGCTTCCCGGAGAACCTCCTCGAATTCCCGTCCGGCGCGCATCTCAGTCAGGATATAGTTACCTGTGCCATTGATGATGCCGGCGATCCAGTCGATACGGTTGGCAGCCAGGCCCTCGCGGATGGCCTTGATAACAGGAATGCCACCAGCGACACCCGCTTCATAGGCGACGATCACGCCTTTCTCTTCGGCAGCGGCAAAAATCTCATTGCCGTGAACTGCAATCAGGGCCTTGTTGGCGGTAACTACATGCTTGCCATTACGGATGGCGGTTAGCACGAGCTCCTTTGCTGTGTCATAACCGCCTATGAGCTCAACAAGGATATCGATATCCGGGTCATTGGCCACATCAAACACGTCCCGACTGAAAGGAATATCCCCCAGCTCGAATTCGTCTTTCGGGGTGCGCGTGGCCACGCGGGCAACGCGAATCCCGCAGCCGGCACGCCCGGCAATCAGTTTGGCGTTTCGTGCCAGTACCCGGAAAGTACCACCACCTACTGTTCCCAATCCGCAGATTCCGACCCTGACCTCTTTCAAACTAACGCCCCTGTTCCTGTTGAATGGCTATGGGGCGGCATAATATACCGTTTGGCCCCGTAAAAAAATCTCTGCGCCGGCGCCCGGGATCAGAGCAGTCCAAGCCCGCGTGCCAGCTCGTCCGCTGGCACATAACCCCGAACCATCTTGCCATCTTCCAGCACGATGGCGGGTGTTCCGGTTACGCCGACCCGGCTGCCAAGTTCAAACTGGGCCCTGACCGGAGTTTCGCAGGTCTTCTGATCGACGTTACGGCCCTGCTTGGCAGCATCCATGGCCGCCCGGGAATCCTCTGCACACCAGACGGATTCATATTTTGAGAATGATGGAGTGTTCGGACCCGAGCGGGGAAAGGCATAATAGTGGACAGTAATGCCAAGTTCGTTGAGCCGACCAATTTCATTGTGGAATTTGCGGCAGTAGGGACAGTCGATATCGGTAAAAACGGCTATTTCGGTTTTCTCATCGCCTTTGGCGGGATAGCTGATCAGGCCCTTTTCACCAAATTCATCCAGTACATCGGCACGTGCCGCGGCACGCCCGGATTCGGTGACGTTGGAAATTCCCGAATCTGTCAGCTGCAGCAGGTCGCCGGTGAGAAGATATTCTCCGCCTTCGGTAGCGTAAATCACTTCTCCCCCGCTAGTGACCACTTCATACAGGCCCGGCGCAGGGGCCGGACGAACACTGGCAATTGTCAGGCGTGGTACCTGTTTTTCAATCCGCTCACGGACGGCGTCTTCAGCGTCATCTGCCATCACGGGAGTGGCCAGAAAGACAGCCGGCACCAGGGCAAGCGTCAAAGCAAGGCGGCAAAACAGTTTCTGGAAGGTCATATTCAGTCCCGTAGTGTAATTCCGGTGTCCCGGGTTAGCGAGGATGCTGTCTGGCGGTGGCGTGAACCGCACACCACACCAGAAACCTCCGACACCCGCTTGCCCGGGAAGTTCAGTGTAACAACAAGATGGCGCCAGCGCGCCCCCGTCCAACACTGTTTGTGACCCGCGTCCGGAGCCTTCAGCCCCGCGGATGATGACTTTGATGGAGCGACTGCAATCGCTGGCGGGCCACATGGGTATAGATCTGCGTAGTCGAGAGATCCGAGTGCCCGAGCAGCATCTGGACTACCCGTAAATCAGCCCCGTGATTCAGCAGATGGGTAGCGAACGCGTGTCGCAGAGTATGCGGAGAAAGCTTTCTCTGTATCCCTGCCCGCGCCGCATAATGCCTGATCCGGTACCAGAAGGCCTGGCGGCTCATGGCCTCGGGCCGGCTACCGGGAAACAGCGCATCGGATGCTCGGCCCCGAAGCATTTCACCGCGCCCCTCACGAAGATATCGCAAAAGCCAGTCCACGGCCTCCTCCCCAAGCGGAACCAGCCGTTCCCTGTTGCCCTTGCCCACCACCCGCACCACGCCCTGGCGCAGGTTGACCTGATCAACACGGAGCGAGACCAGTTCGGAAACTCTCAGACCGCAGGCGTAGAGTATTTCCAGCATGGCCCTGTCCCGCAGCTCAAGAGCCAGCCCGGGATCTGGTTCCCGCAGGAGAGTCTCAACATCTTCCTCCGACAGTGTATCCGGAAGGCGCCTGGGCAGCCTGGGACTGTCAATTCGCAGGGTCGGATCCTCAGCGATCACGCCTTCCCGCAAAAGGTAACGGTAGAAGCGCCTGAGGCCGGACAGTCGCCTTGCGGCCGTTGACGCCTTGCGGCCCTCAGCCATGCCCCGGGATATCCAGGCCAGCAGATCGCCCCGAGTGACCTCCTTGAGCAGCATGTCCCCCGGCCTTGAGCGAAGCCAGCGGGAAAGCTGGATCAGATCACTCCGGTAGGCCTGCCGGGTTTTTTCACCCAGACCATCTTCCAGCCACAGGGTATCCAGAAAACGGACAATCAGGTCGCCGTCTCCGGGCCTCAGGTCAGACTCCCTCACTGGCGCACTCCGGAGTCCGTTACGACTGTCACCACAACCAGAAAAGGCAGCCAATGGCTGCCTTTTCTGCACTCATGCATGCATCCCGGAAATCGGGGATGGTCGCTGCCAGGAAGCAACGGCTCAGCCCAGCTTTTCCTTGATCCGTGCGGCCTTGCCCGACAGCTCGCGGAGGTAGTAGAGCTTGGCCTGACGAACATCGCCCCGACGCTTCAGCAGTACGCTGTCGATCAGCGTGCTGTAGGTCTGGAAAGTACGCTCAACGCCCACGCCGTACGAAACCTTGCGTACAGTGAATGACGAGTTCACGCCACGGTTGCGCTTACCAATGACCACGCCTTCAAAGGCCTGCAGACGCTCACGCTCGCCTTCCTTGACGCGGACCTGGACAACCACTGTATCCCCTGGGCCGAAAGCCGGGATTTCCTTGGCCGTCTGCTCGTCTTCAATCTGACTGATGATGTTGTTCTTGCCGCTCATCGTATGCTCCTGATACTCAATCTTTTAATGCCCTGATGTTTCAGAGGCACCCGGTTCATTCAAAAGTTCTTCCAGCAGCTCACGCTCTTCGTCCGTAAACACCCGCTGCTCCAGCAGGTCGGGGCGTCGCTCCCGGGTTCGCCTCAGCGCCTGCTTGAGACGCCAACGCCGGATCTGATCATGATGACCACCTAACAATACATCCGGCACCGCCTGGCCATCGTAAACTTCGGGCCGGGTATAGTGCGGACAGTCCAGCAAACCATCGGCAAATGAATCCTGCTCTGCCGACTGCGCATGACCCAGCGCTCCGGGGATGAGGCGTGTAACCGCATCAATGACAGCCATGGCTGCCAGTTCGCCACCTGAAAGGACAAAATCCCCCAGGGACACTTCCCGGTCGATCTCGGTTGCAATCAGACGTTCATCAACGCCCTCATAGCGACCGGAAACCAGGATCAGCCGTTCTTCCGCAGCCAGCGATTGCACCAGCGTCTGATTCAGCCTCTCTCCCTGGGGAGAAAGATAGACAACGCAGGCCCTGCCCGGGGCCGCCTGCCTCGCTGCGTGAATGGCATCCCGCAGGGGCTGGATTTTCATTAGCATTCCCGGACCACCACCGTAGGGGCGGTCATCCACCGTACGGTGGCGATCCCGGGTGAAATCCCTCGGATTCCAGCTCTGAAAGGTCAGCAATCCATCCCGGACAGCCCTGCCGGTGACACCCACTTCAGTGACCGCGGGAAACATCTCGGGAAACAGGGTGACCGCGCCGATCCACACCTGTCAGAACTCCACATCCCAGTCCACCACAATCAGGCCTTCCGACAGCTTTACTGATCTGACCACCTGGTCCGGCAGATACGGAATCAGGCGTTCACGCTGATCAATCGACGTCTCAGTGGACTGAACCACAAGCACGTCGTTGGAGCCGGTCTCAATCATGTGATTGACTCTGCCGAGATCTTCACCTTCGGCTGTTTCAACCTTCAGTCCTTCCAGCTGATGCCAGTAGAACTCTCCTTCCGGCAGTTGCGGAAGATCTTCTGTGGGCACAACGATGTCTGCTCCGCCGTAAGTCATGGCAGCGTTGCGATCATCGACGCCCTTTAACTTGACCACAATGCCCGGGCCGTGCCTGCGCCCTTCTTCGAGCTTTACCGGTATGCGTTTGCCGTCAAGAACGGCAGTCCAGTTCCGGTAATTCAGGATGCCTTCCAGCGGGTCGGTGTAAGAATACACCTTTACCCAGCCCTTGATCCCAAACACCGCGGTTATCCGGCCTACCACAGTTTCCTGCGAACGCTGCGTCATGCCTGCACCCCGGCGCGGATCAAGCTTACTCTGCAGTGCTTTTCAGCAACTGGGCAACACGGTCACTGGTCTGTGCACCCTGGCCCAGCCAGAAATCAACGCGATCACGCTCAACGCGCAGACGCTCTTCCTGGCCACGGGCGACCGGGTTGAAAAATCCAACGCGTTCAATGAACCGACCGTCGCGTGCTTTGCGGCTGTCGGTGACTGTCAGATGGTAGAACGGGCGCTTCTTGGAGCCACCACGAGCCAAACGGATTGTTACCATTTCGACCAATATCCTGTCTGTTGTACGAACGTTGTACGATTCCCATGCGCCAGTGTGTCGCGCGAGAAGTCTCATACTCGAAAGGGGCGCTATTCTATGCTAAAACCCTGCCAAAGAAAACAGCGAATCTGCTGCGACTTTTACATACCGCCAAATGGCGGCTTGCCGCCGCCCGGGGGCATCATCCCCTGCATTCCCCGCATCATGTTGGCCATTCCGCCTTTTTTACTGAACTTCTTCATCATCTTCTGCATCTGCTTGTGCTGCTTGAGCAGACGGTTGACGTCCTGGATCTGGGTCCCGGAGCCGTTGGCGATGCGCCGCTTGCGGGCGTTGTTGATCACGTCGGGATACCGTCGCTCCTTGGGCGTCATTGAACAGATAATAGCTTCCAGCTGTCCCATGCTCTTGTCATTGACCTGCTGCTGGGCGGCCTGGGCCATCTGACCCATGCCTGGCAGCTTGTCCATCAGCCCGCCGATGCCGCCCATGTTTTTCATCTGCTGGAGCTGGTCCCGGAAATCCTCCAGGTCGAAACTCTTGCCCTTCTTGATCTTGCGGGTGAGCTTCTCCGCCTTCTTTTTATCGATATTGCGCTCGGCATCTTCGATAAGCGACAGCACATCGCCCATACCCAGAATGCGGGAAGCGACCCGGTCCGGATGGAAAGGCTCAAGGGCGTCCACCTTCTCGCCCACACCGAGGAACTTGATCGGTTTGCCGGTGATGTACCGCACTGACAGTGCGGCCCCCCCTCTGGCATCGCCATCAGTCTTGGTGAGTACGACACCGGTCAGCGGCAGCGCATCGTTAAATGCCTTGGCAGTATTGGCAGCATCCTGACCCGTCATGGCATCAACTACGAACAGCGTCTCAGTGGGATTCACCGCCTTATGAAGGCGGCCGATTTCACCCATCATCTGCTCATCAACGTGGAGCCGGCCCGCGGTATCCAGAATCACTACATCGATGTGTTTTCTGCGCGCCGCATCCATTGCGCCTTCCGCAATGGCCACCGGGTCCTGGTCAGCGCTGCTGGGGTGGAAATTGACCCCCACTTCGCCGGCCAGGGTTTCCAGCTGTCGGATGGCCGCCGGCCGATAAATATCGGCACTGACCACCAGAACCGATTTTTTCTGGCGTTCCTTGAGAAATCTGGCGAGCTTGGCCACCGTGGTGGTCTTGCCCGCGCCCTGCAGGCCCGCCATCATGATGACGACAGGAGGCCGGGCAGCAAGGTTCAGGCTTTCATTACCGGACCCCATCACCCGCTCAAGCTCTTCCTGCACCACTTTGACGAACACCTGGCCGGGGCTGAGGCTGCGCATTACCTCCTGGCCGATGGCGCGTTCACGCACACCCTCAATGAAGGCCTTGACCACCGGAAGCGCAACATCCGCCTCCAGCAATGCCATGCGGACTTCCCGCAGGGTATCCTTTATATTGTCATCAGTGAGCCGGGCCTGGCCTGAGATCTTTCTCAGACTGCCGGACAGTCGATCGGTCAGGTTTTCAAACATGGCTTTATTCAGCACTCCCTGATAGTGAGGGAACCGGTTGATTCCGGTTGCACAATCGCGACATTATACCCCAGACTGTGGCGCTGAAACGACCGGCCCGGCCAATTCAGCAGGCGCCGCACACTTCCTTAACCTGCAATCTGACCAAAAGGATGTCATGGGCACCCTGATTCTCGCAGTGACCACACTCTTTATCTACAGCCTCGGAACCGCGCTTCAGGCCCTCAGTTTTCGCGGCAGGGTCCACCTTAATGCCGGCATTGTCACGCTGGTGGGCAGCCTGGCGCTCATCAGCCATGGAGCACTGATCTGGGAAACAGTCAGATCGCAGGGTGCCTTTAATCTGGGCTTTTTTCAAAGTTCCGTGCTGATTTCCTGGCTCATAGTGGCCCTTCTGCTGGCCCTTAACCTGCGCAAGCCGGTACAGAGCCTTTTTCTCGCCGTTTATCCAATGGCCGCCCTTACTGTACTGGTCGCCCTGGTGTTTCATGCCCCAGCAAGGCTCGTGCCCCAGGATAACTACGGCATGCTGGCTCATATAGCACTCTCGGTGACAGCATACAGCCTGTTCACTCTGGCTGCTTTTCAGGCGCTGTTGCTGTACGTCCAGAACTGGCAGCTAAAGCACAACTACAACAGCCTGCTGGTTCGCAACCTGCCGCCCCTGCAGACCATGGAATCCCTGTTATTTGAGATGGTCTGGGCCGGCGTCATTCTTCTTGTGCTGGCAATCATCACGGGAGCCGTCTCCGTGGACGACCTCTTTGCCCAGCACCTTGCCCACAAAACCCTGTTTTCCCTGATCTCCCTCGCCGTGTTTGTAGCCCTGCTGGTAGGTCGCTACACCCAGGGCTGGCGAGGCATAACCGCCAGCCGCTGGACCCTGGCCGGCTGCCTGCTGCTGATGCTGGGATTTTTCGGAAGCAAGTTTGTTCTGGAACTGGTTTTCCGCCAGGGCGCGTGAAGAAAGGATCTGCAATCCGCCGACCATTCCCATGAGTGTGTTGACACCAGGGGCTCACAACCCTATTTTCGCTACTTACCGGTAACAAAAGGACCCGTCTTCTTGAACGAGGCATCGCTTACAGTGCTGTTCAGCATACTGGCTGCACTTATCGTTCTCTCTGCTTTCTTTTCCAGCTCAGAGACCGGGATGATGTCCCTGAACCGGTACCGCCTCAAACACCTGGCGAAGACCGGCCACAAAGGGGCCAAACGTGCCAACAGTCTGCTCAAAAGAACAGACCAGCTGATTGGCGTGATTCTCATTGGTAACAACTTCGTCAATATCCTGGCCTCCGCGATCGCCACTGTTATCGCCATCCGTATATGGGGCGACGCAGGAATCGCCATCGCTACGGTGGGCCTGACCATTGTAATTCTGATTTTCGCCGAAGTAACTCCGAAGACCCTGGCTGCCCTGTTTCCTGAAAAGATCGCGTTTCCGGCGAGTCTTGTTCTGGGCCCCCTGTTGAAAATTCTTTATCCGGTCGTCTGGCTAGTCAACCTGTTCACCGGCATGATCCTCAAGATGATTGGTGCCTCACCGAACGATATCGCCAACGACCATCTGAGCCGCGAGGAATTGCGCACGCTGGTCAACGAAGCCGGCGCACTGATCCCAAGCAAGCACAAGGATATGCTGATCAGCATCCTTGACCTTGAAAAAGTAACCGTCAACGACATCATGGTGCCGCGCAACGAGGTCATCGGCATCGACCTGGAAGATGACATGGACGGCATTCTCCGTCAGCTCCGGAGCAGCCAGCACACCCGCCTGCCAGTATTCAAGGGCGACATCAACAACATCCAGGGCATGCTTCACCTGCGCAACACCTCCAAATTGCTGATGCAGGAAGACATTAACAAGGCCATGATCCTTCAGCTTTGCCGGGAACCCTATTTCATTCCGGAAAGCACGCCTCTGAACACCCAGCTCATCAACTTCCAGAAGGCCAAGAGGCGTATAGGAATAGTGGTTGATGAGTACGGCGACGTGCTTGGCATTGCCACCCTGGAAGACATACTTGAAGAGATTGTCGGAGAATTCACTACCGATTACGCGGCTACCAGCCCTGACGTCATTCCTCAGGACGACGGCACCTTCATCATTGATGGAACAGCCTCGGTGCGGACAATCAACAAGAGCCTGGGTTGGAAATTGCCTATCGACGGCCCGAAAACCCTCAACGGACTCATCACCGAAACCCTGGAAAGCATCCCTGAAACCAATGTCTGCCTGAAAGTAAACGGACATCGGGTGGAGGTGCTGCAAATCAAGGACAATGTGGTGAAGGCCGCGATCGTCCATCCTGCAGTCCGTCGCAAGAATCGCCAGCCCCCAGCCTGAGCCCGGCTCCGGCCATATACGATTAAGTTATAGCCTGCGAATTACTAACAAGATCAAAGTCAATCCCCGCGCTTGACCTTCCTCAATTTAATATCAACACTGAGCCTGAGAAATACCATAATAACAACCGGAGTTTTGTCCATGAGCCTCAGCCACACGGTCGGCCTGATTGCCCATCCAAACCGCGAATGGGAGTCCATCCGCAATGATTCTGAATCCACCAGCATGCTCTATCTCGGGCACGTACTTCTTCTTGCCCTGATTCCCGCAGGAGCCGCTTACTATGGAGCAACCCAGGTTGGATGGCAGATAGGTGACGGCCAGGTCATCCGGCTTACCCAGAGCAGCGGACTGCAACTGTGCGCGCTCTTCTATGCCGCCATGCTGGCCGGCACTTACATGATCGGGCGATTCATAGATTTCTTTGCGCAAACTTATGACGTGAAGGAAGAGAAGCCCAGAGGCGTCATTCTGGCAGCCTACACTGCGACACCAATTTTTCTTCTCGGGGTCATTGGCGCCTACCCCAATGTATGGCTGAACATGCTTGTGGGGCTGATTGCCGTAGCTTACTCTGTCTATCTGCTATACGAAGGCCTGCCAATCCTGATGAAGATACCGGCGGACCGCGGCTTCATGTTTGCATCCTCCGTTCTGACGGTGGGCCTGGTCATGTTTGTGGGCCTGCTCGCCATGAGTGTGGTTATCTGGAGCGTGGGCATCGGGCCTGTTTACACGAGTTAGAATGCGGTCTTGACCGGCGAGGGCCGGAGTGCGTCAGGGCAGCCAATGCCCTGCCCCTCCTCAGGGGCCAGAATGGCCGGATCTGCAGACTGACAAGGGAAAAACTGCCTCGTTAGCATTTGTTCATGTTTCGCATGGGCATTTTGCGGTAACTTACAATACTAACCAGAAAATAATAATCTGGAAAACTCAAAAGGCTCGGTCATGTATCCGGTTGAGGCGTAACAGGGGTCGTCCATGAAAAAAAGGTCCGGCATACATTTTCTCCACGAGTCAAAGGGGCTTGGAGCAGTGGCCAACCTGCCTCCGGAAATTGTCCGCATTCGTGACACAGTAGTGGCCGGCCTTGGGGATCTGCTGCAGGGGGCGTTTGACGCCGTTGATGATTCATTGTTTGAACTTGCAAACAACGCCCGCAGCAACAATGAGCAAAATCGCTATTTCGAAGCCATGCGGGAAATCCGCATCAAGCGCAAGGGCATCGAAAAGCATTTTCAGTCAGCGGTTTCCCGCCTGTTTATTGAGCCCCCACTGGGCACTGGCGCTTCCCCCTTCGACCCGGCGAATCAACAGACCAGCGACAGCCTTTCTCTCGTTCATAATGACGATCTTGAGGAACAGGTTGCCTTTAATGCAATGGTGGCCAAGTCCCGGGCGCATTTCCAGGGCCCTCTTATCCAGTTGCAGGCAAGATTCAGCCTTGTTTACGGCGATGCCAGCGAAAGTAATCCCGTTAATCCCCTGTCTCCCGAGCATCTTTGTGGCGCTTTTGTTGAGGCAGCCCAGGCGCTCGAAATCCAGATCCGGGAAAGGCTGATCGTCCTCAAACAGTTCGACCGGTACGTGGTTTCCAACCTTGGCATGCTGCTGGACGAAGCGAATCGCATTCTTGCCCAGGCTGGCATTATTCCCAATTTTCGGCACCAGGGGAAAACAGCAGAGGCCCAGCGCAAGGCCGTCCCCCCAACCACCAGCCCGCAAACGCCGGAACCCGGTCAGCAGCCAGAAACCCCGGGCGGCCTCCGTGACGAAGCCCTGTTTGGCCAGATTCGTGAAATGCTCGCCCAGCAAAGGGCCAGCGGGGGAAATCCTGCGCCCCGCTCCAGCGATCCCACGCTGCACCTGGTAGGTGGGACCGAACTGGCCCAGATGCTTGCGAAATTACCCCGGGATCAGACCACACACTCCGACAACCTCAGCGCCGGCGAACCGGTAGTCATTGATCTGCACAGGATTGTCGAGCACCTGCTGCGGGAGACAAAAACCGGCGATGGAAAAAAACCGGCACTCGCTGAAGTAGACGAGGATGTAATCAACCTCGTTTCAATGCTGTTTGAATTCATTCTGAATGATTACAACCTGTCCGCGCCCATACAGGTACTGATCAGCCGGTTACAGATCCCCATTCTCAAAGTGGTCATTCGTGACCGCTCATTCTTCAGCAAGTCCAGCCACCCCGCCCGCAAGCTGCTCAACACGCTCGCCCGCGCTGGCATAGGCTGGAGCGAAAGCGACGAGAAAGCCCGGGACAAGCTTTACGAGCAGGTTCACACGATTGTTCAGCGGATTCTGGAAGAGTTCGATGGAGACATAGTTCTGTTCGAGCAACTGGGGGAGGAGTTTGACCAGTTTCTTGCGAAGGAGAATCGGAAGGCGTCTCTGGTGGAACAACGCACCCGCGAGGCCGAACGGGGAAGAATCAAGTCGCACAAGGCACAGGAAACCGTCGACCGGCTGCTGAATGAGCGGCTTGCACGGCATCGTGTCCCGGATTCAATAAGGGAAATTCTCTTCAACGGCTGGAGCCGTGTCATGTTCCTGGCCTATCTCCGGGATGACGTGGAACATCGGTGGAACCAGACCCTCCGGGTGGTAGATGACCTGATCTGGTGCCTCCATCCCCACATGGAAGATACTGAACGGGACCAGTGGGTCCGGGTTGTGCCCGGCCTTCTCAAGGCTCTGCGGGCCGGCCTCGAGGAGGTTTCCTACAACTCCACCAGACTCGATGAAATGATGGCAGAGCTCAAGCACGAGCTGACCGAGGCCTTTCGCGCCCAGACACAGACCGAAATCCGGGATGCCCAGGTCGAGGCGGCAAAAGACGAGGGAGAGGCGCTCCCGCCTCAAACGAACCAGGAGCCCGGGGACGCCGTCACGGCCGAATACCTTGCGCAGGTCGACGCCATCGATATTGGTCACTGGGTTGAATTCAAACTGGTTAATGGCACAAGCTTCCGCTGCAAACTTTCAGCGGTCATCGAAGAAGCGGACTGCCTTGTGTTCGTCAACCGGATGGGGCTGAAAGTCATAGAAAAAACCCGTAATGAACTGGCAGTCGAAATGCGGCGAGGCCGGCTGGCAACCCTGGAGCAGGGAGCACTGATTGACAGGGCATTAAACGCCGTTATAGGCAGCTTGCGGCGAAAAACGGCCTGATAGCTAATCCCAGCTTTCGTGTTGCAGCACCCATGTTGAATATCCCGCATAACCCGGCTTTCCTGGCGCTGGCAGCTAGAATAAGCTGCCCCTCCGCGTCCTTCGGAAAACAGGCAACCTGAGGCACCATGCTGGAATTCAGCAGTCAACCAAGGCTTCCTTCCAGCTACCGGCTTGTGCTTGCCATATCACTGGCTCTATTCGCCCATTCTCTGATCGGTGCCGGTGTCGTCCTGCTACTGCCCGACCCTTCCAGGCCAGATCAAGTCAAACTTGAGATCACTCTGATTGCCCCTGGAAACAGGGCGTCGCAGGCAAACCAGCCAGCCAGCCGGACTTCGCAACTGCCCATATCCAGACAGATCCGGCCTGAAGAGGTCCGGACAACAGCACCGAGCCATGCTTCAGCGCAAGAGCCTGAAAAGCGTGAAATCCCCTCGAAAAAACCTGGTGAGCCGCAGCCTGAAAAACCGACTGCGACACGAGCGGTGAAAGCGCAAGCGGCAGAATCGGCAGGTCCGGGCAGGCCATCCCCCATCGAAGGCAGGGAAACAGCAGAAGTAAGCCAGATTGCCAAACTGGATCACCCAACAGCGCTGCCCTATATCCAGCAACTGGCCACAAAAATTGCCGCCGAGATGGCCCACAGTGGAGTTGCTCTGCCAAAAGGCGCAGATCGTTTCAGGGCTGAAACAGTGAAACTGGACCTCCGGCTACTCGGAAATGGCGCCCTCGTGAATGCGGAAATCGTGGAAAGTTCGGGAAATGAGAGGCTGGACCAGTCGTACCTCAGGGCCGCGCTGCGCGCGAGCCCCTTTGCACGCCCCCCGGATTCGGACCGGTCCGGGGGATTCCGCTATCAGGTAAAACTGATTTACGAGCCGGGCGACTCAGGCTGAGCCTCCGGTTCAGGCTTCTGTCTTGCTGGCCGCCCCTTTCACCATCTCGGCAAGCTCACCACTCTCGGACAGCTCAACAACGATGTCGCAGCCGCCAACCAGCTCGCCACCGATGTAAAGCTGAGGATACGTGGGCCAGTTCGAGTAGGCTTTAAGACCTTCACGCAACTCCTGATTATCCAGGATATTGACGAACGCAAAACGCTCACCACAGGCCATGAGTGCCTGTACGGTCTTGGCGGAAAAGCCACACTGGGGGGCTTGGGGAGACCCTTTCATGTAGATGATAACGGGATTGGCTTCAAGCTGGTCCCTGATGGTTTCGTTAATATCCATAATCATGTCACCTCTGAATCAAACGGTATTAAAAGCGCTGCTCCTGTCAGGCCTGCCGCTCATTCCGGCCCTGCCCAAAACACTTTTCTGGCTGACTTCTGTCATTGACTCCATTGTACACATCCCGGCAAAGCTGCACCAAACACCTGAGTGGAATTGGAGCTCTCCGGCACTGGCCACGTGGCCGCCGGGCGGCGCCAGCCCTGGCCGGACGCCGGATGATTGTCATTATAAGGGTTACCCGCTAGACTTGAAAACTTGCCTGAATAGCAGGCTCTCCCAGCAGTTTCAGTCACGCTATCCTGTCGGTGCGGATTCCCGCAATGCCGGCCTGTTGTCGTTTCCGGAATCTGGCGGGGACTGCCGCCCTTTTCCGGACCGTCAACATCCGGGCTTACATATACATTCCGGGCTTACTTAAAGGGACCTTCAGTTCCGGCTCACTGAAGACCCGGAACACACGGTGCCACGGAGACCCATCATGGCGGACCAACCGCTGTTAAACACGTACGGACGTCTGCCGATCATTTTCGATCACGGCAAAGGCCCCTGGCTGTTCGATACCGAAGGGCACCATTATTTCGACACATTTTCCGGGATTGCCGTGTGCGGGCTGGGTCATGCCCATCCTGCCATCACCCGGGCAATCCGCGAGCAGTCAGAAAAGCTGCTGCACTGCTCCAACCTTTTTCACACAGAAGTCCAGCATCAGCTTGCCAGCCAGCTGTGCGACATGTCGGGCATGGACGGCGTTTTTCTGGCCAATTCCGGGGCCGAAGCCAACGAGGCAGCCATCAAACTGGCCCGGCTTTATGGTCACAATCGGGGCATCGAAGGGCCAGTCATCGCGGTGATGGAGAGGGCTTTTCATGGCCGCACTCTGGCCACCCTCACTGCCACCGGTAACCGCAAAGTCCAGGCGGGTTTTGAGCCGCTGGTCCGCGGGTTTATCCGGGTGCCATTCAACGATATCGCCGCTCTGGAAGCGGTTGCCGCCTCCAATGCCAGTGTTGTGGCGGTTCTTCTGGAACCGGTCCAGGGGGAAGGCGGAGTCAGGATGGCCGATGGCCAGTGGCTGAAAGATGTACGCACTGTCTGCGACCAGCACCAGTGGCTCATGATGCTGGACGAGGTCCAGACAGGCAACGGTCGCACTGGCCACCTTTTTGCCTACCAGCATTTTGGTGTAACCCCTGATGTCGTTACTACCGCCAAGGGCCTGGGTAATGGATTCCCCATCGGGGCCTGCCTGGCCCGGGGCGAAGCCGCACAGACCTTCCACCCCGGCCATCATGGCTCTACATTTGGCGGCAATGCACTGGCGTGCGCGGTGGCGCTGGAAGTGCTCGCAACCCTGCGCCGGGATGGGCTGATGGAACGGGCAGAGGAACTGGGTGCCCGCATCGTCGGACAGCTGGAAAATGAGTTCAGCGGCGCCGATTACATTCGCGATATCCGGGGCATTGGTCTGATGATCGGGATTGAAATGACATCCGATTGTCCTGAACTTGTGCCACTCGCCAAGACCCAGGGACTGCTGCTGAACATCACCTCGGAACGGGTCATTCGCCTCCTTCCGCCGCTGACCCTGACGGACGCGGAAGCCGATTTCATGGTTGAGCAGGTGGTACGGATCATCAAACTTCATGCCGGAGACGATCGCAAACGCCCACGAGCTGCATCCTTTGCGGAAGGCGGCGGGGATACCCGACACTGAGCCGCCTATCCGGCCTGTCCAGATTTCATTACCAACTGTCTATTCGCATTTAAGGGCAAAGCCATGCCAACAAGACATTTCCTGACCCTCAACGACCTTTCGGCGGTCGAACTGGACCTTCTCCTGGATCATGCCAGCAAACTGAAGCGCAGCTGGCGCGCGGGAGAGGTCCGGGACACACTCAAAAATCGTGTACTGGCGATGATCTTTGAAAAATCCTCTACCCGCACGAGAGTTTCCTTCGAGGCCGGCATGACACAGCTCGGCGGAGCGGCGCTTTTCCTGTCGCCGAGGGACACGCAGCTGGGCCGGGGAGAACCGGTGGAAGACTCATCCAGGGTCATTTCCAGCATGGCGGATGCAGTCATGATCCGGACGTTTGATCACCAGACCGTAACCCGTTTTGCCTCCGTCTCGCGGGCGCCCGTCATCAATGCGCTGACAGACGACTATCATCCCTGTCAGCTGCTGGCCGACATGCAGACGTACCGTGAACACCGGGGCAGCATCAAGGGCGCCACGGTGACCTGGGTTGGCGACGGCAACAACATGTGCAACTCCTACATCAATGCTGCCCAGCTCTTTGATTTTCAGCTCCGGGTCGCCTGCCCGGAGGGTTACGAACCCGATGCCCGGCTGGTGTCCGAGGCTGGCGACCGGGTCAGGATTGTCCCGGATCCGGAAGAGGCAGCCCGGGGATCCGACCTGCTGGTCACCGATGTCTGGGCCTCAATGGGACAGGAAAACGAGCAGGCCGCCAGGGCCCGCACCTTCGCCGGCTATCAGATAAGCCCTGCCCTGATGTCACTCGCCAGCAGAGATGCACTCTTCATGCATTGTCTGCCAGCTCACCGCGGCGAGGAAATTTCCGAGGACATGCTTGAGCACCCGGGCTCCGTCGTCTGGGACGAAGCGGAAAACCGGCTCCACGCCCAGAAAGCACTGCTTGAGTTTCTCATTCTCGGCCAACTGGACTGACTCCAGCATGACAACACCCAATTCATCAGTGGCGCCCTGGCTTCTTGAGGTCAAAAACCTTTCCTGTGGCTACGGAGATGTGTCCGTCGTAAAGAATGTGACATTTGCCCTGGGCCAGGGCGACATAGGATGCCTGCTTGGCCCAAGCGGCTGTGGCAAAAGCACCATGCTCAGGGCGCTCGCCGGCTTTCTTCCCATCACTGAGGGTGAAATCCTTCTCGAGTCCACACCCATCAGTCTTCCCGGGCGCACCATGCCGCCGGAGAAGCGCAGAATCGGCATGGTTTTTCAGGACTACGCCCTGTTTCCTCATCTGACCGTTGCCAACAATGTCGGATTTGGCCTGCGCCACCAACCACAGGCCGACCGTCGCCAGAAGGTCGGCGAATTACTAAAACTGGTTCACCTCCAGGACCTCGCCAATCAGTACCCCCACGAACTGTCGGGAGGCCAGCAGCAGAGAGTAGCCCTCGCTCGCGCACTGGCACCGGAGCCCACACTGATACTGCTTGATGAACCTTTCTCCAATCTGGATGCCGACCTGCGTCGCCGCCTCAGTCTGGATGTCAGGGACATTCTGAAAACCCTCGGAATCAGCGCCATTCTGGTCACTCATGACCAGCAGGAAGCTTTTGCCATGTGTGACCAGGTAGCTGTTCTGAAAGACGGCAAAATTCAGCAGTGGGACGTTCCCTACAATCTCTACCACGAGCCGGCAAACCGTTTTGTGGCAGGGTTTGTAGGCCAGGGCGGCTTCATCCCCGGCATTGCCCGCGGACACGATGCCATCATATCGGAGCTTGGTGTAATCGAGGGCAATCGGGCCTACACCTGGCCGGAGGGAACTCTGGTGGATGTTCTGATCCGTCCGGACGACATTGTCCATGATCCGGATTCAGACCTCAGGCCCAAGGTAGTGGAAAAGACCTTTGCGGGCACTTCGACCCTTTATCGCTTCCGGGTATCAGAAGACACTGAATTCGAGGCGCTGTTCCGGAGCCATCTGGACTTTCACCTGGGCGAACATGTCCCTGTGCGGGTGGAAGCGGATCACCTGATTGCCTTTCCCCGGGCATAAAACCGGGCACAAAAAAAGGGCCGGAAAACCGGCCCCTAAATGACGAATGAAACAAGGAAAGTTCGTAAGAACTACAACCTCAAAAGTCATCCCTTACGTGTCCAATTATTATCGAAGCAGCGGCCCCCATCAGTGGTGATTGTGTAGCTGCTTTGTTACTTTTCGTGAGCCGGGATGGCGGACTCAGAGAATATCCTCGTCAGGCTTCCGTCGCGGCCAGACCAGGCTGAAACGGGCTCCCCCCAGCTTGTCACTGCGATTCACAAAAGCCTGGCCACCGTGCCAATAGAGAATCCGGCGAACAATGGACAGCCCCAGCCCATAACCTCCTGATGTGCGCGTGCGGCTGTCATCGAGGCGGGCAAAAGCGGTGAAAACCTTTTCCCAGTCTTCCTCCGGAATGCCCGGGCCGTCGTCTTCCACATCCAGCCGGCAGGTCTGCTCATCAAACTGGCAATGGACACGTACCTGCCCCGCAGCGTAGCGGGCTGCATTGCCCACGAGGTTCTGGATTGCCCGGTGCAGGTAGCGGGGTTCCACATCGGACTGGGACCAGCGCTCTGACTGCTCCGGAATGTCCGCATCTATTGTCACTCCGGTGTGAATCATCCGCTGCTCTTCCACTACCTGACGCACGATATCGGTTACTGACTGCTCCTGGAGAGAGAACACCGGCCCCCCCTGCTCCAGTCTGGCATAGGTCAGAATCTCGTCGATGAGTTCATCCAGTTCCTGAATGTCGCCGTCTATTCCATCCAGCTGTTTCTGCAGTGCCTGTGGGTCTTCGCAGTCTTCAATCATCTGGACCCCAAACCGGATTCTGGCCACAGGGGTCCGGAGCTCATGGGATACGGCATGAATCATTTCCCGCTGAACACCCACCAGGCGCTGGATATGGTCGGCCATGCTGTTGAATGCCGCGGCAAGTCGTGTTGCCACCGTCCGGTCCGAGGCCTCCACCCGGGCATCCATTTCACCCCTGGCAATGCGAAGGGCAACCGACTCGACTGCGCGAAGATTGTGGTCCACGCCCCTGAGCAGAAGCAGCAGCGCCAGAGCCAGCAGGCCGGTAACAAGGCTTATCAGAAGCAGCACCACGGGCCAGGCCCAAGGGTCAAAGGGAGGCGGCATGACCACCTCGACCAGCGTACCGTCCGAAAGGCGCAGCAGAACCTGCCCGGTGTCCCGGGCATCTTCCTGGTAGAGCGCGATGCCTCGTTCCAGAACACGGCCGAGAACATCAGGCTCGGGAACGCGATCAGGTTCCGCTACCGCCGAAATGCCCACGCCCAGGGCCGTAGCGAGCTTTGCCAGTGCAGGTTCCCGCTCGGAGGGCAGCACGGCATTCAGGTGTGAGAGCGCAATCAGCGCCGTTGATTCCGAAACATCCCGGTAGATATCACGAAACCGGATAACAAGAATGCCACCTGAACCGTCAGCCACCAGAACTCTTGGCCCAAGACTGGTGTTCAGGGTGACCACCTGCCCATAGCCGAGGCGTTCCCGTACAACTGGTTGAAGAGACAGCGAGGCCGGGGTTACGACCCGGAAATCGTAGAGAGGGGCAAGCCAGTGGTAGGCCGATTCCGGATCCGGCACAGAAGCCAGCCAGCGCATCAGAGGTTCGGGAAACTGCTCCTGCCACGCCTGCAGGCGGACGGAATTCATCCCTGCAAAAATGAGAGCGCACAACATGGATACAAAGAGAATAAGGCCAGCAAGACAGGCGAAAAGCTTCAGGAAGAACTTCAGGGGCATGGGGCCCACCCTGGAGACGGACGCCTGCTCCGGGCAGGCGCCTGCAGATGAAAACTCAGGCTTCTTTCACAAAAAGGTAGCCCTTGCTGCGAACAGTCTTGATTCTTCGCGGATGTACCGGATCATCGCCGATTTTCGGCCGGATTCTCGAAACCCGCACATCAATGGACCTGTCCTGACCATCGTACTCAATGCCCCGCAGAGCGGTGAAGATCTCTTCACGGCTCAGAACCCGGCCGGCACTGCTGGCCAACAGCCACAGCAGGTCAAATTCTGCGCTGGTCAGATCAATACTCTGATCATTGAGCCAGGCTTCCCGCATGGACCTGTCTACAATCAGGTCACTGAACTGCAGCCGCACTGGCTCGTCCTTGCTGCCGGCTTCGGCAGCAGCGGCGGCCGTATCGGACGAGCGCCGCAGAAGGGCCCGGATCCGGGCCAGCAGGACCCGCGGCTTGACGGGTTTGCCAACGTAATCGTCAGCGCCCATCTCAAGCCCCAGCACCTGATCAAGATCGTCAGTGCGGGCGGTCAGCATGATGATTGGCCCGGAATAATGGGGCCGGACCCGGCGGCAGATGGAAAGGCCATCTTCCCCCGGCAACATGAGGTCAAGCACAACCAGGTCCGGCTGCTCGGTTTTGATCCGCTCCACCGCCTGACCACCATGGGATTCCAGAGTAACCGTGAGACCGTTGCTCTCAAGGTACTCCCGCGTCAATTCTGCCAGTCTCTCATCGTCTTCAACGATGAGAATACGCCAACCCTCGTTTGTCTGTTCCACGCAGCTCGTCTCTAATCTTGTTTTTATGCCGTTACAGGAGACCGTCTGAACCGGTCCACCTGACCCATGATTATGTCCGGGACTTGCAGTTCCATCATTACCCGGTCTGGTTCTTTATCAGCTTCTTCACAGAAACATCTGATAATACTGTTCTTCCAAGGGACAATACAGGCAACGCCCTGTAACAGCAATTATACATGCTGTTCAGAAAAATACCTGGAACCGGCGCCTGGTTACATACCGTGACAAGGTTCACGATGCCGGTTTTTATCAGGGCGCTGTCACCGGCTGGTCATCACTTCTTCATTCCGGTGTCACAACCGATTCATAGGCTTGGGGGCAAATGGACAAAGAGAGACGCAGCCATGAACGCACAGACCGCCGCCATTGCACGCCCGGCCCGCCGCCTGACCACTCTGATCAGCCGTGATCCAGCGCAGATCAAAGCCGCTCAACGCCTGCGGTATGAGCTATTCTCCGAGGAGTACGGATCAGATCTCGGAACTGAAACACCCGGCCTGGACGCTGACCGGTTCGACCAGTACTGCGATCACCTACTGGTCACGGATGCCCGAACAGGGCAACTGGTGGCTACAACCCGCGTGCTTCATCAGGACTCGACCAGATATCTGGGCGGTTTTTACTCCGAGGGGGAATTTGACCTCGCCAATCTCTGGAAACATCCGGGCACCTTTGCCGAACTCGGCCGGACCTGCGTGCACCCCGAATACCGGAATGGTGCCACCATAAGTCTTCTCTGGGCCAGACTCGCAGAGTACCTGGTCATCGCAAAGGTCGATTACCTGATTGGATGCGCGAGCATCAGCATGGCCGATGGCGGGCTGAAAGCCTGGCGGATCGCCAGCCATCTGCAGCAGAGCTATCTGACAGAGGTGTCTTACCGGGTATTCCCCCGTCGCGAACTTCCACACCTGACACATACACTACAGAATGACCGTCCGGTTGACGTGCCTGCCCTGATAAGGGCTTACATGCGGCTTGGCGCGCGGGTCTGCGGGGAACCCTGCTGGGATCCGGAATTCCGCTGCGCGGACCTTCTGGTGATGCTGGAGGTAGGCCAACTGGCCGACCGCTACAGCCGACACTTCATGCGGCAGGAAAGGCAGGGCTGAGCGGTGCAGACAGTCCGACTGGCCAGCAGGCTGACCCTGTTTGTTCTGTTCCTTCTGCTCACTGCGCTGATTGCCCTGTGGGCAGGGGCTCTGGAAAAGCTGAAGGGTACGAAACTCGACCGGACGCGCCGGGCCAGGTTCTGTTTTAATGGAGCGGCCCGCTGTCTTGGTTTGCGCATACGACGTGAGGGCCGGATTGCCGAGGCCCCGGTGCTCTTTGTCAGCAACCATGTGTCCTGGTCCGACATTCCGGTACTGGGCGGCCTGGCGCCCCTGAGGTTCCTGTCCAAGGCGGAAGTGAGGGGCTGGCCATTCATCGGCTGGCTTGCAGGCCAGGCCGGGACACTGTTTATCCAGCGAGGCGGCGGACGGTCCGGACAGAGCCGGGAAGAAATTGCCCTGGCACTGGAGCAGCGCCAGTCGGTACTCATCTTTCCGGAGGGCACTACTACCGACGGATCAGACGTGCGCCCGTTTCATCAACGCCTTCTGTACGCAGCTGCAATGGCAGACGTCATGATCCAGCCCGTCAGCATCGGCTACCACCGGCAGGGTAAGCCAGACCATCTTGCCCCCTTCGTCGGGGATGATGACTTCCGGTCCCACCTTCTGCGCCTGCTGCGGCAGCCGGCAGCCGAGGTATCAGTGGTCTTTCATCCCTCAGTGCCGGTAGCACGGGGGACAGACATGGCAAGTCTTACCAACCATCTGCATGAGACCGTAGCGGCAGGCGTACGCCGTATTCACTGGGGTGGAGCTGATTCCATTTCGTCGTCGGTCGCTTCTCTGACCTGAACGATTTCCAGTTCAAAATACAGGGTGAACCCGGCCAGAGGGTGATTGGCATCGACGCTCACAAGATTGCCATCAATCCCCACGACCTTGACCACCTGGGCCTGCTCGCCCGTGTTGGTCTGGAATTTCATACCCACCTGGAGGTTTTCGACCCCCTCAAAAGCGGACCGGGGAACCTTGCGGACAAATTCCGGGTTGTGTTCCCCATATGCCATCTCCGGGGGCACAGTAACCTCAAGGCAATCACCGGGGCCGCGGCCCCGGACAGCTTCCTGAATGCCCTTTATTACTCCCGTCGCGCCCTCCATGAAGGTCAGTGGCTCGCCGCCTTCAGAGGTGTCGATGACGTCACCGGAGCGGTTTTTGAGGCGGTAGTGAACTGTGTATACAGCCGGTCTTTGCATTACCTGGAATGGCTCCCTGATTCGGATGGTTCGCCGATCCGGCGCAGCCCGTGAACCAGCAGGCGCTGGTCAAGCCGTTCCCTCAAGCGGGTCGGACTGTCCAGAGACATGCGGTGTAACAGGGGCTGCAGGGCCGGGTCGTCGGTTCTGGTGCGGATTGCATGCCAGAGGGTCACCAGTTTACCACGACGGGTAGCGGTTGCAGACTTCAGACTGCGCAGCGCCTTGCCAAGTACCAGTTCCTCATCGGTAAAATCGCAACCGAACGGAAACGGCGGAAAGGTTCCCTGATCCAGTTCGCCCAGAGCCGCCTTGACAGCCTCCGGCGTGTTATTGCACCAATCCTCGGGAAGTCTGAACTCCCGGGCTACCTTTCCGACTTTCTGGGCCTGCTGTAGCAGTTCCTGCTGGAAGCGGGAATCCGCTATGCGGATCAGGCCCAGATAAACGTCCTCGTCGCACCGGCCCCGCAGATCGGCTATGCCATATTCGGTGATCACGATATCCCGCAGATGCCGGGGAATGGTGCAATGACCGTAACTGAATACGATGTTGGAAACTGCCTGGCCCTTTGAGCTCCGGGTGCTACGCAGGGTAAGTATTGAACGGGCTTGCGGCAACTCATGGGCCATGGCGACGAAGTTATACTGCCCTCCAACACCACTGACCACCCGGCCATCGTCAAGGCCATCCGAGACAGCGGCCCCGTTGAGGGTCACCATCATGGCGGAATTAATGAACCGGCTGTGGCCACGCTGTGCCGACTTCAACTCCTGGTTGCCGAAACGGTGGTCATAGAGATGATTGATGAAGTTGACACTGGTCATGCAGATGCGATTGCGCTCCGCCGGCCCAAGATCACGCAGCATCTGATAGAAATCATTGGGTCCAAGATAAAAGCCACCATGCATTACCACCCCGCCCTTAAGCCTGTTGCCAAGAGCGACTGCTGCAAGTTTCCTCCGGCACTCCGGATCATCCAGATCCGGTTCCAGACTGTGGTCACTGACCACCAGTCGGCCGCCACGGATGGTTGCGGCCGGATCAACAATCCCATAGTCCTGCAGCCAGTGTATGTCCCGCGCCCGCAGCGGTGAGTCAATCAGTTCGTGCTGCCGCAATACATCCAGGGTTTCAATTGAAACGTCTGGGCCAATCAGGCCTTCGTTGACAAGCTGCTGCAGGCCGGCGTGATCGTATACTTCGCGGGTGAGAACTCCGGCTTTCAACAGGTGCATAAATCCATCCACCATCATTTCACTGCAACCGTACAGGCCCTTCTCAAAAACGCCTGTACCGCCGCACTGCTCCGCCACCGGAAAACGCTCCGCCACTTTCAGCGCCTGATGGAGACTCCGCCATCGCTCATTCTGCTGATGCCTCAGGATCGTGCTGTGAACAAAGGCTGCGCCCAGTGAACCAATACCCACCTGCAGGGTCCCCCCCTCCCTTAGCAGGGTACTGGCATAAAACCCGATCAGGTGGTCTGGCGCACTGATTGACATGTGGGGCACCGGGAAGAGGGGGTAGTCGGTCGACGGGCGCTCCAGAATAATATCGAAATCACTGGCAGGCACCCGCGCATCACGGCCCATAAATGGCATGTTCCGGTTGGTTTCCGCCACCAGCGCCACAGCCTTTCCCTGCTGCCGCAGTGCCGAAAGCTCCAGAAGCAGATCCAGAGTCAGGTCGGGATTGCAGCTCAGGCTCAGGCTGTCGTCTTCACTGCTCCGCGGCGACACCAGTTGGCCTACCACATTGACCCCAAGCGCCATGAGATCCCGGACGGCGTGGGTGTAATTGGTGCAGACGTAGTGGCGCTGCTGGGCGGTATTGTTCAGAAAGCTCCCCGCCTTGAAGAAAAACTCTGAAACCCTGACGTTGTCGGGCAGTCTGCCCCGGACCACGTCGGCAGCATAGGCCAGTTCCGGAATGTCGCCGTAGAGACGTTTGGCGAATGGCTCCATGAACCGCTTTTCCAGCGAGGAGGAACCGCCGGGCGCCAGCAGCGACAGGGCTGTCACAATTTCCAGTTTCAGTGAGCTGTCCTGACAGGCGCGGTGGTATAACGCGTTGGCAAGGCGGACAGGCTTGCCGAGCCCCAGTGGCAGCCCCAGAATGATGTGCCTGCCCACCTGTTCGATGATTGCATCCACACAGGCATCAGCATCAGCCAGCGTCACTGGGGTATCAGCCATGAGCGATTCACTCCCTTGATGAACGTAATTTGGAAACAGCCACCGGGATGATCACATGTCGGCAGGAAACAGACAATGCGCTGAACGGTTGCGCCAACAGTCAGGTTTCGGGGACCGGAACGGCAGAGGGAGATTTCAGGGGTGATCAAAAGGTCAGGCAGTTCAGAAGTTCCAGCGCAGATTCAGGCAGGCTCCATCTTCGATAAGCGCCACGCCGTGATCTGCATGGGCCATGTCCGATGCGTAACTACGGGCAGCCGATTCAGTGCGGCTGAATCGCCAGCTCAGCAGCCGTGAGCCGAGCGTTGCAAGCACATCCACCTCTTCCTGAGCATCATAGTTACCGGACATGCGCTCCTGCAGCTCCGTGAGTTCCTCCGGATAGAGTAGCTCAGTGACCATCGGACGCTCACCGGCTTCCGCACGGACCACGAAGGCAACCATATTGAGCGCGAGGAGGAGAAGAAAAAGACGGATTACCATGACTGACCTGACCTTTACCAAGGAGACGAATATTAAAGATCTCTAAGGCCAAAGTCTAACGCCACCTTGATTTAACACTGTGATTCTGGACACATTCCTGCGCATTTTTTGTCACCGGATCACCGTCCTTCTGTTAACTTTCCTCCAGGTACCGTTTCATAATGTAACGACCGGGCCGACATCCCCGCGCCTCTACTGCTACCAGGAGCTTCAGGGGCAGGGATAAGTGAAGTCCCGGTGCACTTTTTCAATGCTTTCCAGCAGATCCGGCGTCAGACTTACGCTCGTGGACGCAAGGTTCTCACGCAACTGGGACAGGCTGGTGGCGCCGATTATGTTGCTGGTGACAAAGTCCCGGCTGTTTACCCATGCCAATGCCAGTTGCACCGGCGACAGACTGAAGTCCCGGGCCAGGTCGGCCCAGGCCTGGGCGGCAGCTTCAGCACGATCCCCGGCGTAACGGGCAAACCGGCTGTAACGGGTCAGCCGGGCGCCCTCCGGCCGCTGGCCGCCGAGGTACTTCCCGGTGAGCATGCCAAATGCCAGCGGCGAATAGGCCAGCAGGCCAACCTGTTCACGGTGGGAGATCTCGGCCCCACCAACCTCAAAGGTACGGTTCAGGAGATTGTAAGGGTTCTGGATGGATACCACTCGTGGCCAGCCATGTTTTTCTGCCAGAGCCAGATACTGCATGGTGCCCCAGGGGGTCTCGTTGGAGATGCCTACGTGCCGTACCTTCCCCTCTTTCACCAGTTCATCCAGGGCTCCCAGAGTCTCCTCCAGGGCCACCGGCCGCTCCTCCGGGTTGTGCTGATAAGCCAGCTCACCGAAGAAATTGGTGCTGCGCTCCGGCCAGTGCACCTGGTACAGGTCTATATAGTCCGTTCGCAGCCGCCTGAGGCTCTGCTCGCAGGCATCCCTGATATGGTCCCGGGACAGCCGGGGCCCGTTGCGGAGATAGCCCAGGCCATTGCCCGGCCCTGCCACTTTTGAGGCGATCACCAGATCATCCCGGCGGCCGCGATGGGCAAGCCAGTTCCCCAGGTAGCTCTCGGTCAGACCCTGGGTCTCGGCCCTCGGCGGTACCGGGTACATCTCTGCCGCATCGATGAAATTGATACCCTCGGCCGTGGCAAGATCCAACTGATCGAAGGCCTCTTCCTCGGTGTTCTGCTCTCCCCAGGTCATGGTCCCCAGACAGATCAGGCTCACGTCCAGATCCGTACGACCAAGCTTCCGCTTTTCCATGTTTTCTCCCGATGATTGATAACAGTCATAGTCTTACGACACAGATCCGCCCGCGGACGGCCACCCGTTTTCACCCGGCAGCCAGATGGACTATCGCCGATCACTCTTTAAACAGAATGTCATGGAATCGTAGCCGCGCTGTCACAGGCAATTTCCATAGTGGACTCATATGAAAAGACCACTGGAGACTACCGCCATTCCGTGGCTTCATCCAGGAGACCTCATGAACGAGCCCCGTCAGCCAGCCACAGCCAGCCGGCACATCGCACTGGTAACAGAAACTTTCTTCCCGGAAATCAATGGCGTTGCCAACACTCTAACCCATTTGCGCCAGGGTCTGATGCAACGCGGGCACAGGGTCAGTCTGGTTCGTCCCAGGCAGTCCCGGGACATGGGTTCCCTGGTGCGGGGCGCCGACAAGGATCTGTTTTCCGATGAGCATCTCGTCGCCAGCCTGCCCCTGCCGGGCTACCCTGGCCTGCAGCTTGGCCTTTCCAGAACGGCCACCCTGACTGGCCTCTGGCGCCGGAACAGGCCGGATTCCGTCTATGTAGCCACCCAGGGGCCGCTCGGTCTGGCTGCAGTTTCCGCGGCACGCCGCCTTCATATACCAGTGTGCTCCGGTTTCCACACCAATTTCCACGCCTACAGCCGCTATTACGGCGCCGGCTTCCTCGAAGCTATCCTGTGCCGCTATGGCCGCTGGTTCCACAATCGAACGGATCTGACCCTGGTACCCGCCCGCCGGACGCAGCAACTGCTCCGAGCCATGGGGATAGGGCCGACCGCTGTTCTGAACCGCGGTGTCGACTGTCAGAAGTTCTCCCCGTGCAAACGCAACAGTTCACTCAGGGAGACATGGGGGCTGGGGGCCAATGACCGGGCCATTCTCCATGTTGGCCGGCTGGCGCCGGAAAAGAACCTGCAGATGGTCGTGGCCTGCTTTGAGCGGATTCGTGCACTTCATCCCCGCGCCCGCCTGATTCTGGTGGGAGACGGGCCCCTTCGCAACCGTCTTGCAGCCCGGCACCCTGACTATATTTTCTGTGGCATACAGCAGGGAGAGGCCCTGGCACGGCATTACGCCTCCTCGGATGTCTTCCTGTTTCCCAGCAAAACCGACACATACGGCAATGTGGTTCTGGAGGCCATGGCAAGCGGACTCGGCGTGGTTGCTTTCAATGATGCTGCTGCCAGCGAGCACCTGCGGCATGAAGAGAACGGCATGGCTCCAGAACTCGGGGAGGATGAAGGATTTATCCAGAGTGCGCTGAAACTGCTCGAGCAACCAACGCTGCTTAGCCGTATCCGTGCCGGGGCAAGACTGGACGCCCTGGATCTGCAGTGGTCGCACATAATTGATCAGTTTGCCGAACTGACATTCAATGCACAGATGAGGGTTTCCCGGAATGACAACAGGCAGGGTATCCAGGTTTTTTAGTCAGGTTGACCAGCGGGAACTCGCACTCTGCCAGATGATCAATCGGTCCCAGCGATTTCGTCCGCTGCATCTCTATTTCCACATTGTCAGCCGACTTGGGGACGGCTGGTTCTGGTACGCGCTGATTCTGGCCATGCCAGTGCTGCGGCCCCGGGATGGTCTGGCCATTGCCCTGTTGATGGTCGCAAGTGGTCTGACCTGCACCATTACCTACAAATACCTGAAAAGCCGACTGGTCAGGGAACGCCCTTTCATTTCCTTCCCATCAATCAGTTGCGGCTCTCCGCCTCTGGACCGCTACAGTTTTCCCTCGGGCCATACGCTCCATGCGGTCTGCTTCAACACCATTGTCGCCGTAATGGCACCGGATCTCGCGCTGGCGCTGATACCTTTCACCCTCAGCGTGGCAGCGTCGCGAGTGGTGCTGGGACTGCACTACCCAACCGACGTGGCGGCGGGAGCCGTGATCGGCGGAGGAGTCGGCCTGCTGGCCAGCTACCAGCTCTCGGAGAATTTCATCATGTTGTTCGCCCTCTGAACCGCCTGCGGCTGCCGCTCAGTCAAACAGCCTCAGTTGGGTCACGGGCGCTTCATCATCCCGGAACCGCACACCCAGCCCCAGAAGCCGGACCGGCCTTGCGGTATCCGTCATCAGCTCCGCCAGCAGGGGCGCAAAATCTTCAGAATGAGGCTCGCGAATGCCCTCCCGTACCCGCTCCAGGGTATGGGTGGAAAAATCACTGTAGCGGATTTTCACAAACAGCTTGTGAATGGGCTTTTGCCGGGATTTGCGGGCCAGGCGTCTGTTGAGATCTTCCACCAGCGCCGGCACGACGCCATCACTGGCCGATTTGTCCGGCAGATCCTGGGAAAAGGTGCGCTCGACACTGACAGACTTGGGATTCCGGGTGACCACCACCGGCCGGTTGTCCTGGCCGTTAGCCATTTCGTGAAGCCTGAGGCCCTGGCGGCCGAACCTGTCCACCATAAACTCCGGCTTTAACTGCTGGATGTCACCGCAGGTGGCCAGCCCCAGGGCATGAAGCTTGCCGGCGGTTACCTGGCCCACTCCGTGAAGCTTCTCTACCGGGAGGGAGCGCACAAACTCATTCACGTCCTGGGGACGGATCACAAACAGACCGTCCGGCTTGCGCCAGTCGCTGGCAATCTTGGCAAGAAACTTGTTGGGTGCCACCCCAGCCGATACCGTGATCCCCACCTCTTCCCGGACCCGGGCGCGCAGGTATTCCGCCATCAGTGTGGCGCTGCCCCTGTGGCTTTCAACATCGCTGACATCCAGAAAGGCTTCATCCAGGGAGAGGGGCTCCACCTGATCGGTAATATCCCGGAAAATCGCCATTACCTGCTGTGATACCGCCCGGTAACGCGTCATGTCCACCGGCACTGTCACCAGGTCGGGACAGCGGCGCCGGGCCTCGGAGCCGGGCATGGCAGAGCGCACGCCGTATTCCCGGGCCCGGTAATTGCAGGTAGTCACCACGCCGCGACCACCCTCACCGCCAACCGCCAGCGGCACCGCGGCAAGAGAAGGGTCATCCCGCATTTCCACCGCGGCATAGAAGCAGTCACAATCTAGGTGAATAATCTTGCGCTGGGTCATGTCGGCCTGGGCATCATGGATACGATCTGTACATTCATACAGCCTTGTATCTTACGATAACATGCAGAGAATGTCAGGATTCCTGACCTGCCAGAACCAGGTCGACTTATCATCATTCAGTGATTTCCAGTCAGCCCTTAACAGGATGCAAAAACCTCATGGCAGATCAGATCCCGGAAGCTACCCAGAACGCCATCGAAGCCGCCGCCTTTCGTCGCCTGGTGAAGCACCTGCAGGAACGCACGGAGGTGCAGAACATCGACCTGATGAATCTGGCCGGCTTCTGCCGCAACTGCCTCTCCAAATGGTACCGGGCGGAAGCTGCCGAACGGGGCGTCGAGGTAAGCGATCCGGAAGCGCGGGAACTTATTCACGGCATGCCCTATGAAGACTGGAAAGCCCGCTATCAGACCGGATCGAAGAAAGATCACAAGGAGCGCCACCAGCCATGAACCTGACCCGGGCCATGCAGATCCACCTGGCGTCCCTGAGCGCCGGCCACGCGGATTTCGAGGACAGCCTTGCGCTGGTGGAACGCTACTTTGAATACACTCCCTCCGCCTTTCGCAACGGGCCTCTCCATAACGCGGCCGGAGAGAACGAGGGTTCCTGCAAACTCTTTGCCCTGGCCCAGCACTGCTACCTCACCGAAGCAGACACCCTCACCTGCTTTGGCAGACATTACCAGCAGGTGCTGGGTGACCCGGCAGGTTCCACTCATGGTAACATCCGTCAGTTCATGGGCAGCGGCTGGTCTGGCATCGAATTCGAAATCGCCCCGTTGCGGCCCCGGCCAGCGGGCGACTCCAGCAATCCCAGGGAAGAGACAGCACAATGACCGAAACCGCCACGACCGGCGCGCAACAGAGCTTCCAGCTCAAAGGGGCGACCGTCCCAATGACGGCACTGGAGCTGCACTATTTCGACACTGACGCCTTCGAAAACAATCTCCGGGAGAAGATCCGCCAGGCGCCGGGCTTCTTCCGCGACATACCGCTGATCATCAGCCTGGAAAAATACCAGGGTGCGGATACTGACCTGGATTTTTTCCAGATCATTGGCATCTGCCGCCGCCATAGCATCCAGGTGGTGGGGGTCCGTGGCGGCAACGAGGACCAGAATCGGCTTGCCCGCAATGCGTCCCTCGCCCTGCTGCCTTCAGCCAGCAACCGTGAACGCCCCGCGCCGGTGGCAGATGACATTACCGTAACCACCGAGCCATCAGAGCCCGCCCCTGCCGTTTCACCGACTCCGGCGAATGGGCCTGTGGCAGCACGGATCATCACCCAGCCGGTGCGCTCAGGCCAGCAGGTATACGCCCCCGAGGGCGATCTGGTGGTTCTGGCATCGGTGCAGCCGGGGGCCGAAGTACTCGCTGCGGGCAACATCCACGTTTACGGTCCGCTGCGGGGCCGGGCCCTGGCGGGGGTCCATGGGCTGGAATCAGCCCGAATCTTCTGTCAATCACTGGAAGCGGAGCTTGTGTCTATCGCCGGACACTATAAAATCTCCGAGGATCTGCAGGGCCAGGGCTGGAAGTCCCCGGTCCAGATCCAGCTCAGGGAGGACCTGCTGGTGGTCACACCACTGGACAGGGTCTGAGCCCGGACACACATTCGAACACAGCAAACAGGACTGCAACCTTGGCTAAAATCATTGTCGTTACCTCAGGTAAGGGCGGCGTAGGCAAAACCACCACCAGCGCATCAATCAGTACCGGTCTCGCCCGCCGCGGCCACAAGACGGTGGTGATTGACTTCGACGTGGGCCTGCGCAACCTGGATCTCATCATGAACTGCGAACGCCGGGTGGTGTATGACTTCGTCAACGTCATCCAGGGGGAAGCCACCCTCAACCAGGCACTGATCAGGGACAAACGGGTCAACACGCTTTACATTCTGCCTGCCTCCCAGACCCGGGAAAAAGAAGCGCTCACCCCGGAAGGCGTTGAAAAAATCATTACCGAGCTTTCAAAAACCTTCGACTACATTGTCTGTGACTCTCCTGCGGGGATTGAGCATGGCGCTCTGATGGCGCTTTACTACGCCGACGAAGCCATAGTGGTCACCAATCCGGAAGTTTCTTCCGTGCGTGACTCTGACCGGATCCTTGGCATCCTGCAGAGCAAATCCCGCCGTGCCGAAAAAGGTCTTGATCCGGTAAAAGAGCATCTTCTGCTTACCCGCTACAACCCGATCCGCGTGGAAAAAGGTGAAATGCTCTCGGTGGCCGACGTTGAGGAAATCCTCGCGATTCCGCTACTGGGCGTGATTCCGGAATCGCAGGTTGTGCTGAATGCCTCCAACCAGGGCCTTCCGGTCATTCTTGAGGACGACAGCGACGCGGGCCAGGCGTACGAGGACGCTGTCGCACGGCTGCTGGGTGAAGAGCGTGAGCATCGCTTCATGACAGCGGAGAAAAAAGGATTCTTCTCACGGATGTTCAAGGGGTGATGGCCGATGAGTTTTTTTGATTACTTCAAGAGCACCAAGAAAAACACCTCGGCCAGCGTCGCCAAGGAACGCCTGCAGATTATCGTTGCTCACGAGCGCGGCCAGCGGGACCTGCCAGACTACCTGCCGCAGCTGCAGCAGGAACTGCTGGCGGTGATCCGCAAATATGTCCAGATCGACGATGACATGGTCCACGTAGAGCTGGACAGAAACGAAAGCTGCTCGGTACTGGAACTGAACGTCACCCTCCCGGAAAAGTGATTCCGGACCGGGAATGCGGCTGGCTACAGGCCCGGTCGCATTCCGACACCACCGCTGGGACGTCATTTCAGGCCAAATCCCGGAGGTGGTCCGGCACCGGTTCACAAACCGCCAGGGCCCGCACTCTCCCCCGGGTGTGGGCATGATAAACTGGTCCGGTCTTTCTCAGAATGTTCCCGACGCGCTTTGGCCCCCACCGGAGTTTTTCCCTATGCCAAATCCCAGGACCCGCAGGGTATCGGCTGCGATAGTCACACTCGCGGGTGTATTTCTTGTCTCAACGGCAGGCGCGGAACTGCCCGGCGAGAATGCAGACTGGACACTGCAAAAAGAAGCTGACGACATCCGGATCTATACCATCGAACATCCCGATTCCCGCTTCCGCGCCTTCAAGGCTGTTGCCCTTCTGGATGCACCCATCGCCAACGTCATGGCCGTGATGATTAATCCGGAATCCTGCCTGGAATGGGTCCATGGCTGCTCCGACTCCTATGCGTTCGGTGAGGGCGACTTTTTCGACCGCTATGCCTACTCCGTCAATGACATGCCCTGGCCTGTGAGCGACCGGGACTACGTCATCCGTATCAGGACGCAAGGCAGTGAAGAAACTGGCGAAATCGTCATGAACCTGAATGCCACTCCTGACCGCCAGGAAGAAAAGGCCGGACTGGTCCGGGTGGATCGCTCGGATACCCTTTACCGCTTCATCCCCGAGGGCGATCAGACCCACATGGTCTGGGTACAGCACACGGATCCCAACGGCGCCCTGCCTGGCTGGCTGGTGAACTCGCTGGTGGTGGACATCCCTCTGAACTCAATGGAAAAACTGGAGGAAGTTGCCAACCGGCCGAGGTACCAGAACCATGAACTGGTCTTTGATGACAGCGGCCAGCTCGTTGCAGTAGAGGCCGAAGCCCAAACAGGTGATGACGAGAAGGAAGGGAACAGATAAGCTCAGCTATAAAGGACCCACCCAATCAGGACCGTGAAGCATGACTGTTCTTGCCCACGAGATCATGACGCCCAGCGTCAAGGCTGTGCCCCAATCATGGACCATGGAACATCTGGCCCGATTCCTGACCGACAACGAAATCACCGGCAGTCCGGTAACGGACGATGACGGCGAGATTGTTGGTATTGCCACTCTCAAGGACATCACCGAATTCCGCTGGTCTTCCAGCCGACCGGATCACGGCCAGGCGAACCTCACACCGGAAGAAGAAATTGAAGCCAGGCGCCTGCGGATGGCCATTTTTGAAGAGATGGGCAAAGTGCCAGTTGAAGTACGGGACATCATGACACCCATTGTTCTGTGCGTAGATGAAGACACCGCGGTAAAGCACATTGCCGACGTCATGATGAAAGAGCACGTTCACCGTATCTTTGTTACCCGGGACAAAAAAATCACCGGCATCATCACCACCTATGACATGCTCAAACTGATATCCGACAAAGCGCTGACCCGGCGCTGTGCCAGCGACGACTGAGTCCGTCAAGCCGGCAAGCCTGAATAGCACATGACCACCGCCCGCAAGAGAGGAATCGAGCCCTATGCCAAGAGCGCCGCAAGCTCGGAGAAAAATGTATGTCCTCGACACCAACGTCCTGATCCACGACCCCAACGCCCTCCTCAACTTTGAAGAACACGACGTCATCATTCCGATGACGGTACTGGAAGAGCTTGATGGCCTGAAATCCGGCAAACAGTCGGTTGCCGCAGACTGCCGCCAGGCCATCCGCACCATAGACCGGCTTCTTGGCGACGCCAGCCCAAAGGAGATAGAGCGTGGAGTGCCCATCGTCCGCGCCCTGAAGTCAGAGCCCCTCGGTACCCTGTCCATCCTGATGAGCACGGAGCACAACGGCGCCCACGCTCTCCCCGAGCACCTGAACGACAACAAGATCATCAACAATCTGGCCGCACTCCAGGCACGTCACAAGTCCCGGGACATCATCCTTGTCAGCAAGGACATCAACATGCGGCTCAAAGCTCGTGGCTTCGGTGTCGAAGCCGAGGATTACCACACCGATCAGCTGATCGATGACATAAATCTGCTCCCCCGGGGCTACAGGGAGTTCCCCAACTCCTTCTGGGACAATATCGCCAAGGTGGAGACTGTTCAGAGGGAAGGTATCACTGAACACATTCTCAAGCGGGAAGGCGAACTGGCAAAGCTGAACATCAATGAGTTTGTTATCGATGAACAGGGCTTTGTAGGCAAGGTGACAGACATAGAGGATGACCGCCTGGTGCTCCAGGACATGCACCAGCGTGACCTCATGAGCGAGGAGGTCTGGGGCCTGATGCCGCGGGATATCTACCAGTCCCTGGCCCTCAACCTGCTTCTGGACCCGGAGGTGCATCTGGTCAATCTGACCGGTTCCGCCGGTTCCGGCAAGACCATACTGGCGCTGGCGGCCTGCATTGAAATGACCGTGGCCAGCAAACAGTACAAACGCATTATCGCCACCCGGAGCACCCAGGGGCTGGATGAAGATATCGGCTTTCTGCCGGGCACCGAGGCCGAGAAGATGGAACCCTGGCTGGGCGCCATTGTCGACAACCTGGAGGCCCTGCACGAAGACGACGAGAATATGACCGCCAGTGTCGACTACATCCTCAGCAAGGTGCCCCTGCACTTCAAATCCCTGAATTACATCCGCGGCCGCAGCTTCCAGCACAGCCTGATCATCATTGATGAATCCCAGAACCTGACGCCGCACCAGATCAAAACCATCATCACCCGCGCCGGCACCGGCTCCAAGGTGATCTGCCTGGGCAATCTGGCCCAGATCGACACACCCTATCTGAGTGGCCTGAGTTCAGGACTGACCTACATGACTGAGCGTTTCAAAGGCTTCCGGCATGGTGGTCATATCCACCTGCAGGGCGTGCCCCGTTCGGCGCTGGCCGAGTTCGCAGAAGCCAATCTCTGATCCTTCGAACGACAGAGGCACCCCTCAGGGTGCCTCTGTCCCAGCCTCAAACACAGCTGCAATCAGACCCGGAATTCCTCAGCCGTCGTCCTCAGCTCACCAACAGCAGCTCCGATGGCCTGGCTGGCACTGTCGGAACGCTGGATTGCCACCACCGTCGATTCTGCCGCACGGGCCATATCGGCTACGTTTTCACTGATCTGCTGGGCCTGGGTGCTCTGCTCTTCAGCTGCTGCGGATATGGTCACCGCCCGCCCCTGAAGCTCGCCAAGCAGGCCGCTGATCTGCTCAAAGTGCTCATCGGCAGAGCGGAACTGCCGGCTGGACTCAGCCACCCGTTCGGAGGCCTGACCAATGGTGGCCACGGCCTTGTGACTGCCGGCCTGAAGCCGGTCAATGATGGCCCGTATCTCTGTTGTGGACTGCTGGGTCTTGCTGGCGAGGGAGCGCACTTCATCCGCCACCACGGCAAAACCCCGGCCACTTTCCCCGGCCCTGGCTGCCTCAATGGCCGCGTTGAGCGCCAGAAGGTTGGTCTGTTCCGCAATGCCGCCGATGACTGAAAGCACCGATCCAATCTGGTCACTCTGATGGTTGAGTTCCGTGACCACCGCGACGGCGGCCTCAACATCCGTGACCATCAGATCAAGCTGGCCCCGGGCCTCACGGGAAATGTCAGCGGTGGTTTCGCTCTCGGCATTGATGCTTCGAACGGAGTCAGCCACCTGCTGGATATTCTCCGCCACCTCCTGGATGCTGCCGGACATTTCACTTACCGTTGTGGCGACCTGATCAATCTCCTGCTGCTGCTGGTTAACCACCGCAACCGCCTGGCTGCTTGCTGCGCCCTGCTCCCGTGCCTGATCCGCGGCGGTATGGGCGGCAGCGTTGACCTGACTGATCATGGTCTGGATCCGGGCGATGAACCGGTTCATTCCATCAGCCATATGGGTCAGTTCACTGTTGCCGCCCAGATGCACCCTCTGGGTGAGGTCAGCATCACCATCCGCGATATCCCAGATTGCGTGATTCAGCCGGTGAATTTTCCTGAGTACGCCAAATCCCAGCACCAGAGCAATGAGGATCAGCAAAACCAGGGTCGAAACCACCAGCACAACCGAAAGGCTGGTCGTGAGGGCGCCTGTCTGATTTCCGATTCCCGCCACCGTGGTCTGGATTTCACTGCGGGTGGCTTCCTCGATGCCATTCAGCTGTTGTTGCAGCCGCTGGCTCACTTCTTCGGTCCGGGAGGACAGAATCGAACTTACTGCTTCGGCGCTCTCTGCTATGGTCGCCCCAAAGTCCGCCTCAAGCTGTTGCATGTCTCTGGCAATTGACTCGGTGGACAGCCCCAGTTTCAACTGACCTATGGCAGAGCCCTGGGGGGAGATATCCGCAGAGATGATGACCGTATCCGGATCGCGCTCTGCCGCATCCATCACCCTGCCGACTGCCCCGCGACCCTCCCCCTCGGCCATGAGGGCCTTGACCCGAGGGTCTGTGCGATCCACATAGCGGGTCATGCGCTCACCGTACTGATCAAAAAAAGCGGCGAATACGACCGATTCCCGGGCATCCATCAATTCCACAAGGCCCGTCAGTTTCGGAATATCACGGTCCCAGATCAGCGGCGCCGAAACTGCGGCCATCGCATCCGCAAGGCCCTGGGCCTCGGACATGACAGCCTGCTCCAGACTCTGGGCAATCTGCTGCTGGCGCTCATTCAGCTGCGCCTCCAGCTTCTGTGTCAGTTCCCTTGAGGCCTGAGCCCGCATTGCACCCAGACGCTGGTCGACATCTTCGTTAGCGGCAGAAAATTCCGCCCCCACCCTCTCCCTGCCAGCTTCAAGGGAGCTTTCCACCGATTCGCTCAGTGCGTTGACCTCGGTACGAATCAGCCACTGGCTAAGCAGCAACTGGGCGATGCCCGCCAGCACCAGAATAATGAAAACCGGTCGCAGCAGACGGCTGACCAACAGGTTCCTGAAGAACGATGAATGCATGTAACACTCCGATAAGCCGACCACTGGATCATGGGCATAAATCTGCCGATATCGCACAGTATGCTAGCTTAAACAGCGGGACCTGCATCTTTTTGTGTGGCCGTTTGGCAACCGGGCTGTTAACTTTTGTTGTCCCGCGTGCCTGTGTTCAGCGGCGCTCGCCAAGCCGTAGGGAGGGATTCAGTCATGCGAGGCCGGATTGGCTGTCACTGCCCCTGCAGCGTAGCCACAATCCTGCGGCCACCGGCCTGGTCCCGGTGCTCGCAGAGACAGATGCCCTGCCATGTCCCAAGGGCAAGCCGGCCCTCGGTGACGGGGAGAATGAGGGAGGGGCCGATGAGTACGTTCTTGATGTGGGCAGGCATGTCGTCCGGCCCTTCCGTCACGTGCTCATAATAGGACTGGTTTTCCGGCACCATCACATTGAAATGCCGTTCCAGGTCGCCGCGCACATCCGGGTCGGCGTTTTCACTGATCACCAGGGATGCGGAGGTGTGCTGCAGGAAAAGATGCAGAAGCCCTGCCTGGCAGCTGGTCAGGTCCGGCGCCTGCGACATCACGTCGTCTGTGACCAGATGAAACCCCCGGCCCCGGGGCCGGAGTTCAATGATGGTTTGATCCTGAATCATGGCAGCGTCCCCCCTATTCCTGCTGCTGTTCATCCCAGGGGTGAACCGGCATCACCGTTTCATTGCTGCCTTCCGGCTCGATTGAGGAGCGGAAATAGTCCATTGCCTTGCCCGCCTCCGCCAGTTCATCGAACCGCGCAATGTGATAGATCGCCTCGCCCTCGTTGACCAGTGGCAGGTTGTTCATGCCCACCACTATGCCAGAGCAGGGAGTGATCAACGCAGTCTCCGTTTCACCAAAGGGGTCCGCTATGAGCGCCAGCTTCTGGCCCTTGCGAACCTGTTGTCCCAGACGCACCAGGGGGCGCATGATGCCGTCTATCTCAGCCCTCACCCAGAGTGACGTGGCGGCCACCTCCGATCGCTTTCTGGGCATTGACCGCCCACCCTTTGCAGGCAGCATTTCGAGGGCCCGCATGACCCGGTTGACGCCCCGCACTCCACTGGAAATGACCACGTCGTCGAACCTCAATGCCTCGCCGCCCTCGAAGGTGATGACCGGTATACCCTGGGAGTCGGCGTATTCCCTGAGCGTACCTTCCCTCAGGCTCGCATTCAGAATGATGGGCGCGCCGAAGGCTTCAGCGATAAGGGCGGTTTGCGGATTGGCGAGTTCAGCCCGGATCTGGGGCAGATTGAAGCGATGAATGGCCCCTGTGTGGAGGTCGATGATGTGTGTCACATTTTCCATAATCTGGGTACGAAACAGGTAGGCAATGCGGGCCCCCAGGGAGCCGCTTTCGGAACCGGGAAAGCAGCGATTCAGGTCCCGCCGGTCGGGCAGGTAACGGGTGCGCTGGACGAAGCCGAACACATTGACAATCGGCACCGCAATCAGGGTGCCTCTGAGGTGACGCAGGGATGCATTCCGCAGAACCCGGCGGATGATCTCAACGCCGTTGATCTCGTCGCCGTGAAGCGCTGCGCATACCAGCAGTACAGGTCCGTCCCGGCGGCCGTGAACCACTTCCACGGGAATATGCAGAGGAGTATGGGTGTAGAGTTTGGCGACGGGCACTTCCACTGTCTGCCTGGTTCCAGCCTTTATTTCGGTGCCGGCAAAATGAAAAGATGCGCGGGCCATATCAACCTCTTCCCTTGGTCCGGGTCTTCCAGGGCGCCTGGTTGCGCTCGGTCCAGTCAATGATCATGCCGGCAACATTCTTGCCAGTTGCCGCTTCTATGCCTTCCAGTCCGGGAGAGGAGTTCACTTCCATGACGAGGGGCCCCCGGCTTGAACGCAGCAGGTCCACGCCAGCCACATTCAGGCCCATGGCCTTGGCGGACGCAATCGCCGTGCGACGTTCTTCGGGGGTGATACGTATCAGGGATGCGGTACCACCCCGGTGAAGATTGGAGCGAAACTCGCCGTCGGCTGCCTGTCGTTTCATGGCAGCGATCACCTTGTCGCCGATCACGAAACAGCGGATATCCGCGCCACCCGCTTCCTTTATGTATTCCTGCACCAGAATGTCTGCCTTCAGGCCCATGAAGGCCTCAATCACGCTCTCGGCCGCCTTGCGGGTTTCTGCCAGCACAACGCCTATGCCCTGGGTGCCCTGGAGGAGCTTGATGACCACCGGCGGGCTGCCCACCATCTTGATCAGATCCGGTACATTGTCCGGCTTGTTGGCGAAACCGGTAATGGGCATGCCAACGCCCTTGCGCGCCAGCAGCTGCAGGGAGCGCAGCTTGTCGCGGCTGCGGGTGATGGCGACGGACTCATTGACCGGAAAACAGCCCATCATTTCAAACTGACGCAGCACCGCCGTGCCGTAAAAAGTGACGGATGCCCCGATGCGAGGGATCACCACGTCAAAGTCAGTCAGGGTTTCGCCGTGGTAATGAATCTGCGGGTTGGCCGAGGTGATGTTCATGTAACAGTGCAGAGCGTCGATTACCCGGACTTCATGGCCCCTGTTCAATCCCTCTTCCACCAGGCGACGAGTGGAATAGAGGTTTTTGTTGCGCGAAAGCACAGCAATTTTCATTTCTTGGTCCTTACAACCGGTTCTCCGGCAAGGTAGGAAGATTCAGGCAGGACAACGCTGCGACCGGCCATGGCCGTGCGCCCGATCAGCATGCGGAAACGCATGGTATCCCGGTTGGTCAGCGTCATCTCCACGGGCCAGTGGCTGTCACCGACCTGCAGGGTTGTTTCTATAACCAGCCTCAGTTCCCGGTGACCACCGGAATCCGAGACCATCCGCTCATCCAGGATGGCAGCATCACACTCCACGACCTCATGGAGATCATTCTGGAGAGGATGCACCCAGAATCGGACCCGGCGCTGGCCATTCTCGTCGTAGGGTTCGGTGCGAAAGGTATGCAGACAGGAAGTCCGGGCCCCGGTATCTACCTTGGCCTTGATGCGATTGATGCCAAGGTCCGGCAGCGCCACCCATTCGCGCCAGCCCAGGGGTACCAGGTCCGTCGTGGCAGAGATATTCCCGGCGTTGGTTTCAGCCGTTTCCGTCGACATCAGCCTCTCCATTTCTGGTCCTTGTCGGGTGAAAGGGAATTCCGACTTCCCTCAGGGCCCAATGTTGTGTCTGAATGAATTATTGAGGCGTTTACTATAATCCAATTGCGGCGCCCCAGCGAATACACAAGTCCGTGATTTTTATTGATTTGCCTACAGGACGCCCAATGACCCAACTCGTCTGGTTCCGCAATGATCTGCGCACCTCTGACAACGCTGCTCTGACCGCCGCCTGCAGCCAGGAAGGGCCGGTACGGGCCTGTTTTATAGTCACCCCGGGCCAGTGGCGGGAGCATGACTGGTCTCCGGCACGCGTCCGATTCGTGGTCGATCATCTCAACAGCCTGTCACAGTCTCTGGCACAACTCGGCATTCCCCTGCACATTCTTGATGCCGACCAGTTTCGCGACAGCCCAGCTCTGCTTGAGTCCCTCTGCAGGGAATATGGAATTAGACAACTGCATCTCAACGAGGAATACGGAGTCAACGAGCGCCGCAGAGACAGGGCTGTTCAGGAAGCCCTTGGCGACAAAGGCGTCCAGGTCAGCAGGTACCGGGACCAGACGGCGGCCCCCGTAGGCACCATCCTCACCCAGCAGGATGAACCCTATTCCGTATTCACTCCCTTCTCCCGCCGCTGGCGACAATGGCTCGACGCCAACTCGCCCTCGCTTTATGGCACACCCCGGGCCGTGGCGGAATCCGTGCACCCAACCGAACTGGCGACAAGCCTGAAGGGCTACAGCGACGCCCCTGAGCCGCTGGTGCCCGTTGGTGAAGACGCCGCGCACAGGCAGCTTGAGCAGTTTCTCGAAAACCATGCGCAGGATTACAAAAAGCTTCGGGATTTCCCCGCGGTCGATGGCACCAGCCGCCTGTCTCCCTACCTGGCCAACGGGGTTCTCTCAGGACGCCAGTGCTGGCATGCAGTCAGGGAGGCAACAGCTGCCCGCGGGGAACAGGAGGGTTTGCTCACCTGGATGAACGAAATTGCGTGGCGGGACTTCTATATCAACATTCTGTATCACTATCCCAGAGTGAGCATGCATCGTGCCTTCAAGCCGGAAACCGAAGCGCTCCGGTGGAACGATCCTGGCGAGGAATTTGAAGCCTGGAAGGAAGGCCGGACCGGCATCCCCATTGTTGATGCTGCCATGCGTCAGCTGAACGAAACCGGCTGGATGCACAACCGCCTGCGCATGGTCACGGCCATGTTCCTGTCGAAAAACCTGTTTCTGGACTGGCGTCTGGGCGAGGCATACTTCATGTCCCGGCTGGTGGACGGTTTTCTAGCCTCAAACAATGGGGGCTGGCAGTGGAGTGCTTCCACGGGAACGGATTCTGCACCCTACTTCCGGGTCTTCAACCCAGCCACCCAGAGCGAACGCTTCGACCCGGACGGCGAGTTTATCCGCCTCTACGCACCCGAACTCTCAAAACTTGACAATAAACGCATTCACCAGCCCTGGACTGGCGTGATACCGAAGGGCTACCCACGGCCAATCGTGGACCTGAAGGAGAGCCGGAAAGAGGCTATTGCCAGGTTCCAGGCACTGAAAAATCAATGAGGGGTCAGATCAGGCTTGATCTGACCCCTCAAAGATCTGACCCCTCAAAGATCGTGTCCTGCACCACATACCGGACACCCCGGATCCTGCGCCAGCCTCATTTCCCGCCATTCCATGCGCCAGGCATCCAGCAACAGCAGTCGCCCGGTCAGAGCCTGCCCCACACCTGCAAGCACCTTTATGGCTTCCATGGCCTGGGCCGCGCCGATCATGCCCACAAGTGGGCCGATCACGCCCGCCTGGGAACAGCTGAGTTCCTCATTGCCCTGATCTGCATACAGGCACTGGTAACAGGGTGCGCCCGCCACCCCTGAATCAAAGACCGCCAGCTGACCTTCACCGCGAATGGCGGCTCCCGATACCAGAGGCACCCTCGCAGCCACACAGGCACGGTTGATGGCAAAACGGGCCGTGAAATTGTCGGTGCAGTCGAGAACCAGATCCACCGAAGCCACCTTCCGCACAAGCTCGTCCCCCATCAGGCGGCGGTCGACGGCCTCCACGGTGATCAGGGGGTTGATCTCTTTCACTCTGGCAGCCAGAACCTCAGCCTTGCTGCTACCGATCTGGCCATCCTCAAATGCGATCTGGCGCTGGAGATTCGCGACTTCGATATCGTCATCATCAGCGATCGCCAGATGCCCCACACCGGCGGCGCCCAGGTAAAGGGCGGCAGGACAGCCGAGTCCTCCCGCCCCCACGATCAGCACCCGGGAGGATTTGAGAGCAATCTGCCCGGGCACATCAAAGCCCGGCAGAAGGATCTGGCGGCTGTATCGCAGCAGTTCATCATCAGTAAGCATGCAAATCTTCCATCCGGTTATCTTCGCCGGCTTATGACAAGGGCAGACGACCACGGGTCAGCCGCGGCTGCCCGCCGTAGTCACGGATAGTGCTGACATCTACGAGCCCTGCTGCTTCGAAAAGCTCCCGGACCGCCGAGCCCTGATCATACCCGTGCTCAACCAACAGCCATCCCCCGGAGGACAGCCAGCCAGGAGCCTCACAGATGATATGCCGGAGGTCGTCAAGGCCCTCCACCCCGGCGACCAGGGCCGTCGCAGGTTCAAAGCGCACATCCCCTTCCCTGAGGTGCCGGTCATCCGCCGCAATGTAAGGGGGGTTTGAGACGATCAGGTCGAAGCGTCCCGGCGGCAGATCATCAAACCAGTGGCTCCGGGTCACTTCCAGGAGCAGTTCCAGTCTCCGGGCATTGGCCCGCGCCAGTTCAACAGCGGCAGGGACCGCATCACACGCAACTATCTGCCACGTGGGTTTTTCACTGGCCAGCGCCAGCGCAATGGCGCCGGTGCCCGTTCCCAGATCGAGAACCCGTGCGTCAGCGGCCAGGGGCAGATCAAGGGCTGTCTCAACCAGGCGCTCGGTGTCCGGCCTGGGAATCAGGGTGGCGTCACTGACCATCAGGGGCAGTGACCAGAACGCCTGCTCTCCCAGGATATGGGCGATGGGCCGTCCAGCCGCCCGTTGCGCAACACGGTGACCGAATTCCGCCAGCTGCTCGTCGCTGAGGGTCCGCTCCGGCCAGGCACGCAGTGAGGTGCGGGACCAGCCGGTAACGCTTTCCATGATCAGCTCCACATCCAGCCGGGGGGTTTCGCTGTCAATCCGGGCCACAGCCTTTCGTATCAGCTGCTCGCAGGTAAGCGATGACTCACTCATTGCCCAGGCTGGCCAGCAGTTCGGCCTGGTGCTCCTGCTGCAGGGGCACCACCACGGAATCCAGGTCGCCGCTCATCACCTCTTCCAGCTTGTATAGTGTCAGATTGATCCGGTGGTCGGTCACCCTGCCCTGGGGAAAATTGTAGGTGCGGATGCGTTCGGAACGATCGCCGCTCCCCACAAGGCTTTTGCGGGTTGCCGCCTGGCTTTGCTGCTGGCGCTCCGTCTCGGCGTTAGCAAGTCGGGCCTGCAGAAAACTCATGGCCCTGGCCCGGTTCTTGTGCTGGGAGCGTTCTTCCTGGCATTCGATCACTATGCCGCTGGGCAGATGGGTGATTCGAATGGCAGAGTCGGTTTTGTTCACATGCTGACCGCCAGCACCGGATGCCCGGAAGGTATCCACCCGGATATCCGCCTTGTTGATTTCAATCGCTTCCGCTTCATCCGCTTCCGGCATCACCGCCACGGTGCAGGCCGAGGTATGGATCCGCCCCTGGGATTCGGTTTCCGGAACCCGCTGCACCCGGTGGGCACCGGATTCAAACTTGAGGGCCCCGTATACACCCGTACCAGCCACACGGCTGATAACCTCCCGGTAGCCACCGTGCTCGCCCAGGCTCTCGCTGATGATCTCCACCTGCCAGCCCTGTCGTTCGGCGTAACGGAGGTACATCCGGAAGAGGTCGCCGGCAAAAATTGCAGCCTCATCGCCGCCCGTACCTGCCCGGATCTCGAGAAACACATTCTTGGTGTCGTCGGGATCCCGTGGCAGCATCAGGCGCTGCAGCTCTTCCGCAAGCTCTTCACTTCTCTGCCGGGCGGCCGCCAGCTCATCCTGAGCCATTTCCCGCATATCCGGGTCGCTGTCACGGGCCAGTTCTCCGGCTTCCGCCATGTCCGCTTCTGCCACCTGCCAGGCACGGAAGCAATGGACCACCGGTTCAATTTCAGCGAACTCCTTTGACAGCTCGCGGAAACGGTTCTGGTCGGCAATAACGCCCTGATCGCTCAGCAACGCACTGGCCTCATCAAACCGGTCGTTGAGCTGCTCAAGTCGGTTCTGTAACGATTCTTTCATAGATTTTCCGGGGTGGGGATAAGGGCATCGTCCTGGATCTCAAGCTGGTGCAGTTCCCGCAGCCAGTTGGTCACTTCCACCCGACCCTCGGCAGTCGCCTTGCGGACCTGGACCGAAGGCTCGTGCAGCAGTTTGTTCGTCAGCCCCCGCGCCAGCGCGCGCAGGACGGTTTCCGGATCACCGCCATTGCGCAGCAGACGCAGGGCCTTTGCGGTTTCCGCATCCCGCAGATCCTCGGCGTAATGACGGAACTGTTTCAGGGTGGCTACGGCATCCAGCGCCCTGAGCTGGGACATGAACTCCTGGGAGCCAGCGGTGATCAGGTTCTCAGCTTCGCGGGCGGCGCCCTCCCGGGTTCGCACATTTTCTTCGATCACCTGTTTCAGGTCATCAATGCTGTACAGATAGACATCGGCCAGGGAGGCCACTTCCGGCTCTATGTCCCTGGGTACGGCGATATCCACCATGAAATAAGGGCGGTGTTTGCGACGCTTCATTGAGCGTTCGACTGCCCCCTTGCCCAGGATCGGCAACTGACTGGCAGTGGATGAGATAACAATGTCCACATCAGCCAGTACATCGGGAATCTCAGAGAGCAGGATGCCACGCCCGCCATGAACCTGCGCCAGCGACTGGGCCCGCTCCAGGGTCCGGTTTGCCACCACAAAGTCCTTCACACCGGCTTCGGCGAGATGACGAGCCACCAGCTCGATGGTCCGGCCGGCACCAATCAGCAGTGCCCGGTTGCGCGACATGTCGGAAAAAATGTGATGAGCCATGCTGACAGCGGCATAGGCGACTGAAACCGGGTTTTCACCAATGGCGGTCTGGGTCCGTACCCGCTTTGCCACGGAAAATGTCTGTTCGAACAGGCGGGACAGAAAGGTTCCACTGGCACCATGCTCCCGGGCAAGGGCATAGGCGTCTTTCAACTGGCCAAGAATCTGGGGTTCCCCAAGCACCATGGAGTCAAGACCCGACGCGACACGCATGGTATGGCGAACGGCTTCAGCATCACGGTAAATATAGAGAGCCTGCTCAAGCTCAGCGGCATCAAGGCCATGAAAACCCGAAAGCCAGCGCAAAACGGTTGCAGCGCAGTCGTCGTCACCGGCAAAATACAGTTCCGTGCGATTGCAGGTAGACAGAATGGCCGCTTCGCTGGCACCCGAGGCTGCGCGCAGTTCAGCAAAGGCCGAGGCCATACGTTCCGGCGTGAACGCCACCCGCTCCCTCAGTTCCAGAGGGGCGGTGCGGTGATTGATTCCGAGGATAAGCAACGCCATATGCCGCTGAAACTGCCTTTTGCCAGATTGATTTCCTCTCCGCAGGTACCGGTCATTTTTTCCCGGTTGCGGGATCTGTCTCACGTCTTCTGCATTTTACCTACCGCACCGCACGGGTGCCACCTAATCCCCGCCAGGTCATGGAAATTACCGCTATTGCCCCGTCACCAGCAACGGATTGGGCAAGGTAGAAGGCTTGTGCCATCATAGTCCCTGCAAAAATCGTCCCGGCACAGATCGCTGCCCTCAGGGGCGCACCGTACAACAACTTCAGGATGTAACATGCACAAATCCGCCTTCTTGTTGTTAACCGGCATGCTTGGACTTGCCCTGACCGGCTGCGCCGGCATGATCGAAGACCGGGCTTCCGAACCGGCAGCCGGCGAGCAGACTCCGGTCAGCACGGTAAAAACGGCAGAACCCGGAGAGCTCCCGGAGTCCGGAGCCGGCTATGGAGAATTTGAGCCAGAGACCCTGTACCTGTTGCTGGCCGCGGAAATTGCCGCCCAGCGGGGCCGCTACGATGTGACCCTGGTCAATTACGTCGAGGCCGCCATGCAGTCCCGGGATAGCGGCGTCATTGAGCGGGCGATGCGAATTGCCCAGTCCCTCAATGCCGACAATGCCCAGCGTCAGCTCTCTGAACTGTGGCTTGAAACCGATCCTGACAATCTGGAAGCCCATCGCGTCGCTGCGATCCAGCAGATCAAGAAGAATAATCTTGAGGCCGCACTCCAGCACATGGAAACCATCCTTGATCTGGGCGGGGATGCAGATTTCGACAGTCTGGCCGCCATGGCTGCCAACCTGCCGCCAGACGATCAGCAGGAGTTGCTTGGGCTTTATCAGGCTCTGGAGGACCGGCATCCGGAAAACCTCGAGATCCAGTACAGCATTGCCCTTCTCCTCAAGGTCACCGGCAAGCCGGGAAAAGCCCTTGAGCAGCTGAATCCGCTGCTGGCCGAGCATCCGGATTTCCAGCCCGGACTGGTTCTCAAGGGCGATCTCCTCTACGAAACCGGCGAGAAGCAGGAAGCGCTGAGGCATCTGCTACAGAACACCCGGCGCTACCCGGATAATCGCCAGATGGGCACCCTTTACGCTCGCATGCTGATCGGCGAAGGCGAATTTCAGGCCGCGCAGGACGAATTCGCGCGGCTGATCGAACGGTTCCCGGAAGTGCCCGGCCTGAAACTCTCCCATGCTCTGGTGGCCCTTGAGAATGGCGAAACCGGCGTAGCCCGGGAAGATCTCACCCGGCTTATTGAGCAGGGCCACCACGTCAATGCCGCCCACTACTATTTGGGGCGTATCGCGCAGGAAGCCGGCAATATCGAGAACGCCATCGAGTACTACCAGAAAGTAGAGGAAGGACGCCACTTCTTGCCTGCCCTGGAACGCCTCAGTGCACTCAGGGTCGAGACTGGCCGGGTCGATGAAGCCAGGGAAGCCGTGGCAGAACTGCGCAAGCGCAATCCCGACAGGGCGGAGACTTTCTGGCTCATTGAAATCAACCTGCTGCTGGATGCAGACAGGCGGGAAGAAGCACTGGCAGCCGCCAACGAAGCTCTCGAATCCTATCCGGACAACATCCGCATTCTGTACGCCCGCGCCATGCTGCTGGACAGCCTGGGACAGCTGGATGCCGCGGAACGGGACCTTCGCCGGATCATCAAACTGCAGCCGGACAACGCGGTTGCCCTCAATGCCCTCGGTTACATCCTGACCACCCGGACCGATCGCCTGGAAGAAGCCAGGGATCTCATCGAACGCGCCCTGCGGATTGACCCCGACAACCCGGCAATTCTGGACAGCATGGGCTGGGTGCTGTTTCAACAGGGCGAAACAGACCGTGCGATAGACTATCTCAGGCGGGCCTACGAGGCTTTTCCGGACCCGGAAGTCGCAGCCCATCTTGGCGAGGCGCTCTGGGTAGACGGACAACAGGAACAGGCCCGGATTATCTGGCGGCGGGCCATGGAAGAAAACCCTGAGGATGAGCTTATTCCCGAGACCATTGAGCGCCTGCAGGTGGAGATGACCCAGTGACCGGCTCCCGCTCAGCGATATGGCTTCGCGGGACATGGCTGGCGCTGGCAGCGCTGGTGCTCGCCGGCTGCGCCGCAAAACCACTGGAGCCACTTCCCGAGGGCCTTACTGAACAGCCACCCGAAGACTGGAGCCAGCGACAGCAGGCCCTCCTGGCCTTTACCCACTGGACGCTGACGGGCAAGCTCGCTGTCCGCCAGGGGGAGGACAGCGGTTCTGCGGTCATCAACCGCTGGACACAAAGGGGCGCCAGCTATGAGCTGTCCCTGTCCTCCGCCTTCCTTGGCATGGGCCACACCAGGCTTTCAGGGGTACCCGGTTATCTGGAGCTCACCCTGCCGGATGGCGAAACCTACCGTTCCAGCGATCCTGATGCACTCACTGAGGCAGCGACTGGCTGGCAACTTCCCCTCGACAGCCTGGTGTGGTGGATCCGGGGCCTGCCGTCGCCAGCAAGTAATTTCCGTCTGCTTTTCGACGACCAGGACAGGCTTGCGGTCATTTACCAGCAGGGTTGGGAAATACGTTATGACCGATGGCGGGAATTTGTGCCCGGGAAGCCCGAGCTTCCTGCACGAATCAACGCCCTGAAGGAGGACAGACGGGTGAGAGTGGTGGTGACCAGCTGGCAGACCCTGGATGCTGAAGGCCGGTAATGCTTATCCTCCCCTCCCCTGCCAAGCTCAACCTTTTCCTTCACATCAATGGCCGCCGTCCCGACGGCTACCACGAGCTTCAGACCCTGTTTCAGTTTCTGGACTACGGCGATGAAATTGGGTTCGAACGGCGGGGCGATGGCCACATTCTGCTTGAAAATTCGCTGGACGGGGTGCCCGACAGCGATAATCTGATCATCCGGGCTGCCTGCCTGTTGCGGGCCTCCACCAGCCTGCCTGTGCCGGGGGTGAAGCTGTCCCTGATCAAACGCCTGCCCCTGGGCGGCGGCCTGGGTGGGGGGAGCTCCAATGCCGCCACCACCCTGCTCGGACTCAACCACCTCTGGGCGCTGAACAAATCCATCGATGAGCTTGCAGACCTGGGGCTGGAGCTGGGCGCCGACGTGCCTGTGTTCGTTCGCGGCTTCGCCGCCTGGGGGGAAGGCATCGGCGAAAAACTGACGCCGGCACAGCCTCCGGAGGACTGGTATGTGGTTCTGAAGCCCCCCTGCAACATCAACACCGCCCTGATTTTTTCCCGGCTGGACTTGACAAGGGACACCCCGCGAATCAAAATAGCGCCCGCTTTTGAGGGAGACGCCTCGAGGTACCGAAATGACTGTGAGGATGTAGTTTGCAGACTGTATCCCGAGGTTCGGCAGAGCCTGGAATGGCTGGCAAAATTCGGACCTGCAAGATTAACCGGAACCGGGGCTTGCATATTTGGACGTTTCCCAACAGAATCCAAAGCCCAAAAAGTCCGGGCACGCAAACCTTCCGGCATCACCGGGTTCGTAGCTAAAGGGGTGAACCATTCACCTCTACACAAAAAGCTGACTGAGCTGAAATGATGCCAAAAGAGCAAGATACTGGGGTGTCGCCAAGTGGTAAGGCAACGGGTTTTGATCCCGTCATGCGCAGGTTCGAATCCTGCCACCCCAGCCAATTACCCCCCGCTACTTCTGAATCCAACACCGAAATCGAAAAGGATACCCTCGTGTCCAAATTGATGATCTTTGCCGGTAATGCCCATCCGGAACTGGCCAAAAGCATTGCCCAGAAACTGCACATTCCCATGGGCCAGGCCACCGTCGGTAAGTTCAGTGATGGCGAGACCACCGTTGAAATCAACGAAAACGTCCGCGGTCACGATGTGTTCATCATCCAGCCCACCTGTTATCCGACCAACGATAATCTGATGGAACTGATTGTCATGGCCGATGCCCTGCGCCGGGCCTCTGCCACCAGAATCACGGCAGTCATTCCCTATTACGGCTATGCCCGTCAGGATCGCCGGGTCCGCTCCACCCGGGTTTCCATCAGTGCCAAGGTGGTGGCGGACATGATCACCAGTATTGGCATAGACCGCGTGCTGACCGTGGACCTTCACGCAGACCAGATTCAGGGGTTTTTCGATATCCCGGTGGACAACATCTACGCCACGCCGGTCATGCTGGAAGATATCGAAAAACAGCGTTTCGAGAACTTCATCGTGGTGTCACCGGACGTTGGCGGCGTGGTTCGCGCCCGTGCCGTTGCCAAGCGCCTTGATGATGCGGACCTCGCCATCATCGACAAACGCCGGCCAAAAGCCAACGTATCCCAGGTCATGCACATCATCGGTGACGTCAGGGACAAGACCTGCATCCTTGTGGACGACATCGTCGACACTGCAGGCACCCTGTGCAAGGCAGCCAACGCCCTGAAAGAGCATGGCGCGGCCCGCGTGGTGGCGTACATCACGCACCCGGTGCTCTCCGGCCCCGCGATTGACAACATCAATGCGTCACAGCTTGATGAACTGGTTGTCTGCGACACCATTCCACTGGATGACAAAGCGGCCAACTGTGATAGAATCCGCCCCCTCGGAATGGCGGACCTGCTCGCTGAGTCCATTCGTCGCGTCAGCAACGAAGAGTCAATCAGCGCACTGTTCGAATAAAGATCCATTTTCGCCAGCATTCAGACCGGGAGCCTCTTCAGGCTCCCGGTCTGTTTAACACGCCGGAAACAGACGTTTTTTATCCGGCAACACCAGAGAACCACCTGCAGTGTACTTGGTCGCGAGTCCTTCAGGTGTCAATGAGGTACATATCATGGCCCAGGAATTTGTAATTGAAGCATTCGCTCGTGGCGATCAGGGGAGAGGTGCGAGCCGCCGCCTGCGTCGCGAGGAACGGAAAATCCCGGCAATCATTTACGGCGGAAGCGGAGAAGCCGTATCGATTTCCATCTGGCACAACGAACTGAAGAAAGCGCTTGAAAATGAAGCCTTCTTTTCGCACGTTCTGACCCTCGATCTGGAAGGCAAGAAGGAATCCGTCATTCTCAAGGACCTTCAGCGCCATCCTTACAAGCCTCTGCTGACCCACGCTGACTTCCTGCGTGTAGACAAGGATCATGAGATCCACGTCAACGTCCCACTGCACTTCCTGAACGAAGACTCGGCACCGGCGATCAAGCTCCAGGGTGGCGTGCCGCTGCACCAGATGACCGAAGTGGAAGTCATCTGTCTGCCCCAGAACCTGCCGGAGTTCATTGAAGTGGACATGGCCAAGGTCGAAATGGATCAGGTCCTGCACCTGAGCGACCTGATTCTGCCAGAAGGCGTTCGTGTTGCTGCACTGCAGCAGGGCGCAGATCACGACCTGCCGGTCGTATCAATTCACAAGCCCCGCGGCGCAAGAACGGATGAAGTCGGCGAGGAAGGTGAAGAGGAAGAAGGCAAGGAGTAATCACTCCGGGGGTGACGGCATATGGCACAGCAGATCTTCGTGGTGGTGGGCCTGGGAAATCCCGGCAACGACTATGAAAATACCCGCCATAATGCCGGCGCCCTTTTTGTCGAAGCGCTGGCCCGCACTGCGGGCCAGACTCTCCGTCCGGAGAAGAAATACCACGGGCTTTATGCCCGTATCCATTGGCAGGGCCTGGACCTGCACCTTCTGAATCCTTCCACGTTCATGAATCGCAGCGGGCTCGCTATCAAGGCACTGGCTGATTTTTTCAAAATCCTGCCTGAACAGATCCTGGTGGCCCACGACGAGCTTGATCTTCCCCCCGGCACGGCGAAGCTGAAACAGGGCGGCGGCCATGGCGGGCACAATGGTCTAAGAGACACCATTGCCCATCTTGGCAGCAACAGCTTTTACCGCCTGCGTCTTGGCATTGGCCACCCAGGTGACAGCCGCCAGGTGACCAACTACGTCCTGGGCAGGCTTGGCAAACGGGAAACGGCGGATCTGGACGATGTCATTGATCAGGCCATCCGGGTTTTACCTGACGCGGCCACCGGCAACATGGCCCGCGCCATGAATGCACTGCACACCTTTCAGCCTGAAAACCGCTGATCCCGTTCGCGCCAGAGCGGCCACACCGGTATAATTCCGCTTTTCGCATTTTCATTCAGTTTTCGCATCCAGCAGAGGCTTTTCATGGGTTTCAACTGCGGCATCGTCGGCCTTCCAAACGTCGGCAAATCCACCCTGTTCAACGCACTGACCAAGGCCGGCATAGGTGCCGAGAACTTTCCGTTCTGCACCATTGAGCCCAACGCCGGGGTTGTTCCCATGCCGGATCCACGGCTGAACAGGCTCGCCGAAATCATCAAACCCCAGCGGGTCATCCCGACCACCATGGAGTTTGTCGACATTGCAGGCCTGGTAGCCGGAGCGTCCAAAGGCGAAGGCCTCGGCAACCAGTTTCTCGCCAACATTCGGCAAACCGATGCCATTGCCCATGTGGTTCGCTGCTTCGACGACAGCAACGTCATTCACGTGGCCAATAAAATTGATCCGGCCGCTGACATTGAGGTGATTAATACCGAACTCGCGCTGGCGGACATGGACACCGTCGAAAAAGCCATCAAGCGGGTTCAGCGGGTCGCAAAAAGCGGTGACAAGCTAGCCAAAGCCCAGCTGGAAATATTTGAACAGCTGCTGCCCGTGCTCAACGAAGGCAGACCGGTGCGAAGCATGGACCTCAGCGATGAGCAGCGTAGCCTGATCCGCGAGCTGTGCCTGCTGACCATCAAACCCACCATGTACATCGCCAACGTCGATGAGAATGGTTTTGAGAACAACCCGTACCTGGACACTGTGCAGAAAATCGCCGAGAGCGAAAATGCGGTCGTTGTGCCCATCTGCAACAAGCTGGAAGCTGAAATTGCCGAACTGGAAGACGACGAAAAATCGATCTTCCTCGAGGAAATGGGCATGGACGAGCCGGGCCTGGACAGGGTCATCCGCGCCGGCTACGGCCTGCTGGACCTTCAGACCTATTTCACGGCCGGACCCAAGGAGGTGCGGGCATGGACCGTCCGTGTGGGTGCAACAGCGCCCCAGGCAGCTGGTGTGATCCACACCGACTTTGAGCGCGGCTTCATCCGGGCCGAAGTGGTCAGCTACGAGGATTTCGTCAAATACAACGGCGAGGCCGGGGCCAAAGAGGCCGGCAAATGGCGTCTTGAAGGCAAGGACTATATCGTTAAAGACGGTGACATTATTCATTTCCGATTCAACGTCTGATTATTTCACCGCATTTGGCCATGGCACCGGCCAGGGCCTTGACACACACCCGTGAAATAATGAAAATACGCGCCTCGTTTGGGACCAGTTTCCCGATCGATGTGGCAAGGTAGCTCAGTTGGTTAGAGCACAGCACTCATAATGCTGGGGTCGGCGGTTCGACTCCGCCCCTTGCTACCAGTATTGCAAAAGCCCGGCTCGCAAGAGTCGGGCTTTTTTAATGCCCGGAAACATCGGAGTTGAACCGACGAAGGCGGTTTGGCCGGAGCATGCAACCTGCACATCCCTTGATGATTACCTTTTTTACAATTTGATCGACGTGGCATACTTGTCGGGCTGCCGCTGTAAGCGACTACATTCTTCCCCGTGACCTGACAAGGAATCAGAAAAATGAAGCTGGAAACACTGGCTCTACACGCCGGCTTTAGTGGCGACCCCACGACTCACGCTGCCACTACGCCCATTTATCAAACGACTTCTTACACCTTCGACGATACACAGCACGGGGCCGATCTTTTCGATCTCAAAGTCCAGGGCAACATCTATACCCGGATCATGAACCCGACCAATGCGGTACTTGAGGAAAGGATGACCCAGCTGGAAGGTGGAATCGGAGCGCTGGCTGTTGCTTCCGGCATGGCCGCCATCACCTATGCCCTTCAGACCATTTGCCGCGTTGGCAGCAACATTGTAAGCACCGGCCAGCTCTATGGCGGCACATACAACCTGTTTGCCCATTCGCTCCCCAATCAGGGAATCGAATGCAGATTTGCCGGGCACGATGACTTCGATGCGGTGGAAAAAGCCATCGACGACAAGACCCAGGCCCTGTTCTGCGAATCCATCGGCAACCCGGCTGGCAACGTCGTGGATATCCAGCGCTGGGCGGAAATTGCACACCGCCACGGCATTCCCCTTATTGTCGATAACACCGTGGCTACCCCTTTTCTCTGCCGACCCTTTGAGCACGGAGCGGATATCGTCGTTCACTCACTGACCAAGTACATTGGTGGCCACGGCACCACCGTGGCTGGCGTCGTAGTGGACTCAGGGAAGTTTGACTGGGCAGCCAACAGGGAAAGGTTTCCAATGCTCAATGAGCCGGACCCTTCCTACCATGGCGTCGTGTACACCGAAGCACTGGGTGAAGCTGCCTTCATCGGACGCTGCCGGGTGGTCCCTCTGCGCAACACGGGTGCAGCGCTGTCTCCCTTTAACGCATTCTTGATCATGCAGGGTCTTGAGACCCTTGGCCTGCGCATGGAGCGGCACTGCCAGAATGCTGAGAAGGTGGCGAATTATCTCGCAGATCATCACAAGGTCTCCTGGGTCAACTATGCCACCCTTGAAGACAGCCCCTATCGCGAGACCTGCGAGAAAATCTGCGGTGGCCGCGCTTCGGGCATCCTCAGCTTTGGCATCATTGGCGGACGCGAGGCGGGCGCCAGATTTATTGACGCGCTCCAACTGATCTACCGGTTGGTGAACATCGGGGACGCCAAGTCCCTGGCCTGTCATCCGGCCACTACTACGCACCGCCAGCTCAGCCCTGAAGAGCTCAAAAGCGCTGGTGTGAGCGAAGATCTGGTGCGCCTGTCGATCGGCCTTGAACACGTGGACGATATTCTGGCCGATATCACCCAGGCCCTGGATGTGGCTACCGCCTGATGCCTCCCGGCCAGGACAAATGTCCTGGCCGGGAATACCAGTGTTTCCCCGTATGCGCCTTGTATCACCGCCGCCACGCCATTACCCTTGAGGGTATTATCCCTTCACAATGAGAGTCCGGTTGTCATGAGCGACAGCGCCAAGCCCCGCATTATCAGTGGTTCCAAATTCCGCAACGAGCATGGCTTTTCTGCCATCAAGGATGGCCAGAAGAAATCTGCCCATGCCGAGACTCCTGTGGAGCGGAAACCCAGGTGGCTGCGCGCCAGAATGCCGGGGGGCGAGCGTTTTGAAGCAGTGAAACGCAACGTTCAGGACCACAAGCTCAGCACCGTCTGCCAGGAATCCCATTGCCCCAATATTGGCGAGTGCTGGAACAACGGCACCGCCACCATCATGGTCATGGGCTCCGTCTGCACCCGGGCCTGCCGCTTCTGTGCGGTGGATACGGGCAATCCCAGGGGCTGGCTGGATCATGACGAGCCGGAAAATACCGCCAAATCCGTCGAACTAATGGGGCTGCGTTATATTGTCCTGACCTCGGTGGACAGGGATGACCTTGAGGATGGCGGCGCGGCGCACTACGCAGCCTGCGTCGCGGCCATCAAGGAGCGGGCTCCGCAGGTTGCTGTGGAGGCCCTGACCCCGGATTTTGATGCCGTGATGGAGCATGTTGAACGGGTTGTGGATTCCGGGCTGGATGTATTTGCCCAGAATGTGGAAACCGTAGAGCGCCTGACCCATCGGGTGCGGGATCCCAGAGCCGGTTATGACAAGACTCTCAGTGTACTGGCTCATGCGAAACGCTACCGCCCTGATGTATTGACCAAAACCAGCCTGATGCTGGGCCTGGGCGAAACCGATGAGGAGATACTGGCCACCATGGATGACCTTCGGGCCATTGGCGTGGATATCCTTACTCTGGGCCAGTACCTGCGCCCCACGCCGAATCATCTGCCGGTGGAGCGTTATGTAACCCCCGAAGAATTCAACCGTTACCGTGATATCGGTCTGGCAAAGGGCTTCATGGAGGTTCCCTCGGGGCCCATGGTCCGGTCGAGCTATCGGGCCGACAGAGTCTTTGAAAAAAACAATCTGGGCCTGCCCGTGCCAGCTGTGCCCGCAAAAGCGGAACAGATTCCCGTTAAGAGCCTCGACTGAGCAGACGGACATACCGTCTGTCGAAAACCCGGTCCGGTATGATCCACCGCAAGGAAAACCTGCTGCTCCGATGCTATTCTGACCAGGCCTACCAACCCCCCCTCTTTTTATGGCTGACATGGGTCCTTCATGCTGAACCTGCTCAGAAATGCGCGTCTCAAATATAAATTCTGGCTGCTTAATATTGTTGTTCTTGCGGTGCTTGGGCTGCTGGCACTTTACGCCATGCAGCAGATTACCAGTGCCACCGGCGATTCTTTTGCCAACGTATTCCATGCCCATGCCGCCGGTTTTGCGGCGGTGGTGGCCGGCCTGATGATCCTGGAAATGGCCGGGTCGCAGTTGCTGATCTCGTTCATTGAACGGCATGTCAACCGGCTCAGGGACACCATGGTTTCGGTGCAGTCCTCAGGTGATCTGTGCGAGCGCGCCATGGTCGATTCCAGTGACGAGATTGGCCAGATGGGCCTCGCTTTCAATGCCATGCAGGAACGCACCATGAGCGTGGTCAGCGGCATAAAAGAAGCTATTTCAAGACTCCAGGCGGAAGCAGGAGAGCTCTCTGCGGCCGCCGAAAAGCGGCGTCACGATCTCGAGCGCCAGCAGGCCGGAGCCGACCGGTCTGCTGAAGTGGTGGAAAGCATGCTGCGCAGTTTCGCAGGCATAGCGGAACAGGCAGGCATGGCGCGAACCCTCTCCCAGGAAGCCCGTCTTTCAGCGGTCCAGGGGGAGGAGCAGGTTGCCCGCACAGCCAATTCCATTCAGGAGCTTGCGGGGGTGATCCGGGCTTCTGCTGAGAGCGTCCAGGCACTGGCAGAAAACAGCCAGGAAATCAGCCAGTCGGTGGCCGAGATCAAGGGTATTGCTGAGCAGACCAACCTGCTGGCACTGAACGCCGCCATTGAGGCTGCCCGCGCCGGAGAGCAGGGCCGCGGATTTGCCGTGGTAGCAGATGAGGTACGCAACCTGGCCCAGCGGGTCCAGGATTCCACCAGTCAGATACAGAACACTATTGATCGCCTGCTGGCTGCCATGGAGGCCAGCGTGGACCAGATGACAGGAAGTTCGGAAAGCGCCAGCCGCTGCGTCGACGAGGCCAATGAAGGCCGGAGGGCGCTGGAGGCGATAAATGCAGTGGTAACCAGGATAACCCAGGCCAATGAAGACATAGCCAGCGTTTCCGAGGAGCAGACCTCAGCCACGGACGAAGTACGGCTGAACGTTCAGGGAATCCGCGACACCACCCAGCAGATGGTTACCCAGCTTGCCGACAGCGCCGACATGGCGCGGAGACTGCGCGCTCTGGTGCAGGAACTGGAAACCTCTGCCGCCCGGGTTTCTGTGGGAAGCCAGAGCAACTGACAGGCTTCTCCCCTGCCGGACTCCATTCCGGCAGATTCTGTGGCAGACTGCACCCTGATTCAGAACCAGATGGCTACAACCTTCATGACTACCGCTGCCTCTCTCTATCGCCGGGTGATACTTGCCCACCCGGCTGCTGTATTGATCGCATTTGCACTGCTTCTGGTACTTGCCAGCCTCCGCCTGGACCAGTTCAGGCTGGACGCCTCGGCCGAATCGCTGGTACTGGAGGACGACCGCTCCCTTGAGCAGTACCGCATGGTCAACCGGCGTTTCGCCAACTCGGACGACTTTCTGATTGTTACCTATACGCCGGCCGGTGAGCTTTTCACTGAGCAGGCCATCGGTCGGCTCAAGTCCCTTCGCAACGAACTTGCGGAACTTGAGGCGGTCGGCTCAACCAACAGTATCCTGAGTGTCCCCCTGCTCTACAGCGCCGACCTGACTCTGGATAATGTAGAAGAGGAACTCCGCACCCTCGATGACGACGAGGTGCCCCTGGATACTGCCCGTCAGGCGCTGCTGGAAAATCCCCTCTACCCGGATCTGCTGATCAGTGAGGACGGCAGAACCACCGCCATCCAGGTCAACCTGCCGACTCCGGATCGATACTATGAGCTGCTGAATGAGCGCAATGACCTGCGGGACCGGGCCGACTCGGGCAATCTTGCCGAATCCGGTCAGCAGAAGCTCGAACAACTTGAACAGGAATTCATTGATCTCAAGGAGCGCCTGATAAACCGCCAGGACAAGACCATCACCGAAGTGCGGGCCATTCTGGAGAATTATCGGGAAGACGCCGAACTCCATCTGGGGGGAGTGCCGATGATTGTTGCCGACATGATCAACTTCATTGAGAGCGACCTGGCCACGTTTGGTATCGGCGTACTGCTGTTCATGATCCTGACGCTGGCGGTAATCTTCCGTCAATGGCAGTGGGTCGTTGTTCCACTGCTGTGCTGCACGTTTACCGTGTGGCTGGTAACCGGTTATCTGAGCTGGACGGACTGGCCCGTCACGGTGATCTCATCGAATTACATTTCGCTGCTGTTGATCATGACCCTGTCACTGACCATTCACCTGACCGTGCGCTATCGGGAGTTCCAGCATGAGGACCCGGAAGCCGATTCCCGGGAGATCGTCATGCGCACCGTCAGTGCAATGATCAAGCCCTGCTTTTTCATGGCCATTACGACCATCGTGGCCTTCGGCTCCCTCACTTTCAGCGGGATCCGGCCCGTCATGGATTTTGGCTGGATGATGACACTTGGTCTGGCCCTCGCATTCCTGATCGCCTTTCTCGTTTTTCCTCCCATGCTGATTCTGGTTTCGCCGCCAGCGACAGACCTGCCTGCAGATGAGGGGCGCGCTTTCACCCGGATCTTTGCAACGCTCACCGAACGCTTCGGCAAGCCGGTGCTGCTGACCTCCCTCGTGCTGGCAACGGTGTTCACCCTGGGCGTCAGCCGTCTGTCAGTTGAAAACAGCTTTATCGACTACTTCAAGTCCGACACTGAAATCCATCAGGGCATGATAATCATCGACAACAAGCTTGGCGGCACATCGCCGCTTGACGTGATCATCACGGACGAGCCTGCGCCCGAAGGGAGTGGAGGCGACCCTTTCGCCAGTGACTGCGACCCATTTCTTGAAGACTGTGAGGAACAGGAGACATACCGGGACACCTGGTTTACCCACCAGAAGATGCAGGAGCTGGAAAAGGTTCATGAGTATCTGAACGGACTGGAAGAAACCGGCAAGACGATTTCAATTACCACCACGCTACACCTGCTGGCCCAGGTCAATCAGGGACAGCCACTGGATCCGGTGCAACTGGCGTTCGTGCCGGCTGCACTGCCCCCGGATCTGGAGAAGATACTGCTTGATCCCTATATCTCGGAAGAGCATGACCAGGCACGCTTCAGCATCCGCCTGAGGGATTCCTCTCCGGATCTGAAACGGGATGCTCTGCTTACGGAAATCCGCCAGCATCTGACAGAAGATCTGGGCTACGAGGAGGACAGGATTCTGCTCACTGGCATGACAGTGATGTACAACAATATGCTGCAAAGCCTGTTTGATTCCCAGATCAAAACCCTGGGTCTGGTGTTTCTGGCCATCAGCATCATGTTCCTGGTGCTCTTCCGGTCCCTGAAGCTGGCATTTATCGGGATCGCACCCAACCTGCTTGCGGCCGCCAGCGTGCTGGGCCTGATGGGCTGGCTGGGAATTCCCCTGGACCTGATGACCATCACGGTCGCCTCCATCACTGTCGGCATCGCCGTGGACGATACCATCCACTATCTCCACCGCTTCCGTGTGGAGTTTGACCGGGACAGGGATTATCTGGCCACCATGCACCGCTGTCACCAGAGCATTGGCCGCGCCATGTTCTACACGTCGCTGACCATCATAATGGGCTTCTCGATACTGGTGCTGTCCAATTTTATCCCCACCATCTACTTCGGCCTGTTTACCGGCTTTGCCATGGCTGTAGCTCTGCTCGCATCATTGACCCTGCTGCCCGGGCTGATTGTTCTTGTTAAACCCTTTGGCGAGCCTCAGGAGAGCTAATGGCGGGGGCAGCTTGCGACCTGCCGGGGTAGCCACAAAAAAGCCGCCCTGAGGCGGCTTCGTACTGACACGACTGAGGCCGGAGGCCTTACTGTGGCATGCCCTGCTGCTGTTGCTGCTGCATCTGCTGCATCTGTTGCTGCATTTGCTGCATGCGCTGGTTCAGCTTCTCCCGCTGCTCTTCGGTGAACACCCTGTCCACTTTCGCCTGCATCAGTGTGGAGAGGGCGGAAATTTCACCGGTCAGCTCGCCCAGCTCCTCGGCTTCCCTGCGAATGGCCTCTTCATCGAAATCCGGTTGGACGCGGCCCTGAAGCTGCTGCTGAAGCTGCTGTGCCTCGACCTGCAGCGCCTGGATCCTGCTTTGCATGTCATCCAGAATGCCCCGGATCTCTTTCTGCTGCTCGTCGGTCAGGCCGACGATTTTGGCCAGCTGGTCCACCTGATCCCCCTGGGCCGGTGGCTGTTGCGCCATGACTGGCAGGCTCAGGCCGAGGGTGAGGATAGTTGCGCCAACAAGTTTGCTGAGTTTCATGGGTATCTCCAGGCTGTAGGATTGTTTTATAACGTGTTAGCTGTACACCCTAAAACAAATGACCAGATAATTTCACCCCGCTGAAGCCTTATTTGCAGCACATGCATGCGGGAACTGCAGCCAGGCCCGCTCCATGGCCGCGGCGAAGCCCAATGTGAAAATTTATTCATTCGCGTCCATAATGGCGCGATTCCATGCTGATCCTTCATTATCAGCAACGTTCAGCACCACATACGGAGCGCCCATCATGGCGATCAACTGGTTTCCCGGCCATATGCACAAGGCCCGCAAGGAAATCAAAAAAGTAATGCCCCAGATGGATCTCATTATCGAGGTTCTCGATGCCCGCCTTCCTTTCAGTAGCGAGAACCCCCTGGTTCCCGCTCTGCGACAGGATACGCCCCTCATCAAGGTGCTCAATAAACGGGACCTGGCGGATCCGGAAGTCACCCGCCAGTGGCAGGAGTCGATGGAGCGCGACAAGGGAGTCCGGGCTATTACCCTGACCCATAATCAGCGTGGCGAAGCGCTGGGGATCCTGAAGCTTGCCCGGGAAATGACTGCCCACCGCAACCTTGAGCGCAGCGCCCTCAGGGTGATGATCCTGGGCATTCCCAATGTCGGAAAATCCACGCTGATCAACACCCTCGCCGGCCGACCCATTGCGAAAACCGGCAATGAGCCAGCGGTAACCAAAGCCCAGCAGATAATAAAGCTGCCTGATAATATCCTGCTCTATGACACCCCCGGATTTCTCTGGCCCAAGCTGAGCCCTGCAGCCTGCGGCTACCGCCTTGCAGTGTCGGGAGCAATCCGGAGCGCCGTCATTGAGTACGATGATGTCGCCATGTTTGCCGCCGAATACCTTCTCCGGGCCTACCCTGAGGCCCTGAAGAGTCGATACGGGCTGGACCCTCTGCCCGCCGATGGCCTGGCCGTGCTTGATGCCATTGCTTCCCGGCGCAACTTCTTCTCCCGCGGGGGTGTGCCGGATCTTCACAAGGTCTCCGAGGTGCTGCTCAATGAACTGCGCTCCGGCAAGCTCGGTCGGATCAGCCTCGAAACACCAGTGATGGTCGCCGCGGAGGCCCAGGCGGAGGAGTCAGAAAAGCCGGCCCCCGGATAATTCCGGCATCGGGATCCTGCCCCTTACCAAGGTCAAATACACTCTGATAACAAAAGTCCCTACACTGGACCGAATGAATAATCATGAATTCTGTCCGTCCCGAGACGGATAGCAGTCAGGAGGTGTGTATGAGACGGGTTGTCATCACCGGAATGGGTATTGTGTCCTGTCTGGGCAATTCCACCGATGCGGTACTGGAGAGTCTGAAGAACGGCACCTCTGGCATCCGTTTCAACGAGACGTACCGGGACAAAGGGTTTCGCAGCCAGGTCTCCGGTTCGGTGGATGTGGATACCACGGCCATCGACCGTAAGCTCCGGCGCTTCATGGGACAGTCGGCCATGTACAGTTACCTGGCCATGCAACAGGCCATTGAATCTGCTGGCCTGACTCCGGACCTGATCTCCAATGACCGGACCGGCATCATTGCCGGCTCCGGCGGCGCCTCGTGTGCCAGCCAGGTCGAAGCCATAGATCTGATGCGGGAAAAAGGCGTCAAACGGATCGGCCCCTACATGGTGCCCCGCATCATGACTAGCACCGTCTCAGCCTGTCTGGCCACTGCGTTCCATATCCGGGGCGTGAACTACTCCATGTCTTCGGCCTGCGCTACCAGCGCCCACTGCATCGGCCACGCCATGGAGCAGATCCAGCTCGGCAAACAGGACATGGTATTCGCCGGCGGTGGTGAAGAAGAGGACTGGAGCCTGACCATGCTTTTTGACGCCATGGGGGCGCTTTCCACCAAGTATAATGATGCTCCCCACACTGCCTCGCGCCCCTTTGACAGTGGCCGGGACGGTTTTGTCATCGCAGGTGGCGGTGGCATGGTGGTGGTTGAAGAGCTGGAGCATGCCCGCAGGCGGGGCGCCAATATCATCGCCGAACTTACCGGCTACGGTGCCACCTCCGATGGCCACGACATGGTGGCACCCTCCGGCGAAGGCGCCGTGCGTTGCATGGGCCAGGCCATGTCGACCGTGAAGAGGCCCATAGATTACATCAATGCTCACGGCACCAGTACGCCCGTGGGCGACGTTGCGGAAATGGGGGCAGTGAAAACCGTGTTCGGCGAGCATATTCCGGCCATTTCGTCCACCAAATCCCTGTCCGGCCACTCCCTGGGGGCCGCCGGTGTCCAGGAGGCCATTTATTCACTTCTGATGCTCAAACACAACTTCATTAGTGGAACCGCCAATCTGCACTCCACCGATGCCAGAATCGCCACAGACATCCCCATTGTCGGGCCCGAAGCCAAAACTGCCCACCTGGAAACCGTTATGTCCAACAGCTTTGGCTTTGGTGGAACCAATGCCTCTCTGGTTTTCCAGAACCTCTCGTGATCCGGCCCTTCGGAGCTGCCGGTTATCCGCGCAGCTCCGCCTGTTGTGGTGGATGCTTACATGGTTTCGCTTGGCAAGACGCTCCGGGGCCATTAAGGTATATATTTGACATGTATCAACTCCACCGCGGAAAAATCCCATGGGCCAACCGATCGCCAGAAGCCATCCGTCAGCACTCAAGGCATCCTGCCACTCCTGCAGCCTTAGTGAGCTGTGCCTGCCTATCGCGGTAGGCGCCTCCGACATTGATCGCCTGGAAGACATTATCCAGCAGGGCCGGTCCTTCAGCCGGGGAGAAACCGTATTCAAACAGAGTGAACGGGCCCGCTCCTGCTTTGCCGTACGTAGCGGGGCCATCAAGACCTCGGTCGTCAACCACAGCGGTGAGGAGCAGGTGACCGGCTTTTTCCTGCCGGGTGAAATCATGGGGCTGGACAGCATCAGCGATGACCGCTACGCCTGTTCGGCCTTTGTCCTGGAGAGAACCAGTGTCTGCGAGCTGCCCATCTCGCACCTGGAGGAGCTGTCACGGAAACTGCCCAGTCTGCAGCACCATTTTTTCTCACTGATGAGTTCGGAAATACGGCATAGCCAGCAACACGCCATGCTGTTGAGCAGGAATACGGCCGAGGAGCGGATTGCTTCCCTGCTGCTATCCCTGTCTTCCCGCTTCGAGCGCCGGAAACTGTCGCCAACCCGGTTCACCCTGCCAATGGCCCGCAACGACATCGCCAATTTCCTGGGGCTGGCAGTGGAAACCGTGAGCCGGGTCATGACGCGTTTTCAGGGACAGGGCCTGATACAGGCAAAGGGAAGGGAAATTGAGCTTCTGGATCTCACAGCATTACAGGAAATAGCGCTGACCTTCGCGCGCTGCCGACCCTGAGGATGCATGCCCGGAAGCACCTGAGTGCTCCTGTGGGCGCGTTTTCAGGAAAAGTCAGCTCACCGTTTCATCCACCGGAGAGAGCGTGTGATCCTGGCGCAACAGCGCTGCCTCTGCTTCCAGTCCGCTGCGCCAAGGCAGCTGTTTGATGCCAAAGGCGTTGCGTATCCTGGTGCAGCCCAGCGTGGTGTTCTCCGGCTCCAGGGCTGCCCATTCCGGGACCTCATCGACCACCCTGACATTCTCAGGCATTCCCGGCATGGCCAGGATCGCCAGCCCCAGATCGTACTGGGAAACCTCTTCCGCCCCCGCATACTGATAGGTTCCCCAGACTTCGGCTCCACAGTCCATCTGAAGAATCACGGCTGTTATCACCCGGGCAAGATCATCGGACGACACAGGCTGGCCACGATGTCGGCTCGACAACGAGAGCGTATTCAGGGCACCCCCAAGTCGCTGGACCTTGCCCAGAAACCGACCCAGGCTCCAGCCTGTCCGCAGGATCAGGTGGCGTGGCAGAAGAGTCCGGATTGCCTGCTCGCACTCCCATTGCCAGTTGCCCAACTGACTGAAAGGCTGCCCGGGATTGGAGGCGATATACGCACTCTGCTTGCGACCGTCAAAGACATAGGCCGTCGACAGCTGCAACAGGGCCATGGAATGCTCGCGGGCGTGTTCGGCCAGCGCTATGGGCAGCGAGAAGACAGCCTGACGGGTAGCCTCGGGATCTTTCTCTGCTGCCTCGGGGTCGGCCAGCCATAGTGCGTTGACGATCAGATCCGTGTCGTCCGGAATCCAGTCAGCCAGCACGGACAGCTCCACGTTTTCCGGCTCACTGACAAGCAATGGGCTGATGCGTAGAGAGGTCTGCTTCAGGCGTTCCAGCAGGGCCCGGCCAAAGGGGCCATAATCATGTACAACAAGGACATTCACAGCGCGTCTGTCACTCCGCGTTTAACAACAGGATTTCCCGGCCACCAGTCTCCGGCTGGCGCCCGGATGCTCTGACTCTATTTGTATCACTTATCTGACAGTTGCGCATTCAGATTGAAGCCAATGGCTGAATACGCATGCGGACTACAATAGATGGCTCATGAAAGGATGTGCCGACAGATGAGCATACAACAACAGGACCATTTATGCTTAAACAACAAAGTCATATCGTTGCGCCTATCTCCGATCAGCTGAAAAACCGGGCGTTTTACACCGTAGCCGAGCTGCGGGAGCGCGGCACCGCCGACAAGGCTGCCATTGATCAGCTTTACGAACTCATTGTAGATCTGACAGAGGCCGGGCTGGACTTCTATTTCATGGAGCCGCTACGGAGGCTTCATGCCAGCAGCATGATGATGGGTATGGCCAGAATGGGTATTGGCAGCATGCTGAAAGGGAGCAAAATGGTCATTCACAAGGTGCTCAAAAAACTGGATGACCGCAGCATGAGCGACATTCTGGACTTCATCGAGGAGATCATCTGCGAGCCGGAAGCCGAGCCTGCAGACTGAACGGCGCCAGGGCCATCAGCCAGTGTAGACTCTCGGCACCCTCGCCGTGACGCCTGTCAGAAGTTCATAGGCAATGGAGCCGGCCGCGCCCGCGACTTCATCGATTCCCACGGTCTGGCCCCAGAGTTCCACCGGATCCCCCGGTCGGGCGTGAGGGACTGCCGACAGATCCACTGCCAGCATATCCATGGAAACCCTGCCAAGAAGGCGAACCCTGCGGCCATTGACGGCCACAGGGGTGCCTGTCCCGGCATGACGGGGGTAACCGTCGCCGTAGCCGACGGCCACTATGCCCATGGGCGTTGCTTTATCGGCCACCCAGGTGGCGCCATAACCAACCGTCATGCCCGCCTCAAGTACGCGCACCGTAATCAGCTCGGATTCCAGGGACATTACCGGCTTCAGCCCCAGCTCAGGTCCGGTGGCATGAAGCATCGGCGTGCCACCGTAGAGCATGATACCGGGGCGGCTCCAGTCGAACAGAGGCTGCCCCGAACGAAAGTGGGCAGCCGAGTTGCCGACACTGAGAAGCAGATGGGGAAATTCTGCACCCGCGGCCTGGATTGCCCGGGTCTGAACTTCAGTGAAACCATCTTCCCGGTCGTCGGCACAGGCAAAGTGGGTCATCAGGCCGCGAACAATAACGCCCGCTTTTTTCAGCTCTGCCATCAGGGCGGGCAGACGGGCCGGGGGGAAACCCAGACGATTCATGCCGGTATTGAGCTTGAGCCAGATGACGGGGCGGGAACCATCTTTGGTGAGCCAGTCTATTTGCACCTGGTCATGGAGCACCGGCTCAAATCCCTGGGCCTGACAGACCGCCAGGTCCTCGCCGGCGTGAACGCCTTCCAGCATGATCACCGGATGCCTGAGACCCGCCTGGCGAATGCTCAGGGCCTCCTCAAGACAGGCTACGGCATAGCATGGCGCCTCATCGGCCAGTGCGCGCGCCACGGCAGCAATGCCATGACCGTACCCATCGGCCTTGACCACAGCCATGGCCTCGCCCTTGCCTACAAGCTGCCGCGCGATGCGGTAATTATGGCGAAGTGCGGAAAGGTCAACTCTTGCCCGGGTATGTCGGGGCATCAGTAGTCCCCACCATAATCGCCGTGGGCAAGGTCCTCAAATTTGGTGAACTTGCCGATAAAAGCCAGACGGACGGTTCCTATGGGACCATTCCGCTGCTTGCCTATGATGATCTCTGCAATGCCCTTGTCCTGGGTGTCCTCGTTATACACTTCGTCACGATAGACAAACATGATGACATCCGCGTCCTGCTCGATGGCCCCGGACTCCCGGAGGTCGGAATTCACCGGGCGCTTGTTGGGCCGCTGCTCCAGACTCCGGTTAAGCTGGGAAAGCGCCACCACCGGGCAGCTCAGTTCCTTCGCAAGGCCCTTCAGGGAGCGGGAAATCTCGGAAATTTCCGCCGTGCGGCCTTCGGTACTTCCCGGGACCCGCATAAGCTGCAGATAGTCGGCCATGATCAGACCCAGCCGGCCGTTATTTTCCCTGGCGATGCGACGGGCCCGGGAGCGCATTTCCGTCGGGCTAAGACCGGGGGTATCATCAATGTAAAGCGGCTTGTCCTTGAGCAGACTGACGGCCGAAGTCAGTCTGGGCCAGTCATCCTCTTCGAGCCGGCCACTGCGCATGCGGCTCTGATCGATGCGGCCGAGGGAGGACAGCATACGCATGACCAGAGCATCGGCCGGCATCTCCATGCTGAATACCAGAATGGCCTCCTCGGAACTCAGCAGCGCATTCTCGACAATATTCATGGCGAAGGTGGTCTTGCCCATGGATGGGCGGCCAGCCACGATGATCAGATCCGATGGCTGCATGCCTGACGTCCACTCATCAAGATCCTTGAAGCCGGTTGTCAGGCCGGTAATGGAGTCCCCGGACTCGAAGAGCTGTTCGATCCGGCTCAGCGCCTTGGTGAGGATCGGATTAATAGCCTGGGGCCCGGATCCGTGCTTGGTCCGGGACTCTGCAATACGGAAAACATTGCGCTCGGCCTCATCCAGCAACTCGTCACTGTTTCGCCCCAGCGGGTTGAAGGCGGAGTCGGCAATATTTCCCGACACCTCAACCAGTTGCCGCATGATCGAACGCTCACGGACGATCTGGGCGTAGGCCTTGATGTTCGCCGCCCCTGGCGTTTTCTCGGCCAGCTCGGCAAGGTAGGACAGGCCGCCGGCGTCCTCGATATCGCCTGCACGCTCAAGGAACTCCGCGAGGGTAACCACGTCCAGGGGCTCACTGTCCCCTGCCAGACGCTCCGCCGCGCCAAAGATCAACCGATGGCCCTGACGGTAAAAATCGTCCGCCGTGATTATCTCCGACACCTCGTCAAACCGGCGGTTGTCGAGCATAAGACCACCCAGGACCGCCTGCTCCGCCTCTATGGAATGAGGAGGAACCTTGATCCGGCTGGTTTCACTGTCGGTCTGGGAAAGCTTCAGATTCGGGTTTGCCATGACTGCTTCTTCGGTGGTTTCACTGCCTGAATACTGGCCATCGCCTGGAGGTGGCCCAGCCATACTGATCCCGCAAGCATATCAGAAACAAACAGGCCCGGAAGCCGCTGTTGCGACTCCGGGCCTGTTTCTCCCCCTCCTTTTCCCTGGGGCAAGAAGAGAGGGAATCATCAGATCACGCCGGCGAACCGGTCATAGCCGGATTATTCGGCTACAACTGTGACCTTGATCTCTGCCGTTACATCAGAATGCAGCTGCAACTGGATGTCGTACTCTCCAGTCATCCGCAGCGGACCTTCCGGCAGGCGAACTTCGCTCTTGTCGATTTCCGTGCCGGTGGCGCTTACTGCGTCAGCGATATCACGGGGACCGATAGAACCAAACAGTTTGCCTTCGTCACCAGCTTTGGAGCTGATTGTGACCGAAGCACCGTTAAGGGCCTCGGCACGCGCCTGAGCCTGTGCCTGCTTGTCTGCCGCAGCCTTTTCAAGCTCCGCCCGACGCTCTTCAAATGCCTTTACATTGCTTTCCGTTGCCGGTACGGCTTTGCCGTAGGGCATCAGGAAATTGCGGCCATAGCCGGACTTTACTTTAACCTTGTCACCCAGGGATCCCAGGTTTGCCACTTTTTCGAGCAGAATAACTTCCATCTCGTTAACCTCTTCGCGCTTTATTCAGCTGGTCCGGCAGGCCTGATTCGCCCCCGTATATCCAGCCAGCTATCCACAAATGCCAGTACAACCAGTAACAACAACAGACTCGGACCAAGAATCAGCAGTGCTATATAAAAAATCACCAGCCACTGCGTGCCCATATTCCGAAGACCAACGACGCCGTGCACAAGGGCTATGGCAGCAACCACCATCGGGAAGCCCGCAGCCCAGACCACCAGCACCGGGTTCAGCCCCAGCAGAGAGCCACCCACCATGGCCAGCACACAGACAATGCCCGACGGCCCGGAGAGCCTGAAAGCATGAAACTCCTCCCGGAAACCGCCGGGGTTGTAGAGCTTTGCCTGCCAGGAGCGGGCCAGCATCGTCAGAACCACCCCGGCCACCAGGAATGTACCGGCCATGCTGGCATTCATGGTCTGACGGATGACCGGCTCCAGCTGATCTCCGAGTTCCCTGGCCACCTCAGCGTTATACTGCTGATAGAAGGAAACACCGGTCTGCACCAGCTGCTCCAGCATCGCCGGATACATCACCGGCAGCAGCAGGCCAATCACAATGGTCATGACACTGGCCGTCAGCAATGCCCGCTCCCAGGAACCCCGGGTACGCAGAATGGCCGTCATCACCACCACTATCATCAGAACGGCCAGCGACGTGGGGTCTCCCCCAACAGTCGCCCAGCCCAGCGCCGGTAATAGTGCCCAGATGCCAATATTGACACCCTGCCTGAGGCCAAGCCTCAGTATTACCAGACCGATGACGGCGGCTCCGATCCAGAACAGCAGGGGTATCGCCATGGTGACGACGGATACGCCGGCCGCCTGCAGGGGACCGCGCATTACAAACTGTGCCAATGCACGCATGGTCCCGAGTCCTGTTGTTACTTACTTGTCGTGGCTGTCCGAGTAAGGCAGCAGTGCCAGGAACCGAGCGCGTTTGATCGCACTGGACAGCTGACGCTGATAACGTGCCTTGGTGCCGGTAATGCGGCTGGGCACGATTTTGCCGGTTTCAGTGATGTAACCCTTCAGTGTGTCCAGATCCTTGTAATCGATCTGCTTCACACCCTCTGCCGTAAAGCGGCAGAACTTGCGACGTCTGAAAAAACGAGCCATGAATAACTCCTCAACTCCGGTGGTGGTTTACTCTTCTTCGTCCTGGGTTTCAGCCTGACGACCTTCGTCAGATTCGGCTGAACGTCTCGGCGCGCGCTCTTCGCTACCTGGGCGACGATCTTCGCGGGACTCTGAAGCTTTCATGGGTGACATCTCAGTAACCGCTTCGTCAGCGCGGGTGACAAGGTCACGGATTATCGCGTCATTGAACCGGAAGTTGTGAGCCAGCTCGTCCAGTGCTGCCTGTGAACATTCGATGTTCATCAGGACATAATGAGCCTTGTGAATCTTGTTGATCGGGTAAGCCAGATGACGACGGCCCCAATCTTCCAGGCGATGCACCTTTCCACCATCTTCAGTGATGGCGTTGGTGTAACGCTCGATCATCGCGGGCACCTGCTCGCTCTGATCCGGATGTACCATAAATACGACTTCGTAGTGACGCATGGGTTCTCCCTACGGTTTGAACAGCTTCTACAGGGGACGGGCCCGTGCGAAGCAAGGAGGTGACAGTCTGGAACTGCCGGTTTTACTGATTTTTTACAGTCGGCGCCGATCAAATGAAGTGTTTTCAGACAATACGGAACCACCCCCGCAAAAGGGGGAGACGCATTTTAGGCGTGTACCGGCTGCTATGCAAGTCTTTGGCGCAGAGCTTCGTAAAGACAGACACCAGTCGCCACGGAGACATTCAGGCTATCGACCTGACCCTGCATGGGGATATTGATCAGCAGATCACAGTGCTCCCGGGTCAGGCGGCGCATGCCCTTGCCTTCGGCTCCCATCACCAGCGCCACCGGGCCCCGGAAATCCGCCTGATAAAGTGACGTCTTTGCCTCCCCGGCGGTGCCGATCAGCCAGACGCCCTGATCCTGAAGCGTACGGAGAAAGCGCGCCAGGTTGGTCACCCTGACCAGAGGCACGGTTTCCGCAGCGCCACTGGCGACCTTCCGGGCTGTGGGTGTGAGCGATGCCGACTTGTCTTTCGGCACCACCACCGCCTGCACGCCGACCGCATCGGCGGTGCGAAGGCAGGCCCCCAGATTGTGGGGATCAGTCACGCCATCCAGGACAAGGAGAAAAGGCGGCTTGTCTGCGGAGGACAGGGCCGCGAGAAGATCCGCCTCATCCCATTCACGGCTCTCGCTGACCTGGGCAACAACCCCCTGATGAACTCCTGCCACCCGTGCATCCAGTTCCCGGCGATGCACAATCTGCCAGGGCACGGAAAGCTCATTCAGGACCTCAGTGATTTCCTGCACCCGCCGGTCCTGACGACCAGTCTGGATCCATACCTGCTGCAGGCGGCCAGGCTCCTGCTTCAGCACCGCCTCAATGGCATGCCAGCCAAAAACGAATTCATCAGCCACGGACAGTCTCTCTCACAGACGGTCAGTCTGACTTGCGGGATTTGGCGGGACGACGCGCACCACCGTCAGCACCGGCCTTTTTGCCGGCGGGCTTCTCCGCCTTGCCGGCACCGCCTCTGGATCGACCTTTGCCCGAGCCCTTGCCACCTGCACTTTTGGCAGCCTCTTCCGAGAGTTTTTCCTTGGCGCTCCGGGGCTTTGACGCTTTGGCTGCGGACTGCTTGCCGCGACTCTCACCCTTGCCCTTGCCCGATCCCTTTCCTGCAGGCTTGCGGCCACCGTCCTTCTTCCTGACCGGCAGGGCGTCCCGGTCGGCCTGACGACGCTGGGGCTCGCTGACAAGCTCCAGGTCCACTTTCCGGTCCTCAAGCCCGACTCGCACGATTTTCACCCGCGCGGCGTCGCCCAGCCGGAAACTGATTGCGGTCCGTTCGCCGATCAGGCGATGCTTGGCGGCGTCGTGGTGGAAATAGTCGCCACTCAGTGTTGAGACATGCACCAGACCCTCGATATAGACATCCTTGAGCTCGACAAAGAAGCCGAATGGGACCACCGCGGCGATCACGCCCTCAAATTCTTCCCCTACATGATCACGGAGATATTCACACTTGAGCCAGGCCATGACATCCCGGGTGGCGTCGTCCGCCCGTCGTTCCGTCATCGACACGTGCTCGCCGAGCCTGGTCATCTGGGCCTGGTCATAGGGGTAGGCCGCCAGTTCCGGATCTTTCTTTTTGGGCGCGGTTACCGTGTCCGTCGCTTCGTCGCCGTGGACAACGGATTTGATCGCGCGATGCACAATCAGATCCGCATACCGACGTATGGGGGAAGTGAAGTGGGTATAACTGGCAAAACCCAGACCGAAGTGACCGCTTTCATCCGGGCTGTACACCGCCTGACTGAGAGAACGGAGCATAACTGTCTGGATTACGTTGGCATCGGGACGGTCCTTGATGGAGGACAGCAACTCCTGGTAATCGGCCGAAGTGGGCTTGTCACCTCCGCCAAGCTGAAGCCCCAGCTCTCCAACGAATGACCGCACGGCCGCCAGGCGCTCCTCCGAGGGCCCGTCGTGGACACGATACAGGGCCGGAATTTTGTGCTTCTTGAGAAATCTTGCCGTCGCCACGTTCGCGCACAACATGCATTCCTCGACAATCTTGTGGGCATCGTTACGGTGAACCGGAACAATTTCTTCGATTTTCCGGCTGGCATCAAAGATAACCCGGGTCTCCGTTGTCTCGAAATCGATCGCACCGCGTTCCGTGCGCGCTTTGCGGAACAGCTTGTAGGCATCGTAAAGCACGTCCAGATGCGGCACGACATCTGCGTACTGGGCCCGCAGCAGCCTGCCCTGCTCGGAATCCGGATGCTCCAGCATCTGGCTGGCCTTGGTATAAGTCAGACGGGCATGGCTGAGCATGACCGCCTGATAGAACTTGTAACTGCTGATGCGGCCGGCGGCGCTGATGGTCATGTCGGCCACCACGCACAACCGGTCTACTCCGGGGTTGAGGGAGCAGAGGCCATTGGAGAGTTTCTCCGGCAGCATGGGCACCACGTGATCGGGAAAATACACCGAGTTGCCGCGATTGGTTGCCTCTTCATCCAGGGGCGAACCTGGCCGGACGTAGTGGGAGACATCGGCAATGGCCACAATCAGCCGGTAACCGCCACGGGGGCGGCGTTCGCAGAAAATGGCGTCATCGAAATCCCGCGCGTCCTCTCCGTCTATGGTGACCATGCGGAGGTTTCTCAGATCCACCCGGTTGGCCTTGTCGGCCTCGGTTACTTCCGCAGGAATATTCGCGGCCTGAGCGGTGGCCGCCGGCGGCCAGCTGTTGGGTATGTCATAGGAACGTATGGCAACGCCTATTTCCATGCCCGGCGCCATGTGGTCGCCCAGTACTTCCACCACCTTGCCTGTCGGCTTCGCCCGCATGGTGGGCTGGCGCATGATATCAACGACCACGTACTGGCCATCGTAAGCATCGCCGCAGAACTCTTCAGGAATCAGCACTTCATGGTTGATGCGCGCATTTTCGGGCACGACAAAAGAAATGCCGCTTTCCCGAAACAGTCTGCCAACCGTCTGCTGGGTACGATGTTCCAGCACTTCCACAATCACTCCTTCCCGGCGACCGCGGTCGTCCACCGCTTCCACCCGCGCAGCAACCCGGTCCCCATGAAACACCTGGCGCATCTGCCGGGCACTAAGGAACAGGTCCGAACCTTCGTCGTCGGTGATCAGGAAGCCGAAGCCGTCTCTGTGACCGACGACACGACCCGAAACCAGGTCTGCCTCATCAATGGGGAGGTAGGCGCCCATACGATTACAGATGGCCTGGCCATCCCGGCACATGGCAATCAGGCGCCGCCGCAGTGCTTCTATGCCCTCCGGTGTGCCCTGCCCGAGCTCTTCGCAAAGCGTCTCATGGGTGGCCGGAGCGCCACGCTGGCGGAGGTGGTCCAGGATGAATTCCCGGCTCTGGATCGGGCTTTCGTATTTCTGGGCCTCACGCTGGGCATGGGGATCGCTGTCTGTCTTTTTCCTGGACGCCATTCGTTGCTATGCCTTTAGTCTGCGGCGCAACCTGCTGATCAGGCTGCCTGGAATGAATTTACGCTGAGTATAACGCCGGGAAGCACTGGTGGCTAACCAGGTCGGCTTTTTGAGCCTGACAAAATTCTCTCAGGCAACGCAAAAATAATGTTTGACAGTAATTTTCCGAATGATTAAAGTACGCGCCATTGGTCGGGGGCAAGCCCCGAGCAGCGCAGAAATCCCGGCAATTCAGTAGCTAAAGCTGCAGAGAAGCCGGACACACTGCGAGTCACCTGCCGAGGTGGTGAAATTGGTAGACACGCTAGCTTCAGGTGCTAGTGGGGGCAACCCCGTGGAGGTTCAAGTCCTCTCCTCGGCACCATTCTAATTGAATGGCCTTCCGAATCAGATACTTACCCTAGAAACAGTAACTTACGGACCTCGCTGGTACACCATACTGGTACACAGGGTTAATCGTGAGTCTACGTATGTGCTCCCCTTATCGTCCGAAGAATAGTGGTAAGTACTGGGTTCGTAAGCGCGTCCCCAAAGAACTCAAAGCCGCTGTTGGACAAACTGAAATCAAGCGCTCATTGGGCACCACTGACCCAAGGGAAGCCCGGCGACTGGCTCCCATTGTCTGCGCTGAGATTGACCAGATCATCACAAAAGCCCGACGCTCACTCACTATGGATGCGTCAGACGTACAAGCCCTGTCCGGTGAGTACTCAAGGGAACGCCTGTCAGAAATCAAAGCAGATGCTATTAAACAGAACTGGGATTCCGGCACCTTTAGCCTTGCCCGTGAGCGGCTGATAGAGGCGCTAGACCGGAACCTACCATCCGGAATGGACACGCCCGAATACAGCCAGGCACAAGCAGAGCGGGCCTCTGAGTGGGGCTTGAAGGCCATACAACCTCTACTCGACCAACACGGGCTAAATCCCAACGACCGCATAAGGGACCGCTTGGGAGTCGAGGTATTCAAGGCAGAGCTTGAAGCATACGCAGGGGCAGACGCGGAACTACACGGAGACACCAGTTGGCAGGCGGCTCCTCTTGCAAAAGCGTCAGTACTGGAAGACCCAGCCACCCTGCCCGAACTGTTCGCCGATTTCGTGCGGGTCACTCCAAAGCTGGCGGCGCGCACCCGTGAGAGCTGGAAAACTTACATTGACCGGGCGCACAAATTCTTTGACAGCAAGCCTGCCGCTCGGGTCACACGAAAGGATGTCAGAGCCTTTGCCGACGCGCTACTTGCTGGAGACAAGAAGGCCGCACCCAAGGGTAAGCCCCTCGCCGGAAAGACCGTCAAAGACAATTACCTCGCGGCTCTCTCCGTCGTCTACAAGTTTGCCATTGACCGGGAACGACTCAAGGAAGACCCAACATTCAAAATTAAGATTCAGACCGAGAAAACAACCATCGTTGGCTACAGTCGAGAGGAAGCCTTGGCCGTGCTTCGCGCATCACGAGAACCACAGAGCAGCAGAACGCGGCCTGAGATTGTCAACGTCATACGCTGGGCACCATGGCTTGCCACCTTCACAGGCGCTCGGATCGGCGAACTGCTTTGGCTGGAGCGCAAGGACATCAGGTTTACTCAAGGTATCGCGTACATCAACATTCAGGCCGGCGCAGACGAGGGGGACGCACGGACAGTCAAAACTGATAGCTCTACGCGAACCGTTCCGCTTCACCCTGCGATCATCAATGAAGGCTTTCTCGACTACTGGCGCTCCCTGCCGGAAGGTGCGAGGTACTTATTCCCCGGTGACTGGTCTGACAAGAACGGTGACAGAACAAAGACACCAGCAAACAAGCTCCGTAACTGGATCAAACGCCAGCTACCTGACGCGGACTGGCAGAGACTCAGCCCCAACCACAGCTTTCGGCATTGGCTGATAGCAGAGTGTCGCCGGGTAAACATTGACGGTGACTACAGCCGCGTGTTGACTGGACATGAGGCTAAGGACGTCCATGGGCGCTACGGACCAGCAGACATCCCGACACTCTATGAGGCAGTCAAGCGGATACCTGCACCTGACGACTGGAACAACCAGACAGATGCACCCCAATAGCTATTAGAAGAGCTCAGGGTGCGTCAATGACGCAGTGAGGGTGACGCAGCGTCACCTCAAGCTACCTCAGAAACTGTTCATGTCTTCTTTAAGGTACTGCTCGAAAGCGGCAGGATTTTCAAGGTAGGACTCAAAGCGCTCCGCCAACTCCTCCTTGGAAATCCATTCTTGATTCCACGCTCGGAACAGCTCAATGAGGACTGCCTGCTCATGCTCGCTCTCTGCATTGATCTTCTCCAAAGTGGTCAGCCACCCGACAAGCCGCTCCTTCGTTGAGTACTCCCGGCCGGTATTCGACTGACGGGCCTGCTTCCAGGTCATTTGTGCTGCATCTTCTCCGAGCTCCACTCTTGCACTGACCATGCGATCCACCGTCTTGGGTGCAATTCCCATCAACCCCGCCAGCCTGCGTGCTGAAAATCCATCAGCCCATTTAGTGCCGTCGTGAAGCCTACCTACTTCACGCCATATCATCTGACTCTTTTCCTCATTGCCCAATGGGATGGTAGCGCTGTAGGAATTGAGGACCGTGGCGAGTAGGTGGGCTTCAGACTCCGTACACTCAATGACCCTAGCAGGCACAGTGTCGCGCTGGGCCGCCTTATAGCTGTCATACCTATGATGACCATCAACCAAGATCAGTCTCCCACCTACGTCACAAACCGTAACCGGCTCCGCGTGATGGTCCGGCCTCGCTGAAAGGTCGGCGGTTAGCTTTTTGACAATCTCTACTTCCTTCTCGCGGATGGCATTCCTCTGCGCATTAGCTTCCGTACTGGCGGCGCGTTTTTGGAATGTCCGGCGCTGCTCGATGTCGCTTAGCTGAATCGTGGTTGGTGTCTGGCTTTTGGTCTGCGCTATGAGCGCGTAAACCCGGTCATTTAATGTAAGCGTCCGGGCATCACACCTTGTCAGGTATAGCCGGCTGCCAGTTGTGGGGCAATAGCTCGTCGATGGCACTGTTCTTCTGCGTCGGTAGACGCGTCATTATATCCTTCAGATAGGCGTACGGATCATGCCCGTTCAGCTTGGCCGACTGGATCAGGCTCATGATGGCCGCCGCACGCTGGCCACTGCGCAGTGACCCGGCGAACAGCCAGTTGGAACGGCCCAGTGCCCATGGCCGGATCTGGTTTTCCACCCGGTTGTTGTCGATGGGTACAGCTCCGTCGTCCAGGTAGCGCGTCAGCGCTGCCCACCGTTTGAGGCTGTAATCCAGGGCTTTGGCCGTGCCGGAGCCATCCGGCACTTTCTGTCGGTGGGCCAGCATCCACTGATGCAACGCATCAGCAATGGGCCTGGCTTTCGCTTCCCGGATTTCCTGTCGTTTATCCGGCGGCAGGTCTCTGGTTTCCCGCTCGATCTCGTAGAGTCCGCCGATGTATTCCAGTGCCCTGGCAGCCAGCTCGCTCTTGTTGGCTTCGTGCAGGTCGTAGAACTTGCGCCGGGCGTGGGCCATGCAGCCGATCTCGGTAATGCCGTTGCCGAACCCGGCCTTGTAGCCGGCGTAATCATCACAGACCAGCTTGCCCTGCCAGTCACCCAGGAAGGTGCGGGCGTGTTCGCCTGCTCTACTCGGGGCGAAGTCGTAGACGGTCCCTTTCAGATCCGAGAACGGCGTGGTGCAGTAGGCCCAGACGTAGGCTTTATGGGTTTTCTTCTTACCCGGAGACAGCATGCTAACCGGTGTTTCATCGGCATGCAGAACATCGTGCTCCAGCAGGGTGTTTCTCAACGCATCCACCAGGGGCTGCAACTGCACACCGCAGGCACCGACCCATTCGGCCAGGGTAGAGCGCGGGATTTCAAGGCCGGCGCGACCGAAGATCCGTTCCTGACGGTACAGCGGCAGGTGGTCGGCGTACTTGGCCACCAGCACCTGAGCTAACAGACCGGCGGTTGGGATGCCCTTGTCGATCACTTGCGGTGGCACCGGGGCCTGGATCAGAGTCTCGCATTTGTCGCAGGCCCACTTGCCTCGGATGTGGCGCTCCACGGTGAACTCGCCCGGGACGTAATCCAGCTTCTCACTCACGTCCTCGCCAATGCGCTTAAGCTGGCAGCCGCAGCGGCACTGGGTGTTTTCGGGCTCGTGATGGATCAGGGTGCGGGGCAGTTCCGGCGGTAGCGGTGTGCGTTTGGGTTGCTGCCTGGGCCGAGCGGCTTTCTGCTCTTCGGTCATCGCCTGATCCAGTTCGGCTTCGATCGCCGCCAGGTCACTGTCGATCAGTTCGTCCAACAGCTTTCCCTGAACCGCGTCCAGCTGCTCGCTACGCCGGGCGTACTTGTGGCGCTTGAGGACGGCCAGTTCGTGGGTCAGCTTTTCGATGACCGCATCGCGATGTACCAGTGCCCGTTCCCTGGTCTCGACACGATCGAACAGTTCCGTAGCGAGAGCACGGAGCTGGTCGGCAGAGAGTTGGTCGAGATTGGGGCGCTGAGTCATGCCCGTTAGTATGCCAGGCCCTTGTGCTGCAAGCGATTCGCAGTTCTGGTTATGGCGATATCACGCAGCTTGTGGTTACAGGATGGAGATCACGCCGTCGGCCCCAAGACGCTGCCATGGTAAGCCCTGAACCATGGCGGACAACTGCTCTTCGGTCAGGCGCAACTGGTCACCGCGCCAGGATTCGCCCCAGTGGAACTTGCCCCGATTTAGCCGGCGGGCACACAACCAGATGCCCAGGCCATCGTGGATCAAGACCTTCATCCGGTTGCCCCGTTTGTTGGCAAACAGGTAGGCGCAATGTGGCCTGGCCGAACCAAAGACCTGAATAACCCGGGCCAGGGCCTTGTCGGGCCCGGCTCGCATATCCAGCGGTTCGGTAGCCAGCCAGATCTCGTCGATTCGGATCATCCCAGCAGGTCCCGCAACAGGGCAGCACACTGGTGCGCCTGCTCCGCCGGCCACTCCACCACCACCGCGCCACCCGCGCGGGGAATCTCGATGCGGATGGTGCTACGCTTGTCCGAGATCGACTGGTTGCCGGGCCCAGAGGGAACGGCTGGCAGATTAACCGGAACAAATGCCGGCGTTGCTGGTGCTTTATCCGCTCGCTGCGCTTCACTCATCCAGCGCCGGACCATGTTGGCGTTGAGACCGTTATCCAGCGAGATCCGGGAAACGGAGGCACCGGCCTCCAGGCATTGGGCGACGATCTCGGCTTTGAATTCGCGGGAAAACCGGCGACGGCGTTGGTAGGGCTTGGTTACGCTTACGTTGTTCATGTTAAGTGTCCACTAGAAAATAAGTGGACACTATCCTGACGGCGGCAGCGCCAGGCTCAAGATGGGATCACCGGACGCTTACCATTTAATGCTGTCATGGGATTCCGGTATCTAGGGCGTAGTGCGTCAATGACGCAGTGAGGTTGGCGCGGCGTGAGTTTACAATCCCGGCAGGTAAAACGACAGGGGATCAGACGTAAAGCAGTCTCTGACAGCTCTTTATCCCTAAGGTGTGGGTTATCAAATAACCAGCTCACCCGGCTTCTTTGGCATCTGCCAGCACCCGACACACGGTCGCTTTGGAGTACCCAGACAGCTTGGCGATGTCATTTAAGGTATGCCCTGCATCCCGCAATTCGATAACGCGCTGATGCCGCTTGGAGTCTGCCTGTCGCCCCCTGTACTTGCCTTCCTGCTTTGCCTTCTGAATGCCCTGCCCCTGACGCTTGCGCCGATCCTCGTAGTCCTTGCGGGCTATGGCTGCCAGCATATCCAGCATCATCGTATTGATTGCCTTCAACATTGACTGCATGAAGTCCTGGCCTTCCTTCACGTCAAACGCTTGGTAGGAGGTCGGGAGGTCCTTGGCCACCACCGAAAGCCCCTTGTCTTCGATCTGGCGCTTGAGACGCTGCCAATCTTCATCCTTGAGCCTCGTCAGGCGGTCTACTTGCTCCAAAAGCAGGATGTCACCGGGCTGTGAGTCATTGAGCAGACGCTGCAACTCGGGGCGGTCCAGCGTCGCCCCTGAGACGTTTTCGACGTAGTACGAGGCAATGCGTTGACCGTGCTCCTCAGCGAAGGCAGTCAGCTCCTCCCTCGCTCTCTCAGCATTCTGATCATCGGTTGAGGCTCGTAGATAAGCGCGGACAAACATGCAGTAGATTCCTTGTGTCTCATTAAGGTTGTCTCAACATTGCCTGTCTCATATAGGTTGTCAAGTAATTACTTTTCGGCGTGTATCAGGTGGTCGCATGGAGACATACCAATATAAGACATGGTCTAACCCTTGAGTGGGCAGTTTGGAGCATGAGCTGGGGCCGTGATCGGAAGATCTAGGGGCGAGAAAAGGACGAGGTTCAAGAACGTGAGAGAAGCCCCCGGCATGGGGGTATGCTGAGAGCTTATAGTTTGAAAATAGGGACGCAGATTTTTGTTGCAAATATGACCGAGAGTCACCATGCAAAACCTTTAGCGAGCTCCATCATGATTGAGACAATGCTGTTTCTCGCAACATCACGACTCTCGCACAGTCGCCCCTTCTGAAAATACTCAGCCTTTGCTGCATTGGACAATTAAGAACGTACACCTAAACTTCTAGTCAGGCACCTTTGCCCGGCGATGGCTTGGGCTCGCCACTAACTATCCATCAATGAGGACTTATGGGAGAAGCTAAGCGACGAAAACAAACCGATGCCAACTACGGGAGACTTCCCCAGTTCCGGGAGAAACGTGGTCTAGTAATCAGCCCACCTGTAGAAATCAATGGAAGCCAGCTCTACGCAAAAAGTTCCAACATTGATGAGATGGAGTTACGGTTCGCGCTCATGTATTGGGACAAGCTAGTCTGGCCTCAGTCGCGCGTCATCCACTTCTCCAGTAATCCTGACGAAGAATTTCTAGAAGCAGAGGGCGTGCTTCAACGTCCGGAGTACACCTTCTGGGGAGATGGAGCGCAGTCGATAGCTCAATCCCAAATTCAGGCATTCCTCGACCTAGACAAGAGTGAGCCAGGGGCTTGGGCCCTCTCCCAAGGCGAAAACTCGCTGTTACTTCATGACAACCATTTCGAGCGAGGTGGGGGCGGGCTGGTCGAATTATTCAGAGCCATTCCGATTCCCAGTCATGATGTTCCCTTAGCAGAAATATTAGAATTCAAACACCGCAGGAAAGATGAGCTGCACTTTCTTCGACTACACATCGATAAGCTGGTGTCTGAGCTAGAAAAGTCTGAGCACTCGGAAAGCATTATTAGGGAGCAAGTTGCAACAATTGATGAGGCATGCAGCGATCTGCTCAAACTCGGCAAGCAATGGCAGTTCCCAGCGTTTGTTTCTAACCTAAAGCTGTCTTTTACCTTAAGCGCTCAGTCGGTAGGTCCGTGGGCTGTCGGCGGGTGGCTCCTTGGGCAACAGTTCGGTTTGACTGCAGCCTCGTTAGCGTCAGCTGCAGGAGGGGCTATCAGTTCACTAGAATTAAAGGGAGACATCGGCCTGCGTTCCCCTCAAGCCCCCAAAAACCCTTTTCGCTACACCTACCTAGCACACGAGGAGCTACGTTGAACGTCTGCTTGACGCAAGACGCCAGGTTCGTCCGCTCCAAACCACCAAGGGCAGAAGCAAAACCAGATACGCTTCGTGCTCACACCGCTAAGCTGGCTGGGAATTCTGAAGTGTCAGGTATAAAACGCCAGCAGCGGACTTCTATTAAAATTCAGCTTTAGCTAGAATAAGCAGCAAGGGGCTGGCCACTCAACTGGTACACAAGCCCTGAAATGAGGTTCTGTAACCCACTGTTTTTAAAGCTATCACGAGGACCATGCAGCAAGTCCTCTCCTCGGCACCATTTCCTTCCTCAGGGAATGGCAAAACAGAATCCATTGAGAGATTTATCCCGTCAGTCCATCCGGTCTGAGTGTTTCCGTGCCGGAAATATTTGCGGCAGCGGACGATACTGCGCCGCGCGGACAGCAGAAATTCGTGCGTCCGTCCAGAGGCGGCGAGGCGTCAAGTCTACTCGGACTCCGCCACCAGCCGGTCGATGAGATAGTCAGACAGTGGCGAATACTCCGAGCCTATCCGTGCATAGATGCTGCCCCCGGAAAGCTCCACGGCACCGCCACAGCTGGCCACGCCACTGTATTGGTGAAGAGCCGCAGTTTTTACGAGACCCACCTGCATTGGCTCCCGCCCGGCATCCACCGGGAGGTGGTCGAATTCCCACTGTAGTCCGTTGTTGCTCACATCAACACCGGGATCGAGAAAGGCATAGCGCAGGAGGTTGTTCCGGTCTTCCCGGATATCCCAGTCCAGCCTGAGACCGCCAAAGCCCTGCGGCTGCGGCTCCTGACCGGTGAACTCATAGTCCTGCTGGGCAGATATGACTCTGGCCGCACCCGCGTCTTCTTCACTGACGAATCCTTCACAGGAATCCACGTCAGAGTTGAGAGCTACTGACTCAACAATCGTGTTGTCTGTATTGCTGGTGAGAGTGTAGCCAAAGAACGCGGGAGTAGCGTTTGTATAGTCCGGAGTCAGCGTCTGAAACCCATCGGTTATCGAGGTAACACGACCGGGATCCCCCTTCACCGTCCATTCATACACCAGTTCGGCATCTCCCCCCAGTTCCGGATTACCGACAAGAGCTGAATGGCAGGTGGTACCGGTATCAAACTCGGCTCTCTGGCCTGCCCAGTCCAGGGTCAGGCGCTCATCCACCGGCTCCTGATCTTCAAAATACAGAATACTACTCTGGGAAATCGAAATACCGGTCAACCCCTGCATGCTCGTCCTTGAAATACGCCCGCCGGCATTGGCCAGCCGCACCAGGTCTTTTAGTGAGGGTTTCATGCAGCCATTGGCTGTCACCGACTGCAGCAGGCCGGAGGCATCATAGTCATAAGTAAGCAGTGCAGACTGACCGAGATTGGCAGTGCTTCGCACGGGCAGAGTTTTGCCGCCGCCATCAGCAAAGACTTTCTGCCGACGCAGTACGACCGGATCATCCAGGTCCAGACCCTCTTCCGGTAACACCAGAACATCAATGTCCACGTTTGAATAGGAGCTGCCAGCCGCAGCCTGATCGACGGTATTAATTACAGCAAAAGCGTTTTTCAGCAGGGATATGCGGAGCAGGTTGAGGGCCTCGCTGTCCAGAGCCTGCTCAATGCCATCCTCCCCAAGAGCGCCTTCTGCTGAATCGGGAAACTGCTGCCCCATGAAGCGGGCCAGTGCCCGGGCATAGGCGTGGGCACGCTCGTTCTCCGCCAGCACATAGTCGCCCTGCAGGTTGATGTTTTCCAGGGCGCTGTCCAGATCCGCCAGGCTGGCCTCCTCCCGGTCAACGAACTGGGTACGCCTGGCCCGCTGGAGAGTGGTCAGAGGGGTGATATTGGTAACTCCGGGCTTCGCACTCATGGTGTAAGCGTGCTCGAGAGGAAAGCTGCCACTGCGGGTTTCTTGCATGGTTGTGCCGGGAATGACCACCGCAATGAGAGGATAATCCCTGGGGTCCAGGTCCGGCGCCAGCCGGGGAATATCCTCGGTTTCCCCCTGAAGCAGTTCTGTGGTGTCCAGGGTAAAACGGCCGCCAGCGCCACTCATGGCTGTTGGCTCACCGCCAGGAAGGATAACGGACTCGCCGGAGTCGAGCACAACCGTCAGAGGGCCAGGGGTGTACTGGTAATCTCCGTCCATATCCAGCCAGACCCGGGCCCCCTGCAGGTAGCCATCAATCACCCGGCCGCTGTACACGCCGGGCGTCTGATTGTTGACGCCATCAATCTCGCGACCGTCCACGGGAATATCTGACGATTCTTCACCGCAACCGGCCAGGGCGAGCATTAACAGGGTAAGAGGAACCAGGGCGAAACGTGTCATCTGCAACCGTTATCCTTGTCAGAGGTTGTGACGACACTTTATGCCATGTGGAAGCACGGAACCTTGATAGGCTTGGCAATTTGTAAATTCAGGTAACCGGAGCCCGCAGGACCCCGGAAGAAGAGAACTCGCTTCAGAAAGATCTGGCCACGATCTCCTTCATGATCTCGTTGGTGCCAGCGTAGATCCTCTGCACGCGGGAATCTGCCCAGGCCCGGGCGATGGGATATTCCCACATATAGCCATAGCCACCGTGAAGCTGAACGCACTCATCCATCACCCGGCACTGCAGATCGGTGGTGTGCTGCTTGAGCATGGCAGCCGTCGGGATGTCCAGTTTCTTTTCCAGATGCAGCTCCAGGCAGCGGTCGGTAAAGACCCTGGCGGCGGTGATCTCCGCTTTCATTTCCGCCATCTTGAAGCGGGTATTCTGGAACGCCATGACCGGCTTGCCAAAAGCCTTGCGCTCCTTGGTGTAGGCCAGCGTCCAGTCCCAGGCCGCTTCTGCTGCCGCCACGGCGGTCAGGGCCACCTGCAGGCGCTCGGCCGGCAGTTCCTGCATCAGCTGAAAGAAGCCCTGGCCTTCGCTTCTGCCGAGCAGGTGGGTTTCCGGAATCCGGACGTCCTGGAAAAACAGCTCGGAGGTGTCCTGGGACTTGAGCCCCACTTTCTCCAGATTGGTTCCTTTCTGGAACCCTTCCCAGGCCGATTCCACCAGAAACAGGCTGATGCCCTTCGCCCCTTCCTTCGGGTCGGTCTTGGCCACGACGATAACCAGATCCGCCATCTGACCATTGGTTATAAATGTCTTGGAACCGTTGAGAACATAGTGGTCCCCCTGCTTTACCGCCGTGCTTTTGACGCCCTGAAGGTCGGACCCGGCACCCGGCTCGGTCATGGCGATGGCGCCAATCATTTCACCGGAAGCCAGCTTTGGCAGATAGTTCTGCTTCTGGTCCTCGGCACCGTAGTTGAGGATATAGGGCGCAACTATGTCGGAGTGAAGGTTCCAGCCGATACCGGAGGTACCCGCCCTTGCCAGTTCCTCCATGATCACCGCACTGTAACGGAAATCCGCACCCACTCCGCCGTACTCTTCCGGCATGGTGGGACACAGGAAGCCGAGCTCCCCCGCCTTTTCCCAGACCTCACGGCTCACCTGCCCGTCCTTTTCCCACTGCGCCCGATGGGGCACCGCTTCCTGCTCAAGAAAACGGCGAACCGAGTCCCGGAAACCCTCAAGGTCGGCATCGAAGAGTGTGCGTGGAATCATTTTGAACCCCTGTGACTGTGCTGTTGTATTAGTCACCGAGTCTCATTGCCTGGCGGGGATTGCTCAATGGTGAAAAGCATCAATCACACTGACCAAATATATCGCCGGTGGCCGCCGGGGCGCTACGGCTTCACCAGTCCTTCAGGAAAGCTTTGTTCTGATCCTGTCTTCGCCCCAGCGGGGCATCAGGTCCTGGGGCAGGCCCAGATGATCAAGCAGGCGGGCAACCAGGAAGTCGATCAGGTCTTCAATACACTGCGGGCGGTGGTAAAAGCCAGGGCTGGCCGGCATGATCACTGCCCCCATCCGGGTAAGGCGGAGCATGTTTTCCAGGTGCACTTCGGAATAAGGCGCCTCGCGGGGCACAAGAATCAGTTGCCGCCGCTCTTTCAGGGCGACATCTCCTGCCCGCTCGATCAGGTTGTTGCTGGCGCCGGTGGCCAGTGCCGAGAGGGTTCCCGTGCTGCAGGGACAGATTACCAGCGGTGCCTTTTCCCCGGAGCCGGAAGCCGGAGGGGCAAACCAGTCCTCGCGGCCAAACACCAGAATCTGCCCCGGGTCCGCACCACAGTAATTGGCGAGAACCGTCTGGGCGCCCTCGGTGGAACCGGGCAGCCTGAGGTCGGTTTCGGTGGCAATCACCACCTGGGCCGCGCGGCTGATCATGACCTGCACCCGGCAGTCGGCTGCCACCAGACACTGCATCAGCCTCAGGCCATACTGGGCGCCCGAAGCCCCTGTTATGGCCAGATTGACCGTCCTGAGCCGGTCTGTTCCCGCTGCCCTGTTATCCAATCATCCGCTCCAGTTCCGCCACCAGTTTCCGATGAATACCGCCAAATCCGCCATTGCTCATGATCACAATGTGGCAGGGCCGATCCAGATCCGCCAGCGCCAGTTCTATCAGCGCCTCAACCGAGTCTTCCACCTGGTGCCGGCCAACACCCCCGGGAGAAACCGTGCGAATCAGCGCCGGCAGCCAGCCGAGATTCCCCAGATTCGCCCACAGCACCTGGTCTGCGGCCGCGGCGCTGGGCAACAGCGTTGTCTGATGTACGCCCTGCTGCATGGTATTGGATCTCGGCTCGATGATGGCAATGATGCGCTCCGCCCCCACCTTGTGACGCAGTCCTTCAAGGGTCGTCGCTATGGCTGTCGGGTGATGGGCAAAATCATCGTATACCCGGATACCGCCAATGTCGGCGAGCAGTTCCATGCGGCGTTTGACCCCGGAAAATCGACACAGGGCGGAAATGGCGTGATCCGGCGTCACCCCAACATGGCGGGCAGCGGCAATCGCAGCCATGGCGTTGCGCACATTGTGCAGGCCGGTCTGGGACCAGCGGACCTCTGCCACCGGCTGCTCTCCATGCATGACCATGAACTGGCTGCCGTCATCCGCAAGCAGCTCGGCGCGCCAGTCAGTGAGTTCAGCTTCGCCCCCCACTGCCGTGCTCTGGATGCCGCTCCAGCAGCCCATCGCCAGTGCCCGGTCCAGGTGCACATCAAGCGCCGGGCGGATGATCAGACCACTGGAAGGCACAGTGCGAACAAGATGATGAAACTGTCTCTCGATGGCTTCAACGTTTTCAAAAATGTCGGCGTGATCAAATTCCAGATTGTTCAGAATGAGGGTGCCGGGACGGTAATGGACGAACTTGGAGCGCTTGTCGAAGAAAGCGCTGTCGTACTCATCAGCTTCAATGACAAAAAAGTCACTGCCGCCCAGCCGTGCAGATACCGGGAAATCATTGGGTACGCCGCCGACCAGGTAGCCCGGGTCGAAACCCGCCTGCTCCAGAATCCACAGCAGCATGGCGGTGGTAGTGGTTTTGCCGTGGGTCCCCGCCACTGCGAGAACCCAGCGCTTGCGAAGCACCTCCCGGGCCAGCCATTCCGGGCCCGACATATAGTCCAGCCGGCGGTTCAGCACAGCCTCCAGCTCTACATTGCCGCGGGACATGGCGTTGCCCACGAGAACCAGATCCGGTGCCGGCTCCAGATGGCTGGCATCAAATCCCTCCATCAGCTCAATGCCCTGGGCTTCAAGCTGCGTGCTCATGGGAGGATAAACTCCCTGGTCGGATCCGGTCACCTTATGACCCAGTTGCCGGCCAAGTACCGCAAGACTGCCCATGAAGGTGCCGCAAATGCCCAGTATGTGAATATGCATTCCTGTACCGATCCCGCCCTGTTAACTGTTTACCCGACGGCCGTGCCTGTCGGCCCTGCCGAGGAGCCAAGCGTCCAGTATACACCCGATGCCGTCAAGCCTGTTCGAGCCGCCTGACGCTATCGGAGCCATGAAAAAGCCTGGCGTTTGGCGTATCATTCTCCCCACATGAAAATCCAGCAGGAGGCTCCAGCCCAAGATGTCTATCAAGAATGCGTTCTACGCACAGTCCGGTGGTGTAACCGCAGTCATCAATGCCAGCGCCTGCGGCGTAATCCAGACTGCCCGCAAACACCCGGACCAGATAGGCACCCTTTATGCGGGCCGAAATGGAATCATTGGTGCCCTGAGGGAAGAGCTGATCGATACCAGTGAGGAATCGGATGAAACCATAGCGGCACTCATGCACACCCCGGGCGGGGCGTTTGGGTCCTGCCGATACAAGCTCAAGAACTTCACTGAAAACAGACGGGAGTATGAGCGTCTGATCGAAGTCTTCCAGGCTCATAACATTGGTTATTTCTTCTACAATGGCGGCGGCGATTCCCAGGACACCGCCTTCAAGGTCTCCCAGATGGCCGACCGCATGGGATATCCCATCACCTGCATCGGAGTGCCCAAAACCGTCGACAACGATCTGCCCTTCACTGATTGCTGTCCAGGTTTCGGCTCTGTGGCGAAGTATGTCGCAACATCAATCCTTGAGGCCAGCCTCGACATCCGGTCCATGTGTGAATCCTCCACCAAGGTCTTCATCATGGAGGTCATGGGACGCCATGCCGGATGGATTGCGGCATCGGGAGGTCTTGCCGGCCAGAATGAACACGAGCCGCCACATATCATCCTGTTTCCGGAAGTGCCCTTCGACCGGGATACCTTCCTTGCGCGGGTTGAGCACTGCGTCAAGAGCTACGGTTATTGCGTGATTGTGGCCTCCGAAGGCGCCCAGTACGAAGATGGCCGCTTTCTGGCCGATGCGGGCAGCAAGGACGCCTTCGGCCATACCCAGCTTGGGGGCGTCGCACCGGCCCTCGCCAACATGGTAAAGCAGGCGCTTGGCTACAAAAACCACTGGGCCGTCGCGGACTATCTGCAGCGCGCTGCCAGGCACATTGCCTCCGCCACGGATGTGGAGCAGGCCTATGCCGTGGGCAAAGCTGCGGTTGAAATGGCGCTGGCGGGCAAGCAGGCGGTCATGCCTGTGATTGTGCGCGAACAGTCCCGGCCATACCGCTGGCGCATTGGCGAGGCACCGCTCAGTGAGGTGGCCAACCAGGAAAAGAAGATGCCGATCCACTTCATTACCGATGATGGCTATGGCATTACCCAGGACTGCCGGGATTACCTGCAGCCGCTGATTGCGGGGGAAAGCTTTCCGCCATTCGACAATGGCCTGCCGCGAGTTGCCCATCTGCAGGCAGTGCTGGCGGAGAAAAAACTGAGAACTCCGTTCAGCCTGCAGGGCTGAACAGAAGTAATAAAGAGGCGCCCGTAAGGGCGCCTCTTCGACCAGGCCGCGGGATCCTTATTTGATCATCGCTGCTTCACGCTGCTCCACGTATTTCGAGAACTGGTCAAAGCCGCCGATGTATTCCTGACCCACAAAGATCTGGGGCACAGTGGCCACCGGCCGGCCAACGGTTTTCTCCAGATCCGCCTTGCTGATACCTTCCTCTACGATATCCACATAACGGAAAGGTATGTCCTTGATCTCGCAAAGTTCCTTCGCACGCGTGCAGAAGCCGCAGCTGGAACGGCCGAAAATTGTTACACGATCCATAATGACAACCTCTTGAACCTGATGAGTAATGTGGGCGCCTCTGGACCTGACGGGAATCGGGCACCGGACCAACACGGCACGATATTGACAGACCTGGCCGGAAATTCAATCCCGGCAAAAGGATTGCCTCGATAGTTAAAACTGATCACCGGTGTATCGGCCGGCCACAAACACCCTCAGCTCTTCAGGCGTTCCTCCTAAAAATGGCCGGTAATGATCGTGCTGAGACCCATAAACAGAGGAAGTGAGATAACATGGGCCAGAGCTATGCTGGGAAAGCACTTTTTCATGAACGGGGCAGCCCTGCGGCCGGCGAGAATGTACTGATATGCCATCCGTCGCCGCGGGCCATCGCCAGAAACTGACATGCCGGAGTGACCTTTGGTTTACCTGAGCCTGTTCCTGACAGCCTTCGCAGCAGCTACGCTTCTACCCGCCTACTCCGAAGTCCTTCTTGGCGGGCTGATAAGCCAGGGGTATTCACCCTGGTGGCTCTGGTTCTGGGCCACTCTGGGGAACACTCTCGGCTCTGTCGTTAATGGGGTTATCGGCAGGCAGATCGAGCGCTTCAAGCACAAACGCTGGTTTCCGGTCCCGGAGAAGCAGCTTTTAAAGGGGCAGGAGCGTTTCAACCGCTACGGCCAGTGGTCGTTGCTGATGGGCTGGCTGCCCGTCGGCGGGGACGCCCTCACGGTGGTGGGAGGATTGATGCGGGTACCCTGGCTGAACTTCGTGGTGCTTGTGGCCATTGGCAAGGGACTGAGATACGCCGTGGTCATCTGGGTGGTATTTACCGCATCCTAGACTTTTCGGTCGCCGCTGTCGGCAACATCGGGGTTGCCGTAGAGATACTTCCGAAGCAGGTCCTCCCCGTTAAATTCAGCATTGAGGACCGCAATAAATGTATAAACGCCGATTAGCTTGCGATTGAGAAACACAAATTCCTTGGGCGGGATCCTGAAATAGCGGCTGATCGCCGAACGCGCCGCCTGACGCGCCACCCTCGAGGGCAGTTCGCTCTGTTTCCAGCGGTACTGGCCCTGTTCATTGACGGCTTCCGGCGGCCAGTTTTCCACGCCTTCCGCCAGCGGCTCAAGCACGGACATGCAGACCTCGCCGAAGCGCTTGAGCACATCGTCTGGCCAGCTGCGATCCATGAAGCGCAGCTCAATGCCGCCATCGATCACGCCCTGCAGGTCCTTTGCATAGGAAGCACGGATCATCCTGATCACCGGATCGAGAAATTCACTGGAATAGCTCTGTACGGCGCCGAAGTCCAGCAGCACAATCTGATCATAATTGGGATCGCCGTCGCGTTCGCCGGCAATACGAATTCGGTAATTACCAAAGTTGGGGTCGGTCTGCATCTCACCCCAGACGAACAGCTCCCGGAAAAACAGCTCCAGAGCAGCACGGCCGAGATCGCTGCGCCGGTCCAGCGACAGCTCCCGCACCGCCACCGAGCTCACGGAATGGCCCGGCTCATAGCTGGAGGCTATGACCAGATCAGTGGAGTAGTCCTCAAGCACCTGGGGAACCACAAATCGTGGATCATTCCTGAGCATCTGACGGAATTTTTCCGTGGTTTTGGCTTCCAGCCGGTAATCCACCTCCCGGTGCATCATGTCCCGGACTTCCTCCAGCCAGTCGCTGAACTCCGGGCCGAAAGAAACCAGGCGGGCCACCCGCAGCAGATTGGCAACGGAATCAAGGTCGCTGTCCACTGCATCGGCAACACCGGGATACTGGATTTTGAGTACAAGCTCGAGATCATCACTGCGCCGGCGGGCCCGATGCACCTGCCCGAGTGAGGCAGCTCCGATGGGATCCTGATCAATATCCAGATCGCTGAATCGCTTTTCTCCGAGTTCGCTTTTCAGCACTTTTTCAATGGCCGGCCAGGCCAGTGATGTGGTCTGGTCCTCCAGTGTGTGCAAGGCCTCAGTGACTTCCTCGGGCAGAAAATGCTCGCCGTAAAGAGCCATGACCTGGCCGATCTTCACCACGCTGCCCTTGAGCTTCCCCAGTTCGTCCACCAGGAATCTGGCCTGACTGGACATCATTGCCCGGTGACGGGCCTCCCGGGTTTCCTTGTTGCTGAACCAGTTGGTTGCCATGTGCGACGCCATGCGGGTACCTGCGAACAGGCCGGCCCGGGTGAGACTCAGGCGGCGCTCAAAACTGCCTGTCTTGATTCGGGAAACGGGAATTCTTGAGTCCTTGGAAGCCATCAATACCTGCCGTGTCCGGTAAATGGGTCATGGTTATCAGTATACGTTGATCGAGGATTTCATGGGTCACTGTCCAGCCGCAACCTTTCAGACCTGAAAGCCAATGTCCACGGGGATCAGGCTTCGTAAAAAGGGCGGCTCGCGAAGAGCACCGGCAATGAAAAACAGAACCGGCTTTATGCGGTAGGCAGATCTGAGAGCCCGGTGCTCCCGGGACTCGCCCAGGGATCGCTGGTCCGGTGAATAACCGAGCTGCCGGCCGCCAGCGAGGCTGTGAGGTGATGGAGCAGCCGCTCAGCTACTCTCTCCCGGGAGATTTCCGGCACAAGTTCACTGATCTGGCACATGGGCATTCCGGCGTAACCACAGGGGTTGATGCGGCTGAACGGTTCCATGTCCATGGCCACGTTTAGTGCAAGACCATGAAATGAACAGCCACGGCGCACCCGGAGCCCCAGGGACGCGATCTTCGCTCCTGCCACGTATACCCCCGGAGCGTCCGGCCTGGGCGCAGCCTCAATCTCCAGTTCCGCCAGGGTCGTAACAATTGACTGTTCCATGGCATCCACCAGGCTGCGGACACCCAGGCCCGCCCGCTTGAGATCGACCATCAGATACACCACAAGCTGGCCGGGACCGTGATAGGTCACCTGCCCACCCCTGTCCACCTGAACCACGGGAATGCTGCCGGGGGCAAGAATATGCTCGGGACGTCCCGCCTGCCCCTGGGTGTAAACCGGCGGATGCTCGAGGCACCAGAGTTCGTCCGGCGTTGCTTCATCCCTGGCCGCAGTAAATTCTTTCATTGCGGCCCAGGTTTCGGTATAGGGCCGGACCCCGAGAGACCTGACAATCATTTCGGCCATGTTTCAGAGCACCATGTGAACACGCCCGCTGGCCTTGAGCTCCTCAAACAGTGCCTTGAGCTGGGGCTCACCGGTTGCCACTATCTTCAGCTGAATGGATGAAAAACGGCCTTTGCTGCTGCTGTTCACGGCTACATCCTCCTCGGTAATGCCCGGCGCGTGCCGATCCACCACCGATACCACGAACTCCTGGAAGTCAGGCGCAGCATCGCCTATCACCCTGATCACGTAATCGCAGGGAAACTCGATTCTGGGTGGCTGTTGCTCAGTCATGACATGGTCCCCCTGTTCTGATGCTCTGCCATCAGGAAAAAAGCTGGGCAAAGAAGAGCTTGATGGCATCCCAGATGCGCTTGAAGAAGCCCCCTTCCTGCACTCCCACCAGGGCCACAACCGGCTCGTCTACAATAATTTCATCATTGAGGCTGACGGTGACCCGGCCAAGCTCCTGCCCGGTCTGAAGAGGAGCCTTGATGATGCTGTCCACGTCCACCACTGATTCCAGAGACCCTCTGGAACCCCGCGGGATGGTGATAAACACATCATCTCTGACACCAATCTGTACCTTCTCCGAAGCACCACCCCAGATCCGGCTTTCAAGCAGTTCCTGGCCGGCAGCGAACAGCTGATCGCTGACGTAGTAGCGGAACCCATAGTTGAGCATTTTCTGGATTTCCTGGGCCCGGGCCGCTGCACTGTCGGCGCCCATGACCACTGCAATGAACCGGGTTTCATCCCGTTTGGCCGAGGCCACCAGACAGTAACCTGCCTCCTGTGTGTGGCCGGTTTTCAGACCATCGACCGACGGATCACGCCAGAGCAGCGAGTTGCGGTTGGGCTGACGGATATTGTTGTAGGTGAAATGCTTTTCAGCGTAGAGAGGATAATTTTCCGGGTAATCGGTGATGATCGCCCGGGCAAGGATCGCCAGATCATAGGCCGACGAATACTGTTCCGGTGACGGCAGGCCCGTGGCATTGACAAAATGCGTGTCTTTCATGCCCAGCAACCGGGCCTGCTGGTTCATGATGTCGGCGAAGGCGGCTTCACTACCGGCGACAAACTCCGCCAGCGCAACGCTGGCATCATTGCCGGACTGGATAATCACACCCCGCAGCAGGTCGCCAACGGTTGCCTCAGTGCCCTCCTTGACGAAGGTACGCGAGCCGCCGGTTTTCCAGGCATTGACACTGATGGGCACCCGGTCACTCATGGCAATCCGCCCTTCATCCAGCTCACGCTCAACGATGTAGGCGGTCATCATCTTGGTCAGACTCGCAGGGGGCAGCCGCTCATGACTGTTCCCTTCCATCAGGACCATTCCGCTGAAAGGCTCCATGAGCACATGGGACGTGGCATCAATGGACGGTGGCGAGGGAATCAGAACCGCCTGCGCGTGGGCTCCGGCGGCGACCGCCAGCATGAGGACGGCCAGGAATGCTCTAAACATAGGAATGGTTGCCATGGTTCAATCGTAATCTGTTGGTTAAGTTCAGTTGTGTGGCGCGCTGCTGGAGCGCCGGTGCCGCTTCAGAGGTGGTCGGTCAGCACTGTGGCCTGGCCGAATCCCTGCCGCTCAAATGTTTTCTGCTCCTTCCGGGCTGCATTCGGATCCCGGAAGGGGCCTATCTGTACCCGGTGGAAAATCCCGGCAGCGGTATCCACCCTTCGCACCCGGACCGGATGGGAGGTCTGTCCACGTGCCTTCTCAGAGAGACTGCTGGCGCCTTCTGCAAGTCCAAAGGAACCGAGCTGCACGAACAGCCCTTCTCCTCTGCTCTCTGAAGGCGGGGACAGGGGCACGGGCGCACCGGCATCCGGAAACGGCTTGCCCGCAAGGCTCATGGTGCCGTCCTCACGAACCGTGATCGCTGCCACTTCTACCCGGGCCGTGCCCCGGGACTGGTAGCCAAGCTTTTTGGCGGCAGCCCAGGACAGGTCGATCAGCCGGTCACCATGAAATGGCCCCCGGTCATTCACCCGGACTATCACGGACTGGCCGTTATCCAGATTGGTTACCCTTGCATAGCCGGGAATCGGCAGGGACTTGTGGGCCGCAGACATGGCATACATGTCAAAGACCTCACCATTGGAGGTTTTGTGACCGTGGAACTTCTCACCATACCAGCTGGCAATGCCCCGCTCGACATAACCGTCCGCCGATGACATGACGTCGTAGCTTTTACCCCAGACCGTGTAAGGTGATCTGTTGCCCGCGGAGCGGGGAGCTTCGTACCTTGGGCTGGCATCCTCCAGACCGCTGACATCAACGTCACTGGCTGGCCCCCGGTCCTGGGAGATACTGTATCGGGACGAAGGCTCAGGGCTTTCGCTACGTGAGGCACAACCGGCGAGGACAAGGAGAGAAATCGTTGCCAGCAGCGCAAAACGCAATTCCGCAGCCGAAGACCGGCCTGTTCTGTTGATTGCAAACCTGTTCATTGGACGCCTGCATCCCGCGGAAGACACCTGTACGGCCGCACCGCACAAATGACTGCAATTATAGTGGATTGATGCCCTGAATCTGCGGGCATCAGGCCCGAGCGGCCAAGATTATCATGGGGCTTCCGTAATCCACCATCATCCGGATGCCATTCTAACCAAAAGGTAACCGCTGCTATGCAGTGATCATCCGTCTGTGGGTATGAATCGACATCAGAATGCCGAAAGCGGCCATCAGGGTCACAATGGATGTCCCGCCATAGCTGATCAGTGGCAAAGGCACGCCCACGATGGGCAACAGGCCGCTCACCATGCCCACATTGACGAAGATGTAAATAAAGAAAGTCATGGTAAGCGCACCTGCCAGCAGCCGGCTGAAGGAATCCTGGGCGTTCACCGCAATATACAGGCAGCGCAGAATTATCAGCAGGTACAGGGCCAGCAGCCCCAGTATTCCGAGAAACCCGAACTCTTCCGCCAGTACCGCCACGATAAAGTCGGTGTGGCTCTCAGGCAGAAACTCCAGGTGTGACTGGGTGCCCTGCAGCCAGCCCTTGCCGCTCCAGCCGCCGGAGCCGATAGCTGTCTTGGACTGAATGATATTCCAGCCAGCTCCCAGAGGGTCGCTTTCAGGATCCAGCAGGGTCAGCACCCGCTGTTTCTGGTAATCACGCATGACAAAGAACCACATCAGCGGCGCGGCCACCGATACCATGGCAAAAAAGGCGCCCACAATCCGCCAGCTGATGCCTGCGAAAAACACCACGAACACTCCCGCCGCTGCCACCAGTACCGAGGTTCCCAGGTCCGGCTGCTGGATGATCAGCGCCATGGGCAGGAACACCAGCACAAGCGCAAGTGCGACCCGGGACAGGCGTGGCGGCAGAAAGTGCCGCGACAGATACCAGGCGGCCATCATCGGCACCACCAGCTTCATCAGTTCCGACGGCTGGAAGCGCGGCAGTCCTGGCAGCGCCAGCCAGCGCTGGGCGCCCTTGGCACCCACGCCCACGAGGAGCACCGCTACCAGGCCAGCCAGGCCCGCCACGTAAAGCCAGGGAGCCCAGCGCCGGTAAACTGCCGGATCGAGCTGAGCAAACAGGACCATGACCAGAAAAGCGAGTCCAATACGCATGCCCTGGGCCTTGACGAGGGCAATCTCGCTATCGGCACCGCTGTACAGAATGAACAGCCCAAAAGATACCAGAGCCAGCAGCAACACAAGCAGAACCGGGTCCAGGTGAAGCATGGCCCAGGGACTTCTGGCACCGGAAAGGGGCTGAATGGTGGAATGATTCAGAAAGTTGCGGCCGGCCATCAGTGGGACTCCTCCGGCCGGGCTTCGGCAACCACCGGCGTCACCTCTGCCGGGAATCCGACCAGCCAGGCATCGAAGAGCGCGCGGGCAATCGGAGCAGCTGTTCCACTGCCGCTGCCGCCGTTTTCCACAATGACTGCGACTGCGATCCGGGGCTCATCCACCGGTGCAAACCCCACAAACAGGGCGTGATCCCGAAGCCGCTCCCGGACCTCTTCCTCTTCATACTCCTCGTCTTCCGCCAGACTGAAGACCTGGGCCGTTCCTGTCTTTCCTGCCATCAGATAGCTGGCTCCCCGCCCGGCTGCCCTGGCCGTCCCCTTGGGCCCATGCATTACGTCCTCCATGCCCTGGATCACATAATCCCAGTCGCTCTGATCAGCAAGCACTATGTCCTCCCGGGTGGCAGGCGGCGGACCCTGCAGAGAAGGCTGGTCGCCTATCACTTCCTTGAGCAGGCGCGGTTGTTCCCAGCGTCCCCGGTTTGCCATGACGGCGGTGGCGGTGGCCAGCTGCAATGGTGTAGCCAGCATAAACCCCTGCCCTATGCCAAGGTTGACGGAATCCCCCGGATACCACGGCTCATTGCGCGCCCCCCGCTTCCACTCCTTCGATGGAGCCAGGCCGGACAGCGCGCCGCTGATATCCAGGGACGTCTGTTCACCAAAACCGAACCTTGTGAGGTAGTCATGCATGGTGTCCACCCCCATCCTGACGGCCAGGTCATAGAAATAGATGTCGCAGGACTGGGCGATGGAGTCCTTCAGATCGACCCAGCCATGGCCGCTGCGTTTCCAGTCCCGGTACCGCCTGCCATTGGGGTTCAGCTTGAAATAACCCGGGTCCCAGATTTCGCGGTCACGGCTGGTAATGCCACTGTCCAGGCCGGCAATGCCATACATGGGCTTGATGGTTGAGCCGGGTGGGTATTGGCCCCGCAGGGCCCTGTTAAACAGCGGTTTGTCGGGGGACTCGTTGAGTTCGCGATAAGCTTCAACACCAATTCCGGTGACAAACAGATTGGCGTCGAATCCGGGCACACTGGCCAGTGCCAACACGCCCCCGGTGGCAGGTTCGATGGCGATCACGGCGCCACGCCGACCCTCAAGCAGGTTGAATGCCAGTTGCTGGAGCCGCATATCCAGATGAAGCCGGATATCTTCTCCGGACTCCGGATTTTCCCTTTCAAGAACTCTCAGGGTCCGACCCCTGGCATTGGTTTCCACATGCTGGTAGCCCACGGAACCGTGGAGCAGGTCCTCGTAAAATCGCTCAATGCCAGACTTGCCTATATAGTTGGTGCCCGCGTAGTCCACCGGGTCAATTCGCTGCAGTTCCTGGGGATTGATGCGGCCTACATAGCCAAGGGCATGGGCGGTCATTTCGGCATGGGGGTAGTAGCGAACCAGCTCGGCGCTAACCTCCACGCCGGGAAGTTCATGGCGGTGGATGGCCATGCTGGCTATTTCCTGCTCGGTCAGGTCATAACGCAGAGGCAGTTCCTGGAACGGGCGCCGGGGTTCCCGGAGCCTGCGCTGGAAACGCTCCAGATCCTCGTCTGGAATGTTCAGGATCCGCTGCAGCTCGGCGAGGGTCTCCGGCAGATTTTCCACCCGCTCGGGAACGATAGTGACACTGAATACCGGCCGATTTTCAGCCAGCAGGACACCATTCCGGTCATACACCAGGCCGCGAGTGGGAGCCACTGACTGCACCTGCACCCGGTTTTTGTCCGACATGGTTGAAAAGGTTTCGTGCTGTATAACCTGCAACTGATACATCCGTGCCAGCAGGATACCCATGAGCACTATCAGCATGACCACCATGAACAGGGTGCGGCTCTGGAAGATGCGGCGCTCGGCAGCCGTGTCTTTGAATTCACCCCAGGGCATAGGCTATTCCGGATTCAGGCACGGTGATAGGGGTGATTTCGGGTGACAGTCCATGCACGGTAAAGCTGTTCCGCAATCAGAATTCGAACCAGCGGGTGCGGCAGGGTGAGCGGCGAAAGTGACCACTGCTGAGCCGCCCGGTTACGGCAAGCCTCAGAAAGGCCATCCGGCCCTCCCACCATGAAGCTGACATCCTGCCCATCCTGTTGCCACCGCTCAAGCTGCTCCGCCAGATCTTCTGTCGACCAGGGCCGCCCTTTCACCTCCAGGGCTACAATCCGGTCTGCCCTGCCACAGGCAGCAAGAGCCGCATCTCCTTCACGCTGGACCAGCCGGGGAATGTCAGCATTTTTACCCCGGTGGGCAAGAGCTATCTCGGTTATCTCAAGAGGAAGCTCCGGCGGCATCCTCCGGGCATATTCCTGATAACCGTGACTGACCCAAGCCGGCATTTTCTGCCCGACGCAGATAAGCCTCAGCCGCATGCTTACTCGCTGCCTGCAGCGCCGATAGCGGGCGCATCCCGCCAGAGGCGCTCCAGATCATAGAACTCGCGGGTCGCAGGCATCATGACGTGCACCACCACATCGCCCAGGTCAATCAGAACCCAGTCACTGGCATCGGCGCCCTCAACACTGGCTGTTTTGAGGCCTTTGCCCTTGACCTCATTAACCACCGAGTCCGCCAGTGAACGAACATGACGGTTGGAAGTACCAGACGCCAGGACCATGTAATCCGTAACGCTGGTACGATCCCGGACGTCGATAATGCTGATATCCCGGGCCTTGACGTTTTCAAGTGCGTCAACCACTGCTTCTTTCAATTGCTCTGCCTGCATACTCACCCTGCTGAACCGCCGGGAGGCGGATTACCGCCCGGCAAATGATTTACGCCCCAATTGTATCACTAAAACCCCGCACCAGGTCATCCGGAAACGGCTCTGTGCTGCAGGCCTCAGGACTTCAGGCCATAAAGCTGCCGGGCCTGGATTTCCTCCCAGACCCGATCAGGCAAAAGGTAGCGGGGGGACCGCCCGGAGCGGATCCGGTCGCGGATCCCGGTTGCTGAGATCGCCAGCAGGGGGAGGTTCATCCTGAAGCACAGGCCCGCGGGGCTGGCCTCGAGTTCAGCGGCCTCCTTTGCCTGGCGTTCCGCAAGCAGGCGCCCGGCTTCGCTGTCCGGATCCAGATCCACCCCCGGGCGATTTACAATGATGATATGGGCCAGGTCCGGGATCGACTGCCAGTCCTGCCATTTGTGGAAAGAAGCAAAGGAATCAGTACCAACCACCATGGCAATGGATTTCTGGTCTCCGAGCTCCTTGCGCAGCTGACGAAGGCTCTCTGCTGTATAGGAGGCACCCGACCGGCCCAGCTCCCGGGGGTCAACGTGAAGACCCGGTTCATTGCCGATGGCCAGTTCAAGAAGATGAAGGCGGTCGTCACTGGATGTTCCTGGCTGCTCCCGATGAGGCGGGATGTGGCAGGGCATCAGTGCAACCCGGGGCACTCCCAGCCTTTCCCGGAGCTCCACTGCCAGCCTCAGGTGACCATTGTGAATGGGATCAAATGTACCCCCGAAAATCAGATGCATCGCATATCAGGTCCGTATGTGGCCGTCACCGAATACCACGTATTTCTGCGAGGTAAGCCCTTCCAGCCCGACCGGGCCGCGAGCGTGAATCTTGTCGGTGGATATGCCGATTTCAGCACCCAGGCCGTATTCAAAACCATCGGCGAACCGGGTGGACGCGTTAACCATCACTGATGCCGAATCCACTTCGGTGATGAAACGGCGGGCACGGGTGTAGTTCTCCGTCACAATGCTGTCGGTGTGCTGGGAGCTGTAGCGATTGATGTGCTCCATGGCTGCATCCAGGCCGTCAACCACCCGGATCGACAGCACCGGCGCCAGGTACTCAGTGGCCCAGTCTTCTTCCGTGGCGGTATTGATTCCACTCACCAGGCTTCGGGTCACTTCACAGCCCCGCAACTCCACGCCTTTTTCATGGAAGGCCTGGGCCAGCAATGGCAGGATGCTTTCGGCCACTTCCCGGTCCACCAGCAGGGTTTCCATGGTGTTGCAGGTGCCATAGCGCTGGGTTTTGGCATTCACTGCCACGCGCAGGGCCTTCCCGGGATCGGCTGCGCCATCTATATACACATGGCAGATCCCGTCCAGATGCTTGATGACAGGCACCCGGGCATCCCGGCTGATGCGCTCAATCAGGCCTTTGCCGCCCCTGGGCACAATAACATCGACGTATTTGGGCATGGTGATAAGCTCACCCACTGCTGCTCTGTCGGTGGTTCTGATCACCTGAACCCCGCTTTCCGGAAGGCCGGCCATCTCGAGCCCCCGCATGATGCACGCCGCAATGGCCTGGTTTGAGTGGATCGATTCGGAACCGCCCCGCAGGATCGCGGCATTGCCGGATTTCAGGCACAGACTCGCTGCCTCGACGGTCACATTGGGCCGGGACTCGTAAATAATGCCAATGACGCCAAGAGGCACCCGCATGCGCCCGACCTGGATTCCGGAAGGCCTGTAGGTCATGCCGGTGATCTCGCCAATCGGATCTGGCAGGGCGGCGACCTGACGCAGCCCTTCGATCATCGCGTCAATACGCGCAGAACTGAGTTCGAGACGGTCAAGCATGGCGGGTTCAAGACCGTTTTCCCGCCCTTTCTCCAGATCCCTGGCGTTCGCCATGACCAGTTCATTCCGGCCGGCATCGAGAATCTCCGCTATTGCCAGCAGGGCCTGGTTACGGACTGCGGTGGTGGAACGGGCCATGATTCTGGCCGCATCACGGGCCTGCTGGCCCACCTCAGCCATATAAGCTGCAATATCCATCTGAAACTATCCACATCTGACGTTAAAGTGACTACTGTACCTGCAGCGTGGGCGCTACGCACCCCGGATTTGAGTATCCGGACCCGCGTCTGGTATTGATTAGACATTGGCACTGGTTGCTCTATTATACCGCTGCAAAAGAGCTTTCAGGAAAATGGATTCAGAAGCCCGAGGGCGCCTGCGGCAAACAGGAAGACAGAAGGACGAGCGTAATGGCCCAGATGGCCGAAAAATTTTTATTGAGCCGCCTTGCCCGCACAGCCTGCCTGTTGCTGCTGGCCCTCTGTCTTTATGGCTTTCTGGCTTCGGGCTGGCTCCCAGCCCTTGCCGCAGCGACCGCTGCCGCCTTTATCTGGACCACACCCGCCGTACGCCCTGCCCACCAGCAACAACCCTGGCGCCACATCAACAGCGCACTGATCCTCCTGCTCGCTGTCGAGCTTTGTGCCAGCCTGTGGCTTGGACCGGCAAGCCTTAACTACTGGCTGTTCGTGCTGCCGCTGGCCCTTTTCGCAACCCTGCCTCTGGCACTGGCAGCAGTCATCACACTGGTATGCCTGACTGCAGTTGCTGTTTCTGATCTGACTGTCAGCGTTGGTCCGGACCGACTTCAGCTGATCGGCTCTCTTTTCCTGACAACTGCCCTGTCCTGCATCCTGGTGTTCATGCGGGAATACAAGAATCGCCAGCTGGCCCCGCTCAGGCGCACTGATGAACTGACCCAGGCCGCAAGCCGGGATTACCTGTCCGCTGACCTCCACAAGGAAATCCGGCGCAGCGAGCGGGAAGGCACTGACATGGCGGTGGCCATGATCGGCCTGGACACCCACCTCAGCAGCACCGACCCTGACGAAGACATTCGCGCAATTCTGCCCCGGATTGGCCGTTTTCTGCATTCCCAGCTGCGGGACTTTGATACCTATTACCGGGTGGCAGACCTCCAGTTCCTGATCATTCTGCCCGGCAATACCAGTGCTGAGGCAGCAGCGAGAGCTGCCGGAATCCGCAAAGGTCTGGGAGCCCTGCTGGCCTCCCATGACCTCGACCTGACAGTCAGCGCGGGGGTGGCAGGCCTGAACATTGGCGATACCGCCGACAGCCTTCAGCAATCTGTCGCCAATGCCCTGCGCCGTGCCCAGCGACAGGGAGGCAACCGGACCCAGTCCTACAGCGCCTGGTCGGATCAGCACGCCGCCGGAGCCGGCCCACGGGCAGCAGGAGCACAACCCCATGACTGAAACCCGCCTGCGCACCTATACCCATTTTGCAGGCTACCTGTTGGCCGCTCTGTTCATTATCGGGCTCGCCATCCAGAACCTCCGCTATGGCTTTTACGAGCTGTTTTATCTGGCAACGGCTCTCGTCATTCTTACTATCGCCGGGGCCGCATACACCCTGATATGGCGGCGTCAGCAACTGCGCGCCCCGGGCCACCTGGTTATTCTGTTTGCGCTGAATCTGGCACTGACGGGTGCCCTTATTACCATGGAGCGGGGGGATATCAGCTACTGGTGTCTCCCGGCCATCCTGCTTAACATTCTGATCCTGCCACTGCGCCAGGGGGTGATACTTTCCGTTGCCCTGTGTGTCCCGATGGCCTTTTATGTGTTCCGCCATCAGCCTTTGGCCGAGGCCCTGCTGATTATGGCTTCCGCGCTGCTGCTTCTGGCTACGGCAGGGCTCTGTATCTGGCAATACAATCACATGGCCCAGTCTGCGGAAGACCTGGCCATCACCGACCCCATCACCGGCGCTCACAACGCGAGATTTCTGGATGAAACGCTGCAGAAGGAGATCAGCCGTGCCACAGTTACCGGCCACTCCCTCTCGGTCATCATGCTGGCAGTCGATTACATAGATGAAATCAGGGACCTGCACGGCGAATCCGGCCGTCAGATGCTGGTCCACGAGGTCACCCAACAACTGTTTGAGGTGACCCGTGCCGGAGATACGCTATACACCCTGGATAACGGTGAGTTTTTCCTGATCCTGCCATTTACGCCAGAAGAAGGTGTCCGTGTTATCGCCGAGCGCATCCGGCGCACTCTCGGCGAGCACCGATGGCCGATTGTGGGCAGGCTGACCGTAAGCCTTGGCTGCACCACCCGGACAGCCACTGATACCCGCAGTGAAATCCTCCGCAACCGTGTCCGCCAGGCCCTTACAGAAGCGGTCCGGCGCGGCCATGACTCCATCTGGTATAGCCACGGGGCCCGCGGCTGACCATGGTTCCGGAATGGCTCGAAGGCATTTCCCAGTGGCTTTCCCTCAATCCCGGCTGGCTGGCCGTCGCGCTCGCCCTTGTTGCCTTTGCCGAGTCTCTCGCTGTGGTCGGCCTGGTAGTGCCAGGAGTGGCTATTCTGTTTGCCATCGCGCTGCTGGCTGGCCAGTCCGGCATGCCACTGATGCAGGTTCTGGTCTGGACGGCCCTCGGCGCAGTCGTTGGAGACAATGTGAGTTTCTGGCTTGGCCGCAGGTTCCAGGGTCGCCTGCATTCGATCTGGCCGTTCAGCCGCTACCCGTCAATGCTTGACCGGGGAGAAGTGTTTTTCCGCCAGCATGGAGGCAAGAGTATTGTGATTGGCCGCTTTGTGGGACCCATCCGGCCAGTCATTCCAATGGTGGCCGGAACGTTTGCCATGGATGGCCGCCGCTTTCTGGTTTTTAACCTGGCATCTGCCCTGGCCTGGGCGCCGTTTTATATCCTGCCTGGGTTTCTGGTGGGCAGCACCCTGGCCATGGACATTGATCTACCCCGCTATTTCTACCCGATTCTGGCGGTCAGCATTTTTTTACTCGTCATGTCCTGGCTGCTGTTTGTACGCGTCCAACTGGGGCTGGACAGCGGCAGCCGGTTTTATCTCCGGGTACAGTCGTGGATGGTGGGGGACGACGTTACTCATGGCGTCTGGCACGGCCTGAGCAGCCATCGGCCGGGGCAGCCCGGGGAGTTTCCGCTGGCATCACTGACACTCGCTCTCGCCGGCACGGCCCTGTTTCTCATCTGGTCGTCGCTGACACTGGCAACCGGGATGCTCGAAAGTCTCGACAGCTACGTACTCGGGTTCTTTCTCACCCTGAGGCATCCTCTCTTCGACCCCCCTGCGCTGGTAATGACACTGATGGGGGACCCGGAGTTTCTGGCCTTCACCGCCAGCGTCGCCATAGGGACCCTGGCGTTCCGGGGCTATTATGCGGCGGCCATTCATGTCGGTATGGCCATGCTGGTTACCGGGGTTACGGTCACACTGATGAAGAGCGGATTCGACATGCCGCGACCGGATGCCGTCCTTCGGCCGCCGGATTCCGGCTCCTACCCAAGTGGCCATGTCGCCGGCTCGGCGATTATACTCGGACTGGCAGCCAGCTTCGTCGCCAGGGAATCTGGCAGCCGTAAAAGATGGCGCGTTTACCTTGCATTTGGGGTACCGCTTCTGCTGATGGCCATCAGCCGTCTCTATCTTGGTGTCCACTGGCAAAGCGATGTCGTTGGCGGCCTGCTGCTGGGCCTGGCTATCTGCGGATTCACCCGGGTCAGTTACAGCCGCTATGATCAGACACCACTGTCCCTCGATGCTTTCAGCATTCTCGCTTTGGTGCTGTGGGTAGCCATGGCGATTATGTACACGGTTCTTTCATGGCCGGAAGCTCTGGTGATCTATGCTCCCACAGCTTCAGGCTGAGTCACTCCAGGGCTTCCAGCAGTGCATGGAGGCGTTCGAGGCGCTCAATGGGGTCCTGCAGCTCTACCAGCTTCTGCTTTTCCTGCTTGTCCAGCGGCAAAAGCTCAGTCAGACGCCACCCCACCTCCCGGGCATCCTCAAAGTCCACGGTCATTTCCAGGTCGTTGATTACAGGGTGTTTTAGCAGTGCCTTCAGCACAACGGGAAGCTCCGACAGGACGTCCGGCACGCCCGGATTCACCTCTGCTTTCAGCACGTCGACCTCGCCGAAATTCAGACCGTCGGGAGCCCGCCAGCACCGGCCAATGGCCACCTTGGACTCCCCCTCCACCGTGATTCCCAGCAGGCCGTTGTCCAACTGCTGAAAATCAACGATCCGCACGTACGTGCCCACGTCATGAAAGGGAGCAAACTGGCTGGTTTCGGTACCGTCCCGCAGCAGCACCACCACGAAACCGCTGTCCTCCTTGAGGCAACGGGTGAGCATGTCGATATAGCGGGGCTCAAACAGCTGGAGCGGAATCCGCCCGCGCGGGAGGACAATTGAATTTAGCGGAAAAAGCGGTACCTGCATGGACAAATCATTCACCTGGGGATCACTCCGGAATCTGCTTCAAGTGTAACTGGAGGGCATCAAAACAACCACGCGCCCGATTATTTATCTGGTATATTTCCGGCTTTCCGAACGACTACAAGAGACATTAACACCATGCCCCAGTATCGCTCCCGGACCTCAACCGCAGGCCGCAACATGGCCGGCGCCCGCGCACTATGGCGCGCCACCGGTATGAAGGATGATGATTTCGGCAAACCGATCATCGCTGTTGCCAACTCCTTCACCCAGTTTGTGCCCGGCCACGTGCACCTCAAGGACCTGGGCCAGTTGGTATGCCGGGAGATCGAGGCTGCAGGCGGCGTGGCCAAGGAGTTCAACACCATCGCCGTCGACGATGGCATTGCCATGGGGCACGATGGAATGCTGTATTCGCTGCCGTCCCGCGAGATCATCGCCGATTCCGTCGAATACATGGTTAACGCCCACTGCGCTGACGCCCTGGTATGCATCTCCAACTGCGACAAAATCACCCCTGGCATGTTGATGGCGGCCCTGCGTCTCAACATCCCCACAGTGTTTGTCTCCGGCGGCCCCATGGAGGCTGGCAAAACGAAGCTCTCCGAACACAAGCTGGACCTGGTTGATGCCATGGTGATTGCGGCGGATCCTGACGCCAGCGACGACAAGGTCGCGGAATATGAACGCAGTGCCTGCCCCACCTGTGGCTCCTGTTCCGGCATGTTTACCGCAAATTCCATGAACTGCCTCACCGAGGCCATCGGCCTGTCGCTGCCTGGTAATGGCTCACTGCTGGCGACACATTCTGACCGGGAAGAGCTGTTTTTGAAGGCAGGCCGCCAGATTGTGGAGAATGCCAGACGCTATTACGAACAGGATGATGCGAGTGTACTGCCCCTGAGCATCGCCTCCATGGCGGCGTTCGAGAATGCCATGGTGCTGGATGTGGCCATGGGAGGCTCCACCAATACCATCCTGCACCTGCTCGCGGCAGCCCAGGAAGGCGGGGTGCCTTTCACCCTCAACGACATTGACCAGCTATCCCGGAAAGTCCCCCAACTATGCAAGGTGGCCCCCAATTCTCCCAGGTATCACATGGAGGACGTGCACCGGGCCGGCGGAGTCATGGGCATACTTGGTGAGCTGGAGCGGGCGGGACTGATTGACGCCAGCCTGCCCACCGTCCATAGCAGGACCCTCGCCGAAGCTCTGGACCGCTGGGACATCATGCGCAATCCCACACCGGAAGTGATCGAATTTTTCCGGGCCGGGCCTGCTGGCATACCCACCCAGCAGGCTTTCAGCCAGAGTACCCGATGGCCGTCGGTGGACGGCGACCGCGCCACCGGCTGCATCCGTTCGGCAGAAAACGCCTACTCTGCCCAGGGGGGTCTGGCTGTTCTCTTTGGCAACATCGCCCTTGACGGATGTGTGGTCAAGACCGCGGGTGTCGACGAGAGCATTTACGTATTCGAGGGACCTGCCAGGATTTTTGAGAGTCAGGAAGACGCAGTAGCCGGTATTCTGGACGACCAGGTGAGGGCAGGCGAGGTCGTGATTATCCGCTACGAAGGGCCAAAGGGCGGCCCTGGTATGCAGGAAATGCTGTATCCGACCAGCTATCTGAAATCCAGAGGGCTGGGCAAGGACTGTGCCCTGCTGACAGACGGACGATTTTCCGGCGGAACGTCGGGCCTTTCCATCGGCCATGCGTCACCGGAAGCTGCAGCGGGAGGCGCAATCGGGCTGATTGAAAATGGCGATCTGATCCGTATAGATATTCCCGACCGGTCGATCCACGTACAGCTGGATCAGCATGAGCTGGATCGGCGCCGGGAACATCGTAACGCAACCGGATGGAAGCCGGATCAGCCCCGCCCACGCAAGGTCTCTGCGGCGCTCCGGGCCTATGCCCTGCTGGCAACCAGCGCCGACAAGGGCGCGGTGAGGGACCTGTCCAAGCTGGATTGAAGGCTCAGGCGGTGGGCCGGGCGTTATTCAGGCACGCCTAGAAAAACGACCAGCCACCGTCATCTTCTTCCGTCACAACCGGAGGGGCATCAGCCGCGGCTGGCTCAGCGGGCACCACGAGATCATCCTCGGACTCCCCGCCCGCCTGTTGAGAGTTGGCGGCAATCTCCACAGACACAATACCAAGCGCTTTTCTGGTTGGCTCATCAACTTCACCGGTAACGGCGAGGTCAGGATGGTCCTTCTGGAAAGCCTTCAGCGCCTCGCGAGTCGCGTCACCCATCTCCGGACTGACATTGTCGATGTCATAGCCTGCGCCATAAAGGGCATGCTTGACCGCAACCGTCTCATTCGCCTGGACGCCGGCTCCGGCTCCGACCAGGGCCGCAAAAACAGCTCCGGCAGCCAGAGACCTGCCCCCGAAATTCCTGAAAAATCCTGTCATGCCTGTCTCCTGCTACGCTCCTGTTATAAGAATCCGGCCTGATCGCGAGCTTCGGTCAGGCCTGCTGCGAGGCTCTGGTGTCCGCCTCCCTGCTCATACTTTAGCACAACGCCCCGGAGGTGAACCCGTAATGACACCCGGGTGAGCGCGCTCCCGCTATTCCCCGCCCTGATCCCCGGTTCCGCCAGCACCACCTTCGCTGGCGGATTCCGTGGCGCCGGTCGGCCGGCGCGTGCCTTCACCTTCGCTGAACTCACGCATAAAGATCCCCCAGAATGCCATGAACAGGGCGGCTACCAGCGGTCCCATCACAAAGCCATTAATGCCAAACATCACTATGCCGCCGAGGGTCGAGAGCAACACTATATAATCGGGCAGCTTGGTGTCCCGCCCAACCAGAATGGGCCGCAGAACGTTGTCCGCGAGCCCTATAACCACCACCCCGAAGGCGGTCAGGATAATCGCCGGGATAATGCTGCCGATGGCGGCGAGATAGAGAGCTGCAGGTACCCATACCAGTGCCGCCCCTACCGCCGGAAGCAGTGACACAATGGCCATCACTACCCCCCAGATCAGGGCGCCCTGGATACCCAGGGCCCAGAAGATGCCACCGCCGAGTGCACCCTGGATCAGGGCAATCAGAAGATTCCCCTTGACCGTCGCCCGGGTGACCTCGGCAAACTTGTTGAAGAGCAGGCGTTCCCGCTCATCTCCCAGCGGCAGAGCCCTGATGAGCAGATCCACGAGGCGGGTGCCATCACGGAGGAGGAAGAACGCCAGGTAGACCATCAGGGCAAGACCAAGAAAAAACTGAAAGGTGTTCTGGCCAAAACCCAGGGCCTGCTTTGCGAAGAACTGGGTGGCGCCTACAAACGCATTGGAAGCTCTGTCCCGGAGTTCCGCGAAATCGATATTGAACTGGCCGAGAAACCCCTGGATGGCAGGAAATGACGCATTGATCCTGTCGATATATTCCCCTGGCCGGATTTCTCCTGCCTGTATCTGCTGGTACAGGCTCACGCCCTCTGCCACCAGGGAAGAAACCAGAACGATAACGGGAATCACCACGATGAACATGCAGGTCAGCAATGTCAGCAGTGCCACGATATTTGGCCGGTTACCCAGCCGCCGGATCAGGACCCTCTGCAAGGGGTGGAAAATCAGGGCAATGGCCACCGCCCAGAATATGGGACCGGCAAACGGTTTCATCAGCAGCAGGAATGCCAGAGTCACCAGCACAAGCATGGCGAGAAATGACCGCCTTTCCAGAGCGTCGTACATAAACCCTTCCATCATTTGTGTTGCTGTTCAGGAGCCCCGCATTCCATCGTCCGATGTGCGATCAGGCGGTTGCATACCTTACCATGAGGCCCATGGTAAGGGAGATTGCAGGCAGGCTATAGTGATTGTCCGCGACGGCCAACAGAAACTGCACAGCGGGACCGAAAAGGGACCAGGAACGGACCAGATCATTGAATACTGATACGTTTGACACAGACACAGCGCTGGAAGCTGCCCGCGCCCTTGACCGAATCCTGGCGAGCCGAATGCATCGCAGAAAGGTCATGGGGCAGGAGGTGCTCGTTCCTGGGCAGCTGGGCCAGGCGCTTCGCCTGCCGCTGCTGCTTCGACGCCTGCAAAGCCGCCAACTGCGACAGCGGGAAAAAGGCCTGGAGGATTTCAATGCCCTCTGGGAGACCCTCTCCGGACCCACCCGGCGGAGGGTGCTTGATGCTCTGGGCCGGTATGACCCCCAAGCCCTGAGCTGGGAAGACAAGCGTTCCAATCGGCGTCCGCGCGGTAGCATTGACGATCCCTGAACTCTGCTGCCCTTTAAATGACACACTCGTACCTTATAGTTTAAAGATAGACAAAAAATTAAACGGAAGGGCCCAGCCGGCCAAGGAGCATGCTCAATGACCCACCAGACACATTATCAGGCACAGCTGGCACAGAGCTCAGTCAACCCATCACTGCTATGCGGCCACTGCAACTCCATACTGTCGCCATCAAAAATCTTCCGTAACCCGGGGGACCGGGATTTCGACGGCTCATGTGCTGTCATAGGCCTTTGCAGCGCTGATGACTGTGGCTCAGTAAACTGCTGTGATGACGCTCTCTCCCGGGTGGACAATCCATCCCGCATCGTGGATCTCGCATCCTGAAGCAATCGGGCAACGCGCTGTTACGCAAACGAAACACATCTTTTTGCCATCTGATTTAAGCTGGTATCGAGCTCGCCATACAACGGCCGGGCATCCTATCAGTCAGGACAGTCGATGGCATGCGCATCCTAAAAACCGACGAAGCCCGCTTTGCCGGGTTGGCAGATTATCCTTTTGCTCCAAACTATCTGGACGTCGATCCCCGACTGAGAATGCACTATGTTGACGAGGGACCAGGGGATCAACATCCGGTTGTAATGCTGCATGGCGAACCTTCCTGGTCCTATCTTTACCGCCACGTGATTCCCCGGGTTGCAGGGGAGGGCCACAGAGTACTGGCGCCGGACCTGATCGGTTTTGGCAAATCGGACAAGCCGTCCGAGATTGCGGACTACAGCTACGACAATCATTTACGGTGGCTGAATTGCTGGCTGGAAAGCCTGAATCTGCATCACATCACCCTGGTGTGCCAGAACTGGGGCTCACTGCTGGGCCTGCGGCTGGTGGCCGAGCATCCGGACCGTTTTGAGCGGATCATCGTGGGCAACGGGATGCTCCCTACTGGAGAAGAAACTGCTCCCACCGCCTTCACCGTCTGGAAAAATTTTGCCAGATACAGCCCCTGGTTCCCCATCAGTCGCATAATTCAGCTGGGCACCGCCCGGACGCTCAGCCGTGCAGAGCTTTCTGCCTATGAAGCGCCCTTTCCCACAGCACTCCACAAGGCTGGCGCCCGCGCCTTTCCCCGCCTCATGCCCACATCCCCGGAGGACCCCACCAGTCTCGCCAACCGCGAAGCCTGGGAGGTCCTGAAGAAATGGCGCAAGCCGTTTATTACCTGCTTCAGTAGCGGCGACCCCGTTCACCAGGGCGGTGACCGGTATCTTCAGCGCCACATTCCGGGCGCCCACGGACAGCCTCACATAACCCTGAAGGGTGGCCATTTTCTGCAGGAAGACTCACCGGAGGACTTTGCCCGCATTATCACTGATGCCTGCAAGGCCTCGCTCGCGGCCTGACAAATCCGCCCGGGCCGGCATTCCTGAACACTAGCCGAATACGGTCACCGCCTGGCGGCTGACTGCCACCAGCTCGCCTTTTCGTGTCCATATTCCGGCATGGGTGTGGCCATAACCATGCCCGGCCTGATCAATGGTTGCGCGATAGAGAAGCCATTCATCCGGATTGATGGCAGGGCGGGGGTGGACGATATCAAATGACCAGCTCAGGGTGCTCGTCAGGGCGGGGCTCTTCAGGTGCGGCAACAGCGTAGGTGGCCAGGCATCAATGAGCGCAATCAGCTGGGCATCACCGATGGAGGAAGGGGGTGATCTGAATCTCATCCAGCCGCCCATGTGTCGACCTCCCCGGCCGCTGAAAGGCATCGAGCCGAAGGCCCAGCGCATCTCTATATGCTGGATGAATTCCGGAGTAACGCCTTCCGTGTAAGGCAGGCCCTGACAGGCCTCCGGGTCTGCCGCCTCGGGCGCGGGCTCAGCTTCCACATGTACCGTCGATTCACGCCCGCCACCAAAGCTCGCCAGGGCCGCCAGCCTGGTCTCGCCCTCCTGAATGATATTGGCCCGGGCCTGGCTGACGCCTCTGCCCTCACGAAGAAGCTCTGCCTCAATGGCCAGCTCGCAGTCCGGGGTCACCGGTCCCACGAACGAAACCTGCATTGAGCGCATTGGACGGTCCGCAGCGACGGTTCTGGCCATACGATCATAGGCAAGAGCTGCCACCAATCCGCCAAAGGTGGCACGTCCCTGTGCCCAGGATGCAGGTGCTTTGAGACCCTGACTGGCCGGGCTCGCCAATAGTTCATCGAAATTCATTTACAATTCTCCAGGATTTTCGAAGGGTGGCAGGACGAGCCTGCGAACAAGACCCGACGAACCGGGCAATTACCTACGCCCGGTCGTCGCGAATGCGTACAAAACCATACGACAAACAGGTATACTGTGTCACAACCCGCGCGGTCTCTGCTGCGCCTTACACTCCGAATTCTGAGTTATTTCATGTCTATAGAATCTTTTGCCAATCTCGGTCTTGACCCGGCTGTGCTTGAAGCCGTTGCCGCTGTTGGCTATGAAACGCCCTCGCCCATCCAGGCTCAGGCCATCCCTATTCTGCTCGCCGGCGACAATCTGCTGGGCACCGCCCAGACGGGTACTGGCAAGACCGCAGCCTTTGCCCTTCCGCTGCTCAGCCGCATTGAACATACAGCCAATGTGCCACAGATCCTGGTGCTGACTCCCACCCGGGAGCTTGCCATCCAGGTGGCAGAGGCTTTTACCACCTACGCCAGCTCCTTCCGGAACTTCCATGTCCTGCCAATTTACGGCGGCCAGGATTTCCATCCGCAGCTCAAGGCACTCAAGCGCGGAGTCCAGGTAATTGTGGGTACACCGGGGCGGCTGCTGGATCACCTGCGGCGCGGCACTCTCAAACTGGACACGCTGAAGGCCCTGGTGCTGGACGAAGCGGATGAAATGCTCCGGATGGGCTTCATTGATGACATTGAAGCCATCCTGGCGGCAACACCGGAAAACTGCCAGCGGGCACTATTCTCGGCAACCATGCCTCCGGCAATCAGGAAAGTTGCCCAGACCTATCTGAGCAATGCGAAAGAAGTCAAAATCGAGAACCAGGCCAAAACTGACAAGCTGATCAGACAGTTCGTTCTGCCGGTCTACGCCGAACGCAAACTCGATGCCCTGACCCGGATACTGGAAGTCGAGCCCTTTGATGCAGTGATTATTTTCGTGCGCACCAAGGCCGAGACCACGGTTCTGGCGGAAAAACTGTTCGCCCGAGGCCATGCGGTTGCGCCGTTGAATGGCGACCTGAACCAGCGCCAGCGTGAGCTGACGGTGGACGAACTCCGTCGTGGTAAAAAGGACATACTGGTAGCCACGGATGTGGCGGCCAGAGGTCTGGATGTGCCCCGCATCACCCACGTCATCAATTACGACGTGCCTTATGATGCTGAAGCCTATGTGCACCGGGTCGGACGTACCGGTCGGGCCGGTCGCGAAGGCAAGGCCATTCTGCTGGTCACACCACGGGAGCGAAGCTGGCTGCGTACTCTTGAGCGTGTAACAAACTCGCCCATGGAGTCCTATCAGCTGCCGTCTCCGACGGATCTCCAGAAGCTGCGGGAAGAGCAGTTCGAGACCCAGTTAATTGGGCTCGCCGGGGACACCAGGCTCCCCAGAGCCATTGAGTTGCTGCAAAGTATTGCGGAACGCAATGACATGGATATATCCCAGTTGGCCGGTGCCATGGCCTGTCTGATGGAATCGATTCAGCCGGGCACACTGCCTCTGGAACAGCCGACGGCTCTGCCCATTCCCTCCGCCGAACGCCGGGGTCGGGACGACCGGGGAAGCCGTCCGGGCGACAAGCGCGGTCCCAAACCAGGCTTCAAAAAGGGTCCTGGCGGCGGCGACAAGGGCAAACCCAATCGCCCATCAGCGCCGCCCAGAGGCGGAAAGCCCTCGGGTCCTGGTGGCAAGCCGCCGACCAAACGGCCCGTGCGTCAGTCAGACGACAATCGCTGATAGACCAGAAAGCTGTAATCATAGGGATTGTTATCGGACGCGGAGAAATCCTCCCGTCCGATTTCTTCCCACTCCTGCCAGTTCACCTCTGGGAACCATGCGTCTCCCGGAACCTCATCATGAACCAGCGTGACGTACATCCTGTCCACGTGGGGTAGCGCTTCGGCGTATATCTGTCCTCCGCCGATCACCATGATTTCCTCCCGATTCTCAATTTCTGCCCGGGCCTCCGCCCTGACAAAAGCATCTTCCAGTGATCCCGCTTTGACCGTCCCGTCCGGGGCCTCCCAGTCAGGGTCCCGTGACACCACCACATTCAGCCGTCCCGGCAGGGGTCGCCCGATGGAATCCCAGGTTTTACGACCCATGATGATGGGTTTGCCCATGGTTACCTGTTTGAAGTAACGCAGGTCGCCTGGCAGATACCAGGGCAACTTGTTGTTACGGCCGATGACCCGGTTCCGGGACATGGCCACTATCAGGGCTTTTCTCATAGGTAGTCCTTATGGTTCGAGGTTTAAGCTGCGGGCTGCGGGCAAATGGGGGTAATGGTTCAGAAATGTGCGGAGCCAGGGATGGCGGAGCCCAAGCGTACAGGGACGTATTCACAGCGTTTTTCGGAAAACCCTACCCGCCGGTGTGCCACTCCCAGCTATCGATCAAATTGCAATTGGCGCCCTGATCAATGGATGCGGGTTATAGCCCTCGAATTCAAAATCCTCCAGCTCATACTCGAAAATGGAAGCCGGCTTGCGCTTGATCGCCAGTTTCGGCAGAGGCCGTGGCTCGCGCCGGAGCTGCTCGAACACTATGTCGTCTGTCAGATGGTTCTGGTACAGATGGCAATCACCAAAGGTATGAACAAAGTCGCCGACCTCCAGATCACACTGATGGGCAATCATGTGTGTCAGCAGACTGTAGGATGCGATATTGAACGGCACCCCAAGAAAAAGATCAGCACTGCGCTGGTAAAGCTGGCAGGACAGGCGGCCCTCTGCCACGTAGAACTGGAACAGGCAGTGACAGGGCGCCAAGGCCATTCGCCCCTCTTCCACGTTGGCCTGTGGGGTGAGGGATTCATCCGGCAGCTCCGCCGGATTCCACGCGGATACGATCAGGCGACGCGAATTGGGTCTGGTCCGGATCTGGTGAATCACCTCAGTGATCTGGTCCACCACTTCACCATTGGGACACTGCCAGCTGCGCCACTGCTTGCCATAGATTGGCCCGAGATCGCCGTTTTCCAGCGCCCACTCATTCCAGATGCTGACTTTGCGCTCCTGCAGCCAGCGGTTGTCGGTGGAGCCCTGCAGAAACCAGAGCAGCTCATAAATGATACTGCGCAGGTGGATTTTCTTGGTGGTGACCAGGGGAAAGCCTTCCGAAAGGTCAAACCGTATCTGCCGTCCGAACACCGAGCGGGTGCCGACTCCGGTTCGGTCGCCCCGGTCCAGACCGTTGTCCACCACGTCTTTGATGAGATCCAGATAGGCTTTCATTGAGCCTCTCTCCTGTATGCGTACACCATCATCGCCACCCCGGCCAGAATCATCGGGAAAGACAGCACCTGGCCCATGGTGAGCCAGCCCCAGGCCAGATATCCCAGATGGGGATCGGGCTGTCGTACGAACTCAACTGCAAATCGGAAAATCCCATACAGGGTCAGGAAGCAGCCGCTGACCGCCATCCGCGGCCTCGGTTTTGACGAGAACCACCAGAGCACGATGAACAGCACTACCCCTTCAAGAGCAAACTGGTAAAGCTGGGAGGGGTGGCGCGCCAGGGAATCCGGCGCCTGGGGAAACACCATGCCCCAGGGAAGATCCGTTGGCTTGCCCCAGAGCTCGCCGTTGATAAAATTGCCTATGCGCCCTGCCCCCAGACCAACCGGAACCAGAGGTGCCACAAAATCAGCGATCTGAAAAAAGGTGCGCTCAATCTTGCGGCCAAACCACCACATGGCCAGCAGCACGCCAATCAGCCCGCCGTGAAAGGACATGCCGCCTTCCCAGACTCGGACCAGTGACAGTGGATCGCCGAGAAACTGGTCGAAGTTGTAGAAGAGCACATAACCCATGCGCCCCCCCAGGATCACACCCAGGGCGATATAGAACAACAGATCGCCCATCTGGACTTCGGTGATGGGCGACCAGGGCTTGCGGGCGCGGATGCGGCCAAGCCACCAGCCAACCAGAAATCCCACCAGATAGGTCAGGCCGTACCAGTGAATCTTGATGGGCCCCAGGGAAATGGCCACGGGATCGAATTCGGGATGTCGAAGCATTAGCAGGTTCTCATATCAGGAAACGGATACCGACCACAATGAGCAGCACGGCAAAAAATCGTTTGAGCAGGCGGGCATCCAGCCGGTGTGCCAGCCCCGCACCGTAACGGGCAAAGAAAACACTGGTCAGGCCAATGCCCAGTAACGCCGGCATATAGACAAGACCCAGGCTGAACCCGGGCAGCTCCGGATGCTGCCAGCCGGTAAAACCATTGGTGAGGGCCCCTGCCATTGCTATCGGAAGACCACAGGCGGTCGAGTGACATGTTTTTACGGCGACCTGAATGAAATCAAGGCTGGTATGATACACAAGCACGGCTGCGATTATTACCACTCGCAACAACACACGGAACGGGATCACATCATGTGCCTGATACTTTTCGCCCTCGGCCAGCACCCCGAGTTCCCCCTTGTACTGGCGGCAAACCGGGACGAGTTTCATGCACGGCCCACCAGCCCCATGCACTGGTGGGCGAGGGGCAGCGTATTGGCGGGGCGGGACGAGCGTTCCGGCGGCACCTGGCTGGCGGTCGACTCACAGGGCACTGTTTCCGCTGTGACCAATGTACGGGAACCAGGGGCGCCATCCGCTCCGGAATCACGGGGAGTTCTGCCCCTGAAAGCGCTGAGTGAGAGCCCGGCAGAGCTGGCCATGGAAATGCGACAGGAAGGAACCCGGTATGGCGGCTTCAATCTGGTGAGACTGCAGGCACAGGATGGCTGGTATTTCAGTAACCGGGACCCGCACCCGGGCCGGCATCTTCATCGGGGCGCTTATGGAGTCAGCAACGAGCTGCTGCAGAGCCCCTGGCCCAAGCTGGTCAAGTTGCGTCAGGAAATGATCGGCCTGCTGCATCAATCGGAAGGCCGGGGCCCGGACATGATGCATCAGCGGCTTATTGAAAAACTCCAGGACGACACGCCCGCTCCCGACAGTCTTCTCCCGGACACAGGGATCGGGCTGGAGGCCGAACGGTTCCTGTCGTCACCGTTCATCAAAGGCGAGAAATATGGCACCCGGGCCACTACCATTGTCACGGTGCAGCGCGGTGGGCACATCCAGGTCACGGAGCAGAGCTGGCGTCCTGGTGGCATCCCCGGCGAGCAGCTCCGCTTCAGCTGGCAGTCCTGCTGAACGGGGAAATCTCTGACAGGCACACTGTGTTTCATGCCTGGATCCTCTCCGACTGGCACCAGAGCGATAGCGCGCGCGGAATACGTCTGGACTCCGGGATTTGTTATACTGCCGCCCCAACGCCAAAACTGCCGGGAGCCTAGCCCAATGGCCGAGCAAACAAGCCAGACGTCAATTGCGGACTTTGAGAAATCACTGAATGAACTGGAGACCCTTGTGCGCGATCTTGAGCAGGGCGAGCTCTCACTGGAGCAGTCCCTGAGCGCTTTCGAGCGGGGTGTCCGACTGACCCGAGAGTGTCAGCAGGCACTCAGAACGGCTGAGCAGAGAGTCGAGCAGCTGGTTCAGCTTGACGACGGCAGTCTGGAGACTCGCCCTTTCCATCCTGACGAATCCGTATGAGAGCGGAAATGGCCCCTGAAACCGGCTTTATGGACGAATGTCGGGCCCGGGTCGACGCAGAACTGACACAACGCCTCGCCATTTCCGTGCCCGAAGCCGGTCCACTCTGCGATGCCATGGGCTACAGCGTACTGGGAGGCGGCAAGCGGATTCGCCCGGCACTCTGTCTGGGCGCCGCCCTTGCCATGGGCCAGGAGGATCGGCGAGCCGTCGTCCCCGCCTGTGCAGTGGAGCTGATTCACGCTTACTCCCTTATTCACGATGATCTGCCTGCGATGGATGATGATCACCTGCGCCGGGGCCGTGCCACGACCCATATCGCCTATGATGAAGCCACGGCGATTCTGGCCGGGGATGCCCTTCAGGCACTCGCATTTGAATGGCTCAGTGAAGCGCCCGGAGTGACTGACAGTATTCGCCTGCGGATGGTGCGTGAACTGGCCATTGCAAGCGGCTATCTGGGAATGGTGGGAGGCCAGGCCATTGACCTGGCCTCCGTTGGCCGTGAAGTGGCACTTGCAACACTGGAACTCATGCACCGTCGCAAAACCGGCGCGCTCATAGAAGCCAGCATCATCCTGGGCGCCCTTACTGCAGAAAAAGTCAATGAGAGACGTCTGGGGCACCTGAACAGCTATGCCCGGGCTCTGGGACTGGCCTTCCAGGTCCAGGACGATCTGCTGGACGTAGAAGGTGAAACCGAGGTGATTGGCAAACCCCGGGGCTCCGACGCCGCGAGGTCAAAACCCACCTACCCCTCACTGCTCGGCATCGAGGGAAGCCGCAGGCATCTGGCCGGCCTGCTGGACCAGGCCCAGCAGAGCCTGGCCGGCTTCGGGCCAGAGGCAGATGCGCTCCGGGACATGGCTGACTTCGTAGTTGCGCGCACCCATTGATCATTGGCCGGAATGGGTGTGAAAGTGGCATGGTTGATCCCGTATAATACCATGCCATGACATTCCGGAAACCAGCGAACACCGGGTGCTGATACAGCACAGCACCGCAAACATTACCGCCGGGGTTCCTTACAGAGCCTCCAGCCGAACCATCGGAAAAGATTGAAACGGATGCAGGATACTTACGTTTTCAGGGAAATCCCGTCACAGCAGCCCAGCACGCCGCTGCTGGACCAGATTGATACCCCCGTCCAGCTTCGCCTGCTGTCCGATGAGCAGCTGCCCCAGCTGGCGCGGGAACTGCGGGCCTTCCTGCTGTGGACGGTTGGCCAGACCGGCGGGCATTTCGGTGCCGGGCTTGGCGTTCTCGAGCTCACAGTCGCACTCCACTACGTATTTAACACGCCGGAGGACCGGCTGGTCTGGGACGTGGGACATCAGGCCTATCCTCACAAGATCCTTACCGGCCGCCGGTCCCGTATGGCGAGCATCCGCAAGAAAAACGGCCTTGCGGGCTTTCCCAAGCGTGCAGAAAGCGAATATGACACTTTCGGCGTGGGCCACTCCAGTACCTCGATCAGTGCGGCTCTGGGCATGGCCATTGCGTCACGGATGCAGCAGTCTGCCCGCAAGAGCATTGCGGTGATCGGCGACGGTGCAATGACGGCAGGCATGGCCTTTGAGGCACTGAACCACGCCGGCCATACCCGGGCAGACCTGCTGGTGATCCTGAACGACAACGACATGTCCATCTCCCACAACGTGGGGGGGCTGTCGACCTATTTTGCCAAGCTTCTGGCCAGCCGCACCTACAATCAGATGCGGGACAGCAGCAAGCGGGTGCTTCAGGCCACTCCGAATCTCATGGCCCTGGCCCGCAAGACCGAAGAACATTTCAAGGGCATGATTGCGCCCGGGACCCTTTTCGAAGAGCTGGGGTTCAATTACATCGGCCCAATAGATGGTCACGACCTGCCACTTCTGGTGGAAACCCTGGAAAACATCCGCGAACTGGACGGCCCACAGTTTCTCCATGTGGTTACCAGGAAAGGCAAAGGGCTGGCCCAGGCCGAGGCCGATCCGATTGGCTATCACGCCATTAACAAGATTGAACCGGCTCCGGCGATAAAACCGGCACCTCTTGAAGCCGAGCCGAAAAAACCGAAATATGCCAATGTATTTGGCCAGTGGCTCTGCGATGCAGCCGAACAGGATGACCGGGTCGTCGGCATAACCCCGGCCATGTGCGAGGGATCAGATCTGGTGGCCTTCAGCCAACGATTTGGCGACCGCTACTACGATGTGGCAATCGCCGAACAGCACGCAGTAACGCTTGCTGCCGGCCTCGCCTGCGATGGCGCCAAACCGGTCGTTGCCATTTACTCCACCTTTCTTCAGCGGGCCTACGACCAGCTGATCCACGATGTGGCAATACAGAACCTCGACGTGCTGTTCGCCATTGACCGGGCGGGGCTGGTCGGAGAAGACGGTCCCACCCATGCCGGGGCTTTCGACCTGAGCTATCTGCGATGCATTCCGAACCTGATAGTGATGGCGCCCTCGGATGAGAACGAAACCCGCCAGTTGCTGCATACCGGACTCATGTTTCAGGGGCCAGCTGCCGTGCGTTATCCCCGTGGCACTGGGCCCGGCACCGCCATCCAGCAAGCCCTGGTGCCACTGCCCATCGGCAAGGGGCGCCGTATCCGTGACGGAAGCGGCGTGGCCATCCTGAATTTCGGAACCCTGCTGGCTTCCGCGCTGGAGGCAGCCGAATCACTGGGAGCGACGGTGGTCGACATGCGCTATGTGAAACCCCTCGATGAAGACCTGATCCTGGACCTGGCCGGCCAGCATGACCTGCTGGTGACTCTTGAGGAAAATGCGATCGCGGGTGGCGCAGGTAGCGCCGTGTCTGAATTTCTGAACAGGGAGGGGGTGCCTGCGGTGGTTCTGAACCTGGGGTTGCCTGACCGCTTTGTGGAGCATGGCAAGCACGGCGAGCTACTGGCCGAATGTGGCCTGGACACTCCGGGAATCAGGGCGTCCATTAGCCGGCGCCTGGAGCGCATGAAGACCGGAAAGTCCCTGAAAGCCCTGCCCTGACAGCAGCCCGCGCATCAGAGCCCCGGGTCGTCGTCCTGATGCGTTTCCAGCCAGTGGCCCAGCTTGGCCTGCTTGGTATCCAGGTAGTGCTCGTTGTGAGGGTTGCGGCCAACCTGAATCGATACCCGCTCGGCAATTTCGATGCCCAGGGCCTCCAGGGCCATGACCTTCTTCGGGTTGTTGGTCATCAGCTTCAGGCTACGAATTCCCAGGTGTCCAAGCATGTCCCGGCACATGGTGTAATCCCGGAGGTCGGCTGCGAAACCAAGCCGCTCGTTGGCCTCGACTGTATCCGCCCCCTGGTCCTGCAGGTTGTAAGCCCGGATCTTGTTCAACAGGCCGATGCCCCGTCCTTCCTGTCGAAGGTAGAGAAGAATTCCCCGGCCTTCACGAGCGATGCTGCGCAGCGCTTCCTCAAGCTGGTAACCACAGTCGCAACGCATGCTGTAAAGGGCGTCCCCGGTCAGGCATTCGGAGTGGGTTCGCGCCAGCATGGGATCGGGATCGTCCAGGGCTCCCAGCGTCAGGGCAATGTGCTCCTTGCCGGTAGCCAACTCTTCAAAACCATGCATGTCGAACACGCCAAATGGCGTAGGCAGGCGACAGGTCTGGACGTAACGAACGACCACAACATTCCCTCATATCAGATTAAGCGGGGCGCATTTTAACAGAACAGCGCCAGGGCGCGTAGTTCAAATGCGCCGGATGATGCCAGGCCCGGAGCGCAGGACTGCCCCCCTGGAGCGCCGAAGATATCCAGAGAAAAAGACGTTTACGCCTGCAGAGTGATTCCAGATTGCCGGACCAGTGCAAAAACGGGCATAACCCCGCATCTAGCCGCCTGTCGCACTCATGAACCTCAACACCTGAGGTTCCTCGCCGAGGTCGAAATGGTGTTTTTCAGGCTTTAGAGCCATGGACTCATGAAGCGCCGACTGAACCCGCTTATCCACCGCGGCGGACGCCTGATCACCTTCCCGCAGCACAGCTCTCAGATCCATCGAATGTTCATTGCCCAGGCATAGCAGCAGCCGCCCTTCCGTCGTTACCCTGACCCGATTGCAGTCGCCGCAGAAGTTGTGACTGTGGGGAGAAATAAAACCGATTCGGATGTTATGTCCAGGTATCCTGTAATACCGGGAGGGCCCGCCGGTATCGTCCGCAACCGCCTCAAGGGAATAGCGGCCACGTATCAACTGCCTCAGATCGGCACTGGACACATAGGTTTCCGCGCGATCATGCTCGGTGATAACCCCAAGGGGCATCTCCTCGATAAAGCTCAGATCAAGGTTATTTGCCAGCGCATACTCCACCAGCGGAAGGACTTCGTCGTCATTGCGTCCACGGAGTATCACGGCGTTGAGCTTGGTACGCTCGAACCCCGCTTTCCGGGCCGCCTCAATACCCGTCAGCACCTGACCGAGGCGACCGGTGCGGGTCAGTTCCCGGAAACGATCTGCGTCCAGGCTGTCCAGGCTTATGTTGAGCCGGTCAAGCCCTGCCGCCCGCAGAGGTTCCGCCAGATCCTGAAGCCGTCCGCCGTTGGTGGTCATGCACAGTTCATGCAGGCCTGGCAATTGCCGGATTGATTTTACCAGGCTCACTATACCGGGGCGCACCAGGGGCTCGCCTCCTGTGAGCCGGATTTTGGTGACACCGCAAGCTACAAGATTGCGGGCCAGCACTGCAATTTCCTCCAGGGAAAGCACCTCCGACTTGGGCAGAAAAGTCATTTCCTCGGACATGCAGTATACGCACCGGAAATCACAGCGATCGGTAACCGACATCCTGACATAGGTTACCCTGCGGCCGAAGCCGTCGATCAGCCCACTTTCCTGGCTCATGTCAGGACACCTGCCAGTGACCGCTACGGCCACCCTTCTTCTCCAGCAGCCGTACCTGGTCTATGGTCATGCCACGGTCCACGGCTTTGCACATGTCATAGAGGGTCAGGGCGGCAATCGAGGCAGCAGTCAGGGCTTCCATCTCCACGCCGGTCTGTCCCGACAGTTTACAGCGGGCCTCAATGTGAACCGACACAGGATCATGACGGGGTGTCAGCTCTACTGTCACGGAGCTGAGGTTTAACGCATGGCAAAGGGGAATGAGATCATGGGTCTTCTTGGCGGCCATGATGCCCGCAATCCGGGCCACGGCAAGCACATCTCCCTTGGGATGCTGGCCGTCCACAATCATTGCAAGGGTCTCCGGGGCCATGCGGATACTCGCCTCAGCCCTGGCTTCCCGGACGGTGTCAGGCTTGTCGGAGACGTCAACCATGCGGGCTGCGCCCTTCTCATCCAGATGTGTCAGCTCGCTCACAGGCTCTCCTGGCAGGGAATTTCACTCAGCATACCAGATATCAGCGTCACCACCAGGCACCTATGCCTGAAACCCCCTGGGCACCGGTATCCTTCGCCCTGGCCAGATGCTCCATACCCAGGCCGCCAAGGCCATAAACAGGCACCGGTGCGCCTTGCACCAACTGCTGCAGGCCCTGCCAGCCAAGAGGGGTCGCACCCGGATGGCTGACAGTCTCCTGCACCGGGCCAACAGTGACAAAATCCGCCCCCAGGGCAACGGCATGAGCGATCTGATGTTCGCTGTGGCATGAAACAGCCAGCCACTGCTCTGCTGGAAGAGGACGCGATACAAGCTTTGAGGCCAGGGCCCAGGGCAGGTGGCAGCCGACAAATCCATGGCCGGCTGGCTCCGCGCGCCCGCCATGAAGCATGAGGCCTGCGCCCGATTGCCTGCACAGATCCCGCGCCTGACCGGCCATGGCTGCATAGTCCGCCGGGGCAAGCCAGGGCGCCCGGAGGAGCACCAGAGCGGGTCGCACGGCCGCCAGGCTACGCTGAAGCCGCTCGAGGCCCTCGGTGATGGTGCTGAACCTGCCAGTGATGGCATAGAATCCGGGCAGCCGGAGCGCCCGGATAATGGAGCGGTTGGCCGCGGGAAAGTCATGGTCGTGAAGGGCATCAAGCTCCCGCCAGCCAATTTTTTGTCCTTCTCTGCCCTCGGGTTCTCCCTGCGCATCCCTGGTCTGCCAGACATCAAGGAATACCCGTTTGTCGCCATAGTCGTGGCGGATGCCGATAACAGGGGTCAGGGAGCCGGCGGGCACGGCGAGCCCGGTCTCTTCGGCCAGTTCCCGCACCAGCGCATGCTGGACAGTCTCACCCGGCTCCACCTTGCCGCCGGGGAATTCCAGCAGGCCGCCCTGGTCGGCATGGTCTGGCCTTCGGGCAATCAGTATCCGGTCACCCCGGCGGATTACACCCACCGCGACGTGAACTTCTTTCACCCGATCAGCTCCGGTACTCAGCATTGATGGTTACGTAATCGTGGGAGAAATCGCAGGTCCACACCCGCTCGCGCATCTCACCACGCCTGAGGTCAACCCCGATGGTGATTTCCGGCTGGATCATTACCGCCTTGCCGCGCTCCTCACTGTACTCCGGCGCCCGACCCCCGTTCCGCACCAGGCACACATCGTCCAGATGAATGGTGAGAGCGTTCAGGTCGAGATCCGTTACGCCGGCCCGCCCGACTGCCGCCAGTATCCGCCCCCAGTTTGGATCGGAAGCATAAAGCGCGGTCTTCACAAGCGGCGAATGAGCGATCGTGTAAGCTACATCAAGAGCCTCCCGGCTCGACGCCGCACCCTGCACATCAATGGTGACGAACTTGGTGGCACCTTCGCCGTCCCTCACGATGGCATGGGCCAGGGTCATGTAGACTTCCCGCAGAGCTTCCTCGAAGCGGGCAAGATCCGGGCTTTCCCGGGTGATTTCCTGATTACCGGCCTGGCCGGTGGCAATCAGCATGCAGGCGTCATTGGTAGAGGTATCGCCATCAATGGTGATGCGATTGAAGGAAATCTCACCAAGTTCCGAGGCCAGACTCTGCAGCAGTTTCGGCTCAACCGCGGCATCGGTGGCAATAAAGCCCAGCATGGTTGCCATGTTTGGCCGGATCATTCCCGCGCCTTTGCTGATGCCGGATATGGTGACGGTCCGGTCTCCAAGGGTGACCTGTCTCGTGGCCCCCTTGGGCAGCGTGTCGGTGGTCATGATCCCGTGGGCCGCGTCCGCCCAGCCATTGGGATCCAGTGCCTTCAGGACTGCAGGCAACGCCGGTAGAATACGATCCACCGGCAGGGGCTCGCCGATGACACCGGTAGAGAACGGCAGAACTTCCGAAGGGGCAACCCCTGCTTCCACTGCGAGAGCTTCACAACAGGCCATGGCGTCTTTCAGGCCCTGTTCGCCAGTACCGGCATTGGCATTGCCGGTGTTAATCAGCAGGAAACGGGGCTGACCGCGGGACATATGCTCCCGCGTCAAGGTGACCGGGGCGGCACAGAACTGGTTGCGGGTAAAAATCCCCGCCACATGGCTTCCCGGAGCAGCCTCGATCACCACCAGATCCCTGCGCCCTGGCTTCTTGATACCGGCGCTGGCAACGCCCAGCCGCACACCGGCGACCGGAAAAAACCCGGGCAATGGCCCTAACCCTACTGCCATGATGGCTCTCCTTTGTAATTGGATTCTGACCCTGCAAGCAAAAACCCGCAGCCTGACGCTGTCAGGGTGCGGGTTTTTGCAGCCTGGCCTGTCACGGACCTGTCAGCTGATCCTGCCGTGACACTGCTTGTACTTCTTGCCAGAGCCACAGGGACACGGCTCATTGCGCCCAACCTTGCGGTCCTGCCGCACGAAAGTCTCCGGCATTGCCTGCTGCTGGCCAGTTTCACCCTCAGGGCTGGCCGGCTTCGGGCCGGTGGCGGCGCTGGTCTCGTCGTGACGCAGTTTGGCTGCGGCCAGTTGTCGTTCCAGCTCTTCCCGGCGACGACGCTCGACTTCCTGCATTTCTTCCTGGGACTGGACCTTGACGTGACATAGCACGCGGGTCACGTCACGCTTCATGGATTCAAGCATGGTCTGAAAGAGGTTGAAGGCTTCGCGCTTGTATTCCTGCTTGGGATTCTTCTGGGCATAACCCCGCAGATGGATGCCGCGACGCAGGTGGTCCATGTTGGAAAGATGCTCCTTCCAGAGCGTATCCATCACCTGCAGGAATATCTGCTTTTCAAAATTGCGCATGGGGCTGGCGCCCACAACTTCTTCCTTCGCCCGATAAGCGGCAACCACTTCATCAAGGATGCGCTGGCGCAGGTTTTCTTCAAACAGCTTGTTGTCTTCATCCAGCCACTTCTGAATGGGCAGCTCAATATCCATTTCTGAGTGCAACTGGGCTTCGAGCCCCGCCACATCCCACTGTTCAGGCATACTCTGGGGTGGAATGAACTCACTGATAACCGAGTCCACCACATCTTCCCGGATGGTATTGACCATGTCTGAAATATCTTCAGAGGACATGACCTCGTTGCGCTGCTCGTAGATCACCCGGCGCTGGTCGTTGGCCACATCGTCATATTCCAGCAGGGTTTTACGCATATCAAAGTTGCGGCCTTCGACCTTCCGCTGGGATTTTTCAATGGCGTTGGTAACCATCCTGTGTTCGATGGCCTCACCCTTTTTCATCCCCATGGCCTGCATGATGTTCTTGACCCTGTCCGGGGCAAAGATCCGCATCAGGTTGTCTTCCAGCGACAGGAAGAAACGGGAAGATCCCGGGTCGCCCTGACGGCCGGCACGGCCCCGCAGCTGGTTGTCGATGCGGCGGGATTCATGGCGCTCGGTACCGATGATGTGCAGGCCTCCGGCCTCCAGCACCTGGTTATGGCGCTCGGTCCAGGCCGCCTTGATTTTCGCTATATCCTCCTCGGACGGATTCTCAAGGGAAGCCACTTCGTGCTCCCAGTTACCGCCAAGCACGATATCAGTGCCGCGACCCGCCATGTTGGTGGCAATGGTGACCGCGCCCGGACGGCCCGCCTGGGCGATGATCTGGGCCTCGCTCTCATGCTGTTTGGCGTTGAGGATCTTGTGCTCGATCCCGGCCTTTTTGAGGAGCATGGACAGCAGCTCCGATGCCTCGATGGAAGCCGTGCCCACGAGAATCGGGCGGCCTTCAGCGGTGACATCCTTTATTTCATCAATAATGGCGTGGAATTTTTCTTCCTGGGTCAGGTAGATCAGGTCATTGTAGTCGATCCGCTGAATGGGCTTGTTAGGGGGAATGACCACCACGTCGAGGCCGTAGATCTGACGGAACTCGAAGGCCTCGGTATCAGCGGTACCTGTCATGCCTGCCAGCTTTTCGTAAAGCCGGAAATAGTTCTGGAAGGTAGTGGAGGCGAGCGTCTGGCTCTCTGCCTGAATCGGCACCCCCTCCTTGGCCTCGATGGCCTGGTGCAGACCCTCGCTCCAGCGCCGGCCAGGCATGGTGCGGCCCGTATGCTCGTCCACTATGACAACCTGCTCACCCTGCACAATATAGTCCACATCTTTCTGGAAAAGATGGTGCGCCCGCAGAGCGGAGTGGACATGATGAAGGAGGTTCAGGTTGGCGGCTGAATACAGGATCTCGCCCTCATTCAGGAGTCCCCGCTCAGAAAGAAGCTCTTCCACCTTTTCATGCCCGGCCTCAGTCAGATCCACCTGCCGGGTTTTCTCGTCGATGGTGAAATCGCCTTCCGGCTCACCTTCCTCCGGAACTTCAGCCTTCTGGAGGCTGGGCACCAGAAGATTGACTTCCCGGTACAGGCGGGAGCTGTCTTCGGCGGCGCCTGAGATAATCAGGGGGGTTCGGGCTTCGTCGATAAGTATCGAATCCACTTCGTCCACGATGGCATAGTTCATACCGCGCTGGACCTTGTCCGCCGTGCTGAATGCCATGTTGTCGCGGAGGTAGTCAAAGCCGAATTCGTTATTTGTGCCGTAGGTGATATCGGCAGCGTAAGCGTTACGCTTTTCTTCCGCGCTCTGGCCCGCCACCACTACGCCAATCTGCAGGCCGAGGAACCGGTACAGCTTGCCCATCCACTCGGCATCACGGCGCGCCAGATAGTCGTTTACCGTGACTACGTGAACGCCCTTGCCGCTCAGCGCATTGAGGTACACAGCTGCCGTGGCTACCAGCGTCTTGCCCTCACCGGTTTTCATTTCGGCAATATGCCCTTCATGGAGGGTGATGCCCCCGATCAGCTGCACATCAAAATGCCGCATTCCCATGGCACGCCGGCTACCCTCGCGGACTGTGGCGAAGGCCTCAGGCAGAAGCTGGTCCAGACTTTCTCCTTCGTCGAGACGACGACGGAATTCCAGTGTTTTGCCCTGCAGTTCAGTATCCGACAGCGCACCAAAAGCTTCTTCGAGCTCATTAATACGGGCGACAATTTTACGCATGCGCTTGATTTCGCGCGCGTTTTTACTGCCGAACATCTTGGTTGCAAGCTTCGTGAACATAGACCACTGCTTCTCTGGTGATTCGGAGAGCGTTTCATTCCTGGAAACGAACGCGCGGCGCCGAAAGGGGTCGGAGTCGGGCATTTATGACCTGCCCGGGGCCTGAGCCCGTCTCGGTGAAGACGGCATTCTAACCCTATTTAACGGGAGGACAAAAGGCACAACGTCAGGCGGCCCCTGAAAGGGGCCGCTATACCGGAATCAAAACGTTTTAGCGGCTGGCCCGCTGGATGTAGTCTTCCGGGTTCCGGCTTTTGCCGTTTTGCAGAACTTCAAAATGAACGTGCGGGCCCGTGGAACGGCCCGTACTGCCCATGAGCGCCACCACCTGGCCCTTCTGGACAATATCACCGAGCTTGACCTTGATGGTTTTGGCGTGGCCATAGCGTGTGACCAGGCCGTCACCATGATCGATCTCGACGAGATTGCCATAACCATACCGCTCGTCTGCCCAGGTTACCACGCCTGCGGCCACCGCAATGATGTCACTACCGTCCTTCCCCGCAAGGTCGACCCCGTCATGCCAGGTGCGGCGCCCGGTAAACGGGTCGGAGCGATACCCATACCGGGATGACAGCCAGCCCCAGGTGATCGGCCGACCGGCCACAAAGCGCTCGTCTTCAAGTTTCTTGCGGGACATCAGATTATCAAGCAGACGCAGCTGTTTCTCACGGTCCGCCACCCGGGTTTCCAGCTGCTCAATCATGGTGGCAAGTTCTGGCACGGAGAAGGAATCCCCCGCCAGGCCTTCTTCCGGCCCCCCGACTGCAGCTGGCTGATCAAAGTTGAACTCTTCACTGCCCACCAGTCCGGTCTCGACAAACCGTTGACCAAGGGCATCCAGCCGTAACAGCCGGCCCTGGATCTGACCCATGCGAAGCGTGAGAGCGTCAACCTGCTGACGGCTCTGCTCAGTGAGTCGGCGAATTTCGTTTCGCTGGGATTCCAGCCTCCCCTGCCATTCTTTCACCACGGGTTCGTCAAGTACCGTAGAATAGCCAGGCGCTGCGCTGGACGAAGCGAAGCTGAAACCGATCCAGGCAGACCCGGCTACCATAAAGAAAAGGGTACCCGTGAGCAGCAGGACAACGGCCAGGTTCACCGGCAGAACGCGGGATTTGCCGTGACGTTTACCGACAAGAATAATATTCATAGAATGTTCTGAAGTCATACGGAGCCGCAAAGTCGTCCTGTTGCCGTGCGTCTCTCGTGAACCGACTGGTCTGCCAGGCTTCCATCGCCAGATTGCGGGGCTGAGACCCCCGGAAACTCAATCATGGGCAGTGCTTGATGGAGTGTTCGTCATTATCCGTACCGGGCGTTCCGGGCACTGATAATGCGACAGGTACCTGGTCACGGCAGCTCTGCAACGGCTGTCAAGGCGTGCTGGACTAACACTCCAACTCAATGTAAAAGAGTGTAATACAGGCATCGCCATTTAGTTGTGCGAAAGTGTAACCAATCGTAACCACAGCCGTCGAGTAAATCCTGAGCCCATGAAGAAAAAACCAGCACTTGAGCTCCGACCCGAAAGCGAGGCAAGAAGCCCCAACCTGCAGAAACTTCTGGCCGGGGCGCAAGCTCACCTGGAAGCCGAGCAGCGGGTGCTCGCTGCAATTCCCGCCTCCCTAAAGGGCCAGGTGCGCTTCGTCAGCCTGCGGGATGGTGACATGACGCTCAACGCAGAGTCTTCCACCACGGCCAGCCAACTGCGCATGCGCCAGCATGAAATCATGGAAAAGCTTCGGGAAGATCCGGTTTTCCAGTATGTCTGGCGGTTGCGGGTGAAGGTCGCACCACCACGGTTCACGCACCGCCCGGCGATCCGCAAGACAGCCCTCAGTAACGAAAATGCCCGACTCCTCAAAGAGGAAGCCGGGCACACGAAGGACAAACAGTTACGCGAGATTCTCGAAAAGCTCGCAAGCCATGTCCGGGATCAGGGCCTCCTGCCCTAGCCCTGGGCCGCCAGCACGGGCTTGACATAGGAAATCGGCGCGGTGGATTCGTCGTCGAAGGTAACGACTTCCCATGCGTCCTTTTCCGCCCTGAGCTTGCGAAGCAGCTTGTTATTCAGGTCGTGGCCGGATTTAACACCACGGAACTCACCAATGAGGCTGTTGCCGAGCAGATAAAGGTCGCCAATGGCGTCCAGCACCTTGTGTTTGACGAATTCGTCTTCGTAGCGAAGACCGTCTTCATTCAGGATCCGGTAGTCATCCACTACGATGGCGTTATCCACGCTGCCACCAAGAGCCAGATTCATCGCGCGCAGCTTTTCGATGTCGCGCATGAAGCCGAAGGTCCTGGCCCGGCTGACTTCCTTCACGAATGAGGTGCTGGAAAAATCAACAGTGGCAGTCTGTGACCGCCCCTTGAAAGCGGGATGATCAAAATCGATGCCGAAGCTCACTTTGAAGCCCTCGAAGGGCAGGAAAGTGGCTTTCTTGTCGCCTTCTTCCACGGTCACTTCCCGCTTGATCCGGATGAAACGCTTGGCCGAGTCCTGCTCTGCGATTCCGGCCGACTGCAGCAGGAATACAAAGGGGCCAGCACTGCCATCCATGATGGGCACTTCGGCTGCACTGAGTTCGACAAAGCAGTTGTCTATACCCAGTCCCGCCATCGCGGACAGAAGGTGCTCGACAGTCGCAACCCGGACATTCCCTTTCAACAGCGTCGTCGAGAGCATGGTCTCGCCGACATTCTCGGCACAGGCCCTGATCTCAACCACCGGATCCAGATCGGTCCGGCGGAAAACGATCCCCGTATCGATCGGAGCGGGCTTCAGGGTGAGGTACACTTTCTCTCCCGAGTGCAAGCCAATGCCGGTCGCGCGAATGGTGTTTTTAAGCGTCCGTTGTCTGATCATCAGTACATTAATCCGTCACAAAAGTAAGATATTGCCCAGGGAAATGCTGCCCGGAGAATATCAAGAAACAGAACTGAATACCATTTAACCAATCCGGCAGGGCCCGATCGTTATTCAGTCCGCGACCTGGTTCTCGACCTGAGCCGCCACTGGCGACCATCAGGCACCGAGAAAACCTTATTGCAACATGTTATCAATCAGCCTGACGACGCAGGAATGCGGGAATATCGAGATAGTCGACCCCCTTTTCCTCACGATCATGTCGCTGATCGACGGCCAGGTTGCCCTGCGCCACAGCACGACGGCGCAATACCGCCGGACGGTCCAGCTGATTGTAGTCAGTGGTGCCATCCAGGGTGCGGGAGTTATCCACCACCTTGGTTGGTTTTTCGTTGCTGCCACCGAGACCGGTCGCTACCACTGTCACTTTGAGCTCATCCGTCATCTCCGGGTCGATAACCGTACCCACGACCACCGTAGCCGTATCAGATGCGAACTCCCGCACGATGTCGCCTACCTCGGAGAATTCGCCCAGGTTGAGATCCATGCCGGCGGTAATATTGACCAGGATACCCTTGGCGCCCTGCAGATTGATATCTTCCAGCAGGGGGCTACGTATTGCAGCTTCAGCTGCTTCACGGGCGCGGTTCTCGCCTGTTGCACGGGCGGTCCCCATCATGGCCATGCCCATCTCTGACATGACTGTCTTCACATCAGCGAAGTCGACGTTGATCATGCCGTTGCGGGTGATCAGGTCAGCAATACCCTGAACCGCTCCCAGCAACACATTATTGGCTTCGGCGAAGGCATCCAGCAAACTGGTTTTTTTGCCCATCACTGATAGCAATTTTTCATTGGGAATCGTGATCAGGGAATCAACGCTCTCCTGCAATTCCTTCAGGCCGGTTTCAGCCACGGTCATCCGCTTGCCACCTTCAAACAGGAACGGTTTGGTGACCACGGCCACCGTCAGAATTCCCATCTCCCGCGCCACTTCGGCAACGATGGGAGCAGCACCTGTGCCAGTACCGCCACCCATTCCGGCGGTGATGAATACCATATCGGCACCCTTCAGGGCTTCAGCAATGCGATCACGGTCTTCCATCGCCGACTGTCGGCCCACTTCCGGGTTTGCTCCGGCTCCAAGACCCTTGGTGATGTTGCCGCCAAGCTGGATGACCTGTTTGGCCCCCATACCGGTCAGAGCCTGGGCATCGGTGTTGGCGCAGATGAAATCCACACCTTCGATGTCGCTGTTAAGCATGTGACGGACAGCATTACCGCCACCGCCGCCTACGCCAATTACCTTGATCACAGCGTTCTGCTGGACATTATCGACTAGTTCAAACATTCCCCTACTCCTTCGTGCTGTTGTCGACCTTTTTGTGGGCCGATTTCTTTTCGAGATACCTTCGTGCTCGGGCTGGAGATCCAGCTACTGCCACATCTTTCTGCTCCGGTTAGCCGTCAGAAATGCCCGGCAAACCAGCTCCTTACGCGCTCGAAGAGAGACGGTGCATTTTCTCCTTTGAGCACAGGCCCCCGCCCAGCATCCATCTGCCGGAAGCCGTAGATCAGCAGCCCCACGCCGGTTGCGTATATGGGGTTGTTGACTACTTCGGTCATGCCCGCCACCGCCTGCGGTGACGCAAGCCGGACAGGCATGTGAAATATTTCTTCAGCCAGGTCCACGACGCCTTCCATCGTGGAGGAGCCTCCTGTAATCACAATTCCCGCGGGAATGAGATCCTCAAAACCCGAGCGCCGCAGCTCCGACTGGACGAGCGTAAACAGCTCTTCGTATCGGGGCTCAACGACTTCAGCCAGGGCCTGCCGTGACAGATCCCGGGGTGCCCGCTCCCCGACACTGGGGACCTTGATGGTTTCGTCGGCGCCCGCCAGCTGGGTCAACGCACAGGCATACTTGATCTTGATCTCTTCCGCGTTCTGGGTCGGCGTACGCAGGGCCATGGCGATGTCGTTGGTCACCTGATCGCCCGCAATGGGGATCACAGATGTGTGACGGATGGCGCCACCGGTAAATACGGCAATATCAGTGGTGCCTCCACCGATATCCACCACGGCTACTCCCAGCTCTTTCTCATCTTCGGTGAGCACGGCATAACTGGAGGCCAGTTGCTCCAGGATAATATCGTCCACCTCCAGCCCGCACCGGCGCACGCATTTTTCAATGTTCTGGGCGGCATTCACCGCACAGGTCACCAGATGCACCTTGGCTTCAAGCCGGACACCGGACATGCCCATGGGCTCCTTGATTCCCTCCTGGTTATCAATGACAAATTCCTGGGGCAGGATATGGAGTATTTTCTGGTCGGCAGGGATGGCCACCGCCTGGGCTGCATCAATAACCCGGTCAATGTCGGCCTGGGTTACTTCGCGATCCCGTATCGCCACTATGCCGTGGGAGTTCAGGCTCTTGATGTGGCTGCCTGCAATACCTGCATACACCGAGTGAATCCGGCAGCCCGCCATCAGTTCCGCTTCCTCGACCGCCCGCTGAATGGCCTGAACGGTGGTTTCAATGTTGACGACCACGCCACGCTTGAGTCCCCGGGACGGGTGCGAGCCAATGCCCACCACCTCGATGGTGCCGTCCATTTTGCGCTTGCCCACAATGGCAACCACCTTGGACGTCCCAATGTCGAGGCCGACAATCATGTTTTCCGTTTCAACCGATGACATGTGTTTCACCAAATCCTGGGTTCATCAAATGAATCTATGTGTTGTTTCCAGACGTCGCAGCCGACAGCTTCCATTTCACCGCCACACCATTGGTATACCTGGCGTCAATTCGTGTTACCTCATCGGCCCGCGCGGCAAGCTGGCCTTCATAAACCACCAGGAAACGCTCGAAACGTTCCTCGATCTGGTCCCGACCCAGAGCCACCTGGATGCCGTTACCGAGCACCAGTGTCCAGGCACCCCTCGGTTCCAGACTCAGGCCGGCAAAGCCTGAGCCATGTCTGGTCAACGCCTCGGCCATGGATCTGGCCACTGCAACCACTTCACCGAGCCGTTCGTCGGGCCCCGACAGCCGCGGGAGAGAGCCCACAATATCGCGGTTACTGGGGCTGAAAAGCCTGCCGGACCGGCTGATCAGCTGATCATCATTCCAGTAGGCCAGGGGCTTCTTCTCCCGCACTTCGATTTCAAGGCCGTCAGGCCAGACCCGCCGTACAGCCGCAGTCTCAATCCAGGGCCGCTGCTCAAGTTCGTTCTTGATGTCAGCCAGGTCAGTTGCAAAAAAACTTCGCCCCACCCACCGACTTGCCCGGCGGTAGAGCGCTTCCCGGTCTTCTCCGATCAGCGGACCCTGGATCTGCACAGAGGCGATCTGCCGATCGAGCGCTGATAACGCTTTCCCTGTACCCCAGGGCACCATCGCAGCCAGAGCCAACACGGCCAGACCCAGACCCGCCTGGAACCAGGGTACCCCCCGCAGCATCGACTTAAGAAAACCGAAGTAATCCGGCTTCGGTGCCGTTGAAGTGGCACCGCGGCGGCGGGGAGGCGGATCCGATGGAATCTGCCGGCTACGAAGTAACATGCGATCAAACATGGGCGGCCTCCAGGGTGTCCCTCAGTATCCGGACCACCAGCTCTTCAAAGCTGATTCCTGCCGCCCTTGCTGCCATGGGAACCAGACTGTGGTCGGTCATGCCGGGTACCGTATTGACCTCCAGTATCCAGAACTCGCCCTCGCTATCCTGCATGACATCCACCCGCCCCCAGGTTTTGCAGCCCAGAACCCGCATTGACTCCACCGCCAGTTCATGAAGCCGCAGCTCCATCTCTGGCGAGAGCCCGCAGGGAATCTGGTAGCGGGTGTCGTTGCTGACATACTTGGCGTCGTAGTCATAGAAGGTGTGGTCGGTGCTGAGGCAGATCGCCGGAAGCGCCCGCCCCTGCAACACGCTTACCGTAAATTCGGGCCCTTCGATCCACTCTTCGACGAGCACCAGTGGATCGTGATGGCTGGCTTCGGTGTAGGCATCAGCCAGTTCCTGCCGGCTGGAAACCTTCCGGATACCAATGCTGGAGCCCTCCCGGGACGGCTTTACGCTCAGGGGTACCCGCAGGTCTGCCAGTACGGCGTCGGCGTCGGCTACCGAAGCCATGGCCCGAAATCTCGGGGTCGGCAGCCCACAGCCGGCGAATACATACTTGCTTCGCAGCTTGTCCATGGCGAGGGCGGAGGCCAGGGTTTCGCTTCCGGTGAACGGTATTCCCGCCTCGGAGAGAATGGCCTGCACCGTTCCGTCTTCGCCGCCGCGCCCGTGCAATGCTATGAAAACACGGTCAAATTGTGGCTCGTCCACGACCTTCAGCAGACTGCCCCGGACATCAAGGCCGAAGGCGTCCACGCCGGCTGCCAGCAGGGCATTGAGCACGGCCTGACCACTCTTCAGGGAGACCGCCCGCTCGGCGGACTCGCCGCCCATGAAAACAGCAACGCGGCCCAGAGCTGCTCCGGTGGCCCGGTCCACCTGAAATCCACCCACTTCATGCCCCTGTGCGTTCATCTCACTCACTTTGAATCACTCCTGCAGCCGCCAGGCGGGCTGCCACACCACCAATGTCCCCGGCTCCCTGGGTGATCAGAAGGTCCCCGTCCTGGAGAATATTGGCCAGCAGACGCTCAACTTCACTGGTGTCTTCAACAAAAACCGGCTCCAGCCTGCCCCGCTGGCGGATGCTCCGACAGAGTGCGCGGCCATCTGCCCCTGGCACTGCAGGTTCGCCCGCGCTGTAGACCTCCATCAGCAGGAGGGCATCCACGTCGGAAAGAACCTTCACGAAATCCTCGTAAAGATCCCGGGTGCGGCTGTACCTGTGGGGTTGGTAGAGCATGACAAGACGTCGCTCGGGCCAGGCATCACGTGCTGCCCGGATGACCGCTGCAACCTCGGTTGGATGGTGACCGTAATCGTCGACCAGGGTGATCCGGCCTTTGCGGGTCTGATAATCGCCATAGACCTGAAAACGCCGGCCAACCCCTGCAAAACCCGCCAGACCGGCGCAGATGGCCGAGTCTGCAACCCCCTCGTCAGTGGCCACTGCAATGGCCGCCAGAGCGTTCAGGACGTTGTGGCGGCCGGGCATTTTAAGGTCCACGACCAGATCCGGACGGCCCCCTGGACGCTTGACGATGAAATGTGTCCGCAGGCAGTCGGAAACTATGTTCTCGGCGCGATAATCGGCTTTGGGATTGTCAATTCCGTAGGTGATGATGGCGCGGGAAATCCGGGGAATGATTTCCTGTACATAGTCATCGTCCACACACATGACCGCCACGCCGTAGAAAGGCAGATTGTGCAGAAAATCCACAAATGTCTGCTTCAGCTTGCCCACGTCCCCACCGTAGGTATCCATGTGGTCGGCTTCCACATTGGTCACCACTGAGATGACCGGCGTCAGATGCAGAAAGGAGGCGTCACTTTCGTCCGCCTCGGCCACGAGATACCGCGAACCTCCCAGCTGGGCGTTGGTTCCGGCACTATTGAGCTTGCCGCCGATAACAAAGGTGGGGTCCAGTCCGGCCTCGGCGAGGATGGAGGCAATCAGGCTTGTTGTCGTGGTCTTGCCATGGGTTCCCGCTACGGCTATGCCATGCCGGTATCGCATGATTTCAGCCAGCATCTCTGCCCTCGGCACAACTGGCACGCGTCGCTCCCGCGCGGCAGCGACTTCCGGGTTGTCGTCACTGACCGCGGAAGAGATAACAACCACGTCTGCCAGGGCTGTGTTCTGGCCCGCATGGCCGATCTGCACCGTGATACCCAGCCGGCTCAGCCTCTCAGTTACGGGGCTGCTGCGCAGGTCCGAACCGGACACATCGTAGCCCTGGTTCCTGAGCACTTCGGCGATGCCACTCATGCCGGCACCGCCAATACCCACAAAATGAATATGGCGGATCCGGCGCATCTCGGGCACCTGGAATACCAGCGGCGGATTTGTTAATTCAGGCATTGGCAGCCTCCAGACAGTAATTCACAACTCTCTCCGTCGCATCGGGGCGCGCCAGCGTTCGTGCTGACTGCGCCATTTTCAGTACCTGATCCCGGCTGTTCGCCAGATCGCTCAGAATTTCCGCCACAAGCTCCGGTTTTAGCCTGGACTGCGGCACCAGCAGCGCGGCCTTTGCTTTCACCATGTATTCCGCATTCCGGGTCTGATGGTCATCCACCGCATGAGGAAATGGCACAAGAACAGCTCCCAGACCTGCGGCACAGAGTTCCGCGATTGTCAGCGCACCGGCGCGACAAATGACCAGATCGGCCCAGTCATAGGCTTGCGCCATGTCTTTGATAAACGGCTCGATGCGTGCGCTGACTCCTGCGGAATCATAGGCTTTCCGTGTGCTGTCCAGGTGGCGCTCGCCGCACTGATGGCGCACTTCCGGCCGGGCGTCTTCCGCAAGGCCGGCCAGAGCAGCCGGCAGGACCTGGTTGATGGCGAGAGCTCCGAGACTTCCGCCAATAACCAGCAGCCGCAGTGGTCCTTCCCGACCCGCCATCCGCTCTTCCGGAGCCGGTAACGCGGCGACATCAGCCCGCACCGGATTGCCGGTGCAACGGGTCACCACATTGGGGCCAAAGCTGTCAGGAAAGGCCTCCAGTACCGAGTCGGCAAAACGCGCCAGCAGGCGATTCGTCATGCCTGCCACGGCGTTCTGTTCATGAACAAGAAGCGGCGTGCCTGTAAGCCTGGCGGCCACACCGCCCGGCCCGGTAACAAAGCCCCCCATTCCGATAACACAGTCAGGCCGAACGCTACGGAGCACCGCCAGGGCCTGCCACAGCCCCCGGGCAAGCCGGAATGGGGCCGCCATCAGGGCCAGCCGCCCCTTGCCACGAAGGCCCGACACTGCGATCAGCGACACTGGAATATCCGTGTCGCCGATCAGCCGTGCTTCCATGCCGCCAGCAGAACCAAGCCAGTGCACGGAATGCCCTTTTTCCTGCAGCATTCTTGCCGTGGCAAGCGCCGGAAAGACATGGCCGCCGGTGCCGCCGGCCATGATCAGGAAACGCCGGCTAGTCATAGACGGCACCTCCCCGGAAAACCGGCTGAGCCTCTTCGGCTGATTCGCTCCTGTCGAGCCGTTCCATCTCGACCCGGGCCAGGATGCCAATTGAAATACAGGTCATCAGCAGACTGCTGCCGCCATAGCTCATCAGGGGCAGAGTGAGACCCTTGGTTGGCAGCAGCCCGGTGGCTACAGCCATGTTTATGGAAGCCTGCAGACCAATAAGCAGCGTAAGACCGTAGGAAAAACAGGCTCCAAAGCTCATGCCCGCCTGTTCGGCTCTTCTGGCAATGGCAAACCCGGTGAGCACCAGCACGGTGAACAGCGCCAGAACAAACAGAGAGCCAAACAGACCAAATTCCTCGGCGATAATGGCGAAAATGAAGTCGGTGTGCGCCTCTGGCAGATAAAACAGTTTCTGTATGGAGTTGCCCAGCCCAACGCCTGCCCAGTCGCCACGGCCAAATGCAATGAGCGACTGAGTGAGCTGATATCCGGAATCAAACTGGTCCTTCCAGGGATCGAGATAGCTCACCACCCGCTTGAGCCGGTAGGGCTGGGTGAAGATCAGCGCGGTGCCAACAAAAACGCAGCTGGCAATCAGCGGGAGGAATCGGCTCAGGGGAACCCCGCTCAGGAAAATCATGCCGAGCGCCGCAGTCATCAGGATGACCGTGGCGCCAAAGTCCGGCTCGATGACCAGCAATATGGACGCGAGCGAAAGAACAAATACCGGCTTTATGAAACCTGCCCAGGTGCTGACCAGCTCTTCGCGCCGCCTGACCACGTAGCCCGCCAGATACGCAATCAGACAAAGCTTGGCGATTTCCGATACCTGTACATTGAAAAGTCCCAGAGATATCCAGCGGGTGGACCCATTCACTGTGCTTCCCAGCGGCGTCAGCACCACCACCAGGACAAACAGGCCCACTCCCAGCAGCAGCCAGCCACTGCGCTCCCACCAGGCCACGGGCACGTTGGCTGCAGCGAGACCCAGGGCGCAGCCAAGGCCGGCGAAAATGAGCTGACGCACAACGAAGTGATAGCTGTTTCCGGTCAGTTCTTCTGCCATGTCCATGGAGGCGGAAGAAATCATGATCACGCCCATTACCAGCAGCGCGCCAGAGCTGAGCAGGAGGATCGGCAGCAGGCTCACCGGAACTCCCGAGTGCCCATTCAGCTTCAGCACTGATTTCATGTCAGGGCCTCCACATACTGGACAAAGTGACTACCGCGATCTTCATAGTCGCGAAACATGTCGAAACTGGCGCAGGCAGGAGAAAGCAGGACCCGGTCACCTGGCTCGGCGACTTCGGCGGCGCGGATCACTGCGGCTTCAAGACTGCTGACCGTGGATAACTCGCTGCAGCCTTCCAGGGAGCGGGCCAGCAGAGGCGCGTCACGACCTATCAGAATCACGTGACGACAGTGAGCACTGACCGGATCAACCAGTGGGCCGAAATCGGCACCCTTGCCCTCACCACCGGCAATCAGAACGATGCGGCCTTTCTTTGGCACGAGGCTGCGGATGGCTGCAACCGTGGCGCCCACATTGGTGCCTTTGGAGTCATTGACGTAGTCCACGCCTGCCAGGGTACGCACATGCTCACAGCGATGGGGGAGACCGCGGAATGACCGGGCGACCTCGAGCATTGTTGCCATGGGCAATCCGATCCCATGCCCCAGAGCCAGCGCCGCCATGACATTGGTTACATTGTGCATTCCCATGACATTCAGGGACTCTGCCCGCAACAGGTTATCGAAGCCAAAGGTGATCCAGGTGCCGCCTTCGTCTTCACGGGTGCTGAACGTCTCGGGATTGACCCTGTTCATGCCAAAACAGATGAATCTGAGAGTGTCCCTGGCCATGGGTGTGCTGAGGGGGTCATCAAGGTTGACCACAGCGGTTCTGCAACCGTTGAAAATGCGCTGTTTGGCCTGAAAATAGGCCATTTTCGAGGGATAACGATCCATGTGGTCGTCACTGACATTGAGCACCGTTGCCGCCTCGGCCCCAAGTTCAGCCGTGGTTTCGAGCTGAAAACTGGAAAGTTCGAGCACATAAAGGTCCACATCCTCCGCCAGCAGGTCCAGCGCCGGCGTGCCTATGTTGCCACCAACCGCTACACGACGACCGGCAGCTTTTGCCATTTCGCCGACCAGGGTTGTGACGGTTGTCTTGCCGTTGGAACCTGTGATGCCCACGATCGGAGCCCGGGCGGCAGCACTGAACAGGTCTATATCACCGGATATGTGCGCGCCTCGCTCAGCTGCCAGGCGGATTGCCGGCTCTTCAACACTCAGGCCGGGGCTTACAATCAGCTCGTTAAAACCGCTGAACAGCTCGGAATCAAAAGGCCCCAGATACACCGGGACTTCCGGCCAGTCCCGCTTCAGCTCTTCCAGGCCCGGAGGCGCTGCCCTGTTGTCAGCCACAGCAACGTCCCGTCCCTTTTTGCAAAGGTAACGCACGCAGGAAAGCCCGGTTTTGCCGAGCCCTACCACCAGTGTGCGACGATCCGAAGCTATAACGCTCATTCCAGTTCCATACGCCTAACGAAGTTTCAGTGAGGCGAGCCCGATCAGGACCAGCACGACAGTAATAACCCAGAAACGGACAATGACCCGGGGCTCGGGCCAGCCCTTGAGTTCAAAATGGTGATGCAGTGGCGCCATCCGGAAAATCCTGCGCCCGGTGAGGCGGAAAGAGGCCACCTGAAGGATCACCGAGACGGTTTCCATGACGAACACCCCGCCCATGATAAACAGCACGATTTCCTGCCGAACGATCACCGCAACCACTCCGAGCGCAGCACCCAGGGCCAGTGCGCCCACATCCCCCATGAACACCTGGGCGGGATAGGTGTTGAACCACAGGAAACCGAGCCCGGCGCCAACCAGGGCGCCGCAGAAAACAATCAGCTCACCGGTTCCGGGCAGGTGGGGAATCAGCAGATAGCTGGCAAACTGGGCATGGCCGGAGACGTAGGCGAAAATGCCCAGCGCACCGGCAACCATCACCGTAGGCATGATGGCCAGCCCGTCCAGGCCATCGGTCAGGTTGACCGCGTTGCTGCTGCCGACAATCACGAAGTAACTCAGGAGAATGAACAGAATCGGCCCCATGACCAGGGAAACATCCTTGAAGAAGGGCACAACAAGGGATACTTCCTGGGGGAGCGTCGCGCTGTAGAAAAGGGTAACCGCAGCTACCGCTCCAATGACCGACTGCCAGAAATACTTCCACCGCCCCGGCAGGCCCCGGGGGTTGCGCTCAACCACTTTCCGGTAGTCGTCCACCCAGCCAACAATGCCAAAGAACAGGGTGACCAGCAGCGTGACCCATACGTAGCGATTGCTCAGATCTGCCCATAGCAAAGTGCTGACACCAATGGCCACCAGAATCAGGGCGCCCCCCATGGTTGGTGTGCCCGCCTTGCTAAGATGGGTCTGGGGTCCGTCATCCCGCACCGACTGACCGATCTGATACTGGCTCAGTTTGCGGATCATCACCGGCCCCACGATGAGGGAGATCAGCAGTGCGGTCAGCACCCCGAAAATCCCCCGCAGCGTCAGATACTGAAACACCGTCAGCACCGGGAAGTATTCCGCCAGAATCCCTGTCAGCCAGAGTAGCATTGGTTTTTCACCCTCTCTTTTAACTCCTCTACCACGCGGTCCATGGCAGAACTCCGAGAACCCTTGACCATCACCGTTACCGGTGTATCAAGCTGTTTAATGAGGCGGGACACAGCTTCTCCCTGATCCGTACAGCGCTCTGCGCCTTCACCAAAGCCCTCCAGATATCCTTCGCAGCGGGGGCCAACAGCCAGCAGCCGATCGATCCCCAGACTTCTGGCTCTCTCCCCCACTTCCCGGTGCATCCGGAGGCTGTCTGCTCCAAGCTCCGCCATGGCTCCCAGCACCGCGATACGCAGGCCAGGACGGGTGGCGAGAACGCCAAGGGCAGCCTTCATTGACGATGGATTGGCGTTATAGCTGTCATCAATGACCTCAATGCCCGGAGCCAGCACAACTGGCTGCAGCCGGCCCTTCGCCGGCAGCACTGTTGCCAGGCCCTGCCGGATGGCGTCATCCGAAATACCGAGCGACCGGACTGCGGCGATAGTCAGCAGGGCGTTGGTCACGTTGTGCTCCCCCGCCAGCGCCAGGGTGACTTCACAGTTCCATCCATCCGGGCCATCGACTGTCAGTCGCTGGTCGCCGCTTTCACTGGTATTACTGCTGGCGTGATAGTCGGCAGCCACTTCCCGCTTCCGGCTTACGGTCACTACCCGGCAACCGGACGCCCGCCGGCGCCACTGCTCGCAGGCGGGGTCGTCAGCATTCAGTACCTGGGTACCGCCTTCGACAACGCCTTCGATGATTTCACCCTTGCCCCGAACAATATTCTGATAACTGCCAAAGCCTTCCAAATGGGCCTCTCCGGCATTGGTAATAATGGCCACATCCGGGAGGGCAGCGGACACCGTGTGAGCTATCTCCCCCATCGCGCTGGCCCCCAGTTCGATCACTGCAAATCTGTGCTCCGGAGCAAGCCTGAAAAGAGTCAGGGGTGCACCAATGTGGTTGTTCAGATTGCCCTGGGTGGCCAGGGTTGCACCTTCCTGGGCCAGCACACCGGCAAGCATCTCCTTGACGGTGGTCTTCCCGCTGCTGCCGGTAACGGCGACAACGGATGCACGGCTTTCCAGACGGTTGCCGCGGGCCAGCCGGGCCAGAGCCAGAATGGCGTCAGGCACCACCAGTTGGGGGATAGCAACACCGGTTATGAAAAATTCCACCACTGCGCCTGTCGCTCCGGCAGCCTCCGCAGCTCCAATGAATCTGTGTCCGTCGAAGTTTTCACCGCGGATGGCGACAAAAAGATCACCCGGCTGAATGGAACGCGTGTCGGTGGAGATGCCAGTGAAGGAGCGGTCGCCGTCAACCGGTTCCACGCCCAGCCAGCTGGCCGCTTCCGCCAGCGAAAATGCCCGGATCATGCCACACCACCAGTGAGAGACAGGGCCGCACGGACCTGTTCGGCATCGCTGAAGGGCATCCGCTGGCCCGCCATTTCCTGCCAGGCCTCATGGCCCTTGCCTGCTACCAGAATGACGTCTCCGGACTTCGCCTGTTCGACGGCTGAGCGGATGGCGGTGGCGCGATCATGAATCACCTGGATGCGGTCCGGGGCCGAAAAGCCTTTCATAATGTCTTCTGCAATGGCGCCGGGATTTTCGCCGCGGGGATTGTCGTCGGTCACGATCACCCGGTCGGCACCGGCTTCTGCTTCACGGGCCATCTCCGGCCGCTTGCCGGCATCCCTGTCACCTCCGCAACCGAACAGGCAGATGAGCTCGCCCCTGGTATGGGGCCGCAGCGCTGCCAGGGCATTCTTGAGGGCATCAGGCGTATGAGCATAGTCAACGACCACCTGCACGCCCTCGACGCCCATGTAGGACTCGAGTCGTCCGGGCGGCGGCACCAGCCGGGAAACCGCCTGCACCACCCTTTCTGCCGGAACACCAAGGCTCAGAACTGCGGCCATGGAGGCAAGCAGATTACTCACGTTAAAGGCGCCCAGCAGTGGCGCCCAGACCGTAAAACTTCCCCACTGACCATCCACGGTGGCAGTGAAGCCCTCCATTTCCGGCGCGAAGCTGGTAAGCCAGAGTTCGATCTGGGCCTCATGCAGGCTGTAGCGGACGCGATCACATTTGCCTTCAAGCTGCTCGTAAAGCTGCCGGCCGAAGGGATCGTCAAAATTGATGACGGTAAAGTGCAGCCCTTCCCGGGTAAACAGCTTTGCCTTGGCGGCGCCGTAAGCTTCCATGGAGCCGTGATAGTCCAGATGATCCCGGGTCAGATTGGTGAAAATGGCGCCCACCATGTGGATGCCATCAATCCGGCCCTGCTCGAGAGCATGGGAGGAGACCTCCATCACGGCCGTGCGGCCACCCTGCCCGAGGATGCGGGCCAGGTTCCGGTTTACCTGGACCACATCCGGAGTAGTATGAGTAGCAGGCACAAGCCTGCCGGGCATACCGTAACCCAGCGTGCCCAGCAGGCCGCAGGGCATCCCGGTGTCATTGAGCAGTTGCGTTATATAGTGACTCACCGACGTCTTGCCGTTGGTCCCAGTCACTCCCAGGACCCGGAGGCGCTGGGAAGGATGTTCATGAAACCGGTCGGCAATGGCACCAAGCCTGGCTTTGAGGTCCGGTACGGGCACTACCAGCGCGCCCATCCTCTCCTCACACTCTCCGGCCTCCGCAGACTCCAGAAGCACAACAGTGGCTCCGGATTCGATGGCGTTTCCGACGTGGTAGTCTGCAGGCGTTTGCGGGCCAGACAGGGCCAGGAACGCGTCCCCCTGGCGCACCTCACGGCTGTCTGTCGTGAGACCATGAATAGTGACGTCAAAGACAGACGGAACGGTCACAATACCCTGCAACAAAGTACTGAGAGATGTGATGCTCATGATTTCATCCCCTCTCCGCGGAAACTGGCCTGCCCAAAGCTGTGCGCATGTCTGCAGAATCCAGCTCGGGCTTCACGTCCAGCAGGCGCAGGGCATCGCCCATGACCCGGGCAAACACCGGCGCTGCCACTTCCCCACCGTAATATTCTCCCCCTTGGGGGGCATCCACTGCGACGACTGTTACAATCCTCGGATCGTCAACCGGCGCCATGCCGGCAAAAATTGCCTTGTACTGGCTTTTTTCATAGCCGTCCCGGCCCACCAGATGCACCGTGCCAGTCTTGCCTCCAGCCGAATAAAAGCTCAGCTGGGCACGTTTTCCGGTGCCTTCTTCCACGGCCACTCGAAGCATCTGGCGGACATCAGCTGTGACTTTTTCGGAGAGCACGCGCTCTCCCACTGCTGGTGACTCAAGACGAACCAGGCTGAGCGGATAACGAATACCTCCGTTGGCCAGCACCATATAGGCCTGCGCCAGTTGCAGCGCACTGACACTCATGCCATAACCATAAGACAGAGTGACCTCCTCCACTGGCCGCCAGCGGGGCGGGCTGGGCAGGACACCAACGGCTTCACCGGGAAATCCGATGCCGGTGGCCTGACCCATGCCAAGCCGGTAATAGAGGTTTCTGATCGCATCCCCGCCGAGATCCGACGCAATACGGCTGATACCCACATTGCTCGATTTGACTACAATGCCTGTAAGGTCGAGGACGTTGTAATTGTGGGAATCACGAATCGTGAAACGGCCAAAGCGCCGGAAGCCCGGCGCTGTATCTATCTGGGTATCCGGCCGGTAGCGGCCGCTTTCAAGGGCTGCGGCTATGGTCACGGGCTTCATGGTCGAGCCTGGCTCGAAAAGGTCGGTTATGGCCTTATTACGAAGCCCCTCCGAACTGATCCGACTGCGGTCATTGGGGTTGTATGAGTCCTGGTTCACCATCGCCAGCACTTCACCGGTATCGACATCCAGCATGACCAGGGTTCCACCGCGGGCGTCGTGAGCCTGAACCACAGCTTTCAGTTCCCGGTAAGCCAGATACTGCAGACGAAGGTCGATACTCAGAGACATACTCCGGCCGGGATCGGCGTCCCGGATAAGGGAAAGATCCTTTATTACCCGTCCCCGATTGTCCTTCAGCACACGCTTGCTACCCACGCGGCCACTGAGCCAGTCATTGAAAGACAGCTCGATACCTTCCTGACCACGCTCATCGATATTGGTGAAGCCAACGACATGGGCCGTGACTTCGCCGGCGGGATAATAACGACGATATTCCCGGCGCTTGTACAGGCCGGGGATCTCAAGAGCCACCGCAGCTTCCGCCAGGGAAGGCGGGATCTTGCGCTTCACATACATGAACCCGCGGCCTTCGTTGGCCCGCACCCGGTTCCGGAGCGCAGCCTCTTTCATTCCCAGCAGTCGGGCCAGGTTGGCGAGGCGGGGGTCATCAACGCTCATTTCCCCTGGGTTTGCCCAAAGCGTATGTACAGGTGTGCTCACCGCCAGCGGCTCGCCATAGCGGTCCGTGATCATGCCACGATGGGCGTCGATTGTTTCAACGCGAATGGTGCGCACATCGCCCTGCTCACGGAGAAATGCCTGATCGACCACGTGCAGATCGACCAGGCGCCAGCCCAGGGCAGCCACAACAGCCATAAAAACAGCCAGCACAGATGCGAAGCGCCATGCTTTAAGCCCGGCCTTCAAGCGCTGAAAACTGTTTCTGGTCTGCTTCTGTTCTGGCAAGGTCGCCACCCATTCTGCTGCCCGAAAGCAGTGTTCATTGAGGTTCTTGTTATCTGCCGGCTGCGACTGCAAGAGGCGCAGGGACAAGGACTATGCTTCCCCGCCCCGGCACTATCATGTCCATGTCCTCTGTCGCCCTGCGCTCGATGCGGCCGTAGGCGCTGAGTGCGCTCTGCTCCAGCAGAAGCTGACTCCATTCCCGCTGGTAGTTGTCCCGCTGCATGTGAAGTTCCGACAGGGTGTTGAAAAGCTGTCGATTCTCGTGAGCACTGATTACCACGCCGATGGCCGATGCGATCAGCACCGCAACCAGTCCCAGCGATATGGCCACATCCCGCCGGCAGAGCGCCTGAAAAATCCGCTGGGACAGACTGACCGTTCTGGAGAGACCCTGTCTGACCTTCTGCCTGCTCAGGACCGCTTCTCTTGGCGGCCGTTCAACTGTTACTGCGCTCATTCGCGGTCTCCTTTCGCGGAAACGTCCAGGCGCCTTTCCAGCACCCGCATCACTGCACTCCGGGCCCGAACGTTATCACTCACTTCACCTGTTTCAGCTTTCAGAGCCTTGGTGACAAGACGGTACGGGGTTTCTGTCTCCCGGGCTGTAACCGGCAATCCACGGGGCAGCTGTGGCCCCCGGGCAAGATCTCTCATGAAACGCTTTACGATCCGGTCCTCGAGGGAATGAAAACTGATCACGACCAGTCGACCTCCCGGCGCCAGACGGTCTACACCGACCCGGAGCCCGATTTCCAGATCCTCCAGCTCGCGATTGATGAAAATCCGGATTGCCTGAAAGGTCCGGGTGGCAGGATGTTTGTGCTTTTCCTTCTTCGGAACAGCTGCAGACACCAGTTCGGCGAGCTGCCGGGTTGTCTCCAGCGGCGCCTCCTGACGCCGGGACACAACGGAACGGGCAATTCGGCGCGAAAAACGCTCTTCACCGTACTGCCAGATAACATCCGCTATCTGTTTTTCGTCCGCCGTATTGAGCCATGTGGCGGCGCTTGGCGGCTGCTGGGGATTCATGCGCATGTCCAGCGGGCCTTCCCGCATGAAACTGAAACCGCGGCTGGCGTCATCCAGCTGCGGAGACGACACCCCCAGATCCAGCAGAATTCCATCCGCCTGAGGCCAGCCTCTGGCGTCCAGCTCCTGATCCAGGTGCGCGAAGGATCCGTGAGCCATGTGGAAACGGCTGTCCTGGCCTGTAAGTTCCTGGCCCACAGCCACTGCGACCGGATCCTTGTCGATCCCCAGAAGCTCGCCGTTTTCGGAAAGCCGGGAAAGAATCAGCCGGCTGTGGCCACCACGGCCAAAGGTCCCATCCACATAACGGCCGTCCGTACGACCAACCAGGTAATCAACAGCGGAATCCAGCAGAACCGAGCGATGCTCCTGGACGCTTTCCTGATCGGGAGTGGCAGGCTTCATAGTGACAGTGCCTCCATCTCGGAGGGCATGTTCTCGTCATCTGCGGGCTCATCAAGCCATGCAAACCAGCGCTCTTCACTCCACAGCTCCAGCTTTTTACCCTGTCCGATCAGCATAAGCTTCTTGTCCAGCCGGGCATAACTGCGGAGGGTCGGCGGCACCAGGATCCGGCCGGCAGAGTCAAGCTCCAGGGGCGTCGCGTGGCCGAGCAGCAGCCGCTGCAGCCGTCGGGCCATCCGGTTCATGTTCGGCAGTGCTTCAATCTGGGGACGGATGGTTTCCCATTGGGATTCCGGGTAAAGCAGCAGGCAGCGCTCCTCATCGGCATTCGCTGTCAACACAATGCGTCCGCCACAGGCCTGGGCGAGATCCTCGCGCACCCGTGCAGGGATCGCCAAACGACCCTTTGCATCCATGTTGATGGCATGACTGCCAAGAAAGTTACTCATCCGCGCTGGTCCTGAGGTGTCTAACCGGAAAGGGATCCTGATTCCTGATGGAGGGCGGAGAGCGAGAACAACACCTGATTTCCCACTTCACTCCCGAACAACCCACCAAAAACCACCAGAACCCACTTTTTCCCACACCTGCACACTATAGGAACACGCAGAACACAATGCAAGCGGCGTTATGGGTGCCGCGCATGGAAAAGTTTCTTTGATGACAACGAGTTACGATGCATGACTTGATGCATCAGGAGTATTTCAGGGAAGAAAAACAGGTAAATCATGTACCTGGGGGAAACATTGAAGATGACAAGTGAGGTTTAAGATTATTTTGGTATATGAACTCCCGACACATCTGTTGCCGGGATCACAAAAACCCCGCTCCCGATCGGAGCCGGGGCAGGACAGAAGATGGCGAGTTCGCCGATAAGCCGGGTTCTGTCGTGGACAGTCATTCATCTAGAGCCTGCGTCACCACAGGCTTCAAGCAACCTACCCGAGTCCAGCGCGGGCCACGCCATCGGACTCCTATTTGGTCTTGCTCCAGGTGGGGTTTACCATCGCCGTGAACTGTTACCAGTCACGCGGTGCGCTCTTACCGCACCGTTTCACCCTTACCGGCGCCCGAAGGCGCTTAGGCGGTCTACCTTTCTGCTGCACTTTCCGTCGGCTCACGCCGCCCAGGCATTACCTGGCACCTTGCCCTATGGAGCCCGGACTTTCCTCCCCCAGCGAACTGGCGGCGACTGTCTGGCGAACTCAGGCGAGACGATACCGGCGCCCCGGGTTCCACGCAAGCAAAACCTGCACCGTTTGTCAGCCCTCCCCCTTGAGACCCAGCGCGCGCTGGTATAGTTCGTTGCGGGAAAGCCCTGTCAGCTCGGCGCCAATCTTCGCCACTTTCTTTACCGGCAGCTCTTCCATCAGAAGTACCAGAAACCGGTCTACATCCAGGCCCTCATGAGCTTCCGCCCGGGCGCTCGCGCCCTCCACCATCACCACAAACTCGCCTTTGGCCCCATAGGCATCCTCTGCGAGCTGCTCACAGACCCTGACCGCCTGGCCCGAATAAAAGGTTTCAAAGGTCTTCGTCAGCTCCCGCGCGAGAACTACCGGCCGCTCCGGCCCCATTACTTCTGCTATGGCTGCCATGGTTTCCAGAATCCGGTGGGGGGACTCGTAAAAAATCAGAGTGGCGGTTTCCCGCTTCAGGACATCCAGAGCGGCCCTCCGGGGACCCCGCCTGGCGGGCAGGAAGCCCTCAAACAGAAAACGATCGGTGGGCAGGCCGGCAGCACTCAGGGCCGCGACAAACGCACAGGGTCCCGGTACCGGGGAAACCCTGATCCCGCGTTGCCGGGCCTCCCGGACCAGGACATAGCCCGGGTCTGAAATCAGCGGCGTGCCTGCATCCGAGATCAGCGCAATCTGGGCACCTGCCGCCAACTGGTCAATCAGGCCGGCGCTTCGGTCACGCTCGTTATGATCGTGAATCGCGACCATTTTTTTCTGCAAGCCCAGATGCTGCAACAGGCGACCGCTATGCCGCGTGTCTTCGGCGGCAACAATGTCTGCACGGGCCAGGGTGCTGACGGCACGGGGGGACAGGTCATCGAGGTTGCCAATCGGCGTCGCGACTATATAGAGCACTCCCTCCGTCGGAGCTGCACGCATGGGTTCGGGGGTCACAAAATACCTTCTTTTATCAGACTGGATGACAGCAAGGTCATGAGAAATGGGCCGCGAGCTGTTAAACTCCGCACTGAAGCATGATGCCGGCGTTTGACCGGCGCCACAAGCGTAACTCCCGGGAGCTGTGTGACCCAGATATGACAGACCAACCTCGCAATCGCATTCGCTCCGGCCATTGTTCCTGCCGGCGTTACACGCGGCACTCAGTCGCCATGCTGGCCCTTGTGGTGCTGCTCGCCGGCTGCGCGCCGGTGTCTCTGAATCAGGAAGACCTTGAATCGCCGGACCGGATTATCTCCATGGCCAGCGACATACGGGACAGGGCAGAAGCGCAGCGCTTCCTTCTGGACGCCGCCGACAGGCTGCAGAACCAGAACAGCCACGCCGACGCGCGCCAGTTGTTGCGGAGCGAACGGCTTGATCCGCCGCTGGAGCCGCTCAGGTTGCAGTACATGCTGCTTTCCATGGCTGGCGCCGCTGCCCTGGAAGACCGGGATTGGGCAGAAGAGCTGGCTGACTCACTGAATGTGACCCATTTCCGGCAATACCGGGAAGATCTGGTCGCCCAGGCAGCCCGGCTTCAGGTGGAAATCTTCAGGCTTGCCGGGCAGCCCCTGCAGGCAGCTCTTACCCTCCTGGACACCAGTCCCGGGCTCGTAGCGGACGCCCAGAGCAGGAATGATCAGATATGGCAGCTACTCAAGCGCACGCCGTCCGAGGAGATCCGAGAATATAGTGAAAAGGCTATTGGTTACGATACCCAGGGCTGGCTGGAACTCGCGCTGATGCTGCGTGGACCGGAGATGAACCTGGAGACCCGCGGCAAAGCTGTGCGGGAGTGGCAGTTCAACTGGCCAGGGCACCCGGCGGCAAGCCAGTTGCCCGACGAGCTGGCAATGTTGACCCGGCTTTCCCAGGAACGGCCCGAAAAGATCTATCTGGCACTTCCTCTGACCGGTCCACTGGCAGGCGCAGGAGCCGCCATCAGGGACGGTTTCATGGCAGCGTTTTACGCGGACGAGAGCGCCAGTGATTACGAAATCCAGATCACAGTCACCGACACCACCGATCGCAGGTTTGCTGATCTCTATGAGGAACTGGGAAAGGAAAGCCCGGATCTTATCGTCGGCCCTCTGGAAAAAGAAGCTCTGGCTACCGTAATGAACCGCAATTCCATGCCTGTGCCTTTGCTCGCGCTCAACTATTCCAGCCAGTCCCCGCCCCCGGCCCGGCTGTATCAATTCGGACTGTCAGCTGAAGATGAAGCCCGTCAGATTGCATCGCGGCTACAGAGCGAGGGCCATAGCCAGGTACTGGTACTGGTTCCCGAAGGCGACTGGGGCAGCCGGGTGGAACAGGCACTTGTTGAAACCCTGGATCAACAGGGAGGTATCGCGCTCGATGTCAGGCGCTTCTTCCGTTCCGACAACTTCCGCGAGGTGACTGCTGATCTGCTGGGAATTAACACCAGCCGGGAAAGGGCGATCGCTGTCGAGCGCACTATTGGCCTGAACATCGAGTTCGAACCCCGGCGCCGGCAGGACGTGGATGCAATCATCATGGTGGCTCAGCCCACCATTGCGCGACAATTCAACCCTCTTTTCGCATTTTATTTCGGCGGAGACCTGCCAGTGTACGCGCCCTCACTGGTATACGAGGGTCGCGCCGATCCCTCCAGGGACAGGGATCTGAACCAGGTCCGGTTCACCGATATCCCCTGGGTTCTCAACCCGGACAACCCTTTTCGGGAGGCCGCCACCAGTGCGTTTCCCAATATGAGCGGTCAACTCGGCCGGTTGTTTGCCATGGGAGCAGACGCCTACCGCCTCAGTGCTCGCCTGCCCCTGCTTGAGCAGGTCGAAAACAGCGCCATTCAGGGTCTGACCGGGCGCCTGACAATGACAGAAAATGGCACGATCAGGCGGGAGCAGCTCTGGGCGGTCTTCGAACAGGGCAAACCGGTGCTTTTGCCCGGACAGAGCACCGGTGAGCAGGATGAAAGCGAGAGCGACCGGCAGAACGACCCACTTCTCTGATGACAAAAGGATGAGGCCCACAGATGATTGCCAGGGAAGGCAGCAAGGCATCCGGATTTCGGGCGGAAGGAGTAGCGGCACGCTATCTTCAGCGCAGAGGCGTCCGCATACTTGAGCACAACGTATATAGCCGGGGCGGGGAAATCGACCTGGTGGGAATGGATGGCGACGTCCTGGTGTTCTTTGAGGTGCGCTACCGGGGCAGATCCAGTTTCACCGGTAGTGCGGAGTCCATTACCTACCGGAAACAGCAGAGACTGGTGCGGGCCGCCTCGTTTTACCTGCACCGGAACGGGCTCTGGAATGTTTCAAGCCGGATCGATGTGGTGGCCATGGCGCCGGGAACCATCAAACAATATCGGATCCAGTGGATCAAAAACGCAATTCAGGCATCGCCATGAATGATAGTGAAAACCTCGTGAACCAGTTGTTCGCAACGCACATGGAGCACACCGCCGGGGCGGCCAGCATGGCTGTAACCGACATCAGCCTTGCAGCCGATGCCTTGGTGGCCTCACTGCTCATGGACGGCAAGATCATCGCCTGTGCCAACGGCAGCGCCAATGTCCTTGCCCAGTATTTCTGTACTGCCCTTCTGAACCGCTACGAGCACGACAGGCCGGCGTTGCCCGCGATTAACCTTGGGGCTGACGCCACAACCTACTCTGCCATCTGCCGGGATAACCGCTTTAACGAAACCTTTTCACGGCAGGTCCGCGCCATCGGCAAAGCCAATGACCTGCTGCTGGTCATCGTGGACGACGGACACAAGGCAAATCTTATTCAGGCAATACAGGCTGCCCATGATCGGGAGATGAAAGTCGTGGTGCTGAGCGCAAAGGAGAAAACCGATATCACATCTCTGCTGAATCCGGACGATCACGAAGTCGCCCTGGACAATCTTGCGCCGGGCCAGGCGGCCCCGCTGATGATGGTAATCATCAATGCGCTCTGTGAACTCATTGATCGCAAGCTTTTTGGCGGATAACAGAAGACCGCGCCGGAAGAGAGCCAAACGCGCCTGACGACAAACACCAGGCGCGAAAACTGCTCTATTTAACCACTTTCAGACTGGGTTTCCCCGACGGCCGCTGCCCTGTCGACGTATCCGCCTCGGGCTGACCATCCGGATCCGGAGAGCCAGGCTCGCTGCCAAACACCATCCCTTCACCATTCTCACGGGCATAAATGGCCATCACGGCCTGAAGAGGAATAAAAACCTGCATTGGCACACCGCCAAAGCGGGCACTGAATTCCAGGGCACCGTTGCCTATTACCAGAGCCTTGACCGCACCCGGGCTTATATTCAGCACGATCTGGCCATTGGCAACGTGTTCGGAAGGCACTTGCACTCCCTGCACCCCCGCGTCTACCACAATATAGGGCGTGCAGTCGTTATCCAGTATCCACTCGTTGAAAGCACGCACCAGATACGGCCTGCTGGATGCCATCTTCACTGTCTTGTCAGACACTCACTCCCCCTTGCCCAAGCTGGTGACAGGTAAATCAGTTGCGAATATCTTCCTCAAGATCGGAAAGACTGGCCTTGAAGCCATCCCGGCTGAAGATTCTTTCCATGTACTTCTGTAAGGGCTTCGCCTGCTTTTCCGTAAATTCGATCCCCATGGCTGGCAGGCGCCAGAGAATGGGCGCAATACAGCAGTCTACAATCGTAAACTCCTCAGACAGGAAAAATGGCATTTCGCCGAACAGAGCCGCCGTTGCCAAAAGGCTTTCACGCAATTCCTTGCGGGCTGTCTCCGAAGCCTTGTGGTTCGGCTGGGCAAGGATCTGGTCTACCAGGCCGCACCAGTCCTTCTGAATCCGATGAATCATCAGCCGGCTATTGGCACGGGCTACCGGATAGACAGGAAGCAGTGGCGGATGCGGAAAACGCTCATCGAGATATTCCATCATGATGTTGGGCTCATAAAGCACAAGATCACGATCGACGAGCGTCGGTAACGCATTGTAGGGATTGAGGTCAGCAAGTTCCCCTGGCGGATTATCAGGATCCACGTCCACCACATCCACGGTTACGCCCTTCTCTGCGAGCACGATACGGACACGGTGGCTGTAATGACTGGCCGGATCCGAAAAAAATGTCATTGATGACCGCTTGGTCACAACGCCCATAGAGCTACCCCATGATTAGACAAATCAAAATGATGTTGCATAACGAAAAAAACCAGCGGGCCCGATGAAGGCCCGCTGGACATTCCACGTCACCAATTATACCCGAATCTTCAGTGTACGTCCTTCCAGTACTCGCGGTTCAGGAGCCAGGCGAAAACGAAGAAAATGGCAATGAAGATCAGGACAAACACGCCAAGCCGTTCGCGCTCGACCTTGACCGGATCCCCCATATAGGAGAGGAAATTCGTCAGGTCGTACATCGCAGTATTGAACTCGGACGGGCTCATCGACCCTTCGCTCGCCCACTCAGGGCAGACGCCGGCATTTCTCTCGTTGCCACTGAGCGGATCAATGCTCGATTTCTGGCCGATTTTCGGCTTGACTGCGCACAGCCCCTGCTGATCCACCAGTACGTGGGGCATACCGACATTGTCGAAGACCACGTTATTGACGCCAAGCGGCCGGGTTTCATCCTTGTAGAAGCCGCGCAGATAGGAATAGATCCAGTCCTCTCCCCGCAACCGCGATTCCAGGGTAAGGTCCGGCGGGGCATTACCAAACCAGTTCGCCGCCTGCTGTTTGTTCATACCGATTTTCATCAGCTCACCGATCTTTGCGCCGGTGAAGATGAGGTTCTCTTCCACAAGCTGATCGGATATGTCCAGACCCTCTGCCACATGCATGTACCTGGCATACTCCAGGGAGTGACAGCCCATGCAGTAGTTCATGAAGGTTGCAGCGCCGCGCTGCAGAGACGCCTTGTTCGTATGATCAGGCTCCATGTTATCGAGCGGGACACCCGGAGCCGCCGCCAGGGCGAGGCCCGGCAGCAAGGCCACTACGAGAACCAGAAATAACTTTTTAATCATCCTGTCACCCTCTCTGGCACTGGCTTGGTTTTCTCCATTCGTGTGTAAAAGGGCATCAGAATGAAGTAGAGGAAGTACAGCGTTGTCAGTATCTGGGCCACCATCGTGCGCCCTTCCGTCGCCGGAACAAGGCCAAGATACCCCAGAATCACGAAACTGATCGCCAGGATGGCAAGTGCAATTTTGCTCAGAACGCCTTTGTAACGGATCGACCGCACCGGACTGCGGTCCAGCCAGGGAAGCACGAACAGAATGGCAATCGCACCACCCATGACGACCACACCCCAGAACTTGGCATCGAGACCAAAGAGATCCACGGTTACTGCACGGAGCATTGCGTAGAAAGGCGTGAAGTACCATACCGGCGCTATGTGATCCGGCGTCTTCAGCGGGTTAGCGGGTTCGAAATTCGGCTTCTCAAGGAATAGCCCGCCCATCTCCGGGAAGAAGAACACCACCACACAGAAAACAAAGAGGAACACGCCTACGCCAAGCAGGTCATGGACCGTGTAATAGGGGTGGAACGGAATACCATCTTTGGGTTTGCCGTTTTCGTCCTTGTTTTTCTTGATGTCGATGCCGTCAGGGTTGTTTGAACCCACTTCATGCAGTGCCAGAATGTGCAGTACGACAAGACCCAGCAGCACGATGGGCAGCGCTACCACGTGGAGCGCGAAGAACCGGTTCAGTGTAATGCCGGATATCAGGTAGTCACCACGAATCCACAGGGAGAGGTCTTCCCCAATAATCGGGATCGCACCAAAGAGGTTAACGATGACCTGTGCACCCCAGTAGGACATCTGGCCCCAGGGGAGCAGATAGCCCATGAAGGCCTCGGCCATCAGAACCAGATAGATGGTCATGCCAAACAGCCAGATAAGCTCACGGGGTTTCTGGTAGGAGCCATACATGATGCCGCGGAACATGTGGAGGTAAACCACCACAAAGAAAGCCGAGGCACCGGTGGAGTGCAGGTAGCGGAGCAGCCAGCCCCATTCCACATCTCTCATGATGTACTCAACCGACCTGAACGCGCCCTCTCCGCTGGGGTTATAGCTCATGGTCAGCCAGATACCGGTGACCAGCTGGTTGACCAGAACCAGCATCGCAAGGGATCCGAAGAAGTACCAGAAGTTGAAGTTTTTCGGGGCATAGTAGTCGCCCAGGTGCTTGTTGTAGGCCTCAACTATGGGAAGCCGCTCGTCTATCCAGTTTATGATTTTTGACATTATGCTGCCTCCGGATCCAGCCCAACGGTGACTGTGTCAGCCGTTTCATAGCGATAGGGTGGCACCTCAAGATGCGAAGGCGCAGGCTGGTTCTCGTAAACACGCCCTGCAAGATCGTACTTGGAGCCATGACAGGCACAAAAGAAGCCACCAAGCCAGTTTTCGCCAAGATCAGCGGGTGCCACTTCAGGACGGTAGTTTGGCGAGCAGCCCAGGTGAGTGCAGATGCCTACGACAATCAGGTACTCATCTTTGATTGCACGATAGATGCCCTCAATATAGGGGGGCTGGGCAGCTTCTTCGGACATGGGATCCTTGACAACATCATTGAGCTTCTCGATGTTTTCCAGCATCTTTTCAGTGCGGCGTACTACCCAAACCGGCTTGCCCCGCCACTCCACCGTAATCTGCTGACCCGGCTCAACCTTGCCAATGTTAACGCTGACCGGTGCGCCGGCAGCCTTTGCTCTGTCACTGGGGTTCCAGGACGCCACAAAAGGCACAGCCGCACCAACCACGCCGACTCCACCCACGACCGATGTTGCACCGATCAGAAACCGGCGTCGGCTCTGGCTTACGTCGCCATTATTCATTATGGTTCTCTCCCATCAGGCACCACATGTATGGCTGACAAGCCAATCATGCATCGTAAAGGACATCTCGACCCAAAAAGTTAAACGGTCCAAATGGTAATGAAATTACCACCTTCTTACAAGTAAGAAAGGCGCCGGCAAGGCTTGGGCAGCATCCGGAGGAGACTGCGGAACCTGTTGTCTGGACACAAAAAACCCGGCATAACGCCGGGCTTCGAGTCTGGACCAGCCAGCAATTAACGCTTGGAGTACTGAGGACGCTTACGCGCCTTCCGCAGACCAACTTTCTTACGCTCAACTTCACGCGCATCCCGGGTTACATAACCCGCCTTGCGCATTGCAGGGCGCAGGGTCTCATCGTAGTCCATCAGTGCGCGCGTCAGACCGTGGCGAATAGCGCCGGCCTGACCACTGATGCCGCCGCCTTCGACGGTGACCTTGATGTCGAAACGATCACCTGACTCTGCAACAACCAGAGGCTGACGCACGATCATGCGCAGGGTTTCGCGACCGAAAAAATCTTCAATGGAACGCCCATTGATGGAAATGTTGCCGCTTCCAGGCTTGATAAAAACCCGAGCCGTGGATGTCTTGCGGCGACCCGTACCGTAATTTTGTGCTACAGACATATCCGCCTTCCGTTAAATGTCGAGTTCTTTGGGCTGCTGGGCTGCATGAGGGTGCTCAGCCGTGGCATAGATTTTCAGCTTCCTGAACATGGCGCGACCCAGGGGGCCTTTGGGCATCATGCCCTTCACCGAATGCTCAATTACCTGTTCTGGCGCCTTGACCACCAGCTTCTCGAAGCTGATCGACTTGATACCACCCGGGAAGCCGGTATGACTGTAGTAAATCTTGTCAGCTGACTTCTTGCCCGTAACCCGCACCTGACCGGCATTGATAACAACAATGTAATCGCCAGTGTCGACGTGGGGGGTATATTCAGGCTTATGCTTGCCCCGCAGACGACGGGCGATCTCGGTTGACAGACGACCCAGCGTCTTGCCGGCTGCGTCTACAACGTACCAGTCACGTTTTACGGTTTCCGGTTTCGCACTCAGAGTCTTCATTGATTCCGCCTTGAACGCTATATAAGAAACGTTAAAAACCACCGCTGACAGGCGCTTGACGCTCAGCGGGGATCTTTGACCTGTTAAGTTTGTCGGCACTGACATCAATCGGGGCTGATGTTGATGACAACGCCTTGAAAAGCCAGGGGGCGAAGTATATCCGAACTGACATGCTAAAGCCAACCCCAGATTGCAGCTCTTTTAGTCCTTCCGCTCCCAGCGATAAAGCCTGGACACGTTGTCTTCAAGTGCACTTACGACTTCCTCCTCAGACTCCTTTCTGAGTTCCAGCAGAGAGCCCAGGATCTGCTTCAGGCGAACAGGCGAATTGGCACCCTTCTCCACACCCGCCGGCGGCATATCTGGCGCATCTGTCTCCAGCACCAGAGCGCTGAGCGGCAAAGAAGCAATCGCACGGCGGGTCTTGCGGGCACGATCATGCGTGATTACACCACCAACACCAATAAAGGCGCCAAAATCAGCCAGCTTTTGTGCCTGCTGCTCGCTACCGGAAAAACCATGGAGCAATACCGGTGAATCAAATTCGTACTGCTTGAGAGTGGCAAGCACCTCATCATGGGTCTTGACCGAATGCACGACCAGCGGCCAGCCCAGATCCCGGGCCATCTCTACCTGGGCTTCAAACCACCACTGCTGCCTGTCGAGATCGCCATGAATGCGATCGAGGCCGCACTCACCCAGAGCTACGCAGCCTTCCGGCCGAGCCTGCAGCTGCTGCCGCAGGCTCTCCAGAGCGCTCTCTTCATGGTCATCGATAAACCAGGGATGCAATCCGAGGCAGTAGTGGATGCCGCGATGAGCGGATGAGACCCGCTTGACACGATCCCAGTCCTGCTCACGCACTCCCGGGATCACAATGCGATCAATACCCGCCGAGGCAAGCTGATCCATAATGGCCGCTCTCTGTCCGTCGAATTCCGGGAAATCGAAGTGACAGTGGGCGTCGACAAGTCCCATGGCGAACTCCTGCGCTCAGTGCTCTCTGGTCTTGTGAAATTCGATATCAGGATAACGCTCCTGGGCCAACTGGAGGTTGACCATGGTGGGAGCAATGTAAGTCAGCTGATCGCTGCCATCCATGGCAATGTAGTCGTTGGCCTTGCGCACGAACTCATCGAGTTTGCGGGCGTCGTTGCTGGTAACCCAGCGGGCTGTCGCCACATTGATCGGTTCATACACAGCTTCCACCTTGTATTCCGTTTTCAGGCGGCTGACCACAACATCGAACTGGAGAACACCTACGGCGCCAACGATCAGATCGTTGTTTTTGACCGGCCGGAATACCTGTACCGCGCCCTCCTCGGAAAGCTGAACCAGACCTTTCTGAAGCTGCTTGGCCTTGAGGGGATCCCTGAGCCGGATACGACGGAACAGCTCCGGTGCGAAGTTGGGGATACCCTTGAACTTCATGTCTCTACCGGAGCTGAAAGTATCACCCAACTGGATGGTGCCGTGGTTATGCAAGCCGATAATATCGCCCGCATAGGCAACTTCAGCGTGCTCCCGGTCGCCGGCCATAAACGTCAGGGCATCGGAAAAACGGACCTCTTTACCAATCCGGACATGACGGGTTTTCATGCCCTGCTCATAATGGCCGGACACGATTCTCAGAAAGGCCACACGGTCGCGGTGCTGTGGGTCCATGTTTGCCTGGATCTTGAAGACGAAACCGGAAAATCCTTCATCGGTCGGCTTCACTAATCCCTGATCAGTTTCCCTGGGCTGTGGCGGTGGCGCCCATTCCACAAGGCCGTCCAGCATGTGATCCACGCCAAAATTGCCCAGCGCCGTGCCGAAAAAAACCGGAGTCAGCTCACCGGCCAGAAAGGCCTCGTGATCGAATTTATGGGAGGCGCCTTTCACCAGCTCAATTTCGTCGCGGAGCTCAGGAGCATAGGCCCCTAGCACCTCATCCAGCTCGGGGTTATCCAGGCCGCTGATGACTCTCTTTTCCTGGATAGCGTGCCCCTGTCCGGACTTGTAGAGAACGACCTCATCCCGGAGCAGGTGGTACACGCCCTTGAAGTTTTTACCCATACCGATGGGCCAGGTGATGGGAGCGCAGGCTATTTTCAGAACCTCCTCCACTTCATCCATCAGCTCGACCGGATCTCTCGTTTCCCTGTCCAGTTTGTTCATGAACGTGAGGATCGGCGTATCCCGCAGGCGGGTGACTTCCATCAGTTTGATGGTCCGCTCCTCAACACCCTTGGCACTGTCGATCACCATCAGGCAGGAATCAACCGCAGTCAGTGTACGGTAGGTGTCCTCGGAGAAATCCGCGTGACCGGGCGTATCCAGCAGGTTGATCAGACAGCCGCCATAGGGGAACTGCATGACCGATGTCGTCACCGAAATGCCCCGCTCCTTCTCCATCTCCATCCAGTCAGACTTGGCATGCTGACCCGACTTCTTGCCCTTCACAGTGCCCGCTTTCTGAATGGCATTACCGAACAGAAGAACCTTTTCTGTGATGGTGGTTTTACCCGCATCAGGATGTGAAATAATGGCAAAGGTGCGGCGCTGACCGACTTCCTTGGAAAGGGTAGACATAGTGAACAATGGCCTGGACTGGAAAGTTTTAAACGGGCGTCATTATAGATTTTGTGACAGCCGGACGCGAGTTATGAAGTAGGGAGCGACAAAGCCATGACCCGCGCAGCTTCCCGCTCCCCTGCGGCGGGATAGTATTGCGGGCGTATGCCTATCTGCTCAAAGCCCTCACTTGTGTACAGATCTGCCGCTGTCTGGTTGCCCATCCTGACTTCCAGCACAACCCGACTCATGCCCTCTTGCGCGGCCAGGGTGATCAAGTGGCGGAGGAGAAGCCGGCCCGCACCGCTTCGACGAACCTCAGGTGTTACGCAGAGATTGAGCAAATGCGCTTCATCCACCATGTAGGCGACCACGGCATAACCCAGAAGAAAGCCATCCTCGGACAGCGCCCAGAGGCGGTAATCAGAACGGAAGCAGTCGTGAAAAACTCCTTCACTCCAGGGATGGGAATACCCCCGACGCTCAATCTCCAGCACTCTGGAAACATCCTCGCGCCTGAGCGGCCGGACCTCCCGGGCCGGACTCAGGGCTGTATGCCAGGTACTACTCATCAGCCAGCCACCAGTGGCCTGAGGCGGGACCAGAGAGCCCGCTTGCGGCCCGGGTCAGTGGCAAGAGCAGCCAGGCTGAATTCGAAATCCACCACCGGCATGCCAAGGGACGCCTCAAGCCAGCCGGATCTATCATCCCACGACTCATCCTGACAGAGACCCAGCGCAATAAGACTATTCGGGGGGAATCTCGTGGCGAGCTCTTTTAACAGCTCCCTCAGACCAGACTCATCATTGCCCGGCACAGCCGGATTACTGAACACGGGCCACTGAAGCATTTTCGGCGGGCCTGCCTTCATGCCCATGGCACCGAGGATGCTCCGGGCAAGTGCATGCTGAAGGTCGGCACTGGCATCGGTCGAAATGGCACTGACCAAAACGTAGCTTTCGGACATCCAGACGCCCCAGTTGACGCTGAGTACCGCGCTGCCTGGCAACTCCCGGACAGGAGCCGGGGATACTGAAGGGGAATCCGGCGATACTGCTTCCGGTTCGGCTTCCGCGGGAGTTTCCGGCTGCTCCCTCGATGGGACAATTGGTGGATCCGGCACGGCCTCCCGAAGTCTGCTTTCAGGCTTTGTCACCTGGACTTTTATATCCGGGCGCGGCCCATCCATCAGGCCGCGAAGATTGGCAAGGCCCGCCTTTCGCCCGGTGTCCGCAGAATCAGGTGAGCTGACAGCAGGCGCCGCCGTTTCTGGCCAGACACTGGCGGGAGCCATATCTTCAAAGTCAAAATCCGGACTTGGGGCGGCTCCTGGCTGCACGGAGCGGGCATACCAGAGTCGGACCCCCATCCTGCCCAGGTAAAACTGCCGTTGCGCCTCATTAACCATGGTCACCTGATGCCTCTCTCCTCAACTCGCATTTGTCAGCCTCCTGTACTCCTGGATCGTCGGGCCAATCAGACATCAGCTCCCTGTGGGTGCTGCCGGGCCGCATTCATCGAGATGAGATTCAGTGCCTGGACATAGGCGCGGGCGGAGGCAATGATAATATCCGTATCCGCACCCAGGCCATTCACAATCCGGCCACCCCTCTCCAGGCGGACCGTCACCTCCCCCTGGGCATCGGTTCCACTAGTAATCGCATTGACTGAGTAAAGCTGAAGGTTGCAGCCCGACTGAACCAGAGTTTCAATTGCCTTGAAGGTGGCATCCACGGGCCCGCTGCCTTCCGCGTCCATCTGATGTTCCCGGCCATCCATCAGCAGAGTCACCTCAGCCCTGGGCACCACTCCCGTTTCGGAACAGACCCGCATGCGGACCAGCGCGAACCTTCCTTCCTCCTCCTTCTGACGGGCATCACTGGCAATGGCCTGAAGGTCTTCGTCGAAGATCTCGTGCTTGAGGTCCGCAAGTCCCTTGAACCGGCCGAAGGCTTCATTTAGCTGGGCCTCTGTCTCAAACTGAATGCCCAGTTCCTGAAGCCGGGTCCGAAAGGCATTCCGGCCGGAATGCTTGCCCAGGACCAGGCTGTTGGTATGCCAGCCTACATCCTGAGCGCGCATGATTTCGTAGGTCTCCCGGTGCTTCAACACACCATCCTGATGGATACCGGACTCATGAGCGAACGCATTGGCGCCGACAATCGCCTTGTTGGGCTGAACCGGAAATCCGGTCACAGTTGACACCAGCCGGGAGGCAGGAACGATATGAGAGGTGTCGATGCGGGTATCAATGCCGAAAAGGTCCTGACGGGTACGCACAGCCATCACCAGTTCTTCCAGGGACGCATTGCCTGCACGCTCTCCCAGACCATTGATGGTGCACTCCACCTGCCTGGCCCCCTGACTCACCGCAGCGAGGGAATTGGCAACCGCCAGGCCCAGATCGTTATGACAGTGCACCGAAAAGATGGCCTTGTCTGCATTGGGTACACGGTTCAGGAGTTGCCTGATCGTTTCTCCAAACTGCTCGGGGATGGCGTAGCCGACCGTGTCAGGAATGTTGATGGTCGTTGCGCCCGCGTTTATTGCCGCCTCAATGATACGGCACAGAAAATCCAGCTCTGAGCGGCCTGCGTCTTCGCAGGAAAACTCAACGTCATTTACGTGATTTCTTGCCCGCCTCACTGCCCGGACTGCCTGCTCCACCACCTCGTCGGGCGCCATCTGCAGCTTGTGCTTCATATGGATCGGGGAGGTCGCAATGAAGGTGTGAATCCGCTTTTGTTCGGCAGGCAGAATGGCTTCGGCAGCGCGATCAATGTCCTTGTCCAGCGCACGGGCAAGACTGCAGACGGTGGAGCCGGTGATAGCTTCGGCGATATTGCGGATGGCCTCGAAATCGCCCTGGCTCGCTATGGCAAAACCGGCCTCTATGACGTCCACCCGAAGCTTCTCCAGGATTTTCGCTATCCGTAACTTTTCTGCCCTGGTCATGGTGGCGCCGGGGCTCTGCTCGCCGTCACGCAGGGTGGTGTCAAATATGACCAGGTGATCCGGGGCGGACATAGTGCTCTCCAATTCAAAGACAGGCAGGGCTAACGTTTTTCCGGAGTATAACATTGAATATGACCCGCCCCTCGCCGGACTTTTCACAGGCCATAAAAAAAACCCCAGTACCGGGTGGTACTGGGGTTTTCGATATTTGGGAGCCTGACGATGACCTACTCTCACATGGGCAGAAGCCACACTACCATCGGCGCTGGTCTGTTTCACTTCTGAGTTCGGGATGGGATCAGGTGGTTCCAGACCGCTATGGTCGTCAGGCAAAACGGTTGATCACTGGGAAGGACAGGATTGAAACGGGTGTTCTGATAACGATCGCGGCGTCATCCGCAGTTGTCTTGGGTGTTATATAGTCAAGCCTCACGAGCAATTAGTACCGGTTAGCTCAACGCCTCGCAGCGCTTACACACCCGGCCTATCAACGTCCTGGTCTTGAACGGCTCTTCAGGGACCTCAAGGGTCCAGGGAGATCTCATCTTGGAAGGGGCTTCCCGCTTAGATGCTTTCAGCGGTTATCCTGTCCGAACATAGCTACCGGGCAATGCCACTGGCGTGACAACCCGAACACCAGAGGTTCGTCCACTCCGGTCCTCTCGTACTAGGAGCAGCTTTCCTCAAATCTCCAACGTCCACGGCAGATAGGGACCGAACTGTCTCACGACGTTCTAAACCCAGCTCGCGTACCACTTTAAATGGCGAACAGCCATACCCTTGGGACCGGCTTCAGCCCCAGGATGTGATGAGCCGACATCGAGGTGCCAAACACCGCCGTCGATGTGAACTCTTGGGCGGTATCAGCCTGTTATCCCCGGAGTACCTTTTATCCGTTGAGCGATGGCCCTTCCATACAGAACCACCGGATCACTATGACCTGCTTTCGCACCTGCTCGACGTGTCTGTCTCGCAGTCAAGCGGGCTTGTGCCATTACACTAACCGCACGATGTCCGACCGTGCTTAGCCCACCTTTGTGCTCCTCCGTTACGCTTTAGGAGGAGACCGCCCCAGTCAAACTACCCACCACACAGTGTCCTTATCCCCGATAAGGGGACGAAGTTAGAACCTCAAACAGTCCAGGCTGGTATTTCAAGGTTGGCTCCACGATGACTGGCGTCACCGCTTCAAAGCCTCCCAGCTATCCTACACAAGACTGCTCAAAGTTCACTGTGAAGCTATAGTAAAGGTTCACGGGGTCTTTCCGTCTAGCCGCGGATACACCGCATCTTCACGGCGATTTCAATTTCACTGAGTCTCGGGTAGAGACAGCGCCCCCATCGTTACGCCATTCGTGCAGGTCGGAACTTACCCGACAAGGAATTTCGCTACCTTAGGACCGTTATAGTTACGGCCGCCGTTTACCGGGGCTTCGATCAAGAGCTTCGTCCGAAGACTAACCCCATCAATTAACCTTCCGGCACCGGGCAGGCGTCACACCGTATACGTCCACTTTCGTGTTTGCACAGTGCTGTGTTTTTAATAAACAGTCGCAGGGGCCTGGTATCTTCGACCGGCTTCTGCTCCGCCCGCAAGGGACTTCACATACCACCGGCGTGCCTTCTCCCGAAGTTACGGCACCATTTTGCCTAGTTCCTTTACCCGAGTTCTCTCAAGCGCCTTGGTATTCTCTACCTGACCACCTGTGTCGGTTTGGGGTACGGTCCCACGTGACCTGAAGCTTAGAAGATTTTCCTGGAAGCATGGCATCAATGACCTGGCGCCCTCAAAGGGCGCTGGTGTTCGTATCTCGACATTGAGGGACCGGATTTGCCTGATCCCCCTGCCTACATACTTAAATCGGGACAACCATCGCCCGACTCACCTAGCCTTCTCCGTCTCTCCATCGCAGTCACGCGAGGTACGGGAATATTAACCCGTTTCCCATCGACTACACCTTTCGGTCTCGCCTTAGGGGCCGACTCACCCTGCGCCGATTAGCGTTGCGCAGGAAACCTTGGTCTTCCGGCGTGGGAGTTTTTCACTCCCATTGTCGTTACTCATGTCAGCATTCGCACTTCTGATACCTCCAGCAGGCTTCTCAACCCACCTTCACAGGCTTACAGAACGCTCCCCTACCCCGTGCACTTGCGTGCACAGCCGCAGCTTCGGTATCCAGTTTGAGCCCCGTTACATCTTCCGCGCAGGCCGACTCGACTAGTGAGCTATTACGCTTTCTTTAAAGGATGGCTGCTTCTAAGCCAACCTCCTAGCTGTCTGAGCCTTCCCACATCGTTTCCCACTTAACTGGAATTTCGGGACCTTAGCTGGCGGTCTGGGTTGTTTCCCTCTTCACGACGGACGTTAGCACCCGCCGTGTGTCTCCCGGATAGTACTCACTGGTATTCGGAGTTTGCATCGGGTTGGTAAGTCGAGATGACCCCCTAGCCGAAACAGTGCTCTACCCCCAGTGGTATTCGTCCGAGGCGCTACCTAAATAGCTTTCGGGGAGAACCAGCTATCTCCGGGCTTGATTAGCCTTTCACTCCGATCCACAAGTCATCCCCTGGCTTTTCAACGACAGTGGGTTCGGTCCTCCAGTGCGTGTTACCGCACCTTCAACCTGCTCATGGATAGATCGCCCGGTTTCGGGTCTATATCCAGCGACTGATTCGCCCTATTCAGACTCGGTTTCCCTACGGCTCCCCTATACGGTTAACCTCGCCACTGAACATAAGTCGCTGACCCATTATACAAAAGGTACGCCGTCACGGAACAAGTCCGCTCCGACTGCTTGTACGCATACGGTTTCAGGATCTATTTCACTCCCCTCACAGGGGTTCTTTTCGCCTTTCCCTCACGGTACTGGTTCACTATCGGTCAGTCAGGAGTATTTAGCCTTGGAGGATGGTCCCCCCATGTTCAGACAGGATATCACGTGTCCCGTCCTACTCGTTTTCACTGAACTCAGGTTTCGGATACGGGGCTATCACCCACTATGGCGGTCCTTTCCAGAACCTTCTCCTACCAGTTGTCCAGCTTAAGGGCTAGTCCCCGTTCGCTCGCCGCTACTTAGGGAATCTCGGTTGATTTCTTTTCCTCGGGGTACTTAGATGTTTCAGTTCCCCCGGTTCGCCCTGTACACCTATGTATTCAGTGCACAGTACCTGGCCGAAACCAGGTGGGTTTCCCCATTCAGAGATGCCCGGATCACAGCTTGTTTGCCAGCTCCCCGAGCCTTATCGCAGGCTTCAACGTCTTTCATCGCCTCTGACTGCCAAGGCATCCACCGTATGCGCTTAGTTGCTTGACTATATAACCCCAAGACAACTGACAGGCAACCGCACCTCACCCAAAGGTGAAGACAGTTACAGGACAGTCGCTGGAAGTCATAAACAACACTTCAACGACAACACCGGATAACGCTTGATCGTTATCATTTGAGATGAACAGACCCCTCACCATCAATCCGGCCCGAAGGCCTGACTGTCAGTCAGGGAATCCATCCTCTCGGATGTTTCAATCTTGTCCGTATTTTTAAAGAGCAGTTCTGACCCAGTGATCAGAAAGGAAGGCTTCATGAAACTGAAACATTCGTTTCTGTACACTGATCCAACCCAGGGGGCGGTTCAGGCAATGTGTATCTTTCAGGTTTTGGTGGAGCTAAGCGGGATCGAACCGCTGACCTCCTGCGTGCAAGGCAGGCGCTCTCCCAGCTGAGCTATAGCCCCGGTATATTACCAAAGTCCAATCGTGCACGGACTCTCAGGCTATAGAATTTTGTGGATCCAGGCGCTTTGAAGCGTAGTGTGCGAACAGCACATGAGCTTCGAAGCAACGCCGAGCCACGAAATTCTGGTGGGTCTGGGTGGATTTGAACCACCGACCTCACCCTTATCAGGGGTGCGCTCTAACCAACTGAGCTACAGACCCGATTATCACTGCATCTTCTGCCACCTGATCTGCGTTGCGGCTTTCGCTCGCTCAGTCACGTACTCATGTACGCTCCTTCACTCACTCAATCCGCGCCTTGTCAGCTGTCACAACCTGCAGCGCTAATACCCTGCCTGACCACTCAGTGACCCAGGCAGTGCGGGCCTGAAAGACCCTTTGCTCTCTTCTGCTGATCAAGTAATTCGTGTGGACTCTGACCGTGATGGCCGACTTCGTTTAAGGAGGTGATCCAGCCGCAGGTTCCCCTACGGCTACCTTGTTACGACTTCACCCCAGTCATGAACCACACCGTGGTGATCGTCCTCCCGAAGGTTAGACTAACCACTTCTGGTGCAATCCACTCCCATGGTGTGACGGGCGGTGTGTACAAGGCCCGGGAACGTATTCACCGCGACATTCTGATTCGCGATTACTAGCGATTCCGACTTCACGCAGTCGAGTTGCAGACTGCGATCCGGACTACGACGCGTTTTCTGAGATTGGCTCCCCCTCGCGGGTTTGCAGCCCTCTGTGCGCGCCATTGTAGCACGTGTGTAGCCCTGGCCGTAAGGGCCATGATGACCTGACGTCATCCCCACCTTCCTCCGGTTTGTCACCGGCAGTCTCCCTAGAGTTCCCACCTTTACGTGCTGGCAACTAGGGATAGGGGTTGCGCTCGTTACGGGACTTAACCCAACATCTCACGACACGAGCTGACGACGGCCATGCAGCACCTGTGTCTGAGTTCCCGAAGGCACTCCCGCATCTCTGCAGGATTCTCAGCATGTCAAGGCCAGGTAAGGTTCTTCGCGTTGCGTCGAATTAAACCACATGCTCCACCGCTTGTGCGGGCCCCCGTCAATTCATTTGAGTTTTAACCTTGCGGCCGTACTCCCCAGGCGGTCAACTTAGTGCGTTAGCTGCGCCACTAAGGATTCAAGATCCCCAACGGCTAGTTGACATCGTTTACGGCGTGGACTACCAGGGTATCTAATCCTGTTTGCTCCCCACGCTTTCGCACCTCAGTGTCAGTGTTGGTCCAGGTAGCCGCCTTCGCCACTGGTGTTCCTTCCTATATCTACGCATTTCACCGCTACACAGGAAATTCCACTACCCTCTACCACACTCTAGCCTGACAGTTCGAAATGCCGTTCCCAGGTTAAGCCCGGGGCTTTCACATCTCGCTTATCAAACCACCTACGCGCGCTTTACGCCCAGTAATTCCGATTAACGCTTGCACCCTCCGTATTACCGCGGCTGCTGGCACGGAGTTAGCCGGTGCTTCTTCTGTGGGTAACGTCAATCCCGGCGAGTATTAATCGCCGAGCCTTCCTCCCCACTGAAAGTGCTTTACAACCCGAAAGCCTTCTTCACACACGCGGCATGGCTGGATCAGGGTTGCCCCCATTGTCCAATATTCCCCACTGCTGCCTCCCGTAGGAGTTCGGGCCGTGTCTCAGTCCCGATGTGGCTGATCATCCTCTCAGACCAGCTACGGATCGTCGCCTTGGTAGGCCTTTACCCCACCAACTAGCTAATCCGGCATAGGCTCATCCGATAGCGCAAGGTCCGAAGATCCCCTGCTTTCCCCCGAAGGGCGTACGCGGTATTAATCCGGGTTTCCCCGGGCTATCCCCCACTATCAGGCAGATTCCTATGCATTACTCACCCGTCCGCCGCTCGTCAGCATCCCGAAGGACCTGTTACCGCTCGACTTGCATGTGTTAAGCCTGCCGCCAGCGTTCAATCTGAGCCATGATCAAACTCTTCAGTTTAAATCATACAGAAGCCGAAGCTTCAATTTCTGCTCAAGACAAAACTCAAATTCGACGAGTCACTGTCTTGATATTTCTTGTCGAAACATCACAGCCAGCGCCCACACGAATTACTTGATCAACTTTTTAAAGAGCGGAGCCGTTTGGCTCAATCGAGGTGCGCATTTTACAGCGTTCCCCGTGCCTGTCAACTGCTAAATCTGATTATCAATATGTTCAATCAAATCAACCTGTTAACAGACTCCTCCGGCCCGGCGTAACGCCTGTTGCCCCGAAGGAGATGCGCATTCTACAGACACAGCCGGTGGTGTCAACGAGGTTTCGGAAAAGTTTCTGTTTTATTTCACCGACCCGGAAAATCTGATCAAACCCTGAACATAGTGGTCATTTTTCCGCCTTATCCGGGTCAAATTACCTCCTCGGCTCAATGATTTTATGTCTTATCTGTACCAGTTTCACCACCACGCCGCGCTTTTCGCATAAGCGCACGGCCGGGGCCGGACAGTGCGTAAAGCAGGAATATGACAAAAAGAACGGTACCCGGGTCCAGCGCAATCACAACGAAGACCAGCACCACCCCCAGAATCGTGGCAAATGGCACCCGGCCCCTGAGATCCAGATCCTTGAAGCTCCGGTAAAGGATGTTACTGACCATCAACATGCCAGAACCACCCACTATGACAATCGTCAGCAGGGTCAGCCAGCCGGCTGGCTCGTAAAGGTGGAAGCACCAGACGAGGCCTGCCACGGCCGCGGCCGCTGATGGGCTGGGCAATCCAACGAAGAATTTTTTATCCACTGATCCAATCTGGGTGTTAAAGCGGGCAAGACGGAGCGCCGCCCCGGCGACATAGATAAAGGTGATAGCCCACCCCACCTGGTTCAGACCGTTCAGTGACCAGAAAAATGCCACGAGACCGGGCGCAACGCCGAAGGCCACCATGTCTGCAAGACTGTCATACTCCTCGCCGAACTTGCTCTGGGTATTGGTCATGCGAGCCACACGCCCATCCAGACCATCGAGAATCATGGAGACGAAAATTGCTATGGCTGCGTTGTCAAAAACACCGTTGGCAGCAGAGACAATCGCGTAAAAACCGGAAAACAGCGAAGCTGTCGTAAGGGCGTTGGGCAACAGATAAATACCCTTGCGCCGCACCGGCGCACCTTCTACCAGTTCTTCTTCGACCACTTCGCCACTGGTGATGTCAGCATCTGATTCTGAACCGTTATCCGGCCTGTCTTTTCTGGTTGTCATTCCACTCATCCAGCAAAACATGTCTGGGAAGTATAGCCGATCCTGATCCGGCTATGTGCAGTAACGAAAAGCGCGGCCCTTGGGCCGCGCTTTTCACTCTTTCAGCAATCAGTTCTTTGCTTTATCCACGATCTTGTTGGCAGAAATCCAGGGCATCATGGAACGCAGCTTTTCGCCAACGATCTCAATTGGATGCTCTGCATTCTGGCGACGGCGTGCCGTCATGGACGGGTAGTTGGTGCCACCTTCCTGAATGAACATCTTGGCGTATTCGCCAGTCTGGATCCGCTTCAGTGCATTTCTCATGGCATCACGGGACTGCTGGTTGATAATTTCCGGCCCGGTAACATACTCCCCATACTCCGCATTGTTGGAGATGGAATAGTTCATGTTGGCAATGCCGCCTTCGTACATCAGGTCGACGATCAGCTTGAGCTCGTGCAGACACTCGAAGTAGGCCATTTCCGGCTCGTAACCGGCCTCGGTCAGAGTTTCGAAAGCGGCCTTCACCAGTTCTACAGTGCCGCCACAGAGAACAGCCTGCTCGCCGAACAGGTCAGTCTCGGTCTCGTCCTTGAAGGTGGTTTCGATGATGCCGGTACGGCCGCCACCGATGGCGCTGGCGTAGGACAGCGAGATATTCTTGGCGTTACCTGAGGCGTCCTGATGGATGGCAATCAGGTCCGGAATGCCACCACCACGGGTGAACTCAGTGCGCACTGTGTGGCCGGGGGCCTTGGGCGCGATCATGATTACGTCCAGATCTTCGCGGGCCACAATCTGGTTGTAATGAACATTAAAACCGTGGGCAAACGCGAGAACACCACCCTGCTTGAGATTGGGCTCAATGTCTTTTTCGTAAATGGCCTTCTGGTTCTCATCCGGCGCCAACAGCATGACGATATCAGCTTCCCGGGAAGCGTCGGCCACACTCTTGACGGTCAGGCCGGCAGCCTCTGCCTTTGCAGCGGAGGATGAACCTTCGCGCAGGGCAACCACGACATCAACACCTGACTCTTTCAGGTTGTTGGCATGGGCATGCCCCTGGGAACCGTACCCCACGATGGCCACTTTCCTGCCCTGGATGATCGAGAGATCACAATCTTTATCGTAATAAACCTTCATGACAAACCCCTGTCTTTGTTATCTGACCACTTGGGTCATGAGTATTGGTGATTCAATTCTGCGGAGTCAGAGACTCAAAACCTTCTCGCCCCTGGCAATACCGGACACCCCTGAGCGCACGACCTCAAGCACGCCAGAGGCTCCGACCGCCTGGATAAACGCATCAAGCTTGTCGCTGTCACCCGCCAGCTGAACGGTGTAGATCGTACTGGTGACATCCACAATCTGGCCCCGGAAAATATCCACAGTGCGCTTGATTTCCGCACGCTGGGAACCAGTCGCTTTCAGCTTGACCAGCATCAGCTCCCGCTCGATATGGGAGCCCTCCGTCAGATCCACCAGCTTGACCACTTCAATCAGCTTGTTGAGCTGTTTGGTGATCTGCTCGATGACCTTGTCAGAGCCTGTGGTGGTTACGGTAAGACGGGACAGGGTCTCATCTTCCGTCGGCGCCACCGTCAGGGTTTCAATGTTGTAATTGCGCTGGGAGAAAAGGCCGACCACACGTGACAGCGCACCCGGTTCGTTTTCCAGCAATACAGATATGATGCGACGCATGATGATCAGACCCTCTCCGTTTTGCTGAGCCACATATCTTTCATGGAACCGCGGGCCACCTGCATGGGGTAGACGTGTTCGTGCGGATCAACGTAGATATCGAGGAACACCAGCCTGTCTTTCATGGCGAAGGCCTCCCTGAGCTTGGGCTCAAGATCTTCCTTCCTGTCGATGCGGATGCCAACGTGACCATAGGCCTCGGCCAGTTTGACGAAATCCGGCAACGAGCCCATGTAGGACTGCGAGTGACGAGACTCGTAATTCATGTCCTGCCACTGTTTGACCATGCCGAGCGCCTGGTTATTCAGATTGACGATTTTGACCGGCAGGTTGTACTGGCTGCAGGTCGACAGCTCCTGAATATTCATCTGGATGCTGCCTTCGCCGGTGACACAGACCACGTCGCTGTCCGGGTAGCTCAGCTTGACACCCATGGCAGCGGGCAGGCCGAAGCCCATGGTGCCCAGGCCACCGGAATTGATCCAGCGGTTGGGCTTGTCAAACTTGTAGTACTGAGCAGCGAACATCTGGTGCTGCCCCACATCTGATGTCACATAGGCATCGCCATTGGTTATGCGCCAGATGGCCTCAATGACTTCCTGCGGCTTGATGTGCGTGTCACTGGTTTCATAACGCATACCATGGAATGCTCGCCATTCTTCGATCTGCTTCCACCAGGCATCAAGGGCATCTGCATCGGGCTTTTCCTGGCTTTCGGCCACCAGTGCCAGCATTTCTTTCAAGACGGCATCAACCGGCCCGACAATTGGCACGTCGGCATCAACTGTCTTCGAAATGGAGGCAGGGTCAATATCGATGTGGACAATCCGGGCTCCCGGACAGAATTTCTCAGTCGCATTCGTCACGCGGTCGTCAAACCGGGCGCCAACCGCCAGGATCAGGTCCGAGTGGTGCATGGCCATGTTGGACTCATAGGTGCCATGCATGCCGAGCCACCCAAGGCTCTGTTTGTCGGTCGCCGGAAAACTTCCGATACCCATCAGCGTGTTGGTAACCGGAAAGCCGAGAGCGTGCGCCAGTTCGGTCAACTGCTTTGACGCCTTGCCCAGAACCACACCGCCACCGGCATAGATGATGGGCCGCCGGGACGCCAGCATCATGTCGACGGCTTTCTTGATCTGGCCGGCGTGACCACGGATGGCCGGGCTGTAGGAGCGCAGCTTTACCTTCTGGGGGAAGACGTATTCATAACGCTCATTGGGGGTGGTCATGTCCTTGGGGATATCCACGACCACCGGCCCAGGACGGCCGGTCGATGCAATATAATAGGCGCGACGGATAATTGCCGGAATTTCCTCCGGATGTCGGACGCTCATGTTGTGTTTAACCACAGGCCGGGAAACGCCGATCATGTCGGTCTCCTGAAAAGCATCTTCGCCAATCAGGGTGGACGCGACCTGGCCACAGAGTACGACCATTGGAATGGAATCCATAAAAGCCGTTGCAATGCCGGTGATGGTGTTGGTTGCTCCCGGGCCAGAGGTCACCAGCACGGTGCCGGGCTTGCCACTGGCGCGGGCATAGCCGTCCGCCATGTGCACAGCCGCCTGTTCGTGCCGCACCAGAATGTGCTTGACCTTGTCCTGTCTGAAGAGCGCATCATAGATATGCAGCGCTGCTCCCCCCGGATAGCCGTAAATGTATTCGATGCCTTCGTCCTGAAGGGACCGGATCAGCATGTCGGCGCCAGACAATAGCTCCACGTTGTTCTACCCTCTATTGCAAGTGAATGTGCCGGGTTCATCCCGGTTGCCTGGATATCCGCTACAGGCTCCTTTTGAAAGCCGGACCGGATGTTCCGCCACACCATAAGACGAGAGGTTGTCTCCTGGCCAAACCATGTCCCTGAGGGTGCCGGGACATGGCTAAACACCGGGTTGCCACTGGCAACGACCATTCCACGCAGGCTGCGTGGAGCGTTCAGTGTGGTAATCACGGGGAATGTTGCTCGGGATTGCCTGCCGCATTGACCCCAATTTTCAGGCAGTCGGTAATTTTGACAGCCGGAAACTCTCTGTCAATAGCAGCGAGGCGATTAACGATACAAGCCGTGACAAAAACAGACGTTCATTAGTCCACAATTCCAGGCTAAGCTTCAGCAAAAATGCGCTATCCATGGCAGGATAGACCCCTGTTCACTCGGGTGAAGGCTGGCTGGCCCATGGCAGCACTTCCTGTTTCCAGCAATGTGGTGTGAGTCGACTCATGAATGCGAAAATATTTCTGATGGCTGCGGCTATCGCTCTGCTTCCTGCACTCGCAACCGGTGCGTCCGTCTATAAATGGACCGATGATGAGGGCGTGACCCATTTCGGGGATCGTCAGCCAACGGGCAGGGACGCCGAATCCGTGCAGATCCGTTCGGGCACATCAAGCCGGGTTACGTCGCCCCGTTCGGCACAGGAGCAACTGGGAGAATTGAATGAACGACAGGAAGCGGAAGGCGAAAAAAAGCAGGCCAGCGCCAGAGAAGAAGCTCAGATGAAGCAGCGTCAGGCAAACTGTGAAAATGCGCGGCAAAACCTGGACATATTGAATTCCAATGCCCGCATCAGGGTTGAGGAAGATGGGGAGCAACGTTACCTTGCGCCGGAAGAGATCGAGGAACAGCGGCAACGCTTCCAGGAAATCGTAGACGAAAACTGCTAGAGCTCCCCCCGAAACCGGGACGCAGCAGAATCACCGCTGCGTCCTCGCTCCGTTAACCTCACTCCTTTCTGAAGACCAGGCGACCATCATCCACGGTCGCCCTGATTGTATCGCCAGACACGAACTCTCCCTGCAAAAGCCGTTGCGCCAGTGGGTTCTCTATCATCCGCTGAATGGCGCGTTTGAGCGGCCTCGCCCCATATACCGGGTCATAACCAACCTCCGCAAGCAGTGCCATGGCTGAGCCATCCAGCTCCAGCCCTATATCCTGCTCCCTGAGACGCCGGTCCAGCATCTGGATCTGAACCCTTGCGATCCCCTGGATCTGGCTTTCAGCAAGCGGGTGGAACACAACCACTTCGTCGACGCGGTTGATGAACTCTGGACGGAAGTGGGTTCCGACAACTTCCATCACGGCCTGCTTCATGTCTTCGTAATTCTCTTCCCCCGCCTTCTGCTGAATGATGTCCGATCCAAGGTTGGAAGTCATGACAATTACAGTGTTGCGGAAGTCCACAGTCCGTCCCTGGCCGTCAGTGAGGCGGCCGTCCTCCAGAACCTGCAGCAGTATGTTGAAGACATCCGGGTGGGCCTTTTCCACTTCATCAAGAAGAAGGACCGAATACGGACGCCGGCGCACTGCTTCAGTGAGATAGCCGCCCTCCTCATAGCCAACATAGCCGGGAGGTGCGCCGATCAGGCGCGCCACTGAATGTTTCTCCATGAACTCCGACATGTCGATGCGGACCATGGCCTCCTCTGTGTCAAACAGGAAGGCAGCCAGCGCCTTGCAGAGCTCGGTCTTGCCCACGCCGGTTGGGCCAAGGAACAGAAACGAGCCGTTTGGCCGGCTCGGATCGGAAATTCCTGCCCGGGATCGCCGTACGGCATTGGACACAGCCTCCACAGCCTCGTCCTGACCGATCACCCGCTGATGGAGTTCAGACTCCATGCGCATCAGCTTTTCGCGTTCACCTTCCAGCATTTTGGAAACCGGAATTCCTGTCCACTTGGACACCACTTCGGCGATCTCCTCATCGGTCACCCGGTTCCGAAGCAGCTTCATCTCCATCATTTCGGCCTGGCTGGCCATGTCGAGCTGACGTTCAAGCTCGGGGATGCGACCGTATTGCAGCTCGGACATCCTGCCAAGATCCCCACTCCGGCGGGCGTTTTCCAGTTCGATTCTGGCCTGTTCAAGCTGGCTCTTGATCTTCTGGGAGCCGTGGAGGGCGGCCTTTTCCGTGTTCCAGACTTCTTCCAGGTCGGCATATTCACGCTCCACACTGGCAATCACGTCCTTCAGTTCATCAAGGCGCTTTTTCGAAGCCGGATCCGTTTCCTTTTTCATCGCCTCCCGCTCGATCTTGAGCTGGATAAGACGACGTTCCAGACGATCAAGGGCCTCCGGCTTGGAGTCCATCTCCATCCGGATCTGGCTGGCAGCCTCATCGATCAGGTCAATTGCCTTGTCGGGTAGCTGACGATCCGTGATGTACCTTTGGGAAAGCTTCGCTGCTGCGATAATGGCGCCGTCTGTCACTTCTACCCCGTGATGCACCTCGTAGCGCTCTTTCAGCCCCCGAAGTATGGCGATGGTGTCCTCTTCACTGGGTTCGGACACCAGCACCTTCTGAAACCGGCGCTCCAGGGCAGCATCTTTCTCGATGTTTTCGCGGTATTCGTCCAGAGTAGTGGCACCGACGCAGTGCAGCTCACCGCGGGCCAGAGCCGGCTTCAACATGTTGCTGGCGTCCATGGACCCTTCAGCCTTGCCGGCCCCTACCATGGTGTGAAGCTCGTCGATAAACAGGATGATCTGGCCTTCCTGTTTGGACAATTCGCTAAGCAGGGCTTTGAGCCGCTCCTCGAACTCTCCCCGGAACTTGGCCCCAGCGATAAGGGCGCCCATGTCCAGTGACAGCACTTTCTTGTTTTTCAGGCCTTCCGGCACCTCGCCATTGACGATCCTCTGGGCAAGCCCCTCAACAATCGCCGTCTTGCCCACTCCGGGCTCGCCGATGAGAACCGGGTTGTTTTTGCGGCGGCGCTGAAGCACCTGAATAGTGCGGCGGATTTCGTCATCACGACCAATCACCGGGTCCAGCTTTCCGGCGTGCGCCAGCTCCGTGAGATCGATGGTGTATTTGTCGAGGGCCTGGCGGTTTTCTTCTGCGTCGGGATCGTTCACTGCCTGACCGCCCCGGACTTCATCAATGGCGTTTTCCAGTGCCTTTCGCTCAAGGCCTTGTTCCCGCAGGACGCGACCGAGGGTTCCCCGGTCCTCCAGTGCCGCCAGCAACATCAGCTCACTGGAAATAAACTGGTCATTTCGTTTCTGGGCGAGCTTGTCAGCTATATTGAACAGGCGCCCCATGTCGTTGGACATGGCCACATCACCGGCGGAACCGGCCACTTCGGGCAGCAGTTCGATTTCCTGGGCAATGGCCCTGCGGACCCTGCCAGGCTCCACGCCTACCTGTTTCAGCAGAGGTTTGATGGAGCCATCACTCTGATCCAGCATCGCCTGCATGAGGTGCAGTGGCTCGATGAAATTGTGGTCTTTGCCTACCGCAAGGGACTGCGCGTCAGCGAGTGCAGTCTGAAGGCGGCTGGTAAGCTTATCCATTCTCATAATTCGGTCATCCCCGATTCAGTGTTACAGGCGCTCTGATCCAGCTCGGCCGTAGCGGCATGGAGCTCTGGATGAAGCGCCAGGTCATGCCTTTAATGTAGGGGCAGTCGGGGGGACTTCAAGCCGGCAGGAAAACAATCTGTCAGAAATTTGACGCCGGTCAAGCCAGCCAGACCAGGCTGGCCATACGGCCTGTCTGACCCTCACGTCGGTAGGAGTAGAAGCGATCCGGCTCTGAAAACGTGCAGAAACCGCCGCCATGAATCCGGGTAAGGCCCGCCCGCCGGAGGCGCTGGGTCGCCAACTGCCAGAGGTCCGCCATGAAATGGCCGGGACGGGCATTCGAAGTAGTGAAGGCCTCATCTGATTCTTCGTCAAGGGCCAGAAATGCCTTGCGGACCTCGGGGCCCACCTCAAAATGCGCGGGGCCGATGGCAGGGCCAAGCCAGGCCATCAGACTCCTGGCGGGCCCCATTTCCGCAATGGTCTTCTCAAGGACGCCGGCACAGAGGCCCCGCCAGCCAGCATGGGCGGCGCCCACCCGCGTGCCCTCGACATTGCAGAAAAGGACAGGGAGGCAGTCCGCGGTGAGAATGGCGCAGGCATGGCCACGCTGGTCAGTCACGCAGGCGTCCGCCACCGGAACGCCCTTCTCTGGCAACCGGGCTACATCCACGCCATGGACCTGACTGAGCCAGCCGAAGGCCTCCGGAGGCAACCCCGCGGCCCTCGCCAGGCGAGTCCGATTGGTCGCCACGTGGACCGGGCTGTCGCCCACATGATCACCCAGATTGAGCGTATCCCAGGGCGCATTACTCACCCCGCCCAGCCGGGTCGTCGCCATGCTCCTGACCGAGGCTGGCGCCGGCCAATCGGGGATGATCAGGGAAAGATCAGAGGTCATGGTTTTCCCGGCCCTGCATATGAGCCCGCAGAGCATCCACCAGCACATTCATGTCTTCGGGGCGTGGGACCTCCCAGCTCAGGGTTTCACCGGTTACCGGATGTTGCAGGGTGAGCTTCCGGGCATGAAGGGCCTGGCGGTGAAATCCTGCCAGAACTTCCCGCAGCGCTTCCGTGCTGCCTCTTGGAAGACGCAGCCGGCCACCATACAGCTGGTCGCCGACCAGGGGATGGCGGACATGGGCAAGATGCACGCGGATCTGATGGGTGCGTCCACTCTCAAGCTTGCAGTGAATATGGGTGTGAGCAGCAAACCGCTCAAGCACCCGGTAATGCGTGACTGCCGGCTTGCCGGAGGGCACCACGGCCATTTTCTTGCGCTCCCGCGGGTGACGGCCAATGGGGGCATCCACGGTTGCGCCTCCGGTCATTGTCCCGACCACAACGGCTTCGTATTCCCGGCCCATGGAGCGGGTCTGCAACTGGTCCACCAGGGACGTGTGGGCGACCAGACTCCGCGCAGCCACCATGATGCCGGACGTGTCCTTGTCGAGACGATGCACAATGCCGGCGCGGGGCAGGTTTTCCACCTCCGGGGCATGGTGCAGGAGGGCGTTGACCAAGGTTCCCGCCGCGTGACCGGCCGCAGGGTGCACCACCAGACCCGCCGGTTTGTTGATTACCAGCAGGTGTTCATCTTCATAGACGATATCCAGAGTGATCGACTCTGCCTCCCAGGTGACCTGGGCTTCAGGTTCCGCATCCAGGTCCAGGCGATCATCCAGCATCACCTTGTCCCGGGGCCTGTAAATATTTCCGTTCACTCTCAGGGCCCCGCTTCTGATCCAGGTCTGAAGCCGGGAGCGTGAGTGTTCCGGCAGGAGTTCAGCTGCGGCCTGATCCAGGCGGCGGTCGCTGAGCTCGGGAGGAATCGAGAATTCGGCAGTAATACGGTTATCGGAGGACATTCAGGCCCCAGGGCAGTGGTGGATGTGTCGGACGGCCGGACTGCTTTCGCGCCCGGCTCCGGGATCGATTGACAGAAAAAACGCTGAAAACGGAATGGCCCCTGCACAGGGACCATTAAGCCCGCTACAATGGCGGCCGTTCGATCGTTATTTCATTATACGGGATTCCGGCATGAGATCAGTTTTTCGATTACTCCTGGTGTGCATTTTTGTCATGATCAGCGCCTGCGCATCGAATGAACAGGAAGAAGTCCTGCCAGAAGAGACCTACTACGAAAATGCCCGTTCGGCGATGGCCTCCGGCAACTTCAACGAGGCGGAGCAGAATCTCGATTATCTTGAAACCTATTATCCCTTCGGGCGCTACGCGGAACAGGCCCAGCTCGACCTGATCTATGCCCGCTACCAGAACCTGGATCTTGAAGGTTCCAGGTCCGCAGCCGACAGGTTCCTGCGCCTCAATCCCCAGAGCGAAAACGCCGACTACGCGCTTTACATGCGAGGGTTGGCATCCTACAACCTGGATATCAGTCTTGCAGCCCGTTACTTTCCGATAGACATTTCGGAGCGTGACCCGGGGGAGCAGCGTCGGGCTTTCCGTGATTTTTCGGAATTGCTGAACCGCTATCCGGACAGCGAATACGCGCCTGACGCCCGTCAGCGGATGATCGCCATTCGCAACCGCCTGGCCGCGCTGGAGCTTCACGCAGCCCGCTATTACATCAAGCGGGAGGCCTATGTAGCAGCCAACAACCGGGCCAGGTATGTGGTGGAAAACTTCCCCAGTACACCCTCGACGGAAGAAGCCCTGATCATTCTTGCCGAAACCTATCAGTTCCTCGATCTCAAAAAAGCCGCCGAGGATGCCATCCAGCTGCTGGCAGTGAATTATCCGGACAGCGAAGCTTTCGACGACAACATGGAGTTCCAGTCGAACAAGCTCAAACGGGAAGATCGCTCACTGGGTAGCGTTGTGACCTTTGGCCTGATGGGCGACGAATAACCGGAAGCGGGCCACGGCGAAAAAAAGCCCGGCCCACTATCTCTGCATTACTTTCCGATCTTCCAGGCATTGGTAATCGGATACCGCCGATCCTTACCAAAGCCCCGCTCTGTGATCCGGATGCCGATGGGCGCCTGACGCCTCTTGTATTCGTTGCGATCCACCAGCTGGGTGACCCGCTCTACATCCTCCCGCTCAAAGCCTTTTGCGATAATCGCATCCGCGCTGAAGTCCCGTTCCACATAAAGATTGAGAATCTGATCCAGAACGTCATATTCCGGCAGGCTGTCCTGATCCTGCTGGTCAGGGGCCAGCTCCGCCGATGGCGGACGCGTGATGACACGATCAGGTATCACCGGAGACACGCTGTTACGGTAGCGCGCAAGCTGGTAGACGAGAGTTTTCGGAACGTCTTTGAGAGCATCAAAGCCCCCTGCCATATCGCCATAAAGGGTCGAGTATCCCACCGCCATTTCGCTTTTGTTGCCGGTTGTCAGGACCATGGCGCCAAACTTGTTGGAAAGCGACATGAGGATTACGCCCCGGATCCGGGCCTGGAGATTTTCCTCGGTGGTGTCCGGTTCAGTGCCTTCAAATGGCTTTGCCAGAGTGTCCATGAACGCATCGTACATTGGCTCGATCGAGAAAACCTCATACTGGACGCCTAGCGCTCTGGCTTCAGAATCCGCGTCCTCCTGACTCATGTCGGCGGTATACCGGAACGGCATCATCACGGCGCGCACCCGGTCAGAACCCAGCGCATCCACGGCGATGGCCAGCGTGAGCGCCGAATCAATGCCGCCTGAAAGGCCCATCACCACCGACTTGAAACCATTCTTGTTGACGTAATCACGAACCCCCAGCACCAGTGCACTGTATATGTTGTGTTCCAGCGAAGGTTCCTCGATGGCCGGCTGGGATATCGGCTGGCAATGATGCTCATTGATAAAGTCCACCGGAAAGAGCCCTTCGCTGAACTGGGGGATTTCCACCGCCAGTGCGCCAGAGTGGTCATATACCAGTGAGCCGCCATCAAACACGAGTTCATCCTGCCCCCCCACCAGGTTGGCGTACACGATACTCACCTGATTATCACGGGCTTTGCGCTCAAGCAGAGCCTTGCGGCGGGCCTGTTTGTCTATGTCGTAGGGCGATGCGTTCAGATTCAGAAGCAGTTGAGCGCCTGCGGCGGCGGCAGATTCCACAGGGCCATCAGACCAGATGTCTTCACACACCGTCAGGCCAACCGAAACCCCGCGAATATCAACAACACAGGGGCTGTCACCGGATGCGAAGTACCGTTTCTCGTCAAAGACCTGGTAATTGGGGGGGAACTGTTTGAAATAGCGGGCGGTCACTTCGCCGCCGTCAATGACGACCGCAGCGTTATATAGCAGCCCCCGTTCCCGCAGCGGCACGCCAATCACCATGGCTGCATTGAGATCCGCGGCGAGCAGTTCATCCATTGCTTCCTGCACGCGCAGATCCAGACTGGGCCTCAGCAGCAGGTCTTCCGGTGGATAACCCGTCAGACAGAGCTCGGGGAAAACCACCAGATCGGCACCGTGGAGCCGTTCGGCACTGCGGACCGCATCAATTATGTCCCGCGCATTGCCTGGAATATCACCGACCAGAAAATCAAGTTGCGCTATCACCACCCGGAAATTTCCGGAAGAAGGGTTTTGGGACGGCTGGCCCGAACGCTGAGACATACGTTGCTCCTGTAACTTGTTGCCATTAAAAGGCTATTATAGGACTTTAACCCGGACATTCTCCCGTGTCGGGCCCAGGTAAAACAACCAGAAGATCCGTCAAAATGCCGAAAACCCGCGCGCCCGGCAGTATTCCCGCGCCAGCTCCTGCCCGCCCCGACCAGCGGGAAAGGCTTTTCCGCATCTACAATCAGTACCGGCTGGTGATCAGCCTCAGCCTGGTAGTACTCCTGTTTGTCGACATCGACGGGTTCGACACCCGCTATCGGCTTCTGGGCTATTACCAGACCATGGTGATCAGTTATCTGGCCCTCAATATCTTCACCGGTCTGGTCATGCTGGCCGGTTTTCACCCCCAGCAGCGGCACATTACGCTCTCCATACTGCTGGACATAGTGTTCATGCATGGTTTTCTGGTGTTCAGTGGCGGCATTACAAGCGGCCTCGCCAACCTGATCATTATCGCCGTGGCCGCCGGCAACATCCTGATTCCGACCCGGGTGGGAATTTTCTACGCTGCCCTGGCCGCTCTGGGTTCCCTCGCCGTGGCCTCCTGGTCGGTTCTCGCTTTCGGCGAAACAGCAGACGAAATAGTGAGGGCCGGGTCGCTGGGAATACTTTATTTTGCCGCCGCCTTCCTGCTGCAGAACATTACGCGCCGGATGATCAAAAGCGAAGAACTTGCCAGCTCCCGGGCACAGAGCATCCTTGAGCTGGAGCAGATCAATCAGCAGATCATCCAGCGCATGCGCACTGGCATTCTGGTGACGGACCGATTCGGCCGCATCCGGCTTGCCAACGCTGCTGCCGAAGAGCTGCTTTTCGGTAACAGCAACGAGGACACATCCCGCCAGCTTGCCCTTCCCGCACCATTGCGTTCGCGACTTGAGCAGTGGTTGAGAAGCCCCGCCCTACGGGCTGAACCCTTTCAGGCCAATGCGACGTCTCCGCCTCTGCAGGCAAATTTTACCCGTCTGCACCAGGAAGAAGGCGACCAGATCCTGGTTTTCATCGAAGACATGAGCAAGGTGACCCAGCAGGCTCAGCAGATGAAACTTGCCTCACTTGGCCGCCTTACCGCGGGAATCGCCCATGAAATCCGCAATCCCCTGGGGGCCATCAGCCATGCTGCGCAGTTGATGAATGAATCCAGACATCTCGAGGCGGCCGACCGCAAGATGCTTGAGATTGTTCAGCGCCATTCCCGCCGTGTGAATGGCATCATTGAGAATGTGCTGGACCTCTCGCGGAGACAGCCGGCCGACAGTGAACGTGTGGACATCGCACAATGGCTTGAGGAATTTGTGGAAGACTACCAGCAGACGGCCAGGTCAGCCTCTTCAAGGCCCGTGCAGATCCAGCTGGAACTGCCCGCCAGGCTCCCTCCCGCCCCTCTGGATCGGAGCCAGATGGAGCAGGTTCTGGTAAATCTCTGCGACAATGGCCTGCGGTACAGCGAGGCACAGACAGGAGAACCCCTGCTGAAGATTTCGGCGGGTGCCACGGCCGATGGCGAGCGCACCTACATTGATATCCGGGACTACGGCCCGGGCATCAGCGCGGAGAACCGTACCTCGGTTTTTGAGCCCTTCTTCACAACGGACAAAAGTGGCACAGGGCTCGGACTTTATCTGGCCCGGGAACTGTGCGAGGCTAATCAGGCCCATCTCGCCCTGCTTCAGGACAACCTGCCCGGCTGTTGCTTCCGCATCACCTTTGCCCACCAGGGCCGACTCATATGAAGGATGGGCAACTGAAAAGCCCGTTTCCCCGAAACAGTACGGACGAGAAAACTTCCCGATGACCACCCATACCGCGCTAATAGTTGATGACGAACCTGACATCCGGGAATTGCTCGAAATCACCCTGACCCGGATGGGCATCGAGACCCGCACAGCAGCCGACATCACCACAGCGAAAACCATGCTGAGCGAGGCGCCACCACACCTTTGCCTGACTGACATGAACCTGCCGGACGGCAATGGCATAGAGCTGGTCAACTGGATCCAGCAGCATTGCCCCAACACACCGGTCGCGATGATTACCGCCTATGGCAACATGAACACGGCTATTGAATCCCTCAAGGCCGGCGCTTTCGACTTTGTGTCCAAACCCGTGGAGCTTCCAGCACTGAGGGATCTGGTCAACAGCGCACTGAGGCTTTCTGAATCCGACCGGCCGTCCAGCGGCCCGGAGAAGGACGAGCCAGGCCTGCTGCTGGGGGAGTCATCGGAGATACGCCGTCTGCGCACCCAGGTCCGCAAGCTCGCCCGCAGCCAGGCTCCGGTCTTTATCAGCGGTGAATCCGGCAGCGGCAAGGAACTGGTGGCAAGGATGATCCACATTCAGGGGCCCAGAAGCGAAGCCCCCTTTGTCGCCGTCAACTGCGGCGCCATTCCCTCTGAGCTGATGGAAAGCGAGTTCTTCGGACACAAAAAAGGAAGCTTCACCGGCGCCACCGACAACAAGGATGGCCTCTTCAGATCCGCCCATGGCGGCACACTTTTTCTCGACGAGGTGGCCGACCTTCCCCTTGCAATGCAGGTCAAGCTGCTCCGGGCGATTCAGGAAAAAGCCGTGCGCCCGGTCGGAGAATCAAAGGAGTTTCCCGTGGATATCCGCGTGCTGAGCGCGACCCACAAGAACCTTCCCGAGCTGGTCCAGGAAGGCCTTTTCCGCCAGGATCTGTTTTACCGGGTCAACGTGATTGAGCTGAGCGTGCCGCCCCTCCGGGCCCGCCCAGACGACATCCCCCTCCTTGCAAACCATGTGCTGGAGCGTATCGCCAGAGAATACGACTGTGAGCCCGCCCATCTGACCGCCGGCGCAATCGAACGGCTGAAGCATTACGAATTTCCCGGCAATGTGCGGGAGCTGGAAAACATCCTCGAGCGCTCCTTTACCCTCTGCGACGCCATCACCATCGATGCCGCTGACCTGCACCTGGGCACCACGCCAGCTCTGTGCTCCGGTATTCAGGCGGAGGGCGAAAATCCCATGGCACCGGAGCTGCCTGAAGGGGAAATCGATCTGGAGAATTATCTTGAAAGCATCGAGCGGCAGGCCATCGAAAAGGCTCTGGAGGCCACGCGCTGGAACAAGACGGCAGCGGCGAAGCGGCTGGGAATAAGCTTTCGGGCGTTGCGGTACAAGCTTAAAAAGTTGGGGCTGGAGTGATACCTCTCCGGGGAAAGCCTGTTCAGTCTGTTTGCAGGAGAGGTGACGAGTATCCGGGCCGGAGCTGACGATACCCGCTTAACAATTACCTACATGCGACGGAGTTAATGACTCACAGACATCCGTCGAAACCACAGTAAAATTCCCCACTGAAGCTCAGGAAGAGCTGAAAAGATCTGATTACGGATCAGAAAACAGAGCTACTCAGGGATGAAAATATGTTTAACAGGGACCGAAACCGTGGTCTGTCGCTTGTGGAACTTGTGGCAACCGTTGCCCTGCTGGCATTGCTGGCTACATTTGCCATTCCAGGCGTCGGAGCCTGGGCGAACGCCGAGCGACATCAGGCACTGATCAATTCCTACAACGGATTATTCAGTTACGCCCGCTGGATGGCCGCCAGCAACCGCCACCGTGTAACCGTCTGTCCTCTTTCGCCGGCTGGCGAGTGCGTGGATGACTGGGATCTTCCTGTCCATGTTTTTCCTGACCGGGACAGTAACCAGAAACCGGACGCTGGTATGATCTGGCGGACGCTTGAAAGCCCTCCCTCTGGCTTCAGTACAAGATCACGGACGGCGGGCCGGGGCTACTTCCGTTTTTCCGCTCAGGGCATCAGTCACGGTTCCATGGGAAGCCTGGTTGTCTGCTCGTCTGCCACTGCCCCGAGGGCCAAAATGAGCTATCTGGCCATCAATATGGGCGGAAGGTTCCGAGCACTCCATGACAAAGACGGAGACAGACGCATCAAGCTGCCTTGGGGGGCGGTTATCAAATGCTGAAGATTCCGCTCGGTTGAAAATTCAACCAAAAAGGCTCCCAACCTTGCGGTTGGGAGCCCGGATCTCCGCTGGATTTAAAAACTCGATGCTGCTTCTTTACCAGCCATCGGCTCCATCCCAGCGCCTCGCACCGGTCGAATCCAGCTCCAACTGTCCATCACCCACCTGAGCATTTTTGGGTGTTGCGCGAAGCGTATAGGAAGTATCCGTCGCAGCCTGAATGGTCAGGTCATAAAACTTGACGCCCCCATCAACGGGTGATTCATCGGGGTAGATAGCCGGTGCGCCGGTGTCAGCTCCTCCTGGACCGGCCCCTTTATAGGAGTTGCTCGATGTGTAATGTCTTTCCATAGCACTGGCAAGGCCGGTCAGGGCCCCCTGAGCATCAGATCGCCTTGCCTTCTCAACGTATTGGACATAGCTGGGGTAGGCTATTGCTGCAATGATCCCGATAATCGCTACCACGATCATCAGCTCAATAAGCGAGAAGCCACTGCCTGTTTTATGTTGATGCTTCAAGTCTCATTCCTCATACCAGTAGGTTTCGACTACACCCGTGAGGGAGTCTATTTTTTTACATTCCGCACCAACACACACGATGTCCGTATCGTCCACTCGCATGCGCTGGGGATCCGGTGGGATGCCAATCGTATTCAGCTCTACTTCACGATCGCCACGGGTAAGCTCATTTGGGTCGGGGTTGTCCACCAGGTCATAGTTGATGATTGCTCTTCCATCAAAGGCAGAAATATGGTAAAGCCGTGAGGTTCCTGCGGAAGGCACGCAGGGGTTGGTACTTGGCGTTGGTTCATAGGTTGTAATGAAGGTTTCATTGTTGATTGTCTGACTGGACGAAAGAACCTTCTCCCCGGAGTTCTCCAACTTTATGAAGTAGCCCTGAGCGCTATTGAGAGCCAGCGCGGCGGCCTGCTGCTCCGCCGATGTGCCTTCCTGAATCAGGTTCTCAGTCGCGTCGTAGAGATCCACTTCAGTCAGCGTGCTGTACTCCACGATCTCTTTGTTATTGGCATCCAGAACCGGATCTCCATTTGCGTCCAGCTTGATCGGTGGCGCAGTCACATCAGGGATCCGCAACATGTAGATCCGGTCTTCGATGTCCTCATCCAGCGGATGAGCCTGGAAGCCTGAACCAATCACCAGTCCCAGGTAACGCCTGCCGCCTGTTTTGATGCCAAAGAGATCGGGCGAGTGATAGAAACGACGATTATCAGCAGTTGCAGAGCCTGCGAGGCTGGCAATGCTTGCGCCTGTTGCCAGGGTGGCTGCGTTGTTGCCGTTGGTGATATCAAAGCGGAAGATCTGTCCACCCATGTCACCTACGTAAATCTGATTCGCCAGGCCATCACCGGTCACGTCCAGCACCTTCGGAGAAGCAGGAATGCTGTATTGCATGTCAGGCAGCTCAAGGTCGGCTCCACTTCCCGCAGGGCCTGCCCACCAGAGCCTGGCGCCTGATTCTGCATCAACGATATACATTGCCCGGCCCACCGAGTCCGCCGTTCTGGTGCTCACGTCGTCCTGATTGTCGTCGTAACCGCCACCAAAAATAAGTACTTCCTTGATCTGATTGCCGATTTCCACCTTGGTTTTGACGGGCTTCGACCAGGTCTGTCCTAGTTCGTCAAAACCACTAGTAACCCCACCTTTGATGGTCCACAGGAAGGAAGGACTGGACGGGTCAGTGACATCCAGTGCGTAGTAATTCCTGCCTCCGCGCCTCATGCCACTGTAGATATAGGCCTGGTCGCCATTGGCATTGCCAATCTCGCCATTGCCATCATCATCTTTCACCCAGCTGACAATCGTGCCGTCCATGCCATAGATGCGGGAGGTAGTAGCCTGGTTCTCCATCAGGGCATTCTGATTTGAGAGAAGCTCCTCGGGGATAAAAGAGAAGTGCGTGGCGCCATCTTTACCGTTAATTCCGTGAATGAATCCCTGGTTGTCGCCAAAAAAGACTGTGGTATCAGGATCGCTTTCGGTGCCACCGTATACAATGAGATGGGGTACTGAGTGCAGGGGATCAGCAATGAACTTGCGGGAGTCGGCAGTGCTTCCATCGCCATCAGCGTCGAATACGTCCGCACCGCGGGTCCAGTTGATAAGCTGCTGATAGAGCGCATCGCTCATGGCGGCATCGCCGAACATGGCCTTGGTCAGCTTGTTGTTGCCCACCTCCATGGCATTGGCGTTCTGCGTCAGATCGGACGTATTGGAGTCGGAAGGGTAGGTGTAGACCTTCCGGTTGGATGCAAGATCTGCATGCTGGGATGCCGCACCGCCCTCTTCCACCTTCTTTCCATCAGTGGATGGGCTCCACCAGCTACGCGCGTTGTCATTGAAAAAGCCGGTATTCGGATCAACGGCCTCAATCCCGTCAGCATCAAGGATAACCGCTTCGCCATTCTTGATGGCGAGCTTGTACCGCTTCAGGTTTCCACTCCAGCGAGGGGTCTTTTTCGGCTCAAACAGGGCGAAGTAAAGCGAATCAAGGTGGTTCAGGCGGTCAAAAGTATTGACGGCTATGCCGGGGGCCGAAAATGTGGACGATTTTGCAAGAATATCGGTAAAGACGTCGCTGAAAGCCGTTTTGAGTGACGCCGCGTCATTGGCAAGTACATATTTGCCGTTGGCCTTTGTCGCAGTATCCGAGAGCAGCTGCTGATCCGTTGCAAAGCCCACGGTATAGGTGGAAACCCGCTGAACTCCGTCTTTTCCATCAAAAATGTCGTTGTTCCACATGTAACTGGACACTTCGTCGAGGCAATTTCCATTGCTGTCACTTCCCGTGCCACACTCTCCAACAACACCGCCTATTTCACTGATATGGTTGCTGTCATTGGTGGGCTCGCCATCAGTAAGAAGAATGACGTTGTTTGGCTGGCACTCATAGGCAATCGGACTTTTGTACTCAGTAGTGTTCTCCATCACCCCCGCGACCGATGAGGACCTGATGAAATAGTCCTCCCCCTGGTAGTACCTCATCGCCTCAAAGAGAGTTTCCGACAGCGGGGTTCCGCCCTTGGGTGAAAGGCTATTGACCTGCGTTTTGAGGTTGGCCCTGTTTCCCTCTATGTCCTTTACGGGTGCAAGGAAGTCACCTCCATCGCTTCCGCCGAACTTCATAAGCCCCACATTGACATTTGTCATGTCGTCAATCAGCTCATTTGTGACCTCCTGGACTACCTGCAGGCGTGTTTTCCCCGTGGCACCAACCTGGTTTACCATGCTGCCAGACTTATCGATAATGAAGAGAATATTGGGCTGGACCACACCCGTTGTATTGGTAAAGAATATTTCGGAGTCGTCCGCCAGTGCCGGTACTGAACAGAAAAGCGGCAGCAGAAAAGCAAGGACGCGGCTGGTGCATGCTTTAAGAGGTCTCATTGCAGCTCTCCTTCAGTAACATCGTAAATTACCCGTTCAGCACGCCCGTTCCGCGCATCATAAATCACCGTTCCTGCCTGACCCTCATAACGGATAGCTTCAGAGCGGGACAGCTTTTTCTGACCCACCAGGACCGTAAAGCCGGGTGACGGGAAAAGGGTCCTGGCCGGACAGTGCGGGCAGTCCTCCGCAACAACCTGAAGCACCTTGGATGAGCTACCCCTCAGAATAATGGATCCCGCCTCGGCGGCCTGAATTGGGCTGTCAATTACTGTGGCATCGGCCATGTCCGCATTTGCGACAGGCGCCAGCAGAAAAAGAAGCGAAATAGCCGAACCTTTTAAAAACATTCTGTAACTCAACATTTTATACCTCCGCCCAGGCCGGGAGCCCTGAGTCATCAATAATATTCGATGCCCTTGAAGACAGTTGTCTCAGCACCCGTGTTTGCCATTGTTGCCGACCCACTCACCTGGTATCGGAAGCCTTTCAGTAATGTCGAACTTTCGTTGGCATCCATTGAACTGCCGCTGTTAATGATGATTTCGCCCAGAAACTCGGCCTGATAAACCCCAGTGATGTCATTCCCACTATCAGCAGTGAAATTCGTGGTGCTGCTCATCCCATCTGCGGCCTTCATTGATTCTCTCAGGACGGAGAGATCGTCGGCATATAGCCTCTCCACAAGCGCCACGGCAGCACTTTCTGCACCCTGAAATGCTCGGTTGGAGTTCTGGGCATTGGCTGCCATGCGCTCCTGCATGACCGAATTGTTCATGCCTGCCACGCCCATCAATGTTATGGCCAGCAGAACCACGAGGCTTACAATCAGCACAGCCCCTCGCTCTCTTGGCACCGTCATTTGTTGCATTCTTTTGTTCATGGCCCGAACCACCTCTGTGAATAAGCTGCATCAATCCCGGTTGCGCAATGCAACGGTTGTTGTGAAGGTCCGCCGCAGGCGCTGGTCCTCGGCATGGGTCACCGCGCCCGCGGCTCCTGCCGGTACAATGGTTTCTCCCGGCAGGTCGTAGCTTGCGGTATCGTTATTGTCACGGGTCTTCTCGGAATCACTGACAAGAACGCCGAGCCGGATGGCGACCACGCGTTTCATGTCCAGGCCAGCTTCATCCGCGGGCACATAGCGAATGTTGTTTGTCGGTAGTAGTTCGCCGTAGAGAATCTGAAGGGACTCAACACCCTCCACCAGTTCATCTATCTGAAAAGTGGTCCCGGCCAGGGCAAGGTTGTTGCTGGCGCGATAGAGGGCGTAAATCGGTGCACCCTGTGCATCGTCGCGATTAGTGTCAGCGACGTAATAAACCGACGCGGTAAACCTCAGGATGCTGGACTTTTCGTTATAAGCCTGACTAAGAAAGTTACCCGCATTCACGTTATTGGCATGGGCCCAGGCACCACTGGTGGGTTCGCTTGAAATCCGGAAAAGATCCGCACTTTCACAGTCCGATATCATGACAATGTCGTTTTTGGAGAAAAGGTTGATGTTCCCCCCGGAAACCTTGATGTTCGCGTTGGCGGCATTCATCTTGTCGTAGACGGCAATATCAGTATTCACCCCCCGCTGGATGGCAATTACGTCGCTGCCAATCCGGGCCGAAGTTTCAATTGAAGTGCCGCCATACTCAGTGCCGTTTGCCCAGTTGGCACCGGTTACCTCCCAGCCGCGGAGCGTATTTTCCATGAAGTCGGAACTTGGTGGATTGTTCGCGATGATGTTCATGGTCACGTCGTCCGGATCGGCACAACCCTGATAGCCAACAGCCCTCATATCCCTGGCCATGATATCGAAGCCGATACGACCGCTTTCCTGCACCCGCGCCAGGGAGTTGCTCATCCTCGAGGTCTGGGTTGAGTCAAGATAGATCGTAAAAAGACCAAAGATCAGCGTGCTGCTGAGCGCCAGGGCAATCATCAGCTCAACAAGTGAAAGACCCTTCTGCTTTCTGCCTTTCATCGCGTTCAACCCCAGTGTCGTGTCAAGCATAAGCGGCCTCAAAGACTGACTCTCATTTCGTATTTGTTGTCGTCGGCAATTGCTTCCCCGGCATCACCTTCGCGTTCTATTTCCTGCCAGCTGACCGAGACAGTGAACGTATTCGAGCCTGCGTCATAGGCTATCTCGCCCACTCCGCCGGGGAGAACGGCCATACCAGCACCAACTCCCTGAAGCTGACTGGTCCACTGGGCCTTGTCTGCAATAGCCTGCTCAGCCGGGGTGCAGCCAGCAGCATCCGTGGTACATGCAGGAATCGCCGTGGAAGCACCAACCGTGCTGAACCCGGCGTAGTCTCCTCCACCCGTCGCCCGGCTATGGTTCGCCCGCATCCTGTCTGCCATGTCGTAAGCCAGAATGCTGGCCTGGGTTCTGAGATAGGCCCCCTGGTTATTTCGCATTCCATCCATCACCAGTCCGGCGAGACCGAGGAGGCCTACGGCGAGAATGACCATGGTCACCAAAATCTCGATCAGGGTGAAACCCCGGCAGGTTTTTGTATTTTCGAATATCTTTATCATTTTCATCTGATGCCTCAGAACAGAATCAGGGACATGAAACGTCGTCGTCGTCATGGTCATTGAGTATCCCATTGCCGTCCGTGTCTCTGGCCAGGCGCGTCTGGCCGGAGACAGCCACGACCACGGCGTTTGCCCCGGCTGCGCCGGTATCGTTGCACACAATCAGAGTGCCGGCAGAGGAAGTTCCAAGGCCAGGCGGGACGGGGAACCCCGAATCGGCAAACTGGATAAGAGAGCCGTCGTTGCTGGACAGCCCCCGCACCCGTAGCGTATTCCCACCTGAAAGCTCCGGGAATATCTTCAACAGTTGATCATCTGCGGCATTCAGGGTCCCGTCGCCGTTCTGGTCCCGGAAGATAATCCATCCGGAGTCCCAGACCGAGCCGCCGGTACAGCTTGACTGATCCGTGGAGGGGCAAAGAGTAACCACTGATCTGGCCCCCTTCGCCGCCTCACTTCTTGCGTAACTGACAAGGCTACTCAGCTCATTGGTCTGCGAGGCAATGCGATTATCCCTGATCATTCCCTGAAAATTGGGAACGGCAAAAAAAGCGACAATGGCCAGTACAGCAAGGGTTATCATCAGCTCAAGCAGCGTAAAGCCCGAATTCCTGCTTCTGTCTGCGATGGAATATCTGTCTGGGTATGACATGGTTCTCTTCCATTCTGGTTTATGGAGACATTAAAGGACGCTCACCCTCCCTGCCACACGAAGACGACGAACGGTTTTTCAGAGGGGATGACCGGTAGGAAAAGCGGCCGCAATGTGAACTCTGTCGTTTTTTGCGACCGACTGTCAGGAAGGAGGCGATCAGGTAATTTCGACGGTGTCGATGCGCAGTTCCCTGGGCATGGAGAAAACGATATTTTCCTCCCGTCCGGAAACTTCCTCCGGCGTTTCGCCCCCCAGCTCCCGCAGTCGGGCAATGACATCATTGACCAGCACTTCCGGGGCGGAGGCACCGGCGGTTACGCCCACGACCTGCCGGCCTTCCAGCCAGGCCGGATCAATCTGGGCTGCTTCATCGATGAGCCAGGCAGGCGTGCCCATGCGCTCGGCGAGTTCCCGGAGGCGGTTGGAATTGGAGCTGTTCGGTGAACCCACCACCAGCATCAGATCGCAATCGGCTGCCAGCTGTTTGACGGCGTCCTGGCGGTTCTGGGTGGCGTAGCAGATGTCGTCCTTGCGGGGGCCCTGGATTTTCGGGAACCTGGCGCGAAGTGCATCAATCACCCGGGCGGTGTCATCCATCGAGAGAGTGGTCTGGGTTACGTAGGCGAGACGGTCGGGGTCCTGGACTTCCAGGCTGGCGACGTCTTTCTCATCTTCCACGAGATAGATCCTGCCGCCGCTGCTCTGGTCATACTGGCCCATGGTGCCTTCCACCTCCGGGTGCCCATGGTGGCCAATCAGAATGCATTCGTCGCCGCTGCGGCTGTAGCGCATGACTTCCAGGTGGACCTTGGTCACCAGCGGACAGGTGGCATCAAATACCTTGAGGCCCCGGCGGGAGGCTTCATTCTTGACGGCCTGGGATACCCCGTGGGCGCTGAAGATCACCAGATGATCGTCCGGAACCTCGTCCAGCTCGTCCACGAAAACCGCACCCCTGTCCCTCAGATTGCTGACCACGAATTTGTTATGCACGACTTCGTGACGCACATAGATGGGCGCACCAAACACGTCGAGAGCGCGGTTGACGATTTCGATGGCGCGGTCGACGCCGGCGCAAAAGCCTCTGGGATTGGCAAGTCGGATCTGCATGGCTGGTCCTGCTGGTCGTTCAGTGGGCGGCCTGGGCCGGCTCCACATCGATGATTTCCACTTCAAATACCAGTGTACGCCCGGCCAGCGGATGATTGAAGTCGACTGTCACCTGGTCGCCCTCGGCCCGCTCCACCACACCCGGCAATTCGCTCTGGCGGGCATCGGCGAATGAAATCACGACCCCCGGCTCAAGCACCATGTCGGCGCTGAAGTCCGAGCGTTTGAACATCTGGATATTGCTGGGGTTTCTCTGACCAAACGCTTTTTCCGGCGGAACCTCGAAGGTGGCTGATTCGCCAGCCTTCATGCCCATCAGGTAGGCCTCGAAATTTTCAGGCAGGCTTTCGTCACCGATTTCCAGGGTGGCGGGACCCTTGCCGAAGGTGGAGTCGATGACCTGGCCGTCGGTGAACTTGAGCGCAAAATTCAGGGTTACTCTGGTACCCCTGTCTACGGGCAGCTGGTTCATCCTGCTGATTCTCCTTTGCCGGAGCCGTGGGACGGGTTCCGGAACATGTCGATGATCATCATTACCGCCCCCACTGTAATGGCAGAGTCGGCGATATTGAATGCGGGAAAATGGTAATTGCCCCAGTACAGATGGATGAAGTCCACCACGTAGCCATGCACCATCCGGTCGTGCACATTACCCAGCGCGCCTCCCAGGATCAGTACGATGGCAATCGCCAGCCAGGTCTCATTCTGCCTGAGCGTGCTCAGCCAGCGCACAAGAACCACACTGATCACCAGCGCCAGGGAGACGAAAAACCACCTCTGCCATCCGGATTCGCTGGCCAGGAAGCTGAACGCCGCGCCTGTGTTATGGAGCAGAGTCAGGTTGAACATCGGCAAAACCGGCACCGGGTCGGCATAGTTCAGCCAGGCTGTTGCCATGGTCTTGGTGGACAGATCCAGAATGACCACCAGGGCTGCCAGCCAGAGCCAGCGCAGCATGGGCCAGCGCTTTCCTTCCCCCGTCATGGTCTGCTCCATCAGGCGTATACCCGGGATTCACCCTGGCCCTCAAGGTTTTCTACACAGCGGCCACAGAGGTCCTTGTAGCTGCTGTGCTGGCCAACGTCCGGGCGGTGATGCCAGCAACGCTCACACTTGGGAGCCTGGGCCGGAGTCACCTGAACCCGCAGACCTTCGTGGCTGGTGGGCTGAGCATCCCCAGCTTCCGATAAAGGCCGGACACGGGCATCGGAGGTGATCAGTACGAAACGCAGCTCATTTCCGAGCAGTTCGAGAGACTTTGCCAGTTCGCTGTCACAGTACAGCGTCACTTCGGCAGTCAGGGAGCCCTTGATTTCACCCCGGCCCCGGGCCTCTTCGAGAACCTTGTTGACCGCTTCTTTTACACTGTATAGCTCGCGCCAGTATTCCCGACCCAGTTGGGCATCCTCCGGCAAAGCCGCCAGCTGTTCGTACCAGGTTTCGTAGAAGACACTGTCTCCGCGCTTGCCGGGCAGATGCTGCCAGATTTCATCGGCCGTGAAGCTGAGGATCGGCGCAATCCAGCGCACCAGGGCCTCGGCAACATGGAACAGCGCAGTCTGGCAGGAGCGGCGAGCCAGACTGTCCGCCTGGGTGGTGTACTGCCGGTCCTTGATGATATCCAGGTAGAATCCGCCGAGGGTGGCTTCGCAGAAGTTGTAGATCTTCTGGTAGATGCGGATGAAGCTGTAGTTGCGGTAGTCTTCCTCAAGCTCCTGCTGCAGGACCCGCGCCCGGTCCACCATCCAGCGATCCAGGGCCAGCATGTCTTCCGGCTGCACCATGTGCTCTGACGGCTCAAACCCGCTCAGGTTGCTGAGCAGGAAACGGGCGGTATTACGGATACGGCGATAACCATCCGCTGTCTGCCGGAGGATGTCCTTTGATACGGTCATCTCGCCGCTGTAATCGGTGGCAGCGACCCACAGCCTCAGAATGTCCGCTCCCAGCTCATTCATGACCTCCTGGGGAGCGATCACATTGCCAAGAGACTTGGACATCTTGTGACCCTTGGCATCCACGGTAAAGCCGTGGGTGAGGACCTGCCTGTATGGGGCCACACCATTGATTGCAATGGACGTTTTGAGGGATGACTGGAACCAGCCCCGGTGCTGGTCAGACCCTTCCAGATACAGATCAGCGGGAAACTGGCCCAGCTCGGGGCGTTTGCGCAGGACCGAAGCATGGGTAACGCCGGAATCAAACCAGACATCCAGGGTATCCGTGACCTTTTCATACTGATCCGCATCGGCACCCAGCAGGGTGGCAGCATCCAGCTCGTACCAGACGTCAATTCCGCCCTCTTCCACCTGTTTTGCGACCTGCTCAATCAGCCCCAGGGTGTCCGGGTGAAGCTCTTGGGTTTCCCTGTGAACAAACAGGGTAATGGGCACACCCCAGGTGCGCTGGCGGGAAACACACCAGTCCGGAGACTGCTCAAACATGGCTTCAATGCGGTTCTGGCCCCAGCCGGGAACCCAGCGCACGCCCTTGATGGCTTCCAGAGCGTCACGACGGAGGTGATTTTTGTCCATGCTGATAAACCACTGGGGCGTGGCGCGGTAGATCAGCGGAGTCTTGGTGCGCCAGCAATGGGGATAGCTGTGGCGGAACTTCTGGGCCCGCACCAGCTTGCCTTCCCGGCTCAGGGCCTCGCAGACAGGCTCATCGCTCTTGTAAACGTGAACCCCGGCAAACTCTCCGGCGGCCTGGGTGTAGGTGCCGTCGGCCTGGACCAGGTTGAGGGTCCCAATGCCGTATTCCCTGCCCACCACGAAGTCTTCCATGCCGTGGTCCGGAGCGGTGTGAACGGCACCGGTACCGGCATCGGTGGAGACGTGTTCACCCAGAACAATGGGAACTTCTTTGTCAAAGACCGGATGATGCAGCAACTGGTTTTCGAGGGTCTGGCCCTTGCAGGTCGCCAGAACCTCTGCGCCCTCCACCTCCCACCTGGCCATGATGTCATTCACCATGTCCGCCGCCAGAATCATCCTTTCCGGACCCTGGCCCACATTCACCTGAACCAGCGCATAATCCAGCTCGGCATTCAGGGCAACGGCCTGGTTGGCCGGGATGGTCCAGGGGGTGGTCGTCCAGATAACCACCGAAATGTCGCCCTCGCCTGCACCTGTGCTAAACAGGGCCTGCATTTTCTTCTGCTCAACGGCGGTAAAACGCACATCAATCTGGGTGGAGGTCTTGTCCTGATACTCCACTTCCGCCTCGGCCAGCGCCGACTGGCCCACGACGCTCCAGTACACGGGTTTGAAACCACGGACGAGGTGCCCATTTCCGGCAATCTGGCCGAGGGCGCGGATGATATCGGCCTCTACCTTCGGGTCCATGGTCAGGTAGGGCTTGTCCCAGGCACCCATCACCCCGAGGCGTACGAAATCTTCCTTCTGACCGGCAATCTGTTTTGCGGCATAGTCGCGACAGGCTTGGCGGAAGGTCTTGTAGTCCACCTTGACGCCTGCCTTGCCTATTTCCTGCTCCACTTTGTGTTCAATGGGCAATCCATGGCAGTCCCAGCCCGGAACGTAAGGGGCGTCATAGCCCATGAAGCCGCGGGATTTGACAATCATGTCCTTGAGGATCTTGTTGACCGCATGACCGATATGAATGCTGCCATTGGCGTAGGGAGGGCCGTCGTGAAGGATGAATTTTTCCTTTCCTTCCCGAGCCTTGCGCAGCTCACCATAAACGTCCAGCGCCTGCCAGCGCTTGAGCATGTCCGGCTCGCGCTTAGCCAGGTTGCCACGCATGGGAAAATCGGTTTCAGGCAGATTGAGGGTGTGCTTGTAGTCTGTCATGGGGTCTCTGTGAATGCTCTGTCGTCGGTCAGTTCTGGTCTGTCGGATTGGGATGATCAGCGCTGGCTTGCCAACCAGGCCCGGGCGGCGCGCATGTCCTGTTGTATCTGGGACTTGAGCGCATCGACCGAGTCAAAGCGCACTTCGTCACGCAGCGGATGACAGAAAGTCACCCGTAATCGCTGGCCATACAGTGTGCCAGCAAAGTCAAACAGGTGCACTTCCAGGGAAGGCTGTTTGCCATCAACCGTGGGCCTCAGGCCAATGTTTGCCACGCCATCCCTGTGGCTGCCGTCTGGCATTTCAGTGGTTACCACATAGACCCCACGCAGGGGCGGCATGTGCTTCAATACAATATTTACGGTTGGCGCGCCGATCTCCCGGCCCAGCTGGCGACCATACACAACATGCCCCTCAATGGCGTAAGGGCGCCCCAGGAGCTTTGCGGCCAGATCCAGCCGGTTTTCGGAAAGAGCCTTGCGAACACGGGTGCTGCTCACCCTTGCTCCCTTAACCATGACCGTTCTGGTATTTTCGACATCAAACCCGGCTTCCAGACCCACTTTTTTCAGCAGATTAAAGTCTCCCGAGCGGTCGTGGCCAAAACGGAAGTCGTCCCCTACCACCAGATGCTGGATCTTCAGGCCGTCAAGTAACGCCTCTTCAATGAAAGCCGTGGCCGGGTACTGGCGGAAACGCTCATCAAACCGGACGCACAGCACCATATCGATGCCTGACTCGGTCAGCAGCTCAAACTTCTGCCTGAAGTCCGTCAGTCGTGGCGGTGCTTCCCGCCCCTGGAAAAATTCCTGCGGCTGGGGCTCAAATGTCATGGCAACACTTGGCAGTTTCAGCCTGGCGGCCCTGTCCCGAACCTGCTCAATGATTTTCTGGTGCCCCAGATGAACACCATCAAAGTTGCCGATGGTTGCCACACATCCTTTCCGGAGGAGGGAATCTGGCTGCTTTGACAGCGACTGCAGATTGGTCAGGCCACGGATCAGCCTCATTTAAAACGCACCCTTCTCATTGTGTACCCGGTTGGAGCCTGTCCGGCCTGGACGTGTAATACCAGCATCACTCCGAAAGGACCGGAGCGCTGGCGAGAAAACGCGCAATTATACCCCATCCCTCGGACTGGCATAAGAGAACAGAGACCACTAGTGCTGCCTGAAATGCCGCAACCGGATGCCAGCCAGACCCAGCGCCACCAGATAGACAGCCACGCCAGCCGTCACCAGTACTGCCATATCGGCCGACCGCCGGAGTCCGCCGACCGCCAGCCACTGATCGACCGGCGCACTCAGATACAGAATGACCGCTACCAGAGCACCGTTGGCCACAGCAAGCTGCAGCAGAAATCTGCCCCACCCGGGCTGGCTCCGCCAGGCTCCTTCCTTTTTCAATCCCCGCCAGAGAAGGCCGGTATTCAGCCAGGCGGATAGTGACGTTGCAAGGGCAAGGCCGGCGTGGGCCATCGGAAATACCAGAATCAGGTTGAATACCATGTTGGCGACCATCGCAATAATGCCAATTTTCACCGGCGTGCGGGTATCCTGGCGGGCAAAGAATCCCGGAGCCAGTACCTTGATCAGCATAAAGGCCAGCAATCCCGCGGAGTAGGCTCGCAGGCTCTGGCCGGACATGGCGACATCCCGTGCTGTCACCTCGCCATAGTAAAACAGCGTCGCGATCAGCGGTTCTGCAAGCAGCACCAGTGCCAGGGCAGCGGGGAGGCCAATCAGCAACACGCCCCGAATGGCCCAGTCGAGGGTGGCGGCAAACTGGTCCCGGGATTCAGCTGCGTGTTTGCGGGAAAGGCTGGGAAGAATGACGGTGGCAATGGCAATACCGAAGACCCCCAGGGGAAGCTCTGCCAGTCGGTCCGAATAATACAGCCAGGACACACTGCCGGTCTCAAGAAAGGACGCCAGCACTGTGTCCAGCAACAGGTTGATCTGGCTCACCGAGACCCCGAAGATTGCCGGCGCCATCAGCGTCAGCACCTTCCGGACCCCTTCATGTCGGTAATCCACCCGGGGCCTGGGCATCAGCCCCAGGCGCATCAGAAAAGGCAGCTGGAAAAACAGCTGAATGGCGCCGGCAATAAACACGCCCCAGGCAAGCGCCATGATCGGCGTAGCCATCAACGGGGACAGGAAAATGGCAGCACCGATCATGGTCAGATTAAGCAGAACCGGAGTGAAGGCCGGCACTGCAAACCGGTCATAGCTGTTCAGAATTGCCCCTGCAAATGCCGTCAGGGAAATCAGCAGAAGGTAAGGAAAGGTTATCCGGAGCATGTCGCTGGCCAGGGCGAACTTTTCCTCATCATCCACAAAGCCCGGCGCGAACACAGCCGTCAGCACCGGCGCGCCCAGCATGGCGACCAGTGTAACCCCCAGCAGCACCAGCCCCAGGGAGCCTGCCACCGCATTAACCAGACGCTGCACCTCAGACAGGGACTTCTGCTCCCGAAAGGAAGACAGTACCGGCACAAACGCCTGGGAGAAGGCGCCTTCGGCAAACAGCCGGCGCAGGAAGTTGGGGATCTTGAAGGCCACAAAGAATGCGTCAGCACCGGCGCCAGCGCCGAAGTAGCGGGCAATGACCATGTCCCTCACCAGTCCCAGTATGCGGGAAAGCATGGTCATGGAGCCCACCAGGCCCGATGACCTGAGCAGTCCCGGAGGACCTGGCGGCACAGAGGGGCTGGAGGGCAGATCAGATCTGGCAGAGGGCTCGGACATTGATGGCCTTGCAGTGTTAGGGTTGGCTGGGTGGTGCCGGAAACAGCTGGCCGGGATCACGGCTCTGCTGCCCCTGAAAATCCGTGCCGGCGAGTGTAGCACAGGCACCGGAAAAACAGGGATCCCGCGTGCGCCAGCCTTGACATTGCGGGACTTAAGCGGCATCATCTCGCGTCATTTAATTCGAGGCGCTGGATGTTCGCGCGCCCGCGATTTATCCAGAAACGCATACAGCAATATCAGGAGTTACACGGTGGCCAATTCCCCGCAAGCGAAGAAGCGCGCACGTCAGAACGAGAAGAACCGCAAGCACAATGCAAGCCTGCGTTCCATGGCGCGTACGTACATGAAGAAAGTGGATGCCAAGATCGAATCCGGCAACTACGAAGAAGCACAGGCCGCATTCAAGACCTGCCAGCCGATTATTGACCGCATGGTCAACAAGGGCATTTTCACCAAGAACAAGGTGGCCCGACAGAAGAGCCGCATGGTCGCCCGCATCAAGGGAATGCAAAGCGCCTGATCCGCGCCTTCATTCAAAAAAACCGGTCATTGGCCGGTTTTTTTGTGTCAATGCATTAGCAAGCGGACATCAGACAATAACCAGGTTATCCCTGTGGATCATCTCCTCGTCCGAGATATAACCCAGCAGATCCGCAATCCGGTCGCTGGAGCGGCCTGCGATCGCCCGCGCCTCGTCCGCATTGTAGTTAATCAGCCCCCGCGCCACTTCCCGCCCCGACTCGTCCGTACAGGACACCATTTCACCCCGACGAAAAGAGCCTGCTACGGATTTCACACCTACAGGAAGAAGACTGCGGCCTCCCTTGCAGAGAACCCGCACCGCCCCTTCATCGAGCATTAGCTGACCCCGGGTCTTGAGATGACTGGCCAGCCACTGTTTACGGGCAGCTGTCCGGCCCTGGTTTGGCAGCAGGAGGGTACCGAGCATCTCTCCCGCACGAAGCCGGCAGAGAACGGCGGGCAACCGGCCGCCGACAATGACTGTAAAAGCGCCCGAACGGGAAGCCAGCCTGGCAGCCTTGACCTTGGTCTGCATCCCGCCACGACCAAGAGCACCGGCACCGCCCGCCGCCATGGCATCCAGAGCAGTGTCGCTGGCATGGCGCTGCTCAATAAGCCGGGCCTCGGGATTTTTCCGCGGATCCTGGTCAAACAGCCCCTCCTGATCCGTGAGGATGATCAGGCCATCCGCTTCGATCAGATTGGCTACAAGAGCACCCAGGGTATCATTGTCACCGAAACGGATTTCATCGGTCACGACCGTGTCGTTTTCATTTACGATTGGCACTACCCCAAAATCCAGCAGCGCCCGGAGGGTGCTGCGTGCATTCAGGTACCGCTTGCGATCGGAAAGGTCGTCATGGGTTAACAGGATCTGGGCGGAATGCAGATGGTGACGCTGGAGCTGCGCCTCCCAGGTCTGAACCAGCCCCATCTGGCCCACGGCCGCAGCCGCCTGCAATTCATGCAGCTGCTGGGGTCGCACAGCCCAGCCGAGGCGGCTCATGCCCTCTGCCACGGAACCGGATGACACCACAACCACCTCAACACCGGAAGCGATCAGGGCGGCGATCTGGTCGACCCAGCCGCCCAGTGCAGCAACATCCAGCCCCCTGCCGTCGTTTGTCAGCAGGGCACTGCCGATTTTGACCACCAGGCGGCGTGCCCGGCTAACATGCTGGCGTTCAGTCATACTGATTCCGACTACTCCCTGTGATTACTCCGGCGCATAGACCACTTCAACATCATCGTCGTCGTCATCTTCGTCAAAGTCATCGTCGTCATTCTCACGGGCGGCGCGACGGGCCTGCTTCTCCGCTTCGATCTGGGCCCTGGCCTCTTCATCCATACGCCGCCGGCGCTCAGCTTCAAGTTCGGCCACTTCCGGATTCTCCGCCTCTTCTTCTGCCCGCAGCTCAATCCAGCGCATCACGGCCTGGGTGAGCGGCCGGGTGCCTTCCCCGCTAAGAGCAGAAATGGCATAAACCGGGCCATCCCACCCAAGGTCCTCAATGATGGTCTGGCAATGAGCTTCCCGCTCATGCTCGGGAATCATGTCCACCTTGTTCAGCACCAGCCAGCGGTCGCGGCTGGCAAGGGTTTCACTGAACTTTTCAAGCTCGTGCTCGATGGCTCGCGCATTCTGCGCCGGAGAGGATCCGTCGTAGGGCGCCACATCCACCAGATGCAGCAGCAGCCGGGTACGAACCAGATGCTTCAGAAACCGGATGCCCAGGCCTGCGCCTTCAGCCGCGCCCTCGATGAGACCCGGAATATCCGCAACCACAAAGCTCTGGTGCTGCTGCACACTCACCACGCCGAGATTCGGAACCAGCGTGGTAAACGGATAGTCGGCCACTTTCGGCGTCGCTGCAGACACGGAACGGATAAATGTGGACTTGCCCGCGTTCGGCATCCCCAGCAGACCCACGTCTGCCATCACCTTCAGCTCCAGCCGCAGATTGCGTAGCTCGCCCTCGGAGCCTTTGCTCGTCTGGCGCGGCGCCTGATTGACCGAGGACTTGTAGCGCGTATTGCCAAGGCCGTGAAAACCGCCCTGAGCCACCTTGAGCGTGTCTCCCGGCCGGGTGAGGTCCCCAAGCACCTCGTGGGTATCCATATCCACCACGGTAGTGCCAACCGGCACCGGAAGAAACAGGTCTTCACCCTTGCTGCCGGAGCAGTTTCGGCCACTGCCCTGCTCCCCTGTCTGGGCCTTGAATTTACGCTGAAAACGGTAGTCCACGAGCGTATTGAGAGCCTCGGCAGCCTCCAGGTAGACAGAGCCACCGTCGCCGCCATCACCCCCATCCGGGCCGCCGCGGGGAACATATTTTTCCCGGCGAAAGCTCAGACAGCCATGGCCGCCCTTACCCGCTTCCACCTGAATGGTGGCTTCATCAACAAATTTCATCAGTTACACACTCAGGCCGAATACAGAATACTTAATGCAAAACCAAAAAAGCCCCGCAAGCCTCAGAGAAGCACTGCGGGGCTTTCGGTTCGCAAAAACCGGAGATCGTCAGCTCAGACGGCTGGAACGATGCTCACAAACTTACGGCTTTGCGGACCTTTGGTCTCGAACTTCACGTGACCGTCTGCAGTTGCAAACAGTGTGTGGTCGCGGCCCAGACCAACGTTTGAACCAGCGTGAAAACGGGTTCCGCGCTGACGAACGATGATGCTGCCGGCGGAAACGTTTTCGCCACCGAAGCGCTTCACACCAAGTCGTTTCGACTCGGAATCGCGACCGTTACGGGTACTACCTGCTGCTTTCTTGTGAGCCATTGCTAGCCTCCTTCTGTTCGGGGGTTAACCGAGAGCTTCAGCCCTTGATACCCGTGATCTTGACTTCAGTATACCACTGACGGTGGCCCTGACGCTTCATGTGATGCTTGCGGCGACGGAACTTGATGATGTGGATCTTGTCCGCACGGCCGTGGCTGACCACTTCCGCGGTGACTCTGGCACCGTCAACAACCGGCGCGCCAACCTGAACATTGTCGCCATCCGCGATCAGCAGAACGCGATCAAACTCCACGTTGCCACCGGTTTCAACTTCCAGTTTTTCGAGCTTCAGGGTTTCGCCTTCCACTACCCGGTGCTGCTTGCCACCGCTTACAATTACTGCGTACATGGATTATCTCCGCTATTGACCCATCCCTGCTCTTATCCACCTGGTTCTAAGGGAGGCGCTCTGGCGACCCTATAGCAGGGAGCGCAGGTTGGGATGAGTTTGGGCGCGTGATTGTACGAAAAGCGCTCCGCCATTACAAGCCAAGTTGACACCACCGGCGGCAATACCTAGCATTGCCGCTTCCTGCCCGTTCTCCACACACCATGGACCTGGATCAGCCGCATGACAGCGCAGCGCATCTACGACCCCGTCAGCGACGACTTCAACCGCGTCAATGACCTGATCACCCGCCGACTTGCTTCCAGTGTTCCTCTGGTTGAAAAGATTGCCCAGTATATTGTAGATAGTGGCGGCAAGCGCCTGCGGCCCCTTCTGGTGCTGCTTGTAGCAAGAGCTCTGGACCACCGCGGCGACGATCACCTGAAGCTTGCCGCGGTGATCGAATTCCTGCACACCGCCACTCTGCTGCACGACGATGTGGTGGATACCTCGGACCTGCGCCGGGGGAAGACAACTGCAAATGCCCGATGGGGCAACGCGCCCAGTGTTCTGGTCGGGGATTTCCTCTACTCCAGGGCATTCCAGATGATGGTGGAGCTGGGCAGCATGCCGGTCATGGAGATTCTGTCCAGGGCCACGGCGGTGATTGCCGAAGGTGAAGTACTGCAACTGATGAACGTCAGGAACCCGGATGTCACAGAGGCCCAGTATATGGAGGTCATCCACAACAAGACTGCCATGCTGTTCGAAGCCGCATCCCACTCTGCTGCACTGCTCGCCGGTGTCGATGATAGCCGGGCACTGGCCATGCAGCGCTACGGCAAACATCTCGGGCTGGCCTTCCAGCTGGTGGATGATGTGCTGGACTACCGGGGGGACGCCGGAGCCATGGGCAAAAATGTTGGCGATGACCTGGCCGAAGGCAAGGCCACCCTCCCTCTGATTCATGCGATGGCCAACGGAGTGGAAGAGGATCGCAAGCTTATCAGGAATGCCATTCGCAAAGGCGGCCTGGACGATCTTGAAGCCATTGTAAAGGCCGTGGAAGCTTCCGGCGCCCTGGATTACACCATGCAACAGGCCAGCTACCAGGCCACGGAAGCTCTCAGTTGCGTTGACGACCTCCCGGACTCGGACCACAAGACAGCCCTCATACTGCTGACCGAAGTGGCGGTTGCCCGGGTTTCATGAAACCCTGCTGACTGGCCGGTTCAGCCTTTGCCGAAACCGGGTCCCAGGGCTCCTCTCTGGTGAGGCGCATCAAAATCCAGATATGGACCTACCGGCACAATCTGCGTGGGGTTGATGGTGCGCTGGCTCACGTAGTAATGACGCTTGATCTGCCCGATATCAACAGTTTCTGCCACCCCTGGGACCTGGTACAGGTCTCTCAGGTAGCCCGACAGGTGGTGGAAATCGGAAATACGCTCCCGATTACACTTGAAGTGGCTGTAATACACGGCATCAAACCGGATAAGTGTGGTGAACAGGCGCCAGTCGGCTTCGGTTAACCGGTCACCAACCAGATAGCGGTGGGCAGCCAGGCGCTGCTCCAGCCAGTCAAGGGATTCAAAGAGTGCATCCCAGGATTGCTCATAGACGCTCTGGGCTGTGGCAAAGCCTGTCTTGTAGACCCCGTTGTTGACATCGTGGTAGACGCGTTCATTGACCTCATCGATGTTCTGCTGCAGATCATCGGGGTAGAAGTCGAGCCGGTCATTAACCCCCTCAAGATGATCAAATGCGCTGTTCAACATCCGGATTATGTCCGCCGACTCGTTGCTGACAATGTCCGATGTCTGCGTATCCCAGAGTACCGGCACGGTAACCCGGCCAGTGTACTCGGGATCCACCCGGGTATAGATCTGATGCAGATAGCGGGCGCTGTTCACGTAATCATGGTGCTCAGGATCGTCCTCCCGGAACTCCCAGCCGTTTTCCAGCATGTCCGGATGGACCACGGATACCGAAATATGGGCATCGAGTCCCTTGAGCTTCCGGAAAATCAGGGTCCTGTGCGCCCAGGGACAGGCCATGGAAACGTAAAGATGATAACGGCCGGACTCTGCCCTGAAGCCGCCCCTGCCACTGGACCCCGCAGCGCCATCTGGCGTCACCCAGTTGCGGAACCGGGCACTCTCGCGCTTGAACTTGCCACCGGTTCTATCGGTGTCGTACCACTCGTCTTGCCACTTGCCATCTACTAGCAGTCCCATGACAGCCTCCCGGCCTGATTTATCGGATAACCTGCCCACCAGGAACAGGTTGCTGGCCGCCTTCTGCCACGAGCGCGGCCAGGATGCGGTTGTGCTGATTGACAGGAAAAGGGTAACGTCAGGCTTACCTTGCCTTCAAACGATGATTCCTGGCCAACACTTTCAGATTATTCGAACATGCATACCGCCATAACAATTGATGCCCTCAGAGTTCTGGATGCCATTGACCGCAGGGGAAGCTTTGCCAGCGCTGCGCAAGAGCTGTTCCGCGTCCCCTCCGCCATCAGTTATACGATCCAGAAACTTGAGGATGACCTTGATGTCGCGATATTCGACCGCAGCGGTCACCGGGCCTCTCTGACGCCAGCCGGGCGCTACCTGCTGAATGAGGGGCGGGTCCTGCTGGAAGCTACCGATGCCCTTGCACACACCACCCGCCAGGTGGCCCAGGGCTGGGAAACCAGGCTCAAGATTGCCTTCAATACCCTGCTGCCTGCAGAGGCGCTGTTCCCGGTCATCCGGGATTTTTATGGTCTGGGTATCCCGGTGGAGATTCAGCTTATCGAAGAAGTTTTCGCCGGCGCCTGGGACGCGCTCCAGAGTCGCCGTGCCGATCTGGTGTTCGGCGCGGACGAGCTCAGTCGGCCCGCCGGCTCTTTTACTACGCGGGTGCTGGGCGAAATTCCCTTTGTTTATGCGGCGGCTCCCGGCCACCCCCTGGCTTCCAGAACCCATCCCCTGTCGGAGGGTGACATAGCTCCCTGGCCGGCAGCCGTCGCAGCAGACAGCTCTCGCGACCTGCCAGCGGGATCCGCAGGAATATTCCGGCGACAGGCGACACTAACCGTCTCCAACATTGAACAGAAGATTGCAGTCCAGGAAGCCGGACTCGCGGTAGGCTGGCTACCCGAGCCGAGAATCCGCGAGCAGCTCAGGGATGGCGGGCTAGTCAGTCTCGCTGTCGTTGAGCCAAGACAGCCCATCATCCTTCATCTGGCCCGCCACACGGATGACAGGGGGAAGGCCCTGATGTGGTTCTGGGATCAGCTTGCCCAGCCCGAGCGCTTCCAGCGTTGGCTCAGGTTGATGGAACAGAATTGAAATACCCTGCAGGCAACAGGGACCCGGCGCAACGGCCAGACTGTATGGCATGCTGCCAGGGTATACTCCTGTCTGGAAATCAGCACCATGGAGATCAACATGCGGCAACTATCGGAACTGGATGCCTCCTTCCTCTATCTCGAATCGGACACCGCCCCCATGCACATAGGCGGAATCTACCTGTTCGACGGCCAGGGCTGTGACAGGCCCCTCGCATTCAGCACGTTTGTCGCCTATCTGCGCAGCCGCCTGCATGTTGTGCCTTTCTTCCGGCAGCGTCTCCAGAATATTCCCCTGCGCCTGGGCCAGCCTTACTGGATTGATGACCCGGACTTCAGCATCGAGCGGCATCTGGCCTATGTAAATCTGGGGGATAAAACCGGGCTGGACAACCTGATAACACTGGCGTCAAGGATCCTGGAGGAGCCACTGCGACGCGACCGCCCCCTGTGGCACATCACCTTTGTCGATGGCTTCCGGAATGCTGATCAGCCGGACGGCAGACAGAACTTCGCCCTGATCGTCCGGCTTCATCACGCGGCCATTGATGCGTTCAGTGGTGAAGAGATCATGGGCAAGCTGCTGGAGTATACGGCGGATGCCCGCAAGATCACTCCACCCCGGCCCTGGTGGCCGGAGCCGGCGCCGTCGAGTGAGCGGGTGGCGCTTCAGGCCGGAGCAAACCTGGTCCGAAAACCCTTCAGGATCGCCTCTCTGGCCACCAGCGCCATTGAAGCCACGACCAGAGGCCTGATTCATCGTCAACTGCGCAGGCTTCCGCTCCCATTTCCATTATTTTCGGCGCCTCACAGTCCGTTTAACCGGCAGATAACAGGTAATCGACGCATTGTCGCCGCCAATATGTCACTGGCCCGCCTGAAAGCCATTAAGGCCACTCTGGGCGATGTCACTCTCAATGATGTGGTGCTGGGAGTCTGCGCCGAGACACTCAGGCGCTATATGGAATCGCAGGCGGCCGACACCCGGCGCTCTCTGGTAGCCATGACACCTGTCTCTGTCCGCTCCAGGAGTCTCAGACGGGCAACAGGCAACCAGATGTCCGCCATGCTGCTGGATCTTGCGACCGACGAGCCGGACCCGGCCCGCCGAATCCGGCGGATTCACTGGAATGCCGTGGGCTCGGAGCCCTACCAGGAAGCCATATCCGCTGACCGGCTGACCGAGCTGGTACCCTCGACCATGCTTGCCCTGTCCGCCCGCCTGTACACGGAACTGCAGATGGCGCAGCGCTATCAGCCTGTGTTCAATGTACCCATTACCAACGTTCCCGGGCCACAGGTGCCCCTGTACCTGCAGGGCGCCCGGCTCGTGCAGCAATACAACACGGCCCCGCTTTTCGACAGCATGGGGCTGGTAATTGTGGCAGTGAGTTATCAGGGACAGCTGACGATCAATTTCACCCTCTGCCCGGATGTGGTCGCAGACGGAGAATCACTGCGCGATCTGACCCTGGCGAGCCTCGCCTCCATTGAGGATGCCGCCCAGGAACTGCCAGCGGAGTCGGAGGAAAATCTGCGGGCTGATCATCCGCCCGCAACGCTGACGGATGAAGCTCTCAATTACATGGAAGGAATTATCCGGAAAACCGTGACGCGGCTGCGGCAGTGATCTGCTATCGGCCCGCCACCGTGCCCGTGACTCCCGGATCGGAGCCATGGGCACGGTGCTGGCTATTCAAATGCCCAGCGAAGGAACTCCCGTTTCTCCTCGGCGCTGGCGCGCTCCCACATGAGCTTGAGGGCATCAATAGTCTCCAGTCGCTCGCCGGTGGGAGCCTCCGGGCGCCCGGAGCCGGAAAGGTCGAGCGCGCCTGCTGCCTGCCGGTTGCTGCCAGGACTCCAGGAAGAGGCTGTAGCTACCACCTCGCCGCTCTGATTGACTACCTGGATTTCGGGCTCGGCAGCGAACTGTCGCGCCTCGCGCAGATTTTCCAGCTCCGGCAGATCAAACCGGTACACTTCTCCTGCCCGGGCGTTGATAACGACCTCCTGGGGTTCTGAAACCGCAACGTCCACCTTGGATTCGCCATCCCGGACCACTGTCGTCTTTCCCCAGATCGTCTTGTGAGTGAAAACAACCCTGTTACGCCCGGGCTGAAGCTCGTAGTCAAGGGCCATGTCATCCACCAGAAAGTTACCCATGGACCGCCCGTTGACAGATCGGACATTGATTTCTCCGGGTGCTTTCAGCAGGGCCACCTGTTCCGGCGAAGCCCCCTCACCATCCCAGGTCTGGACACGCTTCATTGAGCTGCTGCATCCGCTCACCAGAACGAGACTGACAGCAAGCAAAACAAAAAGGATGAATCTGGGTTGGACGGGCAGCCATCGAAAATTCATGAAGTTCTCACTATATCGTTGAAATACGAAGAATCCGGAGGCTCCCTGAAATTCACATTTTCGGGGAACGGCGACAGCCTGGAGCGGTCTTCTGCATTCTGCCCACAGGACCGGCGATTCGCAAGTGGTGTTACAGAATCACAGACTTTAATTACGTCTTTATATCAGCCACTTACGTACCAATCAGAATCATGGAAAAGAAAAATGTAAAAAAATGTTGAATTTTGCAGCGATTGATTTAGTTTGATCAAGAGTACCTGTACACAATGACGGCCCATCAGCGGACAGGAAAAACATACCCCAAGGGCAGGAGAGATCATGGACACCCAGACCCGCACCGGTGAAGCAGGCCCGGTTCCATTCCGCTGCAGCCGTTTTTTCTGTGTCGGTGGCAAATGGTACTTCACCACCCGGGAAGGATTTGACAGCGGGCCCTTCGCCTCAAGGGAGCGGGCTCACATCGGTCTCAAGCGATTTCTTCACGTAGTTCGCCTTTTGCCAGAGGAAGAGCGGTTCCACTGACGCCGTCTGCAGCCCACTCAGTGCAGGCCGGGGATCCTTTATTCCCGTGTTCCAAAGTGGTCATAGCCTGCCGCTTCAACCTTCCGTTTTCCCTCCTGTCCGGCAAGCCAGAGCCCCTGCTCTTTGATGACGCGCCCGATCACTGTCAGATCGGGGGCAAGCGCCTTCAGCGCATCCCACTGTGCCGGCGGAAGGGTAAAACAGAGTTCGTAGTCATCTCCGCCGTCAAGGGCATGGGCCTTCGCTTTGTCCGGATCCAGGGCCTGCAGTGCTGGTGACAGCGGGAGGGAATCCTCCTCGATAATAGCTCCCACACCTGACGCATCGAGAATATGGGACAGGTCAGACAGCAGGCCGTCTGAGATATCGATGGCCGCGGTGGCGCGATTACGCAGCATGGTTCCGAGCAGGAGTCTTGGTTTCGGGTGGTGATAGCGTTCCAGCAGTTCCCGGGCCGCCGCCGGCGGCGCAGGGTCATCCAGCCACTGGAGTGCGGCACTGGCATCCCCCAGGGTCCCTGAGACACATACGACATCTCCCACTTGGGCACCGCACCGGAGAATGGCCTGACCTGCGGGTACTGTCCCATGAACCTGCACAGTGATAGTCAGCGGGCCCCGTGTAACATCTCCTCCAGCGAGTGTCAGCCCGAATGCATCAGCGGCTTCCTGAAGGCCCATTCCCATGGCAGAAAGCCAGGGTTCACTGCTATCGGGAAGTGTCAGAGCAAGAGTGAAGCAGGCCGGATCGGCCCCCACGGCGGCCAGATCACTGGCGGCGACGGCGAGACAGCGCCAGCCAAGATACTCCGGCGGATAGTGTCGGGGAAAGTGGACCCCCTCCACCAGTGTGTCCACCGAAAAGGCGAGCTCTGTATCGGGAGGAAGAGACTGAATCGCACAGTCATCACCCGGCCCGAGCAGAACTCCGGCAGAAGCTGTGGCCCGGGCAATCGGCATGAAAATCTGGCGAATCAGTTCGAACTCACCCATGAATCAGCGGGGGCGGGTTTCGGCCAGCCTGAGGCGGCGGCTCAGCTTGTCCAGAATGCTGTTCACAAACCTGTGGCCCTCGGTGCCACCAAAGCGCTTGGCCATCTCAATGCCCTCATTGATGACCACCTTGTAGGGCACATCAATACGGTGCCTGAGTTCGTAGGCCCCGAGGCGGACAATCGCCAGCTCCACCGGATCGATTTCCGGAATGGGCCGGTCCAGAAACGGCTCGAGCACCCGGTCCAGTTCTGCCTGCTCCCGGTGCACGCCCCGAAGGAGATCCCGGAAATAGGCGGAGTCCACCTTCGACATGTCGTTGTCGACCAGGAACTCCGCTTCAATATCGGAAATCGGGCTCTTGCTGAAATGGCGCTGATACAGCGCCTGCATGGCAAGAATACGGGCACGGCGGCGCTCACCGGCTTTCGGTTGAGCGCTTTTGGGGCTGTCTGGCTGCTCGCCGCCAGCCAGGGGCCCAGTGTCATCTGATTCTGTCATCATTCACCCAGCTTCCTGAACAGACTGACCATTTCCAGCGCGGTGAGGGCCGCCTCGGCGCCCTTGTTCCCGGCCTTGGTGCCGGCACGCTCAATAGCCTGTTCGATGGAGTCAACGGTCAACACGCCAAAGCTGACCGGGATGTCCGTCTCAAGGCTCACAGCGCCCAGCCCACTGGCGGCCTCGCCAGCCACGTATTCGAAGTGCGGTGTACCGCCGCGGATAACCGCCCCCAGGGCGACAATGGCGTCATACTGACCGGTTTCTGCCACCTTCTTGACTGCAAGCGGCATCTCGAAGGCGCCTGGCACCCTGATGACAGTCATGTCGTCATTGCCAATTCCATGCCGGCGCAGAGCGTCAATCGCACCTTCCACGAGACTCTCGACGACAAAACCGTTAAAACGGCCCACCACCAGCGCGTAGCGGCCGGTACAATGAGTGAAGTCGCCTTCTACTACTTTGATATCTGACATTATCTGGCTCCTTTCAAGGCCTGCTGCCGCGGCAGACCGATAAATTCATTTCGGGTTGTAGGGAACATACTCAACCACCTGGAGATCAAAACCTGAAATTGCTGAAAACTTGATGGGGGCACTCAAAAGACGCATCTTGCTTACGCCAATATCTCTCAGGATCTGGGAGCCGGTGCCCACGGTAAAATAAACACCGGAGCTGCCCTTTCCGGCCGAGGAGCCGCCTTCGTTGAAGAACTCGTGGATCCGGTCCTCCAGGTTGTAACTGTCTTCGCCGCTGTTCAGCAGCACAACGACGCCATTGCCATCATCACCCACTGCCTGCAGGGCGTGATGGAGAGGCCAGCTGTGGGAGCCCTGGCGGCGGGCGCCCAGCAGGTCCCGCAGAGTATCGGTTATGTGAACCCTGACCAGAGCAGGCTGATCGGCGCTGATTTCTCCCTTCACCATCGCCAGGTGGGTTGCACCCTGGATGGTGTCGCGGTAGGTCCGCAGGTTGAACACCCCGTATTCGGTCTCAAGGTCGTACTGCTCGACGCATTCAATGGTACGCTCGTGCATCGTACGGTAGTGAATCAGGTCGGCAATGGTTCCGATCTTCAGATCGTGGGCCTGGGCAAAAACTTCAAGATCTTCCCGGCGCGCCATGGAGCCATCATCGTTCATGATCTCACAGATCACACCTGCCGGCTCACAACCGGCGAGGGCCGCCAGATCGCAGGAGGCCTCGGTATGGCCAGCCCGGCTGAGAACACCACCGGGATTGGCCATTAAAGGGAAAATATGGCCAGGCTGGACAAGGTCCCTGGGACCGGCATCAGGGGCAGCTGCGGCCTGTACCGTGCGGGCCCGGTCCGCTGCAGAAATGCCGGTGCTGACGCCCTCTGCGGCCTCGATGGATACAGTAAACTTGGTACCAAAGCCGGAAGCGTTGCGATTAACCATCAGTGACAGCTCAAGTTGCTCGCAGCGCTCACGCGTCATGGGCATGCAGATCAGGCCGCGGCCAAACCTGGCCATGAAATTGATGTCCGCAGCCGTACAGAACTCCGCCGCCATCACCAGATCGCCCTCGTTTTCACGGTCTTCGTCATCCATCAGAATGACCATTTTGCCCTGACGGATGTCCTCAATAATGTCTTCAATCTTGTTCAGTGCCATATGGCGTCATACCCCTGAGCCGGCTTATCCAGGACAGGCCGGCGGTCAATTATCTGTTTTATCGCACAGCCTGCGGCTGATCCTGCTGGCGCCTGAGTATCAGGCGCTGGTCATCTCCCACCTGGCGGCGGTCCAGAACCTGCCACTGTATCTTCTCGCACATTCTGGTGAGCGGAAGGGCCGCCGTCGGCCGTCCTTCGCTACCAAGGAATATGGGCGCCTGGTAAAGCCAGAACTCGTCAACGAGATCCTCTGATACGAACGCGCCAGCGAGCCGGGGCCCGGCCTCCACCAGTACCTCGTTGATGCCGAGTTCACCGAGCGTGTCTAGCACCTCCCCCAGGTTGACGCCCTCCTCCCGCCAGCCAAGGCCGGTGATACCAACCCCCAGAGCGGCGAGGTCCTGGGCGGGAGCAGTCTCGAATGCCTGGGCAGAACAGAACACCTGCACGTTGCCACCCTGGAGAATCCTTGCCTCTGGAGGGGTCCGGGCATCCCGGTCGGCAATTACCCTCAGAGGCTGACGCGCCGGCTCCGTGGCCAGACCTATGTCACCCAGTTCGGCGCGCCGGACGGTAAGGGACGGGTCGTCCGCCAGCACAGTACCCACGCCTGTCAGGATGGCATCACTCAGAGCCCTGAGGCGCTGAACGTCCTGCCTCGCAGCCGGCCCGGTAATCCACTGACTCTCGCCTGAGGCCATTGCTGTCCGTCCATCCAGACTGGCCGCCACCTTGACCCGGACATAGGGCCTGCCTGTCCGCATGCGTTTGAGGAAGCCGGGGTTCAGCTTTTCTGCGGCTTGCGCCAGCAGCCCTTCCGTTACCCGAACGCCCGCCTCCCGCAACTGCTGGATGCCGCGGCCCGATACAGCCGGATTTGGGTCCGTGGTAGCTGAAAACACATGGGCAACGCCGGCATCGATCAGTGCCCGGGAGCAGGGCGGCGTGCGGCCAAAATGACTGCAGGGCTCAAGGGTTACATAGACAGTTGAACCCCTGGCTTCCGGCCCAGCGCGACTCAGCGCCCGCACTTCAGCATGGGCTTCACCAGCACGCTCGTGCCATGCCTCTCCCAGGATCCGACCTTCCTTGACCACCACACAGCCCACTCTGGGGTTAGGGTGGGTCGAGTAACGGCCGCGCCAGGCCAACTGAATCGCCCGCGCCATGAACGCAATATCCCGGTCATCAATCATGCCTTGCCTTCTGACTCACCGTTATCAGCCAGCACCCGGGCGACATCCGCTGCATCTGCGTTGTCGCCCATCTGGGCGGAGAGTCGCTCAATCTCTTCCTTGAACTCATTAACGTCCTGGAAGCTGCGATAGACAGAGGCGAAACGGACATAGGCAACCTTGTCCAGCTGTCGCAGCTCGGTCATGACCTCTTCGCCAAGCTGCATCGACTTCACCTCCCGCTCCCCGGTCGCCCGCAGTCGGAACCGAATGCGATTCAGCGCCGCTTCGATTTTCTCAATGCTGACCGGCCGCTTCTCAAGGGCCTTCATCAGCCCGGCCCGGAGCTTTTCTTCGTCAAAGGGCTGCCGTGTGCCGTCCTGCTTGACGACCCTCGGCATAACCAGCTCTGCCGATTCAAACGTGGTAAAACGCTCATGACAGGACAGGCACTCCCTTCTGCGACGCACCTGATCACCATCGGCGACCAGCCGGGAGTCGATGACTTTGGTATCAGCTTCACCGCAAAAGGGGCAATGCATGTTCGGCGCTCCGGGAAACAGGGGGCCAGATAAATCCGGCCTTTCGATTAAAAGCAGTCTCAGCCGGCATATACCGGAAAGCGAGCGCAAAGGCCTTCGACCTTCTGCTGGACGCTGGCGTTGACGTCTTCGTTGTCCAGATCATCAAGGATATCGCACATCCAGCCGGCCAGGTCACGGCACTCGGACTCGCCAAAACCGCGGGTGGTTACCGCCGGTGTACCAATGCGCAGGCCGGAAGTCACAAACGGCGATCGCGGATCATTCGGAACCGCGTTCTTGTTAACAGTGATATGGGCACGACCAAGAGCGGCGTCCGCGTCCTTGCCAGTAATGTCCTGTTTGATCAGGCTGACCAGGAAAAGATGGTTGGTGGTGCCACCGGAAACCACATCAAACCCGCGTTCGATAAATACTTCCGCCATGGCGCTGGCGTTTTTGACCACCTGGCCCTGATAGGCACGGAATTCCTCACTCATGGCCTCCTTGAAGCAGATTGCCTTGGCTGCAATCACGTGCATCAGAGGGCCGCCCTGCCCGCCAGGGAAGACGGCAGAGTTGAGCTTCTTCTGCAGGTCAGCGTCGTCGCAGGCCAGAATGAGCCCGCCACGGGGTCCACGAAGGGTCTTGTGGGTGGTTGTTGCCACTACGTGGGCGTGGGGCACCGGGTCCGGATAGACGCCGGCCGCGACCAGCCCGGCCACATGAGCCATGTCCACGAAAAGCCAGGCGCCGATCTTGTCGGCAATTGCCCGGAAGCGGACAAAGTCCAGTGCCTGAGAATAGGCAGAGAAGCCGGCGATGATCATCTTCGGCTTGTGCTCCAGCGCCAGACGCTCAACTTCGTCGTAGTCGATCAGCCCTGTTTCGACGTTCAGACCATACTGCACCGCATTGTAGATCTTGCCGGAGAAGTTTACCGATGCGCCGTGGGTCAGATGGCCGCCATGGGCAAGACTCATGCCGAGTACGGTATCGCCTGGCTTCAGCAGGGCCATGAACACGGCTGAGTTGGCCTGGGAGCCGGAATGCGGCTGAACATTGGCATAGGCAGCCCCGAACAGTTCCTTCGCACGTTCAATAGCCAGTTCTTCCGCCACATCCACGTGTTCGCAGCCACCGTAGTAACGCTTGCCGGGATAGCCTTCGGCGTACTTGTTGGTGAGAACCGTGCCCTGGGCTTCCATCACCCGCGGGCTGGTGTAGTTCTCTGACGCAATCAGCTCGATGTGCGCTTCCTGCCGTGCGGTTTCCGCCTGGATCGCAGTCCAGATCTCGTCATCATATCCGGCAATTTTCATATCACGGTTAAACATGGATGTGCTGCCTCTTGTGCTTTGTCTGGCGCCCAGACTTTCAAGGATGCGGGTAAAGGAAAGGGGCGCTATTCTAGCGTATTCCGGCCCCTGAAATCATCTTTTCGCCACCGGACTCCGGGGCGGCACTGCCGGCGGGCGCAATTGCCATGAGCCCGCAGTTTCGCTACCTTTACATTCCTCTTCCCAGATACCGGTCATCAATCGAAAGGATCCTGCCAGCTATGGCTCAGTACGTATTTTCCATGAACCGGGTGGGCAAAGTTGTCCCTCCCAAGCGCGAAATCCTCAAAGACATCTCGCTGAGCTTCTTTCCGGGCGCCAAGATTGGCGTACTGGGCCTGAACGGTTCCGGCAAATCGACTCTCCTGAGAATTATGGCGGGCGTGGATCAGGATTACATGGGTGAAGCCCGCCCCCAGCCGGGTCTGAATATTGGTTATCTGCCTCAGGAGCCGGAGCTGGATGACGGCAAGAACGTCAAGGAGATCGTGGACGAGGCGGTTGCCAGCGTACATCAGGCTCTGGCCGATCTGGATCAGGTTTACGCCGATTACGCCGAGCCGGATGCCGACTTCGACGCCCTGGCAAAAAAGCAGGGAGAGCTGGAAAGTTTTATCCAGGCCGTGGACGGTCATGACATTGAACGCAAACTGGACGTAGCTGCGGATGCGCTTCGCCTGCCACCCTGGGATGCCAGCGTGGCGACCCTCTCCGGCGGTGAACGGCGCCGGGTTGCGCTTTGCAGGCTGCTCCTGTCAGGACCGGATATGCTACTGCTGGATGAGCCGACCAACCACCTGGATGCCGAGTCAGTCGCCTGGCTTGAGCGCTTCCTTCATGACTTTTCCGGCACAGTGGTCGCTATCACCCACGACCGCTATTTCCTCGACAATGTTGCAGGCTGGATTCTGGAGCTGGACCGGGGGCATGGCATACCGTTTGAGGGCAATTACAGCCAGTGGCTGGAAAACAAGGAGAAACGGCTGCAGACCGAGGCCAAACAGGAAGCTGCGCGCCAGAAAAGCATCAAGCACGAGCTGGAATGGGTTCGCAGTGGCGTGAAGGGCCGTCAGTCCAAGAGCAAGGCCCGCCTGGCCCGGTTCGAGGAACTCAGCTCCCAGGATTTCCAGAAGCGAAACGAAACCAATGAGCTCTACATTCCGCCAGGACCCCGCCTTGGCGACAAGGTGATCGAAGTCGAAGACATTGCCAAGTCCTTCGACGGCAAGCTGCTATACGAAAACCTGAGCTTCAGTGTTCCCCCGGGTGCCATTGTGGGCATCATCGGCGGCAACGGCGCCGGCAAGTCCACCCTGTTCCGGATGATCGCAGGTCACGATGAACCTGATGCGGGGAGGATCACCATCGGCGAAACGGTCAAGCTTGCCTATGTTGACCAGATGCGGGATCTGGATGACAGCAGAACGGTCTGGGAGGAGCTGAGTGACGGCCAGGATATCATCCAGGTCGGCAACTACCAGACGCCTTCCAGGGCCTATGTAGGCCGTTTCAACTTCAAGGGCGGCGACCAGCAGAAACGGGTTGGCGACCTCTCCGGGGGCGAGCGCAACCGTCTGCATCTGGCCAAACTGCTGAAAGAGGGCGGTAATGTCCTGATGCTGGACGAACCCACCAACGACCTTGATGTGGAAACCCTGAGGGCCCTCGAGGAAGCACTCCTCAACTTCCCCGGTGCCGCCCTGGTTATTTCTCACGACCGGTGGTTTCTGGACCGGGTAGCAACCCACATCCTGGCTTTCGAGGGCCAGAGTGAGGTGACCTTCTTTGAGGGCAACTTCAGTGAATACGATGAAGATCACAGGAAGCGCAAGGGCGACTCGGCTCTGGTCCCCGAGCGAATGAAGTACAAGAAGCTGGCCTGAAGCTCCGGCTTCTGGTGCTTGCAGGGAGGGCCGGGCGTGCGCCGGTCCAGTCCTCCCTCAGCCGCAGCCGTGCCACTCCCGTTAACCCTTTCCCTACCATCCGGACAATTCATGGCAAAAGTCAGAACAGCCTATGTCTGCACCGAATGCGGTGCTGATTATTCCAAATGGCAGGGCCAGTGCACTGCCTGCCAGGCCTGGAACACAATCTCTGAGTTCCGCGGTGTCAGTGCAGGCGGTAGCGGCTCAGGTGGCAGCCGCGGAGCCAGATTTGAGGGATTTGCCGGCAGCCTGTCAGCGGTCCAGACGCTGGACTCGGTCAGCCTGAGCGAACAGTCCCGCATAAGTTCGGGCATCCAGGAACTGGACCGGGTGCTTGGGGGAGGCCTGGTGCCTGGCTCTGCTGTCCTCATGGGCGGGCATCCGGGAGCCGGTAAAAGCACTCTCCTGCTTCAGGCCGTATGTCACCTGGCGGGGAGACACCCTGCCCTCTATGTTACCGGTGAGGAGTCCCTGCAGCAGGTTGCTCTCCGTGCACAGCGGCTGGGCCTGCCCACCAGCGACCTGAAGATGCTGTCGGAGACCAGCGTTGAGCGGGTCATCCAGATTGCCGAAAAGGAAAAACCCCGCATTCTGGTAGTGGACAGTATCCAGGTCATGCACGTTGCGGAGACAGAGTCCGCCCCCGGCAGCGTATCCCAGGTGCGGGAGAGCGCCGCTTTTCTGACACGTTTTGCCAAACAGACCGGTACCATTCTGTTTCTGGTGGGTCATGTCACAAAAGATGGCAGCCTGGCCGGACCCAAGGTTCTTGAGCACATGATTGACTGTTCAATCCTGCTTGAAGGATCCAGCGACAGTCGTTACCGGACCCTGCGCGGAATCAAGAACCGCTTTGGTGCGGTTAACGAACTCGGAGTCTTTGCCATGCTGGAGCAGGGCCTGAAAGAGGTAAAAAACCCCAGCGCCATTTTCCTGAATCGTGGAGACGAGGCCGCCCCTGGTAGCGTGGTCATGGTGGTCTGGGAGGGTACCCGGCCCATGCTTGTGGAAATCCAGGCTCTGGTTGACGCGGCTCAGGGAAGCTATCCACGCCGGGTCGCTGTTGGCCTGGACCAGAACCGGCTGGCCATGCTTCTGGCCGTGCTGCACCGGCATGGCGGGCTGCACTGCTCGGATCAGGATGTTTTCGTCAACGTGGTGGGGGGAGTAAAAGTCAGTGAAACCAGCGCTGATCTGGCGCTGCTTGCCGCTATTGTCTCGTCATTCCGGGACAGGGCACTGCCGCAGGATCTGGTAATCTTCGGGGAGGTCGGGCTTTCTGGCGAGATCCGCCCGGTACCCAGCGGTCAGGAGCGCATCTACGAAGCATCCAAGCATGGGTTCACACGGGCTCTTGTGCCCAAGGCCAACATGCCCAGAAAGCCCATCAACAACATGAAGGTGATACCGGTTAGCAAGCTCAGCGATGCGCTGAGCGCGCTGGAGGATCTATGAGTCCGGTGGCTTCCCGACCTGGTTCGCCAGCATATGGCTCAGTTCACGTTCGAGTTCGGCCTGGTCTCCGAGGTTGAGTTCAACCAGCCGTTTGAGATGGGACGCACTTTCAAGATCAATGTACTGGCACACAAATCCCAGTCGGTCAGTCTCGATGTGGCGCAATTTTACAGCCATGACGATGGCACTGACGTCACCATTCAGATGAATGGTGATTTCACAGGGCTGACCGGGGAAGGCTTTCCACCCCTCCGGTCGGCGCGCGAGCACACCTTTCATTGAAATATCCAGCACTTCACTGGACCACACCCGCTCACCCATCTGTATTTCGCAGGGGGCATCGAAAAAGATTCGATGAAACAGACGTTTATCCGTCGGCAATTCGTGCAAGACCACACCTCTCGACCAGCTTTGTCCTGCCATGTTCCGCAGGCCTTTCCGGACTATAGCCTTACCAGTCAGTCAGCGCCAATGCAGTTCGCTACTGGTTCTGATGCCACGCCGGACTCAACTCAACCACCGCCTCGATGAATGCGCCGGCATGGGCTGGATCCACATCCGGGGTAATGCCATGACCCAGGTTGAAGATGTGGCCGGAGCCCTCGCCAAACCGGGCCAGGATATCTGCTACCTCGGCACGTATGCGCTCGGGTGGGGCAAACAGCATGGACGGGTCCATGTTGCCCTGCAGCGCAATACGATCACCCACCCTGGCCCGGGCATTCCCGATGTCCGTAGTCCAGTCCAGACCCAGAGCGTCAGCGCCGCTGTCCGCCATGGTTTCAAGCCACTGGCCGCCATTTTTGGTGAAGAGAATCACCGGCACCCGGCGGCCCTCGTGTTCCCGGATCAGCCCCTTGACGATCTTTGTCATGTAGGACAACGAGAACTCCTCATACGCCCAGCTGCTCAGCAGCCCGCCCCATGTGTCGAAGATCTGCACAATCTGGGCGCCTGCGCGTATCTGACTGTTGAGGTAGTCGGTAACCGCATCGGCAAGATGATCCAGCAACCTGTGCATCACCTCGGGCTCCGCGTACATCAGACGCTTTGCTTCGCGAAAGTCCTTTGAACCGCCGCCCTCGACCATATAGGTTGCAAGCGTCCAGGGGCTGCCGGAAAAACCGATCAGCGGTACGCTACCGTTAAGCTCGCGCCGGATGGTGGACACCGCATTCATGACATAGTCAAGGTCCACATCGGCCTTGAGCTTGGGCAAAGCATCCATGTCCGCGCTGGAGCGGATGGTATGCCGGAATTTGGGCCCCTCTCCGGTTTCGAAATACAGGCCCAGCCCCATGGCATCGGGAATGGTCAGAATGTCCGAGAACAGGATAGCGGCATCCAGCGGATACCTGGCCAATGGCTGCATGGTTACTTCGCAGGCCAGAGGCGTGTTCTTGCAAAGACTCAGAAAGTCTCCTGCTTTGGCCCTTGTAGCCCGGTATTCGGGAAGATATCTACCGGCCTGGCGCATCATCCAGACAGGCGTGCGGTCAACGGGCTGGCGCATCAGCGCCCGCAGGATTCGATCGTTCTTCAGCTCAGTCATGCAGATCCTGTCTGGTAAGAAAATAAGAGTTACACATCGAGGTAATCCAGAATGCCCTCGGCAGCCTGGCGGCCTTCCCAGATGGCCGTGACCACCAGATCCGAGCCGCGAACCATGTCGCCACCGGCGAAAATCTTCGGGTTGGATGTCTGGAAAGGAAATTCATCCCCCTCCAGCGCATGAACGCGCCCGGAATCGTCCGTGTTCACCTCAAGCTCGCCGAACCAGTCGGCGGGGCTGGGACGGAAGCCGAACGCCACCAGGACCGCGTCTGCCGGAACCACTTCCTCGCTGCCTGCAACCACTTCAGGGCGGCGACGGCCGTTCTCATCGGGTTCGCCCAGGCGGGTCTGGACAAACTTGACCCCTTCCACCTTGTCTTCACCAATAATGGCGATCGGCTGCCGGTTGAAGAGGAATTTGACGCCCTCTTCCTTGGCGTTGATTACTTCCCGGCGGGAGCCCGGCATGTTGGCCTCGTCACGGCGGTAGGCGCAGGTAACACTGGTCGCCTGCTGACGAATCGAGGTGCGGTTGCAGTCCATGGCTGTGTCGCCGCCACCCAGAACCACCACGCGTTTGTCCTTCATGCTGATCAGGCCTGCATCGGCCTGGGCAAACCCCAGCCGGTGATTCACGTTGGACACCAGGAATGGCAGAGCATCATGCACCCCGGCGAGGTCTTCACCAGGGAAGCCCCCCTTCATGTAGGTATAGGTTCCCATGCCCATGAAGACCGCATCATAGTCGTTGATGATGTCCTGCATCATGACGTCCGTGCCTACTTCGGTGGACAGCCGGAATTCCACGCCCATTTCCTCGAATACCTGGCGCCGACGGGTCATGACGGTCTTCTCAAGCTTGAATTCGGGAATACCAAACGTCAGCAGGCCCCCTATTTCCGGATAACGGTCGAACACCACCGGTTTGACACCATTACGGGCAAGGATGTCAGCACACCCGAGACCGGCAGGGCCCGCGCCTATAACAGCCACCTTTCTGTCTGTCCATTTCACATGGGACAGATCCGGCCGCCAGCCCAGGGCGAAGGCCGTGTCAGTGATGTACTTTTCCACGGAACCAATGGTCACTGCCCCATAACCGTCGTTCAGGGTACAGGCTCCCTCACAGAGACGGTCCTGGGGACAGACCCGGCCACAGACCTCAGGCAGGGAGTTGGTCTCATGACACAGCTCCACCGCCTTCATGATGTTGCCTTCAGAGACCAGTTTGAGCCAGTTGGGTATGTAGTTGTGCACCGGGCACTTCCACTCGCAGTACGGGTTTCCGCACTCCAGACAGCGGTGTGACTGCACAGCCGCTTCCTGCTGCTTGAAGGGCTGGTAGATTTCACCAAATTCTTTTTTCCGCTTTTTCGCCGGTACCTTTTTGGGGTCAATCCGGCCCACTTCGACGAACTGGAAGTCGTTATTCAGTCGTTCTTTCATCGTGATGCTCTCATCGGATCAATTTCGGGGGCCGCTCGGCCCCGGGCTCACGTCTCTGGTGCCTGACTTACTCAGGGCGGCCACGGGTGGTCGCCAGCAGGCTCCTCAGGCTGGCAGCCTTGGGCTTTACCAGCCAGAAACGGCCGACGTAGTCATCGAAATTGTCAAGAATATTCCCGGCCCACTCACTGCCGGTTTCCGCAACCTGTTCCCGGATGACACCACGCAGGTGGTTCCGGTAAGGCTCCATGTCTTCGCTGGAAATCCGCTGTATCTCCACCAGCTCATGGTTGTACTTGTCTACAAAGGTGTTTTTCTCATCCAGAACGTAGGCGAAGCCCCCCGTCATGCCGGCACCGAAATTGTTTCCAGTGGTGCCAAGGACGGTAATCAGGCCACCTGTCATGTACTCGCAACAGTGGTCACCTACCCCTTCCACAACCGCGTGGGCCCCCGAATTACGGACGCCAAAGCGCTCACCCGCGGTGCCCGCAGCGAACAGCTTTCCGCCGGTGGCTCCGTACAGGCAAGTGTTGCCAACGATAGAGGCTTCCTGGGATTTGAAAGTGCTGGCGGCTGGCGGGCGAACAACCAGTTTGCCCCCGGTCATGCCCTTGCCAACATAATCGTTGGCGTCACCTTCGAGATTGAGATTCAGCCCTGAAACGTTCCACACACCAAAACTCTGACCCGCTGTACCCGTCAGGTTCAGGGTGATGGGCGCATCCAGCATGCCCTGATTGCCATGTCTTGCCGCAATCTCGCCAGACAGGCGGGCCCCGATGGACCGGTCGCAGTTGGTGACACGGTAAGACCAGGTGCCTCCCTTCTTCTCTGCTATGGCCTCCGCCGCATCTTTCACCATCCGCTCAGCCAGTACGCCCTGATCAAAAGGCTCGTTGCGCTCAACCTGGCAGGTATGCGGCTTGTCAGCTGGAATCAGATCATTCGCCAGCAAAGGCGAAAGATCCAGCTTTTCCTGCCGCGGCGTGTTGCCCGGCAGGCGCTCCAGCAGGTCGGTACGTCCAACCAGGTCTTCCAGCGACCGCACGCCCAGGCGGGCAAGCCATTCCCGGGTTTCTTCCGCAACAAAGCGGAAGAAGTTCATGGCCATTTCCACCGTGCCTTTGAAATGCTCATCCCGCAGGTACTGGTTCTGGGTGGCAACGCCGGTTGCACAGTTGTTCAGGTGGCAGATCCGCAGGTATTTGCAGCCCAGGGCCACCATGGGGGTGGTGCCAAAACCAAAGCTCTCCGCACCCAGAATGGCGGCTTTCACCACGTCGAGCCCGGTCTTGATTCCACCATCCGTCTGCAGCCTGACCTTGCCTCGCAGATCATTGGAGCGGAGGGCCTGCTGGGCCTCACTCAGCCCCAGTTCCCAGGGAGAACCAGCATAATGAATGGAGGTCAAGGGACTTGCAGCCGTACCGCCATCATAGCCCGAGATGGTAATCAGATCCGCATAGGCCTTGGCAACACCGGCGGCGATGGTTCCCACGCCCGGCTCGGATACCAGTTTGACCGAAACCAGCGCCTCGGGATTGACCTGCTTGAGGTCGAAAATCAGCTGGGCAAGATCCTCGATGGAATAGATGTCGTGGTGAGGCGGCGGCGAAATAAGGGTGACGCCCGGAACCGAGTATCGCAGGCGTGCGATCAGGTCATTGACCTTGCCGCCGGGCAGCTGTCCGCCCTCGCCCGGCTTCGCCCCCTGGGCGACCTTGATCTGCATGACATCAGCGCTGCGCAGGTATTCAGCCGTCACGCCGAAACGCCCGGAAGCGACCTGCTTGATCTTCGAGCGCTTCTCGGTGCCGTAGCGGGCTGGATCTTCACCGCCCTCCCCTGAGTTGGAGCGCCCACCCAGGGTATTCATCGCTACCGCAAGCGCCTCATGAGCCTCGGGCGACAGGGCGCCCAGAGACATGGCGGCCGAGTCGAAGCGGGGAAATATGGCCTCGACTGGTTCCACATCGGCGATGTCCACCGGTGAAATGTCCTTGCGGAAGACCAGCAGGTCCCTCAGGGTCGACACCGGGCGCTCATTGACCAGGGCCGCGTATTCCCGGTACAGGCCATACTGGCCGCTTTTTACGGCATCCTGCAGGGTTTGTATGACGTCCGGATTGAACGCGTGATACTCCTGGCCATGGATGTATTTCAGCAGCCCGCCCGGAGAAATCGGCTTGCGCGGCTTCCAGGCTGTGGCGGCCAGCATCTCCTGGTCCTGCTGGAAGTCAAAGAATCCTGCGCCCTTGATCCGGCTGGGAACTCCCCTGAAGCAGAGGTCCACTACTTCTTCGGCGATACCGATAGCTTCGAACAGCTGGGCGCCCCGGTAAGAGGTAATGGTGGAAATGCCCATTTTCGAGAGGATCTTCATCAGACCCTTGTTGATGCCTTTCCGGTAGTTGTTCTTGGCCTCGATCGGGTCCATCAGGACCTCGCCAGTGCGGATCAGGTCGTTCATGACCTGATAGGCGAGATAAGGATAGACAGCGGTGGCGCCAAAGCCGAAGAGGATGGCGAAGTGATGGGGATCCCGTGCCCAGCCCGTCTCAACAAGAATATTCGTATCACAACGCAGGCCCTTTTCCACCAGGTGGTGGTGAACCGCGCCGGTTGCCATCAGAGAGTTGACCGGCAGTTCGCCCTCGGTCAGTTCCTTGTCCGTCAGAACCAGAATCGCCTTTCCCTTGCGCACGGCGTTCTCGGCCTCTTCACAGACGGCCTCAATCGCCTTGCTCAGGCCAAGCTCCGGGCGGTAACTCAGGCGAATCTGCTCGACCTCGAACCCCGGCCTGTCGTTGTTGATGATCCGGAGAAACTTGGCCGGGGAAAGCACGGGCGTCGAGAGGATGAGGCGGTTGGCATGCTCCGGGGTTTCCTCGAAAACATTCCGCTCGGCCCCCAGGCAGGTTTCCAGGGACATGACAATGGATTCCCGCAGCGGATCGATGGCGGGGTTGGTCACCTGGGCAAACTTCTGGCGGAAATAGTCACCCACGTGTCTGACCCGGCTGGACAGAACCGCCATGGGCGTATCGTCTCCCATGGAGCCCACAGCTTCCTGGCCATTTTCCGCAAGAGGCCGCAGAATCTGGTCCCGCTCTTCATAGGAAATCATGAACATTTTCTGGTGCACCAGAAGCTGGTCTACTTCCATGAGCCTGAATTCCGGAGTTGCCTGGTTCAGGGTCGCTTCCACCCTGAGACCGTTGTCCCGCAGCCAGCGCTTGTAAGGCTGACTGCTTTTGAGGCGGTCATCCACGTCTTTGGTATGAAGGAGCTGACCGGACTCAGTATCAACAGCCAGCATCTGACCCGGCCCGACCCGGCCTTTTGCCACTACGTCTTCCGGCTGGTAACCGTAGGTGCCTATCTCGGAAGCAACCGTAAGGAAATCATCTTTCGTGATGACATAGCGCGCGGGCCGCAGGCCATTACGGTCGAGCATGCAGACCGCATGGCGCCCGTCAGAGAAAACCAGGCCGGCCGGGCCATCCCAGGGCTCCATATGCATGGAATTGTATTCGTAAAAGGCGCGGAGCTCGGAGTCCATGGTATCCACGTTCTGCCAGGCTGGTGGCACCATCATACGAGCCGCGCGGAACAGGTCTACGCCACCGGCAAGAAGCACCTCCAGCATATTGTCCATGCTGGAGGAGTCGGAACCCGTCAGATTGACCAGCGGCTGAAGCGTCTGCAGGTCGGGGAGATCCGGCGAACTGAACTTGGAGGCCCGGGCGATTGCCCAGTTGCGGTTACCGGAAACCGTGTTGATCTCTCCATTGTGGGCCAGATACCGGAAAGGCTGAGCCAGGGGCCAGCGGGGCATGGTGTTGGTGGAGAATCGCTGGTGGAACACACAGATTGCGGTTTCCAGAGACGGGTCGCCGAGATCCCTGTAAAAACTGGTGATATCCGCCGGCATCATCAGGCCTTTGTAGGCCAGAGTCCGGTGGGAAAGGCTGCAGATGTAAAACTCTTCGTCGTCTGTCAGATCCAGCTCAGCATAGCGCCGACCAACGAACAGACTGATGGCAAACTCCCGCTCAGCCTTGCCGGAGGACTCGACAAAGATCTGCTCGATCCGGGGAAGGCAGTCCAGCGCCATTGGCCCGAGGCATGTGTTATCAGTAGGCACCTGGCGCCAGCCGACAACATCCAGCCCCTGCTCTGCAAGGCGCTTTTCAAGGGTTTCCCGGGCAGCGCTCGCCCTGGCTTCGTCCTGGCTAAGAAAAACCTGACCAACCGCATACAGGTCGCTGAGAGTTTTGCCAAAGGCCTTGTCGGCCGCCGCGCGCAGAAACGAGTCTGGCTTCTGGATCAGCAGGCCGCAGCCATCACCGGTCTTGCCGTCTGCAGCGATCCCACCACGGTGGGTCATGCAGGTCAGTGACTCGATGGCAGTTTGCAACAATCTGTGACTGGTCTGCCCTTTCATGTGGGCAATGAGACCAAATCCGCAGTTGTCCCTGAATTCATCGGGATGATACAAACCTGTCATCATAAGCGTTCTCTCGCAAAGGAATTCTTTTTCAATCAAAGGATTATTTCAGACAATCGATAAAACCACCCTTTGACACTGAAAATGGGGGCTGGCTATTTTACACACGTGGAAGTACCTACTCAAACAATGGAGTAGATTTAGGGAATTTGCGACCGGGTCGGGAGGAAAGATTTAACCCCAGGCGCCTGGCAGGTCCCCAGGCGCTGTTGACGGGGCCTCACGTTCAGAAACTTTCAAGCGACCGAATCCAGGTGTCCTGCTGACTCAGGCCGGAAGGCAGCGATGCCAGCGCCTCCCTGACCGCTCCCGGCGACTCGAACTTACCGTAGAATACCACAAACCAGGGGCGACCCTTTCTTTCACTTCGGGTGTACCTCAGCCCATCGACATCTTCATGTCGTGCGAGAAAGCTGAGCACCGTAGTTTCCTCATAGCCAGCAATGTACTGTGCCGTATAGCCTCCGGCGGCCCGGAGTTGCTCCACCGGGACAAACCGCTCAGGCAGGGCCGGTGAAAAAGCGGGTTCGGGTTCGGGTGCAAGTGCAAGCGCAGCTTCATCCTCATCAGGTCCGGGCGGAAGCTCTTCTTCCGGCACTGGCGGCGGAGTTTCGGGAACTGGCTGGACAATCCCCTCATCCGATAGAAGTTCAGAATCCCTGTCTGGCCCCACGGGAGCTGTCACAGGCGCCTCTTCTTCCGGAGGCAGCCGAGCCGGACCATCTTCTGGCGTCACTGGCCCCGGCTGTGGTGACGCATCCCGGTCCACAGAGTCCCTGACTGAAGGTAACTCCGGGTTTTCCGGCCCAATACTGATGGTTTTACGGGCAACCGGGGGCGCATCGGGAAGCTGGGCCGTGTCTGACACAGAGTCATACTGGCTCGATACCACCCACCAGGAAACGGCCAGCAACAGCAGTGCCAGTGCCGGCCACCGGAGGGCAGAAAGTCCTGGGAAGCGCCCTTCTGAACCTCTGGCAGGTGGTGAACCAAGACCAAGCCATACTGCAGGAGCGACCCGTTTCAGGCGGCCGAAGCTTCCCTGACTCAGGCCATGAATCTGGTCAAGATGACGGGGCGCCAGAAGAACCTTTACATCTCCGCCAGCGGCCCGGACTCGTGGCTCCAGGTAAGTATAGGTCTCGCCCCTTGTAAGAGGGCGCAACTGAATGTGATGAATGCCAGCATAATCCGGGTCCCCGCCGGGCTGCACGAACACCTGAGCCAGCTGGTCGGAGCCCGCAAATACGGGTACCGCCGCCGAACCCCGTTCTGAAGCCTGGTAGGCCGCCAGCATGAGGCGGAGCAGCTCGCCCGGGATCTGATCCGCATCGTCGATGAGCAGTACCCGTCGCTGCCCCTTGCGGGCGCCAGCCTCACTCCAGCGGAAAAACCGGTAGACGACATCCCGGGCAGAGAAGTCGTTACTGGTCACGGACCCTTGCATCAGGCTCATCAGCGCGCGCGCCAGAGCCTGGGTGCTGGTAAGTGTCCCGGCCGGCAGATGATGGAATGCAAGCCGTGATGATTCACTGCGGACCAGTTCGGCCAGGATGCGGGATTTTCCGGCACCTCTGGCCCCCGTTAACACAAGCGCCATGTCCCCGAACCCGCAGAGGTGCCGCAGTGATTCCAGCGCATGCTGGCGCCCGGCATCCGGAAAAAACGGAGCCTCCATGGCAAGGGGATCACTGTGCAGCCCGTAAGCCGACTGCAGCCTGGGAAACAGTCCCCCTGTGTCGAGGCCGCTCAGCGCCTCACCCTGTGTCGTCATCTGCTGTCCTTCGGAACTCAGGCGCTGCGGCAAAAGTGAAACAATGTCTCCCGGAGCTTCGACTCATCAAAATCCGATGTGACGACAGCGTCTCCCAGCGAGCGCAGAAGGACGAGGCGCAAGGATCCCCCGGTGTTTTTCTTGTCTACGGCCATGAGTTCCAGAAAATTCTTCGGCGTCATTCCGGCTGGCGGGGCTGTTGGCAGACCGGCACGCAGGATGAGTGTCTCACCCCGGAGGCGATCTGTTTCAGAAATCAGGCCCAGCCGTGCAGAGAGATCCAGCGCCATCAGCATGCCGGTCCCAACCGCTTCGCCGTGCAGCCACTGGCCATACCCGGCATGGGTCTCAATGGCATGACCAAAGGTATGACCAAGATTGAGGATCGCCCGTAACCCGCCCTCTCTTTCATCAAGGGACACCACCTCCGCCTTGCAGGCACAGGAGCGATAGATGGCCTCGGCCAGCCCTGCCCTGTCCATTCCGGCAAGAGCATCAACGGAAGACTCGAGCCACGACAGAAAGGCAGGATCCCGGATAAGGCCATATTTGATCACCTCGGCAAGGCCAGCCGGCAATTCCCGGGCAGGCAGTGTCGCCAGGGTGTCAGTATCAATCAGCACCGCCTGGGGCTGGTGAAATGCGCCAATCATGTTCTTGCCAAGAGGGTGATTGATACCTGTCTTCCCGCCAACCGATGAGTCAACCTGTGACAACAGTGTTGTTGGTATCTGGATGAAAGGCACGCCGCGCTGATAGCTGGCAGCGGCAAACCCGGCCATATCACCTACGACCCCGCCACCCAGGGCAACCAGAGTGGTGCTTCGGCTGTGTTTTCTTTCCAGAAGGGCATCAAATATCAGATTAAGGGTTTTCCAGTCCTTGTACTGCTCGCCATCAGGCAGAACAACTGTGTCCACCTTCCGGCCCGGGAAACAACCGGATGCCTGGGCAAGATAAAGCGGAGCAACTGTCTCATTGGTCACGATCATCACCCGGTCGCCGGCGACAAACGGGGTCAGGTCTTTTGTGCCAAGCAGACCCTGGCCGATCATGATGGGATAGCTGCGATCTCCCAGCCCCACCTCCAGCTCATGAATCTGCTCATACATGGCGGTGGCCTTCCTTTCTGACCTGACGGCGTTGTCGGGGAGTTTTGGGATTGATCAGGTTGATCAGCTGCCGGACCACCAGCCTGGGACTCTTTCGATCGGTGTACATAATCAGGTCAGCAAGCTTGCTGTAAAGCGGATCCCGAATGTCAAAAAGCTCCCTTAGAACGGCTTCCGGGTCTTCCGCCTGGAGCAGCGGCCGGTTTTTGTCCCGGCGTGTCCGCTCTACCTGCTGTTCGACGGAGGTCTTGAGATAGACCACAAAAGCATTCCGTTTGAGACTGTCATGATTCCCGGCTTTCATGACGGCACCGCCTCCGGTTGCCACTACGACCGACTCCTGTTCAGCAAGTTCCGAGAGCATCGCAGCTTCCCGCTGACGGAAGCCCTCCTCTCCCTCAACGTCAAATATCCATGGAATATTGGCGCCGCAGCGCTCCTCTATCAGACGGTCGGAGTCAACAAAACGATAACCCAGCTCCCTGGCCAGCAACCGGCCAATTGTGCTTTTACCCGCACCCATGGGGCCAATGATAACTATGCGTCTGGGCAAGGACATCTGATAATTCGCTCTTCTGAAAGCTGGCGGGTGAGGATAGCACAGGTCCCCACTTTCCATAAGATTCGGGAAATACGGGACAAAAAAAAGCCGCCTCTGGAGGCGGCTTTATGAACCACTCACTTATTCAATCAGGTCGCCCTTGAGAATCTTCGGAGTGATGAATACCAGCAGCTCGCTGCGCTCATCCACGTTCTCTGTCCGCTTGAAAAGGCGCCCAAGGTAAGGAATGTCCCCGAGAAAAGGCGTCTTGGTGACCGTGGTTGAGACTTCAGACTGGAAGATACCGCCCAGCACAACGGTTTCACCATTTCTCACGAGCACCTGGGTGGTGACTTCATTGGTATTGATGGCCGGAATCCCCTGGGTGACCTCACCTCTGGAATCCTGACTGACCACCAGGTCCATGATGATCTTGTCATCCGGCGTGATCTGGGGAGTAACTTCCAGTGCCAGCACCGCCTCTTTGAAGGATACGGACGTTGCACCACTTGATGACGCTTCCTGGAAGGGAATTTCTTCACCGGACTTGATGGACGCCGCCTGTCGATCCGCCGTAACCACTCTTGGCTGGGATACGATTTCGGCCTTGCCATCACTCTCAAGGGCCGACAGTTCCAGATCAATCAGGAAATCATCACCACCAAAACCGATTGCAAAGGACGATGCACCGCCCTGAGTGACGCCCAGGTCCACTGCCAGTGCGTCAGGGAAACTTATCGCACCGGAGCCACCACCGGCGGCTGTCCGGCCTTCCCGAACGGTATTCAGGCTCCCGCCAAGCGACGTTACGTTTCCGTCGCTAACATCGAACGCTGCACCGCCCCAGCGAACACCAAGGTTTCTGGCAACATTAGACTGAGCCCGCACAAGCCTGGCCTCAATCAGCACCTGGCGTACGGGAACGTCCCAGGTATTCACCAGACGCCTGATCTGTTCCCGTTTCTCCACGGTTTCCCGGACACTGATGGTATTGGTACGACCATCCGAGGAGATGAAGCCCCGGTCTGAGATCAGCTCCGCGTCTTCCTGAATGAGGGAAACTATGTCAGCAGCCTTGGCGTAATTGACCTGGATAATGTCCAGTGACACAGGTGCCAGTTCTGCAATCTGCCTGCTGGTTTCCAGCTCCAGCCGCTCCCGGGCGGCAATTTCATCTGCCGGTGCAACCAGCAGGACGTTGCCTATCTGCCGTTTGTCCAGACCCTTGGTCTTCAGGATAAGGTCAAGAGCCTGATCCCAGGGAACGTTCTGGAGGCGCAGCGTGATGCTGCCGCTGACCGTGTCGCTGGCCACCAGGTTCAGGCCGGTGAAATCAGCAATCAGCTGCAGCACGGAGCGCACTTCGATATCCTGGAAGTTCAGGGAAAGCTTGTCGCCTGTATAGGGGAAGCGATCTTCCCGGCGGCTCTCCGCTTCTTCTTCGGTCAGCGGCTCGACACTTACGGTAAAGGTAGTGTCCGCCTGATACGCTATGTAGTCGTAACTGCCTTCGGGCCGAATCTCTATGACTGCGTCGTTACCTTCCATGTAGGTATCAACACGGCTCACGGGAGTAGCAAAATCGGTGACATCCAGACGGCGGCGAAGCTCCGGAGGAACTTCGGTGTCTTCCAGCACTACACGAATACGGCCGGCTGACTCGGAAAGGTCCACCGGTGTTTTACGGTCTGAAAGCTGGATGACGACCCGACCTTCACCGTCATCGCCGCGCCGGAAATCCACATCCCTGATTCCACCGTCCACGACGCCTGATCCGGACCTGGCAGCAGTTGCAGTGGTCGGCGCAGCCGCAGAAGTGCCAGCACCTTCACCAATTGTCAGAACAATGGAATTGTCGCTGCGGCTGGATGTATAAGGGGTAAGCTCGACAAGGTTGAATATCAGGCGTGTGCGATCCTTTGTCTCCACAACCGTCATGCTCTGTGCATTCCCCGACCCCAGGGACAGGTTTCGGGTATCCAGCCCGCTCCGGGTATCCCGCAGATCTATTGCAATGCGTGCAGGACGCTCAATAGTGTAACCAGTCGGCTCCGGTGGCTGGCCGTCAAATTTGAGGGTCACCTCCGTTCGCTCTCCAGGGAGTGATGAAAAAGACACATCCTCCAGGGTCACAGCAGTCGCCAGTCCGGACATCATTCCAAAAGCAATCACGCTGACGCATAAAGTTAGTTTTCTGAACATTGCGAGCCTCGACCCCAAACGGTTTTTTTCGTGCATTTTTCTTTCGATAGTCATAGTGCCGCTCCTCAACCCTCATCATCCAGTGAAAGGGATCGGGGGCGTTCGACCCAGCCTCCCCGGCCATTGGGTACAATCTCTATAAGCTCGAGACGGTTTTCATTTACGCCGATAATCCGACCGTAATTCTGTCCCATGTGATTGCCCGTGCTTACCCTGTGCACTCCCCCTTCGCTGTCCGCAATCAGTGCGAACAGCCTGTCGCCGGAGCCGCTCAGTGTGCCGACCATCTTCAGTTCTTTGAGATCAAAATTCTCAAGCACTTCTTTCGGACGATCCAGGTCCGGCTCCACATCACTCTGTGGCTGTTGATCAACCATGGTGAGCTGCACTTCCATTGGCGGCTCAAAGGGTGAGCGGCGATCTGCGGCCGAATAACTGAAGGCCTCATAGGCCTTGAACTCGGGTAGAGGCTCTACATAACCGCGCGGCTTGGCGCGGGTTTCGTCCATGAAGCGGTCAATATCTGAAAAGCCACTGTCCTGGGCACAGGCCGCCAAAAGCGATGCCATGCACACACTCAGCCAGGCCTTTCCCGCATGCTGTCGTGCCATGCTCACTCTCCAGCCTGGTAGCGATAAGTGCGCGCCAGGACCTGCATGTCCAGTCTGTCCGCCTCACCGCCAGTTGGTTTGATGGTAAAATCGTGCAAGGTTACGATCCTCGGCAGGCTTGCCACGCTGCTAACAAACGTTGCCAGTTCATGGTAAGTGCCGGACACCCTGATGTTGATGGGAAGCTCAACATAGAAATCACGGCGCTGCTCCGACTGGAGCGCCACTTCCTGAAGCGCAAGACCACTACCAACTGCCGTATTGGTGATGTCTTCCAGAAGGCCCGGGACCTCGGTATCGCTCGGCAGCTGTTTCACCAGAGCACCAAAGGTTTCTTCCATCTCGACCATCTGGCTCTTGAACACTTCAAGGTTGGCCACCTTGTAGGCTTTTTCTTCGTACTGTTTACGGAGGTCTGCTTCCCGGCTTTCCGCCTGGTCCAGCCGGACATACTCATCAGCGATGAAGAACCAGTAGCCGCCGCCTACTATCAGGCCAAAGACGATCAGCACCACAATCGCCTTGACGGGCGCAGGCCAGATTCCCGCATTGTTGACATCGAGGTCATTGATGTCGAATTCATTAAGGCCTTTAAGCGAGTCCGCGAGGCTCATTTTCCTTCCTCCACTTCGGGCTCAGGTGTCTGCTGATTCACAGACAGGTTGAACTGGCTGTATCCTGCGCGCGCGCCGTCAGCCGCTGCCACATTGGTAAGATTGGGCTCATTGAACCAGGCTGATTCGTCGAAACGCCGCATCAGTGCTGAAATACGGCTATTGGATTCCGCCATGCCCTGAATCGCTATGGTTTCGCCTTTTTTCTGAAGGTCGCTATAGAAGAGCCCTTCCGGAAGAGTTCGGACCAGTTCATCAAACACCCGCACGATAACCGGACGCTTACCCTGAAGATCCTGGATGACCCGCATGCGGGCCAGCAGTTCGTCACGTTTGCGCCTGAGGTTCTCAATCTCCTTGATCTGCGAGTCCAGCTGCGATGTTGCGGTCTGAATATAGGCGTTGCGGGATTCCTGATAGGCAATCCGCGATTCCATGTCTGACTTCCAGAGGAAGGTCAGGCCAGCCGCCAGAATGACAGTACCCAGAAGCACGACAACAAATTGCTGCTGCTTTTCGGCCCGAAGTTCTTCGCGCCACGGTCGGAGGTTAATTCTGGCCATCAGTCAAAGCTCCTCATCGCAAGCCCGCAGGCAATCATCAGCGAGGGCGCATCGTTACTGAGGGCAGAGGCGTTAACCCGGGAACCCACGGCCATATCAGCGAAGGGATTGGCCACGAGGGTAGCCGTGCCGGTCTTCTCTTCCACCATGGTTGTGAGACCCTGAATCGAGGCAGTGCCACCGGCCAATATCACGTAATCTACGGCATTGTACTGGCTGGCACCGAAAAAGAACTGCAGGGCCCGGGCTACCTGCTGGACCACCGCTTCGCGGAAAGGGGAAAGCACTTCGGACTCGTAGTCGTCTGGCAGGCCGCCCTGCTTCTTGGCGAGGCCCGCTTCCTCAAGGGAAAGACCGTAACGGCGCTGGATTTCTTCGGTAAGCTGTTTGCCCCCGAATATCTGCTCCCGTGTATAGACCGTCTCGCCCTCGGCAAGAACGCTGAGAGTCGTCATGGTTGCGCCAATATCGACAATGGCGACAATCAGCTCTTCGCCCTGGGCGTCAAGCTGAGGCTCGATCAGGGAGAAAGCCCGCTCGAGCGCATAGGCCTCGACATCCACGATTTTTGCCGTCAGTCCGGCAATGCCAAGGGCGTCTTCCCGGATATCAACGTTTTCCTTGCGGCAGGCTGCCAGTAAAACGTCGACCTGATCGGGGTTTGCATCGGATGGCCCCTGGACTTCAAAATCGATGGCCACCTCGTCAAGCGGATAAGGAATATACTGATCTGCCTCGAGGGTGATCTGATCTTCCATCTCGAACTCGTTCAGCCCGCTGTTCATCTGGATCAGCTTGGTTATGACCGCCGAACCGGAGACTGCAACAGCCGCCTGTTTGACACCGGTGCGAGCCTTGCCGGCGACACGCTTCAGCGCCTCACCCACCGCCTCGACATCGGTGATATTTTTCTCGACTACAGCGTTTGGCGGCAGCGGTTCCACTGCGTAGCTTTCAACCCTGTAGCGTTCGCCCTGCTTTGAGAGCTCTAGCAGTTTCACCGAGCTGGAGCTTACGTCCACTCCCAGTACTGCATTGGATTTCTTACCGAACAATCCGAACACGCGCTCACCCTATTACCTGGTTACATGCACCCGGTTTTATGTTTTTTAATTAAGAGAATTTCTCTCGCTTTCGGGCTACACTGCCCTTTCATTATTTTTGAGAGGCTATGCAGTGGCGAGACGAGCTCGTCCTTCCTAAAGCAATTTCTCAAATGATAGACCTATATCCAACAGTTGTCAGAAAAAAATGTCCCGATTCCTTCGCACATCCCGCATCCTTGTCTGGTTCTTTCTCGTCGGATTAAGCCTTGCCATCATGATGGCTTCCAGCTTTTACCTGTATCTTCGACCAGGACTTCCGCCAGTTGACCAACTGCTGGACATCCAGCTCCAGACTCCTTTGAGGGTCTACAGCGCAGACCACAGATTAATAGCAGAATTCGGGGAAAAGAGAAGGGCGCCGGTCACAATCGAACAGATCCCTACAATTCAGTTACATGCTTTCCTGGCCGCTGAAGACGCCCGTTTCTACGAGCACATCGGGGTCGATTTCAAAGGCCTGCTGCGGGCTGCAATCGAACTGGTCACCACCGGCAGCATCCAGTCTGGCGGCAGTACCATCACAATGCAGGTTGCAAAAAATTACTTTCTGTCACGTGACCGGACGTTTATACGGAAGTTCAACGAGATACTCCTGGCTCTTCAGATTGAGCGTGAACTGGAGAAAAACCAGATTTTTGAGCTCTACCTTAACAAGATTTATCTGGGCAACCGGGCATACGGCATTGAGTCCGCCGCCAGGGTTTATTACGACAAAAGCGTCAGCGAGCTGAGCCTTGCCCAGATGGCCATGCTGGCCACTCTGCCCAAAGCGCCCTCCGCCTATAACCCTCTCGCCAATCCGGAACGCGCCCTGATCCGGCGCAACTGGGTACTTGGTCGGATGCAGGAGCTGGGGCACATCACGGAAGACGCCTACAGGCTCGCAAGGGCGGCACCGATAACAGCCAGCTACTATGGCCCGTCGACGGAAGTAGACGCAGATTATGTAGCCGAGATGGCCCGCTCGGAGATGGTAAACCGGTTTGGGGACGCCACCTACACAGATGGCTACAAAGTGATGCTCACTGTTGACAGCGAATCGCAGCAGGCCGCCACGGACGCCCTCAGAAAAGGCCTTGAGGAATACGACAGGCGGCATGGCTTCCGCGGCCCGGCTGGCCATATCGACGAAGACATCCTTGCGGGAGGAGACCTGGGGCAGGCGCTCTCCCGCTACCCAAGGGTGGAATCCCTCTACCCTGCTGTCGTCACTGGTGTGAGCGCCACCCAGGCAACCCTCTTCTCTCCCCAGCTCAGTGATGTGGTAATGCCCTTTGAGACCATGACCTGGGCACGGCTTTATATTAATGAGAACCGCATGGGTCCGGAACCGACTCAGCCAGCTGACGTTCTGGGCCGCGGGGATGTGGTGTATGTGAAGCCCCAGGCGCCGGCCATCGAGATAGCCGCCCCCGAACCGGAGAGCCCGCAGCCGGAGTTTTCTGACGCTGGAGGAGAACCCGCTGAACGAAAACTGACGACTGGACCAACCATCGTCGCTCTGGCCCAGATTCCGGAAATACAGGGTGCACTTATCTCGCTTGAGGCGAAGACCGGCGCAATCCAGGCACTGTCCGGGGGCTACAGTTTCGGTCAGACAAAATACAACCGGGCAACCCAGGCCCGGCGCCAGCCCGGCTCCACATTCAAACCATTTCTCTACCTGGCGGCACTGGAAAACGGCATGACGCCGGCCACCCTGTTCAACGATGCCCCAATCGTGTTTGACGATCTGGACCTGGAGACAACATGGCGTCCGCAGAACTCATCTGGACAGTTTTATGGCCCCACCCGTCTGCGAGAAGCCCTATATCGCTCACGCAACCTGGTGTCAATTCGCCTTCTCCAGGACCTGGGAATCAACACGACCATCAATTACCTGGAACAGCTCAGGATTCCCACCAGCGGGATGCAGAAAGACCTGTCACTGGCGCTTGGCAGCGGAAACCTGGCTCCAATGGACGTTGCCCGGGGATTCGCGGTGATTGCGAATGGAGGCTACGACGTTGAGCCCTACCTTATCCAGGAGATCCGGGACGACCAGGACAGGGTTATCTACCAGGCACCCAGAGTGGTGCTGTGTGACGAGAACTGTGAAGGTCTGACCACTGAATCAACGGAGGAGAAGGGGGACGAACCCGAAATCCGGATTGAACCCAGGCTGGCAGAGGAGCGGGCCGTTTACATCATGCACTCCATGCTTCGGGACGTTGTCCGTCGGGGAACCGGACAGCGCGCCCGAGCCCTTGGACGCGAGGATATAGGGGGCAAAACAGGCACCACCAACGAGCAGAAGGACACCTGGTTCGCCGGATTCAACCATGAAGTGGCCACCACGGTATGGGTTGGCTTCGACCAGCCCGAGCCACTGGGACGCTCCGAATACGGCGCAACCGCTGCTCTGCCCGTGTGGCTGGATTACATGAAGGTGGCACTGGAGGGCCAGCCCCCCGCCTTCATGCCTCAACCAAACGGGATCGTGAGCATCCGCATAGACCCTGAAACAGGCGAGCGAGCCAGGCCCAGCCAGGATGACGCCATATTTGAACTGTTCCGCGAAGAGGAGGCCCCTGAGCCCCTGAGCGGGTCAGAAAGCAGTGGCGAGGATAATGGCGGCTATGATGATCTGCAACGTGAACTCTTCTAGTGGAAAGCATCCTGGGCGGGATGATTGATCAACTCGAAAAATGATCTGTTCCAGGCATAAAAAAACCGGCGCAAGCGCCGGTTTTTTTATGCCGAACATCAATCACGCATTCAGGATATCCTGAAGGGATGTCAGCGGATAATGTGCCGGGTAGCCTTTGCGGGCCACACCGGAATCCACTGCAGCACGGGCTACCGCAGCAGGCACCACTTCAAGCAGCCGGACATCCATCGGCTTGGGGATGATGTACTCACGCCCAAACTCGAAGCTTTCCACGCCGTAAGCCTCACAGATATCCTTTGGCACCGGGGCCTTTGCCAGTTCCCGGATGGCATTGACCGCCGCAACTTTCATCTCTTCGTTGATGGCAGTGGCCCGCACATCGAGGGCGCCACGGAAAATGAAGGGGAAGCCCAGAACATTGTTGACCTGGTTCGGATAATCCGACCGGCCTGTCGCCATGATCAGATCGTCACGGGCCGCCAGCGCCAACTCGGGGCTGATTTCCGGATCCGGATTCGAGCAGGCAAATACGATCGGATTCGGCGCCATCTTTTTCAGGCACTCAACCGGAAACAGATCAGGACCGGACAGGCCAAGAAACACATCAGCGCCCTCGATGGCTTCTTCCAGAGTGCGCTTGTCAGTCTCGTTGGCGAACATTGCCTTGTACTGGTTGAGATCGTCACGTCCGGCGTGGATTACGCCCTTGCGGTCGAGCATGTAAATGTTTTCGGATTTCATGCCACAGCTGATCAGAAGCTTCATGCAGGCAATGGCTGCCGCGCCCGCCCCAAGGCAGACAATTTTTGCTTCCTCGACCTTCTTGCCGACAAGCTCAAGAGCGTTCAGCATGCCGGCCGCCGTTACAATTGCCGTGCCGTGCTGGTCATCGTGAAAAACGGGGACATTGCATTTCTCGATCAGAGCCCGCTCGATCTCGAAGCACTCAGGGGCTTTGATGTCTTCAAGGTTGATACCACCGAAGGTATCGGCGATCCGCTCGACTGTTTCGATGAAAGCCTGGGGGCTTTCGGAGTTTACTTCGATATCGAATACGTCAATGCCGGCAAACCGCTTGAACAGTACGCCCTTGCCCTCCATTACCGGCTTGCTCGCCAGCGGGCCAAGGTTGCCAAGACCGAGAATTGCAGTACCGTCGGAGATGACAGCTACCAGATTTCCCTTACCTGTGTACTTGTAGGCATTTTCGGGATCTTTCGCGATCTCGCGGACCGGCTCTGCAACGCCGGGACTGTACGCCAGGGAAAGATCACGGGCTGTCTGTGTCGGCTTGGTGATTTCCACACTCAGCTTACCCGGCCGTGGTTTGGCGTGATATTCAAGGGCTGCTGCTTTCAGATCTTGAGACATTGCCACTGTTCCGTTTGTCACGTTAAAAGGAGACGGAGATACGTTGTCACTGGAGGCCGGACATGGAGCTGCCGGGGCGTGGGCCAGCGCTGTTCTCTCGATATCCGCTGGCGGCTCGGCCAGCAGGAGCGCGACATTATGGCGCGAAGGCACACAGCAAACAAGGTGCGCATTACCCCGAGCAGGGCCTGCGCTCAGACGAACGACCTTTCAGACATAAAAAAGCGCGCCTCCGGGGCGCGCTTTTTTATGTCTCGTTCTGCCGTCCGGAGCCTACTCTTCGGCTTTCTTGCCGCCGGCGATCCGACCACCAAAACGTTTCTGGAAACGGTCAATACGGCCACCGGTATCCATAACTTTCTGCTTGCCAGTATAAAAAGGGTGGCACTGGGAGCAAACGTCCAGCTGCAGGTCACGACCCACTGTTGAACGGGTTTTTATCACGTTACCGCAGCTGCAGGTAGCGGTGATTTCCTGGTACTTTGGGTGGATACCTTCTTTCATGGGGAAACCTCTGTCGGTCGTGCCGCCACCTGGTCATGCTACTGGCTTAACCAGCCTGACTGCCAGGCACCGCATCGTTTGAATCAACTGGAAAGACGGGGCACAATCAGCCCTGCCGTAATTAAGACCGCGAATATTACGTGCAAAGCGCAGTGTTCGCAAGCATATCAGAGGCTCCCTCACCCTGGGGCCGATCCGCAATTTCCGTTACCCAAGACCGGAGCATGCCTTGACCCGATCCGCCCGCATTGCCCTGGCCCGCCCCATCCGGCGCCTGTTCGATTATCAGGTACCAGATCACCTGGATATCCTGCCGGGCCAGCGGGTGAGGATTCCCTTTGGACGCCAGACAGCTACCGGGCTGGTTGTAACTGCCGACGCCATTCCGCCGGAAAACATCGCCCTCAAACCCATCAGTTCCACTCTTGAGAGCTGGCCGGCGCTGCCAGACGAAACCCTGCGGCTGCTAACCTGGGCGGCGACCTACTACCAGCACCCGCTTGGCGAATGCCTGTTTATGGCACTTCCTCCCGCACTGAGACGGGGTCAGGCAGCAGAGCGCCGCCAGCAGGTCCTCTGGCAGGTAATTCCCGGAGCCCCTCAGAATCTGTCCGGCAACGCCAGAAGGCAGCAGGAGCTGCTGGACTGGTTACGCCAGCAATCAGTTCCCTGCACAACCCGGGAGGTTGCCGCCGCCGGCTTTAACCGCACACAGCTTAAGGGATTGCGGGAAAAGGGGCTGGTACATGAGACTGCTGGCACCCCGGGGCCCCGGCCCCCAGAGGAAAGTCTGCAGGATCTGCCGGAACTGTCAGCCGCTCAATCGGCCGCCTTTAACAGCCTTCCCGGACCGGCAGCTGGATTTTCAGCTGCCCTCCTTTATGGCATCACGGGTAGCGGCAAGACTGAAATCTATCTGCATTACCTGAACCGGCACCTGGCCCCGGACAGCCAGGCACTCGTGCTGGTGCCCGAGATCAACCTGACTCCACAGACAGTCGCCAGATTCCGACGCTATTTTGGCAGCCGCATCGCCGTCTGGCATTCCTCTCTCAACGACAGCGAACGCCTGGATACCTGGCTCCGCATTCGGGAAGGAGAGCCTGTAATTGTAATCGGAACCCGTTCCGCAGTGATGCTCCCTTTCATCACGCTCGGCACCATCGTGGTGGACGAGGAACATGACAGCTCCTACAAGCAGGGCGAGGGTTTCCGTTACTCCGGACGCGATCTGGCTGTTTATCGTGCCAGTCTGAACCGCTGCCCGGTCATCCTGGGCTCGGCCACACCTTCCCTCGAATCTCTTCACAATGCCCGCATCGGCAAATACCGGCTTGTGCGCCTGGAAGAGCGTGCCGGTCACGCCAGGCTGCCCGAGATCAGGCTGCTGGACATCCGCAGCCGCCCTCTGGAAGGGGGGCTTTCAGCCCCGGCAATCCAGGCTATCCGGGAGTGTCTTGAGGGGGGCAATCAGGCCCTTGTATTTGTTAACCGGCGAGGCTACGCCCCAGTAATGATGTGTTTCGATTGCGGGCACATGGTGGAATGCCCCCATTGCGATACCCGTCTTGCCTACCACCGTCGGGACCGGGCCATGCGCTGCCACCACTGTAACTTCCAGATGGCGGCGAAAGACCACTGCCCGAAATGTCAGAGCGAAGCCTTCAAGCCCGTTGGCCAGGGCACTGAGCGCACGGAAGACGTTCTTGCCACAGGTTTTCCAGACATTCCGGTAATCAGGGTCGACAGGGACAGTACTCAGCGCAAAGGAAGCATCCAGGCCATTATCAGGGAGGTGGGGACGGGCGCACCCTGCATTCTGGTCGGGACCCAGATGCTGGCCAAAGGACACGATTTCCCGGGGGTTACCCTCGTCGTGGTGGTCAATGCCGACGGCGGACTGTTCAGTGTCGACTTCCGGGCGCCGGAGCAGATGCTTCAGACCCTCCTGCAGGTCAGCGGACGGGCCGGGCGTGGCACTGCGTCCGGGCGGGTGCTGATTCAGACCTGCCACAGTGACCACCCCTTCATGCAGACTCTGAGCGAAGGGAAGTACCTGCCTCTGGCGGAACAGCTGCTGGAAGAGCGTACAAGCGGGAACTTCCCCCCATTTCGGGCAATGGCCCTGGTAAGAGCGGAAGCACTGACCATGGCGGGCAGCCTGGCATTTCTGGACAGCGCCAAGGCGCAGCTCACCGACCCCGCCCTGGAAGTCTGGGGCCCCCTGCCCTCAGTCATGGCGCGGCGGGCAGACCGTCACCGGGCCCAGCTGGTGGTGCTGTCCAGTAGTCGAAAACAGCTCAGTCAGACACTGGCGAGACTCTGCCAGTCTCTCGATGAGAAGCGGCAGACACCAACACTGCGCTGGCAGATTGATGTAGACCCCCTCGAAACCAGTTAACGCCCCGGGCTCCGCATTCGGACACACAATGCCTACAAACTTTTTCATAATTAGGCTGAGTCGACAGTAGGCTTTTTCCACGATGTGCTATGATTTCAGCACACTAAGCGCACTTCTTTATTAAAAGCGTAAGCAACGCCGTTCTTCGTGCGAGGAATACGTTGATAACCATGGTCTTTGACCAGTCAAAGCGGAAACTGGAGATAGAATAATGTCAGGGAAAATCCTTGCGCGTGCAGTAGCTATCACGCTTGCACTTTTTTTGGCGGCTTGCGGTGGAGATGATAGTTCTACGCCATTGGCACCGATTGGCTCTGAAAACACCAGCCCTGACGGCGGCGGTGATGACGGCGTCGGAGATTCAGGTGGAGGCGAAACGGCTACCTCGCTGGAACTTGGCACAGGCAGCGGATCGAATTTTCAGTCCGGACAGATTCAGGTGTCTGCCCCGAATTTGACTTCTGGTGGCGTGACAAGACTCGATTTTAATGTTGTAGACGCGGCCAATGGCAACACTCTGTTTAACGCGGAAGAAACAACTGTCACTCTGTCTTCACTCTGCGAAGCAGCAGTTTTTGATCGCACAATCATTACAACATCCGGAAGCGTGAGTACAACCTATGAAGCCGGGTGCCCAGGCATTGATACCATAACATCCAGACTGGCGAGTGGCGCCTCAGCCACAGCAAATGTGACTGTAGCAGCCCAGGAAGTGGGAGAGCTTGAGTTCATCAGTGTCGACCCAAACTCAATCTCACTCAGTGGGAGCTCAGATGGCACTCGCGGAAGTGTTTCCGAGGTGACTTTCAGACTGGCTGACAAAAATGGTAGCCCAATATCCGGAGAGGAACTCTCATTCAGCCTGTCAACGACGGTAGGCGGAATTACACTTTCACAAGTCAGCGCAGAAACAGATCAGGAAGGGCAGGCAAAAACCCGTGTCAATAGCGGATCGGTAGCGACTGTAGTCAGTGTTACGGCAACTGCAACTCTGCCTGATGGTGACATAATTCAGACTGCCTCGGATCCAATTTCCATTAGCTCAAGTATCCCAGATCAGGACAGCTTTTCTCTGGCAATTAGCGAGAATTTCCTTCCCAACGCAAGAAATTATGATGGAGAGAGAGTATCTGTCCCAGTACGAGCAGCGGACCGTAACAACAACCGGGTTAGTGGCGCTGTCGTCAACTTCATTACAAATGGAGGATCTGTTCAGAGCGAGTGCATCCTCGAAGATGGCGCCTGCACGATCGACTGGATCAGCCAGGATCCCAGACCAGAAGATGGCGTTGTGCTGATCCTTGCGAGGACCGTTGGGGAGGAAAGCTTCCGAGACCTTAACAGTGACGGAAAATTCACGCTTGGCACTGATTCATTTGATGTGACCACTGATGATCGAGGCGAGGCGTTCCTGGACAGAAACCTCAACCGTACGCGAGATTCAGACGAAGAATACTTCGATTATAATTCGAACAATCAATACGATGGTGCTAATGGGATTTACAACGGCACGGCTTGTGCTGATGAAAACTGCACACAGGATCTTCTCGAAATAAGTCAAACCGGAAAGATCTTTATGGCTAGCGACTCTCTTCTGTTGACATTCATTTCACCAGAAGACCCCAGTCCGGCGTCACCAATATTGCCCGGGTCTGTATGTGTGGAGGTCGCTGGCGTGTTCACCGATAGCCGCGGAGTTCTCGTTCAGGGCCCCCCCCCAGGAGGAACCGAAATTTCATTCTCCACCACCAACGGAACGCTCATAGCGCCTAGCACATTCACCTCGACCACAAAGTTCACAACTGAACCTGTCGAATTTTGCGTCACGGTGGAGTCTGATTCCACTCCAAGCACAGGCACATTTACTATAGAAGCGACACCGCCAGCGCCGTTTACTGGCGACCCTTTCATTCAACAGGCACCAATCTCTGACTGAGCATTTCATAGACGGGCGTCATTCATCAATGCCGCCCGATTTGAGTCCCTCCCCCCTTTCCGCGATAATACCGCCCCCGTTTACTGACGGGGGCAGCCTTTCCCTCATACATCCCGATAACCCGAGTCGCCCAACAGCATGAAAGAGACAGTTACCCAACTCCTTGAGTCCGCGCTGGCATCACTGATTGCCGAGGGCGTGCTACCCGAAGGCTCTTCCTTCCCTGTTAACGTGGGGCCCACAAAAGACAAGGCCCACGGCGACTATGCCTGCAACATCGCCCTGATGGCCGCGAAACCAGCCGGCTGCTCTCCGCGACACCTGGCCCAGGCACTGATTGATCACCTGCCTGAAAATGGTGCAGTAGACCGCGTTGAGATTGCAGGGCCGGGCTTCATCAATTTTTTCATGAGCACGGCAAGCGCCTTCGGGGTTGTTGAAGAGATTCTTGGCCGGGGCGAAGAGTTCGGGCGGAACAGTTCCGGCCAGGGGGAGCCGGTACAGGTGGAGTTCGTTTCCGCCAACCCTACCGGGCCGCTGCATGTCGGCCACGGCCGGGGCGCTGCAATAGGCGACTGCATCTGTCGCCTGCTTGAGGCTACCGGTTACCGGGTCACCAGAGAGTTCTATTACAACGATGCAGGTGCCCAGATAGCGAATCTTGCTCTGTCCACCCAGGCACGCATCAGGGGGCTTACTCCGGACGATGAAGGCTGGCCGGCGGATGGCTATCGGGGCGAGTACATAAGCGACATGGCCGGCGCCTATCTGGCCGGGGAGATGGTGATTGCGGACGACCGGGAAGTGACCGCCAAAGGCGATCCGGATGACCTCGCTGCGATCCAGGAGTTTGCAGTGGCGTATCTGCGCCGGGAGCAGGACCTGGACCTCAAGGCTTTTGGTGTCCAGTTTGATGTCTATTTCCTGGAGTCCTCTCTCTACAAGGAGGGCAAGGTGGAAGCCACAGTCAAGCGGTTGACCGAAAACGGCTACACCTATGAACACGAAGGCGCCACCTGGCTGAAGACCACGGAGTTCGGCGACGACAAGGACCGGGTAATGCGCAAACAGGACGGCGGCTATACCTACTTCCTGCCGGACGTCGCCTATCATCTGGACAAGTGGCAGCGCGGTTTTACCACGGTCATCAATGAACAGGGTGCCGACCACCACTCTACGGTCACCCGCGTGCGGGCAGGCCTCCAGGCTCTCAATGCAGGCATTCCGAAAGGCTGGCCGGAATATGTGCTGCACCAGATGGTGATGGTGACCCGCTCCGGGCAGGAAGTGAAAATTTCCAAGCGTGCCGGAAGCTACGTTACGGTCCGGGACCTGATCGACGAGGTTGGCCGGGACGCCACCCGTTTCTTCCTTGCTGCGCGAAGGGTGGACTCGCAACTGACCTTTGACATAGACCTTGCCCGGTCCCAGACCAACGAAAACCCCGTCTATTACATCCAGTACGCCCACGCCAGAATCTGCAGCGTGTTGCGGAAACTGAAGGAGGAAACAGGAATCGCCCGGGGTTTCAGTGAATGTGCTGGCGATCTTTCCCTGCTCACCCTTGACGAAGAAAAAGACATTGCCAACCAGCTTGCGCAATATCCCGATCTTGTGGCCAACGCAGCAAAGCTCCGGGAGCCCCATCACCTGACGCACTACCTGCGGGACCTGGCAGGGCATTTCCATACCTACTATAACGCTCACAAGGTTCTCATTGAGGACACCGGCCTGCGTGACGCCCGGCTCAGCCTTTATCTGGCTGTGCGCCAGGTCATTGCCAACGGCCTGGACATACTCGCTGTCAGCGCCCCGGAAGAGATGTGAGAACCACAAGCACAATCAGGATCAGGATCGTTTCCCGTCATGCCCCATGACTATGCAAAGAAAAACCGCACGCCCACGAAGCGCGCCCGGGGTAGCCAGCCCCGGAGCTCCTCCCCGGCGAAAAAATCGGGCAAATCTCCGGAACCCCGGCGGGCGCCTGCTCCCCGGCACAGCCAGGCGGGGGGTCTGTCCCTTAAGTGGATACTGTCTCTCGCCGCAGTTGGAGGCTTCATCGGCTTTATTGTCTATCTGAATTCCTTCCCCGTTTCGGAGGGGCCGGTACAGCCCACGGCCGGTCAGAAGCAGCAGCAGCCACAACCCCCGGCAGATCAGCCCAGGGACGGTACGGGTTTCCGATTCTATGACATTCTGCCGGATTCCGAGGTAATACCCCCCAGGGTCGAGGAATACACCCCGGGACCGACAGAACAGAACTTCGACTATCTGGTCCAGGCTGGATCCTTCCGCAGCAGGGAAGATGCCGAGCGCCAGCGGGCACAGATCGCCTTTCAGGGGCTGCGGGCGAAAGTGGACAGAATCGACCTTGATAGTGGCTCTACCTGGTACCGGGTCAATGTAGGACCCTTTACCAGCCGCAGCCAGATGAACGCCGCCATCGACAGGCTGGTAGCCATCAGCATCCAGCCGCTGGTGCGCCGGATACCGAAGGATCAGGGGTGACCACCAGGATCCGTCCCTGCTGATCGGGTCGGACCGAATCCGCCCCTTGAAAAGCTATTCATTGCCGCCATATCCGATGGACTATTCACCCTCCGGCTTATGGAGCAGACATGACCACGATTCTTTCGGTGCGGCGCGGCGACACCGTTGCCATGGGTGGCGACGGCCAGGTGTCACTGGGCAATACCGTCATGAAGGGCAATGCCCGCAAAGTCCGGCGCCTGTACGGCAACCAGGTGATTGCAGGCTTTGCCGGCGGCACCGCCGATGCTTTTACCCTCTTCGAACGATTTGAAGCCCAACTGGAAAAGCACCAGGGCAACCTCACGAGGGCCGCGGTGGAGCTGGCCAAGGACTGGCGGACGGATCGCGCTCTGAGACGCCTGGAAGCCCTGCTGGCTGTGGCCGACCATACAGCCTCACTGATTATCACCGGCAATGGCGACGTCATTGAGCCCGAACAGGGCCTGATTGCCATTGGCTCCGGCGGCCCCTTTGCCCAGGCGGCATCCCGCGCACTGCTCGAAAATACCGAACTGGACGCCGAGACAATCGTCAGCAAGGCGCTTGATATCGCCGCTGACATCTGCATCTACACCAATCACAACCGTACTCTTGAAGTGCTGTCTGCCAATGACTGACCCGGAGCTATCATGTCTGCAATGACTCCCCGCGAAATTGTCCATGAACTGAACAAGCACATCATCGGACAGGACGAAGCAAAAAGGGCTGTTGCCATTGCCCTGCGCAATCGCTGGCGTCGCATGCAGGTCGACAGCGAGCTGCGGGACGAAATCAGCCCGAAAAACATTCTGATGATTGGGCCCACCGGCGTTGGCAAGACTGAAATCGCCCGGCGTCTTGCCAAACTGGCTGATGCGCCCTTTCTCAAGGTTGAAGCCACCAAATTCACTGAAGTGGGCTATGTTGGCAGAGACGTGGAATCCATTATCCGTGATCTGGCGGATATGGCAGTCAAGCTGCTGCGTGAGAAAGAAATGAAGCGCCATCAGCACCGTGCCATGGACGCAGCGGAAGACCGAATTCTGGATGCCCTGCTACCACCGCCGCGGGATTTCAAGGAGGAAAGCCGGCCCGCCGAGGAGTCCTCCACTCGCCAGCTGTTCCGGAAAAAGCTGCGGGAAGGACAACTGGACGACAAGGAAATCGAGATTGATCTGAGTAATTCCGGCGCCGGTGTGGAGATCATGGCCCCGCCAGGCATGGAAGAAATGACCAGCCAGCTTCAGAGCATGTTTTCCAGCATGTCTTCAGACCGCCGAAAGACCCGAAAAATGAAGGTATCTGATGCCTTCGCCCGGGTTCGGGACGAAGAGGCGGCCAAACTGGTAAATGAGGAAGAAATCAAGCAGAAGGCCATCGAGGCGGTGGAACAGAATGGCATCGTCTTTATTGACGAGATCGACAAGGTGGCAAAACGCTCCGAAAGCGGGTCCGGCGACGTCTCCCGGGAAGGCGTCCAGCGGGACCTTCTGCCGCTGATCGAAGGCAGTACCGTGAGTACCAAGTTTGGCATGGTTCGCACGGATCACATCCTGTTCATTGCCTCCGGCGCGTTCCACCTCGCCAAGCCATCCGACCTGATCCCGGAGCTTCAGGGGCGCCTGCCAATACGGGTCGAACTCCAGGCCCTGACACCGGAGCAGTTCAAGCGGATTCTTACCGAGCCTGATGCCTCCCTTGTGCAGCAGTATGTGGCCCTGATGGCCACAGAAGGCCTGACACTGAACTTTACCGACGATGCCATTGAGCGCATCGCCCAGGTAGCTTTCAAGGTCAACGAGACCACGGAAAACATAGGGGCCCGTCGTCTCCATACCGTGCTGGAGAGGCTTCTGGAAACTCTCTCCTTTGATGCGGGTGACAAGGTGACCGAAACGTTCGAGGTGACCGCTGATTACGTGGAAGAGAAGCTGGGTGAACTGGCCGAAGATGAGGATCTGAGCCGCTACATACTCTGACCCCACCGTCAAAGCGCCCGACAGCCGGCTGATTTGATTCTGCCGTGCTGTTGGCCCTGCTTTGAGCCGTGGAACCTTCACCCTCAGGAATACCGGAGCCGCTGTGAGCGAAACCCCACGACCCACCGATATCCGCATCCGCAGAAAAAGCCGGGTTCTCAGGCTTGAGTATGCCGACGGCACCTGCCATGAGCTGCCTTTTGAACTGCTGCGGGTCTATTCGCCGTCGGCTGAAGTGCGCGGCCACGGTTCCGGTCCCGGAACCCTGCAGACCGGCAAGGCCGATGTCATGGTGGAAGACGCGGAAATTGTCGGAAACTATGCCCTGAAGCTGGGCTTCAGTGACGGCCACGATTCCGGCCTGTTCAGCTGGGAGTATCTCCGGCAGCTGGGCGACAGCCAGCAACGGTTGTGGCAGGACTATCTGGAACGCCTTGAACAGGAAGGCGCCAGCCGGTTCTGACTGCCGCTCCGGCCGACAGCCACAGTGTCAGGGCTGCTAAAGGGCCTTGTGAATCAGATCCGAGACATTATCCAGTCCACTGCCAAGGCGACTTTTGCGACCCCGTTTCCGGCGCCCCCTGGCGACGTACAGAGGCAGCATCTCGCCATAAAGGCTGGTACTGATGGTGCGCTGCTCATCTTCCAGCCGATCCCGGCGCAGCCGGATACCATATCTGGCCAGCCTGGGTTCAAGCTCATCCGCCCGGTTTAGCAGATCCCGACGGGTCATCTGGTAAGCATGCTCGCAGACCATCCTTCGGGACTGGAAGCTGAAGACGTTGGAGAAGAAAAGTTTGGCGTCGTCCCTGGTGGGCTCGAACAGCAGGATGTCCTTGTCGGGATAGTCCCGTGCGTACTGTGCGATGCCCGACTGCATCCGGGAATAGACCATGGTGCGGAACATCTGGGACAGCAGGTTTGGCATGCCTGAGCGTGTCAGCGCGCCTGGCTCCATGGAACCAGCTCTCACTGCTTCACTGGCGTCTATGGGCACCTGGGGGTTGACCGCGAACACCAGATCCGCACCGTCCTCAAATGCCACTGAGGCGTGGAGCCCCTTGCGCAGGGTGCCATCCACGTAATAACGGCCATCTATCTCCACTGGCACGTAAAGTCCCGGCGAAGCAGTACTGGCCTGAATGGCCCGTGAAATGGGCACATGGTCAAATCCCGGGGCTCCGAAACACACAGCCTCGGTGCTTTCAACGTCGGCAGCCACAATGTACAGGCTGCGGCGCAGTTGGCGGAAATCATTGGTGCGGCCCAGCACGGTGAAGGTGCGCTTCAGGTAGTCGTGGAGAGCATCATTATCGAAAATACCGGCCGGAACCGCCTGTGCCAGCAGGGTCAGAGCCTCCAGCAGGCTCTGGTCATAGGGATTACTGACAAATCTGCTGAGGGCGCTGGCCACAAGGCCCGGTACCGCCAGCAGGCGCCCGCCGAATTCCCGGAAGGCCGGACGGTAGAACACCTCGGGATGAAATGGATGAACCTCCGCCTCATTCCGCACAAAGATGCGGCACAGCTGGGCTGTGGTCATCTGATTGGCCAGATTGGCGGCCACGAAGGATCCTGCGTTAACTCCCACATAGACATCGAGGTTATTGAAATCTATGCCATCAAGGGCTTCGTCCAGCGCCCGCATGGCGCCGATTTCATAGATTCCGCCCAGAGGGCCGCCACCGCCAAGAGCAAGACCTATGCGCGGTCTGGGCTTTATGTCTGTGCGGGTTGCCGTCATGAGTCGCCCATTGATCGAGTTTTACAAGGTTCCTACGCCGCCAAAGGCGTTATATGTACAGTAACAGCGCAAACTAGAATACTCACCCTGGTATTCTGCCCGGACTCAGGACGACTGGCTAAGCGCGTCAGATGAGCTCCTTCCCGGTCGCAGATAGCGGCCAAATCCGGCACTGCGCAGGGCAAGATCGACACAGCTTTTGATCACGTGGGGCGAATCCAGCAGCAATATGTCTTCCAGCAGCTGGGATGCCCATTCCCGGCTGATACTCCGGATTACCGATTTCACCCGTGGCAGGCTCGCTGCGTTCATTGAGAGCGCATCGTATCCCATTGCCATGAGAAGAACGGCTCCACCAGGATCCCCCGCCAGCTCGCCGCAGATGCTCACCGGTTTGCCCACAGCATGGCAGTCATGGGCAATTCGCACCAGGGCCTGCAGTACCGCCGGATGATATGAGTGGTAGAGCTGGGCCACTCGCGGATTGTTACGGTCCACGGCCAGCAGGTACTGGGTCAGGTCATTGGACCCGACCGAAAGAAAATCCACCCGCTCTGCGAACTCCCGGACCTGATAGACCGCTGCCGGAATTTCCACCATCACGCCGACCTTGGGCATGTGGATGTTGAATCCCTCCTCGCGAACCTCGTGATAGACCCGATAGATCAGGTGCAGGGACTCCTCCACCTCGGAAATATTGCTGATCATGGGCAACATGATCTGCAGGTTGTTGAGCCCTTCACTGGCCTTCAGCATGGCCCGCACCTGCACCAGAAAAATCTCCGGATGGTCCAGGGTTACCCGAATGCCCCGCCAGCCCAGAAACGGATTTTCCTCCGAAATGGGAAAATAGGTCAGCGACTTGTCACCCCCGATATCAAGGGTACGCATGGTCACAGGACTGGGGGCAAAGGCTTCCAGCTGCTCACGATAGTATTCCCGCTGCTCCTGCTCCGACGGAAACCGCTCCTTGATCATGAAGGGCACTTCCGTGCGATAGAGACCTATGCCCTCCGCACCATGATTCAGGGAACGGACGACATCGGTCATCAGGCCGGTATTGACCAGCAGCGATACGCGATGGCCATCCGTGGTTTCACAGGGCTTGTCCCGAAGCACCTCCAGCCCCCGGAAAAGCGCGTCCTCTTCCTTGCATATTTCCTGATAATAGGTCCGGAGTTCGTCTGAGGGGGAGGCGAAGATCTGACCTTCAAACCCATCCACGATCAGCTCCCGGCCATCCAGCTGATTGACGGGAATATCCACCATCCCCATCACCGTGGGCACACCCATGGCGCGGGCGAGAATGGCAACATGGGAGTTGCCCGAGCCACGCACGGATACCAGACCCACCAGCCTGCCACGGGGCACCTCGCCCAGCATGGCAGGGGTGAGTTCGTCGCTTACCAGGATGGTCCGCTCGGGGTAGGACACCTCATCCAGATCAGATTCCTGCAGGTGGGCCAGAAGCCGGCGACCAAGGTCGCGGATGTCCACCGCACGTTCACGAAGGTAAAGATCCCCCATCTTTTCAAAATGCCGGACATACTGGTTTACCACCTGTTTGAGGGCACCCTGGGCCCAGTAGCCTTCGCCAATCCGGTTGACCACCTCATTGGGCAGAGCATTGTCGTCCAGCATCCGCAGATAGACTTCGAAAAGGGCCTGTTCTTCCGGCCGCAGTTGCGATGCCAGTCGCTCCGCCACCCGCTCGATATCTTCACGCACGGCGGTAACGGCGCCCTGGAAAAGAACCAGTTCGTGGTCGATATTGTCGGTCTGTTTTTCAGGCACTGCATCCAGATCTGCCGGCGGATAGACCACAACGCCCTGACCCACCGCTATGCCAGGAGCGCCGGCAACTCCGCGGAAACTGACATCCCGGGTTTCCTGGCCGGTAAGAGAGAGGCCGCTGATGGCGCCGGTGGCTTCGCTGTGGGCAATCACCCCGGCCAGCTGAGCCGATACGGTGACAAGAAAGGCTTCTTCGCCTTCATCAAAACAGCGGGAGCTTTCACGCTGCTGAACCACCAGCACACCCAGCACCCGCCTGTGGTGGATAATCGGCACACCCAGGAATGAGCTGAAACGCTCCTCACCGGTTTCAGGGAAATAGCGATAGCGGGGGTGGGAAGGAGCATCCTCCAGATTGATCGGCTCCTCCCGGGAACCGACGAGACCGATGAGACCTTCGGAGTGGGCCAGGCTGACGTGGCCAACCGCTTTTTTGTAGAGCCCCTCGGTCGCCATCAGGATGTAGCGATTGGTGTCGGGGTCCAGCAGATACACCGAGCAGACCTCGGTGGACATGGCCTTCTGCACGCGCGACACAATGATACCCAACGCCTCGTCCAGATCCCGGGCGCTATTGACCTCTTGTACGATACTCCGCAGCGTGTTCAGCATGGCCGGCTCAGTCTTCTGTTGTTGAGGATACTGCTCAGGTCCGCCAGCGTCCCGGAACGACGTCTGACTGGCCAGTTCCCCTGGCTGTGAAGTTTACCAGCCGGAACCGGCCTTCAGCGGGTATCCGCCCGCTGCCACTGTTCCATGGTTCGGAACAGTCGTGGCGCCAGTTCCCGGAGTGCCCTCCGGTACACTTCGCGTTTAAACGATACAACCTGCCCCAGCGGGTACCAGTAACTTACCCACTGCCAGCCGTCAAACTCCGGTGAATCCGTGCCGTCGACGCAAACCTGCTCGTCCGGCGAAAGCATCCTCAGCAGGAACCATTTCTGTTTCTGTCCCACACAGACAGGGTGCGAATGCTGTCGCACCATCCGTCGGGGGAGGCGATATCTGAGCCAGCCACGGGTACAACTGATAATTTCCACATCGCTCGCGCTCAGGCCAACCTCTTCGGCCAACTCCCGGTAAAGTGCCTCTTCCGGTGACTCGTTCTGTTTGATGCCACCCTGGGGAAACTGCCAGGAATCCTGCCCTATACGCCTTGCCCAGAGGACTTCTCCCCTGTGGTTGACAAGAATGATTCCGACATTGGGTCTGAAACCGTCTGAATCGATCACGGCACAGTCCTGTATAGTGAAGTCGGTGTAAATCCAAGTTGGCTTCATTCTTACAGAAAGACCAACCTTCGGCAAACAAAGCTGTTATCTTTTCAGCATGTTAGAATTGCCACTTTGTCAATTCACTGTTTGACGTGTAACCGTGCAGAAGGAGCGCCCCTTGACCCTCGCCATTTTTGACCTCGACAACACCCTGCTGGCTGGCGACAGCGATCATGCCTGGGGCGAATTCCTCGTGGAAGAAGGCATCGTTGATGCCGAGATCTATCGGCAGGCCAACGATCGCTTTTATCAGGAATACCTCAGCGGCGGCCTGGATATTCATCGCTACCTCCGCTTCGCGCTGGAACCTCTTGCCCTTCACGAACCCGAGCAGCTTGCGCAGTGGCGGGAAGAATTCGTCGCCCGGAAAATTCAACCGATGATGCTGGCAAAAGCCGCGGCTCTCGTCGAGGATCACCGGCGCCAGGGTCACACGCTGCTGATCGTTACCGCGACCAACCACTTTGTTACCGAGCCGATCGCTGAACTGCTGGGCATCGAGCATCTGATTGCCACCGAACCGGAGATGATCAATGGCCGTTATACGGGTGCGGTTGCCGGCATTCCGAGCTTTAAGGAAGGCAAGGTTGCCCGGCTTGATGACTGGCTTCAGCATCAGGACCTTTCCCTCGAAGGGGCCTGGTTTTACAGCGATTCCCACAATGATCTGCCCCTGCTGGAAAAAGTAACCCATCCGGTCGCTGTGGACCCGGATCCAGTACTCGCTGAGCATGCACGCAGCCATGGCTGGAAAATTATTTCACTCAGGGACTGATCAGGGAACCTGCCATGACTCGCCTTCCTCTATTCCTGCTGTTGGGCCTTCTTGCCGCCTGCACCGAAGGGCCGGATCAGACGGCCGTGCTCAGCCCACCCCTGGTGACAGAAAGCTCCGAGGCAATCCAGTTCGCGGTCACCCGTCACAGCCAGGCCGCCTGTAATGCAACCGGCACTCTGCAGACCAGCGTATCGACCTTTCTTGATACCCCTGAGGCCGACACCCTGATGGCTGCGCGATCACAGTGGCAGGAATCTCACCAGACCTGGTCCCGCCTGCTACTGGCCTATCAGCTGGCACGGATGAAACCACCCCAGGCTCAGCAGGACCGGGACCCTATAGATGCCCATCCCATTCTGCCAGGCTATCTCGACCGGGTGCCCGGCTATCCCCGCAGCGGAATCGTTTATTCGGATGTCCCTCTGACCCCGTCGTTCCTGCAGCAGGAGCACCAGTCAACGGACTTCTTCTATGCAACCCTGGGCTTCCACCCTGTCGAAACCCTGCTCTGGGGAGGCATCGATCAGCGCCCGGAGCATCGCTCCCAGCTTTTCCAGAGACCCGGGAACCTGCCCGAGGCGCAATTCGATTCGCGTATACGACGAATCGAGCTTCTGCGAATGCTTGCCCATGGCCTGAACCGGGACATGGCAGTAGTCTGCGTGCACAGCAACCGCCTTGCTCTCATGCATGCCCTGTCCGAGGTTCGCAGCCAGCCTGAAGTGGCGCTTGCCTCCCTCACCGACGCCCTGGAGGTGCTGGTGGACACGAAGCTGGCGGAATGGGAAGAGAATTCGCAGGGAGAGACTCGCAATGGCATGCCACTCTGGCATTCCAGGTTTGCCAGAACGGATTTTGAAATCATGGCGCTGCAGGTCGAAGATATTCACGGGCTCTGGCTGAGCACCCTGCTCCCCGACGCCGCGCCAGACAGAGAAACGGCCGGCAGGCTGGCTGATCAGGCCACGGCCCTGACAGTCAGCCTGCGGACCCATCATGAGACCCCTGCCGATATCAGCGCTGAAACCATCGGACAGACCAGAGCCCTGGCGCAGGCCCTGAGGGAGGGGCTTGAGGGATTGCTGCCAGAGCAATCCGCCTCAGAGGAAGCCGGTCAGTGAGCGTACAAAACAGGACTTGATATAGGCAGTTTCGGGAATACCCGGCACGATGGGGTGGTCAGGAGCCTGATGGCCCTGTTCCAGTAACTGGACAAACCGGTCGATCTTGCGGCCGCTGCCGCGAATAATGTCGATCAGCGAGTCCTGGGACAGGTGCATGGAACAGGAGGCCGATACCAGCAGGCCATCCCTCTCCAGGAGGCGCAGACCCAGCTGGTTCAGCCTGGCATAGGCCTGCTCACCAGCTTTCTGATCCCGGCGCCGGGGAATCAGTGCCGGCGGGTCCAGCACCACTATGTCAAACTTCTCCTTTTCGTCACACAGGGCCTTGAGCGCCAGAAAAGCATCACCTTCCAGGGTATCCACGTTGCTCAGGCCGTTGAGAGCCGCATTGTGATGGACTGACTCCAGTGCCTGGGAGGAACTGTCAACGCAGGTGACCTGGGCGGCACCGGCGCGGGCCGCCTGGATGCCCCAGCCCCCGACGTAACTGAACACATCCAGCACCCGCTTGCCCGGGGCATAGGCCTGCAGACGCTGGCGATTCATGCGATGATCGTAGAACCAGCCGGTTTTCTGCCCGCCGGACAGCGGAACCTCGAACTCCGTGCCATTCTCCCGCACCCTCAGAGTGGCGGGCTCCTCCCCCTCGAAGGCCTCGGTATAACTGGCCAGACCTTCCACGTCCCGCATCTTGCCGTCATTTTTGAACACAATGGACCTGGGATGCACCAGCCGCTGAATGGACCTGCCAATCGCCTCCTTCATGGTCTCCATGCCTGCCGTGGAAATCTGCACCACCACCACATCGTCGAACCGGTCCACCACCAGGCCTGAAAGGCCGTCACTGTCCCCGAAGACCCAGCGATAGAATGGTTCGGCGAACAGCCGGTCACGCAGCGACAGGGCAACCTCCAGGCGCTGGGACAGGCGCTGAGGGGTCATGCCCTGGGAGGGATCCCGGCTGATCAGGCGACCGCAGATGAGGGTATGGGGGTTTACGAACACCGTGCCCAGGGGCTTGTCGAGAGAGGACCGCAGCTCAGCCTGGCTGCCGGTGTCAAAACCGGCGAGTGGCGACCGCTGGGTGTCGACCTCGTTGCTGTAGACCCAGAGATGGCCCGCCCGCAGGCGACGCTCCGCCCCCTTGCGCAGATAGAGTATGGGAAATTTCATGGTTTTCTTCCTGCAGAGGGAATCCGGGAGCCGTCGGAGACTCCCGGAAAAACAGAGAATAGGCTTCGGGTGATCCAATACCGGACGGGAACTACTCCTCGTCCTCAACAAGCGCGGCGTAGGCCTCGGCGTCCATGAGCCCGTCGATTTCACCCGGGTCCGATAGCCGCACGCGGAACAGCCAGCCCTCGCCGTAGGGATCCTCATTGACGATTTCCGGCTCATCTTCAAGCTTTTCGTTCACTTCAAGAACTTCGCCAGTGACTGGACTGAACACATCTGAGGCGGATTTTACCGATTCCGCCACACCTGCCTCCTCTCCCCCCGTCACCGTTACGCCAACGTCAGGCACACCGATGTAAACCACGTCACCCAGCTGGCGCTGGGCAAAATCCGTAATACCCACCGTCGCGGTGCCGTCACTTTCGACCCGGACCCACTGATGGCTTTCGATATAACTGAGATCGCCTGGAATTTCGCTCATTTGATGCATCCTTGTCCTGCTTTTCCGGGAAGTTTACCGAAAGCGGGAGAGATGAAAAGCCTGCAGCCCAAATCAGGAGATTTCTCCGTCAATAACCCGTGCTTTCCGAGTCAAGCTCATAGCTGAACTCAAGGGCGCGGGAGACGCCGGTCTCAAATTCACCGGTCTCGTGGAAATTGAACCAGCGGTAGCCCGGGGCCTTGTCTTCCACAGAGAACTGGCGGGAGTTTTCTTCAAACTGGATACAGGTGGAAGGAGTGGCCAACAGCTGGACTCCATTACGCTCCCGGTCCAGGTCCTGGTGGATATGCCCCCAGAGCACAACCCGGACCTGCGGCCAGCGGTCAATGACCCGCCAGAAAGCTTCACGATTTCGAAGCCCGATATCGGCCATCCAGTCACAGCCGATATCCACCGGATGATGATGGAGCGTGACCAGAGCTGGAAGCTCGGGGTGTTCCGCCAGTGCGGTGTCCAGAAAAATCAGCTCATCGGCCCCAAGCTCACCATGGACGTGTCCGGGAACAGACGAATTGAGTGCAATGAACTGCCACCCACCCTGCAGAATCTGGCGTCGGTCTGAACTGGTCCCCGCGATGGCGCGGTTGAGGTTTGCCTGATGGTCGTGGTTGCCAGCCATCCAGATTGCCGGGCAGGAAAAGCGGGCCAGGCGGTCAGCAAAAATACGGTAGGCCTCGTCGGAACCATCCTGCGCCAGGTCCCCGGTAGCCAGGATCAGATCCGGACTGAAACCGTCTTTCTTCACCTGACCGATCACCGCATCCAGACTGTCACGGGTGTTAATGCCCAGTAACGAAGCTGAAGGATCAGCCATCAGATGAGGGTCAGTAAGCTGGAGCACCCGAAACGGCGGGCGGCTGGAAAGTGGCATCATATTATCTGCTGTCTGAACCATGGCCTGGGCAAGAGTAAAGCCAATTGAGAGTGGTTTCCAGAAACCCCATCACACAAACGGCTCTCTTTCCCTGATTCAGCAACTATGTCCCAGGATGAATGCGACAGCCATTCAACCTTCGTCCACCTCACTACCATCGGGCCGGCGGGCCAGGGCCAGCGGAACATGGCCAAAACGCAGGCAGAACTCCAGCCAGTCGGCAAGAAAACCGTTTACCTGAACTTTTTCATCGGGATGGTGCATGTAACGGTTGGGGTAATCATTGACCGCTGCGATCTGGCGGTCCCGATAGCAGCTGATGACCTCCACCATGGCCGCATCGTGGTACATGCGAACAGTCAGGCGGGGGTTGTTGAGCCACCGTCCAGCGTTGTGAATCTGCTCAAGCAGCAGGGTTTCGGTAAATCTCGCGGTTTGCAGCACCTGCATTCTTACCCGCCCGAAATACTGCTCGCCCCGATGCAACTCGAATTCGGACACCGCCCTGCCTTCCGCTTCCAGCTGCCTGAGCCTGGCAAGACGCATGTAGTTACCCTCACAGAGGGCTCCCAGCCGCCGGAGATCCGGCACATAACGTCTCGGCTTCATGGTCCATTCGCGCATGATCAGGACCACTCACCGCGCAGGCGGGAACGGTGCAGTTCGAGCCACTGCAGCGCAATAATGGCCGCAGCATTATTAATGCGGCCATCGGCCACCATGGCGAAAGCCTCCGCGGCGGAAAACACGTGGGCCCGGATGTCTTCATGCTCGACTTCAAGTCCGAACAGGCCGCCAGCGGCTTCCGTTTTCACCCGGCCACAGAACAGATACACCATCTCGGTGGTGCCGCCGGGGGAAACCAGGTAATCGCAGATTCTTTCCATGGCGGCAAAAGTCAGACCGGCCTCTTCCTCGGCCTCCCGGTGAGCCACGTCTTCGGGGCTTTCTTCCGGCTCGTTCATGCCGGCCACCAGTTCCAGCAGCCAGGGCGACTGATCGCGGCCAATAGCGCCCGGGCGGAACTGTTCAAGCAGCACCACTTCATCCCGCTGTGGGTCGTAGGGCAGAACGCAGGTTGAATCGCCGCGAACAAAAATTTCACGGCTGAACACCTCACTGGTGCCACCATCAAAACGGGCATGGCTCAGCGTGAGCTTTTCCATCCGGAAAAATCCGTCAAAGACCGTTTCCCGGTCCTTGATATCGACATCCTTTTCGGAAAACTGGAAGGGGGCTGGTGTGTTCCTGGACATTGAGGCTCTACTTCTTTGAGGTGAAGCAGAACAATAGCTGGCCAGGCCGGAGCGTTTCAAGCCCCAATGCCCGACCATACGGCCGGGCACGGGGAATCGTCCTCAGACCTTGTCGTAAAGCTTGCCGCCAGTGGCGCGGAACTGCTCGGACTTCTCCCTCATTCCCTCGTCTACGGCTGCGATCTCCTCAATGCCTTTGTCCCGCGCGTACTCCCGGACTTCCTGCGAAATCTGCATGGAACAGAACTTCGGGCCGCACATCGAGCAGAAATGAGCGACCTTTGCGGAGTCCTTGGGCAGGGTTTCATCATGGAAGGCCCTGGCCGTATCAGGGTCCAGCGCAAGATTGAACTGGTCTTCCCAGCGGAACTCAAATCTCGCCTTCGAAAGCGCATTGTCGCGAACCTGGGCTCCGGGATGCCCCTTGGCCAGATCAGCTGCATGGGCTGCAATCTTGTAGGTGATGATCCCGGTTTTGACATCATCCTTGTTGGGCAGGCCCAGGTGTTCCTTGGGCGTGACGTAACACAGCATGGCGCAGCCGAACCAGCCAATCATGGCGGCGCCGATGCCCGAGGTGATGTGATCGTAACCCGGCGCAATATCAGTGGTCAGGGGCCCCAGGGTATAAAATGGCGCCTCGTCACAGCATTCCAGCTGCTTTTCCATGTTTTCCTTGATCAGGTGCATGGGCACGTGGCCGGGACCTTCAATCATCACCTGAACATCGTGCTTCCAGGCGATTTTGGTGAGCTCTCCCAGGGTTTCCAGCTCACCGAACTGGGCGGCATCGTTGGCATCCGCGATGGAGCCTGGGCGCAGGCCATCGCCCAGGCTGAAAGCGACATCGTAGGCCTTCATGATCTCGCAGATGTCCTCAAAGTGGGTATAGAGGAAGCTCTCGGTGTGGTGCGCCAGACACCATTTGGCCATGATGGAACCACCACGGGAAACAATACCGGTAACCCGGTTTGCGGTCATGGGCACATGATGCAGCCTGACCCCGGCGTGAATGGTGAAATAGTCCACCCCCTGCTCTGCCTGCTCGATCAGGGTATCCCGGAAGATTTCCCAGGTCAGGTCCTCCGCCACGCCACCAACCTTTTCCAATGCCTGATAGATCGGAACCGTGCCAATGGGCACTGGCGAGTTGCGGATGATCCATTCACGGGTTTCATGGATGTTCTTGCCCGTGGACAGATCCATCACGGTATCCGAGCCCCAGCGGATGCCCCAGGTGAGCTTCTCCACCTCTTCTTCAATGGAGGAACTTACCGCTGAATTCCCCAGATTGCCGTTGATTTTCACCAGGAAATTGCGCCCAATGATCATGGGTTCGGATTCCGGGTGGTTGATGTTGTTGGGAATAATTGCCCGCCCCCGCGCCACTTCCTCACGGACGAATTCGGCAGTGATTTCGGCCGGCAGCGAGGCACCGAACGACTGGCCCGGATGCTGCTGGTCCACCAGACCCTGGGCGCGGGCTTCCTGCAGCTTCATGTTTTCCCGGATTGCGACAAATTCCATCTCCGGGGTAATGATTCCCTGCCGGGCGTAATGCATCTGACTGACATTCCGGCCTGGTAGCGCCCGTCGTGGTTTGCGTCTGTCCGTAAAACGCAGGGGGTCCAGTTGCGGATCACGCATGCGCCGGCGGGTGTAGTCCGAGGTGTAGTCCGCCAGACGCACAGTGTCACCACGCTCGTCGATCCAGGCATCCCGCAGCGGCTCAAGACCTTTTCTGAGATCGATCTGGGCCGTGGGGTCCGTGTATGGACCAGACGTGTCGTACACCATCACGGGAGCATTTTTTTCTCCCCCAAGCTCAGTGGGAGTATCACTGACCGAGATCTCACGCATGGGAACACGCAGGTCCGGGCGGCTTCCCTGTACGTAAATTTTTCTGGAATTGGGCAAGGGCCTGATAGCGGCCGCGTCAACGCTGGCTGCATCACTGAGATAGCGGGGTATTGTTGTCATGACGGCGTCCCATTGGAGGAATAAATTGGGTCGCGCATGACGGAGATCGTCGGCTCTGGTCTCAAATCCCTACGCCGGTACTAACCGGATCAGGTTCGCGGGTTCTGCACTGCAGTCTCAGCCGGCTCTATGCCGGCACCCCGTCAAGACGCGATTACTAAGTACCCGGTGAGGCCACAGGAGCTCACATGCATACGCATCGGCTTCAGCCAGGTTAGGTACCTTTTGCAAGTGTAGAGATCAGGGCAATTATTGTCCATAATGTTGACCGCCTGCGTGCCCAGCATCTCCAGCCATGACGCTTATGCATAATCCGGAGTCTGTATGAAAAGAACAGTGCTTTCAGGGCTCATCGCTCTATTCACCGCACCATCAGTTGTTGCGATCGACCTGGTCGACGCCTATGAAAAAGCTCTGTCCTACGACTCCAGCATCGCCGAAGCAAGGGCAGCCTTCGATGCCCAGCGGGCCAGCATAGACGTCAGCCGCAGCTCGCTGCTGCCCCAGATCAACGCCTTTGGGGACGTTGGCCACGAGAGGACAGAAACCGATCTGACCACCGACAGCTATACAATACAGAGATACGGTGTCCGGTTGACCCAGCCCGTATTCCGGGCCGAACTCTGGTTTGGACTCGAGGCCAGCAAATTCGAGAGTGAGTCCGTCCGGGCCGACTACAGCCTGGCTCAGCAACAACTGGTTCTCGATGTTGCCACGGCCTACTTCAACGTTTTGCGGGCAAAGGACACACTCACCACGGCCCGCGCCACGGAAGCGGCCATCCGCCGTCAGTACGAACAGACCCAGGAGCGTTATGAAGTCGGGCTGATCGCAATAACCGAAGTCTATGAATCCCGCGCCAGCTTCGACGACAGCACCAGCCAGCGCATCGCAGCGGAAAACGACCTGGACATTGCCCGGGAGAGGCTCGCCCGGCTTACCGGGGAATACCCCGAGAATCTGGACAATCTGGAACAGGCCTTCCCGCTTGCTCGCCCCGAACCGATGGATCCGTCCGCCTGGGAAAATATCGCCCTGCAGCAGAACTGGCAGATACGGTCGGCCATGTACCGGGTGGATGCCAGCGAGGCCACTCTTGACCGGGCCCAGGCCGGGCACTACCCGACCCTTGACCTGACCGCCTCCTATACCGATGTCACTATCAGAGGACTTGAGCGGCGGGGCCTTGCCGTCAATCAGACATCCGGGGGCTCCGACAGCACCGATGCGGCAATCACTCTCTCTCTGAATGTCCCGCTCTATCTGGGCGGCGGCACACAGGCCGGCGTGCGCCGGCAGCGCTCGCTGGTGGACCAGGCCGAACAGTCTTTACGGACGGTACGCAGGGATGTCCGGGTCAATGCCCGCAGCCTGTTCCGCACCGTCGGCACCAATATCGAATCGGCTTCCGCTCTTGAGCAGACCATCGTCTCCCGGCGCAGCGCACTGGAGGCGACCCGGGCCGGTTATGACGTCGGCACCCGCAATATCGTCGAAGTGCTGGATGCAGAGCGCAATTACCGCATCGCCCTGCGGGACTTCGCCAATGCCCGCTACGACTATGTGATCAACACTCTGAGCCTGAAGCAGGCCGCTGGAACCCTGAGTCCCCAGGACCTGCTCGATCTCAACGAGTGGCTCAGTGCCAGTGCCCCCGGCATTGAGGCCCTTGCAACCGAGGACGAAACTCTCGGGGAGCCAATACTCAACTGATTGGTCCCGCACCGCTCACACCCGTTCAACGATGCCATTGACCACTTTCTCCAGCGCGCCCCGGTTGGCTTCCACCACCGCCAGCGCGTTGCCGCCAAGGCTGGCTGCCAGCGCGGGACTGGCAATGATTTCAAGGATGCAGTCACCCAGGGATGCCGAGTCGCCGACGGACGCCAGAGCATCGCCTCTGGCCAGTCGACCATAAATGGTTTCAAAGTTAAAAACATGGGGTCCGGACAACACCGGGATACCCCATGCGGCCGGTTCCAGCGGATTGTGGCCGCCCCTTTCGATCAGTGACCCGCCGACAAATGCCATGTCCGACGCGCCATACAGCATGAACAGCTCTCCCATGGTATCGGCCAGATACACCTGACACTCCAGAGCCGCCTCGCCCCGCGAACGCCTTGCCAGACTAAGCCCCGCGTGCACCACCAGAGTGGCGACATCGTCAAACCGCTCCGGGTGCCGGGGAACAATCACCAGCAGAGTCTCAGGACAGGCCCTCAGTACCCGCCGGTGTGCTTCCAGAATCTGACTGTCCTCTCCTTCATGGGTACTAGCCGCAATCCAGACCGGTCGGCCAGCTCCAAGCACCTCCCGCCTGAGCCCCGCTGAAGCCTCCCGAATGGCTGGAGTAACCTCCACGTCGAACTTGATACTGCCGGTGACCGAAACGGACTGGGGACGGGCACCAATACACAGAAACCGTTCCGCGTCTTCCTCGGCCTGGGCCGCGATCCAGCTGATACTGCCCAGCAGAGGGCGAACCAGGGAACGCACACGCCGGTAACCCTGGGCAGAGCGTTCGGAAAGGCGGGCATTTATCAGGAAGATGGGCACATTGCGCTGCCGGCAAAGGGCAATCATGTTGGGCCAGAGTTCGGTTTCCATGATCACCAGCGCCCGGGGGTTCACCCGGTCCATAAAACGTCGAACAGCTCCGGGGGTATCATAGGGTGAAAACGAATAGCGGACTCTGGAGCCAAACAGCGCTCTCGCCCTCTCAGCTCCTGTCGCGGTCATGGCGGTCACGAGAATGGGAATGTCTGGGTTGCGTGCAAGCAGGGCCTTGACCAGGGGCGAGGCGGCTATGGTTTCCCCCACCGAAACCGCATGCACCCAGATAACCGGCTCCGGCTCCGGCTCCGGGTAGCCCAGCCGCTGGCGCCAGTTGGCCAGAGCCTCGGAAGAATGCCGCCCCTGCCACCAGAGACGCAGCAGAACAAAAGGCAGCGCCAGACGAAAAAACAGGGAATAAAAAAAGTGAAGCATTATGACTCCGTGCTTGCCGATCCGGCCATTATCCTACATAAAATGGCGTGAATTCGCTCAAGGAATGGAACCAGTCCCTGCTTTCGGGATTTCCAGAAGCTGCGGACTTCTGCACCCGGTCCAGTGGCTGCTAAACTGCTGCCAGATTACATAACCCCACTTCCACCAGACGGCCCCCAACCAGCGTGAGTAAAAAAAGAAATAAAACCCGGGACACCCGCTATTCAAACTACCTGCATCCGAAATGGTGGCCCACCTGGCTGCTTGTGGGAATCATCTGGCTGATATCCCGGCTGCCCCTCGCAGCCCAGTGGCGCCTGGGAGCCTGGATCGGAGAACTTGGTCACCGGTTTCTGGTATCAAGGCGAAAAATTACCGCCACCAACATCCGCCTGTGTTTTCCCGAGCTGTCCGCTGATGAGCAGGCGGCACTGGTTCGCAGGAGCTTTCGCTCCAACGGCATAGGCATTATGGAGATTGGGCTGGCCTGGTTCCGGGACCCCGCCAGCTTCCTGCCCATCACCCGGGTGCACGGCCTGGAGCATGTGGATGCAGCTCTGGAAAAAGGCAACGGCATTCTTCTTCTGGGGGGCCATTACAGCACCCTCGACCTTGGCGGCAGCCTTGTAACCCAGTTCATCGAGGCGGACGTAATGCAGCGGGATCACAACAATCCGCTGATGAACGCAGTCATGACCCGTGCGCGGGAAAGACGGTACGGTAAGGTGCTGGGCAGCAGGGATCTGCGCGGACTGCTGAAAAACCTGAAAGCCAACCGGATCATCTGGTATGCCACAGACCAGGACTATGGCCGCAAGGGCACCGTTTTTGCGCCCTTTTTTGGCGTGCCGGCGGCAAGCATCACTACCACCTCACGGATTGCCGAGCGCAGCGGCTGTGCCGTCGTTCCATTCAGCCACTTCCGGCGGGAAGACGAAATCGGCTACGACATATACTTCCAGAAGCCCCTGGAGAACTTCCCTTCCGGGGATGACATGGTTGACGCTACACAGGTAAATGCCGCTATCGAGCGGGAGATACGCCGCCATCCGGATCAGTATCTCTGGATGCACCGGCGCTTCAAGACCCGGCCTTCCCCGGATGAGCCCCGCTTTTACGGGAAAAAACGCAAGTGACCCGGGCCCAGGGAGAGGGAAAGGAAGCGGCGGGAAAAACGCCAGTGGTCTGGCTACTGACCGACCACAAACCCGGGCATCGCAATCAGCTCAAGGGCCTGGGCAACCGGCTGAGGGTGCTCGCTGGCGCATCACTTCACTGGATCGACGTCAGAGATACCCGGGTGCCTGCCTGGCGCGCCCTGGTGGGTGCTTCGCCCTCGCTGGACCTGCCCCGTCCCGATCTGATCGTCGCCGCAGGGGCTGCCACTCACCGACTGCTACTCGCTCTGAGACGCAAAAGAGGCGCGAACACTCTGGTCCTGATGAAGCCTTCCTTTCCTCTCTGGCTGGTGGATGGGGCGATCATTCCCGAGCACGACGGAGTTAAACCTGGCAGGCGCGTATTTGTTACTGAAGGTGTCATCAACACCATGACCCCCATGGCGAAACTCACCAGCAAGCCTGAAGCCCTGGCACTGATAGGCGGCCCTTCAAAGCACTATAAATGGGACGGGGACCTCGTCCTCGATCAGCTTCTGCAACTGATGCAGGAGTATCCTGAATGGCGCTGGACCCTCAGTGGATCCCGACGCACACCTCCCGCTGTGCAGAAACGGCTGGAAGAACTGGCCGGCCCCAGGGTGACCGTGGCCGATCCCGAGCGTACCCATGAAGACTGGCTGGCCCATGCCCTGGCCGGCTGCCGCGCTGCCTGGGTCACACCCGACAGCGGGTCCATGGTCTACGAAGCGCTCACTGCCGGCCTGCCTGTGGGCATTTTCGGACTCCAGCCACAGCCCTCCAGCAGAATTGCCCGTAGCGTCGAAGACCTGGTCGCGAGGGACCGGCTCGCCCGCTGGCAGGATCATCACGCCATCATGAGTCTTCAGCGGGAGACACCCATCCCTCTTTGGGAAGCGGACAGAGCGGCTCGCTGGACAATCCGGAATCTGCTGAAGGGGGAGGGGCATTGAGGATTCTGCAGGTATTGCCAGCCCTGTACAGCGGCGGTGTCGAACGGGGCACCGTTGAATTTGCCGCCGAACTTGTCAAACGGGGCCATGAGTCCTTTGTGCTCTCAAGTGGCGGCCCCATGGTGGGGCAACTTGAGCGTGAGGGCTCAAGCCACATCACCATGCCGGTCCACCGCAAGTCGGTTGTTTCCCTGCGCCAGGTCAGGCCCATGCGTGAGCTTCTGCGGCAGCTTCGTCCTGATGTGATCCACATTCGCTCACGCATGCCCGCCTGGATCACCTGGATGGCATGGAAAGGGCTTCCCGAAGACAGGCGCCCGGTGCTTGTTTCCACTTTTCATGGCATGTATTCGGTCAACCCCTACAGCGCCGTCATGGCCAGAGCCCAGCATGTAATAGCCGTCTCCACCTGCGTGAAGGACTATGTACTCAGCAATTTTTCTGTAGACCCGGAGAAGCTGACAGTGATTGAACGGGGGGTCGATGTCGCCGGCTTCCGGGAACGCACCCTGAACAGCGGCTGGCTCGACACACTGCTGCAGGAACACCCACAGCTACGGGGCAAACGCATCATCATGATGCCTGGCCGGATCTCCCGATGGAAAGGCCACGCGCTTTTTCTCAAGGCAATGAACACCATCATCAGGGCAAGGCCTGACTGTCACGGCATTGTCATTGGCGGGGTCGAGCCGGGCAAAGACAGATTCATGAAAGAGCTAAAGGCACAACAGCGTGCACTGGGCCTGGAACAGGCCGTTACCTTCCTCGGCCAGCGCAGCGACATCGCCGAATTTTATCTTTTGTCCAGCCTTGTCTGCCACATGTCCACCAAACCGGAGCCCTTTGGAAGGACAGTTACCGAGGCCCTGGCATCCGGAACCCCAGTGGTGGCCTTTGACCGGGGCGGCGCAGGAGAGACCCTGCAGGCCTGCTTTCCGGCCGGGCTGGTGGAGCCCGACAACACTGAAGCTTTCGCCCGCAAGGTCCTGGAGCTGATCGATAAAACGGACCACCAGATCATGCTTCCCGGGCGTTTTCACCTTGAGAATCAGGCCAGCGCAACCCTGGAGGTCTACCAGGACCTGCTTCGGCAGCGGCGAGAGGAATAACCCACACCATGCGAATACTTGTTATTCTGGCAACCTCGGACGGCCGCTCCGGAGGTATGGAAAAGCATGCTACGGACCTGGCCAACGGCCTTGCAAAGCGGGGGCATGAGATACATTTTGCGTCCCTCTCGGCCTACCATCCGCGCCTTGATAAGGGAGTCAGAGCGGTTCCGATCCCCGCCGGAGCGTCCCGTTTCAACCCCCTCCTGCTATTTTCTCTGGCGCCCCTGGTGAAAAATGGCGGGTTTGATCTGGTGCACGCCCAGGGCAGCAAGGCGGCCCAGATAACCGGGATGCTGAAAACCCTCTTCCCCCGTCAGCCCTGTGTAGCAACCATACATGGTTTCAAATCCCGCTACCCCCGCGCCTCCGCTTTCTGTCGCATCATTGCGGTGAGCCGGGGCCTGGCCGAGCACATAGGCTCGGACAATGTTTCCGTGGTGTACAACGGCATTGATGCACCACCAGGGGCCCGGGAACTGTCAGAACCTGTCCCGCCACCCCCCGCCACCCCTCTGTGGCTGGCGGTTGGACGCCTGGTGCCGGCCAAGGGCTTTGATATCCTGATCGAGGCCTTCAGCACTGTGCCCGGCACTCTCTGGATTGCCGGAGAAGGGCCTGAGCGGGCGCGACTGGAGCAGCTGATTCAGTCCAGTGCCCAGCAGGATCGCATCCGGCTCCTCGGCCACCGGTCTGATACCGGGGCGCTGATGGACCTGGCCGATGCGGTGGTCATCTCCTCCCGCCGGGAAGGCTTTTCCTACGTGTTCGCTGAAGCCCTGCTGGCAGAAAAGCCGGTGGTGGCCACTGACGTCCCCATAGCCAATGAATTCCTTGATCCCAGGTTCATCTGCCCCACCTCGAACCCGCATGACCTGGCCGGACTGATGCGAGGGATGACGTTCGAAGCAGGCCAGCAACAGGAAGCCCGGCAGGCGGCCAAAACCAGCCTCACCCTGGATGCCATGACCGAAAACACCCTGGCTGTGTACGCCGCCTGCATCTGATATTCTGCGTTCTGCGGAAAGACCGACTGCCAGCCTCTTTCAGCCACCAGCATCCAGAGTACCGGCCAGCCCCATGATCGATCTGAGCAACAGCAAACCTTTTGCCTCTGGCGCCAACCGGGACTGTTTCCGTCATCCGGATAACCCTGACCTCTGCCTGAAGGTCGTCCGTCCCGAGGCTCGCACCAGGCAACAATCCGTCGTCCGCACGCTGCCAGGCCGGAGGCGGCCTGACGACAATCAGCAGGAGCTTGCGGCTTACCACCAATCCGCCATCCGGAATCTGCTGGGACAGGGGCGGGAAGAGCTGGTCTGGGCCCATCTGCCGCGATTTTACGGGACCACGGAGACCTCCCGGGGGAAAGCCAATGTGAGCCAGCTCATTCTCGATAGTCGGGCAATGCCGGCGAAAACCCTTGAGCGCTACCTGCAGGACCAGAGACTGGATCCGGCCATTGAAGCTGCCATTGCGCGGTTTGATGCATGGCTCGCAGCAACCGGCATTCTCACCCGCAATCTCCTGCCCCACAACCTGGTCGTGGCGGAAACCGGGCCGCAGCCTGAGCTCTTCCTCATCGACGGCCTTGGCGCACCCGCCGTCCCGAACAGACTTGCGATCCTGAGACCGTGGCGCAGACGGTACGTATCACGAAAGATCAGGCGCTTTCATCTGCGAATCCGGTGGGAGCTGGCCGGCCGCAAAGGACGGTGGAGGGATGCACAAAAGCTCTGACTTGCCGGACCGTATTTATGGTGATAGCTTCCGGCTCATTCCGACAACACGATGACGTGCCGAGACATCATGGCCCAGATGAAAATGAAGCTCCTCGCGCTGGCCCTCAAACTGGCCGGCAAGCTGCCGCTGCGCACCGCACAGCGCATCGGCCGGGCCCTGGGCATGCTGGGGTGGTGGCTGCCGTCCCGGGCCAGGGAGGTGACAAAGGTCAACCTTGAGATCTGCTTTCCCGAGCTGAGCGACGGGGAACGAAAAAGACTGGCTCGCTCCAGCCTGCGCCACACCGGTCAGACCCTGATGGAAATCCCGATGATCTGGGAATGGCCGGTGGAGCGCTGTCTGGAACTCATCCGCGAAATCCAGGGGGAGGAACTGGTGCAGGAAGCGCTGGAGAATGACAGAGGCCTGATTCTGGTGGCTCCCCACCTGGGAAACTGGGAGCTGATAGGACTGTATTTTTCCGCCCGATATCGCATGGCCACCCTGTACAGCCCCCCCAATCTGCCGGAATTTGAAGATTACATGATCGGCGTGCGGGGCCGTCTGGGTTCCGAGCTGGTCCGCGGAGACCGGCGGGGCCTTGCCCGCCTCGTCACCCTGCTCCGGGAGGGCGGCATTGCCGGCATCCTTCCGGACCAGAGCCCAAGGGGAAAAGGCAACGTACATGCGCCTTTTTTTGGCATGAAAGTGCGGACCATGACCCTGGTTTCCAAACTGCTGCAGAAATCCGGCGCTACCGCGCTGATGGTCTACGCCGAACGCCTCAAGGACAGTGAGGGGTTCCGCCTGGTGATACAGAGGCCGGAGCCGGGGCTGGACGACCCGGACCCTCTGGTCGCAACCACTGCACTCAACCTCTCTGTTGAAAGCTGCGTCCGCCAGGTTCCGGAACAGTACCAGTGGGAATACAAACGATTCCGGCACCGCCCTGCAGGCGAAATCAACCCCTACACGCCTGGCAAGGTCTGCAAAGGCTGAGCCAGCAGTTGGTACAACACCCTACCCTCCAGGCGGTGCGCCTCCCTGGCCAAAAACTGTATAATCCCTGCACTGAATCGCTTTCAAGTTCCCCCAACGTAATCCGGGCCGTTTAATGTCTCCGAAAAACATCGGGGTGGTCATCACCACCTACAACTCTCCGCTCTGGCTCACCAAGGTCCTGACCGGTTACGAAAACCAGACCCTCCGCGACTTCCGGACCATAATCGCTGACGATGGCTCAACCGACGAGACCCGGGCAGTGATTGACCAGTTCCGTGCCAGGGGCATACTGCAGATTGATCACGTGTGGCACGAGGACAGGGGCTTTCGCAAATGCGAGATTCTCAACAGGGCCATCGCCCAGACCGACTGCGACTACCTGATTTTTACCGACGGCGACTGCATACCGCAGCCGGATTTTATCGCTACCCACCAGCACCTGGCAGAGCCGGGTTACTTTCTTTCCGGCGGCTACATCAAGCTCACCATGCCGGTCTCGGAACAGATTTCCGAAGAAGACATAGCCTCCGGGGAAATTTTCGATCCCCGCTGGCTCATTGCCCATGGCCAGCGCCGAAGCCACAAACTGTGGAAACTCTCCAGCTCCGCACTCTGGAAGAGGCTGCTTAACAGTTTCACGCCGACAGCCGCCAGCTGGAACGGCATGAACAGCTCAACCTGGACAAAAGACCTCATTGCAGTCAATGGCTTCAACGAAGACATGCAGTATGGCGGGCTGGACCGGGAGCTGGGCGAGCGTCTGTGGAATTATGGTCACAAGTCAAAGCAGATCCGCTACAGCACCGTGTGCCTGCACCTGGACCACCCCCGGGGCTATTCAAAACCGGAAATCTGGGCAAAAAACCGCGCCATCCGCAAAGCCGTGAAGGACAACCGCAGGTGGTGGGCGGACAATGGCATTGTGAAATCGGCCGGACCGGCATGAGAACACTGGTTGTCATTCACAGCCTGAAGATGGGCGGCATGGAACGGGTCGCCGTTAACCTGGCGGATGCCTTTGCCGAAGAGGGCCATGAGAGCCATCTGCTGTCCTGCCGCAACCAGCCCAATGACCTGCAGCCTGCCGACCCGGCGGTGCATCTGCACCATCACGATCAACAGAAAGCCCTGCTCAAATCCATCGTGGGCATTCCGGTATTTCTTCTGTCCCGACTGGTGCTGGGGGTGCTGCTGCCAAGATCCCATTTTATCTGGACGGGCTGGCTGAACGGATGGCTGCTCAGGATCCGTATAAGTTCTCTGGAGAAGCGTTTCGGCCGATTCGACCGGATTGTTTTCCGGGGTCTGGGCACTTTCAAATATTTCTGGTCCTTCCGGGATGATCGCGCCATCTACGTGCTGGAAAACGTCATCCACTACGACCGGCCGCTCTGGCAGAAAAAGCTGGAATGGAAGCTGGTGTTTCATGATCGTCATCTTGCCTGCGTGTCCTCTGGCGTCAGGGAGTCCGCGCAAGAGGCCTTTGCCCTGGGCCGCATCAGGCCAAAGAGCCTGAGGGTCATCACCAATCCCTGCCCGGTGGAGCAGATCCGGCAACTGGCCGAAAAGTCAGAACCCGATCTACCGGGTGAACCCTACATCCTGAATGTGGCCCGTCTGGTGCCCCAGAAGGGCCATACCCTGCTGCTGGAAGCGTTTGCCAGGGCGGAGATTGACCAGAAGCTGGTTATTGTCGGCGAGGGTCCCCGCCGTAAAGATCTGGAAGAGAAGGCAGACACCCTGGGTATCCGGGAACGGGTGATTTTCGCTGGCAAGCGGACCAACCCCTATCCCTGGATGCGCGGCGCGGATCTTTTTGTACTTGCCTCTGAGTATGAAGGCCTGGGCATCGTACTGACTGAGGCCCTGGCCTGTGACACGCCGATTGTCTCCGTGGATAACCAGGGGGTGCGGGAGGTTTTCAGGGGAGACCTGAAAGATTTTCTGGTGGAAAGAGATGCCGCCATTCTGGCAAAAAAACTGGAAAATCTGTTGAAGGGGGAGCTGCCACAGGTAAAATCCCGCTGGCTTGACCCGTTCAGAAGCCCCGTGATCGTGTCCCAATTCCTGGCCAGCCCGGCGACGGACATCGGCGACTGACACCAGATCCATTCGTCTTTAACCGGAGCAGGAGCCCCATGCCGTCCAATCCCCCATTAAACGTTCTTGTCTGCGGCATTTACCGCTCCGGCTCCAGCGCCATCGTGGACTACCTCAAGGGACACCCTGAATGCTCTGCTGCCCCGGGGGAGTTCACCGAGTTCAAACGGGAAGGCCGTATCGGAAGCATGCTGACCGCAGGCGCTCCAGAGGAGGCTCTTAAAATTGCTCGGAGGATGCGGCTGGAAACCCTGTTTGCACGCCTGCCCCGGGCATGGCTGACCCAGCGCAGAAAATCCGGCAGTCGGGCCCTCAAATACAGGGTTGACCAGAATCTGCTGAAACTGGAACACCTCAAAAAGTACAGCGATGACCTGCGCAGAGGTGCAGCTCCTGCCTCCACATCTCATATGAACCGGTGGATCCAGGAAACCGGTAAAAGAGTAGCGGGAGACAGGGATATCCTGGTGTGGAACCAGCCAGTCTGGATCGGCGCTCATCACGAGGTCTGGCCGGAGGTTTTTGAGCCTTTCCGGTTTGTCGGAGTCCACAGGGACCCGATCGATCAGTTCGCGGACATTGTCAGGCAGGGAACCCTGGGCAAACCAAAAACGGATCCGCTCTATGAGGGCAACGGCTACCAGCAAGACCCCATCGACTATCTGTTCACTGGCCTGACCCGAAAGCTGGAAAGCCTGCTGGAGCTGAAGAAACAACTGCCGGAAGACCGCTTCCTGGCGATGCCCTTCGAATGGTTCGTCCAGGATCATGACAAGGCAAAAAACGTCCTCTGCAATTTTATCGGCGTCGAGCCGGGACAGGTCAGCAAACCGCGCTTTGACCCGGCTCAGTCCAAGGGCAATATCGGGATCGGCCATACTGATGAAATAAAAGAACAGCTGGCGCCCTACCAGCAGCAGCTGGACCGGATGGCGCAGATCCGCCGGCAGCTATGGCCCACCCTGGACTGAACTTGCCCAGGGCCATCCTTTCAGGCATCGGGCAGAAGGGCTGGGTCCAGAGCAGGTCCGAAATCGATTGGGCCTTCAGAGAAGCTTTCCCGACCGGCCAGGCCAACTCACAGCAGCCGCTGACAAAGATGAAATCCAGGACCGCAGGACATCTTCCGCGGGTTTCGAGATGTAATCCAATAGTCTTCTCTTATCTCCGGATAACCCCGCCGCAACACCTGACGTTACAAACCCCGCGCAGTTCTTTTCCTGATCAGGTTTGATAAAAGCCTGCTGTTTTCCTGATATTTTCTTGAGGCCGCTGTGGCGGCATTCCAGCCACACCCGCGCTGCCATCAGGCGCTGAACGGTGCGATTGCAACAGAGCAGTCACATGGGAATGCGATCATTTGAAGGGTCAACCAGTGAGCTGAGCGGGATGAATTCCATGAAGTACCGAAAGACGAGTTCGAGAGGCCTCCACAAGATCTGCTTCTATGCCCGCAATGCCCTGCTCTCGATGATCCCCCCTCTCGTCTGGCGTCAGCGCGGGAGACGGCTGCTGGCGGAATTCGCCCGCATGAGTCCGGATCAGCAGGCCAACATCCAGGCTCGCGTGAACTATTACAACCAGTTGGAGCACAGATTCCCATTGCCGGCGACCGCCGAGCCCATTGAAGACTTTTCCTCCAAAGGGAAGAGCAGCGCCTACAGTTGTGATTTCAGAAATCATGCCCGATATTTTCCCGGCCACCTGAAGCTCAGCTACCTTTTTGGCGATGTTACCGAGGTGCCGGCAGAGGCCCGGATGCTGAAAAGCAGACCGATAACCGGAGATTCCTCTAATCGTAATTCAGTCATTCTGAAGCTCAATACGGTCCGGCATTATCATTTTGTTCCGGACCCTCTGGCCTTCCGGGAGAAAAAGCCAATGGCTGTGTGGCGGGGAAAATCCAACCAGCCGCACCGGATCGAATTTGCTCGTCAGTATGCCGACCATCCACTCTGCAATGTTGGCTGTACGGTTCACAAGGAACCACAAGCCCTGGGCTATCACCGCGACTTCCTCAGCGTGGAAGAGCAACTGAAATATCAGTTCGTGGTGAGTCTGGAAGGAATCGATGTCGCCACCAATCTCAAATGGATCATGGCTTCCAATTCGCTGTGTCTGATGAGACGTCCGCGGTTTGAAACCTGGTTCATGGAGGGAACGCTCATTCCGGGCTATCACTATGTGGAGCTCAAAGACGATTACTCTGATCTGGTGGAGAAAACAGAATACTACCGGGAAAACCCTGAAAAAGCCGAGGCCATCGTGCGTAACGCGAACCACCACGCGAGCCGTTTTATGGATGCGAAAATGGAGGAGCTGGTGTCCATTCTGGTTGTCGACAAATACCTGCGACTTAGCGGTCAGGGCTCACCACGCCGGAGCATGCCTGCCACGTATCCTGCGAAAATCCCCACTTCCTGAAAAGAGCGATATTCTCTCTGGGGCAGACCTGAACACCCATGACCAGAAGCCCGAGGCCTGTCCGGAGTCGAACTCTGCAAACGTATTCGCCGTGACCTAGAGTCCAGGACGCCTGGCCATATTCATGACAGCCACATTGACCAACCGGCAGTGCATTTGCGGACACCGGTCCTTCTTACGGCAGTTTATGTGCCTGAAGGTACGGACAATCCGTCGATGCCGGAAATTTTTCGGGAGGTCACATGCAGAAAATACACGAATAGCCGGGTGTGCCCTGTGGAAACGCGCCATCAAGGCCTCTAATCCACTTACCCCAAAAGATCTCCCACTGAGTTGACCCTGAAATCAGCGCTCTCAAAGGAATAGGCGGACTCACTCCACCCGCTGACAAAGATGAAATCCAGGCCAGCCCGGCTGGCGGCTTCATAATCGTACTGGCTGTCCCCAAGGAACAAGGCCGGGAAAGCGATCAATCCGGATGCAACCTCCCGGGACAGAATTTCATCCTTGGTATCCGGGCTTCCAAATATGCCTCCGTCGAACAGCTCGGCGAGGCTGCGGGTCTGAAATACGGCCCTCAGCTCGGCCTGGTCACCGCCGGAAACCACCATCCATCGGCTGCCCCGGGTCAGCTCTCGCAGCTCAGTCAGGCCCGGAGCCACCTCGCATTCCGCCAAACCCTGCCTCACCTGGGAGGCGTAGCTTTCGATAAGTTCTTCAAGTTCTTTCCGGTCCACCGCTGGACGGCCAACGATTTCTTTCAGGAAATACTCAAACTTCGCGTAACGGGAAATACCTCCGTTCCGGACGTGATGCTCCACCAGCCTGCGGGCGGCATCTTCTCCCCAGGGTTTTGCGGCGGAATAGAATGCGTCGGTTTTCACCCGATTGGAGTTCAGGATCACCCCGTCACAGTCAAAAACCCAGGTCCGGTATTCAGCAATCTTGTGCATCAGAGGGTGTTTCCTTGAGATTCGTATCCTGTCAGAAGGTCTCGCCACAGCTGTTGCAGCACAGCTTCAGGCCAGTCCTGCAACTCCTTGTGCAGGGACCGGTGCAAACGGGCCAGGTTGGAATCCTGCCATTTCGCCCTGGACTGCTGGGCACTATGGAGCCGGCATTTGTCGAAATCCACCAGGTAAATACCGGCAGGCGCGAGCAGGATGTTGTTAAGGTTTAGGTCCACATGGTCAAGGCCGGTCAGGTGGAACCTGCGGATCTGTCGGCCGGTCTCTGCCAGGGTTTCGGAATCAGGAAGTTCGGAACCCCGGCTTTGAGCTGCTGACAGCAAAGTGCGGGCTCCGGGTATCCGTTCAATGAGTATGCTTGCGCGGTAGAGTCCGCCGCCTGCGCGGTCATATCTCGCCGCCACTGGTGTGGGCACAGGGAGGCCCTGCTCAAGCAGAAAATCCAGCAGACGCAGCTCCTGAAAGGACCTGACCCGCTCTTCTCCCAGAAACAGAAACAGGTCATGGGAAATCCGGGCCACCAGGCCGCCACGCAGGTAATGGCGCAGCACCCAGTCCTGTTGCGCCGGGCGCTCAATGAACCAGGCACTTCCGCGGCCACCGTTGGACACGGGGATGGCCGCGTCTCCCCAGGTTTCCGGGTCAAAAGCGTCCCATCTCACATCCTCCTGGCATTTTTCTTTCATTAACAGAACGGACGGGCCGCGCGCCTGACGGACAAAGTGCTCGCTCATTTCTGGCTCTCTGTAATCATGGTCAGGCCAACGTCTTGTGGGATCATTTGGCGGGTTTTGAGCGGATCACGCGCCTGAGCTTGCGCTTCGCATTACGCATGCCAAACAGCAGGCGATCCACCAGTCTTGCCAGCTTCAGACTGAGCCCGGTATCTGAAGCTTGCAGATGCCGCTCTGCCGCGGGAAAGCCCCGCAGAAATTTTGCCAATTCCAGGTTGCGCCTGAAACGGCCCAGAAGCCCGGGCCGTTTGAGACGGAAATCAATGAAAACCACCCCTTTCTCCGACATCAGAAAATTGGCCGGCTGAGGATCGGTTCGTATATAACCGAGACTGTGCAGGCGGAGCAGCGCTTCCAGCACCCGGCCTGCATCTTCCTCCCCCGCGGGGGCCCCTTCTGCGAAGTGATAAAGCACAAAACTGCCGGTCACCACCCCATTCTCGCGCTTTTCCGCTGCCAGTACCGGCGCCGGAGCATTCAGCCCCAGGCTTTTGAGAAGGCGCAGATTCTGAAAGATTCGAACCCCCTCGCCGTGACGGAAACGGGTGAGAAACCGCTCCCATCTCCGCAGATTTCTGGCCCTCGGCACTTTCAGCATGAGGGACCTGCCTTCAAACGCTACCCGGGCACTCAGGGTCCGGCGGTTGTCACGGAAAACCCGGACGCGCTCAATCCGTTCGTCCAGTACGGCGTCCACCAGTTGACGAGCCAGACTCTGGTCTTCGTCCGAATAGACTTGATAATCTCGATGCTCAAAACAACGGGTCATTGATGTTCCGTTTCCGGATACGAGGCAGCGAAGGCTGATGCGAAGGGCAATTGTAGCAATACCACCATCCTACGGCGAAGGGGTTATGCCCCGCTTTGCGGTCTGAAGCGGAAATCCTTCAGTTGTGGCAGGGCAGTCCTGTGGACCAGGCCAAGCTGGGCAGGAAGGGGAAGATCCAGAACCAGAGCCATGGCGAACCGGTGCGCGCCAGCACCTGCGAAGAAAGGCACAGCATTCGGGCCCAGGTGAATGAGGGTTGCCCCGGTTTCCCGGAAATGGTCGCCGCTCAATTCCCGCGCTTCCCTGAAGCGGCCTTCTGCCCGGACGGTTTCAAATATCCGGTCGAGCTGCGCCAGCCGTTTATCAATATCTTCTCTCGTACGACAGCCATCGAAGCTGCCGGTTTGGGAAGAAGCCATTCTGGACAGCATATAGTCGTGGGCGCCGGCCTCCTCCCAGGAAAGCCCTTCTCCCCATCGCCGCAGGCAATAGTGAACTTTGGGATGGGAACTCAGAGGGAGGATGCCACTGGAGGGCCATTTTGAAACTACCAGCGCTGAAGACGAACGCGGGCGCTGGCGAAAAAACTTCCGCACGACCTGGGTCGAGAGGTAGCCGCGACAATCCGGGGCATTGACCCATATCCGCTCTCCATAACGGGGTGCAGCGCGACCGAACCTCAAGCGGTTCAGGGTGTCTCTGAGAAGAGCCCTATAAAAGTGCTTGTTCAACACACCCGTGCACCTGCTGAAGTCGCGAAAGGTATGTGTCTATGCCCATCTCCATGACTTCCGTGAACCCCTGGTCGCCGGTGATGCAGCCCGCCTGCCAGGCGAGACGCATGAACTCATACTGGAGAACCGGATCGTGGGTCTTGATGAAAGAGCGGGTGTAGTCGATCTGCCGCGCACCAGCGGGACGGTAACCCTCAAAGCGCCCGGCGGAAAGCATCAGGTCCGTGTTGAATACATGGACTCCGGCAGGCGCAAACCGGAGAAGGTCGAACAGGGCATTGGGGCCAGCGTTGAAATGGGTATCCGGCAGCAGCCAGAGAAAGGGGGTCAGCCGGCGCATTCTGCGCTCGGATTCGGGAAACAGGGAGCGCCCCTTGCGGTTCAGAAAGACCGCAAATTTCAGCTCTTTCAGTACCTCCGCATAATCGATTTTCGACAGTGCAGCAGCCTGGGAGTTGTTGTAATAACTGATATCGATCCGGCGACCCTGACTTTGCGGGTCCCTGCCCTTCTCGCCACCGCGGTAACTGAACTTGACCACACAGTCGAAACCGTCAATCTCAGGCCCCTTGGGCAGGGTCGTTGGCACCGGGCCAACCAGCGCCAGTTTTTTCCCCTTCACAAGATCGGCAAATTCCTGGTCTTCGTCGGGCATTTTGTCCCTGCGGGTGTAATCGGTACTGTCCCCGGCTCCCGACAGCAGCCCCAGCAACCACTGCACCTGATCGATCCGGCCACCGGAGAGCTCCGTTGCCTTTAACCTGTCCAGCAGCATCTTGGCCTCGTCCCACCGGCCTTTCTCCAGCGCGGCATGAAATCCCGGAATCAGCACCTGCTCATCCACTGCAGACCGGGCGCGGTTCGCTGCAACAGCAAGCCCGTGGTCCCGCAGGGTCTTTCCGGCAGAGAAAAATCCCACCGCCAGGCACAGCCGGTACATATCAAGCCATCCCGGCATCGGGAGAAGATCTGGCTGGAGTTTCTCACCGAGGGATATAAGCTTCGCCTGCCGGACCTCCATATCCAGCGCCTGCTCACAGAGACGGCTGGCACTGACGATTTCTTCCCAGAAGGCCTCCAATGCCGGCGCTGGCGTGCCATAACCCAGCCTGGAAAATGCGCGGCGCAGTGGTGTCGCCACAGGCTCCCCTGCTCTGGCCAGGGAGGCGGCTCTGGTATAGGCATCTTTCAGAAGATTGAAGCGCCACCAGCGGTCACGTCTTCTGGATGAGTACAGGATGTCATGAATGATCATTGGCAACTCTCTGATGAACCGTGACCAGGTGGTCAAAAATGTCGATGATCACGCCGTCTTCCAGCTTCAGGCTGCTTTTTCTGGAGTAAAACAGAAAGCAGAAAAAAAGCGAACACATCTGTAACTGCGCCCTGTTGCCCAGAGCATCGAGATCAAAGTGGCGCTGAATCTCGGCGACCAGGCTCTCACCACCAGAAACCGGAAGGGACTTGGACAGGGCAAGCCCCAGATCGTAGCCAAAAGGGTAAAAGCCACAGCTGTCCCAGTCCAGAACGGCGCCATTGCCAAGCATGTTCTTGTAGTGCAGGTCGCCATGGGTGAGATAGCGCTGCGGCGTTTCGGCGACCTGGCCGGTAATCCGGTCAAGCACCGCGTTCGCCTCTGGCCTGAGTCGGGTCACCAGCGCCCTGGCGCTGGCCAGTGCCTGACAGTAAATATGCTGGCTCTGATAATCCTGGTACTCGGGGATTGACGGAACGGAGGAAACGTCCATCAGAACCCTGATAATTGCCACCGCCCGGCTGACGGCCTCTTTTTGCGGGATCCGGCCCGCTGCCATGAACCTGGAATAGACCGCCACCGCTCTGGCCCCGTGATTCAGACTCAGGATTTCCGGCAGGAGCACACCCCGGGACCTCAGAAGCTCACCGAAGTTGCTCTCAAGCCATTCAATCCGGAAAACATCATCGAACTGTGTGGAGTAGACCTTCTCAAACATCACCGGACCGCCCGCCGTACCAGACAGGATCTTCCTGTAGCAGTTCAGAGTCGATTCGCCATGACCACTGCCAAAAAAGGTGGCATGGCCGTCAGCTCCCTGCCTCAGAAATTTCAGGGCCGGGTCGTACCGCTCCAGGCAGGCCTCGTAATAGACATGGTTTTCACAGCGGGAGGCGATGTAGGTGCGGAGTTTGAGGTCCTCCCAGGCATCTTTCTCTGGCTCCGCGCCAGATACGGCCTGTGCAGGTTCCGGAAGTTTCACTATCCGGAAGAGGGGTTCGTCCTCCTGCTCGAGGCGCCTCACGAGGCGGGCCCAGAAATAATCCGCCAGGCTGCGGTGCCCAGGCAGACTCAGCCGATCCCATACCTTCAGGACTGCGCTGACTCTTTTAAGATAGCGGTTATGCCGCTTGCCAAGAACCGGGGTCAAAGCCGGCTGTCTCCGAGCGACTTAGCGCCAGCCTGGCTCATTTGACCTGGCGCCTGGCGAGCGCAGCTTCTACCCCTGCAACGTCACCCGGAACATCCACCGCAAGGCTGCCGGGCCGGGTCTCCACCATGAGAACGGACTTGCCCAGCTCCAGAAACCTGAGGATTTCTATATCTTCAGACCTTTCCAGCGTGCTTTTCCGGCCAAAACCCCGGAACATCTGAAGTTCGGCAGGGGTAAAACCGTAGATGCACACCTGTTTCCGGTAACGCTCGGGGGCATTCTTCGCATCCTTGAAACCCGGCAGCGCTTTTCTGGACATGTAGACCAGTTCGTTCTGTTCGTTGGTGATAACCTTGGGAATATTGACGTTCTCCGGATCCTCTTCTTCCGAGATCCAGCTGAAGCCGTTGACCACCTGGCTCATGTTCTGCAGTTTGACATCCCGGACCCGCAGAATGTCGTCGGGCTCAACCAGTGGCTCATCGCCCTGAACATTGATGATGATGTCCGCCTCGATGGCTGCCGCGGCTTCTGCCAGCCGGTCCGTTCCCGTCAGGGCATCATCGGAGGTCATTACCGCTCGAAAACCTGCGGCTTCGACAACCGCGGCTATCCGGCTGTCTTCAGTGGCAATATAGACATTTTCCATCCCTACTGCCCTTGCGGATAGCTCCGCGACCCAGAGAATCATCGGCCTGCCAAGGAGTTCAACCAGGGGCTTTCCCGGGTAACGGCTTGACCCGTAACGGGCCGGAATGACAACAACACTACGCATGGGCAACCTCAAAGGGCATAGACAGACTTTGCCGGAATGTTATAACGGGTGGGTGTAACCGCCATCATATCCAGGGCTTCCGGATGGTTCTGGTAAAGGGCCAGCAGCTTCTGCATTTCCACACTGCGGGGATCATCTGCCCCGTAGCCGTCGAAACCTGCCATCAGGATCTGACGGGCCCTGCCGCTGGTTGCCACGGCCAGGGCGTAGGCGATGACCAGGGACGTGGGCACCAGGCAGTGGTGCTCTCCAAACTGGAAAACATCCCGCTCAACGCTGAGACCGTAATCCAGCAACTCCTTGTCCGCCAGCGATTCCCGGACATCGTCCGGCAGCATGGAGGCCGGGGTAATCAGCGGCTGGGGAAGCCGGACATGGGTTTCACAGTCCGCCAGCAGCCTCACCGGATGGCACGCAACCCTCACGTCAATCAGGTCAGCTGCTATGGATGTCTGGGTGTTCAGCGCCATGACCAGTGGCCGACGCTCGCGAATATAGGCCTCAAGAGCCTGCCGGTGCTGCGAAACACCTGGTCCCGAGCCCAGCAGGAGCAACTCACGGCCCTCCATGAGTCCAGCCGGATCCCAGCTGCCCGACGGGGGGCCCTGATAGAAATGCCGCGCAGCGTCGAGGGTGTCGAGGCTGAATTTCTTGCCCCCTTCCCGCCTGAGGTGATCGATAACCGCCAGGATATCTTCCTCGTCATAGCGGGAATCGCTGAGCATCTCCTGGATGTAAGTGGGGTGTATCCCGTATTTGCCCGCCAGGTAGTAATAGGGATTGGTGCCCCACCCGTGACTGCGCTGCATCGGCTGCAGATGCCGGCGGATCAGGCTCATCAGGGGGATCATGTTGGAACGGGTTTCCAACCGCTCACGGAGCTCGATGCAGAGTTCCTCAGTCCGGGCGTTTCCGGGGCCGCGACCCATGCCTGTCACCGTCGAATCCACCCAGGTCACCCCGTCATCCAGCGCCCGAAGGGTATTCTGCAATGCCAGTCCCATGTTGTCGTGGGTGTGAATGCCCAGAGCACCGTCCCACTCCTGCCGAAGCCAGCCAATAATCTGTGAGGTCTGCTCAGGGTCCATGCAGCCAAGGCTGTCCGCGAAGTAAAGCACATCGGGGGCGAACTCCTGTGCGTTCCGGGCGAGGGCGACTATGTCTTCCCGGGAGCGATCGGAAATCTGCATCAGGTTGAAGCCCACACGGTAGCCTTTTTGACGCAGCCACTGGGTGGCGGGAAGCGCCTCCCGCACTTCATGAATGTGGCAGGCCACCCGCACCAGCTTTACCGGTGACTCATCCGCGGACAGCGGAAAAAGCTTCGCCAGCACGTCTTCCAGAGGCTGCTCCCCGAGAAGCTCGCTGGCATTCACCATCACACCAATGCGCACATTCGGAGGCAGGGAAAGGGTTTTCAGAAAAGAGTCCGTAGAGAAGGCATAGGGCCCCTTGAAGCCCTCATTTTTCAGGGAGCGAAGCCCGATTTCAACAGTGTTGACCTTCGCCTCGCCCATGGCTTCAAGGTAATCCCGCACCAGCTCGGGGCTGAAATTCCAGGCGTTGTAATAGCCGCCATCGCGAAGAGTACAGTCGAGATGCTCAATCGCCTTCATTCACTTTCCCCCGCCGCAATGCTCACTTTGTATTGCACCATACTGGCAAAAATAAACGTACCCGTCGCCCCCATCATGACGTTGAACAGCAGCACACCCTCATCCTGGAACAGGATGCCGTCAAACATGTTAGTGCCCAGGAAAAAACAGAAGAACACCCAGAAAAACACAAAGAAGTCCGTGGGTAGCTGGCCGGACCGCCAGAGTCGATAACTTCCGGCCAGAGCCCAGACAAACAGCCCCAGGATTATGATGATGCCACCAACGCCGTAGCGGAGGCCCGCCTCCAGATATGAGTTGTGGACCTGTCCAAAAGAACGACCGCCTTCATCAACTACGTTTTCCTGCTCCAGGACCAGGTGGCCGGCCCGGTAACCCCATCCGGCCAAGGGCCGCTCCGCAAACCATTCGGCGCCAGCCACCCAGAACTGAACCCGCAGCCCCCAGGCGCTCTTGGGCATCTCGTCCACATTCCCTTCCAGCAGTTTGTTCACAACCTGGGCCTCACTCTGAAAACGCTCTACGGTGGTATCCAGGAGACCTGTGGTATAAGCGGTTCCAGCCACGCCGCCGGAAAGGACGACCGCAAAAACGGCATAGCTCAGTTTTTTCTTCAGGGAGACGCCGCTGATCACGAACACCAGAATAGCCGCAAAAATCAGCGCTGGAATCAGAGCCACCATGGCCGTGCGGGACTGGGTCATCAGCAGGCATACTGCAGCGTAAACCAGCAGAAAAGCCCACAGCACGAAGCGTGCGAGAGAGAACTGTGGAACAGAGAATATACGGCGCCAGAAACACAAGAGCCCCAGCATGACCGCAGCAAACAGCATCCCGGTCCTGATGGGATTGATACCAAAGCCGATGCGCTGGCCGGCAAGACCGTCGGCAAGATCAGACCAGCCTTCCCCTGAAAGCCATGGCATCAGGAGAACAAACACCCCAACCACAGCGAGATAAGTAGCCACATTGCGCACTTCGCCCGCCAGAGCCAGCGCAATAAACAGGAAAATGAACTTATCCAGGTAGTCTTCCAGTGCCGGTCCGCTCCGGGCCCATTCGGGATGATCCAGTGTCATCAGCGCCCAGGACAGGGTAAGCAGAATAACCGACGCCAGCATGAACCATACGGGCACCGAATTGCGCAGACCCGTCGGATAGCGAAAGAATGCGAACAGGCCGACCAGAAGGAACAGCCCCTCAACCGCTTTTACTGCTCCCGCATCTGTCAGATTCAGGGCGGAATAGAGAAAAACCAGCCCAACCAGCACCAGGTGCAGAGCACGGGGCACAGGCGCAAACCGGCGATCAACCCAGAGGTCCGAACCGAACTTCCGGGCACTGGAAACAACTGCATTCATTGGGGACCCCATGTGGAATAAACGGCAAAACAGTCTTTGCCCGCGGCTGGATATCAGCACATCTGAGCCATACGGGGGAGACGGTTTGCCGATGGTAGACTAAAATGGCGGCCAGTTTACCAATCAGCGCTCTCTGGCTCCACATGCCTTATCACTCAATCGCAACGGACGGTACTTTGGTTAATCCTTCGGTTCATCCTGTGATTCACTCTGTCTGCATTCTCCGCCTCTCTGCCATCGGCGATGTCACCCATGTCATTCCCGTGGTGCTCAGTCTGCAGAAGCAGCTTCCGGGCATCAGGATCACCTGGGTGATAGGCCGACTCGAGGCAAAACTGATAGGCGACCTGCCTGGTGTGGAATTCATTGTTTTCGACAAAAAAGCGGGACGGCGGGGCTATGCTGAACTCCGGCGGGAAATAAAAGGCCGAAGGTTCGATGTGCTGCTGCACATGCAGGTGGCACTGCGGGCGAACCTGGCCGCGGCCCTGATCCCGGCCAGAACCAGGGTGGGCTATGACAAAGCCCGCAGCAAGGACCTGCACAGCCTGTTTATTAACCGGCGCATTGCGCCTGCCGCAAACCAGCATGTGAGAGACTGCCTGGCAAGCTTCCTTGAGCCACTGGGGCTCCAGCCTGCTCCTCCGCAGTGGCATATCCCCCTGTCCCCGGCCGACCACGAATTTGCCGGCCAGCATCTGGCGCAGGGCCGCAAAAACCTGGTGATCAGCCCCTGCGCGAGCCATACCCTGAGAAACTGGCCGGTTTCCCACTATGCTGGGCTTGCCGACCATGCCATCCGCCAGCATGGAATGAAGGTAATCCTTACCGGCAGCCCGGCTCCCTTTGAGATTGAAACATGCGCTGCCATCCAGGAAGCCATGTCCGAACAGGCCCACAACATCTGCGGCAAAGACACCCTCAAGCAACTGACCGCCCTGCTCACCCACGCCGACCTGGTGGTGGCCCCGGACACAGGTCCGGCCCATATCGCCAGCGCAGTGGGTACCGACGTACTGGGCCTGTTTGCCGCCAGCAATCCCTACCGCTCAGGTCCTTACAACTCCCTGCAATGGTGTGTAAACCGCTACCCGGAAGCGCTGAAGAAATTCACTGGCAAAACAGTGGACGAGGCGAGATGGGGGACGAAGGCCGAATTTGAGGGAGCGATGGAACTGGTGACGCTGGAGGAAGTGACGGCGAAACTGGATGAGTGGATCGCTGAAAAGAGCTAGTTGCCACGGAATCCACGGAAGAACACGGAAGTAAAAAAGAGAAAAAGAATTTTAGCCACTGACACTCACGGACGAGCACGGACAAAGACAAAAGATCTTTTAAGCACGCCGGGGGTCAGATCAGGCTTGATCTGACCCCCTCCTCCGTGAATGCCCATGTCGTCCGTGGCTAATTTTTTAGTGTCTTTACTTCCGTGTTCTTCCGTGGATTCCGTGGCTAACGATTATTTTCTGGCCGTGTAGTCCCTGTAGGACTTCTCTTCCACAAACCGGGAGCCCAGCGCCAGATTGATTTCCTTTTTCAGAGCCGCGCGCCTGTCATTGGTGAAATACACCGCCCGGGCCAGTTCGATGAATCTGGGACCGAAATCCTGGTCGGCTTCCTGATCCCGTATGTGGTCCTCTATCTCCCACAGCTCTTCGTTCACAGCCTTGAGATCCCGACGGAGGTCGGCAATAACCGCCTGGTCGTCAATTGCCTGATCCCACGTCTGGCTCAGTTCTCCAAGCTCCCGGCGGACGTTCATGACCTTGTCCGGGTCTGCGATCCGTTCGGACTTGATTTCCAGAATGGTGATCTTGTCGAGAACCTCGCCGAAAGAAACCGGCACCCTGATTACGTCTGCCATTGCTCTGCTCTGATTCCAGAAAATTGAGTAAATAAAGCCCGGCAGAGCCGGGCGGAGGCTTTAATGGATGCGTTACTGGGTGCGTACGTGCGAGAGCCACTCAAGGTTGGCTGGCCGCTTGCCCTTGACCGCATCGAAATACATGCTCTGCAGCTTCTCCGTGAGAGGGCCGCGCTTGCCAGCACCGATTACCCGGCCGTCAAGCTCCCGGATTGGCAGAACTTCAGCGGCGGTGCCGGTGAAGAACGCCTCTTCAGCGATGTAGACCTCGTCACGGGTAATCCTGCGCTCACGGACCGGAATATCCAGCTCCCGGCAGAAGTCCATGATGGTCTGACGGGTGATACCTTCCAGGCAGGAGGTCAGCTCCGGCGTATGAAGCACACCATCCCTGAAAATGAAGATGTTTTCTCCGGAACCCTCAGCTACATAACCTTCATTGTCCAGCAGCAGGGCTTCCTCGCAGCCACTGGCAATGGCTTCATTCAGAGCCAGCATCGAGTTGATGTAGTTGCCGTTTGCCTTGGCCTTGCACATGGTGATGTTGACATGATGACGGGTGTAGGAGGATGTCCTCACCTTGATGCCAATTTCCTTTGCCTCCGGCGACATGTAGGAAGGCCAGCTCCAGGCGGCGACCATCAGATGCACTTTCAGATTGTCTGCGCGCAGACCCATGCCTTCGGAACCCAGAAATGCCATGGGGCGGATATAGGCTTCATCCAGACCGTTCTCGCGGACCGACTGGATCTGGGCGTAGTTCACCTCTTCCTTGGTAAACGGCATGGTCATGTTGAGAATATGGGCAGAGCGGAACAGCCGGTCGGTATGCTGCTGCAGCCGGAAGATCGCGGGGCCCTGGTCCGTGTTGTAAGCCCTCACGCCTTCAAAACAGCCAAGGCCATAATGCAGGGTATGAGTAAGCACATGAACCTTGGCATCCCGCCAGGGAATCATTTCGCCATCCAGCCAGATCAGGCCGTCGCGGTCCGCCATTGACATTGTATTCGCTCCTAAAACCAGCATGTTGCGGAAAACCGCATTCTAGCAGGAAAAATCCTGCGGACGAAGGCCAAAAAGGAAGCCTGGCCTAAAGCATAACCCTGTCCCAGATCCGGGCAATAAAGGCCCGTTCATCGGCGAACTGGCCAGCATCTACCTGACTGTTCAGATTCTGCAGGGCCCTGTGATGGATAATGGATCTCAGGGTGATGTAGGCCTCCCGCAGCTCTTCGGTATCCGTCACCGGCAGGATACCCGCCCGACCAAGCTCCTCGAGCTGCCGGATGTTGTCCGACCACTGTGTGAGCTCCGGGTGGCTGGATGAATGGGCAAGCATCAGATACTGAACCATGAATTCGATATCAATGATGCCTCCGCGATCATGTTTGACATGGAATATCTCCGCCGGCCGATCCGTCTGGGGGGTGCCAAGGTTCGCCCGCATACGCTCGCGCATCTCCACAACTTCCGTGCGTAACTTCTCCGGATCCCGCTGCTGACAGAGAATGTCATGCCTGATGCGCTCAAACCTCTCCAGTGTATCCGGACAGCCAGCGACCCCCCGGGCCCGGGCCAGCGCCTGATGCTCCCAGGTCCAGGCATCATTACGCTGATACTTTTCGAACGCCGGCAGAGTGCCTACCAGAAGCCCGGAATTACCGGATGGCCGCAGCCGCATGTCCACTTCGTAAAGCTGGCCGGCCGGCGTCTGAGTGCTGAGAATGTGGACAATCCGCTGGCCCAGCCGGGTATAGAAAACCGCATTATCGATCGGTTTGGCACCATCGGTGGACTCTTCCGGATCGGCGTCGTGGACGAATACCAGGTCCAGATCGGAGGTGTAGCCGAGCTCGATACCCCCCAGCTTGCCGTAGCCGATAACCGCGAAATCCGTGTCGCAGACAGAGCCGTCGGCGCGGCGGGGATAACCGTGACGGCTCACCAGGTTGGAAAAGGCAACGGTTACCACATGGTCCAGCACCACCTCTGCAATCCAGGTAAGGTAATCACTCACTTTCATCAGAGGCAGCGTACCTCTGAGCTCCGAGGCCGCCACCCGCAGGATGTGAGCTTTTTTGAAGTGGCGGAGCGACTCCATCTGCTCCTCCAGGTCCTCGAGGGGAATTCTCAGCATCTGCTGGCGCAGATCATCCTGCAACTCAGCCCGGGCGGGAGGGTGATACAGGCTCTCCGCATTGAGAAGCTCATCCAGCAGCAGCGGAGTTTCAGCCAGCTGACGGGCAATCCAGGGGCTTTCGCTGCAAAGGCGAACCAGCTGGCTGCGGGCGCCCGGGTTCTCCAGTAGAAGAATCAGGTAGGCGGTGCGGCGAAGCACAGCTTCCACCAGTTGCAGAACCCTCTGAAGCGTCTGGGATGGGCGATCAACCTCTGACAGGGCTTCCAGCAGCACGGGCATGAACTGATTCAGACGCCGCCGCCCCTGGGTCTGCATGGTCTGGACTGGCCGGCTGGACCGCAGGTCCACCAGCGCCCGGAAGCTCACCTCCGGCTCTTCGTAGCCCTGCTCCTTCAACCATTGCTGCGCTGAATCCTCTTCCATTTCTCCCAGCCAGAGTTCCTGCCAGGCCTCGTCGGGGCCTGTTTCTTCCTGCTCGTCTTCCTCAAGCGTGATGATATCGGCAAAATGATGGGCCACCCGGTCCCGGTGATGATCCAGTTCAGTCATGCAGTCCGCCCAGGACTCAAATCCCATGATCAGGGCCACCCTTGCCTGCATCGACGGCTCTTCCGGCAACAGCTGGGTCTGCTGATCGTTGATGCCCTGAAGGGCATGCTCCAGGTTGCGCAGAAAGACGTAGGCGTCCCTCAGCTCTGCCACCACCCCGGATGGCAGCAGGTCGAGCTTCTCCAGTTCCGGCAGGATATTCAGCAGCTCGCGCTGTTGCAGCTCCCGGTCCCGGCCGCCCCGGATAAGCTGGAATGCCTGAACCACGAACTCAATTTCCCGGATACCGCCCCGACCCAGCTTGATGTTGTTTTCCAGACCCTTGCGGCGCACCTCCCGATTGATCATGGACTTCATGCTGCGCAGCGACTCAAACGCACTGAAATCAATGTACTTGCGGTAGACAAACGGCCGCAGGCTGTTCATGAGCTCTGCCCCGGCTGCCTGATCTCCCGCCACCACCCGGGCCTTGACCATGGCGTAGCGTTCCCAGTCCCGCCCCTGATCCTGGTAATAGGTTTCCAGGGCCGCGAAACTCAGCGCCAGGGCTCCGCTCTGGCCATAGGGCCTCAGCCTCATGTCGACACGGAACACGAAGCCATCGGCGGTCAACTGGTCCAGAGCCTGGATCACCCTCTGCCCCAGCCGGACAAAGAACTGCTGATTGTCCATGACCCGACGCCCGCCGCGGGTCTCGCCCTTGCCCGGAAAGGCGAAGATGAGGTCTATATCGGAGGAAACGTTCAGTTCCCTGCCTCCAAGCTTGCCCATCCCGAGAACAACCATCGACTGGGGGGCCGGTTCTCCCGTCACCGGGCTGATCCCCCAGGGCGTTCCGGCCTGGCTGCAGGTATCCTCATAAAGCCAGTCAAGAGCCGCCTGAATGCAGGTATCGGCCAGGGCGCTGGTGGCGGCAAGGGTTTCATCCAGATCGGACCAGCGCAGAAGATCACGCCAGATAATGCGGAACTGGGTTTCATTACGAAAACGCCGGAGTGCACGGTGCAGAGCAGCCTCACTGTCCACTCCTGCCAGGTATTCCTGCCAGCGCTCTGACAGGAACCCGGGCGTAACAGGCTCGGCAAGAGGGCGCGCCGCCAGCACCCGGTCCACCAGCTCAGGATGACGCACGAGAATGTTCTGCAGAAAGGTACTGCGCGCCATCGCCTCGACAAGAGACTTTCCGTCCACGCCAGGCCACCGCGACTCCGGATTTTCAGCATCAAGGGACACCCAGGCCTCGGAAACTTCAGGCTGAAGAATTTCAGGGAGCGCGCCCCAGGACTCAGACATAATACAAACCCCTGTCTCTCTGTTATATTTTCCGTACTGTATACCGAAGCGGTGGCGCCCTCCACCGGTACACGACAACCCAAAAGACCCAGCATGCAACGAAATCGCCGGCCGCTGAATCCGGAGCACCAGCTCTCACACCTGCCGATGTCCGGCATTATTCGCAGCCGTATCAAAAGGCTGTTCGTAATTCTGGCGGGACTGCTTGTTTTCCAGACCACCGTTCTGAGTCTGGTTGAAGACCTCAGCCCTTTTGAAGCCGCATGGCTCACCATGACAACCCTGGTGACAGTCGGCTATGGAGACTTCTCCCCCGAGACAACCATAGGCCGCGTGAGCACCATGGCGGTAATGTTTGTCATGTCGATCACCATCCTCACACTGATCGTCAGTGACTTCATTGAATACCGTTTCTATCGCAGGGAGCGCATGGTCACCGGACGCTGGAGATACCCCATGAAGAACCATATCGTAATCATCAACACACCCCAGAATGGCGGCGAACAGTATTTTCACCGCATCGCCCAGCAGGTTCGCCAGATACCTGGCTATGAAACCATTCCCATCCAGATCCTCACCCAGAAATATCCGACCGGGCTCCCACCCGAGCTGAAGGATGAGGGCCTGACCCACTATCACGGGTCCGGAAGTGACCCGGAAGCACTGAGAGCTGTGCAGGTAATAGATGCAAAGCACATTCTCGTACTGGCTCCGGATGAAGCGGATCCGGTCTCGGACAGCCTGACCTTTGACATCGCCCACCGCCTGAGCGAGATGAAACTGGAAGCCCGGGTAACGGTCGAATGCGTGCGGGACGAGAATCGTCCCAGGTTCAAGGCCCTCGGCATCCGCTCGATTATCCGGCCAGTGCGAACCTATCCGGAGATCATGGTTCGCGCGGTAGTATCCCCCGGCTCCGAGAAAGTACTTGAGGACCTGTTCAGCTATCAGCAGGACCATCCCCATCGTTACGACATCGAGCTGGATGATCTTAGCTGGTCAGACATAGTCTCGGCGCTGATTCGGGACAGCATTGGAACGGCTCTGGCCTATATCAATCACGATAACGAAGTGATCTGTCATCCGGTGCCCACGACGGATGTCGAGGGCAAAGGACTGATTGTTCTGGTCAAATCCAGCGAAACTCCCGATATCAAAGTTGTAGAAGCTGCGCTGGAGCGTTACCGCAAGTTCATTGCAAAATGGCATGCCATGCAGGAAAAGGCGGGCACGAACACCAGAACAGAGGGAGAAAATGGGTTTCACTAGCCAACCGGAAACTCGACTTTGGCGTATCTCATATGTGCCTTGCGCCTTACAGTCAGCGCATAACCCAGCGTCAGTGGCCCTACCCGCCCCACGAGCATGATAACCATGATGACGAGCTGGCCGAACGAACCCAGCTCACTGGTCGCTCCACGGGACAGCCCCACCGTGCCAAACGCAGAAACCACTTCAAAGGCAATATCCAGGAACTCCGCTTTCACCGAAATCGTGAGCGCAAAAATCCCCAGAAAAATAATGGCCATCGCGATGGTTGCCAGAGCGAGCGCTTTGGTGATGGTCTCCCTCGTAAGTGACCGCTTCAGAACAGTCACGTGGGTATTGCCCTGCAGGAATGCACGGGTGGTCGCCAGCAGAATGACAAATGCAGAAAGCTTGATACCACTCGCGGTCGAGTTGGGGGCACCACCAATGAACATCAGTAAAAGAAACAGAACACTGGTAGCCATGGTGACCGAGCCGATATGAACCGTGTTGAACCCTGCAGTGCGCGGCGTGGTGCCCTGAAACCATGAGGCCAGCAGTTTGCCCGACAAGCTTTCAATGTTGCCCAGGGTCAGGGGGTTGCCATATTCCAGAACGAGGAACGCCAGCGTTGCTATCACATTCAGCGCCAGAGTAGTGATCAGAATAAGGCGGGCGTATACGGAAAGTCGGGAAAAACTTCTTTTCTCAATCAGTTCACGCACAACGATATATCCCAGGCCGCCTGTTATGAACAGAAAACTGATGGTCAGGGAAATACCGGAGTGGGATACATAAGCCGACAGGCTGTCCGGGGACAGAGCGAAGCCGGAATTGTTAAAGGCTGAAATGGTATAGAAAAAGGCGTGCCAGAGGCCGTCCCCCCAGCCTATTTCAGGAACGAAAAAACCGGCCAGCACCAGGAAGCCGAGAGCCTCTACGGTGAGCGCGAACAGAGCAATGGAGATATATGCCCGTCGGGTGGACTTGAATGAAACCTCATTCAGTGCCTCCCGGGCAACCATCTGCTGGGTGAGACCGAACCGGAAGCCCAGAGCGAGGGCGGTCAATACGGCAAAGGCCATCAGACTGAGGCCGCCCAGCTGGATCAGCGTAAGGATCACAAGCTGACCGAACACCGTGTACTGGCTGCCCGTGTCAACGACTATCAAGCCGGTGACGGTCACCCCGGAGGTAGCCGTAAAGGCGGCCTCAAGCCAGGATACCGGTTCATGAGTGGCCCAGGGCAGCTTCAGGAGCAGGGTGCCCAGCAGGATCAGCACCAGATAAACCTCAAGGAGCAGACGGGGCGGACTCACCCGGCGGGGGCCTGGCTGCCGGGAGGCCGTGGACCCGGGAACAAATGAAGGCGGCCAGAGCTTCATATGCGATCCGCGAGCCTTCTCAGTTCGGACAGAGGACCGGCAACAATGGCACGGTCATCCACCTTCAATCGGAAACTGTCCGGTGGCTTCAGATGGGTCTTGCTGCCCCGTTTCACGAGAAGAAAAGCCGATTCAGTCGGGTCGTCGCTCAGAAGCTCTGAAACGGCAACCCCATCCAGGTTCTCCGATACAATGATCTCGACGACGATCTCATCATCCCCCAGAGTGATGAAATTATTCACCATCGGGTAATTGAGTTCTTCGGCCACCATGATTCCCAGTTCAGACTCGGGTGTTATGACCCTTGTCGCGCCCATACGCTCGAGGATGCGCGCGTATTGCCGGCTTCGGGCTTCGGACCAGACTTCTTCAACCCCCAGATCCCGCAGGTACATGGTGGCCAGAATGGCAGCCTCCGCATTGTGGCCGACGGCGACAATGCCGACGTCATAGCTGCCTGCGTCCAGATCTTTCAGGGCATTTTCCCTTGTGACGTCGGCAATCACCGCATGAGTAATCTCTTCCGCCAGATCATCCACCTTGGCTTCATTGGAATCGACACCCAGCACATCATGTCCCAGACGCGTGAGCTCGCGGGCGATGGTTGCACCAAAAACGCCGAGGCCAATAACGATAAACTGCTGTTTCTCAATCATATGGATTCCTGCATCACAGTGAATACAGCTGAATGAGGCAAGAGCGGGATTTCACCTGTCGCTTAGCAAACCAAGCTGCAGCCGCCCCAGATCAGGATTGTTCATGAGTTCATCCGGCCTCACGCCGGCTTCAAGCTTCTGGCGGAGCCACTGCCACTCGGCCAGCAGGTCGCTGCATTCAGCACGATCACGAAGCAGGTCCAGAGCCTCAGCCAGGGGCCTGGTGTCCTCTCCCGTGAGCCAGCATACACTCAGCCCTCTCAATAGCCGCTCCAGCGCCTCCGGGGCGTCGGGAAGCCCCGGCTTGCGCAGTCCGGCGTGATAATAGCCCTGCTCCGCCTTGCTGATCAGATTGAGAAAAACCGGAACCTGCCCGGCTATCTGTGTAGCCCAGTGCAGCAGACGCTGCTCGCCCCCTGACTTCAGCTCCAGTTCCAGTTCATGGAGCGCCAGTTCCCGGCTGCCTGCGCGTATGACACCGGAATCGAAGGCGCACTCAATCACCGCCTCCCCGTCATCCACCATGAGTATGCGCCGCTGGAAATCTGTTTTAAATACGGGGGCCAGCTTCGTGAGGTCCAGCTTTTCGCTCACCGGTGTATCCACAAGCAGCCCCGTATCCAGTTCCGGTGTGGACAGGTTCCATTCATGCTCTTCCCGCCTATGCGCGCCCTTCTCAAAATCCCCCCGGCTCTTCAGGGTCTGGATAAACCCGTCTCCCGTCTGGCGAACCCGCAAGGCCGCCCGCTGGCGGTTGAGATCGGCAGCAGGCGTATCGTAGTACTGATTGATCAGGGTTCTGGTTTTGCCATGGCTCGACTGTTCCTGGCGCCCCAGCCAGTCATGGGCAATTTCGAGTGCCTCAGGGGTCAGGGTGAGCTTGAGTTCGAGTTCCTGGGGCATGCTGGTTTCGCTCCATGATTAAAGGTCGCCTCAGAACATGTTAGCAAAGATAGTGCCCGGGAAGCCCCTGAGCGTAAACCAGGGGCAAAAAGCACACATAAAAAAACCGGTGATCCGAGGATCACCGGTTTTCGTTACGACTTCAGGTCAGACGTGAGTCTGAGATCAGAAGTAGTAAACAGCACCAACAGCAGCAATGGAACGCTCGTCAGTTGCCTGAACTACGCCGTTTTCATCGACGTATTCATAGACGTCGTCACCACCGCCCAGATAGCCTTCGACATACACATACATGTTGTCGGACAGGTTATGCAGTGCCTGGGCCGTGAGAGTGTCAGTCTCCAGGTCATTACCAAAGTCGTTTTCCCGGTACTCATAAGCCAGGGCAAAGGTGTTGGCACCCATGGTATAGAAGCCAGCCAGACCGAAGAGATCAGCCTTGTCGTCGGTGGTCTGATACTCAGCGGTCAGGCGGAGCTGATCCATTGTGTAGCTGCCGCGGACGCCGTAGGTGTTGTCGTTAGCACCCTTGCCGTCGTTGGAATCCATGGCGAAGGCCAGAGTCAGCGCATCCATCTCATAGATGGCAGCCAGCTGATAGGGATAGGACTTCTCGCCCTTGGTCTTGGTGTCATTATCGCCGTTGACCTGGATGGCAGCACCCAGAGTCAGGCCGTTGAAGGAAGGGCTGGAGTACTGAACCAGGTCCCCTTCGCCGGTGGTGAAGCCAGAGCCGAGGCCAAGATTGAGGGCGCCAACTTCAAAATAGTTCGCGATTTCAACAATAGCCCGCTCGTAGGTGGAGTCATCGGAACCGACCCACAGTTGACCGAATTGCTCGCTACGAATGCCTACGTAGGCTTCGTCCAGGCCGTCGATGCCGTTGCTGGCAGCTTTGTCGTCAGCGTTGATGCCTTCCAGTTCAAGCTTGAAGAAGCCGGTGACGCCATTGGCAATTTCGTGATCGTGCAGCACACCAAGAGTGGTGCCGTTGTCGAAGTGCTCAATGGAAGATGGGCCATTGTCGAAGTTGTCGTGGGTGATTGCGTACTGAATGTTACCGTATACGCTGGGCATGGAATCCATGCGGGCAGCCAGCACGTCGGCGCGTGCGTCTGCTGCTTCGATAGCACGTTCGGTAGCTGCGTCCATGGCGAGGGCGGAGCCGGAGAAAGCCATCGCTGCGATAGCTGATGCGATTAGTGTCTTTTTCATTTTTGCGTCTTCCTTTTTTGAGTTAACTCAGTTTTAGCGACGGGTTTTTCCCGCTTTCTTAATGATCAGGCTGTCATCCGGCCCAATTCTGTGTCGGCAAAATGGCAGTTTAATGACATTTTGTAAATGCCGATTAAAGTTTTATTCCATTAACTTCCGCTGGTGTTTTGCTGCCCTTCTGACGCACCTGCGATGGACGTTCCCTGCCTGATTCGGGAGGCCCGGTCCGACTGTCTCGTCCGAAACCCATCGAACCCTTAACCGTCAATTACTTACAGCGCCAATTTAAAGCTCTGCATGAATCCATGTTTTAATACAATGACTGACTATTTGCAAACTGTTATACCAGCTTTTTTAGTCAGTTTTGTGACAAGCCTGACATCTTTTATTCCGGCATCACTGGTCATCCCGAAGCCCTCAGGGGCTTGCCACAACCTTACAAATAACGGGCCACAATTCATTAACTTATTTTGTTACAAATGCCTGAAGGCCCTCCAGAGCCTGAAAGGGCATTTCGATACGGCCAGGCCGCACCAGCCGGATGCCACTGCAGGTGCCATGCACTAATTCGACCCACAGCTAACCTCCAGCAGAAACGTGGCAGGGCCATCATTAACAAGGGACACTTTCATGTCCGCCCCAAAGCGGCCACATTCGACTCTGGCCGCCCCAAGCCGGTCCCGGGCGACCCCTACAAATACATCGTAGAGCTCATGGGCCAACTGCGGACCCGCGGCACGGGAAAACCCAGGGCGCGTGCCGGAACTGGTATCTGCAACGAGAGTGAACTGAGGGACGATCAAGAGCGATCCGCCGATATGCTCCAGGCTCCGGTTCATACGGTTGCTGGAATCGGCAAACAGGCGAAAGGAAATAACTTTTCCACAGAGTGCGCTGGCTTCAACCTGGCTGTCATTTTTTTCGACACCTAATAAGACCAGCAGACCGGTGGAAACACTCCCTGTAATCTCACCATCAACTGTCACACTGGCGCGGGTAACACGCTGAATCAGCCCCTTCATGTACTTCCCATGTCCTGAAGGTAATATTAATTGGCGGTAAGTCTAGCGACTTACCCGACCGCTCGCAACCCACGCTCAGGACGAATGCTCCAGCTGATCGGCGAGTTCATCACAGGCCCGCATCAGAGCATCGATAATCGCGGGTTCCGACGCCGAGTGCCCGGCATCCCGTATGATCCGCAGATCGGCTTCCGGCCAGGCCTCGCTCAGGGCCAGCGCGTTGTCCAGCGGGCATACCATGTCGTAGCGGCCATGCACAATGATCCCCGGGATTCCCGCCAGGCGCCCCGCATCCCGCACAATCTGGTCAGGCTCGAGGAATACATTGTTCATGAAATAATGGCACTCAATCCGCGCCAGGGCGATGGCAACGTGAGGGTGTCCGAAATGCTCAACAACCCGGGGATTAGGGTGCAGCGTGGCGCACCGGCCCTCCCAGATGGACCAGGCCTTGGCTGCCTGAATCTGCTCCAGCTCATTGGTGCTGGTCAGTCGCCGGTAGTAGGCTGCCACCAGATTGTCTCGCTCGGATTCGGGAATGGGAGCAAGAAAATCTTCCCAGTAGTCGGGGAAAACACGACTGGCGCCATTCTGATAAAACCAGTCAATGTCTATCGGCCGGCAGAGGAAAATCCCCCGGAGAATCAGGCCGAGCACTCTTGCAGGCCATGTCTGGGCGTAAACGAGGCTTAGCGTGGAACCCCAGCTGCCGCCAAACAGAATCCAGCGGTCGATACCGAGAAACTGACGCACGCTCTCCATATCCTCAACCAGCCGTGCTGTGGAGTTACCCTCCAGCTCCGCCAGTGGCGTTGAGCGCCCTGCCCCACGCTGATCCATCAGAATGATGCGGAACCGCTCCGCGTCGAAAAAACGCCGGTAGTAGTCCTGGCAGCCGATGCCAGGCCCGCCGTGCACGACGAGAACAGGCACGCCATCAGGATTGCCGCTCTCCTCAATGTACAACTCATGTGGATGATCCACAGCGAGGCGGTGTTCGGCGTAGGGGCGGATTTCGGGATAGAGATTCAGCATCACAAACTCCGTTTCGGGGACCTCAGGAGTCTAGCTGACATTGGCGGGGTAAATCACGGTTTGCCGGGGAAACTGCGGAAACAAAGATCGGAAATAGCCACGGAACCCACGGAAGAACACGGAAAAAAGAATGTTTGGCACGGACAAAGGCTCCCAAGGAGGGGGTCAGATCAAGCCTGATCTGACCCCCTGCGTGCGTGTCCGCGTCGTCCGTGGCTATCCTTTATCTTTTCTTTCCGTGTCCTTCCGTGTTTTCCGTGGCTAACCTTTTCCTTTCCGCGGCAAAAAGCTTACTTCTTGCTGGCGCGCTTGCGCTCGTTTTCCTTGAGAACCTTCTTGCGCAGGCGGATCGACTTGGGCGTCACTTCAACCAGCTCGTCGTCGTCAATGAACTCCAGCGCCTGCTCCAGGGTGAACTTGACTGGCGGCACCAAGGCAATGACTTCATCCTTGCCGGAGGCGCGCATGTTGTCGAGTTTCTTGCCCTTGGTCGGGTTGAGCACCAGATCGTTGTCACGACTGTGGATACCACACAACTGGCCTTCATAGACTTCCTGGCCGGGATCGAGGAACAGCTTGCCGCGGCTCTGGAGGGTTTCCAGAGAGTAGGTCAGAGCGGTACCAGTTGCCATGGAGACCAGCACGCCATTCTGGCGACTGGTGACGTCACCGAGTTTGATCGGGCCGTAATGGCTGAACGTCGAGGTCAGAATGCCGGTACCGGAGGTCATGGTCAGGAAGGTATTCCGGAAGCCAATCAGGCCACGTGCCGGAATGGTGTATTCCAGGCGCATACGGCCCTTGCCATCCGGTACCATGTTCGTCAGATCGCCCTTGCGAAGACCCATCTGGTCCATAGTGGCACCCTGGTGCTGCTCCTCGATGTCAACGATGACATTCTCATAGGGCTCCTGCTTCACACCGTCGACCTCGCGGATGACCACTTCGGGCCGCCCAACCGCCAGCTCGAAGTTCTCCCGGCGCATGTTCTCGATAAGAACCGACAGGTGCAGCTCACCGCGACCAGACACTTTGAACTTGTCGGCCGATTCGCCTTCTTCGACACGCAGGGCTACGTTGTGCAGCAGCTCCTTTTCCAGGCGCTCCCTGATGTTGCGACTGGTGACGAACTTGCCCTCCCTGCCGGCGAACGGTGAGTCGTTCACCTGGAAAGTCATGGAAACCGTGGGCTCGTCAACGGTCAGCGGCGGAAGCGCCTCTACGTGAGCGGGATCGCACAGGGTGTCGGAGATGAACAGCTCGTCCATGCCGCTGACACAGATAATGTCGCCCGCCTGGGCCTCATCCACTTCCACACGGTGCAGACCGGAGTGTCCCATGATCTTCAGGATACGGCCGTTACGCTTCTTGCCACTGGCGCCAATCGCGGTCACCGGCGAATTGGTTTTGATCTTGCCGCGGGCGATGCGGCCAATACCAATGACACCCAGAAAGCTGTTGTAGTCCAGCTGGGAAATCTGCATCTGGAACGGACCGTCCAGATCCACGTTCGGTGCAGGCACATGATCAACAATCGCCTGGAACACGGCATCCATGTTGTCATCCAGGTTTTCGTGGTCCAGGCCTGCAATGCCGTTGAGGGCGCTGGCAAAGACAATCGGGAAGTCAAGCTGCTCTTCGGTCGCACCCAGGTTGTCAAACAGGTCAAAAACCTGATCCACAACCCAGTCCGGACGCGCGCCGGGACGGTCAATCTTGTTGACCACCACGATCGGGCGCAGACCGGCCGCGAAGGCCTTCTGGGTCACAAAGCGGGTTTGCGGCATGGGGCCGTCGATGGAATCGACCACCAGCAACACGCAGTCAACCATGCTCATCACCCGCTCGACTTCGCCACCGAAGTCGGCGTGGCCCGGAGTGTCCACGATGTTGATGTCGTAGTCTTTCCATTTCAGTGCCGTGTTCTTGGCAAGAATGGTGATGCCACGCTCTTTTTCCTGATCGTTGGAGTCCATCACGCGCTCGCTCTCGAGCTCTTTACGATCCAGGGTTCCGGATTGACGCAGCAATTTGTCCACAAGGGTGGTCTTGCCATGGTCAACGTGGGCAATAATGGCGATGTTACGGAGTTTTTCTATCACAACTGTATCCTGCGGCATGCATGAGGACCTGAGAGGATCGTCTGGTCGCAGTCTCGCTGCCACGCGCATGCCATCTCAAATCTGATAAGGAACCGGTACCTACACCATAAGGGTGAATCCGGGCGCGCAGTATATAGCAAAGTCCCCCCAGTAACTATGTAGGGATATGCCGATGGGTGGCCGGTTTCGCCAGGAGCCGCGTTTTACTGACTTGCCGGCGGTCAGGAAGGCCGCATATGCACTGTATTTGTGCGCATCGTAATTTTTTGCACCATGTTGGCGCATCCTTTGAGGTTCTGGCAGACCCTGAAGTCCGGTAGAAGACCACGAAAAATGCCCATAAGAGCGCTGCTGCGCTGTTGTGGCGCATAGCGGGAAAACTGGCAAGCAGATTGCTTTCACTTCGGGCAGGATTGCCGGACATCAGACCTCGTGGCCCTGCTATCCGTCAATCAGAGCCGTCCGGTATAATCCGGCGTCCAGAATTACAGGCAGGCAGCCAAGGCTTTTGCTAAGCTGCCGAGACCTGAAAAAACAGGTCGGAAGTCGGAGCTTCTGAAAAAACCTTCGGCAATTAACAGTCCGACACCAGGATTACAGAACTTTCCCGCCCGAGGCGGAGTAACAGACGGAGCATTCAATAATGTCCAGAACAGTTGATCTGATCAAAGAACACGAAGTTAAATGGCTTGATATGCGGTTTACCGATAGCCGCGGCAAAGAGCAGCACGTAACTATTCCCGCGACAGAGGCCGATGACGACTTTTTTGCCGAAGGCAAGATGTTCGATGGTTCTTCGATTGCTGGCTGGAAAGGCATCAACGAATCCGACATGATCCTGATGCCTGACGATTCCAGCTCCGTACTGGACCCCTTCACTGAAGAAACCACCGTCAACATCACCTGCGACATCGTTGAGCCGTCAACCATGCAGGGTTACGAGCGCGATCCCCGCTCTGTTGCCCGTCGCGCCGAAGAGTACCTCAAGTCCACCGGCCTGGCCGACGGCGCCCTCTTTGGCCCGGAACCGGAATTCTTCGTGTTTGATTCCGCACGGTGGAAAATCGACATGCAGGGTGCAATGTATTCCATTCACTCTGAAGAAGCTGCCTGGGTATCCGGCGACGAGTTCGAGCTTAACAACATCGGCCACCGGCCGGGCGTCAAGGGCGGTTACTTCCCCGTTCCGCCGGTGGACAGTCTTCATGACCTGCGTGGCGCCATGTGTGCCGCCATGGAGTCCATGGGCCTCGATATCGAAGTTCATCACCACGAAGTAGGCACAGCTGGCCAGTGTGAAATTGGCGTTGGCCCGGCCACCCTGGTGAAGAAAGCAGACGAAGTTCAGATTCTGAAATACTGCGTACATAACGTGGCCCATGCCTACGGCAAAACCGCCACCTTCATGCCCAAGCCGGTGGTTGGTGACAATGGTTCCGGCATGCACGTACACATGTCGCTGAACAAGGACGGCAAGAACCTGTTCGCTGGCGACAGCTACGCAGGCCTGAGCGAAATGGCCCTGTATTACATTGGCGGCATCATCAAGCACGCCAAGGCCATCAACGCCTTTACCAACCCGTCAACCAACAGCTACAAGCGTCTGGTGCCCGGTTTTGAAGCCCCGGTCATGCTGGCCTACTCGGCCCGCAACCGCTCGGCTTCCATCCGCATCCCCTACGTGAGCAGCCCCAAGGCCCGCCGTATCGAGGTGCGCTTCCCTGATCCCTCAGCGAACCCCTACCTGGCCTTTGCAGCCCTCATGATGGCTGGCATCGACGGCATCCAGAACAAAATCCACCCTGGCGATGCCATGGACAAGGATCTGTATGACCTGCCGAAGGAAGAAGCACTGAACATCCCGACTGTCTGCCAGACCCTGCAGGAAGCGCTGGATGTTCTCGCCGAAGATCACGAGTTCCTGACCCGTGGCGGCGTCTTCACCGAAGACATGATTGCCGGTTACATCGGCATCAAGGAAAAGGAAGTCGAGCGCCTGAACATGACCACTCACCCGGTCGAGTTCGAACTCTACTACTCGGTGTAAGCCAGCAGAGATGAAAATGCAAAACCCCGCCCTGTGCGGGGTTTTTTTGTGCCCGACTTCCGGGATTAACCGGTTGTAACGGTCAGTGGCATGCAACTATTTGCAAAGCCCCAGGCCTCTGCCGATAATCAGAAAACAGTTATTGCACAGGCCCATACGATGAATACAGCAAAGACAGTTCTGGCCGCGTTACTGATTTCCCTTGCCATGCCTGCCTGGTCGGAGGTGTACCGGCACGTGGATGAAGACGGCAATGTCACATACTCCGACGAGCCCCGGGAAGGTGCAGAGGAGATCAAGGTAAAGCCCGTCACCACGGTAACTCTGCCAAAACAGGAGGATATTGGGACCATCGAGATACGCTCCAGTGGAGAGGAAAATACCAACAACGCCCCGTATGAGCGCATTGAGTTCAGATCCCCGGAGGACGAAGAATCCTTCTGGAGTGGCAGCGGGGACATAGCGCTGCAGGTGTCCAGCACGCCTTCCCTCAAAGAAGGCCATATGTATGAGGTAACCCTCGACGGACAGCCGGTTGGCCAGTCCACCAGTGGCCGCTTTACCCTCGAAAACGTTTTCCGCGGCACCCACGAAGCCCGGGTATCGGTGGTGGACAGCCGTGGCCGGCCGGTGCAGCAGGGCGAAAGCATCACATTCACCCTTCATCGCCCTTCCGTTCAGACACCGCCCTTTCCCCAGCAAAATTAACGCACCATAATTGTGCGCCCGCCCTGGAAAGGCGCCATACTCTGATCTTTCAGAGTGCGCGCCTGAATCTCTGCGACTGGAACTAACGCCGCCAGCTCCGCTCCTGCAGGGCCTGAGCCCGGGATTGCCTGCCAGCGGCGCACCAATCAACCGCCGGCGCCATTCTGGTTCGTTTTTTGCAACTCTCGTCCTGAAGAGTGCTGCGTGGACCACAGGAGAAAGGCATGGCAACACCGGCGGGCTACAAACACATACTGGATAACCTCACAACGGCGGTGCTGGTGCTGAGTGGGGATCTGAAAGTCCGGTATCTCAATCCTTCTGCCGAGAGCCTGCTGGAAACCAGCCTGACCCGCATTCAGGACTCACCAGTGCTAAACCTCTTCGTGGAGTCCGATCAGGCACTGGAAACCCTTCAGAACGCGGCGGCGAATGGCCAATCCTACACCAAACGTGAAGCGGAGTTCGTACTCATGTCCGGTTCCCGCTTTGTGGTGGACTATTCCGTTGCGCCACTGGGCAATGAGGCAGGCGACCTGCTGCTCGAGGTACAACCCCGGGACCGGCTGTTACGGATCAGCCGCGAAGAGGAAATTATTTCCCAGCAGGAAACCACCCGGATACTGGTTCGCGGCATGGCCCATGAAATCAAGAATCCCCTGGGCGGCATTCGGGGAGCCGCTCAACTGCTGGACCGGGAACTGGACAGCGAGGAACAGAAGGAGTACACCCAGGTGATCATCGCCGAGGCGGACCGTCTGCGGGGGCTGGTAGACAGAATGCTGGGCCCAAACCGGGCCCTGCGCATGGCCCCCACCAATATCCACGAGGTGCTTGAGCGGGTACGCACCCTGCTGGAAGCCGAGAGCCGGGGGCGGCTTCATTTCCGCAGGGATTACGACCCCAGCCTGCCGGAATTCCCGGGGGACATGGAGCAGCTCATTCAGGCATTCCTGAATATTGCACGCAATGCCATGGAAGCGGCCTTCGAACAAAGGGATGCGCAAGGCCTGCGTAACGGGGAGCCTCCAACCATCACTTTCCGCACCCGGGCCTTTCGTCAGTTCACCATCGGCAGCCGACGTTACCGGCTGGTCTGCCGGGTTGATGTGATCGATAACGGACCGGGTATCCCCCCTGACCTGCTTCAGAACATCTTTTATCCGATGATCAGTGGCCGGGCTAGCGGTACAGGGCTGGGGCTTTCCATTACCCAGAGCATCATCGGACAGCACCATGGCCTGGTGGAATGCGAAAGCGAGCCAGGCTGCACCAATTTCATTATTTTCCTGCCGCTGGAGGAGACAGAATGACCCAATCGGCAAACGTCTGGATCATCGACGACGACCGCAGTATCCGCTGGGTGCTTGAGCGTGCCCTGAGCCAGGCGGGCATGCAGCCCCGGACCTTTGACAGCGGCGAGAGCATTCTTGCCCGGCTGGATCACGAACAGCCGGAAGCCATCATCAGCGACATCCGCATGCCGGGCATCGACGGCATCGCACTTCTGTCCGGCATAGTGCAGGCCCATCCCGATCTGCCCGTCATCATCATGACGGCACACTCCGACCTTGAAAGCGCGGTGACCAGCTATCAGACCGGTGCCTTTGAATACCTTCCCAAACCCTTCGACGTTGACGACGCAGTCGCCCTCGCCAGGCGGGCCGTTGCCCACAGCCATGAACGCCGCGCCACGGCTGAGCCGGTGGCCGACACCTCCCAGCGTACGACCGAGATCATTGGCGAAGCCCCCGCCATGCAGGAGGTGTTCCGGGCCATCGGCCGCCTCTCCCATTCCAACATCACGGTTCTTATCAACGGAGAAAGCGGCACCGGCAAGGAACTGGTCGCCCAGGCCCTTCACAACCACAGCCCCAGGTCACGGCATCCGTTTATTGCCCTGAACATGGCAGCGATTCCGAAGGATCTGATCGAGTCGGAGCTCTTCGGGCACGAAAAAGGGGCATTCACCGGGGCTGCCGCGACCCGTCAGGGGCGGTTCGAGCAATCCAACGGCGGCACACTGTTTCTGGATGAGATCGGCGACATGCCTGCCGACACCCAGACCCGGTTGCTGCGGGTGCTGGCGGACGGAGAGTTTTACCGGGTAGGCGGCACAACACCCATAAAGGTTGACGTGAGGATCATAGCCGCCACCCACCAGGACCTGGAGAAACTGGTGCAGTCCGGCAGCTTCCGGGAAGATCTTTTCCATCGCCTCAATGTCATCAGGATTCACCTGCCCAAGCTTGCGGAGAGACGGGAGGACATTCCACGGCTGATGCACCATTTCCTGAAACAGGCGGCGAAGGAACTGGCGGTGGAGCCCAAGATCCTCCGGCCGGATGCCGAGGAATACCTCACCACCCTGCCCTGGCCGGGCAACGTCCGCCAGCTGGAAAATACCTGCCGCTGGCTGACGGTCATGGCAAGTGGCCGGGAAATCCACGTGGACGATCTGCCACCGGAACTGCTGAACCAGGCGGATGCGCCGCCCACCGGCCAGACCTGGCAGGAAGGCCTTCAGAACTGGGCGGAACAGGAACTCAAGCGCGGCCGCAAAGGCATTCTGGACACAGCCATACCGGAATTTGAGCGGATCATGATCGAGACATCCCTCAGACACACCGGCGGGCGCCGGCGGGATGCCTCGCTGCTGCTGGGATGGGGGCGAAATACCCTCACCCGCAAAATCAACGAGCTGGGAATCGACAGCGAGGAGGAAGGCTGAGCCTGCTTCTTTAAATCTTACCTTTCACGCCAGTAAATCACCCGGTCGTGGCCGCGGTAGACCCCGAAAGTAGCAAGAGCCGAGGGGTTTTCCAGGCTGCCGGAGCCGCTCCAGAAGTCCTGGAGCCAGACAGGCATACCCCAGATCAGGGTATCCGTGCCCTGGGAGCCGGCAGGTGACAGCACCAGGGGGCCGCCAACGCCGCTGGCCAGGGTTCCAGTGTCTGCTTGAAGGCTGTGGTGATCACTGCTGCCGGTTATGTCTGCGGTTGACCAGCCTGTGCAACCATCATCCGCAGTGTTCAGCTCAAACCGCCCACCATTCCAGTATTCCGCCTGAAAGGGCATTTCGAGAGCCGCAATGTTTTCCGGGCCAAATACATTCTGCATGGCCAGGCGGCCGTAGCGCATCTCGAAGGAACTCTGCGGGGACAGGACTGCCGGCAGCCCCATGCCTGAAACTCCGTCCGAATCCATGATGGCGTCAATGCTCAGGGTCAGGTCGGGCGTGAAAGGCGCAAGGCGCGTGGACTCAAGCTTGCTGTATGTCACCTCGTCTGCAGAGGAAAATGCATAACGGAGCATTCCCGGTGCCACCACCCCCAGGCTGGCAGGGTTGACGTCATAGATAACCGGCACCAGTGCCGGGCCGTCTGAAAGCTGCTGGGTATCATCGGTGGCAGGAAGCGTGCGCGAAATCCCATTTGCGTCCAGCTTCTGGAATCCGCCGAGGGTGTAGTTCGTGGTCACGCTGCCGGCACGGTTCAGCGCACGAATCTGCACGTCAGGAACCACGGACCAGCCCACAGGCTCGCCGGTATAGCTGAAAGCAGTTCCGGCGTTGCAGGTTGCATCCAGAACGCCGTCGATGGTGGCGGCTGAATCAATATCGAAAAATGCCGGTGTGAACCGCCCGACAGCTTCGCTGGCGCCACCGGGAAGAACAGTGCCCAGGTATGGCTGGCCGGCAGGCACCAGAAGATTGAAGACTCCGACTTCTGATATTTCCTGGCTGAACGCAGCCGCTCCGGCATCCGCCGGGGTCATATCCCTTATCGTCACCTCAAGATCACCGGTTTGTCCCCCTGTCGGCGCCACCAGTTCATGGGCAAGTGCCAGGGATGCTATCCGGAAATTTGCAGCGGTGGCATTGCCGGTACAGAACTGAGCGCCGGATTCACCTGCGGCCTCCCAGGCCACCGCACGAAGGGATACATCAAACGGATCCCCGGCCGCTGTCAGCACAGAACAGTCGCTTGCGGTTCCGGTGCAGGCGGCAGGGGCTTCCGTTGCTTCAATGCAGAAACCGGCCGGAGCGCTCACAAACAGGTCAGCACCCGGCATGCTCAGGCCATCGTCATCATTGGCGGCCGAGCCGGTATACAGAGCGTCAAGCTGCATCTGACCCGAGTCCGGGTAGGCCACGTCGATTTCGGCCACCCCTGCGGAATCAAAACTGAGGGCAATGCTCGTCGCCGCCGCGGCAGACTGGCCAGTCTGGGTGCCAGAGACCGATACGGAGGGCGTGGCGGACAGGTCACCCCCGCTGGGATCCACAAATGTGGACCAGAAGCCAACATCCCGGGTAACGTCCGAAAAAGCCGGAACGCAGGCCTGGGTGACATCGTCCTGGCGTACGGCACTGACCTGGATGGTGGTCGAAGTCTGATTGGCAATCAGATCCGGCACATCAAACGCGAGGCCAGAGGCGTAAAACATGAGGGTACAGTTGGCCGCACTCAGGCCGCTGCTTCCGATCTGGCAAAGTGTAGTGGACTGGGGTCTGGCGGATGGCTGGGAGCCAACAACATCCAGCACCACGCTTTCCGCCGTGGTATGGCGCAACATGGCCGTGGTTGTAACCCCATTGGCGATGTTCACCGTATCTCCGCCCACCCAGCCACTGGGGCTCATGTTGGCAGCGACCGGATCCGTGAACAGGTTGCTGCAGTCCTCATTGGCACAGGCCCGGATAGTCACCGTTTCGGGCTGGCAGGTCAGCGCGGTGCCGTCGTGGACAATCTCGAAATGATCCACCTGGGCGCCCACGGGATTGAGTTTCTCGGCGCAGAGCTGGACGTTGTCCAGTTCGTGGATGTTATTGGAGCCGCCCGTAGAGCCGGTCAACGACAGCAGAAAGTTTTCCGGCACGCCAGGCTGGCCTGACTGGCCAAGCGCATTAAACGGCGCTATCAGCTCATCGTAATTATTGCCGGTTGCAGTCAGGTCACGTTCCACTGAGATAAGCGCCTGCCCTGGTGCCCGGGAATCCACGGTAATGCGGTACCGGTGGGGCGAAGGATTGCTGGTATTTGGCTGGTCAATACCCGTGCTCAGGGTGGGGGTGCCGGCAAGGTACCGGTAATCCGGAGCAGCGCCCCGAATGGCCACTGCGTCCTCGCGAAACCCGGCCCCCCCAACACGGCCTTCGTTGGACCTGGAAAAATTCCCATACTCGTCCAGCCCAATGCCAATCCAGCCCCCCGCAAATCCCGGATCACCGTTGTTCCGCTGGGCATAGCCAAGGGAGCCGCCATAACTGCCTGGCTGGGGAGTGACCGTCGCATCTGACAGGGCAATAGCCAGGCCGTCGGCGCCATTACCTCCGTATGCGAAGTAGTTAAACTCAAGAATCACCAGGTTGTCTGCCCCGGGAATTTCCCGCTGCAACGTCGCCGCCGTGGCCTGGTTGCTGATCGCCTGGGTCATTCGCAGACGACCGTTCGAGGCAATAGCCGGTGTAAAATTCCCCCGGGACACGGATGTAACCCAGTCATCCGCGCTCAGGGTGCCACTGGTGAAGTCATCGTTGAAACAGGTAAGCGGCGGCTTGACGATGATGGTTATGTCGTCGCTCTGATCGACCTGCCATCCCCCGCCCTTGCATTCATTGTCCTTCAGGTTCCGACAGAACTCTGAAACGTAGGAAACGGTGTAGGTTCCAGGAGTTCCGTAACTGACGGTTCTCCCAAAAGGCGAGTCATCACAGGGGCTGGTCGTGAATACCTGTTGTTCCGGGCCGCCAGCATTGGTCCAGGTGTCACGCCAGGCCGAGTTATTTCCCCCAGCGCCTTCGCAACCATCCGCCACTACCTCAAGAAACACCGTATCATCGACAAAAACAGTCACCGGGCCGGCGGGGTCTCCATTGGCGAAAACTGTAATCGTGGCCATGGCAGCAGCCGGAAACAGAAGTGCCAGCAATAGCATCAGATATCTCATCGCACCCGTACCTCCACAACCCGCTGTGCAAAATCAGGCCCGGCACCGCACTGTCCGGTGCTGGTCAGGGTGAATACCGTTTCCAGGTCGCTGTTTCCCTCGATGTCGGCCTGGACCGAGCTGCAATCCAGCAGGGCTTCGCAGCCGTTCAGGCCGCTGACGGTGAATGTCTTTGGTGAATTGACCGCCCCACAACTGGCCCCTGACAGCACTTCGGCAACGCCGGCCTGGGCACCGCTCTCAGCGGCAAAAAAGGCCCGCTGGGACTGGATCTGGAGGCTGACGGCCCCGGCTGAGCTTTCCTGCAGCTGGGCCATGCCGGCCACAAGCAGGGCCAGAACCGTGATAATGAAAAGCGCCAGCGGGAGGCCGGCTCCGCGCTGATTGGCAGGAGAGCTGTCAGGGCACATTGCGGATCTGTACCTCCTGGCGCACGGGCATTGTTTCGCCAGAATCCGTGTCTTCAAGGACATATTCAAATGCCACCACCGCGCCGCGCTGGAGGGTGGGCGGCATCACCTCGAAGTTCAGGGAATTGGCCTGGAGTGTGGCCGCGAGCACCTGGCGGTTCGGCATTGCGGGGGACAGGCTGGCCCCTATGCCGCTCTGGATGCCGTAGTTGCTGTAGCGGTAGAGAAAACGCCCTGACTGGCAGAAGGTCACCGGCTCACTGACCACATAGAAGCGTTTTTCCGGCGAGTTGGTATTGAATCTGTGGGTCGCGCCGCCGTCGAAGGTAACTGTTACCGGCGAAGATCCCCCCGGCACTGTGGCAGGAGGCGAAATTGGCCCGGGGCTGGAGGGATTGTAGAGGTCGCCGCCATAGCCATACACCACGATGCGGCCATTTGCGGACTGTCCACCCGCCAGGGGCACCGCCTCGAAGGAATCCGGATTACTGCCCCGGGGAAGGTCAAGGTAGTTCGATGCTGCCACCGTCGGCATCCACTCGATGCAGGACCCGTTGGTGCGAACCGAGGTGGGCAGCGCCTCCCGCAGGGCCCGGGTAACCTGCTCGCTGATCACCACGCCGGCCAGTGCTCTCTGCTGCCGCGCGCCGGTATCTATGGCACCCCCTGTCGAAAGCGCCACAAAGCGGACGGAAATGGTGGCAACAATGGCCAGCAGCACAATCACGATCACCAGTTCGACCAGGGTAAAGCCGTTGCGCCGGGCCATCAGAAGTTGGCCCTGTAGGCAGAGAAGACAAAACTCTGATCACCGGGAGCAACGATGCTCAGGTCGATGCGCTTGCCATCTTCATTGGCAAGCCCCACCTGACTGCCGGCGCAGGTCACGGTAACCGTGACCCGGAAGCCGTTGTAGCCAGTCAAAGCCCCGTCGGCCGCGGCGGGCGGTTCATCCACAAGGTTGTGGTAGTCGTCCACATCGTCAAAGGTGTCCCTGGACTCGCCGGCTTCCGGCCCAATATCGCAGAGATTGCTGGTCTGCTTTGGCCTGCCGCCCTGGGGCGTGTTGTCGTTGTATTTTTTGGTGATGATTTCATCCATGTACAGCTGGGCCAGTTCCACTGCACGGGTCTGGTTCAGCGGATCGGCACTGCGGCCCGTAATCAGGGCGAATGCCCCCACCACTCCGGCAATGGCGATGCTGATAATGACAATGGTCATCACCAGTTCCACCAGAGTGGCGCCAGCCTGTGGAGTGCAGCGCAAAGGTCGCCTCATGGCTGACAGCTCCCGGCATAAACGGCACCCAGGGAGCTCAGGCAGACACTGTAGATGCTGTCACCGGTGAAGGTCAGTTGGGCATTGCCACCGGTATCCGGGATACCATCAGCATTGAAGGAAATGGGGAAAGAAGCCCCGGAGACGGAAAGGCTGGTGCCTTCCCGGGCAATGCGGAATTCCTGGGCGACAGAGCCGCTATTGCGGATGGTAAACAGGAAATCATTTGTACTCTGTGTGACGGAAAGCTCGCTGGCGCCGTTGCCCGCCAGGCCGGCCTGCTGCGCCAGCAGCACTGAAGAGGCTAACTGCTGGGTTGCCAGAAGAGGGCTGAAGGCGGATCGGCCTGCGAACAGGCCGACGCCAAGGGCAGAGATGACTCCAATGAGGATGAGCACCATGACCAGTTCAACGAGCGTAAAGCCAAGGGCGCGGGACAAATTTAGGTCAGCCATGGGCTTCGAGCTCAAATCCGGCTCCCGACCAATCAAATTAAGGGCCGGGATGATGGAGGCTATCACCTGCTCGATGCCAAGATTACACGCAATCGTCTGTTGTGATGTTAGTCACTCGGCCCGTCGAAGCCGTGTAGGTAAACGAGCATTCACCCGCTGTGCTATCGCCATCAGCGTCAGAGGTTGCATCAAAACCATTGGGCGTGACCGTTGTCCCCGTCAGCGTATAGTCATCTGTCAGCTGCGCAGCGGCCATGATGCCATCCGCATCGGCGGTAGGATATCCCTCGGCGCTAACAGTGATGTCGACACCCTCAAGGTCTACAGGAGCAGTCCTGCCTGTAGCAAGCCATGCTGAATGGACGATCGAAGACGCTGACTTTGCTGCCCCAGCGGCGCCTTGAAGGGAAGCAGCACGAGCCTCACCCCCCAAATCCGCAAACCGCGGCAAAGCAAATGCCGCCAGAATGCCCAGAATTACAATCACCATGACCAGTTCGATCAGGGTGAAGCCTTTTTGCTTTCTTGTTGCGAGTGCCTGCATTGCGTTCATGGTTCTACTCCGTTATTTGGTTTTCTGATTTTTGATCTGAATGATCAATTGACTACTGTTGAAACTTCGCCTGTGTTGGCGTCGTATTCGATGAAACTTGTCTGGCCATCCAACTGGTAGGTAAACCTGCAGTCGCCGGTTACTTCCGTGGCAAGAAAATCCGGATTGTCTGTGGCAGCAGCCGACACTGAGGGGGCATTCGACTGCAGCACGCCACGCCATACCTGGAGGCAGCGGCCCGCAGTCATTTCCGCGGTGTTATTTCCGCCCGTAGCCGTCGGCCAGCCCTCGGCACTGACATCAACATTGTCATTGCCAAAACCAATGACATCGTCGGCTGCACCTGTAAGACCATTGGCCACCCACTGTACTTTCACCAGAGCCACACCAGCCGCAAAGGCGCCAGCCGTGCCCTGAATGCTCGCGTCGTGCGCCTGCTCCGAAAGCTGGGCAAAGCGCGGCAGCGCAAAGGCCGCAAGAATGGCGAGAATGGCGATAACCACGACCAGCTCGATCAGGGTAAAGCCTTTCTGCTGTTTTCTGTTCGATAATTGCATTGTTTCGCCTCTTTCCAGGTTTCAGACTTCGTTTTTTTGAGATGCGATTTCTATCGCACGTCCACGTCCCTGGTCAGCGTGACCGGCACGAGCTTCAGGCCCGTCAGGCTTTCCGTCTGCTCCCGGAGGCCATTTCCGTTCCGGTCCACAAATTCTGCTGCCACCTCCCACGCCAGAGGTTCACCAGCATTCGCCGACCGGCCCTGTATGGTTATCGGCTGCCCCGGGTTATAAATTAGCCAGCCTTTATCGATTTTGTCTGTTTCTTTTCGTGTCCGTGTTCGAAAGCACCAGTCTCCCTGCTCCGGGAGCATTCCCGAACACGCCCCCTTGTAGGAGCGCCACTGATGATCAATCAGCTCGAACGGGTTTATCCCCTCGTGGTCCGCCAGCTCCTGCTTGCGGCTGAGCATGACTTCGGCTCCCTTGATCACCAGGGCGGATCTCAGCTGCCCCAGTATCATATTGGCTGACAGCTCCGTTGCCCGTTCAGCCTCCCGCTCCAGGGCATCCATTACCCACCACCACAAAATGAACAGAATACATAGACATAGCCAGAATCTCAGCTGCCGCCCGATCAGCGGTCGCCTGTGGCCGCCGAGTGGCGGTGTGCGCGCCACGTCAGCCCCGGCCCATGGCCGCCGACCCCAGATCCCAGATCGGGAGGAAGACCCCCAGCGCCAGAATCAGCACCAGCACGCCCATGGCGACGATCAGAATCGGCTCGATGGACTCCGCCAGCTGTTTGAGGCCGTAGTCTACGTCCTCGTCGTAAAAATCTGCCACATTGACCAGCATTTCATCCACCGCACCGGTTTCCTCCCCCACCGCGATCATCTGCAGTATCAGGGGCGTGAACATTTCACTGGCCCGGGCCGTCCGCAACAGGCTGTCCCCACGCTCGATTCCCATCCGCATGTCCTTGATGTGCCTGGCTATCCAGGCGTTGTCGGTGGCGTCGGCGACCACGGTCAAAGCGTGGGTGACCGGCATGCCGGCTGCCAGCATGCTGGCAAAATTGCGGGCAAAGCGGCTGAGGGTAATCAGCTCCAGAAGCGGCCCGATAATGGGCATTTTCAGCTTGTAGCGGTCCCAGGTAAGCCTGCCCTGCTCGGTGTTCTTCCATTGCCGTAAAAGTACTGCCGCAGCTGCCACTGCAAACAGAAGCACCCACCAGTAATTGATCAGGAAACTGGAGGTGCCCACCAGAATCTGGGTAAGAAAGGGCAGATCCGCCCCCAGCTTGTCGAAAACCGAGGCAAACTTTGGAATGACCAGGAAATTCACCACCATCAGGGCGGCCAGTAACGCTACGACCACAAAGGTGGGATAGCGCAGAGCCTGTTTCATCCGCCGTTTGGTATCCCGTTCCAGGGTGAGTATTTCCCCCAGTCTTTTGAAAGCGTCGTCCAGCTGACCGGTGTTTTCTCCGACGTGGATCATCGCGATAAACAGGTCGGAAAACACTTTCGGATGCGCCTGCATGGCGGTGGCCATGGTCACCCCCCCCTCCAGCCGGTCGGTAATGTCGTCGAGCACTTCGCTCAGCACCTGGGAGCGGGTGGTGTCCGCCAGGCCTCGCATGGTCCGGATCAGCGGTATGCCGGCTTTTGTCAGGGCGTGCATCTGGCGGCAGAACACCAGCAGTTCATCCAGCGTGATCCTGCGCCGGAAAATGGGCATGGCCGCAAGGTTGAAATTCGCCCCGGCAGAGGCCGCCTTCTCGGTGATCTGCAAGGGAGTAATACCGCGACGCATCAGCTCCGAGGCAGCCGCATCCGCACTGGAGGCTTCAAGGGCTCCCTGCTGCTGGCTGCCGCTGCTGTCTTTTCCGCGGTAAGTGAATTCCATGGTCAGTCAGTGCTCCTGTCTGGCCTGTTCATGATTCCGGTAAATCCATGATGGTGGGCGGCACCGGCTCTTCCGGGCCAAATTCCGGCTCAGACATGGCTGTCACCCTGGCCACTTCCTTGATGGAAGTCACCCCTTCCAGTGCGTAATCCATGGCGCACTGGGCCAGCGGCCGGTAGAGCTGGCTGCGACGGGCGGCTTTGGCAAAGGCAGAGACATCCTGTCGGCGCAGGGCATCCAGCATGGTTTCATCAAGCACCAGCATCTCATAGACGCCAATCCGGCCCTTGTAACCTGTGTTGCCGCACTGGTAGCAGCCCCGGCCCTCCACGAAGCCACCGGCGATGTCCAGCGGGTCCCGGTGGAAAGTGTCCAGCCAGATCTGTTCCTGTTCCGTGGGCTCATAGGGATCTTTGCAGTTGTCGCAGATACGCCGGATCAGGCGCTGGGCCATCACGCCCAGCAGCGAACTTGCTACAAGGAACGGCTGGGCCCCCATGTCGATCAATCGCATGGCACTGCTGATAGCATCGTTGGTGTGCAGTGTCGACAGCACCAGATGGCCCGTCATGGCAGCCCGCAGGCCAATCTCCACGGTTTCCCTGTCGCGCATCTCCCCCACCAGGATGACATCCGGGTCCTGTCGGAGCGCAGCGCGGAGAACGGTGGCGAACTCCAGGCCGATCTTGGGGTTCACCTGCACCTGGGTGATTCTTGGCAGCCGGTATTCCACCGGGTCCTCGGCGGTGATGATCTTGACCTCAGGCCGGTTGAGTTCGCTCAGCGCGCCGTAAAGCGTTGTGGTCTTACCGCTACCCGTAGGCCCGGTTACCAGAATCATGCCATGGGGTGTATGAATGAGTTTTCGGAAACGCTCCAGAATGGCGGGAGGCATGCCGCCGCTGGCAAGATCCAGGGTGCCTTCCGACTGGTCCAGAAGACGCATGACCACGGATTCGCCGTGCTGGACCGGCATGGTGGACACCCGCACGTCGATGCTGCGGCCCTTGACCCGGACATTGAAACGGCCATCCTGGGGCATCCGTTTCTCGGAAATATTGAGTCCGGCCATCAGCTTCAGGCGGAGAACCAGGGCGGAGTTTACCCGCTTCTCCTTCATCACCTGCTCCTGGAGCACGCCGTCTACCCGTTGACGTATCCGCACCACGCTTTCGTCAGGTTCAATGTGAATGTCTGAACTGCGAGCCTGAACAGCATCCTCGAAGAGTGTCTGCAGGAGCTTGACCACCGGAGCCTCGGCGGCTTCACCTTCGGCACCCAGTTCTGCCAGATCGTAGGCGTCTTCGCCCAGTTCGTCTTCCAGCTCTTCCGCCAGGGAGGCGATTTCATCGGTGCGGCGGTAAACCAGATCCAGGGTATTCAGCAGTTCACTTTCCCGGACCACCGCCTGCTTGACCGGCTGCCGCAGTACCCGGACCAGCTCATCATAGGCGAAAATATCCATGGGGTCGGCCATGCCTACCAGCAGTTCGCCACCCTGCTCCGCCAGCACGATACTGCGAAACCGGCGCGCCAGGGTTTCAGGCAGGCGCTTGATCAGCTCATTGTTGAACTGGAAATGCCGCAACTGCACAAAGGGGATATCCAGCTGGCGGGACAGGAAGTTGAGCAGGTTGTCCTCTTCCACATAACCCAGATCCACCAGGGTGCGCCCCAGTTTACGGCCGGTATTTTTCTGCTCCCGCAGGGCGGTCATCAGCTGTTCTTCAGTGATGACCTCGTTCTGGACCAGCAGGTCCCCGATGCGGATTTTCTTTCTTGGCTCAGCCATATTCTTCGCGTCAGCCATGGTTGCCATACCGGTTAGCGGTTGTGTTCATGGTCAGCCTCCCCTCAGCGCGGCCAGCCGCTGCCGACAGTATTCCGCCAGCGACCGGGGCAGCCCTGGCATGGTCATGGCCTGGCGGTAGGCTCTCTCGGCACTGCGCAGCTGCTGGTCGGCCTCTAGCGCTATGGCCAGACCCACCCACCAGCGGCCCTGGCTGCTGTCGTGCTCAATCAGCTCCGCCCAGCGGGTCACCGCAGCATTGTGCCGGCCCTGCTGCTGCAACAGAGTGGCCAGGGTAACTGTGTACTCGGGGTTCCGGGATACCGGAGGCACCTCCCACTCCAGAATGTTCAGAGCAGCATCAGCCTGCCCCTGGGCGAGCAGGGCCCTTGCTCTGAGAACTCTCAGGCTGGCGTCAGGACGGGCGACATCTTCCGGCAGCCACTGCAGGGCCCGGCCAGCCTGCTGCTGGACTATCAGGTGACGGGCCAGCTGCCCGCGACTCAGAGGCGCTTGCTGTTTCTCCAGCAATTCACTGAGCATCCGCTCCGCCTCGTTAATCCGCCCCCGGCTTAACAGCTTGCCAATGCGTGATTCGGCGCGGCGATCAAGCCGTTCGGGAGTCTCCTGCTGCTGTTTTATGGCCTGAGGCTGGGCGGTCTGGTCCGCGCCGTCTTTCTGTGCCGGGGCAGACGCAACGTCATCGCCGGTGTTGTTGTCAGCAGGCACGAGCTCAGGTTCAGGCACAGCCATGCTCACCCGCTCTGCCTGTTGGGCCGGTTCCGGCGCAGGCGATGAAACGCTTTCCCCGGGCCTGCCGGTGGCCGCTACAGCGGCTGTTTTTTCCGGCAGCGGTGCCGGGTCGGCTGCTGTCGGCTGAGCTTCCCTCCCAACGGCCTCTCCAGTGGGGATTATGGGCTCGGGAGCAGGGGAACTGACGACGTCGGGCTGCAGCTCACTCGCAGGCGCTGGTTTTTCCCGCACCACCAGACCTGTCGCTGGCTCTGATATCACGCTGGCAGTACCCGGCTCAGGTTCCTGCGGCCAGAACATGATGCCAGCTGCGACGATGGCCACCACCAGAAGCAGCAGAAGAGGCCAGAGCCACGGGCCCCGACTGCTCCTGGATGAATCGGAGGGCGCCGCCTGGCCCGGGTAAGCGGCCGGCGCAACCGGCCGCTCCTGCCTCTGTTCGGCGCCGCGCAGGGCGTCGTTCAGCAGACTCACAGCCACCTCCCCAGAAATCCCGGGCGGTGACAGCTGTCGGTATCCCGGATGGCCTGCAGCACATGCCAGCGGGCAATCTGCCGGTCGCCACGGCCCCAGGCTGCCAGCAGAGCCTTGTGGGCCAGAATATTCAGCAGCCGGGGAATGCCGCCAGACGCCCGGGCAATCAGGCGCAGGGCTCCCGGCGCAAACAGATCGCCGCCGTTATAGCCAGCCCGGGCCAGCCGGTGACGCAGATACTGGGCTACCGCACCGCGGTCGAGAGGGCTCAGCCGGTACTGGAAGGTAATCCGCTGTTTCAGCTGGCGCAGGCTGGATTTGTTAAGCAGAACGTCAAGCTCGGGCTGACCGAAAAGAACGACCTGCAGAAGGCGGGCATTCTCAGTCTCAAGATTGGTCAGTAGCCGCAGTGCCTCGATGGTTTCCTCCGGCATGGCCTGGGCTTCATCAATCACCAGCACCACCTGCTGACCGTCACTCGCTAATTCAATCAGCCGACCGGTCAGCGCCTTGAGTACCCGGTGGGTATTGTCATTTTTCCCCAGTGTAACCCCAAGCTCGTCTGCCACGGCCTCGTAAAGGGTTTCCGGCGTAAGGCCCGGGTTGGGAATATAGGCAGTAGTGGTTGCCCCCTCTTCAAGAGCATTCAGCAGCAACCGGCAGAGGAGTGTCTTTCCGGTGCCTACTTCGCCGGTGATCTTGATGAAACCCTCACGCTCCCGCAGGGCCACCAGCAGCAGCTCCAGCGCATCACTGTGACTTCTGGCCCTCAGGAAGTAGCGGGTGTTTGGCGTGAGCGCAAACGGCGCTTCCTGTAATCCAAAGTGGGCTTCGTACATCTATGACCCCGGTTACTGCTGCTCTGGACGCGCAGGCTGTGGTGTAACGGACTTCGGCGATTCCAGCAGTTCCCTGAGCACTCTCATTCGTTCCTTCGTCGCCGAAATGTCCTGCTGATAGGGGCTGACACCCGCAACGACAGGGCGCAGCAGTATGACCAGTTCGCTCTTTTCACTTTCGAAATGGCGCTGGCGGAAGAGTTCCCCAAGCAGCGGAATCTCGCTGAAGAAAGGCACGGCGGAATTACGGTCTTCGCTGTTGTTCTGGATCAGCCCACCGATCACTACAATCTGCCCGCTCTCGGCCCGAATCATGCTGTCAGTTTCACGGACTGTGCTGAGCGCAAGCGGCAGGGCTACGTCCTGATCACCGATGGTGATTACTTTTTCCTGATCATTGACCTCACTGACGGACGGATGGACGTGCAGCGTAATTGAGCCGTCCTCGGCAATCTGCGGGGTAACATCCAGCGAGATGCCGGAAAAGAACGGCGTCAGCTCAATGGATGTGGTGGTGTCCGACGTTGCGCCGAGAGCCGCGTCATCCTCGTTGAAATCCACATCGGTCACGAAGAACTCATCGGTGCCGACCTTGATCACGGCTTTCTGGTTGTTGAGGGTGGAGATTCTGGGGCTTGAAAGGATCTGCACGTTGCCCTGCCTTCCCAGCAGTTGAATCATTGCATTGAAGCTGCCTTCACGGAAGGTGGCCGAGAAAACGCCGCCAATGTCCCCGCCACTCACAACGCGCCCCATCAGACTCTGCGCCGAAAAGTCCTCGGGAAGGCCGTCACTGCCGGTGGCACTTGAGCCGCTCTGAACATCCGACCAGTCCACGCCCTGCTGATAACCTTCGTTAAGTGTGATCTCCAGGATTTTTGCTTCCAGGATAACCTGACGCTGCATGATCAACTGGGTCTGGGTCAGGTAATCCTCCACCTGGCGCAGGTCAGCCGCGGGTGCACGCACCATCACCAGCCCCGAGCCTGCGTTCGTGATGACCTGGCGGCCGTCGTTACTGCCGACAATCATGCGGATTGCCGTATCGAGAGAGCCCCAGAAATCCGACTCAGTGGTGGTGGAAATGCGGGTACCCACAAGAGGAGATACATCCCTGCCCCGGTTACCCGTGCCTGTGCCGTTGTCAGTGCCACTGCCACCCCCGCTGCCCGCAGCAGACACGCTGCCGGAGCTGACCTGGGTTTCCGACCCGCCCTGACGCTTCAGGTGGAGGTAGTCAATGGGAAAGATTCGGGTCTGTATGCCACCCGGGAGCACCCGGTAGAGCTGGCCGTTGCGCTGAATATCCAGATCGTAAAGATCCCCGGCGATGTCCATTACTTCCGGCACGGTGACATCCCTCAGGCTGAGCCTGATGGACTCGTCGACGCGGGGGTGAACAACTACATTGTAATCGCTACCCTCGACCAGGGCCTGAAAAAAGGTGGGCGCTGCCAGATCCCGGGCACTGATATCAAACCGGTCACCATCCGCTTCATCAGCCTTCAGGGAAGGCAGCAGTGCATCAGTAATTCCTGAAGGCACTCCGGACTCTGGTGAACCTGCTGTCCTGCGTTCCGCTTCCCGGGATTCGGCCTCAGCAAGTGAGTCTTCAATTGCCCTGGCGGCATCGGAGGAGGTTGCCTTGCTCGTGCGCATCAAGGGGTTGTTACTGCAGGCTGTCAGCAGCATCACCAGAGCCAGGCCGGCAGCCAGTTTACACCTTGTCATAGAGAACCCTTTGAAACATGTCATGGCGATACCCGCACGGACGGCGGCATTTTCCAGCGCAGAATTCTTGTCCGTCCCTGCTCTTTCAGCGTTACCCGGTCGGGGTATATCCGCACCAGGGTTTTTCCGCTGAAGCGCTCCCCCTCAATGCGGGCAATGCCATCAATCACCGCAACCCGACGATCCGGACCTACCACAATGGAATCAAGGGAATACTCCCTAACTTCCCGGGCGGCCGGGGGCGCGACCCGGAAATCCGGCGGTCTCGTGGGGTCTTCCAGAGCCTGGGCCACCGGGGTGATCAGAATCGCGGGAAGTATCAGGCTCAGAAGCCGCAGCCGTGTCATCATGTCAGACTCCCAGTCCTGCCTGGCTCAGGCCAAGGGTGCGGACCCGCACCCTTGCCTCAGCTTTGGGAAACGCCCCTGTTTCATAGTACAGTCGGCTCCAGCCAAGACGCTGATCAAGAGCTTCGAGACGCTCCAGGTAACCCAGCAGCTCAAGGTAGCGGCCACTCACTACCAGTTCCACATCGTGGGCATAAAGCAGCGGTTCTTCACCTTCGGCCTTGGCTTCGGCGCTGCTATGAACAGGGACTGGCGGCAGCAGTTCCAGCGCAACCAGATCCAGCCCTTCCTGAGTGGCCAGCATGTTGCGCAAAAGCAATACCATGGCCTCCGGCGCTATCAGGCCATCAGTCGCTGCGGCCAGTTGCTGATTCAGACCCGCCAGCCGCTCCTGCCGACGCACAAGCCTTTCTTTCAGCTCAGCCGCCGGGTCCTGCCGCAGCCTCTGGGTCAGCAGTTCCACCTGATTCTGCCAGTCCTGCTGGCGCTGCTCGGCCTGCAGCAGTTGGCCCTGCATGCGCTCACGTTCCTTGAGCACTGGCGCCACAGCCAGTTCCCAGCCAGCCAGCAGAATGACAATGACAAGAGTCGCCAGAATCAGCGTCCGCTCCCGGTAGGGTCGCGCGTTGTACCACTGGGCGCCCTGATTCAGCTGCTCGCGAATCCTGCTCATGAGCCACCTCCAGGCGTCCGCTCCGAAGCGATCTCGAAATTTATCCAGCGGCCACTCTCATCCCGCTGCAGATTCAGATGCTCAAAGCGCCGGCCACTGAACACAGGTTCCCGGCCCAGCTGCTCCAGATAGACCGGCACCTGGTCTCCCTCACGGGTGCGGCCTGAAAGCTGCACCTGGTTGCGGGTCAGGTCTACCATGAAGCCAGTGAGCCAGACCTGTTCCGGAGCCTGGCGCGCCAGAGCTGTCATAAAGGGAGAAAAACCCCTGCGGTCAGTGGAGACAAGACGGGACACCTCGGCAAGCAGCCGCTGACGCTGGGCGATATCCCCGGTTACCTGATCGACCGCCCGCACCATGTCCGGATCCACCTGCTGTGCTTCTATTTCGGCGGTTAAACGGCCGACACGGCGTTCCATCTGCTGGATCCGGTCATTCAGGGTTTGCAGCCGGGCTTCCTGGTCTGCCGCCTCCACGCGCACAAAAATGGCAATGGCCAGCACAACCACCAGGGTGACAGCAAGTGCGGCAAGCAGGGTGCCCGCCTGCAGGGGTTCCCGGCGCGGGCGTAATTCGTCGGTGTAAAGATTGACCTGCTGAATCATTGGCTTTCACCCTTGCGCGCTGCTGGCGCCAGAGGCTGGCCGGCGCTCCACACCGTAAGGCACCGGCTGTCCAGGGGTTCAGTCAACCCGTGCTGTGTCCAGTCGATCTGTTCAACCGACGGCGCCATGTAGGCGGAAAGCATGGAAGACAGGGGGAGCATCGCATCCCGCGCGACCAGGTGAATCGCCCGCGGAGGCACCTGACCCAGCTGACTTTCAAAATAGTCGAGGGACCGCTGGGCTTCCAGCGCCAGCGACTGTACCGCATTCTCCTGGCGGGAGGCATCCCGCAGGTCATCCGAGGTGACGTCAAGTCGCCGGGACAGGTAAAGAACCGGCCCCTTGCAGACCACCATCTGGCCGTAGCGATCCCGCAGATGCACCAGAGCGACACCCCGACCCTGCGGGTCCAGCGAGGCCGCGAAATTGCGCAACGCCAGCTCCGCTATGTCAATCCGGTCAAGCTCGAGGTTCGCCTCACTTACCAGATCCGCCAGTTCGGACGCCATGGACTTGCGGGCCGCAACCACGTTGATCAGATCGCCACGACCGCGAGAGGCATCACTGGGAAAGGGAAAAACATCGCAGACTGCGTCGGAGGGGCTGTAGTCAAGCAGATCCTTGAGCTTCCAGCGCAGGGCGGAAGCCAGTTCGGTATCGGCAAGCTCGCTCGGGCGTTCGAGCTGAAACACACTGTACTGATCCAGTGGCAGAACCAGTGTTGCTTTAAAGCCCGACCAGTCCCGTTCGGTTACCAGTTGGGACAGGGCTTCCCTGCGTCCGGCGGGAGTGCATTGCAGAAAGCCAAAGGATGCCTGCTTTTCTGGCGCTGAAAGTACTGCAGACCAGCCAATGCCGTCGGCCCGTACTTCGAGGCAAACCCGACCCTTTCCCGCCGATCGTCTAAACAGCCATTTCAAGAGAGACACCGTCACCCGGGAACCTTCTTACTACGATATGGTGATTTGAATAAGCGTCGACCTCAACGCCTGCATTGCCGTGGCTGACTGAAAACACCTGGCCGGAAACAATCGGCTTGCTCTTCGCGCCAACAGCATACAGCCCTGACCATTAGCGGCCAAATTCTGTGCTCTTATGCGCAGTTTGACAAGTCACTGAGCAGCCCATACACAAAGTATGACAAGTCCGGAAGGCAAAAGATTAGCTGAATTTGTCGCGACCAACCTGCTGCGGCTGATAAGTGACCAATATAAAGTGGCTACCCTGATCAACCAGGGTCGAGGCGGGAAGTAAAACCAACTGCCGGAAAAGGGGGGGAACTCCCTGCCTGAACAGGCAGGGAGTCAAATTCAATTAATCTTCAGGTGGCCAGGTCTGCAACACCTCGACAAAGCGGCTCAGCCAGGCATTGGTCTGGCTGCCATCGAGAACACGATGATCAATGGTGAGGGAAACATAGGCCATGGGCCGGGCCTGGAAGCTGTCTGCGCCATCCACTTCCCGCACAACGACCCGTTTTTCCAGTGCGCCTATGCCAAGAATCGCGGACTGGGGCTGATTGATAATGATTGGTGAAGCGAACAGCGAGCCTGAGACTCCGTGGTTGGAAATGGTGAACGTGCCGCCCTGCACATCCCCACCTTTCAGGGTATTGTTCCTGGCGGCTTCGGTAAGGGCCTGCAGCCGCGCGGCGATGCCCAGCAGCGACAGGTCCTGGGACTTGTGGATCACCGGCACTATCAAACCTTTCTGCCCGAGGGCTGCACCGACACCGATATTGATGTCCTTGTACAACTCCAGATAATCCTCATGCCAGCGGCTGTTCACTTCCGGGGCCGCGCTCATTGCCTTGACGGCCGCAGCCACGAAATAGGCCGTAAATGTCAGGTTCACGCCCTGCTCCGCAAATTTCGCCTTGTGCTTTTTGCGATGGGCGATAATGGCACTGAAATCTGCCTCAAATACCGCGGTTACGTGCGGAGCCTCGGTTACCGAACGCTGCATGTGCTCGGCAATACTGCGACGCATCCGGCTGTGAGGCACATGCGCTGCAACCTCTGGGCCTCCAGCCCGCGTCGGGGCGGGGACTATTCCCCCCGGCTTTTCCGCTTGCGGCGCATTTTCCGGAGCGGCTTTTGCGGTGTGCTGGGCGCTTGCAGGCTTCTGCTCCATCTCGGAGATGGCCTGAACCACGTCCGCCCGGGTAAGGCGGCCGTCTTTCCCTGTTCCCCGGATTTCCGCCGGCTCCAGGTCATGTTCTGCCACCAGGCGTCGTACGGCAGGGGACAGACGAAGCTCACGTTCGGATTCGCTAACGTCTTTGCCTTCGCCTTCCGGCGCTGCTGGCTTTTCTGGCTTTTTCGGGGCCAGGGCCAGGCCACTTTCCGGCTCTTTCGGTGCTTCTGCTGAAGCAGTCGCGGCAGCAACGCGGCCAAGTACCGCACCCGGTTCGGCCTGTGCGCCTTCCGCCAGAACTACTTCCAGGATGCCATCGGAAGGAGCGGAAACCTCCACCACCACCTTGTCGGTTTCCAATTCCACCACAGGTTCGTCCTTGCTGACGAAATCGCCGGATTTTTTGAGCCAGCCTGCGACAACGGCCTGGGTGCCCTCCTGCTCCAGGGGGGCGATCACATCCTGAACTTCGCCCTGGGTTTTCGAATCAGTCATTTCAGAACTCCACCAGGAAATCAATTTTGGCGCGGATATCCTCCACTGACGGGAGGGCGTACTCCATTAACAACGGATGATGAGGGCTCGGAATGTCGGGCATGGTCAGGCGGACGACCGGTGAATCCAGATCGAGGAAGGCCTCATCGGCCACCACGGCAGAAATCTCGGCGCCAAAGCCAGCGGTACCGAGGTCCTCATGCACGATCAGACACCGGTGGGTGCGACGGACCGATGCCAACACCGCCTCCCTGTCCCAGGGCATCAGTGTGCGCAGATCAATGATGTGAACTGAGCGTCCTTCTGCAGCTTTCTCGCAGCGTTCAACCATTGCGCCCCACGTGACGATGGTCAGATCATCACCCTCGACCACCGTCCGGGCCTTGCCGAACGGCAGGACAAAATCGTCCCCCGGATAGGGCCGGCGTGCGGAGGCCGCATCAAGCATCGCACGGTGCTCGAAGAAGATAACCGGATCGTTGCCGCGCATGGAGGTTCGCAGCAGACCGACAGCATCCTCGGCGTTGGATGGTACCGCCACTTTCCAGCCAGGTGAATGGACAAACTGGACTTCATTGGTCTGGCTGTGCCAGGGATCGCCACACTTAAAGAAGCCACCGGGAATCCTGACCACCATGGGGGCGGCAAAACGGTTATTGGTCCGCCAGCGCATGGTGCCGCAGTCATTAATCTGTTCCGCTGCCGGATCCGCGTATTTGCGGAACTGGATCTCGGGAACGGGCATGAGACCGGCCATGGCCATGCCGACGGCCCGCCCGATGATGCCTTCCTCCGACAGACTGGTGTCGAATACGCGCTCTTCCCCGTATTTGTCCTGCAGGCCAAGTGTTACCGCGTGCACGCCGCCCTTTGGCCCAACATCTTCCCCGAAAACGAGCACCCGCGGATTGGTGGCCAGCTCATGATCCAGGGTCTTTCGGATCGCGGCCACCATGTTGATGCGTGGGCCCTCCGGTTTCGGATTTTCCTGAGGTGCCGGTGCGCTATAGCCCCTGGTCCACTGGCCGCCACGCTGCTGTAATTCATCCTCATAAAACACGTTGCGGGTGACGCGGAGAGGGTCACTGACCGGGCGAGCCTCAGCTTCTTCCCGCGCCTTCTCCACAGTGGCTCTCGCATCTTCCTCGATCGCGTCCCACTCAGCGCCGGTAATCACTTCCGGAACGAGAAACTCCCGCAACCTGGGCAAGGGGTCCTGGGCCCACTCATTTTTGACGAACTCCGCAGACTTGTAAGTCTGAGTGTCCTGAAAGCTGTGACCCTGAAGGCGCGGGACCTTCAGTCGTAGCAGACAGGGCCCTTGCCGGGAGCGAACGTGTTCGATGGCGTCACTGATGAGCGTGGCACTTTCTTCGGGTTTGGAGCCATCGCCCGTCAGGATGTGCAAGCCCTGGAAGCCCGAAAGGTTCTTAGCTATGTCCCCCCCGGGAGTCTGGAATGTGGAGGGCACGGATATGCCGTAGCCGTTGTCTTCCACATAGAACAGCATGGGGAGTTTTTGAGTGGTTGCGGCGGTGAGCGCCGCCCAGAATCCGTTGGTTGCCACAGAGCCATCGCCGCCAAGAACTACGCTCATCGCATCGTCGTAGCTCGAGTCTTTAAGCACTTTGCTACAATAGTCAACAGCTTGCGCCCACCCCGCCGTTGGAGTGTACTGGGCGCCAACGCCGCCACACATGGGCAGGGCAGCCGGACCGCCAGGATTGGGGTAATTGAACACGACCCCGATATCGCGGCCGTCCGAGTACCCGCCGGCCCGCGCCATGGATGAACCCAGAGCGTCAGCCAGTTCGACGCCCATAGCCAGCAGTAACGGGCGGGAACGGTAGTAACCGCAGGCGGCATCATTCACGTTGGTCAATTTGAGCCCCAGCAGAATCTGGGCAAGATCGTGGCCGCGGGCCGAGAACTGGTAAAGTACCTTCTTCTCTGGAACCAGCACACGCTCCTCGAGATCATCCAGGGCACGTGAGACTTGAATGAGATACGCCACTCGCTTCCAGTCATACGACTGGGAAGCCGACTTCGAAGGGCTCGATTGGGAGGTCTTTTTCTGCGGGGCTGACATGTCGTTTTCCTCGCGGGATTCGCTGGGGCATTGGAAACAACGATGGTAGGGCTGAAGATTGAAAAAGTGCTTCCCCTTTTCCCGCCATTTAGGCATTTTGGAGAAAAATAATCCTGTCAGGTCCTTTATGAAAAAAGAAATATCTTCCGACCCCTTTGCAGCGAAAATTCTCAAGGAGCTTCAGATCGATGGACGCCTCACCGTGCAGGACCTCGCGAGCCGGATTGGCCTTTCCGCCACCCCCACCTGGAACCGGCTCCGGGAGCTGGAGCGAGCAGGTGTGATTCACCATTATACAGCGGTCGTGGATCGGGCCAGCGTCGGACTGGGCAGCTGTGTGCTGGCTGAGGTCAACCTGTCGCGTCACGTCGATAACGTGGTGGAGGAATTCGAAGAGGCGGTAAGAGAGTGCGCCGCGATCATCGAGTGCCAGAGCACCACGGGGTCCGCGGATTACCTGATCAAGGTCGTGACAGCCGATATCGCAGAGTACGATTCCTTTCTGCACAACGTCATCTTCAAGCTGCCGGGCGTTCGCGAAATCCGTTCAAGCGTGGTTTTGCGGGAAATCAAGAGTCAGTCGCCCCTGCCCCTGGACCACCTGGGTTCTCCATCGACCAACAGGTAATAACGCATACTTCTTTGGCTCTGGAGCCCGGTCTGCCCGCTAACTTCCCTGGTGGCCGAGTTACTCTTTTACGGGCACAGCTATGGTGTTTTTGATTTCCCTCAGGGCGAAATTGGAATTCACCTGAGCGATGCCTTGCAGAGTGAATATCTTCTCATTGAGGAACCGGTCATAGGCCGCCATGTCCGGAACCAGAACCCGCAATACAAAATCCGCATTCCCGGTGACAGCGAAGCACTGGAGCACCTCGGAATAACTGCTTACCTGTTGTTCGATCGTCGCCGTACTGTCGATGGTATGGCGCTGGAGCGACAAATTGACCAGCACGCAGAGACCCTGGCCGAGACGGGCGGGATCCAGGCGTGCACTGTAACCCAGGATGACTCCCTGCTCTTCCAGAGTGCGGACCCGTCGCCAACACGCCGCGGGTGACAAACCCACCTTTTCCGCAAGCATCTGGTTACTCAGACGGCCATCTTCCTGCAGCACCGACACAATACGACGGTCGATCTTGTCCAGCTCAAGCTGTTTCATTCAGTAACACCTTTAATATTTCGAGTTTCCTTTCTTATTATTGTCATTTATCAATAATTCTTTCGTGAGTGTTTATCGGAGATGCTCGAAAAGCAAGCACATTCGGCAGGATTATCCCTAGAATCTTCAGTTCTTGTACCCCTGCTCCGAACCGCAATGCCCGGGAGATAGAACATGTTTGAACACCTCAAGGTCCTGCCGCAGGATCCTATCCTGCAACTGATGCAAAGCTTTCGCGATGACCCCCGTCCTGACAAGGTGGATCTGGGTGTGGGGGTTTACCGCGATGCCACCGGCAACACTCCCATTATGGGCGCCGTCCACAAGGCGGCAAGACGCCTCCTGGAACACGAAAAAACCAAAAGCTATGTAGGCCCAGCGGGCTCGCCGGGCTTTAACTCGGCTGTAACAGAGCTGCTTCTGGGTGGGGACAACCCCCTGTCCCGTGACAACAGAGTGTCCACTATCCAGACGCCGGGTGGCTGCGGCGCCCTTCGAATGGCGGCGGAATTCATCAAGTTGTGCAAGCCCGATGCAGCTGTCTGGGTCAGCACGCCCACCTGGGCCAATCATATGCCGCTCCTGGGAGGCGCCGGACTTCGGATCCAGAGCTATCCCTACCTCAACAGCGAGACGCTGGAGGTGGATTTCGACGACATGATGGCAGCCCTGGAGATGGCCCGGAAAGGCGACGTAGTGCTGCTCCACGGCTGCTGCCACAATCCTTCGGGGGCAGACCTGACCGCATCGCAGTGGGCAGGCATCACCGACCTGATCCTGCGCAAGGAATTGCTGCCTTTTGTCGACATGGCCTACCAGGGTCTGGGCGATGGTCTGGAAGAGGATGCGCAGGGACTACGACACCTGGCACAGGCGGCGCCGGAAATGCTGGTTGCCGCCTCCTGCTCCAAGAATTTTGGCCTTTATCGGGAGCGCACCGGCGCCCTGATGCTGATTTCCGGGAATGCCAAAAGCCAGAAAGCGGCGAACAGTCAGTTGTTGAGCATCATCCGCGCTCATTATTCCATGCCCCCCGCCCATGGCGCGGGCCTGGTGGAAACCATCCTTCAGGACGATGAGCTCAGGCGCGAATGGCAAGCGGAACTGAGTGGCATGCGCGATCGCATACAGCAGTTGCGCCACGCCTTTAGCCGGGAACTGGCGTCGTCCGGTGATTTTGACTTCATCGCACGCCAGAAAGGAATGTTCTCATTTATCGGAATCAGCGAAAAACAGGTCAATTATCTGAGGGCGCATCATGGTATTTACCTGCTTGAATCCAGCCGGATAAACATAGCCGGACTATCAGACAAGACTCTCCCACGGGTTGCCGCAGCAATTCGGGAAGCAGTGGCTTCGGCCTGACGCTCACCCGGGCAGCAACATTTTGAGCTGCCCGGTCCCTTTATTAGAACAATAAAGACATACTGGAGAAATCTGTATGAATCACACGGACAAACCCCATCAACAGGCATCCACCCTGTGGACTTCCCGGATGGCTTTTATACTGGCCGCCGCAGGCTCTGCAGTGGGCCTGGGGAACATCTGGAAGTTTCCCTACATTACGGGCGAGAACGGTGGCGGTGCTTTTGTACTTGTTTATCTTGCCTGTATCGCACTTATCGGTATCCCGGTACTGATCGCCGAAACCATGATCGGCCGGCGCGGCGGGCGCAGCCCGATCGGGACCATGCGCTACCTGACCACCGAAGAAGGCACTTCCCGGGGCTGGCGTGTCATCGGCTGGAACGGAGTGATTGCCTCTTTTCTGGTCCTGTCCTTTTATTCGGTAATTGGCGGCTGGTCCCTGGTTTATATCGGCAAGACCGCGTTTGGCGCCTTTACCGGCGCTGACGCCGATGCCGTTGGCGGCCAGTTTGGCGGGCTTCTGGCCAGCCCCGGCCAGCTTCTGCTTTGGCACAGTGTGTTCATGGTGATTGTTGTCTTCATTGTCGGCAGGGGTATCCGGGCTGGCCTTGAGAAGGCCGTTAAACTACTCATGCCACTACTGTTCCTGCTGCTGACGGTCATGGTGATCTATGCCATGACCACGGGCAGTTTCGGTGAAGGCGTCAACTTTCTGTTCTCCCCCGACTTCAGCAAACTCACCACGACCGGCGTGCTCACTGCCCTGGGGCATGCAGCCTTCACTCTGAGCATCGGCATCGGCGTTCTGATGGCCTACGGCTCCTACCTGCCACAGAACGTCAACATCGCGAAAACGGCCATGAGTATCGCGATACTGGATGTGGCGGTTGCCCTGATGGCGGGGCTGGCCATCTTCCCGCTGGTGTTTGCCAACTCTCTGGAACCCGGCTCAGGCCCGGGCCTGATCTTCGTCACACTACCGCTCGCCTTCGGCCAGATGCCCGGCGGTATCTTCTTCGGGACTTTGTTCTTTGCATTGCTTCTGGTGGCAGCCATTACCTCTGCCATTTCCATGCTGGAGCCGGTGGTGGAATGGCTGGAAGAACACAGGGGCGTGAGCCGCTTCAAGAGTGCTTTGGTCGGCGGCCTGGCTATCTGGTTCATCGGTATTGGCACGGTGCTATCATTCAATATCTGGGGCGACGTCCACCCGCTTGGCTTCATTGCGGCTTTCGAAGGCAAGACCGTCTTTGACCTGCTTGATTTCCTGGTCTCCAATCTGATGATGCCACTGGGTGGCCTCGCCATTGCGCTCTTTGCCGGCTGGGCGATGCAGCGGGCACGTCTGCCCGAAGACATCGGTCTGAGCGGCCGGAGCTATGAAAGATTCATGTTCGTGCTGCGGTACGTGACCCCGGCCGGCATTCTGGTGGTATTCCTTTACAACGTCACTTGACCCTCCAGCGGGCGGGCGTCTTCTTCGGGCTCCCGCCCGCTCTCCTCTCCAGGGTGACGTGCCCTGATCAAGTCCCGGGCGCCAGAAGCCTGACTTATCGCCCGGCACTGCTTGAAGCCAGGTTATTTTCTTATCGGTAAGAATAAAAAAAGCCCCGAAAAACGGGGCTTTAGATTTAATAATTTGTCTATATTAGTCTATGGTCAACTCTAGAAGGGGATGTCGTCGTCGAAGTCGTCCACGGGCTCAGGCATTGGACCCTGACCTTGGGGCGCCGGGCTGTAACCACCGGAATCTGAACCCTTGCCCTGCTGGGTCTGACCAGCACTTGCTGCCTGCTGGGGCCGGCCAGCCGGCGCGCCCTGATTACTGCCGGCGGAGTCTCCACCCTTGCTGTCCAGCATCTGCATCTGGCCATTGATATCCACAACCACTTCCGTGGTGTAAACGTCCTGCCCTTCCTTGTTGGTCCACTTGCGGGTCTGTAGTTTGCCCTCGATGTAGACCTTGGAGCCTTTCCGGAGATACTGGCCCGCCACTTCCGCAATCTTGCCGAACATCACAATGCGATGCCATTCGGTCTTCGGGACCATCTGTCCGGTCTGCCGATCCTTGTAGCTCTCGTCTGTGGCCAGGTTGAGGTTGACCACTGCATTGCCATTCGGGGTGTAACGGGTGTCCGGGTCCTGCCCCAGATTGCCGATCAGGATAACTTTGTTGACGCCTCGTGCCATGATTCGCTCCTACCGTCTGGACCTGCTGGATCACTTCTCTTTGAATAATCCAGCAAACCCTGTCTTTTATATTCACCGGCATTCCGTCGCCGGCACTGTTAATTCAGAATGACGCTGATTCAGGATGACGCTGCGGGCCGTATGAACGGGAATTCAGACAGCCTTTTCTCATCGAAATGCAGCCGGTCCACTTTCAGCCAGGCTGTTTCCGAGTCTTCGAGGATCACTACATCTTCCACTCCGGGCAGGCTGCGAAGGCTCCGGTCAACCTGCCCTGCAGACACCCCTGCAGCGTTGTGCAACTGTACCATGAAACTCGCCGTATGACTCGGCCTCGGCATGGTCAGGGCAACCCCCAGCCAGAGCACAAGGGCCACTGCCATCATCGCCAGAACCCCGGCCAGGCCGGCGCTCGCCAGCAGAACGCCACCCAGCGCACCACCGATAAATGCACCCAGAAACTGGGACGTGGAATAGACCCCCATTGCGGTGCCCCGGGTTCCGGCCCTGGCTTCCTTGCTGATCAGTGAGGGCAGGCTTGCTTCCAGCAGATTAAAGGCCATGAAAAACACAAAAAGAATGATCCAGACGGCCGTGAGAGTGAGAGAAACCAAAGCGAAGCCTGCAATCGCCGCCAGGAGCAGAACAATCGCGCCGCATAGCACGGCTTTCATCTGGCGCTTCTTCTCCCCCAGGATGATGAAGGGAATCATGGCAAAAAAGGAGGCGATCATGACCGAGAGATAAAGCCACCAGTGGGAAGACGAAGGCAGGCCGACCTCGCCGGCAAGCAGGCTGGGCACCACCAGAAACAGTGCTGTCAGCACCAGATGCAGCACAAAAATGCCAAAGTCCAGCCTTAAAAGACGCTGGTCACTGAGTACCCGGCGCAACATGGCGCGGGCAGGCAGGGCCTCGGAATTGACAACGCTCAGGTGGGGCTGGGGCACAACCTGTCTGACCAGCACCAGCGCCACAACTGCCAGGGCGGCAGTAAAAAAGAAAATGCCGGACAGCCCAAAAGAATTTCCGATCAGAGGTCCCAGAACCAGCGATACGGAAAATGACAGTCCGATGGAAATTCCAACCAGGGCCATGGCCTTGGTGCGCTGCTCTTCCCGGGTAAGATCGCTGAGTAACGCCATCAGAACACTGGCTATGGCGCCGGACCCTTGAAGAATCCGTCCGGCAATCACACCGTATATGGAATCAGACATGGCCGCGAGGAGGCTGCCAAGAGCAAAGAGCACCAGGCCAAGGTAGATCATCCGCTTGCGCCCGAAGCGGTCGGACAGCATCCCGAAAGGTACCTGCAGAAGCGCCTGGCTCAGACCGTAACCACCGATGGCGACGCCGATCAGTACCGGAGTGGCACCCTGGAGATCGTCGGCGAGAAGCACGAAAACCGGCAGCACCATAAAGAGGCCGAGCATGCGCATCGCATAGACCGAGGCAAGGGCTGCTACGGAACGTTTCTCAAGTGCATTCATGGAACGTGCAGTTTCCTCAGGTCATTGGTCAACAGCGAACCGGATCCGCCGGGCATTGTATCAGATGAACACAGAGGCGTTTGCATTTCACCGCCGTAGTCTGAACACGGTATACTGATCGTTTTTCAACGGGGAGTAATATGGACCGCATCCAGATCAAGGGGGCTCGCACCCACAATCTGAAAAACATCGACCTGGATATACCGCGGGACCAGATCATCGTGATCACCGGCCTTTCGGGCTCCGGGAAGTCATCGCTCGCATTCGATACCCTCTACGCAGAAGGCCAGCGACGTTACGTCGAATCCCTCTCTACCTATGCCCGCCAGTTCCTGTCGATGATGGAGAAGCCTGATGTGGATCACATCGAAGGCCTGTCTCCGGCGATCTCGATTGAACAGAAATCCACATCCCACAACCCCCGTTCTACGGTGGGAACCATCACCGAGATCTACGATTACCTGCGGCTGCTGTTTGCCCGCGCCGGGGAACCTCGCTGCCCGGACCATGGCCAGCCCCTGGAAGCCCAGACCGTCAGCCAGATGGTGGACCAGGTTCTGGCCATGCCGGAGGAGAGCAAGCTGATGATCCTTGCGCCTGTGATCCGGGACCGCAAGGGCGAACATCTGAACGTAGTGGACACCATGCGCAGCCAGGGCTTCATCCGCCTGCGGGTTGACGGCCGGGTATACGACATTGACGATGTTCCGGCCCTGGACAAGAAACGCAAACACCAGATCGACGTGGTGGTCGACCGGTTCAAGGTCAAGCCCGGCCTGGAACAGCGTCTGGCTGAAAGCTTTGAAACCGCTCTTGGCCTTGCCGAAGGGATCGCTCTGGTCGCGCCCATGGAGGGCGACGGTGAAGAGCACATCTTTTCCTCCCGCTACTCCTGTACCCAGTGCGGCTATGCCCTGAGTGAACTTGAGCCGAAGCTCTTTTCTTTCAACAATCCCGCCGGAGCCTGTCCGACCTGTGATGGCCTGGGCGTCCGGCAGTTTTTCGATCCGGAGAAAATCATCCAGCATCCGGAGGCTACTCTCGCCGAAGGTGCCATCAAAGGCTGGGATCGTCGGGCGGTGTATTACTTCCAACTGCTGAAAAGCGTGGCGGACCACTACAATGTCGACCTGGATACACCTTTCGTGGATCTTCCGGATGACTTCCGCCAGGTCGTCCTTTACGGCTCAGGGTCAGAAGATATTTCTTTCCGCTACGTAAACTCCCGGGGCCAGGTCATGGAAAAGGCCCACTCTTTCGAGGGTATCCTGCCCAATCTGGAAAGACGCTATCGGGAAACCGATTCCCAGAGCATGCGCGAGGAACTGGCTCGAAACCTGAGCCAGCAGCCCTGCGTCGACTGCGGCGGATCGCGTCTGCGCCGAAGCGCCCGCAATGTCTTCATCGAAGAACGGGCTCTGCCGGATATCACGAGACTTCCCGTTGGTGAGGCCCAGGATTACTTTGAGGAGCTCGGACTGCCTGGCCGGCGTGGCGAAATCGCCGAAAAGATCCTGAAGGAGGTCCGTCAGCGGCTCCAGTTTCTGGTCAACGTAGGCCTGCAGTACCTGACCCTGGAACGCAGCGCCGACACCCTCTCCGGGGGCGAGGCGCAGCGTATCCGCCTGGCCAGCCAGATAGGCGCCGGCCTGGTGGGGGTGATGTACATTTTGGACGAACCCTCCATCGGCCTTCACCAGCGTGACAACGACCGGCTGCTGGCGACCCTCACCCACCTGCGGGATCTGGGCAACACGGTCATCGTAGTTGAGCATGACGAGGAAGCCATCCGGGCTGCTGATCATGTCATCGACATAGGCCCGGGAGCCGGTGTGCATGGTGGCGAAATCATCGCCCAGGGCACGCCCGAGGACATTATTGCCTGCCCTGATTCCCTTACCGGCCAATATCTCAGCGGCACCAGAAAAATTGCGGTTCCCGGGGAGCGCCTCAAAGGCAACGGTGAATGGCTGTCCCTCAGCGGGGCCACAGGCAACAACCTGCAGGACGTCACTCTCAGCCTTCCCCTGGGAGTCATGACCTGTGTAACCGGCGTGTCCGGCTCGGGCAAGTCCACTCTGATCAACAGCACTCTGTATCCGGTTGCAGCCACCAGGCTCAACAAGGCCACCACCATGAGCCACAGCCCCTACGACAAGCTGACCGGGCTGGAGCATCTGGACAAGGTCATCGACATCGACCAGAGCCCGATCGGCCGGACCCCAAGGTCCAATCCGGCCACCTATACCGGGCTCTTCACGCCAATCCGGGAGCTTTTTGCCGGCACCCAGGAGGCACGCTCGCGCGGGTACAAGCCGGGGCGATTCAGCTTCAACGTCAAGGGCGGACGCTGCGAAGCCTGTCAGGGTGATGGCATGATCAAGGTGGAAATGCACTTTTTGCCGGATATTTACGTATCCTGCGATGTGTGCAAGGGCAAACGGTATAACCGCGAAACCCTCGAGGTGCGCTACAAGGGCAAGAACATTAACGAAGTCCTGCAAATGACGGTGGAGGAGGGCCGGGAGTTCTTCGACCCAGTGCCATTCCTTGCGCGGAAACTCCAGACCCTGATGGATGTCGGCCTTTCGTACATCCGCCTGGGCCAAAGTGCCGTTACCCTTTCCGGCGGCGAAGCCCAGCGCGTCAAGCTTGCCAAGGAGTTGTCAAAACGGGATACCGGAAAGACACTGTACATACTGGACGAGCCCACCACGGGCCTGCATTTCTATGACATTCAGCAGCTTCTCAATGTGCTGCACCGCCTCAGGGATCACGGCAACACCATTGTCGTCATCGAGCATAACCTGGACGTGATAAAAACCGCAGACTGGATCGTGGACATGGGCCCCGAAGGAGGCTCTGGTGGCGGCAGGATCATCGCAGAGGGAACCCCAGAAGACGTGGCCGACAACCCCACATCCCATACCGGGTATTATCTGAAGCCGCTGCTTGACTGACTGATTAGACGCGGAAAAAAGACAAAAGATCTTTTAGGTAGTAAATCTTTTGTCCGTGAATGTCCGTGCCGTCCGTGGCTTATCTTTTCTTTATCCCTGGTCTTTCCTTCCGCGGTTTCCGCGGCAAAAAAAAAAGCCGGAGGCTTCGCAGCCCCCGGCTTTCATTGAACTCCCCCGATGTTACTCGTCGTCGTTCACTTCTTCCGCTTCCACATCCGTAGGACGGCCAATTACCTCGACATACGCCATAGGCGCGTTGTCGCCGGCACGGAAGCCGCACTTCAGAATGCGAAGATAACCACCCGGGCGCTCAACGAAACGCGGGCCCAGCTCGGTGAAGAGCTTGGCGACCGCTGCATCGTCACGCAGGCGTGAGAACGCCAGACGACGATTCGCGACCGAATCATTTTTTGCGAGCGTGATCAAAGGCTCGGCTACACGACGAAGCTCTTTGGCTTTCGGCAGCGTTGTCTTGATCAGCTCGTGATCAACCAGCGACGCAGTCATGTTGCGAAACATGGCCTTGCGATGCGCGCTGGTCCTGCTGAACTTACGACCACTCTTACGATGACGCATTGCTCTGATTCCTTACCTTGAACTACCAATTCGGCAATTAACCGCCCAGAACCCGGTCGTCGCCACGAAGGCTAGCCGGCGGCCAGTTATCCAGACGCATACCAAGGGACAGGCCACGGGAGGCCAGCACATCCTTGATCTCGGTAAGCGACTTTTTACCCAGGTTAGGCGTCTTCAGCAGCTCGACTTCGGTGCGCTGGATAAGATCGCCAATGTAGTAAATATTTTCAGCTTTCAAGCAGTTGGCTGAACGAACCGTCAGTTCCAGGTCATCCACCGGACGCAGCAGAATCGGATCAACCTCTTCCTCTTCCTCAACGCGCTCAGGCTCTTTCTCGTGATCGAAATCAACGAAAACGGCCAGCTGCTGTTGCAGGATGGTCGCCGCCCGGCGAATGGCTTCTTCCGGATTGATGGTGCCATTGGTTTCCAGATCGATCACCAGCTTGTCGAGATCCGTACGCTGCTCTACCCGTGCACTTTCCACGGCATAGGAGACACGACGGATCGGACTGAAGGTCGAATCAAGTTGCAAGCGCCCAATCGCACGGGTCTCATCTTCTTCAAGCCCCCGCTGATCAGCAGCCTCGTAACCACGACCACGAGCCACTTTCAGACGCATGTTCAGTTCACCGTTGGCACTCAGGTGACAGATCACATGTTCCGGGTTCGCAATCTCGACATCGTGACCCAGCGTGATATCACCGGCGGTGACAACACCCGGCCCTTTTTTGCTGATTGAAACTTCAGCTTCATCACGGCTACCCATTATCACGGCCACGCCCTTGAGATTCAGAAGAATCTCAATGACGTCCTCCTGGACACCCTCGATTGCGCTGTACTCGTGCAACACGCCGTCAATCTGCGCTTCGGTAACTGCACAGCCCGGCATTGAAGACAAAAGTATACGGCGGAGTGCGCTGCCCAGTGTGTGGCCGAAGCCCCTTTCCAGAGGCTCAAGTGTCACTTTGGCGCGCGTACCGCTCGATTCCTTCACGTCAATGGTGCGAGGTGTCAATAACTCATGTACTGAACGCTGCATAGACGCCCCTATCTCTCGTTGCTAACTCGGCTTTACTTGGAGTAAAGCTCGACGATGAGGTTCTCGTTGATGTCGGCCGGCAATTCAGTGCGCTCGGGCATTGACTTGTATACGCCGGACATCTTGTTGGCGTCGACATCGATCCAGGTCACCGGTGCACGGTTTGTGGACAGATCCAGTGCGCCTTTGACGCGCAGCTGATTCTTTGCCTTCTCACGAACGCTCACAACATCACCCGGCTGTACCTGAAACGACGCGATGTTAACCATCTTGTCGTTAACCAGAATGGCCTTGTGAGAAACAAGCTGACGGGACTCCGCACGGGTCGAACCAAAACCCATGCGATAAACTACGTTGTCCAGCCGCGCTTCAAGAAGCTGCAGCAGGTTCTCACCGGTTGCCCCCTTGATACGCGCCGCCTGGGCATAATAATTCCGGAACTGCTTCTCCAGTACGCCGTAGATACGACGGACTTTCTGTTTTTCCCGGAGCTGAACGCCGTACTCTGACAGACGACCACGACGTGCACCGTGCTGACCCGGAGGGGTCTCAAGGTTACACTTCGAGTCCAGCGCGCGAACGCCGCTCTTCAGAAAAAGATCTGTCCCTTCACGACGAGACAGCTTACATTTTGGACCTATGTAACGTGCCATATCTAACTGTCTCCTTTAAACGCGGCGCTTCTTGGGCGGACGACAGCCGTTATGGGGAATCGGCGTCACATCGGTGATGTTGGTGATCTTGTACCCGCAGCCATTCAGCGCGCGTACAGCGGATTCACGTCCGGGGCCTGGACCCTTCACTTCTACATCCAGGTTTTTAAGGCCGTATTCAGCAGCCGCATTACCGGCTCTTTCAGCTGCTACCTGCGCAGCAAAAGGTGTGCTCTTGCGTGACCCACGGAAACCGGAACCACCAGAGGTGGCCCAGGACAGGACGTTGCCCTGCCGATCGGAAATCGTCACGATAGTGTTGTTGAAGGACGCGTGAATGTGCGCGACGCCATCAACAACCGTCTTTTTCACCTTTTTACGGGTACGTGTACCTGGCTTTGCCATGATTGCCTACCTGTTTACTTGCGAATAGGTTTGCGAGGACCTTTACGGGTGCGGGCGTTGGTCTTGGTGCGCTGGCCACGGACGGGAAGTCCATGACGGTGGCGCAGACCACGGAAGCAACCGAGATCCTTCAAACGCTTGATGTTCATCTGAACTTCACGACGCAGATCGCCCTCAACTGACAGTTTGCCCACTTCACTACGAAGTGACTCAATCTGCTCGTCGGACAGGTCTTTGACCTTGACGTCCGGCTTGACGCCGGTTGCATCGCAAAGCTTCTGGGCTGCCGTCTTCCCGACTCCAAAAATGTAAGTCAGTGAGACAACAGCATGTTTGTGATCGGGTATATTGACACCGGCTATACGTGCCATCCAAATTACTCCGCGTTCAAAGCTTTGCTGTGTGAATTTTCCGCCACAAAAAGGGCGCGAAATAATAACGCCTGACCTTGAAAAGATCAAGCGTCACTATTTCGTCCCCCTGCGATTCGAGTGAAATCCTTTCCGGATCTCAGCCCTGACGCTGCTTGTGGCGAGGCTCCGCGCAAATGACCCTTACTGCGCCATTGCGACGAATTACTTTGCAGTTACGGCAAATTTTCTTTACCGAAGCGCGTACTTTCATTGTCGACTCCAGTTTTCAATGGGAGCTGAATCAGCTCCGACTATAGCCCTTGAGATTGGACTTCTTCATCAGTGATTCATACTGATGCGACATCAGGTGCGACTGAACCTGGGCCATAAAATCCATTACCACGACTACAACAATCAACAGCGATGTGCCGCCCAGATAGAAGGGCACATTCCCGGCAACCATCAGAAACTGAGGGAAGAGGGACACTGCTGCGATATACATCGCGCCGAACAGAGTCAGGCGCGTCAAAACACCGTCAATGTACTTCGCTGTCTGCTCTCCGGGCCGGATTCCCGGAATGAAAGCACCCGACCGCTTCAGGTTGTCCGCAACTTCCTTCGGGTTATACATCAACGCCGTATAGAAGAAGCAGAAAAACACAACCGCCGCGGCAAACAGAATGATGTACAGAGGCTGACTCGGCGCCAGTGCCTGGGATACATCGCTCAGCCACTCCATCCCTTCGCCCTGGCCGAACCACTGACCCAGCGAAGCCGGAAACAGAAGGATGGACGAGGCAAAAATGGGAGGAATTACGCCTGCCATGTTCACCTTCAGAGGAAGATGACTCGACTGCTGCGCAAATACCTTGCGACCCTGCTGGCGTTTCGCATAGTTGATGGTCAAGCGACGCTGACCACGCTCCATGAACACCACGAAGCCAACCACGGCTATAGCCAGAACCCCGATACCAAGTACGAGCAGTACGCTCATCTCACCGTCACGGGCCTGCACCAGTGTCTGGCCAATGGCCCCGGGCAACCCGGCAACAATACCTGCGAAAATCAGCAGTGAGATGCCATTACCAACGCCACGCTCGGTAATCTGTTCCCCAAGCCACATCATGAAGACTGCGCCACTGACAAAACTCACAACTGCCACAAAGTGGAAGCTCAGGCTGTCATTGAATGTCACACCCTGGGATGCGAGGCCGACCGATATGCCCATACCCTGGATCAGAGCCAGAACCACCGTTCCATAACGGGTGTACTGACTGATCTTGCGTCGTCCGGCCTCACCTTCCTTCTTCAGCTGCTCCAGCGTCGGGCTGACCGCTGTCATCAGCTGCATGATGATGGAAGCTGAAATGTAAGGCATGATCCCCAGAGCGAGGATACTCATTCGCTCCAGGGCACCACCGGAAAACATATTGAACAGACTGAGAATGGTTCCCTGCTGCTGTTCAAACAGCGCCGCCAGACGATCCGGGTTAATCCCCGGCACTGGGATGTGCGCACCGACACGGTACACAAGCAGTGCCAGGAAAACGAACCAGAGCCGCGATTTCAGCTCTGCAAGTCCCTTTCCCGCGCCCGCAGGCAATGATGCTGTCTTGGCCATTTGGTCCTCGACTCGTCTTAGTCTTCGACTTTACCGCCCGCAGCCGTTATGGCCTCGCGAGCGCCTTTGGTCACTTTCAGACCTTTGACGGTCACCGCACGCGTAAGCTCTCCTGACAGGATCACTTTTGCGCCGCGAATTTCTTCCCGAATAATGTCAGCCTTTTTAAGAGCTGCCAGATCCACGACATCGCCTTCCACGTTCTCAAGCTCGTTCAGACGAATTTCAGCAACATAGCGCGCCTGGCGCGAAGTGAAGCCAAATTTCGGCAGACGACGGGCCAACGGCTGCTGGCCGCCCTCGAAACCCGGGGCGACACTACCGCCCGACCGGGCCTTGAGACCCTTGTGGCCGCGACCGGCTGTCTTGCCCAGACCGCTACCGATACCCCGGCCAACGCGCTTGGCGGTGGTCCGTGAACCGGGCTCTGGACTAAGTTCATTAAGACGCATCTTAGTTCTCCTCAACCCGAACCATGTAATAAACCCGGTTAACCATGCCCCGAACGGAAGGTGTATCTTCCAGTTCAACGGTATGACCAATCCGACGAAGACCCAGACCCTTCACACAGGCTTTGTGCTTGGGCTGGCAGCCAATCGGGCTGCGGGTCAGTGTTACCTTGAATGTTTTTGCGTTCGCCATGACTTCAACCCAGAATATCTTCCACGGTCTTGCCGCGCTTGGCTGCGATATCTTCCGGCGCATGCATTGCCTGAAGACCCTTGATAGTGGCACGGACTACGTTGACCGGATTGGTCGAGCCGTAACACTTGGACAGTACGTTGTGAACACCTGCCACTTCCAGCACTGCACGCATCGCGCCACCGGCGATGATGCCTGTACCGTCTGAAGCTGGCTGCATGTACACCTTTGAAGCGCCATGGTTGGCCTTGATCGGGTACTGCAGAGTGGTACCGTCCAGCGGTACATCAATCATGTTCTTGCGCGCAGCTTCCATTGCCTTCTGGATCGCAACCGGCACTTCACGTGCCTTGCCCCGACCGAAGCCAACACGACCCTTGCCATCACCAACAACCGTCAGCGCGGTAAAAGCAAAAATACGACCGCCTTTGACGACCTTGGCAACGCGGTTGACCTGAACCAGCTTTTCCTGGAGCTCAGGCGCCTTCTGTTCGTTAACGCTCATCTTCTCCACCTCTTAGAATTGCAAGCCAGCTTCACGAGCCGCATCGGCCAGAGCCTGAACCCGACCATGATAACGGTAACCGGAGCGGTCAAATGCTACCTGCTCCACTCCTGCCGCTTTGGCGCGTTCAGCAATTAGCTGACCGACCTTTTTGGCGGCGTCCACGTTACCGGTTGCACCCTGGCGCAATTCCTTATCCAACGTGGAGGCAGTTGCCAGCACTTTGCTGCCATCCGCTGATGTGACCTGAGCATACATGTGCCTCGGTGTACGATGTACACACAGGCGAATGGCTCCCAGTTCACGGATCTTGGTGCGCACTTTACGTGCGCGACGCAATCTTTCGTTATTCGCGCTCATAGTCCCGCCTTATTTCTTCTTGGCTTCTTTACGTCTGACCTGCTCATCCGCATATCGAACACCTTTGCCTTTGTAAGGCTCGGGCGGACGGAACGCGCGAATTTCAGCAGCGACCTGGCCAACCTGTTGCTTGTCGAACCCGCGAATGACAACTTCCGTCTGTGTCGGAGTTTCTGCGGTGATCCCCTCGGGCAGCTCATACTCAACCGGGTGAGAGAAACCCAGTGTCAGATTGAGCTTTTTACCCTGTGACTGGGCGCGATAACCTACGCCCACAAGCTGGAGCTTGCGCTCAAAACCCACAGTCACGCCGGTAACCATGTTGTTAACCAGCGCACGGGTGGTGCCTGCAAGAGCACGGGACTGTTTTGCGCCGTCGCGGGCGGCAAAGCGGAGAATATTCTCGTCCTGCTTTACTTCGACGACATTATGCACGGTGAATTGAAGCGCTCCTTTGGAGCCCTTCACACTGATTTCCTGTCCGTTCAGCTTAACCTCAACACCGGGAGGCAGCACGACAGGATTATTGGCAACCCTGGACATGTGTTTCTCCTAGAATACGGTGCAGATGACTTCGCCACCCACGCCTGCAGCACGTGCGGCGCGGTCTGTCATTACGCCCTTGGACGTAGAGACAATCGCGACTCCCAAACCACCGGCAACTTTCGGCAGTTCCCCAGCGCCATTGTAACGGCGCAGACTTGGTTTACTGATCCGTTTGATGTCCTCAATAACCGGTTTCCCTTCAAAATACTTGAGGGTAATGGTCAGCTCGGGCTTGGAATCAGCTGAAACGGCAAAATCCTGAACGTAACCTTCGTCCTTCAGGACCTGGGCCACGGAGATTTTCATTTTTGAAGACGGCATGGCGACATCCGCCTTGGCTGCCATCTGTGCATTACGGATGCGCGTAAACATATCCGCAAGCGTATCTTGCATACTCATTGGTATGAGTCTCCTGATCTTTTTAGTTGTGCAGCGATGGTCTACCGCACCGCTTACCAACGGACACCGGTACAGGTGTCTCTGTTACCAACTGGCTTTCGTCAGTCCCGGTACGTCACCACGCATGCCAGCTTCACGCAATTTGATGCGTGACATCTGGAACTTGCGCAGAACACCGTGGGGCCGACCAGTTATCTGGCAACGGTTACGAAGGCGAACCGGGCTTGCATCGCGGGGCAGCTTCTGGAGCTTTACCTGTGCTTCCCAGCGCTCATCGTCGCTGATATTCGGGTTCTTGATAATCGCCTTGAGCTCCGCGCGACGGGTTGCGAATTTTGCAACCGTCTCTTCGCGTTTGCGCTCACGGTTCTTCATGGAAACCTTAGCCATTACATTCGTTCCTTATTTCTTGAACGGAAAGCCAAAAGCTTTCAGCAATTCGCGGCCTTCGTCATCGCTTGCGGCAGAGGTCGTGATGGTGATATCCAGCCCGCGGATCTTGTCGACCTTGTCGTACTCGATTTCCGGGAAGATGATCTGCTCACGTACACCCATGCTGTAATTGCCGCGACCGTCAAAGGATTTCGGGTTCAGACCACGGAAGTCACGAACACGCGGAATCGCAATGTGAACCAGACGGTCAAAAAAGTCCCACATACGCTCACCGCGCAGAGTCACTTTACAACCGATTGGCCAGCCTTCACGGATTTTGAAGCCCGCAACCGACTTCTTCGCCTTGGTGACGATGGCTTTCTGACCGGACAACCGCTCAAGATCCGCAACTGCGTTCTCGATCAGCTTCTTGTCGCCCACCGCTTCGCCAACACCCATGTTCAGGGTGATTTTCTCGATACGGGGCACCTGCATGACGTTCCTGTAACTGAACTGTTCGCGCAGAGCCGGCATCACTTCCTTTGTATACTGCTCTTTCATGTTAAGCATCGTAACCACCACCGCTTACTGGTTATCGACAGCTTCTTTCGTGGACTTAAAGATCCGCGTTTTTGCCCCGTCTTCCGTAATCTGGAAGCCGACACGATCGGCTTTGCCGGTCTGCGGATTAAAAATAGCCACGTTGGAAGCCTGGATAGGTGCTTCTTTTTCGACGATGCCACCCTGGGTGCCGACCATCGGGTTCGGCTTGGTGTGCTTCTTGATCATATTGATCCCAGAAACAATCACCCGGCCGTCATCCTGAACTTTCAGGACCTTACCACGTTTACCCTTGTCTTTGCCCGTGGTGACGATTACTTCGTCATCTCGTTTGATCTTTCTCATAACCGGCCTCTAGTCCTTACAGTACTTCGGGTGCCAGCGAAATAATCTTCATGAACTTTTCAGTACGCAGTTCCCGTGTCACGGGCCCGAAAATACGGGTGCCGATGGGCGCATCCTGTTGGTTCAGAAGCACAGCCGCATTACCGTCGAAGCGAATCAACGAACCGTCTGAGCGACGTACGCCCTTACGGGTGCGCACGACAACAGCCTTGAGTACCTGGCCTTTCTTCACCTTACCGCGGGGGATGGCTTCCTTGACGGTCACCTTGATGATATCTCCCACGCCGGCATAACGCCGATGTGAACCGCCCAGGACCTTGATGCACATGACTCTTCGTGCACCACTGTTGTCCGCGACTTCAAGCATTGTTTGAGTCTGAATCATGGTTGTTCTCCAGCAGAAACCACTTTGCCGTTACGACAAGACTCACCGTCCGGGCGAGTTACACCTTCGATGCGGCTTCGACGATACCGACCAGAGCCCAGCTTTTGGTCTTGGAGACCGGGCGGGTTTCTTCGATCGTTACGATGTCGCCAATGTTGCACTGATTGTTTTCATCATGAGCATGAATCTTGGTTGAACGCTTCAGGTACTTCCCGTAAAGGGGATGCTTCACCTGACGTTCCACCAGAACCACGATGGACTTCTCCATCTTGTTGCTCACGACCTTCCCGCTCAGGGTTCTGGCAGTTTTGGTAGCTTCGGTCATGTCACTGTCCTGCCTTTTCATTCAAAACCGTTTTCACGCGAGCGATATCGCGCTTCACCTTGCCGGCGAGGTGCGACTGATTCAGCTGACCTGTTGCCTTGCGCATGCGCAGGTTGAACTGTTCTTTCCGCAGACCGATCAGTTCCTGGTTCAGCTCGTCGACTGATTTCTCACGCAGCTCTGTTGCTTTCATCACATCACCGTCCTCGTAACAAAGGTGGTCGATACAGGCAACTTGGCAGCGGCCAATGTGAAGGCCTCACGTGCGACTTCCTCAGGAACGCCTTCCATCTCATACAACATACGGCCTGGCTGAATTTCAGCTACCCAGTACTCGACAGAACCCTTACCTTTACCCATCCGTACTTCCAGCGGCTTGCCGGTGATCGGCTTGTCCGGAAAAATCCGGATCCAGATCTTCCCGCCCCGCTTGATGCGGCGCGTCATGGTACGACGCGCTGCCTCGATCTGACGCGCATTTATACGCCCCCGAGACGTCGCTTTCAATCCGTACTCACCGAAGCTCACCTTGTTAGCGCGGTGCGCCAGGCCACTGTTACGGCCTTTCATTACCTTGCGAAATTTGGTGCGTTTTGGCTGCAGCATACGAGTGCCCCTTTACTTAGAACCTTTCTTCCCAGAGGCTTTCTTGTCAGCACGGACCTGTTCCATGCCCCCAAGAATCTCACCCTTGAAGATCCATACCTTGACGCCGATGATCCCGTAGGTGGTCTTCGCTTCATATGTCGAGTAATCAATATCTGCACGCAGTGTGTGCAGCGGAACACGACCTTCGCGATACCACTCGGAGCGGGCGATTTCGGCACCCCCAAGACGGCCACCTACCTGAATCTTGATACCCTTGGCGCCCTGGCGCATCGCATTCTGAACCGCGCGCTTCATGGCACGACGGAACATCACACGGCGTTCAAGCTGACCGGCAACGTTTTGCGCTACCAGTCGGGCATCCAGATCCGGCTTGCGGACCTCTTCGATGTTGATGTGAACAGGCACCCCCATCATGTCGCTGACTTCACGACGCAGACGGTCAACATCTTCACCCTTTTTCCCGATAACAATACCCGGGCGGGCGGTATGGATCGTGATACGGGCGTTCTGAGCAGGGCGCTCGATCACAATCTTGCTGACAGACGCCTTCAACAGACGCTTGTCGAGGAATTCGCGAACCCGAATGTCATTCAACAGGTTTTTCGCGTATTCCTTTTTCTCGGCATACCAGACTGAGTTGTGCTCTTTAATCACACCCAGCCGGAAACCGGTCGGATTTACTTTATGACCCATCTGAGCATCTCCTACTTGTCGGCGACCTTGACGGTTATATGGCAACTGCGCTTGAAGATCCGATCAGCGCGCCCCTTGGCTCTCGGCTTGATACGCTTAAGCGTCGGACCTTCGTCCACCATGATGGTGGCAACCCGCAACTCGTCAACGTCCAGACCTTCGTTGTGCTCAGCATTGGCAATGGCTGATTCAAGAGCCTTCTTGATTACAACCGCCGCCTTTTTTGGGCTGAAAGTCAGAATATTCAGGGCGTCCTCAACAGCCTTGCCGCGAACCAGATCTGCAACAAGACGCGCTTTCTGAGCAGAGAGGCGAGCGCCCTTGTACTTAGCCGCTACTTCCATTTCTATTCCCCTCGCGATCAGCGTTTGGCTTTCTTGTCGGCAGAATGGCCACGGTAGGTCCGCGTTGCCGCGAACTCACCCAGCTTGTGACCGACCATGTCTTCTGTGACATGAACAGGCACATGCTGCTTGCCGTTGTGAACTGCAATGGTCAGGCCAACCATCTCCGGAAAAACCGTTGAACGACGCGACCAGGTCTTGATTGGCCGCTTATCGTTCGTTTCCAGAGCTGCTTCGACCTTCTTCAACAGATGCAGGTCTATAAAAGGACCTTTCTTTAAAGAACGTGGCACAGCATTTACCTCTATGTAGTCGTTTACTTGGCCGAACGACGACGTACTATCATTCTGTCAGTACGCTTGTTCTTACGAGTCTTATGCCCTTTGGTCGGAACACCCCATGGAGTAACAGGGTGACGTCCACCAGAGGTACGCCCTTCACCACCACCATGCGGGTGGTCAACTGGGTTCATAGCAACACCACGCACTGTTGGCCTTTTACCGCGCCAACGTGATGCACCCGCTTTACCAAGCTGCTTGAGGCTGTGTTCGCTGTTGGATACTTCACCCAACGTGGCACGACAGTCCACAAGCACCTTTCGCATTTCCCCTGACCGAAGGCGTATCGTTGCATACGACCCTTCACGAGCGACCAGCTGTACGGATGTACCCGCACTACGGGCAAGCTGGGCGCCTTTGCCAGGCTTGAGTTCGACGCAGTGAACTACGGAACCGACCGGGATATTCCGGAGCGGCAACGTGCTTCCTACTTTAATCGGCGCGTCGATGCCGGAGCGCACAGGGTCTCCTACCCGCACACCTTTGGGAGCGATGATGTAACGGCGCTCGCCATCGGCATACTTCAGGAGCGCAATGTGCGCGGAGCGGTTAGGATCATATTCCAGGCGCTCAATTGTCGCCGGAATACCATCTTTGATCCGCTTAAAGTCAATAATACGGTAGTGCTGCTTATGGCCTCCCCCAACGTGGCGGGTAGTGATCCGGCCAACGTTGTTACGACCACCGGACTTGCTCTGCTTTTCGACCAACGGCTCGTACGGGCTGCCTTTGTGCAGGTCAGGGTTGTAGAGCTTTACAACGTGACGGCGGCCAGGAGATGTTGGCTTGGTTTTGACGATCGGCATATTACGACCCCTTTACCTTATTCCACATCCAGAAAATCGATGTCCTGACCTTTCGCAAGCTGCACATAAGCCTTGCGAATGTCATTACGCTTGCCGAACCCGCGGGCAGTGCGTTTGAGCTTGCCCTTGCGGTTCAGAATCTGAACACCTTCCACGGTAACGTTGAACAGCTGCTCAACGGCCTTTTTTACTTCCGGCTTGGTTGCATCGGGCGCTACGCGGAAAACGACCTGGCTGTTTTCCCCAACCATTGACGCCTTCTCTGATACGTGCGGACCCAGCAGAACCTGATAGATACGTTCCTGATTCATCCCAGCATCTCCTCAATCTTCTTAAGAGCCGGAACGGTCACCACGACCTTCTCGAAGGCCACCAGGCTAACCGGGTCCAGGCCGGCCACATCGCGGACGTCAATGTGCGGGACATTGCGCGATGCCAGGTGAAGGTTCTGCTCAACGCTTTCCGAAAGGATCAGCGCGTTGCTGACACCAAGATCTTTCAGCTTTGCATTGAACGCTTTGGTCTTGGGTGTCTCAACTGAAAAATCGTCGACCACAACAAGACGGTCCTGGCGAACCAGCTCTGACAGAATCGAGCACATGGCTGCACGGTACATCTTGCGGTTAACTTTCTGATCGTAGCTCTGGGGCTTGGCCGCAAACGTTACGCCACCTGAGCGCCACAGCGGGCTACGGATGGTGCCAGCACGGGCACGACCTGTACCCTTCTGACGCCATGGCTTCTTGCCACCGCCACGCACTTCTGAACGGGTTTTCTGGGCACGGGTACCCTGGCGGCCACCAGCCATGTAGGCAGTAACAACCTGGTGAACCAGCGCCTCATTAAAATCTTTGGCGAATGCAGCATCGGAAACCGAAATTCCCTTGCCGCTACCTGTAATTGTCAATTCCATCGCACCGCTCCTCAGGCTTTAACTGCTGGCTTGATGACAACGTTGCTGCCCGTCGCGCCGGGTACAGCGCCACGAATCAGCAGCAAGTTACGCTCAGCGTCGACACGGACAACCTGAAGGTTCTGCACAGTCACCTGCGCATTGCCCATCTGGCCCGCCATCTTCTTGCCCTTGAATACCCGACCCGGAGTCTGGTTCTGACCAATAGAACCCGGTGCCCGGTGAGACAGGGAGTTGCCGTGAGTGGCATCCTGCATGGCAAAGTTCCAGCGCTTAACACCGCCCTGAAACCCTTTACCCTTGGACTGGCCAGTGGCATCAACGACCTGGCCATCGGTAAAGACAGCAGCTGTGAGCTCACCGCCTGCAGCCAGATCTTCGCCTTCGCCATCAGCGAGACGGAATTCCCAGAGTCCGCGACCAGCTTCTACGCCAGCTTTGGCGAAGTGACCTGCCGCGCTTTTGACAACACGAGAGGAACGGCGCGATCCGACAGTTACCTGAACTGCGCGGTAGCCGTCTGTTTCGAGGGTCTTGAGTTGAGTAATGCGGTTAGCTTCAACCTCAATTACTGTTACAGGCAGAGACTGCCCATCTTCCGTAAAAATACGGGTCATACCGGCCTTGCGACCGACAATTCCAATTGCCATGTTTCACCTCTAAGTGTACGGGGCTCTCACCCTCTATGGCCTTCTGACAGTTACACTGGTTAATGCCGGGGCATTAACCGAGGCTGATCTGAACGTCTACACCAGCTGCCAGATCAAGCTTCATCAGAGCATCCACTGTCTTTTCCGTCGGCTCAACGATGTCGAGCAGACGTTTGTGGGTACGAATTTCATACTGGTCACGCGCGTCTTTATTGACGTGCGGAGAAACCAGGATGGTGTACTTTTCCTTCCGCGTCGGCAGAGGGATAGGTCCACGCACTTGGGCGCCGGTACGTTTTGCTGTATCGACGATCTCCTGCGTTGACTGGTCGATAAGGCGATAATCAAATGCCTTCAACCGGATTCTTATCTTTTGGCTTTGCATGACGCACCAAACTCCACTCGTAGCAGCTACTTTAGCCGACCTTAAAAAAAGGAGCCGCATTGTATGCATAATGCCCAACCCTGTCAAGCAGGGTTATGACGTGCCAGCAGCGCAGACAATGTTCTCCGGGATAGAAAAAGGGGCTGCAGACTGCAGCCCCTTTTCTGCAGGGAACCGAGCGAGCCTTACTCGACGATCTTTGCAACAACCCCTGCGCCAACGGTACGGCCGCCTTCGCGAATCGCGAAACGCAGGCCTTCTTCCATTGCAATCGGCGCGATCAGGGTGACGTCCAACTTTACGTTGTCGCCAGGCATGACCATCTCCACACCTTCCGGCAGTTCACAGGACCCGGTCACATCAGTGGTCCGGAAGTAGAACTGGGGACGATATCCTTTGAAGAACGGCGTATGACGGCCGCCCTCTTCCTTGCTCAGCACGTACACCTCTGACTCAAAACGGGTGTGCGGCTTGATGGTGCCCGGCTTTGCAAGCACCTGACCACGCTCAACGTCGTCGCGCTTGGTGCCGCGCAGCAGCACACCTACGTTCTCGCCCGCCCGACCTTCGTCAAGCAGCTTGCGGAACATCTCAACGCCGGTACAGACAGTCTTGACGGTATCCTTGATACCAATGATCTCGACTTCCTCACCAACCTTGACAACGCCCCGCTCAACACGACCGGTCACTACGGTACCACGGCCGGAGATGGAGAACACATCCTCAATCGGCATCAGGAACGGCTGATCGATGGCACGCTCCGGCTCCGGAATGTACTCATCCAGGGCCTGAACCAGCTTCTTGACAGCCGTGGTGCCCATCTCGTTGTCATCCTTGCCTTCCAGCGCCATCAGCGCGGAACCAGTGATGATCGGCGTGTCGTCAGCCGGGAAGTCGTACTGAGCCAGCAGCTCACGCACTTCCATCTCGACCAGCTCAAGCAGCTCTTCGTCATCAACCATGTCCGCCTTGTTCAGGAACACGACAATGAACGGAACGCCAACCTGGCGCGACAGCAGGATGTGCTCGCGGGTCTGCGGCATCGGGCCGTCAGCTGCGGAACATACCAGAATTGCACCGTCCATCTGCGCCGCACCAGTGATCATGTTCTTCACATAGTCAGCGTGGCCCGGGCAGTCAACGTGAGCATAATGACGCGTCGGGGAGTCGTACTCAACGTGAGAGGTCGCGATGGTGATACCACGCGCGCGCTCTTCCGGAGCATTGTCGATCTGATCGAATGCACGGGACTCGCCTGTTCCCCACACTTCGTGACACACGCGCGTCAGCGCAGCTGTCAGCGTTGTCTTGCCATGGTCAACGTGGCCAATGGTGCCCACGTTCAAGTGCGGCTTCTTACGTTCAAATTTTGCTTTAGACACGGTTACACCTCTTCCTGTTTCTTGAAATCCGGGGATCAGCCCTTTTTAATGATCGCATCGGCAATGCTCGATGGCGCTTCCATGTATCTGGAGAACTCCATCACATAAGACGCCCTTCCCTGAGTTGCAGAACGCAGGTCTGTGGCATAACCGAACATTTCCGACAGCGGAACCTCTGCACGGACAATCTTGCCCGCAAGACCGTCTTCCATGCCTGAGATCAGGCCGCGGCGACGGTTAAGATCACCAACTACATCGCCCATGTAATCTTCTGGCGTAATGACCTCGACTTTCATAACCGGCTCAAGCAGTGCTGGATTCGCTTCGAGGGCACCTTTTTTCATTGCCATGGAGCCGGCAATCTTGAACGCCATCTCGTTGGAGTCAACGTCGTGATATGAGCCGTCGTGCAGGGTTGCCTTGATGCGCAGGAGGGGATAACCCGCCAGAACGCCATTCTGCATCTGCTCGTAGATACCCTGTTGCACCGCAGGAATGTATTCCTTGGGTACGACACCGCCCACAACTTCGTTGACAAAGACGAAGTTCTCGCCTTCTTCATCGTCCAGCGGGAGCGGCTCAAATCTCACATGAACGTGGCCATACTGCCCGCGACCACCGGACTGACGGACAAACTTGCCCTCAACGTCCACGGATTTGCGGATGCACTCCCGGTAGGCAACCTGTGGCTTGCCGATGTTGGCCTCGACCTTGAACTCGCGACGCATACGGTCAACGATGATATCCAGGTGAAGCTCACCCATGCCCGAAATAATTGTCTGACCGGACTCTTCGTCAGTGCGCACACGGAACGACGGATCTTCCTGAGCCAGCTTGCCCAGGGCAACACCCATCTTTTCCTGATCGGCCTTGGATTTGGGCTCAACCGCAACCGAGATAACCGGCTCCGGGAACTCCATCCGCTCCAGTACGATCTTGGCGTTTTCGGCACACAGAGTGTCCCCCGTGGTGACATTCTTGAGGCCGATAGCCGCAGCAATGTCACCAGCCAGAACTTCCTTGATTTCCTGACGGTCCTTGGAGTGCATCTGCACCATACGGCCGACGCGCTCTTTCTTCTGCTTGACCGAGTTGTAAACGGCCATGCCTGACTCGAGCCTGCCCGAGTACACGCGGAAGAATGTCAGCGTACCCACAAATGGGTCGGTGGCGATCTTGAATGCCAGAGCGGCGAAGGGCGCCTCGTCGTTGGCCTCGCGAATTTCCTCGGTTCCATCCTCGTCGACTTCGCCACGGATGGCCTTGACTTCGTCCGGCGCCGGCAGGAATTCAATGACAGCATCAAGAACAGCCTGAACACCCTTGTTCTTGAACGCCGACCCGCAGGTGGCGAGAACAATTTCGTTCGACAGGGTGCGCAGACGCAGACCCTTCTTGATCTCTTCGTTGGTCAGCTCGCCGCCTTCCAGATACTTTTCCATGAACTCTTCGGTGGCTTCAGCAGCCGCCTCAACCATCTGCTCACGGTATTTCGCGCACTCATCCTGCATTTCTGCAGGAATTTCACGCTCCTCGTAAGTCATCCCCGCATCTTCTTCGTTCCAGTAGATCGCCCGCATGCGAATCAGGTCGACTACGCCCTTGAAGTCCTCTTCCGCGCCGATAGGCAGCTGGATCGGGACCGGAGTTGCGCCCAGGCGTTTTTTGATCTGCTCAACGACACGCAGGAAGTTGGCGCCGGCACGGTCCATCTTGTTGACGAACACCATGCGGGGAACTTCATACTTGTTGGCCTGGCGCCACACTGTTTCGGACTGGGGCTCAACACCGGAGGAGCCACAGAACACTACGACCGCACCATCAAGGACGCGGAGCGAACGCTCCACCTCAATAGTGAAGTCAACGTGTCCGGGGGTATCGATGATGTTGATCCGGTGCTCCGGGTACTGCTTGTCCATGCCGCTCCAGAAACAGGTGGTGGCAGCGGAGGTGATGGTAATCCCGCGCTCCTGCTCCTGCTCCATCCAGTCCATGGTGGCGGCGCCGTCGTGTACTTCACCGATCTTGTGGGAAATACCTGTATAAAACAGGACCCGCTCGGTGGTGGTGGTTTTGCCCGCATCCACGTGCGCGCAAATACCGATATTTCTGTATCGCTTGATGGGAGTCTTGCGTGCCACTGTATAAACCTCGGCCTGATTAGAAACGGAAGTGAGAGAAAGCCTTGTTGGCTTCTGCCATGCGATGAACGTCTTCGCGCTTCTTAACAGCTGCGCCCTTGCTCTCAGCGGCATCAAGGATCTCGCCTGCCAGACGCTGGGCCATGGACTTTTCACCACGCTTTCTGGAAAAATCAACGAGCCAGCGCATTGCCAGCGCGTTTTGACGTGAAGGCCGGACTTCGACAGGGACCTGGTAGGTAGCACCGCCCACACGACGGGATTTTACTTCCACCATGGGCTGAATGTTTTCCAGGGCCTTTTCGAACATGTCGATCGGCTCATCTTTTGACTTTTCGGCAACAATAGTGAGCGCGCCGTAAACAATGCGCTCAGCAACGGCTTTTTTGCCACTTTCCATCACATGGTTGATGAACTTGGCAAGCCGGGTGCTTCCGAACTTGGGATCCGGGATAATTTCCCGTTTAGCTGCAACTCTTCTTCTAGGCATCGATAAGCCCTTAATAATTGAAAGGTCTTCAGGAACCCCTGAGATAGACTCTGCTACTCAGCCTTACTCTTACCGTCAACAGCAACGATAAAAGACACCCGCGTGGGACATCAGGACTTGGGTCGTTTTGCACCATATTTGGAGCGGCCCTGCTTACGGTTCTGCACACCCTGGGTGTCCAGCGTTCCGCGAACAGTGTGATAGCGCACACCGGGAAGGTCTTTTACTCGACCGCCGCGGATCAGCACAACACTGTGCTCCTGAAGGTTGTGACCTTCACCGCCAATGTAAGAGGAAACCTCGTAGCCGTTGGTCAGACGCACACGGCAAACCTTACGGAGTGCTGAGTTCGGCTTCTTCGGCGTAGTAGTGTATACACGAGTACATACACCCCGACGCTGCGGGCAGCTTTGCAGCGCCGGAACGTCGCTTTTCGCCACTCTGCGTTTACGAGGCTTACGCACCAACTGATTAATCGTTGCCATGTAAGCAAACTCCAAGAAAAACTGGACCATTGAAAACTTGCCCCTGAGGGCAAAATTTAAGGGACGCAAGTGTAAGCCTGCGTCCCTCGTCAGTCAAGATGACTGATTTCTTTTTGACCAGCGGCCGACTGAATTCACAACCGACAGCTGACCAGTTCCGAAGCGTCAATCAGCGATTGAGCTCGGCACTCAGCGCTTCCGCCACATCTTCTGCAGTCGCTCCCCGCTCTTCAAGTTCACGCTTGCGCCGACGTTCGGCGTGATAAGCCAGACCGGTACCGGCAGGTATCAGGCGGCCAACCACCACGTTTTCCTTCAGGCCGCGCAGGTAATCCCGCTTGCCGGTTACTGCACCTTCGGTCAGGACACGGGTTGTCTCCTGGAACGAAGCAGCCGATATGAAGGACTCGGTGGCCAGCGATGCCTTGGTGATACCAAGCAGCAGTCTTTCGCAACGGGCAGGCTGCTTGTCGGCAGCTTCGGCCGCAGCATTTTCCTCGATGAACTGGTGGTATTCCACCGTGTCCCCGCCAATGAACGAAGTCTCGCCAGGGTTGGTGATCTCAACCTTGCGCAGCATCTGGCGAACAATCACTTCAATGTGCTTGTCGTTGATGACAACGCCCTGCAGGCGATAGACGTCCTGGATCTCGTTGGTGATGTACTTCGCCAGTTCCACCACACCCAGCAGACGCAGAATGTCGTGCGGGTTTGACGGACCATCGGAGATGACCTCGCCTTTCTCGACAGTTTCGCCCTCGAAGATATTCAGCTGACGCCATTTGGGAATCAGCACTTCGTAGGCATCACCATCTTTCGGCGTGATCATCAGACGCTTCTTGCCCTTGGTTTCCTTGCCAAAGGACACCACACCGCTGGTCTCAGCCAGGATGGAAGGCTCCTTCGGACGCCGGGCCTCGAACAGATCCGCAACCCGGGGCAGACCACCGGTGATGTCGCGGGTCTTTGAGCTTTCCTGCGGTATACGCGCGACGACATCGCCAATTTCGACCGGGCCTTCGTGGGTGACCGTGATCAGGGCATTCGCAGGCAGGAAGTACTGCGCCGGACTACCGCCTGGCAGCTGCACTTCATCGCCGTTTTCGTCCACGACCTGGATCATCGGACGAATGTCCTTGCCAGCCGCAGGACGCTCTTTCGGATCGATAACCTGAACGGTGGAAAGACCTGTCAGCTCATCGGTCTGGGTGCGCACCGTAATGCCCTGGTCCATGCCGACAAAGTTCGCGATACCCTTGCCTTCCGCCACGATCGGATGGGTGTGGGGATCCCACTTGGCCACAATCGCACCGGCCTCCACCCTGTCGCCGTGCTTGACGGAGAGCATTGCGCCATAGGGAAGCTTGTACCACTCCCGCTCACGACCCTGCTCGTCTGCGACCGCAAGCGCTGAGGAGCGTGAAACCACTATCAGCGTGCCATCCGTGCGCTCGATGGATTTGAGGTTGTGCAGACGAACCGTGCCACCGTGCTTGACCTGGATGTTGTCCACCGCAGAGGCCCGGCTTGCCGCGCCGCCAATGTGGAATGTCCGCATGGTCAGCTGGGTACCAGGCTCACCGATCGACTGGGCCGCAATGACACCAACAGCCTCACCAACATTAACCAGATGACCGCGGGCCAGGTCCCGGCCGTAACAGCTGGCACAGACACCGTGTCTGGTTTCACAGCTGATTGCGGAACGGACCCATATCTCGTCCACACCGGCAAGCTCGACCATCTCAATGGTTTTTTCGTCCAGCAGCGCACCGGCAGCAACAACCGCATTTTCCTTGTCGGTCGGTGTATACACATCACGCGCCGTAACACGACCAAGCACCCGGTCACCAAGAGGCACAACCACGTCACCGCCCTCGATGTGCGGTGTCATCAGCAGACCCTCTTCGGTTCCGCAGTCAACCTCGGTAACCACCAGGTCCTGCGACACGTCTACAAGACGGCGGGTCAGGTAACCTGAGTTTGCGGTCTTCAGAGCCGTATCGGCCAGGCCTTTACGTGCGCCGTGAGTCGAGATGAAGTACTGGAGTACGTTCAGGCCTTCACGGAAGTTGGCGGTAATGGGAGTCTCGATGATCGAGCCGTCCGGCTTGGCCATCAAACCACGCATACCAGCGAGCTGACGGATCTGCGCCGCGGAACCCCGGGCTCCGGAGTCCGCCATCATGTAAACCGAGTTGAAAGACTCCTGAGTCAGGAATTCGCCATTCTCGCCCTTGACCGGCTTCCCGTCGGGACCGATTACCTGTTCCTGGGACAGCCGCTCCATCATGGCCTTGGAGACCTTGTCGTTGGCCCGGGACCAGATGTCGATAACCTTGTTGTACTTCTCACCCTGGGTCAGAAGACCGGAAGCATACTGACTTTCGATTTCCTTGACCTCCGCCTCGGCGGCGTCAACCATTTCATACTTCTCTGGCGGGATCTCGAAGTCATTCACACCGATGGACGTGCCGGATACCGTGGCATAGTGAAAGCCGGTATACATCAGTTGGTCCGCAAAGATGACCGACTCTTTCAGGCCCACGGTGCGGTAGCACACGTTGATCAGGTTGGAGATGGCCTTCTTGACCATCGGCCGGTTGACGATATCGAAAGCCATGCCATCCGGAACAATATCAAACAACAGGGCGCGGCCCACCGTGGTATCCACGATGTTGATATGCTCTGACAGTCCGCCTTCTTCGTCTGTCCGGATTTCCCGGACACGGACCTTGACCTTGGCCTGGAGATCCACCTTGCGGGCGCCATAGGCCCTGTGGACTTCCTTGATGTCCGCAAACACCATGCCCTCGCCCTTCGCCGTCTTGCGTTCCCGGGTCATGTAGTACAGACCAAGAACCACGTCCTGCGAAGGCACAATGATGGGCTCGCCGTTGGCGGGCGAAAGCACGTTGTTGGTGGACATCATCAATGCGCGGGCTTCGAGCTGGGCTTCCAGCGTCAGCGGCACGTGGACCGCCATCTGGTCACCGTCAAAGTCCGCGTTGTAGGCTGCGCAGACCAGCGGATGCAGCTGGATGGCCTTGCCTTCGATCAGAACCGGCTCAAATGCCTGGATGCCCAGACGGTGCAGAGTAGGCGCCCGGTTGAGCATGATCGGATGTTCCCGGATAACTTCATCCAGGATGTCCCATACAACTGCTTCTTCACGTTCGACCATCTTCTTCGCGGCCTTGATCGTGGTCGCAAGACCGCGATGCTCAAGCTTGGAGAAGATGAAAGGCTTGAACAGCTCCAGCGCCATTTTCTTGGGCAGGCCGCACTGATGCAGCCGCAGATAGGGCCCAACCACGATGACCGAACGGCCCGAGTAGTCGACCCGCTTGCCCAGCAGGTTCTGACGGAACCGGCCCTGCTTGCCCTTGATCATGTCGGCAAGTGATTTCAGGGGACGCTTGTTGGTGCCGGTGATGGCACGCCCACGCCGGCCGTTGTCCAGCAGCGCATCAACCGCTTCCTGCAGCATCCGCTTTTCGTTGCGGACAATGATGTCAGGAGCATTCAGCTCGAGTAGACGCTTGAGACGGTTGTTCCGGTTGATCACCCTGCGGTAAAGATCGTTCAGATCAGAGGTAGCGAACCGGCCACCGTCCAGCGGAACCAGCGGACGAAGATCCGGCGGCAGCACAGGCAGCACCGTCATGATCATGTCGCCAGGACGATTACCTGAGTTCAGGAAGGCCTCAAGGATCTTGAGGCGTTTGCTGAACTTCTTGATCTTGGTTTCGGAGTTGGTCTGCGGAATTTCTTCACGCAGATTGTCTACCGCTTCCTGAAGATCGATATCTTCCAGAAGAGCCTTGACGGCTTCCGCGCCCATGCGGGCGTCGAATTCATCACCGAACTCTTCCAGCGCTTCGTAATACTGTTCGTCGTTCAGCAGCTGGCCACGCTCAAGCGTCGTCATGCCTGGGTCGATGACGATGAAGGATTCGAAATAGAGTACACGCTCTATGTCACGAAGCGTCATGTCCAGCATCAGGCCGATACGGGAGGGCAGTGATTTCAGGAACCAGATGTGGGCGACAGGGCTCGCCAGTTCGATGTGACCCATGCGGTCACGGCGAACACTGGCCAGCGCCACTTCAACGCCACACTTCTCGCAGATCACACCACGGTGCTTGAGGCGCTTGTACTTGCCGCACAGGCACTCGTAATCCTTGATCGGGCCGAAGATCTTGGCACAGAAAAGGCCGTCACGCTCAGGCTTGAACGTACGGTAGTTGATGGTCTCAGGCTTTTTTACTTCACCAAAGGACCATGAGCGAATCATATCAGGTGATGCCAGTCCGATTCGGATGGCATCAAAGTCCTGCTTCTGGTTCTGGCTCTTGAGAAGATTCAGTAAATCTTTCATCAGTAACAAGCTCCGGATGGCGTTAATCTCGGGCGGACACCTGACGGTGTCCGCTCACGCTGCCAAAAAAACAATTCGGCTCAGTCGGATTCCAGCTCGATGTCGATACCCAGCGAGCGGATCTCCTTGATAAGAACGTTGAAGGATTCGGGCATGCCCGGCTCCATGCGATGGTCGCCATCGACAATGTTCTTGTACATCTTTGTCCGGCCGTTCACGTCGTCAGACTTCACAGTGAGCATCTCCTGCAGCGTATACGCCGCACCGTAGGCTTCCAGTGCCCACACTTCCATCTCACCGAAACGCTGGCCGCCGAACTGAGCCTTACCGCCCAGCGGCTGCTGGGTAACAAGACTGTATGAGCCGGTAGAGCGCGCATGCATCTTGTCATCGATCAGGTGATTCAGCTTCAGGATGTACATGTAACCAACAGTGACCGGACGATCAAATTCGTCACCGGTGCGGCCATCGTACAGCCTGATCTGGCCACTGGTGTCCATGTCGGCAAGCTCAAGCATAAGCTTGACCTCAGATTCCTTGGCACCATCGAACACGGCGGTGGCCATGGGCACACCTTCGCGCAGATTGTGCGCCAGCTCCAGAATCTCTGCATCTGACAGACTGTCCAGATCGACCGGGGTCACTTCATCACTGTGGTTGTAGATCTGATCCAGCAACTCACGGATATCGGTAACCTTGCGCTGAGCCTCAAGCATGTCGTTGATCTTGTAGCCCAGACCTTTGGCTGCGGCGCCAAGGTGGGTTTCAAGGACCTGACCCACGTTCATCCGTGAGGGAACGCCCAGCGGGTTCAGAACCACATCAACGGTGTTGCCCTGCTCATCGTAGGGCATGTCTTCCACCGGCATGACCGCGGAAATGACACCCTTGTTCCCGTGACGACCAGCCATTTTGTCACCCGGCTGAATACGACGCTTGATAGCCAGGTACACCTTGACGATCTTCAGAACGCCCGGAGCCAGATCATCACCCTGCTGGAGCTTGCGCTTCTTGCTCTCAAAGCGGGCTTCGTGATCTTTTTTCCGGTCAATAAGACCTTCCTCGGATTTCTCAAGGAGTTCGTTCAGCGATTCGTCCTTCATCCGGAGCTTGAACCAGTCTTCCCGGGGCAGCTCTGAGAGGAATGCGTTATCCAGCTTCGCGCCCTTTTTGAGACCGGGCCCACTGATCACTTCCTGACCACCCAGTGCACTCACGAGACGTTCGAACGTGGCACCTTCAACAATGCGGTACTCGTCCTTCAGGTCTTTCCGGTACTGATCCAGCTGCTCTTTCTCAATGGCGAGTGCCCGCTGATCTTTTTCGATCCCGTCGCGGGTGAATACCTGAACATCGATGACAGTGCCGCGGGTGCCGGTGGAAACACGACTGGACGTGTCTTTCACGTCTGACGCTTTCTCACCGAATATGGCCCTCAGAAGTTTCTCTTCCGGCGTCAGCTGGGTTTCACCCTTGGGCGTCACCTTGCCAACCAGGATATCTCCCGGGCCCACTTCGGCACCTATGTAAACAATGCCCGACTCATCCAGTTTGGACAGAGCACTCTCACCCACGTTCGGGATGTCCGCGGTGATTTCCTCACTGCCAAGCTTGGTATCCCGGGCGACACAGGTCAGCTCCTGGATATGGATGGTGGTGAAGCGATCCTCCACAACAACCTTTTCGGAAACCAGTATGGAGTCCTCAAAGTTGTAGCCGTTCCAGGGCATGAATGCGATCCGGATGTTCTGGCCAAGGGCAAGCTCACCCAGATCTACAGACGGGCCGTCAGCCAGAACGTCACCTCGGGCGATTTTGTCGCCCTGCTTGACGATGGAGCGCTGATTGATACAGGTGTTCTGATTCGAGCGCGTATACTTGGTCAGATTGTAGATATCCACACCGGCATCACCGGCTTCGGTCTCTTCATCGTTTACACGAATTACAATCCTGGCCGCATCCACACTCTCAACCACGCCGCCCCGGCGACTGGTCACACAGACCCCGGAGTCCTGGGCCACGATGCGCTCGATACCGGTGCCGACCAACGGCTTGTCGGCGCGCAGAGTGGGCACTGCCTGACGTTGCATGTTCGAGCCCATCAGGGCCCGGTTAGCATCGTCATGCTCCAGGAACGGAATCAGCGACGCTGCAACAGATACCACCTGGCGCGGCGAAACGTCCTTGAAGTTGACGTTTTCCGGCGGAGTCACGGTGAATTCGTTCTGATGCCTTACGGTTACCAGCTCATCCACCAGACGGTTGCTCTCGTCAACCGCCGCACTTGCCTGGGCGATGATGAAATTGCTTTCCTCAATGGCCGACAGGTAAACAATCTCGTCGGTCACCACGCCATCAATAACCTTCCGGTACGGGCTCTCGAGGAAACCGTAGGAATTGGTTCGGGCATAGGTGGCCAGCGAGTTGATCAGACCGATGTTCGGACCTTCCGGCGTCTCGATGGGACACACCCGGCCATAATGGGTCGGATGCACGTCCCGGACTTCAAAGCCGGCGCGTTCGCGGGTAAGACCACCCGGGCCGAGAGCAGACACACGGCGTTTGTGTGTCACTTCCGACAAGGGGTTGTTCTGATCCATGAACTGGGACAGCTGACTGGAGCCGAAGAATTCCTTGACGGCAGCAGCCACAGGCTTGGCGTTGATCAGGTCCTGGGGCATCAGGCCTTCACTCTCAGCCAGGCTCAGACGCTCACGGACCGCCCGCTCGACACGCACCAGCCCAACACGGAACTGGTTCTCGGCCATCTCGCCAACACAGCGGATCCGCCGGTTACCCAGGTTGTCGATATCGTCGGTAGTGCCCTGGCCATTACGGATATTGATCAGGGTCCGAAGCACATCAATGATGTCAGCGTGGGTAAGAATCGCTTCGCCCGTGCTTTCCTCACGACCCAGGCGGCGGTTGAGCTTCATTCGCCCAACGCCAGACAGGTCATAACGCTCTTCCGAGAAGAAGAGGTTGTTGAAAAGGTTTTCAGCGGATTCCTTGGTCGGGGGCTCGCCCGGACGCATCATCCGGTAGATCTCAACCAACGCTTCCAACTGCGTGCGGGTCGGATCAATGCGCAGCGTGTCCGACATGAACGGGCCACAGTCAAGATCGTTGGTGTAAAGGGTATCGATTTCCTCAACCCCTGCCGCCAGGATCTTGCTGACAACTTCGTCGGTCAGTTCGGTATTGCATTCGACGAGCAACTCACCGCTTTTTTTGTCGACCAGGTCCCGGGCAAGAACACGCCCATACAGATACTCTGTAGGAACTTCGAGCTCGGTGATTCCGGACTTTTCAAGCTGGCGGATGTGGCGCGCAGTAACACGGCGCCCTTCCTCGACAACAATGCTTCCGTCTTTGTCCTTGATGTCAAAGGTCGCGATATCACCGCGAAGACGGCTTGGGACCAGATCCAGCTTGCAGGTCTCTTCCCCGAGCCTGAAGTGGCTGGTGTCAAAGAACATCTCAAGCATCTGCTCGGAAGTGAAATTCAGCGCACGCAGAAGAATCGATGCTGGCAGCTTTCGCCGACGATCGATCCGTACAAACACGCAGTCCTTCGGGTCAAACTCAAAATCGAGCCATGAACCACGGTAGGGAATGATCCGCGCCGAATACAGGAGCTTGCCTGATGAGTGAGTCTTCCCTTTGTCATGATCAAAGAAGACACCCGGCGAGCGGTGCAACTGGGAAACTATGACACGCTCGGTGCCATTGACAACAAAGGTGCCGTTTTCGGTCATCAGGGGCATTTCGCCCATGTAGACTTCCTGCTCCTTGATGTCCTTGATGGCTTTGTTTGATGATTCTTTATCGTAAATAATCAGACGTACTTTAACCCGCAGCGGCGCTGCGTACGTCACGCCCCGTAGCTGGCATTCCTTGACATCAAATACCGGCTCTCCAATGCGGTAGCTCACGTATTCGAGTGCCGCGTTGCCAGAATAACTGGCAATCGGGAATACGGATTTGAACGCTGCATGCAGGCCAGATTCCTGGCGAGCCTCAACAGCCGTTTCCATTTGCAGGAAGTCCCGATATGAATCCAGCTGAATAGACAGCAAATAGGGGACATCCATCACGGAAGGCAATTTACTAAAATCTTTGCGAATCCGCTTTTTCTCAGTGTAGGAGTAAGTCATCTGCATTCCCCAGCTTTAGACCTGATACCTGGTATCAAGAAGCAACCATTTTCCTGCTTCGGGGCCGAATTGCTCGGCTGACTGCGCCGTCTTGAACAAGACTTGGACTGTATGATCGGGGCTACTGCCATATTAAAAGATCGAACCTCGACTGCCACAGCAGATACAACAGAAAAAGGCCGGTGGCGCATGGCCACCAGCCCGTCCATGCTCAACGCATGGTAGCGAACAACAATCGGCTCTTACTTGAGCTCAACTGAAGCGCCTGCTTCCTCAAGCTTCGTCTTGGCCGCATCGGCATCTGCCTTGCTGGCAGCTTCCTTGACGGTGGAAGGCGCGCTATCAACCATTTCTTTCGCTTCCTTCAGGCCAAGACCTGTAAGCTCACGAACAGCCTTGATAACGTTTACCTTCTTCTCACCTGGACCGGTCAGAATTACGTCGAATTCGGTCTGCTCTTCAGCAACGGCGGCTTCGCCACCAGCAGCTGCAGGCGCAGCAGCAACCGCTGCAGCGGCAGAAACACCGAACTTCTCTTCCATTGCTTCAACCAGCGCAACAACATCCATTACGCTCATTTCAGCAATTGCATTCAAAATATCGTCTTTAGACAGAGCCATGACTTTCTCCCAAAAATATAAAAATGGTGTTCAACAGAATCAAGCAGCGTCTTGCTTCTGGTCGCGAACTGCCGCTACTGCACGGGTCACTTTCGAAGGAATCTCGTTTAGTGTCCGCGCCAGCTTGGTAACCGGTGCCTGTGTTACGGCTGCCAGCATCGTCAACGCCTCATGGCGTGTCGGAAGCTTGGCGAGGCGATCAATCTGGTCTGCGCCCATCAGCTCACCGCCGACTGCAAGACCCTTGATATTGAATGCCTCTTTCTCCTTGGCAAAATCCTTCAGCAGCCTTGCAGCCGCTCCGGGATCTTCCATTGAGAATGCCAGAATCGTCGGACCAACCAGCACATCACGGATGCACTCGTACTCGGTACCCACAATCGCAAGCTTCGCCAGGTTGTTACGAACAACCTTCAGGCGAACCTGCTCTGCGCGGGCCTTCGCACGTAACGCCGTCATATCACCGGAGGTGATACCACGGTAGTCAGCCAGTACGACGGACAGAGCACCACCGGCAGTCTCGTTGACTTCAGCGACGATCGCCTTCTTGTCTTCGAGTCTAATTGCCACTGGATTTCTCCTCGATTTCGCCGGGATATCCCAGCAAACCCATCAATGCCCTCGGAGCCTGACTGCGATTTGACGCAATTGGCTCCGTTTTGGGCGCCCTACGGTGTTTGGGTTCAGAGAGAACGTCTTCACACCGTCTGCGCAGGCGTTGCTTTAACCCTTGCGACCCATGATCGGGTCTCGGGGGCCTGCGGTCTTTGACAGCCTTGGCTTCCGCCCAGACTACAAAGTGCCTATCGATTGGCGGTGGTCAAACAGCCAGACCACCCATATCGATAGTGAGACCAGGACCCATGGTCGATGAAAGGGTGATCTTCTTGAGATAAACCCCTTTCGCCGCCGAAGGCTTGGCCTTTTTCAGATCCGCGACAAGCGCTTCCAGGTTTTCCCTGATCGCGCTCGCGTCAAAATCCACGTTGCCGAGAGGCGAATGGATAATACCGTTCTTGTCGGTCCTGTAACGAACCTGACCTGCCTTGGCATTTTTCACTGCTGTGGCAACATCCGGAGTCACGGTGCCAACCTTGGGGTTTGGCATCAGGCCACGCGGGCCCAGAATCTGACCCAGCTGACCAACAACACGCATGGCATCCGGGGTCGCAATGACGACATCGAAATCCATGTTGCCCTTTTTGACTTCCTCGGCGAGATCTTCCATGCCTACGATGTCAGCACCAGCCTCTTTGGCTTTCTCGGCATTGGCGCCCTGGGTAAACACTGCCACCCGGACGGTCTTGCCTGTGCCGTGAGGAAGGACCGTGCTGCTACGTACAACCTGATCGGATTTACGCGGGTCGACGCCCAGGTTTATGGCCACATCAATCGACTCCTTGAACTTGATATCTTTACCAAGTTCAACCAGAAGCTGGACAGCCTCATCCATGGGATATGCCCGCGTGGCTTCCACTTTTTCACGAATCAATTTTTGACGTTTGCTCAGCTTTGCCATGTTACAGGCCCTCCACGTTCAGACCCATACTACGGGCAGTGCCTGCAATTGTTCGAACGGCAGCATCCATATCAGCTGCAGTCAGATCAGGCTCTTTGGTTTTCGCGATTTCTTCGAGCTGGGCCCGGGTCACAGTACCAACCTTGTCGGTATTGGGCCGCGCCGACCCACTTTTGATCCCGGCCGCCTTTTTGAGCAGAACCGGCGCCGGCGGCGTCTTGGTAACAAAGGTGAAGCTGCGATCACTGTATACGGTGATAACCACAGGAATCGGCAGACCAGGCTCAACATCCTGGGTCTTGGCGTTAAAAGCCTTGCAGAATTCCATAATGTTCACGCCACGCTGGCCGAGAGCCGGCCCTACGGGCGGACTCGGATTGGCCTTGCCGGCGGCAACCTGAAGCTTGATATAAGCGGCGATCTTCTTTGCCATGATATTTCTCCTGGTGGGTCTAGCGCCTTCCGGCTCCCCTTTATAGACAACTGCTAAGAGCAGACACAAAAAGCCCGCAACACTTTACCAGTGCGCGAGCTCAGTACAGCTGTTCCGATCAGTCCTTTTCGACCTGACCGAACTCCAGCTCAACCGGCGTAGACCGGCCAAAAATAAGCACAGCCACTTTGACACGACTCTTGCCGTAGTCAACTTCCTCAACCACACCGTTGAAGTCCGCAAAGGGACCCTCGGTAACCCGGACAATTTCGCCAGGTTCGAAGAGAGTTTTCGGCTTGGGCTTGTCAACACCGCTTTCAACACGGCGAAGAATGGCCTCAGCTTCTTTCTCCGTAATCGGGGCCGGCTTGTCTTTCGTGCCCCCAATGAAACCGAGCACTTTAGGTGTATTCTTTACGAGATGCCAGCTCCTGTCGTCCATTTCCATCTGGACCAGCACATAACCGGGATAGAACTTGCGCTCGCTCTTGCGCTTCTTCCCTTCCCGCATCTCTACAACTTCTTCAGTCGGCACCAGGATATCACCAAAGTGATCCTCCATGCCTTCAAGCGCCACACGCTCCTTGAGAGTGCGCATAACCTGCTTTTCGAAGCCAGAATACGCATGAACCACGTACCAGCGCTTAGCCATTGCCCACTCCTGTTACCCGATAACCCCGGAAACCAGCATGCTGATCAGGGAGTCCATTGCCCACAAAAGAAGCGCCACCACCAGAACGAATATGACAACGATAACCGTCGTCTGAATCAGCTCGGGCCTGGTTGGCCAGACTACTTTGCGGATCTCGACCCGCGCCTCTTTCAGCAGGGCTGCGAAACGCCTGCCCCGATCAGTCTGCAGAGCAACGAGAGTCGCAACGACAGCCAGAGCCACAAGAGCAAGAACCCGATAAAGCACGGATTCAGCGCTGTAATACTGATTGCCCACAACACCTGCGGCGATCAACACGAAAACAACCAGCCACTTGATCGCATCAAAGCGACTGGTTGAATGTTGGGCTTTTGACTCCATAGGAATCAGCTTATGTATCCGGAAGTTTAAAAATGGCAGGCCAGGAGGGAATCGAACCCCCAACCTGCGGTTTTGGAGACCGCTGCTCTGCCAATTGAGCTACTGGCCTGCACCGAAACTACTCAGCGCACTTACTCGACGATCTTTGCAACAACCCCTGCGCCAACGGTACGGCCGCCTTCGCGAATCGCGAAACGCAGGCCTTCTTCCATTGCAATCGGCGCGATCAGGGTGACGTCCAACTTTACGTTGTCGCCAGGCATGACCATCTCCACACCTTCCGGCAGTTCACAGGACCCGGTCACATCAGTGGTCCGGAAGTAGAACTGGGGACGATATCCTTTGAAGAACGGCGTATGACGGCCGCCCTCTTCCTTGCTCAGCACGTACACCTCTGACTCAAAACGGGTGTGCGGCTTGATGGTGCCCGGCTTTGCAAGCACCTGACCACGCTCAACGTCGTCGCGCTTGGTGCCGCGCAGCAGCACACCTACGTTCTCGCCCGCCCGACCTTCGTCAAGCAGCTTGCGGAACATCTCAACGCCGGTACAGACAGTCTTGACGGTATCCTTGATACCAATGATCTCGACTTCCTCACCAACCTTGACAACGCCCCGCTCAACACGACCGGTCACTACGGTACCACGGCCGGAGATGGAGAACACATCCTCAATCGGCATCAGGAACGGCTGATCGATGGCACGCTCCGGCTCCGGAATGTACTCATCCAGGGCCTGAACCAGCTTCTTGACAGCCGTGGTGCCCATCTCGTTGTCATCCTTGCCTTCCAGCGCCATCAGCGCGGAACCAGTGATGATCGGCGTGTCGTCAGCCGGGAAGTCGTACTGAGCCAGCAGCTCACGCACTTCCATCTCGACCAGCTCAAGCAGCTCTTCGTCATCAACCATGTCCGCCTTGTTCAGGAACACGACAATGAACGGAACGCCAACCTGGCGCGACAGCAGGATGTGCTCGCGGGTCTGCGGCATCGGGCCGTCAGCTGCGGAACATACCAGAATTGCACCGTCCATCTGCGCCGCACCAGTGATCATGTTCTTCACATAGTCAGCGTGGCCCGGGCAGTCAACGTGAGCATAATGACGCGTCGGGGAGTCGTACTCAACGTGAGAGGTCGCGATGGTGATACCACGCGCGCGCTCTTCCGGAGCATTGTCGATCTGATCGAATGCACGGGACTCGCCTGTTCCCCACACTTCGTGACACACGCGCGTCAGCGCAGCTGTCAGCGTTGTCTTGCCATGGTCAACGTGGCCAATGGTGCCCACGTTCAAGTGCGGCTTCTTACGTTCAAATTTTGCTTTAGACATTCGACCGTTCTCCCTAATCAACCAATAAGCGTAACGTTGACCGGACAAATAATGGAGCTCATGACCGGAATTGAACCGGTGACCTCATCCTTACCAAGGATGTGCTCTACCGACTGAGCTACATGAGCACTTGACCTTACTTCGAAACTGGAGCGGGCAGCGGGAATCGAACCCGCGTCATCAGCTTGGAAGGCTGAGGTAATAGCCACTATACGATGCCCGCGAGCAAAAATATGGTGGAGGGGGCAGGATTCGAACCTGCGAAGCTTGCGCGTCAGATTTACAGTCTGATCCCTTTGGCCACTCGGGAACCCCTCCAAAACAGGCTTCCTGACTGCGAAACCTGCCTTGATAACAAAAAAGTGGAGCTGGCGGACGGAATCGAACCCCCGACCTGCTGATTACAAGTCAGCTGCTCTACCAACTGAGCTACGCCAGCCCACATTCGCCTGTTCAGCGAGGGCGGTATACTACGGATTTTTCTGAATAGTTGCAACACCTTCGCAGTCATTCAGTTCCACAGATTCAAACCTGCTGCCAATGCCTGCCAGAGCCTCTTCAAGCTGCTCTGACCCGGGACTGGCCCTCACCTCAAAAACGAGGGAGTATCCTATCTTATTTCGGGGGAAGGTGGCCAGCGTCGCCTCCAGTCCGCGAGCCTGGCTAAGACTGAGAACACGCTCTGCAGAGGCCCGCGAACTGAATAGACCGAGGGAGATGGCATTTTCCTGGTCTCCCTCCCGGACAAGATAGGAGTCGATGTTCCACTCCTGCAATGTCCGGAAGCGCTTCAGCGCTGCAGCTCTCGATTCTGCGGGTGGAATTATTACCCAGTAGTAGGGATCTGCAGGCTTATCCTTCTGCTTTAAGGTAACCTCGCCCACAACCCCTGAAATTTTTTCTGCCCTGGTCTGGGCTTCGGCAGGGTCTTCAAACCAGCCTGCCTCGATACAGATGCGCGGGGCAGCCACCGGTGGCAGTTCGCTTTCAGGCTGAGGGCGCTTCGGGCCCGCCTCTGAAGCCACGCGCACCGGCTCTTCCGGATGCTTCCCGGCGCCAGCAGAATCCTCGCTCATGGCCGACTCCGGCATGGACTCAGGCTGAAACTGGAGAGATGCAACTCGCGGCAATCGGCCGCTGGCCAGCGGCTCCGACCAAGGCTCTGAGGAGGACCCTGTCATGAAGAACCATAGTGCCAGATTGAAGGCAATCAGTATCAGAGCCAGCCACTTCATGGTTGCGACTCGGAATCTATCGCCGCCAGGCCTTCAAAAACGAGGTCCGGAACCAGTTCAGCCGCAAGCCCAAGTGACAGCAATTCATCAGCATCGCCCCCTGTTAACAGGATTCGATCTACACCCATCTGACGACAATCTTCATGCAGGCTGTTTACCAGCCCCCGCCAGAGCCAGTGAAGGCCATGATGAACACATTCAGTAGTCGAAGTGCCAGGCAGCAGGGACCCCGCCTGCGCATCGACAAAGGCAATACGGGCCGCATCCTGACGCAGACCCCGCAGCATCATGCCACGACCCGGAACAATATAGCCTCCAGCATGCATGCCAGAAGCGGTAACAAAATCGATGGTCACAGCGCTGCCAGCATCAACCACTACCAGCGCAGCCCGGTGCCGTCGCCAGGCGCCGTAGAGCGCATGCCAGCGATCCGCGCCCATGGTGTGGGGGTCTTCATAGGCACACCTGAGTTCATTGCGTTGCGCCTCGGTCCAGTAAAAACGTACAGGCGCACTGGTAAACGCCGACACGGCCTGCATGAGCTGTTCCCGCCCCGCTTCCGAAGCCACTGTTGAGATGGCAACACGCTCAATTGATGAGGCATAAGGCCGGGCCTCCTGGAAGATGGGTTCCTCACCCAGGGTGCCCCATCCAGAGCGGAGCTTCTGGTTTTGCTGCTGCACCTGCCATTTCACACGAGTGTTACCGGCATCAATCAGAAGCTTCATGACATCACCCGCATGCTGACCTCTCCGGCCCTTACTGTCTGAATGCCCTGCTCTGTCTCAATCTGGTAATGACCTGAGGCATCGATACCGCGGCCAATCCCCTCCATCTCCCCCTGAACAGCCCTGAGCGAATGTCCGTAAAACACATCTCGCTGCTGCCAGCGGTCCCTGAACGCCTCGAAGCCATTCACCGCAAATTCATCAACTGCCGCAAGCACTGAGGAAGTCAGTTCAGCAGCAATGTCATTCCGGCGCCAGGGAGTCTTCTCCTGTGCCTGGGAAAGACTGGTCCAGGGCTGATCCACTCCTGCCGCTTCCCGCATATGGACATTCAGACCGACACCGGCCACAACCTGTACAACACCTTCAAGCTCTCCCTGCAATTCAACAAGGATACCTGCGAGTTTACGACCTTCATGCTGGAGGTCATTCGGCCATTTGAGGCCAACATTCCGCAGGCCAAGCCGCTCAAGGGCTTCAGCCACCGCGACTCCGATCACCAGGCTGAGGCCTTCCAGCGCGGTAAAGCCTCCCCGGAGCGTCAGGCCCATGCTCATGTAAAGATTTTCGCCTGGCGGGCTCAGCCATGCCCGACCACGGCGACCCCGCCCTGCAGTCTGGGTATCGGCCAGACAGACCATCACTGCCCCGGCACCAGGGTCATCTGAATGGCCAGCGCGATACCGCGCCACTTCAGCATTGGTTGAATCCACACTTTCAAGAACGCGAAGGTCAATGCTTTCCTGCAGACTCCCCGGGAGTGATGCCCGGATCCTCTCTGCATCCAGCAGGTCCACATGATCCTCAAGACGGTATCCGCGGCCTTTGAGGGTTTCGATCCGGTAGCCGCGACCCTGGGCACGCCGGATCTGCTTCCAGATAGCCGTACGACTCACTCCCAGTTGCGTAGCCAGAGAGGCACCCGAGTGGATCCGGCGGTCGGATAACAGATTGATGAGAGCCTTTGTCTTCATGAAAGAGTGCCTGACAGGAAATTCGGGGATGGCAGGGCGGATTAAACAACAGCAGGCGCAAAAAAACAAAGGCATCGGCGGGAAAGGTCGCGCCGGGCGGGGTGCCCGGCGAGGCTGGGGTATATTCTCAGGGAATGGGGGTGGCGGTCAGATTCGCTTTCACGTCAAAGTTCTGGAGTTTCATTCCGTAGATCACTGTCTGCCCCTCGGTTGGCTGGTTGGGGTGAACAAGATCCACATTATTGATGGAAAGTTCCTTGAACCGGGAGCGCGCCTGCACGGCGAAGCCCAGGGGCCGGTTATCCAGGTCCGCGGTAGTGGGAGAGGTTTCATAGCGATAACCAGCGGCTGCAGAAGCATCCATGATCTTTTCATCACCACGGCTGCCGACAACTCCAAGTGAATCCGCCCCATCGGTCTTTTTGACCACTTTGGTCTGGTGTACATCGACGGAGATGTCAGTCCGAATGCCAAAGGTGTTGCCTTCCACCTCGTTTCCATCGATATCACCACCATCACTGGTGTAGATATCATTCAGCACCAGCTTCATGCCGGTGCCATTTTCTGGCCGGCCATCGGAACCCAGGGCACGATTGGTTTCCCAGACGAAAGCATTCCTTTTTGTGTCACTGACAGCCTTCGCGAATATCTGCTTCATCCGGATGGTGATACCTTCCTCGCCCCGATCTTCCCAGATTCCGCCAGAGGCCGAACAGCCCGCAGCATCGCTGCCGGAACCGCCAACACATACCTGACCCGCTCCACCCGGAAGAATGGTCATACTGCTTCCCTTTTCGTAATTCTGGAAAACAAAACGGCCGAAACTTCCACCGGTCTTCTTGTCACCAATCCGCAGATTGCCGATATCCATCGTGCTCCAGGCTTCACCCTTGATGATGGCAAAACCTTCCTCCGTGACGTCAACTGTCATGTCCCGGACGTGAATGTCGTAGTTCAGGTCGCTGGCCCAGAGCCCCTTCTGTGAAACCTCGCCCTGACCTTCGTCATAAGGTGCCGCGATCAGTGCAGCGTTGCCGTTTTTGATCTGGATATCGGAGTTGATGGTCAGGCCTTCTCCCGAAGCCCCCCCGGCCCCAATGGTGATATGGCCGTCCAGGTCAAACTCGTAAGCTGGATAAATCCCCAGCGTCAGTAAAAGCTCGGTGCCGCCCTGCAACTGGGCGTCATCACTGCCAACCCTCAGGCCATTCAGACGGTAACCCCCCTCGATATTCTCGAACCCGATTCTCAGACCATCATAGAACCGGGTGCCGTTGAGAGTTCCATCACTGGTGACGTTCACAGTGACATCACCATGACCCCAGGACTGAAGCCCACTGAAAATCACCCGGTTGCCGTCTTCGGTATAGCTGACGTCAGCCAATTGAAGACTCCACTCTGTAGCCAGCCTCAGACCCTGCGGACCGGCGTCCTGGTGACCACCACCCTGGAGGTAGACGGCATTGGTAAAGGTCTCCCCATCGTAAACCTGATCCGCGAACAGGAAATTGACGTTGAGCGAGCCAAGGCTTTTGCCACTAGTCCCCATTTCAATGCTACCAATATTGAAGCCCCCGGAGAGGGAGTCCAGAGTCAGTCCGAGTGCTTCGCGGCCGTTCCAGTCCTGGGTAACATCCAGACGCAGGTCGTTTAGCTGATAGGACCCGGTGATATCCCGGAAAGCCAGCGGGTTACCGTCATCCCTGTAGATGAAGTTGGCACTGTTGATTGTTGTTTGTCCATCAAAACGGATACCCTCTGCGCCATCACGTCCTCCACCCTGAATCTCCAGCCTTGACGACAGGTCAAAATCACCCTCCAGACTGCCATAACTGGGCAGCGCGGAACCGGTGATCACGTCGAAACTGTTGCCGTGGTTGGCAGAGTTGTCACTGTAGCGGATGGCACCGACACTATAAGAACCTGTGATGGAGGGTGAGTCCAGAGTAAGAGCGCCGTTTTCCACATCCAGAATCATGCCGACAGAGGCAAAATCCATGGTTATATCGTCGAGAAAGACTTCGTTGCCGTTTGTGCGATAGCCCAGCCGCCCGCCCGTCATTGTGTATGCTGAATCAAACCTGTACCCGGTGCCTCCTGTCGATGAAATTTTCAGAGAACCCTTGAGGGAATGGTCAAAGAAGATCCCACCCATGCTCAGACCCGGAGCTCCCGCCAGGCGGATGTCCCCGAACTCGATACGGCGATCCTCGACGAGATAGTCAAGATTGAGGGCGCCATCCTCCTCAATGTCGATGTCAATCTTGTGGTAGACACCCTCTCCCGCATCTGTCGCGGAGCTCAGCCGAAAACCCTCCAGGTGGATTCCATTGTCGTCGTCAAAATAGGAAATACTGGCTGCACTGGCCTCCAGCTCCCCTTCCAGGGTAATTCCGCTCTGGCCACTGATGCCGGCCATGTCAGACTCATCCAGACTCTGAAGATCAGCGCGAGCAAGCGGAATCGACGCTGCCAGAGCAAGGCTGAGGATCGAGCCTTTACGGAAAACATTTGAACATCTGGTCATAGGAAAACTCCCCATCAGGGGTTACCAGTTGGAAAAACGAGCAGATTGCCCTCAAGCACTACGTCGCCCTCCATCTCAATGGCCAAGATGTCAGTCTGCTGAAACCCCGGGTCGGTGGGGCGCGCAGTACTGCTGGCAGCGATCTTGAACTGGACGGAGTCGTATCGGACGATATTGGGCAGCCCTACCTCGAGAACATCACGATTGAACAGAGCACCATCTCCGCCAAACCCGGAGTCAATGGTCCGGACACGCAGTGTGAGCCCCTCGAAGGAGAACTTGCCGCGGATATCATCCAGAACCATCCAGCCACCGTCCTGTTTCAGTTGATAGGCCAGGCGGGCGCCGCACTTTTTCGTGGTATCACTGCAACTGCCAAAATAGCTGTTCTGGACCGGCCCGCCCAGTTCGTTAATGCTCACATCCCCCGAGAGGTAAATGCCGCCCTGACCAGACACCGTGGCCAGATCACCATCATCCAGCTTTGCCAGTTCGGCATAAACTGGCCCGGTCGTTACAAGACTGACAGCCAGAGCCAGTCCGAAAGCTAATGGTAACGAAATGCGGGGCATCATGGCGCAAGGTCCTTTGTCTCGATTTTGAGATGCTGGATCAACATGCCTTCAATTCGTGAGGAGCCAAAGTCCCGGTCGCCCACCGAAAGATTGCCAATCGTCAGGTTGCTCCGATGGTCAGGGTTTGTGTAATAGTCATTGTAGAAGTTCCACGTATCCTCGTTGCTGTCCGTCACTAAGCCCTCTGGGCCAATAGTGCCGGCCTGCGGTTTGGGAATGGCCGCAACTTCGACCACGAAGTTTCCTGACCCATCCACATCAAAGAACATGGGCTGGAACTGATTACCCAGAGCAAGTTCCAGGGCAAAATTTTGCATGGTAATCCGTGAACCACAGGTTGTGCCATCCTGGTCACATGCATTGATTGAAAGTTCGGGCGTGTAAAAATTCAGCTTGAACTGACCGACCATCTGACGCCGGCTATTATCGCCCCACAGCCGAATATAGCTGCCGTCGATTACAGCACTCTGGGCGTGGATATTGATATTTGCCGACTGATCGGTTCCAACAGCCACATCCATCTGCAGCCCGATGTCCGGCCGTTCGCCATGAAAATCAGCGGTCGCGGGCCGACTCGAACAGGTGCCTGACCCAGCTAGCGCTGATGCGCTCATGCAGTCAAAACCCTGGGATGCAGCAACCATGGTGGGGGCGGCAAATTGCATAACGGCCTTGTCGGCCACCCCAATCGTATTGCCGTCAACAAGATCGATAGTGTAAGGGTTGACCAGGCGCCCCAGGTTAACAGACCCCAGGTTCTCGCCGTAATTACTGCCTGAGCCTGAAATATAGAGTTTGTTTACCACAACCTCCACATCCCGCCCATCAGTGCTTTTAAGGCCTCCGATCCTGAAAATGCGTCCGTTCTCGACATCCGTTCCATGGGCAAACTTGAAGTCCTCCAGAACCATACCGATGCCGGCACCATCGACTTCGGCAAGCTCTGTCTCGGAAAGGCTTTTCATGTCCGCCCGGGCAGACTCGCCGGCAAACAGCGCGGCAGATACCAGCACTACGGCCTTGCCTTTCATTTGCAGCATTTTGATCATTGATTCCATTCCCTAAAACAGCCCCCGCCCTCGATCTATATACTCCGTGCGGTAGCCCTGGACGCCATTAAGTGCTTCATTGAGACTCACCCCAATGCACCATTTGGAATATTGGAAAACGCTCCCGCTGTTGCCCGTATGAAATCGGTGGACTGGGTCTGTATTTTTTACATCGTCGAGCCAGTCAAAATCCCGGCCGCGGCGCCTCCCGGTTCTCGTCAAAGTAAGCCTGGCTGTTATGTAGCCGAGTGCAAAATCGTTGATTAACACGTCAGATGTACCAGCCGTCTCTCCATCCCGGTCAGACCGACCGAGTTCGAGAACATCAAGCTCGCTGTTGATCGTTTGATGAGCCTGTCTGACCTGCCAATTGTTATTTTTCTTGACCAACTTGTAACCAATCTTATCCTGGTGAGCGAAGCCTCACTGTGCGCAGCGTCATAGATTGGGGACAGCATGGATTGTTCGCCGGACTTTTCACAGGCCATAAAAAAACCCCAGTACCGGGTGGTACTGGGGTTTTCGATATTTGGGAGCCTGACGATGACCTACTCTCACATGGGCAGAAGCCACACTACCATCGGCGCTGGTCTGTTTCACTTCTGAGTTCGGGATGGGATCAGGTGGTTCCAGACCGCTATGGTCGTCAGGCAAAACGGTTGATCACTGGGAAGGACAGGATTGAAACGGGTGTTCTGATAACGATCGCGGCGTCATCCGCAGTTGTCTTGGGTGTTATATAGTCAAGCCTCACGAGCAATTAGTACCGGTTAGCTCAACGCCTCGCAGCGCTTACACACCCGGCCTATCAACGTCCTGGTCTTGAACGGCTCTTCAGGGACCTCAAGGGTCCAGGGAGATCTCATCTTGGAAGGGGCTTCCCGCTTAGATGCTTTCAGCGGTTATCCTGTCCGAACATAGCTACCGGGCAATGCCACTGGCGTGACAACCCGAACACCAGAGGTTCGTCCACTCCGGTCCTCTCGTACTAGGAGCAGCTTTCCTCAAATCTCCAACGTCCACGGCAGATAGGGACCGAACTGTCTCACGACGTTCTAAACCCAGCTCGCGTACCACTTTAAATGGCGAACAGCCATACCCTTGGGACCGGCTTCAGCCCCAGGATGTGATGAGCCGACATCGAGGTGCCAAACACCGCCGTCGATGTGAACTCTTGGGCGGTATCAGCCTGTTATCCCCGGAGTACCTTTTATCCGTTGAGCGATGGCCCTTCCATACAGAACCACCGGATCACTATGACCTGCTTTCGCACCTGCTCGACGTGTCTGTCTCGCAGTCAAGCGGGCTTGTGCCATTACACTAACCGCACGATGTCCGACCGTGCTTAGCCCACCTTTGTGCTCCTCCGTTACGCTTTAGGAGGAGACCGCCCCAGTCAAACTACCCACCACACAGTGTCCTTATCCCCGATAAGGGGACGAAGTTAGAACCTCAAACAGTCCAGGCTGGTATTTCAAGGTTGGCTCCACGATGACTGGCGTCACCGCTTCAAAGCCTCCCAGCTATCCTACACAAGACTGCTCAAAGTTCACTGTGAAGCTATAGTAAAGGTTCACGGGGTCTTTCCGTCTAGCCGCGGATACACCGCATCTTCACGGCGATTTCAATTTCACTGAGTCTCGGGTAGAGACAGCGCCCCCATCGTTACGCCATTCGTGCAGGTCGGAACTTACCCGACAAGGAATTTCGCTACCTTAGGACCGTTATAGTTACGGCCGCCGTTTACCGGGGCTTCGATCAAGAGCTTCGTCCGAAGACTAACCCCATCAATTAACCTTCCGGCACCGGGCAGGCGTCACACCGTATACGTCCACTTTCGTGTTTGCACAGTGCTGTGTTTTTAATAAACAGTCGCAGGGGCCTGGTATCTTCGACCGGCTTCTGCTCCGCCCGCAAGGGACTTCACATACCACCGGCGTGCCTTCTCCCGAAGTTACGGCACCATTTTGCCTAGTTCCTTTACCCGAGTTCTCTCAAGCGCCTTGGTATTCTCTACCTGACCACCTGTGTCGGTTTGGGGTACGGTCCCACGTGACCTGAAGCTTAGAAGATTTTCCTGGAAGCATGGCATCAATGACCTGGCGCCCTCAAAGGGCGCTGGTGTTCGTATCTCGACATTGAGGGACCGGATTTGCCTGATCCCCCTGCCTACATACTTAAATCGGGACAACCATCGCCCGACTCACCTAGCCTTCTCCGTCTCTCCATCGCAGTCACGCGAGGTACGGGAATATTAACCCGTTTCCCATCGACTACACCTTTCGGTCTCGCCTTAGGGGCCGACTCACCCTGCGCCGATTAGCGTTGCGCAGGAAACCTTGGTCTTCCGGCGTGGGAGTTTTTCACTCCCATTGTCGTTACTCATGTCAGCATTCGCACTTCTGATACCTCCAGCAGGCTTCTCAACCCACCTTCACAGGCTTACAGAACGCTCCCCTACCCCGTGCACTTGCGTGCACAGCCGCAGCTTCGGTATCCAGTTTGAGCCCCGTTACATCTTCCGCGCAGGCCGACTCGACTAGTGAGCTATTACGCTTTCTTTAAAGGATGGCTGCTTCTAAGCCAACCTCCTAGCTGTCTGAGCCTTCCCACATCGTTTCCCACTTAACTGGAATTTCGGGACCTTAGCTGGCGGTCTGGGTTGTTTCCCTCTTCACGACGGACGTTAGCACCCGCCGTGTGTCTCCCGGATAGTACTCACTGGTATTCGGAGTTTGCATCGGGTTGGTAAGTCGAGATGACCCCCTAGCCGAAACAGTGCTCTACCCCCAGTGGTATTCGTCCGAGGCGCTACCTAAATAGCTTTCGGGGAGAACCAGCTATCTCCGGGCTTGATTAGCCTTTCACTCCGATCCACAAGTCATCCCCTGGCTTTTCAACGACAGTGGGTTCGGTCCTCCAGTGCGTGTTACCGCACCTTCAACCTGCTCATGGATAGATCGCCCGGTTTCGGGTCTATATCCAGCGACTGATTCGCCCTATTCAGACTCGGTTTCCCTACGGCTCCCCTATACGGTTAACCTCGCCACTGAACATAAGTCGCTGACCCATTATACAAAAGGTACGCCGTCACGGAACAAGTCCGCTCCGACTGCTTGTACGCATACGGTTTCAGGATCTATTTCACTCCCCTCACAGGGGTTCTTTTCGCCTTTCCCTCACGGTACTGGTTCACTATCGGTCAGTCAGGAGTATTTAGCCTTGGAGGATGGTCCCCCCATGTTCAGACAGGATATCACGTGTCCCGTCCTACTCGTTTTCACTGAACTCAGGTTTCGGATACGGGGCTATCACCCACTATGGCGGTCCTTTCCAGAACCTTCTCCTACCAGTTGTCCAGCTTAAGGGCTAGTCCCCGTTCGCTCGCCGCTACTTAGGGAATCTCGGTTGATTTCTTTTCCTCGGGGTACTTAGATGTTTCAGTTCCCCCGGTTCGCCCTGTACACCTATGTATTCAGTGCACAGTACCTGGCCGAAACCAGGTGGGTTTCCCCATTCAGAGATGCCCGGATCACAGCTTGTTTGCCAGCTCCCCGAGCCTTATCGCAGGCTTCAACGTCTTTCATCGCCTCTGACTGCCAAGGCATCCACCGTATGCGCTTAGTTGCTTGACTATATAACCCCAAGACAACTGACAGGCAACCGCACCTCACCCAAAGGTGAAGACAGTTACAGGACAGTCGCTGGAAGTCATAAACAACACTTCAACGACAACACCGGATAACGCTTGATCGTTATCATTTGAGATGAACAGACCCCTCACCATCAATCCGGCCCGAAGGCCTGACTGCCAGTCAGGGAATCCATCCTCTCGGATGTTTCAATCTTGTCCGTATTTTTAAAGAGCAGTTCTGACCCAGTGATCAGAAAGGAAGGCTTCATGAAACTGAAACATTCGTTTCTGTACACTGATCCAACCCAGGGGGCGGTTCAGGCAATGTGTATCTTTCAGGTTTTGGTGGAGCTAAGCGGGATCGAACCGCTGACCTCCTGCGTGCAAGGCAGGCGCTCTCCCAGCTGAGCTATAGCCCCGGATGCTTGTCCAGCTTCCGTTACTCGGCGTTGCAACACTCGCTCGCTTCAGTCATGACCCATCGAGGGTCACTCCTTCACTCGCTCCCGCTGCGCCTGGATTAACGAAACCTGTCCGGCGCCTCCGCGATCGTCTCAAACCAGTGGTTCAAGCACTCCCGGAAAATTGGGTTAGCCTAGGCATCGGAACGTGTAGCGTGCGAGTAGCACGTGAACGTTACGATAACGACGGATAACGCAATTTTGGTGGGTCTGGGTGGATTTGAACCACCGACCTCACCCTTATCAGGGGTGCGCTCTAACCAACTGAGCTACAGACCCGGCTTTGCCTGTCCTCCCGGACAAGCCAGTTCGGGCCTGAAAGACCCTTTGCTCTCTTCTGCTGATCAAGTAATTCGTGTGGACTCTGACCGTGATGGCCGACTTCGTTTAAGGAGGTGATCCAGCCGCAGGTTCCCCTACGGCTACCTTGTTACGACTTCACCCCAGTCATGAACCACACCGTGGTGATCGTCCTCCCGAAGGTTAGACTAACCACTTCTGGTGCAATCCACTCCCATGGTGTGACGGGCGGTGTGTACAAGGCCCGGGAACGTATTCACCGCGACATTCTGATTCGCGATTACTAGCGATTCCGACTTCACGCAGTCGAGTTGCAGACTGCGATCCGGACTACGACGCGTTTTCTGAGATTGGCTCCCCCTCGCGGGTTTGCAGCCCTCTGTGCGCGCCATTGTAGCACGTGTGTAGCCCTGGCCGTAAGGGCCATGATGACCTGACGTCATCCCCACCTTCCTCCGGTTTGTCACCGGCAGTCTCCCTAGAGTTCCCACCTTTACGTGCTGGCAACTAGGGATAGGGGTTGCGCTCGTTACGGGACTTAACCCAACATCTCACGACACGAGCTGACGACGGCCATGCAGCACCTGTGTCTGAGTTCCCGAAGGCACTCCCGCATCTCTGCAGGATTCTCAGCATGTCAAGGCCAGGTAAGGTTCTTCGCGTTGCGTCGAATTAAACCACATGCTCCACCGCTTGTGCGGGCCCCCGTCAATTCATTTGAGTTTTAACCTTGCGGCCGTACTCCCCAGGCGGTCAACTTAGTGCGTTAGCTGCGCCACTAAGGATTCAAGATCCCCAACGGCTAGTTGACATCGTTTACGGCGTGGACTACCAGGGTATCTAATCCTGTTTGCTCCCCACGCTTTCGCACCTCAGTGTCAGTGTTGGTCCAGGTAGCCGCCTTCGCCACTGGTGTTCCTTCCTATATCTACGCATTTCACCGCTACACAGGAAATTCCACTACCCTCTACCACACTCTAGCCTGACAGTTCGAAATGCCGTTCCCAGGTTAAGCCCGGGGCTTTCACATCTCGCTTATCAAACCACCTACGCGCGCTTTACGCCCAGTAATTCCGATTAACGCTTGCACCCTCCGTATTACCGCGGCTGCTGGCACGGAGTTAGCCGGTGCTTCTTCTGTGGGTAACGTCAATCCCGGCGAGTATTAATCGCCGAGCCTTCCTCCCCACTGAAAGTGCTTTACAACCCGAAAGCCTTCTTCACACACGCGGCATGGCTGGATCAGGGTTGCCCCCATTGTCCAATATTCCCCACTGCTGCCTCCCGTAGGAGTTCGGGCCGTGTCTCAGTCCCGATGTGGCTGATCATCCTCTCAGACCAGCTACGGATCGTCGCCTTGGTAGGCCTTTACCCCACCAACTAGCTAATCCGGCATAGGCTCATCCGATAGCGCAAGGTCCGAAGATCCCCTGCTTTCCCCCGAAGGGCGTACGCGGTATTAATCCGGGTTTCCCCGGGCTATCCCCCACTATCAGGCAGATTCCTATGCATTACTCACCCGTCCGCCGCTCGTCAGCATCCCGAAGGACCTGTTACCGCTCGACTTGCATGTGTTAAGCCTGCCGCCAGCGTTCAATCTGAGCCATGATCAAACTCTTCAGTTTAAATCATACAGAAGCCGAAGCTTCAATTTCTGCTCAAGACAAAACTCAAATTCGACGAGTCACTGTCTTGATATTTCTTGTCGAAACATCACAGCCAGCGCCCACACGAATTACTTGATCAACTTTTTAAAGAGCGGAGCCGTTTGGCTCAATCGAGGTGCGCATTTTACAGCGTTCCCCGTGCCTGTCAACTGCTAAATCTGATTATCAATATGTTCAATCAAATCAACCTGTTAACAGACTCCTCCGGCCCGGCGTAACGCCTGTTGCCCCGAAGGAGATGCGCATTCTACAGACACAGCCGGTGGTGTCAACGAGGTTTTCAGGGATTCCTTGAAAAAACCGCAAAGTGCCTATTCCGTGATCAAAACCCGGGCAATTTTCTTTTTGCCCGCCTGCAGCACACAGTCTTCTCCCTGCACAAACTGCCTGTCCGGAGCGGCCTGCTCTCCATTTACATACACAGCGCCCCGACCAAGCACGTCTTTTGCTGCTGCGCCATTCTTTACCAGACCTGCAAGCCTGAGCACGGATGCTATGGGCAACTGCGGCTGACCCTCGAGTGACACTTCAACAACCGGGACATTCTCAGGAATCTCTCCCAGCGCAACACGGTTACCCGCTGACTTGTGTGCAGACCGGGCCGCCTCTTCGTTATGGAATCGGGTAATGATCTCCTCGGCCAGAAGTTTTTTGAATTCCTGGGGATTGGCACCAGCGTCCACAGCCTGGCGGTATTCGGCCACCTCAGCCAGGGGACGGAAACTGAGCAGCTCAAAGTAGCGCCAGAGCAGCTGGTCCGGAATCGAGAGCAATTTCGTGTACATCTCGCCCGGAGCATCATTTACCCCTATATAGTTACCAAGGGACTTGGACATTTTCTGCACGCCATCGAGACCCTCGAGTATCGGCATTGTCAGAATGACCTGCGGGGCCTGACCATAATGCTTCTGGAGGATACGCCCCATCAGTAGATTGAACTTCTGATCTGTGCCCCCAAGCTCAACGTCGGCCTCCATGGCCACGGAGTCATAACCCTGCACCAGCGGGTACAGGAACTCATGAATGGCGATTGGCTGCTCTGCCCGGTAGCGCTTGGTGAAGTCATCCCGCTCCAGCATGCGCGCAACCGTATACTGACCGGCAATCCGGATCATATCCGCTGCGCTCATCCGGCTCATCCATTCGGAATTGAATACCACCCGGGTCCTGGCTGGGTCGAGGATCTTGAACACCTGCTCTTTATAGGTTCGGGCATTCTGCGCTATCTGTTCATCGGTAAGGGGCGGTCGGGTCGCGCTTTTACCAGTAGGATCGCCAATCTTTCCGGTAAAGTCGCCGATCAGGAACATGACCTCGTGACCCAGATCCTGGAACTGCCGTAATTTGTTGATCAGAACAGTGTGACCCAGATGGAGGTCGGGCGCGGTCGGATCGAAACCCGCCTTAATACGGAGTGGGCGGCCGAGCCTGAGCTTTTCAACCAGCTCTTCTTCCGGAAGCAATTCATCTACACCACGCTTGATAACAGCGAGCGCCTCATCGATTGATGACATGAGCCCTGGTTCCCCTATATTACAGTTGCGAAAAGTAGGTGCCGGCAGTTACAGACCCCAACAAAATAACGCTGAGCGTTACCTCAAACCCTGCTAGAGTTCGTACTGCTCATAAACTGGTCAGCCGAAAACAAACAGGCCGGGCATTATAACAAGCGTGGCGAGAAAAGCTTTGACTGTGCCGGGCTGCCGAAAGGCAGGAACATTACGGTTTCGGTACATCCATTTTTTTAGGGTTTGGGTTGCTCTATACTTGAATTGCGACTTTAATAATTTTTCACAACTTACAGAATTAACGGCTAAAACAGGTTAAAAACGTGCTCAAGACCTTCCCCAAAAAGCATCTGGCTGCAGTTTTCATGGCCGGCGCCGCTATCAGCGTCGCGGCAATCTTCAGCCCAAGTTCCGATGTTGAAGCCAGAAGACTGTCAGTATCACTGGACCTTGAGACCGGCCAGGTGACTGAGCAGCCAGCCTCAGCACGCCTCCAGAACCTGAGCGAATCCGCTCCTGAACCCGTAATTGATGAAACCGCAGAGCTGGCACAGGAGGGCGGTGAGGAAAATCTGGAGAGCATGGAAGCCCAATCTTTGCGCAAGGAGATTGTCGAAGACATAGCCCTTGTGGCGGAAATGGAGCAGAAGAAACAGGAATCCCAGCTCACCTGGACAGATTACCTGGTCAAATCCGGCGACAGTCTTTCCGGTCTGTTCAAAAAAGCCGGCTTTTCAGATGGCCTGATGCTCTCTGTCATCCACGGCGAAGGTGAGGCTGACAAAATCCAGCGTCTTTACGCAGGAGAGGCCATCTCCTTTGCGACTGACGGTGAGGGTGAACTGGCGGCGATCCGGTTGCAGAGATCCCGGCTGGAATCACTACTGGTCGAGCGTACTGACACGGGCTTCGTTGGAGAGCGGGTGATAAGGGAACCCGAGGTCCGGAACACCTTTGCTGAAGCGGAGATCTACAGTTCCCTTTTTGGCGCTGGCCAATCTGCGGGCCTGACCGACAAGCTGACCATGGAGCTGGCAGGCATTTTCGGCTGGGATATCGATTTTGTGCTGGACATCCGCAAAGGTGACCGATTCAGCGTCGTTTACGAAGAACTGTTTCTCGATGGGGAGAAAATTGATAACGGCCGTATTCTCGCGGCGACCTTTCATAACCGGGACCGCGAACTGAGTGCTGTGCTTTATACCGATGAGAACGGAGTGAGCGACTATTTCGCACCTGACGGCCGCAGCATGCGCAAGGAATTTCTACGCACGCCAGTGGACTTCGCCCGCATATCGTCCAATTTCAATCTGAAACGCCGCCATCCGGTTCTTAATACAATTCGTGCTCACAAGGGCACGGATTATGCTGCCAGAACGGGCACGCCAATCAAGGCAGCAGGAGACGGGAAAGTGATACTTGCCGGCCGCAAAGGCGGTTATGGCAAAGCAGTGGTACTCCAGCACGGCAACAACATCACCACTCTCTATGGACACATGAACGGCTTCACGCCCGGAATCCGCTCCGGAAAATATGTCAAACAGGGTCAGATTATTGGCTACGTGGGCTCAACCGGTCTTGCCACTGGCCCTCACCTGCACTATGAATTCAGGGTGAATGGAGCCCACCGCAACCCGGTTACAGTTAAGCTTCCGGATGCAGCTCCCATCCCCAAGGCCCGACTGGCTCACTTCAGAGCAGCTACCAATGGGATGCTGGCTCAACTGGAAACCTATCAGGATACCCGCCGCATTACCCTCGCACGGGGAGAATAAAATGCAATCGGAGGCCTGTTACATAGGCCTGATGTCTGGCACCAGCATGGATGGCATTGACGCCGCGCTGGTGTCGTTCCCCGATCAGGGCCTCAAGCTGCATGCCACCCATTCTGTCCCCTACCCTCATGACCTGCGCGAGCGACTGCATCGTCTGAGCCAGAATCAGGGAGGTCCGGATGAAATCGGAGAAATGGATCACCAACTGGGCGTGCTGTTCGGTGAAGCAGCCCAGCGGGTGATGGAAGCCGGGAACCTGACCTCCAGTGAGATAGCTGCCATTGGCAGCCATGGCCAGACCATCCGTCACCAGCCACGTGGCCAATGCAGTTTTTCGCTGCAGTTAGGCGACCCCAACATTATTGTTGAACAAACCGGCATTGCCACGATCGCCGATTTTCGCCGCCGGGACATGGCAGCAGGTGGCGAGGGAGCCCCCCTTGTTCCGGCCTTCCACCGCGCTTTCTTTGGTAAAAGCGGCGAGAACCGCTGTATTGTCAATATCGGAGGCATTGCCAATATCAGCTGGCTGCCTGGTGACGATCCTGATCAGGCATCCGGCTTTGATACGGGCCCCGGCAATGCCCTGATGGACGCGTGGTGTCACCATCACACCGGACGACATTACGATGAAAACGGCAGGCTGGCCCAGGAAGGCGAGATAAATGAAGATCTGCTGGAGGACATGCTCAGCGACGGCTATTTCGCCCAGGCAGCTCCGAAGAGCACCGGCAAGGAGAAGTTCAATCTGGCCTGGATCCAGACGGTACTTTCACGCCACCCGGAGCTTTCAATGGCAGACGTGCAGCGAACCCTGCTTCAGCTTACGGTGACCACCATTGCCCAGCAGCTGGACGAACTGCCTGCCGAAATGGTTTACCTTTGCGGCGGTGGTGTAAGAAATCCGGAACTGGTGGCAGCGCTCACCCAGGCATGCCCACGCCATCAGATTGCTTCAACTGACGCCCTGGGGATGGATCCTCAATGGGTGGAAGCGACGGCCTTCGGCTGGCTTGCAAGGCAGACCCTGAACGCCAACACCGGCAACCTGCCGAAAGTCACCGGAGCCCGGGGCAAGCGTATTCTGGGGGCGATCTACCAGCCCTGACCGGACTGGCGTTTTCCACCTGTGCTGGCAGACGTCAGATGCTGAATGATGATCCACAGCCGCAGGTTGAGCTGGCATTTGGATTCTGGACGATGAACTGGGAGCCCTGAAGCCCCTCTTCGTAAACAATGGTGGCGCCGATCAGATACTGATAGCTCATCGGGTCAACCAGCAGGGTGACACCGCTGTTTTCAATAGCTGTATCGTCGTCGTCCTGGTTGTCATCGAAGGAAAATCCGTACTGGAAGCCGGAACATCCGCCACCAGTTACAAAAACCCGCAGTTTCAGGTCAGGATTTTCCTCCTCTTCTACCAGTTCACGTACTTTTGCAGCCGCGCTTTCGCTGAAAAACAGCGGTGTCGGCATTTGTTCCTGAACAAGACTCAAGCTCGCCTCCGGTGGTCTTCGTTGTGCGATGTCTGATCGATTATCGTATTCCTGACCAAAACAATCAACTATTCCCCGGAATCTTTCCCGGATCCGATTTCATCGGCTTCTCTCGTACCGGTTATGCCGGACTCATCTTCGTGAGGCCTGGGGGCCTGGGCATCCTGCCGGAGAAGCCCAACAGGCTCTTTCCGGTGGACAAGATTACCGTTCACCTCAGCGCCCATCGCCATCTCCAGGAGGTTGTAATAAACGCTCCCATGGATCACAGCCCTGGCTGCCAGCTCAAGGTGGGCTCCGGCATACACGTCACCCTCCACCGTACCATTGATGATCACATGGGGCGCCATGATATCCCCTTCAATCCGCCCGGCCTCCGATATCCTCAGCACGGCATCGCTCCCCTCCTCAGCGATCACCTTGCCTTCAATTCTGCCATCTATATGGAGACCGCCGGAAAAATGAACATCCCCTGATATGGAAGTCTTGCGGGAAACCAGGGTGTCAAAGTTGCCCACTGGACGTCGTGGCTTCTGCTTTTTGCTGCCAAACATGGCTATTTCTCCGTCAGAGTTGCCCAATCAAATGTACGCTCTGCCTTGGTCGATCTCGCGCCCTTGGCCTGAGCCACCGCCTGCACTTCCAGCGGCTCGAAACCGTCCGGGAGGGAAAGCCCACCTTCAATATCCTGAAAATAGCGAAAACGGAACTTTATCCCGAGCTCATCAATGTCCTGCGAGAGATCCCGGAGCGCTATGACTTCTTTTTCTCCGTCTCTCCTGCCAATCACGTTTACCGCGACCACGCCTGAGATGTAGTTTTTGTTGTTGCCAATCTGCGTCAGAACCAGTTTGAAACTGTAACCATCCCCCGACCGATCCGGGCGCAGAGTCAGCTGGTCGACCTGGAGGCCAGTGCTTGTTTCTGAAGGCGCCATAATGTTCCGGTAAAATGTCAGGTCCGCCCGGAGGTCTGAGATTCTGGTTTCCAGAGCCGCGATGGTCCGTCTGGCCTGATTGAGGGCGTGCTCATCCATGCTCGTGCCACGCTCAAACGCGATCAGTCGCTGCTGCGAATCACGATGGGCTTCCCGCAGGCTTTCCAGCTCACTTCTCAGCTCGGCCTTCGTCTCAACCAGACCAGCGAGGCGAAATCCCTTCTCGTTCACGCCCGCCGTGTATCCCAGTACCGCCGAAACAACTGAAAACACCAGAAGGATCGCCGTGCGCCGTAATCGGTAACCCGGTCGATGACGGATAACAACGTATTCATCGTGATTTTTGTCGCCCGTCACGAAATGGCCTATGGCAGCAAAGCAGGAAGATTGAGGGCAAGGGTTTCGTCCAGGCCAAACATGATATTCATGTTCTGAACAGCCTGGCCGGCCGCCCCTTTCACAAGATTGTCGATAACCGATGACACGATCACCATGGAACTGTCTCCCTGCCGGTGCAGAGCCATGCGGCAGGTATTTGCGCCACGGACGCTTCGTGTTTCCGGATGGCTGCCAAAGGGCATCACATCCACAAATGGTTCATTGCTGAAACGCTGCTCGTAGAGGTCCTGAAGCCGGTCAAAATCACCAGGCACCCGAAGCTCGGCATAGAGGGTTGCCTCAATACCCCGGATCATGGGCACCAGGTGGGGGACGAAAGTCACTCCCACATCCTGACCGTGTGCGGCGCTCATCAGCCCCTGGCGGATTTCCGGAAGGTGGCGGTGGCCGGAAGCCCCATAGGCCTTGAAACTCTCACCCATCTCGCCGTGCAGGGTTCCAACACTTGCCTGACGTCCGGCACCGCTTGCCCCGGATTTGGCATCCGCAATCAACCGTGAGGAGTCCACAAGGCCGGACTCGAGCAGCGGCAGAAAGCCCAGCTGGACAGCTGTGGGATAGCAGCCCGGGTTCGCCACCAACTGGGCTTCCCGGATTTCACTCCGGAAAACTTCCGGCAAGCCATACGCGGCTTTCTCCGCCCATTCAGCGCTTTCGTGAGGCATTCCGTACCAGGAGGCCCAGAGCTCAAGGTCCCTCAGACGGAAGTCGGCAGACAGGTCCACCACTCGTGTGCCCCTGGCCATCAGCTCGGGGACCATTCGCATGGCCACACCGTGAGGAGTGGCAAAGAACACCAGATCACAGTCACCCAGGACTTTGACATCCGGCTCGGTAAACCTGAGATCGAAATGTCCCCGCAGGTTGGGGTAGAGGTCAGCCACAGCCAGTCCGGCTTCCGAGCGTGAGGTAATCTGCGTCACCTCAACCTCGGGATGCGCTGCCAGAATCCGTAGCAGTTCAACCCCGGTGTAGCCGGTACCACCCACAATGCCTACCCTGATCACTCAAACCTCCGTTACCAGTAAAGTTGCCGTTCCGATGCCGCCGGGAAAACACCAGGCTTCTGCAAAACCGGGGCGGCCACATAGTCTATCATGATACTGCAGTGACACATTGCGACCAGAGCCGCGACGGTTACAATACGTTTAACATCCAGCGCGCCATCCCCAATCATCCGGAAATTCAATGCGAAAGCTCAGACGCAGGATTACTGACAAGCTGGTTCCAATGTTCCGCCGGCGGCTGTCCGATGTGGACGCGCTGCCGCAGCTTGCCCTCCTGGGCCTGCTTTCGGGCCTGGTGACCGGGGGCGTCATCCTGGCTTTCCGGTTTGCCATTGAGTTTCCGCTGCGGTTTCTGCTCCCGGGCGCGGGCTCGGAGTCTTTCGAGGAGCTGGACATACTGACCCGGGGCCTGCTGCCTCTGATAGGAGCAGTCGGTCTGGGGATTTTCTTCCACCGCATGGCCAGCCAGGATCGGAAGGTCGGTGTTGTGCATGTCATGGAGCGGCTGAATTACCACCAGGGCTATATCAACCTTCGCAGTGCCATCGTCCAGTTTGTAGTAGGGGTCACGACAATTGTGACTGGTCAGTCGGCGGGCCGGGAAGGGCCGGCCGTTCACCTGGGCGCATCTTTTTCCAGCCTTATGGGGCAATGGATGAAGCTGCCCAATAACAGCATACGCACCCTGGTTGCCTGTGGCTGCGCCGCGGCCATCTCCGCCTCTTTCAACACCCCCATCGCAGGGGTCATATTTGCGATGGAAGTGGTCATGATGGAATACACCATCGCGGGTTTTACCCCCATCATTCTGGCCTCTGTCAGCTCCGCAGTCATCGCCCAGGCCACGTATGGACCTGCACCGGCCTTCACCGTGCCTCCCCTGACCATGAATTCCCTGCTGGAGATTCCCTGGATACTGGCGATCGCCGTACTCATCGGTGTTGCCGCCGCGGCGATGATCAAGCTGATGTCAATCAGTGCCGGTTTTCAGCACCGGCCTGTACTGTTACGACTGACTATCGCCGGCCTGCTCATGGTGCCCTTCGCCCTGGCCATCCCGGAGGTCATGGGCATTGGTTACGACACGGTACAGCAGACCATTGGCAATGAGCTTCCCTTCTGGCTCCTGCTGGCAGCTGGCGTTGCCAAACTGGTGATAACCGCCGTCACCATTGGTCTCGGCATGCCCAGCGGCGTCATTGGCCCGACCATTTTCATTGGTGCCACCCTTGGCGGCGCCATGGGTCTGATTGGCGCCAGCGCTGCACCGGATACTGCCTCGTCTGTTGGCTTCTACGCCATGCTGGGGATGGGGGCCATGATGGGGGCCGTGCTGCAGGCGCCACTGGCGGCCCTCATGGCACTGATGGAGCTGACCCGGAACCCCAACATCATTCTTCCTGGAATGCTGATCATCACAAGCGCGAGTCTGATTACCAGCGAGGTATTTGGCCAGAAGTCCTTTTTTCTGACAATCCTCAAAAACCAGGGCATGAGCTACCAGAACTCGCCGGTCATCCAGGCCCTGCGGCGGGTTTCGGTGGGGGCGATCATGGACCGGAGCATAGTAAGGAGTGAACGAAAGCTGTCGAGAGAGAAGGCCAGGGATATCCTCAGGGCTGAACCCAAATGGTTGATTGTTGAGGGCAGCAAGGGCCCAACAGCCCTGTTGCCCGCTGCAGATCTGGCGAGGCACCTGGATGCGCCGGTGCAGGAAACCGAGGCAACGGCAGCGGAGCCGGCGGAGGATGACACCGTCGACCTGATGGAAATTCCTGCCAATCGACGGGACCTTGCCTCGGTTCAGTACCAGGCCACACTGGAGGAAGCGCTTGATATCTTTGAAAGCACCCAGGCGGAAGCGCTTTATGTGCAAAGACATGTAGCACCGATGATCCAGCGCATTTATGGTGTGGTGCTGAAATCCGATATCGAGAGCTACTACAAATACAAGGGCACCTGATGCTGCAATCGCGTCCGGCGCCGGCGGAATCGTCCACCGGTCACACCGACTGATAGTTCAGATCAGAGGAATTTCCATGCTTTGGGTAAAGGCGTTTCATATCATTTCCATGGTGTGCTGGTTTGCGGGCCTGTTCTACCTGCCGCGGCTCTTCGTCTACCATGCGGACTGCTCCGACCAGCCAGGAAGAGAAAGATTCAAGATCATGGAGAGGAAGCTCTATCGTGGCATTACCACCCCGTCCATGATTGCAACGGTCGTGTTTGGCCTCTGGCTGATCGGCTACAATCCGTCGGGTTACCTCAGCCAGAGCTGGCTGCACGCAAAGCTGGTGCTGGTACTGCTGCTGATCGGCTATCATTTCTACTGCGGTCACCTGGTAAAGGTCTTCCGGGATGACCAGAATCGGCGGAGCCATGTATTCTACCGGTGGTTCAATGAAATGCCGGTACTGGTGCTGGTGGCCGTGGTGATACTTGCCACTGTCAGACCTTTCTGAAAGCAATTCTTCCGAGTAAAAAGGAGACCCGGACATCAAACTCCAACAACGCCCCCAGGTACTGATTCTTTCCGGACTCGATCCCTCCGGCGGCGCCGGCATCCAGGCCGACATTCAGGCGGTCACGGCACTGGGCTGCCATCCCCTGCCCGTCCTTACCTGCCTCACTGTTCAGGACACGAAAAATGTCTACAACAGTGCGCCTGTGGATGCTGGCCTCATAGAACAACAACTGGCCTGCCTTGCGGCGGATACGCCTTTTCAGGCCATCAAAACCGGTGCCCTGGGCAATGCCGATGTCGTGGACGTGCTGGTACGTTTTCTTGACCGTTATCCAGACATACCGCTGATTGTGGACCCGGTCATCAAGGCTGCCGGCGGTGGCGACCTCGCAGACGAAGCGCTGATAGACCGCATGCGGAGCCGCCTCTTCCCCCTGGCGGATGTGATAACGCCGAATGGTGTCGAACTGGCCTTGCTGGGCAACAGCGACGACCCGGAAAAAGCTGCAGTGCAGCTTCTTTCCGGTGGCTGCCATTCCGTTTTAGCCACCGGCGGGCATGGAACCGGAGAGCAGATCATCAATATTCTTCACCGGGAGAACCGTCGCACGGAGGAATGGCCGCTGGAGCGGATTGGCGGGGAATATCACGGAAGCGGCTGCACCCTGGCGGCCGCCATTGCAGCTGGAAGGGCCAAAGGCCTGTCCCTGGAAAACGCCATCGACCGGGCACAGCTGTTCGTGCTGGAGGCCATCCGCAATGCACTTGAAGTGGGACAGGGCCAGCCCGTACCCGATCGCAGCAGGACGGAAAGCACCTAGTGTTCCACAAAGGTATTCGGCCCGGCCTCTATGCCATCACTGATACGGAAATGATGCCGGGACAACGGCTGCTCACTGAAGTGGCAGCAGCCCTTCGGGGGGGCGCGGTGATGGTTCAGTACCGGGACAAGATCAGCACCGTCAGCGAACGCCTGCATCAGGCCGAAGGCCTGCAGGCTATTTGCCAGGAAGCCGGCGTACCCCTGATCATCAACGACGACCCGAAGCTTGCTCACCAGGTAGGCGCAGCCGGTGTTCACCTTGGCCAGACCGATACCTCCCTTGCTGATGCCCGGGCTTTGCTGGGAGACAAGGCAATTATCGGAGCGACCTGTCATGGAAGCCTGGCACTGGCGGAAAAGGCTGTTGCAGCCTCGGCGGATTACCTGGCTTTTGGCCGCTTTTATCCATCCGGCACCAAGCCAGGAGCCTTCCCGGCAGACCCCAAAATACTGGGACAGGCCCGGAGGTGGGATCTGCCCCTGGTTGCCATTGGCGGCATCACTGCCGAAAATGGCGGACCCCTGATCGAGGCCGGCGCTGACTGCCTCGCCGTAGTCGGTGGTCTGTTCGGAGAGGGCGACACAGAAAAGCGCGCCAGGCAGCTTTCAGAACTGATCCGACAGCATCATCTGGCTGCAGACTGATTTTGCCGGCTTGCATTTCCATGATCCGGCAAACAACACGTTATCCGATTCACATTCCAACCCGGGGAGTTCTGACCCATGACGCAATCCGAAGATCTTTTTGAACAGGCACAGAAATATATTCCGGGGGGCGTCAATTCTCCGGTACGGGCATTTCGTGGTGTAGGCGGAACACCGTTGTTCTTCAAACATGCCCAGGGAGCTTATCTGTACGATGAGGACGACCGCCGCTACATCGATTACATCGGCTCCTGGGGGCCGATGATTCTTGGTCATGGCGACCAGCGCATCAAGGATGCGCTCCATGCCCAGATCGACCTGGGTGTAGGCTACGGCGCGCCTACGGCTATCGAAACAGCAATGGCGAAGAAAGTCTGCGAGCTGATGCCCTCCATTGATCTGGTGCGCATGGTCAACTCGGGCACCGAGGCCACCATGAGCGCCATCCGGCTGGCCCGCGGCTATACCGGCCGGGACAAGATCGTGAAATTCGAAGGCTGCTACCACGGCCACGTGGATTCATTGCTGGTAAAAGCCGGCTCCGGAGCCCTGACTCTTGGCGTACCCAACTCACCCGGTATCCCGGCCAGCCTGGCCGAGCACACGCTGACGCTGGACTTCAATGACATTGAGGGCGTGAGAAAGGTCTTCGCTGAAATGGGCGACCAGATTGCCGGTGTCATAGTAGAACCTGTCGCGGGCAACATGAACTGTATTCCGCCGGTACCCGGCTTCCTGCAGGGATTGAGGGAGGTATGCAACGAGTCCGGAGCGGTGCTCATCTTCGATGAAGTCATGACCGGCTTTCGGGTAGCCCTGGGTGGGGCCCAGGAGTACTACGATGTGACGCCGGACCTCACGGCTCTGGGCAAGATCATTGGTGGGGGCCTGCCGGTAGGGGCCTTCGGCGGCAAACGGGACATCATGGAACACATCTCGCCTCTGGGCCCGGTTTACCAGGCCGGCACTCTCTCCGGCAATCCCCTGGCCATGACCGCAGGCCTGACCACGTTGATGGCTATTTCCGAGCCAGGTTTCCATGACGCGCTGGGGGCGAAAAGCCTTGCCGTACAGAATGGCCTGCGGGCCGCGGCCAACAAAACCGGCATTCCGCTAACGGTGCAGGGTGCGGGGGGCATGTTTGGATTCTTCTTCACTGAAGAGCGCAGCGTCACCCGCTTTGACCAGGTCATGGCCTGTGATGTGGAGCGTTTCAAAGCCTTTTTCCAGGGCATGCTGAAAGAAGGTGTCTACCTGGCTCCCTCGGCATTCGAAGCCGGGTTCATCTGCGCGGTTTTATCGGATGACGACGTCGAACACACCATCCGCGCTGCGGAAAAAGTCATGGCCACACTCTGACCTGATTCGCTGGCCTGATTCGCTGCTGGCATGGCCCGGAAACCCTGTCTTTCCGGGCCATGCCTGTGAACCGCGTCACACCGGAAGGCCCTCTGGCTGAATTTTGTGCAAGCTTTGTTGACATAAGTATCTTCCTGTTCAAAAAATGAACTCTGTTTCACAACAGACGCACTGACTGCGACAATCTGATCAGCACAGTCTGATGCAGCGTCAGAGCAGGGAAGCCCGTGGGTCAAGGCACCCTTCCAGAACCAGGAACGAGTAAACAGACGCTATCCAGGATTGACAGGAGCCTCGACGCGGCCCCGACGCAGTTTGATAACAAAGACAAAAGCAGACTGACGAAAGGTGCAAGCAATGAAACACTGGATCAAGGCATTAGCCCTGGTAAGCGTACTGACGTGGTCAGCCCCCGCCATGTCCTGGTGGTGGACTCCCTCAAACTACACAGATACCCGTTACCCGATTGTGCTGGTACACGGCATGTTTGGTTTCGATTCCATTGCCGGCATAGATTACTGGTACGGCATCCCGGAAGAACTCCGCCGTTATGGTGCCGACGTCTACACTACTCAGGTTCCCGCGCTGGACAGCACCATCGCCCGCGGTGAAGCCCTGCTCCCCCAGATCCAGGCCATTGCGGCCGTCCACGGCAAGGTCAATCTGATCGGCCACAGCCATGGCGGCCCAACGGCACGCTATGTCGCACGGGTACGGCCGGACCTGGTCGCCTCCGTCACCTCAGTGGGTTCTCCCCATAAAGGATCTCCGGTTGCTGACCTCATCTATGGCTCTCCTGCGGAAAGCCTGGCAGCAAAACTGGGCGACGCCCTGGGCGGCCTGATTGATCTTCTCTCCGGCGGCGGCTTTGACCAGAATCTGCGTTCCAGCCTCTACTCCCTGACAACCCAGGGCAGCAACGAATTCAACCGCTTTGCGCCGGCTGGTGTTCCCGCCACCTCCTGCGGTGAAGGTGCCTACTCATCCAGCGGCGTGCGTTTTTATTCCTGGGGCGGGACCGGCGTGCTGACCAACGCTTTTGACCCCTCCGACGCCTTACTGGGCGCTACAAGCCTGGCTTTCGGCTTCAGCGCCAATGACGGCCTGGTGGGGCGGTGCAGCAATCACTTCGGCAGGGTCATCCGGGACAATTACTTCATGAACCACCTGGACGAAGTGAACCAGGCCATCGGCCTTCACAGCCTGTTTGAGACAGATCCGAAAACCGTGTTCCGCCAGCAGGCCAATCGTCTGAGGAACGCTGGCCTCTGACCTGAAAGAAATATTTCAGGGACGGCAGTTGCAGTTTGCCGCCCCTGAAACCACAGAAAAACGAAAACGGAACATCAGAAGAGGTAACCCAAGCTTAGCTGGGTGATGTAGTTATCGTATGTGAACTGCTCCAGTGAGCTGTCATTTCTGCGGTAGATAGCTTCAGCTGAAACCGACCATTGCGATGACAGGGCGTAGTCTGATCTCAGACTCACCGAATACCGCTGTTCTGTCCGCCGTCCGGCCTCCACCCCTGAAGCCTCCAGCAATTCGTAATCATCCGGGTAGTCGCTGTAGCGGAAACCCAGCCACCCGCCCACGGACAGCTGTCCGAAACCATGAAAATCAAGGCCGGCTTCAAGCTCCTGGCGCCTGGGTGACACGCTGATGAACTGATCGCCCTGTCTCAGATCATCCCTGTCATTGAATTCCAGACGGATGCGGGAATGCGCCTCCCACTGGTCCCATTGGTAGAGATAGCCACCCTGAAAGAAATAACGGGTGCCCTCATAGGCTTCAAAGCCATCAGACGGATTCACCAGAGACAGATTTGCTCCCAGATCGCAGCGACCTCCGGCCACACCGAGACAGCCGGCCTTTCTGTATTTGAGATCCAGCGTCGTATGGAATTCCCGGTTTTCACCGCCAATTCTGAACCAGGACTGCTGGAGACCAAACTGATAGCGGTCTGTGCGGCCCCGGGAAACCCAGGATACCGCCGCCTGGAGGGCATCGTTGCTGTAGTCACTCTCCGAATGGTAGTGACGGCGAAAAGCGCTGCCGGACAGGTTGATGGAATCTGCCCGATCCGCCCGACCGTTCAGTTCCCATAGCGGCCCCGCGGCCACCACAAAGCCATCATTGAAAGTGTCCGACAGATCCGTCGCGGCGTCGTCCGGCAGAAGGGCAAGGTTGTCTTCGTAGCCAGGACCCAGTGAAGCAAAGCCCGACCAGGGAGCTGGAAAAACCCGGGTGTCTGCCTGGTCCTCCAGTTGCAGCAGCGCGAGTTTGCGCAGTTTCTCCTGCTCCGCATGTTCTGCAACTTCGGTAAAATAGTCCCGGGCCTGGCGGTGATCTTCTTCCGCCTGTGAGATCAGTCCGAGGTTATAGAGTGCAAGATCACGGTGGGGCGTATCGAGGAGAATCCGGAACTGTTCCCGGGACCGGTCGTAAAGCTCCAGCCGGTAATAAACCACCCCAAGGTTGTAGCGCAGGGACGCGCTTTCCAGTCCTTTGGACAGGGCCTGTTCCAGCAGGAGTCTGGCGCGAGTCAGGTCGCCCTGATTAAACGCCTGCACCCCCTCTCTCACAGACGAAAGGGCTGACGACACAGACGCGCCGGATGCAGCATCGTCAGCGGACAAAGGTGCCGCAAGCAAGGCGCAGACAAGAAGGCTCAGTGGGTATTGACAGGAAAAACGGGCCAAACAGAACTCCTACCGGAGGCCCCGCAGAACGGGATATTGATACCGGTTGAAGTATAGCAGGATCTCAATGATTCCCAATGCTCATTGGCAGGCGGGAATCGCTGAATTCAGTCTGGGTTAGCGGGGGTTGCCAGCGTCCGGTTGCGGTTTCATGTCCATATCAGGGAGCCCATCGCGCCCTGAGCCAGGCCCGGGCTCCGGTAGTTCGTTACCCATGTCCGGTCTGCTGGCCGAGGGCAGCTCAATGCCCTCGTCGGGACTGCCCCGGCGGAGCTCACTGCGGTTACTCCTGGCTTCCTCTGATATCTCCCGGCCCAGGGCGCGGCCACGCTCCCTGGCTTCAGCGGCTCTCTCACGGCCGGCGGCACCGGGCTGGCCTTCGCGACTCCGAATCCCGGCGGGCTCCGGCAGTTGCAGCTCCTGTACAACGCGACCGGAAAGATCCTCATCGTCAACGACCATGCGCATGGTCACATCCAGATCATTTTCCTGAGCCATCACACCGCCCGAGGCCAGCATGAGACAGATTGCCGCGACGGCATACACCAGCCGGTCCACTCGATACTTCCCTTTCATCCTGCTCATGAGGATGGCTCCTGATCCAGTGATTCCATGCCCGGGATGGGGGCACGGAAGGTTTTACGTTTTTCACCGTCGTCCAGATGTGCCACCAGCTCGCCGGCTTCGGGCCAGGCAACGCGCAGGGGCAGTGCGATAACATTGTCACCCGCTTTGAGGTCGACCTGCCAGGTCAGTTCGCGATGACCCGGAAAACTTGCCAGCTCTACATTGGCCGGCAGTTCCAGGGTAAGGCTGACGTCATCCAGCTCCGACTTTGCACTGAAGGCCAACCTGACCGTCTGCTCCCGGTAGCCGGGAACACTGGTCGGGTTTTCATCCTGAGCCTGCTGACCACTTCCACTGGCAGCGAAGGTTTCAGGAGAATCCTGGTTTTCAATGCCGCTTCCCAGAAACAGGCCCAAAGCCAGCGCAGCTGCAACTGCTCCACCCACCACCGGCGACGCCCACTTGCGGCGGCCTCTGCTGCCTGACGCTGCAGAGCTGCGCCCGGTTGCTGCCGCCAGCACGCGGGCCTCGAAATCCGGCCCAGGTGCCGGAATTTCATTACGCTGCAGCTCCTCGCTGATCCGGTTTTCCCAGCGCAGGCGGATGGCGCATGGCTGGCAGCTGGCAGTATGCTGTTCAAGAGCCCGGGCATCCGCGGCAGTGAGTTCTCCGGCGGCTGAGCGTTCAATGTATGTGTGGGCCTGCTGGCACGTTGTCATTTCGATCACCTCAATCCCTGAAACGAGTTCCGGTGAGAAAAGGTTCCAATTCCTCGCCAATTTTTTCTTTCAGACCTGCGCGACACCTGTGCAGGCGGGATTTGACCGTACCTACCGCGATACCCAGAACCTCGGCAATATCCTCCTGACGCCATCCGTCCACGTCATGCAACAGAAGAAGGCTGCGGTGGTCGGGGGACAGATCTGTCAGTGCCCTGTCCATTGCCTGCCGCAGCTGCTCGCTGTCCAGCTGGCGGTCCGGCTCCACTCCTCTGTCTACCAGGCTGTCGAGAAAATCCCGCCCCACCTCTTCGGACATGATGCTGCTGGCTGGACGATCGGCCTGACGCGCGTATTTCCGGGTGAGGTCTATAAAGTGCCGGTAAAGCACCCGGTTGAGCCAGGGGCCTGGCTGGTCGACTGCCAGCAGCTCATCCGCTTTTGGAAAAACTTTTGTCAGCACATCCTGCACCAGGTCTTCCGCGTCGTCCCTCTGGCCGGTAAGCCGGTAAGCAAACCGGTACATTGCCCCAAGGTGGGGTTGAACGCAGTCTTCAAACTGTTTCGCGCGCGAGCGCCTGAAAGGAATCAATGCCACATCAGCAACCTGCGGATTCTGGTTTCAGAACGCCTTATATCATAAAAACGCCCGACTGCCCGGATTCCGACTCTATCCTGCAAAAATTGCTCCTGTACATTTGGTAACACGAGAAAGAAAAACAGTAACACGATAAATGGGAACGCTTCGAAGGCAGCGCACGTTCTACTCTCAGGCGCCGAACTCTGCAGGAGTACCAGGTGACCAGACAGATCATAAAAAACCCGGCGAGACATTCACCGACCGGGCAAACCTTCGGAGACGATTTATGAAGAATGCACTGATCAAGGGTTTTACAGTTGCGGCACTGGCAGCAGCAGTGGCGGCGTGTGGTGGAAGTGGCAGCAGTGATAGCGATTCTACCGGGACCATGTCACTGGGTCTGACAGATGCTCCGGTAACCGATCTGAGCCAGGCAAACCTGAATATCACTTCGGTTGAAGTGAAGTCTGCAGACGGCGAAAGCGTAACCATCGAACTGGCAGAAGCATTGGACATCAACCTGCTCGACTTCCAGGGCGGCAAGGTTGCACAGCTTTTCGAAGGCCAGGAATTCCCTGCAGGTCAGTATGAGTGGATTCGACTTCACCTAGGCGCAGATCCATACGTTGTTGAAGCATCAGACGTTAATGAGACACCAGTCTTTCTGTTCCTGCCTTCGGGTCGTCAAACCGGACTCAAGCTGAATGGCGGCTTCGTAATTCCTGCTGGTGGCTCTGCAGATTTTACCATCGATTTTGATGTCAAGAAGTCCATCTTTAATGCCGGCGGAAATGCTCCGGCAAACCGTGACAAATACATGCTGAAGCCTTCCCATCGTCTGATAGACAATGTTGAAGCTGGGTCAATTGTCGGGAAAGTTGACGTCATTAACCTCGCTGCCCAGCGGGCTGACACCCCCCAAGCCTGCGACTACGACGGGTCTGTCTACGTTTACGCAGGAAGCGGCACAACACCGACTGATCTCGTCTTTAATCCCGAGACCGAGAAGATGGAAGGCCCTGTCGTAGCAGTGCCGGTAACCAATGAGGAGCAAGAAAGCCTGTTTAGCTTCAAGGCTGCATTTCTGCCGGCCGGCGACTACACCATCGCCTATGCGTGCCAGTCTGATGATAACCAGACAGTAGACGACCTAGAGTTCATTGGCGTTCAGGACGTTACTGTTATAGCGAAGGAAGACGCCCTAGCCGAAATCATTCAATAAACCGTCTCAGAAAAAGCAATCTAGAACCAAGCCCCCGCACCGCGGGGGCTTTTTTATTGCCCGATTAAAGCGCCGACGCCCGCTGCTCAGCCTGATTCGCCCCCGCCATATTGCCATTTGCCCGCCGGATATCCGCCAGCAGGTTCCAGCCGGAACGCTGGAGCTTCGTATTGCTTCCTGCCAGTGACAGTCCTTTCAGGGTGAACTGCTCGGCGGTGTCCAGCCTGTCCATCTGCACATAGGCTTCAGACAGTTTGTAGTAAATTTCAGCGGATCTGGGGGATATGCGCTGGGCCCGTTCGAGCTGGCTGATGGCACCCTGGGTATTGCCCTGGGCCAGCAGGCTGTCGGCCTGCATCATGAGGCTTGCCGCCGCCGGGGACAGGGTTTCACCCTGGCTCTGGTGGTCCGGGGCCGGGATGGGCCGGGATTCAATCACTTCTCTTTCGGCGGGCTGCTCCGACTTGAGAACTCTGGTGTCACCAGCAGCCCGCTCAGTCTGCGGCGGTTCCGGCGCCTGCTGGTCGTAAGCGGGCTCCTGAGACGCGGGAACATAGATCGGGTAACCCGTGCCAGTAGCACAGCCAGCCAGCACGAGGGTAGCTGCACCGACAAGGGTCAGGGGAAATCGCTTATTCATCATTGAAACAGTCCTTCAAACCAGCCTTTCAGGCGTTTGCTCATGTTGCCGGAACAGCCTACCCGGTCACGGGGTTCACTGCCGGCAATGAATGGCATGAAACGGGCATTGTCGCAGTGCTCATCTGTCAGGGCCCCCTGATCGGCATTTACCCAGTGGTATTGCACGCCGTCAGGAACCACCGGTGAAAATCCATGCTGGGGCACCGCGGCCATGAAACGGGACCACACAGGCAGTGCCCCGGTGGCGCCGGTCAGGCTGGTGGAGGTGTTATCGTCGCGACCCACCCAGGCTACCGCCAGCACGTCGCCACTGAAGCCGGCAAACCAGCTGTCCCGGCCATCATCGGTGGTCCCTGTCTTGCCTGCAAGCCCAAGGTCACCAGGTAGAGACCGGTAAGCGGATCGCCCGGTACCTTCCCGCATGGTTTCCTGCATGGCGTACTGGACCAGATGCACTGCAGCCGGATCCACCACCTGGTCGACCGCCAGGCTGTAGCGGCTCAGAGACTGGCCATCCGCCGTAGTGACGTCCCGGATGCTGCGCAAAGGCATGTTGAAGCCGGAGGTGGCGAGGCCCTGATACAGGGAAGCCACCCCAACCGGCGTCATGGATACCGCACCCAGCAGCATCGACGGATACCCGGAGACGGGGCTGGTCACACCAAGGCGCTGCAGGGTTTCGGTGACTGCGCCGACGCCCACATCCAGCCCCACCCGCACAGCCGCGAGGTTGTATGAGTGCGACAGTGCCTGGTGCAGCGGCACCATTCCATGCTCCTGGCCGTCATAATTGTCCGGTTCCCAGCGCTGGCCGTTGTCAAAAACCAGAGCAAAGCGGCGGTCTTCAACCTTCGAAATCAGAGTGTAAGTATCGGCATTACCCAGCGCCGTGAGATAGGTGAAGGGCTTGATCAGGGAACCAATCGGCCTGCGGGCATCCAGTGCCCGGTTGAAGCCGGCAAACTGGGCATCCCGGCCGCCGACCAGGGCAAGTACTTCTCCGGTATCCCGGGAGGTGACCACCATTGCCGATTCCAGCGGCGAGGGGCTCCCACCCGGTTCCAGCGATTCCAGGGTTTCAGCAACCGCGAACTCCGCGGCGTACTGGATGGCGGGGTTGAGGGTGGTGAATATCCGCAAACCATCGTTCTGCAGGTCTTCTTCCCGGTAGTCCCGTGCCAGGTGACGACGGACCAGATCGATGTACGCCGGATAGCGGTTTTCCGAATAGGATGGCTTTGCCGCGACCCCCAGCGGCTGCGCCTGGGCAGCCAGAGCACGGGACTCGCTGATCAGTCCCTGGGATGCCAGAGTATCGATAACCAGGTTGCGACGGGCAAGGGCCCGCTGGGGATTCCGGCGGGGGTCGTAATAACTTGGTCCCTTTACCAGACCAACCAGCAGGGCGTACTGGTGGAGCTTCAGGTCCCCGAGGGATTCGCCAAAGTAAAACTGGCTGCCCAGCCCGAAGCCATGAATGCTGCGGGTGCCCGCCTGCCCCAGGTATACCTCGTTGAGGTAGGTTTCAAGAATCTCCCGCTTGTCGTAATGAACTTCGAGCAGCAGCGACATCAGAGCTTCATTGCCCTTGCGGACGAATGTCTGATCCCGGCTGAGGTACAGATTCTTGACCAGCTGCTGGGTCAGGGTGCTACCGCCCTGCACCACCCGACCGGCCTGCAGGTTGGCCCAGAAAGCCCGGGCAATGGAAAGGGGTGACAGGCCAAAGTGGTCGTAAAAGTCGCGGTCTTCAACGGTCAGAAGGGTTTCTTCAAACCCCTGGGGCAGATCCTCCATCTGCACCAGCACCCGGTCCTCCTTGTGGGCGGGGTAGATGCCACCGATCTGCACCGGCTCAAGCCTTGCCACCGGCGTGGCCTCCCCAGAAAGTACTCGCATGCCGCTGACACGATCTCCCGCCAGCGAAACGGCAAGCCGGCGACGGGGTTCGGCGCCATCGGCAAAGCGGAAGCCCCGGGTGCTGATCACGAAACGACTGCCAGACTGGGTGAAGGTACCTGGCTTTACCCCATCGCCCTGCCGGTAACCGGCCATTTCCAGCTCACGGCGCAGACTGGCCGCACTGGTGCTGGCACCGTCGTAAAGTTCCAGCGGTCTGGCGTAGACCCGGGATGGCACCTCAAATCTCTGGCCTTCAAACCTGGCCGTGACAACCGCATCAAGATACACCGTCCAGCCGGCCAGAATCGCCAGCCCCAGCAGGGCAAGGCGCAGGAAAATAGCCCTGAAACGGCTCCGGCGGCGGGTTGGGGACTTTTGTGAAGGTTTGCGGGCAGACTTGCCTGGAGTGCGGGATTTTTTCATGTCGGGATTATAGCCAAACAGGGGGGCCCCCGAGCAGCCCTTCTCTGTGTCATTTATGTAATGCGATGGTTATGATGAGCACCGATCACAACTGCAAATGTTCAAGGAGAGGCCTGTGAGTGACGCATTACCCGGAGATCTGATTCTCGCCCTGCAAGATCCAGCGCTGTACGACCACCCTGTAACCGACTTCCAGGTTCTTGAGACTCACATTTCCTGGGTCATTCTGACCGGCCACTACGCGTACAAGATCAAGAAACCCATGGACTTCGGCTTTCTTGATTTCTCCACCCTTGAGCGCCGCAGGTATTTCTGCGAGGAAGAGCTCCGGCTGAACCAGCGGCTGGCAGAAAGACTCTACCTCGATGTCGTGCCCATTACCGGCACACCGGAAGAGCCTCGCCTGGGAGGCGATGGCGAGCCCTTTGAATATGCCATACGAATGCGCCAGTTTGACCAGTCCGAACTGCTGGATGCCCGCCAGGAGCGCAGCGAACTTGAACCCGGGCTGCTCACTGCGCTGGCCCGCCAGACTGCAGACTTCCATGGGCGGATTCCCCCGGTACCCGAAGACAAGCCGTTCGGCACCCCCGAATCCGTTTATGCGGGAATGCAGGAAAACTTCGACCAGATCCGGCCGATGATTGACGACCCGGCGCTGCTGGAACAGCTCGACCGGCTGGAAGGCTGGACCAGCTCCACGTTTGAACTTCAGAAAACGCTCATCGAAAAGCGCCGTGAACACGGTTTTGTACGCGAATGCCATGGCGATCTCCATCTGGCCAATATCACGGTCTTTGAAGGCGAAGTGACCATCTTTGACTGTATCGAATTCAGCGAGTCCTTCCGCTGGATTGACGTGATGAATGATCTCGCCTTCCTGCTGATGGATCTTGAGTCCCGCCGGGAACAGCCTCTGGCCACCCTGGTCCTGAATACCTATCTGGAATTCAGCGGTGATTTCGACGGTGTGGCCCTGCTGCCCCTGTACAAGGCCTACCGGGCACTGGTGCGCGCAAAAATCGCCCTGTTCACCATGGGCAATCCTTCCCTGAGCGATGCAGACAGGCTTGGCCTGATGCAGAAATACCGGGACTATGCGGCTCTGGCCGAATCTTACAGCGTCATTCCAACCCGGCTTCTGCTTGCCACCACAGGCCTTTCCGCCAGCGGGAAGTCAGTGGTGAGCCGTGCCCTGGCCATGGAACTGGGGCTGGTTCACCTGCGCTCCGACGTGGAACGCAAGCGACTGTTCGGGCTCGGGCCACTGGATTTCAGTGGATCAGAGCCTGGCACCAACATCTACACTCCCGAGGCGACCATCCGGACCTACGACACCCTGGCGAGGCTGGCCATGCAGCTGCTGGCGACGGGAACAGCCGTCATTGTGGACGCTGCCTGCCTGAAAGCCGGTGAACGGGGTCGCATCCAGCAGGTGGCCGAGGAACAGGGCGTACCCTTTGCCCTGATCGACTGTGAAGCCCCGGAAGAGCTGCGCAGACAGTGGATTCGCCAGCGTTCCGGCGATGCATCCGAGGCCGACGAGAGCCTGCTGGACCAGCAGAGAGAATGGCTTGAGCCGCTGACCGACGATGAGAAAGTACACACCATTCACGTGCATACCGAGCAGGACCATGTGGCGGAAGCCCTGGCTGACAGAATCAGGCAGCATTTCGGACTGCCTGGCCGCTGATCCCAGGCACCGGGGCATCGTAGCTGACCGGGAGAATGCTAGACTGAAATCTCCACCACTGTTTTGGGAGCAGGACAATATGGAAGACATACGAATCATCGACGATCCGCTCTACGAGACGCTGCGCAATGAAAACGTGGAAGCGTTCAATGCCGCCAAAGCCCTCATGGAGCAATACCCCAGCTTCTCCCACGGAGATTTCCGGGGCCTGGACCTGCGTTCAATGAATGCGGATGGTCTGGACCTCAGTCACGCCTACCTCCGGGGGGCCGATATTCGTGGCGTGGATTTCGGCAACACCAACCTGGAGGGGGCCAGCATTGCCGGAGCCAAGATTTCAGGCTGCCTGTTCCCCCGGGAGCTGCATGCCGATGAGATAGTCATGTCACTGAATCATGGCACCCGCATGCGCTATAACATGATGAAATGAAGACCGCCTGGCACGATGTGGCGGCAACGGACGCAGTGCCGGAAAACGGCGGCCTGGAGTTCCGCATTGACGGCACACCCGGTTTCATCATCCGCACGGGCCGCGGCCTTCAGGCGTACGTGAACCGCTGCCCACACCTGGGCATCGAACTGAACTGGATGCCAGGACGCTTCCTGGAAGCCAGCGGCTGCTTCATCCAGTGCGCCACTCATGGTGCTCTTTTCACCCCTGAAACCGGCCACTGCATCGCCGGCCCATGCCAGGGTGAAAACCTTTCACCTCTTGAAGTCAGCAAAGCCGACGGCCGGGTGCTGGTGCGACTCAGTCCAGAACGACAGGCAGAGGCCTGACCAGCGCCAGCGAGCCTGACGGGGCGCCTCTGGAGGCAAGATCCGCCTGCCAGGCCATCAGTTCGACACCAACAGCCCCCGCTTCCCGCAGCATCCGGCCGTAGACCGGGTCAATATGATCCGCCGGCCGGACTTCCGTAATGCCCGTATGATTGACACAGAACAGCAGCACCGCGCGGTCCCCCGCCGCAGCCTGCGCCATCAGTTCCCTCAGGTGCTTCTGTCCCCGGGCCGTGACGGCATCGGGAAAATAGCCAGCAGCATCCTCGCAGAGAGTGACATTTTTCACCTCAACCCAGGTATCTGGCCGGCTGTCATGACCGGAAAGATGGAGATCAATACGGCTTTTTTCACTGCCATAGCGCTTCTCGGCCTGGATCCGCGGGTAATCTGACAGTTCCGGTACCACACCTGCCTCAATCGCCGCCCTCGCCTGGTGGTTTGGCCTGCCAGTATTGATGCATGCCAGAACCCCCGGGGCGGTTTCCACCAGCTCCCAGGTATAACGGAGCTTTCGTTTTGGGTTATCACTGACACTGAGCCAGACCCGGGCGTTTTCCGGCTGACAGCCAAGCATGGAGCCGGTGTTGGGGCAATGGGCGATCACTTCCGAACCATCCGCAAGACGGACATCTGCCAGAAATCGCTTGTATCGGCGTATCAGCCGGCCTTCAACAAGTGGAGGGGTGGCAATCATGACAGGCTCCTGACAGCATGTGGGTATGGGGTTTGCCATGATACGCAAAGCCGATCAATGCGCCAGCACCCGGCTGGCGATACAGGGCTGGCGCAGACTTCCCATATCTGCTATTTTCCGGCAATTCCGGGCGCCTGAAGTAGCCCGCAGTTTCCGGTGATGGCCGCATTCTTCCAGGAATGGCAGCAGGAAGAAAGTTCGCAATTGCAGATAGCAATTTCAGATAACAGGGCCGCAGTAAAACTGGTAGGCTGAGAGCATGAAACCCTGACAGACTGGATGTAACAGCACGGCCGGTGCAGTGATTCACCGGTTCCAATTTCACAGGGGCGCGCGGCCGGCGTGCTCAGTTGAGATATACAGGAAGAGGCCGGGTTCAATGGCAAAAACTGAAGAGAAAGCACGCGAGACGTTTACCAACTTCACGCCCTATGAGATGAAAAAGGGCGAAGAGTACATGAGCCCGGAGATGCTCAAGCACTTCCGGCAGCTGCTTCTTAACTGGCGGCAGGAGCTCATGGAAGAAGTGGATCGCACCATGCATCACATGCAGGAAGATGCGGCCAACTACGCAGATCCCAGCGACCGCGCGAGCCAGGAAGAAGAATTCAGCCTGGAGCTGCGAACCCGCGACCGGGAGCGCAAGCTGATCAAGAAGATTGACCAGACCATTGATCGTATCGACAAGGACGATTATGGCTTCTGCGATCAGTGCGGCATCGAGATCGGCACCCGCCGCCTTGAAGCACGCCCGACCGCAACACTCTGTATTGACTGCAAGACCCTGGCGGAAATCCGCGAGCGTCAGACCGGCATCTGAATTCCGTGGGTCTGCCGCCTCAGGGCGGGCCCCGGCTTTCCGGGTTCAAGCAGGCTTCAGCCGATGCCGCGCCGACCTGTCGCCAAACTCTCCCTGCCCCTGACTGACCGGCCATGACAGCTACGGCTTATCGCGGACGTTTTGCACCTTCCCCTACCGGACCCCTGCACTTTGGCTCTCTCGTTGCTGCCCTTGCCAGCTATCTGGAAGCCAGGTTCAGAGATGGCTCATGGCTGGTGCGCGTCGAAGATCTTGACCCTTTGCGGGAACCCGCCGGCGCCGCCGAAACCATACTTCAGAGCCTGACGGCCCACGGCCTGGAAAGCGACGAACCGGTTCGCTATCAGTCCCATCGCGGCGACGCCTACGCTGCAGCCACAGAGACTCTGATCGCAGCACACCGGGCCTATCCATGCACCTGCTCCCGGAAGCTTCTGAAAATGAATCACGGGCGCCATCCCGGGGGCTGTCGCCAGGGGCGGCTGATTGACCCGGAGAGCAAGCCCCATACAATCCGCTTTGCCCTCGAGGACGAGAATGCCATCTGGCAGGACCAGCACCTTGGGCTCCAGCACCAAAGGGTTCACGGCGAGATTGACGACCCGGTAATCCGCCGGAGAGAGGGCTTCTACGCCTATCAGCTTGCAGTGGTAGTTGACGACATTGACCAGGGCATCACCAACGTGGTCCGGGGCTCGGACCTTCTGCCAATGACGGCCCAGCAGCAACAGGTATTCCGGGCTCTGGGCCAGGAACCTCCGGGCTGGCTGCATATTCCTGTCATCGTAAACGCCAGCGGGCAGAAGCTCAGCAAGCAGTCCCATGCGCCAGCACTGGACGACAGTCTGACCGGCATCAACCTGTGGCGAGCCCTTGCCGCGCTGGGTCAGCAGCCGCCGGAGAAGCTGGTCACCGCGCAGGCCAGCACCATTCGGGACTGGGGTATTGAGCACTATCGCCCGGACCGGCTGCCCCGCGCCTCACAAACACCCGGCTGAGGCCGGGGCCGGCTTCGGAACTGACAGCCAGGCGGGAGCCGTGTTATAAACGCAGCTCCCGTTATCAGCCCGGATAGGATGTCAGATGTATATCTACCGCCTGGTCTTCCTCCTGGTACTGGCCATCTACATTTTTTCTCCGACTATCCTGGACTGGTGGATTGCTCCGGGTAATGCCTGGTATACACCTTTCCTGATCTGGGGAGGTCTGGTTGCCATGGGCTTCTGGCTGGAATGGCGGCGGGACCCAAATGAGTTTTAGCCTGCCGACGTTGCTGCTTGTCAGCCTTCTCTATCTGACCCTGCTGTTCGGCCTTGCTCATGTGACCGAGCGGGAGCTGATTCCCAGAAGCTGGCTCCGCCACCCACTGGTGTATGTGCTGAGCCTCGGAGTTTACGCAGGCATCTGGGCGATTTACGGGGCCGTGGGCATGGCCGCCGAATCGGGATTTGGCTTTCTGGCCTATTACCTGGGCATCAGCGGCGCTTTTCTGCTGGCCCCGGTGCTGCTCAACCCCATCATGCGCATTGGCCGTGCCTACCAGCTCACTTCCCTGGCCGACCTGTTCGCTTTCCGCTATCGCAGTCAGTGGGCCGGCACGCTGGTCACCCTGTGCTCCGGGTTGGCGATACTGGCTCTGCTGAGCATGCAGATCAAGGCCGTTTCCACCTCGTTCAGCCTGCTCTCTCCTGACGCCTCGCCGCAGTTGATCAGCGCCCTGTTCAGCGTGACCGTGGTGCTGTTTACGGTGCTTTTCGGTGCCCGCAGAGCACAGGACACCCACGGTCACCAGGGGCTGGTCATAGCAATCGCATTCGATGCAGTGATAAAGCTGATATCCATGCTCCTGCTGGGCGGCGTAATACTGATCACCGTCTTCGGCGGGCCAGCCGGCCTCGACCAGTGGCTGGCAACCCAGGCATTTCATGCGAGCACCCTGGAACTGAGCATTGACGATGGCAGCTGGCGCGCCCTTCTTCTGATGTCCTTTGCCGGGGCGCTGGTGCTTCCCCACATGTACCACATGATCTTCAGCGAAAACCCCAGCCCCAGAGCCCTGTCCCGCGCCAGCTGGGGGTTACCGCTTTATCTGTTGCTGCTGGGCCTGCCGGTGCCCATCATTCTCTGGGGTGGACTGGAACTGGGCGCAGGCACGCCCCCGGCTTTTTACGCAATCGGCACTGCCATGGCCCTTGATAGCACATCGCTCACCCTGCTGATGTACATCGCCGGCCTGTCCGCTGCCAGCGGGCTGATGATTGTCAGCACTCTCGCGCTGTCGGGGATGGTTCTCAATCATGTTGTCCTGCCCCTTCGCACCCCCCGGGACCAGGGCGACATCTATCACTGGTTGCGGTGGGTCAAGCGGGTGCTGATTGCAGTCATCATCCTGGCGGCACTGCTGTTTCATGAGACCCTGGGCAAGAACCTCGACATAGCGATCCTCGGCGCCCTGTCGCTGTCAGGAGTGCTGCAGTTGCTGCCCGGGGCACTGGGAGTTATCTACTGGCCGGAAGGCAATCGCCGCGGCCTGATCGCCGGCCTGCTGACAGGCACCCTGGTGTGGGGGTTGACACTGGTGCTGCCGTTTTCCAATACCGCCGACATCACGGCGATGCTCGACATGCCCCTGCAGCCAGGCCTCGACAACTGGTATGTATTCACCTTTGTCAGCCTGGCGCTCAATGTCACGGTCTTCGCCCTGGTGTCCATTCTGAGCCAGACCACAACGGAAGAGAGCAGTGCCGCCCAGGCCTGCTCCCTCGGCGCCCTTTCCCGCCCCCAACGCCGTGAACTGCTGGCAACCTCGTCCGATGATTTTATCCGGCAGTTGACCGGGCCTCTGGGAGAACGCGTTGCCCAGCGGGAAGTGACCCGCGCCCTGGCACAGCTGAAGCTGCCGGAGGTGGAGTACCGCCCCTACCAGCTGCGACGGCTCAGAGATCAGGTGGAAGCCAATCTGTCGGGCCTGCTCGGGCCTTCTGTCGCCCGGCACATGGTCATGGAGCATCTGGGATTCAAACCCATGGCCGGCGGCCGGACACCCCAGGATATACAGTATGTAGAGCGTGCTCTGGGCGACTACCAGAATCAGCTGACCGGGCTGGCCGGAGAACTGGACAACCTGCGGCGGCATTACCGCCAGACGCTCCAGAATCTTCCCATTCCAGCTTGTTCGGTGGGCGACGATGGTGAAATCCTGATGTGGAATCACGCCATGGAGCAGCTCACCGGCATCCAGGCCGAGGAAGTTACAGGTGCCAGGCTCCAGGCACTGCCGGAGCACTGGCAGACCCTGCTGGAGGATTTTGTGGTCGGGCCGGAACTGCACAGGTACAAGCACCGTCTGGATCTCCATGACAGGCCCCACTGGCTCAACCTGCACAAGTCCAATCTCAGTGGTCCCGATCACAATGAGGGCGGCGGCAGCATCATCCTGGTGGAAGACCAGACGGAGACCCGCCTGCTGGAAGATGAGCTGATGCACAGCGAACGCCTGGCTTCAGTGGGTCGCCTGGCAGCCGGGGTCGCTCATGAAATAGGCAATCCGGTCACCGGGATTTCGTCGCTGGCCCAGAATCTCAGGCTGGAAACCGACAGCCCCGAGATCCTCACAACCGCCGACCAGATCCAGCAGCAGACGCGCCGCATCAGCGCCATTCTGCAGTCGCTGATGAATTTCGCCCGCAGCGGCAATCACTCCCAGGCGAATCGTCACGAGCCGGCCGTTATCCGCCGCTGTGTGGAAGAGTCCATTAACCTGCTGTCTCTGAGCAGCGCAGGACGGGGCATCCATTACCTTAACCAGTGTCCGGAGGACCTGGTCGTACTGGGGGACGAACAGCGTCTGGTGCAGGTCTTCATCAACCTGCTTGCCAACGCCAGGGATGCCTCGCCGGAAAACGGCCAGGTACGGATTAGTGGAAACCGCGAGGGCTACTCGGCTATTATCGAGGTCACCGATGAGGGATCCGGCATCCCCGCCGACCAGCTGGATCACATCTTCGAACCCTTCTACACCACCAAGGGTCCCAACCAGGGCACCGGCCTTGGCCTGTCACTGGTATACAGCATCATCGAAGAGCATTACGGTAATATCCAGGTGGAAAGCCCGGCCGTCCCCAATACCACCCGCGGGACCTGCATAAGACTGAGGCTGCCCGCATACGAACCCGGGGTGGACGCAGCAGGCGCCACCCTGAACGAAAGGTCCTGACACCACTATGCGCCGCATCCTGATCGTAGAAGACGAAGAGATCATCCGCTCCGCGCTGAGAAAACTGTTGCAGCATGCCGGCTACGAGGTTTCAGACGCGGGCTCAGTGACCGATGCAGAGCAGCGTTTCGACCTTCAGCAGTTCGATCTCATCATTTCCGATCTCAGGCTGCCTGGGCCTCCAGGCACCGAACTGATCACCCGGGCGCCGAAAACGCCGGTTCTTATCATGACCAGTTACGCCAGCCTGCGTTCGGCGGTGGATTCCATGAAACTCGGGGCAGTGGAATATATTGCCAAGCCCTTTGATCATGATGAAATGCTGGCTGCAGTGGAAACCATCCTCAGCCAGTCAGCCGCCCGGGCGGGCGCAAGCCCCGATGCCGGTGTCACCGAGACTGAGCGCCAGCAGAGCGACCCCTCCCGCGTGATGTTTGGCCACTGTGCCGCCATGCAGCATGTTTTCACTCTGATCCGGAAGGTCGCGCCCACGGAAACCACCGTGCTGGTTCAGGGCGAGTCCGGCACCGGCAAGGAGCTTGCAGCCCAGGCCCTTCACAAGCTCAGCCCGAGAGCGAGCCGGCCATTGATCTCGGTGAACTGTGCGGCCATTCCCGAAAGCCTGATCGAATCAGAGCTTTTTGGTCATGAAAAGGGCGCCTTTACCGGCGCAGTGTCTGCGCGGACCGGCCTGATCGAGGCAGCGGACGGCGGCAGCCTGTTTCTCGACGAGATAGGGGAACTGCCAGCCGAAGCCCAGGCCCGCCTGCTCCGGGTGCTCCAGGAAGGAGAGATCCGCAAGGTCGGCTCAACCCAGAGCCGCAAAGTCAGCGTCCGGATGATTGCAGCTACTCACCGGAATCTGAAGGCCATGACCCGGACCGGAGAATTCCGGGAGGACCTTTACTACCGCCTGAATGTCATGCAGATCCGCATACCCCCCCTGCGGGAAAGGCAGGACGACATCCTGCGTCTCGCCGCAAAATTCCTTGATCGCCAGGCCGAGCGCATGGGGAAGCCCGGCCTCAGGCTAAGCCCGGAAGCCATGCGGACGATGGAAAGGCATCGCTGGCCAGGCAATGTCCGGGAACTGGAAAACGCCATTGAGCGGGCCACCATTCTCTGCGATGACGACACCATTACCCCTTCACTGCTGGATCTGGACAGCAACGGTGGTGACGTGAGTATCCCCGAAGCCCTCGTGGAGGGCGACCCTGCGCCGGCTGCGCCCCAGGAACCCGAAACCTCAAACGACCTTTCACTGGAGGATTATTTCCAGCATTTCGTACTGGAGAACCAGGATCGCATGAGCGAAACGGAGCTGGCACAGAAGCTTGGTATCAGCCGCAAATCCCTCTGGGAAAGACGCCAGCGCCTGGGCATACCCCGCAAGAAAACCTCCAGCAGTCATGGAAGCGTTGCCGGCGACTGAAAACCGGTTCCAACTGTTACCAGGTGTTACCGCAAGGAACACAGGTCTCAGAAAAAGTGAGACCCAGGTAACACTCTGACTCGACAAGTCTGGGCTCTTCCAGGTTAATTAAATTTAAGTGGCTGTTAATAAAGGATTTAGAAATTCTGGCACATGCAGTGCATTCAATAGGGCGCACAACAACAAAAACAATGTGACAAAGCAGCGTGGAAACAAAAACAAAAAGCTGCAGGAAAACGTTCAGCAACAACAACAAAAATAGAACGAGCGAACTGAGTGTTTTGAGTGCTGAGCTTTTTAGGGGTGCCATTGGCCTGTTTGAGTTGTAGATGTAGAGAAGAATCGTCCTCCAGACGCCGCTATATCCACTCTGATCTCATATCCGGTCGTTACTGCTCTCTGTATTCAAAGCGTTCCGCTTGCCTAATGAGCCTCGCGTAGAGGCAGATAAGGGGCCAACCCCCAGCAAGAACAAGAACAATGCAGATCGTCTAATCTTTCAGGGCGGGTTCGTGAAAACGGATCCGCCTTTTGATTTATGGGCAAATGCTCCCCAAACCGTTAAACTCCCGGTTTTGCTCACGGCAGATACGGATTCAATGTTTAAAAGACTGATGTCATTCATGCCGGGAAACGGCAAAAAGAAGATCCCCACCTACATCCGCAAGGTGATTCCCCGGGACCAGCACACGGTATCCCGCTCCTTCATCAGCGACCCCGCAAAAAAGGTACTGAACCGGCTTAACACGGCAGGCTTTGAAGCCTATCTGGTGGGCGGCGGCGTACGGGACATCCTGCTGGGCGAGCGGCCCAAGGATTTCGACATAGCCACCGATGCAACGCCGGAAGAGGTTCATGAACTGTTCCGGAACTCCCGCCTCATCGGCCGGCGATTCCGTATAGTTCATGTGCTTTTTGGCCGGGAAGTGATTGAAGTTACCACCTTCCGGGGCAATGCCACGGCTCCCGACGAGGACCAGAATGACGATGACCGCAAAACCAGCGAGCACGGCCTGCTGCTGCGGGACAACGTTTACGGCAACATGGAAGAAGATGCCCTGCGCCGCGACTTTACCGTCAATGCGCTTTATTACTGCATCCGGGATTTTTCCGTCATTGATTTTGCCGATGGCATCCGGGATCTGGATAACCGCCAGCTGCGCCTGATCGGTGATCCCGAGACCCGCTACCGGGAAGATCCGGTGCGCATGCTGCGGGCCGTCCGCTTTGCCGCCAAACTGGACTTCGATATCGAGCCGGAGACAGAAGCCCCCATGACCCGGCTTGCTCCCCTGCTATCCCACATTCCGTCAGCCCGGCTTTTCGAAGAAGTTCTCAAGCTGTTTTCAGCGGGTTACGGCGAGGCCTCCTGGGACCACCTGAACCGTTATGAGCTGCTGGAGCCGCTGTTTCCCGACACAGCCCGTGCGCTGGCCGCCGGCGAGCCAGACACGGTTATCCGCCAGGCTCTGCAGAATACCGACCGCAGGCTCCAGCAGGGCAAATCGGTCACGCCCTACTTTCTTTACGCCGCCATGCTCTGGCCCGCACTCCAGGTCGAGTGGCGCCGCCGCCAGGACGAAGGTGAGCCGGCACAGCCAGCCCTGCATCAGGCCATTGCAAAGATCATTGGCCGCCAGGTGCAGGCCACAGCCATACCCAAGCGTTTTTCCGGCCCGATGAAGGAAATCTGGGAACTTCAGACCCGCCTGCCGCGACGCCAGGGCAAACGTGCCCTGGTTACCCTTGACCATCCCCGTTTCCGGGCCGCCTATGATTTCCTGCTGGTCCGCGAGGCCGCTGGAGAAATTGAACCCGGGCTGGGCCAGTGGTGGACAGAGTTCCAGGAGATGGATGAGCGCGGTCGCGAAAAAATGCTCAGCGAACTTTCCTCCAGCGATGCTCCGCGCAAGCGCCGGCGGAGCCGCAAGCCTGTCAGCAAAGACTGAACCATGAACCGGGTAACTGCCTACGTGGGGCTCGGGAGCAACCTGGAAAACCCGCTTCGCCAGCTTGCGACCGCCATCACTGCACTTGCTGCGCTGCCGGACACAAGCCTGGTGGCGCAGTCGCCGTTTTATCGCAGCCGGCCGGTAGGACCACAGGACCAGCCTGACTTCGTCAATGGGGCCGTCGGGCTGAGCACCGGGCTTCCTGCCCTGATACTCCTGGATGAACTGCAGCGCATAGAAAAAAGCCACGGCCGGGAACGGGGGCGGCGCTGGGGACCGCGAACACTTGATCTCGACCTTCTGCTATACGGCCATGAAATCATCCATAGTCCGCGGCTGGTCGTACCCCATCCAGAACTGACAAATCGTGACTTCGTGCTGCAGCCGTTGCTGGACATTGCCCCCTCGCTGGCCCTGCCAGACGGCCGGACCCTGGAGGACCTTCGTGCTCAGTGTCCGGACAACGGCCTCCACCGCCTGGAACCTCGACACGGGCCCCAGACGGGTCCCTGACACCGCCGGCTCCGCCAGAATCCCGACCAATGGCTTAGGTGCCGGCCTTGCCTCGGGGGCTGGGCCGGGATTAACCTAAAGCGCTGATCAAGCTGCAGCGCCTGACTGATCACAGTCCATCGAACCAAAAGGCAAGGATTCCATGGCCGTAACCATCAATACCCTTCGTGATTTCAAAAAGAACGGCGAAGCTTTTTCCGCCCTGACAGCCTATGACGCCGCCTTTTCCCATGTGGTGAGTGAAGCCGGAGTGGACGTTATTCTGGTTGGAGATTCCCTTGGCATGGTGCTTCAGGGCCATGACAGCACGCTGCCGGTTACCATGGAACAGATGTGTTATCACGTGCGTTCTGTTGCCCGGGGCAACCAGGGGGCCCTTATCATGGCCGACATGCCCTTCATGAGTTATGCAACGCTGCCAACCGCTCTCGAGAACGCGGCCGAACTCATGCGCTCCGGGGCCCACATGGTCAAGCTTGAGGGCACGGACTGGATGGCCGAGACCATCAGTGCTCTGAGCGAGCGGGGCATCCCCGTCTGCGCTCACCTGGGTCTCACCCCTCAGTTTGTCAACAAGCTCGGTGGCTACAGGATCCAGGGGCGGGAAGAGAAGCAGGCTGAGCAGATGATTGACCACGCCTGCCAGCTGGAAGCTGCGGGTGCAGATGTGATCCTGCTGGAATGCGTGCCAGCACCGCTTGCTGCAAGGATCACCCAGGCGGTGCGGGCACCGGTAATCGGCATCGGCGCCGGGGCAGACACCGACGGCCAGGTACTGGTGCTCCATGACATGCTTGGCATCACTCCAGGCCGCAGACCCAGATTCGTCAAGAACTTTCTGGCGGAGGCCGATTCAGTCCAGGACGCCATCGCCGCTTACGTCGAAGCCGTCAAAAAACGCACATTTCCCAGCGAAGAGCACACGTTCAAGGCATGAGAACCGTACACACTCTGAAAGAACTCCGGGCCGTCCTCAATGGTTATCGCCGCCAGGGAAAACGTATTGGCCTGGTGCCCACCATGGGCAACCTGCACGAGGGCCACATCGCCCTGGTGGAAAAAGCACTGCAGGCTGCGGACGTGGTGGTCACCAGCATTTTCGTCAACCCCATGCAATTCGGGATCAGCGAGGACCTGGACAATTATCCCCGCACCCTGCAGGCCGACCAGGACAGGCTGCGGGCGGCCGGCAACACCCTACTGTTCGCCCCGGCGCCCAGTGAAATCTATCCGGACGGCCTGGCCTGCCACACCAGGATCACCGTGCCCGAGGTCAGCGAGGGCCACTGTGGCGCTGCTCGTCCAGGTCATTTCGAGGGCGTGGCGACCGTGGTCACCATGCTGTTTAACATGGTCCAGCCAGGCGTGGCCGTGTTTGGCGAAAAGGACTACCAGCAGGTGGCCGTAATCCGGAAGCTGGTAGAAGATCTTTTTATTCCCGTGGAGATTATCGCGGCTCCCACCGTCCGTGACGCTGACGGTCTGGCCAAGAGCTCCCGTAATGGCTATCTCACCCCGGAAGAGCGCAGTCTTGCCCCTGCCATCTATCGCCTCATGCAGGAGACAGGAGAGCGCCTGAAAGCGGGTGACACGGATTATGGCCAACTGGAGCGGCAAGCGCTGGATTCTCTCTACCTTGGGGGGTTCCGCCCGGACTACTTCACCATCGTCAACAGCCATACCCTGAAGCCCGCCCAGCCGGGCGACACCGAGCTTACAATTCTGGCTGCAGCCTTTCTGGGCGTTACGCGGCTGATCGACAATCTCTCCATTACCCGCTCCATCGGTTAATAGAGACAAACCGGCAATAGCCGGAGGAGGAGGGACCCACCATGACAGAGACCACAAACGCAGGCCTTACCCGGCGCCCCGAGTGGGAGGCCCTGAAGGATCACCAGGCCGCCATGTCGGAAGTCCACATGCGGGACCTTTTCAGCGGGGATCCGAAACGCTTCGAGCGGTATTATGCCGAAGCCGCCGGCCTGGTCCTGGATTACTCCAAGAACCTCATTGTGGATGACACCCTCGGCCACCTGATGGCCCTCGCCAGAAGCTGCCAGCTTCCGGAGCGGATAGAGGCCATGTTCCGGGGAGAGCGGGTCAACGCAAGCGAGGATCGCCCCGCCCTGCACACCGCTTTGCGTAACATGAGCGACGAACCTGTGTTCGTGGACGGCAAGGACATCATGCCCGAAGTTCGCGCGACGCTTGCCCGGATGGAAGAATTTGTCTGGCGCATTCGCAGTACCCAGTGGCGGGGCTTCACCAACAAGCCGTTTACCGATGTTGTCAGCATCGGCATTGGCGGCTCTTTCCTTGGCCCGAAGCTGGTCTCCGCCTCGCTGAAACCCTATTGGCACGGCCGGCTGGACTGTCACTACGTCGCCAATATTGATGGCAGTCATATCACCGAAGTGCTGCGTCACATCAATCCGGAAACCACCCTGTTCCTGATTCAGTCAAAATCCTTTCGCACCCAGGAAACTCTGGAAAACACCCGGGTGGCCCGGGAGTGGTTCCTTCACAATGGCGGCACCGAGGAGCGCATCAGCAAACACTTTGTGGCGGTTACTGCCAACAGCGAAGAGGCCATCACATTTGGCATAGCAGCAGAGAATATATTCCCCATGTGGGACTGGGTTGGCGGACGCTACTCCCTCTGGTCCGCCATTGGCCTGCCTACGGCGCTGACCATTGGCATGGACAACTTCCGCGCTCTGCTTTCTGGCGCCCAGGCCATGGACCGGCATTTCCGCAACGCTCCTCTGGAGGAGAACCTGCCGGTCATAATGGCCCTGCTGGGAATCTGGTACGGCAATTTCTGGGGCGCCGATGCCCATGCGATTCTGCCTTACGACCACTACCTGCGGGGGCTGCCTGCCCACCTCCAGCAACTGGACATGGAGAGCAACGGCAAGTGCGTCACCCAGGCCGGCAAGCCGGTGGATTATCAGACCGGCCCCATCATCTGGGGCGGCGCCGGAGCAAACGGCCAGCATGCCTATCACCAGCTGTTGCACCAGGGCACCAAACTGTCTCCGGCCGACTTCATTATCCCCCTGCATACCCACAACCCGGTTGGCAATCACCACGCCATTCTCTTTGCCAACTGCCTGAGCCAGACCCAGGCGCTGATGCAGGGCAAGACCCAAGCGGAAGCCCGGGCGGAACTGGCAGACCAGGGCCTGGATGCAGCCACAATTGACCAGCTTGCACCCCACAAAGTGATCCCCGGCAACAAGCCCACTAACACCCTGCTGTTCGAGCGGGCCACGCCGCGCACCGTCGGAGCCCTCATTGCCCTGTACGAGCACAAGACCTACGCCCAGGGGGTGATATGGGATGTGGACTCATTTGACCAGTGGGGAGTGGAGCTGGGCAAACAGCTGGGGAAAGGAATCCTGGATCAGCTGCTTGATAGCCAGGCCGGTGGCGCTGGCGACAGCACCGATAGCTCGACAGAAGGCCTGATCCGGATATTCCGTGACCGTCACATGAACGGTATCTGAGCAGGCTTACTGCCTGGGAGAGATCGCCCGCCCGTGCCAGTGGAAACTCACGGGCCACAGCCGCTGGTCCCGGTCATAGCTCTGCCAGAGGTCGCGGTAGCATCTGCCATTCACCGGATGCCGCCGGTCCGGCACTATTTCCGCCAGCGGCCGCAGAACAAAGGCGTTATAGAGTATTTCGGCCCGGGGTAACTGGACACCGTCCAGGGTTCCCCGGAGTTCGCCGTAGGTCAATATGTCCAGATCCAGAGTGCGGGGCGAAAACTTCGCTGCGTTACGGCGCCTGCCGTTGTTCTCCTCCATCCCCTTCAGGAGATCCGACAGCTCTCCAACCGGCCGTTCGGTATGCAGGCCAACCACCAGGTTCAGGAACGGCGAGCCGTCAAAGCCTACTGCCTCACTCTCATAGACCGAAGAGATGTCCAGCGTCCCGAACTCCGCTGCCAGCGCGTCCAGGCCCGCGGTGATATAGCGCTCCCTCTCAATATTGCTGCCCAGCCCCAGGTAGACCAGATTGGGATCTGTCATGGCCGGTTTCCCCGTTCGATGCTGACGCCCACACTCCGCGCCTGGGGCACAGCCCCAGGTTTGCGGATAACAAGGCGCAGCCAGGGCACGCCAAAGTCCTCCCGGAGCTTCCCGGCCAGCGCCTCGGCCGCGGCTTCCAGCAACTGGGGCTGATGGGTCCGGAAGTGGGCGACGACGACCTCACAGACGGCGGCGTAGTCCAGAGCATGGGAGAGGTCGTCGCTCTCGCCCGGGGCCAGGTTGTCCCAGGCAAGCTCGAGATCGATCAGCAGCTGCTGACTGATTTCACGCTCCCAGCCATACACTCCGATAACGGCGTCCACCGCCAGGCCTTCGATCAGAACTGTATCCGTCATTCGCCTCTTGCTCCGGGTCATACCCGCTGAAGGGGCATGACCGACTGATGGCTGATTGATTGGCGGGCAGCGACGCTATAACGTGGCTGAAAGCAACCCGCGTCTGCGTGATCCCAGAGCGATTTTCGCACAGATTCCAACCCCGCGTCTGCGACGGAAAAGCCATGAACGAAGCCCTCCTGCTGGTATTAATCTGCACTCTCGCCTATCTGGCAGGCTCTGTTCTGTTCGCACTGCCGGTCTGCCATTTCTGGCACCTGCCGGACCCCCGTGCCCAGGGTTCCGGCAATCCGGGTGCCACTAACGTATACCGCACTGGTGGCTGGCGCCCGGCGGCCGTCACCCTGACCCTTGATGCTGCCAAAGGCTGGCTTCCGGTCTGGCTGGCGGGACAGCTCGACCTGTCCGTCTACGCCCAGGCCATGGTCGCACTCTGCGCCGTCACCGGACACATGGTGCCAGTATTCTTCCGTTTTCAGGGAGGCAAGGGAGTGGCGACTGCCCTGGGTGCAGGGCTGGCACTTGCGCCCGTCACCACGGTCATCCTCTGCGCCGTCTGGGCCTTTGTTATCTGGCGCTGGCGCATGTCCGCCCTGGCTTCCATCATTGCCATAATCAGCGGGCCAGTGATCAGCGCGCTGATCGAACCGGAGACCCTCCCCCTGTTCGGTTTGCTGGCCATACTGATCGTGGTGCGCCACCGCAGCAACCTCATCCGCCTCGCCCAGGGCCGGGAATCCCGTTTTTAGGGCTGAAAATCCACCAGGCCATCGGTCCTCGGTGTGTCGATTGATGGCAGCTGGTCCATGGGCCAGCGTGGTACTGCCAGAATGCGGTCGCCATCCCGCTGCCCCGCCTTCATCCGCTGGCAGCCTGCGTAGGCGATCATGGCGCCGTTGTCCGTGCAGAACTCAGGCCGCGCATAGAACACACTGGCTCCGAGCTTTGCCGTCATGGCCTCCAGCTGAGCTCGCAGTCGCCGGTTGGCACTGACGCCCCCGGCAATCACCAGGCGCTTGCTCTGTGTCTGTTCCAGCGCTCGGCGGCACTTTATGGTGAGGGTTTCAACCACGGCCGTTTCGAAAGCCAGGGCTATATCGGCACGGGTCTGGTCATCCAGCTCCCCGGACTCCGCCGCCCGGGTGACGGTATTGAGAGTGTAGGTTTTCAAGCCACTGAAACTGAAATCCAGCCCCGGCCGGTCAGTCATTGGCCGCGGAAAACGGTAGCGCCCCGGCGCTCCCTTCTCTGCCAGTGCCGCCACACGGGGACCCCCCGGATAATCCAGCCCCAACATTTTGGCAGCCTTGTCAAAAGCTTCACCGGCCGCATCATCCACGGATTCCCCCAGCAGCGTGTACTCCCCGATGCCCTTTACCAGCACCAGCTGGGTATGGCCGCCGGAGACCAGAAGTGCGATAAAAGGGAAGCCTGGGGGTGACGACTCCAGCATGGGCGCCAGCAGATGCCCCTCCATGTGGTGCACCCCGAGAACCGGAATATTGAGAGCAAACCCCAGGGCATGGGCGACGGAGCCGCCCACCATCAGCGCCCCGACCAGCCCCGGTCCCGCCGTGTAGGCTATGCCGTCGATGTCAGCCCGGGTCCGGTCCGCAGCGTCAAGGATTTCATCGCACAGAGGCAGGAGTTTGCGCACATGATCACGGGACGCCAGCTCCGGAACCACGCCGCCGTAATCCGCGTGCATGTCGATCTGGCTGAACAGGGCATGAGCGAGAAGGCCCTGGTCGCTGTGGTACAGAGCCACCCCGGTTTCGTCGCAGGAGGTTTCAATTCCGAGAATCAGCATAGTTACAGGGCTACCATCGTTGAGCGGCTGGATTGGGTCGGGGAACGGGCGTGGATTTTACCAGAAAGCTGGCGAATCCCGGGAGATTAATCTGGAAGGCGTTGACCTAATGCAGGATGAGGCGCTATCATTGCCGGCCTTAAATAGGCACTGGTCGAGTTTTGTTCAACGCCGCCAGGCCCAGAGTCGAAGAGCCCGCAGCACGGGCAGGCAGGCGAAAGCCGCTCCGTGCCGCAATCAGGACGGGAAATTCCCTCCGCTCTTCCAAACCAGAAACGATTCTACCAGGTAGGTGATTCCCGAATGCCAGAAGTCAAAGTTAAAGAGAATGAGCCGTTTGACGTAGCCCTGCGTCGCTTCAAGCGTTCCTGCGAAAAAGCAGGTGTTCTGTCGGAAGTGCGTCGTCGTGAGCACTATGAGAAGCCGACAGCGGTACGTAAGCGCAAGGCAGCCGCTGCTGTAAAGCGTCATCTCAAGAAGCTTCAGCGGGAACAGCGCAAATTTGAGCGTCTGTACTAAGCAGCGCTCGCAGCACGCAGAACTGATCGCTTCGCTTCGCCTGACGAAGCGCTAGCTGATAGAAAATGCCGCCGGGGCCTGGCTTCGGCGGCATTTTTGCCTATGGCGGTTTGACCATCGGGTTCCGGCGCACTCCATGTAACTGTTGATCGTAACGGTAGATCTCATGAGCGGACTGATCCCTCAACGATTTGTTGAAGACCTGCTGGATCGGGTTGATCTGGCGGAACTGATCGGTTCCCGCATCACGCTGAAGAAAGCCGGCGGCAGCTACAAGGCGCGCTGCCCCTTCCACGATGAAAAAACACCATCGTTCAATGTTCGCCCGGACAAAGGCTTCTATCACTGTTTCGGCTGCGGCGCTCACGGTGACGCAATCAGCTTTATCCGGGAGTTCGACGGTCTCGGTTTTACCGACGCCGTCGAGGAACTGGCAAAGCGGGCCGGACTTGAGGTGCCTTATGACCAGGGCGCCAGGCAGGAAATGCAGCAGGCGCGCACGCTGACCGATGCGCTGGATTTTGCCACACAGTTTTACCGCTCAGCCCTCGCCAGACCGGACGCCGGCTTTGCCCGCGACTACCTGAAACAGCGCGGACTGGACCAGAAGATTGCCGAGCAGTATCAGATTGGCTACGCCCCGGGCACAGGCACAGCTCTTTACGAGGCGGCAGGCGAGGACCTGCGGGGACCACTGATTGAAACCGGTACTGTTTCCGACCGTTACGGCCGGCCACGTGACCTCTTCCGTAACCGCATCATGTTCCCCATCCGCAACACACGGGGCAGAACGGTTGCCTTCGGCGGTCGCACGCTGGGAGACGACAAGGCGAAATACATCAACTCTCCGGAGTCCGATGTGTTTCACAAGAGCCGCGAAATTTACGGCCTGTTCGAGGCCCGTCAGGCCATCCGCCAGCTGGACAGACTGCTGGTGGTGGAAGGCTACATGGATGTCATCGCGCTGGCCCAGCACGGCATTCATTACGCCGTGGCCACGCTGGGCACAGCGACCAACCAGGACAGCCTGACGGCACTGCTGCGTCAGGCCCGGCATCTGGTGTTCTGTTTTGATGGTGACAGCGCCGGTTTCCGGGCCGCCGACCGCGCCATGGAAAACGCGCTGGAGCTGCTGACTGATGGCCTGCATCTGCAGTTTCTGATGATGCCTGACGGAGAAGATCCGGACACGCTGATCCGGAAAGAAGGACCGGAGGCATTCCAGCAGCGGGTGGACGGTGCTACACCGCTGTCCCGCTATCTGTTCAACCGGCAGAGCGAAGGCCTGGACCTGACGCTTCCGGAGCACAGGGGTGAGCTCAGAGCCAGGGTTGAGCCCATGCTCAACAGGATGCCCAGAAGCACGCTGCGGGACGCCATGTGGCATGAAATGCTGCGGCTCTGCGGCAACCGCCGGGAATGGCAGAACAACCGGAGCGCGGGCTCAGGGGCAGGGTTCTCCCGGGGCGGCGAGCGCAAAGGCTGGACACCGGAAGCGCGGGTTGATGTCCGCCTGAGCAAGGACAGCCTGCTTTGCGTGGCTCTTCTGGAAGCGCCGGAGATGGCTTCCGAGCTGCAGGACCTGTGCCGGGAAGACCGGCAGCTGCATCAGGCACGGAATTTTGCAGAGTGGATCCTTGCCCGTGAAGTGCGGGACAGAAAACAGCTGATGCAGGCCCTGGCCTTCGACAGCGAAGCCAGGGCCAGATTTTTCAGGCTGTTCGACGGAATTGAACACCTGCCGTCCCGGCAGCACGCCATGGCCAGCGCCCGGGAAATGCTTACGCCAAACCGGGAGGCCGCACACAAACAGCGCCTGGCAGCCCTGCTGACACAGAAGCGCAGCATCAGTGATCTTACCGATGCCGAACGCAGGGAACTGCAGGAGCTGAGCCGCCAGAACCAGGAATAACCGGGAGTGTCCCGGGCCCGGGCCGGAGTCAATCGGACGGGATGGCAGCCGCAGATGCAGCCACGCACTTGAAACTTAGCGGGTTGAACACCATCTAACCACTTGGTGGCGGACCCAGCAAGCCACAGCTATAATGGCTGTTTAACTTTTTCTTTTTATTAGTGAGTCCACAGGGTGTCTATGTCAGGCAATTCGCAAAAATCACGTTTGAAAGATCTCATTGCCAGAGGCAAAGAGCAAGGTTACCTGACTTACGCCGAGGTAAACGATCATCTCCCGGAAGACATAGCCGACCCGGATCAGGTTGAAGACATCATCCGGATGATTAACGACATGGGTATTCAGGTGTCGGAAGTCGCACCGGATGCCGATACGCTCCTCATGGCCGAGGGCGACTCCACCGCCGATGAAGCGGCCGCCGCGGAAGCCGCAGCAGCCCTGGCTGCCGTGGAATCCGACGCAGGCCGGACCACGGATCCGGTGCGCATGTACATGCGCGAGATGGGGACCGTCGAACTGCTGACCCGCGAAGGCGAGATTGTCATCGCCAAGCGCATCGAGGAAGGCGTCCGTGATGTCATGGCGGCCATTGCCCATTTCCCGGGCACGGTGGGCACGGTCATCCAGGCTTACGATCGCATCATCGAGAATGAAGGTCGCATCAGTGACATAGTCACCGGCTTCCTCGACCCGGACGATGCCGAGCCGTTCATGGGCGAAGAGACCGCCGCCGATACCAGTGAAGACAGCGGCAGCAGCGACGATGACAGCGCAGACAGCGAAGAAGAAACCGAGAGTGGCCCGGACCCGGAAGAAACCCGACTGCGCTTCGAGCAGGTAAGGGAAAGACTGGAAGTCGCCAACGAAGCTCTCGCCAAGCATGGCCGCAACCACAAGGTTACCCAGGCAGCGCTCAATGACCTGGGCCAGGCCTTCGCCCCCTTCAAGCTTGGCAACAAGGCATTCGACGAACTGGTCAATGTTATCCGCTCCACCAACGAGCTGGTCCGTGAAAACGAGCGCACCATCATGCGCATCTGTGTGCGTGAGTGCAAAATGCCCCGGAAGGACTTCATCAAGTCCTTCCCCGGCAACGAGACCAACCTCGAGTGGGCGCCAAAGATCGCCAAGAGCAAGAAGCCCTACGCTTCGCCCATGAGCGAGCGTCTGGACGAGATCGTCCGCATGCAGAAGCGTATTGCCAATGTTAAGGCCGAAGTGGATCTGGACATCCCGGACATCAAGGAAATCAACCGCCGGGTTTCCATTGGTGAAGCCAAGGCTCGGCGCGCCAAGAAAGAGATGGTGGAAGCCAACCTGCGTCTGGTTATCTCCATTGCCAAGAAGTACACCAACCGCGGCCTGCAGTTCCTGGATCTGATCCAGGAAGGCAATATCGGCCTGATGAAGGCGGTGGACAAGTTTGAATACCGTCGTGGTTACAAGTTCTCGACCTATGCCACCTGGTGGATTCGTCAGGCCATCACCCGCTCCATCGCGGACCAGGCCAGAACAATCCGGATTCCGGTTCACATGATCGAGACCATCAACAAGCTGAACCGCATCTCCCGCCAGATGCTCCAGGAGATGGGCCGCGAGCCCACCCCGGAAGAGCTGGGCGAGCGCATGGAAATGCCGGAAGACAAGATCCGCAAGGTGCTGAAGATCGCGAAAGAGCCGATCTCCATGGAAACCCCGATCGGCGACGACGAAGACAGCCACCTGGGAGATTTCATCGAGGACATTCAGGCCCTGTCGCCGGTGGATTCCGCCACTGCCGAAGGCCTGCGTGAAGCCACCCGCTCCGTGCTGGCCGGACTGACCGCAAGGGAGTCCAAGGTACTGCGCATGCGCTTCGGCATCGAGATGAACACCGACCACACCCTGGAAGAAGTCGGCAAGCAGTTCGACGTCACCCGGGAGAGGATCCGCCAGATCGAAGCCAAGGCCCTGCGTAAACTGCGCCACCCTTCCCGCTCCGACCACCTGCGCGGCTTCATAGACGATCAGGGTTAACGGCAGTAGCGGGCGCCTGCCCTCATGGGTATAATGGCGCCCGCTACCCCGGACACCTCCCACAGGGAGGCATAATCCAGCAGTCTTGAGGGCGCAAGGCCCGGGAAGCTGCCAGTGCGAACCAGAAAAAAGTTAGATCAGGGCCTATAGCTCAGTTGGTTAGAGCAGGGGACTCATAATCCCTTGGTCGCAAGTTCGAGTCTTGCTGGGCCCACCACTCCTTTTGGTTGCTAACCATCAATCCCTTCAGGAAAGGCTTTGTCGAATTCCTGCATATCGTCTACAACTGTTACAGAGCCCCTCATCCCAGAAGGAAACCTCATGCCCTTTTCCCCCGAACATATGGACGAACTCAACCTGCTCTCCCTGTTCAATCTGTCCTCCGCCCAGGAAGGCATCAAGGTTCACCAGCATTCTGCCGCTCCGGAAGCGGTTGCCGCGGCCCAGAGGCTTTATGACAAGGGCCTGATTACCCAGAAAGATGGGGGTTATCTGACCAGCCTGGGGATTGATACTGCAGAGCACGCCCAGAAACTGCTGGCGGTTCTGTCGAGCCAGTAAGCTCTCGCCATCTTCGGGTGCTACCGGAAGATGGAATTAACACCCGAAGGATGCAGTTTTTTTACAGGCGCTGTGGGAGACTACTGGTATCCCAGACTTCCGGATTCCTGGTGAACACTGATGTTCCGACTGCCAATCATTTTTATGAGCGCCGCGCTGCTTGCCAGCTGTGCAAATCTGCAGTTCAGGCAACCAGCTACTACCTCTGACTTTCCCACAGAGAAGGAGCGGATTTCCTCTGAGGAAATCACGAATCCGGAATTGCAGGCGCTTTTTTCCCAGCCATATATCGACCCGCTGAGCCACTACCTGAGACGTTACGCCGACGATCCATCACGTCTGGGGGCGGTAAAAGAAGTGCGCGAAGAGCGGGCGTGGCGTTGCAACGCGATCTTCGAAGGCTTCATTTCCAGATCATTATCTGCGCAGGTACTTGCAGAATATCGCGCCGGTTACAGTTTTTCATGCCCGGAGGAAGTCGGGGCCTACGCCACGCGGCTGGCAAGTCAGGAAAAGCAAAAGCAGGCCGGCAGGGTTGCCTCACCCCCACCCCCCTCCCCATCGGGAAAAGGGGAAACGCAAGCGCAGCAGGAGCCGCCCAGACAGACAACGACCAGCCCACCTTCAGAGCAACTGAACGACTGCTACCTTCTGACCAAGATACGCAACTTCAGCGCGGCACTGATGGCCTGCCGGGAACCCGCCGAAGCGGGCGATACCAGAGCCCAGACAAACATGGCGCAGATATCCCATGCCCTTGGGGATCATAAGGCGGCTCACCTGTGGGCGCGGAAAGCTGCACCGGCCTCCGGTGACGCGGCCTTTCTCCTGGGCCGGATGTACGCGGCCGGCCAGGGTGTTCCGCAGGACCGCAAGGAAGCACGGAAATGGTACACTCTGGCTACCAGCATGGGGCATCCGGAAGCGGGAGCGGTTCTCGCAGAGGACCCCGGTTCCAGGGAGGGCGGCGAATGAGCAGAAAGGTCAGACGGTTACGCGGGCATGGCTCGAATCCATGCTGAAGCCTTCTGGAAGCAATGCATCCATGCGCTCAGTCGTATTCCTCCTGACCCTGCTCATCGCGCTTTTTGTCACTGGCATGCTGTTGCTGTCCCATCTGAACCTTTCCCATTCCCAGCAGGCCCTGTCCGAGCTGCGGCGTCATCAGATCAAGGACGCCTTTTTCACCAACCTGACGCGCATTGATGCCCGCCAGGCGGCCCTGGAGCGGCGGACAGCCACCCTGGCACTTATCGGCGAGACTTTTTACCGGCTTTCCTCGAATACCCAGGCAGATTCTCTTACCCAGCAGAAACTGAAAAAGGAACTGGAAAACGCCATAAGCACTCACCTTCGTGAGTTCAGCGGCGCCTCCGGCGCAGGCCTCTGGTTTGAACCCGGTGTGCTCGCACCCTCCGGCCAGGCCTGGTCCCCCTACTTTTCGGTCACAGGGAACGCACTTCTTCCACAAACGATCGAAAAATCAGGAAATTACCGGGAAGAGCCCTGGTTTGACCGCGCCCTTGGCCCGGCCTGGACTGCGAAAGAACACCCGGAGGGCAAAGTCTACTGGTCTTCAGCCTACTTTGAGTTCACCACGGATCGTGCCCTTTTGACCCTTGTCAGCCCCATGTTCAGCAGCGATGGAAAACTCATCGGCATGGCCACCACTGACTGGGCTTCAGATCAGATCATTGATCTGGTGAGCCGGGCCGAAGTCACCGCAAACAGTTTTTCGTTTCTCAATGATCGGAATAACCGCAACCTGTCAAGCCTTAGCCGCTCGGATGACCCTGTTCTGGAACAGAAAATCATTGATGCCCTGCTCTCGCAGCAGCTGCACACTGAAATGATGGACGCCTCCGTTGCCATAAACCCTGGAACAATTCAGCCGGAAAGGCTCCGGAAAAGAGTCATGGGGGTGGAAGGGCGATTCTATGAGCTCTACTACGCCGTCACGCCAGCGGGCATGATTTATGGCACCGGCGTTCCAAGGAATGAGATAAATCAGGTACTCGTGCCCATGCGGGACACAAATTACCGGATACTCATCACCACAGGTGCAGTGCTGCTGATTCTGAGCCTGTATTTCATCTACCGCATTCTCCAGCTTGTGCGGGAATTGCAGGCGTCCTACACCGATCGCCTTACTGGCCTGCCCAATCGGGCGCGGCTCCTGAAAGATCTGGAAAAGCTGAACAGTCCAAAAGGTGACTGCCTGGTTATCATCAATCTGGACCGGTTCAGGGAGATCAACAGCCTTTTTGGAAGCGCCTGTGGAGACACGGTACTACAGGCCTTGGCCAGACAGCTCCAGAGGTTCATCGGGGACTCAGGGAAAATCTTTGACGCCAGGCTTTACCGGCTGTCCGGGGACGAATTCGCCCTGCTTGGGCCGGCCATCCCGGAACCAGTCGCCCGGGCCCTTGCCAGCGACCTGAGTAGCTTCATCCGCAACCAGCAGATCTGCTGGCAGGAACAGCAACTCAGCGTGGATGCCACCACAGGCATCGCTTTCTGGAAGAATGATGGGGAGCAGACGCTACCGGACGGTCTTCTCACCCATGCCACCATCGCCCTGCGTCAGGCCCGGGAACAGATGCGCAATTACCAGATCTACGATGCCGGAGATCAGATAGAGCGAATTTACGAGCGTAACCTGTACTGGGCCAGGCGCCTGAAAAATGCCCTGGACAAGGATCAGATCATCCCCCACTTCCAGCCCATCCATGACAACCAGATCATGCGCGTGACCAAATATGAGTGCCTGGCGAGAATGGCCGGGCCGGACGGGGAAATCATCAGTGCTGGCGGATTCCTTGGCATTGCGGGCAAACTGCGGCTTGACCGGCAGATCACCCGCATCATGATTGAAAAGTCCTTTGCCCGTTTTCGTGATGAGGCCTGCGACTTTTCAGTCAATCTTTCCTACGCGGACCTGGTGGAGCCGGAAATCCTTCAGTTAATCCTGGCCCAGCTGAAATCCCGGGATATTGGCAATCGGGTCATTTTTGAAATTCTCGAGTCCGACGGCATCAGGAATTACAGCGAAGTGCTTCACTTCATTGACCAGGTCAAGCAGTTCGGCTGTCAGATAGCCATTGATGATTTTGGCACCGGCTACTCGAACTTCGAACACCTGCTCCGGCTCAATGTGGATATCATCAAGATCGATGGCAGCCTGATAAGACACCTGCACGAGGACCACACAGCCTTTGCGGTCACCAGAGGCATTGTGGAGTTTGCCCGGGGACTGGGAATCAGCACCGTGGCGGAATTTGTGCACAGCGAGGAAGTTCAGGCAAAAGTCGTTGAGCTGGGCATCGATTTCTCCCAGGGAGAGCTTTTCCAGATGCCGGGGCCTGACATGGTCAGCGATGAATCAGCTTTCCCCAGGCCAAATAGCGAAGCCGGACAGGCACGGCGGCGTACGGCCAAATCACGGCAAGCCTGACCCGGTCTTTGCGATCACGACGACTGGTCCGGATGCTATCGCACTACGAAAACGGATACCTCGGCGTGCTTCACCACATAAGCGGCATTGGAGCTCATAAGATGCAGATGATCCGCAATTCCTGGCACATGGGACGCCATGACAACCAGGTCTGCCCCAACTTGCGGGATAGCGGCCACCAGAAGGTCGTTCACTTCTGCCACCGGGTCAGTACTTGGGAGAACTCGCGCCCGCGCTCTGATGCCGTGGGTGCTGGCCTGTTCGGCGGCAAACTGTTCCATCTTTTCCCTGAATTCGTCCTCGGACGAGGCGATGTCAGTAGGGGCAGTGGGAGCGACAGCGACATAACAGATACCTGCATCGTAGAGTCGGGCCAGATCTCTGCCGACATCGAGGGATCTGGTCAGCCGGTCAACGTGGGAAAGATCAACGGGAACCATGATTGTGTTGTACATCAAGCAATCTCCTGTTTTGGGGAATCTTCCGAATACTATTGACCATCCCATCATCGCCCCGATGTTTCAACCACGATCACAATCAGGGCAGGCTTCCTCCGGCCCCCCTGCTTTTCCCCTTCCCGGCATTTCCTGATAATCTGGTTGCCTTATAAAACCTGTATTACAGATCCTGAAACAGGGACACCCTGGAGAGAAACCATGGAGAACGGCACCCACCTGCGCACCTGTCACCTTTGTGAGGCCATGTGCGGCGTGGCAATTGAAGTAACGGACGGCCGGATTTCATCCATAAAAGGCGATGAAAACGACCCGCTGAGCCATGGGCACATCTGCCCCAAGGCGGTGGCTCTCCAGGATCTGCAGGAAGACCCGGACCGTCTCAAACGGCCTATTCGCAGGACTGCCGAAGGCTGGGAGGAGATGACCTGGGACCAGGCCTTCGACTACGTCGCCGAAAATCTTTACCGGGTCCGGGACGAGCATGGCAGGAATGCAGTAGGCGCCTATCTGGGCAACCCCAACGTGCACAACCACGGCGCCATGATAGCCACCCTGCCCTTTCTCCAGGCACTGGGCACCCAGAACCGCTTCTCCGCCACCTCCAACGACCAGCTGCCCCATATGCTGGCCAGCCTGGAAATGTTTGGCCACCAGATTCTTTTCCCCATCCCGGACATCGACCGCACGGACCTGTTCATGTGCATTGGCGCCAACCCCATGGCTTCCAATGGCAGCCTGATGACGGTGCCGGACTTCCGGGGCCGCATCAAGGCGATGAAGGCCCGGGGCGGGCGCCTGGTGGTGATCGACCCCCGCCGTAGCGAAACCGCGAAACTGGCAGACGAATTCCACTTTGTGCGGCCCGGCAGCGATGCGCTCCTGCTGATGGGGATGGTCAATACCCTGTTTGAGGAGAACCTGGTCAATCTGGGACATGCAGCGGCCTGGACCCGCGATGTGGATCTGGTCCGCCTTGCAGCCCTGGCCTTCACTCCGGAAGCTGTCAGCGCCCACACAGGCCTGGAACCCGAGGCCATCCGCTCACTGGCCAGGCAGCTTGCCAGGACGCCCAGGGCAGCACTGTATGGCCGCATCGGAACCAGCACCCAGGCCCACGGCGGCGTAGCCACCTGGCTCATCTACGTACTGAACATCATTACCGGCAAGCTCGACAGCACCGGCGGTGTGATGTTCAGCCAGCCTGCCATCGACATGGTTGCTCTGGGTGCCATGTCCGGCCAGAAAGGTCATTTCGGTCGAAGGACCAGCCGGGTAAAGGGCTTGCCGGAATTCGGGGGGGAATTCCCGTCCAGCACCATTGCTGATGAAATCCTGACACCCGGGGAAGGCCAGATCCGGGCGTTTGTCACCGTCGCTGGTAACCCAGTGCTTTCCAGTCCAAATGGGGGCCGGCTGGAGGAAGCCTTCGGCCAGCTGGACTTTATGGTGTCGGTGGATTACTACCTCAATGAAACCACCCGGCACGCAGATGTCATCCTGCCGCCCACCGCGGCTCTGGAGCGCAGTCACTACGATCTGATTTTCAGCATGTTTGCGGTCCGCAATACCGTCAAATACAGCGAGGCCCTGTTCGATGCCGGCCCGGGTGCCAGGCACGACTGGCAGATTCTGCTGGAACTGGCTCATCGCCTGCAAAAACGGCGCCGGGGCGGCCGACTGCCAGCCCGGCAGGAACTGGGGTGGCGGGCATTCAAGAAAATGGGCCCCGACCCCCTGCTGGATCTGATGCTCCGGAGTGGTCCTTATGGCACGGATGTCCGCAGCCTGCGGCCGCTGGTGCAGCCGGCATTCGACCTGCTGGTGGATGTGCTCCCGGCAAAGCATCCCCTGCGCAATCTGGCGCGCCTCAGCCCGCTGGACCGCAGGTGGCAGGATCTGCCCAAGGGGTTTTCCCTGGCCACTCTGAAGGACAACCCGAGCGGCATGGATCTCGGGCCACTGCGGCCCTGCATGCCAGAGCGCCTGTTCACCAGGGACGGCAGGGTAAACCTGGCCCCCCGACGCTATCTGCAGGATCTGGACCGGCTCCATGCCAGGCTGGAAAAACCGGCCTCCAGTGAGCTCATGCTGATCGGCCGGCGCCATGTGCGGAGCAACAACTCCTGGATGCATAACAGTCAGCGCCTGGTAAAAGGCAGGGAGCGCTGCACCCTGATGATCCATCCAAAGGATGCGTCCCGCTGTGGCCTGACTGACGCCGACAGCGCCCAGGTGACCAGCGACGCCGGCCAGATCGTGCTGCCCGTTGAGATTACCGAAGACCTGATGCCCGGAGTTGTGTCCATTCCCCATGGCTGGGGCCACACCCGTCAGGGTACCCGCCAGGCAGTGGCCGAGGCCCATGCGGGGGCCAGCATCAACGATGTGATCCGGGACGACCAGGTTGACCCTCTGAGCGGAACTTCAGTGCTCAACGGTCAGTCAGTCACCATAAAAGTCTGGAAGGCCGAGCGCAGCCGGAAACGCGCCTGAGCCAGGCCATTGATCGCGGGGCTGCGTATGCCTGAGGGCGTTGAGCTTTCAACGCCCTCAGCGAGTTCAATTCGAAATCGGGGAAAACAGACATGCCAGTGTGGCTTCAGTGGACACTCATCGTTGCCGGCATTGCGGTTATAGCATTGCTGGCAGCGTTCATAATAAGGCAGGCCGGCACCCTCAGAAAGGCCCGGGCCCGCGCCTCGCGCAACCAGGCCTTCCGGGAGGAACGCCGTGACAGCATGATCCAGAGCATCCAGGTGCTGGCCATGGCCATTGAGCAGGACCAGGTGGAGTACTCCGAAGCCTGTTTGCGCATCAAGGGCCTGCTGGATCATGTGTCACCCGGTCTGCTCGCACAGAGCCCCTACCGGATTTTCCAGGAGATGCACGATCACCTGGAGCACATGCCAACCCACCAGGCCCGGCAGGACACGGATGTCAGGTTTGTCCAGAAGATGGACCGGGAGCGTTACGCGCTGGAAACCGAACACGCCGACAGCATTCGCCGCGCCGCAACCGCCATCCGTCATCACAGGTTTTGATCACGGGCTCTGATCAGGGGGCCAGACACAATCGCCCATCCCTGCTCCCGGCAGGGCCGGCTCAGCTGTTCATCATGCCGGCCATGGCCATGATGGCCTGCCGGTTGCTGACCAGTTCGTCAAACTGCTCGTCCACCTTTGCACGGTCCAGACCCAGCGCCTGATAAATGGAATCCGGCACCTCTTCCGCCGCGCCCAGGGGAACGCCGCGGGCAATGAGAAGCTGCCGGCCCAGCCAGAGAATTCTCGGGTAAACCTCAAACTCCCCCTGATAGTCCGGATTCTTCTGATGCCGGATGGCGACATTGATTTCATCGGGCATGCCCCAGTTGCTCATGAGCTGGGCACCTATCTGCTCTCTCGTCACGCCCAGCAGGTAATGCTCAATAACCGAGGTATCGAGGTGCGGATTTACTTCCCAGCAGCGGCACGCCAGTTTGAAATGGGGCGGAAAGACCTGAGCCAGCACCAGATAACCGAAATTGTGCAGAAGCCCGGCCAGGTAGGCCAGGCCAAAAGCCGGACGCTCTGCCCTGGGCATCATGCTGGCCAGAACACCGGCAGACTGGGCCTGCCAGATCGCCTGCTGCCAGTACCCCAGATAACCCTCGGGCTGGTCTGTGGGCTGTTTGAGAGCACGCCCCAGGGCAAGGCCCATTGCGAGGTTCATCACCAGATCAAAACCCAGCACGCGGGAGACCGCGTCGTGCACCGACCGCACCTGGCCGGCGGCGGCATAGAAAGAGGATGAAGCCCAGCTCACCACCTGAGCCGCCAGGCTTGGATCACTCTCCACCACATCAACCAGGTCCCCCATGACCGCATTGGGATTGACCCTCAGATGAATGATCCTCTGTGCGGTTTCCGGCAGAGGTGGCAGCTCCAGGGTGTCATCCAGACGTTGCTGGATCCTGAGGCTGGTGAAGCGTTTGAGGGCCGAATGGAGCTGTTCCCGGTCCTTCTCGGGCTGGCTGAGATTGACTGACACAGATGCCACGGACACGGCAAAGGACAGGCGGCGGGCGTTATCAGTCAGTTGGCGGAAATGCTCGCCGGTCAGCTCCAGACGGGCGTTCTGGTCCACGAACAGGAGCGTGACCCTGCCGAGCCGGTCCACCGCGGAATCCACCAGGGTGGGCCAGCCGGTCAGTGACGGAATGGGAGGAAGCTCCCGGCGCAGGCCAAGGCGTTCCCTGATGCGGGCCTGCTGCTTGCGGGAGACTAGCGCCAGGTCCCGCCCAAGGTCCTTGTTGAGGGCGGCAAGATCCAGCAGATCGTCTTTCCGACAGATGGCCTGGATCTGGCCCAGACCGTCCTCCAGCAGCACCATGCGCAGAGGTTCATCCATCTCTGTATTGCTGGTTTCACGCAGCTTCAGCTCCGGGACAAACTTTTCCAGTGCCTGTCGCACTGCAACGGGTAATTCCATAGTGTCCACCTGTTTCTTTCGTCAGCAGCACAGAGTCGTGCCTTATTATCGTTTTTAATGAGTGTAACCCGGCCCGTCAGGATAACGAGCCTGCAGCAGCAGATACCAGAGCAGCCGTTCAGACATCGCCGTAGCGAATGCGCTCCCCCAGCCATCGGCGAATGATGGCATCGACACTGCCGGAGTCTCCCATCATCGCCGGCGCCATTTCGCGGACGGCCTCTATCCAGCCCTTGTCCCGCTCAAAATCCGCCAGCCGGAACTGCATCATGCCAGTCTGGCGGGTGCCGAGTACCTCGCCCGGCCCCCGTATTTCCAGGTCTTTTTCGGCAATTACGAAACCATCCTGACTCTCTCTCAGCGCCTGGAGCCTTGCCCGGCCATTCCCGGACAGGGGTGGGTGATACATGAGCACGCAGAAACTGGCCTCTTCGCCCCGGCCCACCCGGCCCCGCAGCTGGTGCAACTGGGCAAGTCCGAGCCGTTCCGGATTCTCTATAATGATCAGCGAGGCATTGGGCACATCCACCCCCACCTCGATTACTGTAGTGGCCACGAGCAGATCCAGCTCACCCTCCTTGAACCGCTGCATGACAGTGGCTTTCTCCTGGGCCTTCAGGCGGCCATGAACCAGCCCCACCTTGAGTTCCGGCAGCCGCTCCCGCAGCGATTCAGCAGTAACCTCGGCGGCCTGACACTGCAATGCCTCGGACTCCTCGATCAGCGTGCAGACCCAGTAGGCCTGACGCCCGGTGCGGCAGGCATCGCGAACACGGCCGATGATATCGTCCCGACGGCTGTCAGGAAGGGCAATGGTTTCGATGGGTTTTCGCCCTGGTGGCAGTTCATCGATCACCGAGGTATCCAGGTCGGCGTAGGCGCTCATCGCCAGTGTTCGCGGGATCGGTGTGGCCGTCATGATCAGCTGATGGGGTGCCAGCGCATCAGCCGCCCCCTTTTCCTTCAGAGCCAGGCGCTGGTGGACGCCAAAACGGTGCTGCTCATCAATAATGACCAGGCCCAGGCGGTCAAAAAGGACATCATTCTGGAACAGAGCATGGGTGCCAATCACCATGGCACTTTCACCGCTGGCCACCTGCTCCAGCATCGCGGCGCGGGCTTTTCCCTTCACTTTGCCGGACAGCCAGCCAGGCCTGATTCCCAGCGGTTCCAGCCATTCCCGGAAATTGTTGTAATGCTGCTCCGCCAGGATCTCGGTGGGCGCCATCATCGCCACCTGGACACCGCTGCCAATAGCCTGCAGCGCCGCCAGAGCGGCTACTACCGTCTTGCCGGAGCCCACGTCACCCTGGACCAGACGGAGCATGGGCACTGGCTGACTGAGGTCCTGACGGATCTCGCTCATCACCTGCTGCTGGGCGCCGGTCAGACGGAATGGCAGGCTGTCGAGAAAACGCTCCACCAGGTCGCCCCGGGGCAACAGCGGCAGTGCCTCCCGGGCCTGAATCTGCTGCCGAACCCGGAGCAGGCTGAGCTGGTGTGCCAGCAGCTCTTCCATCACCAGTCGCTGCTGGGCCGGATGCCTGCCTTCCATCAGCAGATGCACGGGGGCATCCGCCGGGGGGGCGTGTACCAGTTCGACCGCCTCGGAAATGCCGGGCAACTGATAGTCCGCCAGCATGGCTGGGGGCAGCCAGTCGCGGATGGGATAGCGTTTCAGGTACGCCAGCGCCTGCTGGCAGAGGCTGCGAACCCTGGGCTGCTGTATCCCTTCGGTCAGGGGATAGACAGGTGTCAGCGTGGCTTCGCTGTGGGACGCCATGGGGGCTGGATTGACCTGGTATTCGGGATGATAGAACTCATACCCCGCCCGGCCCGGCCGGACTTCGCCATAACAGCGGACCCGCTGGCCCTCGGCAAGCTGGTTCTTCTGGGCGGCACTGAAGTGAAAAAACCGCATCACCAGAAAGCCGGAATCGTCACGCAGGGTGACCTGCAGGCTGCGTCGCCGCCCCATCATCAGATCTGCCTTGGCCACCTCCCCCTCGACCACGGCAACGTCCCCCACCCGAAGACTGCCCATGGGGACAATGCGGGTGCGGTCTTCATAACGGTGCGGCAGGTGGAACAGCAGGTCCTGCAGGGAGTGAACACCCAGCCGTGCAAGGGTGGCTGCCAGCGAGGCACCCACGCCCTTGAGCGCCGTTACCTGGATATCCTCCAATGATGTCATCGGGGTTTCTTTTCCTCAGGCACTGGCCGCAGCGACAGGGGTATCCTTGCGGGCTTTCTCCATGACGCGACACTGACTGGCCGCCAGCGAGAGCACGTCGATGGCTTTGGGCCGGGGGAAGGTTACCCGCCAGGCCAGTGCCACTGTCCGGGAAGGCACGGGTGCCACAAACGGACGCACCGCAAGAATATTCTCCTGATACTGCATCGCTGTCGCCGCAGACAGCGGCAGAATGGTGATGCCCAGGCCGGAGGCCACCATGTGGCGGATGGTTTCCAGGGAACTGCCCTCGGTCACGAGGGACGGGCCGGAGGGGGAAGCCGCCCGCGCGGTCATTGCCTCCACCAGAGGCGGGCAGGATTCCAGCACCTGGTCCCGGAAGCAGTGCCCCGGCCCCAGCAGCAGAAGCTGCTCCTGGGACAGTTCCTCGGCGGTCAGCGCCTTCCTTTCGGTCAGGGGGTGATCTGCCGGCAGCAGCACCACGAAAGGCTCGTCATACAGAGGGAGAGTGACCACCTCGGGTTCTTCGAACGGTAGCGCAATGATGATGGCGTCAAGCTCGGAGTGGCGCAGTTTCTGCCTCAGGTTGGCGGTGTAGTTCTCCTCGATGAACAGGGACATCTGTGGCGCGGCGCGTCTCAGTTCCGGTAACAGATGGGGGAACAGGTAGGGGCCTATGGTATAGATGGCACCCACCTTGAGGGGGGAATTGAGCTGGTTTTTACCATCCTGGGCCATGTCCCGTATAACTCCGACCTGGTCCAGCACCCGCTGGGCCTGCTCAATGATACGCAGGCCTGTCTCGGTAACCCTTATACTGCTCTTGCTGCGCTCGAACAGGGGTACGCCCAGTTCGTCTTCCAGCTTTTTCACCGCGACACTGAGAGTGGGCTGGCTTACATGACAACGCTCCGCCGCACGGCCAAAATGCTTCTCCCGGGCCAGGGTGACAATGTAGCGCAACTCGGTCAGGGTCATGGGCGGCTCCAGTCTGGGATTTCATTTATCGCATACAGAATAAGGATTGAAATTGACTATGGCAATGATCCACAACACAAACCTGCCACGAATCCTGGTGGCAGGCTGCGGCGCCCTGGGCGGCATGATCGCCCGGGATCTGAGCGGGAAACACCAGGTATTTGGCCTGCGGCGCACGCCTTCCAAAGTACCGGCGCCGGTCGAGGCAGTTGGCGCGGACCTGCTGGATGCCGAAGGGCTGACCAGGGCAGTACCTGAAAATCTTGATGCCCTGGTGTATTGCCTCACCCCTTCCAGCTATGACGAGGAAGGTTATCGGGCCGCCTTTGTGACCGGGCTTCAGAATCTGCTTGGCGCCATCAGAGGGACCCGGCCAAAGCGGCTGATTTTTATCAGTAGCACCAGTGTCTATCATCAGGACGACGATGGCTGGGTGGATGAGACCAGTCCGACCAGACCAGCGCGGGCCAGTGCAAAACAGATCCTGGAGGGAGAAAGGCTGGCACTGGATAGCGGCATACCCGCGACGGTGATCCGTTTCAGCGGGATTTACGGCCCCACGCGGCGACGCTTTCTTGAGGCAGTTGTAAAGGGCAGGATGGCGCCATCAAAACCCGCGCCCTACACCAATCGCATACATGAGGAAGACGCGGCCCGTGCCGTGGTTCACCTGCTGACACAGTCCCTGGTGGGCGCGGAAATCCAGAATTGCTACCTTGCCAGCGATTGTGCGCCGGCAGGTCTGGATGAAGTGGTGGAGTGGATCAGGCAGCAGACACCCTGTGCGCCGCCGGCAGCGGATGCCCGCACCGGAGGCCGGGCCGGCAGCAAGCGCTGTGACAACCATCGCCTGCGGGACAGCGGCTTTGAGTTTGACTACCCGGACTACCGGGCAGGATATGGAGAGATGATCGGCTGATCAGCTCAGAACCATGACAGCATCCATCTCTACCGGTACACCCTTGGGCAGGCCCGAGACCTCGATGGCGGCGCGGGCGGGATAGGGCTCCTGGAAATAGGTCGCCATCACTTCATTGACCGTGGCGAAATTGGTCAGATCCGTCATGTAGATGTTCAGTTTGACGATATCCTGCAACCGACCGCCGGCCGCCTCGCATACAGCCTGCAGGTTCTCGAATACCTGCCGGGTCTTGGCGGCAAAATCCCCGGCTACCACTTCCATGGTTTCCGGCACCAGCGGGATCTGGCCCGACAGGTATACTGTGTCCCCGGCCTTGACGGCCTGGGAGTAAGTGCCTATTGCCTCAGGCGCATTCTCTGTCTGAATCACCGATTTGTTGGTCATGGCCCTCGATCCTTCTCAATTATGGGAAATGAAAAAAGCAGCCATACTCACCCCGACCGCCAGGCATGTCAACTCCGGGGCGGCCAGCAATCAGTGTCTGATCCGGCTGATATGAGTTACTGCACGGATGTTGCGTATCCGCCTCATCACCCGAGCCAGGTGGCGGCGGCCATTCACATGCACTACGAGACTGACGATGCTCAGGTGGGTATTCTGCTCTTCCACGTTGATTCGCTCAATGTTGCCATCCGCCACCGCGACCGCGTTTGCCACCTCGGCAATAATTCCGCGCTGGCGCTCAAGTTCAACTCTCAGCTCAACGGAGAATTCATCCGCAATGTCCTTGGCCCACTTGAGATGGGTTAAATGCCCCTGGGCATCATTCATTTCGGGCAGACGGGAGCAGGTGTCGCTGTGAATGACCATACCATGCCCGGAGTCCATGACCCCCACCACCGGATCACCCGGAATCGGCTTGCAGCAGTTGCCGAAACGCACCACCATGCCTTCCGTGCCGTGGATGGTAAGCGGACTACGGGAGCCAGGTGCGCCGCTGCGGCCTTTGTGGGGCTCAGCCTCTGCTTCGGCGGAAGCCCCGCCGCTGAGCAACTGCCGTGCCACCAGATAGGCCATGCGGTTACCCATGCCGATCTCGCTTAACAGCTCATCGAAACTGTCCACCTGATTGTGCTGCACCACCGAATCGATCTGGCTTGCGCTGATATCCGAGAGACTCCGGTCGAGGCCGTTAAAGGAACGTTTGAGAAGAGTTTTACCCAGCTCCACGGATTCGGTCCGCTTCTGGGTCCTGAGCACCTGCCGGATACTGCTCCGGGCCTTGCCGGTGACCACGAAACTGAGCCACGCAGGATTCGGTCGGGCGCCAGGAGCAGTGATGACTTCGACGGTCTGGCCGCTCTGCAGTGGCTGGCTCAAGGAAGCGAGATTGCGATTGATCCGGCAGGCCACGCAGGCATTGCCGATATCCGTGTGAATGGCATAGGCGAAATCCACCGGCGTCGCCCCGCCGGGCAGTTCCAGAATCTTGCCTTTGGGCGTGAACACGTAGATCTCATCCGGGAAAAGGTCCACCTTGACGTGCTCGATGAACTCCAGCGAGTCATCCGCCCGCTCCCGCATTTCCATCAGCCCTTTGACCCACTGGTTCACCCGGTTCTGGTTAACGAGGGACACCCCGGATTCACCATTCTTGTACATCCAGTGGGCGGCGATGCCGTTGTTGGCAATATGCTCCATCTCTTCCGTGCGTATCTGGATTTCGATATTCACATGCATGCCGAAGAGAGTGGTGTGCAGGGACTGATAGCCATTGGCCTTGGGCATGGCAATGTAATCCTTGAACCGGCCCGGAAGCGGCTTGTACAGGCTGTGCACGGCTCCCAGGATGCGGTAGCACTGCTCCTCGCTATCAGTGATGATGCGAAAGGCATAGACGTCCATGATTTCGTGGAAGGATTTCTGCTTGAACTTCATTTTGTTATAGATGCTGTGCAGATGCTTCTCACGGCCGATGATCTTCCCCGGCAGTCCCCTTTCAGCAAGTCTGGCCTCCAGCCTGCTCCGGATTTCCTCGATGATTTCCTGGTGGCTGCCCCGCAATTTGCTTACCGCCTGCGAGATGTATCTGGAGCGCATGGGATAGAGGGAAGCAAACCCGAGATCTTCCAGCTCCGTGCACAGACTGTGCATGCCAAGGCGGTTGGCGATGGGCGCGTAAATATCCAGGGTTTCGGTGGCAATCCGCTGGCGTTTTTCGTAGGGGAGAGGGCCGAGAGTCCGCATGTTGTGCAGCCGGTCGGCGAGCTTTACCAGGATAACCCGGATGTCCCTGGCCATGGCGAGGGTCATTTTCTGGAAGTTCTCCGCCTGGGCCTCCGCCCGGGTACGAAATTCGATCTGGGTAAGCTTGCTGACACCATCCACCAGGTCGGCAACCGGGTCCCCAAACTGTTCTGACAGGGCATCCTTGGGTATGCCTGTGTCCTCGATCACATCGTGCAGCATGGCCGCCATCAGGCTCTGGTGATCCAGCTTCAGGTCGGCGAGTATGTGGGCAACGGCCAGGGGATGGGTGATGTAGGGCTCGCCGCTACGGCGCTTCTGGCCCTCGTGGGCCTGTTCGGCATAATAGTACGCACGCCGCACCTGATTGATGCGGGACGTATCCAGATAGGTACCAAGCTGATCTGCCAGCCTGTCGACCGTTGCCTCTTCTGACACCGTGCCCCCGTATACAGCAAAAATGCGTTCCAGAAATCCAGCGACAAAAAAACCCGAATGCGTGCATTCGGGTCCTTCCGATGCTCTTCCAGAGAAGGCGACTGCTGTCACCTTCTTCTTTAACACTATAAAAGCGTCAGAGCAGAATTCAATGCCTGTCCGGCGACAGCAGAGAAAATCTTATTCCTCGTCATCCACCTTCAGCAGATCACGGCTGATCATGCCTTCGGCAATTTCACGCAGGGCAATGACGGTCGGCTTGTCGTTCTCTTCCGCAACCATCGGCTCATAGCCCTTGGTTGCCAGCTGACGGGCACGCTTGGTGGCCAGCATGACCAGCTGGAAACGGTTATCAACGTGCTCAAGGCAATCTTCAACAGTTACTCGTGCCATATATTCCCCGACTGTATTCGTGACTGATGCTTGGTGGCTGGTGTTGCGGATCCGGACCTGCGGAGTCCCACAGACAAGCGAGCCGCCTAGTTTAATCGCAAGCGTTCAATTTGTATACATGCGCACTCGGAAAGGCCCGGGCGGCCTCCCAGAGTCAGGCTCCGCTTCTGTCTCAGCTGACGCCAATCAGCTGAGACAGAAGCGGGCCATGGCGTCGCTGCTGGGCATCCATGCGGAGACGCTGGGCAGACACAATCGCCTGGAGATCGTGAAGGGCCACGTTGAAGTGGTCGTTGACCACCAGATAATCGAATTCAACCGCATGACTGCATTCTTCGCCGGCTTCCCGAAGCCGGCGCGCAACTACTTCCGGAGAGTCTGTACCACGGCCCAGGAGCCGGGCCTGGAGCACTTCCGGCGACGGAGGAACGATGAAGATGCCGACACAGTCCGGCATCAGCCGGCGAACCTGTTCGGCTCCCTGCCAGTCGATCTCCAGGATGACGTCCCGGCCTGAGCGCAGGGTCTGCTCCACCCACAACTGAGACGTACCATAATAGTTGCCAAACACATCGGCGTATTCGAAAAACTCACCGCGACCAATCATGGCCTCAAAGGTCTCACGATCAACAAAGTGATAGTTGACCCCTTGCTGCTCGCCCTTGCGCATTGGCCGGGTGGTGTGAGACACGGAGACCTTGAGCCTCTCGTCCTTCTCAACAAGTGATGTCACGAGACTGGTCTTGCCGGCCCCTGAAGGCGCTGATATTACGAACAGCGTGCCTTTTTCTACTGCCTGATTCATTGCTGGCTCTACTCCACCCTTGGGTTAATCCGCCGCCGCGGCCTATTCCAGATTCTGCACCTGCTCGCGCATCTGTTCGATCAGCACCTTCAGGTCAACCGCGACCCGGGTCACCCGGGCGTCAATGGACTTGCTGCTGAGGGTATTGGCCTCGCGATTGAGTTCCTGCATGAGAAAGTCCAGCCGCCGGCCTATACCCCCTTCCCGCGCCAGGGCCTCTGTTACCTCGGCAATATGGGCGTCGAGGCGCTCCAGCTCTTCTGCCACATCGGATTTCTGCGCCAGCATGATCATCTCCTGGGCCAGCCTGTCCGGATCAGGCTCTACGCTCGCGGCCCTGAATCGCTCCTGCAGGGTCTCTTCCTGCCGCGCCAGCAATTCAGGCATCAGTTTGCGCACCTCGGCCACCCCCCGGGACATGGCCGCAAGACGCTCCTGAAACAGCGGCAGAAGCCGCGCGCCCTCCCGTTCCCGGGCAGCCACCAGGGTGGCGACCGTGCGCTCAAAGAGCTCTGCGGCTGCGGCCTTCACCGGAGTGAAGTCAAGCTCCGGCGAAGCAAGAACCCCAGGCCAGCGAAGCACCTCCAGGGCGTCAATATGGGCCGGGTTGTCCAGAATCCGGTTCACCTGATTGGCTGCATCGCTAAGGGCTGTTACCAGTTCCACATTGACCTGGAGGTTCTGTGCCGGAGCTTCCGCTGTCTGCAGCCGCATGCCAACTTCCACCTTGCCCCGGCTGAGCTGTTTGCGCAGAGATTCGCGAAAGCTGTTTTCCAGTTCCCTCAAAGCGTCAGGCAACCGGAAAGAGGGCTCGAGATAACGGTGATTCACAGTCCGGATCTCGCACGTCAGTACGCCCCAGGAGCCCTGGGCATCCTCCCGGGCAAAGGCTGTCATACTTCTGATCATGGCGGCTCCGAAAAGATCAGTAAACGGGGAGGCCCAGTTTAGCAGCCCTCCAGCGTCCGAGGCGACCTTCCGCCGCAACGGAGGTCCTGCATGTTATACTTTTGCATCTTCTTCGGCCGGCGCGCGCCGACCATTCATGACCCAATTCAGGATTGACTATGCGACCAAGCGGAAGACCTCCGGAGCAACCCAGAGATATTCGAATCACGCGCCATTACACGCGCCATGCCGAAGGTTCAGTGCTGGTGGAGTTCGGGGACACCAGGGTGATCTGTACCGCCTCCGTTGAAAACCGGGTTCCGCCGTTTCTGCGGGGCGAAGGCAAAGGCTGGATTACCGCAGAGTACGGCATGCTGCCACGATCAACGGGCAGCCGCATGGGCCGGGAAGCGGCCCGGGGCAAACAGGGCGGACGCACGGTGGAAATCCAGCGCCTGATTGGCCGATCTCTCCGTGCAGCAGTGGATCTTTCCCAGCTTGGCGAGCACTCGATCACTATTGACTGCGACGTTATCCAGGCTGATGGCGGGACCCGTACAGCGGCCATCACTGGCGGCTGCGTTGCCCTGGTTGATGCCCTGAACAGCCTGGTCAAGAACGGCCGGCTCAAACGCTCACCACTGGTTCAGATGGTGGCGGCGGTTTCCGTGGGCATATACAAAGGCACGCCGGTAGTGGACCTGGATTATCCGGAAGACTCAGAGGCGGAAACCGACATGAATGTGATCATGACGGACAAAGGCGGCTTTATCGAAATCCAGGGGACAGCGGAAGGTGCGCCGTTTGTGCAGGAGGAGCTTGATAACATGCTGCAACTGGCCAAAAGCGGTATCGCCCAGCTGTTTGAAATCCAGAATGCTGCGCTCGAAAAGGCGTGATAAGTGGTGCCCTCAGCCCTGAAAAGGGCTGAGGGCCGTCAGAACCCGATCAGTCCGTAACTACAGACCTGGTTCAATGTCGTAGTCCATTATAACCGGCGCATGGTCGGAAAACCGGGTGGAATTGTCGATCCAGCCATCGGCGACGGTTTTGCGGATCCCCGGTGTCACTATCTGGTAATCCGTCCGGATACCCGCATTTCTGCGCCACCCCTCTGCCCATTCAGGCCACCAGGTATACTGATTGCTCTGGCGGTTGATTTCCCGGAACGCATCAACGGCCCCCATCTCATCGAACAGACGGTCGAACCAGGCCCGCTCGTGGGGCAGAAAACCTGAGACATCCAGCTTGTGATACCGGGAACTGGCATCGGTGACGTGGTGGGCAGCCTGGAGATTGGCGCACAGGATAAACTGACGACGCTTGCGCAATGTCTTCTGCATATGAAGGCCAAACGCCTCCATGAACGCATCCTTGTGATCCAGCGCTGTCATTTCCCCGCCGGCCAACAGCTCATCCTCCCGACCAAGGGCGGACGGTGCCAGCACGGATGCCACACTCACCCGGTCAAAATCGGCCTGTATGAAGCGGCCTTCCCGGTCCGCCTGCTCGCTGGCAAACCCGTACATGATGGCCTTGGGAAAGTGCCGGGTATAGATACCGACACCACCATCCTCATTCTTTTCGCCGTCGATGAAATAGGCCTCGTAGCCTTCCGGAATCAGGCCGAGGTCTTCGATTTCCCAGGCCCTCATACGGTGGTCCTGGACGCAGACAACGTCAGCGTCCTGGCTGGCCAGCCAGTCAAAGAAGCCCCTGTCAACGGCCTGTGCCAGACCATTGACGCTGATCGAAACTACCCGCATACGTGTTCCCTGATTCGGTTTGAGTGTATGATACCGGTTTTATACGCTTTTAAAAGAACCCAGCCTGCCAGAAGCCTTGCCATGTACGACTACCAGCGTGATTTTATTGAATTTGCCATCCAGCGGGAGGTCCTCCGTTTTGGCGAATTCACCCTGAAGTCCGGACGCAAAAGCCCCTATTTTTTCAATGCCGGGCTGTTTAGCCAGGGTGATGATCTGGTCCAGCTCGGTCGCGCCTATGCCGCGGCAATCCGGGATAGCGGACTGAATTATGACGTAATTTTTGGCCCTGCCTATAAGGGCATCCCCTTGGCTGCCGCGACAGCAATGGCACTGGCCCAGGCTGGTGACAACCGGCCCTGGGCCTTCAACCGCAAGGAAAAAAAGGCCCACGGTGAGGGAGGCACTCTGGTTGGCGCGCCCCTCCGCGGTCGCGTGCTGATCGTAGATGACGTTATTACCGCCGGCACCGCCATCCGGGAAGCGATCGCTCTCATCCGCCAGGCAGGCGCCGAGCCGGCGGGAGTACTGATCGCTCTTGACCGGCAGGAGCGCGGCAATGGCAACCACTCCGCCATCCAGGAGGTGGAAGCCGAATTCGGAATCCCCGTGGTCAGCATTATCCGCCTGGACCAGATACTGGCCTGGCTTCAGAACCGGCCGGACTTTACTGACAATGCCAGACTGGTCGAGGATTACCGGAAGACCTATGGCGTCTGACCGACCCTGCCGCTGGCAGCCAGGACTGCCTGAAAAGGTCCCTGACACACTGCAACACTGCTTAACCAGATAGAACGTGGACCCGGCGCACAGATTTGCTATGCTCAGATGAAGGATCTCACCACCTCTGGAGCCAATCCGTCCAATCATGAACCGCCCGGTCAAAGCCAGCCTTTTCGTTTCCCTGGCCTCGGCATTGCTCATCAGCACTGCCGTGGATGCCCGCATGTATCGTTATATGGACGAGAATGGCCAACTGGTGATCAGCAACACCGTGCCTTCGGAGGCATCGTCCCGGGGCTATGAAATCCTCAATGAAAAAGGCTGGGTGGTGGAAACCATTGACCCTGCCCCCACTCAGGAGGAGCTCGCCGAGCGCGCAGCCGCGGAAGAACGGGCAAGACAGCAGGCTCTTCAACAGCAGGAAGATGCCAAACTGCTACGCCGCTTCAGTCACCCGGACGAAGCCGTCAAGGCCATGTATCGCAAGCTCCAGGAAATGCAGAGCCTGAACCAGCTCAAACGCGGCAACATTGCGGTACTTGTCAACCAGCTTGACGAGGTGCAATCCCGCGCCGCTGATCTTGAGCGCTCGGGCCGGGAAATACCCCAGACAACCCTCGAAAAGATCGACCGACTGCAAAACCAGGTCCGTGAAATCGAACGGGAAATCGTTGTCCAGAATGCCGAGATAAGCGCCGTCAGAAAGGTGTTTTATGAAGACATAAGGCGTCTGGAAAACATCACCGGCAAAGAGCGCACACTCCCCCTGGACCCAGCAAAAGCCGACATGGCCGACAGCGACTAGCTTTCCGGTAAACCTCTGCCCGACAACACAGGATTCTACAAACAAAAGGCCGCCCGTAGGCGGCCTTTTACTTACAGCTTACAATCTGCTTTCGAAACCTTGCTGCCTCAGGCAGAAGTGGTTTCTGAAGAGGCTGCAGACTTCTTGGCTGTGGAGCTCTTGCGGGTTGCAGTCTTCTTCTCACCGGCAACTTCTTTCTTGGCAGTCTGGGCTGCAGAAGATACTTCTTTTGCGGTGTCGGATACGGAATCCGCTCCTTCAGCAGCTTCTTTCTCCAGCTTGGCGGCCAGATCAGCAGCAAAGCTGCCAACACGATTGTTCAGGCTGCGAAGCTGGTCGAACAGGTTTTCGCTGTACTTGTTGTAACGCAGACGTACGTTGTGGATGTTGTACTGACGTACTTCTGTTTCCAGCCTTTCAGCGTAATCAAAGGGCTTGGCAGCCAGCTTCTTCTGCTGCTCTTCTGCTGTGTTGATGCCCTTGTCTACAATTTCCTGAATCTGTTGCTGATAGCTTTTGAGCTTACCCATGATAAATCTCCTACTGAGTGTGATCTTCGTGCCTGAAGAAGCACGAGTAGCATTGACCGGCGACTATCCGCCGTTCTCTGAGTTCAGGAGCGAGATTACGCACTAAAATTAGAATGTTCATACTAAAGGAAGGAAACAACAGCGAAAAAGCTGACGAGAGCTTTGCATCCCTGTCACCAGCGAAAAATAATCCAGTTGGGCACCATTGTCCGAGGCCGGTCCTCCCGCATGAGGTCTCCGCTTTCACCCGGAACCAGGTAATAGGCAGGGCCCACCTTTGGCACCACCTTGATCTCCTGCAACTGGCCGTTCACCCGGTATTCGTAAAAGGTGGCATCTTCACCCGATGTGATGATCACCTGGGGCTCGTTGGGGTTGCGCTGGTAGTCCGAGGTTACCACTGGCTCATCGGGAGTTTCAGCCGGCTCGTCAAGCGCTTCGGAACCCTGTGCCAGCGCCAGAACAGGAAGTAGAAGTGTCAGTGCGAGCAGTCCGGGGACAGGGTTCGTTTTCATGATAACCTTGCTGATCAGATGGTTGAGGTGCCTGTGAAAACTGTCATCAGCAGGCGCTTCTACCGAGATTTACACAACGCTTCCCAGTCTTCAATCAGAATCCGGACCGATTTGATATGAGCCAGCAAAAGACCCCGCCGGTCGTTCTCGTGGACGGTTCCTCCTACCTGTTCCGCGCCTATCATGCCCTGCCCCCGCTCACTAACAGCAAGGGTCATCCCACCGGAGCAATCAAAGGCGTGATCAGCATGATCCGCCGGCTGGAGCATGATTTTCCCGACTCCCCCATTGCCGTGGTGTTCGACGCCAAGGGCAAGACCTTTCGCCATGAACTCTACGAAGAGTACAAGGCTCATCGGCCACCCATGCCCGATGACCTCGCCAGCCAGATAAAACCCATTCATCAGATCATCGAAGCCATGGGGCTGCCCCTGCTGATCGAACCGAATGTCGAGGCTGACGACGTCATTGGCACACTGGCGGACGAAGCCACGGACAAGGGTGTGGGCGCAGTCATCTCTACCGGCGACAAGGACATGGCCCAGCTGGTCAGTGATCATGTCACCCTGATCAACACCATGACCTCCACCGCCATGGGCCGGGAAGGCGTTATCGAGAAATTCGGTATAGCTCCGGAACAGATCGTGGATTATCTGGCCCTGGTAGGCGACCCGGTGGATAACATCCCCGGCGTTCCCAAGTGCGGGCCCAAAACTGCCGTCAAATGGCTCCAAGCCTATGGCGACCTCGACAACCTCATGGCCCATGCTGACGAGATCAAGGGCAAGATTGGCGAGAACCTGAGGGCTGCCCTCGACACTCTGCCCCTGAGCCGCGAACTGGCCACCATCAGAATGGACGTGAAACTGGAATTCGGCATCGAGGAACTGGATCCGAGGCCCAGGGACAAGGCACGGCTGAAGGAGCTGTTCGGCGAGTTCGAGTTCAGGAACTGGGTTGCCGAACTGGACGAACAGAATGGCTCCGCCGCCCCTGCCATGAATAGCCCGGAAAAGAACGGCGCAAACACGGCCACAGAGGCGCCCCTCCCGGGGGCGGAGCCGGTTCCAGCATCTGCCGTAACCAGAACCTACACCATGGTGACCCGCCAGGATGAGCTCGACGAATGGGTGCGGCGCCTGGAAGCGGCTGATCTCTTCGCCTTTGATACCGAGACCACCAGCCTGAACTACATGAATGCGGAGATTGTGGGCCTTTCCTTTGCCATTGAGCCAGGGGAAGCGGCCTACGTGCCCCTGGGCCATGATTACATGGGAGCGCCGGAGCAGCTGGACAGAGACACGGTACTGGCACAGCTCAAACCACTGCTGGAGAGCCCGGCCCACGCCAAGGTGGGCCAGAACCTCAAATACGATAAAAATGTACTGGCCAACCACGACATCCATCTTGACGGCATTGCCGAGGACACCATGCTTGAGTCCTATGTCCTCAACTCAGTGGCCTCCCGGCATGACATGACCAGTCTGGCACTCCAGTACCTTGGCGAGCCCACCATTACCTTCGAGTCCATTGCCGGCAAAGGGGTAAAGCAGCTCACTTTCAACCAGATAACCCTGGAGCAGGCTGCTCCCTATGCCGCGGAAGATGCCGACATCACTCTGCGCCTGCATCATGTGCTGCGCCCCCGGCTCGCTGAAACTGGCAGGTTGAGAGAAGTGTATGAAAACATCGATCTGCCCCTTGTACCCGTGCTCTCCCGTATGGAAAGACGCGGGGCACTGATCAGTGCAAGCACTCTCAAACAGCACAGCCAGGAACTGGCAGAGCGCATGGCCGAACTCGAAAAGGAGGCCCACGAGCAGGCAGGCGAGGTGTTCAACCTGGGTTCCCCCAAACAGCTGCAGGTCATTTTTTACGACAAGCTGGGGCTGCCGGTCATCAAGAAAACCCCAAAAGGGGCGCCCTCCACGGCAGAACCCATCCTGCAGGAACTGGCCCATGACTATCCCCTGCCCAGGGTGATCCTGGAGCATCGCAGTCTGAGCAAACTCAAATCCACCTACACCGACCGCCTTCCGGAAATGATCAACCACCGCACCGGTCGGGTGCATACCTCCTATCACCAGGCGGTGACGGCAACCGGCAGGCTGTCCTCTTCCGAGCCCAACCTGCAGAACATTCCCATCCGCAGCGAACAGGGACGGCGCATCCGCCAGGCCTTTGTTGCGCCGGAGGGCCGCAAGCTGGTGGCCGCGGATTACTCCCAGATCGAGCTTCGCATCATGGCTCACCTTTCCGGGGACCGGGGCCTGCTCGACGCCTTTGAAAAGGGGGAAGATATTCACCGGGCAACGGCGGCTGAGGTGTTCGGCACCTCTGTCGATGATGTGAGCGATGATCACAGACGGAGCGCAAAGGCGATCAATTTCGGCCTGATCTACGGCATGTCCGCCTTCGGCCTGGCCCGGCAGCTTGGCGTTGAGCGCAAGGTGGCACAGGAGTATATCAACCGGTATTTTGAGCGTTACCCCGGGGTGCTGGAGTACATGGACAACATCCGCCGCCAGGCCCACGACGATGGCTATGTCGAAACCCTGTTCGGACGGCGCCTGTACCTGCCGGAGATCAACGCCCGCAACAAGCAGATGCAGCAGGCCGCAGAACGGACCGCCATCAACGCCCCCATGCAGGGAACCGCCGCCGACATCATCAAACTGGCCATGGTGACCGTGGAAGACTGGCTGCTAAGGGACTATCCGGACGATGCCCGGATGGTGATGCAGGTCCACGATGAGTTGATACTTGAGGTGCGGGAAGCGGTCATGGAAGAAATCCGGGAAGGCCTGACCAGCCGCATGTCCGCAGCAGCCAGCCTGAAGGTACCGCTGCTGGTGGAAGCCGGGGCTGGCGACAACTGGGACGAGGCCCACTGAGGCGGCGGCCCCGGCTGCCCCCATTCCTTCCGGCAGGAGTCAGGGCCCCCTGGCTCAGTCGCCCTGGATCGACAGCTTGTCGATGCTTTGCGACAGTCGGTCGGCTCCCTGTGCGTCTGTGCCCAGCTTGATCATCAGCCTCAGATCGTTGGCGGAATCGGCATGAGCCAGAGCGTCCTCGTAGGTAATGGCACCTTCGGCGTACAGCTCGTACAGGGCCTGATCGAAGGTACGCATGCCCGCTTCCCCGGACTTGGCCATAAGCTCTTTCAGCTTGTGCACATCACCCTTGCGGATGATGTCTGCCACCAGCGGTGTATTGATAAGCACTTCAATAACCGCCCGGCGCCCCTTGCCATCCGGCGTAGGGATCAGCTGTTGGGCTACTATGGCCCGGAGGTTCAGGGAAAGGTCCATCCAGATCTGGTTGTGCTGATCAGGATGAAAGAACTGGATAATCCGGTCCAGAGCCTGGTTGGCGTTGTTTGCGTGCAGGGTGGCGAGACACAGATGGCCGGTTTCGGCGAACTGCACTGAGTATTCCATGGTCTGCCGCGTGCGCACCTCCCCGATCAGAATCACGTCGGGCGCCTGCCGCAGGGTGTTCTTGAGGGCCACCTCAAAGCTTTCGGTGTCCACCCCAACTTCCCGCTGCGTCACGATACAGCTGTGATGCTGGTGAACGAATTCAATGGGATCCTCAATGGAGATGATGTGACCGCGGCTGTTGCGGTTGCGGTGGCCGATCATCGCCGCCAGCGAAGTGGACTTGCCTGTGCCTGTGGCCCCCACAAACATAATCAGGCCCCGCTTCGTCATGGCCAGGTCCTTGATGATGTCCGGCAGGCCAAGCTCGTCCAGCTGGGGAATCTTCACCTCGATCCGGCGCAGCACCATGCCGCAGAGGTTGCGCTGGAAAAACGCACTGACCCGGAAACGGCCGACCCCCCGTTCACTGATGGCGAAGTTGCACTCCTGGGTTTCGTCGAACTCGGCCCGCTGCTTGTCGTTCATGGAGCCATAAACAAACTCCCGGGTCTGCTCCGGAGTCAGTGCATTTTTGGTCACAGGCAGCACTTTGCCGTTGACCTTCATGCTGGGCGGCACACCCGCCGTGATAAAAAGGTCTGAACCGCCTTTTTCGACCATCAGACGAAGCAGTTTTTCAAAATCCATGAGCGCACCTGTGCAGTTCTACTGAAAATAGACCGGCTAGAAGTTGTCCGGCATCTTGGCCTTGGCCCTGGCCGCCTCGCGGGAAATCAGTCCTTTCTGCAGCAGTTTCAGAAGGGTCTGGTCGAGCGTGGTCATGCCAAGGGAGCCACCGGTCTGGATGGCTGAATACATCTGCGCGACCTTGTCTTCCCGGATCAGGTTCCGGATAGCCGCAGTACCAATCATGATTTCATGGGCTGCAATCCGCCCGCCCCCCATTTTCTTCATCAGGGTCTGGGAAACAACCGCCTGCAGGGACTCCGACAGCATCGACCGCACCATCGACTTCTCGGCGGCGGGGAATACGTCCACTATCCGGTCAATCGTCTTGGCGGCGGAGGTGGTGTGCAGCGTGCCGAATACCAGGTGGCCGGTTTCCGCCGCGGTAAGCGCAAGGCGGATAGTCTCCAGGTCCCGCAACTCACCCACCAGGATGATGTCCGGATCTTCCCGGAGAGCGGAGCGCAGGGCCTCGTTGAAGCCCAGAGTATCCCTGTGGACCTCGCGCTGGTTCACCAGACACTTTTTGGATTCGTGGACGAATTCGATCGGGTCCTCGACCGTCAGAATATGCTCATAACGGGTGTCGTTGATGTAATCGAGCATCGCTGCCAGGGTGGTGGACTTGCCGGAACCGGTTGGCCCGGTCACCAGCACCAGCCCGCGGGGCACCGAGGAGACATCCTTGAAGATCTGGCCCATGCCAAGATCTTCCATGGTCAGCACCTTGGAAGGGATGGTCCGGAAGACCGCGCCGGAACCCCGGTTCTGGTTGAAAGCGTTGACACGGAAACGGGCAACACCAGGTACTTCAAACGAAAAGTCGGTTTCAAGGAATTCTTCAAAATCCTTGCGCTGCTTGTCGTTCATGATGTCGTAAATCAGCCCGTGCACTTCCTTGTGGGCCATGGGCGGGAGGTTAATTCTGCGAACGTCACCATCAACGCGGATCATCGGGGGAAGCCCGGCGGACAGGTGTAAGTCGGACGCACCCTGTTTTGCCGAGAAAGCAAGCAGTTCAGTAATATCCATGGAATTCCTCGGAAAGCTTTTTACCTTGGCATTTCAGTGGCCTGCGGGTAACGTGTCAGTCTGTTTCAGCCGCCAGTGATCGCCGGATTTGCACTATGACCAGCATAGCAGACAACCTCGGGAGCGTAACCCGACGCATACAAAAAGCAACATTGGCTGCCGGCCGCGCGCCACAGGAGGTCCAGCTGCTTGCCGTGAGCAAGACCCGGGGCCCGGACGAGCTGCGTCTGGCCGCCGCCGCCGGTCAGACGGCCTTTGGCGAAAACTACCTGCAGGAGGCGCTGGACAAGATGAAGGCCCTCGCTGATCTGGAAGATCTGGAGTGGCATTTCATCGGCCCCATCCAGTCCAACAAGACCCGGGACATAGCCGGCCAGTTTCACTGGGTTCACAGCGTTGACCGCCTCAAGGTCGCCCGCCGCCTGAGCGAACAGAGGCCCGCCGGCCAGCCTCCCCTGAACATCTGCCTTCAGGTCAACATCAACCGGGAAGCCAGTAAATCCGGCTGCACCCCGGAAGATCTTCCGGAGCTGGCGGCTGCAATTGCCGAACTGCCCGGCCTGAGCCTGCGGGGGCTGATGGCCATACCCGACCCGGACCAGCCTGACGGGGATCTCAGACAGAGCTTTCGCGCGCTCGCCCACGCCCTTGAGAACCTGCGCGCCGGGGAACCTCGGCCAGGCCCGCTGGACACCCTTTCCATGGGGATGTCCGATGACCTGGAGATGGCCATTGCCGAAGGCGCCACCATTGTGCGCGTGGGCACGGCGATTTTCGGCGAGCGTCACCCCGGGAGCTGAATCGGCTTTATCCTGTTACTATTCTTACACACACTCGCCAGACGGGGTTTTACCGTGAGCAGATCTCCAACCATTTCCTTCATCGGTGCCGGCAACATGGCCAGTGCCATTATAGGCGGCATGCTGGACAGCGGCTTCCAGGCCACAAGCCTTTGGGTCAGCGCCCCTGACGACAGTCACCTGCAGACCATCAAACGCCGTTTTGGCGTCAGCGTCACTACCGACAACCGTCACTGCGCCCAGCAGGCTGACCTGGTGGTACTGGCGGTCAAACCCCAGGTGATGCGCCAGGTATGTGAAGACATAACGCCCATTGTCCAGAACACGCGCCCGCTGGTGGTTTCCATCGCTGCCGGCCTTGAGGCTGCAACCCTGGATGAATGGCTGGGCGGCGGCTTGCCGCTGGTGCGGGTCATGCCCAACACCCCCTCCCTCGTCGGGAAAGGGGCCGCCGGCCTTTTCGCCAACGACCAGGTCAGCGGGAAACAGCGGGAGATGGTGGAAAGCATTTTCAGCAGCATAGGTACCGCTCTCTGGGTGGAAAAAGAGTCACTTCTGCACGGCGTAACCGGGCTGTCCGGCAGTGGCCCGGCCTATTTTTTCCTGATGCTGGAAGCGCTCGAAGAGGCCGCCACTGAAGCGGGACTCGAGCGCGAGACTGCCCGCGCCCTGGCCATCCAGACCATGGCAGGGGCCGCCGAAATGGCTGCGCGCAGCGAGCATGACCCGGCGCAGCTGAAGCGCAATGTCATGTCTCCCGGGGGCACCACCGAACAGGCCATCAATACATTTGAGCAGGGCGGCATGAGAGACCTGGTCCGCAAGGCCTACCGGGCAGCATTTGACCGCTCCGAACAGATGGCAAAGGAGCTTGCCAGTCAGGGCAGCAACGGAAAAACCTGACAGGGGAACGTCCTGGCTGCAAGCCGGGGCGACTGCCACTACCAAAAGATGATGATTCACAACGGAGTTTTCTTTCATGCTGGCGCAGATCCTGATCACCTCTCTGCAGATTATCTCGACCTTTTACATGACAATCGTCCTGTTACGTTTCCTGCTTCAGCTGGCCCGCGCTGACTTCTACAACCCCATTTCCCAGTTTGTGGTCAAGGCCACCAGCGCCCCACTGCGCCCCCTGCGCAAAATCATCCCCGGCTGGGGCAGCGTTGACGGGGCCGCGCTCGTGCTTGCCATTCTTGTCCAGATGATCACTTTTCTGCTCATCCTTATGGCGCTCAGTGGCGGGCTGCCCTCCATCAACCCCCTGACGCTCCTGACATGGTCTGTCATTACCGTGCTCAGCCTCATCGTAAAAATCTACTTCTGGTCCGTGATCGCTGTGGTGGTGGTCAGCTGGATCGCACCAGGCAGCAACCATCCTGCAATCCAGCTGGTCTCCCAGATTACCGAACCGGTCATGCGCCCGGTACGCAACGTGATGCCTTCCCTGGGCGGCCTGGACCTGTCACCGATCGTGGTCTTCCTGATCCTCAATGCCATTTCCCTGATGATCAACGAAATGGCGATGGCAGCCGGTCTTGGAAGCATCGGCGTAGTGCTGTGACACAGACCTCACGGAAACAACATTTTACAATCTGAAACGCGATGTAACGGCCGATGCGTCGGCCGCACACAACTGATTAACAAAGATTTTTTGACCAGGCAGCCGACCTCTGGTATACAAGTGTGTCCTGATTGCATACAGGTTCACGGACCTCCGTCCGCGGACCGCCTAAGCTGTCACAAGAGACCAGTCACGCGCCTTCCCCTGGCGCACCCAGGATCAGAAGGCCGGCGCAATGAATTCAAACGGAAGCTTGTCGCAGCAGGTTGAGGCGTACCACGCCTGGAAGAAAGAGCTTATCCGCCAGATAAGCCGGTATCGGCTCTGGCTCCAGGACAACGACCTTTTTTCCGACGATATCAGCAACCGCATCCGCCGGGGGCTTGAACTGCTTATTGAAGATGAGCTTACAATCGCCTTTGTGGGGGAGTACTCCCGGGGCAAGACCGAGCTGATCAATGCTCTGTTTTTTGCAGATTACGGCCAGCGCATGCTGCCTTCCCAGGCAGGCCGCACCACCATGTGCCCCACCGAGCTGTTCTATGACCGCACGGAAAACCGGAATTACCTGCTCCTGCTACCCATAGAAACCCGCCGGGGCGAACGCTCTTTGCAGCAGCTGCGGCGGGAAGCGGAGCATTGGGTGCGCCACGATCTCGACGACCGCGACCCGGAAGTCATGCGGGAGGTCCTGGCAGAAGTGGCCAGGGTGAAGAGCGTGTCCAGCAACGAGGCGCGGGAGCTGGGCTTTGACCAGGACATGCTGGAGCACGACCGCCAGAACCCGGGCCAGGTACTGATCCCGGCCTGGCGAAGCGCCCAGATAAGTATCCGGCACCCCCTGTTTGAGCGTGGGCTTCGCATTCTCGATACTCCTGGCCTCAATGCCCTGGGCTCGGAGCCGGAACTGACCATCACGCTGCTGCCCAGCGCCCACGCTGTAATCTTCCTGCTCAGTGCAGATACAGGGGTTACCGCCAGTGACATGACCATCTGGAAAGAGCACATAGCCACCGAAAACGCGGACCATCGTGCCGGCCGGTTTGCGGTGCTCAACAAGATCGACGTGCTCTGGGATGACCTTCAGGGTGAGGCCCACACCCGTGAATCCATCAACAGGATCAGGCACTACACCGCAGATCACCTGGGCATCCGGCCCGCTGATGTGCTGCCGGTATCTGCCAAACAGGGCCTGATTGGCAAGGTGCGCAAGGATGACGCTCTGTTCCGGCGCAGTCAGCTCCCGGAGCTTGAGCGTCTGATCATCGATCGCATTCTGATGCAGAAAGAGCAGTTGATCACCCAGACCCTGATCAACGATCTCGTGGGCATGCTCCAGAACAGCCAGGCTGCCATGCAAAGCCGGCTGGACAACCTGCAGGAGGAACTTGCCGCGTGCTCGGAAACTCACATGGACCGCGATGCCCTGGGCCGTCTGGCCGACCGGGCGCAGCAGGATTATGATTTCTATTACAGGAAACTGATTACCCTGCGCTCCAGCCGGCGCCTGATGCAGTCCCAGGGCAACACACTCGAGGAACTGGTGAGCGAGGAGCGTTTTGAAGGCCACGTGGAAAAAGTCCGCGAGCTGATGACATCCAGCTGGACGACCGCAGGCATGAGCCGGGGCATGAACCATTTCTTTGAACTGCTGGAGGGCGACCTCACCAACCTGATGAGCGAGGGCAATCTGGCAGAGAAAATGGTGGGTGCCATTTACCGCCGCTACAATGAAGACGCCCGGGCCCGCCATCTTGAGCCCATACCCTTGAGGGCGGGCCGCCATGTGATTGCCATACGCGAGCTGCGCAAGAAAGCCAACCGATTCCGGCGCAACCCCCGCAGCATGTTGACCGAGCAGACACTGCTGATCCGGCGCTTCTTCAATGTCATTGTCGGGGAGGCCCGGACCCTGCATCAGCGGGTGCGCAAAGATGTTGAGCGCTGGCCGGAAGAGGCACTGCTCCCGATCATGCAGTACTCGATGGAACAGAAACAGCTGCTGGAACACCAGATCCGCCGTATCCGGGACATGGTCCGGAATGACAAAGGGGCCAGGGAAGAGCGGGCGAGGCTCCAGGACACCATCGCTGACCTTCGCCGGCAACTTGAACTGGCAGAAAACATGCACCGTCAGATCCGCAAACCCGCCCCCACCCTCATTCAACAGAAAGTGGTCAATATTTCCGGCATCGCGTGATGCCGGCTGCGGGCGCGCTGGTTGCAGCCGCCCCTCCCCCCCTTTAAACTGCTTGGCTGACACCGGCCTGGTCCGGCTACCCGACGGCCCGGACATACGCCCATTTCCCGGGGCGGCTCATGGCCACTCCACTACCGATCGATTCAGGAAACCATCGCATCGATGCCCGATTCCCTGCCAGCGGACTCCGTAGGAATAGTCATTCCGCAAACCCTGCACTTTGACGAGCCAATTTCACTCGCCTGCGGCCGGACACTTGCTTCCTGGGATCTGGTCATCGAGACCTACGGCACCCTTAACCGGGACGCCAGCAATGCCATCCTGATCTGCCATGCCCTGAGCGGACACCACCACGCCGCCGGCTACCACAGCGGAGACGAGCGTAAGCCCGGCTGGTGGGACAGCTGCATCGGCCCGGGCAAACCTATTGATACCTCCCGGTTTTTCGTGGTCAGCCTCAACAATCTTGGCGGCTGCAACGGCAGCACAGGCCCCAGCAGCACGGACCCTGCCACCGGCCGGCCCTATGGCCCCGACTTCCCCGTAATCACTGTAAGAGACTGGGTCCAGAGCCAGGCGATGCTGGCGGACCGGCTGGGAATTGACTGCTGGGCGGCAGTGGTGGGTGGCTCCCTGGGTGGCATGCAGGCCCTGCAGTGGAGCCTTTCCTACCCCGACCGGCTGCGGCATGCGGCGGTAATTGCTTCCACTCCCCGCCTCACGGCACAGAACATCGCCTTCAATGAGGTAGCCCGCAAGGCCATCACCTCGGATCCGGAGTTCCACGGCGGGCGCTATTACGATCACAATGTCATCCCCCGGCAGGGCCTGATGCTCGCTCGCATGGTGGGTCACATTACCTATCTCTCGGACGCCTCAATGGGCGAGAAATTCGGCCGTGAACTGCGGGACCAGGCTTACAAATTCGGCTACGACGCCGAGTTCCAGGTGGAGAGCTATCTGAGGTACCAGGGCGAACGTTTTTCAGAGTCTTTCGATGCCAATACCTATCTTCTGATGACCCGGGCGCTGGACTATTTCGATCCGGCCTACGAGTTCGACAACAACCTGGCGAAGGCCATGGAACAGGCAAAATGCGAATTTCTGGTGCTGTCTTTCAGCACCGACTGGCGATTTACGCCGGCGCGCTCCGCCGAACTGGTCAATGCCATGATCGCCGCCAGACAGCGGGTGAGCTACGCCGAGATAGACGCTCCCTGGGGCCATGATGCCTTTCTGATCCCGACTCCCCGTTACACCGACGTATTCAAAGCCTATCTCGACCGTGTGGGCCGGGAGGTGGGTGCATGAGACCCGACCTGGAAATCATCGGCCAGTGGATCAGACCCGGCAGTCACGTGCTGGATCTGGGATGTGGCGACGGCGTTCTGCTGGACTACCTGCAGAAGGAGAAGCAGGCTTCGGGATTCGGCCTGGAGATCAACCCGGACGACATAACTGCCTGCATGGCCCGGGGTGTCTCGGTGATCGAGCAGAACCTCGACACCCAGGGCCTCGGGAACTTTGACGACCAGACCTTCGATACCGTGCTGATGACCCAGGCCCTGCAGGCCGTGCGGCGCCCGGATCTGGTGCTGGATGAAATGCTGCGACTGGGCCGGGAAGGCATTGTAACCTTTCCCAATTTTGCCTATTGGCGCCTGCGCTGGTATTTAATACGTAAGGGGAGAATGCCGGAATCGGAGACACTCCCCTACAAATGGTACAATACGCCCAACATCCATCTTTGCACGTTCAAGGATTTTGAGGCGCTCTGTTACCGCAAAAATGTTCGCATCAAAACCCGCACGGTGGTCGACGGGGAACACCGTGACCGATGGCTCAGCCGTCTCTGGCCCAACATGCTGGGCCAGATAGCCATCTACCGGATCACCCGGCAAGAGGAGGACTAATGACAAACCCTATCCGCACCACAGTGACCCTTTTGACAGCATTCATGCTGGCGATCCTTGCGCCAGCTGTGTCGGCAGACTCGGTTGACTTCGGCGACTACAAGGTCGAGTACAGCATTTTTCCCAGTACCTTCCTGAGCCCGGAAATAGCCGAGCAGTACAAACTCCAACGCAGCCAGTCCATCGGCGTAGTCAACGTCAGTATCATGAAAAAGCAGGACGATGGCGGCCTGAAGCCGATCTCCGGCCAGGTGGAGGGGCAGGTCTTCAACGACATACAGCAGAGCAACTTTCTCGGCTTTCGCCGGGTCACCGAGGGTGAAGCCGTGTATTTTCTCGCCCAGTTCCAGTACAGCTCGGGTGAACTGCTGACTTTCCAGATCACGGCCCGCCCCCAGGGCCAGGATCTGGAGCTTCCGATCCGGGTGACCCAGACCCTCTATGATGACCGCCAATGAGCAGCCAGAGAATGCAACTGGTCATCGCCAGCAACAACACCGGCAAGCTGAGGGAATTCGCGGACCTGCTCTCGCCACTGGGGATTCAGCCGGTAGCGCAGAAGGACCTCGGGGTCACCGAGGCGGACGAGCCAGCCGTTACCTTTGTGGAAAATGCCATCCTCAAGGCGCGCCACGCCTGCGTCATGACGGGGCTGCCCGCTCTGGCCGATGATTCCGGGCTGGCGGTGGATGCACTGGGCGGGCAGCCCGGCGTCCGCTCTGCACGGTTTGCCGGTGAGAGCGCCAGTGACGCGGACAATGTTCGCGCCCTGCTGGACGCCCTTGCGGGTGTACCCGAGGGCGAACGCCGGGCCCAATACCACTGCGTGCTGGTTTACCTGGCCCACGCCAAGGATCCCACACCGCTGATCTGCCATGGACGGTGGGAAGGCGAAATACTGACAGAGCCCCGGGGCGAGGGCGGATTTGGCTACGATCCGGTCTTTGAGGTCACTGAAACCGGCTGCACAGCCGCAGAGCTGTCACGGACGGAAAAGGGCCGCATAAGTCACCGGGGCCGCGCCCTGAGATCGCTGATGGACCAGCTGGCCCTGATCACACCGGCCAGGTGAGCCTGCAATGAAAGAAGGTTTCCCCGGCCTCCCGCCGTTGAGTCTCTATATTCATGTCCCCTGGTGTGTGCGCAAGTGCCCCTACTGCGATTTCAACTCCCACGCCTACACGGGCGAGCTACCAGAGCAGGCATACCTGAAGGCACTCCTCAGTGACTTTGAGCAGGAACTGCCGGCCGCAGCTGGTCGGTCCATAGAATCGGTATTCATTGGGGGTGGCACGCCATCCCTGATGTCACCGGCGTTTTTCCAGCAGCTCTTTGAAGGCCTTCGACAGAAACTCAGCTTTGCAGAGGACTGCGAGATTACCCTCGAGGCCAATCCTGGCACAGTGGAGGCCGGCCGCTTCCAGGGTTTCCGCGAAGCCGGCATCAACCGGCTCTCCATTGGCATCCAGAGCTTCGATCCTGCCCAGTTGAAGGCACTGGGCCGCATCCATGACGAAAAGGCTGCCCACAGGGCCGTCGAAGCGGCGCTTTCTGCCGGCTTCAGCAACTTTAACCTGGATCTCATGCACGGATTGCCCGGCCAGTCGCCAGAAGCTGCGACTGCCGATCTTGAGGCGGCCCTTGCCTGGAAACCGCCCCATCTGTCCTGGTACCAGCTGACCCTTGAGCCAAACACGGAGTTTTATTCCAGACCGCCGGATCTTCCGGATGATGATCGCCTCAGTGACATTTATGATGCCGGCGCGGGGCTTCTTCGGTCCTCAGGCTATTCGGATTACGAGATTTCTGCCTGGTCCCGGCCCGGCCGGGCCTCAAGGCACAATCTCAACTACTGGACCTTTGGGGACTACCTGGCGATTGGAGCCGGCGCCCACGGCAAGGTCACCAGCCCGACAGGCAGTATCCGGCGATACTGGAAAACCCGCCAGCCTGAGGCCTATCTCAACCGGATCGGAAATTTTCTGGCCGGCAGCAGCGACATCGAGCCGGACGAACTGCCGCTGGAATTCCTCATGAACGCACTTCGCCTGAATGAAGGCGTTCCTGAGCACCTGTATGCAGAACGCACCGGCCTGTCCCTCGACTCCATCACAGCCACCCTGCACATCCTTCGCAAAGAGGGCCTGATGCACCAGGGCCGGCTGCAGGCAACGCCCCTTGGCCGGCGTCACCTGAACACACTGCTGGAACGGTTTCTCTAACGCTTCCTCTGAAACATCCTCAGTTGGTGCGGCGGAACACCAGGTCCCAGACACCATGGCCCAGACGGGCGCCACGCTGCTCGAACTTGGTGACCGGCCGATACTCCGGCCGGCTGGCAAACTGGCCTTCGCCCTCGGCATTGGCAAAACCTTCCGAGGCGCTGAGCACTTCCATCATGTGCCCGGCATAGTCTTCCCAGTCTGTGGCAAGGTGGAAAATGCCGCCCACCCTCAGCTTGTGCCGGATGCGCTGGACAAATTCCGGCTGAACGAGCCGCCGCTTGTGATGACGCTTCTTGTGCCAGGGGTCGGGGAAAAACAGCATCACCCGGTCCAGCCAGGCATCCGGCAGACAGTGGTCGATCACTTCATTGGCATCAATGGCGTAGATCCGGACATTCTCCAGACCCCGGTCTTCGATCTCTTTCAGCAGGGCCCCGACACCGGCCTGGTGCACCTCCACTCCGATGAAGTCCTGCTCAGGCGCCGCCTCAGCCATGTCTGCCAGGGAATGCCCCATGCCGAAACCGATTTCCAGGTTGAGCCAGGCTTCCCGGCCAAAAACTTCCCGCGGGTCGATCACCCCCTGCTCCCGGGTAAGGCCATATTTGGGCCAGCAACGCTCATAGGCCTTCTTCTGGCCTTCGGTCATGCGGCCCTGGCGCAGTACAAAGCTGCGAATGCCCCGGCGCGTAGTCACCGGCTCCCTGGGGGGATTGGTATCAGATGAATCATGCTGCTCTGTCATTGCTCTCCCTCACGGTGATGCGGCTCACCGGCTGCTCTGGCATGAAATAAAGAACTTCAGTTTACCAGAGGATAGCCGGTTGCGCGCTCGATGGGAGAGGCCAGGTTCTATACCTGTGGCACTGCCTGAGTCCGCGGCCGGTCCAGTTTTCGATAACCCAGAGCCTCCACCAAATGGGGACGGCCTATGGCTTCCTCTCCCGCCAGGTCAGCGAGGGTTCTCGCCACCCGCAGGATGCGATGCAGAGCGCGAGCTGACAGACCGAGCTTTTCCATGGCGCGGGACAGCAGCAGCTCGCCTTCCTCGCCTGGCGCACAATGCTGGTTGAGCAGCCTGCCCGAAAGCTGGGCATTCACGCACCCCCGGGCCACCTGGAGCTGGCGGGCCGCCTCCACCCTGGTCCGGACCTGGGCGCTGTCTACTGGCTCGGCGGTCCGTTTCATGAGCACATCGCCACTCTGCACAGGAACTTCCACATGGAGGTCAAAGCGGTCCAGCAGAGGGCCGGACAGTTTGTTCTGGTATCGCATCACCTGCTGGGGCGAGCACTGGCAGTCAATGGAGGGGTGGCCCCGATAGCCGCAGGGGCAGGGATTCATGGCGGCTATCACCTGAAACCTGGCGGGATAGGTCAGCTGGCGGGCAGCCCGGGAAATCACGATCTCGCCGGATTCCATGGGCTCCCGGAGCACTTCGAGCACCCGACGGTCGAATTCCGGCAGCTCATCCAGGAAAAGCACGCCACGATGGGCCAGGGAAATCTCCCCCGGTCTGGGGCTGCTGCCGCCACCGACCAGGGCCACGGAGGAAGCCGTGTGATGGGGTGCGCGGTAAGGCGGTCGGCGCCACTGGCCGTGACGCACCGGCAGCCCCGCCACCGAGTGAACACTGGCCACTTCCAGAGCATCGGCATCAGTCAGGGGCGGCAGAATGCCGGGCAGGCGGCTCGCCAGCATGCTTTTGCCTGTTCCCGGAGGCCCAAAAAGCAGAAGATTGTGACCGCCAGCCGCAGCAATCTCCAACGCCCGCTTGGGAACCTGCTGACCCCTCACATCGGAAAGATCCGGGGCTTCCGGGTCCGTGTCCCGCAGAACGACTGGTTGCAGAGGCGCCAGTCGTTCAGAGCCGGTCAGATGGGCACAGACACCCAACAGATGATCCGCAGCCATCACATCGTCACCGCCAGCGAGGGATGCCTCCTCGGCATTGGCGGAGGGAATCAGCATCTGCCGGCCGTCGGCCCGGGCCGCCAGAACTGCCGGCAGCACACCGCGGACAGGCCGCAGGGCGCCATCCAGGGACAGCTCTCCGACGCACTCGACCCCGGTCAGGCCTTCCATGGGAAGCTGGCCGGAGGCCGCAAGGATGCCCAGAGCAATGGCCAGGTCAAAACGGCCGCCCTCTTTGGGCATGTCAGCGGGAGCAAGATTGATGGTTATGCGTTTGGCCGGGAACTCAAACCCGGCATTGAGCAGAGCGCTACGCACCCGCTCCCGGCTTTCCTTGACCCCGGTTTCCGGCAATCCGACGATAGAAAGCGCCGGCAGGCCATTGGAGAGATGGATTTCCACGGTTACCGGGGGTGCGGAAACGCCCAGCCGGGCGCGGGTATGAACAGTTGCAAGCATGACAGCCTTCCCTGGTGTCTTTGTATGAAGTCAGTGCGCCCCTTCAGGGTGCAGCAATATCAGTATGGTGGCCTGCGTCCTGCAGCCACCTGCCGGCCTGTCAGCCAAGCTTCCGTTCAAGCTCGGCGACCTGCTTTTCAAGTGCTTCAACTTTTTCCCGTGTCCGCATCAGTACCGCCTGCTGGGCGTCAAACTCGTCACGGGTCACCAGATCCAGTTTGGCGAGCACGCCCATTACGGCGGCCCGGGCGTGATTTTCGAAGTCATCCTTCGCCGCGCGGGCCATATCAGGGACGAACTGGCCAAACTGGCCCTGCAGCTGATTCAGAAAATCCTGGGGTCCTTTCACAATCCACCTCTTTCTGGAAGATCTCCGGCGCTGGCAGATTCCAGGGCCGGAAGATTTCGGATAGCTGATTCGCGCCAATCCGGAATTCTCGACGAAGATCCCATTCAAACAGGACACTATTGACGCCACAATGAAGGCGTGGAGTGTAACATAACCGGCCGCCTGCCATACTGTCGGCGATGCTCCGGGCGGGTCTTCTGTCCGGAACCGGCGTTCTGCACCAGACTGGTTCATTGCGTTGACCAATGCTCTATAATGGCGCACCCAAATGGGCCATTATAGAGCCAATATCGGCTACGCCATTGTTATTAAACTGTTTTTTTGCGTTGGCACACCCGATGCTAGAAGCCTTGTACGCAATCCGCACAGAGTGTGCGAGGTGGCAGCATCCCGAACCCGTTACCAGCATCCCAGGATCCGATGTACCGGGGCGGCTTTACCAAGGAGAAACCAATGAAACTTGTGACAGCGATCATCAAGCCTTTCAAGCTGGACGACGTTCGTGAGGCGTTATCCGAGATTGGCGTACAGGGCGTTACCGTAACCGAAGTAAAAGGCTTCGGGCGTCAGAAGGGACATACCGAGCTTTATCGCGGTGCCGAGTATGTGGTGGATTTCCTGCCCAAGGTCAAAGTGGAAGTTGCCATCGGTGACAGCCTGCTGGACCAGGTCATCGAATCCATCACCAAGGCCGCCAACACCGGCAAGATCGGCGACGGCAAGATCTTTGTGACAGAGCTCGAACAGGCCATCCGGATTCGTACCGGCGAAACCGGTGAAGAAGCGGTCTGATCGCTATCTGAACCGGAAGCAAGCCAGCGCAAAAAAACAGTAACCCCTGACAGGCCTCGTGCGGAGGGCTTCACATGGAAAGCAATCTTTTTCAGCTACAGTACGCTATAGATACCTTTTATTTTCTCATTTGCGGCGCATTAGTAATGTGGATGGCAGCAGGCTTCGCCATGCTGGAATCCGGCCTTGTACGCGCCAAGAACACCACCGAAATCCTGACCAAGAACGTCGCGCTCTACGCCATCTCCTGCACCATGTACCTGGTCTGCGGCTACGCGATCATGTACGACGGCAACCTTTTCCTGTCCGGCATAGGGAGCGTTGATTCAGCCAGCATTCTGGGCGATTTCGCCGCCCGTGAAGACGGCTTCGAAGGCGGCTCCATCTATTCCGGCGCCTCCGACTTCTTCTTCCAGGTCGTGTTTGTGGCAACAGCCATGTCCATCGTGTCCGGCGCTGTCGCCGAGCGCATGAAGCTGTGGGCCTTCCTGGTGTTCGCCGTGGTCATGACCGGCTTCATCTACCCGATGGAAGGGGCCTGGACCTGGGGCGGTGCTTCCGTGTTCGGCATGTACACTCTCGGTGACCTTGGTTTCAGTGACTTCGCCGGTTCAGGCATTGTTCACATGGCTGGTGCGGCTGCTGCTCTTGCCGGCGTAATCCTGCTGGGTGCCCGCAAAGGCAAGTACGGGCCCAACGGCGAGATCCGCGCCTTCCCCGGCGCCAACCTGCCGATGGCGACACTGGGTACCTTTATCCTGTGGATGGGCTGGTTCGGCTTTAATGGCGGCTCGGTACTCAAGCTCGGGGACATCAACAGCGCCCACTCTGTCGCCATGGTGTTCCTCAACACCAATGCCGCAGCTGCCGGTGGCGGTATAGCCGCGCTGATCGCGGCTCGCCTGATGTTTGGGAAGGCTGACCTCACCATGCTGCTGAACGGTGCCCTGGCCGGACTGGTAACCATTACAGCCGAGCCCTCCACGCCCAGCGCACTGACGGCTACCCTATTCGGCGCAATCGGCGGCGTGCTGGTGGTCTTCAGCATCGTCACCCTGGACAAGCTGCGTCTGGATGACCCGGTCGGCGCCATTTCCGTCCACGGCGTATGCGGCCTGCTGGGCCTCCTGCTGGTGCCCCTCACCAACAGCGATGCCAGCTTCTCTGGCCAGATCATTGGCGCCCTGACCATCTTCGTCTGGGTATTCGGTGCCAGCATGATCGTCTGGGGAATTCTCAAGGCGGTCATCGGAATCAGGGTTACCGAAGAAGAAGAGTACGAAGGGGTGGACCTGTCCGAGTGTGGCATGGAAGCCTACCCCGAGTTCGTCAGCTCGAAATAACACGGAGCTGCAGTACGCAGGGGCGCCTACGGGCGCCCTTTTTGATGGGTGCCTGCCCGGTGTCTGACACCGCAGCTTTGCTCAGAAGCGGTAGCGAATCCCTGCCCCCACAAAATTCGACCCGCCCTTGATTCCGTCTATAAGCCCGAAAACGCCGGAGCGATGATGAACGCGCACAAAGCCGCCCCATTGCCCCGCGGACGGAGGCGCAAACTCCAGCTCCGCCATCAGATAGTTGAGAACTTCGGAAGACTTCTCGTTCGGGTCCCCGCTGGGCTCAAGAGACGGCGGCTCGGTTGCCCAGGAAATCCCGTGCCCAAACGCAAATGCCGGGGCCACCAGTTCTTCCAGAATGGGAAGCTGCCATCGGGCAAGGTAAAGGGCGTTGAACTCAAAGTTGGTCTGGTCTCCCCAGTGGCGAACCACCTGCCCTTCAACGTCCCACTCCAGGCCCCAGAAATCCGCCAGGGGACGGCCGATGGCCAGAGCAGCCAGGCGGGATCGTGAGGACAGTTCAACATTTACCGGGGCAACCAGTTCCAGGAATGATGAAGGAGAATAGGTGGCGGCGTATACGCTGACATAAGTCCGTTCCGAGGCCGCTGTCAGACCGGCAAAAAGACTACTGAGCAACGATATGCCAGCGCATGCAACAGACGGGAGAACCCTGTGCGGACCTGGCCAGGGGCGCGCCAGATTTACCTGTGCGCGCTTTCCCCGCGCACGGCATCGCTCACTGAGAATCTGCTTCCAGACTGGCCAGCGCCTCATTCCAGAACCTCGGTCAATCCCCTGTGCTTATCCGCATTATGCAGAGCCGCCTCCTTTTCACGAAGGACAGGAATCCGCTCCTGCCATCCCTGTCGAACTGCTACGCGTCCCTGAGTGGGCCTGTATAATCCGGACCTCCGAAAAAGCCGGCTTGCCGGGTCAGTCTATTGCTTCCCGGGGAGGCCGGTCTTCCAGCGCATCAATCATGAACTGGGGCTGAGCCAGCGCGGCCCTGTGGATGCCTTCGTTGTAGTAACGGGTCACGAATGGGCGCTCTGCAGCATCAGCCTCGCGGAAATACTTCAGCGGCTTTTCCTTGCCAGCCATGGTGCAGCTCCACCAGCCAGTGGGATAGACCGGCTGGGGGAATGGCAGGGTCTGAACATGGTCGAAGCCGGCTTTTTTCATGTCATTGTGCACGTCACGGATGATGGTTTCCGTATGCAGCAGGGGCGACTCGCTCTGCTGAACCACAATGCCGCCCTCACGCAGCGCCATCACGCAGTCCCGGTAGAAGTCCACGGCGAACAGCCCTTCTGCCGGACCCACCGGGTCGGTGCTGTCGACAATGATGATGTCCACACTGCCGGGCTCAATGTCCCGCATCCACTGGATGCCGTCCCCGAAAAAGAAATTGGCACGCGGGTCTCCATTGGACTCGCAGAGTTCGGGGAAGTACTTCTCGGACAGGCGGGTGACCCGTTCATCAATCTCCACCTGCCAGGCTTCTTCCACACCGGGATGGCGCAGAACCTCTTTCAGGGTTCCGCAGTCGCCACCACCGATGATCACCACCTTTTTCGGATCCCTGTGGGTAAACAGGGCGGGATGGGTCATCATCTCGTGGTACAGGAAGTTGTCACGGGTGGTCAGCATGACGCAGCCGTCGAGCACCATCAGGTTGCCAAAGGTTTCGGTCTCGTAGATCTCCAGCGTCTGGAACTCGCTCTTTTCCTCGTGAAGCTTGCGCTTAACCTTGAGGGAAAAAGCCGTGCCCTGGTCCTGAAACACCTCAGTAAACCAGCCCTCGTTCAATGCGGTCATGTCTGATCTCCACCCCTGTTGAATCTTCTGATTTGTCCGCCATCAGCGGATCCACGATCTCTGCGCTATTGTAGGGGGCATGGCTTCCGAGCTAAAGCACCGGAAAGGATTTATCCCGAGGCTTTCAGTCGCTGAGCCTTTTAGCCTGACTGCTGAACTCTTACAATGCCCCTGCCTGCCGGCACACGACCGGTAATCGCCCCGGCCTCTGCACAGGAACAGCACAATGACTGAAGTTACCGGCACCAACGCCCAGAAGGTTTACAACATCTCCCACTGGAGCGATGGCTACATTGACGTCGATGCGGCGGGCGACGTGGTGATTCGCCCCGACCGCGGCCGTTCAGGCGAGGACATCAACCTGCCGGAACTGGCCAGAACTCTGGCTGAAGGCGGCACCCAGCTGCCTGTACTGGTGCGCTTTACCGACATCCTGCACGACCGGGTCAATACCCTGTGCAATGCCTTCAACTCGGTGGCCAGCGAGCAGGGGTACCGGGGTTCTTACACTGCCGTCTACCCCATCAAAGTCAACCAGCAGCGCCGAGTGGTGGAAGAGCTGATCCGCGCCGAACCGGCCGCCAGCCGGAAACAGATTGGCCTTGAAGCTGGCAGCAAGCCGGAACTGATGGCTGTACTGGCACTGGCAAAGGATAAGGGCTCGGTGATTGTCTGCAATGGCTACAAGGACCGGGAATACATCCGTCTGGCCCTGATCGGCCAGAAACTGGGCCACCAGGTGTTCATCGTGGTTGAGAAGAAGACCGAGCTGCCGCTGATTCTGGAAGAGGCTGCCAGACTTGAAGTTCAGCCGCTGATCGGCGTGCGCGCCAGACTTGCCACTATTGGCAAGGGCAACTGGCAGAACACCGGGGGTGAGAAGTCCAAGTTCGGCCTGTCCGCCAGCCAGATACTGGATGTGCTGCAGCACCTGAAAGAAGCCGGCGCCCTGGATTCCCTTCAGCTTCTGCATTTCCACCTGGGATCCCAGATTGCCAACATCCGCGACATCCAGACAGGCCTGCGGGAATGCGCCCGTTTCTATACCGAACTGCGGCAGCTCGGTGCCCCCATTGGCACGGTGGATATCGGCGGTGGCCTGGGCGTTGATTACGAAGGCACCCGCTCCCGCAGCAGTTGCTCGATCAACTACAGCATGTCCGAATACGCCTACAACGTCATTCACACCCTGCAGGCCGAGTGTGACCGCACTGGGACGCCTCATCCCGATCTGATCAGCGAGTCCGGCCGGGCCCTGACCGCACATCACTCGGTACTGATTACCAACGTTACAGACCGGGAAACCCCCGACGACCGGATTCCGGAGGCCCCTGCGAGCACTGCACCCGGCCCGCTGCAGGATCTCTGGCGTGACTATCAGAGCCTGCAAGACACGGCTTCGACCCGGTCACTGGTTGAGATCTATCACGACGTCCTTCACGCGATGAGCGACGTTCATGCCCAGTTTGCCCACGGCCTTCTTTCACTTGTCTGGCGGGCCGAGGCGGAAGGGCTTTACATAGCCAGCTGCCGGCTGCTGCGGAGCCAGCTCACCACCAGCAACCGGGCCCACCGGGAAGTGATTGACGAGCTGAATGAAAAGCTGGCGGAAAAGCTGTTTGTGAACTTCTCGCTTTTCCAGTCCCTGCCCGATGTCTGGGGCATCGACCAGGTTTTCCCGGTACTGCCACTGTCCGGTCTCAACCGTCCACTTACCCGGCGGGCGGTAATCCAGGACATCACCTGCGATTCCGACGGGCGAATTGACCGTTATGTGGAAGGCCAGGGCATGGAAACAACCCTGGCCCTGCCGGAGGATGACCCGGAAAACCCTCAACTGGTGGGTTTTTTCATGACCGGCGCCTATCAGGAAATTCTGGGGGACATGCACAACCTCTTTGGCGATACCCACTCGGTGGATGTACAGAGAGACAGCGAGGGCAGGTTTCGCATCAGTGACCCCATTGAAGGAGACACGGTGGCCAAGGTGCTGCGCTACGTGAATTTTGAACCCGAAGCACTGGTCGCCGCCTACCGTGAGAAGTTCCGAACCAGTGGGCTGCCGGCGAAAGAGCAGATGCAACTGCTGGCGGATCTGGAGAACGGCCTTAACGGATATACCTATCTGGAGGAATGATGCCGGCGCTGGTACAGAGATAATTTTAGCGGCTCATGATCTGCCACTATAGACATGCCGTACATACCGTCACTGACATTTGCAGGGCGAGTGCTAAAATGATCCAGACCAACACAATGAAAGCCACGGCCAAGGAGCGCCCGGTGTCCACACTGGAGCCAAAGACAGCAAGAGCCGAGGGGCGCAAAGACCCCTGGAGCCAGCTGCTGGAAAAAGTCGGCAAGAATCAGGACCGCGAGGCCTATCATGCCCTCTTCCAGCATTTCGCCCCGCAGCTAAAGTACTACGCCATGGCCAATGGCATGGCGAGCCATGCTGAAGAGCTTGTGCAGGAAGTGTTTGTGTCCATCTGGCGGCGGTCCTGCCTTTATGACTGGCGCAAGGCAGCAGCTTCTACCTGGATTTTCACTATTGCCCGTAACCAGCGCATCGACATGCTGCGCAAGATGCGGCGCACCAGTGCGGAAATACAGGTCGAGACGGAAGATCTGTGGCAGATTCCGGGAGATAACGCCGAGGATGACCCAGTCACCTCGCTGCATCGCATGATGTCAGAACGACGGATTCGAGAATCCCTGCAGCATCTGCCTGAGGAGCAGACGACTGTGATTGCAAAAGTGTATATGGAAAACAAGTCTCATCAGATGGTCGCTAACGAGCTGAATATTCCGCTGGGGACAGTAAAAAGCCGTGTGCGCCTTGCCCTCAACAAGCTCAAAGTGATCCTTCAGGACCAGAACGTATGACTTCGCATCATCCTGAGAGCCTAACCCTGATGGAATTCAGTGCGGGTAATCTGAGCGATCCCCATGCGCTCTGCATCCGTCTGCATCTGGATCAGTGCCCTCACTGCCGCAGCCGTGTCGATATGCTCGAGAGTCTGGGCGCAGTGATGATGGAACAGCAGGACCAGGTCAGTGTATCCGAGTCCGCTTTCGACTCCATTCTTGCCCGCATTGAGTCAGAGCCGAGGCAGGAAAACCGCACCCACTCAGCTCAGCGCCCCATGGGCCCTTTGCAGAAACTGCTTGGTGACGATCTCAACAGCCTGCCATGGAAACGCCAGCTGGGCGACGTGAGTATCCTCGATATCAGCGACCGGTTTCCGGACCAGTCGGAACAGGTGGTGCTGCAGAAACTCACCGCGGGCGGCAAAGCACCGGCTCATACCCACCGTGGACAGGAAACAACGATAGTGCTTCAGGGCGCCTTTGCTGACAATAAAGGGGTTTTCCACCAGTGGGACTTCGTCGTGCTCAATGAAAAGGACGAACACAAGCCTGTCGCACTGGAAGGCGACGACTGCATCACCCTGTCGGTTCTCAGCGCTCCGCTGAAGCTGACTGGCATGTTTACCCGAATGTTGAACCCGTTTATCCGCTAGGCTTCGCCTCCACTCCAAAGCCGCGCGCGCTTGCTGACCATCGGTCAGAGGGTTCAGAGGCGGATCAGAGAAAGAGTTGAGTCACTGTCTGTGCACAGGGTCCAGTTTTTGCAACAGAGTCGATGCAACTCCGTAGATCTCTGGTTTATGGGACATTAACTGCAGAATTTAGGGTCTTGGTGCCATGAAACTGATGTCTGCATCTGAAATCGTCCAAAGAGCCTGATTCGGAAAGCTTTCGCGACCTTAATGGAGAGTTCGAATGGCCGATGATGATAAAGAAGCAGGGCCTGGCCAGTCACCGCCAGAGAAACGGCACGAACTCCATCAGGAACTTCCGACTGATTTCCCCGATCCTCTGTTCCGAGGCCTGCACCACATCATTCGCTTTGCGATCCGGGTGCTGGCGGTTTTGATGGTGGCCGTCATCCTATGGGGTGTCGGCGATGTTATTTACATCATTTACGACAGACTGGTCACGCCACCTATCCTGCTTCTGACTATTAACGACATTTTCTACACTTTCGGCGCCTTTATGGCGGTGCTGATTGCAGTGGAAATTTTCATTAATATCCGGCTTTATCTTGGCACCAATGTCTTTCCAGTACAGCTGGTTGTCGCAACCGCGCTGATGGCCATTGCCCGGAAAGTGATCGTACTGGATTTTGATACATTGACGCCCATGTACCTGATCGGTATTGCCGCCACCACGCTGGCGCTTGGTATTACCTATTGGCTGTTGCGACGGAGCAATCAGTCTCAGGAGTGGGATGACTGATTGCATTTTCCGCGGAGGCTGCCCGGCTATATGCCTGTGGCACTCTGAATTTGCCGTTCCAGCTCTCTGGCAAGGCCCGGCTCCAGCCTGAGGGCAACAGCCAATTGGTCCAGCCAGGCCCGCTCCATGGGATTCTGATCGTCAATCATAACTGCGCTCACGATGTAGATTTCCCGACTCGCCTGAGGAGAGTCCGTATTCCGGGCCAGCGCACTGGCGTCCAGAGGAGCGTCGAATTGCTGCTGAATCCAGGCGTGCAGCTCGTCGTCCGGCCCGAGCTTTTCGATCTCGGCAGTGAGCAGCGCGCGCTCGTTGGCGTCAACATGCCCATCGGCCCTTGCCGCCATGATCATGGCTTGCAGTATTTCCAGTCCGCGCTGTTCCTGGGCATTGCCTTGCAGCTGCTCCAGGGGCTGGCCCTGACGAAGGGTTTCAGGTCCCTGGCTGGAGGATTGTGCCTGATAGTTCTGATAGGCTTTCCACGCCAGCACACCAACACCCGCCAGGGCCCCATATTTCAGAGCTTTACCACCCATTTTCCGCCCGCGTTTCGACCCCAGCATCAGACCGACAGCACCACCGCCGAGCAGGCTCTTCACATCGATGCTCCCAGAGCCTGCGGAGCCTGAACCTCTGGATCCCTGTCCACTGAACTGCGATGCGAGATTTCCCACAATCCGATTCACATCGGAACTCCCTACGGCGTCACTCTGGTTGACCGAAGCCTGGTTCATCAATTGCTTGAGAATGTTCATGGCATTCATCTGTTCGCTCCCCAATCACATGTGTGGATAGTCTGGTCGTTTTGGTTGCAGGTATTTTCATATACGCTGGTATGACCGCCCTGCTCAACTTTGGTGCCCGAATGCAGAAAAGAGATCAAACAACAGATTTCTCGTAATGCTTGCCCCTGGAATCGAAGCGTCAGTGTATAACCAGTGCAGGCAAGGGCCCGGAGTCGAACGAGGAGGAAGGATAGTGAGGATCCGACAGCAAGCCACGGCGGTCGCCGCGACCGCCTGCCTCGCCCTGGCCGGATGCGGCGGCAGTGGACTGGGGCGGGGTGACTCACCGCAGCCAGATGCCGGACTGGATGCCACCTATACGTCTGAGTGGACTGCCGGAATCATCGATCAACCGCAGCCAGATGCACCCGCGGCGACCCTTGTCGCGGTCCGTACTGGCACCCACGACGGCTTCGACCGGATCGTCTTCGAGTTTGACGGCCGGCTTCCCGGCTATCACATTGAGTACATTGATCAACCCGTGCGTAAGTGCGGGTCTGGCAAGGCCACCCGGATGGCCGGCGATGGCTGGCTCGAGGTCCGGATGTATCCTGCGAATGCGCATAACCGGGAGGGCCGGCCGACGGTTTCCGAGCGTGAGCGTATGCCGAACCTGTCCGTGCTCTCCGAGCTGGAACTGACGTGCGATTTCGAGGCCGTCGTGACATGGGTCTTCGGTGTCGACTCGCCGAACCGCTATCGGGTCCACGAGCTGGGCAGCCCGCCGCGCCTCGTCGTTGACCTGCGACATTGAGATCCGCCGTTTCGCTGAGCGTGGCACACCAGGTTCCCGGCCCCATCGGGCTGACTGGCATCCAGAATCTACCGTTTACCAGGGCAGATCCCCACCATCCCAGTCCACAAACCGTCCATTATCCTTTTCCGTCAGATTGTCGAAGATGGTCACCATGTTGCCAGCGGTGTCAGCCGGCTTGTGCACGTTCAATTGCTCCAGTGACTGTTTAAAGGGCTCGCTCAGCGCCGTAAGGGTAGTGCCCGGATGCACGGCTACGCAACACACCTTCTTCATTCGCCTTGGCAGCTCAATGGAAAGATTTCGCACAAACATGTTCAGGGCCGCCTTGGAGGCGCGGTAGGCATACCAGCCGCCCATGCGATTGTCTTCCAGCGAGCCCACCTTTGCGGAAATGGCCATGAAGCGCTTGGGATCATTGTGTTCCAGCCAGGGGAGAAGCGCCTGTACAAGCATGGGGAAGGCAATGGCATTGACGGAGAAGGCATGGCTGAGGTTTTCCGGATCCAGGTCCTCGAGCCGCTTTTCCGGTTTTAACCCTTCGCCGTGCAGCAGGCCGGTGGCGTAGATCAGACCATCCATCTGGATACCTTCGGGCAGCAGATCGTCAAGATTTTTCCTGAAGTGCGCCGGCTCTGAGGCATCCCATGCTCCCAGGTGCAGCCGCCCTTCGTGTTCTCCCAGCCAGCTCTTTTCATCTTCCGGTGCGCGGCAAAGGCCCCACACCCGGATGTCGTCAGATTCAAGCAGTTTTTCCGCAATCGCACGACCGATACCGCCTGTTGCCCCCGCCAGCACTATGTTGCGCATAAAATTCCTCCTTTCCGGATTTGAATGTTTTACCGCTGCGGTCAGATATAAAAAAATACGCTGTTCTTCCACTTTCAGACCGGAATCGGTGAACCAGGGCATTCAAACGACCGTATGAAAACCTGTCATTACCCAGAATCGGCAAATGCCCGTCTTTCAAAAGGCGGGAAAGGCAATGTCTACCTGAGAGCGAGATCAATCATGAAGTACCAGGCACCTCTTAACGATATCCGGTTTCTCCTGAACGATGTACTTGGTGTGGACGAGCTTCATCACCTGGAAAAATACGCAGACGCCACACCGGACCTGATCGACGCAGTGATCGAGGAAGCCGCGCGGGTGACGGCGGAAGTAATCCATCCCACCAACAGCGTGGGAGACCGCCAGGGCTGCAAATACAACCCGGACACCCACGAAGTAACCACTCCGGACGGCTTCAAAGACGCCTACCAGCAATTCGTCGAGGGTGGCTGGACTGCGCTGGATGCTCCGCTTGAATACGGTGGCCAGGGTCTGCCCCACACCCTGAAATTCATCGTGGATGAGATGGTGTGCTCCACCAATCTGTCCCTCGGAATGTACGCAGGGCTGACTCACGGTGCTATTAGTGCCCTTTACCGCCATGGTTCCGACGAGCTCAAAAAGACCTATCTGGAAAAGCTGATCAGTGGCGAATGGACCGGAACCATGTGCCTGACCGAGCCCCAGTGCGGCACCGACCTGGGCATGATCCGCACCAGGGCCACTCCCCAGGATGACGGTTCCTTTGCCATCGAGGGCACCAAGATCTGGATCACCGGCGGCGAGCACGATCTGGTGGAAAACATTGTGCATCTGGTACTGGCAAAGCTGCCCGGCGCACCCAACACCACCAAGGGCATCTCCCTGTTCCTGGTGCCCAAGGTGATCCCTGACACAGGCGAGCGCAACCCGGCCTTCTGTGGCGGGCTGGAACACAAGATGGGCATCAAGGGTTCAGCAACCTGCGTAATGAACTTTGAAAGCGCCAAAGGCTGGCTGGTGGGAGAGCCCAATGACGGTATGCGGGCCATGTTCACCATGATGAACGAAGCCCGCCTGATGGTGGGCATGCAGGGCCTGGGGCTGGCTGAAATGGCCTGGCAGGAAAGTCTGGGCTTTGCCCGGGATCGCATCCAGGGCCGGTCCCTGAGCGGACCGAAGAATCCTGATGCGGCCGCGGACCCGATCATCGTGCACCCCGATGTGCGCCGCATGCTGATGCGCCAGAAGGTGCTAAACGAAGGCATGCGGGCCCTTGCCCTGTTCACCGGCCAGCAGCTGGATCTCTCAGTTGCTCATCCTGACGAAGCCGCGCGGGAGGCGTCCGACGATCTGGTGCAGCTGCTGACCCCGGTGGTGAAATCCTTCCTGACCGATGAAGGCTTCAACAACAGCAACGTGGGCCTGCAGGTGCTCGGGGGTTCCGGCTTCACCACTGACTGGCCGCTGGAGCAGCTGGTCCGCGACGGCCGGATTGCCCGCATTTACGAAGGCACCAACGGCATCCAGGCCATGGATCTGGTAGGCCGAAAACTCGGCCTCAAGGGAGGCCAACTGGTGAAAAGCCTGTTTGGCGTGCTGGCCGCCTACCTCAAGGAAACACCGGAAGCTCCTCATCGCGAAGCTCTGAAGGGAGCAATCAAGGCCCTGGAGGAAGCTACTATGTGGATTGCCACCAATGCCCCGAGGGACCCGGAGCAGGCCGGTGCCGCTGCCACCCCTTATCTGCGTCTGATGGCCCTTACCGTCATCGGTTACCTCTGGTCACGCATGGCCCAGATAGCGGGCACGCAACTCACGGCGGGAGAAGGCAACCGGGCCCTGCTGGAAAGCAAGCAGATCTCCGCGCAGTTCTATTTCGAAAAGATCCTGCCGGAGGTCAACTGGCTGCTACAGGACATCACCAGCGGTAAGGAGTCCATCATGGCGTTCGGTGACGATCACTGGTCTGCCTGAGGAATCCACCGACACCACATTCCGGCCTACCCTGACTGACAGCTGGCAGCATACGACATCGCTGCCAGCGCCAGCACGGCTATTATTCTGAACTCCTGTTTATCTGCCGCGCACTGCGCGGCTTTTTTCTGGCTGTACATCCCTCCGCTTTCCGTGTGTCCCACTCCTGCCTCTGCACAAGTCGCGGCCTTGCGATACAATGCGGAGCACTAAATGACTCCCGGGACCCATGAAGCATGATCCTGTCCGAAGATTATTCCCTGAGATTTGGCGGCATTGAGCGGCTTTATGGCCGCCGGGCGCTTGCGGCATTCCGGGAAAGCCATATTGCCGTGGTTGGCCTGGGCGGTGTCGGCTCATGGGCCGCCGAGGCTCTGGCCCGAACAGGAATAGGCGCCATCACCCTGATCGACATGGACGATGTGTGCGTTTCCAACACCAACCGTCAGCTTCATGCCCTGGCCGGGAACTATGGCCGCACCAAGACTGATGCGATGGCTGAGCGCCTGCGGGCCGTCAACCCTGAAGCGGATATCCGTGTGCATTTCGGCTTTGCCACGCCAAAGAACATTCCGGATCTCTTCGGACCGGATCTCACCGGAGTAATCGATGCCATAGACAGCGTCCGGCCGAAGGCGGCCCTGATCGCCCACTGCAAGCGCCGGAAGATCTCCCTTGTCTGCGCGGGCGGCGCGGGCGGGCAGATGGATCCCACCCAGATCCAGGTGGGGGACCTGAGCCGCACCACCCAGGATCCATTGCTGGCAAAAGTCCGTAATATGTTGCGGCGGGAATATGATTTCTCGCGGAATCCGAAACGCCGGTTCGGAATCGAGGCCGTGTACTCGCTTGAACAGCTCACGTATCCTGCGGCTGATGGTGAGGTCTGCCTACAGAAGCCGGTAACGGATGGTCCAGTGCGACTCGACTGCGCCTCAGGGTTTGGTGCCTCCAGCCCGGTAACCGCCACTTTCGGCTTCGTGGCGGCCTCCCGACTGATCAATCGTATTGCGGCGAAAGCGAAAAGGAGCCCGGATTAGGAGGCTGCGCGCACGGGCAGGCAAGACCACCCCGGTCTTCCGGGAAACCATGACAAAACAGGAATTCTGACCCCAATTATGTCTGTCAGCACAGTCATGCTTCTTGCCAGCATTGGCATTCTCTCTCTTTTCTGCCAATGGCTCGCCTGGCGCCTGCGGGTGCCCGCCATCCTGTTCCTTCTTGCTGGCGGCATTGCGGCAGGGCCCATGCTGGGCATGCTCAATCCGGAAGCCATTTTTGGCGACCTGCTGTTTCCGGTGATCTCACTCGCTGTTGCCATCATCCTGTTTGAAGGCAGCCTGACGCTGCAATTCGATGAAATCAAGGGCCACGGCCGCATGGTCCGCAACCTCATTCCCGTGGGCGCCCTGGTCACCTGCGTGGTGGCCACCCTGGCGACCCACTGGGCTCTGGGGGTGTCATGGGAAATAGCCCTGCTCTTTGGCGCCATCTCGGTAGTTACAGGCCCCACAGTGATAGCTCCCCTGCTGCGTTCGGTCCGGCCGACCGCCAAACTGGCCAACATTCTGCGCTGGGAGGGCATCATCATCGACCCGGTGGGCGCCCTGCTTGCGGTGCTTGTTTTCGAGGGCATAGTGTCCTGGGGCCAGGGCAATGTGTTCGAGCACTCCCTGTATATTTTCGGCACCACCATTCTCACCGGCACTCTGCTGGGGGCCGGTGCCGGCTGGCTCAATGGTCTGGCTCTGCGCAAGCACCTGCTGCCCCACTACCTTCACAATGCCGGCACCCTGACGTTCATGCTGGGAGTCTATGCCCTGTCCAACGAGCTGGCCCATGAATCCGGCCTGCTCACTGTCACGGTGATGGGCATCTGGATGGCCAATATGAAGCAGGTGCCCATCGACAGCATCCTGGAATTCAAGGAATCCCTCAGTGTTCTGCTGATCTCCGCGCTGTTCATCATTCTGGCGGCACGGGTGGAATTTGCAGCCATTGCCGAGCTGGGCTGGGGGCTGGTGCTGGTGCTGGGCGCACTCATTCTGGTGGCAAGACCTGCCAGTATTTTTCTGTCGGCCATAGGCACCAATCTGACCTGGCGTGACAAGCTGTTTCTCAGCTGGATCGCCCCCCGGGGCATAGTGGCTGCGGCCGTGTCTGCACTGTTTGCGTTCCAGTTGCAGAAAGCCGGCTATGAAAGTGCCGGCGTGCTGGTGCCGCTGATTTTCATGGTGATCATCACCACTGTCACCCTTCAGAGCCTGACCGCAAGGCCTGTTGCTCATCTGCTGAAAGTGGCCGAACCCGGCAATCACGGCTTCCTGATACTGGGCGCCAACCAGGTGGCCCGTCAGATTGGCCTGGCGCTGAAAAAACTGGAAGTGCCGGTGTTGCTCAGTGATACCAACTGGGAAAACGTGCGGGCCGCAAGGATGGAGAATCTGGATGTGTATTTCGGCAATCCGGCGTCCGCCCACGCCTCCACCCATCTGGACCTGAATGGCATAGGCAACTTCCTGGTGATTTCACCATACAAACAGCTCAACTCCCTGGCGACCTATCATTTTCTCGACTGGTTTGGCAGCCAGAGTGTGTTCAGCCTGTCGGAAGGCGATCAGGATCAGTATGCCCGTCACCAGGCAGCAGAGAAGATTCAGCAGACCCGGGGCCTGTTCGGAGATGTAAGCTATGCCAAGCTGGCGAGCATGATCAGCAAGGGCTGGAAGGTGAAAACGACCAGACTCAGCGATACCTTCACCTACGAGAATTTCAGGGAACGTTACGAGCAGCAGGCTCTGCTTCTGTTCACCGTTGATCCCCGGGACCACATCCATGCGGTCAAGGAGAAACCACCCTCCAAAGTCGACAGGGACTGGGTGCTGGTCAGTCTGGTGCCACCCCAGCCACCAAAGGAGCGCAGGGAGAAGGAGCCGGCTGAGCCTGAAGCGGCGGCTCAGCCGGGAATCTGACCGGGCATCCGGAAGTCATCAGTCCCCGGAACGGCAGTCGAGGACAACCTTGCCTCGCACGTGGCCCTGTTCCATCAGCCGATGGGCTTCCGCCGCCTCGGCCAGTGGGAATGTGCGGTCCACGTGGACCTGAACATCGCCGTCTTCAATAAGTTCGGCGATCTCTTCCAGGTGGAAAGCATCCGGTCGCACGGTCATGCCGTGTGCTCTCAGGCCCAGCTTTTCCCCTGCGGTAATGATGTCATCCGCGGTTACCGTTGGGAGGGTCACCATGACGCCGCCCTCCGCAAGAGTATGCAGGGAGCGCCGGCCTGTTTCCCCGCCGACCAGATCGATCACGGCATCCAGTCCATAGCACTCGTCCACCACATCCGTGGTGTGGTAATCAATGACCTCATGAACCCCCAGGGCTGCGAGAAAATCCCGGTTGGCTGCTGATGCAGTGGCTATCACATGAGCCCCGCACACCAGCGCGAACTGCACCGCGAAATGCCCCACGCCCCCTGCCCCGGCATGAATCAGTACCTTGTCACCCTCCCCCACCTGGGCCACCTCGAACAGCGCCTGCCAAGCGGTCAATGCTGCCAGGGGGAGGCCACCTGCGGTCACCAGATCGAGTTCTTCCGGCACCAGGGTAAGCTCATCAGCCCGGCCCAGTGCGTATTCAGCATAACCACCACCATGCCGGGGAAAGCCCACCATGCCCATTACCCGGTCTCCCGGGGTCAGCGTGGTCACATCCTCTGCCACCGCCACCACCTCCCCGGCAACATCATATCCGGGCGTCCAGGGCAGGTGCGCCTCGATCTGCCGGGCAGCAAACCCAAGGCCTTTGCGGGTTTTCCAGTCGATCGGATTGACCCCTGCACCCGCTACCCGGATCAGAACCTCGCCTGATTCCGGCTCGGGGCGCTCAGCGGTTTCCAGCCTCAGAACGTCAGGGTCGCCGAAGCGGTCGTACACCACGCGTTGCATCCTGGTTTCCATGGGTCTGTTCTCCTGGGTCGGGGCCGGCTTTCCCTGAGACTAGCAGAAAACCGGCGACATCATGTCCTCGTCGTTGTGTATCCTTTCTTTCAACTGCATGCGCCATCAGAACGCCCCGCGGCCACCCCGCACCAGAGCATCTCCGAGGATCTCCCGGTACTCCGGGGGCATCCGTGTCGGGCGCTGGGTATTCAGATCTACGCAGGCATGAGTGGAAAGGGCGCGCACCAGGGTTTTGCCATCAGCAGGGCGCAGCAGCTGGAACTGACGGGCAGAGCGAAAGCGGCCGTCAAAACCTGTCAGCCAGGTGCCCAGCACCAGCCGGTCACCGGCGTTGGCCGCCGCCAGGTAGTCAATCTCCGTGCGGCTGATGGCCATGGCCTTTCCGACAGCCTCATGCAGGGCCCAGGTCATTCCCAGACTCTCGATATGGGCCCAGCTCACCTCTTCCAGCCAGCGCACATAAACCACATTGTTGGCATGTCCCAGTCTGTCCGTGTCCTCCGGCCTGACCTCGATGGCCTGGGTGAAGGGATCCGGAAGATCCCATGCATCCCTGCCGGGCGCCCAGCTGTCCGCTGCAATATCACCTGTCACTGACTCGGATCCCCAATTGTGGAATTGCACTTAACGGTAGTCGACCGATGCGGTCGTTGTGAAGTGAACCAAAGTAGAGAAACCCATCGTGGGGATTCACCGAGGTGATTTCCTGGAGGTGATTGCCCGACGGATCATGCAGGCTGGCGAGAATGTTTCCTTCGGCATCCAGTGCGGCCACCATGCCATAGGGCTTGACCGGCGGCTGCATGCTTTCCGGCAGCTTTGCAATCTGGTTTTTGAGCCAGGGGTAGGGATGCAGGGAGTCTATCTGGTCGTTCCTCAGGGAAGGAAAGGCCACCCAGTAGCGGCCTGCCCCGTCGACCGCCAGATTATCGGGGAAGCCCGGCAGATTGTCGGCAAAAACCTCGGACTCCCCCTGGTTCGGCCCCTCCAGCCAGTACTTCAGGATGCGATACTTCCAGGTTTCGTTGACCAGCAGGTAATCCCCTTCCGGCGACACTGCCACTCCGTTCGCGAAATTCAGACTGGACAGGAGCACATCCGTTTCGCCACTGGCGGGATCGTAGCGCAACAGCCGGCCGTGAGGCCGCATCTCCAGAAGATCCATGCGGTAATCCGGCTGATTGAAGCGGGCGCTGGCATCGCTGAAATAGATCCGCCCATCCGGAGCGATGTCCACATCATCGGTAAAGCCAAACGCGAGTCCTTCCGCTGAGGCGGTGAGCACCTCAACTCTGCCCGTCGGGTCGATGGAGAGCAGCCCCTTCCAGGCATCCGCGACAATCAGGTTGCCCTGTTCGTCAAACACCATCCCCAGCGGCCTGCCGCCGACCTCAAGCCAGGTTTCCACCCGGCCGTCCGGCCAGACTCTCACTATCTTTCCATCCTGGGTGCCGGTATAGACCCGGCCCTGCCTGTCCACTGCAGTGTCCTCAGGGCCGTACACCGCTCCCTTTGCCAGCAGGTCCGCATCCTGCAACCGGCTGTTGGAAGCCAGGGGGCCATCCAGCTCCGGCGGTGCCGGAGGATGCCAGGCCAGGCTGTCCACGGGTGAGGGCACCAGCACGAAGCCACCAGCAACCAGAAGAACAACCAGAAGAATTCCCAGCAGCCATTTCATGGCGTTTCCCTCTTTTTATTGTGGTTTTTGATGATTGTCGCGAACACTAGCCCTGCAGAAAGCGCCGGCACAGCGTGGCAAAGGTTTCGGGCTTTTCCGCGTGAAGCCAGTGTCCGGTACCCTCGATAATCCTCAATTCAGCATTGGGAAACAGCTTTTCGGTCTGTTCCCGGTGCTTGTCCTGGATGTAGGCGGAATCCCCACCCTTGATGAACAGGGTCGGACCTTTGTATGGGCCTTCCGCCGAAGGCCCGGCCGCGAGGCTGGCATAACTGGCATCAATCGCCGGCAGGTTCAGTCGCCAGCGGAATTTACGGTTGTCCCCCTCTGCACGCTCTTCCTCGCTGACCCGGGCCAGGTTTTTCAGCAGGAACTGGCGCACCGATTCCATTTCCACAAACTCCTTCAGCGCGGCGTCCGCCTGCTGACGGGTACTAATATTTTCCAGATCAACAGACTTCAGCCCCTCCAGGACGGCGTCATGCCGGGGATGATAAGTAACGGGAGCTATATCGGCCACCACCAGACGGCTGACCCGCTCCGGATGGGACAGCGCCACCTCCATGGCGGTTTTCCCACCCATGGAGTGGCCAAGAAAGGCCGCCTCCTGCAGGCCCCGGTCATCCATATAGGAAAGAACATCTTCCGCCATGGACGGATAATCCATGGTGTCAGTATGGGGGGAACGGCCGTGGTTGCGCTGGTCCAGAGCATGGATCTGCCATTCGTCCCGAAGTCGGTGGGCAAGCCCTCCCAGATTCTCCAGCGAGCCGAACAGGCCATGGAGCAGAATCAGTGGCGAGCCTTCGCCCATTATCCGGTGGTTCAGTTTTACGCTCATTCAGAATCTCCTTGATTCATCACTCATAACCAGGCCCGCAACTCACCGAGAGCCGTTGAATTCAGCAGGTAGGACACCTGGTGGGCCACCGCCTGGTTCTGTATTTCGGCAGCTAGCCCGACAAGGTCCTCTGTGCCGGGATGCATTGCCGAATGCCTGGAGACATAACCCCACATGTGCTGCAGCGCGTTGCGCACTCCGCCCCGCAGGGGCGCAACCCGGCTGGCGCTGATCATGCTGAGCCAGAGTTCATCCAGCGGAATGGCCCTCGCCGCCACCCGCTGGCCGAAGCTCTGGTAGGCCCGGTCATTACGGGCCAACACGCTGTATTTGTAAGTGGCCCAGAGCTCATGATCGTTGCGGGGCAGGCGGATGCGACCAGCGTTATTTTCTTCCGCTCTGCTGCGGATTGTCGCCAGCTGGTTTCGGACCCCGTTCAGGTCCGGAATCGGCCAGATAACCGATTCCTCGGTGACCGGCACCCGCCCCGGAATGGCAAACTTGCGCAGGGCCGCTTCCTCCTGAATCTGGTTCAGACGCAGAGCCAGCGCGTCCTCGTGACCCTGCCAGCCGGCCGGCACGGCAGTCTGGGCGTCGCGGGGGTGGCCCGCCCCCGCAAGCCCTGTCAGCAGGCGCATTTGGCTCGCCAGTAGCTCATCATCGAGCAATCCGGCATCAATGTCGAAAACCGTTGATTTGGAATACAAGTCAAATTTCCTCTGATTCAGCTCACAGATTTCAACCCTTACCGTGCAAGAAAAGGCAAAGGCAGGTTACATTACCACTGAAGCTTTTCGAACGCCTTACCGCAGGTTCCCCGGATGCTGCCTGATTTCAGGTATCTTCCGGCAAGGCTGTCCCATTACCATCAAGGAAATCTGTCTTCCATGGCCGAACAGAATCAAGAGGAAAGACGTCATATTCGCCGGCTACCCGCGGCTGAGCTCAATGTTGAATGGCGACCCCGGAAGGGGCTTTTCAACCGCTTCCAGCCAGCGGAAGGCCAGGATTTCACGCGAAACGGACTGTCAGTATCCCTGAACAGTGGCGAGTCTCTCGAAATCGGCGATCCCGTTGAGCTGCGAATTGAACTGGTAATGGAAGCCGGCATGCTCCACCTGGACAGGGTAGCTGCGGTGGTGAGAAACATTCGTGAAACGGACAATGACAAGCCCCGCTACGGACTGGAGTTCGATTTCGGCGCCAGCCGGGCAATGAAATCGGACCAGACAAGGGCGCAACTGGGACGCATGGAAGGCATCCTTGAGCGAAGCGAAAAGCTCAAGCTGCGGATCCAGCCGCTTCAGGAAATAGATTCGCTTCGCAGAAGCTGACATCCTGAGCCAAATCCCGGAGCAATGAGATGTTTGATACGTCCATGCTGTTACCGGCGCTGGCGATTGTTTACGGCATTGCCCTGTATTGCACCTACCGGGTGCTGCTGACCTACCGGACAGCCCAGGGCGCGATTGCCTGGATCGTCGGCTTGCTGGCTTTTCCTTTTCTCACACTGCCGCTTTTTGTCCTGTTCGGGCGCAACCGGTTTTCCGGTTACGTCCGTGCCCGACGGCTTGGCGATCGCTCGCTCAACCACCTGCTCAGTCAGTTTGAGAGCCAGGCCTCGTCCATTCCAGGGCCCGGGCACGAGCATTTCAGCGATGAGCTGCAGGTTCTTTGCCAACTGGCCAAACAGCCATTTACTTCCGGCAACCAGTGCCACCTCCTGAAGGACGGCGAGGCCATTTTCGAGGCACTGTTTGATGCCATGGAGGACGCCCGGGACTACATCCTGATGGAATTTTACATTGTGCGGTCAGACAAGGTCGGCCAGCGCATAAAATCCGTGCTCAAACGCAAACTTGCGCAGGGCGTGAAGGTATATTTTCTTTACGACGACATAGGAAGTGTGTGGCTGCCGCGGGGCTACCTGCGGGAACTCAGTCATGCGGGGGCGAAGGTTGCATCCTTCGGCAACGGCAATGTCCGCAGGCGCCGCCTGCAGATGAACTTCCGGAACCACCGCAAGCTGCTGGTCTGCGATGGCAGGGTGGGTTTCCTGGGAGGGATAAATCTGGGTGACGAATACATGGGCGCGCCGATTGAACAGACCTCATGGCGGGATACCCACTGTCGCATCATAGGGCCAGCTGTGCTGGGCCTGCAGCTGGCGTGGCTGGAAGACTGGAACTGGGCGGCTTCCACCCTGCCGGAACTTAGCTGGGAGCCAGCGTCAGGCGGCGGAGACCAGGAAGTCCTGATCCTCCCAACCGGACCCGCGGACCAGTTTGAAACCTGCGCCCTGTTCTTTCTCAACTGCATCAACAACGCCCGCCAGCGAATATGGATTACTTCCCCCTACTTTGTGCCTGACTTCCAGGTAGTGAATGCCCTGCAACTGGCTGCTCTGCGCGGTGTAGATGTACGCATTATCATCCCGGAGAAACCCGATCACCAGATCTTCCGGCTGGCGGCCTATTCCTACCTGGTCCAGGCCAGCCGGGCCGGAATTGGCATCTACCAGTACCAGCCAGGTTTCATGCACCAGAAAATGGTGCTGGTGGACGACCGTTACGCTGCCATAGGAACGGCTAACCTGGACAACCGCTCCATGCGCCTGAACTTTGAAATCATGGCGCTCTCCACCGGCGCCGACTTCATCCGGGAAACCCGCACCATGCTGGAAACAGACCTCAGCCGCTGTCGACGGATGACCGCCTGGGATTATCGTGACCGGTCCGTGTTATTTCGCCTGACCTGCCGGGCAATCCGCCTGCTGGCTCCGGTGCTGTGACCCCGGGAGCCGCAGGAAGCTTCGGAATCACGCCGTTTTCCGCAAACCGGGAATATGCGAAGATTCGCCCACTATTGATCAGGCAGTTCAGAACGGAAACGACCAATGACAACCTTCAGACCCCGTGAAACACTTACCGAACAGGTCGCAAGGCATGTTGAGAACCTGATCGCATTTGGCCAACTGGCGTCCGGCGAACGCATCTACGAGAGCGTCATGGCAAAACAGCTGGACGTCAGCCATGGATCCATCCGGGAAGGCCTGCTTCTGCTTGAAAAGCGGCATCTGGTCAAGAACGTGCCGCGGCGGGGAGCCTTTGTAAAAGAACTGGACGCTTTTTTCGTCAAGAGTCTTTACGAAGTGCTCGAGCTTTACCTCTGCCATACCGGCCGAAAGCTGGTACGGCAGTGGCAGCCCTCCGATATGGAAAGGCTTGAGTCCCTTTACCAGCGCATGAATGCCTGTTACGAGAAAAAGGATCTGCTGCCTTTTCTGGAACTGGGGATCGAGTACACCCAGGCGTCACTGGCCTACGCCGACAATTACTTCATCGTGTCCGCCATTGACGATCTCTGGCCATCGGCAAAGCGATGCGCCTTTGTGGCGTTCCGCCATTCCAGCCACCAGGTACTGGCGGACAACCTCAATCACATGCGGGAGTCCATTGATGCCATTCGTGGCAGAGATGAACATCAGCTCACGGAAATACTCAGCCGCTATGCTCGCCAGCAGTGCCAACAGGTTCTGGCAAGCCTGGAGAAACAGGCCAGGGGAAATCATGCGGCAACCTGACAGCACCGCCGTCCTGTTTCCCCTGGGCCTGCTGATTGTCACGTTAATGATGAGCGCCTGCGCCAGCCGGGATATACCAGAGCCAGCCCCCCGCGGGGAACCAGCACCGGCCCCGGAAATCCCGCAGCCCAGGGAACAGGAAAAGCCCGCCGTCAGGCAAGTCCCGCCTCCGGAACGGGCGACCTGCGCCTGGAGCAGGATCCGTGGTGTGGCGACACTGCTTGCCCTGACAGAGACACCGGATCCTCCCAGGGGTACCTGGCAATTTTTCCCGGGTGACGATATTGTGTTTCACCCGGTACCGGCCGGCGCAAGCGAAGGAGATGAGTTCAAGGCACTGCTGCAGCGACCCATGAGCGGGCCCTGCCGCGATTCCAGAATGGTGCTGTTCGGGCCGCTATAGAAAGTCCCGGTCACACGCTGTGCGACAGGCTTTCAGCGGCTCTGCTGATCTTCATCGGCCAGCGACAGATGGGAAATATCCGGAGTCACCGGCGGCGGAGTTTCCCGCTTTTCACCCAGCTCACTGCCTGCTGGCGCAAGAGTCCAGCTGTCGAGGTGCTGGAACAGCGGGGGCGCTGTCTCTTGATGCTCCACCAGCGTGACTCCCGGGGGATCCAGGGAAAGGCCGGATCCGGCCAGGATGTCATCCACCTTTTCCCCGGCTAGTCTTGGCCGGTCTCCCGGCTCTACTGCGGGACCGCCAGCTTTGGCCGAAGCTCTTTCCGGGGAAGCTGACTGTGTTGCAGGCGCGGTAGGCCTCGGGGTGGCCGCGGCTGCCGGAGCGGGTTTGGGACTGGCTGCGGGCTCCTGTTCCGGCGGCCGCGTACCGGCCATGGTTTCCACGTATGCAACCATGCCATGCTTTTGCAGCACCAGCCGGTATTTTTCCGCCTGGCCTTCATCCAGTCGGTTGCGAATGACAACCGGCTGGCCGCTGAACATCCGCTCAACCTGCTCCAGGCTTGCCTTGAACAGGGCGCCCGCGTTGGCACGGGCGGTAGCGAGGTCCGTGCCCGCGGTGCACTCACCTTTGAATACAAGCTGAAACATGATGCGCCTCCGACAGGCTTTCTTTTCGCAGCAACACCCTGGTCGCTGACCCCATTCCCATGATAGTTGATTCCCCCGGCTCCGAAAACTGACAGGCCGGTCACAGCACGTTATTTAACGCCTTTGCAAAAAATTGAAAAACTTTGGCAGTCCTTACAGCGCAATTCACTGCATTCTGCAATAATGATTCGTAACGCAAACTAACATACTGTTACACGAGCAACCCGGTTATGCGCCACGCCCTCTTTTTTACAATCACATTCTTTCTGTTCCCGGCCGCCAGCCCGGCCCAGGCTGAGAATGTAGACCTGCTGATGAACGGGTTGTTCGCTGAGAATCAGCCCACCTATATCGGTTTCGACAGTGTGGAAAGAGAGGACGTCCCGGTTTCTGCCAATGTCGAGCGAAAGTACCTGGTTGTGGATTTCCGCTTCAATGCCCCGCCTGCCAACGAACAGCTCCAGGCCAGTGTCCACAGAATCTGCATGACCCTGATCGGTAATCGGGAGCTGATCCAGACCCTCTCCGACAGCGGCTATGACATGGTCTCAGTGGCCTTCGACCGCCGCTCCCAGTACGACTGTCTTTAAAATCTCTTGCCCGGAATCCGGCATCCCCGCATTCGCCCGGATCTACCCCGGCAGCTATCAGGATTCCTGACCGAGAAGAGAAGGAAACTCTTCCAGCGAGTGGTTGATTGCATCAAGATTGAAGGTTTCTACGTCCTCCAGCAGTTTTTTGCCGTAGTGGATCACCCGCTCCGATCCGTGATGCCTCCCCCACGCCAGAACCCGTTCGGCGAAATCCCGCATCTGCTCTGGGTCACCGCTCTCACGGACCGTCCGCCATTCGTCGCCGAAGTCGGCCAGAATCTGATACCGTAACCAGCTCCGTTCCCTGCGCTCGGAGATTTCCGTCAGAGGCTGTTCAGTCCGGGCAGGAGTTTCTTCCGGCGCCTGGTCATGCGCCGTCGTTTCAACCCCCGGCAAACGAAGAGTGAAGGTGGAACCCGCTCCAGGTTCGCTCTCGACTGAGATCTCCCCCCCCATCATGCGGGCGAGCTTTCGGCTGATGGCAAGCCCCAGCCCGGTACCACCGTATTTCCTGTTGCTCTGGCCCTCCTGCTGCTCAAAGGCATCGAAGATCCGCTCCTGCTGACCGGGGGGCACACCGATACCCGTGTCAGTTACCGTGACGATCAGCTCATGGCGCTGGGCCTCGCCCGGCTGGCGTGGCTGGGGCCGGGTCGAGGCTGTCACACTCACCCCGCCCTCGTGGGTGAATTTGATGGCGTTGCCCACCAGGTTGAACAGCACCTGTCTCAGGCGCGCTTCATCCAGGATCATCGCCCGCGGCACCTGCGGATCAACGGCCACTTCCAGCGCAATACCCTGCTCCTGTGCCCTGAGGTCAAAGATGTGCCGCACATCATCCAGCAGTCGCCTCACATCAATCGCTTCGAATTCCAGCCGCATTTTTCCAGCCTCGATCCGGGACAGGTCGAGAATGTCGTTGATCAGCATGAGCAGGCTGCGACTTCCCGCCCGGATGGCGTCCAGATACTGCCGATGTCCGGGATCAGTCACCCGGCTGCTCAGCAGGTCGCTGTAGCCGATAACTGCATTCATGGGGGTGCGTATTTCATGGGACATGTTCGCCAGGAATTCACTTTTTGCCCGGTTGGCGCTGTCTGCCTGCCGGGCAAGCCGCTCCGCCTCGAGCTTCGCAACGCGAAGTTCGTCTTCACTTCTGCGCAGGGCATTCTCGGACCGGATACGCTCATCCACTTCCCGGGACAGCTTGCGGTTCCAGTACAGAAAAATAAGCACCACCACAACGGCGATCAGAACCACGCGTCTGACCGCGGTGTAGTCGGTATCCTGCTCAACGTCCAGATGAATCCAGCGGTTGTTGATGGCATCCGTGCCACTGGCCTCAAGGCCGGTCAATGCCTTGTTGATGATGCGCAGAAGTTCCGGGCGGTCCTTGTGCACGGCCAGCCGCAGCTCGTACTGATAAGGGGTGATACTGGTGATTCTGAGATTGGAAAGACCGAGCCTGGCCACGGTATAGCTCACCCCCGGAATATGGGTAACCATCACATCCAGATCCCCGTTGGAAAGGGCCAGCAGGCCATCGGCCAGTGAATCGACCGGATAAATGTTCAGATCCGGATGGTTGATCAGGAGAAAGTCGTGGCTTGCCTGGTGACGGACTACTCCCACCGGCTCATCACGCAGTTCGCGCAGGTCTCCGATGAAGCGTCCATCGTCCCTGATTGCGAGGGCAATGGGCAGGCTCAGATAGGTCCGGCTGAACAGGAACTTGTCTTCCCGCCGGGGGGAGCGGGGCACCGCCGGCAGGATATCCACCGAGCCGTCTTCCAGTGCCTGTTCGGCCTCCGGCCAGCTGTCGGTGGCCTGCCGGGAAAAGCTGGTACCAAGCTGCTCTTCCATGCGGCTGATGAGATCCGGTACCAGGCCCCGTATTTCGCCGCCTTCAACGAACTCGAAAGGTGGCCAGTCCGAGCGGAAAAGCACCCGGAGATTGGGATTGCGCTTGAGCCATTCCTGCTCCGAAGCTGTCAGGCGGATGTTGTTCTCCGATCCCGCCCTGGGAACACTGAACGGCACCCACGCCTCCCGGATAGCCCGGTGCTCAATGTGACTTATGGAGCGAACAGCCTTGCCCAGGACATCCGCCAGCATTGGTCTGTCTTCGGGCACCACGAGCACCACATCGATCGAATGCCCCCTGAGGAGGGTGGCCATGCCAATGCTGTTTATCAGCGCCGCCTGCAGATAATCCGCCACCACCGGAACCGGGGCAATAAAGGCATCGGCCTTACCGGAAAGCACAGTACTCACGGCTTCACTGACATTGGCCACCGACACGGGGGTAAACGAATCCACCGGTTCAAGCAGCCGGTACTGGTTGCTGTCGGCTCCCACCAGCGCAACCCGCCGGCCTTCAAGATCAGAGAGGCTCCGGATGCTGGCCTCACCGGAATCCACGAACAGGCCATAGGTCAGACTCATCAGAGGGTCGGTTGCGCTGAACCCGGCGGGCAGCGGATCATCGGGAGCACGGGACATGAGCAGGGCATCCAGTTCGCCCTGGACGAGCATGTCCGTATCCCCCGAGCGATCAACAGGCACCAGCTCCACCCGGGTATCCAGCTTGTCGCCCAGACGCTTCAGGTAATCCACGTAGGTGCCGGCGAGAGAACCCTCAGCTGTCGCGAAGGCCAGGGGGATCTGACCGGTACGGAGCCCCACCCGGAGGCTGCTCTGGGCCGCCAGCCATTCCAGCTCTGCAACATCCAGCACGGGATGCGGAGAAGGCAGGGGCGGGTCCGCCATGGTCACGCTGGAGACGGCCACCAGCAGCCAGAAAAGCAGCGCGCCTGGCACGACCGCAAAAAAAAGCCTCATTGGATAATCCAGCCTGTTTGGTTACAGTGACAGTATGACAATAACGGCATCAAATCACTGGTGTCTGCACCGTAACGAATGGGAGACAGCACTTTATGGATACAAGCATTCATACCATGCCCCGTCTTTTCGAGCAGCTGGGGCTGCCCTCCAGTGACGATGACATACAGAAATTTATTGCCGATCACGGGCCCCTTGCGCCCGAGGTCAAATTGCACGATGCGCCTTTCTGGAATGACAGTCAGTCACGGTTCCTGAAAGAAGGCATCGAGGAAAATGCGGACTGGGCAGAGGTCATTGATGATCTCGACGCCCAGCTCCGTCACTGATCGGCGGCCAGCACGATCTGGTTACGGCCGGCATCCTTTGCTCTGTATAGCGCCCTGTCGGCCTGATCGAAAACCGACTCCAGGTCGATGCCGGCCTGGAACGGAGCCAGGCCGGCTGAAAAAGTAATGGTCACGGGCCGGCCCTGGAAATGGAAGGGCAGCCCCGAAACATGCTGTCGCAGGGAGTCAATGACTTTCCGGGCAGTAACCAGATCCGTCTCCGGAAGCAGCAGCACAAACTCCTCACCACCATACCGGGCGATAAAATCTGTGGTTCTGAGCCGCTCCTGCAGGGCTTTCGCCAGCAGCTGGATAACCCTGTCACCAGCCTTGTGGCCGTAGCTGTCGTTTACACGCTTGAAGTGGTCTATATCCAGGATGCCGAGAGTGACTGGATGACCGTATCTCTGCCAGCGATCCCGCTCAAAAATCAGCCGCTCCTGCCAGGCTTCCCGATTGGGTAACTGGGTGAGAACATCCGTGAGGGCCCGGGAGCGCTCCAGACGCAACTGTTCCCGGGTCTGTTCGGACTGTATTTCCATGGCCGCCAGCTTTTCCTGCATGGCCGCCATCTGCTCGGCAGCCAGAGCTTCCCGCTCACTCTCCTGCTCCCGATAACCCTTTACCGACTGGATAATCGATTCCACATGGCGGGAAACTGACTGTTTCAGCTCAGTCACATCGTCCGTGTGTGCAAAGTTTTCCTGCAGCGCCCGGAGGTCCCGGTTCAGATTCGACTCCAGCGCTTCCGATGCGCTCTGCCGGCTTTCGCTGGCCTCGGACTGCTCGACAAAATGGGTCTGCAGCGCAAGCAGCCGATCATCCAGGCGCTTCAGGAAGGATTCAAATTCCTGCTGGCCCCGGCTGACCGCCGCCAGTACCAGTTCTGATGTCTCATTGAGCGCTTCCCTCAGGTCATTCCATTCATGGCGCTCGGCCAGCTGGCTGCGTATCAGACTGACTTTGGCATGGGCTTCCGGAGCCAGGCTGACCTGGGAGAGAAGATTTTCCAGCAGCTCACCCAGCCGATGGGCGAAGCGGGTGCGCTGATCAGCTTCTTCCCTGAACTCCGGTGCGCCCAGGTCCGTGGTCCTGACGGGCAGGCTATCCACCACATCGCCCCAGCCGGGCATGGGAGGCCCGGATTCGGCTTCGGCTTCAGCCCTGCGACTGCCAAAGAACCGGCTCAGGACTCCTTGCCTGCCGCCTTCTTTCCCAGTGTCACCGGCACCTGTTTCTCCACCGGCCAGAGCCCGGGATTCCAGCTCTGCCAACTGGGCCAGCCACCCGCCGAGGCCTGCCTGAAACGTTTCAGGATCCCCCAGGGCCCGGCTGAGCTTCTTGAGCTCTGCCTTCTCGTCAATAAACAGGGGGTGGCGTCGGATGGTAGCAAGAAGGTGGTCAAGGCTTGTTTTCAGGCGCTTGCCTGCCTGGCCCCGGCTTTCATCCAGGGACACCAGCTGCTGGTCCAGGGTTTCCTGGATCCGGCGAAGCTGTCTGATATCCCCATCATCCTGGCGGAGCTGATCCCGCAGCTCCCTGAGCAGGCGGTCCAGGTCCGGATGCTGGCCTTCCGATGCAAAGCTGGTGCGCACAAGCAGGCGCTCGAACGTATGCCGCTGTTCTTCCCATGCTTTCTCGCGGGCACTGGCGGCTTCAAGCTCCTCATTGTATCGCTTCTTCCAGGAGTCATCCGACGGCATTAATGTCTCCCCAAAAAACTTTGCAAGGAAATGTGGCCGGCGCTGACCAGGTTCCCCGCGCGGGATTCAGGCATCATCGGCAGCGCCTCCGCCCCGATTTCCGGTTGCGGGTCGTCCGCGTCGCCTCGCTCTCGGATGGCTTTCGTCATAGACCTGGGCCAGATGCTGGAAGTCCAGGTGGGTGTAGATCTGGGTAGTTGCTATGTCGGCATGGCCCAGAAGCTCCTGCACTGCCCGCAGGTCTCCACTGGATTCCAGCAGATGGCTGGCAAACGAATGTCGCATCAGGTGGGGATACAGGCGCTGATCCGCCCCTTTGAGCAACCCCCAGCGGCTGAGACGAAGCTGGACGCTTCTCGGGCCCAGTCGTCCACCCCGCTGGCTCACAAACAGGGCGGGCTCTGCCTCACCGGCAAGAGCCGGGCGGACACCCAGCCAGTCCTGGAGCGACAGCAATGCCTTTCGGCCCACCGGCAGCACCCTTTCCCGGCTGCCCTTGCCCAGCACACGCACCTCAGCGCCGCGCATGTCGAGAGAGGAAAGATTCAGGCCAACAAGTTCGGCAAGGCGCAGGCCCGAAGAGTAGAGCAGCTCGAACATGGCGCGGTCCCGGACTTCCAGTGGATCCTCCGGCTTCGCATCCAGCAGGTGATTGATCTGATCCACATCAGCAACAGCCGGCAGGCGGCGCCCGGCTTTTGGCGCCCGGATGTCCAGAGCGGGGTTGTCCCGGACAATTTTCTCCCGGAGCAGGTAGTCGTAAAAGCGGCGGATGGCGGACAGGTGCCGCGCGATGCTCCGGCCCCCGAGGCCAGCCCGGCTCAGCTCCGCCACGTAGCGGCGGAGATCGGAACCATGAAGATCCGCCCAGCCGGCATGGCCCTCTCTCTGAACATACTTCGCAAGCCGGCGTACGTCCCGCTCGTAATTACGACAGGTTTCCACGGCCTGGCGGCGCTCGGACGAAAGATGGGTTACAAAATCCTGCAGGGGCACGGCAAGGGCAGGAGCAGGACTGTCTGATTCTTTTTCCGCCTGCCCGTCGGCGACCGCCACCGCCATGATCAGCGTGACTCGGCCAGGGCGTCGGTCACAGCATCTTCTCCCGTGTGACGCTGCACCATCGGGGGCAGAAGCCTGCTCAGGGTATCGCTGATATAGGTCAGAAAAAGCGCTCCCATGCTCTGGTCAAAATAGCCCGACTCACAGCTACCCATGGCCAACACCCCCATCAGCTCCCCGTTTCGCAGGGGAACCAGGGCAACAGAAGCCACCGGCTTTTCCCTGTCGGGAAAAAGAAATGTTCGCTGTTTTTCACCAAACTGGCCACAGACCGCCCGGTCCCCTTCCAGCAGGCTGCCGAGCTGGCTCTGTGCCTCTTTCGGTGAAACCACCTTCAGAGCACCCTCAGGACTGACCGCGAGCGGGGTGTCGGTAAACAGAACAATCGCTGCGGCGTCCAGGCCAAAATCGCCCCGAATGCTGTCATCCACTGCAGCCGCCATCTCATTGAGAGTCGCAGCTTCGATAACCTGCAGCAGCATGCGCTTGCTCTTCTCGAACAGCCGGTCGTTATGGCGTGCAATGGATACCAGCTCCACCAGTTCGTGCCTCAGGGTATCCCGCTGCTCCCGGAACAGATGCACCTGGCGCTCGACAAGTGAAATGGCACGCCCGCTGTCATGGGGCAGAGTCAGGCTTCTGAGCAGTTCATCCTGATCAACAAAGAAGTCCGGGTTGTCCCGAAGATAGCTCGCTACCTGCTCACGGGTCGGCTCTCCGGCCTTCTGATGGGCCGTTTTTTCAGTCATGGGAATCTCCTTCAGTCGCCCCGGACAGCCCGGTGCGCAAAACACTTACGGGTTCTGGCGCGAATCTTTACCACGGCGGGAACGGCGCGGTGATGTCTCAGCCGGCAGCCGGAGCTGGCCCTCAAACACATGGGCAGTCGGCCCCTCCATCATAACAGCGGTCCCCTCACCCTGCCATTCGATCACCAGGTGACCACCGCGAAGCTCCACATCGACACGTTTGCCCAGCAGCCCGCGGATCTGGCCGGCCACCACTGCAGCGCAGGCCCCTGAGCCGCAAGCCAGGGTTTCACCGGACCCACGCTCAAAAACCCTCAGCCGGGCATGCCCGGCATCAATAATCTGAAGAAATCCTATATTGGCACGCGCTGGAAAACGGGGATGACGCTCAAGCTTCGGCCCCAGAGTCTCCACTGGAGCCGCATCCACATTGTCCACCACCAGCACCCCGTGGGGGTTACCCATGGACACGGCGCTGAGGGTAAAGATCTCCCCATCCATCTCCAGCGGATAGACCAGCTGGCGGGAATCGGCAGCAAACGGAATGGCCGCCGGATTCAGCTCCGGGACGCCCATGTTCACAGTCACCCAGCCATCTTTCCCAACCTTCAGCTCAAGCACGCCACCGGCGGTCTGCACACGGATGACCTTCCGGTTGGTAAGGCGCTGGTCCCGCACGAACCGGGCAAAGCAGCGGGCGCCGTTACCGCACTGCTCCACCTCGCTGCCATCGGCATTGAAGATCCGGTACCGGAAATCCACGTCCGGCAGGCCCGGTGGCTCAACCACCAGCAGCTGATCAAAGCCGATGCCAAAATGCCGGTCCGCCAAGGTGCGGATGGTTTCCGGCCGCAGCCGGAACGGCTGGCTGATGGCATCTACTACCATGAAGTCATTGCCGAGACCATGCATTTTGGTAAATGACAGCAGAGGTCCGGAAGAACGGCGGGAGTCGCTCATGAGCTGCCTGTTCCTTGTGGCAGGCAGGACTCGGGAGCCAGCTGGTCTTCGATGGTTTCCCGGCGGCGCACCAGATGCACCTGATTTCCGTCCACCATCAGCTCCGGCGGCCGGTTGCGGGTGTTGTAGTTGGAACTCATGACAAAACCATAGGCCCCTGCGGAGCGGACTGCCAGCAGATCACCCGGCGCCAGACTGAGCCTTCGGTCCTTGCCCAGGAAGTCGCCAGTCTCGCAGACAGGCCCTACCAGATCCCATGTCTTTTCCTGGGTATCGGTTCGGGGAATGGCAGGCACGATGGCCTGCCATGCACTGTAAAGAGCCGGTCGGATGAGGTCATTCATGGCGGCATCAATGATGGCGAAATTCCGGTGCTCCGTGCACTTCAGAAATTCCACACGGGTCAGCAGGATGCCTGCGTTGGCGGCAATGGAGCGGCCGGGCTCAAGCAGCAGCTCGAGATCCCGCTCGCCCAGCCGCTCTCTGAGGCTGGCCACGTAGTCCGAAGGCGACGGCGGCGTTTCCTGGTCATAGGTCACCCCAAGGCCACCGCCCATATCCAGATGCCGGATGGTGATACCATCACCGGCCAGCTCATCAATCAGCACCAGTACCCGCTCAAGGGCGTCGAGAAACGGCGAAACCGAGGTCAGCTGGGAGCCTATATGACAGTCCACACCTATGATCTCAAGGTTTGGCAGAGTGGCCGCCCGGGAATAAACCGCCCTCGCTTCGTTGATGTCGATGCCGAATTTGTTCTCTTTCAGTCCGGTGGAAATATAGGGATGGGTGCCCGCATCCACATCCGGATTGACCCGCAATGACACGGGTGCCTTCATCCCCAGCTCACCGGCCACCTGGTTGAGACGGTCCAGTTCGGTATCGGATTCCACATTGAAACAGCGCACCCCTGCCTCCAGCGCGCGCTGCATCTCCCAGAGCTGCTTGCCAACTCCGGAAAACACCACTCGCGAGGGGTCTCCGCCGGCCCGGAGGACGCGCTCAAGTTCCCCGGCAGAGACTATGTCGAACCCGGCGCCCAGCCGCGCAAGCACGTTGAGCACCGCCAGGTTGCTGTTGGCCTTGACCGCATAACACACCAGATGGGGGCGGCCGGACAGGGCTTCGTCATAGGCACGGTAATGGCGCTCAAGTGTTGCCCGGGAATAGACATAGGCTGGTGTCCCATGCTGGGCAGCAATATCGGCCACGGCGACATCCTCAGCATGAAGCTGCCCATCGCGGTAATTGAAGTGATCCATCGGCTTTCCTGTTTTGATGGGTGTGGCAGAGGCCGGTGTTAGCTGTCTTTGCCGTCTTCGGACTCGCCATCCCGGGCAGAGTCCTGCTGGATGGAGCCGGCCTCCTCCCGGGCTGGTGCGTCACGATAGAGCGGCCCTTTCTGGCCACAGCCACCCAGCGCGACGGCCGTGATGGCCAAAGCAAGCACGTAACAGGAAGCCCGCATCGTCTGCCCCTTTCCCGATTCATTTTAACGGGCAGTATACCCGAGTCCGTTACGTCCGGGGAGCCTGTGAAGGTGCGCGCTCAAGAGCGCTGTTCAGGGCCTGCTCAAGCTCATGGCGGTAGTAGAGATACTGGATCGTCTGAAGATCCTGCTGATAGATCCGGGGATCTATGTCATGGGGCAGATGGACATCGGTCAGATAGACCGGGTAGGGCTCCCCCTGCCGGCGAAGGGAGTGGATGTAGTGGGCCACGGCAGAAATCAGCTGGTCGCCGTATTCCTGAACGGTGAACTCCTGGTCTCCACAAAAAACGTCGAACCTCAGGTGGCTGCCCCCTTCCTGGATCCCCACAGCCTGGACCTCAAGTCCGCCCAGCGGCACATCGTCGCCACGGAAAACCCGGCGCTCAGCCTGCCAGGCACCATCTTTCATAACCAGTTCATGGCAGAGTGCCTCAGCGACGCCGCCACTCAGGCTTGTGCTTTCCCGCAACTGTCTGCGCTCCATGAGATTCTCCAGAAACTTCAGGAGAGGAGCCAGCAGATGGCGGCGGCTGGAAAAGCGTTGCTGCCAGGCAAAAATCGACCCTGTTTCATCCAGCACCCAGAGTCTGGCCCGTTCACCCTGCAACTGGTAAAAAACCTGGACCGCTTCAGGCTGGCCGGCACAACAGACTGCCCGGAAAGCCGGGTCCCCCACTAGCGCATGGCGATCCAGAACAACCGGGGCCCAGGCCGCCTGTGGCTTCCTCAGATAGTCGTTCAGGGCGGCACGGCTCTCCAGGCCCACGAACCCCGGCTGGTCACCGCTGAACTGCAGGACGAAGAAACGCCGGTCCATTTCAATGACATACCTCAACGGGTGAGGCCCGGCGCCGCCGGCAAAGAAGTGGCGATGAACATCCTGAAAAAGTTCTTCCACCCGTCGGGCGATGGCTCCTCCGTGGCCGCCAGAACTGTGGACTGACAGCTTCGGAGGCTGGGGCGGGAATTCGGCCACTGCAGCAAGGTAGTTCTTGAGACACTGGATCAGGGTGTCGCCGCTGGCGTAGTGCTGCAGGCTTACCTCATGCCAGCTGTTGAGGGTGACCTGATCAATGCCATGAACCAGATTTTCCCGACCCCCGCTGAAACCAAGAGAATCGTGATGGGCGCTCAGCTTGTGCAGTCCCCGTTCGGTCAGCCGCGCCTGGGGATCTATGGCGACATTGACAAACAGCAGGGTATTCACAAGCCGCGCCGGTGCCTGCAACTCCTCACGACCCGCCGGAGGCAGGGGCACGGGCAACCTGGCACTCAGTGCTTCCAGCATTTCCCTGAGCTCGGCAACACTGAGAACACTGGTGCCGGCACGGACATTGAGACGGGTCGCCCGGGTCAGCAGACCATTGCAGTAACACCAGACCAGCAGGTCTGTCACATTGCTTGAGCGCCGGATTACCGGCTGCCAGAAGGCGTCCGAGGGATTTTCCAGATCCCGGTACAGCAACCAGCCCTCAGACACCTCCCCGCCCCCATGGCTGGACTGATGATGAAATGACAGATTTTCTTCCGCCAGGGAAGGCGCAATGTTGGGGTTAATCAGCTCGATCTTTCCGGCCTTGCGCTGAAAGGCCGCGTAAAGCTTGCGCCCAAGCAGTCCCATATCCGCTCTGCTGATCGCGGCTTTCAGGGCGTGCGTGCGGGCCAGTCTGGAAAGCAGACGGTAACTATGGGTGAGCTCATTGACAATGGCCCGACGGATTTTGATGACCTCTTCGGCGCGCCACTGCTGACGGTTATCCAGATCCCTGAGCCTGGTGTCATTCCAGCCCCAGTCAGATACCAGACCATGCAGCAGACGGCCTCGCCAGAGATCCCCCACGGCTTCCGCCCGACTAAGGGGCAGACCGGCCTTGAAGTAAAAAGCCGTCCGCACCAGGTCCAGCCGCGCTGGCTCATCCAGGGCCGTAAGCCAGCTTTCCAGACGCTGATACAGCAGGACATAGGGATCCAGCTGGTCGGGATCCGTTTCGCCGGCATACACCGCCGCCTTGAACGCCAGCGACAGCGGACCATTTGCGCTATCACGGGCATAACACTCAGTCAGCATGAGTTTCAGCAGCGATTTCCAGGGGGAGTCGATCCCCTTGTAGAGCTGCCACACCCCTGCACCGAGAAACTCTTCCTCCGGTATCGCCGGCACCGCCCCGAAATCAATGTAGTCATCGCCGCGGATAAAACGGCAGTCAATCAGCTGTCGCGCCCGCGCCTCATACTCATTCTCATGGCACGCAGGAATCAGCCACCAGAGGGGGAAGCGGCCAGCCAGATGTATGCTTGTGCGATAGAACTCGTCCAGCAGCAGGTAATGCTGTGCGCTGCCGCAGTTCTCGCCGTTGACCTCAGCCCGCTGGCGGCCTCTGCGCCAGTCAGTGGCGGCAAACACAAATACGTGGAGTTCGAGTCCGAGCATCGCTGCCCAGTCTGACACCCTGCTGGCCTTGCGCTCCAGACAGCGCACGCCCCGTTCTGACAGGTCCGGGCGGTGGCAGAGCCAGACATCCAGATCGCTGGCAACAGAGTGTCCCAGAGAGCCGGGACTGCCCATCAGAAACAGGGCTTCGATGTCGGGCTGTCGCTTGCCGCTGTCCCGGAGGCTGAAGGACCGTGCTATCCGCTGGGCGGCACTGATTGCATCAGGACCCGGGGTGTAACGGCAAACGCCGAAGGGACAGTCATGATCCAGGTAGCCGGGGAGTGCGGGATGATTGAGATGAAAAACCAGGGGCAGAAGGTCCAGCACCGAGTGCTGGCGCCAGCTGAGGGATGAGCGCACCCTCCCCCACCGCGCCTCGTTGACCAGACAGAACCGCTCACGAAGCCGACGCAGGGTCTTGCGGTCAATGCCTTCCTCGAAATCGAGGGTGATCGGAATGGCGTGGACGGTCACAGTGACTCCGCTGAGAGGTTCTTTCCGAACTCATTATCAGTATGATGACCGCATCGTGGCAAACCGTGCAAAAAAAATAAAAGCAGGGCAATTTCCTTGAAAGAATTCTTCATTCGCCGCTACCGGATTGAAAGCACCCAGCCGGATGCCCGCCGGGCCATGATCAGGGTCGATGACAGTGGCCTGATCACCTACGTGGACAATCAGGTCGAGCATGTTCTTGGTTATGATCCGAGCGAACTGGTAGGCCAGCCGGTGATGCGCATTGTTGCCGATCGCGAAGACGACCCCCTCAGCCCTGGCAACCGCCAGCGATTTGATGAGGGAGAGTCAGTGCTGCTGACTCTGCGCCACCGTGACGGCTTCTTCTTTACCGCCCAGATGACACTGCGCCTGGCCGTCCGGGACGCTGACCAGGCGGCCAGCGCCTTCATAACTCTGCGGGACTCGACACCCCTGAGCCCCAGGCTGGCCCAGCTGGCCGAGGATACCGGCGAGCTGGGCATCTGGGAACTGGATATCCGCGATAACCGGATGATCTGGTCCGAAGGGGTATATCGCGTTCTGGAGCTTCGGCCGGGTGCCGAAATCACCCCGGAACAGGCAATATTCTACTGCCAGGGCGCCCAGGCTCGCCTGCGGGCCCTGTTCCGGCGCTGCATACGAACCGGTCAGCCCTTTGACCTGACACTGGACCTCATCACTGCGCGCCAGCATCATCGCCATGTCCAGCTTCAGGGCCGAGCCCTGAAAACCGGCCTCCAGGTTGTCGGTGTTGGCGGGGTCCTGGTGGACCACACTGCCCGCCAGGTCCTGGACAGGGCGCGAATCAGGGCGACCAACGTGTTGCACGGGGTCATGGCCGCCACCGACGATCTGGTGCTGGCGGTGGACCCCGACCTCAATCTGTTACATTTCAATGAGGCCTTCCGGGTCCAGGCACTTCACACCTATAACGTGGAACCGGTGGAAGGCGCCAATCTGAACGACCTGCTCGCGGATTTTCCCAATGAACGTCGACTGGCACAGGGCCTCTGGCAGAGAGCCCTGGAAAAGGACAGCTTCGTGGTGGAAATCCCGCTGGCCCAGCAGGACCGCGACCTGCCCATCTATGAGATCCACTACCGCCGGCTGCTCGACAGCAAAGGCGAGCTGCTGGGTGCAGTCCAGGTGGCAAAGGACATATCCGAGCGGGTCAAGGGCTCCGACAACCGGCATTACCTGAGCCGGCACGACCCGGTGACAGGATTGCTGAACCGTCGGGAATTCGCGGCCCGGCTGAAGCGGCTGCTGATCAACAGCCGCAGCACTCCGGGCAGCCATGCGCTGCTTTACTTTACGATGAACAAGGCCGCGGAAATAAACGAACACGAGAACAATGGCGGTTTCGACAGGTACCTCCGTGCCCTGGCCGGGGAGCTTACGCTGAAGGTACGCCAGCGTGACTCCCTGGCACGCCTGGGCAGCGACACCTTTGCCCTGCTGATCGAAAACTGCAACCGCCAGGAAGCCAGCAAGGTGGCAGACAATCTGCTGGCATTCGTTGCCGGTTTTGTTTTTGAGTGGAAGAACCAGCCCCTCCAGACCTCAACCAGCGCCGGGCTTCTGCGGCTGACAGAGGACACGCCGACCGACGCCGAACGTCTGCTTGCCCAGGCAGCGGACCTTTGTGAGACCGCAGCTGCTGCCAGCCGCTCGCGCCTGCATGCGGCCGATGCCGTTAGCGGCGGTCGCGAGGAGGGTCTGAGCCGCCAGAAGCTGGAAACACTCCGGGACTGCCTCGACAATGACAGGCTTAGCCTCTATTACCACTCCCTGAGACCGGTAGCCAGTATCACCTGGGGCGACCATATCGAGATTCTCGCCCGGCTGCAGCCGGAAGACCCGGCCAGTCCGCTGATGCAACCGGGGGAATTTCTGCCCGTGGCGGAACGCTTCGGCCTTGCCGGCGACATTGACCGGGCGGTCATCCGCAAGACAATGGCCTGGTTCGGTCGCCACAGCCTGCTTGAACCCAGGCTGAAATACTGCGGCTTCAACCTTTCCCTGGCCAGCGTACTGGATGACAGTTTTCCGGATTTCGTCGGGGAACTGCTGAAGACCTCTTCCTACGCACCTGAGTGCTTCTGTTTCGAAGTGCAGGAGAAAACTGCCACCCAGTATCCGGATGAGGTGGCTGTCCTTTGCAATGCCCTGCACAGAATTGGCTGTCGGGTCGCCCTGGATGGCGCCGGCGCTTCGATCCAGAGCTACAGCCTGGCGGCGCGGCTACCGGTGGACATCATCAAACTGGACGAAGCCATGATGGCCCACCTCCACGATGACCCGGTGCAGCAGGTGATGGTGGAAGCTCTCCACCGGATTGCTGAAGCCGCCGGCAAGCACACCGTCGCGACGTTTATCGAAAACGACGACGCACTGCGGAAGGTGCGGGGCCTGGCTATTCACTACGGCCAGGGGTTCCGCCTGTCCAGACCCCGGCCGTTGAAAGATCTACGGCCCGTTGCCGTGGAGCTGGATACCGGCCGCATTGGCGGCCTGCAGGACTAGCCGGCAAGACCCGCCCGGGCCCGGGCAACCGCTGCCCGGACCTGGTCAGGGGCGGTTCCACCCAGGTGATTGCGGGCCTGGACCGAACCTTCAAGGGTCAGCACATCAAACACATCCTCACGGATCACATCGGAGAAGCAGACAAGCTCCGCCAGCGTCATATCGGACAGGTCCCGCCCCTCGGCAACGCCAAACGCAACCGCCTTGCCCACGATTTCATGGGCATCCCGGAAGGCCACACCCTTCTTGACCAGATAGTCCGCCAGATCAGTGGCCGTGGAAAAACCCCTCTTGGCCGCCGTGCGCATATTGTCAGCCTGGGCCCGGATGGCCGGCACCATGTCGGCATAGGCTTTTAGGCAGCCTTTCACCGTATCCACGGTGTCGAACAGGGGCTCCTTGTCTTCCTGGTTGTCCTTGTTGTAGGCCAGCGGCTGGCCTTTCATCAGAGTCAGGAGGCTTACGAGGTGGCCGTTCACCCGGCCGGTTTTGCCCCGTACAAGTTCCGGCACGTCCGGATTCTTCTTCTGGGGCATGATGGAGGAGCCGGTACAGAAGCGGTCCGGAAGGTCGATGAAGTCAAACTGGGCCGAAGTCCAGAGCACCAGTTCTTCGCTGAATCGGGAGAGATGGGTCATCAACAGCGCAGCGAAGCTGCAGAATTCAATGGCGAAATCCCGGTCGCTGACGGAATCCAGGGAGTTCTCGCTGGCTCGGTCAAAACCCAGCAGGCGGGCCGTCATGGCACGGTCAATGGGGTAAGTAGTGCCGGCCAGGGCAGCGGAGCCCAGGGGCATTACGTTCACCCGCTTGCGGCAGTCCTGCAGCCGCTCGGCATCCCGCACCAGCATTTCATACCAGGCCAGCAGGTGATGCCCGAATGTCACAGGCTGTGCCGTCTGCAAGTGGGTGAAACCGGGCATGATGGTGTCCGCCTCGCGCTCCGCCAGATCCAGCAGACCCGACTGCAGCCGTGCCAGCTCTTCGGCAATCACGTCAATCTCATCCCGCAGGTAAAGGCGGATGTCCGTCGCCACCTGATCGTTGCGGCTGCGGCCGGTGTGGAGCTTCTTGCCGGTGATGCCAATGCGGTCGGTCAGGCGGGCCTCGATGTTCATATGCACATCTTCAAGGCTCACGGACCACTCAAAGGTTCCGCTCTCGATGTCGGCTCTGACTTCGCCGAGGCCTTTAATGATCTGGTCTTTCTCCGCGGCGGTCAGCACCCCCACTTCGGCCAGCATGGTCGCATGGGCAATGGAGCCGATAATATCATGATGATAAAGCCGCTGATCAAATCCGACCGACGCTGTGAACCGCTCCACAAATGCATCCGTCGGTTCAGTGAACCGACCGCCCCAGGGTTTCTCGGCGCTCTTGTTCTGATCAGTCATGGTCTATCTTTCCTGCTGACAGCCCGGCATTATCTTGCGGACCTGAATGAAGTGAAGTCGGGATTATAACACTCTCTGGGAGACTCTCACCTGCATGAGCACAGCCAGCAGGAAAAACCGCCAGCCATCTGCTGAAGAGCCGGGCCGTGAAGAGTTCTTCGTACCCGACCTCTGCCGGGTGCGTGCTGTCTTCATGCTGGTCATCACCAGCGAACTGATGGTGCTGCTGGTATCCCTGATCCGGACCACTTCCGGATGGATAGACTGGAGCTACTTTGGGCTGCTGTCCCTCTTTACCCAGTGGACAGTGCTCACCAGCGCGGCCATCATCTGCGGCCTACGCCGCTACATGGAGCATCTGGGGGTCGGGTCGGCCAGTCTGGTCATCACGCTGATCGTGATGGCTGACGTACTGGTGTTCAGCCTGTTTGCCGAACAGGTCCTGGGCCCCGAAACCGGCTCCGACCGCTGGCAGGCAATCGGACGAAACCTGCTGATGGCGCTGATCATCACTCTGATGGTGTTGCGCTATTTCTACCTCCAGCACCAGTGGCAGCAGCAACGCCAGGCGGAAATGCAGGCCCGACTGACCGCTCTGCAGGCCCGTATTCACCCCCACTTTCTGTTCAACAGCATGAATACCATTGCCAGCCTCATTGCCACCCGGCCGGACCAGGCAGAAGAGGCCGTACTGGACCTTTCAGAGCTTTTCCGGGCCAGCCTCAGAGCCCAGGACCGGCTGATTCCCCTGCATGAAGAGCTGACCCTCTGCCGCCATTATCTTATGATTGAAGGGCTCCGGCTCGGGGAGCGACTCACGGTAAACTGGGACGTCGACGACAGCCTCAATTACCAGGCTGTGCCTCCACTGTCCCTTCAACCGCTGGTGGAAAACGCCATCTATCATGGCATCCAGCCGCGGCCAGAGGGTGGGAGCGTGAGCATTCTGGGTTATCGCAAGGGGGAATCTGTCTATCTGATGGTCCAGAACCCGAGGCCCGAGAAGGATCAGAAAAACCACGAGGGGAACCGCATGGCGCTGGACAACATCCAGGCGCGGCTGAGCGCCCTGTTTGGCGAGCCAGGCGTACTCAAGCACAGCCAGCAGAACGACACCTATACGGTAACCCTGCGCCTGCCCTGGCAGCCCCTGCGCACAGGCGCCCCAGCACCGGAGCCCACGCCATGACGGACGCCGGCATCCAGAGCATCCTGATCGCCGATGACGAACCGCTTGCCCGGGAGCGCATCCGCAGACTCGTGGACGACATACCCGGCTACCAGGCATGCGGCGAAGCCAGCGATGGCGACAGCACCCTTCGCGGCGTGGCGGAACTCCAGCCGGACATAGTACTGCTGGATATCCGCATGCCTGGCAGAGACGGAATGGAAGTGGCAGAAAGGCTCAATGATCTGACCCACCCGCCGGCCATCATTTTCTGCACTGCCTACGACCATTACGCCATCAACGCATTCCAGGTCCAGGCCATCGCCTATCTCCTCAAGCCGGTACGCCGGGAAGCCCTGGCCGATGCCCTCGGCCGGGCCGGACGGGTAAACCGGGTTCAGCTGCAGGCCATGCAGGCCAGAAATGAAAATCCGGAGACCCAGCTTGCGGTCCGCACTCACCGGGGCACAGAGTTGATCGAGCTGGCCGGCATCCGATACTGCGAGGCCGATCAGAAGTACGTCACTATCCATCACGCCCAGGGTGACACAGTGACCGACTTTACTCTGAAGGAGCTGGAAAGCAGTCATCCCGAACAGCTGATGCGCATCCACCGCCACACCCTGGTTGGCATCCGGCACATCCAGGCCCTGCATCGGTCGGAGGACGGCCAGTACCGGATCCGCCTGAGGGACGACAATACAGCCCTGGCCGTGAGCCGGCGGCATGTGAGTGACGTTCGCAACCGGCTCAGTGAAGCCTGAGATGTGGACAGCACCCGCGGCTTCAGGCGGGACTTTTGTGCCTTCACAGGTTACGCTTGGGCCACACTTTTCCAATCTGGCAAATCACTGAACATGTCAAAACGTACCCTTCGAATTGCGACCCGTAACAGCGCCCTTGCCCTCTGGCAGGCGGAATTCATCAAGTCCGAGCTTGAGCGCATGCACAGCCATGTCACCGTGGAACTGGTAGGCATCAAAACCCAGGGCGACAAGATCCTCGACGTGCCCCTGGCCAAGATCGGCGGCAAGGGACTGTTCGTCAAGGAACTGGAAGAAGCCATGCTGGAAGGCCGAGCCGATCTGGCCGTACATTCCATGAAAGATGTACCCATGAACCTGCCGGAAGGTCTGGGACTGGTGGCCATCTGCGAGCGGGAAGACCCCACGGACGCCTTTGTAAGCAACCACTTCAACACCGTTGACGAACTTCCGGACGGGGCGGTGGTTGGCACCGCAAGCATGCGCCGGGAATCCCAGCTGAGGGCCTACCGGCCGGATCTGCAGATTCACACCCTGCGGGGCAATGTGAACACCCGGCTGGGAAAACTGGATGCGGGGGAATTCGACGCCATAGTGCTGGCCAGTTCCGGCCTCAAGCGCCTGGGTTTTCATGACCGTATACGCTACTGCCTGCCCGACACCATTTCCCTGCCCGCGGTCGGCCAGGGTGCGCTGGGCATTGAATGCCGGCTTGACGATCAGGAACTCATCCGGCTGCTTGCGCCGCTCGACCACCGGGACTCGGCTGACCGTGTCCGGGCCGAACGCGCGCTGAATCGCCGCCTTGAAGGGGGCTGCCAGGTGCCCATAGCCGCTTACGCCCTGCTGGAATCGGAAGACACGCTCTGGCTTCGTGGCCTGGTGGGGGCGGTGGACGGCACAGAGATTTTCCGGGTGGAAGGTCGTGCCCCACGTGCCGAGGGCGAACGCCTTGGACGGGAGCTGGCGGAGGACCTGCTGGCACTGGGCGCAGACCGGGTACTCGCTGAGATTTATGGCCACACACCTACCTGAGGCGCCATTGAAGGGTAAACGGGTGCTGGTGTGCCGCCCCCGTCCCGAAGGTGAACGTCTGGCAGAGCACCTCACCCAGGCGGGAGCCAGGGTCAGACTTCTCCCTCTTCTGGACCGGGAGGAGCTTCCGGAAACGCCCGCCCAGCGCAGTCTGGTGCAGAATCTGGACCTTTTCCGGCATGTGATTGCGGTCAGTCCTCATGCCGCCCGCCTGTTACTTGCCCGGGTGGATACCTGGTGGCCACAGCTTCCGGTTGGCCTGCACTGGTACGGCGTGGGGGCCGGCACGGCCGCGGTACTCGAGTCTGCGGGTCTGACTCCCGGGGTCCCTGCCGGCGGATTCACCAGCGAGCACCTGCTGGAGCTCCCCGGACTGCAATTGCCAGAGGGCGAGCGGGTGCTCATTGCCCGGGGTGAAGGCGGCCGGGAACTGATCCGTGACACCCTTCTGCAGCGAGGGGCCGACGTCTCCGAGCTGCTCCTTTACCGCCGCCAGTGTCCGGCCTGGTCGGCCGATGACATCAGCAGCCATCTGGATGTGTTTGCTCCGGATGCCATTGTCGTGCTGTCCGGAGAAACATTGAACAATCTCATCGCACTAGGTAAGAATAGCGATCATAATCTGCAACAGCGACTGCTGGTAGTGCCGGTGGAACGGGTGGCGAAGCAGGCCAGAGCAGCAGGCTTCCAGTTCGTAAAAACACCCGACAGCCTGGACGACCGCGCCATTGCCCGGTGCATCGCCGGGCATCTGGCCTGCAGCAGGCAGAACAAGCAGAATAACCAGACTAAATAAACAAAGAACAAAAACAGCAAAAGATCATACAGGACCCTGCGGTCTCACCCACAGCCCAGCTAAGGATGCCCGTGACTGACTCAGACAAGCAACTGCCCGCCCGGACGGACCAGACTTCTCACGCTCACCCCCGAACCTGGCCCCTGTGGCTAGTGGTCATCCTGGCTCTGATACTCACCCTTGCCCTGGCATTCTGGAGCTGGATGCAGTGGCAGAAACAGCAGTCGCTGCAGCAGAGCCTCAGCGAAGTGAGCGCAGCCACCGATCGCCTTGACCGGGATTACAGTCAGACCGACAACCAGCAGAGCGAACGGCTACAGGCACTGGAAAACCGGCTGAGCGAAATGCGGGAGAAAATTGCCACCCAGCAGCGCCAGATCGACCACAACGCCCGCGAGCTGCTGGAAAAGGGAAGCCGTACCCGCACCGACTGGCTGCTGGCAGAGGCAGAATACCTGCTACGGCTCGCCAACCAGCGCCTGCTGATCGAAAAAGACTTCGAGGGCTCCCTTACGCTTCTCAAGACCGCTGATGAAGTGCTCGCGGAAACGGACGATATCGGGGTCTACCCGGTGCGACAGCAACTGGCCCGGGAAATAATGGCCCTGAAAAGCATTTCCGGCGTGGACCGGACGGGGCTCTATCTGCAACTGGAAGCGGCCATCGAAACAGTCCAGAAGCTGACCGATGCCGCCCTCAGTGGCCAGGGGAAAGCTCCGGAACCTGAAGCCATCGCTCCACTGGATGAATCCGAGAGTGGTGAGAGCAAGTGGCAGCGGGCCTGGCAGCAGATAAAGGAAACCCTCAGCAGCATGGTTGCCGTCCGCCGGCTCGACGAACCCGTTCAGCCGCCCATGTCTGCGGAACAGAGCGCCTATGCCCGACTCAACCTCCAACTGATGCTGGAAGAGGCTGAGCTGGCTCTGCTGGAGCGCAACCAGGTGCTTTATGACAGAGCCCTGACCAAGGCAACTGATTTCCTGTCCCGCTGGTACGACACCAGCGAAAATAGGGTCCAGGCCCTTCAGTCGACTCTTGCGGAACTGAAGGACAGGACCATCGATCCGGAGCTCCCGGACATCAGCAAATCCCTGGAACTGCTCAAGGGCAGGATTGCCGGGCGCATGGAAACGACCGAAAACGGATCCGGCAGTGACGACAGCAGCGACAGCGGGGATGGCGAATCATGATAAAACTGCTGATCATCATACTGGTTGCACTGTTGATTGGCGCCGGCCTGAGTCTGGGCCCCCAGTACGACATGGGCTATATCCGGATAAACCTTGGCCACTGGCTGATTGAAACCAACTTCTGGGTGGGCCTTGGCCTGATCATCCTGCTGGTGGCTGCGGTTCTGTTCGTGTTCGGGCTGATTCGCAGGGCCGGCAGAGGCGCGGGCGCAATCACCGGCTGGGTGGCAAAAGGCAGTGAACGCCGGGCCCGCCGCAGAACCACCCAGGGGCTTCTGGCCCTGGCGGAAGGCAACTGGCCCCGGGCCCGAAAGCTGCTGGAGGCTTCTGCCGACCAGGCAGACACACCTCTGATCAATTACCTGGCCGCCGCCCAGGCCGCCTTTGAGTCCGGCGATCACGAAGCCGTGGACGAACTGCTGCGCAAAGCCTTTGAGAGCACACCCGGCTCGGACCTTGCGGTGGGTATCACCCAGGCCCAGCTGCAGCTTGCAGGCAACCGTCTGGAGCAGGCTCTGGCCACACTGATCCGCCTGCGCAAACAGGCCCCACAGCACCCATTTGTGCTCAAACTGCTGAAAAATGCCTATGTAAGGCTGGAAGACTGGCGGGAACTGTCAAAGCTGCTGCCAGAACTGCGAAAACGGGACCTGCTGGAAGCCACGGAACTTGACGAACTGGAACGCAGGACCTGGCAAAATCTCCTTCAACGGGCGGCAGAGGAATGCCGGCGTCAGTCTGTTGGAGGCCAGTCCCTGGAGCCCCTGAACCGTCTGTGGGATGAAATGCCTGGTTTCCTTCGTAAAGATGAGCAGATCGTTTACGAATATGCCCGCCTGCTGGCGGATCTGGGCGATGAAGCCCAGGCTGAGGCACTGGTCCGCAAGATCCTTCGCAATCACTGGAGCGACGAGCTGATTAACCTGTACGGCCGACTGGAAGGCAGAAAAACCGATGAGCAGTTACTGGCAGCCGAGCGCTGGCTGCAGGACCGGCCCAACAATGCTGAACTCCTGCTGGCACTGGGTCGGATCAGCCTGCGGAACGAGCTCTGGGGCAAAGCCAGGGAATATTTCGAAACCAGTCTGCGGCTTCGCCGCAGCCGCGAGGCGATGGCGGAACTCAGCCGGCTTAACGCTCACATGGGGGAAGATAACGCCAGCATCAAATTGCTGATGCAGGGGCTGGTAAAAGACAGCCGACTGCCCGACCTGCCCATGCCGAAAGCCTGAGGGCAGAACCTGGAATGCCGCGCGGCTCAGGCCGGATTCTGGGGCGTGTTCCGGGGAGCATATTCCAGTACATCGGAATGAAATTCCGCCTCCGGAAGCCCGGCCGCCACAAGCGCATCCATCAGCGTGTACACCATGGTGGGAGAGCCGCTGGCCATGACCCGGACATTGCTCCAGTCGTCGCCTGAGGCCAGCACTGTGCGCACCAGCTGGTCATGATGTCCGGACCAGTCATTGTCTTCGCTGTCACCCACCACCGGCACAAAAGTGAACTCTGGCCACTCCTCCTCCCAACGCTGGGCGAGACTCCGGAGGTACATGTCCTCATGGCGCCTCACGCCCCAGAACAGACGGACAGGTTGATCAGATCCGGTTTCCCTCAGGTAATCCACCATACTTTTCATCTGGGCAAAGCCCGTACCCGCTGCCACCATCAGCAGGGGTTTTTCCGGGGCGGCAGCCAGACAGGCCCGACCATGGGGCAACTCCAGGGTGACAGGACGCCCCGATCGCAGCGCATCAATGACCCGCTGGGCTGAAACCCAGTCGGGAGTCGCCTGTATATGCAGCTCAAGCTTTTCGGCCCTGGGGCTGCTGGCAATGGAGAAGTAGCAGGGATCGGCCTCCGGCAGCACCACGGAGAGGTACTGCCCGGCATGAAAAGTCAGCTCCCTGCGGCGCGGCAACTGAAGTTCCACCCGGTATACGTCGTGGCTGATCGACTTTACCTCCGCAACCTTTGCCTGAAATTTCCGGGGGGTGATTTCTCCAACTGCCATAACGGCCTCTATCTCCAGTTCAAGGTGGCCGGCCGCCTGAGTGCGACAAAGCATCAGGCGGCCGGCATTGGGTACCAATGCATGCGTACGGTTGTTCAGGGCCCTGCCCCCGATCAGCAGGGCCTCGCAGAGCTCGCAGACACCGTTGCGACAGGCAGACGGCACCGCTATGCCCGCCTGATGGGCGGCAGTCAGCAGATCTGCCTCTCCCGAGGCCAAAAAAGAAAGCCCTGACGGCCTCAGTGTCACCCGGTGCCGGACCGGCTGCGCCCCCTCCGCCATGGAATCTGGCCTCTATGACTCGGGGCTGGACGGTGGAACTTCAAGGCCGAGCTGATCCCAGATGTCATCCACCCGCTGCCTGACCTCATCCGTCATGGTAATGGGGGTTCCCCACTCCCGGCTGGTTTCACCAGGCCATTTGTTAGTGGCATCCAGTCCCATCTTGGAGCCCAGACCGGCAACCGGCGAAGCAAAATCCAGATAGTCGATGGGGGTGTTTTCCACGATCAGGGTGTCCCGCACAGGGTCCATCCGGGTAGTCATGGCCCAGATCACATCCTTCCAGTCCCGGGCATTGATGTCATCATCTGTGACAATCACGAACTTGGTGTACATGAACTGGCGCAGAAATGACCACACCCCCATCATCACCCGCTTGGCATGGCCGGGATACTGCTTTTTCATGGTGACAATGGCCAGCCGGTAGGAACAACCTTCCGGCGGCAGATAGAAATCGGTGATTTCAGGGAACTGTTTCTGAAGGATGGGCACGAAGACTTCGTTCAGCGCCACCCCGAGAATGGCAGGTTCGTCCGGCGGGCGTCCGGTGTAGGTGCTGTGATAGATGGGATCCTGCCGGTGGGTCATGCGCTCAACAGTGAACACCGGGAACTGCTCCACCTCGTTGTAATAGCCGGTATGGTCACCAAAGGGCCCCTCGGGAGCAGTGTCACCCGGGTAGATAAATCCTTCGAGGACGATCTCCGCACTGGCCGGAACCTGCAGATCGCTGAGACCGGCTTTGACAAGCTCGGTGCGTGCGCCCCGGAGAAGACCGGCAAAGGCATACTCGGAAAGGGAATCCGGCACCGGCGTCACGGCGCCAAGGATGGTCGCCGGGTCCGCGCCGAGAGCCACGGCGACCGGAAAGGGTTCTCCCGGATGGGCTTTCTGCCATTCCTGGAAATCCAGGGCGCCCCCGCGATGACTGAGCCACCGCATGATGAGCCGGTTGCGACCAATGCGCTGCTGGCGGTAAATGCCCAGGTTCTGCCGTTCCTTGTGTGGCCCCCGGGTGATGACCAGTGGCCAGGTCACCAGCGGGCCTGCATCGCCCGGCCAGCAGTGCTGCACGGGAATTTTGGTCAGATCCACGTCGTCTTTGCCAATAACCACATCCTGGCAGGGTGCGGAACGCAGCACTTTCGGGCTCATTTTCATGACCTTCCGGAACACCGGGAATTTCTCCAGGGCATCACGGAAGCCCTTGGGCGGATCCGGCTCCTTGAGAAAAGCCAGCAGCTTTCCCACGTCCCGCAGGCTGGCAACATCATCCTGCCCCATTCCGAGGGCCACCCGCTTCGGGGTACCGAACAGATTGGCCAGCACCGGCATGTCATAGCCTTTCGGCCGTTCAAACAGCAGTGCAGGGCCACCGGCACGCAAGGTGCGGTCACAGATTTCGGTCATTTCCAGATACGGATCCACTTCCACGGTGATGCGTTTCAGCTCGCCCTGCTTTTCAAGCTGGCTGATGAAATCGCGCAGGTCGCTGTAATTCATGGCATGCCCTGTGTTGGGGTGTCAGGGATACGATACGGGGAACCCGGCAAAGCGGATGTCGGCGGAGCGCTGGTGCGCTCCGCCGGAGACGGTGATCCTCCGATCCGCGCCCTTAACGGCGCTTCATGGACTGGAAGAACTCGTCGTTGGTCTTGCTCTCGCGCAGCTTGTCCAGCAGGAACTCAAGAGCCGCGGTATCATCATCCATGGAGTGAAGCAGCTTGCGCAGGATCCAGACACGCTGGATGTCGGCCTCTGCCATCAGCAGGTCCTCCCGGCGGGTGCCGGAGCGACGGATGTTGATCGCCGGATAGACCCGCTTTTCTGCAATCTTGCGGTCCAGATGCACTTCCATGTTGCCGGTGCCCTTGAACTCCTCGTAAATCACTTCGTCCATTTTGGAGCCGGTGTCTACAAGGGCTGTGGCCAGAATGGTCAGGCTGCCGCCCTCTTCCACATTACGGGCAGCACCAAAAAAGCGCTTGGGTTTTTCCAGAGCATGGGCATCCACACCACCGGTCAGCACCTTGCCCGATGAAGGGATCACGGTGTTGTAGGCACGGGCCAGACGGGTGATGGAATCCAGCAAAATCACCACATCTTTTTTGTGCTCAACCAGCCGCTTGGCCTTCTCGATCACCATTTCGGCCACCTGTACGTGGCGGGCCGGTGGCTCATCAAAGGTGGAGGCAATGACTTCGCCACGCACGGTGCGCTGCATTTCCGTCACTTCCTCGGGCCGCTCGTCAATCAGCAGCACCATGACGTGACATTCCGGGCTGTTCCGGGTGATGGCCTGGGCAATAGTCTGCATCAGCAGGGTCTTACCTGCTTTCGGCGGAGACACTATGAGGCCGCGCTGACCCTTGCCGATAGGCGCAACCAGATCCAGCACCCGGGAAGACAGATCCTCGGTGCTACCGTTGCCGGCTTCGAGAGTGAGTCGCTCATCAGGGAACAGCGGCGTCAGGTTCTCAAACAGGATCTTGTTGCGGGCATTTTCCGGCTTGTCGAAGTTTATTTCGTTGACCTTCAGCAGCGCGAAGTAGCGCTCGCCGTCCTTCGGCGGCCGGATCTTGCCCGCCACTGTATCCCCGGTGCGCAGATTAAATCGGCGAATCTGACTGGGAGACACATAAATGTCGTCAGGACCGGCGAGGTAAGAGGCGTCGGCGGACCGCAGAAAGCCGAAGCCGTCCTGCAGTATTTCCAGCACCCCGTCACCAGAGATGTCTTCACCGCTTTTCGCGTGTTTTTTCAGGATGGAAAAGATCACATCCTGTTTACGGGAGCGGGCGAGGTTCTCAAGACCCATTTCCTGCGCGGTATCGAGCAGTTCGGGCACGGATTTCTGCTTCAGTTCAGTAAGATTCATAAGTTGTTAGATAATCAGGGATGGAAGTAAACAGGGTTTGAGTGGACAGGGGCAACCCCCGAGTATGTAGTGCAAAAGACGCTTGCTTCACGCTGGGAAAGGAACCGCCGGGCGGGCGCCAGGCAGAACACTCAGGCCAGAGGCTGGGGAACTTCAGCTTCTGCTAACACGACGATCTTTCCTCAAGACATTGGTAAATGTCAAGTACCTGAAAGACCTCATCGGGGATCATTATAACAACAACGGCGGGCAATACCAGCCCTTCCAAAATTCGCCCTCCAACGGGATACTGTTGGTTCCGGCACGCCGGCAGGCAAAACCAGACAATACGGAGCATCCAGTCGAAATGACAACCAGCATTCAGACCAGATCACTCAACCTCGCAATTCTCACTGTGTCCGACTCCCGGGGCGCCGGCGAGGACACGTCGGGCCAGTATCTTGAGGATTCCGTGCTCGCTGCGGGTCATCAGGTAATCTCCCGCAGGATACTCCCGGATGATGTCTATCTTGTGCGGGCGCTGATTTCCCGCTGGATTGCCGAGCCAGACGTCCATGGGGTTCTCATTACCGGCGGCACCGGCTTTCACGAACGGGACAGCACACCCGAGGCTGTCACTCCCCTACTGGACAAGATCATTGAAGGCTTTGGCGAGGAATTCCGGCGGCTGTCCGCGGAAGAAATCGGATCCTCCACAGTGCAGTCCCGGGCCTTCGGCGGCCTCGCCAACCACACGGTGATATTCTGCCTGCCTGGTTCTACCGGCGCCTGCCGGACGGGATGGGAGGGTATACTGCAATACCAGCTCAGCGGAACCCAGAAGCCCTGCAACTTCGTCGCCCTGGTCAGCCGCAAGCCGGAAAGTCCGGTTGGTCGCCTCAATGAAATCATCGGTTCGAAGGCCATACGCTGATGTCACTGGCAAACCTGACCTCCGTCGACACTGCCCTGCAGCATCTTCTGGAAAGCGCGAAACCGCTATCTGAAACCGAAATGGTGCCCCTCGGAGATGCCCTGGGGCGGGTTCTGGCCGAGGACCTGTCCGCACCCATGGACGTGCCCCAGTCGGACAACAGCGCGGTGGACGGCTACGCTTTTCGCTGTGCCGATCCGGGTGCCGATCGACGTCTGCCCGTATCGGGCCGGGTTGCCGCGGGTGACAATCCGCCGCCCCTGCAGGCAGGCACCGCCGCTCGCATCTTTACCGGCGCCCCCATTCCCGAGGGGGCTGATACTGTGATCATGCAGGAAAACACCACTCTGGACGACGGCCATGTCTCTTTTGAGAGCACGCCCCCGCCGGGGCAGAACATCCGGCGTCGGGGTCAGGACCTGCAAAAGGGCACCGTCGCCCTGAGCAGCGGAACCCGCCTAAGGCCCCAGGAGCTGGGTCTGATCGCTTCGCTGGGTTGTGACCGGGTTCCGGTCTGGCGGCGGCTACGGGTCGCGATACTGACCACGGGAGACGAACTGGTGGAACCGGGGCACAGCCTCACTCCCGGCCAGATCTACAACACCAATCGTTATACTCTGCAGGGCCTTCTTCAGCAGCTGGACTGCAAGGTGGTCGCCTGCCAGACAGTTCCGGACCGGCACGAGGCCACGGTGACAGCTCTGAAGGAAGCAGCAGCCAGCGCCGACCTGATCATCACCAGCGGCGGCGTATCCGTGGGCGAAGAAGATCATCTGCGGGCAGCGCTTGAGGAAATCGGCGAACTGTCACTCTGGCGGCTGGCAATCAAACCGGGAAAACCTCTGGCTTTTGGCCAGATTTCTGGCACTCCGGTACTGGGACTGCCCGGTAATCCCGCTGCCGTGCTGGTGACCACCCTGGTTATAGCGGCTCCCTTTATCCGCCGGTGCCAGGGCAACACAGGCCTGCCACCAAAGCCGGCCCAGCTGCCAGCGGGCTTTACTCTGGACAAGGCCTCCATTCGCCGGGAATTCGTCCGCGCGCGGAGGGAATTGCATAACGGGCAGATCGTTGCCATCGCTTACCCCAACCAGAGCTCGGGCATGCTCAGCTCCGCATGCTGGGCGGATGGTCTTGCCGTCATTCCCGAAAACACCACGGTCAAGCCAGGCGACATGGTGAGTTTTTATGCTTTTTCCGACCTGACGGGCGCCTGAAGGTGAACATGAATTCTGCAGACATCAGCAATAAAGGTACTCAAACCATCACCGTCCATGTCCGGTTTTTTGCCCGGCTCAGGGAAACACTGGATACGGACATTCTCACCCTGGAGCTGCCCTCTGGCAGCACCGCGGGTGACCTGTTCGAACAGCTGGCGGACCAGGGCGGACCCTGGGCAGAACTTCGTGACGGCAAGCCGGTGATGATTGCGATCAACCAGAGCATGGCGCGCCCGGCCAGGACGCTGGATGACGGGGACGAAGTTGCCCTGTTTCCACCGGTAACGGGGGGCTGAACGATGAACAGAACCGAGTCGAAGGCCGGAAAGGTCACCGTGCAGGAGGCCGATTTCGATCAGGCTCTGGAATACCGGTTACTTCGTGACAGTGGGACCTGCACCGGCGCCATCGCCACCTTTACTGGCCTGGTCCGGGACTTCGGCGACCAGGCCGGAGTTGAAGGCCTGTACCTTGAGCATTATCCCGGCATGACGGAAAAAGTCATTGAGGATCTGGTGACGGATGCCAGCAAACGCTGGGACATAGGTGCCGCGCGCATCGTCCACAGGGTCGGACACCTGCGCCTCGGTGACCAGATTGTCTTCGTGGGCATCAGCAGCAGCCACCGGAGCGACGCCTTCGCTGCCTGTGAATTCATCATGGATGCCCTGAAAACCTCAGCGCCCTTCTGGAAAAAGGAAATCACCTCTGAAGGCGAACACTGGGTGGAACAGAAAGCCTCTGACCGGGAGCGCAGTTCCCAGTGGCAGGGGGAAGACCAGGAGCGCCCCTGACCCGGCACACCGGAGCAGACTTTCGTCCCCGGCGGAGGACAAGTCCGGGCTCCCGGCCTTCAGCCCGCGGAATCCGGAAAATCTTCAGGGCGGTTCCGGTTGGCGAAGGCCTCCGGAAAGCCGTTGCAGTCGACCTCCAGCGCACACTGGGCGCGGGTAAATCCCTGCACTCGTCGTTCGCCGGATACGAGATAGTCCCTGAGCTCTGCCTCAAGTACCACGGGATAGATCCCGTGAAGGGGGTGGAGCCTGTCATCCATGCGGGCCAGCACCGGCGAGGCCGGGCTTCCCCCCGCCGCCTCCAGAAGATGCCTGAAAAGTTCCGGTGATACCCCGGGAGTGTCGCAGGGCGAGACCAGAACAGCCTCGAAACCCAGCTTTCGTGCCCGCACAAGACCCGCGAGAAGGCCGGCAAGAGGTCCCTGCCATGCCAGCTCCGGCGGATCCGACAGGACTTCATCAGTCCAGCAGGCATACTGGTCCAGTGACCGATTGGCACTGATCATCACCCTGGGCACTACCGCACCCAGGGCATCTGCCACGCTTGCGGCCATGGGACGCCCTTTCCATTGCACCAGCCCCTTGTCAAGGCCGCCCAGCCGGCGCCCCTCTCCGCCAGCAAGAATCAGCCCTGCGACCCGTTCAGCCTGCACCTGATCGCCTCCCCGCGTTTAGCCCCCATAAAAAAACCGCCGGTGAACCTGGTTCACCGGCGGTTTCGCACTGATCAACCTGGAGGTCGAATCAGAGGTTGCTGTCGAGGAAAGCAGCCAGCTGAGACTTTGACAGGGCCCCCACCTTGGTAGCATCCACATTGCCGTTCTTGAACAGCATCAGAGTGGGAATGCCACGAATATTGAACTTGGGCGGAGTCTGCTCGTTTTCATCGATGTTCAGCTTGCAGATCTTCAGCTTGCCTTCGTATTCATCGGCAATCTCTTCCAGTACCGGCGCAATCATCTTGCAGGGTCCACACCACTCAGCCCAGTAATCCACCAGTACCGGAGTGCTCGCCTGCAGAACTTCCTCGTCGAAGGATGCATCAGTTACGTTTACGATATTTCCGCTCATTGCTTTTCCCTGATTCTGGCGCCTGCCTGACATTCCGGATGCCGGACAGCGCGTTCATTCTGTTGACCGGTGCCGTTTGTGCCTGCGGGCCACCATGAAAGCTTCATTACATTAACCAATACTTTACGCGATTGCTCTGCGTTCTGTGAAGCAATTCCCCGAAATCCCTGTGAGTCGATCTTCGAGCCCGACGGCAACGCCACCCCGCCGGCCTCTCCTGCGGCGCTACTGACAGCCCGATGATGTTTGGCTTATAGTACCGCTGACAACATCGCCAGGTACCCGGTAACTGTACCCGTTAACCCAGGATCGCCGGCCCATCAACACTATCGCCAGCCCATCAACACTATAGGGCCCGACAAGAGGATTTCAACACACGTGACGGCCGTATCGAACGCCTCCCCGCCAGCACTCCTGGCAGCCATCGACATGGGTTCCAACAGTTTCCACATGGTGGTTGCACGGCTGGTCGGCAGTGAAATCCGCACCCTCGAAAGAATGGGCGAAAAGGTACAGCTCGGCGCCGGACTGGATACCAACAACAACCTCACCGAAGAAGCCCAGCAGCGCGCCCTCGACTGCCTGAGCCGGTTTGCCCAGAGGCTTGGCGGCATGCCACCGGAGGCAGTTCAGGTAGTGGGCACCAACGCTCTGCGGGTCGCGCGCAACTCCCACCGTTTCCTGGCGCGGGCAGAAGAGCTGCTCGGTTACCCGGTTGAAATCATTGCTGGCAGAGAGGAAGCCAGGCTGATTTATCTCGGCGTCTCCCACACTCTTTCCGACGACGTTGGCCGGCGCCTGGTTATCGATATTGGCGGAGGCAGCACCGAGTTCATCATCGGGGAACGTTTCGAGGCGCTGGAGCTGGATAGCCTGCATATGGGCTGCGTGTCATTTCGCAACCTGTATTTCAGTGAGGGCAAAATAACGCGACGGCAGATGGACCGGGCCGTGACTCACGGGGCCCAGGAACTGCTGAACATCCGCCAACGCTTCCGCTCTCTGGGGTGGCAGAGTGCTGTGGGCTCCTCCGGCTCCATCAAGGCCATCTCGATGGTGCTTGCAACACTCAAGCTTACCAACGGCAGTATCACGCTGGTGGCCATGCGGGAACTCCGGCGTCGCCTGGTAGACATGGGCAGCACTGAAAAGCTGGGGGAACTGGGCGTGCGGGCAGACCGCCAGAGCATCTTCCCTGCAGGGTTTGCCATTCTGATGGCTGCCTTCGAATCCCTGGGCATCGAAGACATGACCTATGCCGACGGCGCCCTGAGAGAGGGTCTGCTGTACGATATCGCCGGACGCATCCAGCATGAGGATGTCCGGGACCGGACTATCCAGGGTCTGCAGGAGCGCTATCAGGTTGACCAGGACCACGCCCGGGCGGTGGAAGAAACTGCCGTAGCGGCCTTTGAACAGGTCGCGGACAGCTGGAACCTGAGAACACTGGCAGACGAAGAGGTTCTGCGCTGGGCCTGCCGCCTCCACGAAATCGGCCTGAGTATTTCCCACAGCCAGTATCACAAGCATGGCGCTTACCTGCTGCGCTACTCCGACCTGCCGGGTTTCAGCCAGCAGTTCCAGCGGGAACTGGCCACTCTGGTCAGGGGCCACAGGCGAAAGTTCTCTCCCGCCATCTTCGAGGCCATCGACAACCCGGAGGACATCCGCAGACTGAGATACCTCTGCATTCTGATCCGGCTGGCGGTTCTGCTTCAACACCCCCGCAATCAGGAGGCACCGCCGGATTTCCGCCTGGAAGCCCAGGGCGACAGGCTCACTGTCCACTTTCCGAAAAACTGGCTTGACCACCGCCCCCTGACACGCGCCGACCTGGATAACGAAAGGGACTATCTGGCCCGCCAGAACATCGAATTTTCCGTGGTCACCTGATCATGAGGCCATGACACCTTCTGATTCCAGAGCCTCCATCTCTTCCACCACCGCAAGCCACTCTTCCTCGGTATCCGCAATACCGGTCTTGAGGCCTGTCTGCTGATCCAGAAGATCCCGGAGCGCCGATTTGTTGGCGTCGTCGTAAATCGAGGGCGAAGCCAGTGCTGACTCCACTTCCACAAGCTTGTGCTGGAGGGTATCAAGCTGAGCCTCAAGGGCCGCCTGGCGCTTGCGCAAAGGACTGAGTCTTTTTCGAAGGTCGGCTTCTGCCCGCTTGCGGGATTTGCGGTCATCCGCGTTTTCGCCCACCGGCTCGGCTTCACTCGGGCGGGTCTGGGGCCCACCCGGCTCCCTGCGCGGGGCTTCGCTATCGTCCCGCCGGCGATCCGCCAGCCAGCGCTCATAGTCCTCCAGGTCACCCTCGTAGTCTTTCACGCGGCCATCATTGACCAGCCAGAAGCCATCGACTGTGTTGCGAAGCAGGTGACGGTCGTGAGAGACCACCACAATGGCCCCGTCAAAATCCTGCAGGGCCATGGTCAGAGCCTGGCGCATTTCAAGATCGAGGTGGTTGGTGGGTTCATCGAGCAGCAGCAGATTGGGCTTTTGCCAGGCAATTATTGCCAGCGCCACCCGGGCTTTTTCACCGCCGGAGAACTGGCGGATGGCGGTGAGTGCCTCATTGCCATGGAAGTTAAACCCGCCCAGGAAATTGCGCACCTTCTGCTCCGATGCCCGCGGATCCAGACGCTGCAGGTGCAGGAAAGGGCTCGCATCCAGGTCCAGAGACTCCAGCTGATGCTGCGCAAAGTAGCCGATCTTCAGGTGTTCGCCGGCAGTCCGTTCACCGGACATCAGAGTGCCTGCGCCCCGGAGGGCATCCATCAGGGTCGACTTGCCGGCGCCATTGGGCCCCAGCAGGCCGACCCGGCTGCCGGGCATGAGGCTCAGGTTAAGGCCCCGCAACAGCACCACATCGCCGTGACCCGCCTCCCCGTGGCGGATCGAAAGAAGAGGGCTTGAAACCTTGTCCGCTACCGGAAACCGGAAATTGAAGGGAGAGTCAACGTGAGCGGGAGCGATGCGCTCCATGCGCTCCAGGGCTTTTACCCGGCTCTGGGCCTGACGGGCCTTGGTCGCCTGGGCCCGAAACCTGTCTATGAAACGCTGAATCTGCTCAATCTCCGCCTGCTGTCGCTCGTAACCCGCCTGCTGCTGGGCCAGACGTTCACTGCGCTGGCTTTCGAAATCTGTAAAGTTGCCGGTGTAGGAGACCAGCCGGCGCTGGTCGAAATGCACCACCTGTGTTGCCACGCGATCCATGAAATCCCGGTCATGGGAAATGAAAAGCAGAGTGCCAGGATAGCGGCCCAGCCAGTTTTCAAGCCAGAGACAGGCATCCAGATCCAGGTGGTTGGTGGGCTCATCCAGCAGCAGCAGGTCGGATGGCCGCATCAGGGCCTGGGCCAGATTGAGGCGGATCCGCCAGCCTCCGGAGAAGGATGACACGGGGCGATCGGCATCCTCATCGGAAAAGCCGAGCCCTCTGATCAGGGCTTCGGCGCGACGGGCAGCTGACCAGGCCTCGTGAATATCCAGTTCGCCATGGACCCGCGCCATGGCATGGTCGTCTCCCGCAGCTTCAGCCCGGGCAAGTTCCCGCTCAAGGCGACGGAGTTCGATATCCCCGTCAAGCACAAAGTCCCGGGCGCTGCGGCTGGAGGCAGCCACTTCCTGTGCCATGTGGGCGATGCGGCAGCCTCCCGGCAGGGACACACTCCCGTGCTCGGGTGACAGCTGCCCCAGGAGGAGCTGGAAAAGACTCGACTTTCCCGCCCCGTTGGCGCCGACGATAGCGGCACGCTGGCCCGGCTGTATGGTAAGGCTCGTGTGTTCTAGCAACCACACGCCACCCCGTTGTAGACTGAGTTCGTTTATTGAGAGCATGTCGGCATTCTATCAGGGAACCTTCCGCGCCTGTTATCGTCCTATGGGTATCGGTCATTGCCTGCCGGAAGATCGGGGTGGCCCGTTCACTCTGACAATAGTGAATTTACCCATTATCTGAAACCCAGGCCCCGGCCGGACCAGGAATGTCATGACAGCGGCAGAATTGCTGAGCAAACAGGAGCTTCAACCGGACTCGCCCCTGTGGCGGTTTGCGATCCGCCTCTGGCAACACGGGGAAATCAGTGAACTGTGCCTGAGGCTTCAGGACCGGGGCTGGCGTGTCACAGCAGTACTCTGTGCCAGCTGGCTTGCAAGCCGGGGTCAGGCCTTCGACGAGGAACCCTCCGAGGTTCCTGAGTGGCGGCGGCAGATCACCAGCCCACTCAGGGCAATGCGTAAGGCCCTGCCCAAAGATTCTGGTGCCGGGGCGGAACTGAGGGCCAGCCTGGCGCAGGCCGAACTTGAGGCTGAAAAACTCGAACTGGCGCTGGCCTTCGCCGCACTGACTCACCCAGCGCCAGGCAACATCCGGAATACGGAGACCCTGGCGGCACTGCTGGAGCGGAATATCAGGCGAGCAGCGCCTGAGGACAATAACAATGAGGCAGGCAGGGATTATGAGACGGACAGAACCACGGAAGATCTGGTGAACGCACTCTGCCATGCCATGGAACAGCATCTGACCACTGCGCGGGACTCAGCCGGATGATCATGCGCTGGCTGTTCCGTCTCGCCTTCCCTGCACTGGGCTTGCTGCTGGTGCTGATTTTTTTCGGGATCAATGATTCCGATGTAAGCAGCCCTTCTGATGGCACAAGTGCGGATGCTGTCATTCCGTCCTTCGAGGGAGAAGTACCCCCGCCGCTTCCGGATGAGGGGCCGGAGATAGTATTTAAATGGCGCGATACTGAGGGCAACTGGCATTACGCCGACCGGCCGCCGGATCAGGGAACGTGGAATGCCCTTGCCATAGAGCCGGCCCCGGGCAAAGACGGCCCCTTTGCCAGGAGAGCTGAAGACGACGACTGGACGTCTCCCTACTCGGCGCCCTTCCACCTGGACACCCCCGATTCCCGCAACGATTCCTGAAGGCTCGGCCGGTTCCGGGCATCATATCCTTACGGCTTCTTTAGTGGCGTCCGCAGGCCAAACCGGTTAACGTTTCCAACTCCAATGACAATGCAAACTGAGTGAAGGACGTTTTCATGAAAAAGACCTTAATCGCCCTGGCCGTGACCGGTGTCATAGGCGGCGGCATCCTGAGCACCCTGGCCATGGCCGAACCCGCCCTCAAGACGGACGATGAAAAAGTGAGCTATGGCATGGGTCTTGTGTTGGGCGAGCGGATGCGGAATGACCTGCCGGACCTCGAGATCGAACAGTTCATTCAGGGCATCCGACATGCCAACGCTGGCGGCGAAGAGGCGCGGATGACCACGGAGGAAATCCAGGCAGCCCTGCAGAGCTACCAGAAGAAGCTGCAGGCTGAACAGATGAAGGAAATGGAGAATCTGGCAGAAAAGAACAGGGCAGCTGGCAGGGCCTACCTTGAGGAAAATGCCGAGCGGGACGAAGTGAAAACCACCGCCTCGGGACTGCAGTATGAAATCATTGAAAAAGGCGACGGCCCGCAGCCCACAGCCGAAGACCAGGTACAAGTGCATTACACAGGAAAACTGCTGGGTGGCGAGGTTTTCGACAGCTCCCGCGAACGCGGCGAGCCGGTAACCTTCGGTCTGTCACAGGTGATTCCAGGCTGGACAGAGGGGCTGCAGCTGATGAAGGAAGGGGCGCGCTACAAGCTCTACATTCCTTCAGATCTCGCTTATGGCCCGGGCGGCAACCGCTCGATCGGGCCCAATGAAACCCTGATATTCGACGTGGAGCTGCTCAAGGTCAATCCCTGAAGCATGACCCTCTTTCCGGGTTCCCTGCGAGACACAGGACCCGGAAAGCTTTCGGTCAGGCGGAGGACATCACCTCATCAGCGTGCACGTTGTGCAGGTGCTCTATCAGGAAGTCCTCCATCTCAAAACGGCTTTCCAGACTTTCCCCAAGCTTCGAAAGGCTTTCAAACAGCGGCGCAGAGTCCTTTTCGTCAAGCCCTGCCTGCTCGGCCAGATCGTTGAACGCCAGAGCCGTTTCCGTGGTCCGCTCGATACGTGGATAGACCCGCGCTGCCAGTTCCAGGCCGCCGTCATCAAACTCCTTGGCCTCCTGGATCAGCTGTTCATAGATCTCGAAATGACCCGCCGAAACATAGTCCAGCAGGACCTCGCAAAGCTGGTCGAACCCGGTTTTCAGGGCTTCACTGCCAATCCCGGCATCGGCACCGGTGAGATCACAGTAGTGCACAATCAACTGCTGACGCTCCTTCAGCCAGCGGTCAATCAGTTCGCTGACGCCACCCCAACGTTCTCTGGCATTGCGGCAATTATCTAACATGAAGCCTCCCGGTCTCGCACAAAGCATTTCTTCTTTTGAACTGCCACAAAGTTACCCTGGCCCAGGGTATGGCGGCAAGAAACATGTGACCCGTTTACCATTCTTTACGGCGACGTGAACCACTGAAGAACCCGAACATCAGCGCCAGCCCCGTCACCAGAACCACTGCGAAGAACAGGGCGCTCCAGCCAGCTATGCTGAGCCCCATGAACTGCCAGAGAACCTTTGCACAGTCTCCGGTTCCGCGCAGCGCTGTCGCCAGCACTTCAAACAGCGGCAGCACGTCGAGCAGATACTCTACGGAGGGCCCACAGGCGGGCACCTGGTCTTCCGGCAGGCTCTGCAACCAGAGCTGACGCCCGGCGATACCCAGCCCGGCGCCGGCAAACAGAACCGTGAACAGACCGTAGACCCGGTTGCCCCAGCCATGGGGGCCGTGGAGAGCCCCCAGCAGGCTGATCAGACCCACCCCGATGAATGCATAGCGCTGCAGCCAGCAGAGCGGACAGGGCTCCAGCCCCATGACGTACTCCATGTAAAAAGCGACGGACAGCAGTCCGGCACAGAGCATGAAAATCAGGGAAAAAATCAGTCTACTGCTCAAGAAGACACCTCATATCCGGGCGGGACGGCCGTGTCATGGCTGCAACAGCCGCGCTGGCCTGCTATTCTCTGGATAGTCGGCAGATACCGACAACGTTCGATACTTAACCGCAAACCTCAAAGAACTGCAAGCTTATGATCCCAAAAGCGAATAGCTTTTTCTGGCTGTTTTTCGCCATGCTTTTCACGGCCCTGGCAGGCATCGCCCATGCCGATGAAAACAAAGAAGAAACTGCTGAAGACGAAGAGGCCGCACCGAAAACAACCCTGTACATAAACATGGAACCTGCTTTCGTGACCCATGTAGGCCCACCGGGAGAGAAGCTGACCTACCTCAAGGCGGACGTAACCCTGCGAGCATCGTCTCCAGAAGCAGAGGACGCCGTAGAGGCACACATGCCAAGGCTGAGGCACGAATTTATCACCATGGTAGGCAATCAGACAGACGTGGATTTTCTGACGTCCAGCGAAGGCAAGCAGGCATTGCGGGAGATGGCGCTACAGCGGATCAACAGCGTTCTCGAGGAGCAGCAGACAGGCGTTCAGATTGATGACGTGCTGTTCACGTCATTTGTGGTCCAGCGCTGAGGCAGTTCCACCAGCTTTCGGTGGCGGGCACAGGTGTCAAGCTATGCGCCCGATCACATCGAGCTCGGCTGTTTTCCGGGCCTGGGCTTCGCGCCCATCCTCCCAGCCGGCTTCCCAGGCTGCAATCACCACCTCACCCCGATAGGGGCAGCGGTCCCGCGCCATGTTCATCGATGCCGCCATCAGCCCCTGGCGATAGGCCTTGTTGAGAGAGTCAACGTCCCAACCCAATTTGATGTCTCTGGCCATGACAGCCTCCGTTATCGCCACTAAAGCGCGGGTGCGGGATGCACCCTGTAACAAAAGCTAACAGTGGCTACACAGAGTAACAACCAGCTATCGCGGAACTGTGCGTCAGGTCCGGTTCACCCGTGAACCAGACCGCGTCATGACGCCAGATAGTGTTCGAGAAAGTCCTCAAAAGACAGGGTGTCAGAGTCTTCCATTGCCTGCTGCTCACTCACCGACTGGCGGGCCATCTGCTCGAAGACCTGGCGGGTCTGCTCGCTCAGCAGATCACTCCGCAACGTCTCCTGATGCTGGCGGGCCATGCCCCTACTCCACTCCAGATGTCCCTGGCCTGCTTCCGCCATGGCCCCTAGCACCCGTGCAGACGGCAACAGGGATGGATCATCCAGCTTCGCCTTCTGGGCGGTGAGCGCTCGTTCATATTTGCTGCCGCCTTCCCACTCATCCAGCAGCTGCGCCAGCGGTGCCAACTGCTCCACGAGGCTTCCCGCTTCTTCGAGGACCGTGGCCCTGTGTCCGTCAAAGCCCAGGGTCAGACCGGCTTCCCGTCCGCGGCTGATCACTTCCTTGTAATTGCAGTCCAGGGTTCTGCACTCGGAATCGGAAATCACGTCACTTTCTGAAAGCAGGCAGTCGAGCAGGAACAGGTCAAGAAAGTCCACCTGGGTTTCGCTGATGCCCGTGGCTGAAAAGGGATCAAGGTCAAGGCAGCGAACTTCGATGTACTCGACGCCTCTGGCAGAGAGCGCCTGTATTGGCTTCTCTTCCCGTTCAGTGTTGCGCTTCGGTCGCACAGCGCTGTAATACTCATTCTCAATCTGCAGAATGTTGGTGTTTATCTGAATAAACTGGCCATTCCGCTTGGTCCCAATAGCCTCGTAAGGCGGCCATGGGGTATGGATCGCCCGGTCCAGAGTGTTGATATAGGTGTCCAGCTGGTTGAAACAGATATCCAGCGAAGACTGGGCATTATTGTGATAACCCAGGTCCCCCATGCGCAGGGAGGTGGCATGCTCGCCCTGCAGGGAATCCTTGCCAAACGGGGAGAGATCATGGGAGACCCCTTTAACAAAACTTGCATCCAGAGCCGGTGAAGCACCGAACAGCAACATCAGCAGCCAGCTCCGGCGCCGGAAGTTGCGAATCAGCCAGAAATACTGCTGGGATTTGAAGTCTCGCAGCTTCTGATCATCCCCCATGGCCTGCTGCCAGAATTCCCAGAAAGTATCCGGGAGGGACAGATTGTAATGGGTGCCAGCAATGCTCTGCATCATTCGGCCATACCGGACGGCGAGACCCTGGCGATATACGTGCTTGAGCCGACCGATATTGGAGCTGCCGTATTCAGCAATGGGGATGCTGGCATCACCGTCCAGCCGGCAGGGCATGCTGGCAGGCCATAACAGCTCGTCGCCAAGGTGGGACTGCACAAATCGGTGGATGTCCGCCAGCGAGCCCAGAAGCTCTTCTGTATTGCTGCACACAGGCGTGATGAGCTCCAGCAGCGCCTCTGAATAGTCCGTGGTGATCCGGGGGTTGGTCAGGGCTGAGCCCAGCCCCTCCGGATGCGGGGTCTGGGCGATAAAGCCATCCTGATCGACCCGAAGACCTTCCTTTTCAACACCTTTCAGGAAGCCGTCCCATTGCTGTGATGAAAGCTGCTGGAACAGTTGCTGACGGGATACGCCCATGAATGACTCCTGTAAAACCCTGCCGGGACAAGCGCCGGCGACACAGGCCTTTGCTATCAGGCTGCTGGATTGAGATTAATGCTTCTCTTTGCGGGCCGATGCCAGTGCCTGGGCAAGTGCGCCCGCCATGGCACCCTGTCCGGCGCTGGCATCGCTGCCCGGCCGGCCTTTTCGGTCCGCCGGGCGGCGCTCCTGCTGCCCGCGCGGGCGTGCCTCAGGGCGCGTACTGCCGGCTTCCGGGGCGGCAGGCTGATCATCCAGCCGCATGGTCAAAGCGATACGCTTGCGGGGTATGTCCACATCCATGACCTTCACTTTGACGATATCACCCGCCTTGACCACTTCCCGGGGATCCTTCACAAAGCTGTGAGAAAGCGCCGAAATGTGCACAAGACCGTCCTGATGCACGCCGATGTCCACGAAGGCGCCAAAGTTGGTCACGTTGGTGACAGTGCCCTCCAGAGTCATACCCTGCTCCAGATCCTTCAGGGTTTCCACGCCTTCCTGGAAGGTGGCGAACCTGAATTCCGGCCGCGGATCCCGTCCCGGCTTTTCAAGTTCGGCCAGAATATCCTTTATGGTGGGCAGCCCGAACTTTTCGGTCACGTAATCATTCGGATTCAGGGATCTGAGGAAGCTGGCATCGCCAACAATCCGGGCAATATCCCGGCCGCTGCGCGCAGCAATGGCCTGCACCACCCCATAGGCTTCCGGATGAACCGACGACCGGTCAAGGGGATTCTCGCCCCCGGCAATCCGCAGGAACCCCGCCGCCTGCTCAAAGGTGCGGGCGCCCAGGCGGGCAACATCCATCAGCTGCCTGCGGGTGCGGAAAACGCCGTTGCGGTTGCGGAATTCAACAATATTCTCCGCCGTGGTCTGATTCAGACCGGACACCCTGGCCAGCAGCGGAATGGATGCCGTATTCAGATCCACGCCTACGGCGTTTACACAGTCCTCCACCACCGCGTCAAGGCTGCGGGCCAGCTGGACCTGGGACACGTCGTGCTGATACTGGCCCACGCCAATGGACTTGGGCTCGATCTTGACCATTTCCGCCAGCGGATCCTGCAGCCTGCGGGCGATGGAGACAGCACCACGGATGGTCACATCCAGATCCGGCAGTTCCCGGGAGGCAAACTCGGAGGCGGAGTAGATAGAGGCGCCGGACTCACTGACCACAATCTTTGCCAGATTGAGCTCGGGATAGCGCTTCATCAGGTCTGCGGCAAGCTTGTCCGTCTCCCGTGAAGCGGTCCCATTGCCTATGGCGATGAGTTCGATTCTGTGCTCCCGGCACCATTTCGCCAGCTGCTCAATGGATTGATCCCATTTGTTCTGGGGGGCGTGCGGGAAAATGGCCCCATGGCCGCTGACCTGCCCGGTACCGTCGATAACAGCCACCTTGACGCCGGTGCGCAGCCCCGGGTCAAGACCCAGGGTTGGCCGCGGACCCGCTGGTGCAAGCAGCAACAGATCCTTGAGATTGGTGGCAAATACGTTGATGGCCTCGGTTTCCGCGGCCTCGCGTACCTGTGCCATCAGATCGGTTTCAATCTGCGTGGAAAGCTTTACCCGCCAGGTCCAGCGGACCACCTCCGTCAGCCAGCGATCTGCGGCCCGGCCGCTGTCACGGATCTTCCAGCGGGCAGCAATACGCTGCTCGGCAGGATGGGGCTGACGCCGGTCATCATCAGCATCGCCCACCACCAGGGTGTAGCTCAGTATGCCTTCGTTGCGACCGCGAAGAATCGCCAGTGCGCGATGCGAGGGCACCTTTTTCAGTGGTTCCACATGATCAAAATAATCCCGGAACTTGGCCCCTTCGGTTTCCTTGCCCCCGATCACACTGACCTTGAGCCGCCCTTCCTGCCAGATGAAACTGCGCAGGTCTCCCAGCAGTTCCGCATCTTCTGCGAAGCGTTCCATCAGGATGTGACGGGCGCCTTCAAGGGCTGCCTTGATGTCAGCGACACCGGCCTCCTCATTGAGATAACCGGCGGCCAAGGTCTCCGGATCCTGAGTGGGGTCGTCATAAAGCGTATCGGCAAGAGGCTCAAGACCCGCTTCCCGGGCGATCTGGGCCTTGGTGCGGCGCTTTGGCTTGTAGGGCAGGTAAAGATCTTCAAGGCGGTTTTTGGTATCCGCCATTGCAATGGAGTGGCGCAGCTCTTCCGTCAGCTTGCCCTGCTCATCAATGCTTCTGAGGACAGTGGCGCGGCGGTCTTCCAGTTCCCGCAGGTAACGCAGGCGTTCTTCCAGCATTCGCAGCTGGCTGTCATCCAGTGAACCGGTGACCTCCTTCCGATAGCGTGCAATGAAGGGCACAGTGGCGCCCCCATCCAGCATCTCGACGGTCGCCGTAACCTGCTGCTCCCGAACACCCAATTCATCCGCAATTCGCCTGGCAATACTGTTCATGCAACCTCATCTGTGATGCTGTCAGGAAAACACCGGGCAGGAAGAGTCCTGCGCTTCGCTAACTTAATGCGCAAAGGTACAGCGGCTTATTGCTGCAGGCAAGCGAGGCGGTTGCGGGCTTCGAGGAATTCAAGGAGATCCTTCCAGGGCATGGGGCGGGCATAGTAGTAACCCTGGACCTCGTCACACTGGTGCTGGCGCAGGAAATCAAGCTGACCTTCGGTTTCCACACCTTCCGCCACGGCACTCATCTGCAGACTGTGGGCCAGGCTGATAATGGCCCTGATAATGTGTTCTGCATCGGCAGAAACCCCCAGGGCCTGTACGAATGACTTGTCGATCTTGACCTGGGAAATGGGCAGATGCTGCAGATTGCTCAGGGAGGAAAAGCCCGTACCAAAGTCGTCAAGGGCAAAGCTGATGCCCAACTGGCTGAGCTCCCGCAGACAGCGCTGGGCGTATTCGGGATCATGCATCATGGCACTTTCGGTAAGTTCCAGCTCCAGCAGGCTGGTGTCCACATTGGCGTTGTAGATAATCCGGAAAATGGTCTCGGTCATCCGACGGTCATGGAACTGTCTGAAGGAGAGGTTCACGGCAAACACCAGCCCCGGATGCCCCATCTCTGCTGCGTCTTTCAGGCGTTCACATGCCTGCTCAATCACCCAGTAGCCGATGGGCACGATCAGGCCGCTGCGCTCGGCCGCGGGAATGAACTCGTCCGGCGGCACCAGAGTACCGTCGGGGTGGTTCCAGCGTAGCAGGCACTCCACCCCCCGGACCTCCCCTGTTATCAGATCGATCCGGGGCTGATAGTAGAGCTCCAGCTCGCCACCCCTGAGGGCTGTTCGCAGGTCGGCTTCCAGCCTGATCTGGCGACCGGCAGAGATGTGGAGCTGACGGCTGTAGAAACGGTAGCTGGTACCGGATTCCTGCTTGGCCTCGAACATGGCCCGATTGGCCCGGCGCAGCAGACTTTCCGGCGAATCACCGGCTTCCGGGAAGGTGGCCACCCCGAGGCTGGCACTGACGGCCACCTGCTGACCATCCACAGAGACAGGGTCATCCAGCGCCGCCACCACCTGCCGGATAACCTGCGTGATATCGGCGGAACCCTCAATACCCTCCAGAATGATGGCAAACTCATCGCCGCCGATCCGCATGAGGGAATCCTGCCGGCGGAGCACCTTTCTCAGACGCGCAGCCAGGGTAAGCATGAGCTGGTCCCCCAGCCGGTAGCCCAGGCTTTCATTGACAGCACGAAAGTCGTCAAGGTTTATGTGGAACAGCGCCAGGCGCTCACCCCTGCGTTCGGCCTGCAGCAGTGCTTCCTGCAGCCGGGCATAGAACAGGTCCCGATTGATGAAGCCGCTGGCTACCTCGGTCCGGGCCTGGCCCTGGGTGGACTCAATGACCTGTTGACGGTACCAGGCGCAGTGAACGGCCCGGCTCAGGCCCCACTCATCCAGCCGGCTTTTGCACAGATAATCCGCGGCGCCGTTGACCAGCATTTCCGGCGTCTTCCGGGACTCGGATTCGGCGCCCACTGCTACAACCGGCCTGTCATGGCTGGAAACGGCCAGATAGCGCAGAAAATCCAGCTCGGACCCCCCGTGAAGCCCACAATCCCAGATAATCACGTCGAAACGGGCGTGTCTGATCAGATCTTCACAGTCTGTCACCTCCGGGCACCAGGTAAGGTCCGGCAGAATCTCACGGCTGTTCCGCAGCAGGGACTCATACCAGAGAAACTCGGTCTCTTCGGGGGTCAGGACGAGGATTCGAACACTGCTGGGATCCATGGGGTCAGATTCTCGCTTGTGATTAACAGTCCGTGTCTCTGAAAAATCTGCTGGTCTGCATTCCACCCGCAAGCTGCGGAAATGACAATATTTTACAGGCACACGACAAGCATAGCTGATTGATGGTTGAGGTACAGGGCTGTCTCTGTCATGTAGAATCATATCCCTTCGATAATTCAGCAGCAGGCCATTTGTGACCCGACTCAACCCCCGCCAGCGCGAAGCCGTCCGCTATGTGGAAGGCCCACTGCTGGTCCTGGCAGGTGCTGGCAGCGGCAAAACCAGCGTGATCACCCGCAAGATGGCTTACCTTATCGAGCAGATAGGCATTCCCGGTCGTCATATTGCCGCCCTCACTTTTACGAACAAGGCCGCAAGAGAAATGAAGGAGCGGGTCACCCGCCTGGTGGACCGCAAGCTCGCCCGGGGTCTCACTGTATCCACGTTTCACAATCTGGGTCTGAACATTATCCGGGAAGAGCACAGTCACATTGGCTACCACCCGGGATTCTCGATATTCGATGCGGACGACGCGAAAGCCCTGCTGCAGGACCTGATGATGCGGGAAGCGAGCGCCGACGCCGGCGACGAGCTTTCCGACATCCAGATGACGATTTCCAGCTGGAAAAATGCCATGCGGGGACCATCCGACGCTCTCAGCAGGGCGGCGGATGAAAGGGAGCAGCGCATTGCCCTGGTCTACGCCCGCTATGTGGAATATCTCAAGGCCTACAATGCGGTGGATTTTGATGACCTGATCCTGCTGCCCGTGCAGCTGTTCCGCAACAACCCCGAGGTGCTGCAGAAATGGCGCCGCAAGATCCGTTATCTGCTGGTGGACGAGTACCAGGATACCAACCTGTGCCAGTACGAGCTGGTCAAGCTGATTGTGGCGGAACGCTCGGCGTTCACCGTGGTGGGCGATGACGACCAGTCCATCTACGCCTGGCGCGGTGCCCGGCCGGAAAACCTGGCCCAGCTCAAGACCGACTTCCCGAGCCTGAACATCATCAAACTGGAGCAGAACTACCGTTCCACCGGCCGCATCCTGCGCAGTGCCAACCTGGTGATTGCCAACAACCCCCATGTGTTTGAAAAGGCCCTGTGGAGCGACCACACCATCGGTGAGGAAATCCGCATCGTGCGATGCCGCAATGAGGATGCAGAGGCGGAGCGGATTGCCACGGAAATTCTCGACCAGAAACTGAAAAAGGGCCTCGGCTTCCGGGACTTTGCGGTGCTTTACCGGGGCAATCATCAGGCGCGGCTGCTGGAAATGAAGCTGCAGGGCTACAAGATTCCCTATCGCATATCCGGCGGTCAGTCATTTTTTTCCCGCAACGAGATCAAGGATGCCATGGGCTACCTGCGGCTTCTGGTCAATCCCAACGACGATGCCGCCTTTCTGCGGGTGGTGAATGTGCCCCGGCGGGAAATCGGCCCCCGTACCCTGGAGCAGCTCAGCCACTATGCACGCTCCCGCGATGTCAGCCTGTTCCGTGCCCTGGGTGATATGGGGGCCGAGTCCCATGTGGCTGAAAAGGGAATGGAGCGTCTCCGCCGTTTTTCCGACTGGGTGGACCGCACCTGCCAGCGCCTGCATCAGGAAGATCCGGTGCCGGTTATCAAGCAGCTGTTCACCGACATAGAGTACGAGGAATGGCTGCACCAGCATGCCGGCTCCCCCAAACAGGCAGAGCGGCGCATGGAGAACATCTGGTATCTGGTGGAGTCCATCAGAAAGATGCTGGACGACGGCAAGGGCACGGCAGATGAACTGGGCATCGAGGACGCCATCAGCCGGCTCATCCTGCGGGACCTGATGGAACAGAGGGAAGAAGAGGACGACAGCGACAAGGTTCAGCTGCTCACCCTCCATGCCTCCAAGGGCCTGGAATTCCCCCATGTGTTCATCATGGGCCTGGAGGAGGAAATTCTGCCGCACCGCAGCAGCATCGAGGAAGACAACGTAGAAGAAGAGCGGCGCCTGATGTACGTGGGGATTACCCGGGCCAGGGAAACCCTGACGCTCAGCTTCGCCGCCCAGCGGAGGCAGTATGGAGAAAAACTGGAAACCATTCCCAGCCGCTTCCTCGACGAACTGCCGGAAGACGACGTGAAGTGGGAAGGCATGGGCGACCTGGATGTTGAGGCCAACCAGAAAAAAGGCAAGGCCACCCTGAGCGCACTGCTTGGGGACCTGGGGGTCTGAACCGGAATACCGGAAATTACGGACACAAAAAAACCGGCAGCCAGGCCGGTTTTTTTGTGTCATCAGCCCAGTGGGGCTTTACATCACTCCAGCTCGGCCATCATGTACTCAACGGCCTTCTCGACTTCCTCATCGGAGCAGTTGCCACAACCACCTTTTGCCGGCATGGCGTTAAAACCATTGATGGCGTGGCTGACCAGGGTTTCCATGCCCTTGTCCATCCGGCCTTCCCACTCGGACTGGTTGCCGAGTTTCGGGGCGCCGGCAGCGCCGGTGTTATGACAGGCCTGACAGGCTGCTGCGTAGACTTCCTCACCGGAGCGGGGCTCCTCGTCTGCAGCCGCCGGTGCAGCAGACGCACCCTCCGCGCAGTCCTCACCCTCAAGACACACCTCGCCGACGGGAGCGATACGCGCCCGGACCTCATCTTCCACCGCCGCCAGCGCCACACCCGCGGTCAGGCTGATACCAAACAGTACAGCCGCCAGGATTTTCATTGTCTTCACAGTACACCTCTCATCAGAGCGTTATAAATTCTGTTGCCGCATTATAGCGACTGGAGTGGGCCAAAAAAACCAAAGTACCGGTTAGCATCCATTTTCCGCCTCTCCCAAGCCTTTCGGCCGCATTAATTCGGAGCCATGGACTAACGGTAACCTGCCGAAACCGTTACCATAATGCCCAAACCGAAGGAACTAAGCCATGGCTGTACAAAAAACCGGAGATCGCCCACCCCACCATCGCTGGCGAAAGCGCCTTCTCGTCGTGGAATTTGGTTCCCTGGCGGCGCTTCTGGCGTCCATGGTGATGCTGGCCGGCGCCGGCCAGGAGGGCTCTGCGCCCTCCCGCGGCTGGCTGCTGGTACCGGCCATTGCGAGCCTGCTGGTATTTCTGAGCTTTCTCGGCCTGATGTACCTGCGCTGGGTCCATGAGACAGGAGGCCATAGCCAATGGCGCCACAGGGTTACCTTTGGGCTGCTGACCCTGACACTTCTGGGGATCTGGATTTTTGGTATTGCCCGCACCTGGATCAGCATGGTGTGACCGATTTTCGCGGAGTTACCGGATGAAACCGATTGCAAAATATCTGGCGCTGGCGGTGGCCCTTGCAACCTCGCTGGCATCAGCACAGGGCAGGAACCTTGAAGGAAATGAACCCGACCTGGAAGATTGCGCCCTGATCTCCAGCGGTGTCCGTCGTCTGGCCTGCTACGACCATCTGACCGAGCCGCAGGAAGCCCGGGAGAATGCGAGTGAAAAGGAAATCGAGGCTGCCGAAGAAGCCACGGCCAACCTCGGCATCAATCAGGACGGCGAGGTTGATGAAACCGCAGACGTGAAATCAGACGAGGAAGACAGTCAGGACGAAGATGCCGGCGTGATGAAGGCATTCATGGAACGCTACGTGGCAACCGAGAAGGCGCTTTTTTCCTTTTCAGGCAGCTTTGTAACCCACCGTCCAACCTACATTCTGCCCGTCACCCACGCCCACGAGCCTAACCAGACTCCCAGCAGCCCCACCCTGGGCACCACAACCTTTGATGAACGACTGGACGACGAAGAAGCCAAATATCAGATCAGCTTCAAGATCCCATTGCTGACCGGCGTGCTTGATGACCGAACCACCCTGTGGTTCGGCTACACCCAGCTGTCTTTCTGGCAGGTATACAACAACGACAGCTCCAAGCCGTTTCGCGAAACCAATTACGACGTAGAGATCTTTGCCCGCTATCAGGCCAACATGGATTTTGGGCCCATCACACTTAGTGGCGCCTCGCTTGGAATCAGTCATCAGTCCAACGGCCGCTCTGAGCCGCAATCGAGAAGCTGGAACCGTCTTACCGGGTCGTTCGTATCAAGCTATGACCGCTGGCTGTTCATGCTGAACCCCTGGTACCGGATTCCCGAAGACAGCAAAGACGATGACAACCCGGATATCGAAAAATACCTGGGCCACGGCGATTTCTGGGCAGTTTACAAATGGAGCGAGAGCAAAACCCTTTCCCTCAAGCTGCGCAACAACCTGCGAACCGGAGATAACAAGACTTCGATCCAGCTTGGCTACAGCTTTCCCATGGGCGGCGACCTGAAGGGCTATGTGCAGTACTACGATGGCTACGGCGAGAGCCTGATCGACTACAATGAGCGCATCCAGCGCATCGGCGTAGGCGTCATGCTCAACGACTGGTTGTGAACGAACAGGCCCGGCCTTGTGCCGGGCCTGTGAATCACCTCCTGCGGTGCTGGCTAGCCGGCCCTGTCCAGGCGTTCCATTTCTTCCAGCAGTTCCTGTGTCTTTCTTTTCATCAGCGGGATATCGCCCCGGGATTCCACGTTCAGGCGCACAACCGGTTCTGTGTTGGACATACGCAGGTTAAAGCGCCAGTCGGCATATTCGATGCTCACCCCGTCCACGTGGCTGACGGAAATCGCCTCCGGCCCGTAGCGCTTCTCTATCGCCGAAATCACCGCAGGCGGGTCCTGGATGGTACGATTGATTTCGCCACTGGCGGGATAGGCTTCAATGCGGGCATCAATCAGTGACGACAGGGTCTGGCCCGACTGGCACAACCGCTCTGCCACCAGCAGCCAGGGAATCATTCCGCTGTCGCAGTAGGCAAAGTCACGAAAATAGTGATGGGCGCTCATTTCGCCGCCGTAGAGCGCGTCTTCATCCCGCATACGCTGCTTGATAAAGGCGTGGCCGGTTTTGCTTTCAATGGCCTCGCCACCGGCCGCTTTCACCAGATCCAGAGTGTTCCAGGTCAGCCGGGGGTCATGGATGATCTTGCCGCCGCCGGCCTTGCGCAGAAACTGGTCTGCCAGCAGGCCCACAATATAATAGCCCTCGATAAACCGGCCGTTTTCGTCAAAGAAAAAACAGCGGTCGTAATCGCCGTCCCAGGCGATGCCCATGGCAGCCCCACTTGCAATCACAGCCTGGGACGTCACAGCCCGGTTCTCCTCCACGATTGGATTGGGTACGCCATTGGGGAAATTGCCATCCGCTTCATGGTGCACCCGTTCAAAACTGAAAGGCAGATGGGGTTCCAGCGCATCCACCACCACGCCAGCCCCGCCATTGCCGGCGTTGACCACGATCTTCATTGGCTTCAGGGAGCTAGGGTCAATGTAACCCAGCAGATGGTCAATATAGGCCGCTTCAATCTCCAGGGGTTCAAATCTGCCTTGGCTGGGAGCGTCGGCAAAGGGCTCCAGTACCCTGTCCCGGATGGCATTCAGGCCGTTGTCCGAACTGATAGGTCTGGATTCGGGCCCTACCAGTTTCATGCCGTTGTGATCACGGGGATTGTGGCTGGCCGTCACCATGATGCCGCCATCCATCCGGTAATGGCTGGTGGCAAAATACACCTGCTCGGTGCCACAGAGGCCGATATCAAACACGTCGGCGCCGGCTGCCATCAGTCCGGAACTGAGGGCGCCCGCAATTTCCGGACTGGAGAGGCGGATGTCGTAGCCCACGATGACCTTTCTGGCCCCGGTAATGGCCACATAGGCCCGGCCGATCAGCTCGGCCAGCTTCGGGTTCAACTGATCCGGCACGCGGCCGCGCAGATCGTAAGCCTTGAAACAGGACAGATCCATTGCAGTCTCCTTGAGTCGTCCCTGGGGACAGTGAAAATAACGGCCGTAATTGTAACCCGTCATTCCGGCGGGTACAGCAGGGACAGAGGCAGAGTACTTCTGTAAAAATGCGCCAGGACGGCGGCAATGGGCTCTGGGGAAGGATGACGGCCCATGAAGGGCCGCCGGTCTGCCATCTAGCCGGCTGCGGAAGACTGCAGCTGGATATAATTCTGGATGCCCATTTTTCCGATCATGTCTAACTGGGTCTCAAGCCAGTCGATGTGCTCCTCCTCACTGTCGAGGATGTGCCGGAAAAGGGCGCGGCTGGTATAATCCTTCACTTCCTCGCAGTAGAGGATGGCGTCCTTGAGATCCTTGTGGGCAATAAGCTCGAGCTTGAGGTCACACTCGATCATTTCCTTGACGTTCTCACCGATCAGAAGCTTGTTGAGATCCTGCAGGTTGGGCAGCCCCTCGAGGAACAGAATGCGCTCAATCAGCTGGTCCGCATGCTTCATCTCATCGATGGATTCCTCGTACTCCTTCGCCGACAGATGAGTAATGCCCCAGTCCCGGTACATGCGCGAGTGGAGAAAGTACTGGTTGATTGCCGTCAGCTCATTTCCCAGCACCTTGTTGAGATGCTGTATAACCTTCTTGTCACCTTTCATGGCCTCTGGCCTCCTTTTCCTGTCCTGTTAATCCACCAAGGATAGGCCGATTGACCGTGATAAAAAACCGCAACAGTGAATGATTCCCACCGGAGGAATGGCGCAAAACATACAGCCAATGACTCCGGCGCGGCTGCGCCGGAAGAAAGCGTCAGGAATCAGGCTGGTTGAGCGAGCATATTGGCCAGATTGAAATAATCCCGGGACTGGGATTCACGGAGGATCTCCCGTGCCATGCAGGCACAGCGGCCACACTGGCGACCGACCCCAAGCTCTTTGCCGAGCTGGCGCATGGAAGTGCAACCATCTTCCGCAGCGGCGCGGATCTGATGGTCAGTAACACCTGTGCAGAGGCAGACGTACATAGGATTTTCTCACTCATCGATTAACCTGAGTGATAATTATTGTTATTCGCATGCCTTAATGCAAGTGCTCTGACGTAATTTTGTGCAATTCGTAGCATCCGGCTCCCACGTGACGCCCATCAGGCCCCGATAACGGCGGCTATATCCGCCACCAACGCGTCGACCCGCTCAGGCGTACTGGACCAGGAACAGACAAAACGGGCCGAATCCCCTCCGATGAAGGTGTAAAAGTTCCACCCTCTGCTCCGGAGCGCTTCCTGGGCGTCGGCAGCCAGCGCCACGAAAACCGCGTTGGCCTGACGGGGAAAGGTCAGCCGGACGCCCTCAATGTTTTTCAGGCCGGCTTCGAGGCGCTCAGCACAGGCATTGGCGTGGGCGGCATTTTTTAGCCAGACATCATTCTTCAGCAGGCCGCACCAGGGCGCGGATATGAATCGCATTTTCGAAGCCAGCTGCCCCGCCTGCTTGCAGCGCCACTCGAAATCTTCCGCCAGCGCACGGTTGAAAAACAGGATGGCCTCGCCCATCGCCATGCCGTTCTTGGTGCCGGACAGGCAGAGCACGTCAATGCCTGCGCGCCAGGTAATGTCCGCAGGCTCCACGTCCATCGCAGCCACTGCATTGGCAAAGCGTGCGCCATCCATGTGAATACGCAGATTATGGCGGTCGGCCACCTCACGAATGGCCTTCAGCTCTGCCAGGCTGTACAGCGTGCCCACTTCCGTGGCCTGGGTCAGGGTGACGACCCGGGGCTTGGGGTAATGGATATCCGTGCGCCGGGTCACCAGCTTCTCGATGCTTTGGGGTGTCAGTTTGCCATTGTCGCCGGTGCCCACCAGAAGCTTGGAGCCGTTGGAGGCATATTCCGGGCCCCCGCACTCGTCGGTCTCAACATGGGCCAGCTCGTGACAGATCACGCTGTGGAAGGACTGGGCCATGGCCGCCAGCGAGAGGGAGTTGGCGGCGGTGCCGTTGAACACGAAAAACACCTCACAGTCGCTGTCAAACCGCTCCCGCAACTGGTCCGCTGCCTCCTGGGTCCAGGCGTCCTCGCCATAGGCGCGGGCGTCCCGCTGGTTGGCGAGAGCCAGGTTTTCCCAGGCCTCGGGGCAAATGCCGGAGTAGTTGTCGCTTGCGAACTGTTCATCATGGGGCATGGAAAATCTCCGGTGTGGCCAGTTACGGCAGCCAGGGGCGGGTGAGATTGCGGGCGGAGGTTTCCGTCACCGCCAGATTGTCCTCAATGCGAATACCACCACAGCCGCGGAGTTCGTCTATCAGACCGGCATTCAGGTGGTGCTTCATGTCCCCTGCCAGCAGGGGACCCAGCAGGAAGGGAATGAAATACAGGCCGGGTTCGATGGTCAGCACCATGGCCGGCTCAAGAGTATGAGTCAGCCGCAGCATGGGGGCGTGAGCCGGTGAAGGCCGGGGCTTGCCACCCACATCATGCACCTGGACACCAAGAAAATGCCCCAGCCCATGGGGAAAGAAGGCGCTGGTGACCCCCTGCTCCACCGCAGCCTCATCGCTGATGCCCCGGATAATTCCCGCTGCCGACAGCAGGGCGGCAATCCCCTGATGCGTGGTCATGTGCAGTTTTACGTAATCCACACCCGGAGCCACTGCTTTGCACAGGCGCTGCTGCAGGGCCTCGAGTCCGGCAATGAGGCCCATAAAGTGTCTTTCGTCAGGCGCTGCCGTGGTGCGGGTAATATCCGAACAGTAACCACGGTACCGGCAGCCGGCATCAATCAACAGGCTTCGCGGCTGTGCCGGGAGCCGGGTGTCGTAATGCTGGTAATGTAGCGTGGCGGCATGCTCATTGAGGCCAATGATGCTGTGGTAGGGCGCATCCACTTCACGCTGAAAAGTGGCTGCCTGATACGCCAGACTGATGTCGAATTCGCTGGCTCCGGCCAGAAAGGCCGCCTTCGCCGCCTCATGTCCCCTGGACGCCATCTCATTGGCCTTCCCGATGCAGGCCATCTCATAGCTGGTCTTGTGGATCCGGGTCTGATCCATCGCAGCCAGAAGCGCCGGGGGATTCTGTTCGCCGGCAACACCGGAGATCAGAGCCGGGTCCCCCACCACCGCCAGCCGCGCCTCTCCGGGTAGGTCCGGAGCGGACTTCTGGTGGCTGCCGTGAACATCAAAGGCCGTGGCCAGGGGCTCAGCCGGCAGATCCGGAGTCGCGTGCCAGAAATCCACTGGGGTATAAAGCCATAGAACCGGTTTGCGCCCGGGGCGGATCAGCAGCCAGCCATGCTCGACACCGGCCAGACCCGTCCAGTGCAGAAAGGGTCCGTAACCCTGATGGTGGTGTGCCTGGTCATCGGCATAGCGCATGGGCGCAGCGCCGGAGCTCACAAGCAGGGCATCGTACTGCTGCTCCTGCAGAACCTGTTCATACCGCTGCTGCAGGGTTTCCAGGTGCTCTTTCTGCAGGTGATCTGGGTGGTTGTCAGTCATAATCAGGGTCCAGCTGGTTCCAGAGATCGGAAATGTCGTTTGACCGGGGGGTTCGCAGCCGGATCAGGCGTATGTTTACGGCGACGTCCCATCTGCCGTCCCCAGCACGCACCAGATGACCGAACTGCTCACTCTTTTCACTCATCCGGCCGGGCAGCCAGCCCATGCCGAAGCCCTGTTTGACCAGAGCCTTGACGCTGGATGACTGGGTGTTCTCGTTCAGTGGCGCCAGGTAAGCCTGGGGGCGGACCCGTTCCAGATGGGCCGCAATGGCTGAAGCCAGAAAGCCCCGGGGATGATAGGCAATCAGCGGTATTGGCTGGTCAGGACTGCCGGGCAGCTCAAACCTTGGCTGGCCGCCATCCTGGCCAATGCTTAAAGGAACCAGGGTCTCCCCGGCAAGATCGAGCCACTGATAGCGGGCCGGATCAAGCCTGTTACGCCAGGGCAGGTGCTCATGCCAGTAACACAGCACCAGGTCACATTCACCGTTATCCAGCCCGTCAAGAAAGTCCTCACCCACCCAGTTGGTGGCGTTCAGGTTGAGCTGAAGCCTCTCCGTGAGACCCGCACCGGCCACCCACTGCGAATAAAAGTGGGAAAACAGCCCCTCGGTGGCGCCGACGCTGATGCGCATGGCAGCGTCTGCCTCCAGCGCGGCAATCCGGTCCCGCGTGTCCCTGACATCCCGGGTAATCCGCTCGCACATATCGAGAAACACCCTGCCTGCCGGTGTCAGCGACAGGGGCAGGGTCTGGCGATTGATCAGGATGGTACCCATGGCGTCCTCCAGCAACCGGATCCGCCGGCTGAAGGTGGGCTGGCTGACGTGCTGAAGCTCCGCGGCACGGGAAAAATGCTGCGTCCTCGCCAGGGCAATAAAATCTTCCAGCCAGCGAACTTCCATGCCTACCTCATTTCCGGACCGTGCCCGCAGGATAGCCTAAAAGAGGCACTAAAGACGCCCCTCTTCGACGGCATGGCAGGCTACCTGGCTACCGCTGTCCGATGCGATCAGCCCTGGCACTTCGCGCCGGCAGCGCTCATTGGCGTAGGGGCAGCGGCCATGGAAAACACAGCCGGAAGGAAGATCAACAGGAGTGGACACCTCACCACTCAGACGGATATGGCTGGCCCCGGAGTCCTCAAGCCGCGGAATTGCCGACATCAGTGCCTGGGTGTAGGGATGCCGTGGGCTGTCGAACAGGGTCTGGGTGTCAGACAGCTCACATACGGTACCCAGATACATGACGGCAACCCTGGTACCAAAATGCTCTACCACTGACAGATCGTGGGTAATGAACAGATAGGTCAGGCCCCGGGACTCCTGGGCATCCATGAGGAGATTGAGCACCTGGGCCTGGATCGATACATCCAGCGCAGAAATGGGCTCATCGGCAACAATGAATTCCGGGTCCACCGCCAGCGCCCGGGCAATGGCGATCCGTTGCCGCTGCCCGCCGGAGAACTCGTGGCCGTAACGGCCACCCCAGTCCGGGTTGATGCCCACAGAATGCATGACCTCATGAATCTTGTCCCGGACCTCTGTGTTTGACATGGCTGGCTGATGGAACCGGATCGGCTCCTCCAGGGTCTGCTGGATGGTCATCCTTGGGTTCAGTGAAGCGTAGGGGTTCTGAAAGATCATCTGCATCTTGCGGCGGTAGGGCAGCAGGGCCTTGCCGTCCAGCTGGTCAATGCGCTCACCCCCGTAGTGGATTTCTCCGCTGGTAGGCGTCAACAGACCCATGACCGTGCGGGCCACCGTTGATTTGCCACAACCGGACTCCCCCACTACGCACAGCGCCTCGCCTTTCTGTACGCCCAGACTGACCCCGTTGATGGCATGAACGTATTCCTGATGCCTCACAATGCGGCCTTTACGAAACCGCAGCTGCTCCAGGAAGTTGCCGGACAGGTCGAAGCGTTTTTCCAGATTGCGGATTTCCAGCAACGGAGCCTTGTGGGCTGTCATGATTTCACCTCCTGCATCTGCCGCTCCTCATCAATAAGCTTGCGCACCTCGTGGCAGGCGACGTTCACGTTGCCGGATGTCACATAATCCGGCATATCCTGGCCGCAGATATCCGTCGCAAACTCGCAGCGGGGATGAAACGGACAGCCGGTGGGAATGTTGCGCAGTGACGGCATGGAGCCGGGGATCTGGTACAGGCGACGGCCCCGCTCCCCCATCTGGGGCAGAGCGTTGATCAGACCCTGGGTGTAGGGATGCTGGGCGTCATTGATGATCTCCCGGGTGGGGCCCTGTTCGATGATGCGGCCGGAATACATCACCAGCATCCGCTGGGTGACCTGGGAAACAATGCCAAGATCGTGGGTGATCAGCATCAGGGCCACACCTTCGCCTTCACAGAGTTCCAGCAGCAGGGCCATGATTTCGGCCTGAATTGTCACATCAAGCGCAGTGGTGGGCTCATCCGCAATGATGATTTCCGGGTCCAGCAGCAGCGCGATGGCAATAATCACCCGCTGGCGCATGCCGCCAGACAGCTCATGGGGATACTGATCCAGACGGGTTTCCGGTGATGGAATATAGACTTTACGCAGCTTCGCCAGAGCGATTTCCCGGGCCGCCTGGGTCGTTATGCTGCGGTGGGCTTTCAGCGCCTCGACCATCTGGGTGCCTATGGTGAGCACCGGATTCAGGGTCATCATCGGATCCTGGAATATCATGGCAATGCGGTTGCCCCGGATCTGACGCAGCTCCCTCTCGCTCATGGCTGCCAGGTTCCGGCCCTCAAACAGGATTTCACCGCCAGCGATGTAGCCTGGCTGGGCAATCAGCTTGAGAATCGAGAAGGCCGCCACCGATTTACCCGCGCCAGACTCACCCACAAGGCCGAGACGCTCTCCCCGATCAAGGGAAAAGCTGATTCCCTGCAGGGCATGGAGATCCCCGCCACGCACGGCGAAGCGCACATCAAGATTTCTTACTTCCAGCAGTGCCATGGCTCAGCCCTTGTAAAGTCTTGGGTTCATTACATCACGCAGCCAGTCGCCCAGCAGGTTGATCACCAGTACCAGCAAAACAAGAACCAGACCCGGGATCAGGGTGATCCACCAGGAGCCGCTCTGGATATAGTCGAACCCGGACTTGATCAGCGACCCCAGGGAGGGCTGGGTTTCCGGCATGCCGAGTCCGAGAAACGACAGTGCCGCCTCGGAAATGATGGCATTGCCGATCTGTACCGTGGAGATGACGAAGATCGGCGACAGGGTATTGGGCAGAATGTGGCGGAACATGATGCGTTTTGTGCGAAACCCCATGACCCTGGCCGCATCCACATACTCCTTTTTCTTCTCCGCCAGCACCGAGGCCCGGACAGTGCGGGCAATCTGGGGCCATTCGGCCACGCCGATGATCAGAATCAGCATGTAGATCGCAATTTCCCCGAACATCAGGCTGCCAAAGCTGGCCTTGAAGACCGCCCCGACGATGATCGCCACCATGAGAGTGGAGAAGGAAAGCTGCACATCGGCGATCCGCATCAGAACCGAATCCACCCGGCCGCCCAGGTACCCTGCCAGCAGGCCAAACAGGATTCCCAGGGTCGCCTGGAGGATCACAGCACCAAAGCCGATCAGCAGAGAGACCCGCGTGCCATAGAGAATGGTCGAAAGAAGATCCCGCCCCTGGGCATCCGTGCCCAGCGGGAATTCAGGATCTCCTCCGGCCATCCAGGCGGGTGGAAGCTCCGAATTCATGATGTCGATCTGGGTCAGATCGTAGGGATCCGCCGGCGCCAGCAACGGAGACATGAAGGCCGCCACCGTGATCAGCGCAAATACCAGGAAGCTGACAACGGCGACCCTGTCGCGCCAGAAGCTGTACCAGAGAAAGGACTCGCGAAAACGGGCCCAGCGGGAAACGGTCGCTGTGGTCATGCCTTCTTCCCCGTCAGTTTGACAGTGGGGTTGACCAGTCCGTAGATCAGGTCCACCAGCGTATTGGTAATGACGAAAATCAGGCCCACCACCATCAGGTAGGACACGATCAGAGGTATGTCGCTGCGGGTGATGGCCTCCAGGAACATCAGTCCAACGCCCGGCCACTGGAATACGGTCTCAGTCAGGATGGTGTAGGCCACCATGACACCGATCTGCACGCCGCCCACGGTAATCACCGGCAACATGGTGTTCTTCAGGGCATGAAGAAAATGGATGCGGCGTGGCGCCAGCCCCTTGGCGTGGGCATAGCGGACATAGTCGCTCTGCAGCACTTCCATCATCTCGGCTCGGATCAGCCGGATAAACAGAGGCAGCATGATGGACGCCAGGGAAACCGCGGGCAGCACCAGGTGCATCAGCCCGTCCTGACTGAAAAAGCCCGAACGCCAGCTGCCAAACAGGTGCACCAGCTCATCACCCCGGCCATAGGAAGGCATGCCGCCATCAGTGGAGAAAAAGTCATTGAGCCACCGGCCCCAGTCGGTGCCGGAGGGAAACCAGCTAACTGTGACGCCAATGGAAAACAGCTGAATCAGCATGATGGCCGTCAGAAAGACCGGAATGGAAATGCCGACCGTGCTTATCCCCATGAAAAACCTGGACAGCCAGGCCCTGGGCCGAATGGCAGCATAGACCCCGATGGGAACCGAGAGCAGTCCAATGATGAGACTGGCCGCAATCACCAGTTCCAGGGTAGCCGGCAGGTGATCGAGGATTACTTCCAGGGTCGGCTTGCCAAAGGAATAGGAAGTTCCCAGGTCGCCCTGTAGAGCGTTGCCGGCGAACCGCAGATACTGAATCGGCAGGGGGTCATCAAGGCCCAGCTCCTCCCGGAGCTTTTCCCGCTCCGCTTCAGATACCGACTGGCCGACCATCTGCTGGAGTGGGTCGCCCAGCCCTTCCTGGATGGAAAAACTGATCACACTGATGACAAACATCACCAGCGCAGCCTGACCTATCCGCTGCACCAAAAAGGCTAACATGAATGAATTCCGGAAATTGGGGTTGGTTGGAACAGAACACGGACCCGGCGGGGATGCCGGGCCGTGACATCAGCGCACTTTCAGTCTTCGATAACCAGGTCACCCAGGTAAGGGAAGTTCATGACATTGAGCACCGGCTCGATAATCACATTCTTCCTGGACGCCCAGGCCAGATCCTGCCAGTGCAGGGGTGCAAAAGCCGCATCATCGTACAGACGCTTCTCGATTTCCTGCAGCATGGCCGTGCGTTTCACCGGATCGGTTTCCGAGTTGGCCTCGTTCACCATGGCATCAATGACCGGATTACAGTAGTTGCCCGCATTGTACTGGCCAATGCCTGTTTCCTCGCTCGGACACATGGTCAGGAACTCGTAGAAGTTCGCAGAATCTTCGGTATCCGCGTGCCAGCCAATCATCATCATGTCCCCGGACCGCTTGTCATACTCGGGCCAGTACTGGGCCTTCGGCAGGGTTTTGAGGTTCACCTTGATGTTGATCCGGGAGAGCATGGACGCCACTGCCTGGGCAATCTTGGCATCGTTCACGTACCGGTTGTTGGGCGCCATCAGGGTAATGGTGAAACCGTCCTCGTAGCCGGCTTCCTTCATCAGGGCCTGGGCTTTGGCAACATCGTAGCGGGGTTTCAGGGTTTCGTTATGGCCCTGATAGCCTGCAGGTGACAGCTGGGCCGCAGGGGTGGCAAAGCCTTTCATGATCTTGGCTGCGATACCTTCCTGATTGATGGCGTGGGCTACCGCCTGGCGAACACGGACATCCTGGAAGGGCTCAAAGCGCTTCTGATTGAGCTGGAAAAGGATGATGCGGGTGCCGCTCATGGTGACCAGGCTGGCATCGGGATCCTGCTTTATCCGCTCAAGATCGGTGGGAGGAACCGGAGCAATGAAATCCACGCCGCCGGACAGCAGAGCCGAGACCCTGGTGTTGTTTTCCTTGATCGGCGTCAGAACCACCTTGCCCACATTGCCCGGGGAGTTCTCATCCCAGTAGTCAGCAAAACGCTCGAACTCGACCCTCACTCCCTGCTGCCGGGACGTTACCCGGAAAGGGCCTGTGCCGGACTGGTTCCGGGAAGCAAAGGTGCTGCCCTGCTTGCTGATCTCGCTCTTGTCTCTGCCCTCTTCGTCCGTGCCGGAGTAGAAGGCCTTGTCCATCGGGAAAATATAGGTGGCAGCATTAAGGGCCAGAGGATAGGCCTCACTGGTGACCAGCTCAAACGTATGGTCATCAATTACTCTCAGCTCAGTGAAAGGCTTGAAAATGCCCTTGTAATCCTGGCTCTGCTTGAGGCGGTCAAAGGTAAATCTGACGTCTTCGGAGGTGAGCAGGTTTCCTGAATGGAACTTGACGCCTTCACGGAGATGAAACCGCAGGGTTCTGTCGTCGATCCGCTCCCAGCTCTCGGCAAGCCGGGGCTCAAACTCCAGATTCCTGGTCCAGCGCAGCAGCGGATCAAACGTCATGTGAGACAGCTGCACCACCCCTCCGGACAGCTGCTCGTGAATATCCAGTGTCACCGGGTCGGCATCATATGCCATTTTCAGTTCCCTGTTCGCCTCGGCAGAGGAGGCAATGGGTGCAACAGCAAGCACCATACAGCCCGCAAAAGCAGTCAAAAGTTTTTTCATGACTATTCCGTCGCTCTTGTAATTGAATTTTTCGACCGGCACACAGCAGCTCATGGCTCCCTGTGCGATGCTGAACAAAGTTAGTGTGACCGGGGGTAATGAGCAATCGAAATAACGACATGGCCTCATGCGCGGGATGAATCAGCGTTCAGGGAACGAAAACACTGAACGCCAGCGGCAGCATCAGGGCGGTGAACAGGCCGGTCAGGCCCATTCCCAGAGAAGCGAAGGCGCCGGCAGCAGGACTGATCGCAAAGGCCCGGGCAGTACCGATGGCATGACCATTCAGGCCCAGGGCGAAGCCCAGGATGCGGTCATCGACAATCCCCAGCCAGCGGCCCAGTCCATCCACACAGAGGGTGGCGAGCACACCGGTCACCAGCAGCCCGCCCATCATCAGCGAAACAGAGCCGCCAAGCTGTTCAGTAATGCCAATGGCGATAGGTGCAGTCACAGATTTGGGCGCCACCGAGGCCAGCACCTCGGGAGAGGCACCGAACAGAGCTGCAAACGCCAGGGCATAAACCGCCGCCAGGGTGGCGGCCACTGGCAGGGTCACCAGAATCGGACGCCAGAGCGCACGAATATGATGCATCTGCTGATACAGCGGCACACCCAGCGCCACCGTTGCCGGACCCAAAAGCCAGGTCAGCCACTGGGCCCCCTCACGGTATTGGCCAAACTCCAGCCCCAGGACCAGCAGAAAGGCACTGAGCAAAAATGCAGAAAGCAGCACAGGCGGGCACCAGATGGGCTGGCGCAGCAGCCGAAAACCCCGCTCTCCGACAAAAAAAGCGGCCAGGGTGAGAGCCACCGCGAGCATGGGAAGGCCGGACAGCTCGTCCACCAGAGCCCTGAAGCGCAACCACAGGTCACTCATCGGATGTCTCCGCACCTTGGCGGCTCACCAGCGCGCGCATCAGCAGAAGCGTAGTCAGAACACTGAGCAGCGTCCCCACGCCAAGCGCGACACCCACCGCCAGCCACTGGCCAGCGAACTCGTCTGCGAGAAAGAAAACACCCACCACGCCCGGCATGATCAGCAGTACCAGCACACTGATCAAAGCCTGGCTGGCACCGGCCAGGCCCTGCCCGATCTGCCCGCGCAGCATCAGCATCAGGGTCATCAGAGCCATGCCAATCACTCCACCGCTCACCGGCAGCACAAACAGATGCTGCAGGGCTTCACCCAGCAAATAGAAGAGCGTCAGACTCAGAAAACCGCGCAGAACTGCCATGAACCGCCTCAGTTGAATACCGGGAAACAATGGATACCGGGAAGGCTAACCCGGAACGGCACGGTGCACCACGCCAGCAACACAAAAGCCCGACATTCACCGCGAGGGGCTGGACAGACGCAGGCGTCACACGTAAGATTGCGCACTCGAAATTGACGCACCGCTGTCGGTTTCATGCGCCCGTAGCTCAGCTGGATAGAGCGCTGCCCTCCGGAGGCAGAGGTCAGAGGTTCGAATCCTCTCGGGCGCGCCATCTTTCATAAAAAACCCCGCCACAGTGCGGGGTTTTTTATGAAAGATTGTTTGCCGGAGCGATTTGATGAGAACCTCAGGTTCGACAAATCACGAACGCGATTTGGGCGCCGCAGCAAAGCGAAGGCGGGGCAAAGCCCCGAAGATCGCCCACAGGGCGATCTGAGTCCATCCTCTTTTGTCAGGTCTCCAACCACGGCCGACCTGAGCGCAGATCCTTTTTTATTTCCTGTGTCCAAATTGTGTCCAGGGTCTGTCCGAGGCTTTGGCCCGATAGTTTTAGAGTGAAAAATTTTGACCTTTGCCTGCAAAAACCGCCCTGCTGAACTCCCGGAGGCTTCATCGATCCGAGTGTCGTGGCCTCAAATTTCTGGGTCCGACCGGCGCTATGAACCCGTATTTCACCAGCGCCTTCTGCTTCGCATCCTCGTTCAAATCAAAGAAAGCAAGGCTAGCTGAACAGCCTTGCTAGCAGTGTTGCAATATGGTTTATATGAGGTGACCTGCCTGGAGAGCCGCCATGTTCTGCTCCATGTTTATCATAATTGCCAGCAATGGCAGGGTACCCTCAGGAGGTTGGGTGATCTGAAAGGGGATACCAGTTCTCTGTCTCAGCCCGTCCGATTGGTTGTTTCCCTTTTCTTCCTTCGAGTTGGTTGCGTGAGCATTTTGCTCGTCCGTTTGGGCATTGGCAGGGCCACTGGCCCCGGACCCGGCCATGAGAACAACGAGCAATGCGCCAAGGCTTAGTGAGTAGAACCGTTTCATCTTTGAATCCTCCTGATCGTGCGTCATCTAGCTGGACTGGAACGTTAAGCTGTTCTTTCAAGATAATTTAAATCGTTGAGGGGCGACAGCATAAGGCAGTGCTTTGTAGCAATGTGCCCCCCTTACCACTCGGATTGCCTTCCCCTAAGTCGGAGTTACCTTTCTCAGCCGGCACGGACTGCGTTTGTACTCAAGAGAGGCTTGGTGCCCTCCTCCCCCTGCGGCACCATGTACGCCTTCGACGTAATGGATGTAGTTGACGTAGTCAGTGACGAAGTCGCGGCCTTTCTCTACGCTCTGATCGGCACGGGTCCGGGCGCGGCGCGCCTCCTCGTATCGTTCACGAATACCGTCTTCGGTCTTGCCGGTGATGTTCTCGACCAGGCGATCGATCTGTCCGGGCGGCTTGATGCCGGTATACGGCGCACCTTCGGAGGCACGATGCACCTTCACGAGGGTCGCGTACAGATAGAGCGTCCCCGCTTGCAGAAGTCCGAGGAGAGTCCCAAGGCAAGCGATGTCAGGATACTCAAGCGCAAGTCCGCTTCCGTACAGAAAGATCTCACCTAGCCAGGCAGCGAAGGAGACCAGTGTAGCGACCAGGAGCCGATTGCTGACAAGACGGACGTTGAAGGGAAGCAGCAGGAAAACGGCCAGACTCAGTGACTGAATGATGCTCGTCAGCAGCAGAAGTCGGTAAGTGTCAGGTACATGCCACATCCAGCTCCGCTTCAAAGCCGTCCTGCCGCCCGGTTGCCGGCGAGCGCAAATGCAACGTCATGCCGGCACCTGTGGCAATCGCGTCCGCAATAGCCAGGCCCAGGCCGGAACCGGCGGCATCCGTTTTTGAGCGTGCAAACCGGTTTCGCAACAGGACGAGTTGTTCTGGTGGCACGATGTTACCGCCATTGCTTACCTTCAACGAACCATCATCGGACATGGTGACCGCCACGGGCTGTTTCCGGGAGCCATGTTTGAGTGCGTTCTCAATAAGGTTGCGTACCAGGATGGCAAAGGTGTCTGGGTCCAGAAAGGAGTGCACCTCACTCTCTGGCACGCTCAGAACAATCCTCCCGGGTACCTGTCTCTCAAAATCCCCAACAATCATCGTCAGTATTGGCACAAGGTTATGCCGGGTTTGCGATGTTGCGCCGCCTCCTTCTGCCTTCGCCAGTTCGAGCAGCTTCCCGGTCAGTAGCGACAGGCTGCGCAGGGTTTCCTCAATCTCGCCAACATTGTTCCTGAGTTGGTCGCTCTGTACCTGGGTCTTCAGCCGCTGCACTTTGGCAAGTGCTGTTGCCAGGGGGGTCCGCAATTCATGGGCACTGTTGGCGGTAAAACTTCGTTCTGTCTCAAGAGCACGTTGCAAGCGCTCCAGCAACCGGTTGACGGCAACGGCGATCGGCTCAAATTCTGCTGGTAACTGCTCCCTCTCAACGGGAGAGAGATCTCCTGCACCCCTGGATTCTATCGATTGCCTGAATTCGACCACCTCGCGCAGGGAAAGCCGGACAATCCACCAGACACCCATAAGGCTGATCGGGATCAGGATGATCAGAGGCACCAGCAATGCCAGCCCCGCCTCCAGAGCGGATTCGCGACGGTGAGCCAGGGGTTCGGCTACTTCAATATAGACGGTATCGCTGACGGCAGACGCGCCGTATATCCGGTGCGTCGGTGTGTTTGAAAAACCTTCCTGTGGCAGTTTTCCAAAAACGCCGGGATCGGCATCGTGCGACTGGAGCAGAAGGTTGCCCTTTTCGTCCCGGACCAGGTATGTGAGGTATTCGTCATGGTCTTTAAGAGAAGGGGCTGTTTGATTCCCCGTGCCATTTTCCCGGTTCAGGATGTCGGTAACGGCCAGCGGTAGAATTCGTTGGGCCGTTTCCTGAAGGGCACTGTCAAACACCTCGTTCATCTCGTGCTGGGCCACCAGTCCGGAAGCGGTAACACCCAACAGCCAGAGAAGGGTGACGCCAAGTGTAAGGCCGATGCTCAGGCGTTTCTGTAAGCTGGTTCTATTGGTCATGTGTGTCCAGGCGATAGCCCATGCCCCTGACGGTTATGATGGCATCCTTTCCCAGTTTTTTACGCAAACGGCTGATATAAACTTCAATGGTGTTACTTTCGATTTCCGCCCCGAAGGCGTAGAGACGGTCCTCCAGCTGCGATCGCGATAACAACATTCCAGGGCGTTGGATGAAGCCCTCGAACAGGGCCCATTCCCTGGCAGTAAGCTCCACCGGCTCACCGTTGCGCCTGATGCGGTGACCACCGAGATCCACCTCCAGATGCCCCACGCGTATCAGCGGGCTCGGATTGCCTCGGTAACGACGGGCAACGGCAGCCACACGAGCCGATAACTCGGAAAGATCAAAGGGCTTTACCAGATAGTCATCGGCACCGGCGTTCAGCCCTTCAATCCGGTCAGACACCTGATCTCTGGCCGTAAGGATGATGACGGGTGTCGTGTGTTTGGTTGTCCTCAGCTTTCTCAAAAAATCCAGGCCATGGCCGTCCGGCAGGATCAGGTCAAGCAGAATAAGGTCGTAGGCGATTGTCTGAATACTGGCTTCAGCAAAGTTCAGTGTTTGCGCCCAGTCCACCGCGTGGCCGTCATCGGCGATCTGATCCCGCACCGCCTCACCAAGCCCGACAGTATCCTCAACCAACAGTACCCGCATCGTTCGCCTCTATTCCAGCCCTGGGAGAAAGATACTACAGCCGGAAGCTGACAGCAGCCTGAATGGCGTTGAACCTTGCCCTGGCACCTCACCGACCTTCAGCTGGCTGTCAGGTTCGGACGCTAGTCTGGCCCCAAGTATTTCAGGATCTGGTCGGAGGAGATGTCATGATCCGGATAATTTTACCTTTCATTGTGCTGGTTGTGGGCCTCTGGAGCTGGAGTCTCGCCGCAGGTCCAGGGGCCGGTTCGCCCTGGGCGGTCTATGAACAGAGCCTGTTACTGAGCGGGTGGTTAGCCATCGCGTTGATGTCGCTGACCATGATGCTGGCATTGCGCCCGGCCTGGTTGGAAAGGCCGATGGGCGGACTGGACAAGATCTATCACACCCATAAATGGACCGGTATCCTGACGGTGGTATTTGCTGCTGCTCATTGGCTGATTGAAATGGGTGATGATGTTATCGAGTCGGTTTTCGGCGAAGCGGGGGAGCAGCACGAGCCCCATTATTCCGGGTTTATAGAGATGATGCGCGACGCCGCCGAAGACATTGGCGAGCTCGCCATTTATCTGTTGTTCGCCATGTTGCTGATTACCCTGTGGCGCAAGTTCCCCTACAAATACTGGCGCTATCTGCACCGGTTGATGCCCGTGCTTTACCTGTTGCTTGCTTTCCATGCGGCCTGGCTCGCTCCGCTGCAGTGGTGGCAGCAGCCGATTGGTATGCTGATGGCCATTCTGCTGCTGGGAGGCAGCATCGCCAGCGGGCTTTCCCTGGGCGGCAGAGTTGGCCGTCGTCGTCAGGTTCGCGGCACGATCACCGGTATCAGCACCCTGGCCCGGGATGTCACCGAGGTTACCTGCGATTTGGGGCCGGCATGGCCCGGACACCGTGCAGGGCAATTTGCGTTTGTAACCTTTAACACCGTCGAAGGCGCCCACCCGTTTACCATTGCCAGTGCTGACCAGGGAAATGGCACTGTCACATTCCTCATTAAATCGCTCGGAGACTTCACCCGTAATCTCAGTGACAAGATCAACATGGGGCAGACCGTGAAGATTGAAGGGCCTTACGGCTGTTTTGATTTCGACCGACGAAACCGTAAGTTCCATCAGATCTGGATTGCTGGTGGCATCGGTGTGACACCGTTCCTGGCCTGGCTTGAGGCAATTGATCCCAGCACAGTGACCGCGCCGGAGGCAGACCTTCACTACTGCGCCCGAAATGCCAGCCAGGATCCCATAGTGGAACGACTACGGAAGCTTTGCTCGCGCTTTGACCGCATCAATCTGCAGGTTCACGACAGCAGCAAGGGCGAGAAGCTCTCACCAGAAAAGCTGGCTACCGACGGGCGTTCTGCCGCAGGCGCGGAAGTATGGTTTTGCGGCCCGGCAGGGCTGGGACGGACCATCCAACAGGGGTTGTGGTCAGCGCCCTTCCGCTTGCGGCGATTCCACAAAGAGGAATTCCAGTTCCGCTGATCCTCAGTAATCCAGACCGGCCCCGTTCAGGCCAGTGTCAGGAAAACCTCATAAAGTGGTCATTGTGGATTCAACAGGAGACATTTCATGAAGACCAAACCCGTGATTTTGAGCCTCTCTTTATTGTTGGTGGGCACTCCGCTGCTGGCTGACGATGACTGTGATGATCCGGTGGCCAACTGGCAGCCCCGGGAAAACCTGCGCCAGAAACTGGAAGCTGAAGGCTGGACGGTGTACCGCATCAAGGTGGATGACGGTTGTTATGAGGTGAAAGGTCTCGCCCCGGAAGGGTTTCGGGCAGAGGCGTCCTATGCACCGGCCTCCCTGAAATTGATGGAACTGGAGCGGGAAGAAGACGATGACGATGATGAGGACGACGATAACCGTTATGGAAATCAGAGACAAAAAGGTGCTGAGGCCAATGGCCAAAGGCCGGCTCCCAGCAATGGCATCGTAAAGGGTCGCCCCAGCGTAACGGTTGAATAATCCGGCGTTTCTTTCTGTCTACTTTTTCGCGGTTCACGTTTTTACCGGAGAGACTGTATGAAAAAGCTCTTTTTTGCTCTGGGCCTGGCAATAGCCGTTGCCTTGCCCGCGCTTGCCCAGGCCCGTGAAGTAACCTTCACGACCGAATTGCTCAACTATGGCGGCGATGGCGCCTATCTGGCGCTTTACCTCACGGACGCTTCCGGCAGATACCAGGGTACGCTCTGGGTCGCAGGCAAGAAATCCAAATACTACAAGCACCTGACCGGCTGGGCCCGTGGCAGCAGGCTGGACCCGGCGGAGTACGATGGCCTGACCGGAGCCAGCATAACCAGCGGGCGAACCCTGAAAATCACTCTTGACCTGGATGATGCCCTGATTGACAGCGGCCACGAGATCCGTATCGACACCGCCGTTGAGGATATACGGGATAATCGGGCGGACATCGCGGTACCACTGACCAGCGAAGGTGCCGGCAAACCGGTCACCGGCCGCGGCTATGTTCGCTCCTTCCGGTACGATTTCTGAGGGACTGGCAGGAGCCAAGGTGATGTTACGACAATTGCACGGTTTACCGGGTCTGCTTGCGGCCTTGTTCCTGATGTTACTTGCCGTCACCGGAGCGGTTCTGGCCCTGGCGCCCGCCATGGACAGAGCGTCAGCGGTAATCCCGCCCGTCGGCGAAGTGAGCGTGGCAGAGCTGGCAGGGCGTGTGGTGGATCATTACCCGGGAACCGAACAGATTGTACGCGGCCCTTCCGGTGGAGTAATCGTATATTACAGCCGGAACGGCCAGCCCGGAGCCGATCTGGTCAACCCCCTGACCGGGGAAGGCATTGCACCCTACGAACCATCGGCGTTATTCACCTGGGTCAGGGATCTGCACCGCTCCTTTCTGCTGGATGACACAGGCCGGATGCTGGCTGGGGTGATGGCCGCAGTCATGCTGCTTCTCTGTATTTCCGGAATTTTTCTGCTGGTCCGTCAAACCGGTAGCTGGACAGCATTACTACGGCCGTTACCCGGTTCCGGCGGCAAACGCATCCATGCCGAACTGGCACGGTTTGCTGTTCTGGGATTGCTGCTGCTGGCATTGACCGGCAGTTATATGTCCGCGCAGCGGTTTGGCTTGCTGCCGGGAGTTTCCGAAATCGGGCCAGCATTTCCCGCTGAGGTCACCGGCGGCCAACCGGCGCCGGTGGCCACACTGGACGCCCTCTCGAAAGTTGATCTCACTGAACTGCGGGAACTGGTGTTTCCCTATCCTGATGACCCCCAGGATATCTATTCCCTGACAACCCGCGGCGGTTTCGGGTTTGTTGATCAGGCAACCGGGGAGCTGCTGAAGTACCAGCCGCGCTCAGAGGATGGCGTGATCCAGCAGTGGATCGTCAGTTTGCACACCGGCGAGGGGCTATGGTGGCTGGGCCTGATTCTGGGAGCGACTGCGCTGACCGTACCAGTGCTCTCGGTAACAGGAATAACAATCTGGTGGCGGCGTCGTCGGGCGCTGGAGCAGTTGCCGGACAATGCTAACGTCTCTCAGGCTGAGGCCGTAATCCTCGTCGGTTCAGAAGGCAATACCACCTGGGGGTTTGCCCGCGCGCTCCATGCCAGCCTGAATCAGATCGGTCTTCGGGTGCATTGCAGCGAGATGAACGCCCTGGCGGACCATTACCCACAGGCATCCATGCTTTTTGTACTGACCTCGACCTATGGTGACGGCGATGCGCCGGCATCGGCCCGGCGATTTATCGCCAGGCTCAGTGAGTTCAGGGAGGAGAAAGCTCTGAAATATGCTGTGTTGGGTTTTGGCGACAGGCAGTTTCCGAACTTCTGTCAGTTTGCACTGGATGTGGATGCGGCGCTCGCCAGCAAAGGGCTGAGCCGTTTGCATAGCGTTGAACTGATTAATCGGTGTTGCGCGTCGCAATTCAGCGAGTGGGGCGACAAGATCAGTGAGCTTATCGGGACTCCGTTTTCGTTGATCTACGATCCGTTACCGCCGCGCACGGTAAAACTGGAGCTTGTGGAACGGGCGGATTACGGTCTCGCGGTGCAGGCGCCTACCAGTATTCTTCGTTTCGAGGCGGCCGAGCAGCGCGGGTGGCCGAAGTTTCTCCCCCGGGCCCGCAAGGCTCTGCCCTCGTTCGAAGCTGGCGATCTTCTTGGTGTTATACCTCCTCAGGGGCAGGCCGCGCGATTCTATTCTCTGGCGTCCTCGTCTGCGGACGGTGTGCTGGAGATATGCGTCCGCAAAAAACCTGGTGGTATCTGCTCCGGCTATTTGCATGATCTGAAGCCGGGCGACCGTATTGATGGTTTTCTCCGCCACAATCCCGACTTTCGACCAGCAACCGGTAACACCCCGGTCATTCTGATCGGGGCCGGTGCCGGAATTGGCCCATTGACCGGGTTTATCCGGAAAAATACCAAAGGTAACCCGATGTACCTTTATTGGGGCGGACGCAATTCGCAATCGGATTTTCTGTATCAACCGGAGCTGGGGCGCTACCTTGAAGACAATCGGCTGACCGGGCTGAATACCGCTTTCTCTCGATCTGATGAGCGCGCTTATGTTCAGGACAAGCTCAGGCAGGATGAGATCGCCGTGCGCCAGATGGTCAGGACCGGAGCTCAGATTCTGGTCTGTGGCGGCCGGGATATGGCCGAGGGGGTAAAGCAGGTCATTGAAGAGATTCTAAAGCCCTTACCGGTGGATGTGGAAACACTCAGAGCGGAGGGGCGCTACCTGGAAGACGTTTATTGATGGAAGACCATACGAATATCAACGACTACGGGGTGGCCGGCAGCTACCCAGCTACTCAGTAAGGAGAAAGGATGAACGCACCGCGCAGCTACTCAGGCATCTCAACTCTCAATCACTGGATCACCGCCCTGTTGGTTATCGCCATGCTCGTGCTGGGTTTCGTGGCCGGCTACGCACCTACCGAAAACGCAGGGAGCTACATCATGGGCGTACACATCGCCTTGGGATTCTTCGTTTTCTGGTTCATCCTCTGGCGGGTGGTCTGGCGGCTCCATGAAGGCTTTCCGCCCAATCAGGGGCGCACACGATTTGAGCACCTGGCAGCTTACTGGATACACAGGCTGATCCTTCTGGCCCTTGTTTTCCAGGTGATCACCGGACCTCTGTATATTTTCACGGAAGGCGAGGCCATGGATGTCTTTGGCTGGTTCAGTGTTTCTCTGCCACTGGAATCGCTCGGGGTACTGCACGAGCCAGCTGAAATCGTGCATATCTACCTGGGTAGCTACGTGTTGCCCATTATCATAGGTCTTCATTTTCTGGGAGCGGCCAGACACTACCTGACAAAGCGCCAGGAGACACCCGCGGATCTGTCCCCTCTTGAGCAAGGACGAGGAGACTTCTAAGTCGGCTTTGAAGCTCAACTTATTCCGTCAGCGACTCTGTGCATCCACATAATACTGAGCTCGGTATCACCCGGCGGCTACTTTTACACAGGACGATCCACTGGCATCAAAACGTCCGCCGGGGAATTCCGGTGAACCGGCTCTACCGTTAACTCACGGAAACAATTGAAAGAGACCAACGACCTCATCGTTGTCCGATTTCCGGACACTCGTTACCTAACAGTTGCAGACGAACCAGGGAGCGTAAAATACAGAGGACCAACGGCAAAAACCGGTTTGGGGCACCGATCAAATGTCCGCTTTCCGCACATCCAGCTCCTATCAGTCTTGTGCCCCAAATCGGCCTAAATCTGTCAAGATACTGATATATTGGGGTTTTTACATCAATAGTTTTTGGAGCAAGTAATTGATCATGCGGGTTTTTGGTCCATTAAGACCACTTGCTATCGGGTAGTAGCGGCGCTCTCCGGAGGCAGAGGTCAGAGGTTCGACAAATCACGAACGCGATTTGGGCGCCGCAGCAAAGCGAAGGCGGGGCAAAGCCCCGAAGATCGCCCACAGGGCGATCTGAGTCCATCCTCTTTTGTCAGGTCTCCAACCACGGCCGACCTGAGCGCAGATCCTTTTTATTTCCTGTGTCCAAATTGTGTCCAGGGTACGTCCCACACTTTCAGAACCGTCTCTTCGAAACCGAGCTTCTGATCTTTGCGCCCGTCCTTAAAATCACGCCCTGTATCGGGTGCTCGCCAATTGTTGCGATCATCATGAATTACGTGAAGCGCGGCGCAATGACCAATCCGGTCATGCAGTCACACCTCAAGTGGCTGATTTAAATGATCATTAGCGGCTGGCGGGCTATCCATGACTGACAGTCAGCTATGCCTGCCCGTGTCCAATTCCACCAAAGACCATTTTTGCTACAGAGCTTCCTCGTTAACTCCGTCACCATTTCAGCCTGGGGTTCATGACGGCAACCACACTGAGTCATTGAACCCCAATCCAGAATGTCATTCGGCCTACTCCCAAAGAGGCGAAGGTATGTATATAGCGACGGCGCCATAAAACCAAAAAGCCCAAAAAAATACCTGAACGTCCACCTTTATGAGCTTAATAATCATTCATTTGCGTTAAAAAATGTGAAATCTTGCGCAGCAGTTGCATTTAAATCACATGACGTATATTTAATGCGCAGCCCAATTAATAGCGTTCAAATCATCGCAGACCAATCATCAAAAAAAACACCGAAGGAAGATGAGACTAATGAATCGATCAAATCTCGCGCTGGCTGTTGCACTTGGATCTACAGTGCTCGTGTCAGGTTGTGCGACGATGGACCAGCACGGAGGCAAGATCCTTGGCGCAGTCAGCGGTGCGGCTATCGGCGCTCTGGCCTGCGATGGCGAACCAACGTGCATTGCCGCTGGCCTGATTGGCGGACTTGTTCTGGGTGACCTCTATGACAAACGTCAGGAAAAGCTCCGCAAGCTGGCCCAGGAGCGAGGCATCTCTCTGGAAAGCCAGCAGGTAAAAACCTTTAACTCCAGCAAGAAAAACGCGCTGGAAATGGCAATTAATGATGGCGGAATGTTTAAAGTTGGCTCGGATAAGCTGAAGACAAAAGCCAAACAGGATCTCATGGCGATTGCCTCGGTCTACCGCGGAGACAATCCGCAGAAACTTCTTGTGATTGGTCATTCCGATGCAAGCGGATCGGATGCGTTCAATCAAACCTTATCCGAGAGCCGCGCGCGCACTGTCGCAAGACTGTTCGAAGAAGTCGGCGTTCCCTCTGACCAGATTTATTTCCAGGGCGCAGGCGAATCGCAGCCGATTGCCACCAATGATACCAAAACCGGACGCTCAGCAAACCGGCGGGTGGAGATCGTCGAAATCGACTCTGAGAAGTCGCTGGCGGCCTACAATCTGCAACGTCAGAACGACAGCAAGTACCTAGCCCACTCCAACCGCACAGCGAGCGAGAAGGACGCAATCCGCAAGCGCGTCAAGGACACGCCAAAACCAGAGCCCATTGTTGCCGAACAGACAAAAAAGGCGAAACCGGCACCTGCTGTAAAAGCTCTGGTAGATTTCGGTGGCAAACCGGCGTCCTCCGACTTCAGCCAGATCGCTCAGGCTACCGGCGACACCAACACTGATTCAGGTGGCATCAGTTTTTCTCTGTTTTCAGAAGCAGTGGCTGGCGGGCCAGCAGAACTATCGCCCTGCTATATGGACGCACCTCGTGTGACGGGCAGCATTCAGAATCTGGCCACCGGCCAGAAGCTGAATGTGGCTGATCTGGATATGTCGGACTACTGGCCCGGTCTGAATGGCAATGTATGGCACGACACAGTCAATGGCCACATGGTTGCCTATCAGGATCTGCGCGTCATGCGGGCGTCTGGCTCCCCGGAGGGCCGGCCAACTGTTCGTGTCTACGAGGACATTGGAAATGACAAAACCGCAGATTTTGTGGCTCAGCCTCACATAGAGTCTTATCCCGGCCAGAGTGGCCTTCTCCTGCGCACCTACTTCACCCCGGAAGACCCGATGGAATGCATGGATGTAGTGATGCCCAACACTGGCAGTAAAACCGCTAAAGCTGGCGTCCTCTACTACGCCCAGGGCGAGGGCATTTACGAACAGAATGTCACGCTCCAGCGTCTCCGCTAACTGATTCTTACTGACCACAAAAACACACGAAAGGAATTCACAATGGATAGTCTCCTGAGTGCCATCAATGAATACCGCATCATCCTTGGTGCGATTGTCCTGACGCTGGTTGCTGTCTTGCTCGTACGAAAGTTCTGGCAGGAAGTGTCATTCTTCGTTCTTCGCATCCGGATGAACCTGCCCTTTATCGGGAAGATCGCTCGACTGACAAAGAACCCGGGCCGTGACGAGTCCGGCTGGTTTCATTCCGAGAAGGACCTTTGCGGCGAGTTTCGGCCCTACTTCACTGATGTGGACCAGAGCCCCAAGCTTTACGATAACTGTAAAAGCTATCTTCGAAAAGTCGAAGAGCTTGGTCGTAAAAAACTCGGCGTTTTCGGGTGGGTAGCCATCTGCATCATGGTCTTCATCGAAGCGATGGGGTTCTCCTACGTGCTGGCGGGCTTCACCATCCCTGGAGCCAGTGAGTCACTGCAACAGCAGGGAGCTATCGGTATTGCTTTGTTGATCTCCGGTCTGCTTGTCGCCCTGACCCACAATACCGGTCACGAGTTGCACAAGAACAGCCTCGTCAACAAAGTGCGTACCTGGTGGTCCCAAACTGACACCAAAGACCCCATGCACCCGAACCAGGAGGTATCGCTTGAGCATGACACCAAAGACGACCAGGATCCCGCCTGGCGCAGAATCCTCAGTCGTGTCGATACCAATGCCTCGGTTAAACCATCGTTCAAGATAACTGTCTGCACCGCGATCTTTGTCATTCTGGTAGGCGTTGGTGCCACTTATGTCCGCGGCCAAGTGCTTCAAGCCGAAACAATCGAAGTTCACAAAGCCGACATCGCGGCAGCAACTGGCCCGATCAACTCAGCTGATCCATACGCACAAAGCGCGTTCCCGCAGGAACTGCAGGAGAGCCAGAAGGAAGCCGATACTGCAGTTGCCGATCAGCTCATGGACGCGAACCTCAAAGGCGGCTGGGCGACCTTTATCGTGCTGGCAGTCATCTTTGCCTTTCTGCAAATCCTCGGTGTGCTGATCGGTTACAAAACAGGATTTGCTGGCAAAGAAGCTGAAACGGCATACGACTTCAGCCACAAGTTTAAAAATCGCGATGAATTCGAGGCGTATCACGAGCGCAAGCGCAACTTCATCTCCCAGGTTGCACAGCGAAGCCTGACCAAGCTTCAGGCAAAGATGGCCGAGAGGCTTAGCAAGACGGCAACCGACAAAGGTTTACTAAAGACGCTCGGAGAGGGTAACGGACGCACCTTCCTCGCCTACGCCCGGAAGGATAACCAGGACAAAGGCTCCTACGATGTCGAGTCTTCCGTCGAGCGGCGTGAACGCAATGCGAAACTGGCAGAAGCACATTCTGACCAAGCCAGGTCTTCTGCTTCGCCAACACAGCCAGAAACCCCTGCTGCAGCGCCAGAACTCGCTACCAATGACCAGGATCTGGCAGAAGAGGATATCCAGCAGTGGATGGACAAGTTGGGCTGGGACCGCCAGCGTACAGTCGATCTGCTGATCAAACAGCGAGAGAAGAAGCAGGCTGCGCAGAAGCAGGAAGTTTCCGAGGAAGAGGCTCTGCGCATGATGGAGGTGGCCAGCAAATGACAAAAGAAATCAGATCCGTCATTGCGAAAGCTTTGACGGCCTGCCTGATTGCGGGGGCGGCTTCGGCCGCCCACAGCGCCAGCCGGGACGACTTCCCAACATGTTATGGCATGCTGGGTGGTAGCGCAGAAATGAAGCAAGCTGAGCGCGAGCTGTTTGTGGTGATCGACCAAACCCTCATATTCAATCTGGATCTCAAGCGCCACGTTCACAACAAGGTGCATGAGTATCTGCGGCCGGGAGACCGAATCACCGTTTTGACATTCAGTGCTTACGCTGAAGGCCGTTATTCACAAATGCCACTGACTGGGAAGCTTGATCACACCTTGAGTGAAGAGGACCGGTTTAACACCGGCAAAACAGCTCTCAGAAAGTTTGATCAGTGCATGGAGCGCCAGAAGGCGTTTGTTCGCGGGAAAGTGGATCAGGTACTGAAGACAGCCTTTGAGGAGGCGAGCACAGACTTGCCCAAGACCGAGCTGATGGGCTCATTGGTCAACTTTGGGCAAGGCGTCATCAGCGCATCCCAGTCGCCCAGGAAAGCTGTTCTGCTCGCGTCAGACATGATGGAGAATTCTGCTGTCGTTTCTTTCTATGGCAATGGCGGAATCAACAACCTGGACATTGATACGACGCTCAGTACGACCAAGAAGGCAAACCTGTTAAGCAATATGGGTAATGCAACGGTGAATGTGGTCGGGGCCGGAATTTCCGGAAATCAGGGTTATCTCAGCCAGACCGCCATGCAGAACATGCAAGACTTCTGGACCAGATACTTTGAACAGTCCAACGCCACACTGGCGGGCTGGGGCCAGCCTCAGCTATTCGGGCCCATCCAGTAAGCTCTCCTACTCTGGCCCGGCTCTCGAGCCGGGCCAGATCAGCTCGCACACTCAGAAAATCGCGAACTGCAACCTTCCCGAAAACTGCGTCATTAACTGGGGCCGAGCTATACGGAAACCTCTGACGACAGCCGGTGGTCCTACAAATTCAGTTAAAGGCCCACTAACCGAGTGGTCCGTTATGCGCCTCGAAGCCCCTGGGTTGTATTTCCTCACGCCAACGATCCCAGGGCGGTAGGTGGCCTAATGATTCGAACAGATAGTCGAGGAAAGCGCAGACCTTGTGGGAGCGGGCGCACCGAGACGCCGTTCCGTGAATCCGAGCCCCGTGTCCCTGGCGACTTCTATTACCCGCTGGAAGATGTGCTGCTCGAAACCGCCGAGCATCAGGGCTTCGCCTGGAACGTGCATCGTCCGCACACCGTGATCGGCTACGGGCCGAGAAGATCATTGCCTGATCGCAGCAGCCGGAAAGATACCGAGCCAGCCCAATAGCAGGAAAGGCAGGAGCAACTGGGTAAATAACGTGATCCAGGGCATCAGTTTGTCCTCAAGACCTCATCCACCGGGCGACGCAAGGATCGTGGCGCTTCAGGCCCACGACCGATTCTCACGATGAGATCCGGCCGCCGATTCCCGATGCCCAGAAAACGGGCGAACTCCGCGCGTAAGGGTGCCACCTCAACCGGCTGGTTAATAAAGGCGGTCTTTAAGTCCAGCACAGTTGCCGTCAGGGCGAGTCGCTCATAGCAGCGGCCTGCCTCAATCCAATGGGGTTTGTCGTCAATATCGGAAACCAGTATGGCAATGGCGGATGAGCTCCGGATGTTCCGGTAGTCTTTCTGGTTCTGCTTTTTCGCGGAGAAGCCGAAGCGCATCGCCAACAACCCAAGCCACCGGGGCACATCGGGGCTGCCCATGACCGGTCCATACAGACCGTCACCGCTAGCGACGGCCTCTCGCCCGTTAAACCGAATCCAGGATTCAAGCTCCCGGGCCCAGGCATTGTCCCGAAATTGGGCGGAGTTACCTTCAGCGACATATCGGGCTATCTGCTCTTTTTGGTCATCAGCAGTGAACAACATGATGGAGACACCGTCGCCCTGCCCCGCTTCCTCCAGCTGCTGCAACTGCTCGGTGGAGATTTGCGAACCATCGTATTTCACCCGACTACACTGCCTGCGGGAAATGGCTTCAAACAAAGGTGATCGAAAAGGGGGCGCTTCCTCAAAGTCAATTTGAACACCCGAGGTCGAGGCGTCGTAGGAGCAGTGGCCCTTTAGCCCCGCCGCTTCCGCTGCCAGCAACAGATTCTCGGCGGCACAGCCCAGGCTTACATAGAGGTGGTGGTCATCGGGATCTACAGCGGGACAACGCCGTGACAGATCTGGAAGAATCCGGATCCGATGCTTTTCCAGCCTGAAGATCCAGGGCTGGGTGTTGTGGCTGGATGCCGCCAGGGTCGCGTACCGCACCAGGTTTCTGTAATCCGGCGTCACTGTTTCAGGCTCAGGCGGCTGCCATATTTCCCTGACTTTTTCTGAGTAACTGACCATTTTACTCTCCTTTTAACTACGGGGTGATTACCCATCCTTTTTGATCAGGCCCTCCAACCATTGGAAGCGCAGAACCAGACACCCTTTCCCCCCGTAAACCGATCCTACAGCCCCGGCGCTCTGGCCCAGACCGCGTAGCGCGAGAACCGGGCGTTCAGCCAGAGCGACAACAGGATCACAGCTCCACCGAGGAGCAACCGAGCAATGTCCGCCCCCTGGTTCCAGATCAGCAGATTCACCAGTAAACCGGCCGGTACCAGGACATTGTTCATCACCGCCAGGGTGCCGGCATCAACCAGACAAGCTCCGCGGTTCCAGAGAAACAGCCCCAGCCCCGACGCCGCCAGCCCCAGCCAGGCCAGTACGCCCCACTGGAGCCCGGTGGCAGGTAGCCGTTCAACATCGCCAAAAGCCAGGAACGATGGCAAGGCGATCAGCAGAGCACCCACGTAAAAGTAGCCGAAGAACCGGTACAGAGGAATATCCGTCGGGTAGCTCTGAATCAGATGTTTGTAACCAATCTGTCCAGCGGCAAAGGTCAGGTTCGCGACCTGCAGGAGCAGGAAACCGGTGAGAAAATCGGTGCTTAATCCATCATACCGGATGATACCCGCCCCCAGGGTCGCAAGCGCCGCCGCCGCCAGGGCCACGGGCGAGAACCGTCCCTTCAGGAGGTCGTCAATCAGGGTGATGTACAGCGGCGTAAAAATGGTGAACAGCAGGACTTCCGGCACGCTCAGGTAGCTGAAGGACCTGTAAAGGCACAGATAGGTTATGCCGAACTGAAGGGCGCCGACGACCGTCACTCCCAGCTTGAGTTCATTCCGGACGCCACGCCACCGGGTCAGCGGCAGGAAAGCCACCCCCGCCAGCACCACGCGGCTGAGGACTGCGAAGTCACTATCCACCTGCCCCGCCAGGAATTCACCGATCAGACTGAAAGAAAACGCCCAGAGCACGGTCACAAAAACAAGAAACGCCATTACCCAGCTCCACGAAAAATTTGTGGAGGAGTATACGTCATGTTGCCGTCTGATTTTCAGTCCAGTGGTTCACGCAACCCGGACACCAGAGTGAGCGCTAGCGCTAAGGGTGCGACAGATACTCAGGACAGGTCCGCAGGGGTTTCCTGACGCTTTGTCAGATAATGTCTGGCCGCCCCCAGAAAGTGTAGCCCGATCATGGCAGGCAACAGGTAAACGCCCAGGATAATGTGGACGGATTCGGCCGGTTCATGCAGCACCTCCAGCGATTTCAGCGGCAGAGAAACACTGAACCAGCCGAAGACATTGATGGCCTCGCCTTCGGTGAAAATGTACAGAGGTCCGGTGATTACCTGGAAGACAAGGGCCAGCAGGATCAGCCTGTGCATCCAGTAAGCTGCCAGGTATTCAAATCGTGTGCGCCCCTGATTGGGCGGAAAGCCCTCATGGAGCCGCCAGACCATTCGCCAGAGGATGAACCAGAAAACGAAAAAGCCCAGGGCGACGTGTACGCCAAGGATATAGTCTCCGGTATTCTCGCTGGGAGCATAGGCGGCCACGAATCCGAGTACCAGCATGGCGATTACCAGTAGGGCTGTGATCCAGTGATTGAGGGTCGATATGCCTGAATAGCTGCGCGGGGTGTTCATGGATTCTCCTGAGTCAGTAGTTGCACGGTAATTAACGAACTGCCCTCGCCCCCATTGCGAACACCCCCTAACCAGATCCGATGTTCCATGTCGTCGATTCTTTATTGGAGTTGACGTCAGACTCGGATGGCCCGCGGCCGAAGATATCATGCTGAAAATTCAGTCTGAAAGCGGTGCAGGTTCATTGCAACAAAAGATGCATTCTGTTTATTGTCTTTCAGCTATCCCATCCAGTAAGCCTCTGACATACTTTAGATATGTTCGCGAACACAGGGATTGGTTAACAGACTCCGACGGAGATTAAGGAAATCTACTGATGGAAGGTATCCAATTGAGCAGGAAAGTCTACATTCAGAAATTGGCGGATGCCTTTAGAGGCAACGATGAAAATTTCTTTACCTGGCCCATTGAGGATGCTTGTAACTGATCCGGAAAACATTTTGATCATGAATCAGTTGATCTTTTTTTCTCGGCGGCCTCGACACTTTGCTTCACATTAAAATCAGCTATCAAAACCTGGGATTTTGCACCAAAGGAAAAAGATGACGTTTGACGACGTAAGCTCGATGATTAATCTCATTCCGGATGCTGCCATCCTGATCTCTCGGGAACAGATGATCGTCGTTGTCAATCCGAAGGCGGCCGAAATGTTCGACACAACCCTGGGAAAGCTGGAAGGAAAACCGCTGAGCAGCCTGGTTCCGCATCCGGCTAAACTCAAGCATCAGCAATACGTCGAAGGATTTTTCGATCAACCCAAGTCCCGGCCTATGGGATCGGGAATGAAATTAAACGGCCAGCGCGAGGACGGCAGCATTTTCCCCGTCGACATCATGATAAACCGGGTTGAGATTGCTGGAGCCGGCTACGCCATTGGGATCATTCGCGACGATTCCGATCGGGTTGCACTTCGGACGATGAAAGAAGCTCTTGAATTGGCCAATGCCCGGTTGGCAAGAGCTCAGGATGTCGGAGGCCTGGGTTGGTGGGAAGTCGATCAAAGACAGAACCAGTTGACCTGGTCGGCCATGATTCCGCGGATCCTTGGTGTCCCGGAAACCATTACACCGTCATTCCGGGCGATTTCGGAACTCTGTGTGCCAGAGGATAAAGAGCACCTGGATGCTTTTCGGAGCAACCTGGAAGGCCGGTCCGGTGAACGGATAACTTACCGGATTCAGCAACCCGATGGGAACATTCGCTGGATTGAGGAGACAATTAACCAGGAGCCTTATCACAGGGTGCTTGGAGTAATGCGCGATGTCACCTGGCAAAAACGACTGGAGCAACGATTGAGAGCGGAGTCAGTGACCGATCCGCTGACCCGTTTGTTCAACCGGAGACAGTTCAACCGGGATTTAAAAGCGCGCTACGCCAAATTCACGCGCTCCGGTGTGAACGGTGTTCTCGTGGTGTACGACTTTGATTATTTTAAACGTATTAATGATCGCTATGGTCACGCCATGGGAGATGAGGTTCTCAGGGAATCCTCAACACTGGTCAATAGCCAGCTAAGGGCTTACGACCATGCTTACAGGCTTGGCGGCGAAGAATTTGCAATCCTGCTGAATGGCGTAACTACACGGGAGACGAAAGCCCTTGCGGAAAGAATCCGACAATCCATTGAAGCGGCATGTTTCAGGCGGGAGGATGCGAGGGTACAGGCAACCATCAGTCTTGGTGTGGCACAGTTCCGTGAGTCCGATAACAGATATGATGACGTGATGCGTCGGGCTGATGCAGCGCTCTATGAGAGCAAAGTACGTTCGAGGAATGCCTTGACGTATACCGAATAGCCCGCTTGGGGTCGCAACGCCCACCGGCCGCGATCCTCAGCCCCCCCGAAACCCCTTGCCCACCAGATACACCTCACGGGAACGCGCTCTGGAGGAATCCGGCTTGCGCACCACCACCTTGTCGAATACTTCCCGTACGGCTTTGACATACTCGTCATAGCCTTCGCCGTGGAACACCTTGGCTACAAAACTGCCTTTCGGCTTGAGGACCTGGCTGGCCATGTCCAGCGCCAGCTCTACCAGGTACATGGACGCGGCCTGATCAGCCGCATTCACGCCACTGATGTTGGGGGACATGTCGGAGATAACAGCGTCGGCGAGTGCGCCATCCAGCGTGGCCATGATCTGGTCAAAGACCTCCTGCTCGGTGAAATCCCCCTGGATGAACTCGACTCCGGCGACAGAATCCATGGGAAGGATATCCGACGCCACCACGCGCCCCTTGTTGCCCACCAGTTTCGCGGCCACCTGGGACCAGCCCCCAGGTGCAGAACCCAGATCCACGACCAGCGCATTGGGCTGGATCAGGCGATCCTTGTCGTTGATCTCCAGCAGCTTGTAACTGGCACGGGAACGGTAGCCGTCCAGCTGTGCCTGCTTCACAAAGGGGTCGTTGACGTGCTCTTCGAGCCAGCGGTTACTGCTTTTGGAACGGGCCATGGAGGTGTCTTCTGTTCACTGCGGGAAAGGCCGTAGTGTACGCCGCCACATGGGCTATCGCAAAAACGGCCTGGCAACTGACAAGCCCCCTGTGCGGCAGTACAATGAGCCCACTTTTCCAGCCGCAACCTGCCGGATATCATCCCGCAGCCAGGAAATATCATGATTCGCGTTACCGAACTGGCATTACCCCTTGACCACCCGGAGGAAGCCCTGCGGGCTGCTATCCTGCAGCGGCTGCAACTCCGCGATGCTGAGCTGCTGCACTTCACCGTCTTCAAACGCAGCTACGACGCCCGGAAAAAGAACAGTGAAATCAAGTTCGTCTACATCGTCGACCTGGCCGTGCAGGACGAAGCAGCGGTGTTGGGACGGTTTTCCGATGACGCCCATGTGCGCCCGGCGCCGGATACTTCCTATCACCCCGTAGCCCAGGCGCCTGCCGGCCTGCTGGAGCGCCCGATCGTTGTTGGGCTGGGGCCCTGCGGGTTATTCGCAGCCCTGCTGCTTGCCCAGATGGGATTCCGGCCGATTGTGCTGGAGCGGGGCAAGGATGTGCGGCGGCGCACCAAAGACACCTGGGCCCTGTGGCGCAAAAAAACCCTGTCGCCGGAATCCAATGTCCAGTTCGGTGAGGGCGGCGCCGGTCTGTTCTCGGATGGCAAGCTCTACAGTCAGATCAAGGACCCGAAGTTTTACGGCCGCAAGGTCATGGCGGAATTCGTCAAAGCCGGCGCTCCGGAAGAAATCCTGTTCGTCAGCAAGCCACATATCGGCACCTTCCGCCTGACCGGCGTGGTGTCCCGCATGCGGGAAGAAATCATCAGTCTGGGAGGCGAAATCCGCTTCGAGCACAAGGTCACCGACCTGCTGCTGGAGGCCGGCGAGGTTCGTGGCGTGGAACTGGCCAGTGGCGAGCAGCTGATGAGCCGCCATGTGGTCATGGCCCTGGGCCACAGTGCACGGGACAGTTTCCGCATGTTGCACCGGCGCGGCGTTTTCCTCGAAGCCAAACCGTTCGCCATCGGATTCCGGATCGAGCACCCCCAAAGCCTGATCGACCATGCCCGGCTGGGCAAATACGCCGGCCATCCGGCCCTGGGCGCGGCTGACTACAAGCTGGTGCATCACGCCAGCAATGGCCGGGCTGTGTACAGCTTCTGCATGTGCCCGGGCGGCACTGTGGTAGCCGCGACTTCCGAACCTGGCCGGGTGGTGACCAACGGCATGAGCCAGTACTCCCGCAATGAGCGCAATGCCAACTCCGGCATAGTGGTGAATATTGAGCCGGAGCAGGACTTCCCGGGCGACCCACTGGCAGGCGTGGAATTGCAGGAAGAACTGGAAGCAAAAGCCTATGTTCTGGGTGGCAGCGACTACTGTGCCCCGGCGCAACTGGTGGGGGACTTTATTGCGGGCAAGCCGTCGGAGAAGCTGGGCGAAGTGGAACCCTCCTACAAACCCGGCATACGGCTGGGCGATCTCGCGCCCTCCCTGCCGGATTACGCCATCAAAGCCATCCGCGAGGCCCTGCCCGCCTTTGGCCGACAGATCCGGGGTTTTGATCGGCCGGATGCCCTGCTGACCGGAGTTGAAACCCGGACATCTTCCCCGGTCCGCATTACCCGCGACCGTGAAAGCCTGCAAAGCCTGAACACCCGTGGCCTGTATCCGGCAGGTGAAGGCGCAGGGTATGCCGGCGGCATCCTGTCAGCAGGCGTGGACGGTATAAAGGTGGCGGAGGCGGTGGCCAGAGCGATCCTGGCGGACCTCGAAGCTGGCCTGGAAATTCCGGCGGAAGCCAGATCGTGAAACTGGATGACGTCAAAAAACTGCATCAGAAGAAATACCGCCAGTCCCTTGGGCACTTTCTGGTGGAAGGGGAGCATCTGGTGCTGGAGCTGGAAAAGGCAGCGGCAGCCAACCCCCACTGGCAACAGGCCCAGCTGTTTGTCACCAGTGCTTACCAGGACTGGCCCAGCACCTGGACCCGGCACCTGATCGGCGACCGGCAGATGGCACAACTGTCGGACACCAGAACTCCGCAAGGCATCCTGGCAGTCGCGCCTCTGCCCCCTGCTGGCAACACTGCCTCCCCAGCTGATGAAAAGGCTGTTTATCTTCATGAGGTGCAGGACCCCGGCAACCTTGGCACCATTCTGCGCACCCTTGCCTGGTTCGGCGGCTTTCGCTGCCTGCTCAGCCCCGGCAGCGTTGATCCCTGGAACCCGAAAGTCGTGCGCTCAAGTATGGGTGCCATTTTCCATGTGGCGGTGGAAACCGAAGTAAGCCTGGACACCCTGGCCAGTCGTTACTCTCGTACTGCCTGCCTGGACATCGGCGGTGAGCCCCTCACCAGCCCTGATTTCCAGAACCATGACTGTTACCTGTTCGGCAATGAAGCCCGCGGTGTACCTGCCGAAGCGCTGAACAGGCTGGGCGCCGGGCGGTTCACCATCCCCGGCGCCGGCGCCATTGAATCCCTGAATCTGGCGTCTGCCGTTAATATGGCGATGTATGAGCTGAACCGGGTGAAAGTCCGGTAAGGCCCGCCTGTCTGCATAAAACAGCAACCGATCTCCTCCTGTCACATCGCTTTAATCCGCGGCTATTATGGTGTGGACACACTCCAGTCTCAGGCAGACCCTGAAGCCTGTCCGGATCACACAATTCTGGAAGCACACCATGCGCATAACCTTTCTGGGAACCGGCGCTGCTGGCGGCGTACCGCTGTTTGGTTGCGACTGCGCGGCCTGTACCGCCGCGAGAGATAATGCAGCCCTTGAACGGAAGCCCTGCTCGGCCCTGATTGAATCCGGGGATACGCGGATTCTGATTGATGGCGGTCTGATGGATCTGCATCAACGGTTTGCGCCAGGCGAGCTGGATGCCATCCTGTTAACCCACTTCCACCCGGATCATGTACAGGGCCTGCTGCACCTCCGCTGGGGCAAGGGCCCGGGCATCCCAGTACTCACGCCACCGGATCCGGACGGCTGCGCTGACCTTTTCCGACATCCGGGCATTCTGGAGTTCACCCCACAGGTGGCATTCACCCCGTTTGAGATAGGTCCGCTGAAGATTACCCCCCTGCCCCTGATTCACTCGAAACCCACCTTCGGATATGCCTTTGAGCTTGCCGGGGGGGCATCTTTTGCATACCTGACCGATACCCGTGGCCTGCCTCCGGAAACCCGGAATTTTTTGCTCGCAATGAAGCCGGATGGCCTGGCTATCGACTGCTCATTCCCGCCTTCCAGCAAAGCAAAAGGCCATAACGACTGGAACATGACTCTGAAATGTATTGCTGACACAGCTCCGGAGCAGGCGTGGCTTATCCACATCAGCCACGAACTGGATAACTGGCGCCTGCACACAAATCCCGGGCTGCCACTTCACATCAGCCCTGCCAGAGATGGAGAGCAGGTTGACCTGACATCAGCGCCGGGCAAGCGCCAGGGTGAATGAGGCCGAGATTGCGCTCACAGCCTCGGTGCTTATGCACGTAGTCTGGAACATGCTGGCACGGCATCAGGCCGCGAACACCTTTGCCCTGTGGTGGGCGCTTGCTGCGCATCTGCTGATCCTGGGCGTATGGGGATTTCCGGCGCTCGTACTGGAAGCTCACTGGACACCCGGATTTTCAGCCCTGCTGGCGACATCGGCGGTAGCCAATGGCATCTACTTCATGGGCCTGCGCCGCGCCTATACCCATGCACCGGTGGCCCTTGTCTATCCCCTCGTCCGGAGTTCGCCGCTGCTGATTGCGGTCTGGGGCCTGCTGCTATTTGGCGAAGGCCTTACAGCGATGGTCTGGACTGGAATTGCCATCAGCGTAGCCGGGCTGTTGTTCATGTCCACCGGCGACAGGCAGGGCACGGAAAAGCGGGCGGTTCCCTGGGCGCTTCTGGCCATGCTGGCTACCAGCGCCTATTCGATCAGTGACAAGGCGGCGACGGCTTCCATTGAAAGCTTCCGCGGACTGGTGGGCTTTGTCAGCGTCGGTTACTTCACAGCCTGGATAGCACTGAGTGTGGAACATTTCCGCACGGCAGGACGATGGCTGCCGGCTGCCCGGCCCGCCTGGTACGTGATCCTCACTGGCGGCCTGTGTGTGGGCCTGGCCTATGCTCTTGTGATTCACGCCATGCGTTTCATGCCTGCGGCAGAAGCAGTGGCCTATACCAACGCCGGCATAGTTCTGGCCTGTCTTGCGTCGATTTTCATCTTCCGGGAGCGGCATTGCTGGCAACGGCGCCTCACCGGCGCCGGCATTATCTTATCCGGACTGCTTTTGATGCGACTGGCCGGCTGAGACCCTCCACCCCTGCCCGCGACCTGAAGACCTCTTTCTCCTCCTCTCACTCTCTCCCGCGGTCATATTCCCGTCTTAAAAGCTTCAACTGACTGTCACCCAGGCGACACTCAACCGTCACGCGTCACGAAGACACTGTCTATACAAGTTGAAAACACCAGACGGGAGGCGCCCCATGGAGTCCGAAATCCAGATTCAGGGATTATCCAAGACATTTGGCAAGAAAAAAGGCTGTGGCAAGGCCCTTAAAAACATCAGCCTGAACATCGAATCCGGTGAAATGGTGGCCCTTATCGGACCGTCCGGCTCCGGCAAATCCACCCTCCTTCGTCACCTCGCCGGCCTCAGTTGCGGCGATGCAGACAGCGGCGAAATTCGCGTACTGGGCCAGTCAGTGCAATGCAAAGGCCGGCTGTGTTCCGACGTCCGCAAAACCCGGGCACGGATAGGCTACATCTTTCAGCAGTTCAACCTGGTTGGACGCATGAAAGTAATGACCAATGTGCTCACCGGCACCCTGGGCCGGGTCCCCGCCTGGCGTGGATCCCTGGGCCTGTTCAATGCCGAGGAAAGAGCCCTGGCACTGAAGTGCCTGAACCGTGTTGGCATGGACGCCTGGGCGAACCAGCGGGCCTCCTGCCTTTCCGGCGGCCAGCAACAGCGAGTCGCCATTGCCCGCACCCTGACCCAGAAAGCCGAAGTCATCCTTGCGGATGAACCCATCGCTTCCCTTGATCCCGAATCGGCCCGCCGGGTCATGGAAATTCTCGCCGACATCAACAGCGTGGACGGTCGCACCGTGGTGGTTACTCTTCATCAGGTGGATTACGCCCGGGAGTTCTGCCGCCGCGCGGTGGCACTGAAGGATGGCGAGGTGGTTTTCGACGGGCCTTCGCAGGAACTGACCCCCTCACTGCTTGCCAGCATTTACGGCACCACATCGTTCGATGTCGACGGCGAACCGGTTAAAAGAAGAAAAATCCGCGAGCCCGCCAAAGGGTTTGCGCTGGCACCCGCCAGCTAATTCCGAAACTGTTCACGCACTTTAACCAAGAGCCACAAACCAGAGGAAATAACGATGTTCAAGCAATGGATTAGTCATTTGACCTTGGCGGCGGCAGTCACTGTCGGCGCTACCGGCCTTCAGGCCGAGGAACAGAAAACCCTCAACTTCGGCATCATCTCAACCGAATCTTCCAGCAACCTGAAAACCGTCTGGGAGCCCTTCCTGGAGGACATGTCGGAGCAGCTGGACATGGAGGTGAAAGGCTTCTTCGCACCGGACTACGCCGGCATCATCCAGGGCATGCGCTTCGACAAGGTTGACATCGCCTGGTATGGCAACAAGTCCGCCATGGAAGCCGTGGACCGGGCCGGTGGCGAGGTTGTGGTGCAGACCGTTGCAGCGGACGGCTCGCCGGGCTATTGGAGCCTGATGATCGTCCACAAGGACAGCACCCACCTGAACAGTGTTGAGGATGTTCTGGGCAACGCCAAAGACCTCACCTTTGGTAACGGCGATCCCAACTCCACCTCCGGCTTCCTCGTTCCCAGCTACTACATCTTTGCGAAGAACGGCGTCAATCCCAAGGAAGCCTTCAAGCGCACTCTGAACTCCGGACACGAGACCAACGCCATGGCCGTCGCCAACAAGCAGGTGGACGTGGCTACTTTCAATACCGAGAGCATGGAGCGGCTGCAGATCAACTTCCCGGAGAAAGCGGACAACCTGAAAGTGATCTGGAAATCGCCGCTGATTCCTTCCGACCCACTGGTCTGGCGCCAAAACCTGCCGGCCCAAACCAAGCAGAAGGTTTACGACTTCCTGATGACCTACGGCACCACCGGTGACAGGAAAGAGCTCAAAGTACTGGAAGACCTTCAGTGGGCGCCCTTCCGGGCCTCCAGTAACGACCAGCTGATTCCCATTCGCCAGCTGGAGCTCTTCAAGCAGAAAGCCTCCATCGAGAACGACGAAAACTATTCACAGCAGGAAAAGGCCCAGAAGCTGGCTGAAATCGAAGCCCAGCTCGCCGGTCTGGAACGGCGTCTCGCAGCTCTGGACGCTGCCCGCGAAGAAACCAACTGAAGAGCCTGATGGCCGGCCGGCAGGGCCAGCCTTTTTTCGGCGGGGCGCCGATCCCGCCGGCCCCAGGTTAATCATCCAAAGGCGACGGGCGATTTTCATGCATAGCGCATCGACAACACCAACAAACCTCTCTGGCAGTCAAAGCAATCTGCTGTCGCGGAACTGGACGAGCCTTCTGGGCTGGGGGATCGGCTGCGCGATTCTGGTCTGGTCCTGGGGCGGCGCGGAGATGAATCCGGCGGCTCTGTTCGCCGACGGCAACAACATGGCGGTATTCGCCGCGGATTTCTTCCCGCCCAATTTCCACGACTGGCGCCTCTACGCGAGCGAAATGGTCACCACCGTCCAGATTGCCATCTGGGGCACGGTCATGGCGGTGGTGCTGGCCATTCCCTTCGGCATCATGTCGTCGGAAAACCTGGTGCCCTGGTGGATCTGCCAGCCGGTGCGCCGGCTCATGGATTCGTTCCGGGCCATCAATGAAATGGTCTTTGCCATGCTCTTTGTGGTGGCCGTGGGGCTGGGACCCTTTGCCGGGGTAATGGCGCTGTTCATCCACACAACCGGGGTGCTGGCCAAACTGTTTTCCGAAGCGGTGGAAGCCATCGACCCGGGCCCCGTTGAAGGGGTCCGCGCCACTGGTGCCAGTGGTCTTCAGGAAGTCATTTACGGTGTTATTCCGCAGGTTCTGCCGCTGTGGATCTCCTATTCACTCTACCGATTCGAGTCCAACGTCCGCTCCGCCACGGTGGTGGGGATGGTCGGCGCCGGCGGTATTGGCGTGATTCTGTGGGAGAGCATGAGGGGCTTCCAGTTCGCCCAGACGTGCGCGGTGATGATCATCATCATCGCCGTGGTGACGTCGCTGGATATCGCTTCACAGTGGATTCGCAAACGCTTCATCTGAACCGGCACATCCGGATTCCCGCTTCGGCGGGATTTTCAATACGCCGGGTTGTCTAGACAAGAGGAAAATCGATGGCTGTTTACCAGGAAGTCGCCCAGACGCTGGAACAGGAAATTCGCCGGAATCTGAGCTGCGGAGACTATCTGCCTTCAGAGGCCGAGCTGGCGAAGCGCTTTTCGATCAATCGCCACACCCTGAGGCGTGCGGTGGATCAGCTGGTTGATGCCGGCATGCTCCTGCGCCAGCGGGGCAAGGGCACGCTCGTGGTGGAGCATTCCGTGCAATACAACATCGGCGCCCGGGCCCGCTTCAGTGAATCCCTTGAGGCCATGGGCCGCGCCCCGCACGCCGAAGTGATCGGCCGCCGCGTGCTGGTGGCCGATGAGCGTCTTTCCATCTCAAGCGGCATCCCCGCGGGAACACCCATCCTCCAGGTGGATACCCTGCGCAGCATGGATGGACGCCCGGTCAACCTGATCAGTCACTACCTGCGCCGGGAAGCTTTTCCCGGCCTGGAAACCAGTTATCAGGGCGGTTCCCTGCACGCCCACATCGAAAACAGTCACGGTGTGAAACTACTTCGCCAGCAGGCGCTGATTGGCACCACCCTGCCAAGTCAACGGGAGGCAGAATTGCTGCAATACCCGCGGCACATGCCGCTGCTGGTGGTGAAGTCCAACAACGTCCGGGCCGGCACCAGCGAAGTGCTCGAATACAGCGTTTCCCGGGGCCGCGGCGACAGTTTCGAATTCCGGATCCAGCCTCGGATCACCGATCTACCCACGGGAGAACCAACCCCATGACCATGGCGAATGCTTTTTCAGAAACTTCCGGAGCCACTCCGGAGCTCGCCGCCCGTCAGCACTGGATGTCCGTACTGGCCAGAGCTGATATCAATGCGCTTGAGTCCTACTGGCGAAACCTCGCACAACAGCCCTCCTACCGATGCCTGCGCAAGCCGGAAATCGGCCTGGCCATGGTGCGTGGTCGCGCCGGAGGCACAGGTGCGCCCTTCAATCTGGGAGAGGTCACCGTCACGCGATGCGTGGTTGAACTGGAGACCGGCGCCCAGGGTTTTGGCTATGTCACTGGCCGGAGCCGGCGTCACGCGGAGCTGGCGGCGCTGTTCGACGGCCTTATGCAACAGGACAGCGACCAGCACGGAGCCGCGCTGATTCAGCCCCTTCACAGGCAATGGCTGGCGCGCCGAGAGCAGGTATCCCGCAAGGCGGCGGCCACCAAAGTCAATTTCATGACCATGGTAAGAGGAAGCTAGCCAGTGAACGCTCGAAACGAATTTCAGTCTCCGGCGATGCACCCCCTGTCGCTGACGGGCCTTTGTGCAGGATTCGACGATCCGGTCCACCAGTCGCAACAGGTGTTTCGCCGCGTGCTCACGGCACTTTCGGAGCCGGGAACACTTCAGAATCTGCCCGCGAGCGAGACCCCGGAGGGGGTCCACACCGCCTCCTACCAGGTCTGTCTCGTACTTCTGGACGCTGAAACGCCCCTGTGGATTGCGCCTTCCCTGAAAACCAGTGCCCTGGTCAGCGCACTTCGCTTTCACTGCGGCTGCCCGCTGGTGGACGAACCCGGCCGGGCAGAATTTGCCCTGATAACACCGGATCTTGATGGTGATCTGACCCTTTTCGCCCAGGGCAGTCATGAATACCCCGACCGGTCCACCACGCTGATCGTTCAGGTTCAGAGTCTGGATGCGCCCGGCGCCTGGACCCTGAGCGGCCCCGGCATCGATGGCATTCGCAGGGTCGGCGTTGCCGGCCTTGACCCGCGCTGGCCGCGCATGCTGGCGGACAACCTCGGTCGCTTCCCCTGCGGTGTCGACCTTCTGTTCACCGCGGGAACCAGCCTGATGGGTCTGCCGCGCACCACCCAAGTGGAGGTTTAACAATGTACGTAGCTGTCAAAGGCGGTGAAAAAGCCATCGACCAGGCACACAGCTGGCTGGATGAGACCCGGCGCGGCGACACCTCGCTGCCGGAACTGACCGTCGCCCAGATCCGCGAACAGATGGGCCTTGCCGTGGACCGCGTCATGACCGAAGGCTCCCTTTACGATCCGGAGCTCGCGGCACTGGCGCTCAAACAGGCCAGCGGCGATGCCATAGAGGCCATATTCCTTCTGAGGGCCTATCGCACCACACTGCCCCGTTTTCTGTCTTCCCTCCCGGTGGAAACCGGCAGGATGGCCATCCGGCGCCGCATTTCAGCGGCCTACAAGGATCTGCCCGGTGGACAGGTACTGGGCCCAACCTACGACTACACCCACCGTCTGCTGGATTTTACTCTGCTGGCCAACGGTGAGCGTCCTGCCGCGGAGCCCTCTGAAGAGACCGTGGAAGACTGCCCCCGGGTACTGGACTTCCTCAACTACGAAGGGCTGATTGAAAGCCCGAGTCTGAAAAGCGGAGCCAGCGGCTCCAGTAATTCAGCGGAGCCCGCCGACCTTACCCGGCAGCCACTGGACTACCCTGCCGACCGGGACCTGCGGCTTCAGGCTCTGGCCCGTGGCGATGAAGGCTTTCTGCTGGCCCTGGCCTATTCCACCCAGCGCGGCTACGGACGCAATCACCCTTTCGCCGGTGAAATTCGCCAGGGCGAAGTGGCGGTGGAAATAGCGCCCGAAGAACTCGGTTTTCCCGTTGTCATCGGTGATATCCAGGTAACCGAATGCGACATGATCAACCAGTTTATCGGCACTGAGACCGAGGCGCCCCGTTTCACCCGGGGTTACGGGCTGGCTTTCGGCAATTCCGAGCGCAAGGCCCTCGCCATGGCACTGGTGGATCGGGCGCTGCGGGCGCGGGAGCTTGGCGAGGACGTTGTTTCACCAGCCCAGGATGAAGAGTTCGTGCTTTCCCATTGCGACAACCTGGACTCCTCGGGTTTCGTGTCCCACCTGAAACTGCCCCATTACGTGGATTTCCAGTCGGAACTGGTATTGCTGCGCCGGCTCCGCAAGGAGTTTGAAAAGCGCAGATCCGGCAACCGGACGCCGCCCGCTGATACCGGAAGCGGCACCGGCAAAGAGGAAGGGCAGAGCACTGATAACGAGAGCCCGGACACCCAGGAACGCCGGGAGACGAAACGCGCATGACCACTGCAACCCCTGAACAGACCACAGACGCCCAGGCGAATGACACTGGCTACAACTTTGCCTATCTGGACGAGCAGACCAAGCGCATGATTCGCCGCTGCCTCCTGAAAGCCGTGGCCGTGCCAGGCTACCAGGTGCCTTTCGGCGGCCGCGAGATGCCCCTGCCCTATGGCTGGGGCACCGGCGGCATGCAGGTAACCGCCACAGTGATCGGCCAGGATGACGTGCTCAAGGTCATCGACCAGGGCGCCGACGACACCACCAACGCGGTCAGCATCAGGCGCTTTTTCGCCCGCACCGCTGATGTTGCCACCACGGAATCAACCCGTGAAGCCAGCGTTATACAGACCCGTCACCGGATTCCCGAAACGCCCCTCACCCGGGGCCAGATTCTGGTCTACCAGGTACCCATTCCCGAGCCCCTGCGTTTCATCGAACCCCGGGAAACCGAGACCCGGAAGATGCATGCCCTGCAGGAGTATGGCGTCATGCACGTCAAGCTCTATGAGGACATCGCCCGTTTCGGCCATATCGCCACCACCTACGCCTATCCGGTCAAGGTCAATGGCCATTACGTGATGGACCCCTCCCCCATCCCCAAATTCGACAATCCCAAGATGCACGGCAGTCCCGCACTGCAACTGTTTGGCGCCGGGAGGGAAAAGCGCATCTACGCGATCCCGCCCTTCACCCGGGTTGAGAGCCTGGACTTCGAGGATCACCCCTTCGAAATCCAGGGCTGGGACAGGGTCTGCGAGTTCTGCAGCTCCGACCACTCCTTCCTCGACGAAGTCGTCATCGACGATGAGGGCGGGCGCATTTTCATCTGCTCTGATACCGACTACTGCAACCAGCGCATCGCAAGCGGCGCAAACCGGGAGGCCGTATGACCAGCACCGCAATGGCTCTGACCGACGCCGACCAGGCCGAGTCAGTACTCAGGGTAAGCGACCTGCGCAAGCTCTACGCCCCCGGCAAGGGTGTCGACGGCGTGGACTTTGAACTCTGGCCGGGCGAAGTCCTGGGCATCGTCGGCGAGTCCGGCTCCGGCAAGACCACGCTTCTGCAGTGCCTCTCCGGAATGCTGACGCCGGACTCGGGGCAGATCGAGTACACCGGCAAACAGGGGCAGAAACTCGACATCTACGGCATTTCCGAAAGCCAGCGGCGCCTCCTGTTGCGCACCGACTGGGGCATAGTTCATCAGCATCCCCGGGACGGGCTGAGGATGGGCGTAAGTGCCGGGGCGAACATAGGTGAGCGCCTGATGGCCATAGGCGAGCGCCATTACGGCACCCTGCGTTCAACGGGAGAAAAATGGCTGCGGGAAGTGGAAATCGACACCAGCCGCATTGACGACCTGCCGCGCACTTTTTCCGGCGGCATGCAGCAGCGACTGCAGATTGCCCGCAACCTGGTCACCCAGCCAAGGCTGGTGTTCATGGATGAACCTACCGGAGGCCTGGATGTTTCTGTTCAGGCACGTCTGCTGGACATGCTGCGCAACCTGGTGGTGGACCTGGGCCTGTCCGTGGTGCTGGTCACACACGACCTGGCGGTCGCCAGACTGCTGTCGCACCGGCTCATGGTCATGCGTGGCGGCAAGGTGGTGGAGCAGGGTCTGACCGACCAGATTCTGGATGACCCGCAACATCCCTACAGCCAGTTGCTGGTGTCCTCGGTGCTCACTCCATGAACCCGCGCCGCGTGAGACATCACCCCGATCGAACTGGAGAATTGCAATGACTGTCATGATCCAGGTCACCGACCTGAACAAACGTTTCACCCTCCACAACCAGGGCGGGGTGTCCTACCCGGTGCTGAACGATGTGTCCTTTGATGTAAATGCAGGCGAATGCGTGGTGCTGGACGGCCGCTCCGGCTCCGGCAAAAGTACGCTTCTGCGCTCGCTCTACGCCAACTACAAGCCCCAGTCGGGCCAGCTTCACGTCCGCCACCAGGGCCAGCTTGTCGATCTGGTAACGGCCACCCCCAGACAGATTCTGACCATTCGCCGGCAGACACTGGGTTATGTGAGCCAGTTTCTGCGGGTAATACCCCGGGTTTCCACCCTGGAAGTGGTGATGGAGCCGTTGCGGGCCCTGGGCACCGACCGGGAAGCCTGTCGCGAGAAAGCCGCCGGCCTCCTGCGCCAGCTGAACATACCGGAAACCCTCTGGCACCTGGCGCCCTCAACCTTTTCCGGCGGCGAGCAGCAACGAGTCAATATCGCCCGCGGCTTTATTGTCGACTACCCGATTCTGTTGCTGGACGAACCCACAGCTTCACTCGATGCGGACAATTCCGCCGTGGTGGTGGCGCTTATCCAGCAGGCCCGGGAACGCGGCGCAGCCATTGTGGGAATTTTCCACGATGCGGCACTTCGCGAACAACTGGCCGACCGCCGGATACCCCTGACCAGCCCCGCCAAGGAGGAAGCAGCATGAGTGCCATGGATCTGACCCTGGAACGGCCACGGGTTAAAAGCAGTGAACTGCTGCTGACCAATGCCCGCATCGTCACTGAAACCGAAGTATTTACCGGCACACTCAAGGTCCAGAAGGGGCTGATAAGTGCCATGGACCGGGGCAACAGCCGGGCCCCCGGAGCACAGGACTGCCAGGGCGCCTATCTGATCCCGGGTCTCGTGGAGCTGCATACGGATAACCTGGAAAAGCATTTTTCCCCGCGACCGGGGGTTGTCTGGCCCAGCCATCCGGCCGTGCTGACCCACGACGCCCATATCGTGTCGTCCGGCATAACCACTGTGTTCGACGCACTCTCCGTGGGGGATGTGATCGACGACAGCAACCGCCTCCAGCATCTGCGCACCCTGATTGACGCCCTGGCCGAAACCCGAAAGGCGGGCATGTTGCGGGCCGATCATCTTTTGCACCTGCGCTGTGAAGTCAGTTTTGGCGAAACCCTGCAGCTGTTTGAAGATCTGGTCGATCACCCGCTGCTGCAGCTTGTGTCGGTGATGGATCACACCCCTGGGCAGCGTCAGTTCGTCCGGGAAGACAAGTACCGCCAGTACTACCAGGGAAAGCATGGGCTCAACGATTCCGAGATGGACACCTTCACCCGCAACCGAAAGGAATCCGCCCGGCTGCACAGTGACCACAACCGCAGGGCCATAGTCGCCATCTGCCAGGCGAGGGGTATCCCCCTTGCCAGCCACGATGACGCCACCCTGGATCACGTTGTGGAGTCTGCCGGTTTCGGCATGTGCATCGCCGAGTTTCCCACCACCCTTGAAGCAGCAAAAGCTTCCCACGACCATGGGTTGAGGGTATTGATGGGGGCACCCAATATCGTTCGCGGCGGGTCTCACTCCGGCAACATCGCAGCCGCCGAGCTGGCCTCCGCTGGAGTGCTGGACATTCTTTCCTCGGACTATTACCCCGCCAGCATGCTGGACGCCGCTTTCCGTCTCGCCTGCATGGAAGACAACAGCTACAGCCTGGCCCAGGCGATCGCCACGGTCACCACAACCCCGGCCCGATGCGCCAATCTCCATGACCGGGGCGTGATCGAGCCCGGTAAAAGGGCGGATCTGGTGCTGGTGGAGCCCAGGGGGCAGTTGCCGGTCATTCACAATGTATGGCGAAATGGCGACCGGGTTTACTGAAGATTGCTGAGGAGGTGAAGGTGTCAGGATTAACCGTTCAACAGCACCCAGGAGCCAGCACCGGGCGCCTGTTTTACGTCATGGGCGCATCCGGTGCCGGCAAGGACACGCTCCTGAAGGGCTGCCGGGATCGCCCAAGCCCCAGCCCTCTGGTGGCCCACCGCTACATCACGCGGGAGCCGGATGGTGGCACCGAAAGCCATATCCAGCTTTCGGAGGCCGATTTCGAACAGCGGGTAACCATGGGCGCCTTTGCCATGCACTGGTCAGCCAATGGCTTCCGCTATGGAATTGGCCGGGAGGTAGACCAGTGGCTGGCCTGGGGCGCCCAGGTCCTGGTTAACGGGTCCCGTGGCTATCTCGATGAGGCCCGCTCCCGCTATGGCAGCACCCTTGTGCCAGTGCTGATAAATGTCGACCCTGACAGCCTGCGCCGTCGCCTCACCCTTCGGGGTCGGGAAACAGCAGACGAAATCGAGGCCCGGATTCGCCGCGCCCACAGGCTGGAAAAGAATCTGCCCACCGACTGCCTGGTGATCGAAAACAACGGCAATGTTTCCGAAGCCGTGTCAAACATGCTGGCTGCAATCACTGAACAAAAGAATGCCCGGACGACTGACGATAACCGCAGTGAATTCCGGCCCCAGTCCACATAATAGGGAATCACGTGAATCAGAGGAATTTCAGATGAAAAAGATACCGGGCACAGAACCGCTCCTCGGCAAGGATGTCGAGCTCAGGGAAGCCAGCTTTGGCCTGGCCTGCGAGGTTGGGGATCGGTGCAAAATTGTAAATACCCAATTTGACGATTATTCCTACATCGGCAACGACTCAGATGTTATCAACACACAGGTGGGCAAATTCTGCTCGCTGGCGGCGTTTATCCGCCTCAATCCCGGCAATCACCCCACTGACCGTGCAGCCATGCACCACTTTACCTACCGCAGTGAAATGTACGGACTGGGCGAGGACGACCCGGAGTTTTTCCAGTGGCGCCGGAGTTCACCGGTGATACTGGGCCACGATATATGGATAGGCCATGGCGCCACCGTGCTGGCCGGCGTCAGGATCGGAAACGGGGCTGTGGTTGGCGCGGGCGCGGTGGTCTCACGGGACGTGCCGGCATACACCGTTGTTGGTGGTGTGCCGGCGAAACCGATCCGGAAACGTTTCAGTGAGAAAACGATCGACGGCATGGAACAACTGGCCTGGTGGGACTGGGAACCGGAAAAGCTGAAGGCGCGAATTGAGGATTTCCGTCTGCTTCCCGCAGAGGCGTTTGTGGAAAAGTACGCATAGGCTGCCCAAAATATTTACATAACCGGTTTTCCGGTTATAATTGCCTGCATGATGACAACAAGCCAGACAGCCCGTGCTCTTGCCGCGCTGGGACATGAAGCGCGCCTTTCCATTTTCCGACTCCTCGTGAGGGCGGGAGATGAAGGATTAAACGTGGGAGAGATTATCCAGCATCTCGGGATTGCACCGTCCACCCTGGCGCACCATCTCTCCACACTGGTGGACGCAGGTCTTGTAGTGCAGGAAAAGCGCAGCCGTGAGGTGATAAGCCGGGTGGATTACGCAACCATGCGCGGAACGCTGGATTTTTTGACCTCCGAGTGCTGCACCGGAGTGAAGCTTCAGACGTCAAAGGAATCGGCCTGAGGGGCCCATTTTTTTGGGAAATTAAAACCATTAATTTAGGGATATGGTTATGGAAAGTATCAGTACTGCCCTCCCTGGAAGTCGGTGGCGTAGCAGGATCTGGCAGGATTACCGGGTCTGGCTGGCCTCCCTGGCGATAGTGTCCCTGCTGGCCATATCTGATCCCGAACAGGCACTGACCAGCGTTCTCTTTGCGGCCAGCGCGATGCTGGAGACCGCACCTTTTCTGGTGTTGTCCATCGCCATTGCCGCCTGGGCTTCCGCAACGGGGGCCGACAATCTGATCGCGAAGGCTTTCACCGGCGCTCCCTCCATCATGATCCTGATGGCCGCCATTGCAGGGGGAATCTCGCCATTCTGCTCCTGCGGTGTGATCCCTCTGATCGCGGCGCTACTCGCCATGGGCGTTCCCCTGTCAGCCGTGATGGCTTTCTGGCTGGCCTCCCCGGTGATGGATCCCTCCATGTTCGTGCTGACCACCGGCGTTCTCGGCCTGGAATTCGCAATCGCCAAAACGCTGGCCGCAGTGGGCCTGGGCATACTGGGGGGCTGGGCCGCACACCTGCTGAGCCGGGCAGGTGCCCTGTCGGATCCCCTGCGGGAGGGAGTGGGAAATGGGGGTTGCGGCGGCAGCAAAGTCCGGACACCAAAACCCGTGGTCTGGCGGTTCTGGACAGACCCCGAGCGCCGCGCAAGGTTCGGACGGGAGGCATCCAGCATCACCCTGTTCCTGGCGAAGTGGCTGTTGCTGGCGTTCCTGCTGGAGAGTCTGATACTGGCCTTCGTTCCGGTCGAAACTATTACCCCGGTTCTTGGCGGCACCGGGGTCGGCCCCATTGCCCTCGGTACCCTCGTCGGAGTGCCTGCCTATCTCAACGGTTATGCAGCACTGCCACTGGTTGGCGGACTGGTTTCCCAGGGCATGGCGCCCGGCGCTGGCCTGGCGTTTCTTGTCGCCGGAGGTGTAACGTCGCTGCCTGCAGCTCTTGCAGTCTGGGCTCTCGTCAAGCCCCGTGTGTTTGGCCTTTATATCGCGCTCGCACTCATTGGCGCTTTCCTCGCCGGCGTTCTCTTCCAGAACTGGAGCGTGACATGACCGCCCTGATTATTGATGTTCCGGATATGGAACCCGACGCTCTTCTGCTGGCGCCAGTGGGGATAACAACCCCTTACGACTCGGTGACCTCAGTCAGACCGGAGGGGGCGCGAATTGTGGAGGTGCTAAATGAGCCGGAGCTGGGCCTGTCCGCATTGCTTCTCGAGGCAGAAGGCGGAAATGTCAGGCTCACTCATGGGGTTTGCCCTGCCCCCGGAACGGCGGTCTATCCCGAATCAGTGTTTGCCCCCCGCAGCAATCAGTACACTGAAGCATCACCAGAGCTGGCGCTCGCCAGCCGTGAAATCGCTTCTGCGGCAGGAGGGGGTGCTGAAGCTATTCGGGCGCTCGTCGCCGAGGCGGAAGCACGTTTCACTTACGCACATCCGGAAATTCGATTCAACGAGGGTGCGGACAGGGTGCCGTATCTTTCCTGCGGACTGACACCCGGCTCCTGCATCGACATCCATACCTATCTGGTGGCGAGTCTCCGTGCTGCCGGCTTTGAAGCCGGCTATGTTTACGGCTATTTCTTCTCCCGGGAGAGCGGAGGCCAGACGGACGACATGCATTGCTGGGCAGTAACGAGGCATAACGGGGAACTACTCGAATGGGACGTCGCTCACCACCTCAAAGCAGGCCTGGGTAAAACCCGATCCGGTCTCAATCCACGGCCGGGACACAGAGTGGCGATTGGTCATTCGCTGGGACACAGGTACACCAAAGGAGATGGCGGGATTGCAGATCTCAAGCTGCTTGCCGGGCCCCTTGTCCAGTCGGAATCCGGGACCTGGAACAAATGCAGGCTGAAAGTCCACTGGATGGGAGGTCAGCATTAATAAAAATCCCCCAACCGGAAGTCCGTGTCGAGGGATTGGTTTGTTATCCCTTTGCGCTCTCAGCACATCGGGACTGTTGACCAGGCTTACGAAGGATTCTCAATGATGATCTCAACCCGACGGTTCTGCTGGCGACCGGTTGAGGTGTCATTGTTTGCAACCGGACGGTCCATGCCAATACCCGCCACGGAAAGCCGCTGGGAAGCGACTCCCTGCTGCGTCAGATAGGACCTGACGGAATCAGCACGACGCTGGGACAGATCCTGGTTGTATTCGCCGCTACCCACGTTGTCGGTATGGTCCTCAATCTGAACACTGCGATCCGGATACTGATTCAGAAAGTTCACCAGCTTGTTGAGATTGCCGCTGGCGCCGCCCTGAAGCTCCGCACTTCCGGTTGTAAACAGGACGTCGCCCAGTGTCAGGACAACGCCACGGTCGGTGATTTCCGCCTCCAGGGCATCAATCTGGCGCTGATACTCCGCTGCCTGCCGGGCTGCAACGGCGTCCGCTGCCGCCTTTGAGCTCGCCGCGGCATCTGCTTCACTCCGCGCCATGGCCGCTTCATCACGGGCCTTTCCCACTTCGGCAGTCCGTGCTCTCAGCCTGGCCGCATCACGCTCCTCGGCAAGCCGGGCACGCTGGTCCTCTGCGTACCGGGCAGACGCTTTGGCTTCGGCAATCGCCACGCTTCGATCCGCCATGTACACCCGATGCTCGCCCAGGATTCAGGAAACGGCTGCTCGGCGGTGACCACCGCTGCTTCTGCTTCCCTGACCTCGATCCGGGCCCGATCAGCCAGGTTCGGATCATTCTTCAGCGCGATCAGTTTGGTGCGGGCGTCCAGCGGGCTCTCAGGAGCCGCAGGTGCCACGGCGCATGATGCGAGCACAAGCGATGACAATACCATTCCGGTAAGCGCGGTTCCCCGCTTGAGATTCTGAGTTACTGCAAGTTTGATTGCCGATCTCCTGTCCGCTGCATTTCTTCGGTCAGCGCCTCAGCGCTGCGACCCAGCTGCCTGTTAATTTCTGCCGCTTTCGCGGATTCAGTCCGCGCGGATGCAAGCCTTGCGACAATCGCTGACTCCTGGGCCAGGCGCTCTGCTTCAACCATCTGCTCGTTACTGACGGATTCCTCTGCCATCGCCAGCTTCTGTTGTGCTTCATCCAGTTCGGCGCCGGCATGTTGCCGCGCTCCGGCCTGCTCAGCACTGGCGATGGCATCTCTGGCAGCGGTCAGCTCGGTGGTGGGAGCCATTGGCGCCGACGCGCAGGCACTTAAAAATACAATGGCCACAGCCAGACCCAGCGCGCCGAATACGCGGCCACTGAAACTCCTGTTGGTTAACTGGTTCATTCTGAAGCTGAAGCCCGGGTCGGACTTTTTCACTTCAACTATAGAACTGAGAGGGGTACTGTATCTGTGTGCTAGCGAACCGACAGGAGCGGTCTGCCCGGATTAGAATCTGAGTGGCAACTCAGACATGGAATCCCTGAATTACCAGTGGGTGCGTTTCCCCTCTGATGTGTTGTATGGCGCACAGACATCGCGCTACTGCTGGCTCATCTTCTGTGTTGGCCCGGAGACCGCACCGCCGGTGAAACGTCTGCCTGGTTCATGTAATGGGAAAACCAATGTCGCCAAAAGGAAACGGCGAATCTGTCGATACATCAAAAGATGGAAACCACCTGATTGACAGCCTGCCAGAACAGCCGCGGGCAGATGTTCTGGCTCGGTGTGAGCGTGTTGAGCTGGGTTTCGGCACGGTTCTGTGCGAGATCGGCAAACCTCTGGAGTACGCCTGGTTCCCCCTGGCCGGCAATATCTCCCTGACCAATGCTCTCCCCCGGTCACCCGACGTTCGAAACAGAGAATATAGGAAGCGAGGGCATGCTTGGTGCGTCCCTGATTCTGGATCTAAATCGCGCTACCCAGCGTGGGATCACCCAGGCCTCCTGCATTGCGCTGAGGATGAAAGCCGTCAGCCTTCAGCCAGCTTTGCAAAGCCATCCTGCGCTACGGAATGTCCTGCAGCGCTACCTGTATGTCGTGATCGAGGAACTGCTGCAAACAACCGGCTGCATCCGTTTTCACGATGTGGGCAAGCGGCTGGCCCGTGGTCTTTTGCTCGCCCATGATCGCGCCTGCTCCGACCATTTCGTTCTGACTCACCTGGTGCTCGCCGAGATGCCAGGCGTGCAGCGGGGAGCCGTCACCATTGCAGCAGCCGGATTGCAGCGGGCAGGCATCATCCGCTACAGGCGTGGCAAAATCTCCATCCTCGACCGCAAGCAGCTTGAAGCCACAGCCTGCGGATGCTACAGGGCCCGCACTGAAAATTATGCCGGGATTCTGGCCTGAGAACTGGTTCAAATGGCACACAGGCACCCCCCTCCCCCATGCCGATAGCCTACAGAGAGCCTGCAGCTGAAAGGCTAGTCTCGGCAGTGCGCGTGCTGCACGAAGCCTCTTTAGCGCCCCTCTGATGCACTGCATGCATTTCATGCTGCAGGGAAAAACCTGTCATTAACTGTCATTAACTGTTTCCCCCGTGCTGTATGCCTGACAATTAAACTACACTCAAGCTCCTACTTTGCCGAAAAAGGAAGCTGTCACCGATGTCCGCGGACATGCAACCAGAGCACAACCGCATCCTCGCCTCCCTGCCAGCTGACGTACGGGAACGGATTTTCCCCCATCTTGAAGAAATCCCCATGCCTCTGGGCAAAGTACTCTATGAGTCCGGGGATACAATGCGTCACGTGTATTTTCCCACCAACTGCATTGTGTCCTTGCTCTATGTCATGGAGAACGGTGCATCGGCGGAAATTTCCGTGGTGGGCAATGAGGGCCTGGTAGGGGTTTCCTTATTCATGGGCGGTAAAAGCACGTCAAGCCGCGCCGCCGTCCAGAGCGGCGGCAATGGGTACCGACTACTGGGGCACCGGCTCGTCGACGAGTTCGATCGACACGGCGAGTTGATGACCCTGGTATTACGCTACACCCAGGCGCTGATCACCCAGATGGCCCAGACCGCGGTATGCAACCGCCATCACTCCATTGACCAGCAGTTGTGCCGCTGGCTGCTGCTCTCGCTCGATCGGTTGGGCACGAATCACCTGGTCATGACCCAGGAGCTGATCGCGAACATGCTCGGTGTGCGCCGGGAAGGCGTGACGGAAGCCGCGGGAAAACTGCAGGATCTTGGGGTTATCGAATACAGGCGCGGCCATATCAAAGTGGTGGACCGCCCCAAACTGGAGACCCTGAGTTGCGAATGTTATGCGGTGGTCAAAAAAGAGACGGACCGCCTGCTGGAACCCGCCGTCCCAACACCCACACGGTGAGTCATGAATGGCTCAGTGCCACTCGCGGCTTTGCCACCGCGGACGCAGGTGATCAGCCTCCGGCTGTACTGACTGGCCTGGGGCTTCCCCCTGCCTTGAGCCTGTGTGCGATTACGTACAGACCCAATAAAACCCTGTGTCTAACATGAGCGCATGACCAATTACACGGACAAGATCATGAGCATGACGCCCTGGCCTAAGAACGGCCACCCCCCGGAAAAAAAGGCGGAATGCCCACAGTGCAGCGCCCAGTTGCCCGGGGACGGGGAGCCCGGTCAGCCCCCGGTAAACTCCCTCGGTAATTTCACGTTTGAGGATATGGCCCAGATCACCCTCGACGCCATCGGGGATGCGGTGCTGGTTGTTGATCCTGAGGGGACGGTGATCTATCTCAACAGAGTGGCCGAAGCCCTCACCGGCTGGCCCCGGGACAAGGCGCTTGGGCGCCCGGTGGAGCAGGTATTTTTCATCTTTGAAGGTGCTACCCGTGAAAGAGTCAGCAATCCCGGACAGCGGGCCATCAACGAGAACCGGATCGTGGAACTGGCCCTGGGTAGCGTACTCATCTGTCGGGACGGCACCGACATGGCAATTGAAGATTCCGCAGCACCCATTATCAACCAGCAGGGCGAGATTAGCGGAGCAGTGATTGTCTTTCATGATGCACGTCAGTCCGGGTCCGCCATACGGGAAATGAGCCATAACGCCCAGCACGACTTCCTCACCGGCCTGCCCAACCGGATGCTGCTTATGGAGCGCCTTACCCAGGCCATTGGTATGGCCAACCGGCATCACAAGCAGATTGCCCTCCTGTTCCTGGATCTGAATGGCTTCAAACAGATCAACGACTCGCTAGGTCACACGGTGGGTGATCATGTCCTGCGGGAGGTTTCGGCTGAAATCGTGGACTGCGTGCGCGCCACAGACACGGTCTGTCGCTATGGCGGTGATGAGTTCGTGATTCTGTTAACTGAGATCACAGAGAGCCAGGATGCAGCCCAGATTGCCGAAAAACTGCTGGCGAGATTCGCCGCGCCGCGCACAATCGACGGTCACGAACTCCAGATAACCCTGAGCATTGGCATAGCTGTGTACCCGGAAAACGGCCCGGATTCCGACACCCTGCTGCGCAATGCAGACAAAGCCATGTACATCAGCAAGGAAAGCGGTCGAAACAGGTACGAGTTCTTTCAGTCGGGGCACGACCAGACGCGCAATGGTTCAGCAGGCTAACGACTTAACCTGCCGGGTCATCAGGTTGTCACCAACCGCTTCATCCAGTCCAGCAGGGCTGAAGACAGCAGCTCAGGCCTGGTCAATAACGCGTAGCCGTGAGCTCCAAAAACCCGGGGCAGATAGCTGGCAGCCTGACGGTCAATGGTCAGACAGAAACAGTGAATGTCCTGCAGACCCGCTTCGGTTACTGACTGGCGCATGTCCTCCACCCCGTAACGGCCCTCGTAGTCATCCCTGTCGCTGGGCTTTCCGTCGGAAATCAGCAGCAGCAGTCTGTGAGCCGCCGGCTGTTGCATGAGGCCGGCGCTGGCGTGACGGATTGCGGCGCCGGCGCGGGTGTAATGCTGGGGCTCCAGGGCACTGATTCTGAGGGCGACTTCATTACTGTAGCGCTCCTCGAAGTTCTTGATCTGTCGCACCGTCACTGCGTTGGGGCCCTCCCCTGAAAACGCCTGCACCGACCAGGGCTCACCCAGGCCCTCCAGTGCGGCGCACACCAGCAGAAGTGCTTCTCGCTCCACATCGATTACCCGCCGATTCCCAGCAACCCAGCTGTCGGTGGAACCACTGATGTCTATAAGCAGGGTTATGGCCATGTTGCGCTCTGCTGTCCTTCGGGTCTGATACAGGCCCTCGGCCATGTATTTACCTGCCCGGAAGTCGGCGTAACTGTCGATATAGGCATCCAGATCTATGTCGTCGCCATCGAGTTGCCTGCGGTGGGTTACCCGCCGGGCCTGCAGCATCTCGAAGCGCTTGCGTATTGCATGAAGCATGGATTCATGGGCAGCCAGGGTCTGGTCTACCCAGCGTTGGGAGCCGCCCTGGGAGGACAGCAGCCGGACGGTCGCACCCGGCTCCCGGTATACCTGCCCACGATAATCCCACTCCGGATAACTGAAGCCTTTGCCCTCCGCGATCGCGGCCTTGAGCTCCTGACGGGCACGGGCATCCGGTGGATCATCCGACAGAAGCACTTCCTTTGGGCGGCCGGGAGTCGAAACCAGCCGCGCGTTCGACAGCTCCGAAACCATGTCACCAAATTCCTCGGCACTGGTTTCCTGGTCCCGATCCGTCGGCCGCTGAAGGCCAAAGGGGTCCTCTGCATGCTGGTGTGGCTCGTCTGCCTGAATCATCCAGATGCCAGGCTCCGGATCCTCTTCTTTCTCGTCTTCCGTGGTTTCGCGTTCCTCGGGGCGGCGTGAAAGCCTGGCTGAACGGGGCGTATTGTCTTCCGGACCGGTTGCAGATTCATCGCCCGTGCCTGATGCCGGCAGAATTTCAAGGGCGCCGGGAAGTGGCCGGAACTCTCCTGTCCACCAGTCCTTTACCAGCGGGCAGGGTCCCAGCTGACGCTCCGAAAATCCCTCTGGCAATAACTGCAAATCCCCGATTAAAAACCGCGCATTGGCAAGCGATTCTTGCGGAGTACCTGCGACGGGAATGCCGGCATCGGGATAGCCACACTCACTGGCCAGAAGCCTGCGTACGAAAAGCTCCAGTGGTCTGCGGGCGCCGGAAAATGCCTTCAGTGGGGGCCGTGCTGCCAGTGCCTGTCGGCGCAGGACATTCACTGATGCTGTCATTCCCGGCAAAAGCGCAGCCAGGTCCTCGTCTGCCCCGTAGGCTTCAAGCAGAAGATAGACATCCGCCAGCAGCGGGCTCAGCCCGGCGACGGCAAGCTCGGCGCCTCCCCGGCGCGCCCGTATTACCTGTTGCAGCGCCATTACCCGGTATAGCTCGGTGGCCCGTGCCGGCTCGGAAATACCCGAATCAGGGGGTAACCAGAGGGATGCGCCATTGGTGGCGGGTATGGGCTGTTGCCGGCGGGGCAGGCGATGATGACTGAACAGGATGGCCAGAAGGGTAGCCCGGGCTGGCAGCTGTGCCGAACGCATGGGATAACCGGTGCCAAAGACCGCGGTTATCAGCAGGTCCAGCCGCGAGGCGGTATCCCCAAGCATGACGTTCTGTGGCACATCCGGCGGTGTCCGATGTCTGCGCCAGAGCTTCTGCATAAATACCGTGGCGTGGCGCGCCGCGTCGCTGATGACCTCTTCGGCTTCAGCCATGGACGGCGCCCCGCAGCCTCTGCCCTGCAGGCACGGCTCTACACAAAGGTTGCGTCAACCAGATCACGCATGGCTCCCACGAGTGATTCATCATCAGACAGGGGAGAGATGAGCCCTGCATAACAGGCTTCACGGATGGGAACACCATTTTTCGCCAGCAGGGCTGTGGCAATCAGCAGGCGGGTACTGGGAACTTCCGCCAGACCCCGGTCTCTCAGGGCGCGAATACGATGCGCCAGTGACACCAGAGCGTGCGCGGTGGGGTGGTCCGCCCCGCTTTCCTCTCTGATAATGGCAAGTTCCCGCTCCGCCGCCGGAAAGTCCAGGTCCATGGCCACAAAGCGCTGGCGGGTGGAAGGCTTGAGGTCCTTGAGCATGCGCTGGTAGCCGGGGTTGTAGGAGACCACCAGCTGGAAGCCGGGGGCCGCCTTGACGGTTTCTCCGGTTTTATCGATTGGAAGAATGCGCCTGTGATCGGTCAATGCATGCAGGATGACAATGGTGTCCTGCCTTGCTTCGACGACCTCATCGAGATAGCAGATGGCGCCTTCACGGACGGCACGGGTCAGGGGCCCGTCGTGCCAGTGGGTACCGTCATGCCGGATCAGAAAACGGCCGATGAGGTCGCTGGCGGCCAGGTCGTCATGGCAGGGAATGGTGACCAGCGGCCGGTTCAGCCGCCAGGCCATGTGCTCCACCAGACGTGTTTTACCACAGCCGGTTGGACCCTTGAGCATGACCGCGAGATTCTGGGCATGACACTGCTCGAAAATCTCGACTTCATTGGCAGTCGGCAGATAGAAGGGCTCGGAGCCCGCTCTGGTTTCATGCAGCTGGTGCAGGCTCTCGGCTGTCACTGTTACACCGCTTCCATGTTGTCTGATCTCTCTGTTCCGGTTTCGTCAGATGTTTCAAAATGCGGCCGATACCGGAAAAAGTCGTAAATGAACAGCGCAACGCCCACAGTGAAAAGGGAAGCCGTGGCGATCAGCATCAGGAAATGCACCTGGATCTTGAGCTGGGCATCCAGATATCCCATACCCATGATCCGCTCCAGGTAGACCTGCCCCAGGCCCGCGGTTGCAAACGACAGGGTCATGCCAAACATACCTGCGAGCTGTAGCCAGAATGCCCAGTAGCCCAGGGATGTCCCCTCTTCCGGCCGACTGGTCATCTTTGGCAGCGCATAGGTAATCATTGCCAGCACGATCATGGCGTAAGCACCGTAAAATGCGGCATGGCCGTGCATCGCCGTGATCAGGGTACCGTGGGTCCATTTATTGACTGCGGGAAAGGTATGGGCGAGGCCCAGCAGGCCGGCACCGAAAAGCGCAAACAGCGCACTTCCGATGGTCCAGTGCAGCGCCAGCATATTGGGATGGGCCAGCCCGGAACGGCGCATGGCCGCGTAGGCGAACATGGCCATGCCGGCCAGAGCCGCCGGTTCAAGAGCGCTGAAAAGCCCACCAATAGGCAGCCAGTACTGGGGAACGCCCACCCAGTAATAATGGTGTGCGGTGCCGAGAATACCGGCGATGAACACCAGCCCCACAATGACATAGAGCCATTTCTCCATGACTTCCCGATCCGCCCCGGATAACCGGATCAGGAGATAGGCCAGAAACGCGCCCATGATCATCATCCAGACACCTTCCACCCAGAGGTGAATGGTCCACCAGCGGTAAAAGATGGACACCGTATAGTTCTCGTAATGCAGCAAAGCCGGGAAGAAAAGCAGGGCTGAACTCACCAGCCCGATCAGGAGCACCCCTTCGGTGGTGGTAAAACGGCCTGATTTTCTGATGGTCATGCCAATGTTGTAGAGAAAGATCAGCATGCAGATAACAATGACAATTTTGTGGGGAAGCGGCTGTTCCAGAAGCTTGTTGCCGGTGCCATAACGGAACAGGTAACCGATGATTGCCGCTACGCCCATACCAGTCCAGAGAATCAGCTGCAGATAGGCGAGTTTCACGCTGTGCAACTCGGTACGGGACTCGTCCGGAATCATCCAGTAAGTCGCCCCCATAAAGCCGGTCAGCACCCAGACGATGAGCAGATTGGTGTGGATCACCTTGGTGACATCGAATGGAAGTATGTAAAGCAGTGGGTCGGGCCCAAGGTATTTGGCAGCAGACAGAAGACCAAATACCAGCTGCAATCCAAACAGGACCATAGCCACGGCAAAGTACCAGTAGGCAACTGATTGCGATTTATACCGCATCCTTATTCTCCTTGGAGTTTCGGGCTTCCTGCCATGCAGGGGACGAGATGCCGTGAAGCGTCATTTGAGGGATGCCAGATAGGCCGTGAGCTGATCGAGCTCTTCCTCAGTGAGGCTCTCGTCATAGCCTGTCGGCATGAAAGAAGTTCCCCCCGAGGAGTACATGTCTCCGGGCACAATGTAGGCGCTGGGCGCTACGATGGATTCCCGGATGTACCCTTCGACGCTGGTTGCATCACCCTCATATTCCGGGGAGTCGATAGTTTCTGCTGCCCGGCTGGCCATGCCAGCCAGTGAAGGGCCGGCCATGTTGACCCCCGGTTCAATGGAATGACAGGAGCTGCAGGATGGCTGGGCTGTGCGGAACACCTCTTCACCCATTGCCCGGGGATCATCCCCGGCATCGACCGGTGTGGTGCCCGGGGGAATCTGACCTGCCTGCACCCCACCGGAAACGCCGCTACCGGTAACAGTTATGGGGCGGGGCGGCCAGCCCTGGTTATCCACGTTCGCCACCCAGTCGAGAAATTTGATCAGATCAGCTATCTCTTTCTCGCTCAGATCCTGGGTAGGCATCAGGCGGCGATGTTTCTGCTCATCATAGAATTTTGAAGGGTCGCGCATGTAAGCGGTGAGATAGGCCTCACCGCGATGCTGCGTTATTTTCGTCAGGTCGGGGGCGTAATAGGCACCTTCCCCAAACAGCGTATGACAGTTGATGCAGTTGTATTTGTGCCAGACATCCTTGCCGCTGGTCACTTCCGGGGTAATGTTTTCAGCGTTGGTCAACTCGCCAAACTGGCGGTGACTGTCGAGAGTCAGCACGAGGAATATCAGTGCTGCCACGGCCGTTGATGCAATCGCAAATATTCGAGCCTGCCGGTTGGTCATGGTTATCCCTCGTCCTAGACGCTGATTCCAGTCCAATGAAGAACTGAAATGGAGGCAGCGTAGACAATGCCCGATGCCATGAGCAGCAACACCACGTAGCTGACTATCCGGAAGGGTCCGTAGAACTTTTTCTGTTGCATGCGACCTCCTGTCAAATGTTGCACGTTCCACAGCAACGGGCCGACAACCGGCACGAGCCAACATGCTTAAAAAAACATGTTTATCCTGGCACAGGTTTCAGGAAACTCAATTGACCTTCATCAAACCAGTCAGTGCATTTACCTGCTCGGCCGGTATGCCCGGATCTTTTAACAGATCCGGAATGTTAGCTGTTCGGACGGGTTCAAGGCCGGAATGCCTCAGCAGTTGACTGCCGGCCTCAGGCTGCGCACCCGCCTGCGCTCATTCAGACTGAGTAGCACCAGTGGCCCGACAATCATGACTGAGCCCACCACAAACCAGATTCCAGGCACCTCCGCGAACAGAATCCAGCCCAGCAGCATCGCCCAGATCAGGCCGGTGTATTCCGCACTGGTGACCTGATTGGCAGGTACGTGGCGGTAGGCCAGGAGGACCGTTGTGTTGTAGCCCAGAATAAACAGGGCGGAGCCCAGAGCCGTGGGCACCATGGACCATTGCCACGCTGCGCCTTCCCATAGCATGAGCGCTGTCGCCGTGGGCAGCATCAGCACATTCATCAGAAATGCCGTATGCAACAGGGGCTGCTGCCTGGGCAGCCAACGTACCAGCAGCGCGGCCAGTGCCAGCATCAGGGCTGCGGCCAGGGCGCTCAGACTGTGCCAGGTCAGCCCCACCGGCTGCAGGATCACCAGAATGCCCGCGAAACCACTGAACACCGCCAGGGCACTAAGCCGGGTCAGCCGTTCGGCAAAAAGGATCACGGCCAGCACCATCACGAGCACCGGCGCGGCATAGAAAAGTGCATTTGCTGTGGCCAGCGGCAGCGTATTGAGGGCAATAACCATACATACAATGCCAGCAAAACCGATATGAGCCCGCAGCAGATGGATCCTGATTCCGCTAAAAAGCGCCCTGCGATTGAACTGCCACCAGAACGGCAGCACCAGAATCAGGGTGCAGGCAACGCGCATGAACACGAACTGGAAAATGGGTATGTCGCCGCCCTGCCACTTGATGAGGACATCCGAAATAATCGCAAGAAAGTTTCCCAGCACGAGCAGAGCGATGGCTCCATTGAGTGTATACCCGGACATGGTTTTCTCCTCCGCGCCTGAAAGTGACCAGCGGAGTCTGGAGCAATCGTATTATTATGTATAATGACGTTTTCGCTGAATCTATGAGATATTTGGATAATGAACCTTCCTCCGCTGCGTGCTCTGGCCTGTTTTGAAAGCGTAGCCCGCCTGAACAGCTTCTCCCGAGCCGCAGAGGCCCTGCATGTGAGCCAGAGTGCGGTCAGCCATCAGATCCGCCAGCTTGAGGAATATCTGGGTGAAATCCTTTTCCTGCGCCAGGGCCGCACGCTGAGCCTTACCCCTGAAGGCCAGATCTATTACGAGCAGATTGCCGACGCTCTGAAACAGATAGAACATGCCACTGACAGCCTGCAGGGGCGGACACACAAACAGCTTCGCTTTGCCATCATCAGTTCCTTTGCCGTGCGGTGGGTCATTCCCCGCCTGCCGGCGCTTCAGCAGCAATATCCGAGCCTGGACCTGAGTCTGGAGATGACCACGGGCAACCCGGTTTTGTCGGAACGAATGGCAGACTGTTTCGTGACACTGTCCGCTGAACAGCGTGGCTTCACCTGTGATCTGATTTACAGGGAGCAGCTGTTTGCCATCTGCAGTCAGCGCTTCTGGCGACGGCTATGTCAGCAACTGAAGCGTACCGAAGACCTGAACGTCCCCTTGTCGGCGGAGCACCTGCAAGCCTTTCCACTGCTGTCAGCTTATGGTTTCTTCCAGCGTGCAGGGGAGGACTGGCGGCGTTTTCTCGGTGCGGCTGACGCGACTCTCACCCCGGAAGCGCGGGTGCAGCACTTCAGCCACACTCTGCTGGCCCTCGAGGCAGCCCGCCATCACCAGGGTATCGCCCTCACTAACGACTACATGTACAACGCCCCCCATGACCCGGACCTGGTGCGCCTGCCCTGCCATACCTGCAGCACCGGCGACAGCTTCTATTTCGCTTTCAAGACCAGTCGGCGGGACGAACCTTCCATCCAGTTGCTCCGTCAGTGGGTGCTATCCGAAGCTCGTATTTCAGGATTATTGACGGCGACATAAGCCTTTTGACCCCGAAATAACTCATACGCTCATCCAGACCGCGCCGACCCTGCTAGAATCCGCAGCAACCGCCCGACAAAAGGACCGATCCGCAATGACCCTGGCCACCTGGCTAACCGTTGTCACAATCTGCGTGCTGGGTGCCATGTCCCCTGGACCGTCACTCGCCGTTGTGCTGAAACAGACGCTGACCGGTGGGCGCCGCAATGGCATGGTGACAGCGATCGCTCATGGCCTGGGTGTCGGGCTTTATGCCTTCCTGAGCATTCTCGGACTGGCCGCCATCATTACCGCCTCCCCTCTGGCTTTTTCAGTACTGCAATGGGGTGGGGCGGCGTATCTGGCATGGATTGGCGTGAAGGGTCTGATGGCAAAGCCGCAGGCCGATTCCCCGTTACCAGATGCGCCAACCACTGCCAGCGCCGCCCGGGACGGCTTTCTGATTGTGCTACTAAATCCGAAAATAGCTGTGTTTTTCCTGGCACTGTTCAGTCAGGTGGTGGGCACCGAGACCACTCTGGTTGCGAAGATGGGCTATGCGGCCACCGCAATGGTCATTGATGGAGGCTGGTATCTGTTCGTCACCTGGATGTTCTCGAGCCCCCGCTGGCTCCACCTGCTTCGTCAAAAGGGCGTCTGGTTCGAGCGTATCTTCGGGGCAGTTCTGGTGGGGCTGGCCGGCCGCCTGGTGTTCGGCATTCTCACCGCAAAGCAATGACCCCGCCATTTTCTGTTCCCTGGAAGGGACCAGCTTGCGATCGCGGGGTTCAGAGCACCGGAACTGTCTGGGGCTGCCGGGGAACCCTCACGTCGGGGCAACCGCCGTGAGGGTCAGCGGTGGTTTTTATTTTCCTTTTCTGAACTTCTTCTGTTCCACGCGCATGTATTCCGTCAGGGCAGCGAGTTCCTTTGAATCCCAGTCAAGGGCGTCAGCGCCCATGGGCGCCACCATGCAGATCTGCACCATTTCATCCAGGTGCACCTCGTCCATGCCAAAGTCCCGTTTGCCCATCGCCACGAAATGCGGGTATTCGTTGGCAAAGGTATCAGCGTACCCGGAGCCATCCATATGACAGGTCTGGCAGGACAGGCCGTTGGCAGAAAGTGAGGTGTCCTTGAACAGTTTCTCACCCATGGCCACCAGGGATTCGGTATCGCCCTGCCAGGGTTCATAGTCGCTGGGACGACGCACAGATTCGCGCTTTTCTGCGGACACAGCTTCGCCCTCACCCTCGGCTTCTCCTTCTCCTTCTCCTTTTGCCTCGCCTTCGGCTTTCCCCTCGGCTTCACCTTCACCCTCAGCCTCTGCTTCGCCCTGGGCCGCTTCCGCAGAGGGAATGAGGCCGAGGTTGAAATCGGATACGGCCGTTGCACCGGCCATGGCCACCACCGTCATTACAGGCACGGACACCATGAGATTACGGGAGAGTCTTTGCAGGAGTTCTTTGCGGTTCTTATCGGTAGACATGGGCAACCTCCGGTCATTCTTTCTGGTTTGTTTATACGGACAATTTCAGGACCTTCCTGTTACAGAAAAAAAGCCAGCACTGTGGGCCGGCTTCGATTGTTCAGGCACTCTGAGCCAGTGATGTCTGGAGCCGCTGCTGGTGGCGGAGTGTTGACGGATGCACGCCAAACTCATCGCTCACCTCGATTCCGGCCTGTTCCACCAGCATCCCTATAATCGCCATGTGATGAATGCTGTGGCTGGACAGGAAGACAAGCTCCCGCCCGACGCTGGTGGTCACAGGACTTTTGCCGTCGTCACTGCCGTGTTCCATCGCCAGAAGCCTGGACTGAAGGTCCGGATGAATGCTGGCGACTGACTCGCGAATGGCCAGGAGCCGCTGGCAGGCAGCGCGGGCATCCAGTTCGAGAAGCGCTTCCCTCTCGCGGTTCTCATAATTGAGTGGCGCCTCCGGCTTCTCATAAAGAGCCGTCAGAAGCGCGGTGTAGTGGTCAATGATGTGGCGAACATGCTTGCCGATTACGTGCTGCTTTTTGACGCCAAACCGCTCCCTGTACAGGGGCGGAGGCAGCCTGATGAGCAGTTCGACCAGTTGGGAAATCGCATGCAGGTTTTCCGCGACAAGGCTTCCCGGATCTGCAGAACCCTTCGAAAAATATTCTGACATCGTGTTCACCCTGTTCGTCCGGATGGCTTTAATGTTGCGAAGGTGACGGTAAAGTGGTTGCTGGTCGACATTCAGGACAAAAGGGCAGCGCCAGTCTGCCGCTGCCCCCTGCAATGGCAACCTGTATCAGGACTGCCTTCAGATCGGGGTTCAGCCTTCAGCTTCGCCTTCACCCTCGCCTTCTCTTTCTCCTTCTCCTTCTCCTTCTCCTTCTCCTTCGCCTTCTCCTTCAGCCTTGCCTTCACCTTCGCCCTCTCCATGGGAGGAGGCCAGCATGTATTCGTTGTCCACGCTGGTACCGGTCTGGAAGACGGAGTCGGTCTCCGTGGCGTGGGCATTCAGGGATGCGGCCCCAACCACAACGGCAAGCACAGGCCCGGTGTAGGCAATGCCTCTGGCCAGTTTGCTCAACAGGCGCTGTTTCTGGATATCATTAGGCATATCAGATCCTCTTTTTTCGGTTGCCTGGGTAATAGTCAGTGGGCTCCAGGCATGAGGCCCGGCCCTTTATGACCACGGATGAACAGGAACACCGCCAGCATGACCAGGATCACCTGAAACATCATGGCATCCGTGGAGTTGACGGTGCTGGCAGAAAAACACCGGCACCGCCAAATACAGCATCCATTTTTATCAGACGCCCCCAGGCCCTTTGCCGGGGCACGCGACCTCCCATTGGGCCGTCGCTATGCTGGATAGCGCCCGTGCAGCCGAGGGCAGGTCATGGGCATCCACCAGGTAGCGGTCGCAGAGTTCAAGCCAGTCGGCAAGCCTGGAGAATCCGCTGGCGTCCAGCGGCCGGCCTTCGCTTATGCAGCACCCGGAAATGAGATGGCGCATGGTTTCACTCACCGATAGCGGTCGCATGCCGTCTTTCTCCTCCAGCGCCGCGTGGCTGGGGACAACCACCGTATTGACCCGGAAATATCCCCCTGCCAGCTGAGCCGATGCAGGGAGAAGGGTGCCTTCCCTGCCGGCGGCTGGCCGATTGCCCGCGACTGTTTTTGCCTGGCCGAACAGATCAAGCATCGGCTCCGGTATCCGTGCCGGCAATCCGATGGCGCAGGAGTCACCCTCCACAGTTTCGCGGATCCGGATTGCGCGGCTGAAGCCGACACCCTGGCGGCTGGCAAAATCCTGAGCCACGGCATCGTACAACTGGCTGTCACCACCAGCGACCAGTACAGCGGTGTCGGGACTGGCGGGGTCTGCAACCAGCCCTGCATCAATGATGATCTCCCCGGGCAGAGCGGCATTGCGGGCGAGGCAGGCCATAACGGCCGATGCCACACTGGCCAGCTCGAGTCTGGACTGGAGGACCTTGCCGTCGAGAATCAGGGTATAGCCGGGGGTATCGCGAACCACTTCAAAACGCGAACAGTTGCCCCGGCGCTTTTCCGATGCCATAGGAAGCAGAATGGCCTCCAGCCTGCTGACCACAGGTCGGCTGTCGGTATAGAACTCAACCTGGAAAGCACCACAGTCAAGCAGCAGGGAAAACGGGTCGATGGCCGGGGTCAGGCGGCTGACTTCCGGGGCGGAGGCTTTCGACCCTGCGCCGCTGTCCTGCCAGCGCTGGATCAGCAAACCGCTGGTAGCCCAGCCTGCAAGGGAGTCCCAGACATCTTTCCGGATAACCCATGCATCCACCGGCGCCGCAGACATCTTGCCCGCAGATTCAACCAGAGCATCGGCAATGTCATCAGGACCGGCTCCCTCAACTGCCATCAGCCAGATCAGTGAGGCTGCTTCATTCAGTGCGCTCAGATGGCCACCGCGGGTGTGATAGAGATAGACCTGGTCATCACTGATCATGTCTTCGGCAAACCGCGGTTCAAGCGCTGGCTGGGGCACTGGTTTTTCCGCCGCGTCCTGGACTACGACCCAGTCCTCCAGACGCGGCAGGGTGAAGTAAGGGAGATAGCGCTCGGGGTCGCTGCAGGGGAACAGCCGCTGGAAGTTTCCGGCCTGCTCCAGTTCGTTCCGGGTTTCTTCAATCAGCTGCTCTTCAGGCGAGGCTGCCCGGAGCGGGGCTGATTCGATATTAAGCCCGGTCAGGCTCACCAGATCCGCTACCATCGAGCCCTTGATTCCCTCCTCTATGTCCCCCCCGCTCTCCGGCCCCGCGCAGACTTCCAGGGAAGGACTGAGGTTGCATTCCAGGATCCAGGGTTTGAGCTGATCATCAATCAGGCAGTCGATGCCAAGCAGTTCATAGCAGCCCTGGGTGTCTGCCTTTACCGCCCTGGAGCGCTCGCGCATGGATTCCAGGGCTGAAAGACAGGTCAGAGTCACCATGTCTTCGACTCGGCTGAACAGTATCTGGTCGTCATGGCCCTGCTCCCGAAGCCACTCCCGGTAACGGTCCAGATCCACGAACTCCACCGGCACCTCGGCATCAAGATTCAGGGCGTTGACGTCGGGATTGGTCAGGTAACTGTAGGGGTTGTCTGCGTTGGCCTCGTCATAAGGGGCGGAGGCCAGCTTGGCGAAGCCCTGCCGGTAAAGATAAACCCGGAAGGGGACAACAGATGACACCAGCACATAAAGCCGCAGAACGTATTTGCGGCCGTGCATGGTGTGAGGGTTTTCAATGTATTCCTGCACCATCCAGGAGGATTCGAGGGGCACGCTTGCAGGATCGCGGACCAGCTGTATGCCTTTACCACGGGCCGCGTTTTTGGGTTTGAGAATCCAGCGTTTTGCGGGATTATCCACCGCCGCCTGCTGGAACGCGTGGTAATCCTCCGGCATGGAGAATACCCCGGGCACGAACTGCAGCCGGTCTGTCAGGCCTGAAGAGTCCTGCTGCTGGGTTTCAACCCGCTCCCGGAGAGTCACCAGGCTCTGGTGTAGCCGGCTTTTGACCGTCAGGGCGTTATTGCCGGGAATGTGGTTGATTTTCCGCCCGGGCCCGACTTTGCTGAAAAATTTCGGGCCGGGCATGCCAGTGTACCAGCAGGCGTCCCAGTTCTCCCCGTTTTCGGCTGCCTTCCAGATGCTTTTATCAAGCGATGCTTCGAAAAAGCGGTCCTGTTCGTAGCTGCGATTGCCACCCACCCAGTAATGACGACTCATGTTGGACTGATTCCCTTTCAAACCTTTCGCCGAACGGCTTGGTATTGTGGTTATGAAGGAGAGACACCCCACCAGGTTGGGCGTTACAGAAAAAGGAAACTTTTCTATTTCCGCAATTCTGATACCTGAGTTCAGACACCTGTAAGCAGGTCCAGAATCAGGGCCAAAATGGAAGCGGAAGTTGCAGGTATAGAGAGGGAGGGAATAGCCACTGGCTACCCCTGTTGTCAGTCCAGTATGCCGCTAGCCGGTTTTCAGGGCCTGCAGATCTCTCGGTGCCACACCCAGATCCTGCCAGTTATCCGGATGGCAGGTCAGCAGGAGGATCTGGTGACGCCGGGCTGCGTCGAACAGGATGCGTTTCATCTGGGCAAGGCGCTGCTGGTCGCTGTGTACGAGGGTGTCATCGAGGATGATCAGAGTTGGGCGGCCGGCTTCTTGCAGCAGGTCGGCATAGGCCAGACGGCTGATCAGGCCCATCTGTTCCCGGGCACCGAAGCTCAGTTCATTCATCTGACCCTGCTCCCCTGACCGTCTGAACTGGCCGGGAATCAGCCTGTCGTCCACGTCCAGTTCTGCCTGTGGAAAGAGCACACCCAGGTAATGGTTCAGATGACGCTGAAGCGGCGCCTGCAAACGGCGGGTGAGGGCCTGGCGCTTTTCCTGCAGAAGCGCGAGCAGCAGATCCAGCGCCCTCGCCCTTCTGTCCAGTTCCGCAAAGCGGCGCTGGGTATGCTCAAGCCTGGCTGTCAGCTCGTTGTGCTGCTCTTCCAGGCCTTCCGCTCCCAGGCTTTCGAGCTTGCCCTGCAGACCTTCGATCTCTATGGCCCTCTGGTGATGGGCCCGCTCCAGCTGTTCGGCGCTTGCCAGGAAGCGCTTCATGTCCTGTTCCAGCAGGTCGGGTCGGGCCTGGTCGATCTGGCTCTGGCGTGAGGCGACGACGGCTTTTATCCGTTCTTCCTTTTCGCCAGCTTCGACAATCTTCTGCTGGAGTTCTCTGCGGGCCGCCAGCTGTTCCGGACCTTCCAGCTCTTCCTTCAGCTGCTGCCATTCCCTCTCGGCACTGGTTTCGGCGTGGGCTGCCTGCAGCAGCAGTTTCTCGTGCTCGCGGTGAGCGGATTCAGCCGCATTGAGCCTCTGTTCTGCTGCCTCCCTCGCGGCCTCGGCGCTGGCCAGTGACAGGACCTCCCCGTCCGGCTCTGGCAGCTTTTCCAGATCCTGGAGGTTGCGGGACAGCTGCTGCTGATGGGCTTCATGCTCGGCTGCCAGGGCATCGAGCCCCCGGGGCGCGACGGAGCCCAGCAGTTCTTCCAGCCGCCGGACGGACGCACGGCTTTCCGCCTGAACTGCCGCACGGCGTTCCGCCTCCTCCAGGGAAGTGACATTCAGCGCTTTCAGCTCCCGGGCATGTTCATCCTGCACGCGTTCCAGCCGGCGCTTCAGTTTGCCGAGATCTTCCCCGCCCGGGGTGATCTGCAGGCGGCCAAGCCCGGGCATGACCAGGGTGGTCTCATCCAGCAGCAGTCGGTCGCCGCTGCCATGAATGGCTTTCCCCCCGATTTCCAGGCTTCTGCCTTTCTCCAGCTCATAGCTCACGCGGGTGGCCACGGCCTGTGACCGGAGGGTTTCCAGGTCGAGCTGGCGTCGTGCTTCCTTCAGCTTCGCGAGCGCAGCCGGATCAATGGCCTTGTCCTGCTCCTTTTCCCGCGCGGCCGCAAGCTCCGTCTGGTACTTCCGGCCATTGGTCAGCCGCTCATCCAGGCTCTGCTGCTGCCGGGTCAGACGGTCGATCTCCCTGACAAGCCCCTCTCTCTGATCCCTGAGTTTTGCCTGCTCCACGGAGGCGGTAGCACTGCGATACCCGGCATCCGCCTGCTCCCGGCTCTGATTCAGGCCAGCAGTTCTGGCCTTCAGCTCGCTCATTGCCTGCTGAGCCTTGCGGAACTCTTTTTCCCTCCGGGCAAGCTTGCCGGCCTGCTCTTCCGCCTGCTGCTTCTGCTGGCGCAACAGCTTCAGGTTCTGCTGCCAGTGATCCAGCTCCTGCTGTTCCCGGGCCTGTTGCTGTCGCAGCTGTTCGATCTCCCGGAAGCGCTTTTCCGCCTCATGGTAATGCTGGCGCGCCGTCTCCCAGGGCCGTTCGCTCTCATCTTTACGGTGCTTCTGGCGCAGCTCACCCAGCCGGTCCACCTGGGACTGATAGGTGTTTATGCGCTCCTGGAGTTCACGGGCCTCCTGCTCCAGTGTTGCCTGAAGCTGGGCAAGTTCGCTGTATTCACCCCGGGGCCGGCCGGTGGCCGTCAGCAGCTCACCGCGCTGATCCCGCACGGCATTGATGATGTCATCGCCGCCGGTGCTGGCTACCTCGCCCAGCAGACTGCTCAGGGCCGACTTGAGATGGTTACCGGCATGGCTCACCGCCTGTTCCACATCCTGACCTGTACCCTGTTCGATCCACAGCAGGCCGGGAATGCCCTGGATTTTCGCCTGGGAAGCGCCCTTGGCAGGCATCTGGTAACCCAGAAGCTCCGCCAGCTTTTCCTCGGCTTCATCCCCGGACCAGGATTCGCTGTCCACTACGAGGTCACAGCGCTTGCGCTGCAGAAAACTCTTGGTCAGATGCCAATCCCGACCCTGACACCGGAACTCCAGCTCGACAAAAGGCGCGGCTGCGGAGTCTCCCCAGGGCCGCAGATATTCCACACTCCGGGACCGGTGGCGCTCGAAAAAAGCCGCGCGGATGGCTGCCACCAGGGTGCTTTTTCCGGATTCATTGGGGCCGTGAATCAGGTTCAGGCCGGGAGCGAGGTCCCGGAGCTCCAAGGGTTGGCGGAACTGTTTCATCTGCTCAATGCGGATATGCCTGAGCTTCATGACTGGCCCTCCCGGGAAGCAGAATCTGCCTGCTGCCTGTCCCGCAACAGGCCAGCAAGGATCGCCAGAGCATCCCGGGAGGCGGTGTCATCCGGCCCTTGGCGGCTTTCCCTGAGCTCCTGGATGACCTCCCCCAGATAGCCGTCCGCATGGAGTTCGGCGATATCCTCATCGGTGGGACGGAGCTTCAGGGCCGATCGATCACACTGGACACTCCGATGACGGGCCTCGGCCACCGAGAGCGAGGCCAGCAGCCGCTGCTCGCCACTCAGGGTAATCTCACCGTCAAGGCGGATATCCAGAACAGCCGGGGCTGGCAGTTCATTCAGACGCTGGATCAACTGGTCCAGATCCGTCTCCACACTCAGGGTTTCCCGCCACTGGCGCCAGTCGTACTGGCCTGTCCGGTGCCGGGCGATCTGGGGCTCGCTGCCGGGAGCTGTAATATCCACCACCAGCGCAAAGCCCGCTTCATTATTCCGGAAGCGCTCCGGCTCCGGGGTGCCGCTGTACCAGGTGCGAGCATTGATCTGCTTCACACCGTGCCAGTCCCCAAGAGCGAGATAATCCAGCCTGGCCCGCTCGGTTCGGTCAGGCGCAATGGGATTGGTGGCGTCTATTTCCTCCGCAAGAATGCCCTGCACGCTGCCGTGGGCCAGACCAATACGCAGCAGGCCAGGCGTGGTCTCAGGCTGGTCAAAGGCAGCAGTCAGGTCCTCGTAGGTGTGACGCTGAGTCAGCGGCGCAGAAAGAATGGCCAGACCCTGCTCAGGCAGTTCCAGAGCGCCCGCCTCCAGAGCCAGCCAGGCGTTGGCAGGAACCGCTCCCAGACGCCTGGCCCGGCTCCACACACTTTCCGCCAGCGCGGCATCATGGTTGCCTGGCAGCAGTACCCAGGGCCCGGCAAAGCCCGCCATGGCATTGAATACCCGCCGGATGGTCCTGTCCGACACCGTCTGGGCATCGAACACATCGCCGGCCACCAGAACCGCATCGCAGGCCTGCTCACTGGCCAGAGCCGCCAGGCGCTCAATGGTGCTGAAACGTGCTTCCGCCAGGGCCGTGGCGTCTTCGTTCTCAAAACGGCTGTAATGACGGCCCATCTGCCAGTCAGCGGTGTGGAGAAAGCGGGGCATTGGTGGTTCCTGTCCGGGTGGCTGGCTGCTTTGTCAGGATTAAAGACGAGCAAAACATTTCCTGTTGCTAGCTATGCCTTTTGTCGGGCCGGTTGTCGCCTGAATATTGCAAAGCGTTATACTGATTTCGTGGCAATTTCGCCATTTGCTAATAACGATTATCATGAACAAGGTATTTCATTATTAAAGATGAAAGTCCAGATTACAGGAAATCTGAGCTCTTTCGCCGGGACCATTTGAATATTATCCTGAGTTCGTGCCAATGAAGCTTTCTGCCCCCCGTTACTCTTCCGGCCTTTTTCCCTCTTATGCCTTTTTGCCAGGTACGGATCCACATCCCACTGCTGATGTCCGGGGCCACAGCTATCGAAGAACCTCGGAGCATTGTGCACAAGGATTGGGCACGGAGTGGCGTGCGAATAAGTGCTACCTGTACGGCTGTGACCTGTTCAACCACGGTTACTGGTGGGAGGCACACGAAGCTTGGGAAGCCATATGGCTACACAGCCCCCGGGGAGGCGGTGACGCATTATTCCTTCAGATGCTGATTCAGGCAGCGAACGCTCTATTAAAACAACGCATGGGAAAGCGTCACGCCGCACTACGACTGCAAACGCTGGTTATCGATTTGGCCACCGGCCTGGACGAGGAGAATATGGGGCTGGAGATAAGGCCCTGGCTAGCCGAATTCAGTTCCTATCTGACCTCTCAGGGAGAGAGCGGGCTGCGAGAGAACGGCTTCCCTTATCTTTTTCTAAAGCATTTATGCCCGTGTAAGGCCCCGGAGTAGTCAGGCCCCGGCTTGTGCTTTTTTCGTGGCTCCTTCGGGCACGTTCGTCAGGTGAGGACGGCACACATCGGCGAGTTCCGAAAAGCAGTCGTCGATGCTGCGATTTGACGTATCGAGAATATAATCGGCCTGCCGGTATTCTGCCTCCCGTTCGGCCAAGATTCGTTTGAGGTCGTCCATGGCTCGGCTAGTTCCTTTCATCGGTCGCGTGTCGCCCTGCTCGATTACGCGCTGCATGTGCTCCTGAGGAGCTGCCTTGATCCACACGGTATAAAAACTGCTTAAAAGGCGTTGAAAAGTCTCAGGCTCGGACACCAGACTGCCACCCGCCTCCAATATGACGGGGCGGGGTTGTTCAAGCACATGCTCAAGGGCCTCACGCTCAATACGACGATAGCCAGGTTGACCGCCAAGAGCCATGATTTCGCCAACACTCATCCCACCCAGCTGCTCGACGTTATTGCTGAGACGAATATGTAGCTTGCCGAACTCTGATGCCAGCATTCGGCCGAGAGAGGTCTTGCCTCCGCCGCGAAGACCGATCAGAGCGACTCCAGCTTGCTGCGTTTTATGGGGCCCGAAGTGCTGGTTAAGCAGCTTGAAAGCCGCATCGAGCTCGCTCGCACTTAATCGATGGAGCAGGTCCAACAGAGCCGCAGGTAAGGCATTTTCCATCCTCCCCGGCAGCAACTCCTGAAGCGGCACCCCCATGGCGGCGGCCAGACCCTGGAGCAAAACTATGGAAATATTGGCCTTGCCGCTTTCAACTTCTGCCAGGTAGCGCTCGGAAATGCCAGACTGATTCGACAATTCTTTGCGGGGCATTCCGCGCCTCGCGCGAATTGCCCGAACCCGCTCGCCAATTTCAGCAGTATAATCCTGCGCGGCAGCACCCTTACGGTTTTTGGTTGAGCCCATCCTCGGTCTCCGGTGATTCCATATACGCCTTAAAGGCTGAGATAAGTCGGGATTATCCCATGCCCAGGTGGGCGTCGAGAATACCTGTATTTCTCCGTATCATTTCAGTGCTGCCTTCGAACACCACTTCACCCTTGACCAGCAGGATGTGACGATCAGCAACCTCCAGAAGATTGTCGATATTCTTGTCGACAATAATGCTCGCAATCCCGGATTTTTTGATTTCCGCAATTATCTTCCATATTTCATCGCGAATCAGTGGTGCCAAGCCCTCTGTCGCTTCATCGAGAATCATCATCCGCGGATTGGTGGTCAAGGCTCGCCCAATGGACAGCATTTGCTGCTCGCCGCCCGAGAGCAAGGCACCATCATGATTGATACGCTGGGCCAGTCGCGGAAAGGTCTCGAGCACCCGTTCCATATTCCAGTCCGACTTGCCGCTGGCTCCGGGCCTGGCAGCCATGATCAGGTGCTCACGCACGCTGATGCCGGGGAAGATTCCTCGTCCTTCCGGAACATAGCCGATGCCCTGACGCACAATCTGCCAGGGTCTGAGCCTGGCAGTGAGGCCACCCATGACGCTCACTGTGCCTTCCCGCGGCTTGATAAACCCGAGCAGAGTTTTAAGGGTCGTGGTCTTGCCCATGCCGTTTCGGCCCATAAGGCTCAGCGTTTCGCCTGGAGCCAACCTCAAATCAACTCCGTGTAGCACATGGCTTTCGCCATAAAAGGTGTGCAGGCCCTTTGCTTCTATCAGGGGCTGAACCATGGCAGCGGTCTGTGCCGGATGTATGGCATTCATGCTGCCCCCTCTTCTTCAAAATGTCGCCCAAGGTAGACGTCGCGGACTCTGGGGCTTTTGCGAATGGCCTCTGTCGTCCCGGTTTCAAGTACAGAGCCATCGACCATTACCGTGATCTGATGTGCGAGGGAGAAGACCGAATCCATGTCATGCTCGATCAGCACGAGAGCGTATTCGCTCGACAAAGTCCGGAGAAGCTCGGTAACCCGAATCGTTTCCTCACGTCCCATGCCTGCCATTGGCTCATCCAGCAACATCAGGATCGGGGCTGTTGCCAGCACCATGGCGATCTGCAACTGGCGTTGCTCGCCATAGCTCATGGCATGGGCCGGAGTATATGCCTGATCAGTCAGCTGGCTTGTTTCCAGGGCCTTTTCGGCAGCCTCGTTGACCCGATCACCCAGGGCCCGAGAACGCCAGCTGGCAATCACTCCGCCTTGGTGTATGCGGGCAGCAAGACGACAGTTGTCCAGACAGGACAGGCGCGGAAAAATACTCGTTTTCTGGTAGCTGCGGCCAATTCCCAGCCTGGCGATGCGATGAATCGGGAGACCATGAATTGGACGCTGCCGAAACTGGATCTCACCATGGGAAGGTGGCAGTTCTCCCGACAACATATTGATCAGCGTACTTTTGCCGGCCCCGTTAGGTCCCAGAACAGCATGAATCTGACCGGGAAACACATCAAAGTCGACCTTGTTAACGGCTGTCAGTCCGCCGAAGTGACGGCTCAGGCCACGAGTGGATAATAGTGGGGTTTCTGTCATGACGTCATCCATCCTTTCGCTTATGCGGCAGGCTGATTCCCAAAAAAGTCCTGGGCATTGATTTGGCAGACCCCGTCTTCAGCCGGCTGGCTGGCAGGTGGCCCTTAAAACTCGGCGGATCAAGAATGAGCCCGGCCAGCCCCCTGGGGAGGACCAGGACCGTAACGATAATGGTAGCGCCCATTAAGAGATGCCAATGAGTAGTCAAGTGTTCGAATCCATACTGCAGCAGGAGATAGGCGAAGGCGCCCAGAAGCGGGCCAAATATGGTACCCATGCCGCCGAGAATAACCATCATCAGGACTTCACCCGACATATGCCAGTTCAGAAGGCCCGGATTGGCAAACCCGTACTGCATGGCCATCAGCATGCCGGCAATACCCGCCAGTACGCCCGAAATCATAAAGGCCACCAGTTTGTATCCGTCGGTGGTATAGCCGAGAGCTTTCATTCGTTGCTCGTTGTCATAGATTCCGTCCAGCACTTGCCCGAAGTAGGATCGCGTGAGCCAACGCAGAAAACAGTATCCAAGAGCGATCACGCCTAGAGCGAAGTAGAAGAACACGAGGGGATTCTCAAGATCAAGAATCTGCCAGTTTCCTATGGCCAGGGAGGGCTTGAACATGACGAACATTCCGTCGGTGCCCCCGGTAATGGTGGCATCACTCACCAGATAATAGAGCATCTGTCCAAATGCAAGCGTGGTCATGATGAAATAGATGCCTTTGGTGCGGATGACCAGCGCCCCGACAACCAGACCCGTCAGTGCGCATACCGCGATCACCAGCGGTACCATCCACCAGAGTGAGGCCGGGCTGTACTCCGGGCTGGCAATTGCCAGCGTGTAACCTGCGAGGCCGAAGAAGAGCGCATGGCCAAGACTGACCAGCCCGACAGTGCCAACCAAAAGGTCGAGACTCATGGCGAAGAGGCCAAAGATCAGCATGGTCGTCAGCTTCTCTATGAAGAACGCGCTTTGACCACCGAGCACAAAAGGTCCCCATAGCGGATAGGCGATCAGCAGAGCAGTTAAGGCGAGCATCAGATAGGTGACGCGCCTGGGGTAATGATGCAGCATTGGGTAATTCCTGTTCAGGCGGCCAGACCGCGGGGTTTGACGAGAAGCACCGCTGCCATAACCAGATAAATGATCACACTGGCCAGAGCAGGCACGAGAACAGGGCCGAACGTTGCAACCTGACCAATCAGAAGCGCACTCCAGAATGCACCCTTAACTGAGCCGATACCGCCGATGACGACAATGACAAAGCAGGTAATTAACACACCGTCGCCCATGCCGGGATAAATCGAACTGATCGGCGACGATAACATGCCCGCGAGTGCCGCCAAGCCTACCCCGGCGCTGAAAATCACAGTGAACAGAGTCCGGATATTGATACCAACGCCTTCAACCATGTCTCTATTGACGGCACCCGCGCGGATCACGATACCCAGCCGGGTATAACGCATGACCCAGTAAATCAGGCCGGCCACGACCAGGCAGACGCCACCCACAAAGAGGCGATAGACCGGATACTGAAGGTTGTCCGTCAACTGGATACTGCCGTCGAGAATTGGCGGAATGGGAACGCTGTGCACGTCGCTGCCCCAGATGATTCGCTGAGCTTCGTTCAACACAAGTATCAAACCGAACGTAAGCAAAACCTGGTAGAGGTGATCCCGCTGGTAGAGCGTGTCAAGAAAAAGCCGTTCGATGACAAGTCCCACCAGCAGAGCGATGGGAACGCCCAGAGCCAATGCCAGCCAAAAGCTGCCGGTACGCTGTGTGAGGTCATAGGCAAGGTAAGAGCCAATCATGTACATGGCGCCATGGGCCAGGTTAATAATACCCATGATGCCGAAGATGAGTGTCAGCCCGCTGGCAATAAGAAACAGCAAAAGGCCATATTGCAGCCCATTAAGGACCTGTATTGCGAAAAACGTCGAATCCATACTCGCTGTCCTCGGTTTGATTCACCGGGAGACGGCGGTGCAATCTCCCGGTGAAGTCAACGGCCGAATGCTGCCTACATGCTGCAGCCACGTGCCGGATCCGCCAGAGCTTCTGCTGCAGTAGCAATAACTACATTGCGACCGTCTTTGACTTCGCGGAGATAAATGTTCTGGATGGGGTGGTGAGCGGAGGAGAAGGATACCGGACCACGGGGACTGTCCAGCTTGACACCCTCCAGCGCCTTGATCAGGCCTTCCTTGTCGGCGGTGTTTCCGCCGGTCTTGCCCAGTGCCTGCACCAGCATCTTACCGGTGTCGTAACCCTGAACCGCATAAACGTCGGCTCTGGCATCAAACTCCTCGCTGTATGCCTCGACAAAGTGTCGGTTCGCCTCGTTATCCAGCGTTACTGCGTAGTGCAAGGTTGTGAGAACACCCTCTGCAGCTTCGCCCTGGGCTTGCAGGGTGCCATCGGTAAGAAACCCTGAACCCAACAGCGGAACACTGTCTTTCAGGCCTGCAGCGTGATAATCCTTCACAAATTTGACGGCGCCGCCGCCGGCAAAGAAGGTGTAAACGGCATCCGGCTTCATGCTCGCAATTTCAGTAAGGTAGGACTGGAACTCGGTCTGGGGGAAGGGCACCAGCATCTGGTTCATAATTTCGCCGCCAGCCTCTGTGAAGCCTTCTTCAAAAGCCGCCAGGTCTTCCTTGCCACCTGCATAGTTCCAGCTGATGGTGGCGATGTTACGATGGCCGCGATCGTAAGCCACTTTGCCCATGGTGTGCGCATTCTGCCACATGGTAAAGGATGTGCGGAAAACATTGGGCCTGCATAGCTGGCCGGTCGCTGCAGCCAGGCCCGCATTGGGAATAATGGTAATAGCATCGGTTTGCCGCGCCATTTTTACCATGCCCATGGCAACGCCTGAATGAACCGGACCTATGACGAAATCAACTTTGTCGCCTTTAGTCAGTTGGCTCATGTTCTGGGGCGATTTTGAGGCGTCGGCCTCGCTATCCACCACAACGTATTCCACCGGGCGGCCGCCAAGCTCGTTGTTGTTCTCCTGAATCGCCAGCTTCAGGCCATTGGTGATTGCCTCACCAAGCGCCGCGTATGTCCCCGAGTAAGGCAACATCAGACCGACCTTGACAGGATCTTTGTCCTGCGCTGCCGCTGGCGAAAGCGCCGCCATGGCAGCAAGACCCAGTATTCCGAACATCGTATTTTTCACGCTTGAACGCTTCATCGCTGAACTCCTTGGGGCTAATTATTATTGTGTCATGGGAGCTACACCCATATTTGCACTATAATTCTTATTTTCTTCGGGTCAAGCATTAAAGTGCACAAATGAACTCGGCTGACTGTTTTAACAATGACCAGAATTTGCGCCTCTCCAGTGCCTTGCATCATCCGTGGTGTCTGGAAGTTTTCCTTTGTGGCTCATGCCAGCTCCGCGGCGACACGCCTCGATTCTTCCTGATAATGAATGGCTGGCTCCCGCACCCACTCCGGGATGTCGATCGGCTCAAAGGTGGACATATTGCTAAAGCAACAGGTAAAGCGGCCATCAAAAACGGATTGACTGTCCCGGGCCCGAAAGCCGTTAAGGATGAAGCTCAGGGATTTATTGCCTATTCGCTCAATGTCTATCTGGACGCTCAGTGTATCTCGGGGAGTCACAGGCGCCCGAAAGTCGACTTCGGCGTGCACAAAAGGCGTACCTATGCCGAGGTCGGCGTTCATGCTGAACCAGTCTGTTTCCAGAATGTCGATAAACCAGCCTTCGAGGGCTTCCATGCAAATATCAAAGTAATGCGCCGTATAGACGATCCGGGCCGCATCTGTGTCGCCCCACCGCAGCGGGCGGTAGTAAATGTAGGGAACGGTCATAGGTGAGGCCTCAATAGGTTTCGACGTGATAGCGACCCATGCGGACCATTTCCTCACGCAACGAATCCCACCCAAGACTGTGCTTTTCAGCAATGATCCTCAAGGATTCCTCGACGCCTTTCTCCATCCCTTTCAGGCCACAAATGTAGATATGCGTGTGCTCACTACCCAGCAAATTTCCAACTAAATCACTACGGGCAAGCATGCGGTCCTGGACGTATTCCCTGCCTCGGGACGGTTCTCGTGAAAACACCAGCTCCTTGTGGATGAGGCTGTCCGGCAACTTGTTCAGAGGCCCGAAATAAGGCAGCTCACCCGGAGTGCGGGCTCCAAAAAACAGGACCAGGCGCCCGCTGGCCTGGGGCTGTTGCCGGCGGCGGCGCTCGGTCATGGCACGGAAAGGCGCTGAGCCCGTCCCCGTACAAATCATGATTATGTTGGATTCCGGGTGGTTCGGCATCAGGAAACTATCGCCGAAAGGTCCCACGACCTTGACCTCGTCGCCTTTTTTAAGGTCACAAACGAAGTTCGAAGCCAATCCACCCTCTACCCGTTTTACGGTCAGGGCAAGATTGTTATGATTCGGCCGCTCACCATCCCTGGGACTGGCAATCGAGTACAGGCGCATTACGTGAGGTTTGCCACTGGCTGTCGTACCCGGAGGCAGGATGCCGATGCTCTGACCCTCAAGCACTGGAAAGGCCGTGCTACCGAAATCAAGCACGATGTGGCAGATGTCCGAGTCAGTATCGGCACTGGTGATACGATAATTGCCCACCACCTTGGCCAAACCGGGGTTGTCCCGGGTAAATACGTTCAAATAAGGGTGCGAGGCGGAATGCGGTGGAACGGCTTTGACGCCGGAATGTGCTTTTTCAAGAATCGCGAGCGCTTCAGCGTCTTCAGCGGTATGACCAGAGACATCTGACTCCTCATGAGTTTCCTCGGGCAGATCGTCCCACCCGAACTGCGCTTCCAGTGTGTAAGGCTCGCTGACCATCCGCCAATTATCGATAGCACCGGTCGGACAGGGAGCGATGCAATCCATGCAGTAATTACAGATATCCGCATCCACGACGTAGTTATCGTCATTATGGGTGATCGCGTCGATCGGACAGGTCTCTTCGCAGGTGTTGCAGCGAATGCAGATTTCCGGATCGATCAAGTGCTGTCTTAATACGCTCATGGCATCTCCTAACAAACGCGTTACGCCTCCCCGACTCCGGATTGCAGCTGGTGCCAAGGAGGTGATAGACGAGTCAGACCCAATATCAACCTGCCAACTGAACGTACTCAAAGTCACCGGGCTTGTTGTCGATACCCACTTTCGGCGGGGCAATCCAGCCAGCGTAAGTACCCGGTTCGGTCACCGGCACCATCAGGGAATTCAGATAATCCAGGTCCGCTGTTGTAGGCAGCCACTGATCCCGGCTGGCTTCAAAGGTTTCCGCGTCGACAATTTCACCTTCCGGCGAAACCGATACGCCGCTGAACTCCCCGATCTGGCGGTTGAAAGCGATATGCGGCAGCTTCAACTCAAAATCGAAACCGGACTTGGCGATCAGTTTGTTCCAGCGCTTGACGCCGCCGGCCGCATCCTTGACGTAATCGTCCCGCAGGCGCGCATTGATAGCATTCAAAGCGGTCTCATCGACCATTTGCAACTGACCGTCGACGACTTTCAGCACCGGATAAATCTGACCATGTAACTGATGATCATCGTCGATCTTGGTTTCATGATAGCGCCCCTTGATTCCAGCTTCGTATGCGGCGGCCGCGTTAGTCGAAACTTCGTTGCCAAACAGGTCCAGGGTCACCGAGAGATGGAAGTTCATTTTTCGCTGCAGCATGGGCAGATCGATTACGCCAAGCTTGCGCACCGCTTCCACATCGTGGGGGTCGGTGATGCCGGCTTCTTTCATCGCATCACAGGTGCGCTCGATAACCCTTGCCACCCCGGACTCACCCACAAACATGTGATGAGCTTCCTCGGTAAGCATGAAACGGCAGGTGCGCGAAAGCGGATCAAAGCCCGACTGCGCCAGCGATTCGAGCTGCATTTTGCCATCACGGTCCGTAAAGTACGTGAACATAAAAAACGACAGCCAGTCCGGGGTTTCTTCGTTGAAGGCGCCCAGCATACGCGGCTTGTCTTCATTGCCGGAGGTGCGCTGCAACAGGTTTTCAGCCTCCTCGCGGCCATCCTTGCCAAAATATTTGTGCAACAGATAGACCATGGCCCAAAGATGGCGACCTTCCTCGACATTGACCTGGAACAGATTGCGGAGATCATAAAGCGAGGGAGCAGTCTTGCCCAGATGGCGCTGCTGCTCTACCGAAGCGGGTTCGGTATCACCCTGGATAACGATCAGGCGCCGCAGAATGGTGCGATATTCACCGGGCACTTCCTGCCAGACAGGCTCACCTTTGTGCTTTCCAAAGGCGATTTTGCGGTCTTCTTCCTGCGGTGCCAGAAGGATACCCCAGCGATAGTCGGGCATGTTGACATAGCCGAACTCGGCCCACCCTTTGGGATCGACGCCAACGGCCGTGCGAAGGTAAACCGGCGTTTCCTGGAAGCCCTCCGGCCCCTGCCCCTTCCACCAGTCAATGAATCCCGGATGCCATGCTTCCAGCGCTTTCTTCAGGCGCCGGTCTTCGGACAAGTTGACATTGTTGGGGATAAGATCGTCGTAATTCACTTCCTGCTTCACAGTTGCCAAAGTCATGATTTAAACCCTCTCGAAGTTGTAGGTCGGGCGTGAGCCGCTGCCGTAGAGTTGCAGGGCGCCTTGTTGACCGACCGCATTGGGACGCTGGAAAATCCAGTTTTGCCAAGCGGTCAGACGGCCAAAAATCCGGGTTTCCATGGTTTCCGGCCCGGCGAAGCGAAGATTCGCTTCCATGCCGGTCAGTGCGTCTGGAGAGAAGCTGGCTCGTTCCTCGATAAGAAGCCGGAGCTCTTCTTCCCAGTCGATATCGTCATTAGCTTCAGTGATCAGACCATTCTCCAGAGCTGCGCGAGCATCGAGGCTCTCACCTATTAGTGCCCTTGCACGTTCCAGGCTCTCCGGTTCGCCATAGAAGCGGGTCGCAAGCCGCGTCAAGTCATTGCTCATCGGAAACGACCCGAAATTCATTGCGCTCAGACGCAGCTGCGCGGGCGGTGTGTCATCATCTTCCCATTGCCCGTCGAGCATGAAGCTGCGGTCCGCCGTAAACAGGATCTCAGCAAGCATGCCAGCAAAACAGCTGCCGGGCTCGATGAGCGCAAACAGCGTGCGAGAGGTTACATCGAGGCGCTTCATGGTGCGCTTCCAGAACAGCCGGACTTCGCGCATCAACCAGTGATCCTGATCAAGCAAGGACTCATAGCCGGCGACAAGGCCACCATCACCCTCGCTTTTGAGCAGCCAGGTGCCAACCTCGGGCTGATTGAGGCGCAGGTGCAGGATGGCGTCATCCAGATCCCGACACAGGGCAAGCGGCCAGAATGCGTCGCCCTGGCCCCGAGCTTCCTCGACAGAGGTGGGAGCCGGACGTTCAGGACCTTTCACGATCAGGGTTGCGGTGCGCGCGCCGGCATCAAGCTCGACCCGCACCTGATTGTAGCGAACCAGGTCATCGGTGATCTCGCGCTCAAGTGGAGTGAACTCGATGCCCTTCGCACCGTCCGGACGGTCCGAGCGCTTGGCAAGCGCCCTGGCCCGCGCCTGCACCGCCTGATCAAATTGCGACGACGGCACTATTTCATCAACCAGGCGCCAGTCAATGGCTCTCTGGCCGCGAACACCGTCTTCCGTGCTGCAAAAGATGTCAGCGAGATCACGGCGAACCTTGCGCTTGTCGGTAACGCGGGTCAGTCCGCCGGTGCCAGGCAATACCGCGAGCAAAGCTACCTCGGGCAGGGAGACCGTGGTGGTGCCGTCGTCGATCATCAGAATATGATCAGTCGCCAGCGCCAGTTCGTAACCGCCGCCAGCAGCAGTGCCGTTAATGGCACACATCCAGGTTTGACCGGACTCGGCCGTGGCTTCCTCAATGGCATTACGCGTTTCGTTCGTAAATTTGCAGAAGTTGACCTTGTGGCCATGAGTTGAGCCGCCCAGCATGCGGATGTTGGCCCCCGCACAGAAAATCTTGTCGTTGGCCGACCCCAGAACTACGGTTTTAACTTCTGGATGCTCAAAGCGCAGACGCTGGACTATATCGTTGAGCTCAATGTCGACCCCCAGGTCATAGGAGTTCATCTTCAATTGGTAGCCCTGAAATAGTCCGGCGTTTTCATCAACGGACATATCAACATAGGCAATGTCTTTATCAAACTTCAGGCGCCAGTGCCGGTAACGTTCAGGGGAGGTTCGGAAGTCAATCATCGGGTTACCTCAGTCATTGTTTTGACGCTGCCTGGTAGAATGGCAGCTTTATTGCTCCTGACATGCAGTATAATGCACTATTCAACCAGTACAAGCACTAAACTACTTAATTTTGAGATTTTTTATAGAATTGATGAGATATAGTGCATCTACCAAAAACAGCGATGGCCATCTTCTAGTGGTCAGGCGCCCGGCCAGACCGCTGCATCCCGGGTCAACTGCTGGACGCGATCCGCATGACCCTGCACAGCTGTGCGCTGCAGATAGAGCTCAAGCCCGCGCAGTCCTCCCAATTCCTGGCCTCCGCCAGCGCGCCCCGGCCCGCCGTGGGTGCATTGCGGCATAACCACGCCGTGTCCCGGCTGCTGCTTGCCCAGGGCCGCATCAATAAACAGCAGACGCCCGTGCCAGGGGGCGGCAGCATCCAGCAGGGCACTTGCATGTGACGCCTCGTCGGTGAACACCGAGCTGACCAGTGAGCCTTTGCCACGACCGACAAGACGCCCGGCCTGTGCGTTATCCCGGTAAGGCATCAAGGTGGCCACCGGGCCAAAAACTTCCTTTTCGTGGACATGGACAGCGGATTCGGGATCCCGACACCACAAAAGAGTCGGCGCAAGAAAGCAGTCTGGGCGGGTACTGTTACCCACCAGGGCTGCCGGCGTGTCACCGCCACAGACCAGATCGCACTCCGCCCGCAGCAAGGCAAGGCCTTCGGCCGCTGCGCGGCGCTGACCAACATTGACCAGGGGCCCCATCCTGACACCCTCAACCGCGGGATCGCCCACCGACACCCGGGATAACTGGGCGGAAAGGTCTTCCGCCACCGAATCCAGCATTGCCTCCGGCACCAGAATTCGCCTGATCGCGGTGCACTTCTGGCCAGCTTTGACAGTCATCTCCCGGACCACCTCCCGCAGGAACAGGCCATAGGTATCAGAGCCCGGCGCCACGTCCAGCCCCAGCACAGCCGCGTTCAGACTATCAGCCTCGGTGTTGAAACGAACGCCACCCACGGCGACCGCCGGATGCGCGCGCAGCAGGTTGGCGGTATCGGCGCTGCCGGTGAAGGCGATAACGTCACCTGCACCAAGGCAATCCAGAAGATCGCGGGCGCTGGCACAGATCAGAGTAAGAACGCCGGGCGGGATCACGCCGGCGTCAGTCAAAGCCCGAACCATGGCAAAGCTCACCGCAGCGGTTGCGCTCGCCGGCTTTGAAATGCAGGGCACGCCGGCGAGAATCGCTGGCGCCACTTTCTCCCATAGCCCCCAGGAAGGAAAATTGAAGGCGTTAATATGAACAGCGACGCCTGGCACTGGACTGAGGACATGACGGGCAGTGAAATGGCCCTCTTTATCAAGCAACTGAATGTCCGGCTCGGCAAAGCGGCGGGCCTCGCCGAGCCCTTTGCCAAGGCCGGAATAATATTTCAGCGTGGCGATACCACCGTCGATGTCAAAGGCGATGTCACCTGGAGTATTGCCGGAGTTGCGGCGGGCAAGATCCACAAACTCGTCACGTCTCGCCTGCAGGATGTCAGCCATCTTCCGCAGCAATGCCGCGCGCTCCGCGAAATTCATCTCCGCCAGCGACTGGCGTCCCGCCGTCCGTGCATGGGCGACAGCAGAAGCAAAATCCAGACCTTCACCACCGATCTGGGCGATAGTCTCATTGGTAACCGGATCGATAAGGGCCGTCTGGCCCGCCCCATATTGCCACTGATCCTGCAGGTAACTACTGATTTTGATGATTTCACTCATGGGAGCTGCTCTTTGCGAAGGAGGTCAGGGGGAGTTGCGAAATAAATTCCTGGATGACTGAAACAGTGGTATCGGGGCGGTCCCGGTGAGGCGAGTGCCGGCAGTCGTCGAGCCAGACCACGCGGCAGGGAGCCGACGTTCCCGCTTCGATAGCGTCAAGTTGGGCGCGGGTGGCATACTCATCGTCGTAGCCCTGAATCAGTAACATCGAACAGGTCAAACCGGGGATAAAGCCTTCAAGGTTCCAGGCTTCGAAACCGGGATCCAGCCAGGCGTCATTCCAACCACGAAAAGCCACATCCACATTGACATGATATCTGGCCAGGCCTTCCCGCAGCCGCCCGGTGTTGTATGCCTCCCGGGCTTGCCGAATACTGTCCAGACACATGGGTTCGGTAAAAACGTGGGGCGCCATCAGCACCAGCCCCCGGACACGAGGGTCCCGCACAGCGCTGGCGTTTATCAGTGCAATGGAGGCGCCATCGCTATGGCCGACCAGCACGGCTTGCTGGATATTGGCAGCATCCAGAATGCGCGGCAGGACTTCCCGGGCTTCCTCGTGCATGTAGGTCAGTGGTCTCGGCAGGTCTACCGGAGCCGACCTGCCGTAACCGGCCCGACTATAAGCGAGGACGCCGCAGCCGGTTGCTTCGGCGAGACGGTGAGGAAAGTCTTTCCACAGCGCTACGCTGCCCAGGCCTTCATGCAGCAGCACAAGAGTCGGTGCTTCATGCGGCAGGGGCCCCGCCCAGGCCACTTCCAGTTCACGACCCTGTATGACCAATACGCCGGACTCGTGGATCATGAAGCCAGATCCCGCTGGGCATCCCGTAATTTGAAACGCTGAATCTTGCCAGTTGCCGTTTTAGGCAGTTCATCGACAAATTCAATCCACCGGGGATATTTCCAGAGTTCGATTTGCTCGCGAACAAAATCCTGCAATTGTTTCTTCATGACTTCATCGCCAAGGCCACCGTCCTTGAGCACGACATAAGCCATCGGCTTCAGGTTACCCGAGGCGTCGGCCCGCGCGATGACAGCGGCTTCGAGAACATTGGGGTTTTGCACCAGGGCAGATTCGACCTCGAACGGCGATACCCAGTTACCGCCTGATTTGAACATGTCATCACTGCGGCCACAGTAGTGATACAGGCCCTGCTCATCGCGATAATATTTGTCACCAGTATAAGTCCATTCGCCGACAAAGGTTTTCAGGTTCTTCTCACGCTGGTTCCAGTAACCTTCGGCGGCGCTCGGACCCTTGACGAGCAGTTCACCAATCTCGCCATCGCAAATATCCCTGCCTTCGAAATCCACAAGGCGAAGCTTATAACCCGGCACGGCGCGGCCGGAGCAGCCGTAATGGATGTCGTTGGGCTGATTGCTAAGGAATATATGCAGCATCTCGGTGGATCCGACCCCGTCCATAATGGGTGAGCCAAAGCGCTCTTCCCAGCGACGGCCAACCTCGCCCGGCAGCGCCTCGCCGGCAGAGATACTGCATCGCAGGGCGATTGAACCAGGTCGGCTTTCCAGTGATTTATCCCCGAGTAAAGCGGCGTAAAGCGTTGGGACGCCACAAAAAATGGTTGGCTGATGTTGTTCCATTATGTCCAGCGTGGCAGTTGCCGAGGGACGCCCATCGAACAGGATAGAAGTAGCTCCGACGGAAAGAGGAAATGTCATGCCATTGCCCATTCCGTATGCAAAGAAGAGCTTTGCTATGGAAAAGATCCGATCGTCTTCGGTAATTCCCAGCACGCCGCGACCGTAAAGCTCAGCACACCAATAAAGGTTAGCGTGCCGATGTCGAACGCCCTTGGGTTTTCCAGTGGAGCCGGATGAATACAACCAGAAAGCAGTGTCGTCGCGAGTGGTGACGGTCGTTTCCGCCTGCTTTGAAGCCTGCTCAAGGAGCGATGAAAGCGCCGGCAGGTTTTGCTCCCCTCCTCCCACTATGATGACATGTTCAATGCTGGGCACCTCGTTGATCAACTCTGCGAATAATGGATAAAGCAGACGGTCGACAATCAGGACACTGGGCCTGGAATCCTCAAGGACATAGCGATATTGCGGGGGGGTCAGAAGCGTATTCAGACAAATCGGAACTACGCCGGCCTTTAGCGCTCCCCAGAAGCATGAAAAGTAATCGGCAGTATCCAGCATGGCCAGGGCGACCCGCATTTCCTGCCGCAGCCCAAGGTCGCGATACATGTTCGCAGCGCGGTTGACCTGTTCGGCCAATTGTTCATAAGTGGTTTCGCCTTTGCTGTCGATGACGGCAAGCCGGTTCCCGCGACCTTCTTCCAGATGTCGGTCAATAAAATAACTGACAGCGTTGAATTCGCGGGGGAGCAGGTCTTCGCGAGGCTCACGGATCAAAGCGTTGTGGTTCATGGTCGTTTTTGTCTCCGTTCAAATGGAGTTTTTATTTTTATATGCTGGAAAACCAGGCCAAAGCGATGTGCTTTGCCTATCGTTGTGTTTTTCAGGCCCGGGAAAATTCGATGGCCCCTTCCGGTAGCAGGTAAAGCACGATTGCGCGCCCCTCCGTTACAGTCGGGTGGTGGGCTGAGTCAGGCGGGTATACCACCCACCCTCGCGAGTGGCCGTCAAAGCGGGCCGACTCGTCAAGGGGCAATACCAGGTCGATTTCGCCATTGGGGTGGCCATGATGTGGCCCTTTAACATCTTCCATCTCCACAATATCAAGGCTGAAGCCCTGGTACTCCGGAGCCGGCTTGAACACACGGCCAAACCGTATGCCGCCTGCTTCGTGACGACCCAGCTCACCATTTTCCATACCCTCACGGCAAAGGCGCTCCACATCTTCACACCACTCCCCGTCAGGGGGATAGGCCCTGGTCAGTTCGGCGGCCAGCTCAGCAGTAAGCGTCTGCCCGCTGAGCCAACCGGTGATATCGGTCAATCTCGGGCTCAACCTCTCAATTACGGACATGGATCGCACTCCTCTGCTTTGAATTGATGGCTGTGACAGTACGTGACTTGTCAGTCGCCGTATTTGCACTATAATGCATCCCAATCAGGAATCAAGCTCTCAGCAGCACCAAAATCGATCAGTTTGGACTAGTAAAAGTCAAAATATGGTCAGCCGGCTCCTGCCAGCTCTTATTTAATGCACTATAATACAAAGGATATCTTCCATGACACTTGTCAATTATGACCTGAAAGAGGGGGTGGCGACGCTCACCCTCTCCAATCCGCCTGCGAACGCCTATTCAACCAGGATGTTTGAAGAAATGGATGCAGCGATTCTGGATGCGCGTCGAAACAAACAGGTTGAGGTGATTGTAGTGACTGGTGCCGGGGAGAAATTCTTCTGTGCTGGGGCCGATATTGGAATGCTCGCCGAAGCCGATCCTGAGGAAAAATACTATTTCTGTCTGCATGCCAATGAGACCCTGCTTCGCCTTGAAAACACCCCGAAACTGGTCATTGCAGCCCTCAATGGTCATTGTGTCGGTGGTGGTCTGGAGGTAGCACTGGCGGCCGATTTGCGGGTTGCCTTAACCACTTTCAGTGGCAAAATCGGCCTGCCTGAAGTGGGGCTCGGCGTCCTTCCCGGGACAGGTGGCACGCAGCGCCTTGCCCGCCTGCTCGGAAAGTCCCATGCGATAGAGCTGATGGCCGAAGGAACGCTCCTGACAGCAGAGGAAGCGAAAGAGAAAGGACTGGTGAACCGGTTACTGGAGGGTGATAACTTTCAGGCGGTGGTGCATGAATATGCGCGAAGCTTTTGCAACCCCGTTAAATCGAGCCGGGCGATCGGACACATCAAACGTGCCGTTTCGGGTGGTATCGACCTTCCACTGGAAAGCGGGCTCGCTCTGGAGCGTGAGTTGCAGCAGCGGCTATTCACTGGCCCAGATGCCGCGGAGGGCATCTCCGCATTCAATGTCGGCCGCAAGCCTCAGTTTGGCAACCAGGTGGAAACTGGAGCAGCGGCCCCGCACTCATCCTGAGGGACCCGCTTCCGCTGTTCCGGGCGGTGGTTAGAAAGCGACCGCCTCGGTCATTCAGAGGCGGCTCCTCTTACTGATTTTTCGATTCTTCGAATGCTTCGAAAGTGCCGGCGTTCAAACAGAAAGACCGAAAAGGCTGACTCCCCTCTGTCTCCTTGAGCAGGCGACGACACTGAACCTTATGCGGACAAGTCGTGCACACACGTTGGACATCACGTAAAACTTCAAAGTTTTGCTGGCTCAGCGCCTCCGTGACACCAAATCGTTCCATCACCTGGGCCATCAAGGGCTGAGAACTGTCACCGCCCCGCAAGAGCGCATTCAAGCCTCTCCGAGTCAAACCCGACTCGGAGAGGAGCCGATCCAACTCTGCGCTGTCCCATTGATCGAGCCCCCGAATAAGTGCCTGATTATCGAACCACTGTCTCAGTCGGTGCTTGCTCCAGTCCAGCACCCCTGCAGAGCAGGCATTTTCAGAGGAATGATTCTGTTCGCAATCCTGTCTGTCGGTCTGTTTATCCATTGCGTCGATCTCCAGTGAGAAGATACTAATAAGAATAGACTCTCATGCTTCCCGGCCGATCTTCTTGACGCAGATCAAAGATGCACGTTCACTGGATTTCACAGCCCCTGAATCTCTGTCCATAGGACCGGCCATACCGCAGACGGCAGCCAGTGCAAGCACTACAACAACTCGACCGCGACTGCCGTTGCCTCACCGCCGCCAAGGCAAAGTGCCGCGATGCCTCGTTTCAGGCCACGCTGTTTCAGGGCGTGAATGAGGGTGACAATGATCCGGGAGCCGGAAGAGCCGATGGGATGGCCCAGGGCACAGGCGCCGCCATGGACGTTGACCCTGTCTGCCTTCAGGCCGAGCTCCTGGATTGCGGCCAGAGTAACCACTGCGAAGGCTTCGTTGATTTCATAGAGCTCGGCGTCGTCCTTGCTCCAGCCTGCCTTTTTCAGCACCTTCTCGATGGCGCCAATAGGGGCGATGGTGAACTCCGCAGGCAGCCGGGCGTGGGTGGCGTGTGCCACGATGCGAGCCTGGGGCGTAAGGCCACGCTTCGATGCCTCTTCCTGGCTGGTCAGCACCAGCGCCGAGGCACCGTCGCTGATGGAGCTTGAGTTGGCGGCAGTCACGGTTCCATCTTTGGCGAAGGCCGGCTTCAGATGGGGGATTTTTTCCGGCCGGGCGTTGCCGGGCTGTTCGTCCGTATCCACCAGGGTTTCCCCGCCACGCCCTGGTACCGGAACGGCGGCAATTTCCTGCTCAAACCACCCCTCCCGGATGGCCCCCAGGGCCCGTGTCAGGGACTCCATGGCAAAGTTGTCCATGGCTTCCCTGCCTATACTGAATTTGTCCGCTGTACGCTGGGCAAATACGCCCATCAGACCACCTTCGTAGGCATCTTCCAGGCCGTCAAGGAACATGGAGTCCATGACCTGGCCATGGCCCATGCGCATGCCGCTGCGGGCCTTGGGCAGCAGATAGGGCGCCTGGCTCATGTTCTCCATGCCCCCGGCAACGGCGATGCTGTTGGTGCCGGCGCGGATCTGGTCATGGGCCAGAATGACTGCCTGCATGCCGGAGCCGCACATCTTGTTGACGGTGGTGCAGGTGGTGCTGTCGGGAATGCCTGCAGCCCGTGATGCCTGGCGGGCCGGCGCCTGCCCGAGACCGGCGGGCAGCACGCAGCCCATGACCAGGTCCTGAATGTCCGCAGGGGTCAGGCCGGCACGCTCGATGGCGGCCTTGATGGCGACTGCGCCCAGATCGGGAGAACGCACGGAACTCAGGGAGCCCAGCATGGCGCCCATGGGTGTGCGGGCGGAGCCCGCGATCACTACGGAATTATCAGACATGTCTTTCTCCTCGATTTATCAGGCTCTTCCCAGCAGGGAACGGGCAATGACTTCCTTCATCACTTCGGAAGTGCCGCCGTAGATCCGCTGCACCCTGGCGTCCAGAAACGCCCGGGATATCGGGTATTCGGTGGTGTAGCCGTAGCCGCCGAAGATCTGCAGACAGCCATCGGCGACACGGAACTGCATTTCAGTTGCGCTGTACTTGGCCATGGAGGCCGTGGCGGCATCCAGTTCGCCGCGGCTGTATTCGGCAACGCACTGGTCGACAAAGGCCTTGTTGATACGGCAGTCAGTTTCCATTTCGGCAATGCGGAATCGGGTGTTCTGCAGCTGTTTCAGCTTCTGGCCAAACAGCTCACGCTCGCCGGCGTAATCGATGGTGATATCCAGTGCGCCTCTGGCAGCCGCGACACCTATTGCGCCGATTACCAGCCGCTCCCGGGGCAGTTCCCGCATCAGGTACATAAAGCCCTGGCCTTCCTCCCCCAGCAGTGCCGAGCGGGGAATCCGCATGTCGGAGAAGAACAGTTCGGAGGTATCGCCGCAGTGCTGGCCGATCTTGTCCAGGTTGCGACCGCGGCTGAATCCGGGCAGGGAGGTATCCACGAGGAACAGGCTGATGCCCCGGGCACCGGCCTTGGGGTCGGTTCTGGCGGCAACGATCACCATGTCGGCATGCTGGCCGTTGGTAATGAAGGTCTTGGAGCCGTTGAGTACGTAATCGTCGCCGTCCGTCACGGCGCTGGTGCGCATGGCCTGGAGATCACTTCCGGCACCGGGTTCGGTCATGGCGATGGCGCCCACCACTTCTCCGGAGACCATCTTCGGCAGCCAGTACTGCCGCTGCTCCTCGTTGCCAATGTGACTCAGGTAGGGGGCGACTATGTCCGAGTGCACCATGACGTTGGTGGCCAGGGCGCCAAATCCCATGCGGGCCATTTCGGCACCGACGGCTACCGAGTACTCGAAGGGTACCCCGCAGCCGCCGTATTCTTCCGGCACATCCACGCAGAGCATGCCGGCCTCGCCCAGGGTTTGCCACAGGGCTCTGGGCACAATGCCTTCCCTGTCCCACTGCTCGTAATGGGGTCTCACCTCGTGATCGAGGACTTTCACCACCGTGTCACGAAACAGCACCAGTTCTTCGGCTTCGGCGTTAGCGGCCATAATTATGCTCCAATGATGTCTTTTATCTCTAACTGTCTTGCCCGAGCAAGCGGGCAGATCTTTTCAGAACACGCTGTGAATACATCCATGTACGCTCGGCCTCCGCCTTCCATGGCTCCGGACGGTTCTGAAAAGATCTGCCCGCTTGCTCTATGTGCTGTTCGCTAAAATGTCACTTCGGCGCCATGCGCAGCGCGGAATCCAACCGGATGACCTCACCATTCAACACAGGGTTGCGGACCATCTGGTCCACCAGCATGCCGAATTCCTCCGGTTTACCCAGACGCTGGGGGAACGGCAGCGTGGCCGCCAGGCTGTCCTGCACTTCCTGCGACATGCCCGCCATCATGGGTGTCATGAAAAGACCCGGGGCAATGGTGTTCACCCGTATGCCGTTGCGGGCCAGTTCCCGGGCCGCCTGCAGTGTCATGGCGACCACGCCGCCCTTGGAGGCGCTGTAGGCCACCTGGCCGATCTGGCCCTCGTAGGCGGCAATGGAGGCGGTGGATATGATTACTCCCCGCTCTCCATCCGCATTGGGTTCCCGCTGGGCCATGTCCGCCGCAGCCAGGCGGAGAATGTTGAAGGTGCCCACCAGGTTGACCTGTACCACCCGGTTAAAGTTTTCGAGTGGCATTACGCCTTCCCGCCCCAGAATCTTCGCGGCGGGGGCAATGCCTGCGCAGTTCACGGCAATGCCGCAGAGGCCGTGGGCTTCCCGTGCTTTTGCCACTGCGGCTTCAGCGCTTTCGGCAGAAGCTACATCACATTCGACGAATATCCCGCCTATGTCCCTGGCTACGGCTTCGCCCTGCCCCTTCTGTAAGTCAAAAATAGCCACTTTGCAGCCGGCGGCTGCAAGCGCCCTGGCGGCGCCTTCACCCAGTCCGGATGCGCCGCCGGTGACAATGGCCGGTACTCCCTGAAAATCCATAGTTTCTCCCTCCTGAAAATGGGCTCCGTTGACGGGAGCACAGACCCTCTAAGCGCAGAGCGCTCTGATTCACATTTCTCTGACTCGGAGCTTTCCCGTTCAGAGCTCCCTGGCCTGGTCCCGCAGTACAAACTTCTGCACTTTGCCGGTGGATGTTTTGGGCAACTCGGTAAACACCACGGTCCTGGGCAATTTGAACTTGGCCAGCCGTTCCCGACAGAAGTCGATGATGTCTTTTTCTGTGACGTCCTGGGCCCCGGGTTTCAGAGTGACAAAGGCACAGGGCGTCTCGCCCCATTTTTCGTCCGGGCGCGCCACCACGGCGGCCTCCAGGACCCCGGGATGGCGATAGAGCGCATCTTCCACCTCGATGGTGCTGATGTTCTCGCCACCGGAGATGATGATGTCCTTGAGCCGGTCCTTGATCTCCACGTAGCCATCCGGATGCCAGACTGCCAGGTCTCCGGTATGGAACCAGCCCCCGCGAAAGGCCTCGGCCGTCGCTTCAGGATTCTTGAGATAGCCCTTCATCACGGTATTGCCCCGCAGGAAAATCTCACCGACGGTGCGGCCGTCCTTCGGCACGGCTTCCATGCTTTCAGGATCACCTACCATTAGTCCCGCCAGCGTGTGGTAGCGGACCCCCTGTCGGGCCTTGATGGCGGCACGCTCTTCCACCGGCAAGTCATTCCACTGGTCTTTCCAGGCACAGACGGTCACTGGACCGTATACCTCTGTCAGCCCGTAAACATGAGTTACCTGGATTCCCATCGCCTCGACGGCCTCGATCACCTTGGCCGGCGGCGGCGCACCCGCCGTCATGGCCTGCACGGTGTGGCTGAAGCCCGATTTGGCAGCCTCAGATGCTCCCAGCAGTGTGTTGAGCACGATCGGCGCGCCGCACATGTGACTGACATGGTGGTCAGCGATCAACTGGAGAATCTTCTCCGGATCTACCTTGCGCAGGCAGACGTGGGTGCCAGCAAAGGCCGTGATAGTCCAGGGGAAGCACCAGCCGTTGCAATGGAACATGGGCAGAGTCCAGAGATACACCGGATGCTGACCCATGGACCAGACCGCCTGGTTGCCCATCGCATTTTCACAGGCGCCACGGTGATGATAGACCACGCCCTTGGGATCGCCCGTTGTGCCCGACGTGTAGTTCAGGGAGATCGCCTGCCATTCGTCGGCCGGCATTTGCCAGATAAAATCCGGATCGCCGCCGGCCAGGAAATCCTCGTAATCCAGTTCACTGATCGCGGTGCCCTGACCATATTCCGGATCATCCACGTCGATCACCAGCGGAGGGTTGTCAAGCCGGCTCAGCGCCTTGCGAATTACCTCGCCGTATTCCCGGTCCGCTATCAACACCCGGGCTTCACCGTGCTCCAGCATGAAAGCAATGGCTCCAGCGTCAAGACGGGTGTTCAGGGCGTTCAATACCGCCCCCAGCATGGGGACGCCAAAGTGGCACTCCAGCATCGCCGGAATATTGGGCAGCATGGCTGCAACCGTATCGCCCTTACCAACCCCACGGTCAGACAGAGCCGATGCCAGGCGTCGACAGCGCTGATAGGTTTCCCGCCAGTCCCGGCGGATCCCGCCATGTATGACCGCAGGATAATCGGGATAGACCTCGGCCGTCCGGGCAATGAAATCCAGCGGCGACAAGGTGGCGTAATTGGCCTCGGTGGGCTCAAGCCCGGTCTCGAATAATGAGCTCATAACGGACTCCAGGGTTCTTGTTGTTTACGGGAGCAACCAACATATTACGTTTACGTAAACTGAAATGGAACAACCCTTACTGACAGCAGGCGCCACCCTCGCTGCTGACAGAAGGCCATGCCCCCTGGCGGAGCCAGGACTGACGCCCGCTGGATCTGCGTCAGCCCTGCCGTTTCTCCCGGTCAGACGAGGTTATAGATAAACACTACCGCTACAGCGATCGGAGTGACATAGCGAATGGTGTTATACCAGAGCGAAAAACCGCCCGCCGGCATGGCCAGTTCGCTCTCCAGGGCTTCGCGGGTCATGATCCACCCGGCAAACACTGCCACCAGAAGACCCGCCAGGGGCAGCATGATGCTTGCAGTGACGAAATCCAGCAGATCAAAGATGGTCTTGCCTTCGAACATGGCAAACATGCCCAGTGGCGTGACATCAGACCACACGTTCAGCGACAGGATCGAGGCAATGCCCAGCAGCCAGCAGGCAATGCCAGCGCCGACCGTGCTCGAAACACGGGTCATGCCCTTCTTCTCTTCCAGCCACTCAACCACCGGTTCCAGCAGCGAGATGGCAGATGTCCAGGCGGCAAAGGTCAGCAGGATAAAGAAGAGCGTGCCAAACAGGCTGCCCCAGGGCATCTGACCGAAGGCCAGCGGCAGGGTCTGGAAGATCAGGCCCGGGCCTGCTCCTGGCTCAAGGCCGTTGGCAAATACTATGGGGAAGATAGCGAGACCGGCCAGCAGTGCTACGCCGGTGTCCATAACCGACACCACAATAGATGTCTTGACGATGGATACGTTCTTCGACAGATAGGAGCCGTACGCCATCATTACCGCCATACCAAGGCTCAGGGTGAAGAAGGCATGCCCCAGGGCTACCAGCACACCCGCCGTGGTCAGTTTGGAGAAGTCAGGCTGGAACAGGAAGGCAACGCCTTCGCCGAAGTGGCCTGTTGTCATGGCATAACCGACCACAATCAGCAGCAGCACAAACAGCGCCGGCATCAGAATGGTCACAGCCCGTTCCAGACCGCCACGAAGGCCCCGGCCCACCACGAACATGACCAATGCCATGAACAGGGTATGCCAGCCCAGCAGGGTCCAGGGATTGCCCAGCAGACCAGAGAAGATTCCACCGATGGCCTCGGCCGACTTGCCAACAAGCTCACCGCTTGCCGAGGTCCCAATATAGGATACCGCCCAGCCGCCGATCACGGAGTAGAAAGACAGAATCAGAAACGCGGCCAGCACACCGACCACGGCGGTAATGCGCCAGGCCGGGTTGTGACCGTCACGCTCGGTGAGTGTGCGCATGCTCCTGATGGGGCTGGCGCCACCACGCCGGCCAATAAGTATTTCTGCCATCATGATGGGCAGACCCACCACTGCGATACAGAGCAGGTAGACCAGCACAAAAGCGCCGCCGCCATTTTCACCGGTTATGTAGGGAAATTTCCAGATGTTGCCGAGGCCGACTGCAGAGCCGGTGGCCGCAAGTATAAAGGCCATTCGGGATGACCAGAGGCCTCGCTTGATCGAGGCCTGGCTGTCTCCGCCGTTCTGACCGGCTGGGGATGGACTGTTCATGATGCTCTCCTGGTGCCTGTTTTTTATTTTCGAAAAGAAATGCCGACTGCCGCGAGCCGGCGGCCTTCAAGGGTGACGGCTAGCCAGGGTTGCTGGCGCCGACGGGTTGATGATTGTGATGATGCTCAAATCGCTCTTCCGCCAACTGGTTGGCAATCTCACCTGTAGGTCGCTCGTCCCTTGCCGAACGGGTAAAGATTTCGTCGAGGGTGTCACCTATGCTTTCCACGTGCTTGCGCACAATGGCCGGATCGGCGCCGATGCGTTCGTAATGGATATCGATGATGCCGCCAGCGTTGATCACGAAGTCCGGTGCATAAAGGATGCCTCTTTGCCACAGGGACTGGTCGTGACTGGCACGTGACAGCTGGTTGTTGGCCGCTCCGGCAACGATGGGAGCCTGCAGCCTTGGTATGGACTCGTCATTGAGCACAGCCCCCATGGCACAGGGCGCCAGCACATCGACTGGGAGGAACAGGATATCCTCGGCGCTCACCGCGGTTGCCCCCAGTTCCTCCACGGCCCTCTCCACGTAGTCCTGGTGGATATCAAAGACAGAAACTTTTGCCCCGGCATCCGTCAGGTGGCGAGCCAGGCGATAACCCACATTGCCGATACCCTGGACTGCCACGGTCAGGCCCTCCAGATCGTTGACATCGGTCCGTCCCAGCTTGTGCTTCACCGCTGACTGGATCCCGACAAAAGTGCCATAGGCAGTGGCTGGCGAGGGGTCACCGCTGCTGGGTTTTCCGTCAAATCCGGGACGGGAGGAAATGCCGGCCACGTGAGACGTGTGCCGTCCCATCACCTTGAGATCAGGAACACTCGTGCCGGAATCTTCCGCAGCAATATAAAGGCCACCCAGGCTTTCCAGGAAGCGCCCCATACTCTCCAGAAGCTCTTCCGTCTTGTGTTCCCGGGGATTGCCAATGATGACCGATTTGCCGCCGCCCAGGTCCAGATTGGCAAGGGCGGACTTGTAGGTCATCCCACGCGACAGGCGCAACACGTCGGTCAGGGCTTCATCATCGCTGCTGTAGGGAAACATCCGACAGCCACCCAGAGCGGGACCACGAGAGGTATTGTGGACCGCGATAATGGCGCGCAGTCCGGTTTTCGGATCGCAGTGGAAGGACAGGTGCTGGTGGTTATCAAATTCGGGATGAGTAAACACACTCATGGCTCATTACCTTTTTGGAAGCACGGCCACGATCAGCAGCGGTGCCTGTATTCACCTCGACAACAGGATGGTGCTCTGGCGGCCAGAGCTGCGATGACCAGGCCTGCTGACCAGAATGGACGCGCAATCAGTGACTGCAGGAAAGCTGCATTATGCCCGTGATTAAAATGTCGTGCGCGCCCCTGCGCTGGCTGAAACCGGGGATGCCCAGTGAAATCGTATCTGGCGAAGACGAATCGGACAGACCTGTCCTGGATGAAACTGCTGAAATCATTGCGGGGGTGCGGGGTGCTCCCGGGGAGCCGTCACCTTTCAGGGACGCATTAACCAATAGCATACTGAAACCCTCTTTACAGTTCGCCGGATCACGGCGCTCGGGGTTGTGTTTTTTGCCACCGGCGTTTTTGGCCAGTGGCTGCTTTTCAGCTGTGCAGGCTCTTTTGGAGCCGCACAATTGAACGATAGGTTAACCAAGACGTCAACGTCAATGGTTATCTTTTCTCCATTGGCATTTTACGTTAAGGTAAGCTTAAGACCGGTTTCAAGGAGCTCCAAAAGGGTTCCGGGAGAGCTGGCTGCAACTGACTCAACGGTGCCCTCACAAGGGGTATTTTGTCCCTCAACCCTTACCCCAGGAAGAGGATTATGAACAAGACAGCAAAATCCGAAGCCGTGCATACGCCGTCATTCACCGACGGGGCCGAGTTTCATATTCCCACCTTTCAGCTTCTCCAGCAGGACGGCACGCTCTACAAGGGCGCTAAAGCCCCTGCCCTTAAAAAAGAACACGCTCTGCGCATTTACCGGTCCATGGTTTTCACCAGGGTTCTGGACGAACGCATGCTGGCCGCACAGCGCCAGGGCCGGCTCAGCTTCTACATGCAGTGCATCGGCGAGGAAGCTGCCGCCATTGGCAGCGCCGCGGCTCTGGATGACGACGACATGATCATGGCCCAGTACCGGGAACAGGGCGCCCTTGCCTATCGCGGTTTCACCACCGACGAGTTCATGAATCAGCTGTTCGGCAATGAGATGGACTACGGAAAAGGCCGTCAGATGCCGGTTCATTACGGTTCCGCCAAGCTGCACTATATGACCATTTCCTCTCCCCTGGCTACCCAGATTCCCCAGGCCACTGGCTACGCCTATGGCCAGAAACTGGCCGGAGACGGCAAGTGCACCATCGTGTATTTCGGTGAGGGCGCCGCCTCGGAAGGGGATTTCCACGCTGCTCTCAACATGGCGGCAGTGCACCGGGTACCGGTCATTTTCCTATGCCGCAACAACGGCTACGCCATTTCCACGCCTTCAGTCGAGCAGTTTGCCGCTGACGGTGTGGCCCCCCGGGCTTATGGTTACAAGATGGATGTGATCCGGGTGGACGGCAACGACATCCTGGCCGTGTACGAAGCCACCCGCCTTGCCCGTCGCATGGCGGTAAAAGAGAACCGCCCGGTGCTGATCGAAGCCATGACCTACCGTCTGGCTGCCCACTCCTCCTCCGATGATCCCTCCGGCTACCGCAGCAAGGACGAAGAGTCCGTATGGCGGGAGAAGGACCCGATCCTGCGCATGCGTCACTGGCTGGAGAGCAAAAAGTGGTGGAGCGAGGACCAGGAGAAAGAGATTCAGGAACGCCTTCGCCGTGAGGTGCTGGAGACCATGAAAAAGGCCGAGAAACGGCCACCACCCCCCCTCGAGAGTCTTGTTACCGATGTGTACGACGAGGTGACGCCGGAACTGAACCGGCAGATGGACAACCTCAAAGCCCATATCCGCAAGTATCCGGATGCATACCCCAAGACCGCCGAGCAGGCCAGGGGAGGTGAATGACATGCCCAAGATGAACATGCTCCAGGCCATCAACAACGCACTTGATATCGCCATGGCCGCCAACGACCGGGTGCTGTGTTTCGGTGAAGACGTCGGCGTCTTCGGCGGGGTGTTCCGCGCCACCAGCAATCTGCAACAGAAATACGGTAAAGACCGCTGTTTCAACACTCCGCTGGTGGAACAGGGGATCATCGGTTTCGCCAACGGCCTTGCAGCACAGGGCTCAGTGCCCGTAGCCGAGATCCAGTTCGCCGACTACATTTTTCCCGCCTTTGACCAGATCGTGAATGAGTCAGCCAAGTTCCGCTATCGCTCAGGCAACCTGTTTGATGTTGGCGGGATGACCATACGCACTCCCTATGGCGGGGGGATCGCCGGCGGGCTCTACCATTCGCAGTCACCGGAAGCCTATTTTGCCCATACGCCGGGCCTGAAGGTCGTTGTGCCCAGGAACCCCCACCAGGCCAAGGGCCTGCTGCTGGGCGCAATCCACGACCCCAACCCGACCCTGTTCTTCGAGCCCAAGCGACTCTACCGGGCATCAGTGGGCGAGGTGCCGGAAGAGGACTATCGGCTGCCGCTCGGCAAGGCCGAGGTACTGAAAGAAGGCACAGACGTCACTCTTCTGGGCTGGGGTGCGCAGATGGAAGTGATCGGCCAGGCCGTGGAAATGGCGGAGAAAGAAGGTATTTCCTGCGAGGTGATCGACCTGCGGACCATCCTTCCCTGGGATGTGGATACAGTAGTGGACTCAGTTCTGAAGACCGGGCGCCTGGTAGTGAGCCACGAAGCACCACTGACTGGCGGCTTCGCCGGCGAGATTGCTGCAGCAGTCCAGGAACGTTGCTTCCTGTATCTGGAATCCCCCATCGCCCGGGTGACCGGCCTGGATACTCCCTTCCCGCTGGCGCTGGAAAAGGAATATCTGCCCAATCATCTGAAGGTGTTTGATGCCATCAGGGCGAGCGTCGAATTCTAGGTCGATATCAGGACAGGAGAGCAACCATGAGTGATTTTATACTGCCCGATATCGGCGAAGGTATCGTGGAATGCGAACTGGTCAAATGGCTGGTGAGCGAAGGCGAGATGATCGAGGAGGACCAGCCGGTCGCCGAGGTCATGACAGACAAGGCCCTCGTGGAAATCCCCGCGCCCTACAAGGGTCGGGTCACCCGGCTGTACCACCAGGAAGGGGAGATCGCCAAAGTGCACGAGCCCCTGTTCGAGCTGGTGGCCGAAGGCGAGGAAGGCGAAAATGCGGGCGAAGGCCCGGCGCCCTCTTCTGCCCCCTCTCCTTCTTCTGCAATAGGAACGGAAGCCGGTCAGCCTCCGGCAGAGAGCGCAAGCGAAACTGCCTCCGCCCGGGTGAAGGGCGAGGCAGAGACGGCGGGCTCAGCCGGGGAAGTCACCGAAGACTTCATCCTGCCGGATATCGGTGAAGGCATCGTGGAGTGTGAGGTCGTCGAATGGCGCGTCGCCGAGGGAGACGAAATCGAGGAAGATCAGCCGGTGGTGGACGTCATGACTGACAAGGCCATGGTGGAGATCACCGCGCCCAAGGCTGGGCGGGTTACCCAGCTCTATTATCAGAAGGAGGACCTGGCGAAGGTCCACTCACCCCTGTTTGCCTTTGTGCCCAGGGACCAGGAATCTGCGCCTGCAGCTGCCGAAGCGCCAGCGCCGAAGCAGTCAGCTCCGCCAACCGTGTCAGGTCAGCCTGCCGCAGCAAAGGCGGGCCCTGCAGGCAAGCGGATTCCCGCCAGCCCCGCAGTCCGGCGCATAGCCCGGGAACATGAGCTGGATCTTGCAGACCTTCCGGGCTCAGGAAAGGACGGCCGGGTACTCAAGTCCGATGTGCTGGAGTACCTTGAGCATGGCAAAAAGGCTCCCCAGCCCGCCGCTGCGCCAGAGCCGGCAGCTCAGCCCGGACAGCCACGGCGCACGGAAGAGCAGAAAGCCCGGGTAGAGCCCATCCGGGGCGTGCAGGCGGCCATGGCCAAACACATGGCGTCGGCAGCAGCGAATATTCCCCACTTCATCTACAGCGAGGAAATCGACGTTACCGACCTGCTGACCCTGCGTGCCCGGCTCAAGCCGGAAGCAGAGGCCGCCGGCTCACGGCTGACTCTCATGCCCTTCATCATGAAGGCCATGGCGCTGGCGGTGCGGGAATACCCGGTGCTCAACAGCCAGCTCAATAAAGAGGTGACGGAAATCCACTATCAGCCCCAGTGCAACATCGGCATGGCAGTGGACAGCAAATCCGGACTGATTGTGCCTAATGTGAAAGGGGTGGAAAAGCTCACTCTGCTGGAGATCGCCGATGAGGTGGCCAGGCTGACCGAGGCGGCCAGATCGGGCCGGGTGAGCCAGCAGGATCTGCGGGGCGGCACAATTACCATCTCCAACATTGGGGCCCTTGGCGGCACCTACGCTGCGCCCATTATCAATGCGCCGGAAGTGGCGATTGTGGCACTGGGCCGCACCCAGAAGCTGCCACGTTTCGACGCCAGCGGCCAGGTGACGGAAAGGGCCATCATGACCGTGAGCTGGGCGGGGGATCACCGCATCATTGATGGCGGCACCATTGCCCGCTTCTGCAACCGCTGGAAGAGCTACCTGGAAGAGCCCCAGTCCATGCTCCTGCATCTGGGCTGAGCCGACGCCATGCCGCAACAGGCCGAGCTGCAGCAGTTCTATATCCCGGAGGAGCAGTCTGTCTACCTGCTCAGCCAGGACGACGCCAGAAAGCTAAAAGACTGGGTGGCACTCTGCGCCACCCAGCTTGAACAGCTGGGGTACCGGGATATAGAGATGATCGGCAAAGGGGCCTATGGCTTCGTGTTTGCCGGTGTGCTGACGCGGCCCGGGGGGGGAAACCTCGAGCATGTGTTCAAGTTCACCCGGGTCACTCTGCCCCAGCACCTGCAGGACAGGCTGGAGGAAGAAGCCTTCATGCTGGAGCAGGTTCGCCATCCACGGGTACCCCAGCTGGTAGCCTATCAGCGGGCGCACAACCAGCCCATCCTCGTCATGGAACGCGCGCCCGGCCTCAATCTGGAGGAAGTCTCCCTTCGGCACGGCCGGCTGCAGCCAAGGCGAATCATGCGCATTGCCGACCAACTGGCCGACATCCTCCGCAGCCTGCGACAGGAGTCCGGCCCGGCCGGCCGTCCCATCGTCCATGGGGACATCAAACCGTCCAATCTGGTATTCGACGAGCACACCGAGAACATCGCCCTGATCGACTGGGGTTCCTCAGTGTTCGCCCAGCTGGATGCAAACCATCAGTTCATCAATTCCAATGTCATGGAACTGATGTCCGACAACCTGCAGCAGACCAACGCCAGACTGGGTGACGTCTATTTCATAGGCGAGGAGCAGCTCAATGGTGGCCTGTCCTCCCCCAGATTTGATGAACAGGGTGCTGCGGGAACTCTCTATGCGCTGGCCTCGGGCCAGTCCTGCCGTTTCGGTCACCGCGCGATTCCCCCCACCTCTCTGGGACTGCCCATGGAGTTTGCCCGCATGCTGGAGGGCATGCTGGACCCGGACCCGGACACACGCCGGAAGGCCGGCGATTACTATCTGAAAGAGATGCCGCGCATGGGCCGGGTGGTGATGATCGACCTGCCGGAGGCTCCTGTCACCCCCATGGTGCCGGTGTGGATGCGCCCGGCCAGACGGGAGATAGACACGGTGGTCTACAGCTCCCGCAAGTCCTTCTTGCGCCAGGAGGATGCAAAGGAAACCCTCAATGACGTCAATGACGTACAGCTGGACCGTTACTACAAGAACTTCATGCAGGGCATGGGAGAAACCGAAAAGGCCTTCCTCGCGGCGGTAAGCCGGCTTGGCAAGTACCCGGTAGTAGGCGGGTTGGCGGTGCGCTGGGAGACCGATGGCGTTTACATAGACACCTCCCTGAACCTGCATGACCCTGAGCTGCGTACCTCGTTTGTAACCGCAGTGAACAACATGGTGAACCTGGCCCGGGCTATCTATCGCCAGGGTATTTTCAAGAGCTGCCTGTTCAACGCCAGGGACACCCTGCACATCGACCGCGCCAGCCCGGACGAGCCTTTCGTGGTGTCGTCGGACATGCATCTGCCCTATGAGGTCAGCGCGGCGCCTGAGGTAGAAGACCGTACCCGGGTACACTCCTACTTCGAGGACGGGCCGGACCCGGAAGAATTTCTGGTGCTGCCGGTGGCCATTATCCGGTCCCTGGAAGCCCTCAACGACATACACCATACCGGGATGATCATATTTGAGGCCCTGCCCACCCACCTCAAGATCCACAGCCACTACCGGCTGCTGGATCCGTCCCGGGAAGTAGAGTTTTCCCGGCGTCTGGAGGAGATTCTTTCTTCCGTTGGGCACATCGAGGGACTGGGTGTTTCGGGGTTCATGAAAATGCCCTACAAGGACACCCGTCTCTTTACCCATATCGAACGTGTACCGGAGCGCTATTACCCGAAAAATCCGAGAGCTGTTGACCACTCGGCACCGGAGCAGAGCCAGTCGCACTGACGGGAAAACAAAGACCCGTCTTTTTGCCGATACAGGAATCAGAGTCCAGGTACCAGCCTGGTGGCGTCACAAAAAATCTTTACGTTTACGTAAACTTTAATTAGGCTTGGGATAATTTATCCCCTCCTGGCATTAAAAGGTGGTAGCCATGTCAGTCAAAGATTCATCCATCAAAGAGGTCCCTGCCAGGGAATCGGGCGGGAAGGAAACCTATAGCATCAGCGATCTGGCCCGGGAGTTTGATGTAACCACGCGAAGCATGCGTTTTTACGAAGACCAGGGCCTGCTGAAACCTGCCAGAAAGGGGCAGACGCGCATTTTCAGCTCCCAGGACCGGGTGCGCCTCAAGCTTATTCTGCGGGGCAAACGCATGGGTTTTTCCCTGGCAGAGATCAAAGAGCTCTTCGACCTCTGGGACAAGACACCCAGAGGCAATGAGAAACAGCTGCACCTGATGCTGGAAACTCTGGACCGCAAACGCGCCCAGCTCGAGCAACAGAAAAGGGACATCGCCATGGTCGAAATGGAAATCGACACCGCCGAATCCAGATGCCGGGACGCTCTGAAGGAGCTGGAGAACAGAAAGAAGGCCAGGGCCGAACAGCCGCCCTCCTCCAACGCCCTCCCTGAAGGGTGATCATGAAAAGGCGGGGGCAGAACGCCTTAATTTGACGGGCGGCGTTCCGGCGCTGCACCGACACAACAAGTTGAGCAAACCAGAGGGTAATGACCATGATTTCACAGTACTCCGAGTTCAATTTCGGTCTGGGCGAGACACTTGACATGCTGCGCCAGCAGATCAACAACTTTGCGGCCACGGAGATTGCCCCCAGGGCGGCCGATATTGACCGTGACAATCTGTTTCCGGCCGATCTCTGGCAAAAGCTGGGGGCCATGGGGCTGCTGGGCATCACGGTGGATGAGAAATACGGCGGCTCGGGTATGGGCTATCTGGCCCACGTAATCGCGATGGAGGAAATCAGCCGCGCATCTGCCTCGGTGGGGCTGTCCTACGGCGCCCATTCCAACCTCTGCGTGAACCAGATCCACAACAACGGAACGGACGAGCAGAAGCAGAAATACCTGCCGAAGCTGGTCAGCGGTGAACACGTCGGAGCCCTGGCCATGTCCGAGCCCAATGCCGGCTCCGATGTGGTGTCCATGAAACTGGCCGCAAAGGACGCAGGCGACCACTACGTGCTCAACGGCAACAAGATGTGGATCACCAATGGCCCGGATGCCAACGTTTATGTGATCTATGCCAAGACTGATCCGGGCACCGCTCACCGCGGCATCACTGCGTTCATTGTGGAGCGGGGTACTGAGGGCTTCACCCAGGCCCAGAAACTGGACAAGCTCGGCATGCGGGGCTCCAACACCTGTGAACTGGTATTCCAGGACTGCAAGGTGCCAAAGGAAAATATCCTGGGCGAACTCAACGGTGGCGCCCGGGTTCTGATGAGCGGCCTCGACTACGAGCGACTGGTGCTTTCCGGCGGCCCCCTCGGCATCATGCAGGCGGCGCTGGATATCACCGTACCCTACATTCGCGAGCGCAAGCAGTTCGGTCAGGCCATCGGCGAGTTCGAGCTGGTACAGGGCAAGGTTGCGGACATGTACACCCGCATGAATGCCGCCAAATCCTATGTCTACATGGTGGCCCTGGCGGCAGACCGGGGCGAAACCACTCGCAAGGATGCTGCGGGTGCCATTCTGTACTCCGCCGAAACCGCCACCCAGCTTGCCCTGGACTCCATCCAGTTGCTTGGGGGTAACGGTTACATCAACGAATATCCCACTGGCCGACTGCTGCGGGACGCCAAGCTCTACGAAATCGGCGCCGGTACATCCGAAATCCGCCGCATGCTTATCGGCAGAGAGTTGTTCCTCAACAAATAACCAGCACCAGGGGAATGTTCATGCCCGTACTGCAGAACAAGGTAAACCCGCGGTCTGACGAGTTTCAGACCAAGTACCAATCCATGGCCGACGCCGTAGCCGACCTGCGGGAAAAGGTGACGGAAATCCAGCGCGGCGGTGGCCCGGCGTACCAGGAGCGTCATCTGGCGCGCGGCAAGTTGTTGCCAAGGGAGCGCATCAACCAGCTGCTGGATGACGGCTCGCCATTCCTGGAGATTTCCCAGCTGGCAGCCTACCAGGTCTACGATGAAGACGTGCCTGCCGCGGGTGTGATCGCAGGGGTCGGACGGGTGTCAGGCACTGAGTGCATGATCATCGCCAACGACGCCACGGTGAAGGGGGGGAGCTACTACCCGCTGACGGTCAAGAAACACCTGCGGGCCCAGGAAATCGCCCTGCAGAACCGCCTGCCCTGCATCTACCTGGTGGATTCGGGCGGCGCCAACCTGCCCCGTCAGGACGAAGTCTTTCCCGACCGGGACCATTTCGGCCGCATCTTCTATAACCAGGCCCACATGTCCGCCCAGGACATCCCACAGATCGCTGTGGTGATGGGACTTTGCACCGCTGGTGGCGCCTATGTGCCGGCTATGGCGGACGAGTCCATTATTGTGCGCAACCAGGGCACGATCTTCCTGGCGGGCCCGCCCCTGGTGAAGGCCGCAACCGGCGAGGTAGTCAGCGCCGAGGACCTGGGTGGCGCAGATGTGCACTGCAAAATCTCCGGAGTAGCGGACCATTACGCCGAGAATGATCGCCACGCCCTGGAAATCGCCCGGCGCAGCATCGCCAACCTGAACCGCCGCAAGCCGGCGGATATCACGCTGCAGGAACCCAGAAGCCCTCTTTACAGCGCCGAGGAAATTTACGGCATCGTGGGCACGGATCTGCGCAAGCAGTTTGATGTGCGGGACGTGATTGCACGGATCGTCGACGGTTCGGAATTCGACGAATTCAAACGCCTCTACGGCCAGACCCTGGTTACCGGCTTTGCCCATATTCATGGCTATCCGGTGGGCATCATCGCCAACAACGGCATCCTGTTCGGCGAGTCCGCCCAGAAAGGTGCCCACTTTGTGGAGCTCTGCTGCCAGCGCCAGATACCCCTGCTATTCCTGCAGAACATCACCGGCTTCATGGTGGGCCGCAAGTACGAATCCGAAGGCATAGCCAAGCACGGCGCCAAGATGGTGATGGCGGTGGCCTGTGCTCAGGTGCCCAAGATCACCGTGCTGATTGGCGGTAGCTTCGGCGCCGGCAACTACGGCATGTGTGGCCGCGCCTACAGCCCGGACTTCCTGTGGATGTGGCCCAACGCTCGTATTTCCGTCATGGGCGGCGAGCAGGCCGCCGGCGTGCTGGCGACTGTGCGCAGGGAGGGTTTCGAGCGCAAGGGTGAAGCCTGGAGCAAGGAGGAGGAAGAAAATTTCCGCAAGCCCATCGTAGACACTTACGAGCATCAGGGTCACCCCTACTATGCCAGTGCCCGGCTCTGGGACGATGGCGTCATAGACCCGGCCCAGACCCGGGAAGTTCTGGCTTTGAGCCTGTCCGCGACTCTCAACCGCCCGGTCAAGCCAACACGCTTCGGCGTATTCAGGATGTAACTGTTTACCGGATGTGACTCTCTTTCACATAAGACCAGGAGAACAACCATGCAAGACACAGAGGCAGCGGTTTTGCTCAGGCACCTGGACGGCGGGGTTACCGAGGTGGTCCTGAACCGGCCGGATAAGCGCAACGCCTTTGATGACGTGATCATCCAGCAGCTGATCCAGGCACTGGAGGAAGCTGAGCAGGATGGTGCCACCCGGGTCGTGGTTCTGCGCTCCGAAGGCAGACATTTCTCCGCCGGAGCTGATCTGGCCTGGATGCGCCGCATGGCGGACAACAGCCATGAAGCCAACCTGGAAGATGCCCGCCAGCTGGCGCGGCTACTGGAACGGCTCAATACCCTGAGCAAACCCGTGATTGGCCTTGTTCAGGGTGCAGCCTACGGCGGCGCCGTGGGCCTCGCCGCCTGCTGCGACATAGTCATCGCCACCCCCGAGACCCGTTTCTGTCTCAGCGAGGTCAAGCTGGGCCTGATTCCAGCGGTGATAAGCCCCTATGTGGTCCGGGCCATCGGTGAACGCCAGGCCAGGCGCTACTTCCTCTCGGCGGAGGTCTTCGACGCCGTCGAAGCCCAGGCATTCGGCCTTGTGCATCTGGTCGAGGGTACCGAAGTGGCCATGTGGGAGCGCTGCGACCAGTTGCTGGAACAACTCAGGCAGAACGGACCCGAGGCCATGCAGGCCGCCAAGTCACTGATTTTTGCCGTCAGTCACAAAACCATAGATGGCGAACTTATCGAAGACACCGCCCGGCGCATTGCCGATATTCGCGTTGGCGAAGAGGGCCAGGAAGGTCTCGGGGCCTTTCTCAACAAGCGCCGCCCCAGCTGGACTCAGGCTGACAGAAACGGGAATGAAGACAATGTTCAGTAAAATCCTGATCGCAAACCGCGGGGAAATCGCCTGCCGGATCATCCAGACCGCACATCGCATGGGCATACGCTGCGTCGCGGTCTATTCCGATGCGGACCGCAACGCCCGGCACGTGGCGATGGCGGATGAAGCCTTCCGGCTCGGGCCGGCTCCGTCCAGCGAGAGCTATCTGAAGACCGACCTGATTATCGACGTCGCTCTGAAAAGCGGCGCGCAGGCCATTCATCCGGGCTATGGTTTTCTCTCGGAGAACACCGGGTTTGCAGAGGCCTGTGAGGCCAACAATCTGGCCTTTATCGGCCCGCCCGCCTCGGCCATCGCTGCCATGGGTTCAAAGTCCGCCGCCAAGGCCATCATGGAAGAAGCCGGCGTGCCGCTGGTGCCGGGCTACCATGAAGCCGATCAGTCGCCGGACAGACTGCGCGCAGAGGCGGAAAAATGCGGCTTTCCCCTGTTGCTAAAGGCGGTCGCCGGGGGTGGTGGCAAGGGCATGCGGGTAGTGGAGAGCATCGATGAATTCGATGAAGCCCTGGCCGCAGCGAAAAGGGAGGCGAAAAACGCCTTCGGCAACCCGGACATGCTCATCGAACGCTATCTCACCCAGCCCCGCCACGTGGAAATCCAGGTATTCTGCGACCAGCATGGCAACGCCGTCTACCTCGCGGAGCGGGACTGTTCAGTCCAGCGCCGCCATCAAAAAGTGCTGGAAGAAGCACCTGCCCCGGGGCTTTCCCCTGAGACCCGGAAAGCCATGGGGGAAGCAGCCGTCAGAGCGGCCCAAGCCATTGCCTATGTGGGCGCAGGCACCGTGGAATTTCTCTATGACGTGGACGAATCCTTCTTTTTCATGGAGATGAATACCCGCCTGCAGGTGGAGCACCCGGTCACTGAGATGATTACCGGCCAGGATCTGGTGGAATGGCAGTTGCGGGTTGCCGATGGCGAGCCCCTGCCCCTTGCCCAGGACCAGGTCCGCACCCGTGGCCACGCCATGGAAGCACGGATCTATGCGGAGGACCCGGACCAGGACTTCCTGCCCGCCACTGGCACCCTGCGTTACCTCCGTACACCCGATGAAAATACCCATGTGCGGGTCGACACCGGTGTGGTGGAAGGGGATGAGATCAGTATTCATTACGATCCCATGATTGCCAAGCTGATCGTATGGGATGAAAATCGTGAACAGGCCGTCAACCGCCTGGTTCATGCCCTGGAGAATTACCGCATCGCCGGTGTGAAAACCAACATCCGGTTCCTCCATGCGCTGGCAGACAGCCAGCCTTTCCGGGAAGAGGAACTCAACACAAAGTTCATCGCAGATCATCAAAACCTGCTGTTTCCTCCGCCGAAGCTGGACCTCCACAAGGCCCTGGTTCTGGCGGCCGGGTTTATACTGCGCCAGCGCCGGTCCATTCAGACAGAAAGTGCCGACCGCTGGTCACCTTTTGGCCGCCAGAACAGCTGGCGCATGAACTCCGAGTTCGCCCAGCCCCTGCAGTTGCAGGTGGGAGATGAGCGCCATGACCTGAAGGTTCTGGAGCGGGACGACGACTACCAGGTCTACGTCGGAGACAGTGTCTACAGCCTGAATGCCCGGCTGGATGATGACCATCTCCAGGCGAGGATCAACGGCCACCGGCTGAGCGTTCACGGCTACCTTCATGACGACCAGCTGGTGCTATTTCACGAAGGCGACACCTTCACTTGCCGACTGTTCCGGGAGACTTTCGAGACGGAAGATCTGGCGGCAGAGGGCAGCCTTACGGCCCCGATGAACGGCACCGTGGTGGCGCTCAACGTAAAGCCCGGAGACAGGGTGAAAACCGGCCAGACCCTGGTGGTGATGGAAGCCATGAAAATGGAACATGCCATCAAGGCGGGAGCGGATGGCGTGATCAGCGAGGTTTTTTTCCGCGAGGGGGACCTGGTGTCGGAAGGGAATGAGCTGCTGGCCATAGAGATACCGAAGGAGGAGCCCGCCCCATGACCCTGCCAAAACACGTACGACTGGTGGAAATGGGCCCCCGGGACGGGCTGCAGAATGAACCCGGCCCGGTGATTGCCACGGCAGTGAAAACGGAGCTGATCGAGCGGCTGGCGACCGCCGGTCTCAGTCACATTGAAGCCGCCAGCTTCGTATCACCGAAGTGGGTGCCGCAGATGGGCGACGCCGCCGAGGTCATGGCCGGCATTGAGCGGCGGCCTGGAGTGCGCTATTCCGTACTGACCCCCAATCTCCGGGGCTTTGAAAATGCCCTTGCCGCGGGGGTGGATGAAGTGGCCGTGTTCGCTGCGGCGTCCGAATCCTTCAGCCAGAAGAACATCAACTGTTCCATTGCCGAGAGCCTGGAGCGGTTCCGTCCGGTGATGGAAGCTGCCCGTAAAGAAGGCATTGCGGTGCGGGGCTATGTATCCACCGTGATCGACTGCCCCTATGAGGGAAGCATTTCCCCGGGCCAGGTGGCAGTGGTGGCCCGGGATCTGGCTGCCTTGGGCTGCCATGAGATCTCGCTGGGCGACACTATTGGTACCGGCACACCGCTGAAGGCAAAAAGGATGCTGGAAGCGGTGGCCCGGGAAGTGCCGATGGAAAGGCTGGCAGCTCACTTCCACGACACATACGGCCAGGCTCTCGCCAACCTCTACGCGGTGATGGAAGAAGGCATTGCGGTGATTGATGCCTCGGTGGCCGGACTTGGGGGCTGCCCCTACGCCAGGGGCGCCTCGGGCAATGTGGCCACGGAAGATGTGCTGTACATGCTGAACGGGCTGGGCATCGAAACAGGGGTGGATCTGGAGAAGCTGGTGGACGCCGGCGCCTGGATTACCTGTCAGCTCAAACGCCGTAATGGCTCCAAAGTCGGCCAGGCCCTTGCGGGCCCTGATAACGGTAACGTCCAGAAGAGGAAATCCCATGACCAGGACTGATCAGCCAGTGGCGCTGGATCTGCCCATTCCGTCGCTCGAAGCACTGCCGTCGGAAACCCGCCGCTATTTCGACATCTGCCAGGAAAAGCTGGGCATGATCCCCAATGTGCTCAAGGCCTACAGCCAACGCGTGACGCAGCTCGAAGCCTTTACCCGCCTGTATAACGAAATGATGATGGGAGAAAGCGAGCTCTCCAGGCTGGAGCGGGAAATGGTCGCCGTGGTGGTCTCCTCGGAGAACAAGTGCTTCTATTGCCTGGTGGCCCATGGGGCCGCAGTGCGCACACTGAGCGGTGACCCCGCACTCGGCGAGCACCTGGTTATGAACTACCGCAGCGCCGATCTCAGCTCCCGCCATCGCGCCATGCTGGACTACGCCAGCCTCTTGACCCGTAATCCGGCCGCCGTCACCGAAGCTGATGCCGACAGGCTGCGACAGGCCGGATTCAGCGACAGGGCAATCTGGGACCTGGCCAATATCATCGGCTTCTACAACATGACCAACCGGGTGGCCATTGCCAGCGACATGAGACCAAATCCGGAATATCACAATCAGGACCGCCAGCCGACTTTGTGAAACCGCTGGCTCTCTAATACAACAACAACGGAGACAAAGCATGAACGAGACATTACCAAGCTACACCAGCGGCATCTCCGACAAGCCGCTGCTGGGCATGACCATTGGCGACATGCTGGACCGTACCGCCGCACGGTTCCCCGATACCGAAGCGCTGGTGGCTCTGCACCAGGACATCCGCTGGACATATCGCCAGTTTCAGGAAGAGGTCAACCGCGCCGCCCGCGCCTTTCTGGCCCTCGGCGTCAAGCGTGGTGACCGGGTTGGCATCTGGTCTCCCAACCGCTACGAGTGGACCATTACCCAGTTTGCCACCGCCAAGCTGGGCGCCATTCTGGTGAACATCAACCCGGCCTATGGGGTGCATGAACTGGAATATGCCCTTAACCTGGCCGGCGTCCGCTTCCTGGTCACTGCGGACAGCTTCAAGGCTTCCGATTACCGGGGCATGCTGTATGAACTGGCACCGGAGCTCAAGGCCAGCAAGCCGGGAGAGCTCAAGTCCAGCCGCCTGCCGCAACTGGAAGGCGTTATCAACCTGAACGCCGAGAACCATCAAGGCATGTGGTCCTGGAGGGACTTCATGAAGCGGGGGGACGACGTCAGCCAGGCCCAGGTGGATGAGATCCAGACGAGGCTGCAGTTCGACGACCCCATCAACATACAGTTCACGTCCGGCACCACCGGAGCGCCCAAGGGCGCCACTCTCTCACACCACAACATTCTCAATAACGGCTATTTTGTGGCGGAGAGCATGAATTTCACCGAACGCGACCGACTGGTGATCCCGGTGCCGCTCTACCACTGTTTTGGCATGGTGATGGCCAACCTGGGCTGCGTCACCCATGGCGCGACCATGATCTATCCGGGCGAAGGCTTCGAGCCGCGCGCGGTACTGGAAGCGGTCCACAGGGAGCGGGCGACCGCTCTCTACGGCGTGCCCACCATGTTCATTGCCGAGCTGGGTCATCCGGATTTCGAGGAGTTCGATCTGTCCAGTCTGCGCACCGGCATCATGGCCGGCTCCATCTGCCCCTCCGAGGTAATGAAGCAGGTCAACGGCCGGATGAACATGAAGGAAGTGCAGATTGCCTACGGTATGACCGAGACCAGCCCGGTATCAACCCAGACCAGCTCCAGTGATCCCTTTGACAAGCAGGTCACCACGGTGGGCCGTACCCAGCCACACCTGGAGACCAAGGTGGTAGACCCGGCGACCGGTTTTATCCTGCCGCGAGGCGAGATCGGCGAACTCTGCACCCGGGGCTACAGCGTGATGCTGAAATACTGGAACAATGAAGAGAAGAGCCGGGAAGCCATCGACGAGGCCGGCTGGATGCATACCGGTGATCTGGCCCAGATGGACGAAGAGGGCTTTATCCAGATCGTCGGACGTATCAAGGATATGGTCATCCGTGGCGGTGAGAACATTTATCCCAAGGAAATCGAGGAGTTCCTTTATACCCACCCGGCTGTGTTAGAGGTACAGGTCACTGGCATTCCCGACGAGAAATACGGTGAGGAACTGATCGCATGGGTCAAGCCCAGGCCGGAGGCGGATGACGTCACTGCCGAGGACCTGCAGGCCTTTTGCAAGGGCAAAATCGCCCACTTCAAGATTCCCCGTCATTTCAGGTTCGTGGAAGAGTTCCCGATGACCGTGACCGGCAAGATCCAGAAGTTCAGGATGCGGGAGATTTCCATTGAGGAGATGGGGTTGAAGAAGTGACCCGTTAAATGAAACAGTTATTCATTCTTAAAAAACCCCGGCCAGCCGGGGTTCTTTTTTCAGCTCAACATCCTGCCTCAACTTAGATTCTTCTTAACGAACTTCTGTATCTCCCCCACGATACCCGACCGGAAGGCAATGACCGTCAGGATAAAGATTGCGCCCAGTATGGCGTCCACATAGTCTCCAAGCGCTCCCTGGGAAAGCTGATACTCGAGGTTGACCACAAAGGCGGCACCAACCACCGGCCCCAGCAGAGTGCCGGTTCCCCCCAGCAGCGTCATCAGAATGACCTCGCCGGACATGTGCCAGTGGGCGTCATTCAGCGACGCCAGCTGGAAAACCACGGTCTTCATGGAGCCTGCCAGGCCTGCAAGCCCCGAGGACATGACGAAGGCCACCAGCTTGTACCAGTTCACGTTATATCCCAGGGAAATGGCTCGGGGTTCATTCTGTTTGATGGCTTTGAGCACCTGACCGAAGGGTGAATTCACGGTCCGCTGCACAAGCAGGTAGCCAAACAGGAATACCGCCAGCACCAGATAGTACATCGCGGTGTTGTTGCTGAGATCCACCAGGCCGAAAAGATAGCCTCGCGGCACCCCGTGCATGCCATCCTCACCGCCGGTGAATTCGGCCTGTACAAAGAAGAAGTAGACCAGCTGTGCCAGCGCAAGGGTGATCATCGCGAAGTAGATGCCCTGGCGGCGGATGGTGACCAGGCCGAAGGCAAGTCCGAGCAGGGTCGCAGCACCTGTGCCTGCCAGGATGCCCATTTCGGTAGTGACGCCGGGGTAGGTCGAGAGCAGATAGCCGGTGGTGTACCCGCCGCATGCCAGAAAAGCCGCATGACCAAAAGACAGCAGCCCCGTGAACCCGAGCAGAAGATTAAATGCTACCGCAAACAGGGCAAAGCACAGAATCTTCATCAGGAATACCGGGTACATGACCGCCGGCGCCAGTAGTAGAAGTGCCAACAGTACAAGGTTGAGAATCAGCTTTTTCCGGTCAGCGGACTTCTGCTGCTGGGCCATGCTGATTCTGATTTCTGACTGATTTACCGAACCGGCCATGGTTACGCCTCCTTACCAAACAGGCCTGACGGACGTATTAACAGAACCACGACCATGACCAGGAAAATGACGGCGGATGAGAACTCCGGCCAGAACACCTTGGTGAAACCCTCAATAACGCCCATCAGCAGACCCGTGATCACTGCCCCCGCAATGGAGCCCATGCCACCGATAACTACAACCGCAAACACGACAATCAGGATGTGAGAGCCCATGACCGGAGTGACCGAGTATATGGGAGCAGCAAGAACACCGGCAAAGGCCGCCAGGGCAACTCCGAAGCCATAGGTCAGACTCACCAGCAGCGGCACGTTGATGCCGAAGCCCTGCATCAGTTGGGAATCTTCCGTGCCAGCACGGAGATAGGAGCCCAGTTTGGTCTTCTCGATCACGAACCAGGTTCCGAAGCACACGAGCAGCGCCATCAGGATGACCCAGCCCCGGTAATAGGGCATGAACATGAACCCGAGGTTCACGCCGCCCTGAAAGACTTCCGGCATGGAATAGCGCAGGCCGGATACACCGTAGATATTCGTCAGTACACCCTGGATCAGCAGGGCCACCCCAAATGTGAGGAGCAGGCTGTATATGTGATCCTCATGCGCAATCCGGCGCAGCAGAAAATACTCAATCAGCACCCCGAAGGCGCCTACCACCAACGGAGCCAGGAAAAGGGACACCCAGTAGTTGACCCCGAAGGCATCAAACATCACCACCGTGCAAAGCGCACCCAGCATATAGAGGGCGCCATGAGCAAAATTTATGATTTTCAGCAATCCGAAGATAACCGCCAGGCCAAGACTTAACAGAGCATAAAAGGCGCCGTTAATCAGTCCCAGCAGCAGCTGGCCCAGAAGCACAGCAATGGGCACTCCCAATATCATGGTCATGTCGAGAACTCCAAGGGCATTACCGCTGGCACAACCGGTCAGCGAATCTGATCAGGACAGTTGGCCCCTTCCCCCCTTCGCAAAGCGCGCGCCAGGGAGAAGAGGCATTTGCAGTCAGAACATCAGTTTTTGGTTACGAGCGGACACTTGCTTTCGGACAGCGGACGATATGCTTCCTCGGCAGGAATGGTCCGGACGATCTTGTAGAGGTCCCATTCGTCCTTGGATTCCTCGGGTGTCTTGACTTCGGCAAGATACATGTCGTGAACCATGCGGCCATCTTCACGAATGATGCCGTTTTTGGCGAACATGTCGTTGATGGGAGTGGCCATCATCTGCTTCCGAACATCCTGGGCGTCATCAGACCCGGTTGCCTTGACGGCGTTCAGATACTGCATGGTACTGGAGTAGATACCAGCGTGGACCATCGTTGGACGGGCGCCTGTAGCCTCATAAAAACGATCAGACCAGGCACGGGTCTCATCGTTCATGTCCCAGTACCAGCCAGTGGTCAGCTGGATGCCCTGGGCAGTCTTGGGACCAAGGGCGTGTACGTCCGTCAGGAACAGCAGCAGAGCCGCCAGGGTCTGACCGGACTGGGTTACTCCGAATTCATTGGCCGTGGTGATGGCATTGGTGGTGTCAGCCCCGGCATTGGCAAGCGCAACGACGTCGGCTCCGGAAGATTGCGCCTGGAGAATGAACGAGGAGAAGTCAGAAGTGGGGAAAGGATGGCGCACAGTCTGGATCACTTCGCCGCCATTTTCCTCAACAACTTTGGTGACGTCCCCCTCGAGGGCGTGACCGAAGGCGTAATCCGCCGTCAGAATAAACCATTTCTTGCCACCCTCCTTCACAACGGCACTGGCAGTGCCGTTGGCGAGCGGATAGGTGTCATAGACATAGTGGATATGGTTCGGCGTACAGTGCTCATTGGTGATGCTGGATGCCGCAGAGCCGGATACAATCCCCAGCCGGTTGTTGGCCTCAAGAATATCGCTGACCGCGATGCTCACCGAAGACGCCACCAGGCCTGCTACCATGTCGACCTGTTCATTTTCCACCCAGCGCCTTACGGTACTTGATGCAACGTCCGGGCTGTTCCGGTCATCGGCGCTGTCTACCTCAATTTTGGCACCGTTGACGGTGCCACCAAAATCGGCCACAGCCATTCTCAGTGCCGCCAGGCCATTGGGGCCCGCCAGGTCACGATAAGTTCCGGACATGTCCGCCAGGTAGCCAATCTTGACCGTGTTATCCGATATCGCTGCCTGGGCACCGCTTACAAGCATGGTGGAGGCAATTGCCGACGTCAGGAGCTTTTTCATAATTGTCATTGTTGTATCTCCGTTTGGTGTCTTGGTTCTCTTTGGCTTTATCAGGGTCCGGAGCTTCCGGTTCTGATTCCCGGCCTGCGGGGCCAGTTTCCGGCCAGTTCCGTTCTCTGCTACCAGGCGTCAGACGCCAAGATAGTCATTGAGCAGTGACTGCTTGGCTGCAAGCTCATCACTGCTGATTTCTTCAGCGATCAGGCCATGTTCCATCACGTAGTGACGGTCCGCCAGTGGCGCTGCGAAATGAAAATTCTGCTCTACAAGGACGATGGTCAGGCCCTTGGCCTTTAACTTCATAAGCACATCCGCCAGGGTCTGCACTATGACAGGTGCCAGGCCCTCGGTGATCTCATCCAGCAACAGCAGGTTGGCGCCGGTACGCAGGATCCTCGCCATGGCCAGCATCTGCTGCTCCCCCCCTGACAGTTTGGTGCCCTGGCTGAACCGCCGCTCATACAGATTGGGAAACATTGAATAGATTTCTTCCAGACTCATGCCGCCACTACGAACCACTGGCGGCAGCAGAAGATTTTCCTGAACGTTGAGGCTGGAGAAAACACCGCGGTGTTCGGGGCAGTAACCCACTCCCAGGCGCGCAATCTGGTGCGGCGCGCAGGCCAGGGTGTCATTGCCGTTGATCATGATGGAGCCGGTGCGGCGTCCCACCATGTTCATGATGGCCTTGAGCGTGGTACTGCGGCCGGCACCATTGCGGCCCAGCAGGGTCACCAGCTCGCCACGGCGCACCACCATATTGATACCGTGCAGAATATGGGATTCGCCGTAGAAAGCGTGCAGCCCGGAAATCCGCAGCTGTTCGTAATCCCTGTCGACTCCCTCACTCATTGCGCCACCTCCGCTGCCGTCGAGGCGGTGCCCATGTACACCTCGCGCACCCGTGGATCGTCGGATACCTCCTGATAACTGCCTTCGGTCAGGACAGAACCCTGGGACAGCACGGTGATACGATCGCACAGCTTGCTGACCACACTGAGGTTATGCTCCACCATAAGCACTGTTCTGCCCTTCGCCGCCTTCCGAACCAGCTCCACTACCCGCTCGACGTCTTCGCCACCCATGCCCTGGGTGGGTTCGTCCAGCAGCAGCAGCTGCGGCTCCATCGCGAGGGTAGTGGCCAGCTCCAGCGCACGCTTGCGGCCATAGGCCAGCTCCACAGTCAGCGTATCGGCGAACTCTGCCAGCCCAACCGAGTCCAGCAGTTCCATGCAGCGCTCGTTCAGGCTGTCAAGGGTGCGGGCGGATTTCCAGAAGTGAAAACTGTTGCCAGCGAAACCCTGGAGCGCGATCCGCACGTTCTCCAGCGCGGTCATATGGGGGAACACGGCAGAAATCTGGAAGGAGCGAACCACTCCTTTGCGGGCGATAGCCGCTGACTTCATGGCCGTGATGTCCTCGCCCTTGAATAGAATCTTGCCCCGGGTGGGCGGAAGAAACTTCGTGAGCAGGTTGAATACTGTGGTCTTGCCCGCGCCGTTGGGCCCGATCAGGGCATGAATATGCCCCTGTTCAACCTTCAGGTTGACATCGTCCACCGCGACGAAGCCCTTGAATTCCTTAACCAGGCCACGGGTTTCCAGAACTAATTGGTCACTCATGGTGCCATGCCACCTCTTATTTTTGTTTTCATGTAGAACCCTATCACAACAGCAGTTGACGTTAACGTCAATATAAAGCGGGCGCTGTCGCTATTAGACTTTGAGCTAACAGCTTTTATGTCCTATGACAGCGACCGGTTCCGGCTGTCTGACTTCACGCTGAACCATTTCCATTCCGGGAGTCGGCGACTATAGGCGTCACGAACTCACGGATGGCGGTCACTACAAATTCTGGCTGCTGGTTCTGGGGGAAATGACCAGCATCCGGTATTAAAATGCCACGCGCATTCTGTCCGAGTCGCTCCACGATGGTGTAAACCTGGTCGGGTAAGCCGTACTCGTCATTCTCGCCCTGCATGATCAGCGCGGGACATCGGATGTTCGCCAGCCATGGCTCGAAGTTCATACGCCGCTGGAATCCGGGTTCAAGCCAGGTATCGTGCCAGGCATCAAAAAGCAGCCTGCCACGCTCGCCATGGCGACGGGCAAGCCGCTCCGGCAGGTCGCTTGTCCGATAACGCTCGCCAGCTTCCCGGATTCCCTTGATGGTAAGCGAATCCACGGTTAAGTGAGCGGCTATCGAGATAACCCCCATGACCCTGTCGGGCATGGCGCCGGCGCCAACCAGAACGATGGAGCCGCTGTCACTGTGCCCCACCAGGATAACTTTCTCCAGTTCCAGTGCGGCCAGCAGACGCGGCAACCAGATTTCCCCTTCCCGTTCAAGATAATCCAGCGGCCGGGGATACTCTTCCTCTGTTGAGCGACCATAGCCCCTGCGATCATAGGCAACCACGTCAAGGCCCGTCGCCAAAGCAAGCCGCTCGGGAAAATCCCGCCACAGGTCAATGCTGCCGAGGGCCTCATGGAGCAGGACCAGGGTATAATCCGACGCCGGCTGCTGATGCCAGTGTCGGACCTGGAGCCTGACACCGTCACCCAGCTCAACTGCCTGGTCCGAAATGCTGAGGCCACTCATCTTTGCGCGGGAATGGAGTAACTGATAGTGGCATGAGCCACCGGATCTTCACTGCCCTCGGAGCGAAGGTAGACCTCCCCCACCCCAAGTACCCGGCCCACCTTGAACATGCGGGCGTATGCGACGATAGGCTGTCCGGCCACCGGCTTGCGCAGGAAACTGATATTGAGATTGCTGGTCACAGCCAGCGGCACAAGGCCGATCTGGCTGAGCAGCGCTGCATAGAGTGCGACGTCTGCCAATGCCATCAAGGTAGGCCCCGACACCGTGCCACCCGGCCGCAGGTGCTCATCACCCACCGTCAGACTCATCTCGGCCCAGCCCTCCCCCGCGCGCTCCAGGGTGCCGAAGCGCTCACCCTGGGGAAACTGCTCGGTCAGGAAACGCCTCAGTTCGTCCGCCGAAACTGTCATTGCTCCAGTTCCTCCCTGGCCTGGTTACGCAGGATAAAGCGCTGGATCTTGCCGCTAGGCGTCTTGGGTAGCTCAGAGACAAACTCGATTTCCCGCGGATAGGCATGAGTGGACAAGCGACGCCGGACCAGCTCCTGCAGCTCGGTCTTGAGCGCCTCTTCATCGTCCGGCTCATGGCCGGAGCGGATCACCACGTAGGCCTTGATGATAGCGCCCCGTTTCTCATCCGGCTTGGCCACCACGCCTGACTCAGCCACAGCGTCATGCTCCAGCAGCGTGCTTTCCACATCTGCCGGGCCTACGCGGTAACCGGCCGTGGTAATGATATCGTCGTCACGGCCACTGAACGAAAAGCTGCCGTCGCCATGGGCGATGGCCATATCTCCGGTCAGGTAATAGCCCCCGGTAAACGGGTCCTTCTCGCCCCAGGTGTAGCCATCAAAGCAGAACAGCGGCGACGCCTCCACATCCACCGCCAGTTGCCCCACTTCACCGGCACCCACCTCCTCGTTTCTTTCATTGAGTGCCACCACCCGATGACCGGGCGAGGAATAACCCATTGAGCCAGCCTCTTTGGGATGGGACAGGGCGTGGAAGTTGCAACAGGTCATACCGGTTTCGGTCTGGCCATAATGATCCAGCACTACGCAGTGATGACGGCGGCTGATCCAGTTGGTCACCTCGGGATTCAGCGGCTCACCGGCACTGCTGGCAACGCGCAGACCCAGGACCTCTCCCTCCGGCAGCACATCGTCATTGGCCTTGAGCAGTCGGTACGCTGTGGGGGCCGCCGCGAGGTTGGTGATCCCGTACTTGCGGATCATGTCGTAAGTGGTCTCAGGGGTGAAAGGATTCGGGTTGAAGTGGGTGGCGTGTCCCATCAGCAGGGGGCCGATCACCGCGTAGTAAAGACCATAAGCCCAGCCCGGGTCGGCGACGTTCCAGAACACATCTTCTTCCCGCAGGTCGATGGCGTACTTCATGTAGACATAGAACGACAGCAGCGCCCTGGCCGGTACCGCAACCCCTTTGGATTTACCCACAGTGCCGGAAGTGAACATCTGCAGGAAGGGGTCCGAGCCTGTGATCATCACCGGCTCGAAATGGTCGGACTGCTGCTCCAGAACCTCATGAAAATCAGCAACCTCAGCACCGGTATCGGCTGCGGATACGCAGATTACCGGCGGGCAATCCTTCACCTCGGTGAGCTTGGGATAGTTCACCGCGTCGGTCACCACCAGGCGGGTGCTGGCCCGCTCCAGGCGATACTCGATGGCACCGGAGCCAAAGGCAGTGAACAGCGGCTGGTAAACCGCTCCGGCCCGCAGGGTACCGGCAATCACGATCAGCAGTTCGGGGCTGCGGGGCAGAAGGCCGGCAACCCGGTCGCCCTTGCCGATGCCCTGGGCAGCCAGGTAGTTGGCAAAACGGGCAGAGGCTGCTTTCAACTCGGCAAAGGTCAGCTTGCCTGAGCCGCCATCCGGCGTCTCGTAGAACAGCGCGACCCGCTCGGGGTCGTCTTTCGCCCACTTGTCGCAGATCTCGTGGCATATATTGAGACCGGACTCCAGGCTGCCGTCCAGAATCTCGTCAGCCAGACGGTCAGGGTCGAAATCTTCGTAGACGGATGCGTATTCCGGAAGGGCCATGATTAGCTCCTGTTGTTTTTGTAGTAGGCTTTTCGTGTATCAGATTTAGCACACCTTTCTGTTTACGTACAGGTAAGCCTGGAGACGGATCAGGCTCCCGCAAGAGTCCGACCCGGATCCCGTGACCTAGTGCTTATCCTGATAATAGAACCGCTGAATACTCGAGAAATCCAGGGTGCCGTTGCCCTGGCTGGCGTGCAACTGGAACAGGTTGCGGGCCAGAGAGCCCATGGGCACGGCAGCCTGGTTTTTCACTGCGTTGTCCAGGGCCAGCCCCAGGTCCTTGTTCATCAGGTTCACCAGAAAGCCGCCCTGGTAATCCCGGGATGCCGGCGCACCCTCCATGACGCCGGGCCATGGGTTGTAGACATTCAGTGCCCAGTTGCCGCCGGAACTCTGTTTCATGATTTCCGACAGCACGGCCGGATCCAGGCCGTTCTTCACACCGAGAGCCAACGCCTCGCTGGTGCCACTCATCAGGATGGCCAGTAGCATGTTGTTGCAGATCTTCGCTACCTGTCCGGCGCCGTGGGGGCCGGCGTGGAAGATGTTCTTGCCCATGCCTTCGAGGATGGGTTTGGCTTTTTCGAAGGCCTCCGGCTCACCGCCGCAGATGAAAGTGAGTGTGCCGGCTTTGGCCCCGCCGACGCCGCCGGAAACCGGGGTGTCCATGAAGGCGATGCCCTTTTCGACGGCGGCTTCGGCCACCTTGCGGGCGGTCTCCGGGGCAATAGTGGAGGAATCCAGCACCATGGTCGTTGACGGAATACTCGCCAGCAGACCATTGTCGCCCAGATACACCGTTTCCACATGGTGGCCGGCAGGCAACATGGTGATCACGCATTCGGCGGCGGCTGCAGCCTCCTGCACGCTGGCTGCGGATTTCGCACCTTCATCCACCAGGGTGCGGACCGCGTCTTCGGAAAGATCAAACACTGTCAGGTCGTGGCCGGCCTTCAGCAGGTTGGAAGCCATGGGTCCACCCATGTTGCCCAGACCGATAAATGCAATAGTCGCCATTGTTATTCTCCATGCTGTGTAGGTTCAGGCAGGGTTTTCAGTGCCTGTGAAAAATTCATCCACCCAGACCGGGTCAACGCTCGCCAGGTCCGGGTATTGCCACCTTGGCTGCTTGTCCTTGTCGATCAGCAGGGCCCGGATACCTTCGGCAAACTCGCCTTTCTCCAGGCTCTTGAGAGAGATCGCACGCTCACTGGCGAGAACCTCCGACAGGCTTTTCAGCCGAGACTCATGGAAATGCCGCCACAGAATGGCCAGGCTTGTGGGCGATCCGGAAACCAGGGTCCTGGCTGCAGTCGTGAGCCAGGGGTCTGTGTTCACAAAACGGCTGATGTTGTCCACCACCTCAATGAGAGAATCGCCATCCGTCATGGTCTGAATCAGGTCAAAATGGGCGCGCACCGTGGATCCGGGCCGGGCTTCCCGTGATTCGCTTTCAAAAAGCCGGAGCGCCTTGCTGATGCCGGTATGGGGTGCCTCGCCCAGTTTGGTGTTCAGCAATACGGCCATGACATCGTCCCGGCGGTCGTGGCTGATGAAGCGGTCCGCCAGACCGGTGAACAGGGCATCGGCGCCATTGAGGCGTGCGCCGGTAAGGCCAAGGAAGAGGCCGGTGCGGCCGGGCATGCGGTTGAGGAACCAGCCGGCGCCTACATCGGGATAAAGCCCGATGGTGACTTCTGGCATGGCGAGCTTCGAGTTCTCTGTCACCACCCGGTGAGAGCCGCCCACCATGAGGCCGATGCCGCCGCCCATCACCAGGCCATTGCCCCAGACCACAACCGGCTTGGGATAGGTGTGGATCAGGTAGTCCAGCTCATACTCATGGGTGAAAAACTGCTCTCCCACGCCGGGCCGGCTGCGGTCAGAACGGGGTTCGGTCATGTCCCGGTAAAGGGCCACTATATCACCGCCGGCGCAAAGGGCCCGGTCGCCCTCGCCTTCCAGCCAGATGGCGTGGATCATGTCGTCGTCGGCCCAGGCAATCAGTTTGGCCTTGAGCAGGAATATCATGTCCAGCGAAAGCGCATTCATGGAGCGCGGGGCATTCAGCCGGGCAACCCCTATGCGGCCGCCATCGGCCACCGCCAGTTCTTCGAAAACTACGGACTGTTCATTCATAAGATCCCCTTTCCCCTAGCGGTTTTTCCATTCCGGTGAACGCTTCTCCAGAAAGGCATTCACCCCTTCCCGCTGGTCTTCGGTACTGAACAGGTCAACGAACAGCTCCCGTTCCATGCGCCAGCCGTCACTGTGACTGCGGCCTTCCCGGGCGCTCATCACAAGGGTCTTGCAGCGGGCGGTGGAAGACGGGCTCTGCTTGCAGGCCATGGCGGCCAGTTCCAGGGCCTTGTCCAGGGCAGCGCCTGTGGGGACCACTTCCTCCACCAGACCGATGCTCAGGGCCCTATCCGCTTTTATCCTTTCACCGCACAGGATCATGCGCTTGGCCCAGCCCTCACCCACCAGCCAGGGCAGGTTCTGGGTGCCGCCGGCGCAGGGCAGAAGGCCCACGCTGGCTTCCGGCAGGGCCATCTGGGCCTGCTCTTCCGCAATCCGCAGGTCGCAGGCCAGGGCGCATTCCAGTCCGCCGCCCATGGCATAGCCGTTGATGGCGGCAATGGACACGCCGCGAAAGCGGCTCAGGGCTTCAAAGGCGCGACCAAATGCCTGGGCCATGTCATTGGCTTTCGCAGGGTCGCCGTCGGCGAAGGTTTTGAGATCGGCGCCGGCGGAAAAGAATTTCTCTCCCTGGCCGGTTACCACCAATGCGAAGATGTTGTCATCGCCATTGAGGGCTTCCACCGTATCCGCCAGTTCGCCCAGGGAATCCCGGGTCCAGGTGTTGGCGGGAGGATTGTTGATGGTGATAATCGCGATGTGGTCGCGTTTTTCAAGCTGAATCAGTGAGCTCATCGAAAATCTCTCCATTCCTTGTGTGTGTCCGGCGTGCCCGTTTACTGGATGGCCTCGGCAACACCCGGCTCCAGGATCCGGCGGGCAATGATCATCCGCATGATCTCGTTGGTACCCTCGAGAATCTGATGCACCCGCAGGTCGCGGACATAGCGCTCAAGGGGGTATTCCCGGATATAGCCGTAACCGCCGTGAAGCTGCAGGGCGTCGTTGCAGACATCAAAGCAGGCATCGGTGGCGAAACGCTTGGCCATGGCGCAGAGCATGGGGGCTTCGGCGTGGCCTTCATCCAGTCTGTAAGCACCGAGGCGCACCATCTGGCGGGCAGCAACCAGATTGGTGGCCATGTCCGCCAGCTTGAACTGCAGGGCCTGAAAGCCCCCCAGAGCCTGGCCAAACTGTTGACGCTCATGCATGTAGTTGCGGGCCCGCAGCAGGGCGGCCTGGGCCCCGCCAAGAGAGCAGGTGGCTATGTTCAGACGGCCGCCATCGAGGCCTTTCATGGCTATGCGGAAGCCTTCACCTTCATCGCCCAGCCGGTTCTTCGCCGGCACCCGGACGTTCTCAAAGGTGATCTGGCGGGTGGGCTGGCTGTTCCAGCCCATTTTTTCTTCCGCCTTGCCGTAGTGGATGCCTTCGCTGTCCGCCGGCACGGCAAAGGCACTGATGCCTCTGGCCCCGCTGTCCGGCGCGCCGGTTCTGGCCATTACCACCAGCATCTGGGTGCTGCCGGCGCCGGAGATGAAGACCTTGCTGCCGTTCAGGACATAGTCGTCACCATCCGGCACCGCCCGGGTCCGCAGGCTGCCGGCATCAGAACCGGCACCTGGCTCGGTCAGACAGTAGGAGCCGAGCCATTCACCGCTGGTCATCCTCGGCGCAATGGCTTCCTTCACATGGTCATTGCCAAAGGTGGCGACCATCCAAGTGGCCATATTGTGGATGGTGATATAGGCCGCAGTTGAGGGGCAGGCCGCAGCCAGTTCCTCAACGATGACCGAGGTATCCAGACGGGAAAGCCCCATGCCGCCCTGGGCTTCCGGTGTGTAGATTCCGCAGAGTCCCATGTCTCCCGCTTCGCGGATTACATCCACGGGAAAGAAATGCTCGGCATCCCATTCAGCGGCGTGGGGCGCCATGGCTTTTTCGGCAAAGGCCCGGGCGGCATCCCGGAATGCCAGCTGGTCGTCCGTCAGATCAAAATTCATCGGCTCTCCTTCATGGGCCCGGCACCTGGCCCTGCAGGTAAAAAGAAAAGACTTCTGCTGTTGTGATTTCCCCGATGCTAACACGGCCTGGCGCCTTTCCTGATTGACTAAATTTCGCCCATGATGGACTATATTTCGCCCACCCATGTGGATCCGAGCAAGTCCATGACGAGAATCTCCCAGTGGCCAGTACCGCGGGACAGCATCCGGTATGTCATCCCTGAGCCTGTAATCAGAGCGCTTGCCGAACACCCATTGACCCGGGACCTCTATCCCGTTGCGTTCGGGCATTACCGGAAAGCAGCCGGGCACCATATGCACCGGGAATATCACAACGACGATCTTTTGATTTATTGCACAGAAGGGGAGGCTTACCTGAGAATTGGGGAGGAGCCCTGTGTGGTGCGAGGCGGAGATCTTGTGCTGTTGCCTGCCGGGGCTGCTCATCGTTACACCGCAGCACCGGACAACCCCTGGAGTATTCACTGGGTGCATTACACCGGCCCGCTGGCGCCGGATTTCCGCAAACACATGGGCTTTGGAAAGAGCGCGCACGTCCTGCACCTGGGACGCCAGCCGCGACTGCTCGTAGACTTTAACGGCCTGTTGTCCGTGCGCCAGACGGGCTTTCGCACCCCGGGGCTGGTGCATGTGGCAAACCGTCTGCGCCAGCTGCTGGCAGCTGTGCCGCTAAGTGCGGGAGAAACCATCCAGGCCCAGCAGCCAGACCTGGAGCTCATCCATGGCTTCATGCGGGAACATCTCGATGAGCGCATCAGCCTGAACCAGCTGGCCGACCTGGCGGGGCTGTCGCCGGCCCATTTCGCGACCCGGTACCGGGCCCTTACCGGCGTTTCTCCCATCCAGCATTTCCTGCACCTGAAGGTAGAGCAGGCCTGCCAGATGCTGGATACCACCGAGCTGTCATTCACGCAGATCAGCGATCTGCTTGGCTACGACGACAACTACTATTTCTCCCGTCTGTTCAAGAAGGTCATGGGCCAGTCCCCCACGGACTACCGCCATACCCGGCGCCACTAGGAAAAATCAGTCGCGGCTGGTGGCAAGCAGCCTGGACTGGGAATGTTCTGCCATCTCCCGCAGGTAATCCCAGGTCACCCTGACCCGTGCAATGTCCTTCAGCTCCTCGGGCATCATCATCCAGAAAGTACGGCTAAAGCGGATCTGGCCTGGCAGGACTACTTCCAGCCGGCTGTCCGGGTCAGCAGCGAAAGCCGGCAGAATCGCCAGCCCTGCACCAGCGGCCACAGCTTCCTGCTGGGCGAGAATACTGGTACTGCGAAGGCCCACATCGTCCGAGCCGCCTACCTCATCAAGAAACAGCAGCTCCCGGCTGAACACCAGGTCATCCACATAACTGACAAACCGGTGATTTTTGAGATCTCCGCGCCTGCTTATTTTTTCATGCTGCTGGAGATAATTTCGGCTGGCATAAAGCTGCAGTACATAGTCTGTTAACTTGGTGATGATGTAGGGCCCCCGCTCCGGCCGCTCCAGGGTGATCGCTATGTCGGCTTCATGGCGAGAAAGCCGCAGTGCTCTCGGCATGGCCAGAAGATCGATGTGGAGATGGGGATACCGCTGACAGAAGTCGGTCAGCTGTGGCGCCAGCAGTGATGTGCCATAGCCCTCGGTAACCCCGATGCGCACATGCCCGGATAACCTGTCCAGGATCTGGGGGAGCTCCTGCTCGATCTCCACGCTGGCGCTCTCCATCAGCTCGACCCGCGGCAGAAGGTTCCGCCCCGCCTCCGTGAGGATGTAGCCGGAGGTTTCCCGCAGGAAAAGCTGCACCCCGAGGTTTTTCTCCAGCGTCTGAATACGCCGGGACACTGTCGTGTGATCCACACCCAGCCTGCGGGCGGCGGTGGTGAGGCGCCCTGCCCGGCTCAGTTCGAGAAAGTAGCGCAGGTTGTTCCAGTCCATGCTGTTCGCCCCGCTGTGCAAAAATGCAGACCAGCTCTGCATCGCGACCCATTGTTGCATGGACAAACGCACTGATACCATCAGACTAAATCTTCCCCGGCATTTGCGCCGGGGCACCAACAACAGCCATTCCTGGACAGGTGAACCCATGACTTCGAACCAGAATGTTCCTACCGTCAAACTTCTGATCGACGGCAAGTTCGTCGAATCCGCCACCACCGAGTGGACCGAGGTAATCAACCCCGCGACCCAGGAAGTACTGGCAAAGGTCCCTGCGACCACGCCGGAAGAAATGGAAGCGGCCGTCAGTGCTGCGAAAAAAGCATTCAAAACCTGGCGCAAAACACCCATCGGTGCCCGTGCCCGGATATTCCTCAAATACCAGCAGCTGATCCGCGAGAACATGAGCGAGCTTGCGGCGATACTCACCGCCGAGCAGGGCAAGACCATCCCCGACGCAGAAGGGGACGTCTTCCGCGGCCTTGAAGTTGTGGAACATGCCGCCGCCATTGGTAACCTGCAGCTGGGCGAAATGGCCAATAATGTTGCTTCCGGGGTGGATACTTACACCCTGCAGCAGCCCCTCGGCGTCTGCGCGGGCATCACACCTTTCAACTTCCCGGCCATGATCCCCCTCTGGATGTTCCCCATGGCCATCGCCACGGGCAACACCTTCGTTCTCAAGCCTTCCGAACAGGATCCGATGGTCACCATGCGGCTGGTCGAACTGGCCGTTGAAGCCGGCATCCCGGCCGGTGTACTCAACGTGGTTCACGGGGGCAAGGACGTGGTCAACGCCATCTGTGACCATCAGGACATCAGGGCAGTCTCTTTCGTGGGCTCCACGCCGGTTGGCACCCACGTGTACAACCGGGCCTCCCAGGCCGGCAAACGTGCCCAGTGCATGATGGGGGCAAAGAACCATGCCGTGGTCATGCCTGACGCCAACCGGGAACAGACTCTTAACGCAATTGCCGGCTCTGCCTTCGGCGCAGCTGGCCAGCGCTGCATGGCGCTGTCAGTGGTGGTTCTGGTGGGCGAGTCCGCTGAGTGGATACCGGACATCGTGAAGCGGGCAAAAACCCTGAAAGTGAACGCCGGCCATGAAAAGGGCACAGATGTTGGGCCGTTGATTTCCCGCACTGCTCTGAACCGGGTAAACACCTTTGTGGAGAAGGGCGCAACCGAGGGCGCAAAACTGGAACTGGACGGCCGCGGTCCGAAAGTGCCCAGCTATGAGAAGGGCAACTTCATTGGCCCCACCGTGTTCTCTGGCGTGACCCCGGAGATGAGCATCTACCGGGAAGAGATCTTCGGCCCTGTACTTTGCATACTCACCGCTGACTCCATGGATGAGGCCATCGAACTGGTCAACGCCAACCCCCATGGCAACGGTACTGCGGTCTTCACCCGTTCTGGCGCGGCCGCACGGCATTTCCAGGAGGAAATCGACGTGGGCCAGGTGGGCGTGAACGTGCCCATTCCTGTTCCTGTGCCCCTGTTCTCCTTCACCGGCTCCCGCGGTTCCAAGCTGGGCGACCTTGGCCCCTACGGCAAGCAGGTCATTCAGTTTTACACCCAGACCAAGACGGTCACCTCCCGCTGGTTTGACGAGGACGATGTAGGCACCCTGAACACCACAATTTCCCTGAAGTAACGCAACTGGCCTCCCCCTCCTCAGGTGGGAGGCCTTTTCTGTTTCCGGACCACGACTGGTCGGTCTGCCGGAAATCCTGATCCACTTCTGGAAATGCTGACCCCTTCCCTTCTGATTTCCCGCCACAAAGCTGTAGCATGAAGTCCTGACCGAAAATCAGGCGATTACCCCATGGCCGATATTGTCGACAGCAAAACCCGGTCCCGGATGATGTCCGGCATAACGGGCAAGAACACGAAACCGGAAGTGCTGATCAGGAAGCACCTGCACAGCCGGGGATTCAGGTTCCGGCTGCACCGGAAGGACCTGCCGGGGAAGCCGGACATAGTCCTGCCAAAATACCGGGCGGTGATCCTGGTGAACGGCTGCTTCTGGCATGGTCATGGTTGCGCCCTGTTCAAATGGCCGGGTACGCGAAAGGAGTTCTGGGAGGAAAAGATCAACGCCAACGTTAGCCGGGACCGTCGCAACATCAACGCTCTCAGGGACATGGGCTGGCGGGTGTTTGTGGTATGGGAGTGTTGTATTCGTGGTCCGGATTCTCTGAGCGTGGGTCAGGCCGCAGACAGGATTGAACGCTGGCTGAAGGAAGGTGGCGAGTTCTCTGAGTGTCCCTGAGTTTCCGTGCCTGCAGATCCGTGCATCAGTAAGCGAACAGGCTAAACATCAAGCATCTCCGCCGTCAGATTTGGCGGACGGTAGCTTTTATCCTGCTCCCAGCGCTCCCGAACCGACATGTGTATCTCCGTGGGAATGTCGTCGTACTGAAGTGGCCGCTCCAGTGGCCGGGCAAAACGGAAAACGTGACGGCGGGACTTGTGGAGTTTTGCGAGAGGGCCTGTGTTTACCGATTCCGGCAGATGGCCCTCAATCTCCAGGCCCGCCGCTGCCGCCTCATCGACCATCCACTTCAGCGGGTAATCAGAAGCCAGAAGAGCGTTTTCATCCGCCGGATAACCACCGCCCACATCACTGTGAGAACCGGCAAACCAGACCTGTCGAAGATCCAGCCCAGGCCTTGGCAGCCAGAGGGTCGGCTCGAAATCCTCCCGTCTTTCGTCAATGGCCAGCGCATGCCTTGCAATGCGGACATTGGCGCCCAGCTTGGTGTCGTAGAATTCGTCCTTGCTGTCAAAAAGGCCCATGAGAGAAAAGGGCACGCCCAGCGCTCCCACCGTATCCCAGGCGCCGGCAAAACGGATCTCCCGGGACTCATGGCTGTGGTCCCGGCGAAAGCGGATCGAGGCTTCGCCCTCAGGAGCCCAGGCCTTTCCGGGCTTCTTGTAATGGTCGAAGGCCTGCTGGATCAGCCGGGCATCCGGTCGTTTGAGAATGCCACAGTTGTTGACCAGCCCACACAGGGAACGGATGGTGTAGGCGCCACGGCTGAAGCCGAACAGATAGATTTCCGTGCCGGTGGTGTAGTTCTGCACTATGTAGCGATAGGCATCCATGACGTTCTTATGAATGCCGCTCCCAGTCACGCCGCCGATGATGGCACTGTGATAGGACCCTATACCCCAGTCATAGAAAACATGCTGTGCCTGACCATCCGCCGCGAGGGGTGCAATGGCCCTTGCCAGCCGCAGGACGTTGGTGGGAACGTCTTTCTGGAGATCTTCTTCCGGACGGTTCCAGGTTCCGTCCGCACACACTACAAGCCGCTTTGCCATGACCGACTCCTTTCGTCTGGCTGAGTACTGCCGCAAAACAAGTATAGTCCACAGGATTTCAAAGCGCGCCGAGTGGTTGAAGCAGCGCACTGGATGAGTTGGCCGAGGATAGCTACCATACATTCAGACAATAGGATTATGATCTTGCCTGTTTAAAATGAGAACTCCATTCATCCACTGATTCGAACCCGCCATGCCAGATATCATTGTAATGTTCTTTCTGCTCGGCCTTGTTGCAGGGGTCCTGAGATCCGATCTCGCCATACCCAGGGCCGCCTACGACATCCTCAGCCTCCTGCTGATGCTTACCATCGGACTGAAAGGTGGCATGGCCCTTTACGGCAACCTGCACCCGGCGCTTCTGATCGAAGCTGCGGCCATTGCCGGCCTGGGCTTCGCAATACCGCTGCTGTTGATCCCGTTGCTGCGTTACGGGGTGAAACTGTCACTGGCGGATACCGCCAGTTTTGCCGCCCACTACGGTTCGGTAAGTGCCGGCACGTTCGCCGTTGCCCTGGCCTGGGTGGAAGCCAGAGACCTGGATGTGGGGGGCCAGGTGACCCTGTATCTGGTGCTCCTTGAACTACCCGCCATTCTGGTGGGGTTGTGGTTCTATCGCCGCTTCAGCAAATCCAGACCAAAATCCGAGGCCGCACCCCTGTGGCAGGAAACCTTCACTAACCGCAGCGTGGTGCTGCTGGTGGGCGGCGTGATCATCGGGGCGCTCTACGGCCCGGAGAAAGGCGTCGGCGTCACAGCGCCCCTGACCGGGGCATTTTCGGTCATCCTCTCCCTTTTCCTCCTGGAAATGGGGCTGGTGGCGGCTGAGACCCTCCGCGGCCTGAGTCTCAGATACTGGCGCATCATCATGTTTGCCCTCTGCATGCCTCCGATTCTTGCCATTCCCGGGCTTGCAACAGGAGTGGCACTGGGCCTGGATACCGGCTCCGTTGTGATTCTTGCATCCCTGACGGCAAGTGCGTCCTACATCGCAGCCCCGGTAGCTGTCCGGCACGCCATTCCGGAAGCCGATATCGGGCTGACCATGCTGGCCTCCCTCGGTGTAACCTTCCCGTTCAATGTTTTGCTGGGCATTGGGCTATATCATGGCATGCTGACGTTCGCTACAGGCTGATGCCACTGCAGGCATTCCATTCTGGTCGCAACTCAGGCTCCGGGAGCCCTCCATGAAAATTGTCTGTATCTCGGATACCCACGGCATGCATCGCCAGGTCTCTGTTCCCGGCGGGGACCTGCTGATTCACGCCGGCGATTGCCTGGGGGTGGGAAGCCTGGAAGAACTGGAGGATCTGAATGAGTGGCTGGGCAGCCTGCCCCACCGGCATAAAATTCTGGTTGCCGGCAATCACGACTGGTGTTTGCAGGACGAACCCGACGAGGCGCAGAAACTGGTAACTGCTGCCGCCTACCTGCGGGACAGCGGCGTGATGATCAACGGTCTGAGATTCTGGGGCAGCCCCTGGACGCCGGTCTTCCATGACTGGGCGTTCAACCTGAAACGGGGTCAGCCGCTGGCAGAACGCTGGGCCCTCATTCCCGCGGAAACAGACGTTCTGATCACACACGGCCCGCCGGCCGGCATCCTGGATGGCGTCATGACCGGCATCCACGAACAGAGCGTGGGCTGTGAAGAACTGAGAAAGGCGGTGGATCACCTTCAGCCACGGCTGCATGTTTTTGGCCACATCCACGAAGGCCATGGCCAGCATGAACAGGACGGCACCCTGTTCGTCAATGCCAGCACCTGCCTTGCCAGCTTCAAGCCCCTCAATCCGCCCGTGGTGATCGAAATCTGAACAGGGGAGGCAGTAAAACCGTCGGCCCCAAAAAACTTTTTAGACTTTGAACCTGGACACCAGGTCCCTGAGGCTCTCGCCGAGTCGCGCCAGCTCATGGCTTGCGTCGCTGGTCTGGCTGACGCCGATACCACTCTGCTGGGCTGCTTCCACAATCCGCACCACGTTTTTGTTGATCTCCTCAGACACCTGCCCCTGCTGCTCGGCAGCGGCAGCAATCTGGGTTACCTGGTCATGAATGGTGCCCACGGAGTTTTCGATGGTTCGCAGCACTCCCGCAGCGTGATTGATGCGCTCCACCGTTTCTCCGGAGCGAGTCCGTGATTCCCGCATCCCCTCTACGGCGCCACGGGTTTCATTGATGAACCCTTCAATCATCACACGGATCTGGCCAGCCGACTCAGAACTGCGACGGGCCAACTGGCGAACCTCATCAGCTACCACTGCAAAGCCACGGCCGTGCTCCCCCGCTCGCGCCGCCTCGATCGCGGCATTGAGCGCCAGCAGGTTGGTCTGATCGGTAACCGCATGGATTACGTCAAGGACCTGCTGGATGTCACCGGACTTCTCCGCCAGCTTGTCAATGGCGGCTGCGCTTCTGTCAATATCGTCCGACAGCTGGTTGACAGAAGTCTGGGTGTTGGCAACCGTCTCCCCACCTTCCCGGGCAAGGCGATCCGCATCAGAGGCAGCGCCTTCCACTTCGCTGGCATTGCTGGCAATCTGCTGGACCGTGGCTGCCATTTCACTGATGGCAGAGGCAATCTGATCCGTTTCCGACCCCTGGACCTGAACCGAGCCACGGGTTTCAGCGGCCACGCGGCTCAGCTCTTCCGCAGCTGAAGCCACCTGGTCGGTGGTCGAGCCAACTTCCCGGATGGTGTCCTGAATTCTCGATACGAAGGCGTTGAAACGGTCACCCAGCTCCGCCAGTTCATCAGTACCTTCAGCAGGCAGCCTCTGGCGCAAATCCCCTTCGCCCTGCGCAATGTCCTGCATGAGATTGCTTACGGTTTTAAGAGGCTGGGTTACAGATCGTCCCACCACAATACCGATTCCCATGGCGAGCAGAACCACAACTACGGAGTCCACCGCCATAAGCGTCAGTGTGGCCCCTGCCTGCTCCTCAATATCCTCTTTTGCGGCTGCCACCATCTGATCGATATCGGTGGTATAAACCCCTGCCCCCATCATCCAGTCCCATTCGGGGATTATAATGGAATAGGAGACTTTCGGTTCTTCCTTTCCCGACGCCGGATTTGGCCAGTTATAACCGTGGAATCCGTCATCCCTGGCAGAGGCTATGATATTGCTGACCAGCGTCCTCACTGCAGGTTTTGTCGTGGGACCTTCGGCAGCAGGATTTGGCCGGTAGGCAAGATTGTTCAGTTCCATATCATAGGCGAACACATAGTTGCTATCGCCAAAGTCGATGGATCTGAGGAGTTCTCTGGCCCGGCTTTTGGCTTCTGAGTCGCTGAGCCCCGGGTCTGCCATCACGCTACGAACTGCGGAACTGGCGCTTTCGACCAGATTCTTCAGACCCTCCTTACGTGCGTCCAGAAGGTTCTGCTCCAGGCGTTCCACCTCCTGTGTCCCCTGATTCTGAATTTCACCCATTGCCACCCAGGCAATACTGGCGGCCGTAACGATTACGGGCAACATGGTGGCCAATAGCAGCCGTGACCGGATGCGCAAATGGTTGAGCAACTTCATGGGGAAAACCTGAATCAAGAGAGGATTTGGCGGGACATAGCCAGCGACACCTCATTATCCTCTGATGGCATTTGCGTTTCAGTTTCTGTTTGTTAAATAAAATTGCAGAGCAGTTTCCGCAAGGCACCCGGCCCCAAAAGCCGGTGTTCCAGAAGGACCACTCCAGGTTATGGTTAGCATCATGAAAATCCAGAACCGAAATCGCAAACAACTGAAAAGCAGACTTGAGTCAGCGGAGTCCTACAGCGAATGGCATGCGGCGGCGGAAGCGCTGGACGAGATGGACGGCCTGCTTGCCTGGCGCGAGGACGACAGCACCCAGCTGTTGCATGAGTCGCTGATACGGGATCACATTTCCCGGATGAAGCGCCTGCGGGAGCAGTGTGAGATGCGGAAGCTCATCCGGGTTTTGCAGGAGAGCCTTTACCGGCATCTCGGCGAGCTTTCCAACCCTGAGCTCTACGCCTTTGCCCGGACGGGAACCAAATACCTGGCTGGCGAGTTTTTGCGGGAAGTCGAGACATCCATGCAGTTTATCTGCGACAACCCCATCCCGGATGTTCCGGAAAGCAGAAAGCTGGAACTCTTCCAGGAAGCGGAGCACGTTTATGGGCAGCCAGCCCTGATGCTTAGCGGGGGTGCGGCTTTTGGTGTCTATCATGTGGGCGTGACACGGGCCCTCTGGAACGAGGATCTGCTTCCCCGGGTGATCGCCGGATCCAGCATGGGGGCCATAGTGGCCGGGATGATCTGCTCTCGTAACGACAGTGACCTGGAAGAATTTTTTCAGCATCCCCAGCGAGCTCACAGAGAAGCTTTCCGTTGGCGCAATCCGGGCCAGGCGTTCAGGGATGGATACATGATGGATCAGGACCAGCTCCACGAGCATATCCAGGCCAACATCGGCAGCGTCAGCTTTCAGGAAGCCTTTGAGCGCAGTGGGCGCGAGCTGAATATCTCCATCTCCCCGACCAGGACGCAACAAAAGCCCAGGCTACTCAATCGTATGGCTTCACCCGGCGTACTGGTTGACTATGCGGTGCTGGCGTCCTGCGCTGTTCCCGGCCTGTATCCGCCGGTGATGCTCAGGGCAAGGGACCCCGAGCCCGGCTCCCATGATGACACTTCCTACATGCCCAGCGAGCGCTGGATCGATGGCAGCATTCATGGAGACCTGCCGCTGATGCGCATGGCGAGGCTGCATAACGTCAACAAAACCATTGTCAGCCAGGCTAATCCCCATGTAGTCCCCTTCATCAGTCACCACCACCATCGGGGCACTGCCGTCTCTCTCAAGCGTGCAGTACAGTCGGTTGCCCATGGACAACTCGCCACCACGCTGAATCTGACCCGCAACTGGTCCTCCCCGGTATTCCGGCCGTTGATGGAGCAGGCCTATGCGATGACCACCCAGACCTATCTCGGCGACATCAACATCCATTTCCCCTTCCGGCCGACCCTCTATCGCAAGGTGCTGTCCAACCCCAGCGCGGAAGACCTGGAAATGTATATCCGGATGGGGGAACGGGCAACCTGGCCGCGGATTGCCATGATCAGGGACCAGACCCGGATCAGCCATGCATTCAAGGAGTGCATTGAAAAGCTGAAGAAACGCGCGGAGAAGGAGCAGACACAGGAGAAGTAGCAGCCGGCCGCCTGGCCGGCCGCCTTCAGTCAGCTTCGAACCGGCCTTTGCCGGGCCACCTTGCCCGGGCGACGGGCTTTGACGCGCGCCGGGGGCCTGCCCGTTGCCGGCTTGCTGCCACCGTTTTTACTGCCGTCAGTCGAGCGCGGCGGCAGGCCGGTATGCTGGGTCAGAAGCGGCCTGCCACCTTTGCCGGCACCCGGTGGCGTGGAATTTTTGCGGCGGGCGCTGTGATAGCCCTCGGTTGCCGGCTGATAAATCGGAATCAGGTGTTTCCTGCCGTTACCGATCAGATCCGCCCGGCCCATGCGCTCGAGCGCTTCCCGCAGCATCGGCCAATTCTTCGGATCGTGATAGCGCAGGAAAGCCTTGTGCAGGCGGCGCTGTGCCGGGTCCTTCACCGAATCCACCTTGTCGGACTTGTAGGTCACCTTGCGTAGCGGATTCCTGCCTGTGTGATACATGGTCGTAGCAGTGGCCATGGGGGACGGATAAAAGGCCTGCACCTGGTCCGCCCGGAAGCCCTTGGATTTCAGCCACAGCGCCAGATTCATCATGTCTTCATCGGTGGTGCCAGGGTGGGCGGCGATGAAGTAGGGAATCAGGTACTGCTCCTTCCCTGCCTCTTTGGTGTATTTCTCGAACATCTGCTTGAAGCGGTCGTAGCTACCGATTCCCGGCTTCATCATCTTGTCGAGCACGCCCTCCTCGGTGTGCTCCGGCGCGATCTTGAGATAGCCCCCCACATGGTGGGTGACCAGCTCCTTCACGTATTCCGGTGACTCTACCGCCAGGTCATAACGCAGACCGGAAGCAATCAGCACTTTCTTGACTCCCGGCAACTCACGGGCATTGCGGTAGAGCTGGATCAGGGCTGAATGATCGGTATTCAGGTTGTCGCAAATGCCCGGGTAGACGCAGGAAGGCTTACGGCAGGCGGACTCGATTTCCGGCGACTTGCAGGCAATGCGATACATATTGGCGGTGGGGCCGCCCAGATCGGACACCACACCGGTGAAGCCGGGCACCTTGTCCCTCATGGCCTCAATTTCCCGCAGGATGGAATCTTCCGAGCGGTTCTGGATAATCCGGCCTTCATGCTCGGTGATCGAACAGAAAGTGCAGCCGCCAAAGCAGCCCCGCATGATGTTCACCGAAAAGCGGATCATGTCGTAGGCAGGAATTTTTTCATCGCCATAGGACGGATGAGGCACCCTGGCAAAAGGCTGGTCGAAGACGTAGTCCATCTCTTCCGTGGTCAAAGGAATCGGTGGCGGAGTGAACCAGACATCGTGTTCACCGTGCTTCTGCACCATCGAACGGGCATTGCCCGGGTTGGTCTCCTGATGCAGTACCCGGTTGGCATGGGCATAAAGCACCGGGTCGTTGCGCACTTTCTCAAAAGACGGCAGGCGGATAACCGTATTGCCTCGGGTCACCTTCGAACTGGGCAGCAGATCCACCACGACGGTTTCGTCACTTTCCGCCTGGGGACCGGCTTCCTGGGTGGTGGCGCAGCTCTGCAGTTCCTGGGTGTTCACATAGGGGCTGATGAGCTTGTCGACCCGGCCGGGCCGATCCACCCTGGTGGAATCCAGTTCGTAAAAGCCTTCGGCAGAATCCCGGCGGATAAAGGCAGTACCGCGAACGTCGGTGATGCTCTCCACCGGATGACCAAGGGACAGGCGATTGGCCACGTCGGCTATGGCTCTTTCGGCATTGCCATAGAGCAGGATATCGGCGCCGGAATCGACCAGGATGGATTTGCGGACCTTGTCCTGCCAGTAATCGTAGTGGGCTATGCGGCGCAGGGAGGCCTCGATGCCGCCCAGCACCACCGGTACATCGCCAAAGGCTTCCTTGCAGCGGTGGGTGTAGACCAGACTGGCGCGATCCGGGCGCTTGCCACCCATTCCACCCGGCGTATAGGCATCGTCAGAACGGGGTTTGCGATCCGCGGTATAGCGATTGATCATGGAATCCATGTTGCCGGCGGCCACGCCGAAAAACAGGTTGGGTTTACCCAGCTTCATGAAATCGTCTTTTGAGCTCCAGTCAGGCTGGGCGATGATCCCCACCCGGAAACCCTGCCCTTCCAGCAGTCGCCCGATCACCGCCATCCCAAAGGATGGATGGTCCACGTACGCATCCCCGGTGACAATGATGATGTCGCAGGAATCCCAGCCCAGCTGGTCCATCTCCTCCCGGCTCATGGGCAGGAAGGGCGAGGGCCCGAAACATTCGGCCCAGTATTTGGGATGATCGAAAAGGGGCTTGGCTTGCTGCATGACGGTGACCGGGCTCCTCGTCCAGGGACGGCAGAGTCAAAAGGGAAGCGGCTTGATTTTCATCAAAAAGGACGGAGAAGATAGCACGTTTTTTGATCAAAACCTACCGCTAAAACCCCTGCTCCGCTCCACTGGACATCAGCATTTACCCCACCCGGAAATGATCCCTACCAGTTTTCACCAAACGGCCGCAGATCCATCTCGAACGTCCAGGCTGACCGCTCCTGCTGGCACAGGGCCCAGATGGCATCGGCCACGCCGTCCGCATTGATGAAGAAGTCATCGGGCTTGTCCGGGAGCATTTCCCGGGTTCTCGGCAGGTCTATGACGCCGTCGATGACCAGGTAGCCCACGTGAATGTTTTCCGGCCCCAGCTGGCGCGCCAGGGACTGGGCCAGGCTGCGCTGGGCCGCCTTGGCGGAGGCAAAGGGCGCGGTGCTGGCTCGCCCGCGCCAGGCCGCAGAGGCACCGGTCACCATCAGGTTCGCCTGTTTATGGTCCCGCAAGTGAGGCAGAGCGGCCTTTGCCGCCAGCATGAGGCCGAAGGTATTCACCCGCCAGGTCTTCTCGAAATCCTCCTCGCTGGCATCTTCCACGCTTTTGAAGACACCCGCCCCGGCGTTATAGACCAGGGTTGAGACCGGCCCAAGCTCACGGCGTATGAGATCGAATGTCCGGTTTACTGCCTCCCCATCCGTGGCGTCGCAGGGAAAAGCTTTCGCTTCGGGCAGTTCGCCTTCCACTTCCGCCAGATAGTCCTCATTGCGGGACAGCATCGCAACCCTGTAGCCCTCGCGGCAGAAGCGGCGGACCAGCGCAAGGCCGTTACCCGGCCCGATACCTATGACTGCACAGACTTTCTGCATGATGCCTCCCTGGACATTGTCCGGTTATTGATCAGCTGAAGCTCAGTATGACACCACAAAGTGGGCGCAAAAAAGAGTGGTGCTCCCTGATAAACCAATACTGTATAAAAACACAGCTCCCGGTGATACACTCGCTGCTGAATGATCAGTCTGGCTGGCCCTGAGAGGCCGGCGACCCAATGGAGACTCAATGCATGGCTGTAAAAGCACTTTATTATTCGGAAAGGGATGGGCTGGAAATGGCGCTCAAGAATGCCGACAAGATGCTGTTCTCATCCAAAGCTGAGGCGGATGCCCGGGATCGAATTCTGGAGCTTTCCGAGGAGGTGACCGTCTTCCTTCAGAAGCGGGTGGAAGGTCTGTCGGAAGAACTGGCCGAGCAGTGCGCCCTGGCCATCGCCGAGGAAAAGGATCTGTTTGCCCGGGCTCTGAAGAAGCCGGAATTGCTGAACCAGCCGGAAGAAAAAGCCGGAGAGTAACTGGTCCTTCTGTGATATCTACCGCCCCTCCCCCGGTGCGGCCGGCGCTTCGGGTTTTTTCTGGGTCATCACCAGGTAGACGCCGCTGACTGCAATGGCGGTGCCTGCCGCCGCCATCCAGCCCAGACGCTCGTCGAACAGCAGCCAGGCCTCCAGTGCCGTGACCGGTGTGACCAGATAGAAAAGGCTGGCCACCTGTGCCGATGCACCCCGCTTGATCAGTGCCATCAGCAGGCCGATGGCGCCCAGCGAGAGCACCAGCACCAGCCAGGCGAGGGCGAAGATCAGCTGGGGCGTCCAGTCCACCACCATGGTCTCGAGGCTCACTGCGAGAATACCAAAGAGGGTGGCCGCAGCGCAGTACTGGATAAAAGTGCCGGTCAGAAGATCCGTGGCACCACAGAAACGCTTCTGGTAGAGCGTTCCCATGGAGATCCCGAACAGCGCCGCCACTGCACACAGAACGGCCCAGAGGGGGAAGCCGGCAAAAAGCCCGGCAGAACCCGGTTCCAGCTTTTCCGCCAGCACCAGAATCACGCCCGCAAGCCCCATCAGAAGCCCCAGCCAGACCCGACCGGTCAAACGTTCGTTAAGCAGCAGCACCATGGTCATACCGGTCAGCAGAGGCTGAAGGCCAACCACCAGGGCTGTCAGCCCTGCCGGCATGCCGGCTTCAATGGCGTAGAACACACCCCCCAGGTAGGCTCCGTGCACCAGCAGCCCGGTTACACCCAGGTGCACCGCCTGCTTCCAGCTCCGGGGCCAGAGTGGCTTCAGTATCAGAATAAGGCCCCCCAGGCACAGCAGGGTCAGCAGCATGCGGTAAAAAAGCAGGGTGAAGGGTTCGGCATAGGGCAGGCCGAATTTGGCACCAATAAACCCCGTGCTCCACAGCAGCACGAAGGTCACAGGCATCAGCCGGATCCAGATGCTATCTCCGGTTGCGTCTGTCATTCGGGGGATGCCCTGAAGCCAGGTTCAAGGCGCGAAACCGCTAGCGCAATACGGTCAAGCGCAGCCTCAAGCACGGATCTGGGCGCTCCGATGTTCATCCGCATATGGCCACTGCCTCCCTCGCCAAACTGGGTGCCGGGATTCATGCCCACACCAGCCCGGTGAATGAAAAACGCCTTGAGTTCATCGTCTGACAGGTTCAGGGCTGAACAGTCCAGCCACAGCAGATAGGTGCCTTCCGGGTGCACCAGACGGACTTCCGGAATTCGCGCCGCCAGGTAGTCTGCCACGAAGTCCCGGTTGGCCTGCAGGTACACAAGCATGTCTTCCAGCCACTCCTCCCCATGCCGGTAGGCCGCTTCGAACCCCGCCACGCTGAACGGATTGCATTGTCCCATGTGCAGGCTTTCAAAAACCTTCTTCAGAGCAGCCCGGTGGCCCGGATCCGGCGCCACAAGGCTGGACAGGCCCAGGCCTGGAATATTGAAAGTCTTGCTGGGAGCAACGGTGGTGATCAGCTGATCCTCGTCACCTGCCAGGGTTGCCAGAACCCGGTGGCGCGGCTGATCCGGGTAGACCAGGTCACAATGGATCTCATCAGAAATCACCACCAGCCCATGGCGCCTGGCTATGGCCAGAACCGCTTCCAGCTCCTCACGGCTCCAGACCCGGCCCACAGGGTTGTGGGGAGAGCACAGAAACAGAACCCTGGCGCCGTCACGGGCGCAGGCCTCCAGGTGTTGCAGATCCATCTGGTAACGGCCATCCCGCAGCTGCAGGGGGTTCTCAATCAGACGCCGACCGGTGAGTGTCACCGCGGAGAAGAACGGAAAATACACCGGGGGCTGCACAATGATGCCCTCCCCCGGCCCGGCAAAAGCCAGGGCGGCGGCATGCAGAGACGGCACCACGCCGGGCGCCATCATCACCGAGGACCGATCAATGGACCATTGGTGACGGCGCTCAAACCACCGGATCAGGGACTGATAGAGGCTCTCGGGAAAAAGCGTATAACCATAAACGGGATGCTTTGCCCTTGCCACGAGGGCTTCGGTAACCGCCGTCGGCGCCGGAAAGTCCATGTCCGCTACCCAGACCGGAATGACCTTCTCGGAGCCGAAGACCGCCTTGCGGGCATCGTACTTCACCGCCTGGGTACCAGCCCGGGAAAAGGGGGTATTGAAGTCAGGCATCTTGGTTCGGGACCGACTCACACTCACTTTCAAGAAACTATCCTCAGTATCCCAGGGCAATTCCGTCCAGTCGCGGGTCAGAACCACCGAAACGCACCTGACTCTCAGGATCAATGCGCACGGCCTGGATGGCGCCGAAAAAGGTTTTGCCAACAACCACCTCATGACCTAAGGCCTCAAGAGCTTCCTTGGCGTGGGCGAGGGCTGGCTCAATATGGACCTCGCCGGATTCCGACAGTGACCACCGTGGAGCTTCGATCGCCTGTTGCAAGGGGTAATCACTGACCAGGTAGTTTAGCAGGAATTGCTGGAGCCCCTGAGTCTGCTGGTGGCCCCCAACACAGCCGAGCGAAATAAGGGGGACGCCTTCCTTGAAAACCATGATCGGATTAAGGGTATGCATGGTTCGCTTGTTGGGCGCCAGCCGATTGGCAGAATCAGGGTCAAGGGAGAAGTCCTTCCCCCGGTTCTGCATCAATATGCCGGTACCCTCGGCGACAAGACCTGAGCCGAACGGGTTGCGCAGACTATTAATAAAAGAAGATACATTGCCGTGTCGATCTACAACCGTGATATAGGTTGTGTTCTCCTGCTCCGGCAGGCCCGCCATTATGTTTTTCGCTGCAGCAGCCGGATCGATAAGCGCTCGGCGCTTGGCGGCATATTCTTCCGAAAGCAATTCTGATACCGGAATGTCGGCGAACTCCGGGTCGGTGATGTATTCGTGAAGATCCGAGAATGCGAGTTTGGCCGCCTCTATTTGTAAATGCAGCTTGTCTGCCGACTCCGGGTGAGTATTTGTAAAATCATAGCCACTCAGCACGTTCAGTTGCTGGAGTAGTGCGATTCCCTGAGTGCTGGGAGGTAACTCGTATACCGTAGTGCCACCGTAACTGGTTGAAATCGGCTCGATCCAGTCTGAAGTATGAGCCGCGAGATCTTCCTCGGTCATCAGTCCGCCATGTTTGCGAAGGGCGGCCACGACCTGTTTTCCCAGCCGACCTTTATAGAAAACATCGCTGCCTTCCTCGCCAATCATCCGCAAAGAACGAGCGAGGTCCGGCTGCTTCAGAACCTGTCCAGTCGCCGGTATCTCACCATTTGGCAAATATACGGCGGCTGATTCCGGAAATTGAGAAAGCACTTTCCTGCCGCGAATACGGTAGAAAAAGTTGAGCATTGGATTGACTGGGAAGCCTTCTTCGGCATAACGGATGGCAGGTTGTAGAAGTTCACTGAGAGGCTTTGAGCCAAATCGTTCGAGTCCCTTCACCCAGCCGTCCAAGCCGCCGGGAACCGTCACTGACAGGGGGCCAACAGCCGGCATTTCTTTAATGCCCTGTGAATTATATGACTCCAGTGTGGCGGCACTTGGCGAACGTCCACTGGCATTTAAAGCAAAGAGTTTCTTCTTGTCGGCGGCGTAATAGAGAAAAAATGCATCGCCACCGATACCGCACATGGCAGGGTCGAGCACATTTAACGCGGCATTCATGGCAACGCTGGCATCCATGGCATTACCGCCGTTCTGTAATACGTTCACTCCTACCAGCGAGGCTAAAGGATTGGCGCAGGCGACCATGCCGTTCTGGCTCATTATTGTCCCGCGTTTTGCCGGTCGTGGCGTATCTGGCAAGTCTGTATGAGCTGACTTTGCGGACTGAGCCAAAGCGCTTGCCGTCCACAAAGTCCCCCCGCTGCCCGCCAGTGCAGCGGTTGCGGCCGCGCCACTCAAAAACGTTCTGCGTGAATGCGTCATTGTTTTTCCCCTCGGCTCAGTGCCTGCTTATCGTTATATTTTATAATTGGCTGATGCTAATTACTGAGACATATTATCCGTGTCGCCCATATGCTGAATGGCCTGCCCTTTCCGGGGCAAGCCGTGCAGGTGGACGGGATTAAATATTTTATTTTTAAACAATCAACACTTAAAGCATAAAGTTGCTCTAGTCAAGAAAACATGAACAACCCGAGCTATTTCCAGTTTTCGACATCGATAGATTCTTAAAAAAAGAAGATTTGATATTTTGAGAGAGGTAAAAATTAAATAGAGTTTTCACAAAGTGGATTTTTGCGCAATTGTAAGGGGCTTCCGACGGTGGAACGGTCCCCTCCCAATGCCGGAATCACTGAATGATTATTCCAGGTGACGAGTTGCCCCGTGGACCTGTCCGAGACATGGTGGTAACAGGCTCCGTGATTTGCGCTCGAAGAAAGCAGAATTTCCATCCTTCAGAGGTGTCTCTCAAGGGATTCCGGAATCCGGCCGCCGTGTTCTCATTCTCTGCTGGTGGCCAGAAGGCTGGCATTTCCCTGCCCCTGCTCCAGTTCGCTGATCAGAGATCTGAGTTCCCGGCCTTCTTCATCAGCCAGCCCTGCTTCGCGCAAACGATGGACTTGTGCGGGGAGATCTGGCCGCTCGGGGTGTCTGTCCATAACCGTCATTATAGCAGCGAAACTGCCCAAACCACGGGCCAGAGTATCGCCGTATCCTTTGACCAGGCGCTGACACTGGACCACTTCCAGCGCAAGTGCTGGATCCTGCGCCAACGCGATCCTGACTCGCTCGAGCCAGGCTTCGATGCGGCTGTTCTCTTCGGCAAAACGCAGTGTATGCCGGCGCCAGCGACGGAGCCCGGCAATTGCATAGAGCAACAGGAACCCGCTGAGTTTGGCAGTACGGATGTGACGCCCTCGATGGGTAATGCGCCCGAGCATTGCACGCAAACGCTGCGAACCAAGGATCCTGCGGCCTAATCCTGCCGGCAGCGTATCGCAAATTTCTTCTATGCGCGGATGCATGAATTCCGTGACATAGACGATCTGATCATCCGTTGCGCGAACCTCATCATGGACACGCTTAAAGCGCTTGCCGCGGGTTTTTAAATCCGCTACCCGGATTGTGTCCTCATAACTCATCCAGAGGGCTAAATAGCGTGCCGTCTCGCTTGTAACCGGATAGTTGCGGACATCGCCCTCGTTTTCCTGCTCCGCTGCGTGTATTTGTTCGAGACGGTCAAGATAGCTGCGAGCGTAGCGGATGTCCTGAAAGTCAATCAGGCGGCGTATGCCCTCGCGGGCATTGAGACGAACGGGTTCCGGTAGGCGTGCATCGATGCGTTCGAGTAACTCTCGTACTTCCGAATGTGGTTGTTGTCCTGCGCCAGCCTGGTCATTCGGCGGATTTTCGCGTTCGTGTCTGCCAAGTGCCTGGGCGAAGCCGGCAGAGAAAGCCCGTAAGCTCGGCTCGACTCCAACGCCGCCTCGGCGGATGGCATCTTCGAAGGCTTCGCGGGACATGGGCAGCACTTCGCTGGCAGCAAGTGCGCCGAAGAGCACTGCGCTGATTACACTGCCGTGGGCCTCGGCGGTCGCGTTCATGTCGAAGTGAATGAAATGCCTGGCGGCAATCTCTGCATCCTTACGGATCGGTTCCGGATCCAGAATGCCGTTCCCCATTACGATTTTTTCCGTGATGCCGTAAACGCGGTGGCTGGAGGCAATAAGCGTCGTCCGGTCTGGGGTAACAAGGCCTCGCTGAAGGGCGCGGCCAACTTCCATAAACTCCGCCGCCATCACGACATCAACGTCGCCAGGCACTGGCATGAGCGCAAGCACCGGATCCTGGCCTGCATTCTTCGCGGCCTGCAGCGGGAAAAGTTCCACGTAGTAGATAGTGGCGCCGGTACGCTGGGCCACGCCCGGCACCGAAGTCGTTTGGGCAAGGTAGTCAGAATTTTCCGCCAGACTTGTGATCCAGTCGGAGAGCACCCCGCCCCCTTGTCCGCCCATTGCCAGGATGGCAATGGTGATCGGCCGCGGTTTGGATATTGCTTCGCTCACTATGTGCTCCTCAGTTGACTGGACTCAAAATGCGTAACGGGCAACCCGACGCTCGGTGCGCGCTTGCAGAAAACCAATAACAGCCCGGCGCACCCGGTGAGCGAAACAATCCCAGCGATTGGGATTATTGATAATCTCGGCGCGGTAGAACGATGGGCAAAGCACCGCTGCGTGAGCAATTTCACCGCATAAGCCACATCCCACACAGGTGTTGTCGACGTGGGCAATGGGATCTTGCCGAAGGGCATCAGGATTGGGTTTGATTGAAAGCGAAGGGCAGCCGGATAGCCGAATACACGAATGATCACCGGTACAGGTGTCACTGTCGATGCCGAAGCGCTCCCGGACGACACGTTTTCCGGCTTTCAACGCACTGCGATAAATAGGTTTTTCGCGGCGCTGAAGATTAAGCATGCACTCGGACTGGGCAATGACAACCTTTGGCCCCTTTGCCGTGGTGGTAAGGGCCTCTCTCAGCGCATCCTTCATCTTCTGTAAATCGTAAGTCCTGTCTACAGTGCGCACCCACTTGACACCAACTCCGCGGACCGCTTGTTCGATCGGGATATTGGTCTGACGAATGGGATTTTCGGCTCGTGAAGACGGAACATCCTGGCCTCCGGTTGCGGCCGCGTAATAGTTATCCACCAGCAGCAGCACATGATCATCATTATTATAAACTGCACTGGCAACGCCGCTGGTCAAACCATTGTGCCAGAACCCGCCGTCTCCCATGACGCTGATTGCCCTGTGCCCCTTGGCGCCATGAAAGGCCGAGGCGCCGGAGGCGCCCAGCCCGTAACCCATCGTGGTGTTACCCAGATTGAAGGGCGGCAGGATCGAAAAAAGGTGGCAACCGATATCACAACTGATGTGCTGGGGCCCGAGCTCACGTTCGATAAGTTTCATGGCTGTAAAAATTGGACGCTCCGGACAGCCGGTACAAAATCCGGGAGGGCGCGGAGGCACAGCATTTTCCAGGTTTTCAAAGATTACCGGCGTGGGAATGGCGCCTCGTTCGGAGAAAAGATCTGGGGCATGCCTTTCACAGAATGTGCGGAGGCCGTCGATCAATGCCTGACCGGTGTATTCGCCGGCTTTGGGCAACATGTCCTTGCCGTGCAGCTTGGTTTCAACATCGGCGCGGCGAAGGATGGTATTCATGTTCTGTTCGAGATAGTCCGGTTGCCCTTCCTCGATCATCAATACCGCTTTTTTGCCAGCGCAAAACTTCACGACTTCGTCGTCAACTAGCGGGTATGTAACGTTGAGAACGTACAGAGGGATTTTGCTGTTGCCAAAGCTATCGGCCAGGTCCAGCCGCTCAAGCGCGCGGATAACCGTATTGTAAAGCCCACCCTGTAAGACCAACCCGAGTTCTTCGCGGTCGCCCGTAAAAAATTCGTTGAGACCCTGTTCCTGGATAAACCGTACAGCCGCAGGCCATCGTTTGTTGACTTTGTCCTGCTCATGGGCAAACGCGGCTGGCGGAAGAACGATGCGGCTGACATCCCGCACGGGATTCTCCAGGGCCTGATCTATCGAGAAAGGCGGGCGCTTGTTATCTGTCGCCGTGAAGCGACCATGCACGTGACAGGCACGAATACGTAGTTCCAGCATGACCGGGGTGTTGCTTGCCTCGGAGAGTTGAAAACCGTGTTCAACTGCAGCCACGATGCTCGGCAGATTGGGACGAGGGTCGAGCAGCCAGATCTGACTTTTCATGGCGAAGGCATGGGTCCGTTCCTGCATGATACTTGAGCCATCGCCGTAATCCTCACCGACAATGACCAGCGCGCCGCCAGTCACACCGCCTGAGGCAAGGTTGGCAAGAGCATCGGATGCCACGTTGGTGCCTACAGTCGATTTCCAGGCAACGGCCCCCCGTAGGGGATAATTAACAGAGGCTGCAAGCATGGCTGCCGCTGCGGCTTCGCTGGCGTTGTTTTCAAAATGTACGCCCAGTTCTTTGAGGATGGGGTCAGCATCATGAAGAACATCCATAAGGTGGGAAATCGGCGCGCCCTGGTAACCACCCACATAAGCAACTCCGGACTGCAATAGCGCCTTGGTGACGGCAAGAATACCTTCGCCATGAAACTCTTCGCCTTCTCCAAGTCGTAGCTTTTGTACCTCGTTGACGAAAGATCGTTCTGCCATGTATTCGCTCCTCAGAGTTTCAGCCGCCGGCTTCGAGCCGGCTGAATTTTGTTATGTGTGAACACGCCAAAGTCAACGCTGACCAAGGAAATCTGAAAGACAAAGTCCCTCGCCTTATTTCATTAGCGCCGGCAACCCCAGCGACAGCCATGGCACGAAAATCACTGCGATCAGTACCAGTAACTGCAAAAGCAGAAATGGGAAAGCAGCCTTGTAGACCTGTGTGAGAGTTATGCCCGGGGGCGCAACTCCCTGCATCACAATGAGCAGAAGCCCAAATGGAGGAGTGAGAAAACTGATTTCCATTGCAATTAAAAAGAGAACCCCAATCCAGATCGGCTCAAGACCGAGTGAGTCCACCAGTGGCATAAAGAACGGCAGGGTGATCATGATCATGCTGATCTGATCGGCAAAACAACCCAGCACGAGCAGCACCAGCAACATACACAGGACGAGCATCAAGGGGGTGAGTTCCCATGCACCAACTAACTCGAGTAACCCATTGGTGCTGCCGGAGAATGAAAGCAGCTGAGAAAAAGTAGTGGAGGCGACCAACACGAAAAGAATCATGATTGAAATCTTTGCCGTTTCCATCAACGACTTGATGAACGAGCTCAGATTCAGCGAGCGATAAAGTGCTGCCGCCACTGTGGCCGCCACCGCGCCGAACGCCGCCGATTCGGTAGGCTCGGCCCACCCCGCAAGCATGCTGCCCACCACCACGACAAATATTCCGAATAGGGGCAGCACGTAAACAAAGAACGGTTTCCAGCGCTCCCACCCTTTCAGCTCTACGCCCTCGTCAACAGGAGCGAGTTCAGGATTGCGAATACACCGGATGACCACATAGCCAAGGATTGCTGCACCCATCAGAAGACCGGGGATAATTCCCCCGATTAACAAGCCCCCAATCGAAATACCGGCCAAGCTACCGAGGGTTACTGCAAGTGCAGACGGAGGGATCAACATCGCGATGCCACCTACAGCCATGATCGGGCCCATCGCGATGGATGGATGGTAGCCCCGTTTCAGCATGTCAGGGAGGAGCGCGCTTCCCATCATCGCGGTGTTGGCAATGCTTGATCCGGAAAGGGTCGCAAAGGCGGTGCCGCCAAGTACGGAGACAATGCTCAGTCGTCCGGGGACGCGAGCAATCAGGCGTTCGATTGCAGTGATTGCGCGATAGGCAAGGCCCGTGTGAAACAGGACCTCACCCATGAGTACAAACAATGGAATGGGGATCAGTGAGAAGGAATTCACGGCACCGACAGTGTTCCGTGCCATTTGCATCAGGCCCATTTCACCGCCGAGGAACAGATAGGCGCCTATGATATTGATAGCAAAAAAGCCCATTACCACGGGGAGCCCCAGAGCCATCAGGACCATGAGGCCGCCGATCAGCAGCGTCAACGCATACTGCCACTCCATATCAGGCTACCCCGTCGATAAGGCGCCAAAGTCGCCTGATGAATTCGACCACAAGAAGAGCAAAGCAGACCACGGGCACAGTAAAAGTCCACCATTCAGGGAAAGTGAAGGCTTTGAACACCTGGGTTCCGCGCTCATAGTACTCAAACCCCGTAATCGTCATAAAATGCAGAAATATGGCAGAAACAAGCGCCCCTAAAAGGTTCACAAGAATTTCCAGCCAACGGCCAGCGTGGTGCGAAAGACTGTTCAAGAGAATATCTATGCGCACGTGCGCCCCTTCATATAGAACCCAGGGGGCGCCCAGAAAAGTCGCCGCGCCTAATGCATACTCGCTGCCCTCCATAATCCAGCTCACAGATCCAAAGCCAAGATTCCGACTTAGAACGTTATAGACGACCAGGATCGATATGGCGGCAATGATTACCCCGGAAAGCAGACCAAAGGCTTGCATCAGGTAATGATAGGCATTGCCCAGCCAACCCCGACTCGGAGCCGGCTTTACTTCGGTGTGGGTAAGGGTGTCCATTACTTATCAAGAATTGCCCGGAGTTTTTTAGTGTTTTCGGGAGCTTGATCTGACAGGGCTTCCCATTGCGCCTCATAAGCGGTTTTCAGGAACTTTTCTCGTTCCGGACCCTCAAGCTCGATCACCTGGACGCCGGCCTCTGCCTGGCGTTTTGCTTCCCTCTCGTTGATTTCCTCATTCAAATCATTCAGGGATTCCAGCCAGACCGCTTTTTCGGTCAGGTACTCACGCTGTTCATCATTCATCCGCTCCCAGGCGTCCTGATTCACCAGTACGCCTACTTCAACCTGATAAAACCCGGGGTCGACGCGGTACTTCGTATGCTCATGCCAACCCAGATCAAGAATTCCCTGGATCGGCCAGCCGTAACCATCGACGGTTCCACGCTCGAGAGCCGTGTAGACCTCGCCTGGCGATGTCTGAGCGACATCCGCACCCAGATCCTCGAAGAAGGCGCGATACACAGGGGTTATGCGCAGGCGTTGTCCGCTCAAATCAGCGCTATTGATCTCCTTATTCGTGTAAAGATGAAAGCGGTTGCCGTAGTTGGTGAATGCCAGGTAATGAACGTTCATCTGTTCTTGCCAAATATTCTGGAGATCTTCCCACCGGCCCGTTTCCCGAAGTTCTTGCGGCGAGTACTGGGTTAGATTAAGGGCATTGGCAGCGGGCAACAGATTGGTATAGAAGGCACTGGTTACAAATGCCACGTCCACCACACCGGTACGAACGGCATTGCCGAGCTCAAAGGCAGGCATGACTTCCGGCCCGCCGATATAGTTCAACTTTACAGGTGCCCCCGTATCCGAATTGATCTCCTTAACGAATTTTTCAAAGGTATAGGGTATTGCGGTACCTTTGGAGAAGGCACTTGCAGTTTTCAGAGTGATTTGCTCAGCGAGAGCATAACCGCTCGTTCCGAGTGCCATAGCCGCCATCACGGTGCCCAGCAGCTTAAGTTTTGTAGTCATTGTTCTGTTCTCCCGGTGCTTTGTATGCCTACGAGTGTCTAGTGCCGATGCTTCTTTTTTGAGCTTCGCCTTTTGGAGTGCTGCTGGCAACATAGTTCATCAGGTCGCTCTTGTCATGCAATATAATGCATAGCATTTTCATGATTAGCCTTTCGATAGGAGCGACCGTGTTGCAGTTGCCTTTCGCCAATTAACTTAACATCAAAATATTTTATTAGTGAATTAAATGCAAGGAGCATTAGACCTTTTGGGCAGATTTATTGGAACGGATTGGCATGTGTGTCTGAGTCGGGACTGCTGGTCCTACTGGAACTGGCACGCCGACAGGGAGCCGTGGCGTCGCTCCAGGATCCCCAGCGGTACAGCCATTGTGGCGGTCAGGGCAGCCGCAGCAATTAATGCCCAGCCGGCATGGTTCCAGTTCCCGGACCACGCAACCAGCCAGGAAACCACTGTCGGCCCCAGAAATTGCCCCGCTTGACTTCCCTGCACCACCAACCCGCTGACGCTCCCAGTCCGGTGGGATCCGGGCGTGTGCAGCGGGATTCCCGAGAATATGGCTCCGGGAATCAATCCGCCGAATCCGGAGATGGCGACCGCGCAGATATAACGTAGCTCGCCGGGCAAACCTTCGCTCATCATGCCCAGTGCGGCAACGGCTAGAACCAATGACGCCCCACCGATCAATGTTGCGCGGGAAATGCCTCGGGCTAGCAACCAGCCGGCAGATATGCCGCCGATAATATTCGCCGCTACCACCCAGCTTGTAAGGACCGCTGCATGGCCGATTGAGTGGTTATGCTGCTCCACAAGTAAAGTCGGCAGAAAACTGATCAGCGCTAAATGCTGGAATGCGAAGCCGGCGAAACAGGCCGCGAGAAGAAGCGGTCCCGGAGACATGAGCACAATCTTCAGATCCTTCAGGCGTCCGCCCCGCTCTTGCCCTGGCCGGGCGGGGGGAGTGAGGCCCAGAATCAGCAACCACATCAATGCAGCGAGTGCAGAACCGGCCCACCAGAGGCCCCGCCACCCGTAGGGCTCAAGCAGATACGGACCCAACACCAGCATAAGGATAATCCCGGTCGGCATATAAGTGCTCCATAAGCCCAATACCAACCGTTGTTGCGGGCCCGACACCAGCGCAATTATGAAGCGTGGCGCGGAAGTGCATACCAGGAGGAAGCCGATTCCCTCAATCATGCGGCTCGCTAGTAACTCTGCAATGCCGCTCGATGTCGCGCCCCAGGCGCCGGCGAATGTTATGATCGCCAATCCGCTGGCCAGCGTACGACGATATCCCAGTCGGTCTACTGTCATCCCCGAGAACAGGCCACACAACCCGGTCAAAAGGCTGAATATGGCTACTAGCCAGCCAGTCATGACAAGCGTCAGGTTCAGGTCGGCACGAAGCGCAGGGAGAGCTATTGGGGCTTTGCCTACCTGCAAAGCAGCAATGATGCCGGCGAGTAATACGGCAGCAATCGGAATCCAGGATTGAGTGCCCCCGCCGGGTGCTGACTTAACACCATTGCGAGGTAAGGTGCCTTTTGGCTGCACTGGGCTTCTCCCCCCGAAATTGATGGCTCATCGCTGGCGCAAAGGCTTTTTTACCAGGTGTGAAGTTGAGTTTTGTCAAAACTACAAATTAACTAAATATTATATACTTGAAGCATCTGCAGGCGAATGGTATCTTGGCTTTTGGCGATCGGTGAGTTGCTAGTTTTTGCCCTTTCCGATAACCAGCAGACAATCTCCCCCCATTAATGGGCGGGAGATAAAGCCATCCCACACCACAAAGTAAGCCAAGATGAAAGAAAGTCCGATTCGGAGCAAGGAAACCCTGCGCTTATGGCTGCGAATGCTGCCTTGCGTCAACATGGTGGAGCAGATTCTGCGCGCTCGATTTCGTGAACATTACGGCATGTCCCTGCCTCAATTCGATGTGATGGCGCAATTGGGTCGTAGCAAAACACCTCAGACCATGTCCGAACTTTCGCGTCACCTGGTTGTTTCAAGCGGAAATGTGACAGGCCTGGTTGACCGCTTGGTGAAATCGGGATGTGTTATTCGCGAGCCCAGCGAAACCGATCGACGCGTACAGTACGTGAAGCTTACCGAAAAAGGCCATAACGAGCTCGAAGACATGGCCAAGGCCCATGAGATCTGGCTAACCGAAATTTTTCACGTGCTTAGTGATGACGAGTTGGCAGAATCGAATCGCCGGTTGATGCGCGTGAAAGCGTCATTGCTCCAATTTTCTGAAATCCGAACTTGATTCCCGCCCAGTCAAGCTGTCCATCAGGCAAGGTTATTGCTGCCTGATGGACAGCTTGCCTCGCGAGCCAGTTGCTCACTCCCGATTTGTCCTGTCCCCTGCCCTTAGGGCAGGGCAGCGCACCCACCGCATCGAAGCACGCATTAGTTGAAAGATAAATAGTTTATAATTGAATTAAATTCCCAGCAGTGTTATCTTTCGCAAAATCATCGTCGATTTGCTGTGCGGCTAATATTAATAACCAGAGACTAAAATGAATCGGTTTATCATTCGACTCAGGATACGATCGAGCCATTGCGACCCTCAAGGCAGATTGCAAGCAGCCCGCTATTTTGAGCTGGTCAATCGTGTTGTCGAAGAATGGTTTGGTGATCCCCTGGAATTTTCGTTCGCATATATGCACAGCCAGGAAAATCGTATTGGGATTCCTACCGCTAGACTGGTCCTGGAAACTCACCAACCCGCATATTTGGGCGAGGAACTGGAGATATCCCTGCAAGTGCTGGAGTTGCGTCGAAGCGCTATTAAGTTAGCTATCGACGCCTCTTGTGAGAATCAGCCTCGTTTCAGCGCCCGAGTAGTCATTGTTCTGGCGGAGGCTTCCAGTGGCCGATTGCGAAGCATGGAGATTCCCGCTGATTTGAGGGCGGCAATGGAGCGCTATTCGGTGCCGGCTATCTGAAGGGCGCTCCGTTGAACTCGCGTCGGCTGCCGGGAAACCGGAATGCTCGATTGTGTAATCAAAGAGAAATTACGGGTGATGCTGTGAACTTTCATTGTGAACGACGGGTGCTTTTTCAGGACTGTGACGCTGCGAAGATTGTGTTCTATCCGCGTTACATGGAAATGCTGGACGACGTAGTAGAGGACTGGCTGCGTGAGATTGGTGTTTGGGGCTATCCTCTGGCAAACGGGGATTCAGATTGTAATCGACCCCAGCTTACAAAGGCGGAAATCGATTTTCAGCACCCAAGTCAACTGGGTGACAATCTTCAGTTTGCCTTGACGTTACAGAAGGTTGATGAGTACCGGATATGGTTGCTGGCCAGCGTAAGCTGCCACGACGAATCACGCTTGAAAGTGAAGCTTGAGCTTGCTTCAGCTGCAAGGGGAGAACAAATCGGGCGCTCTGCGCTGCCACATGCAATGTACCAGTCACTGGTAGCTCAGTTCGCCGCTACTAAACCTTGAATCCAGGAGACCAATCCATGCAAATGCTCAATCCGCCCCATTGGAAACGCCCCAAGGGTTATTCCAACGGCATTAGTGCCCGTGGCCGATTAGTAGTCACTGGCGGTCTCGTAGGCTGGGACGAGACGGAAACTTTCCAGAGCAGTGACTTCATTGCACAGGTAAAACAGACATTACAGAATATTTTGACGGTCCTTAAAGAGGCTGACGCGGGTCCCGAGCATATTGTTCGTTTGACCTGGTACATCACGGACAGACAGGAATACCTGTCGCGTCTTGGAGAGATGGGCGTTGTCTATCGCGAGGTTATGGGACGCAACTTTCCTGCCATGGCTATGGTGCAGGTAGTTGCACTGATAGAGGAGGCGGCTAAGGTAGAGGTCGAGGCCACTGCAGTTGTTCCAGATTAGTCATGAAAACTTCTGCAGCCCTGATTCGTCGATATCTGTAGGCTGCAGGGGCATTGGCGCCTGTTTCTGAGGGAGACCTAACAGCCAGGCGCCACCCGAACTTGAGCTTTCTCTGCCTGGGAAGGACCTGGCAAAGGATTTTCCGGCACAGCTGCATAGGCAACCTGCCTGGAATCGCGCCGAACAGTTTCGGCGCTTGCGTTCCCACCACGATGCGAGAATCATTAGCAGTCTGGGTGGTGTCGAACTTTTCAACCACTAATGACTCAGCAATACGGCATGGACTTAACCGGCTGGTCCACTACTGCAAATATCTGCAATGGATATTCCTGATCTTAAACGCCCAGGTAACGATTTTTAATCTCCTCACTGAGTTCTTTGGGTTCGCCCGTCCAGACGGTTTTGCCCTTCTCGAGAATTATGCAACGATCTGCGCGAGGGAGCAGTTCTCTTAACGTTTTGTCGACTAACAAAATGGACAGGCCGGCATCCTTCAGGATGGCAATAGCGCGCCAGATTTCCTGCCGGATCACCGGCGCCAGACCTTCTGTTGCCTCGTCAAGCACCAACAACCTGGGATTAGTCATCAAGGCCCGACCAATGGCGAGCATCTGTTGTTCTCCTCCTGAAAGCGTCAGCGCAAGTTGGTGGCGTCGCTCGGCCAAGCGTGGGAAGACCTCTTCGACCCGGCTAAGCGTCCAGTCCCCTGGTCGAGCAGTCGCGAGCAGGTTTTCGCGCACGGTCAGGTTGGTAAAACAACGTCGGCCCTCAGGCACCAGCCCCAGACCCAGCCGAGCGATTCGGTGTGGTGCCATTCGAGTGATATCCTGACCGGCAAACTCTATGCGTCCGGCGCGAGCCGGAGTCAGTCCGAATATGGAGCGGATGCTGGTCGTTTTGCCCATGCCGTTGCGACCCATTAATGCCACCAGTTCGCCCGCTTGCAGGTTAAGATCTACGCCAAACAAGGCTTGGGAGGGCCCATAGTATGTGTTGATGCCACTTACGCTGAGCATGATTCGTCTCCAAGGTAGGCTTCCCGGACTTGCGGATTGTTGCGGATGCTTTCGGCGTTGCCCTGGGCGATCACGCCGCCGGCGACCAGAACAGAGATTCGATCCGCCAACCGGAACACGGCATCCATATCGTGCTCGATCAATAAAATTGGAACCTCTTCCTTCAGACTTTCCAGCAGGACTGTCAGCATGGAGGAGCCCTCAAGGCCCAGGCCGGCCATAGGTTCATCCAGCAGAAGTGCTTTTGGTTTGAGCGCCAGGGCGCAGGCCATTTCTACCTGGCGACGTTCCCCGTGGGAAAGCTCTGCTACCGGCGTGTCAGCTCGTGCTTTCAGGCCCATGCGATCGAGGGCTTCGAGGGCCGGGTTGACCAGCCGGGGATCGGTCTGGACCGGTGTCCAGAATCGGAAAGAGCTGCCCTGTAGAGCCTGAATGGCGATCATGACATTGCGTTTAACGCTCAGCTCTTCAGCCAGAGAGGAGATCTGGAAGCTCCGCCCAAGTCCTCGGCGTGCCCGTTCGGCGACGGATAATTGGGTAAGAACTTCTCCTCCCAGCACAATATCGCCGCTATCCGGCCGCAGAGTTCCGGCAATTTGTGCAATCAGAGTAGACTTGCCAGCACCGTTGGGACCAATCAGAGCGTGGATTTCGCCGGGCATCAGATCAATCGTGACGTCCCGGGTGGCGCGCAAGGCACCGAAGGATCTGTTAAGTTTTTCTATTCTGAGGACGGCTTCAGACATGCTGAGGTCTCCCTGCCAAAAGGCCCATCACGCCGCCGCTGGCGAAAAGCACCACACCGAGCAGTACCAGACCCAGGAAAAATTGCCAGTATTGGGTCAGCCCTCCAAGCAGGGTTTCCATCAGGACAAACAGAATAGCGCCCGCTAATGGCCCACAGTGGCGGCCAACGCCGCCAAGAATGACGATTACCATGATCTCGCCGGAGGTGTGCCAGCTCAGCATGGAGGGTCCGACAAAACCGTTCAGATCAGCAGACAGCGCGCCTGCCAGCCCGACGATCATGCCGCTTATCACGAATGCGGCCAAGCGTATGGGCTGGGGTTCGACTCCGGCCGTGGCAAGCCGGACCGGGTTGATTCGGGCCATCGTCAGTGCCGCCCCGAAGCGGGCTCTCATTATCCGGTGAGAGAAGCCCAGAGCCAGCAACAAAAGGGCGAAACAGATGATAAAGAAAATCAGGCTATTGCTGGTATCCAGGCCAAAGAATTGGTTTCGTACATAAATCGGGAGCCCGTCCTCGCCTCCGTAAGTTGGCCAGGAAATGGCAAAATAATAGATCATCTGTGCGAACGCCAGGGTGATCATGATGAAGTAGACCCCCGATGTGCGGAGGGAAATTCGGCCGATCAGCCAGCCCACTATGCCGCAAAGGAACATCGCAGTGATCCAGAGCGTTATCATCTGATCGCTGCCTTCCGGCAGGCCCGGAACTCCGAAAACAGGCGACATTTCGAAGGCGTGGAAGGCGCCAATGCCCGCGACATACCCACCCAAACCAAAAAAAGCGGCATGGCCCAGGCTGACCATGCCGCCAAACCCGAGTGCCAGATTCAGACCGACGCCGGCAAGAGCAATGATGGTAATGCGTGATGCGAGATTGACGAAGTACCGCTCTCCCATGAAGTGCGCAATCATTGCGGCGGCCACCACGCCAACAAGCAGAATCAGGCTGATCCATTGTTCGCGGCTCACTTGCGGTACCCGCAGGAGGGGACGAGCCAGGGTCTCTTTGAGTTCGATATTAGTCATTGGCAGCAAACAACCCGTGTGGTTTGAAGGCAAGAATAATGGCCATCAGCACATAAATCAGCATTGAGGCGAGCGCGGCTCCCACGCCGGATGCATCTGACGAGGCCATAAAGAGCTTGAAAAAATCGGGTAGCAGGATTCGCCCGAGAGTATCGACGATGCCGACCATCAGAGAGCCAATCAGAGCGCCCTTGATGGAGCCGATGCCACCAATCACGATGACCACGAATGCCAGAATCAGAACCGGCTCACCCATCCCCACCTGAACCGACTGCAAAGCGCCAACGGTGGCGCCGGCGATGCCCGCAAGGGCGGCGCCCAATGCGAATACCAGGGTATAAAGGGTACTAATGTCCACACCCAGCGCGCCGATCATCTCCCGATCGTTCTCACCGGCGCGGATGCGCATACCCAGTCGTGTTTTGCTGATCAATAGATAGAGCCCGACCGCGATAACCACCCCCATCAGGATGATCGCCAGACGGTACAGGGAATAATTTACCCCGCCAGGAAGGGACACCGAACCTTTCAGTATATCCGGTACGTTCAACCACAGAGGCGAGGATCCATAAAGCCAACGGGTGCCTTCGGAGAAAATAAGAATCAGGGCGAAGGTGGCAAGTACTTGATCGAGGTGATCTCGGTGGTAAAGCCGTCGCATGACCAGGAATTCGACCACGGCGCCGACCACAGCGGCTGCCAGAGTTCCTGCGAGCAAGCCTATCCAGAAGGAGCCTGTGGTTCCGCTGACCCACGCAGTGACGAATGCACCCGTCATATAAAAGGAGCCATGCGCGAGGTTGATCAGTCCCATAACCCCAAATACCAAAGTCAGTCCACTGGCCATGAGAAACAGCATGGTGCCCAGTTGAACGCCGTTTAAAAGTTGTTCGAGTATTAAGGGTAAGCTCACAACGGCCTCTTTCGGGTAGGTTCAGAGCTGGTATACCGGGCCTCAAACGATGGTGTGTCTGTCATCAGCCGCGGCATTTTTCATATTATTGAGTTCGGAGAAAGTGCCCGCTTAACGGGCACTCGTTTTCATGGATAACAGAATTCAGAGTTTGCACTGATCTGCATAAACATCCTGCAAGTCTTCTATGGCAACACCGATCAGTTTGTTGGTGGGCTTACCGTCTTCACCGGCAACTACCTCACGCACATAGATGTCGTGGATCGGATGGTTATTACGGCCGAAACGGAAATCGCCCCGGGTCGAGTTGAAATCGGCTGCTTTTAACGCCCGGCGGAACGTTTCCTTGTCATCAGGATGAGCTTTTTCGAGAGCCGATAGAATCAGGTTGGCGGTATCAAACCCTTGCGATGCGTAGAGCGTGGGCACGCGGCCATACTCTTTGGTAAAACTTTCGACAAATGCCTTGTTGGTGGGATTGTCCAGGTCGCGGGCCCACTGCGATGTGTTCTTTACCCCCAGAGCCGCGTTACCAACCGCTCCCAGAATGACCTCGTCAAATGAGAATGCTGGCCCATAGACCGGTAAGGTGAGACCGGCGCTCTGGTACTGTTTCATGAACGCAATGCCCATGCCCCCGGGTAAGAAAAAGTAGACGCTTTCGGCATCGCTGGCGCGGATCGCCGCAATTTCTGCCGCGTAATCGGTTTGCCCCAACTGGGTATAGACCTCATTCGCCAGTTCTCCGGTGTAGTAGCGCTTAAAGCCCGTCAGAGCATCGGTTCCGGCGGGATAGTTCGGTGCCAGGATGACCGGTTTTCTGATGCCTTCCTTTTGCATGTAGGCGCCCATCCCTTCATGCAGACTGTCATTCTGCCAGGCCACATTAAAGTAGTTTTCGTGACACAGGCGTCCAGCCAAGGGCGAAGGGCCGGCGTTGGGTGAAAGATAGAACACGTCCTGGCGCACAGCTGAAGGTACCACCGCCATGGCCAGATTGGACCAGATGATGCCGGTCAGAATATCGACGTCTTCCCGCTGGATCATTTCATTGGCCAGGTTTTTCGCCACGTCCGGCTTGCGGGCATCATCATGAATCAGTACCTCGACGTCCTCTCGCTCGGACTGTTCGATCGCGAGCATGAATCCATCTCGAACATCAACCCCAAGATGCGAACCGCCTCCGGATAGTGTGGTGATCATGCCGATCTTAACCTCTTCGGCATAACTGGTTGCAACGGCGGCTGTCATTACCAGCCCCAAGCTTACACTGAGTATTTTTTTCATTATTTGCTCCGTTGGTGCTTTTGTTGTTGCTCACTTGGACGTGCCGTTGTAGCCGCGTCTCTAACCCGTCCCTCAAGGCTGGGCTCCTTAGGTTCTGTCTGACCAGAACGCTGAGTCATGGCCCTGCATTCCAGCCTAGCCTGGCTGATATCTACAGGCTCCTGTTTTCTTTGAGCCTGAAGCGCTGGATTTTCCCCGTTGGCGTCTTCGGCAAAGCTTCGCTGAAACGGATTGACCGAGGATATTTATAAGGTGCAATTTTGGCCTTAACATACTCTTGAAGCTGTTTAATGCACTCCTCATCGGGAGATACTCCCTCTGTCAAAACCACATGGGCCTCGACGATCTGGCCCCGGTCAATGTCCGGAATGCCCACCACTGCGCATTCAAGCACGTTGGCATGGCTCAAAAGGCAGGCCTCTACTTCCGGACCGGCAATGTTGTAACCTGAGGAAATGATCATGTCATCACGGCGCGCGCAAAAGTAAAAATAGCCGTCTTCATCCTGTGAGAATGCGTCGCCTGTAAGGTTCCACCCATCCAGCACGTAATTCTTTTGGCGTTCATCGGCAAGATAGCGACAACCAGTGGGTCCGCGCACGGCCAAAGCCCCTACCGTGCCTCTGGGCGCTTCTTTACCGCTGGTGTCCAATATGCGGGCTTCATAGCCAGGCACGGGCTTGCCAGTGCAGCCGGGCCGGGCGTCATCAAGACGATTTGATATAAAAACGTGCAGCATCTCGGTCGAGCCGATGCCGTCCAGCATGAGCTTGCCTGTCTTCCTGGTCCATTCCGCGAAGACTGGGGCTGGAAGGGTTTCACCGGCGGAAACGGCCGCCTTTAGGCTGGATAAATCAGCGCCGTCCTCCATGGCCTTGAGCATCACCCGATAAGCCGTGGGAGCCGTAAAGCAGATGGTTGCGCTGTAGGTCTCGATGATTTCAACCATATTTGGCGGTGATGCGTTTTCCAGCAAAGTAGCTGTGGCACCAAACCGCAGAGGAAATATAGCCAGCCCTCCGAGGCCGAAAGTGAACGCCAGAGGGGGCGAGCCCACAAAGATATCGTCTGGCGTAACTTTAAGAACATGCTTGGCATAGGTGTCAGCAACGGCAAGTAAATCCCGGTGAAAATGCATCGCGGCCTTCGGTGTGCCGGTCGTACCCGAGGTAAACGCCAGCAGGGCAACATCATCCTGACTGGTTGCAATGGCATCAAAATGCCCCGGTTTTTCAAGCGCAGCTTGATCGAGTTCGGCATGGTGGTTGGCGGTGCCATCAAATCCCACGACCGTGCGCAAGTATCGACTTTTCGCCGCACAGAGTTGTAATTCATCCAGTAGCCGGGTATCGCAAAGAGCATGCGAAATCTCGGCCTTATCGACGATTTCCCCCAGTTCGCCGGCCCTCAGCATAGGCATGGTATTCACAGCAACGCCGCCCGCTTTGGTGACAGCCAGCCAGCAGGCTACAAAGGCAGGATTATTGGCAGATCGAATCAACACCCGGTTGCCAGGTTTGATGCCGTAGTCCTCCACCAAAGCGTGAGCCAGACGATTGGTCCAGTCTGACAACTCCTTGTAGGTGCGTTTCCGGCCATTGCCTACCAGCGCTGTACGATCGCCATAACCCTCTTCCACCAACCGGTCGGTCAGTTCCACACCGGCATTAAGCCTTTCCGGATATTCCAGCCCTGTTAACAGGAAGTCCGGCTGCTGATCTGGAGGAGGCAGGTTGTCACGAGTAAATGTGTCGATGTGCGCCGAGGGTCCCATTATAATTGGTCTCTTAACTGTGATTGCTGTTTCAGGAAATGCTTCCAGGTTGCCTTTCACGCGCCGGCTATTTGACCCGCTCGTCACCGCTTAATCGCTTGGTGGCTGGTAATTTGCCAGCGTATTTTTCGCAATGACCACTTTCTGAACGTCCGAAGCGCCTTCATAGATGCGTAACGCACGAATCTCCCGGTACAGGCTTTCTATGATATGCCCCTTGCGTACGCCGTCGCCGCCGTGCAATTGCACGGCTTTATCGATCACGCTCTGCGCCTGGTCGGTGGCATAGAGCTTGGCCATGGCGGCTTCGCGACTGACTCGCTGGGCGCCCTGATCTTTAGTCCACGCGGCCCGGTAGACCAGTAAAGCAGCGGCATCGACGTCGAGAGCCATGTCAGCGATATGACCCTGTACCAGTTGAAGGTTTGCCAGGTTCCCCCCGAAAAGCTTTCGACTCAGGCAGCGTTGCGCGCTTTCATCCAGCGCACGGCGGGCAAATCCAAGTGCTGCTGCACCTACAGTAGAGCGAAAAACATCGAGTACTGACATGGCAATTTTAAAGCCTTGACCAGGCTCGCCGATACGATTGGCCGCCGGCACGCGCAAGCCGTTAAAGCCCAGCCTTGCCAGGGGATGCGGTGACATGGTGTGCAATCGCTCTCGAATTTCCAGACCGGGCCGATCAGCCTCCACGAGGAATACGGATAATCCTTTGGCGCCCGAGGCTTCGCCGGTTCGCGCAAAAACGGTGTAGAAATCCGCAATGCCCCCGTTTGAAATCCAGGTTTTTTCGCCATCGATAATGTAGTCGTTTCCGTCCCTGGTGGCGGTGGTGCTCAGATTGGCGACATCGGAGCCGGAATCCGGCTCGGTCAACGCAAAGGCAGCAATAGCCTGGCCAGTTCGGGTTTTATCAAGCCAGCCCTTCTGGGCTTCGTTACCGTAAAGACTGATAGCGCCTGCTCCCAGCCCCTGCATGGCAAAAGCAAAATCCGCCAGGCCTTGATGGCGGGCAAGGATTTCCCTGGCAAGACACAGAGTCCGTACATCTAGCTGATTTCCACCCGTAGGCTGGAGCCAGCCGTCCGCTCCGAGCCGGGCCACAAGGCGCCTGCAGCGATCGTCAGTATCCGTCTCGGTATGTTCCTGGTCGAGATTGGCATGACACCAGGTATCCAGTTCTGCGGCCCACTGGCGATGACGATCTTCAAAGAAGGGCCAGTCCAGGTAGCTCGAATCGCTCATCAGTTGCCTCCGAACACGGGTTTTTTCTTGTCGGCAAAGGCATTGTAAGCGCGCTCGAAGTCCCTGGTCTGCATGCAAATGGCCTGGGCCTGAGCCTCCGACTCGATCGCTTGCTCCAGGCTCATGGACCACTCCTGGTTGAGCTGGGTTTTGGTGATCCCATGGGCGAAAGTGGGGCCTTCGCACAGGCGTTGCGCATACTGGATCGCTCTGGATTCAAGCTCGGAGGCATCAACAATATGGTTGTAAAATCCCCAGGCCAGGCCTTCATCCGCGGTCATGGTTCGACCGGTATAAAGCAGGTCTGCGGCGCGGCCCTGGCCGATAAGCCGCGGCAACATGGCGCAGGCTCCCATGTCGCACCCGGCCAGTCCGACCTTGGTAAAGAGAAACGCGGTGCGACATTCGGGCGTGCCAAAACGGATGTCCGAAGCCATGGCAAGGATGGCACCGGCGCCAACACAGATTCCATCAGCAGCTGCAATAACCGGCTTACCACAGCCGAGCATGGCCTTGACGAGATCGCCAGTCATACGGGTAAAGGCGAGCAAGTCTTTCATCTCCATGCCGACCAGTGGCGCAATAATGTCGTGAACGTCCCCGCCAGAGCTGAAATTGCCGCCGTTGGCAGCAAAGACAACGGCATCTACATCTTCCGCATAAGCAAGGTTGCGGAAGGTATCGCGCAGTTCAGCATAGCTTTCAAATGTTAGCGGGTTTTTGCGTTCGGGACGGTTTAGCTGAATGATGGCAACGGCTCCTTCCATGCGCCAGATAAAGTGTGTGGGCTGATGTTGGGCCATTTTCATCCGTTTTCTCCTGCCTGCTTCGCTATAAATGATGTTGTCGCATTCATATTTCGCCCCCGGAAATGGAAATCGCCTGGCCCGTAATCGAAGAAGCCTCCCCACTGGCGAGCCAAAGTGCAGTTGCGACAACATCGCCGGGCTGTATAAGCCGTCCCTGGGGATTGTGGGCGGTCAGCTGCGCTCGTGCTTCTTCGCGGCTGAGTCCGGTGGTTCGGGTAATATTGTCGAGGCTTTCTTCTAAAAGCGGTGTTTCAGTGAAACCCGGGCAAAGAGCATTGACCGTGATTCCCTTACGAGCGGTTTCCAGCGCCAAGGCTTTCACCAGGCCGATCACACCGTGCTTGGCCGCGCAATACGGGGCTACATAAGGGTAACCTTTAAGCCCAGCAGTGGAGGCTACGGCAATCAAGCGACCACCATCACCCATTCTTGCCAGGCCGGCCTGCAGTGTCAGAAAGACGCCGGTAAGATTAACGTCCAGCATTTGTTGCCACTGAACCAGTGTGACTTTTTTAAAGGGGGCGCTCTGCGCGGCGCCAGCGTTGGCTATGACTATATCCAGCGAACGTCGATCAGCAAAGAGGGCGGCGACAGAGTCGGCATTGGTAATATCAGTGACCTGGTAACGGATGTTCCGGTGCTGAGCGGAGACGGCAGCGAGCCGATCTTCATTGCGTGCAGCAATGGTGACCTGTGCTCCAGCCCGTGCAAAAGCCACCGCCATTTCTGCGCCAATGCCGCTGCCGCCGCCGGTGATGATGATTTCTTTATCGGTAAAGTCGGCCATGGCGTCAGATCGACCCCTCTTCTCGTTCCCGTTCGGCAAGCCGCATTAACTGGTCGCGACCTGCCAGATAGGGATCCGGCCAGTGCTGTCGGTCATTGCCGATGGTGGCTGCGGCATGCAAGGTCCAGTATGGATCGGCAAGGTGGGGACGCGCGAGGCAGACCAGATCCGCCCGCCCGGCCATCAGAATTGAATTGACGTGGTCCGGGTCGAAGATGTTCCCGACAGCCATGGTAGGCATGTGCACTTCATTGCGAATTCGATCAGCAAAGGGCGTCTGAAACATCCGGCCATAAACCGGCTGGGCCTGTTTCGAGGTCTGACCCGCCGAGACGTCGCAGATGTCAACACCAGCTGCTTTAAGATGACGGGCAATATCGACGGCATCTTCGGGTGTTATGCCATCAGCGCCGACCCAGTCCTGAGCGGAAATCCGCACCGAAATAGGTTTGTCCTGGGGCCATACTTCCCGGACAGCGTGGAAAACCTCCAGGGGAAAGCGCAGTCGGTTTTCAAGCGAGCCGCCATATTCGTCAGAGCGCCTGTTGGTAAGAGGCGTTATGAAACTCGACAACAGATAACCATGGGCAGCGTGAATCTCCAGCATGTCGAAGCCCGCTTCATCGGCCATGCGCGCTGCTGCAACGAACTGCTCCCGCACGAGATCCATGTCATCACGATCCATGGCTTTGGGAACTTGATTACGTTCAGACCAAGGTACCTCCGAGGCCGCCATGATTGGCCAGTTTCCACTCGCCAGCGGGACGTCCATGCCCTCCCAGCCAAGTTGGGTAGAGCCTTTGGGGCCGGAGTGGCCAATCTGGGCGCATATTTTTGCCGAGGTTTCCCCGTGCACGAAATCAACCAGGCGTTTCCAGGCTGTCAGGTGTTCGGCTGCATAAAACCCGGGGCAGCCGGGAGTGATTCGGCCCTCCGGGCTGACGCAGGTCATTTCTGTGTACACCAGCCCGGCACCGCCCTTGGCGCGCTCAGCGTAATGCACGAAATGCCAGTCGGTGGGGCAGCCGTCGACCGCTTTATACTGTGCCATGGGTGAAACGACGACCCGGTTTTTCAAGGTCAGGCCTCGCAGTTTAAAGGGCGCGAACATCGGTGCCTCATCACTGTCCAGATTGCCAGCTTGTGCCTGGAACCAGCTTTCAGCGCTGGATAGCCATTCTGGATCCCGCAGGCGCAGGTTTTCATGGCTGATGCGCTGTGAGCGAGTCAGCAGGGCATAATTGAACTGGACCGGGTCAAGATCGAGATAGCGTTCTATGTTTTCAAACCATTCTGTCGAGTTCCGGGCAGCCGACTGGAGTCGCAATACCTGGGTCCGACGCTCTTCTTCATAGCGCTGAAACGCCTGGGGCAGACTTGATTCAGACTCCACATAATCGGCAAGAGCAATGGCGCTCTCAAGCGCCAGCTTGGTGCCGGATCCGATGGAGAAATGGGCCGTAGCCGCAGCGTCGCCCATTAATACGACGTTGTCGTGACTCCATTTGTCGCAAAGAACCCGGGGGAAATTAATCCACGCAGAGCCCCGAATGTGATTGGCGTTTGTCATCAGGGAATGGCCGCCGAGGTGGTCGGCAAAAATCTTTTGGCAAACTTCGATGGACTCCTGCTGGTTCATTTCACCAAACCCGAATTTGTGCCAGGTGTCCTCAGAGCATTCAACAATAAACGTGGCCGTGTCATTGTCAAACTGATAGGCATGGGCCCAGACCCAGCCATTCTCTGTGTGTTCGAAAATAAACGTAAAGGCGTCATCGAAGGTCTGGTGAGTACCTAGCCAGACAAATTTACAGGCACGGACGTCAATGTCCGGTTTGAATACCTCGGCATAATGGCTGCGTACTCTGGAGTTGAGACCGTCGGAGGCCACGACCAAGTCGTACTGTTCTCTAAAAGCGTCAATCTCCTCTTCATTAACCGGAGTCTCGAACTGTAATTCGATACCGAGTTCCTGTGCCCGTTCCTGCAACAGGACAAGTAGTTGTTTGCGGCCGATGCCACAGAATCCATGGCCGGTAGATTTGGTGAGAGTGCCTTTGTGATGAACGGCAATATCGTCCCAATAGGCAAAGTGCTCCCGGATTCGTGCGGCACTGACAGGGTCGTTATTGGCCAGGTTGTCCAGCGTTTCATCCGACAGGACGACGCCCCATCCAAAGGTATCGTCAGGACGATTCCGTTCCACCACCAGGATGTCGTGTTTGGGATTACGGAGCTTGGCGCTGATGGCGAAGTAAAGTCCGGCAGGACCGCCGCCCAGGCAGGCTATTTTCATCGTTGTTCACCTAATACTGGATGCTGTTGGGTGCGAGATTGACTTTCGACGTAACGGCGCATGGATTGTCTTCCTGGTCCGGTATTTGCCTTTGCCCTACGTTGGGCGGCTAGGTCGATTTTATGCCATAAGTCACTTTAAGGTAGCCACAGATATATTTCAATACTAAAATTTATGATATTGAACATTTAACTCATAAAGCATAACATCGAAGCCTTCCCTGAGAACTTGATAGGCAATGACAACATGAACGACTTAGTGGTTGTGCCGGCGACGCCGGAAAACGCACGCAAGAAGCTTCCGGCCTTGAACTGGGCGGATCCATTCCTGTTAAGCGATCAGTTAACGGATGAAGAACGCATGATCGTGGACAGCGCCAAGGGATATTGCGCTGACCATCTGGCTCCTCGGGTACTGCAGGCCAACCGGCATGAGATTTTCCATCGGGAAATCATGACTGAGCTCGGGTCGTTGGGCCTGCTTGGCGCCACCATCCCCGAAACCTATGGCGGCGCTGGTGTCGGGTATGTTTCCTACGGATTGATAGCTCGAGAGGTCGAAGGTATCGATTCCGGATATCGTTCGGCTATGTCGGTTCAGTCCTCTCTGGTAATGCACCCGATTTTTGCCTATGGGACTGAAGAGCAGCGAGAGCACTACTTGCCTAAGCTGGCTAGCGGTGAATGGGTGGGGTGCTTTGGCCTGACTGAGCCCGACCATGGCTCGGATCCCAGCTCTATGGCCACGCGCGCCAAAAAAGTCGACGGGGGATATAAGCTGTCGGGATCTAAAACCTGGATTACCAATTCACCTATAGCGGATGTGTTTGTGATTTGGGCTAAATCCGAGGCGCACGACAATAAGATCAAAGGATTTATTCTGGAAAAAGGGATGCAAGGTCTCGCAAGCCCTAAGATTGAAGGGAAATTTTCCTTGCGGGCTTCCGTCACCGGAATGATCATGATGGACGAAGTCTTTGTGCCTGAAGCCAATCTGCTCCCGAATGTGCAAGGCCTGGCGGGTCCGTTTGGCTGTTTGAATCGCGCTCGTTACGGTATCGCCTGGGGCGCAATGGGCGCTGCCGAATCCTGCTGGCATGCGGCTCGAAAATACACTCTGGAACGCCAACAATTCGGCAGGCCTCTGGCTGCTAACCAGTTGATTCAAAAGAAGTTAGCCGACATGCAGACCGAGATATCCCTGGGATTGCAGGGAGCCTTGCGCCTCGGCCGACTAATGGACGAGCATCGCGCGCCTGCAGAGTTGATCAGCCTCATGAAACGTAACAATTGCGGGAAAGCATTGGACATTGCCCGTCAGGCGAGAGACATGCACGGTGGTAACGGTATCAGTGACGAATATGACGTTATTCGTCATATGATGAACCTTGAGGCAGTGAATACCTATGAAGGCACTCACGACATTCATGCGTTGATTCTTGGCAGGGCGCAGACAGACATTCAGGCATTTTTCTGATACTTGTTTTTGAAGATTGCGAAGCGCGCTGACTCCTGAAACTGCCTCAACGGAGTGCTCGACGACCACAGTTCATTGAGATATCCGTCTGACGCAGTTTCTCAGCGCCGAGAAAGTTTCGGAAGGAGAGGAGAGTGCCGAATGCTCTATCGTCAATTTAATAGCCAGGAAGAAATTGACCGGCAATACGATCCAAGACGTCTGGTCGATATCGCCCCTCATCTCCTGCGGTATCAGGAAAACAGCGACGATGCGCGGGAACGGTTCAATAACATACAGGATCTGTCTTACGGGCCGACCCTCCCTGAATATCTTGATTTATTCGTGGCAGATGTCCCGAATGCGCCTTTACACGTGTTTTTCCACGGGGGTTACTGGCGAGCATTAAGTAGCAAGGAATTTGCCTTTGTGGCCGGGGGTCTTGTGCCAGCTGGAGTGACCACGGCTGTGGTTAATTACGCTCTTTGCCCAAGCGTGTCACTAAGTGAAATCGTCAGGCAGTGCCATTCAGCGATGGCATGGCTGTATCGTCATGCCGAACGTTATGACTATGACGCTCACAGGATAACGGTATCGGGACATTCTGCAGGGGGCCAAATAGTCGGTATGCTGCTGGCAACGGATTGGACTGAACAGTATGGACTTCCGAACGATATCATCAAAGGGGCTTCTCCCGTAAGCGGCGTGTTTGATCTGGCGCCACTGCCTTTTTCGTGGCTTCAGCCCGCGCTTCAACTCGACTGGCGGGAAGTATCCGTCCTGAGCCCCCTGAATCGACTCCCTGTTGTGTGTTGCCCCGTATCGGTGATGGTGGGCGGCCTGGAATCGGAAGAATTTCTTCGGCAATCGCGCGACTATGCGGCCTGGCTTGATGAGGCAGCGCCTTCTGGACCTGTTAGCCATACGATTGTGCCGGGGGCTCATCATTTCTCGGTACTCGATGGTCTCAATACCGGCCGTGGGCCTTTGTTCCGTTCGATACTGGATCAGATCCAATAAATGCAGGAATAAAGAGGTCAGCGACATGCACCAGGTAAGCATAAGACAAGAGATCATTGATCGAGTTATGGCTCGACGCCAACGGTTTCATTTGTTTGATCGCCTTGATCCGACGAAAACTGCTGTGATTGCCATTGATATGCAGAACACCTTTCTCCAGCCTGGCTCGCCAGCCGAGGTACCTCTTTCGAGACAGATTGTCGAGCCTATAAATCGACTGAATGAAGGGGTTCGCGGTCTCGGTGGTCATATAGTCTGGGTTACGCATGCAAACAGCGGTTCCGGTGAAGACAGTGACTGGCCATGTTTTTTTAACAATTTCGTGGCTGATGATGTACGTGCACGGACTATCGATAGTCTTTTACCCGGACGTCACGGTCAAGAGATTTGGCCAGAGCTTCACGTGGAAGCTACTGATATTCAAATTACGAAAAACCGCTACAGCGCGCTGATTCCGGGGGCTTCTGATCTCGACCAGGTCCTGCGCGGCCTTGATGTTACTAACTTGTTGATTACCGGTACAAAAACCAATGTTTGCTGTGAGTCTACTGCCAGGGATGCCATGATGATGAATTTCAATGTTGTCATGGTTTCAGATGCTACAGCCGCCCTCTCAGACAACGAACATCAGGCAACTCTGGAAACAGTTATTCAGCAATTTGGCGATGTCTTGACGGTCAGTGAAGTTCTGGAAATTATTAAATAACCACTTTTCGAAGATGTCTAGCGTCCAGGCAGGGTGTTGAGGCAGGCCGGCTCAAAGATATCGGTCCAGTTCCGGATGCTTTTGAGTCACCAGGGCTGGATCGAATGATCCGCTTTGCCAAGGGGACGGCGGTTGCCAGGGGCTTGGGCCGGGGCTTCGGGATAGCAGTCTGGCGGCTGGCGTAGCGCAGGGTAACGGCGGCCCTCACTCCTTGAAGTCGGCCTTGTCCAGGCCATGTTTTTTCATCTTGTCATAAAGCGTCTTGCGGGCCAGCCCCAAGTGCAACATGGTGTCCTTGATGCTTCCCTGGCTGGCATTGAGGGCATTGACCAGGGCGGAGCGTTCAAACCCATCGGTCATTTCCGCCAGGGTCTGGCGCCCCGCTATGTCGGAAGTCCCGGAGCCGGAGCCATCCTCCAGTGCGGCAGGACCCAGGAGCACGTATCGCTCCGCCAGATTGCGGAGCTCCCGGACATTACCCGGCCAGCTGTGCTGCATCATACGGGCCGCCTGGCTGGCATCCAGAGGAATGCTTTCGCGATCATAGCGGGCCGCCGCGATGAGCACAAAATGGTGAAACAGCAGAGGTATGTCCTCCTTGCGTTGCCGCAGCGGTGGTATGTGCAGTTCCATGACATTGAGACGGTAGTAGAGATCGGGCCGGAACTCTCCTGCCTCGCTAAGCTGTTTCAGATCAGCCTTGGTAGCCGCAATGATCCGTACATCCACGTCGATGGCGGTGTTGCTGCCCAGACGCTCTACCCTCCGATCCTCAATCACCCTCAGCAGTTTCACCTGCAATGTCAGAGGCATGCTTTCCACTTCATCCAGAAACAGGGTCCCCCTGTGAGCATGCTCAAACTTCCCGATGCGGCGTTTTTCAGCGCCGGTAAAGGCGCCGGCCTCGTGGCCAAAAAGTTCGCTTTCGATCAGGCTTTCGGGAACTGCGCCGCAGTTGATGGCAACGAAATTGTGATTCCGCCTGGGACTGCTTTCATGAATATAACGAGCGACGGCGTCTTTGCCGGCTCCAGTTTCACCATGAAGGAGTATGTCAGCAGAAATGTCCAGCAACGGGTCAATGGTCGCCATAACCCGCTGCATGGCCGGAGAATCACCCAGCAGACGCGGCCCGGGTCGGGCCAGGAGTTTCAACTGGGCTTTGAGTCTCCGGTTCTCCAGTGCCAGTTGCCGTTTTTCAAGAGCCCGCTTTAGCAGCTCAATAAGCTCGTCGTGGTCAAAGGGCTTCTCTATAAAATGCCAGGCGCCCTGCTGCATGGCTGAAACGGCGGTACTGATATCCCCCTGACCGGTGAGAATGATCACCGGAATGTCACTGTCGACCCGGCCCACCGCCTGGAGCACCTCCAGCCCGTCCATACCCGGCATGTTGTAGTCACACAGAACCACCCCCCCGAAATCCCTGTCCAGGACGTCCACGGCCGTTTTCCCATCCTCATAGCAGGCCACCGGCATGTCTTCCAGCGTCAGAGTCTGGGCCATGACCTGGCGGATGTCCGGATCGTCATCAATAAAGATCACGCTGACTTGAGTCATTCAGTCTCCTCCCGCCTTTTCAGTGCCAGCACAAACTCTGCTCCGGGTCCGTCAGTTCGGTTATGACCGGTCAGATGCCCACCCAGCGCATCGACAATCTGTCGGGAAATCGACAGACCCAGGCCAAGGCCCTGCTTGACGGATTTGGTGGTAAAGAAGGGTTCAAATATCTGCTCGGTGTTTGCCGGAAGGCCAGGGCCGTTGTCCCGCACCCGACACTGCCAGAAGCCATCGTCTTTGAGGATATCGATGGTGACGGTCGGGCTGTTCGCATCCTCCACGGCCTGCACTGCATTGGCCATGAGGTTTACCAGCACCTGCTCGATCCGGATCAGGTCGCCATGGCACATCACCGGGTGATCCGGCCGATGCCACTCGACATGAATTCCCGCGCTACTGTCCTGTGCGGTAACAAGCTTGATAGCCGCATCCACCGCCAGCCTGAGATCAACCCGGGCGGGAAGGCCCTCAGACTTCCGGGCGAACACCTTGAACTGCCGGGTCAGCTCAGCCATTTTGCCGCAAAGGGCAACTATTTCCGCCAGGTTGGCATCCACCATGTCATGGTCACCCCGCTCCAGGAACCGACGACTGTTCCTGGCATAGGCCTGGATGGCCGTCAGTGGCTGATTCATCTCGTGGTTGAGGCCGGCAGACATCTGGCCCAGTACTGCCAGCTTTGCCGCCTGAATGAGTTCCTCCTGGGTTTCCTTCAATTCATTCTGGGCTTTCTCGCGCTGACGGATCTCATCCAGAAGCTGCCGGTTGGAGGCTTCCAGATCCGCTGTCCGCTCCGTGACACTGAGCTCAAGCTCTTCACCCCGGTGGGCCAGCTCGGCCTCTCGCCGATAACGTTCCCGCAGGTAAAGCCAGGTCAGGAAGCCACCCAGAAACAGTACCAGGCCTCCGGCGAGAAACTGGACGCGGGTCCAGAGCACCGGCCCTGTGCCGATCATCACCTGGAGACTCCAGTCCAGTCGGGGCAGCGGGGTGCGTACACTCAGGTACTCCCGGATACGCCCATCCACGTTCAGCCGGACACGGCGGGAATGCTCGGACACGGATATCGGCCGGTCCAGGTCGGTAATTTCCATGGCAGCGAGCTCCTGTCCGGGGTAGCGCTGCTGCAGCCTGCGCATATCCCCGGGCTGCTCACTGGGCCGAAAGTCACGATAGAGCCAGCCGCGCCGGCTGGCCAGGAAGCTGATGCCCTCATTGTCCAGCACCACCATTTCAGCCTCGGTAAAGGATCCCGGGCGTTGCCACTGGGATTCCAGCTCCCTCACCTGCACCTTGACCGCGATAACCCCCAGAAATTCATCCTGGCGATTATTTATCGGATGGGAGAAATAGAGGCCGCGAAGGTCGGAGGCCAGCCCCAGGGCAAAATAGATGGCAGACTCGCCGGTAGCTTTTGCCTCGCTGAAATACGGCCGGAAATCGTAGTTGTTCCCGACAAAACTGCTTTCCTGATCGTAATTGTTGGCGGCAATCGTCAGGCCGGCGCGATCCATCAGGTAGACATCCGAACTGCCCACGATCTCCGCCATCCGCTTCATTTCCTCGTTGGCCTGAAGAATCAGCTCATGATCTTCAGGGTTTTCCAGAGCCGCCTGCAGCAGGGGATGCTCTGCCATAAGCTCCGGCATCGGCCGGTACCGATTGAGTTCGTTCGCGATCAGCTGGCTGTAGCGGAAGGATTCCTCCAGGCTTTCCTGCTCCACCAGGCGAAAACCCACCCATCCGCCCAGTTGCCATGCCAGGCCGGCGGTCAGCAGGAAAAGTACAAATGCCTGGAATCGATAGGTCATCAGGAACCATTCATAAATAAAAGGCCGGAGGCGAGGGTAAACATTGCCGACCTGCGGGACAACCCGCGGACTTACGCCCGTGGGTTGTATTCTTCTTACGACTGACTAACCGGCGCCTGCCGCCCCCGCTGCTTCTGCAGCAGGACGGCAATGACCGCAGCCGCTATGCCGGCAATGTCGGTGTACAGACCACCTTCAATCATCAGCAGAGCAGACACCAGTAGCAGGATGCGGGTGTACCAGGCGGCCGGCTGGCTCAGGAACCAGGCCTGCACCGAGCCGGACAGCAGGTAAACCCCAAAGGTGGCCGTAACCAGGGCCCTGGCGATTTCCATTACGCTTGCATCCATCAACAGGGCACTGTTGTAGAAAAACATGAAAGGCACAATAAAGGCCGCCAGACCTATCCTGAACGAGGCCACCGAAGTTTCCATGGCATTGGCCCCGGAAATCCCTGCGGCCGCGTAGGAAGCCAGCGCCACAGGTGGCGTGATGGCTGAGACCACCGCGAAATAGAACACAAAGAAGTGAGCTGTCAGGGGCTCGATGCCAAGCTGGACCAGACCCGGTGCAACTACAGAGGCGGCCACCGCATAGGCAGCGGTGGTCGGCATGCCCATACCAAGCAGAATGGAAATCATCATCGCAAAGATAAGGGCCAGTAGCTGGCTGGTTTCCGCCACGCCAAGCAGAAGCGACGAAAACCGTGCGCCTACGCCAGTGAGAGAGATAACCCCCACGATGATACCAGCTGCCGCACAGACCACGATGATCTGGATGGCCATAATGCTGGCCTGATCAAGGGCGCGGAGAATGGCCCGGATGCCCATCTTGTGGGGTGATATCCAGCTCACCACCGCCGCGGAAACGGTGGCCAGTGTACCTGCCCGTATCACCGAATAACCCTGGAATAGCGCATAGATCAGAATAATTATGGGAATGAACAGATACACCTGCTTGATCAACTTGCGCAGCTCAGGCAGCTCGTCCTTGCGCATTCCTCGCATGCCCGTGCGGGCGGCTTCAAAGTCCACCATGAAGTAGACCGAAGCAAAATACAGGATCGCCGGGATAATGGCCGCAACAGCAATCTCGGTATAGGGAATGCCGGTTATTTCCGCCATGATGAAGGCGCCAGCGCCCATGATCGGGGGCATGATCTGTCCACCCGTGGATGCAGCTGCCTCCACCGCGCCCGCTGATTTGCGGCTGTAGCCCACCTTTTTCATCAGGGGAATGGTGAGAGAGCCGGTCGAGACCACGTTACCGGCACTGGTGCCGTTGATCATTCCCATCAGGCCAGATGCAAAGATCGACACCTTGGCTGGACCGCCCCGGGCCCGACCGGCAGCGGCGAAGGCAAAATTGACAAAGTAGTCGCCCACCTTTGAGGCCTGCAGAAAGGCCGCAAAGATAATGAACAGAATAATGTAGGTGGAAGACACTGCCGTGGTGGGGCCAAGTATGCCCGCGTCAGTATAGACCTGGCTGAAGAACCGTTGCACCGACAGGCCGGGATAACCCAGAAAGCCGGGCAGATAGGGGCCAGCGAACACGTACAGAAGGAAAATCAGGGAAATAATGACCAGGGCAAGACCGGTAAGGCGCCGGGTCAATTCCATGATCAGGCCGGTGCCCGCAATGGCCGCAAATGAAATGCCTACAGGCGCAAAAGGTGTACCGGTGCTCATGCGCATGGGGGTGTTGTAGACCACGAGAAAATAGGCCGCTGTGGCAATGGAACAGACAATAAGCACAAGATCCGGAAAGCTGAACGCGGAACGCTCACGCTGGTGAAACCAGCTGACAAGAATGCCCAGACCGGTGGCGGCAAGTAGCGGCCAGCCAAAATGCCAGGTTTCAAGCTCTGCCGGTATGCGGAGGGTGCCGGCCTGAACCATTTGGTACATGACCAGGGTCTGCCACAGGGCATAGACCGCAGGTACCAGAAGAATGAAGGCTGCCGGTGTGGTCCAGGCATGCCGGCGCTTCACCCTGTCCTCGTCAGTAAAGCGGGCACCGGAAAATACCAGATACCCCAGTATGAGCGCGCCACAGACGTGAATGATGCGAAAAGACCAGGTTTCAAGGGGTGCCACGTTCAGGGTGTAAAGATGAAAGCTGGAGTAGAGGATACCCAGAATGGAAATGGCTCTGAACATCCAGCCGGTAAAAAGACGGCGATTGGGTTCTACTGGTTCTTCGTCCACGCCCTGGACGATCACCAGATCCTCCGCATGGGCGGCTGATGGCACTTCTTTTTTGTCGTTTGTCATGACTCACCCGGGTGATACGGCGACCACTGCCACCGATTGACGTGAACAGAAAAAGAGAAGGGGCCACAGGGGCCCCCACACTGTTTACTTGATCATGCTCTCTTCGATTTTGTAGCCATTCTCGTTGAACCAGCGGGCAGCACCCGGGTGCCAGGGCAGCACGGTGTTCTTGTCGTAGTTCTCAGGCACAGTGCTGCGTGCCGCTTTGTGTATTGAAACCATCTTGTCGTTATTTTCCATGGTCAGCTTTGTGACTTCATAGACAAAGCTTTCCGGAAGGTCACAGTTGGCGATGGCAAAGTTCCACATGGACACCGCACGTGCCGGCTCGTCCAGCGAGCTGTAAGTAGCAGCTGGAATGGTGAATTCCGACACCGGGAAGTTATCAATGATTTTCTGCTGCTCTTCCTCGGTAAATTCAATGATGTTGATGTCAGTCTGAACTTCCAGCTGACTGACGGCGGGAATCGGAATACCAGCGGCAAAGGCAACAACGTCAATCAGACCGTCCTGCAACTGACCACCCAGGTCGGACCAGCTGCCGTTACGGCGTTCAAAATCCACTCCCAGGGTTTCCATCATGCGGGGAAAATAGGTGTCAGATGTGGAGCCGGAAGGGCCAAAACCGATGGTGGCGCCATCCGGAATATCGGAAATGGACGTGATGCCGGTTTTTTCCAGTGCGGTGACGGAGAAGGGCGTCTGGTACATGGGGAAAATGGCACAGACGTTATCCATCTCCATGCCTGGGGCGATTGGACTCTGGCCTTCACGTGATTCACGGGCCGGCCCCATGGTGGTGAGACCAAGTGCCAGATCGCCGGTATGCACCAGTGCCATATTCTGCATGGGGCCACCCGTAATCTCGGCACCGCCGGATACACCGAGGTTTTCCGCGACGAAGTTTGCCCAGCCGGAACCATAGGAAAAATAGGTGCCACCCTGGCTGGCAGTGCCCACCGTGAAATTGTCTGGCCACTCGGAACGGTCCTGCGCGCTGGCCACTCCGGAAACGGTAACAGAGGCAGCGACAGCCGCCATAGCGAATGCAAGGGTCTTGTTCATGTCTTACTCCAAAGATTGTCTTTGTTTTAGGTGAACGGAAGTCGGGCTGACCTTCTTGCTCCGGATCCTGCAAGCACCGGGCCAGGTTGCCCAAAGCTCTGATATCAGGGTACAGGCGCAGTCGACCAGTTCAACATATGAGCGGGAAGTTACCCATGACCTGAGCCGGATGGGTGAAAATCCACCCATTCGGCCTGATGCATCAGGCCATGAGAGGCCCGAGAAATGATGTGTGAAACGCAAGACCCTCTGCTAAAAAGCATGCCAGGAAAAGGTATTGTAAGCAGGGAAAAGCCCAAAGGATCAAGGGAGATCAGCGGGCGATATTTTTGTCCCTGGCTGGCCAGTCTGCAGCTTCTTCAGACTGGCAATAAAATCACTGAAACGCTCACCCTGAATAAGAACATGCTGCCGCATGGCGTTTTCCGCAGCCGCGGCATCCCCGGCCTCAATGGCCTTATATATATCAAGATGCTCCTGCATGGACCGGGCCATCCTGTTCCTGACCCTTAGTTGCAGGCGCCGGTATGGCTTGAGTCGCTGCTTCAGCTGCTGCACCTCTTCCGCCAGAAAGGCGTTATGACTTGCACCATAAATACACTGGTGGAAGACCTCGTTTTCATAATAATAGTCATCCGGGTCTCCCTGGCGCTGGGCGCTCACTTCACAACGATCCAGGGCGGCGCGCAACTGCACAAGCTCTTCGGTACTGATACGACGCGCAGCCAATCTGCCGCACATGCCCTCGAGCTCAGCCATAACCTCAAACATTTCAATGAGTTGATCAACTCCTATCTTGGCAACGAAGGTGCCCTTTTTGGGCACGACCACCACCAGACCGCTGGCTGTAAGTTGCTGGATAGCCTCACGAATCGGAGTCCGGGACACATTGAAGGTTTTTTCCAGGGCTTCAGGATCCAGTCGCTCCCCCGGGGCAAAGCGACCATTGATTATGTCGTTTTCAAGAGAGTCTTTCAGCCGCTGGGCACTGGAAATTTTCAAACCCTGATTCTCCTGTTGAATCAATGTTTCCTGGAATCGATTCGCTCCGATTTAGGACAAAGCAGTAGTCGATTTTTTGATCGCTCGTTTGACATCAGTATAGTCACCTATTATACATATATACATCAGCGTTGCCTGATAGATATCTTACAAAAACAATATTGGAGAAAACAATCATGAAACGCCAGCTTGCCACAGTTGCAGCCGCATCCCTCCTGTCCCTTTCCACCGCCAGCATAGCATTGGCAGATGTCACTCTGAGAGCCTCGCATCAGTTCCCGGGGGGCAAAGGCGACGTGCGTGACGAAATGGTCCAGATGATGGCCAGAGAAGTCGAGAAAGCCGATGTCGGCCTGAATATTCAGGTGTATCCCGGACAGTCGCTGTTCAAGGCAAAGGAACAATGGGGAGCCCTGGTTCGCGGCCGCCTCGACATGACCTCCCTGCCTCTCGATTACGCCAGTGGCCGGCACCCTGAGTTCTCCGCCACCTTGATGCCGGGTCTGGTCCGGAACCACGAGAGAGCGCAGCGTCTGAACGATTCCGAGTTCATGAATATGATCAAAAAGGTCATTGACGATGCCGGAGCCCGGGTACTCGCTGACGCCTGGCTGGCTGGCGGCTTTGCCTCCGATGTCCGGTGCATTACGTCACCTGATTCCGTTGAGGGCCAGACCCTTCGCGCTGCCGGCCCCGCTTTCGACGAGATGCTGGCCACCGCCGGTGCCTCGATCGCATCCATGCCCTCATCCGAAATCTATACCGCCATGCAGACCGGCGTGCTTGATGGTGCCAACACTTCTTCCGGTTCCTTCGTCTCGTATCGTATCTATGAAGTCACCACCTGTCTCACCGCGCCCGGGGACAACGCTCTGTGGTTCATGTATGAGCCAGTCCTGATTTCCGAGCAGAGCTGGAACAAGCTTGACGAAGCCCAGCAGAATGCCCTGACGGAAGCGGGCCAGAAAGCCGAAGAGTATTTCGCTGGAGAAGCGGCCTCTCTCGACCAGAAGATGGTCGATGTCTTCAAAGAGAATGGCGTAAAAGTAGTCAGCATGAGTGCCGAGAACTACCAGGCCTGGCTCGACATCGCCCAGAAGAGCTCCTACGAGACCTTCATCAAGAACGTCCCGAACGGAAAAGAGCTGATTGATGCCGCTCTGGCCGTCGAATAGTCACCAGACGCACCGCTGACTCTTATTGCCTCAACCAGATTGCCGCTCCCGGCCGGGCGGCGCCACCCATAATGCTCCGGGGAAATGATGTCGCAACCTTCTCGCTATACACCGGAACCCATAGGGCTTCCGCCAGAACCGGTAACGCCTCCTGAACCTCCAAAAGGAGGCATTGCCGGCGTCTACATTCGATGCATGGACAAAATCACGCTGGGGGCGGGCATCATTGCTGGCCTGCTTTTGATTACTGGTGTTCTCGTTGTGTGCCACATGGTGTTCTCCCGCTATGCACTGGGCCTGAGTACCACCTGGCAGACTGAATTCACGACCTTTGCCATTGCTGGTGCAATGCTGGTCGGCGCGCCCTATGTGCTGCTGACGCGAGGACACGTGGCGGTCACTGTACTACCGGATTCTCTGTCGCGCCGGCCGCGCAAGGTCATGTATCTGATAGCGTCGCTGGTGGGCCTCACCTTCTGTCTGGCCCTCGCCTACGGGTCCTGGGTCTATCAGCTGGAGGCCTGGCACGAGGGCTGGTCCACAGGCACCGTATGGAACCCTCCGCTCTGGCCCGCAATCGTTCCGATGACTATTGGCTCCACGCTTCTTTCTCTGCAGTACGTGGCAGAAATTCTTCGGGGAGAAATCTGAAATGGATCCTGTTACAAGCGGAATTCTAGTTGTCATTGCGCTGGTCGTACTGATGGCGATCGGAACCCCGATCGCTTTCGCCCTGGGCGCCGTCGCAGTCGGAGCCCTGGTTCTGGACCGGGGAATGGGAGAGCTGACTTATTTTGGTGAGACCTTCTTCGGCGCCGTGGCCTCCTTTGGCTTTGTGGCTATCCCCATGTTTATCCTGATGGGCGCGGCGGTTGCCTCATCGCCAACAGGCCGAGATCTGTATCGGTCCCTGGATCTGTGGATGGGCCGTCTTCCCGGCGGTCTGGCCATTTCCAATATTGCGGCCTGCTCGATTTTTGCAGCACTTTCCGGCTCTTCGCCAGCAACTAGTGCTGCCATCGGTAAGCTCGGAATCCCGGAAATGCGCAAGCGCGGCTACCCGGATGGGGTCGCTGCCGGCTGTATTGCCGCCGGCGGAACCCTGGGCATCCTGATTCCCCCTTCGGTTACGATGATCGTCTACGGGATTTCTACTGAGACTTCCATCGGCAGGCTGTTCATTGCCGGGGCTATACCTGGCCTCATGCTGGCAGGTCTGTTCATGGTGTGGACGCTCATCGCCTGCAAACTGGCCGGTGGCTACAACACCCCCAGTGCCATTGTGGAAGCGGCGGCCAAAGTAAAGGATAACGTGCAGGCCAATTCCCGCGCATTAATCCGGGTCATCCCCTTTCTTGTTGTGGTGGCAGGTATTCTGTTTGCGCTATACGGAGGTGTAGCGACGCCTTCGGAGGCAGCTGGCATCGGGGCATTCCTCTGTCTCGCCCTTGCCATCATAATTTATCGCATGTGGCAGGCCAAACCGCTGATCAACATCATGCGTGACGCTCTACGTGAGAGCGTTATGATCATGCTGATCATCGCCGCTGCAGAAATCTTCGCCTTCGCCCTGTCGTCACTATTCATAACTCAAACGGTAGCCGGCGGCATTGCCGACATGGAAGTCAACCGCTGGGTGTTGATGGGGGCCATCAATCTGTTCCTGCTGGTTGCGGGCTTTTTCCTGCCACCAGTTGCCGTTATTGTAATGGCCGCTCCGATACTGCTGCCGATCATTCTTGAGGCCAATTTCGACCCCTACTGGTTCGCGGTCATCCTGACCATCAACCTTGAAATCGGACTTATCACGCCCCCCGTAGGCCTGAATCTTTTCATTATCAAAGGCATCGCCCCAGACATTGCCCTGCGGGACATCCTGATGGGCAGTCTGCCTTACGCCCTGTGTATGGTCCTGGCCATCATCCTGCTGTGCATATTTCCGGAAATAGTCACCTGGCTGCCGGACCTCATCATGGGTCCGGAACTCTGATCGATTCAGCCTTACAGGCGTAAAAAGGTTGCATATATGAACATGACTTTTCTGCAGGAACTGTTTTCAAGCATTACCCAGCGCGATGCGATTCTGCGCCGCCGGGGAGGCAATCTTCAGAATGTTGATCACAATGATCTTATTGAGGCGTGCAATGCGCTGCTGCAAAGCGATGGTGAAGTATCGGGCATTACGCTGGCCGGCCGCGCCCTTGAAATCTACTCAAGGCTCCATGCCGACGAAAAACTGAGGTTTTTCGAGCAACTGGCCTCGGATTTTTCCGCTACGCCCCGAACCATCGACCTTGCCTACGAGCGATACCGCCAGAACCGCAACAGCAGGAACCTGGAACTGCTTTTCGAGGCTTGCGAGCCTAAACGCCAGGAACTGCTTCGCCGTCTGAACCTGGCCCCGGGAGGCACCCACGAAATTGTTAAAATGCGCGCTGACATGCTGGAACTGATGCAGGGTCGCCCGGATCTTCCGGCAATCAACGCCGACTTCATCCACCTGTTCTCATCCTGGTTCAACAGGGGCTTTCTGGTCCTGAAACGGATCGACTGGACCACCCCTGCCAATATCCTGGAAAAGATCATCCGCTATGAGGCGGTGCACAAGATCCAGGACTGGGGGGATCTTCGTCGTCGCCTGGATGCGCGGGATCGCCGCTGTTTCGGCTTTTTCCACCCTGCCATCGGCGACGAGCCCCTCATTTTCGTGGAAGTTGCTCTCAGTAAAGGCTTGCCCGACCAGATCCAGGTCATTCTGGCCAGCGATCGCTATGACATAGATGAGCCCGAGTCCGCCAATACCGCCGCATTTTTTGGCATTAGCAACTGCCAGACCGGGCTGCGAGGGATTTCCTTTGGCAACTTCCTGATCAAGCAGGTCGTCCAGGAGCTCAAGCAGGAACTGCCCAATCTGCGTAATTTCGTGACCCTTTCTCCCCTGCCCGGTTTCCGCAAGTGGCTCGAGGAAACCTGCACCGCAGAGTCCGGCTTCCTCACTACGGAGGCCCAGGAAACACTGAAGCATCTGGAAAATCCGGAGTGGCACCTTGACGAGGCCCTGGCCCATGAGCTGGAAGAGGTCATCAAGCCGCTTGCAGCCCGTTACCTGCTGAAAGAAAAAAATGCCAAAGGCCTGCCCCACAATCCGGTCGCCCGTTTTCATCTGGGCAATGGCGCCGAGCTGCATCGCATTAACTGGTTGGGGGACACCTCGCCCCAGGGCATGCAGCAGTCAGCAGGACTGATGGTCAACTACCTGTACGTACTGGACAACATCGAGCGCAATCACGAGCAATACGCAACTGACGGCACCATCGCATGCTCGTCGGCGATCCGGGAGCTCAGCAGGCGCGGCCGCAAGATGCTAAAGGGAGAAAACGATAAATGAATCACAATCTGTTCGAGAGCTTTGCCCGGCGCATGACAGAGCGCAAGGAGCATGATTTCATCGTCACGCCCGAAGGCCGGAACTACACCTATGGCGAGGCGCTGGAGGTGACGGCGCAACTGGCCGGAGCGCTGATTGAGCTGGGAGTAAAACCAGGCGACCGGGTCGCAGTTCAGGTGGATAAAAGCCCGGAAGCCATTCTCCTGTATCTGGCCTGCCTCCAAATGGGGGGGGTCTACCTCCCTCTGAACACCGGCTACACGGCCGGGGAGATCGGCTATTTTCTGGGCAATGCCGAGCCGACGCTGTTCGTGTGTCAGCCGGATGCCCTGGAAGTCGCCCGCGAGGTTGCCCGGGAAACTGCCTGCCCCAATGTGGAAACCCTGGGTACTGACAGCACCGGCAGCCTCATGGTTCGAGCCCGCGAGTCGGCCGCCTGCAACGGCGTTGCGGATCGTGCGAGGAACGACCTGGCTGCCATTCTCTACACGTCGGGCACTACCGGCCGTTCCAAGGGTGCCATGCTCACCCATCACAACCTGGAATCCAACTCCAGGACCCTGGCGGAGGTCTGGCGCTTCACCGAGCAGGACAGACTGATCCACGCTTTGCCGATTTTCCATACTCACGGCCTGTTTGTGGCCTGCAATGTCATTCTCATGGCCGGGGCCAGCATGCTCTTCCTGCCCCGCTTTGACGTTGATACCGTTATCGAGGCCTTCAGGGAAGGCACTACCCTGATGGGCGTGCCCACCTTTTACACCCGTCTGCTGCAGGATGACCGGCTCAGCCCGGAGCTCACCTCCAACATGCGCCTTTTTACCTCCGGCTCAGCCCCCCTGACTGCCGAAACCCACCAGGAATTCTACCGCCGCACCGGCCATGCCATCCTTGAAAGATACGGCATGACCGAAACCAACATGAATACCTCGAACCCGTACGACGGTGAGCGCATCGCTGGCACCGTGGGGCTGCCGCTACCGGGAGTTGAGATCCGGATTACCGATCCCGACACCCATACACCGCTGCCCCGTGGCGAGATCGGCATGCTGGAAGTAAGGGGGCCAAATGTATTCAGGGGATACTGGCGGATGCCGGAAAAAACCCGGGAGGAGCTGCTGGATGATGGCTTCTTCGTGACTGGGGACCTGGCGCTCCAGGATGAAAAGGAATACATCCACATTGTGGGTCGCGACAAGGATCTTGTCATATCCGGGGGATTCAACGTCTATCCGAAAGAAGTGGAGCAGGTGATCGACGAGATGGACGGAGTACTGGAGTCTGCGGTCATCGGCGTTCCTCATCCTGATTTTGGCGAGGGAGTAACTGCAGTAGTGGTGCCCGAGACGGGCGCAAGCCTGGATGAAGCCGGGGTTCTGGACGCCCTCAAGGGTCGCCTGGCCAAATACAAACAACCCAAACGGGTGTTTTTCGTCGAAAGCCTGCCTCGTAACACCATGGGCAAGGTGCAGAAAAACCAGCTTCGGGAAACTTACCGGGTGATCTATCAGGATGCCTGACCCAGCCAGAAAGGGCACGAGCTCAATGACCAGGAATAATTACAGGATCGGGCAGATTGTGCCCAGCTCCAATACGACTATGGAAACCGAAATCCCGGCCATGCTTCGCGCGCGCGAAGCCATTGCCCCGGAACGCTTTACTTTTCACTCCAGTCGGATGCGCATGAAAAAGGTAACGCGGGAGGAACTGGCGGCCATGGACGTCGAGTCGGATCGCTGTGCCCGGGAACTTTCCGATGCCGAGGTGGATGTCATCGGATACGCCTGCCTCGTGGCCATCATGAGCCAGGGCCGGGGATACCATCGCAAATCCCAACAGCGATTGCACGAGGCGACAGTCATCAACGGTTATCCCACTCCGGTGATAAGCAGCGCCGGCGCACTCACAGAGGGCCTTGAGGTGCTTGGGGCCCGGAAAGTTGCTGTTATCACCCCTTACCTGAAACCCCTCACCGCCATGGTGGTGGATTACATCGAATCCGAAGGTATCCATGTCCTTGACAGCATCTCCCTTGAAATCCGGGATAATCTGGAAGTGGGTCGCCGGGACCCGAACGCGCTGCTGGATATCGTAGAGAATCTCAAATGGCAGGGGGCTGACGCGGTCGTCCTTTCAGCCTGCGTTCAGATGCCTTCTCTGGGAGCGATACAGACGGTGGAGGACGAACTGGGAATACCGGTGGTGTCGGCCGCGACATGTACGACCTATCAGATGCTCAGGGTGCTGGGATTGCCTACCAGAGTTCCCCGGGCCGGACGGCTTCTCAGCGGTGACTTCTAAGCGGTGACTTCTAAAAGGAGGCTGAAGTGGAGCTGTGGCAGTTCATTGGAACTGCCACAGCTGGGGAGCCTTTAATGACTCCCACGTGCAATCACTCCTCGATAACAGAAACCGTATCCAGGTAGGCCTTGTCGGAAATATTCGTCCACTTTCGGATACTTTTCAGGTATTCCGCCTGGGAGGTGATTATTTCCTTCGCCAGCGGATCCTTCGCAGCGGCCTCCGCCAGGAGCTTGTCGGTAGCGTCACGAAGCGCGTCAATCACTTCCGGAGGAAAGGTTTTGGCGCTGACATTGGGATAGTCTTCTTTCATTTTGCTCCAGTTCTGGCCGCTTACATGCATGCTCTGGGCATACATGTCATAGGCTGCAGTACGCATCGCCACCCGGAGAATCTCCTGCAGATCTTCCGGCAAGTCGCTCCAGACCTTTTCGTTGATCAGGAATTGCAGCTCCGCCGCAGGTTCCTGCCATCCTGAATAGTAATATTTGGCTATCTGATGAAAACCCATGGCCAGATCCAGCGCCGGGCCTACCCACTCCAGGGCATCGATTGTGCCGCGTTCAAGGGCTGTATAAAGCTCACCTGGCGGAATGTTGGTCACCGACACGCCGAGTTCTGACATCACTTCGCCGGCAAAACCCGGAGTCCGCATCTTGATGCCTTTCAGGTCTTCCAGAGAGTTGATCTCCTTGCGAAACCAGCCACCCATCTGGTTGCCCGTATTACCTCCTGGAAAAGACAGCAGGCCGTGGGGCTGGTAGACCTTTTGCATCAGGTCCATGCCATCACCATAGTAAAACCAGGCGTACTGTTCCGAAGCGATCATGCCAAATGGAACGGTTGTAAAGAACATTGCATTGGGGATCTTGCCCTTGTAGTAGTACGACGCGGTATGACCCATGTCGTACTGGCCGGCTTTGACCATGTCAAAGATGCCGAAGGGTGCCTTGTGCTTGTTGGACGAATCAACTGTGATCTTCAGGCGGCCAGCAGACATTTTTTCAGCCATGGCCGCCATGCTGCGGGAGGTTTCACCAAGGATGGGGTAATTCGGACCCCAGGTTTCCGCCATTTTCAATGTGTAGGTCTTTTCCGCAAGGGCTGGCGCACTTGCGATAAGCGAGGTGACCAGTAATGCCCCCAGGGTCTTGAAGGTAGAGCGAAGTATCATTATGAGCACTCCAGAGTGAGTCTTTTTGTTTGAATCGGGCAACAGTGTGTCGGGGTGTCCGTGGCTCCGGCCGGATCAGAATAAGAAAAAGCTTGCCACACCACCCTATCCGAGCTTGTTCGCGCCGAATGACGCTATAGAATGGTGCACTGAATTCTTTATGGAAGAAAGCTCTAATGATCGAAAGCACCCTTGAACGAGCCATGTACGCCAGCCGCTGGATTCTGGCGCCCATATACTTTGGCCTGAGCCTCGTGCTGCTCGCTCTGGCCATCAAGTTTTTCCAGGAAGTCTTTCATGTCCTGCCCAGCGTGTTCAGCATCCCCGAATCAGACCTGATCCTACTGGTTCTGACCCTGATCGACATTGCCCTGGTAGGTGGGCTGCTGGTCATGGTGATGTTCTCGGGGTACGAGAACTTTGTGTCAAAACTGGATATCGGCACCGATGAAAAGCTGAGCTGGCTGGGCAAGGTGGACACCACCAGCCTGAAAAACAAGGTGGCAGCCTCCATTGTGGCGATTTCCTCGATCCATCTGCTCAAGGTGTTCATGAACGTGGAAAAAATCAATAACGACAAGATCCTATGGTACGTCCTGATTCACCTGACTTTTGTGGCATCTGCTTTCGCCATGGGGTGGCTGGATCATATGACCAGAAAAAAGGAGCCCGTCTGAAAACCCGCACTGGCTCAGAGGTATTCCAGCAGGAAACGCTCGATGTCGAATACGTGAGGGTCATGGTCACCCAGTGACCTGATCGCGTCAGCCAGCCTGAGCAGGTATTCGCGGTTGGGGCCGCTGGGACCACAGGAGCGGGCAATCTGGGCGGCGATTTCCCGCTCGGGCGCCGCGCCCAGAAACGCCGCGTTGTCCGACGCGGCTATGTAAACCAGACCCTCCGCCCGGCTGCCATCGCCGAAGTGCAGCGGCGTCATGAATCGCAGGTAGCCATTCTTTTCCCGGAAATCCAGGTGGGCAAATACATCGGGCGAAACCCGGTAGGCCATTCCCCTGCAACAGGCACCCGCTTGTTCAATCAGCGTAACCACGCGGCCCGGCGCTTCCGGTGTGCCGCGATGGTCGCAGGAGCCCTGCCAGAAACGCCGCGACCAGCCTTCGATGCTGGCCTCACGCCGGTCGAGGAAGGGAAAATCCGCCTTGAAAATCAGCGACCCGTACCCAAACAGCCAGACCGGCTTGCCGGCTTCCAGCGGGTAGCGCCGGCGGTTGATTTCGATGGTATTGGCTGTCATGACTCCACTGGTGTCCGATTACCGTCTGCCTGTTAATCTACTCGAAGGCCGCGGCAATGACATCCCTGTAGTTACGGATGCGGGTGACGTAATGAACCGGCTCATAACCCCGGGCATAGCCATACCGAAGGTTGGGGTAATAACGGTCATCCGCCAGCAGGGGCAGCACCTGACTCATGTCAGCCCAGGAATCCGGATTTTTTCCCAGATCACGCGCCAGCTGGCGGGCATCCAGCAGATGGCCGCGCCCCACGTTGTAGCTCGCCAGAGCCAGAAAGGTCCGGTCCGGCTCCGGGATTGACTCCGGCAGGCGACGGTGACGGTCCGCCAGGTACCGGGAGCCACCGTCTATGGCCTGCACCGGGTCCAGGCGGTTCTCCACACCCAGGGATTCGGCCGTCCGCCGGGTCAGCATCATGATACCCCGGACGCCGGTGGGGCTCCTGGCCTTCGGATCCCAGTGGGACTCCTGATAAGAGAGGGCTGCCAGAAGGTCTGCAGGCATGCCCGTGCGCTCAGCGGCGGCCTCGAATTCATCGATGAACCCGGGCAGACGGTCATTGATCCGACGATTCAGTGCACGCAGATCCACGTAATCGAATTCACCGATGTACGAATAGTGACGCTCTTCCATCCGGCCCATCGCGTCGTCGCCCTCCTGACTGTTCATCCAGCTGCGAACATTCTGGGCGAGCTGATCCGAGCCCGCCGGCAGGTACCAGCCCAGGTTCTGGCCCCCGGTCAGATTCATGGCCACGTCCAGCTCATGCATGTAACGCCGGTTGACCTGAACAATATTGGAGTCCCCCACGGTGCAATCCAGCTCTCCCCGCGCAACCTGGCCCAGCAGTATCTCTGTGCTGCGCACGGAGTCCTCCTCAAAAGTCAGATTTTGATGCTCCAGGGCAAGCTGCGACAGGGTTTCGGCATAACTTGAATCTGCAGTGACCCGGATACCCACCTCTGTAAGCTGTTCCAGGTTACGGGGCAGAGGTCGCATTTCACGGTGACAGACCAGTTGCTGAGTGATCTCAGTATGGGCGGGGCCTCTGACAAATCGCTCAGTGCGAGAGGGCAGATGGGTCAGTCCGGCCGCCGCCAGATGGACCTCGCCAGACTCCAGCACCTCCAGCACGGCGGATGTAGAGTTGAGCACCTGCCATTCCACCTCCAGGCCCTGATGTTCGGCATAGGCCGAAACCAGATCGTATTCGGGGCCGGCGGGCTGTTCATGGCGATTCAGGTAGTAGGTTGTTGAGCCGTTGCGGGTAACCACCTTGAGCACACCACTTTCCGCAGGAGGTAGCGGATTCGGAAGTTGCTCCTGCGGGGAACCCGGCCCCGGCCCGGCATTGCCATTTCCACAACCTGCGACCAGAACGGCCGCCGCCAGCGCGATCGACACCTGAACGAGTGCTCTCATGGGTCCCTGCTCCCTGACGGATCTCCCGTAAGTTTAGTACACAAAAGATACGGGGGAGAGCCGGATGTGGACCTCAGGACGGCAGAGTGACTGCCGGACTGCACCGGACGGCGTATGGTCAGGACATGATTTCGCAGGGCGCCGGGTCTGACCAGGCCACTCTCACCCCTGCGTATGCTTGGGCTGATACGAGCCCGCATCCACCCGGGGGCGACCCTGCTCTGCTTCGGGTACCGGCTCACACTCCTCCAGGGATTCCATGCAGCGGCGCGTCAGGCGCTGGTATTCCTTGGTACCTTTCTTCTTCCAGTCAATTTCCTTCTCGCTCAGCATTCTGAGGACCTTGGCGGGACTGCCTACGATCAGGGAGCCGGGTTCGCACTGGAAGCACGCCTTGACCAACGCCCCGGCGCCGACAATGGAACGGGGCGCAATATGGGCCTCGTCCATGACCACTGCGTTCATGCCTACCATGGCATCTTCACCCACCACACAGCCGTGAAGCACGGCGCCATGGCCCACATGGCCATTCTTTTCAATCACTGTGTCCATGCCGGGGAAGGCGTGCATCACACAGGTGTCCTGGATATTTGAACCTTCCTTGAGAATAACCCGCCCAAAATCGCCCCGGAGTGAGGCCGCGGGACCCACATAACAGTCGGGACCAATCCAGACATCGCCAATCAGAATGGCGGTTGGATGAACATAGGCGGACGGATGAACTACCGGAATCACGCCTTCGATACGGTAACTGGGCATAACATTCTCCTGCAGGCAAGAAGCCATGGCTGCGAACCACCCGGTACGCACGGCTCATGTAAAGGGAACTCAAATAATAACCCGGGTTGGTTTTCTGTATCACATTATAGGTTCGGGGATCGTATTTCATATTTTTCGTGCCGGATCCGCGCAAATTGACTACCACGACTGCAGCCAGACAATACACGGCTGACATTAATTACTGGATATCATGTATATGGGCGCCGATCCTTTCGACTTTCGTCCGATGTGATACATAATCCTGCCTTTTCAGGCCTTGACGAGTATCAATTGTTATATATACTAAATTTTCACATTCAGCCCGTCGGCGCCACGCCAAAAGCCTCGCCAGACAAGGAGAACCGGTCCAGGCCGGCTTTCGACCACGGACACCTGGCGGACTATTCATACACGAGCACCGGCCCGCCACACAGTTCAACCGCCGCTCATCAGCCAATTCGCAAAAGGATAACGCCATGACTCAGCCGAGCATTCTTCTGGAAATCGATCAGGGCGTGGCGACACTGACCCTGAATCGCCCGGACAACCTGAACAGCTTCAATATCGAGATGCACGAGCGGATGCGCTCTTCCATCAGGCAGGTTCGGGAAGATTCCTCGGTTAGAGTGCTGGTCATTACCGGTTCCGGCAGAGGCTTCTGCGCCGGCCAGGATCTTTCAGACCGGAGCGTCGTACCCGGTCAGGAGGCACCCGATCTGGGCGCCTCTCTTGAAAACTACTACAACCCGCTGATGCGCAGCCTGCGGGACCTGCCCATGCCGGTTGTATGTGCCGTGAACGGCGTCGCCGCCGGGGCAGGAGCCAATATCGCACTGGCCTGCGATATTACTCTGGCAGCTCGCTCGGCCAGCTTTGTGCAGGCCTTCTGCAAGCTGGGACTGGTTCCGGATTCCGGCGGCACCTGGACCCTGCCCAGGGTAGCCGGCATGGCCCGCGCCAAGGGCATGGCCCTGCTGGGCGACAAAATCAGCGCCGAGCAGGCGGAAAGCTGGGGCATGATCTGGCGCTGTGTCGACAACGACCAGCTGATGGACGAAGCCATGAAGCTGGCACGTCATTTCGCCACCCAGCCCACCAAAGGCCTGGCGCTGATCAAACGGGCCCTCCACGCCAGCGCCAACAATACCTTCGAGGAACAGATCAACCTTGAAAGGGATCTGCAGCGGGAAGCTGGCCAGAGCGAAGACTATCGCGAAGGCGTTGCGGCCTTCATGGAGAAGCGCACCCCCACCTTCAGAGGGAAGTGAAAAAATGCAGGCACTTGATATCCAGATCAACATTGCGGTCATCGGGGCCGGCGCCATGGGAGCCGGCATAGCCCAGGTAGCGGCCCAGGCTGGCCATCGGGTTTACCTGCACGACCAGCGTGACGCCGCCGCCGATAGCGGGCGTGACAGCGTTGCCAAACAGCTTCAGCGCCGTGTGGATAAAGCCAAAATGACCCAGCAGGAAGCTGACGACATCGTGGGACGGATCCGCCCGGTCAGCGAATTGTCCGAAGTTGCCGATGCCGGCCTGGTAATCGAAGCCATCGTCGAGGATCTCAGCATCAAGCGCACGCTGCTGGCGGAACTCGAAAGACTGTGCGGCCAGCAGACCATCCTGGCATCCAACACCTCCTCTATTTCCATTACCGCGCTGGCAGCGGAGCTCGAGCATCCTGAACGTGTGGTGGGCATGCACTTTTTCAATCCGGCGCCACTTATGGCCCTGGTTGAGGTAGTAAAGGGCCTTGCCACCTCCAGCCGGGTCGCGGAAATCATACATGCCACTGCTGCTAACTGGGGCAAGACGCCGGTTTTCGCCACCTCTACTCCCGGCTTCATCGTTAACCGGGTGGCACGGCCGTTTTACGCCGAAGCTCTGCGGCTGCTGCAGGAAAAAGCTACGGACGCACCCACTCTGGATGCGCTCCTGCGAGAGGCGGGGGGGTTCCGAATGGGGCCCTTCGAGCTCACCGACCTTATTGGCCACGACGTCAATTATGCGGTGACCTGCTCGGTGTTCAATTCCTATTACCAGGATCCCCGTTTCCTGCCCTCTCTCATCCAGAAAGAGCTGGTGGAGGCCGGGCGGCTGGGCCGCAAGAGCGGCCAGGGTTTTTACGACTACAGCGGGGGCGTGGACAAGCCGCTTCCCAGGACCGAACCTGCATGCAAAAGCGGCAGCACCCCGGTGATCGTGGAAGGCAAACTGGGTCCGGCAGAGCCTTTACTTGATCGCATTCGCGAGACCGACGTGGAAATCATCGAACGGGACGGCCCGGGTCAGTTGCGATTCGGTGAAGCGGTTCTTGCCCTGACGGACGGACGCATGGCGACGGAAAGGGCTGCTGCCGACGGTGTATTTAACCTGGCGGTTTTCGATCTGGCCTTTGACTACTCAAAAGTCACGAGACTGGCAATCGCCATGGCCGACCAGGCCACAGATCGCGCCACCTCCGATGCCTGCGCGCTGATCCAGAGAGCCGGCATTGCGGTCAGCCTGCTGGAAGATCGTCCGGGCCTGGTGGTTATGCGGACGGTTGCCATGCTGGCGAATGAGGCCGCCGACGCTGCCCTTCAGGGCGTGGCCACGCCATCCGACATTGACCTGGCGATGAAAGCCGGGCTGAACTATCCGGAGGGGCCGCTGCGCTGGAGCGACCGCCTTGGCGCTGGTCGCGTCTTCCAGGTTCTGCGAAACCTCCAGGACAGCTACGGCGAAGACCGATACCGGCCTTCCCTGCTGCTGAGGAAAAATCATTTTGCCGAAAGGAAGTTCTACTCATGACCGATCCTGACGCCCAGAAGCTGGCGGAAGAATGCGCCAACGCCATGTTCGCCCGCGACCAGGCGAGCCAGCACCTGGGGATGGAAATTGTTTCTGTTTCGCCGGGCAAAGCGGTCCTCACGATGACCGTCACTGAGCAGATGATCCAGGGTCACGGCTCCTGCCACGGCGGCTATCTGTTCACCCTGTCCGATTCCGCCTTCGCCTTTGCCTGCAACAGTTACGACAAGGCGACCGTGGCCTCAGGCTGCAGCATAGATTACATGTACGGAGCGAAGGTCGGGGACAAGCTGACCGCCACCGCGGAAGAGCAGTCTCGCGGTGGCCGCACCGGCATCTACGACATCACCCTGACCAATCAGGACGGCCGCACTGTGGCCCTGTTTCGCGGCCGGTCCTATCAGGTTCGTGGCAGCGTTCGTAATCTGGAGGAAAGTTAATGAGTGCAGATAACCGCTTGCAAGACGCCTACATCGTGGATGCGATCCGCACGCCCATCGGCCGCTACGGCGGTGCACTGGCGCCGATCCGTGCAGATGATCTTGGCGCCGTACCCATCAAGGCGCTGATGGATCGCCAGCCGGGCGTGGACTGGTCAAAGATCGATGACGTCTACTACGGCTGTGCCAATCAGGCTGGTGAAGACAACCGCGATGTGGCCCGGATGTCGCTGCTACTGGCCGGGCTGCCCGTCGACGTGCCTGGCAGCACGATTAACCGGCTCTGCGGTTCTGGAATGGATGCAGTGGGCAGTGCTGCCCGCGCCATCCGCACCGGCGAAACCCAGTTGATGATCGCGGGCGGTGTGGAATCCATGACTCGTGCGCCTTTTGTGATGGGCAAGGCAGACCAGCCCTTCAGCCGCAAGGCCGAGATCTTTGACACCACCATCGGCTGGCGTTTTGTAAACCCATTGCTCAAGAAGCAGTACGGGATCGACTCCATGCCGGAGACGGCCGAAAATGTCGCTGCCGATTTCGGCGTCTCGCGGCAAGATCAGGATGCCTTTGCCCTGCGCAGCCAGCAACGCACGGCAGCAGCCCAGAAAAACGGCCGCATGGCCCGGGAAATCACGCCGGTGTCAGTGCCCCGGCGCAAGCAGGACCCATTAATCATTGATACTGATGAACATCCCCGGGAAACCAGCCTGGAGCAACTGGCCAAACTGCCCACTCCGTTCCGGGAAAATGGCACCGTCACCGCAGGCAATGCTTCCGGGGTCAATGATGGCGCCTGTGCCCTGCTGCTTGCCAGCAGCGCGGCACTCAAGCAATACGCCCTGAAGCCCCGGGCGCGGGTGATCGCCATGGCCACCGCGGGAGTCGAGCCTCGCATCATGGGCATGGGGCCTGCGCCGGCAACCCGCAAGGTGCTCGAAGTTGCCGGTCTTAAACTTGAGGACATGGATGTTATCGAACTGAATGAAGCCTTCGCTGCTCAAGCGTTGGCGGTATTGCGGGATCTCGGCCTCCCGGACGATGCCGAGCACGTTAACCCGAATGGCGGTGGCATCGCCCTGGGCCATCCTCTGGGCATGAGCGGTGCCCGTCTTGTGACCACCGCGGTCAATGATCTGGAGCGACGTCACCAGGAAGGCCTGCCGGCCCGGTATGCCCTTTGCACCATGTGCATTGGCGTGGGCCAGGGCATTGCATTGATCATCGAGCGGGTGGAATCTCCACTCTGACGGCACCAGAAAACCATGGGGCATCCCAGGGCAACAAAAACAGAGCAGGACAGACCGATGACATTACCCTTGAAGAAAATTGGCAAACTTGACCGTATGGAGACGGCCAGCATTGATGAGCTGAGGCATGAGCAACTCCAGCGGCTGCGCTGGAGCCTGACACATGCTTACACCAACGTTCCGTTTTACCGGAAGGCGTTTGATGACATCGATCTGAAGCCGATGCACATAAACTCCCTTGAGGACCTCGCCAAAGTCCCGTTCACCACCAAAAGCGATCTGAGGGACAACTACCCCTTCGGCATGTTCGCGACCCCCATGAAAGACGTCGTTCGAGTCCACGCGTCCAGCGGCACCACGGGCAAACCCACGGTGGTGGGCTATACCCAGGGCGACATCAACACCTGGGCTGATATCGTCGCCCGTTCCATTCGGGCTGGTGGCGGGCATGCCGGCGACAAGGTTCATATTGCATACGGCTATGGCCTTTTTACCGGCGGGCTCGGTGCTCATTATGGGGCGGAGCGCCTCGGCTGTACGGTTATTCCCATGTCGGGCGGGCAGACAGAGAAGCAGGTTCAGCTTATCCACGATTTCGAGCCAGACATCATCATGGTGACGCCTTCCTATATGCTCAACATTGCGGACGAAATGGACCGCCAGGGCATGGACCCGCATAAACTGCCGCTGCGTTTGGGCATCTTCGGCGCCGAACCCTGGACCAACAGCATGCGCACTGAGCTGGAAGAGCGTCTGGGCATCCAGGCACTGGATATCTATGGGCTTTCTGAAGTGATGGGGCCGGGCGTTGGCATGGAATGCGCCGAAACCAAGGACGGCCCAACCATCTGGGAAGATCATTTCTACCCGGAGATCATCGACCCGAACACGGGGGAAGTATTGCCAGACGGCGAATACGGCGAACTGGTGTTTACTTCTCTGACCAAAGTGGCGCTGCCGATCCTGCGTTATCGCACCCGGGATCTGACCAGGCTACTGCCGGGTACGGCCCGACCCATGCGGCGGATAGACCGGATCACCGGACGCAGTGATGACATGCTGATTATCCGCGGGGTCAATGTCTTCCCGAGTCAGATCGAAGAACAGGTCCTGAAGGTAGAAGAACTTGCCCCCCACTATGAAATCGAGGTTTACAAGGAAGGCAACCTGGATCACGTCACTGTGCGTGTTGAGCTGACCCAGAGCCAGGAACAGGAAGGCCGGGAGCGGACGGCCAAGACGCTGTCCCATCACATCAAGTCCTATATTGGTATCAGCACTCGCATTGAGGTGCTTGATCCCGGCAGCCTGGCCCGCTCTGAGGGCAAGGCCAAACGGGTGTTCGACCGTCGCAAATAACTTCCTTCCCCCCTGAACCCGCCCTGCGCCACTGCATGGCGGGTCCTGCTCTCTCCGCTCCGGAAACACCTTCAAAAATATCGATTAATTTTTCATTCTTCTTCTTTCAGGCCTCCCCGTAGATCACGTCACCGTACTATTTGTTATTTAATATCAGCACACTGGAAAACACCGAAGCTTCAAAAAAAGATAACATGACACACAATTTTCGTCCTTGATATTTATTCAGTATCATATAGTATTGGTGTTACAGCACTGCATAATTTTTTGGGCAATGCTGTTTTATACACAGGGACACCATTGCCCGACCTGGAGGAAAACTATGTACGCACAAATGGTTGATACCGGCACCAAGCGACTCAAGACGATTGAGGAAATGTCGCCTGAAGAGCGGGAGTTCCAGCTCAAGGTCGACGCTGAAACCAAAATCGAACCCAAGAACTGGATGCCAGACGCCTACCGCAAGACCCTGGTTCGCCAGATTTCCCAGCATGCCCACTCGGAAGTGGTTGGGATGTTGCCTGAAGGCAACTGGGTCACCCGCGCCCCCACACTGAAGCGCAAACTCCAGTTGATGGCAAAAATCCAGGATGAGGCCGGCCACGGTCTTTACCTGTACAGCGCCATGGAAACCCTGGGCGCAGACCGGGACGAAGAGATCGACAAACTGCACAGCGGCAAGGCCAAATACTCAAGTATCTTCAACTACCCGACCCTGAACTGGGCTGATATGGGTGCCGTTGGCTGGCTGGTGGATGGCGCAGCCATCGTCAACCAGGTGGTGTTGCAGCGCACCTCCTACGGCCCCTATTCCCGGGCCATGGTCCGTATCTGCAAGGAAGAGAGCTTCCACCAGCGCCAGGGCTACCAGATCCTGCTGGACATGATGCGTGAAGGCACGCAGGAGCAGAAGGACATGGTTCAGGATGCCATCGACCGGCTGTGGTGGCCGGCGCTGATGATGTTCGGCCCCCATGATGATCAGTCTCCAAACACGGTTCAGTCCATGGCGTGGAAAATCAAGCGCAAGGGCAATGACGAACTGCGTCAGATGTTCATTGATCAGACCATTCCGCAGCTGGAACTCCTTGGCTGCACCGTGCCCGATCCGGATCTGAAGTGGAACGAAGAGCGCGGTCACTATGATTTTGGCGAGATCAACTGGCAGGAATTCTATGACGTGCTGAAGGGCAATGGCCCATGTAATCGCGAGCGTATCAGCACCCGCAAGAAAGCCATCGAAGGGGGCGCCTGGGTACGTGAAGCTGCCGTCGCCTACGCCGAAAAACAAAAGCAGCGTGCTGCAGCCTGATACCGGAGGAAACTGTATGTCTGAATGGCGTCTATACGAAGTCTTTGTACGCAGCAAGCACGGCCTGAATCACAAGCACGTGGGAAGCGTTCATGCTGCGGACGACAAGATGGCCCTGGAAAATGCCCGGGACCTTTACACCCGCCGTAGTGAAGGTGTGAGCATCTGGGTGGTTCCCTCCGCCAGCATCACAGCTTCCGCATCCGATGAAAAGGAAGTGCTGTTCGATCCTTCGGAGGACAAGGTATACCGGCATGCCTCGTTCTATGAATTACCGGACGAAGTTGGACACATGTGAGGAGCAGTCCCATGACAGAACACGAAGCTCTGCAGGATTTCCTGCTACGCATGGCCGACTCCGACATGATTCTGGCACAGCGTCTGTGCGAGTTAACCGGCAAGGCGCCGGCGCTTGAGGAAGAAATGGCCCTGATGAACGTGGCGCTCGACCTGGTAGGCCAGGCCCGCAACTGGTACGAGTACGCGGCCGAAGTCAAGGGCAACGGTCTCGACGCCGACCTGCTGGCGTTCCGGCGGGATGCTCATGAATACCGGAATCATCTCATCGTGGAGCAGCCGAATGAGGATTATGCGGTGACCATGGGCCGCCAGTTCTTTTTCGATGTCTGGCATTACCTCACCCTCAAAAGTCTGGCAAAGGCAAAGGACGAAAGAATTGCCGGAATCGCGGCCAAGTCGCTCAAGGAAGCGACTTACCATTTGCGCCGATCCTCGGAATGGGTCGTGCGCATGGGGGATGGCACGGAGGAGAGCCACCGCCGCATGCAGGATGCCGTCGATATCCTCTGGCGCTTCACCGGTGAACTGACCCTTCCGGACGAAGTCGACCGGATCATGTTCGACATGGGTATCGGCCCGGATCCGGACCAGCTGAAAGCCGACTGGCACGAGATGGTGAAGAATGTACTGACCGAAGCCACACTCGAGCCCGGCGAAGAAGATGCCTGGATGTATCTGGGCGGCAAGCGCGGCGAGCACACCGAGCACCTCGGCTTCATCCTCGCGGAAATGCAATTCCTGCAAAGGGCCTATCCCGATGCCAAAGTATGGTGAACCAGAATCCCGGTCACCACTGGAAGCCCTTATCGCCAGTGATCGGGTGCCGAGCGATGCTCGCCCTGATCTGCTGACCGAAGAGGACATCTGGCTGCTGCTGGAGGATGTCAAAGATCCGGAGATTCCTGCGGTCAGCGTGGTGGAACTGGGCATAGTCCGGGACCTGAGCTGGGACGGAAAGACGCTTGATATCGACGTCACGCCGACATATTCCGGCTGTCCCGCAACCGAGCTGATCGAGGAGCTGATCTTCGAGGCCATGAGAATGGCCGGTATCCGGGACATCCGGCTCCACCGCAAGCTCACGCCAGCCTGGACGACCGACTGGATTACCGAACAGGGCAGGGAAAAGCTTCGGAAATTCGGAATTGCGCCGCCTGAGGGCAGTTCCAGCAAAATGAGTCTTTTGGGCAAATCCGAGACCATCGCCTGCCCCCACTGCGGTAGCGAAGACACGGAACGACTCAGCGAATTCGGATCGACGGCCTGCAAGGCGCTTTATCGCTGTAAAGATTGCCGCGAGCCGTTCGACTACTTCAAATGCATCTAGGGCCGACACAATCATGACTAAATTCTACCCCTTGACCATCAAAGAGGTCAGACCCGAAACCAGAGACTCCGTTTCACTGTTCTTCGATGTGCCCGAAGACCTGTCGGATGAATTTCGCTACGAGCAGGGCCAGCACCTGATCCTGCGGAGCAAAATCGACGGAGAGGAAGTCCGGCGGTCCTATTCCATCTGCACCAGCGTCAACGACCAGCAGCTGCGCATCGCCGTCAAGAAGGTTCCGGGGGGGCGGTTCTCGACCTTTGCCAATGAAGAACTGCATGCAGGCGAAACACTGGAAGTCATGCCGCCCCAGGGGCATTTTTCCATTGCACTGGACCCTGAGCGGGAGGGCAACTACCTGGCCGTCGCCGCCGGTAGCGGGATTACACCGATTCTTTCGATCATAAAGACCACGCTGGAAACCGAACCCAAGAGCGAATTCGCCCTCTTTTTCGGCAACAAGGCGACCGCGACCACCATGTTCCGGGACGAGTTGCAGGATCTCAAAAACGAATACATGGACCGCTTTAACCTGGTCTACATTTTCACCCGTGAAGAGCAGGACATCGACCTGTACAACGGCCGCATCGACAGCGACAAGTGCGACAAGCTTTTCGATTACTGGATTGATGTAAAAAACCTGACTGGAGCGTTCCTTTGCGGCCCTCAACTGGTCACGGAGACAGTACGCGACTCTCTGGAACGTCATGGCATGGAAAAGAGCAGGATCCATTATGAGCTCTTCACTCCGGTGGGCGGTATACCTCAGCCACGCAAGGATCGTGATGATGTCAAGCACGATCCGGAGGCCGTCAGTGAAATTACGGTCAAGGCCGACGGCCGGAGAATCACCTTTGATCTGGTCCAGAACACCAAAAGCATTCTTGATGCCGGCAATGACGAAGGCGCTGATCTACCCTTCTCCTGCAAGGCGGGCGTCTGCTCCACCTGCAAGGCCAAGGTTATCGAGGGCGAAGTGGAGATGGACCAGAACTTTGCTCTGGAAGACTACGAAGTGGAGGAAGGCTACGTGCTGTCCTGCCAGTGTTACCCCGTGAGCTCAAAGGTTGTTCTCGACTACGACGAAGTCTGATATGCAACGCCCAACACCAAATTGAAATCCAACAAGCAACCGATGGAGCCTACCCGAAATGCCCGTTCTCAAGAGTTTTATTGCCGGTGAATGGCTGGGCGAGAGCCCTGCCCAGGCGCTGCCCAGCGCCATTAATGGCGAGACGGTCGCCCATACTCACGAAGAGCAGATCGACTTCGCCAAGGCTCTCAGCTATGGCCGCAAGGCCGGCAAAAAACTTCTCGACATGGATTTCCAGGAGCGCGCCCTCGCCCTGAAGGCGATGGCGCTGTATATCCAGGAGCACAAAAAGGAGCTTTATGCCCTTTCAATGCATACTGGCTCCACCAAAGCCGACAACGGCATCGACATTGACGGTGGCTTTGGCACCCTGTTCTCCTATGCCAGTATGGGCCGCCGCGAACTGCCTTCCGGCAACGTGCTTCACGAGGGGCCGGTAACGCCTTTAGGCAAGAATAACCACTTCGCCGGCACCCACATTCTGGTGCCTCGAGGTGGCGTGGCCGTGCATATCAACGCTTTCAACTTTCCGGTCTGGGGCATGCTCGAGAAGTTCGCGCCGACATTCCTTGCCGGCATGCCCTGCATCGTCAAGCCAGCGACATCCACGAGTTATGTGACTGAAGCTGCGGTGCGACTGATGCAGGAATCAGGAGCCCTTCCGGAGGGTGCCCTGCAACTGGTGATTGGCCGCACCGGCAACCTTCTCGACCTGCTGGAAGAGCAGGACCTGGTCACCTTCACCGGCTCTGCCAGCACTGCGCTCAAGCTTCGTAGCAATGCTAACCTCATGGCCCGGTCGGTACCCTTTAACGCCGAGGCTGACTCGCTTAATAGCGCAATCCTGGCGCCGGACGTAAAGCCGGAGCACGAAGAGTTCGACATCTTTGCCAAAGAAGTGGCCCGCGAAATGGTCGCGAAGGCTGGCCAGAAATGTACGGCGATTCGCCGGGTTTTCGTGCATCAGTCCCAGGTGGATGCGCTGTGCGAAAAGCTCAAGGAGCGTCTGGGCAAGATCAGGGTCGGTGACCCGGGCGTTGAAGGCGTTCGCATGGGCGCACTGGCGTCAATGGACCAGTTGAAGGACGTCCGCGCCAGCATCAATGAGTTGCTCAAGACCAGCGAATGCGTCATCGGCAAAAATGAAAGCTTCCGTCCGGAAGGGCCGGGGACCGAAAACGGCGCGTTCATCGAGCCGCACCTGCTTCTGTGCCGTACCCCGGAGAAGGACGGTGGTGCTCATGACATTGAAGCATTCGGCCCCGTCGCTACCGTCATGCCTTATGAAACCATTGAGCAGGCAGTCGAGTACGCTGCCAAAGGCAGGGGCTCTCTGGTCACTACCCTGACAACACGTGACCCGGAAGTCGCAGCCAGGATGATTCCGGCACTGGCGCCCTATCACGGTCGTTTGCAGTTGCTGGACGCAGAAGCAGCCAAAGAGTCCACCGGGCATGGTTCACCCCTGCCCATGCTCAAGCATGGCGGCCCGGGCCGTGCTGGCGGCGGTGAAGAGCTCGGCGGTATCCGCGCGGTACACCATTACCTGCAGCGCACTGCTATTCAGGGCTCCCCCAACATGCTGGCGGCAATCACCGGCGAATACGTTCGTGGCGCCCAGCTCAAGGAATATGACGTGCATCCGTTCCGCCGTCACTTCGAAGATCTGCAGATCAACGAATCCCTGCTGACCCATCGTCGCACCGTGACCGAAGCGGACATAGTCAACTTCGGCTGCCTTTCCGGCGACCATTTTTACATGCATTTCGACGATCTGGCTGCGAGAGAATCGCAGTTCGGCAAGCGCATCGCCCATGGCTATTTTGTGCTGTCGGCAGCAGCCGGCCTGTTCGTTTCGCCGGCTCCAGGGCCAGTGCTTGCCAACTATGGTCTGGAGACCCTGAGGTTCATCGAGCCGGTGGCGCCGGGGGACACTATCCAGGCCCGACTGACCTGCAAGCGCAAGATCGACCAGGGACGCACTTCGCCAGACGGTCACCCCCAGGGGGTAGTGGTCTGGGACGTCCAGGTTCACAACCAGGAGGGCGTCATGGTGGCGAGCTACGACATCCTTACGCTGGTCGCCAAGAAGCCCGAGTAATCCACTCCGACAGAACGAAAAAGGGCAGGTCTCGCGACCTGCCCTTTTTTTGTGCCTCAGTGCCTCTTGCCAGCCCGCGGGAGGGCCCAAGGCTTTACATCCCCAGGTAGGCCTCTCGCACCTTCTCGTTGCTCAGCAGTTCCCGGCCGGTGCCTTCAATCACCACATTGCCGGTCTCCAGAACATAGCCGCGATCCGCCAGGGCAAGCGCCTGAGCGGCATTCTGCTCCACCAGGAAGATGGTAATACCTTCCTTCTTCAGCTCCCGCACGATATTGAAGATCTCCTCAATGATCAGCGGTGCCAGCCCCATGCTGGGCTCATCCAGCAGTAACAGGCGCGGACGGGACATAAGGGCTCGGCCGATGGCTAACATCTGCTGCTGGCCGCCAGACAGCTCACCTGCCAGATTATGGCGTTTTTGCCGGAGAATCGGGAACTTGGTGTACATTCTCTCCAGGTCATCCGTGACCTCCGTTGAGCTGCCACGGGTGTAGGCACCAAGCAGGAGATTATCCTGCACACTCAGGTCCTTGAAAACCTGGCGGCCTTCCGGTACCTGCACGATGCCCTGCTGAACGCGCTTCTCCGACGGTATCTTTGCCAGGTCCCGGCCTTCGAAGGTCAGTGTGCCCCGGTCCACCGGCTGCAAACCGGAAAGTATCATCAGCAGCGTAGACTTCCCGGCACCATTGGCGCCGACCAGGGAGACAATCTCACCGGCGTTGATGCGGATATTCACATCGTGCAGTACCTCGATCTGACCATAGGAAGTCACGAGGTTCTGGACCGAGAGCATTTCCTTCTGATCATCCTCCGGCGTCACTCTCTCCGCATGCTGAAGTCCCAGGCCGCCAAAACGCTCCGGTGTATAGGTGACAATTCGGTGTCTCAGCTCCTTGAACTCTTCGCGAACGCGATCCCCAAAAAGCGGATCATTCTCCTGGTCACGTGCTTCGATGATCTCGTCCCAGTCCTCATCGCTCAGAACTTCCCGGGCGCGGGGGATGACCACGCCTTCTTCTTTCTTGATGTGCTTGCGCAGAGCACCAGTAAAGCGTGCAAGAGCGTGGCTGAACTCTTCCCGGCCCTGGGGCCAGTTCCTGATGCAGACCTTGAGCAACTCCCGCAGTTCGTTCAGCTTTTCATTACCGACCAGGTAGCCCCTGGAGAGCTTTTCCAGCAGCGGTACCGTCTCCGGTGCCTTGACTGCCAGCAGCCGGTACAGAGTGATCTCGGAGGGCGTGCTATGCACCCGGCGGGCAAAGTGCTGGATGTAATCAAAAATGGTCAGGAACAGCCGCTCATCCGGGCGCTGCTCATTGATGTTCATGTCGTACTGCAGCTGGTCCAGCAGATCCAGCGTACGCCATAAGCCCTGGTGCTCCCGCACGATGATGCCGATGGCTTGCGACCGGCGCGACTGGGCAGACGCAATGTCAGTGTTTTGCTGTGTCATTTCAATTGCCTTCTTGCTCAGCCACCCAGGTAGGCAGCGATTACATCAGGATTGTCGCGGATTTCAGCCGGGGTGCCTTCCGCCAGTACACGTCCGTAGTTGAGCACCAGCAGATGATCCGAAATCCCCATCACCAGTTTCATATCGTGCTCCACCAGCATGACGGTGGTGCCACCAGCTGCGATCTTCCTGATCAGGTCTTCCAGTGCCGCTGTTTCGGTCGCGTTCAGACCTGCCGCCGGCTCATCCAGCAGGATGACTCTGGGATCTGCAGCGAGGGCGCGAGCGATTTCCAGGCGTTTGAGTGCACCGTAGGACATGGCCGACGCTTCGGCGTCCAGATACTCGCCACAGCCGACATACTCCATGAGCTCAGCCGCCCGATCCCGGGCGGATTTCTCATCCCGGAGCAGTGCCGGCAGCCGAAACAGAGTGGTCAACAGGCCGCTTTTCAGCTTCAGGTGACGACCCAGCATGACGTTCTCTATTGCGGTCATGTTCATGCAGATCTGCATCTGCTGGAAGGTCCGGCACATCCCCCTCTGCGCCAGTTCGTTCGGCTCGAGGTTGGTGGTGGTCTCCCCGTTAAGACGGATTTCCCCGCCGGTTGGCGTATAGAGCCCGGTAATCAGGTTGAACAGGGTGGTCTTGCCAGCCCCGTTCGGCCCGATGACCGAATACACCTGACCGGCCTCCACCGCAAAACTCACATTCTCCACGGCATGGACGCCGCCGAACGCCTTGTCCAGGCCTTTTACTTCGATAAGTGCAGTCATGGCTGGCCTCCCGGTTTTTTCTTTACCCTGCTCTGGATCATCGTCTGGATGGTAGGGAGGAGACCCTTGGGCATGAATATCATGGTCAGCATGAGAATCGCGCCAAACATGACCATTTCCAGTTCCTGGAAGTCCGCCAGCACCTGGGGCAGGAGTGTCAGTACGGCAGCACCCACGATGACGCCGTAGGTCGAGCCCATGCCACCGAGCACCACCATGGTGATCAGAATGATGGAAAACTCGAAACCGGCAACTGCGGGCGTAATAAAGCCCTGGAAGTGGCCGTACAGACTTCCCATGACACTCGCGTATACCGCCGAAATGACAAATACCAGACTCTTGTATCGGGCGGTATTTACGCCCACGACCCGGGCAGCTACCTCGGACCCATGAACCGAGCGCAAGGCGCGGCCAATGGGAGAGTCAATAAGATTCTGCGCAAGCCAGACCCCCAGAAGCAGTACCAGGCCTGCGAATGCGTACCAGACTTCATAGCCCTGGAACTCCGCGCCAAAGAACGAATACACAGCGAATGAACTAAGCTCCCACCCGAAAATATCCAGGGCAGGAACTGGCATCCCGTCAGGCCCCCCGGTGAGCTGCGATTCGTTGTTGATTGCAATGGCAATGATAAAGCCCACCGCAAGGGTGGCCATGGACAGGTAATGGCCTTTCAGCCGGAGGATCGGGCGCCCGACAATCCACGCAATCGCGCCGACCAGCGCCCCGCCCAAAACCAGTGTCGGCACTGCTGACCAGCCGTAGGTGCCAGTCATGATGGCCGTGAAATAGGCTCCGAGGCCAAAAAAACCCGCATGACCAAGACTGATCTGGCCCGCAAAGCCAACCAGCAGATTGAGCCCCACGACGGCAGTGGCCACAATGATAATCTGGGTGGCGAGGTCATATTGAAAAGGATTAGTCAGGAGTAAAGGAATCACCAGCAGGATGATGGCCAGAACAATCATTCCTTTCAGGCGGATCTGCATAAATCGGTCAAACATCAAACACGCTCCACTACCTTGGCCCCGAACAACCCGCGAGGCATAAAGAACAGAACCAGCAGGATCATGGAGAATGCAACCGCATCCTTATAGTCGGACGACAGATAACCAGCCGCCATGGCTTCCACAATGCCAAGGCAGATTCCGCCAACAACTGCCCCTACTCCACTACCAAGCCCGCCTATTGCGGCAGCCACGAATCCCTTGAGCCCGAGCATGATCCCTATGTCATAGGAAGTGAAAGTTATGGGCGCCACTACCGCTCCCGCAATTCCACCCAGCAGGCCGGAGACCAGGAAAGCGAGCATGAGAACAAACTGGGTGCGTATACCTACCAGCCGCGAGGCCTGCTTGTTCATGGCGGTAGCGAGTATGGCCTTGCCAACCATCGTCCGTGTAAAGAAGAGCACCAGGGCCACCACAACGACCGAACCTATGCCCAGCACCCAGAGGCTCTGGGTGTTCATAACTGCGCCAGCAACCTGAATGGGCTCATTGCTGCTGAAATTGGGCACCACATGGTACTGCTTGCCCCACAGAAGCTGGGCCAGGCCACGAATAAAGATCGACGCACCAATAGTGATAATGATGAGGGTTACCACATCGGCCTGTTTGGCCGGTGCAATGGCAAACCGCTGCAAAAGGACACCCATCAGGCCAGCGAGCAGAACTGCCAGAATGATGGCAAGCGGCATCGGCAATCCGAGCGCCATGAAGGACACCGTAGCCATGCCGCCAATCATCAGAAACTCGCCCTGGGCAAAGTTGATGACGTGGCTGGCATTATAAATAAGGGTAAAACCGAGTGCGATCAGCGCATAAGTTGCGCCGATGGTGATTCCGGTGAACAAAAACTGCAGGAATTCTGAAAACATAGCCTTGGTTCCGGTCGGAAATCGGTCCGCCTGCCTTCGTCAATGAAGGCAGGCGGACCGGAGACTGCTGGTAGAGGGGATTAGTCGATCAGCATCCAGCCGCCGTTCTGGACCTCCAGGATCCGGAAGGAACCGGCATCGAGGCCGTTGTGGTCGTCGGCGGACATATTGAATTCACCGGTCACACCCACGTAACCCTGGATAGACTCAAGTGCGTCCCGCACAGCGGCCTTGTCGGTGGAGCCGGCAGCTTCAATAGCCCTGACCGCGAGCATAAGTCCGTCGTATGCATAGCCGCCAAACGTGGAAACACTCTGGCCCCACTGCTCTTCATACTCGGCCTTATACTTCTGCACCACTGATTTCTGGGGGTCCTCATCAGACAGGGAATCCGGAACCAGTAGCGGGGATCCGGGAAGGCGCAGGCCTTCCGCTGCTTTTCCTGCGAGGTTCAGGAATCCATCCGACGCAACCCCGTGGGACTGATAGAAAGGCAATTCCATGCCCAACTGATCATAGTTACGGGTCACGATGGCAGGGCCCTGGCCGAAGCCGAAGTTGATGACGCCTTCCACACCTTTGGTGTTTCGAATGTTGGTCAGCTGAGCGGTCATATCAGTATCCGAACCGCTGTAGGTCACATCCGCAACCACCTCGATGCCCATGTCTTTGGCAACATTCAGCGTCTGGGTGCGGCCGGATGCACCAAAACCGCCAGTCCCGGAAATCAGTCCGATTTTAGTGATTCCGCGGTCTTTCATATCGGCAAGAATCCGCTCAGCCGCCATACGGTCGGACTGGGGAGTTTTGAACACCCACTTCTTGACCGGGTCGGTGATAACCACGGCCCCTGCCAGTGAGATAAAGGGAATGCCAGCCTGCTCCACCAGAGGGACGGATGCCATGGTGGCGCCAGTGGTACTGCCGCCGACAATGATATCCACCTGGTCGGAGCGGATCAGACGGCTTGCGAAACTGCGGGCATTGGACGCATTACCCTGATCATCGTAATGGATCAGTTCCAGCTGGCGTCCGAGAACGCCGCCATTTTCATTGATCCTTTCGACATACATCTCGAGCGTCTTCAGCTCAGGGTCGCCCAGAAAGGAAGCCGGGCCGGTGACTGACAGAAACGAGCCGATCTTGATGGGTTCGGCAGCCTGAACACTCATTGTGAACGCGGCTGCAGCGACAGCTGTGTACTTGGCCAAGCGGCGCAAGGTTGTTGTAAGCATTGTTTTTGTTCTCCCAGGTTGAGAGGCTTTCGACGTGGTCGCCGTTGCCCGGAAATAAGCTCGAAATTCTCACTAAATGACACAGGTCCCGTGTCAAATTCGCTCAATCATTCCGATCGGTCCGCATATTATCTGCCTGTTAATAGGCTCTTAACAACAGATTCTGTTCTTTTTCCGACCGGATTATTCGATACCATTTGAGAATTATCAATAAACTTATTGTATCATAAGTGGCGTGTCAATCCGTTTAAGGTGTCCGGATTCACCATGCTCAGTAAAGCCGATCACGAGTCGCTACGCCAGAAGCGCGAGGCAGAATCGGCCGAGTGATGCAAGAGTTTCATGTGAAAAGCGGGAAGAGCATAATTGTCACTCCTGTGCTCTATCGAATTTCCATACAGCGAAGTCAGGTCATGTCTGCAAAAAACCAGCTAGATCTTCTGGTAAACAATTTCCAGAACCAACGACCCCTCCGGGCCGGCTCCCTCATCATTACCATTTATGGTGATGCCATCGTGCCCAGAGGGGGGACCGTCTGGCTTGGCAGCCTGATGAAACTGCTTGAACCGGTCGGTATCAGCCAGCGCCTGATCCGGACTTCAGTGTTCCGCCTGGTCCAGGAATCCTGGCTGCAAACTGAAAAGGTGGGGCGCTGCAGTTATTACAGCCTGACCGGGCCTGGCCTGAGAAGATTCGAACAGGCGTTCCAGCACGTTTACAGCCTGTCAACCAGGGAATGGAACGGCAGCTGGTGCCTGGTCTTCCTCAATCAGCTTGATCCTGAAAAGAGGCAGAAAGTCCGTGAAGAGCTGGAGTGGCTGAGCTTCGGCAGCATGGCGCCCGGAATCATGGAACACCCACGGTTCCATCGCAATGAACTGCTGCCGCTGCTGCAGGAATGGGGCGCGCAGGAAGACACCATTGTGATGCAGACCCAGCCACTGGAACAAAAGAGCCCCCGCGCGCTGCGCCGGCAGGTGCGCGAGAGCTGGAATCTGGATGAGCTGGCGGCCCGTTACCGCGGATTCCTTGAACAGTTCCGTCCACTCTGGCGGGAGTTACAGTCTGGCGATCCTCTTACGCCACAGGAATGTTTTACCGTCCGCACCCTTCTTATCCATGAGTACCGCAAGATCCTGTTGCGGGACCCCCGGCTACCCGATGAATTGCTGCCGGGAGACTGGGAAGGCCGGGGCGCGAAACAACTGTGCCGCAACCTCTACAAGCTGATCCACGCTCGCGCCGAGCAATGGCTGGACCAGACCCTGGAGAATGCCTCCGGACCACTGCCTGGACCAAATGAGAGCTTTTACAGGCGGTTTGGGGGGCTGAGGGCTGAAACCACCGACTTACAACCCGAACTTGAGATGAGCAAATAGTCTGAAGGCGCCACTTGGCGCCTTTTTTGTTACTCATTTCACCGGATTCCTTGCGGAAACGTAATTTTTTGACCAATCTTTGTAAATGTCAGAGGAGAATCAGAAAACCAAAATAACGGAGAAGAATGCCATGAGCACCTTGATGACACTGAAGAAACTCGCAGGAATCTCAGCGATTGCCTTCGCAGCCATGACAGCCGCCAACTCGGTAAACGCAGCCAACTGGCGCTATGCCCACGAAGAGTACGAGGGTGACGTTCAGGACGTATACGCCTACAAGTTCAAGGAATACATCGAGGAGAATTCCGACCACACCATCCAGGTGTTCCGGTTTGGTGAACTGGGTGAGTCGGACGACATCATGGAGCAGACCCTGTCGGGCATCCTCCAGTTCGTCAATCAGTCTCCGGGCTTTACCGGCGCTCTGATCCCCGAAGCCCAGATCTTTTTCATCCCCTACCTCATGCCCACGGAGATGGACAAGGTCGTGACTTTCTTCAGGGAAAGTGAAGCAATCAATGAAATGTTCCCGGAGCTATACGCGCAGCATGGACTGGAACTGCTTCAGATGTATCCGGAAGGCGAAATGGTGGTTACTGCAGACGAACCCATCACCTCACCTCAGGAGTTCAGCAACAAGAAAATCCGCGTGATGACCAACCCGCTGCTGTCCGAGACCTATGCAGCCTTTGGCGCCACTCCGACACCCCTGCCCTGGGGCGAGGTCTATGGCGCCCTGCAGACCAATATGATCCAGGGCCAGGAGAATCCGATTTTCTGGATAGAGTCCGGCAAGCTTTACGAAGTGTCGCCACACCTGATCTTCACCAGCCACGGCTGGTTCACCACCGCGATGATGGCCAATCAGGACTTTTTCGAAGGCCTGTCAGACGAGGACAAGAAGCTGGTTCGCGATGCATCGGACTATGCCTTTGAGGAAATCATCGTCCACATCAATGGTCTTGCCGACGAGGCGCTCCAGAACATCATGAAGGCCAGTGACGAGGTCACGGTCACCCGCCTGAACGAAGAGCAGATTGAGAAGTTCAAGGCCCGCGCACCCCAGGTCGAAAAGAAGTTCATTGAAATGACAGGGGAAGAAGGCAAAAAGCTTCTGAACCAGTTCAAGAAAGACCTTGAAGAGGTACAGGACTGAATTCCGTCCTTTGCAACAGTGTGCCGGTCAGGATCAACCGGCACCTTTCCGCCCGCCCCGCTGTGCGGTGGCGGGCCGTCATTTAGCGGAGCAGCGCCATGAGCGAGAAGCCCTCCTTCGTCGAAGATGACACCGCCGGTTACGAATCGGGTCTGCCCGGGTTCCTCGGCACCATCGACGTCATCATCAGCAAAATTGAAGCGATACTTCTGGCAATGGGCGTCATTCTCATGGCGGTCAACACCTGCGCCAACGTGATAGCACGCTTTGTTTTTGGTGAGGGTTTTTTCTTCTCCGGCGAGATCAACCGGATCCTGATCATCCTGGTCACCTTTGCGGGCATCGGTTATGCCGCCCGCCATGGCCGCCACATTCGCATGTCGGCCATTTACGACGCCCTGCCTCCGAAAGGCAGAAAGATCCTGATGATCATCATTGCGCTGGTCACCTCAGCCGTGATGTTTTTCCTCTGCTATTACTCAGTAGGCTATATCGAAACCCTGCAGAGCCGCGGACGGATCCTGCCAGCTCTCGGTATTGAAATATGGATGATTTATGTCTGGGTGCCTGTTGGCTTTGCCATTACCGGCATCCAGTATTTTCTGACCGCCATCAAGAATTTCACCTCCGAAGACGTCTATCTGTCTACGGGCGTGGTCGATGGTTATAGCGATACAGAGTCCGAAGTCTGAAGCAACGGCGATAGCGGAGAAAAGGACGACCCATGGCAACGACCCTAATGCTCATCATGATCGGACTGCTGCTACTCGGCTTTCCAATGATGATCCCCCTGATCGCTGCTTCCATCGTCGGATTTGTGATGATGTTTGGCGATCTTGGCCAGACTGAAACCTTCATTCAGCAGATGGTGGCAGGCATACGACCCGCCTCCCTGATCGCCGTGCCCATGTTCATTCTGGCAGCGGACATCATGACCCGCGGCCAGTCGGCCGACCGGTTGATCAATATGGTCATGGCATTCATTGGTCATATCAAGGGTGGCCTTGCCATCAGCACGGCCACCTCCTGTACGCTCTTCGGGGCTGTCTCCGGTTCAACCCAGGCTACTGTGGTTGCGGTAGGGTCGCCATTACGCCCAAAGCTGCTGAAAGCCGGCTATTCCGACTCCTTTACCCTCGCTCTGATCATCAATTCCAGTGATATTGCGTTTCTGATACCACCCAGCATCGGCATGATCATCTACGGCGTGATTTCGGGCACCTCCATTGCCGAGCTTTTCATTGCAGGTATTGGACCGGGCCTGATGATCCTGATGATGTTTTCGATCTACTGCCTGATATACGCCACCGTGATGAAGGTACCAACTGAAGAAAAAGCCACCTGGCGGCAGCGCGGGCTTTCAGTCCGGGACGCCAGCTGGCCGCTGTTCTTTCCGGTCATCATCGTCGGCGGCATCTATGGCGGCATTTTCAGCCCGACAGAAGCTGCAGCCGTGTGCGTGCTTTACGCCTTCTTCCTGGAATTTATTGTTTTCCGCTCCCTCAAAATGCCGGACATCTACCGGATCGCAAAATCAACCGGCCTGATCACTGCTGTTGTATTCATTCTGGTGGGTGTTGGCAACGGCTTCTCCTGGATCATCTCATTTGCCCAGATTCCCCAGGCTCTGCTCGAGTCCGCTGGTATCAACGAAGCCGGGCCTGTGGGTGTCCTGGTTGCCATCTGTATCTCCTTCTTCATCGCCTGCATGTTCGTGGATCCGATCGTCGTGATTCTGGTACTTACCCCGATCTTTGCTCCAGCGATTCAGGCAACGGGGCTTGATCCCGTGCTGGTAGGGGTACTGATCACGCTGCAGGTGGCCATTGGCTCGGCCACGCCACCCTTCGGGTGCGACATCTTCACAGCCATTGCGATATTCAAGCGGCCCTACTGGGAAGTCATTCGGGGAACTCCACCTTTCATATTCATGCTGATTGCCGCGGCCGGAATCATCATCGCATTTCCGCAGGTAGCACTTTTTCTCCGCGATCTGGCATTCAGGTGATCGCAAGCAGGCTGACGGGAGCTTGATATGTTCAGGAAAATCCTTGTTGCGATTGACGGCTCCAGGCATGCCATCGAGGCTCTGGACAAGGCGATTGAGCTTCAGAAGCTGACCGGTGCCGAGCTCTATCTGCTCTGCGTTTACAAGCACCACAGCCTGTTTGAAGCGTCTCTTTCAATCGGCCGGCCTTCTGATGTGCAGATCCCCGACAGCGCACTCGAGAGCTTTGCCAAAGAAGTCGTGGAGGATGCCAAAAATCACGCAAAAGAGCAGGGTTCTGCTGAGGTCAGGGGCTTTGTGAAGAGCGGCAAACCGTCGAAGACCATTGTGGAATTTGCTGCCGACAAGAGCATTGACCTGATTATCCTGGGCTCGAAAGGCACCCATGGCGACAAAGACGGCTTATTCCTGGGTAGCGTGGCGCAGCGTGTGGCCGGCTCGGCAAAATGTGCCACCATGGTGGTCTGAGCTGGCGGAGAGGCCGGCTCGACGTGTTCACTCTTGATCAAATTGGGGTTGGGTCGGATAAAATGGATACGTCCCGGGATTATGCCGCCCACCTGGCCCAGCCGCACCGAAAGGCTGTTCTGAGGGCCCTGCTGTGGATCACGATCAGCGCCGGGTTGATGTTCGCCCTGCTCAATTTTGTCTATGGATCAGTCCTGCTCGGCGCCGTTGAAATCGTCATGGCAGCCTACTCCCTGGTGCTGCTCCGGGTTCTCCGTCGGACCCGTCATCTTGAAAGCTGGACTCTTGCCTTCCTGCTACCCTTTTTCACCGCCATGATGTTTGCCATGGCCGTGCCCAGAGCCTCTGCCTCTGTGTTCGCATGGGTTCTTCTGGTCCCCATCATCTCGCACCTGCTTCTTGGGCGTCGCCTGGGGCTTGCCATATCCATCGTGTTCATGGCCGTCGCCGGCGTCATCTTTTTCCTGAAACATGCCGGCAACCCCGCGCTGATGCAGGCTCTTCCCGTTGCCAACATCATGATTATTTCAGTAAGCATCCTGGTCTTTTCCCATGTCTATGAGGTCAGCCGGGAGCGCTCGGAGGTACGCCTTCTGAACATGGCGAAAACAGACTTCCTGACCGGCCTGGCTAACCGGTCACGGTTCAAAGACGTCTTTGAAAGGGAGAAACATGGTGTCGAGCGGGAAAGAAAGCCCCTTTCCCTCCTGGTGATCGACCTGGATTTTTTCAAGGAGGTCAACGACAGGTATGGCCATGAAACCGGTGACGAAGCTCTCATCTTTGTGGCCAATCTGCTGTCCGGCCGGCTTCGGGCGACAGACCTGCCGTGCCGGCTCGGCGGCGAGGAGTTTGGGGTTATTCTGGTAAACACCCCTGGTGCCCAGGCGATCGAGCTGGCCGAGGATCTGAGAAGAACCCTGCAGGATACGCCCTTCGTCTCCGGCTCCGACAGCATCGCCCTGACCATGAGTGTTGGCGTCGCTGAATACGGGCCCGACGGTGTTAGCCTGCAATCGCTGCTTTCAGCCGCGGATGAGCGGCTTTACCTCGGCAAAGCCGAAGGCCGCAATCGGGTTATCGGGCCCCTGGCACACCACTCGCCAAACAGGCCGAACAGGTCCCTGGCGGAGGAAGCGAGCCAGGTGTGACTCTGCCTCTCGCTGCTTTCACGCGAGCCTGACAGGCCAGGGTACGAAGTGTTTATGCTGCGGGTTGCCAGCCGCGTTATATCGGTCAACCGGTGCGGAATCCAATTTTCCATCAACTGGACAGCTGCGTGAGTGATGTCACTCTTTTCCAGATTCTGCTGGCCAATGCGGCCATTCTTTTTGGTGCCTGCCTGCAGGGCGTTGCAGGCTATGGAATAGGCACTCTGGCGGCCCCTCTCCTGTTTCTGATCAGCCCGCTGTTCGTGCCCGCACCCCTGATCCTCAATGCAATTCTGCTCACGCTCATGATGCTGGTGCGGAACAGGGCCAGCCTCGGCTTTCGCCAGGTCCGGTTCGCCATTGCCGGAGACATTGCGGGTACCATCCTGGCAGCTCTCACCCTGCTTGTGCTGTCTTCCCAGGGCTTCCAGTTGATGTTCGGTTTTCTCATACTTGTGGCAGTCAGCCTGAGCGTGGCAGGGATAAGACCCACACTCACCACCCCGGCCAGCGTGATGGCCGGGGCCGCCTCTGGCTACATGGGAACCATCACTGCGGTCGGCGGGCCGCCAATAGCGCTGATTTACCAGAATGAAAAGGGTCCACTGGTTCGCGCCAACATGTCAGCGTTTTTTCTTTTCGCCAGCTGTGCCAGCCTCGTGGCTCTGTTTTTCTCGGGCTATGTGGGCCTGACAGAGCTACAGCTCTTCGTCGTCACCTTTCCGGGGACGCTTGCCGGGTTCCTGGTTTCCGGCCCCCTTATCAACCGCCTGCCCTTTCATGCCTTGCGCCCGATCATCCTGGGCATCGCTGCGCTCGCGGGAATCGCAGCCCTGGTTCGTGGCATTGTGACCTGGTGAAGTGGTCCCTTCATTCCCGCCAGTGCCTCTGCATTTCGAGGAACAGGAAGGAAGCCGTCCAGGTAATCAGCACAAATCCGGTTAGTGCTTCGATTCCGACCAGGTAGCGCACTTCCTGCAGGGGTTCGATATCGCCAAATCCCAGTGTGGTGTAAGTGGTGAAGGAAAAGTAGGCACAGTCCAGCAGGCTGCCATCGAAGTTTCCCCTGAAGGTGCCCCATCCCGAGGCCCGGTTCATGAAAAAATAAGCGACAGCAAAGACCCATATTTCAATGGCATGGGCGATCAGCGCGACGAAAACCCCCAGCAGTACCCGGTATCGGTGCACGATATTCATTGTCGGCATCAGTTTATTGAGCCGGAACAGGAACTCGTAGTGGACAAGAACCGCTACGGCAACAATCAGCGAATTCACCAAAAAAATTAGCACCACAATGGCCTTCCTGTTCTGATTTCTGACGGCACCGGGTCAATCAACGCGGATCGGGCAGGGGCAATCCGATATTTATCAGCAGGTTCCCTGAGTCGCCACCCCTGGAGTTCATTTTCCTCAACACCCTTGACCCGGATCAAGAACCCGGGCCCAAAAGGATCATACAGTGGAAGCAGACACTGGATCCTGAAGGAGCAATCACCATGTATGTAGACACATTTGTTCTCGCCGGCATTGGTACCGTGGCGCTCATGTTTGCCTTCATGGGTGGCGTGGGTTATTTCATCTATCGCGATTCCCACAAAAAGCAGCAGAAACACTGACGCTGGATCGTTTTTATATCCTTCCGCGGACTTTACTGCTGCAAGGGCCAACTGCCACGCATAATCGGCCGCCGGCCCAGGGTGCTGCCCTGGTACAGATAGACCCAGGCGTCACCATACCGGGAACTGAAACGGCGGCGGATAAATAATCCGCTTTCCGGAGATCCGGGGCGATAGTCCTCGATTTCATCCATCCGCTCCATCTGCTGCTCATTCACTTCATAGACTTCGACGTCGATGCCGGAAGATGTCCCGGCAACTGCTCCCGGCCAGGGACCAAGATCGTAGAGCCGGATGGATTTCAGCCTGTCCCTGCCCAGGAAACGGGCATCGCTGATTAGCCCGTGGTTGCTATTACCCCGTTTCAGGGTGCCATAGACGGCAACCAGATCCCTGCCTTCGTTCGAATTCTCCGACATGCTCCTCCCTGCTTTGGTCGATGGTCTGGCACCACCAATACTCCCCCGAGTGGGCGATGGCCGCCTGATTCTCAAATATGGACCGAGTGTGGCATGCTTGAAAAGGTATCAGCGGGTGATCCACATCCGATAACCGGGGGCAGCATGCGAGAACGCACGATCAGTAAACTACAGGCCGAGGATGCACTCCAGCAGGAGAGCGATAAAATCCACGAAGAGGACCTGGACGCCGTGCTGGCGACCCAGGCCGTGGTCGAGCGCAAAGCCGAGCGAAGTGGCCGCCTGCGACGCTTTCTGGGCGACATCCGCGTGATGTTCCAGATGCTCCAGGACTACTGGCGTGGAGAGTACCGGGCAATTCCCTGGCTCAGCATTGCCGCCATGGCGGGGGCGCTGCTTTACGTATTCAATCCCATGGATCTCATTCCGGATCTGATCGCCGGTTTTGGCCTGTTTGACGATGCCACAGTTATTGCGGCCTGCCTGACAATTGTCCGGTCAGACATGGACGCCTATCTGGCGTGGAAAGCCGAACAGAAGAGCCCGAGTGTTAAAAAGTAGCTGCTCCGGCCGGCGTGTCAGTGCTCCCGATAGCGCCGCTGGTCCAGGGTAAGGAGCCGGTCCGGATGGAACACCATCAGGCCGGTGACTACCACACCATTAATGAATCCCTCAGGCAGCAGGATCAGCGGCAGGTAGCGTAGATATTCGTGAACCAGGTGTCCCCAGGAATAGGCGCCATCGAGCCAGAGAATGGCGACCATGGTGCAGCCGGCGACCGCGACCGCTATGCCGGCGCCAAAAAAGCCGCAGAAAAAGATATAGGCAAAGAAATTACGGAAATCCCGGCGACGCTCCCACATCATAATGCCATGGCTTACCAGGGCCGGGACCATCACCGTAATCAGGCCATTGACGGCGAACAGGTGCGCTGGTTCCCTCCCTGTTATGACCACCAGAACCAAAGCCAGAAGGCCGGCAAACGCCGCAAGGCCCCACCCCATCATGAGAGTGATGGCGGTCATGCCGAACAGGTGAACCGATAGCCCCGGAGAGATCCCGGCTCTGAGTTGCCAGAGAAAGCCAAGTACCACTGCCGCCCCGAGAAAAGTGTGCTGGAGCGACTGATCCCTGCGCAACCGCCGCCAGTCGGCGTGACGGAAGGCGAACCAGAGAAAGACAAGGAACGCCAGGCTCGCCAGCACAACCTGGGCGCCGGAAAGCAGGTTATCTGTCAGTCCCATCTACCTCCCCCCTGCGGTCTTTTCTCACCTGTTTTTACCCTGGCCTGCATGAGTAAGCGGACAGGTCTTTAGCAACATTCTGCGATTATCCTATCGCTTCAACAGCGAATCGTTAACCACAATGCTGACCGGGCCGGGATCAGGACAGGCGATCACGAGACAAATCCCCTAAACTGCCTGCTCACTCATTCAGGGAGCAACAGTCGGTGACCCCCGGACACGGCACTGCATCAGCGATCCAGCGGGAATGGCAGGCATTCTGGCTTGCCCTGGGATTTCTTACCCGCATACCCATGGTTATGAGGATTGACTATTCCCAGAGCCTGATGAATCAGAGCAGTGTCTATTTCCCTCTCGTCGGCCTGCTGCTGGGCGCATTATACGCTGGCCTGTTCAGCCTGCTGGCTCTGGCATGGGGTCCGCTGGTGTGCCTGCTGCTGGTGCTGGTCTTTCATCTCTGGATCACCGGCGCCTTCCATGAAGACGGCCTTGCTGACAGCATTGATGCGCTCGGAGGTGGCTACACTGTGGAAGCGCGGCTCCGGATCATGAAGGACCGCCGCGTCGGCACCTATGGCAGTGTCGCGCTGATTCTGGCACTGGCACTCAAGGCGGCCCTTCTGATGGCAGTGGAACCTGTCTGGCTGGCCCTGCTGGTCACGCCCTGCGCGGCGCGACTCACGCCGCTTCTTCTTATGCGCGCCATGGTCTATGTGACCGACCCGGACAAGAGCAAAAGCAGGCCGGTGGCCAGCAGCTTTCCGGCAGTCCGGCTCGTCATTGCGGCCAGTTTTGTACTCCTTGTCTGTGTAATCCTGGCGCCCTGGCACCTGTTCCTGGTCCCGCTGACGGTGATTGCTGTCGGAGCAGTGGCATTGTGCTGGGGACTGAATCTGCGCCATACCCTCGGCGGCTACACCGGCGATGCCCTGGGAGCCAGCGTGGTTTTCACGGAACTGATCCTGCTTCTGGGTCTGGCAATCTGAACGCGACAGCGGCTGATTAAAACCTGGCCAGAAAGCGCACGGAAATTTGCAGTTTCCCGGTTTTTCTACGATGGTAAAGGTACACACAACGCGGAGATGGCACGGACCCGGTCATCCGGATCCGGCATTCAGGGAGGGGAAATATGCTTTACTGGGCAGTGGTATGTCTCATCATAGCGATTATTGCGGCCGTACTCGGCTTCGGCGGTATTGCCGGCACAGCGGCGGGCATCGCAAAGATCCTGTTTTTCGTTTTCCTGATTCTATTCGTGGTTTCCCTGGTCATGGGGCGCCGCGGGCCGTGACCCTGGTGTCCCGCAGCAGGTCAGCGAATTAACCAAACAGGGCACTAGGCCTGGCGCCGGTTGCCCTGTAACCACTCCAGCGGCAGCTCGTACTGCTCATCGGCGTTGCTCACGTAGAGCACGTCGTCGGCGATCATCAAACCCCAGTCGATGGTCCTGTTCACCTGTTTGCACAGGGCGGTCAGGGGCTGCTCGGGCAACACCGCAATGTGCAGGTTTTTCAGGGTCCCGACGCTGGACAGCACCTTTGGTCCCCACACTCTGGTGCTGCCATACACCAGAAGTGAAACCTTCTCAGCCCGCCGGGAGCACCAGGTCAGGCGGTCCGAATCCGGCTGCCCCACTTCAACCCAGTGCTCAAGACGACCGTCAAGGCTTTTCTGCCAGATAGGCGCTTCATCGACATCCGACAGCCCCCGGCCAAACTCGAGCCGTTCGTGGTACCAGAGGCCGTAGGCCAGAACCCGGGCGGCCAGTCGCTGTTCAGTTTCCGAGGGATGACGGGCCACCGTCATCCGGATATTTTCGTACACATCCCGGTCAACGTCCGAGAGATTAAGATTCACCTTGTAGGGTGTTGCCTGCAGGGCCATGGCTGATCTTTCCTGGGGACAGAGAAACTGAAAAACTGGAGACCGGAGTCTAACCTGGAAAATGCATTTTTTCTGCAGGTTAAAACATCCGGTTGCCAGTTGAATTTCAGCAAGTTCACCATCACGTCTTTTATATGCAGCTTGATAGCGGGCTGCAGATCTGCTCATTGGTCAGGATGCGGATAGCATCCAGGCAGAATACCCAAGCAGGAAAGGAGGCTTAACCATGCAAGTCAAAGAAGTCATGACAACTCGTCCGACCTATCTCGACGCCGATGTAAGCATCAAGGAAGTTGCTGACACCATGCGCCAGTACAATACCGGCTTTGAACCCCTGAACGAGGGCAACAAGGTTGTTGGCGTAGTCACAGACCGGGATATTGCAGTTCGCGCCGTGGCCGCAGGCAAGGATCCCAATGAGAAAGCAAAGACCATCGCTACGGAAAAGGTACTTTACACCTTTGAGAATGAAGACATTGAGGACGTTGTCCAGAACATGGTCGAACAGCAGGTTCAGCGGCTGCTGGTGCTGAACAATCCTGACAACAAGGACCTGGTCGGCGTGGTTACCCTGGGCGATATTGCAGATCATTGCAAAGACGAAGCAATGGCGAAGAAAGTGGTCAATGCTGCTCGCCATTACCAGTGATAACTTGATTGTCATGCCTGCGAAATAACGATCCGGTCGCTGGTAACAGGTCGAGGTCGCCTTCAGGCGGCTCTCCACCTGTTTTCTTCAATCATCATTGCAGCACCGGAAAGCCATTCGCCGGCTGGCCATTTAGGAGGTTCCATGTTTCTTTCCGCACAGATCAGCTATTACCCTCTGGAAGAGGACTTCAAGGAGCCGGTTCGGGAGGTAATCGAAAAACTGGAACACAGCAACATCGAGGTGCATCCGGATCGTATGAGCACCCAGCTCTTTGGTGATTATGACGAGGTCATGAAAGTCATCAACGATGCGATGAAGTGGTCTTTCGAGAATCACGGAAAATCGGTTTTCGTGGCCACCTTCCATGAAGGTGACCGCCGCCCCCGCTAGCGGGAGAGCCGGTCCGGCTCACCTGTCATTTGCAGTATCGATTTCCGCGCGCGGTCCCGTAGCTGGACCGCGGATTTCCAGTCATCTCCCTCCGGCTCAATCCAGTTACCCACCTCTATACTCAACGCCCCGGGTCTGGGGTTCCACCTGTCAGCCGGGAGTTTGCGGCGGGTGCCTTTCAGGGCAATGGGTATGACTTTCTCCTCCAGTGCAGCCGCTGTCATGAAGGCCCCCATGTGAAAGGGCCGAAGACCCGGCGCGGCATCAAAACTGCCCTCGGGAAAGAACACCAGGCGACGGCCCTCTGCGCTCTCAGCAATCCGCCTTGAGTCCCGGACACTGCTTTGCGCCCCCGCGCGTTCCACAGGCTCCGCTCCGAGCCGTTGCAGAAACCGCCTCAGGCCGCGAACTTTCAGCAGCTCTGCTTTGGCGACGAAACCGGCGGGCAGGGGAATCACTGCGGCCAACACCAGAGCATCGAGGTAACTGGCATGATTGGAAACAATCACACAGCCCTCGGGCAGATTCCTGAGCCTGTCGCCTCCCTCAACTTTCAGCCGGGTGCCGGTCAGCAGGGCCAGCAGTCTGGCTGCGCGATGGACCAATTGCCACCGAAGCTGAAGGCCCGGCAGAATATTGACCAGCAGCCAGACAGGCAGGGAAACCAGACCCAGCGACAACCACGCCCAGCCTGAATAGAGCCAGAGGCCGGCGCTTTTCATCCCGCGGTGGCCCTGCTGACGCCAGGTACCCCTTACCAGTCTTGCCAGCTGTCGCCATACTGGCTCCTTTTTCCGTTCCAGCTCATCGCGCTCGTACCGCAAACGGCACTCGTTTCGGCGCAATTTGCCACTGGATGTCTTTGGCACGGTATGGGGCTTTACCATCAGCACCTCATCCACTTCAATGCCCAGGGAATCCATGGCTATGTGGTGTATTTTCTCTTTGACCTTCTCGAGTTTCTTCTCATCCTTTTCGCGGGTCTCGGCGACCACTATGAGCTTTTCCCCTTCGCTCTCTCCCATGCCGGAGGCAAAAGCCGCAACGCACCCGGCCCGGACCAGGTCAAGGTCCCCCACAGCCTCCTCGATCTCGCCGGGGTAGATATTGCGGCCGGCCCGGACAATCAGGTCCTTGTTGCGGCCGCTCAGATAGAGTTCGCCGTCGGCGATGTAGCCCCGGTCTCCCGTGTTCAGCCACTTTCCGTCAAAAAGCTCTTCCGTCTTTTTTTCATTGCGATAGTAGCCTTCAGTGGCAGAGGGGCCGGTGAATTGCAGGTTGCCCTCCTGACGTTCAGCGAGCTCCTTCCCGTCATCATCCACAATACGGATCCGGTGGTTGGGAATGGCCTTACCGCAGGATACGAACCTGAGCGCCTTTTCATCATCTTCGGAGACCGGCTTCGCCTCCCCGTCTTCCTGGAACCTGTCCCGGTCAACATGGTCAATGATCGGCTCGCGGGGCTCATCGGGAAAGGTGAGTGCGACGCAGTTTTCAGCCAGGCCGTAAACCGGCGCCATGGCATCTGCCCTGAACCCCCACTCACTAAAACGGTCGGTAAAACGTTCCACCGTATCGGGGCTGACGGCCTCAGCACCGTTGAAGGCAACACGCCAGGAACTCAGATCCAGCCCTTCCATGTCTTCGTCGTCTATCCTTTTCAGGCAGAGTTCGTAACCAAAATTGGGCGATGGCGAGAGGGTGCCGCCAAACTGGTGAATGGCCCAGAGCCAGTAACGGGGTCTGGTGAGAAAAAGCAGAGGCGACATGATGACCAGGTGCATGCCATACCAGAGGCTGGACAGGCAGGTACCGATCAGCCCCATGTCGTGATAAAGCGGCAGCCAGCTGACGAATACATCATCCTGATCCACCTGGAGCACTTCATTCCCGGCCCCGATATTGGCGAACAGGTTTGTGTGGCTGAGCCTGACGCCCTTGGGGTCCCCTGTGCTGCCTGAGGTGTACTGCAGAAAGGCAATATCATCGCCCCTGACCCCGCCTACCGGCCGGTCCATGGGTTTCGCCCAGACATCGTCCGGAGTCAGAACATGCTCAAGGGATGGCACCAGCCCTTTGATCACGGCGGCGAGCTTTTTTGCTTCCGGTACGGTGATCATGACCCTGGCCTTTGCATTGTTCAGGATGGAGGCCTGCCGTTTAAGGTGCTCTTCAATCTCCGAGGCCCTCATGGGCGGATAAAGGGGCACCGGAATGGCATTGGCGTAGAGGGCGCCGAAAAATCCGTAGAAATAGTCGTGACTGGTGGGCAGCATCAGGGCCACTGCGTCCCGCTGATCAATGTCGTTCTGGAACAGACCATTGGCAACCCGGAGAGCGCCTTTATGAAGATCCCCGAAGGTAAGGGGGTCGACATCATCGTAACTCTTTACCCAGTGAAGATAGGTGCGGTCGGGGTGCTCACGGTTGTGCCAGCCCAGCGCCTCCTGGAGAGTTTCAAAATCGGGAACTGAAAAGTGCTCACGGTCCTCCTTTCCGGATTCAAGACCGGCTTCGGACTCTTTGTCTTTCTCGGTGTCACCTTCAGATTTTTTCTCCGGCTCCTCCCCCTGAAGACGCATGACTTCATCGAGAATGTCGCGGGGCGTGTCGGCATCGCTGAGAAGCTGTTCCGGCAGTTGCACACCAAACTTCCGCTCCACCGCTACCAGCAGTTCAGCGCGGGTGAGACTGTCCAGCCCAAGATCACTGTCGAGTCGGCTATCCAGCCTGACTTCGGGCCGGCGCTCCCGCTCCTCCGGCATGGCTTCGGCCATGGTTTCTCTGACCGCGTCCACCATGTCCTTTTCCATTCTCTGCTGACTTCCCGATTCGGCCACGGCTCCTCCAGAAATCCAGTTCATGGACATTCATAGTGAGGTATCAAACCAGTGCTGGCAACACCGCTTCAGAGCAGGGTTACTGGCCTCCCGGCACTCAGAACCAGGCTGACTGAATGGGAAGCTGGTATCCCGCCTGCCTGATTCGTTAACCTGTTGAGTGACACGGGACATCAGCAGAGCCACCTCAAACCTGTAAATGGATTGCCTCTATGCAGAATGAGCAGCAGCCCGGGAATTCCACTTCAGCTGTCCGCCCCGGGGCCCTGTGGTCCTGGGCTCTGTACGACTGGGCCAACAGCGCCTTCTTCACCATCATTCTGACTTTCGTCTTCGCACGGTACTTCAGCCAGTCCGTGGTTGGCGATGAGGTGGCAGGCACCGAGTACTGGGGCAATATCGTGGGCATTTCCGGTGTAGTGGTCGCCATTGCAGCTCCGGTTCTGGGAGCTGTTGCAGACAGATCTGGCCGGCGCAAACCCTGGCTCATTGGTTTCACGCTTCTGTGCGTGCTTGCCTGTGCCATGCTCTGGTTTGTGCGCCCCGGGATGGATGATTTCTGGTGGGCAGCAATATGGGTGAGCCTGGGCATCCTGGGCGCCGAGTTCGCCTTCATTTTTTACAACACCATGCTGCCGGACCTGGCGGCGCCGGAAAAACTCGGTCGCTGGTCCGGCTGGGGCTGGGGTCTGGGTTACGTGGGCGGCGTAGTTTGTCTGGTCATCGCGCTCTTCGGATTGGTGGAAGCGGAGCCCTCCTTCCTGGGCCTCGACCGGGAGGCGGCGGAGCATGTGCGGGCCACCTTTGTGCTGGTGGCTGTCTGGTATCTGGTCTTCGCGATGCCTCTGTTCTTCCTCACACCGGACCGGCCGGCCTCCGGACTGTCCGCCCGAGAGGCACTACGGGCCGGCCTTGGCCAGTTGCGGGATTCTCTGGCCCAGGCCCGTAAATACAGCCACGTACTTCGTTTTCTGGTGGCCCGAATGCTGTACACGGACGGGCTCGCCACTGTGTTCACTTTCGGCGGTGTGTACGCCGCCGGAACCTTCAACATGAGCCAGACAGAGGTTCTTCAGTTCGGCATTGCCCTCAATGTGACGGCCGGCCTTGGCGCTCTCGTTTTTGCCTGGGTGGACGATGCCATAGGGGGTAGAAATACAATTTTTCTCGCCCTGATTGGGCTGGGCGCCAGCGGCACGGCAATTCTGGTGGTGGAAAGCGCTCTGTGGTTCTGGGTGTCTGGCATGACTCTAGGCATCTTCGTCGGCCCGCTGCAGGCGGCCAGCCGGTCTCACCTCGCCCGGGCAGCTCCCGAACACCTGCGCAACCAGATGTTCGGGCTGTTCACTTTCTCGGGCAAGGCTACGGCCTTTGCCGGGCCGCTGCTGGTGGGATCTGTTACCGCGGCAACCGGCAGTCAGCGCTGGGGGATGAGCATGGTGCTGGTGTTCTTCGCGATTGGCTTTCTGTTGATGCTCACCGTACCTGATGCAGGCACCGGCCGGAAAAAGAGTGAGGGAACCTGACTTGGGGAGAGCAAGCGGAGAGGTCTTTCCAGAACCGTCCGGAGCCATGGATGGCGGAGGCCGAGCGTACAGGGACGTATTTACAGCGTGTTCTGGAAAGACCTCTCCGCTTGCTCCTGATCTCCGGCCCCTATCCGGTCCCCAGGACCTTGCTGAAGAACCGTGGCAGCAGCGCCGGTTCCAGCGCAACCATGAACACCACCCCCCATGCGGCACCCCAGAGGTGAGCACCATGGTTGAGATTGCTGCGGGAGTGGCGCTCGGCCCAGAGGGAGTAGGCCACAAAGAGTGCCGCGAAAATCACCGCCGGGACCGGCACGAAGAACACCAGCAGCATCGCCCAGGGGTCCAGCAGAATGTAGGCAAAGAGCATTCCGGCCACCGCACCGGAAGCCCCAAGGCTGGCGTAGTCGGAATCCCGCCGGCGACGCAGCAGGTCGGGGATACTGGCCACCACTATCCCTGCCAGGTAGAAGAGCGCAAAGCCCACAGCCCCTATGCGCTCGAACAGGATGTTCTCCATGACCGTGCCGAAGAAGAACAGGGTGATCATGTTGAACAGCAGATGGTTGCCATCGGCATGAATGAAACCATGGCTCAGAACCCGCCAGAATTCGCCCCGCCACACCGCCGGGGGGCGGAGGATCAGAGTGTCCAGCAGTCGGGGGTTCTGCCAGGCCAGGAATGAAATGATTACCGTGACAACGATGATGATCAGGGTCATTGGCTTGCGACTCTTTCCTTCTGGCAGTCAGCGAATGGGCGGAAATCTCCCGGAGCCGTATTGGAACCGGCAGCTTTCATTGAGCCGGCAACTGCACCAGCTCCGGAACCCTTTTCTCCAGAAGCCTGACCAGCTCCGGCTGCATGTAGGCATACTGATCCGGAATATCCAATGAGATCAGTGGCCTGTCGCCCAGGGCGTCGCCGAATTCCCCCTGAATGGCCTCCTTCTGATCCTTTTCCATGGCCACTACGACGTCCGCCCATTCAATGAGCGGCCCGGAGACAGGTGTTTCCGCGAATGGCCCCAGGCCCGCACTTCTGGTCTGTACTCCTTCGTACTGGGAAAAAACCGCCTCGGCGGTGGGGCTTCTCAGACGGTTTTCGCTGCAGACAAATAGCAGTTTCATGATCACTCTCCGGAATGGCAGGTCATGATAAAACAGGATCCGGAGCCGATGTTCGTGCCCCGGCTTTGCAACATTCTCACCCTCATCGTATTGTGTTGAGCCTCAAGCCGCTGAATTCAACACCGGAACATCGAGCGGAGGCTGCCTCCAGCCCGCACAGGACACGATGATGCACATGAAACTGCGCGGCAGTGTCACCTATGAGACCAGGGACAGTCTTGGGCCAATTCTGGTGCTCGATCATGGCAAGCACCGGATCCTCACTTTTGATTCGGTCTTTGAACAGAGCAAGATCAAACGCAAAAGTCCTCACCTGCCCGTGCATGAATATAACCGGGCCATGCTTTTGCCAGTGGCCTGGGCCGACCCTGCCCATGTGACGGCACTTGGTCTGGGAGGAGGTGTCCTGGTGAGCGCTCTGCATCACCTGCTGCCCGCCTGCGAGCTTCATGCCGTGGAGCTGCGCAGTCAGGTAATTGACGTGGCCCGGGAGTTTTTTGCCCTTCCAGATACCAGCCGGATCAAAATCACCAATGCCGATGCCAGACCGGCGCTCCGGGCCATGGAGGATGCCAGCACAGATCTCATTCTTACCGATCTGTACGACGCCAACCGGATGAGCCCTGCTCCGGCCCAGAGCAGCTTCATCGACCAGTGTGAGCGGGTACTCACTGCGCAGGGCTGGCTTGCGATCAACTACCATCAACTGCCGGACCAGAAAGGCCCGCTGTTCCGGCAGATCTGCCGGCTGTTTGCCAGCGTGTTGCTGTTCCGCAGCAAAACCAACAATTACGTGCTCTACGCCAGCAAGGCGTCAGTCGAGCCCCTGCCCACCGATCATCCCCGCCTGAAAGAGCTTCAGAAGCACCTGCCTATCGACTGGCAGGGGCTGATGGGCAAACTTGACCGGGTCACTTGAGCGGCCGGATAACGGATCAGAGCCAGCCCTTGCGCTTGAAAAACCAGTAGGGAGCAATACCAGCGCAGATCATCAGGAGAATGGCGCCAGGATATCCCAGAAGCCATTCAAGTTCCGGCATGTACTTGAAGTTCATGCCGTAAATGCTGGCAATCAGGGTTGGTGGCAGAAACACCACCGCAGCGATGGAAAAAGTCTTGATGATCTGGTTCTGCTCGATGTTGATAAAACCCTGGGTGGAATCCATCAGGAAGTTTATCTTCTCGAACAGGAAGGTGTTGTGGGACATCAGGGTTTCTATATCCCTCATGATGTCCCTGCAGGTGGCCGTCAACTCCGGATGCCGGCGCAGATGCTTCAGCAGAAAGGAAATATCCCGCTGGGTGTCCATCAGGCACAAGCGAATACGGCCGTTGCTGTCTTCCAGTTTGGCGAGCTGGCCAATGGCGTCCTCAAGCTCGGCATCTTCATCCTCCAGCACCAGATGGCTCACTTCCTCCAGCTGCCGGTGGATGTCTTCCACAATGTCGGCGTGATTCTCCACCTTCTGCTCGAACAGGGTCACCAGCAGCTCGGCCGGATCATGACTCTCCACCTGACCCCGGCGGGCACGCATTCGCATCAGCCGGAAATCGGCAATGTCCTCATCCCGTATCGTGATAAGGCGCTCTTTCTGAAGAATGCACGCAACTGAGGTGGTGGTGTGCCGCCCTTCGCTCTGGGTCAGGAAAAGAGCATGCAGGTGAAGGCCAGCCTGATCCACGAAACAGCGGGCGGATGCCTCGATTTCTTCCACGTCGTCGGACTCGGGGATGTCCGTCTGGAGCAGCATCTGGAGAACGGCCTTTTCATTATCCTCCGCATCGTAACAGTCGATCCAGTCCGCCTCCCGGACCTGTTTTTCCAGCTGATCGGATGTGGTTTCAATCTCTCTGATCCGGCCATTGGCAATTCTGTACAGTCGAAGCATGTGTTTCCTCCCAACACTCAATCCGGCCCGGGGCATCCCATACCTGTAGCCCAGCAGGGAAAAGACACCGTTAAACATACTAGATAATGAGACTTCGGGGGTGTTTTTCCCGATCTTCCCGGCCGGCGGGCCCTGTCTTCAGTAGGGCACTTTCTCTTCAGGACTGCGCTGCCATGTGTCGCAATCTGAAACAGAACATTTTCCCCTCTCACTTTTAAATCGGAATGATTCCTATTATGATGCGCATGAATTTTCCCATCCTGATCTGTCGGAGAGTAGTCCATGTCCCAGGTTATGCCTGTCCGTTTTCGCCGCAAGGCTCTGATTTCAGCCATTATGTGCGTATCCCTTCCCATTCAGGCGCTGGCACAGGAAAGCCAGCCCATAGAACTGGGGGCCATTGAGGTGTCCGGAGAGCGCGGCGAGCCAGCTTCGGAAGCCACCGAGCGCTATACGACCACATCCAGTAGCACCTCTATGAAGCTTGATCTTTCCCACCGCGAAACACCTCAGGCGGTAACGGTCATTACACGGGAACAGATCGACGACTTTGCGCTGAACGACGTGAACGATGTACTGAAAAACACCACCGGTGTGACCGTGGAGTCGGTGGAGACAGACCGCACTTATTACACCTCCCGCGGTTTTGACATCAACAACTTCCAGTACGATGGCGTGGGCATGCCCATGGCCTATGGCAACATCCAGGGCGAACTGGACACGGCCTTCTATGACCGGGTGGAAGTGCTCCGGGGCTCCAACGGTCTTATGACCGGTTCAGGCAATCCTTCGGCGACAGTGAATTTCATCCGCAAGCGGCCGACCGCTGAAACCCAGGCCTCGGTCGCAGGCACTGTCGGCTCCTGGGAGAACAAACGGCTGATCGGGGATCTTTCCGGCCCCATGACCGATTCCGGCAACGTGCGCGGACGTGTTGTCGCAGGCTACCAGGACCGTGAGTCCTATCTGGACCGCTACCAACTGGAGAAGCAGATGTTTTACGGTGTCGTGGAAACGGACGTGACTGCCACCACCCTCCTGACTCTCGGCCATGCCACCCAGGTCTCCAATGCAGACAGCCCACTGTGGGGAGCGCTACCCCTCAACTACACGGACGGAACCCCTACAGATTTCAAACGCTCAACCAGCACCTCCTCGGACTGGTCTTTCTGGGACAACACCCAGCACAACAGTTTCATAGAGCTCCAGCAGGATCTTGCCAGTGGCTGGCAGGCCACCGTTACAGGGATGCGGATTGAGCAGGACAGCGATTCCGAGCTCTTTTACCAGTTCGGCACACCAGATCCGCAGACCGGACTAGGACTTTTCGCCTACCCAAGCGATTACGAACTGAATACAGAACAGCTGATCGCAGATGCATACGCCAACGGCCCCTTCGATCTTCTGGCCCGCACCCACGAACTGGTCGCCGGGGCCACCTGGTCCCGGGCCGAAACTGAAGACAGGTCCTTCTTCAGCCAGAATGTCGCTACTGGAAACTTTCAGCCTCTGCCGCCTCTGAGAGACTGGGATGGCGACTATCCCAAACCCGCCCTTGAAAGCGCCCGTTCCGGCTCCGACTGGACGGACAAGGAAATCGCCGCCTATCTTGCTGCCCGCTGGACCGTCACCGACCGCCTCACCGCAATCACCGGGGTACGCCGCACCTGGCTGGACAGCGACGGGGACAGCTATGGCAACACCAAAGAAACCAGCTACGACGCCGTGGATGCACCCTACGCCGGCCTGATTTACGACATCAATGGCAACCACTCGGCCTACGCCAGCTACACGGAGATTTTCTCCCCCCAGACCGAGGTGGATATCAATGAGGATCGCCTCGAGCCGCTGGAAGGAGAAACCGTTGAGCTGGGCCTGAAAAGCGGATACTTCCAGGACCGCCTGCTTTCCACCGTTGCGATCTTCCGGACACGGGAAAACAACGTAGCCGAAGAGGATCCCAACACGCCTGCCGGCAGCCGGTTCTTCCAGGCGGTGGACGGTATAACCTCAAAGGGCTTTGAAGTGGAACTGGCCGGTCAGCTGACAGACAACGTCCAGCTGTTCGCGGGTTACGCCTTCGTGGAGATCGAGGATGCCGACAACGACCGGACCAAGCATTACATCCCAGAGCGCAAAGCAAACCTGAGGGGCGTATGGCAGGTAGCGGAAGTGCCGGGGCTGGAGCTGGGCAGTCAGGTGCGCTGGCAGTCGGAAATCACCAACGGAGATCCGGCCACCTTCAAGCAGGGGACCTACACACTGATAGACCTGATGGCCAGCTACGACTTCAGCCGAAACTGGAACGCCACCCTGAATGCAAGGAACGTGACCGACAGGAAATACATCAACAGCCTGCAGTGGGCCCAGGCTTACTACGGGGCGCCAGCAAGTGCGGACCTGACAGTGACCTGGAATTACTGATCCGGAAGCTTTAGCTGGGGAGCAGCCCTGTGCCGCTCCCCGGCTTTTAGTTAACCCGGACCAACCCGCCTACTCTCTGCAATCGCTCATCCTCTCCTTCCGGTAAACCCCACAGGTACCGCAATACCCTTCTTCCGGCAGCTTGAATTTAAGGCAGCAACCTCGACGCTGAGGTATGGCGCATTGCTGCTGATTGAACTCGGCGGGAATCCAGTCGATGAACTCGCCTGCGTCGCAGTCAAACAGCTCAAGCCAGCCAGTAGCCTGGCGGCAGAGGGCTTCAGGTGGGGCCTTATCCCAGAGCGCAGAGAAAGGCGCGCACAGTGCCAGCCCAACGCTGCTCCAGTAAGCACCTGGGCTGACGCCAAACTCCTGACGGAATACCGGGTACCAGGCATTGACCAGCCCGGCTGTCCGGCTTACAAAAACTTCCATGCTGGCCTGCGGTCCCTGCGAATCAAAATGCCATTGGGGAGATTCTACGCCTGGAACCAGCCGGATTTGCGAAGGTTCCGGAAGGTAGCTTTCCCCCTCCAGGAAAAGCCGGGTGACCAGAGGCCCGATGATGCTGAGGGCCAGATCCTGCTGGAGTACCGACGCGTGAACCCGCAAATCGCGGAAATCGGCTATCGTTCCGGCTTTCTGTCGCAAAGCTGTTGCAAGCACAGATGGCCGGTCAAGGCAGGCAGCAAGGCTTACACCACCGCCAGTGCCGGCAGGGGGCCTGGCGTATTCGTACAGGGAAGAGGGGCAGACACCGGCCTGATCAAGCAGCTGGCCATAGCGCTTGATCGGGGCCTGGGCTGCGTCAGTGCCGGCCATGCCGACTCAGCCCCCAGAGGAAGTAGCCCCCGCCCAGCAAAGCTGCGAGCAGGCCGGCAGGGAGCTGATTGGGGAAAAGCACGACCCGGGACAGGTAATCTGCAACTCCCAGCAGGATCGCCCCTACCAGAGCTGCGACGAGCAGCTGGCGACCCACCGTCTGCTGACCCAGTACCCTCGCCAGATGCGGCGCCATAAGGCCGACAAAACTGAGTGGCCCAATGATCATGGTGGCAGAGGCGGTCAGCAGGGCTGCCACCAGGAGAAGGAACAGGCGTGTTGTGGCGACCGGAAGGCCAAGGGCCACAGCCGTGCTTTCACCCAGCGGCAGCAGCGTGAGCGCACGACGGCCGGCGACCGTCAGTACTGCCAGCACCAGCGTGACGGCAGCAAGCGCCATCGCCTCCGGGCCGCTGACCAGCCAGGTCGAACCGGACATCCAGGTGAGCAGTCGCACCGCCTCGGTACCGCCACCCGCCAGGATCAGACGCAATCCGGCGTCCATGAAGACATAAATCGCCACGCCACCGAGCAGCAACTGATGACCGGCAAACCGATGACGCCGGGACAGCAGGAGCAGAAAAGCCAGTACGCCGGCCGCGCCCACCGCGCCCGCAGCCAGTTGCCCGGAACGCCCGGGGCTTATCCCGAGCAGGATCAGCGAGACCATGGCCAGGGCGGCGCCGCCACTGATGCCAAGCACTTCCGGGCTGGCCATGACATTTCCAGTCAGGCGCTGGATGATCGTACCTGCCAGCCCCAGCCCCACACCGGCAGCGAGGGCCGCAAGCAGCCTCGGCCCCCGCCAGTCCCAGACCTCCGCCCATTGCCCGGGCGGCGTCCACTTCCAGGTTTCCAGCCCGGGCGACCAGCCAAGAGCCAGTGTCACAATTGCAAACAGAAGCAGAACACAGACAACCAGGGTAGTTTTAACCGGGCGCCGGTGGGGACGGAACTGCGCAGGCGCGGCACTTTCACCAGGCATGTGGCGATCGTTTTTCATGCCCCGCAAGGCCAGCAATATGACCGGCCCGCCAATCAGTGCAGTTGCTGTGCCGGTAGGAACCAGCGTGCCATCGGCCCAGCGGGTGGCCCACTGGGCAAAGGTGTCTGCCAGCAACAGAAGGCCTCCTCCCATCAGGGTGCTCCAGAGCAGTTTCTGGCCGAGGGTGCGGGCACCCAGAAGGCGGGCAAGCACAGGCGCAGCAAGGCCGACAAAGGCAACCACGCCGACACGGCTCACCACAGAGGCAGTCATCAGTACCACCAGAAACATCGCAAGCAGCCGCAGCACCCCGACGTTCGCCCCCAGTGAGCGGGCAGAATCAGCTCCCAGCTGGAGCAATTGCAGGGGTTTCATCAACAGCAGCATTGCGATGCTGATAACCACCACCCGCGGCCAGAGGTCGGCAAACTGGGACCAGTCGTTCTGTACCAGCGAGCCGGCACCCCATATGAACAGGTTGCTTAAATACTCGCCGTGAAGCAGCAGGAACGCTGAGTTCAGCGCACCCAGAAAGAAACTGATGACAAGGCCCGCAAGAATGACCGTCACCGGTGAAAAACCCAGTTTCCAGGTCAACGCCACAACCAGACCTGCCGCCAGAAGGCCTCCGGCCACCGCCGTCAGATCCGGACTGAAGGCCAGCACTGCCGGCGCGTAAAGAGTGGCAACCCCAATGGAAAACTGGGCGCCAGACTCCACGCCAAGGGTTGTGGGGGACGCCAGCGGGTTTCCCAGTACCTGTTGCAAAACCGCGCCGGCAAGGCCCAGGCCAAGGCCTATCAGTATTGCCATGGCAAAGCGGGGCGCCCAGCTGTAGTGCACCACCATCTGATCATAGTTGTCTGTATCAACCGTCCAGAACCCCTGGATCAGCGCGGACACATTCAGCTGGTCGAGCCAGGGCCAGACCGCAAAGGTCACGGCGAGGCACCACAGCAGGCCAGCCACCACCGGCAGGCGCGCAGGATACCGGGGCAGAGCACTAGCGGACACTGCTTCCACCTCCCGCCAGCAGTGCTTCGGTCAGCAACCCTGCCAGACGTTGGACCGCACCGACCCCGCCATAGGCCCAGACCGGATCGATCTGATATACCTCGTTCTGCCGGACCGCGGGCAACCAGGTCCAGAAAGGGCTTGCCGACAGCTGCTCCCCAAGTCCCGCCGCAGTGGGGGAAATTGCCACAATGCGGGCATCCGGCCGATCCGCCAGGTCTTCCAGACCGATCATGGCAAATCCCCAGACGTTGCCAGGCCTCTGCCAGGCGTTCTTCAGCCCCAGGCCCTCCAGGGCAGCATCGAATATGCCATTGGACGCATTGATACGCACGTGGCGGTCGTCCATGAAATTGACGAGAGCGATGGGTCTGTCCGTGAGCCCCGCTACTTCCAGGCGACGTCGATTCCCGGCCAGGGCCGCATCCAGCTCATGAAGCCGGGCCCGGGCCAGCTTCTCCCGGTCGAGAATATCCCCCAGTATCAGCAGCATGGTGCGGGCACGCTCAAAAGGCTCGCCACTGCGATCGTAAATGCTCATGACGTAAGTTGGCGCGATGCTCTCAAGCAATGCCCAGGCAGGCACCAGGTGGCCGCTGGTCACTATCAGATCCGGTTTGAGTTCGGCAATGGCTTCCAGGCTGGGGGATCTGCGGGCGCCCACATTATGGGATCCCTCTGGCAGGGCCGGCTCCCGGACCCAGATGGGGTAATAGTCCCGGTCGCCCACCCCAACAGGCGTAATGCCGAGCAGCAGAAGGGCCTCGGTTGCCGCCCAGTCCAGCGCAACAATCCGCTCCGGGGTACTCAAAAGCTCAAGCTGGCCCCGCTCATGCTGCCATGTCGCAGGCTGGGCAGAACCCGCAAAGAGCATCAAAAGGATGCTGATGAAAACAGTCAGGCCATGATTCCCGGCGCCTGACGCGACCAGATCAGAAGAGAACTCAGTGGACATAGGACACCCAGTGTCCGGGCGCCCGCTCCATCACACCCATGGGCACACTGTAGATTTTCTGCAGGGTGTCATGGTTCATGATCTCGGGCGGACCACCGTCGGCAATCAGCTCACCACCCGTCTCACCGGCACGCAGAGCCACCATGCGGTCACAGAAGCGGGACGCAAGGTCCACATCGTGGAGCACCATGATGACCGTGAGTTCCCGCTCTTCCGCCAGGCGGTGAATCAGACGAAGGGTTTCCACCTGGTGACGCACGTCCAGGGCGGAGATAGGCTCATCCAGCAACAGGCACCGGGTCTGCTGGGCCAGCAGCATGGCAATCCACGCCCGCTGACGCTCCCCGCCGGACAGGGTATCCACGGCCCGGTGACTGAAGCTCTCCAGATCCGTATCGGCGATGGCCTGGTCAATCAGCTGGTAATCTTCCCGGCCATAGCGTCCAAGGGGACCGCGCCAGGGATAGCGGCCCAGGGCCACCAGTTCCCGGACGGTCAGCCCATCGGTAGACGGAGGATGCTGGGGCAGGTAACCGACAGTACGGGCGAACTCACGGGCACCGGTGGCGCCGAAATCCCTGCCTTTCAGGGAAACCCGGCCACTGGTAGGAGAAACCTGCCGGGCCAGTACTTTCAACAGCGTGGACTTTCCAGAACCATTGTGGCCAAGGAGTGCAGTCACTTCGCCTTCGGCAAAGCCAATGCTGACATCATTGAGAATGCTGGTGCTTCCGGCCTGGACAACAAGCTGCTGCGCTTCGAGAAACGTGGACATGCGGGCTCCCGGGTTCCCCGGATTCGGAGGAGGTTTTGACGAAAGCAACCGCCGGTCACAGCCGGCAGTTCAGAGCCCGCAAGAATAATCTAAATGCGAATCAGTATCAACGTTAAGTGTGTCATGCCTGGCCTGTCTGCACCTGCCACTGGGCCGCGTAGGCGCCTTCCTGTTCAAGAAGCTCCCCGTGGCTGCCGGACTCCACAACTCTGCCATCGGACACGACCGCGATGGTGTCTGCCTCTACGATGGTAGACAGGCGGTGAGCGATCATGATTACCGTGCGATTGTGGCCGATTCTTTTCAGGGAGCGCTGAATGGCGGCTTCGGTTTCGTTGTCCACCGCGCTGGTCGCCTCATCCAGCACAAGAATGGCCGGATCCTTCAGCAGTGCCCGGGCCAGAGAAAGACGCTGGCGCTGGCCGCCGGAAAGGCGTACACCCCGCTCACCCACCTGGGTATCCAGACCATGGGGCAGTGCTTCGATGAACGACCAGGCTTCCGCAGTGCGGGCTGCCTCAATGATCTGCTCATCGCTGGCCTCCGGCCTCCCGTATGCCAGGTTTTCGCGGATGCTGCCCTCGAACAGGTACACGTCCTGGCTGACCAGACCAATGGCCTCCCGCAGGGATTTCAGACTGACGGACTGGATGGGCTGGCCATCGATGCGGATCTCGCCTTCGGCGGGATCGTAGAACCTCAGCAGCAGTTTGATCAGGGTGGACTTGCCGGAGCCTGTGGCCCCGACCAGGGCCAGGGTATGACCAGCCGGCACGATCAGGGAAATCTTCTCAATGCCGGCACCGCTGGAGGCATACCGGAAGCTGACCCCATCAATTTCCACCTCGCCACGGACCGGCTGGTTCAGCGGCGTGCCAGCCTCATCCCTTACGTGCACCGGTTCTGCCAAAAGGTCCAGGATACGCCTGGTGCTGGCCATGGCCCGCTCGAACAGATCAACCACAGCTGCCAGCCCGGTCAGGGGCCAGAGCAGTCGCTGGGTCAGAAACACGAGTACACCATAGGCGCCCACGTTCAGGGTGCCTTCCAGGGCCATCATGCCACCTACTGTAAAAGTGGCCAGAAAACCCGCCAGAATGGCCATGCGGATCACCGGAATAAACGCAGAGCTGATGCGAATCGCTTTTCTGTTGGCCTCAACATAGGCTTCACTGCTGGCCTTGAGACGCTCTGCTTCCCGCTGTTCGGCGGTAAAACTCTTGATCGTGGCGATACCGCCCAGGTTGTTCGCCAGACGGCTGGACAGGTCGCCCACTTTCTCCCGCACATCGGCGTAAAGGGGACCGGCCTTGCGCTGGAAATAAAAGGCGCCCCAGACAATCAGCGGGATTGGGGTGAATGCCAGCAGGGCAATCAACGGAGAGAGGACAAAGAAAACAGCACCCACCGCCAGCACCGTCACCACGACCTGGATCATGGCATTGGCGCCACCGTCCAGGAATCGCTCCAGCTGATTGACGTCATCATTCATGGTGGCCACCAACTGGCCGGAACTGCGGGCCTCGAAGAAACTCATATCCAGTTTCTGGGCATGCTCATAGGCGTCCTGCCGAAGATCCGACTGCAGGCGCTGGGCAAGGTTGCGCCAGAGAATCTGGAACAGGTACTCAAACAGGGACTCGCCCGCCCAGATGAAAAAGGTAAGCACTGCAAGAATGGTGATCTGTTCGCGGGCCGACTCAAAGCCCAGAGAAGCCACAAAGCTCTCTTCCTGGTTCACCACCACATCGATAGCAATGCCGATGAGAATTTCAGGGGCAATGTCAAAAAGCTTGTTGATAACGGAGCAGGTAGTGGCCGCGATGATCTGGCGCCGATAGCCGCGGGCATATCGCAGAAGGCGACCAAGAGCGGCAAAGCTGCTGGTGGAGCCAGTGGACTGTTCGGACATAATGAGGGTCACTCGCAACGGAAAAGCCGCAAGAGTAGCGGATTCCGATGACGAATCAAACAGGAATGATTATCAGATGGCAGAGGGAGAGGAGGTCAGCCGGCATCCGCGGTTGGAAGCCAGCGTTCATGGATGCGCTGGTATTCGCCGTTCTGGAAAATGATTTCGAGCCCCTGCTGAAACAGGGTGGCAGCCTCCTCGCCATCAGGGTGTGTCCTGGAGAAAAACGCGTGCAGAGGCACTTCTTCAATCAGGCCAACAATTTCCAGCCGGCCATCGAGAACAGGAGCAGAGGATGACTGGACAATTTCATGCCCTATCAGCTCTGTCACCAAAGCATAGTTCGAGCGCCCAATTGCCAGCATCTGCATGCTGCTGGCATCGGAGGGCGCTTCTATCTTCTTCACGCTCTCATTCTGGTCGATGGCGTCCGTGTAAAAGAAACCCCGGGTAATGGATACCTTTTGGCCTTCCATGTCCTTCGCTGAGAGCCCGGTTTCCGATTCTCCCTTTCTTGCCCAGATCACAAGGCGCACGATATCAAGGGGTGTTTCGTGCCAGAAGAAGGCTGACCTGTTGGAATCATCAATGGAGCCCGCGAAGCCTCCCAGGGCCTGCCCCCTTTCCACCATCATCAGTACCCTTGAATAGGGGCGGATAATGAAATCAACCTCCACGCCAACCGCTGCAAAAGCTGCTCTGGCAAGATCAGGAACCATCCCAACCAGCTCGCCGTCTACCTGGGCAGAATAGGGGTAGTAATCATCCTCGGCGGCCAGGGTGTATGCCTGGACAGGTACACTCGCAAGAAAAATCAGCAAGACAGCAAGGCGAAACAGCATATTCATCCTTATTACAGCAGAACCCCTATTGCAGCAGAACCCCTCAAATAAGGTTTCCAAGGGCACAAAAAACTCAGTGTAAAGACCTCCCGCCTCATCATGAGAGCTTCTTTGTGTCGCCCCGCATCTGCCGCATGACCACAATGGCCAGAGTGATGGCGGTGAGAGGAACAACAAAGTACAGCATGGCAGCGCTGAACTCCGGCAGAGCATCGTGATGGGAGGCAGCCAGGATCAGATAAAGGGTATAAGCCACATAGTAGCCAAGCAAGAGCCCACCTTCCTTCCGGTCAATAATTCCGCCGGTGAAAAATATCGGCAGGCAGGCGAAAGCAACGGCAATCATGACGGGCATGTCGAACGCAAGAACGGACGGGGCAACCGCTATACCTTCCGGCGCAATGATACTGGCAATACCCAGAACGCCCATGATGTTGAAGATGTTGCTGCCCACCACATTGCCCACGGCGATATCACGCTCACCGCGCAGGGCAGCGATAATTGATGTCACAACTTCCGGCAGGGAAGTGCCGGCGGCCACGATAGTCAGGCCCACCACCAGTTCACTCACCCCCAGGTGCTGGGCGAAGGCGACAGCGCTGTCCACCAGCCAGCGGGAACCCAGAACCAGCAGGACCAGACCCACCACCACCAGGCCGAGGTTCTTCCCCCAGCCACCTGACTCCGGGCCATCTCCCAGCCCCGGAATGCCTTCAAGCTCCGCCTTCCCGGCGGCTTCATTACGTTCGCGGCGGCTCTGGATGATCAGGAAGGACACATAGACGACCAGTCCGGTCACCAGAAGCAGACCGTCAATCCAGCCGATGGCGCCGTCCAGTGAAAACAGCAGGACGATCACCGACAGGCCGATCATCAAGGGCACGTCAATCCGTATCAGCTGCTGCGAGACGATCAGCGGCACAATCAGGGCCGACACGCCAAGAATGAACAGCACGTTGAAAATGTTACTGCCAACAACGTTGCCCAGGGCAATATTGGCCTGGCCGGACAGTGCCGACTCAATACTCACCGCCAGTTCCGGCGAGCTGGTGCCGAAGGCCACCACCGTCAGGCCAATAACCAGGGGCGCGATACCAAAGGCGGCAGCCATTCGGGAAGCGCCCCGCACGAGGGCTTCGGCACCGACAATCAGGAAAACAATACCCACTACAAACAGCAGAATTGCCATGGCCTTACTAACCTCGAGTTATCCGGAATGTCGGGGGAAGGAGCAGGATCAGATTAGCCTTAACCGCAAAAGGAAGATTGTGAGTACAAACCGGTGGGTACGGCCAGGCCTTGAGAATCACTTTTCCTCCTCATCCGGCATTTCCTCAGCAGCGGCCTTCTCTGTCTTTTTGCTGGAAAACTCATTATTGCCAAATACCTCGGCCAGGATGCTCTGTTCGAGATAGCTTCTCTGGCCGGATTTGACCGGCAGCCGCACAATCAGGTGAATTTCTCCCGCCACCGGCGCCTGGATGGTGACCCTTGGATCCACTGAGGGCACTTCCAGGCCGCGCTGGGCGCCGAATTTGCTCATGTACTTGCGGACCTGTTCGAGATACGGAAGACAATGGCGGTTTGCCGCCTCCAGGAAGGCAGTCTGGGCAGAGCGCCAGTCATCCTCACGCTTGAAAGGCACCACAAATACATGGAAGTCGTAATGATCGGTGAAACTTTCGTTTATGACCGGCTCGGCAACAAACAGGGCATTGGGTATGACGATCATCCGCCCGGTACGCTGATGGCTGGTTTTGCCTGGCCCCACTTCAAGGATGGTGGTCGCCAGAAGACTCTGATCAATAACATCTCCACGAAACTCCTTCACCTGGATACGATCCCCCAGATTGAACGAACCCGCCCCGCTCTTTAACAGCGAACCCGTGATACAGAGAATCAGCTCCTTGGTGGCCACCACAAAGGCCACGGCGATCGCGACAATGGACAGTGCCAGGGCTCTTATCTGGTCACCCCAGATGAGAACCAGGCCGAGGAGACCGAGAAGGAGAAAGCCGTTGCGGAAATTCACCAGCAAGCGGCCCCGCAATTCAGACGAAGCCACCGTCCGCCGGATGAACCTGGCCGTCAGGGTGCGAAGGATAATGATGACCACAACCAGCAGGGTTGTATTCACCACAAGGCTAAGCATGGAGTCGGGAAACGTAAAGTTCTCCGGCAGCCAGGGAATACTTTCGAGCATCGTGTGTTCCTGTTTTTCTTGACTGTAACTGGTTCGCAGATTACCACAGCCAGGCGGGTTGAAATGCATGGCTGCAACGCAATAGAAGTTTCAGGGGCTGCGAATCCGAAGCCGAACGATTTGACGCTGGAACGGAGATAAAGGATGAAAACCGAAAGCCGTCATTACGAAGTCAGGGTCCAACATAATCTGCTGGATGACATCCGTAACCGCAGCGGCTGGTTCACCGCCATTGGCGTTATTTTTCTGGTACTGGGGATCGCTGCCATTGCCTTTCCCTGGACTGCGGCCCTGTCGCTGGACCTGGCCATTGGAACCATTCTGGTCATAGCCGGTGCTGTCCAGGCCGCACAGTCTCTGTCCGGACCCAGAGGAACAACCTTTATGCCCAGCCTTGCCCTGGGCATCCTGGCTCTCGTCATAGGCGCCCTGATGCTGTTCTTCCCCCTGGCCGGCGCCATCACCCTGGCTTCACTGGTGATGTTCTTTCTGCTGCTAACCGGCACCATCAAGACCCTCTTTGCATTTCAGGTGCGCCCTGTCACAGGCTGGGGCTGGATCCTCGCCAGCGGCCTGCTCTCCCTGGCTCTTGGCTTTCTGATCCTGTTCCAGTTCACCGCTACCAATGTGCCCTGGATTCTTGGTCTGTTGCTGGGTGTGGATTTCCTCTTCACTGGCGTATGGATTCTGATGCTGGTAGCCAGCGCCCGCCGCCTCTCCTGAACGCGGTCGCCAGCGCCGGCAACCGGCCAGGGATCACTCCTGGGCCATTTTTTCCAGCCATTGAACTCCAAACCGCACGCCAAAACCCTGGAGATCGGTCGGAATCTGGGCAAGGCCGCCTTTGTGGGTGCCGGAGGACGCCATGTCCACATGAACCCAGCCAATATCCTCACCGACGAACCGCCCCAGAAAACGGGCGGCGTAGAGATGGTCGCCCGCACCGGTGGTGCGGCACTGAAGCGTATCTGCCACACTGGATTCCAGATCCTCGTCGTAATCATCTTCGTAAGGCATGGGCCAGACGCGTTCGCCGCACTGCTCACCCGCCTGGATCAGAGGCTCCACCCACTCTCGCCGGTTGGTGATCGCCCCCGCCATCCTCTGGCCAAGGGCAGACACCACGGCACCGGTGAGGGTGGCGTAGTCCAGAATGGCCCGTGGTTTTTCCCGGCTTGCCAGCGCCAGGGTGTCCGCCAGCACCATCCGGCCTTCGGCGTCGGTATTGATGAGCTCGATGGTGGTGCCATTGAGGGCGGTGATCACATCGTTGCATTTGACCGCTTTCGGGCCTATGTGGTTCTCCGCCAGTGCCAGCCAGCAGTCGACGGGCTGGTCGAATTTCAGCCGTGTCAGAGCCAGGAATGTACCCAGCGCTACCGCACTGCCCTGCATGTCGCCATGCATTCCCAGCATGCTACCGCCCACCTTGAGGTTGGTGCCGCCAGTGTCGAAACAGATGCCCTTGCCTACAACCGCAAGTGGCTGACCCTGCGCGCCCTCGGGGCGGTAGCGCAGATGCAGGATGCCTGCATCCTGGTTTGGGCTAGCCTCGATGACCGACAGAAAAGCACCGGCACCAAGCTCTTTCAGCCGCTCGACATCGATAAAATCGGTTTCCCAGCCCTCCTCCTGCGCCAGGGACTCTACATAGCCACGGTAAATTGCCGGGGTCAGATAGTTACCGGGCAGCTGGGTCAGCCAGCGGGCGAGATTGTTGCCTTCGGCGGTTGCTTCGGCGTTGCGGAAATCCGCTTCCCCGAGATCGCCGAAAAAGTGAAGGGCCTTTAACGGTGACGCTTCCGACGGGGCTTCGGTAATTTTTGGCAAAGCGAATATGTCGGCGTGAACAGCGGCTACCAGCGCCTCTGCCATCGCAGCCGTCGCCGACGCATCCTCGAGAAGTGACACTACGTTGATCTGTTCCGGCCGATCCTTCAGAAGAGGCCCCACCAGTTTCCGCGCCAGGGTCAGAGCCTTGAAACAGCTGGCGCCGCCTGTCACAGAACCAACGGAAATGCGCTCGCCGCCGGGGCCGGAAAGCACAACCGGGTTCGCTTTGTCCGGGAATGCACCCAGGCGGCGGCCGAGGAAATCGCCCCATGGCGTCTGTCCGACCGCCTCCCGCTGCCCCTCGGGTACCAGAATCACCACACCATCACCTTCGGCAAACTCCCAGGAGGCAGGAATCCCGTCATTTCTTTTCAACTGGATAAGGGGAAACTTCGGAATTGTCGGTTTCATAGCTACGCCCTCAAAATGGATGAGAGCCTGGAGCCGTGACAGCCGGTACTCTCATTGAGTGAATGTCACTGGAATATCCAACACTAGCATACGGGGCCCGGCAGCACAGGCTGAGACCGGTTTTAGTCGATAGCCCGGGCCACCGCCTGAGCAGCATGTATCTCAGTGGTGTCATAGAGGGGCACCCTGGTGTCCGAAGACTGAATCAGGAGGCCGATCTCGGTGCAGCCAAGCACCACCGCCTCTGCGCCCCGCCTCGCCATTGCTTCGACCACTTCAAGGTAGGCTTCTCTGGATTCTTCCCGGACCACGCCCTGGCAAAGCTCCTGATAGATTACATCATGAATCAGCGCCCGGCCTTCTTCATCCGGCACAAGCACCTGGATTCCACTGGCCTCCAGCCTCTCCCGATAGAAGGCCTGCTCCATGGTGAATCTGGTTCCCAGCAGCCCAACCCTGGCAACGCCATCTCTGGTCAGGACCTCTGCGGTGGCATCGGCTATGTGAAGAATGGGGATATCAATCTCCGCCTGAATCTGTGGGACCACCTTGTGCATGGTGTTGGTGCAGATAATCAGAAAATCGGCTCCGCCTGCCTTCACAGCCCCGGCCGCCCGGGCGAGGATTTCGGCCATCCTGTCCCAGTCCCCCTGACGCTGCAGCGCCTCGATTTCCGCAAAATCCACGCTGTACATGAGGATTCTGGCGGAGTGAAACCCGCCCAGCGCTGCGTTGATGCCCTGATTGATCGCCCGGTAATAGCTCTGGGTTGATTCCCAGCTCATGCCCCCGAGCATGCCGATGGTTTTCATCCTTGCCTCCTTGTGTTGCGCTTCCATAAGGACCCGGCACTAACTGCCATGGACATTGTGCAGGCGGCCAGCTAACGTTCCGGGGGTATTACCATCCACTCCGGCTCTTCGAATTCCCCGATGGGACGGATATCACAGAAAGCCGCGGCGCTGCGGATGATCTCAGCAACCTCCGGATCATGCCTGGCCTCCATGGCGTCCCGGTGCGCCTTGGTCTCCCAGTGGGCTATGGCAATCAGGACCTTCGGATCACCGATCTTACGGTGCAGCTCCGTACCCTTGGCCCCCGGCGCACGCTGGATGATCTCGCTGGCACGGACCCAGGCATCGGCGTATTCCTCTGCAGTGTGGCCTTCCCTGATATGAACCTCGAACATGTACTTCATCCGTGACTCCTCTGCTGAATTTGGGTGTAATCTTCTGAACGCCATCATCAGCCTTCATTCACATCCTGCCCGGCAACCGCTAATACTGCATCAGAACATCCGGGGAGCTATAGGCGGAGGACCAGCGACCATGAGTGACTGGAGCATATACACCAACCTGCCAGATGTACGGGATGGACTCAACGTGAAGGAGCGAACTGTGCTTTTCTGTCTGAGGGAACTGCAGAATGCCCGCGACGGCCGGAACGTTCCGACCGCCATGCTCTACGGCCGGGTTGTCGAGCATGTCGACATGAGCGTCGACGAACTGCAGGCCATACTGCAGCGGTTTGTCGGCGTCCACGGGGGACACTGAGCGGCCCCGGGCGCGACTGCATCAATGCAGGAGGCTGGAAGATACACAGCCAGAAAACCAGATCCGGATTTCGCACAGCATAGTCACAGCAAGCTGTAACAACGATTTTGCCCCGGTGTCTATTGGAGTGAGGAAAACGCTGATCAGCTTCTGATCAGTTTGCGCTTACAAAACAGCACAAGGGGGTGCCAGCAATGAAAACTCCCGGCTCAACCCGGAGATGAGAGCGGGCTCTGAGCTTGCGTCAGAGCCCGCTACATTCAGACGGTGGAAATGATGCCCGATCAGTCAGGCGGGCTCAGATCCCTTGACTGACACACGGTCAACCACATCCCAGACACCGGACACCGACCAGACATCCATAACTGCATATTTTTTCATCATATCATCAGCGGCCAGGCCCTCAATTTGCACAACGTGGTCTGAAGTTCTCGTGTGGAACTGATCCGCGTCAAGGGTGGGGTCTTTTTCGAGGACAATGCGGACGGCATCGTTGATCTCGTCGTCGGAGTCTTCCTCGTCCGGCATTACTGCCAGCTGATTCTCCACGGTTTCGCAGCCATACACCCACCAGGTCATAGCCTCGGCGACCCGTCTGTGCGTCAGGCTGCCGACCGAACCCTTGAGGGTTACCTTCCCATCGTCCACATGAACAATGATCTCATGGCTGCCAGGACCGGAGTCACGGATGGTTTCAACCCTGTTTCCTGTTTCGGCGCCCAGGGTATATTCCAGGAACATCGACTCCATGGACAGCCAGTCCATCACTTTGTCCCGGATCTGGCGATCGCCCTGCTTCTCCACCGGTTCCCGGCGGAGCCTGTCGTCAACGGACAAGTGCTGCCCTACCAGGCTTTCGGCCAGAACCCGGGCGCGCCGCTTGGCAGCAACATGCTCCACAGTACCGTCCATCACCAGCCGGCCATCTTCACTTCTGAACTCTACCGGGTAACTGTGCAGATTGATCCATGGATCACGCTCAAAAGCTGCCTGCAGCCTGTCAATTACCTCATCAACCTGAATGGCTGGGTTATCGAACATAGGACCTCCTTCCATAAAGTCGTGTGTATCGATTAACTGCGCGGCTTTGACCATCGCCTCGCAATCCGCACCTCTATGTATATGTGGCCTGATTACTATGGCCTCAACCGTCTAGCCGGAATGTTTGTTCTGACTTGCGCCGGCCTGCCACTTGAATATTCCAGGCCAGGCCTTCAGGTCTATGGCGCGCTGACAAAAATCGTGCAGGGGTCGGTCTGACTCGGGAGATCACAGCCATGGAATACAGTCGCCTGGGTAGCATCCAGGCCGGTGGTCACTGCGCCCATCGTCGGAGCCAGCAGAGAGAAACACCTCGACGATGCGCTGACAGCTCTGCAAGTAGAGCTTACCCGGGAGGAAAAGACATTCTGGGGCCGCCGTACAGGCCACATGAGGTTTCAGGTGAGGAGCGTTGTTGCCAGCTACCCAAGCTGCCATTTGATCTGAAACTCGATCTCTTCCTCTTCCTCGGATCTCTCGTGCTCGATATTGAATCTGGCCCTTACAGGGACGTAAATCCGCTCCCCGGAGATCTGTATTTCAAATCGGTCACCGTTCTCAATGGCATCCGCAAGGCGGCGCAGCTTGGCCACGAACTCTGCCTTGGGATAGTCCTTTTCTATATCTCTTTCGGGTCTGGACATGATGTTCTCTCACTCTCGGTTTTTGCTCAAATGCTTCCATAATTCCGGAAAACCCTCTCAGGTTCTTTCATCAGAGTTACGAATCTGGGCTTCGGCGGGGCTCTCATCTGCGTCTTTTCCGGAAGCTGAATCCGCGGATTTCCTCCGACGTATCGAGCGTGAGAAGAATGGCACTACATAAAGCACGAGCCAGGCCAGAAGAGTACACAGAATGGCAGTCTGCTCACGCCCCAGGCCAACGGCTACACCTATGGCTGCTGTGAACCAGATCCCCGCCGCGGTGGTAAGGCCGGTGGAGCCCCGTTCGTCCTTGCCCGTGATGATTGATCCGGCGCAAAGAAAGCCGATACCCGCAATCACGCCCTGAATAACACGGCTCATTTCCGAATCACTGATCCCGCTCTGCTCTGGAATCAGTATGAACAGGGCAGCCCCCATGCAGACCAGCATGTGAGTTCGCACTCCAGCAGCCTTGCCACGCTGCTCCCGTTCAAGCCCGAGCAGACCCCCGAGAAGGGCAGCCACCAGCAGCCTGATCACTACAACAACGAATTCACCCAGATCATTAAGGTCCGAAAATTCGGCAACTATCGTATTGCCTATCAGCTCCACTGCTTCATTCATGCGGACCACGTCTGTGCTGGAAAGAAACCCAGCTTAGCAGATCCTTCACCTTTGGCTGCAGCGCCTTAACGGTGCTTTCGGAGAAAACCAGGCGGAAACGTCAGGAACCAGCCTCGGCAATAACATGCTCAGCCAGCTGTGCCCGGACATTTTCCGGAATCGGCACAGCCTTTTGGGTTTTGTAGTCGAAATGAATCAACACTGTCAGGCCCCGGGCGATCCGGGCGCCGCTCTGAAACGCTTCCTGGATCACATGAAATGAAGAGTTGCCAATTCTGCCAATACCGGTGGTGATCTCAACAGGCTTGTCCCAGTAGCTCTGGGCCATCAGGTCTATTTCCAGCCGGGCAACGATCAGCGGCCAGGTTTTGGGCTCCAGGGACGGATGAAAGATCTCGAATATCGGCTTACGGGCCTGCTCAAACCAGACCGGCAGAACAGTATTGGTGATGTGACCGAGAGCGTCGGTATCGCTGAAACGCGGCTCCAGCTCGAAATGAAACATTGTGCCTCTCCTGGGTGGAAAACCGGACATTATACACCTGCCAGCGGCCTGTTTTTCAGGGCAGGGCCAGAAGAATTTCCACCGCCAGCCCAACCAGACAGACCACCCCGACGCCGAAGAAGATCGTCCTCCAGGGCTGCATGGCAGCCAGGTAGCTCACGGTATGCAGTACCCGGGCAGCGGTAAATATGATAAACCACCAGGCCACTGCTCCCGGCGCGGCTCCCGTCCAGAGACAGGCCGCCCCCAGGGCGAAAAAGATGGGAATATTCTCCAGATCGTTAAGCCAGGCCTTTGCCCCGCGCTGCACCTCGGGCAGTTCTTCCGCCACAGGCTTCACCCCGACAAAGGCCGCATCCTCCGGCGTTTTGTAACTGGCCTTGGTGATCCGGTGAAATGCCTGGTAAAGCGACAGGCCGAACATTTTCAGAAAAAGAATAATTGTGCAGACTGCGTACCAGTAGATCGCTTCATTCATCGCATCGGCTCCGCTTTGGTCAAAACATCATGTCTAGCCGATAATGCCACGGATCTCCTGCCAGAGCCGCCGGTAGGCATCAGCCGCTATCGAAGCCGGTGCCAGCCTCTCTACCGGAGCGCCCTTCTCACCCATTTTTTCAACGACGCTGGCATTGGGAATGATGGTCCTGAGCCCCGAAGGAAGATGCTTCTCGCGGGCATCAATCAACTCCCGGTGCAGTGATTTACGACGGTCAGCCAGGGAGTAGAAGGGATGAAGCCTTGATGGTTTGAGCTTTTTGTCTGTGGCAAATGCCTGCAGCTGATTCCAGCTGTTGAGCGACAGCCAGGTTGGGATAACCGGGACAAAGGTCGCGTCAGATGCTTTCAGAACCTGCTCTGACAGCCTTGAAAGTGACGGCGGGCAGTCCAGAATAACGAGGCTGGTGTCTTCGGAGAGGGGCGCCAGCCATTCCTTTATCAGATTGTTGCTGTCGGACTGTTCCAGCCTGACATCCAGGTTGCGGAAACTGGTATGGGATGGAATAAATTCCAGATTCGGGTACTCGCTCTGATGAATGAACTCCGCTATCGGAGATTTACCCTTTATCAAAGCTGAGAGCTTGTGGCCGGAAACGTCTTCCGTCCCTGCCAGATACCAGCTGGACGCACCCTGGGGATCCAGGTCCCAGAGCAGCGTGGAAACACCCGCCTGGCTTGCGAGGTAAGCGATATTGACCGCAGCTGCTGTTTTGCCAACGCCCCCCTTGAGACTGTAAAAAGCGATCGTTCTCATGTTTCGCGAACTCCGGGGAACCGATCCCTGACTTCTCTGGACGGAACCATGCATTTCTTCCTCTTCCCGAAGAGCCGGTAGCGGTGTCTGGCAAAGACGCGATAGAAATAATCACGGACGGGCCTGGGGATAATCCTGAAGACGTTGAACAGCCACCACAGACCCTTCAGGTCCTTCGTGATTTCCAGCACTGCATCCGTCCGGACGTAACCGCGACCATTCTTGAGAAGAACGAGGGTATCCACGCCTGCATCTCCACCCTGCTCTATGCCGTGGCCCGACATGAGTTCCCGCCCCAGTTCTGTCTGGATCGGCACAAATGCAAATTTGCCCTCCGGGTCCCGGGCGATGATGAAGTTCACGGCGCGGTTGCAGAAATTGCAGACCCCATCAAAGATCACGATGTGACGATTATCCATGTTCAGTCAGACTCCCCGTCCAGGCTCGACCTCGAGCCAGGTTACTCATCCTGACGAATGCGTCATGCCATGGTCAACCGGTCATGGTGCTGAAGGCCTGTGAGCGAGGCTGAAGGCATCCCGGACGCTCTCAGAGCGCCGGGCCAGCCTCCGGTCCGCCCCTTGCCAGTTACTGGTCAGCCGAGGTGCGGAATCGGGATATCATCTGCCGCATCGACAGTGCTTCCTGCCTCAGGGCTTCGCTTATCTCACGGCTACCGGCTACGGTCTGGACGAGAGTGCCGGCATTGGCATCAAGAGCAACAGACCGACGACCGACCCGGCCGACCTCATCCCTCTGCGTCGCCACGGCCTCGCTGATGGTGGTGCTTCGCAATTCCAGATCCGAGAAACGATGGTTCATGGCTACGAGGTGTTCCTTGAGTGTCTCAAGGGTTCGCCGGTTGCCCGTTCCCGCTTCATTCATCTCCAGCAGGAGCCGGTCAACTCCCTCCACGCCCTGAACCAGATCGACAACCCATTGCCGGATCTCACCGGTCGAATCCGCAGTGCGTTTCGATAGTGTTCGCACCTCGTCCGCAACCACCGCAAAACCGCGCCCATGCTCCCCGGCCCTCGCGGCCTCGGTTGCCGCATTCAACGCCAGCAGGTTGGTCTGTTCTGCAATGTCAGCAATCACCCCAATCACTTTTTTGATCTTCCCAGTGGACTCACTCAGAGCATGGATTGACCCGGACACCCGGCTGATCACCTCCACCGTATGCTCCGCCGCGCGCTCGCTGTTTCTCAGGCCTGACTGAATATCCGCGTTGGCGCTGACAGCCTCCCTGACAGTGTCGGCAGATTCCCGGGTCGAGGCCTCAATGGCAGACGCCTGGTTCTCAATGGCCCGCATGGAGTGTGTGACATCCCGGATCTGCTGGCGTGTGGCATCAGAGGCAGTCTCGAGCTCTCTTGCCTGGGCATCAAGTGCTGACGAGCGCTCGTTGACGCTGTGAGACGCAATCCTGATGTCCCCGATGAAGTCTTCGAACCGGCCAACCAGGCGGGTCAGTGCCGTGGTGACCCCAGCCACTTCATCGGAGCCCGTGACTCTGGGCGGATTGGCGAGGTCCGAGTCCTCATCCATTCTCCGGAGGTCAGCTTTGATGCGCTGAAGGCGGAAGATAACGGTGCGCCTCAGCCACAGCGTCATCACAACCACCACCAGCAGGAAGGCGCCGGTGCCCATACTCAAGGAGGACTGCTGGCTGCTGAGGTAATCCAGCAATTCGGTGGATTCCTCACTGATCCTGTCCCGACTCGCCTCTTTGCGGGCGTTGATGCTTTTCAGAACCGGCTCCAGAGCGGGAAAGAGCTCAAAATCCACAAGCTTGCCCGCCTGATAGTAGCTTCGGGCCTCGACTGATTCGCCCAGCGAGTCCAGGAAGGCTCGAACGTCCCTGAACAGGGTCTCGTTTTCGGAAGCCCACTTACTCAGCTGTGGATTATCTTCGATTGCTCGCCAGTTTTCTGGAATTAAGCCGGAAAGTGACGAAAACTCTGCGGCAATTTCATCCCACAGCAATAATTGTCCCTTCACCTTGAAGGAAAGATCCTGCAGTTCTCGCAGGCTCTGTTCCATGTCATTCAGCAGCCATGATTCCGTCAGACGGTTCTGTATCAGCTGCTCAGCAGCGTTTTCCGCCTTTGTAATGATCGACCAGGACAGCGCCGCAAGGGCCGAGAGAGCGAAAACTGAAAGAAATGAGAAGAAAAGGATTCGACTGCGAACGGTTCTTAGCATGATGCCCCCATCAGGTTGTGCGAGCATGCTGCGAAACCAGGATGACAGACCCATTACAAAAGCGCGGAATTCACATTTCTTGACAAAATCATGACGCGGGCACCTTCATGAAAAGCCAGTAATTCGGCGGCCTCGAAATATCACTGTCACAATCCTCACCCATTATGCGTCCGCAATCATGACTGTTGGCACAGCCGGACGTGAATCAGTTGAATGGGCAGGCTCAGCACTTTCGGTGGAGTCACACAGGGCGTGACACGAAATGCTTCCTGCAAAGCCTTTACTGAATTCCGGAGTGCCCAGCATGCAGGACTTTCTCAGCCAGGAACTGAAACGTTTACTTTCTGACCAAGACGTCACCACGCTCTTTCAGCCTATTATTAATACTGATAACAAGAACGTGTTCGGTTATGAAGCACTCAGCCGGGGGCCCTCAGATAGCCCCCTTCATCCGGCCCAGATGCTGTTCGAGACCGCCGAGCGCTGTAACCGCACTCTTGAACTGGAAGCGCTATGCCTTCGCATCGCGGCACGAACATGGTCAGGGCAGGGGGCGCCCCAGAAACTTTTCGTGAATGTCAGTCCGGCAAAACTGATGCCGGCCGAGTTTGAACCCCTTCGGCTGAAAAACCTGCTGGCAGTGAACGGCCTGAAGGCCTCGGACATAGTGATCGAGATTTCCGAGCGCTACCCCACCACCGATCCCTGCGGCCTGCAGAAAACGCTTGCCTGGCTCAGGGCGGAGGGATTTCTGATTGCTATCGACGACCTTGGCAGCGGCTATTCCGGTCTGAAACTCTGGTCGGAGCTCAAGCCGGATTTCGTGAAAATTGATCGGCATTTCATCAGGGACATCCAGGATGACCTGGTGAAGCGGGAGTTTCTCAGATCAGTAGTGGAACTGGCTGACCGCCTGGGCTGCACACTGATCGCCGAGGGCGTCGAGACTGATGCTGAATTCCGTGTGGTCTCGGGCATGGGTATATCCCTTATCCAGGGTTTCCTGTTCGGGCGGCCAAAGCCCATTCCAACGGCGTGCCTGGATCCGCTCGAGGTTCACCCCCTCTTTTCCGGTCAGTTGCCCCAACGGGAAAAAGCCGGGACCCTCTGCACCCATATTGAACCCATCGCCGGAGACGCTACCCTGCAACACGCCTGGGCGCGACTTCAGGACGAGCCGGGTATGTTTGCGCTGCCTGTCGTTGACAATGGGCGGCCCCTGGGCCTCGTTCATAAATGGCGGGTTCTGGAGACGTTCAGCACGCCCTATGGCCGGGCTCTTTACGAAAAACGCCGTGTTTCACAGATGCTGAACTCAGATGCTCTCGTCGTGGATTACGACATGCCCCTGGAGGAGGTCAGTCAGCGTCTGATTGATGACGATGTGCATTATCTGAAACAGCACTTCATTATCACACGGAATGGCGAATACGTCGGACTGGGAGCCACCCGCTCACTCCTCCAGCAGATCACTGCCCGCAAGATCGAAAAGGCACGTTATGCCAATCCCCTGACTCTGCTGCCCGGCAATGTACCCATCCAGCAGGCTCTGGCGACCCGGGCCCGAAATGATATCCCATTCACTCTGATGTACTTCGACATAAACGCCTTCAAGCCTCTCAACGATCTGCTGGGCTATCGGGTTGGGGATCAGGTCATACTCCTGCTGTCCGATCTTCTGCTCGAGCATTTCTGTGCCGATACCGATTTTGTCGGCCACATCGGGGGAGACGACTTCGTCGTCATCACCAGCTCCCATTCTGCAGCATCATTGGCGAGAAGTGTTCAGGGCAGCTTCATTGCAAAGACACGGCACTTTTACACGGCAGATGTGCTGCAAAGCAACTGTGTGGAGTCGGAAGACAGAAACGGTCAGGTCAGCCGCTTTCCGCTGGTATCCCTGTCAGCAGGCCTTGTCGAAGCGGGGCCAGCGGACAGCCGCACTGCGGATCAGCTATCTGATGCCGCGAGTTTTGCCAAAAAACGTGCAAAGACATGTCCCGGGTTCTGCTTCACTGATCCGGCTGCCAAGCCCTGGGTTACCAATCTGGCAGTGAGAGCATAAGGCCTGCGGCGGGGAACGATCTGTCAGGTCGCGAACGCGGGAAGATAGGTAATTCTCGCAGCATAGCCAGATTACCCGATACCCCGCCAGATAAAAGCGCATACTGCCCCACCTGAGCGCAATGCGGAGTCAGAACCGTGAAAAAAGCTGCGAGATCAGGATCATAATCAGGAAGTTTTTATGGCAACTACTCAGTCTGGCAGCAACAACGTGGCAATCGTGGCAATCATCGTGGTTGGCCTGCTCATTGGTGGCGCGGGCATTCTTTTCTACACAGGCGCCATCGGCGGCGGCAACACGACAACGATCGAAGCCCCTGCGGAAAAAGAAAGCGGCCTCAGCCTGAAATTTGAAGACAGCAAAGACGGCATCAAAACCGAAATCACCACTGACTGATCTTCAGTATGAGTCAGTCCAGTGTGCAGGGTCCCAGAGCCCTGCACACTGTCCCGCATCCTTCTGTTCCGACACCCGGAATTATCCAAAGTCCTTTTCAGGCTATTCTTTCCCTGCCCTTTCAGCCTCTCTGGTTCTGCCAACTCTGAATTTTTACGGCCACCATTTTAACATCATCGGCCTGACGGTTAGCCCGTGGATGATGATCGAAAGCACGATAACAACCAGCGTAATATGGATGAACTCCACCGCCAGGTCCTCCGGCAGGCCGAACACAATGGCGAACATCAGATAATAGATTGAACCGATGCCGCGCACGCCAAACCAGCCGACCAGCATCCGCAGCCGCCACGGTGTGCCAGAGCCAAGCAGGCCAAGCAGTACGCTGACCGGGCGAACAACCATAAACAGGAACAGTGCCAGCCCGACGGCCCGGAAGCTCCAGGAGTCAAAAAACAGCATGCCGCCCAGCAGAAGAACGAGCACCAGCTCGGACAGGCGCTCAAGCGGCTCTTTGAACAAAAGGGAACCTTCCGAAATCCGGGGGCTGCGTTCTGGTGTTGACTCACCGGTTTGAATGGAAGTAACGGAAGAATCAGTCACGGCTCCAGCATCTCTGGCCGGCAGATTCGTTCCTGCCAGCCTGAGTTCCGACTGGCGAAGAGAAATGGCTGCGACAAAAACGGCCAGAAACCCCCAGGCTTCCAGCAACAGGCAGATGCCGTAAACCACGCCGATCAGACCCAGGCCAAGAAAGTCATCCAGTAATGGACCTTCGCTACTGAGGAAATGCTGTTTCCTTACAATCTGCGCCAGTAAACGTCCCATCACAAGCCCGACAACAAGGGCGGATACCGTCGCCCACAAGACATCCTTCAGCATCCAGGCGCCCAGCAATTCGTAACTGGTGGGAGCGCTGAGCAGTGCCAGCCCAAGCATGATAAACGGAAAAGCACTGCCGTCATTCATGCCAGCTTCACTGGTCAGGGTGAAGCGTAAAGGGTCTTTATCACCCATGTGCCGGACCTGCACATCGGTGGCCAGCACAGGGTCGGTTGGTGCAAGAATGCCCCCCAGCAGGATGGCGGCCCCCAGGGGGAGAGCGAGAACGTAGTAACCAAATGCAGCCGTCAGGGCGACGCTGATTGTCATGGAGATAAATGCGAGTCGCACCGGGGTATGCCATTCCTGCCACCTGAATGGCACGGGCATTTTCATGCCGGCAATAAACAGGGATACCAGAACCGCAATTTCAGCGAGAACTTCCAGTAAATGCGCCTGTTTTAACGGATTAAAATGGAAGGCGCCAAAAACCGAAGGGCCGAGAACTATCCCGACAGCCAGATAGACAAGGGTCGGTGTGAGGCGGAAACGCTGAAGAATGGGTGAGCGCAACCCCATCATGATCAGGAGGGTACCGATTAATACAAACCAGACGGCCGTGGTCAAAGCTGTTCTCCCGGTGCGGGATCAGTCGTAACGTGGCTCAGGAATGCTGTCTGAGCACGACCTTCAATCCGCAGACAACATCCCACGGATCAAAGGCATCAACTCTGATTCACTTGCAGATTTAGCGTTTCAGTCTCGCGATCGCGTCATTCGCCCCGGATTTCACAGATTCCCAGCCAGATCTCACATTTTCACTGGCGGAGTCCCAGGTTTCTTCGCCAAAGTCTGAGATTTCAGACAGCTTCTTCCTGCCCTCCTCGATTTTGGCTTCAAGGGATTTCAGATTCCTGTTGATGTCCAGTTGGCTGTCGGCGCTGGCGTCCGACGCTTTGGCCTTGAACTTGTCAAAATCTGCTCTCCACTCATCGAGCTGAGCCTGCACTTTCTGCTGGTATAATTCTCTGTTTTTCATGCAATTCCCTTTCAGTGGCTGTGTTCTGGATCCAATGCCGGAAAATCCAGATTGAACGAGCCATTCCAGCTCAGCACGTGGAACTGTGCTTTCGCCCACCGGCTACTGATCAATGTGACAGGTTATCGAGCTAATAACATGGGCGAAGATACACCTACGCCCACTTGGGTCAGAAGCGACCCAGCCGCTCTGCTGGCTGCGCCGGCGGAGCAGGAGCAGGCCGGCTCAGGCCTGTCCGCCCCGGATTCACGCAGCCCTGGCACAGTTCCTTCCTGCCGCTTTTGCCTGATACAGTGCTTCATCCGCGCGGTTGAACAGCTCTTCATAAACAAAAGGAGCTTCTGCAGGCTTCTCGGCAATGCCAATGGACGCGGTGAGGTAGCTGGCAGCACTGGAACGCTCATGGGGAATTGCCCGTTTTCGCACCGCCTCGAGAATGCGCTCTGCTACGGCTTCCGCCCCGGCTCCATCAGTATCAGTGAGCACCAGAATGAATTCCTCGCCACCCCAGCGGGCCAGCAGATCCGTGGCTTTATGGGTATTGTGCTTCATCGTCTCGGCAAGTTCCTGCAGAGCCCGGTCTCCTGCACTGTGGCCATAATGATCGTTGTATTCCTTGAAGTGATCCAGATCCACCACCAGGACACTGCATGGCTGGCTGTCACTGACAGGGCTCCCTGCCATTTTGCGGAGCCTCGATTCAAGAAAGCGCCGGTTGGCCAGGCCAGTCAGCTGGTCGGTATCGCTGAGTTTCTGCAATTTGAGATTGTGGGAAGCCAGCTCCTGCTGCTGGGAATCAATGGTTTCGAGCATTTCATCAAGACGCTGACTGAGTCGCCCCAGTTCGTTGTTGGCCGCCAGGCCGGTTCTGGACCTGTAGTCCCGGGAACGGATAACGTTGCCAACAACCCGGTCCAGGTGGAGGATGGGGTTTATGGTGCTGCGATTCAGCCAGGCGTAGAACAGAATCAGAGCCAGGGTAGCCGTGATCAGCTGCACGAGCAGGCTGCCATTCAGCAGAGCTGCATTGTAGGCGGAGGGGTGTGCGTCTATGCTCAGCGCCATAAAGGGATCTTCATCGATGTCCCGGTATAACAGGCTCAGCTCTCCCTGATGCCGGTTGACCTCCACCTCCCGATCGTAGACCACCTCTGCTTCAACAATTCCGGCCCCCGAAATACCACCACCCGGCTGTGACGCCATTTCCGCCCTGAGAGGCTGCCGCAGTACCGTGGTGAGACTGTCCAGAAACCGCTTGTCGATGAACCGCCAGAAGGTGGCAGTGCCCTGAAACGCTTCCGGCTGGCCAGGCCTCATGATCGACACGCTGACAAAAAGCGCAGGCTGACTGTTTACATAGAAGAAGCCCCGGCGGGTAATCGGGTTTTCCTGCCCGTATTGCTCCTCGGCATCAACCAGCACTGCCTCCCGCGTGCGCTGATCAGGCTTCTCAATCGTCGGAGCCTCCACCGGCTCCAGCTCCGCATCCAGGGTCAGACCCCACACCAGGTCGCCCTCGGCTCCAAAGTAATGGACGCCGTTGATCTGGAGGACATTGAAAAAATCCGGATCATTATAGGTGTCTTCGAGAAATTCAGCGTCAGAGTCCGCCATCCGGATGGTCATCTCCTCCCAGACGGCATTGTCGTAGACAACATTCTGAAGGGCATTGAAAACTGCGTCGGTAGCGGATCTGACACGCTCAAGGTCCTTACGGTCGATGGTGGCCTGCTGATCATCGAGTCGCGGGAGTATGACCAGGTAGCCAATCAGTAACTGGACGGTCAGGATGGCAGCCAGGGCGAGAACCAGGCTCAGAAGAAGTGTCTGACGCAGGCTTGCTTTCATTGAACCCTCGAGTGGATGACCCATTCTTTCAGGTAATATCGCCGAGTATGATGAAAGACTAGCACGTAAAACAAAGAGACCCAGCATTTGCAGGGGGCAGCAGCTTTATGCCCCTGAGCCACCTCCCGCTACCGCCCCACCTCCCCTGAAAATGGCGGCATGCGCTACTCTGGCAGGCAATGGGCAGTTCGAAAAAGCCGGCAAAACCGCGGGTCTGGATCCGCTCATCCTGGGCCTCCAGTGTCTGGCGCATGACCGCGGATCGGGTATCGAAGAAGACCGCCTGAAGCCCCAGAGTGGATTCGTCTGGCCCTGGCCGGGCAAAGGACGAACTGGCCAGCGATAAACTGGTGGAGCACCAGGCGGTGGCGAACATCCACGAACGGTTCTATGCCATTACCGTTGAGCGGGTATTCGCGCCAGAGTTACTGGCCACGTATCAGTAGACCGCACGCGGCATGGTCAGCAAGAGGCGGATTTCGGGGCAGCCGATTCCACAGCCTCCCGCTCCTCCGGTAATTTCAGGGACAGGTCTGCGTACCTGAGGGCCAACTTCGAGTGCGTAATTGCAGCCTGTTCCATATCTCCATGCCCCTGCAGAGTGAGAGAATGAAACGCCTTTTGCAGGCGCACAGCCACCTCCACTGACGATGCGCCATCCCGGGCAATCCCGCTGAAGGCCGCGTCGAACATGCGGGTGAGCGAAACCGCCGGCATCCTTATGCGACCGTATTCCACGGGGGGTTCGTCGCTTTTCTCAGAGGCCTGAGCCCAGCGCACAAAAAGGCGGATCATGGATCCAGTGATATCGATCGCAGTACCTGGGTCATTCACGGCGGGAGACATGGCACGGCTGGCGATCTCGGACAGAACACTCAGGCCGAAACAGGGATCCGACTCAAAGCTTCTCTGACTGGCGATCTCAAACGCCTCAACAATGGTCTTCCGGAGCCCGTCTTTGTCCTGGGGGCCCTGCTCCTCGAAGTAGGCCAGCGGGCTGCCCGGGGTGACAAAGGCGCCCGGAAGAGCACACACGGAAATGGTGCCGTCATTCTTCTCAGCCAGCCGCTGCAGCTTCTCAACGTCTATGTTCTGCACGTATCCGACGGTTTCCGGGTAGATGGCGGTGCCATGGCCCGCAGCGTCTGCGTTGACAGCCCCCAGTGTCGGCCGCTGAGCCTGCATTTTCAATGCGGCATCCGTGGCCGCTTCCACCTTTTCGATGGTATTGCCCATCCGCCCGAGCCTGGCAATCCGATCAACCCAGCGCACGAAACCGAGAATGACCATGGCAAATACAAAGATCGTAATAACAAACAGGACAAACCGTCCAGCCTGGTCGTAATAACCGTTGAGTATCGCAACCAGGGCAACGATGCTGAATATGAACGCCCCAATGAACGTGGACAGGGCGTTTTGTGATACATCGTCAGCGAGCACCAGAGGAAATGAATGCGGTGTTGCGGCGCTGCTTGCGGAGGCGTAGGCCGACACCATTGCCCCGACGGCAAACACCGCAATAACGAGCATACTGGCGGACGTGATCGAAAGCAGGGCCTCGATGGACTCTGAACTTATGTCCGGGAAGGACTGCGCCGTCTCAACATGATCCGCCAGACCGGCAACGAAAGCCGCGACCAGCGACAGAGCGCAGCTTATCAGCGGTTTGAACCAGAGGCGCTCCCGGAGCCGGGCCATAAGGAATCTCGCCCGGCTGTGCAGCCCCAGGGTGGCGCCTGACCCACGGCTCACAATGCCCGGCTTCGATCAGACCAGGTCCCGCAATAGTGCAACAACCTGTCTTCCTGGCGAATCGGGGACTCGTGGGCATCCATGCAGGCATCTCCTCTTGTTTGATCAGGAGCTTAAACTACCCCAGGGTTTCCCGTCACGTAATCATTCCCTCAGGCCACAATCCTGAACTCGTGGGCGAGGTCCTGCAGCTGCCGCGCCAGCCGTGCCTGCTCGTCGGTCACCGTACTGATTTCCCGGGAACCGGTCAGAGCCATGGTGGCTGACTCATTGACGGCCTCCATGTTCCTGGTCAGCTCCCGGGTCACGGACACCTGCTGATCAGCCGCAGTGGCGATCTGTTCGGCCATTTGCGAAATTGCATTGATGTCAGTGAGGGTCTCGGCGAATGTCCGCTCCAGGTCAGAGGCCCGGTCGCTGGTGTCATTGGCCAGAGTGTAACTGGCGCTCATGGACCGGCTGGCGTTACTGGTTACTTCCCGGAAGCTGTTGATGATGGCCTCGATGTCGGCGGTGGACTTGTGGGTCTGCTGGGCCAGGGTGCGCACCTCATCAGCAACCACGGCAAAGCCACGGCCCTGATCCCCGGCACGGGCCGCTTCAATCGCAGCATTGAGGGCCAGCAGGTTGGTCTGCTCAGCCACCTGGCGAATCACACCGATCACATCGCTGATGGAGGCACTGCGCTGCTCCAGCTCCGTAATTACCGAATTCACATCTTTCACTGACTCGGCCAGATCATGAATGCTACTCAGGCTGCTCCGCAGAACCTGCTCCCCCGCCTGGCTGCGTTCCATGGCACTGCCCGCTGCATCGGCCACCTGCTGGGTGTTGCGGGAAATCTCTTCCGAGGTGGCGGACATCTCCAGGGTTGCGCTCGCCACCTGGGCAATCTGTGCCTGCTGGAATTCAATCTGACTGCTGTTCTGACTGGCGGTGGCGCTGGTCTGTTCGGTGGCCGTGGTCAGCTGAACGCTGGCTTTGTCGATCTGTAGCAGCGCCTCTCCAAAACGGCGGTAGAGCTCATTTATGGCCGCGCTGATGGTGCCGATCTCGTCCCTGGACGAGACCTCGATGGGCTGGGTCAGGTCCTTGTGTTCCATGGCATGTCGGACCCCTGCAAGCAGGCGACTGACCTGGTGATTGATCGAACGGATGATCATCAGCATCAGGATCACAGCGACAGAAACAGACACCAGGGCAATCCCGGCATGGGTCATGAGGTTTTTCCGGGTCACTGCAACGGCGCCCTCCGCCAGCGCGGAGATCTGCTCCAGCAGGGCTTCCCGCAACGTGTTCAGCGCCTCAATCCGTTTACTGGCAGCGGCAAACCAGGTCTCCGCCTCAAGACCGTAAAGCCCGGAAGGGCTCTTGAAAAGGGTGTTCCTCTGCGCCTGCAAAGCCTGATTGACCTCACCGGCAAGGAGTTCTTCAATGGCTTGGCGCATCGCCGAATCCTGGGGAAGCATGGCCAGCGCGGCGGCGAAATACGCCTGCTGCTGACCGTTCAGCACGGCGATTTCCTCGGCTGCAGGAACATCAAAGCTGCCCCGGCGGATCAGGCTGGAACCAGCGGCCCGCTCCAGTCCTGCCTTTTCAGCCGCCTCGGCAAGCGTGTAATAGGCATTTACCTGGCGCGCAAGGCCGGCGTCGGTGGAGCGGCGAATGATCAGCGGGATGCGGCTGAGCAACTCACGAATCAGGTCAGTGTATTGGCCGGTAGCTTCAGCAGCTTCGATCTGGCGGGAAACCACGGCATCCCGAAGGCTGGGCAATTGGTCCAGCCGCTCTCCGAAGGCAGCCACATTCTCCCTGATTTCGGCATCAAGGCGATCCTCTTCAAGGAGGCTGGCGATGCGTTCCCGGTAGGTCGCCAGACGCGCATCCGTCTCCTGGTGCTGGTCCGCCAGCTCCCTGGCAGCGCTCTCCGGCTCGAAACGACTGGCAAAGAACACAACCGAACGGTCGCGCTCCTTCTGCAGGGCCTCCACCAGAGGGTCGCCAGTGTCCGCGATCGCCACCATCTGCTGAAGGTCCCGCATGTCGGTCAGGGCCTGCGCATTTTCGGAGAAACTCTCAAGGGCAAAGTAAGCCACGACGATCAGCGCAGGTACCACCAGAGCAAGCAGTTTGCCGCGCATGGAAAGATTATTGATCAGACTCATGGGGATAGGTCACACCAGTTATTGTTTTTCGATCTCAAGCCCGGACCCTGACGGGCCGGACGCGGGCGGCCACACCCGTCGGTGCGCCAGAAGTAAATATCTCCAGCAAATAGTGCGCCGCTTTTGAGTTAATCTTTCAATTCATGGAGTTGGAGAAAACGTGCAACCTGTAGCGGTGTGCATTGCCCGGAAAACCGGACAGCTGAAGAGAAAGAAAGCAGCACTGTCCCGTGAAGCCCCTCTAAACCAGCCCCAGGGACAGCCGAACGCAGTCCTGTTTTTCGGACACTGCCCGAATATCAGGACAGGTCTGGATACTTGAACAGATGGCTGGCAGTTCTGAACAAAACCTTGATGCGACTATCCAGCATCAGCTGGACAAGCGCGAGGAGCGGTGGGATCGTGGGAATACAGCCCGATATTCAATCTGCGGCACTTCTGAACGCTGCACCTGAGGGTCAAAACTTGAACCACTCCCTGACAGACAGTGATGCTGAGATCGATTATCAGCAGGCGCTTGAGACCACGCTTGGCATTCCCTTCACTCGTGGCAACCGGGTGCGGGTGCTACGCAACGGTGTTGAGATTTTCCCACCCATGCTTGAGGCGATTCGTCAGGCGCGCTTCAGTGTGGAATTCCTCACCTTCATCTACTGGAAAGGTGACATTGCCGATGAATTTGCCGAAGCCCTGGCTGAGCGGGCCCGGGCCGGCGTTCAGGTACGGGTCATCCTGGATGCCGTCGGTGCGATGAATATGTCCGGAACCCTGGTCGACTCCATGCAGACTGCGGGGGTGGACATCGTGTGGTTTCGTCCTCCCGTGCGATGGAAATTCTGGCAGGCCGATAATCGCACACACCGCAAAGTGCTGGTCTGCGACGGCCGCATCGCCTTTACCGGCGGGGTTGGCATCTCAGAGGAATGGCAGGGGGACGCCCGTAACCCGGATGAGTGGCGGGAAACCCATTTCCAGATTGAAGGCCCGGCGGTGCATGGACTCCAGGCGGCCTTCATCGACAACTGGGTGGAGGCAGACCGGTCGGTGCGCGGTGAAGTTACCCGGATCATCCGGGCCGAAGCACTTGAGCCAGCCGGAAATAGCCAGGTTCAGGTGCTCAAGGCAGCCGCAGCCGTCAACTGGAGCCCAATCGCCACAATGTTCCATGTCCTGCTCACGCTGGCACGCCACAAGGTGCGCATTACCACAGCCTATTTTGTGCCAAACCCCGGTCTAGCTCAGCTCCTGCAGGAGACAGCGCAGCGCGGGGTTGATGTGCAGATCCTGATCCCTGGCCCGTACCACGACCAGCGTATGGCCCAGTTGGCGCAGGAGGATGAGTACGCTCCGCTCCTGGAGGCGGGTGTGCGCATCTGGTCCTACCAGACCAGTATGATTCACGCCAAGGTTGTGGCAATAGATGACACGGTCGCCTGTGTCGGCTCCGCCAACTTCAACCAGCGCTCCATGAGCAAGGACGATGAGCTGGCCCTGCTCATCATGGACGAGGCGGTCTTGAGCGAACTCGACCGCCACTTTGAAGAAGACTGCACACGTGCCGCGGAGATGCAGGCCGGGGACTACCGCCAGCGCGGTCTGTTCAGGAGATCGAAGGTCAAGGTGCTCAGTCTGTTTCGACAGCAGATGTGATGGCCGCTGAGTTGGCAGTACCGGTAACCCGTACGAGTCCGGATCGCATCATGTCCCTGCCCATGCATCCATCTCAATCCCTGTCAGGCCTCCCAGCGGCCTTTCCTTGCCGCAGTTTTCTGCTCCAGCGTTGTCTGGCATATTTGCGCAGATTGGACACATTGTCCGTCTCATCCATGATTTCGGTGCCCAACAATGTCTCCAGAATGTCTTCCAGGGTGGCGATGCCGAGCCAGGTGCCCAATTCGTCATAAACGAGAACCATGTGCTGGCGCTCACGGAGCATCTCGGCGAACAGAAACTCAATGTTGGTATTCCATTTGACCCGTTTGGCCGGGCGTAAATGGTTCATGAGGTTGGCATCGTCGTCGATGGTAAGCAGATCGGATTTGTGGACATAACCCCAGGCCTCGTCATTTTCATCGATCACCGGATAGCGGGAAAACGGCAGGGATCTGGCCAGGTTTCGGAAGGCTTCAACCGTAATATCCGGCCCAATGGTCTTGCACACTGTTCTCGGCGTCATCACCCCACTTACCTTGATCTCGTGGAAACGCAGGACGTTCTGAATCATCCTGCGCTCGTCCTCATCCAGGGCCTGCTGGTCGCGCCCTATCTCAACCAGCGCGCTGAGTTCGGCGCGGATATCCGTCTCATTTTCACCCTGTGTCAGGCGCCGGGTCACCTGTTTGGACAGCCAGACAAAAGGCAGCAGGCTCTTGATCAGAAAGCCAAGGACCCCCGGCAGCCAGGGGGCGATCCCGCGCCAGTATTTGGCACCGATGGTCTTGGGTATGATCTCAGACAGTAGCAGAATCGCCAGCGTCATTATCGCAGATGCCGCCCCCAGCCAGACTTCGCCAAACACTACCGCCACCTGGGCGCCAACGCCGGTAGCGCCTGCGGTATGGGCAATGGTGTTCAGGGTCAGGATGGCGGCGAGCGGGTCCTCAATGTCGTCCTTGAGTTTGCGCAGACGCTGAAACAGGGAGGGGTTCTCTTTTTTCAGCGAGGCGATGTAGCTTGGGGTTACCGAGAGAAGTGATGCTTCAAGAATGGAGCAAAGAAATGAAAAACTGATGGACAGAACCGCAAAGGCGATCAGAAGACTCATACAGATCCCGGAGCAGCAGCCTCCACCGGCTGTCGGCTGAAAATGCCCAAAATGGGCGTACCATGGGCGCGCAGAATGGGTTCGATCTCACGATGCAGGCGGTGGGACCGCTCCTGCCCGACTCCAACGGCGAACAGCCACAGATTCCCCACAAAACCCGCAAGCACTGCCGCCACAAGAATAACTGTAGGCCAGGCAACCTCCCCCATGTGGTTTTTCGCGGCGGCGATAGCCTGCCTGTTGAGTAGGGTCAGGTCCTGCGACACAAATAACCTCCGGGTGAGACGTCGACCATATGCAGTTTAGTCTGGCTGGCGCGGTTAACCAGTAGCCTGACAGGCGAGGAGTAGCGCGGTCGTACAGGCTCAGCCGCCAGCCACCCCGGAAGCCCTCAGCCGATAGCCCACCCCGGTCACCGTCTCGATCCGAATAGACTCCGGACCGAGCTTGCGGCGGAGGGTGCGCATCACCGCATCAACGACATTGCTCCCCCCCTGATAGCTCGTCCCCCACACATCCCGCAGCAGCTCGGTGCGCGACACAATCCTGCCCTGACGTTCAACCAGACGTCGCATGACGCCAAATTCCAGTGGCGTCAGGGCTACAGGGCCCTCCGCCAGCATCAGCTCCCTGGACTCCATGTCCAGTATGCCGGGCGGACGTTTTACTCCCAGCTCTGCCGCCGCAAGATCCGCCAGCCAGCCATCCACGGAATTCGGCCCGAAATCGAGTACAGCGCTCGGATAAGTGACTCCGTCCAGTTCAACCTCCCGTCCGGCCAGGATTTCCAGTCCCAGGCGCTGGGCTACCTGACTGTATGCTGCAAGGTCGCAAGCCGTAAGATAAACCCGACGGAGTGCGGGGCGCAATTCCATGTAGCTGCGCTTGAGATCCAGCCAGACAGCCGCCTGTATTTCACTGGGTGAGTCGCCCTCCTGGAAACTCAGCCACCGGCGGCAGAACAGCGCTATCTCGCCCTGGCGCATGGGGTTCTTCTTGAGATGATCGCACCACTGGGCCGTCACGGGGTCACCGAGTAACCAGGCAGGCTCAATCTGGTCAGCGCGCAGTTTGCAGTAAAGCCCTTCCACCCTTCCCTCTTGTCCCCGCACAATGGAGAAGGCCTGCGGAAGGCGGCGCCACCATTGCAGCAGCAACTCACCGGCCTGCACTCCGTCATGGGCCCGCACAATCCCCGTGAGGGCTTCACTGTCACCGGGTTGCGCAGGTTCTACTGTGTGCCGCGCTGCACCGGTGGGGAAAAAAGCCTCACGCACAACGGGATTTTCAATCAGGTAGAGCATATCCGCCGTGTAGCGCCAGAGATCGTCGCTGGCGGCGGATTCCGCCTCTGCGATCAGTTGCCGCCAGGCTGAACGGCGATAATCCAGATACCGGCAGGGATCGCTTGCATGCAAAGAACGGGCGAGCGGATCGCGGACTGCATCATGGATAACCAACCCGTCACGAACACAGTCCACAAAGGGCAACTGACACAGACGGTCGTAGGCATCCTGGGGTGCAAACTCCGGAAAGAGTGCCTTCAGCAGCGAAACTGTGACCCGACGCATCACCACGGCCCCCTCCAGCACGCGTCGGCTTACCGGGTCATCCACATCAGCAAGAAACATCCGGCTCAGTTCATCAACCGCCTGCTGAAGCACTGTCTCCTGCGGCCAGGACCGGGTCTGATTTTCCCGGCTGGCGGCGGCTGCCAGCTTCAATGCCAGCGGGTGGCCGTGAGTAGCCCGAGCCAGAGATACCGCCTCTTCTTCTGCGATGTCGTGCAGAACAAGAAAGGCTCTCGCCTCGAGCTGACTCAAGGACTTCAGTGCCAGGCACCGCACAAGCCTGCCCCAGCCGGGAGCTGTAGTCCAGGCGCCAATGGGTCGCTGACGACTGAAAATGAGCATGCGAACATTGTCGGGCAACATGGGGACAAAGGTCTGCCGCAACCAGGTGTCGAGCAGCCTGAATCCGTCATAGCCGTCCAGAGCAAGCACAACCGCGTCGCCAAGGCGAGCCAGCCGGTCCATGAGCGAGTCCGGCCCGGGAGCAAGGCCTCCAGTGGCGGATTCCAGAGCCTGGACAAAACCAGATTCCGTAGGCTCAACCGTGCCGCAGTCCAGGCGGATGATAATGGCTCCTTTCTCCCGAGCCTCCATCGCAAACATGTCCATCAGAGCGGTTTTGCCAATACCGGCAATACCGTGGACATGAATCACATGAGGCCCTCCCGGCGACAGCATCCCCCGCAGGGTCGCGAGTTCACCAGTGCGACCAACGAAAGCCCGGGATGCCTGGCGGGCGGTCAAATCCGACATTCGTTGCCACATGGCAGGTTCCTCCTGTCTGCAGCATAGCTCTAAAACACACCGGGCGGGAGCAACTGACTTCCAGCCCCGGGTCAGCCCGCTCGATTCTCATGAAATCCTCATCCGTCTCTCACATCTGATGATCGGTTCAGGGCTATAAAGAGTGAGAGCAGACGAGACTCAAAAGCATCGCAGGAAGGAGCAGAACATGAGCAACGAATGGAGCATGCGGGGAGAATACCTGGAAAGCTGCAACTGCAGGGGCGCGTGTCCCTGCATCTATCTCGGCGACCCGACCGAGGGCGAATGCATGGCGCTCCTGGGCTGGCACATAACCGAGGGCCTGTACGGGGAGGTGGACCTCAGCGACCGAAATGTGGCTCTCGCCCTTCACTCGCCCGGCCCCATGCCGGAGGGTAACTGGAAAGTCGTGCTCTACGTCGACCAGCGGGCAGATGAACGCCAGAATGAGGCGCTGAGCACAATATTCGGCGGTCAGGCTGGGGGCCACCCTGCCACACTGGCGTCATTCATCGGCGAGGTGCTTGGGGTAGAGTCGCTGCCCATCGTGTTCGAGATGGAGCAGGGCCGTCGCCACCTGAAACTGGGGCAGTCCGCCGGAACAGAAATCACTGCTCTGGAAGGCCAGGAAGGGGCCGAAGTTACCATCCGCAATCATCCGCTGGCAGTGGCGCCCGGCGAAACCCTGGTCGTGGCGAGGTCGCAGTCGTTGTTGCACCAGTCCCATGGCATCAACCTTGATCTCTCGGAGCGGACAGCTTTTTATTCGCCTTTCGCTTACAGCGGATCCTGAGGAGAGCACGCCCATGGAACTGACAATGAGCAGCATCAGGTCCTGGGAACGCGGCGTGGTGTGGGCTGCCCTGGCGGTTTTGACAGGGCTGGCGTGGAGCTACCTGATCAGTCATGGCCTGCATGGCGAAATGTCGATAACCCAGAGCGCCAGCGGGGAGAGCGGCCTCGGCCCAAGCCTGGTGGCCATGTCCATCCTCATGTGGAGTGTGATGATGGTTGCCATGATGCTGCCCAGCGCCGGGCCAATGATCCTCACCTACCTCAGGGTTAACCAGCAACGTGACAGCAGGGGCCGCAGGTCTCCGTCCGTCTGGGTCTTCGTGGCCGGTTATCTCGCTATCTGGCTGGCATTTGCACTAACGGCAGCACTGCTGCAGGGAAGCCTGCATCAGAATGCCCTGCTAAGCTCCGCCATGGGACATGTCGGCCCGCTCCTGGCTGGCACATTGCTGCTTATCGCCGGCATTTTCCAGTTCAGCCATCTTAAAGTAGCCTGCCTGGACAAGTGCCGCTCTCCCCTGAGTTTCCTGATGACCGAATGGCGGGAAGGAACCAGGGGAGCACTGGTCATGGGGATCCGCCATGGATTCTACTGTACTGGCTGCTGCTGGGCGCTGATGCTACTGATGTTCGTCGGCGGAGCCATGAACCTTGTCTGGATGGCGGGGCTGGCCGTCTATTTCCTGTTGGAAAAGCTGCTGCCCTGGGCCGGGCAGCTTCGTCGCATCAGCGGATTGCTTTTTATCTGTGCCGGCGGTGCCACTCTGCTTGGTGCCGCGCTGTAACCGTGGCCGCAAGATCCAGAAACCCGGAAAGGCCCAGACAACATATCGGCTGACGGGGGGAGACCCACCCCGGCAAAGTCATGCTGGTTCGCTGGCAACCCTGTGTTGACCAGCGAAGGCGCGCACCGCATGCAGTTTCTTATAGCTCTCAATCAGCCGCAGATGCCTGTCCAGCCCTTCAAGTTGCATATTGGTCGGAGTGAGGCCGGCAAACCGCAGGCTGCCATTCACTGAACCGAGTACAGTATCCAGGGTTTCCTCACCGAACATGCGGCGGAGGTTCAACAGGAAATCACCCAGTTCAAGCTCGTCATCCAGCACGATTTCCAGCACCGCGTTCATGGCCTGATAGAACAGATTCCGCTCCACGGTGTTGTCGTTGAACTGCAGAAAAGCATCGACCGTGTCCAGAGCTTCCTCATGCTGTTGCAGGGCGAGATAGATCATCAGTTTCAGCTCCAGAATGGTGAGCTGTCCCCAGACAGTGTTTTCGTCAAACTCCACGCCGATCAGGTTGATGATCTTCATGTAATTGTCGAGCTGGCTTTCCTCAAGGCGCTCCACCAGGTCCGCCAGCTGATCGTCATCCAGGGCGTGGAGGTTGAGGATGTCTTCGCGGTAGTCCAGGGCCATGTTGGTGTTGTCCCAGACCAGATCCTCTACCGGGTACACCTCGGAATAGCCAGGCACCAGGATGCGGCAGACAGGTGCGCCCAGATCTTCGTGGACTGCAACATAGGCCTCTTTACCCATCTCACTGAGGATATTGAACAGGCCATCGGCTTCTTCCTGGTTGGTGCCGGAGAAATCCCATTCGCAGAATTCGTAATCAGCCCGGGCGCTGAAAAAGCGCCAGGAAACGACCCCCGAGGAATCGATAAAGTGTTCCACATAGTTGTTGGGCTCGGTGACTGCCTGGCTGTTAAAGGTGGGCGGCGGTACATCGTTCAGGCCCTCGAAGCTGCGGCCCTGCATCAGTTCCGTCAGGCTGCGCTCCAGTGCCACCTCGAAGCTCGGGTGGGCGCCGAAGGACGCAAATACGCCGCCGGTCTTCGGATTCATCAGGGTGACGCAGGCCAATGGGTACTGGCCGCCCAGAGATGCATCCTTCACCAGTATCGGAAAGCCCTGTTTCTCCAGCGCCTGCACCCCTTCCAGAATTGTCGGAAACTTCTCCAGTACCGACAGGGGTACATCCGGCAGGGCGATCTCCTCTTCGATGATCTGCTTCTTCACCGCCCGTTCAAAGATCTCCGACAGGCACTGCACCTGGGCTTCCGGCAGCGTATTACCGGCACTCATGCCGTTACTGAGGAACAGGTTTTCGATCAGGTTGGAGGGGAAGTAAACCACCGCCCCATCGGATTGCCGTATGAAAGGCAACGAACATATTCCCCGGTCCACCCGGCCGGAGTTGGTATCGATCAGGTTGGAGCCGGCCAGTTCGCCGTCCGGGTTGTAGATGGCGAGGCAGTGGTCATCCAGAATACCCTCCGGCAGTTCGTCCCCGGGACCGGGTTTGAACCATTTTTCGTCCGGGTAGTGGACGAATTCACGATGAGCGACGTCTTCACCAAAATACTGGTCGTTGTAGAAGAAGTTACAGCTCAGGCGTTCGATGAACTCACCCAGTGCCGAACACAGGGCGCTTTCCTTGGTCGCCCCCTTGCCATTGGTGAAACACATGGGTGAAGCCGCATCGCGAATGTGCAGCGACCAGACATGGGGCACGATATTGCGCCATGAGGCAATCTCGATCTTCATACCCAGCTCCGCCAGGATGCCGGTCATGTTGGCGATGGTCTGCTCCAGCGGTAGATCCTTGCCCTCGATGTAGGTCCGGCTGCCTTCAGGGATGGTCATCAGCAGGGCCTGGGCATCTTCGTCCAGGCTGTCCACGGTCTCAATCTCGAAAGTGGGCCCGGTCTGCACGACCTTTTTGACGGTGCAGCGGTCAATGGAACGCAGAATGCCCTGCCGGTCCTTGTCGGAGATGTCTTCCGGCAGTTCCACCTGGATCTTGAAAATCTGGTTGTAGCGGTTTTCCGGATCAACAATGTTGTTCTGGGACAGACGGATATTGTTGGTGGGAATGTCCCGCGCCAGACAGTACACCCGCACGAAATAGGCCGCACACAGCGCCGAAGATGCCAGAAAATAGTCGAAAGGACTGGGCGCGGAGCCGTCGCCCTTGTAACGGATGGGCTGGTCGGTGATGACGGAGAAGTCGTCAAACTTCGCTTCCAGTCTGAGGTTTTCGAGAAAGTTGACGTTGATTTCCATTGGGGGACTACCGGTTCTGGAGAATTTGGCGGACTGGTGAAACTTTGACCGCCATTATCCAGATTTGAGGGGGCTGCGTCTGCAGGCCAGAGACAGGTTTAGTTGTAAGTGGCCCGTGGAACGCTCGAATAGACGCTCAGCCCGGTAACCGTGACCAGGATCAGCGCCATGCCAGAGATCTGCAGGCCAGTCAGCATTTCATCCAACAGTACTACACCAAATAATGACGCCGTAACCGGCTCGACCATTGCGACAACTGACGCCACTGCGGGAGCGGTATAGCGCAGGCCGACGACGTAAAAAATGAACGACAGGCCCGCGCCAAACACGCCCAGTGCTGCAAACAGGGGCCAGGAGGGGGTACTCAGAACTGCCAGTGTCTGGCCGGCATCGCCAAGCCAGACGAGTATTGAGGCAAGCACCGCGAAAGCTATTACGAGAATCGCCTGCGGACTACCGTAGGGAGCGGCATACTTGAAGCCAAAAATGAACAGTGCGTAGGACAGGCCGGCAAGCAGACCGGCGGCTACGCCCAGGAGCGTGACGCCGGCCGCACCTACCTCGTAAATGCGTGTGAGCAGCACGATTCCGAGCATCACCATGGCCATCGCAGACCACTTCAGCGGAGTGGCTCTCTCGAGTTTCAGCAGGAAGGAGACGAGGTAGACGAACACAGGAGCGCAGTACATCAATGTGGCTGCAACCGCGACGCTGCCCTCTGAAATGCTCAGAAAATAGAATGAGAAGTTGCCAGCTACACCGAGACCGGCAATCGCCGACCAGAACCATAATCGCCGGTTTGCCAACCCGCTGCCCCCAGGGCGCAATGCCAGCCAGGCGAGAACGAACAACAGGCCGATTGCCCCCCGGTAAAACGAGACCACGAACGCATCCCAGCCGTCCGCCATGAGAATAGCGCCGATCCCACCCGACAGCCCCCAGCAGAACGCCGCCAGTATTACGAATGTCGTACTGAGAGCTGCCACTCTGTCTGGCGGATTCAATCCTGCCGGCGGTGGCGAGTGCCGTGCCATCTGAAAAATCCTCCAGCATCGGTTTCAGCCGGGCTGCCTGCCGCAGATCCTGCTGACAGGCAACTTTTGATTTGACGCGTCAAGTCAGTTGATCAGCGTTATGCGGCCCGGATCATTCCACTGCTTTACCAGACCGGACTGTCAAACGATCCCCAACGCTTTCTTGCGCTGCTCGGCCCAGGTATGTATCAAATGGTCCACTGCGAGACCAATAAAAGCAACGCATAAACCGAGCACAATGCCCTGGCCCATACCGTTAGCTTGCGACAGGGACTGCATGATCAGCTGGCCCAGGTCGTCGGTACCGATAAAAGCGCCAATAATAATCATAAACAGAGAGAAGATGACCGTCTGGTTAATGCCCAGCATGATGTGCGGGAAAGCCAATGGCAGTTCAATTTTTAATAGACGCTGCAGGCGGTTAACCCCTGACATGGAGCCTGCTTCCTGCAAGGCCTGGGGTACATTGCTCAAGCCTTCTACGGTATAACGTGTCGCAGGAATTGTGGCGTATACGATCACCGCAATAAGCACGGATAAATCACTCACCCCAAACAGCATGATGACGGGGATCAGGTAGACAAACGATGGGAATGTCTGAAACGTGTCGCACACCAGCAAGATGAATTTCGTTGCCCGGGTGCTTCGAGAGCACAAAATGCCAACGCTGCAACCGATAATCACGGACATGACGACTGCGAAGGTGGTCATATAGGCTGTGATGAGCGCTCGGTCCCACCAGGGTGTTAATGCAATAAAGGCAATAAACCCGGTCACAATGATAGCGGAGCGAAGGCCGCCAACGATGTAACCCGTGCCTGCAACCAGGAACAGCGTTGCAGCAACTGGCATGGACAAAAAAGCCTCTTTCATGGGCATCAGAATTGAGGTGGTCATGAAGAAGTTGAAACTCTGCACGCTGTGGTAGGTGTTGGTGATGATCCAGTCAACGATAAAGTCCCAGAAGTTTTGTGTGCTTAATCCCTGTGATTCCTGGATGAAGTAGAGGTAGTTAGCCTTTTCCGGGAAAACCATCGACGCAAGATAGGCAATAACAGAAGTGAAGATCAAAATGCCCAGAAAGGCTAGCGAATGCCTGTGACGCACATGAAATGGCAAGTCGGCGAGGTAATCCACCTGTTTATGGGCCCAGGCCAGGGATAACTTATCCAGAACCACAGCAATCAGTACAATAGACACACCAAGTTCCAGTGCCTGACCTATCTCAAGCATGTTCAGGGAGACAAGCAAGTCGTAGCCCAGGCCCCTGGCTCCGATAAAAGAAGCGATCACGGCCATGGCCAGACACTGCATGATGACCTGATTTACACCGATCAGAATGTCATGGCGCGCTGAAGGAATGAGCACTCTGAACATGAGTTGCCGTGAATTACAGCCGCTCATCCTGCCAGCCTCCAGAACTTCCGGAGGAACTTTTTTAAGGCCCAGAATGGTCAGGCGAATCATTGGTGGCGTAGCAAAAATAACCGTTGAAATAGCGCCAGCGTGGTCACCAATGCCAAAGAACACCACCACCGGGATTAGATACGAGAAGTGGGGCATGGATTGAGCCACGTTTAACAGTGGCGCCAGGACGGACTCGAAGGTCCTGTTCTTAAAGGCAAGGATACCCAGGCCTAATCCCAGGAAAAACGACAGGGGCACAGTCACAAGAACAAATGAAAGGGTTTGCATTGCCGGTGTCCACTGACCAAATACAGCAATGTAGATGGTGCTTGTGCCGGCCAAGATAGAAAGGTTACGGCCGCCGAGGTAGTGGCCTGTTAAAAATGCGCCGGCAGCAACCGCTGACCAGGGCAATGCAGGGATACGCGCCCACTCATTTTCGCTGATAAAGTCCCAGCTGGTAAAGGCTACAACGGTTTTAACGCCGCCTAAAAGGAGTTCACGAATCAGATTGATACTAAAGAGGATCACGCCAGACAGAGCGCGGGTAAACTCTTTTGTCATGGTCGATTCTTCGGTGAGGTCCAGCTCAGCGTCGTAAATATCGACAACCCAGAAATCATCGATGAGAAACTTCAGGCCATCGTTAACTACATCGGGCAGCAGCCAGAACATCGTCTCCTGCAGGCGCCACAGATTGCCACCCGTGGCTGGATCTATCGCAATTACAAGGGCATAGAAAACTGCCAACAGGGCGACAAACTGAACCCATTTATGTTCAATGAAATATTGCATCAGGTTTGGCTCGCGACTTAATTATTAACTGGCACTCTATTAGCCTCACCAAACAGGGCGTGTGCCATGATATTGCTGTTCAGAACACCAACAATCTCGCCTCTGGCGCCGGTGACGGCCACTGGTTTTTTCGCGGTCAGCACGGGCTCTGCTACGGTTTCGATTATGGCGTCCTCAGATACAGTGATGTCACTCATCTCTGCGGAAGCGTCATATTTTCCCATGATGGTCTGACAGGAGAGCACCCGCTCGCGTGGCACCTCATGGGTGAATTTGGCGACATATTCCGTGGCCGGGCTTAGCACGATATTGGCAGGGGTATCAATCTGTTCGATGACACCGTCTTTCATAATGGCGATACGGTCGGCAAGGCGTAGCGCTTCATCAAAGTCGTGGGTGACGAACAGGATCGTCTTGCTTAATTTTCTTTGTAAACGCAGGAACTCATCCTGCATTTCCCTGCGAATCAGAGGGTCCAGCGCTGAAAATGGTTCATCGAGGAACCAGATATCCGGCTCCACGGCCAATGAGCGAGCAATGCCAACGCGTTGTTGTTGACCACCAGAGAGCTGGCGCGGGAAGTAATTTTCGCGACCTGTCAGCTCTACCAGATTTACCATGTCGATTGCGCGATCCATGCTCTCGCTGGTGCTCATGCCTTTCACCTGTAACGGCAAGGCAATGTTTTCCAGCACGGTTTTATGCGGCAGCAGGGCGAAATTCTGGAATACCATGCCCATCTTGTTACGACGGATGTTGATAAGCTCTTTTTCATTCATGGCAAGCAGATCTTCGCCATCAACAAATATATCGCCTGCAGTAGTGTCGATCAGGCGTGAAATACAGCGTAAAAGCGTCGATTTTCCAGAGCCTGACAGGCCCATGACTACGAGAATTTCACCTTTATGCACTTCAAAAGATGCATTGTTGACACCAATGACACATCCGGCTGCAAGTAATGATTCGGTTTCTACTTTTCCGCCCGACTTTTGCAGTACTTTTACAGCGTTGTCACCAAAAATTTTATAAACAGACTCGCATTTAATAACCGGCTGAGCTGAAGTCGACATAATTAAATTCCCAAAAAAGAGCTGATAAAACGATGTATTTTCAGCTAATTAATCTATCGGACTAAAAATATCTATAGATTATCTTGTTAAAAAAAAAGAGGACATAAGGATCGGCCTGAATGCAACGCACTCAGGCCAGCGGCTTTGATTTAAAGCCAGGCTTTCCAGGTTGCTTCATTGTCAGCCAGCCATTTGGCAGCCGCTGCTTCGTGGCTCATGCCATCGACATCAACCAATGCAGCCATGTTGCCGATATCGCTTTTAGTGAAGGAAATGTTGTTGAAGATTTTGTACGCATCCGGCCATTTTTTGGGCATCTGATAATAAGCTGCCTTCTTCAGCCAGCCTGCCGGTGGCGAACCACATTTGCCATCACCGCCATCCGACTTCTTGCAGCCATCACTATAGGCGGGAAATTCAACGAAGCTGCCGCCGTCACCAGCATCGGTGAAGTTGGGTGACCAGTTAAATACTACGACTGCCCGGTTGTCTTTCGCTGCTGACTCCAGTTCAGCCCAGAGAGCACCAGAAGACCCGGCAAACTTGGCCGTGAAGTTCATATCAAGCGCTTCGATGCGCTCCAGGGTTTCCTGACCATGCCAGTCCATAGGTCCGTCCAGATAACGGCCTTTACCGTCGCTGCCTGCTGTTGCAAACAATTCAGAACAATCGTTCAGCGCTTCCCAGGAAGGCAGGCCGGGGCACAGGTCGCCCACATACGCTGGATACCACCACTCTTCCTGAGTAACAGAAGCGTGTGTGCCCACATCAATGATGCCGCCAGCGTCTAAAGCATTGTTAAAAGACTTGCCAAACGTCGACTGCCATACTTCGTGCGCAATAGTGACGTCACCGTTACGAACTGATTCGTAAACCGCCTGGCTATCCGCCGGTACGTAAGAAACATTATTGCCAATGCTTTCAAACATACCGCCAATAACGTACGCCATGGTAATTTGGCTGGTCCAGTTATGGGTGGCAATTACAATAGGCTCTTTCGAGTCTGCCTGGGCTACAGTAGCGCCAAGTGCCAGAGAGCTGACTGCAGCAGCAGTAGTGAGTTTCTTTAAGAATTTCATAGTGATCTCCTGATAGAATTATCATCCGTAGCAAATCGTTACTGGCTTTCTTTGATTACAGGCAAAAGCCAGGACCTGGCCTGGCAGTCAACCTGGGCCGCACCTTGTATCGGTCGCGATGGGAAACTGTTCCGGCGACGATTGAAAGCAAAAAATAGCGCAGGTCTGACCGGTAGCAGTCGAGCCATGAGGCTCCGCAGTGAGACTTACCAAACTCGGGTTAACCGATGGTGTAACAGGGTAAAAGCAACATCTGTGGGGAGAAACAGACGTCCGGGGGCGGGCAGGCCACCAATCTGAATGCGAGCGTTCGAGAAAGCGCTGGAGGGTAGCGCTCGAAGGGGTCAAGTATATGGAAAGTACCTGGTAGCCCGCATGTCAGAATAGGATCCTAACACATTTCAGGGCCTGGCGTTTTTGCCGCCCTTGGGCGAGTGGGGACGAGGCCCGCGTCTGGTAGCTTGCCCGGCGTCTTCACATGGCCGCAAAGCCAGGCGTGCTTTAAAATTGATACCCTTGATTGCAACACAGGTTTCCGCGCCAGGTATCGATTGCGCGGGGATCAACATAAATCCGGAGTAAAATGGCGAACAGGGAGCTCCGTTGTTTTATAAATGGACTTTAACACTGACGAGCCTTCTGCTTCCGGCGACCATCAGTGCCATGTCATTGACTCAGGCGCTGGAGGTTGCAAGGCAGGAAGCGATCACCCTGCAGACTCTTTCCGCTGAAACCCGGCAGGCAGAAGCTGTTCGCCAGCAGTCCAGCCAGGCCTATCTTCCCTCCATCAGCACCGATGCCTCCTGGCTGCGAGCGGATTCTTCCCTGATTACCGGGGTTCCGGTTCCCACTCTGGGCATCCCCCCCACTATCCAGCACACGGATTTCGGCCCGGTGGAAGGCACCGTGACCGGCGTCCAGGTGGTGCAGCCCCTGTTCAATGCCGATGCCCTCCAGTCAAGCCATGCGGCGTCACTGAACGTGGATGCCAGGCGTCATGCTGAACAGTGGGGCCGGCAGGCCATTCGTCTGGAAGTATCCCGGCTTTATTTCAATATCCTTCGAGAGCAGGAACGGGTGGATGCCGCCCAGATGTCCTACGCTGCAGCCAGAAAAGCGGCCACCCTGGCGCATGCAAGTTATCAGGAAGGTCTGGCATCACGCCTGGATACTGAACAGGCGGATGCGGAACTTGCAGCCATCCAGGCCCGCATGGAGCACACCCGCGCAGACAGAGAGCAGGCACAACTTGAGCTGAAAGCTTTACTGGGAATGGCTCCGGAGCAGGAACTGACCCCGTCTACTCCGCTGCCGCGCCCCCCACCTCCCGTTAACCTCAATGCTCCACTGGCACGGAAAGACCTCCAGGCACGGGAAACAGCTGTTGAGGCAGCCCATGCCAATACCCGCGCATCTCAGGCGGAGTGGATACCCAGAGTGAATCTTCTGGCAAGGCAGCAGTGGGTCGAAGGCGACCAACCTCTGGAGGGAGATGCGGATGGGTGGCTCGTCGCCATCAACCTTCACTGGACCATTTTCGATGGTTTTGGTCGTCAGGGCAGGATTGCTGAATCCAGAGCGAAGGAACAACAGGCGCGGATTGAACTTGATGGCATCAAGCGTCGCATTCAGCGGGAACAGGCCATCGCCATGAGCCGCTGGCAAGCCAGCTGGGCCGGCTGGCTTGCGGCTCGCAAGGCGACCAAAGCCGCCAGCCGGGCGGAACAGCTCGCATTACGGCGCTATGAAGAGGGCATCGGCTCGATGACCGACCTGCTTGCCGCCCAGGCCCGCCTCGACCGTCAACGCATGACACTTATTGATGCACGTTACCAGGCTGTCCTTGCCGCCATGAATTATCATCTGCAGAACGGTTATGATCCGATTCTGGCTGTTCAGGAGCAAGTACCATGACTGCTGCCCCCCGCTTTCTGGCCCTGATTCCTGTCTTTTTCTGGGCAATGACAGGTTGTTCTGACCAGGCGCCCTCCAGCCTGGAAGAAACTCCGGAAACCCAGCCGGTTACCGTGGCCGAAATCAGTGAGTGGGATTACCCGACAACCCGCCAGTTGCCAGGTATTGTCCGACCGGGTACGCGGGCCATACTGAGCACCCGAATTGCCGGCACCCTGACATCTGTTATCCGGGAACCCGGGGACCAGGTAGCAGCAGGCGAGTTGCTTGCCACCATTGACGCCAGAGACGTACAGGCGGCCATCGCGGCTGCCCGGGAAAAGATCACGGCAGCGGAGGCTGCGGTTCGGCAGGCCCGACTGGACAATGAGCGACTCCAGAGGCTGTATGAGGAGGATCTGATCGCCCGGGTACGCACCGAACGGGCCAGTGTCAGGCTCAGGGAACTGGAGGCACAGCAGCAGGCAGCGCAATCTGAACTCAAAGCCCAGCAGACCAACCTCAGCTATACCCGGTTAACAGCTCCGTTCGACGGCCTGGTTTCTGAAAAACTGGTGGACGCTGGCAGTTTTGTCGGCCCTGGACAGCCGATTCTCGTTCTGGAGGAGCGGCGTCAAATGAGGATTGATGTGCCTGTGTCCAGCGGTCAGGCCGCTGCTCTGGTCCCGGGGCAATCCCTCTCGGTCATTGCGGGGCCAGACAGGCAGATGCTTGAAGCACGATTGGTCGGCGTGATACCCGCACTGACTGACTCGGGCACCGGCCAGCGGCTGAGACTCGCTCTCAGCACAGAAACATCGACCCTCGCGCCGGGACAGGTTGTCTCGGTGGTGGTGCCGGTTTCCGACCGGGAACGGCAACAGCAGGCCACTACGTGGGTGGGCTTGCCGGAAGAGGCTCTCATCCGGCGGGGACAACTGACCGGAGTGCTGGTGGTGAGGAGCCGGGATGGAGAGGCTTCCGGCGAATCGGCAGTCATCAATTTAAGATGGGTCAAAACGGCGACCACTCCGGCGAACATGAGTGGCCTGATTCCCGTGACCCAGGGGCTTCAGGTGGGTGACCTGGTGGTTCTGAATCCCTCTCCTGATCTTCAGGATGGCCAGCCGGTGACCATTGATAACCCGGGCGCAGTGCATGGAGAAGGATAAGTTGCGCCTGGGCCTGGCCGGGCACATTGCCAACCGGTTGCTGGACTCTCCCGTGGTGCCCCTGTTTATTATCGCCTGTTTCCTGCTGGGCGGTTATGCGCTTCTGATTACTCCCCGTGAAGACCGGCCAGACATTGATGTTCCTACGGCTCTGGTGCTCCTTCCATGGCCAGGCGCTGGTGTGGAACGGGTTGATGAGCAGCTTGCACGCCGGACGGCCAGTTGGGTCCGTGAAATTGCTTCAGTCACCGAGGTGCGAAGCAGCAGTTCCGATCATGCGGCGCTTCTCTCCATTGAGTTTGAGGCGGGGACTGGAAAAGCAATCGCATTCTCGAGGCTCAATGAAGTATTTGAGGCCCGCGCAAACGAGCTGCCGGAAATGGCCGGCCCTGCAAAGATCCAGACCTTTGGCGAGGCAAGACTGGTCGTGCTCCTGGCCACCATCACCAGCAAGACCCTTGGCCCCGGCCGGCTCGAAGACATAGCCGGCGAGCTCTCGGCAGATCTTCTCACCATTCCCGGCGTGCGGGATATCGGACGCTTTGGCGGCGACCGTCCTGCGATCGAAATCCTGCCCAGACCAACGGACCTGGCAGGCCGGAAAATCCCGCTGAATCAGCTGGCCGAAGCCGTTGCCGGGGCAACCCGTCAGGTGCCGGCAGGCCGGCTGGAAGGCAAGCCGGTGACAGACCTGCAGGCGGGAATGGATTTTACCAGCACGGCCCAGCTTGGCCGCATACCCGTAGGCAATGACGGCGGCGGGCCTGTGTATCTGGACGAAGTGGCGGACATCCGGATGGGCCGGGTAGAGCAGAATCAGGCTGTTCTGCACTGGCAACAGGGGCAATCGGTTCCCTTTCCCGCCGTTACTTTGGCGGTCACCACACTCGAAGGCATGAATGTCAGCGACATTACCCGCCAGGTGCGCGTGAGACTGACGAAATCTGCCAACACAACTCTGCCAGCTGATGTGCAACTGGATATCACCCACGATGCCGGCACAGATGCTACAGAGCGTGTTTATAACGTATTGTTCCAGCTACTGTCGGGCACACTGGTGGTTGTCGGCATAATCTGGCTGGGGCTGGGGTGGCGCGCCGCGGTGATTATCGCGATCATGATGCCGGCCTCGCTTTCCGTTGTTCCCTACCTCTACCACCATCTCGACTTTACCCTTAACCCGGTATCCATAGCCGCCATGATCCTGGCAATCGGCATACTCTCGGACGATGCCGTGGTCATGCTGGAGAACGTGTCCCGCCATTTTCAGCGAGCCGGAGAAAAAACCCGTGAGTTAACGGTCAGGGCCGTGAACGAGGTGGGCAATCCGACGATCCTGGCAGATCTGCTGGTCGTGGCCACACTACTGCCCACCGCCTACATCACCGGAGAAATGGGCCAGTATGTTCGCGCCATTCCTGTTGGCGCCTCAGCTGCCGTCCTGTTTTCGCTCCTGATTGCTCTTACCATCACGCCCTATTTCGGCTTTCGTCTGCTGAGGGTGGATCGTGATAGCACCAGCAGCGAGGACGACGGCGACAACGGTCACTCCGGAAGTCAGGAACCCCGGGAACCACCTTTCGTTGCCCGCTATCGCCGGGTTCTGGCCCCGTTCCTGGCTGCCTCCTGGCTGCGCTGGGCGTTCTACCTGGGGCTTGTGATTCTGCTTATAGCCAGCTTTTCCCTGGTCGCTTTTCGAACCGTCCAGATTGGCCTGACCCCTCTGCTGGACCGCAACCTGTTCGCCGTCAATATTGAGCTGCCGCCGGCCTCGACCCTGACCGAGTCTCTCACGGTCGCCTCGGAGATCAACCGCCACCTGCGAGCGGTTCCGGAAGTGAGGGGAGTCACTATTTATTCAGGCCTGGCCGCTCCGCTGATTTATCCACCCGAAACACTCTCCTCACCGCAACCGAAGGCCCCCAGCGACCTTGCACTGCACGTGATTCTGGTTCCGGAACAGCAGCGGGACCGCCAGAGTTATGAAGTCAGCCGGGAAATTGCACATAGACTCAGTGACTGGCTGGCCCCCTATGGCGGAAAAGGCCATATCAGCCGGATTCCATCGGGCCCGAGCAGCGATCGGGCCATTACAGCAGAAATCTATGGGCCAGACCCGGAAACTCGCCGCTCGGTTGCACGGCAGGTTGAGCAATGGCTCGGTGAACAGAAGGGCGTGATCTCCACCGATCAAAGCCCCTCACAACCACTCCCGAGTCTTAATCTGGATGTGAATCCCGAGCGCGCCGCAACATTTGGCGTCATCCCGGCGGAAGTAACCCGCAGCCTTTATCTGGCCATCCAGGGAGAAGCTCTCGCCAACTGGTCCGGCAGGAAAAACTCCCGGGAGCCCATTCCAATCATAGTGAGACTGGCAAAATCCGACCGGGAAACGGAACAGGCCATCAAAAGCCTGTACGTCATGAATGTTGAGGGCCAGCCGGTATCCCTGGAGTCCGTCGTCGATTTCAACTACGCCGATGGGGAACCCGCACTCTTCCGCCGCGGGCTTATGCCGGTAACAACCGTGTTTGCCGATCTGGACCGTTCTCTGGCGCAGCCCCTGACAGTACAGCTGGAGTCTCCTGTCAGCGTCGAAAACACCGAGGTGCGCTGGCTTGCACCACCGGATGAAGCCAGCAGGCCGCTGCTCTACTGGTCGGGGGAATGGGAAATGACACGGGATGTTTACCGGGATCTGGGCGTGGCAGGGCTCGTTGTCATGATCCTGATTTACGTATTGCTTGCCGGCTGGTTTCGCTCCTACCGCTTGCCCCTGCTGATCATGCTGCCTATCCCGTTGATCTTCATCGGGGTAATTCCGGCACACTGGGCCTGGGGCATCAATATCGCCGGTACCGGTGTGCTTGGCGTTATCGCATTGGGCGGCATAGTGACCCGCAATGCCATCCTGCTGGTGGACTTCATCGAGAAAAGACTGGAGGAAGGCATGGATCTCGAAGAAGCCGTCGTTCAGGCAGGCGCACAGCGCACAAGGCCCATCATCCTGACCGCCGCCACCGTCATGTTCGGAAGCGGGGTTCTCATTTTCGAACCCTCACTCGAACCATTGGGCCTTACCCTGGCAAGCGGGGTTCTCGTTTCCACTCTGCTCACCCTGGTGCTGATTCCGTTGCTATATTTCCATGCCGCCAGCGGTAGATCCGCAGGTAAAGGTAAGCATTGAGTTGCTGTTCTATCGTTGGGTGGCGCCGTGTTCATGCATTCCACATCGCGAGGAATAGGGTCAGTGCCATCCCGACCCCAAAGAAACCGAAATGCGTGGCGGCGGCACGGAAGCTTTGATGTGTTTTGATCTCCGGTACCAGGTCGGAAGCTGCAATGTAAATGAAGTTGCCTGCGCCAAAGAGTACAAGGCCGGACACTTCAAACTGTTGCGCCGTAAAGTAAGCCACCAGACCTCCCAGGGGGAAAGTCAATCCCGAGAGTAAATTCCACAGCAAAGCACTTCGTCGGGGAAAGCCACCGCGCACCAGAATGCCAAAGTCGCCCAACTCCTGTGGAACCTCGTGGACTGCCGCCGCCACCCAGGCTGTAATGCCGGCAGTGGGATTAATCAGGAAGGTACTGGCAATTCCCAGCCCACCGAGGAAATTGTGAACTGCATCGCCAATAAGGATCAGATAGGTTACTGGTTGACGCCTTGAGCGCTGGGAACGGTGTGAGTGATGCCAGTGAAGAAACAGCTCCAACCCCAGAAAGGTGGCAAAACCGGCAGCCAGCCACACGCTGGCCAGCAACGGTTCGAGAGCGGCGGAACCTTCAGGCACCATGTGAAACAGGGCGCCACCAAGCAGTGTTCCCGCTGCAAGTGAGACAAAGGGAAGCAGCAGACGATCGAGGGCGGCCGGTTTGAGCAGTATGGTAATACTGCCCACCAAAGCGATGCCGCTCATGAGAAGTCCACCGGTGACAATCCAGGCCAGGTTATCGATATGCGCATCCTCCCTCGCGGCTAACGCTGAAGCACAGCGACGACTCTGGAAGGCCAAAAGCCCGGAAGATCCATGATGGCCTTGTTGGACATCAAACCCACCGGCGAACCGCTTTTTCGTACTGACGGTAGGCCTCGCCAAACTTCTCGTGCATGTGCCGCTCTTCCGGGATGATTTGAAACCGATTCATATAAATGACGAAGACCGGAAGCAGCATAAGACTTGCGACATTGCACAGAAAAACTCCCCAACCAGTCAGCACGAGCAAGAAACCAACGTACATCGGGTTTCGGCTTATTCGATAGACCCCGCGAACGACAAGGCTGACTGATTGGTCTGGCACTCTTGGATCAACGGTTGTACCCGCGGACCGAAATTCCAACACGCCAAGCAATGCGAAAACTACACCGGCTATTGCAACCGCTGGTGCTACAAGCGGAGTTGCGGAAAACGTGAAGCCTGCAGCCGGCAACGTGGCCGCCAACGTCCACATGAGGCCAGCGATGATCAGCACTTGAACAACTGGTGGAATTTTTAGCTCTAATGTCTCCACAACGATTCCTTTAGTGTCCAACGCCGCCAGCATGCGTGGTTTTGGAGTGGAGGCGAAACCGCAACGAAAAAGGCATCGCCGTGTCTGGGATGGTCAGGCTTACTAAACCCCGCCCCTCAGTTTTGCGGCAATGTACGGTGCAAGTGCCGTTGTCGTGAGGACAACAGGCCAGAGATTGCCGCCCTTGAATGTGTATGCCTCTAGCAACTCTGACCACGACTTGCCTTGCCAGAGCCCGAAGGAAAACTCAAAGAGGAGCGTGAATGCGAGCCAGCCCAACCCGACGACACAGAGCTGAAAGGGCCCGCCAATTCCCAGCCACGGAAGCGATAGGTACGCCACACCAATGATCATGGCCGAAAGCAGCAACCCGCTCAACACGAGTGCGGCCGGCACCCCAAGCCCTGGTATAAGTACAGACTCACGCAATGCTCCATTGGCAATAGCGAGAACGAGAATGCCGGCCCAAACCACCAATGCCTTTAAAGCGACTACCGACAGCATCGATTGCTCCTGTAACGCCTAACCCGAGCTTTGCGGCAATTTTTTCGCATGCTTCCTCCGGTTAGCTCTCGATATCTTTTTTGACCTGCTCAAACTCTTCTCGCGTGATCTCACCCCTGGCGTAGCGCTTCTTGACTATGTCTATCGCCGTTTCAGAATCCTTATTCTGGTTCGACGATCCTTCAGAGTTGTTCCACCACGGGAGCCTGGGCCCACCTCCTCCAAACACAATGTAAAGAACAATGATGAGAAAAATAATCATAACCAGCGGCATGACAACGGGGAACACCCACCAACCGCCCCAGCCAAAATGTTCAGGACCCATACTTTTTCTCCTTCTTCGACGATGCCTGGCCTATAACGGCCGGTTCACGCGCAGGTTTGGAGCCGCGAAGCGGCGGAAAATCGATCGCTGTGCAGCCGATTGTTAAATCCTTTGACGTACGGTATCCTGACCATGATCAATATCCTGTACAGGAGCAACCTTATGGATGCCATTAGCTACACAGCCGCCAGAACCAATCTGGCAAAAACCATGGAGCAGGTCTGTGAAGACCATTCCCCCGTGATCATCACCCGGAGCAGATCACAGTCCGTGGTCATGATCTCTCTTGAGGACTACGAGGCGTTGCAAGAGACCGCCTATCTCCTGCGCGCACCAAAGAACGCCCGTCGTTTGCTGGAATCCGTTGCCGAGCTGGAGCAAGGCGGTGGTCAGCAAAAGGAACTTCTTGAATGAAACTCGTCTTCTCCGAGAACGCCTGGGAAGACTATCTGTACTGGCAGAAAACTGACAAAAAGATACTTAACCGAATCAACAAGCTGATCAAGGAGACCAAACGAGAACCCTTTGAAGGTGTCGGTAAACCCGAGCCCCTCAAACACAGCCTCGCCGGTTACTGGTCTCGGCGAATCAACGAAGAACACCGAATGGTCTACAAGGTCACGGATGACGCTTTGCTTATTGCCCAGCTTCGGTATCACTACTGATTTAACGCCAACAGCACGTGCGGCTGCGGAATGCAGGCGAAGCCGTAATGGAGTGCCGTGACTGTGATTGTCAGGAACTGCCGATGATTCCGCCATTACGTCAGGTCTTGATAAGGGTTGTAGGCTACTTCCCAGTAATGACCTTCCGGATCCTGAAAGTAACCGGAGTAACCGCCCCAGAAAACGTCCTCCGCCGGTTTGATAAGTTCCGCGCCTGCGGATACTGCCTGACTAAGTACAGCATCAACTTCTGACCTGCTTGCAACATTGTGGGCCAGCGTAATGCCGGAGAAGCCAACCTGAGTGGGCGTGGCTATCCCAATGTCCTTAGCCAATTCCTCCCGCGGGTAGAGCGCTAACCAGGTGCCTTCCAGACTGAAAAAGGATATGTTGCCGCCCTCAAACTCGTACTTTGGCAGACCCAGACCTTCGGCATAGAAACGAGTGGCCCTACCCAGATCACCCACACCAAGCGTGATAACGCTGATTTTCGGCTTCATGATTCCCGTCCTGACGCCCGCCATCCCCGGTGACAATACCGCAGCGAAGCGACGGCCCGTCAGGGACGTCCGCCTGACGGGAATTGTTATGTGATCCACCACCCGCCACTTGGGCTCACCAATACCGAGGGTCGTTGAATGCCTCAACGCACCGGGCCCTTCCAGACAGGGGCTTGATACCGCGCCCATTTAAGGACTGGCCCAACCAGCCGCCTGGATAAGCTAGTTCAAATGGTGCCTTCACAACCTCTTGAGGTACGTGCTTGAAGCCCATTTTTGAATAATAGTCCGGATCGCCGTAGATAAATATGAGTTCAACGCCCAGTTCATTTAATCGATTGATTCCAAAATTAATGAGCTTTCGGCCAATACCTTTACCTTGATGACCTGTATCGACGGCGACCGGTGACAACAGAAAAGCCTTAATCGGGGAGTCGAACGACAGCCTGGTAAAAAAGATACAGCCGACTATCTGCCCTGGTTCGGTGGCAATAAAACCGAATAGATCTTCCTTTTCAGCCCGGGCCATCAGTTCAAGCGTCAAATGCCCAATCGACTCTCCTTCCTCCCGCCCCTCTGAATCAGAGAAGGTCCGGGTGAACAAGGCCTCGATTTCCCGTTGATCAGACTGGCGATACGTCGAAAGTTTCATTCTTTGTAGACCCTGTGGGGACTCATTCAGAGCTGCTGGACCTGACACATAACGCCTTGGCTTTGCGCCGTGACGGAGCGCCAGCGTAGGCACGTCCGACAACAGCCACTAGTTAAATGCTTGCATGCGCATATCCATGCGCATAAGATCAAACTGTGCATTAAAAATCTACTTGGAGGCCCTCATGGCCGAACTCTATAATTCAGCCGCCCCCAAAAAAGCAGCGAACCTCTCAATCAATAGCGATCTGCTGCGTAAAACCCGGGAACTGAACATTAACTTGTCTGCCACCCTGGAACGAGCTCTGAAAGAAGAGCTTTCGAAACACCAAGCCGCACAATGGGTTGAAGAAAATCGCACTGCGATAAAAAGTTACAACGATTTCGTCGAACAACATGGATGCTTCGGCGACGAGTTCAGGGAGTTCTGATGGCACAGTTCGATGTGTACCCCAACCCGAGCAAAATCAGCAAGACTCACTACCCTTACCTTGTGGATATTCAGAGCAGCCTCCTGAGCGGTTTGGCAACTCGCATTGTTATCCCTTTGGGCAAACGTTCTGCCTTCGGTGGCGAAGCCATGCAAGGGCTCACTCCGGAAATCAGCTTTGCCGATCAGGAGCTGTTGCTGTTAACTCCGCAAATTTCCTCCGTGCCTGAAAAACATCTCAAGAGCCCCATTGGCTCCCTCTCACATTTCAGAGACCAGATTGTTGGAGCTCTGGACCTGGCTATCACCGGCATTTAACGCAGAGCTTTGCGGCAATTTTGGAGCCGCGAAGCGGTGGGAAAATTGTCCGGCAACAGCGGCTGGTTAAATTGCTACCGTTCACCCTCCAGCTCATGCCATACCCGTAAAATGATGATGGCACTCACATGTACTGAATAGCGGACAACATACTTGCCAAAAACCATGTCGCGGATGGAATCAGGTACCGGCGCCAATTCAACCGGTGTTCCAATTCTGGGGAAGTCTGGTAGTAATTCGATTTTGCTAACCAGTTCTGCGGCTATCCTGCCTGCCGCAGGAGGATTGTGAACTGCGATAAACTCCCTGAGGCGCTTCAAATCTTCAATGGCTTCGTCCGTGTAAACCAGTTTCACTTACCTGACCTCGGCGCATCCTGCTCGTTTTCGGTTCCCCAGCTATTGAGCCAACCATGGACCTCGCTAGCATCGACTACCTTTCCTTGGGCAGCCGACTCCATTGCCTCTAGCGTTTGCTGCCAACGCTCCTGCTCACGCTGCTGCTTTTCAATGTATTCTGATAGTGCCTGATTGATCACCCAGCCTTTACTCCGATGGAGTCTGCCGGCGATTGCTTCCAGGTGCTGTTCAACTTCTGCCTGAAGACGAACGGTAGTGACGCTCATAACTGTACCTCCAATGCGGGTTACTACATTGTATTACAGCATAGTCGATGAGGGTCAGCAAAAAAATTTAACGCAGAGCTTTGCGGCAATTTTGTAGCCGCGAAGCGGTGGGAAAATTGTCCGGCAACAGCGGCTGGTTATGTATTATTCGTAGTGGCTCCAGAGCCTGAGAACTTTCACCACCTGCTCGTCTTCGAGCACCTGGTAGACCAGACGATGCTGAATATTGATGCGGCGTGAATAGGCCCCCGTGAGATCGCCAATGAGCTTCTCAAACGGAGGCGGCTTGCGGTATGGATCTTCCGCTATCAGCACTAAAAGTCCCTGAGCTTTTAGTTTAAGGCCGCTGGAGGCCAACTTCTTTGCATCTTTCTGGGCTTGCTTGGTGTAAACCAACTTCCATGTCACCAGTCCAGCTCCTCATCGCATTCATCCACCGGGGTGTCCATCCCCTCACGAACAGACTCCCGCATACCCGGTACAGAAAGAAGGTAAAGCGTTTCCTGAATGGCCGACCAGTCTTCTTCAGAAACCAGGACAGCTTTATTCCGTTTACCCATAATGACGATTGGTTGGTGGGACTCGGCGGTCTCGTCAATCAACCGATAAAGGTTGCTGCGCGCCTCAGTTGCTGTGATTCCGGTCATGACGCACCTCTTGCGTGTTTAACTTTTGATTAATTGTACGCCTTTAAGTACGTACGTCAAGACGAACGCGTCTCCCCATAACGCTCCGCTAATGTGCGCCGCCTGCGGCGTCACCATTGAGCGGCTTGTTAGCAGATTCTGCCTGAAGACGCTCCACCAACCACACCTTGATGATCGATTGACGGGTAACGCCTATGCGCGCAGCCTCACGATCCAACGACTCGACAACCCAAGCCGGGAAATCGACGTTGATTCGCTTTTGTTCCTGATTAACGCGGCGAGCAGAGGACAGATCGAGGTCATCGACAATATCTTCCTGGCCTTCCTCAAATTTCTTGTCGAAGTCTTTAGCTTTCATAGAGATCAACCTCCTTCTTACGGGAACGTCTGACTGAAATCACACGAATACGAGCATCCCTGTATGTGACGACAGCCGACCAGTGCTTTTCATCAATCTTGCCTATCAGCAAAAACCTCTGCTCATCCTCTGATTTTGCGCGGATCTCCAGCAGGCATGGGTCTTTCCACAGCCCTTGGGCAGCACCGAAATCTATACCGTGCTTGTCCCGGTTGGCCTGGCTTTTGGCTTCGTCGAATTCAAACTCATCCATGAGTACAAATTATTCCTTTTTTACTCAATCCGCAAGATTTGGAGGGAAGCTGTAGCTGCTAACGAGGCTGTAGAAAAACCCGATTTCGAGCCAATGTTGCCGAACACCGGTTCCACCACCGACTTTCGGTGACTGTAGATCTCCTTGCCCTGCGGACTGTCCACCCGGTGCTTCATCCTTGGCCTGGTTAACGCTACAAGGGTGAAGGCTACTGCTTTTGGATCCCCGCCACGCTGCTGCTCCACCACCGCGAATCCGCTTTAAAGACCACACTCTCAGGCTCCCTTTGAGGCGAGTACCGATTCCGCAGGATACTGCAAAAAGCACCCAGCCCTGCAGACCGGGAAAGCTTGCTGCCAGGGCTTGGCACCATGTTTGCCGACGATTTCGGATACCGATGAACTCCGTCGAAACAGCCGATCCAAAACACACGGTTTTTATTTTTATAGGTCTTGACCCGCCGTCAGAGAACTTTCAGACAATGCCTAGTGCCAACTTTAAAGCATTTTTTCAGTTCTGAAATTTAGCGTCTTTTCCCAATTTTGATCTGCTGACTTCAACAGATGAAAGAAGTAGTAGGAAAATAAAATTAAAAATATGCTATCACCAATGACTATTATAAAAATTATAGGAGAAGCTATACCAGCAACATATAGCTGCAACAAAGTTATAATATAACCTAGTTTGCCGATGCCGCCAGTTATGACAATACCATAATGTTTTTCGGGGTTGCGTGCTACGATCAGATAGCCAATAAAGTAGATTAATGTTGTTCCCCATGCACCTTTGTACACCGCAAGCATCAAAGGATCTTCAATCATACGGTTAAAAATAACTTCAAATGTAAAGGCTGTGTTAAAAAATCCAAAAATTGCACCTGTTAAATTCCACAGCGCCGCAACCAGAAACAACTTGGTAAAAAATGATAAGTGTGCCATTTTTTCGAACCTAACTAGTGATAGAGGTGCCCTAAGGTGAAGGTTTGTGAAAGAAAAAGCATTTACATATGTAAACGCTTCATGAAAGTTACTGTTTTTTTTGTCGAATACGGCTCAGCTGTGTGGGGCTAATGCTTAAATATGAGGCAATATGATACTGTGGAATCAAGTCTTCAATTCCAGGATGCTCTGCATTAAAAATTAAATATCTTTCTTTTGCTTCCAGCAAAGCCATCTCCAGCTGCTTCTTTTCATTCTGCACAAAAAATTTCTCAGCAATCTTTCTTCTCAGGTGCTCAATTTCATAATTATTTTCAGATAACCGCTCAACGGTATCAAATCTTGTACGCCAGATAGTACAATCTGTTAAGGCTTGCTGAGGCAATCTGTTTTTCTCTTTACTGATCAACGCAGCGTAAGAGCCAATAATGGCCGGACCAACAAAAAATGTTTTATTATACTCCTTTCCTTGGCAGCCAGTATAAAACGCCCGGACTACGCCGTTTTCGAGAAAAGCTATTTCATTCGCATACTCTCCTTCTCGTATAAAATAGTCTCCTTTCTTTAACTCATCTAGCTCAAAAATAGATTTCGCATACGCCAACATACTCTCCGAGACTATGCCAAAATTATTTAAAAATAATATGAGATTTTTCATTCCACTTAATCCGATTATATACACTAACAGTTCAATATCCGACACTGTCAAATTGAATTTAAGGCTGGCATCAATTCAGCCAGATACTAAAAAATGTTCCCAGCCCCCGCAGACTGGGAAAGCTTGCTGCCAGGATTGGTACCCAGCCTGGCGGCGGCTTGGGATACCGATGAAACCGGCTGAAGCCACTGATTCAAAACACGGCGCTGTCGGGCATGCACCATTTCTGTACACCAAAATTAGATAGGCTCCAGAGGCTGAAAGTGGATGCACTTGGCGTTAATCGGGATAGGGAGACGCCTCACGGCGCCTCTCCCCCCACACCACCGGGCATACGGATCACGTACCACGGCGGTTCGGTTGATTGAGTGGTTCAACGCTCAACAAGATCCGGTAAACCCAGCGACAGGAAGTACTGGCGGGGCAAGGCTTGCGCCAGACCCGGACTGCGGCTCATGCGCCACGGACCATGAGCGGATTTGGCCGTGTTCCAAGCCAACCTTACACTCACTCCGCGCTTTCGCAACTGGCGGTAGCCGGATCGATCCCACTGCTTCAGGTGATAACATCGAAGTTTGCGCCTTACCCACTTTTCCAGATCCTGGATCGGCGATTTTACCTGCGCAAAACCGTAATATCCTTTCCAGCCTCTCAGGTACACCGCCAACTCGTCGATCACCGTCTGCATGGTTCGACCCCGCGTTCGCCGGGTGATCGCCCGGACGCGATACTTGAACTGGCGTATCGCGTCGTCGCTCACCTTGCGACGCTTTTCCCGACCGCTGCGCGTGAACGTGAACCCCAGGAACACACGCTCCCAGGGACGACCCACAGCGCTCTTTTCCTCGTTCACCGTCAGTTTCAACCGGCGACGTAGATAGCCGGTAATGCTCGCCAATACTCGCTGGCCTGAACGCTGGCTCTTGACGTAGATATTGCAGTCGTCCGCGTAGCGGACGAACCGATGACCACGTCTTTCCAGTTCTTTGTCCAGGCCATCCAGTAACAGGTTTGCCAATAACGGTGACAGCGGGCCGCCCTGTGGGGTGCCTTCCGAGGCCGGAGCCCAGATATCCCCCACCATAGCACCCGCTTTGAGGTAGCTGTTGATCAGTTTCAGTACTCGTTCATCGCTGACTCGTCGCTTCACCAGACTCATCAGTTTGTCGTGATTGACCCGGTCAAAGAGCTTTTCCAGGTCCATGTCCACCGGTGCCCTTCGTTGATATAACGTTGGGCCTGATGGACAGCCTGATGGGCGGAACGCCCCGGTCGGAAGCCATAGCTGGAATGAGAGAAGCTTCGGTCCCACTCCGCCTGCAAGACCTGGAGCAACGCCTGTTGGATCAGGCGATCGAGTACGGTCGGAATGCCCAGTTTGCGCACGCCACCTTTGGGCTTGGGTATTTCTACCTGTCTGACCGGCTGGGGCCGGTAGTTGCCCGCCAGAAGCTGAGCGCTGATTCTGGACCAATGCTGCTGAACAAAGGCGGACAGGTCGTCAACGGTCATACCGTCTATCCCCGCGCTTCCTTTGTTGCGTTTGACCTGACGGAACGCGCTGCGCAGGTTGTCCCTTTCCAGCACCCGTTCCATCAGTTGATCGTGAACAACCGGAGCGTCTTCTCTGCCGGATCCAGCCACCACTTCACCCCCTGTTTCCAGGGACAGCGTTTGCTGTTTTTCCGGTGCGGTGTGGGGTCTTATCACGACAGTGACTGCTCTCTTCAATTAAGCCCGATAAAGGGCACCGTTCGGGCCTTCCCGCCGACATTCACTTCAGGCCATGCCTGCCGAGTAATCCGCGGTACTACGCCTTCTGCTGACTTCTCCTGTGCGGTCGGGGTCGATCACTCAACCCTCAGCGGTTTTCAGCTGCACGCAGCGTCCCGGCGCAGCAACAGGAGATCTCCCAGGGTAAGACACCAGACTTTCATTGCGTAGATGCTGGATTTATAAAACGCCGGCCAATTGCAGATGGAGGGCTTAATGGTCACGTGCCCACTGGCCCCGCCGGCGTCACACCTAATATCCAGTTCCTGTTCGTCACCCCGCAATTTTGCGTTGAGCTTCCTCCAAACATTCCCTCGCGGGTTTGCCCTTGCCCTTTCGCTAACCTTCGGCTCTGCGAATACCTGGTATCGGGACTTTCACCCGACAAGTCTGGTGCCATGCCTGGCACACACGCGGAGCACAGCGGCGCCCTGTCAAGGGCGTCCGGCGGCCGCAGGCCGCGTACTGCTGCGAATTGTTATACGTTTTGAACACGCTCTAAGCACCATACTTTGCCAACGTGGGCGCCGACAGGACCAGAACCACCAGCCCTATGAAAACAGCAAACTTGACGGCCAGGATTGCCAAAGAGGTACGCCATATCGTCTTGATCCCTTCCGGATTACTCCACTCGCCCGGCATGTCATCGTCAAGTGTGATTAGGTGACCAAAAGCGACCCAACCCGAGAGACCGCATAGCGTATAGATATAGGCAATGTCAGCGAACACCGATAGTCCAATTGTGACACTGAGGAAAAACAGTGTGGAGTAAATAATGTTTTTCAGAGTAGGCACGATCCGTTGCTCATACACGTATAACGCCGCCAGCATGCGCGGCTTTGAAGTGAAGGCGAAGCCGCAACGGAAAAGGCGTCGCCGTGCCTGGCCTGGTTAGGCCATCTACTCAAACTTGACGCTTGATCTTTCGCCAAATGGACCCTTCCAATTCTTGGCCAACAGTACTTCAAGACGCTCGCCGTAAAGTTCAAACACTCTGTTGTATTCCGACCAAAAGGCTGGCGTAACAATTCGTTCTTCTGTTTCTTGGTCGATAGACAAACTGCAAGGGTATCTTGCCCACGAGTTCACACCATCTTCGAGGGTCTCAAACACGTGGAGAGTTCTTTTCGGAGAAGGAATTTTCCGACATTTTTTCTGGAGGTTACTCAATTTGTGACTTCGTAAGGCACCCGATATTTTGCCATTTTCGATGTAATGTGGGTTCTCATACACCAAGAAGGCTTTGATTAGATTCTCCAGCGCAAAGGCCGCCAATAAAAATACGGATCGATTGGAAGTAGATCGGGCATAGGTCTTCCCGTTTACGGAACGAACCACCGTACCCTGTGGAGCTGCATGTAGCTGAGTTGCATTCTCATGCAGTAGCTTTGCCACCTCATACCAGTTTATTGGCATGGCGGAGTTGGCGAACTCTGTCTCCTGGGTGCTCGTCATACTTTCCTTTGTGCCTAACGAAAAAACGAAGCGGCGCGTTTCACGCGCCCGCCTTACGTGACTGGTTAAGAGGCAATGCCGCTGCCGCTGACCGCGCTTGTAATCGCAAGGGAAACAAGGGTGCCAACAGCATCTGAAGCCTTTGACCGCCCAAATATCGAAAGCCGCTCACCGATGGATGCCGTTCCCTCAAGCGATTTAGGCACCCTTCGCAAAGTTTCTAGGCCCTTCTCACTGAGCACGACATCGAACTCTGGGCCTCCATCATCGGAAAGATCCTGAGCGACCCAAATATATCCGGCAGTCTCAAGCCACTTAACAGTGCTTTCAAAGTACTCCATGAAATTGAATGAGCCCTCGTAATCTTCCTTGTCGACTATCTCATCGAGAAATTGCTCGGGGGTTACGCGGAGAGAAACCGGAAACTCCTCGTAGAGTCTCCCGAATAATAGACCGACTAGTAAATTGAACTTCGCCATCAATCATCTCCTTGGGCCCATTTGCCTCTTAACGCGAAGCTTTGCGGCGATTTTGGAGCCGCAAAGCGGTGGAAAAATTGTCCGGCAACAGCGCTTTGTTAGACCTGGCCATCAGGAGCCTGCCAGAAGCTTGCCTAATAAGAGTGCCATTTTAATTGCCCAATATAGAAGCAGCCCAAAACCGGACAACATGAGGACAGCGACAACGACAGTTAGCCATTTTGGGTAAATGGGCTGGAACCTAACTTGGATTAGCTGCGCCGGTCCTTGATCTGACCTTACCCTGCGCAGAACAGGCGGTTTAATGTGGCTGAGATACTGAATATTAAGGAATTCTTTAGGGCCCAAACTAGCGATCTTGATCAGGTACTCGCCGTTCGGGTTTTGGTCCTCGGAATAAGAAATTGCCTGAGAAAACTGAAAGTGATCTGGGCGTTCCTTATGGACTAGTTCGATATTGGTGGCGGCCTTTCTGCCAGCATTTTGCAGTGTAAGGGAGTCAGTCTGGAGCGTTACCTTCGGATCAGTCACGTCAAACATGAACGTTCCCGGAATGAAGTACTGAAGTTTGGGTTTATCCGCGAACCTTTGCAGAGCTAGCCCAACAACCAACGCAACAACGCCGGTGATTACATGTCCCAGAATGGGGTCCATACCTTCTCCCTAGGGGTCTAACGCTGAGCACAGCGGCGCCACGACAGTGGCGTCCGACAGCCGTAGGCCGCGTACTGCTGCGACTGGTTATGAATTAGCGCTGCAACCACCGGCCTTTACCACACGTTGCTTTGACGCATGATATTTACCAAGCAGTGACGCTGGGCGAATAGGACGTGGCACGAAATTACCACCACAGTTGGGACACTGATTACCCAAAACACAAGATGCGCAGACTCACAGAACGTGCATTCAAATGTGCAAATGACAGCCTCAGTGGAGTCCGGCGGCAAATCCTTGTCACAGCACTCGCAATTTGGTCTCAATTCGAGCATAGAGTTCTCCGTGCTGATTCATAACGCGAAGCTGAGCGGCGCCCTGACAATGGCGTCCGGTGGACGGCCGTCAGCCCGGGAACGTACTTTAGCGATTTATTAACCGCTGTCACGACATCCTCCTGATCTCGGCTTTACCCACCTTCTTTCCCTCCTTGACACCGCGATGGTCGTGGTAGGGGCGACGAAAGCTGAAATTGGCTTCCTCGTTCGTTGTAATAACAACGTAATCGATTTTTGCCCGCTTGAACGTGGAAGTGGCGGTTTTGATTGCATCCCCAACTGAAGTAAAAAATTGATCGTCTTTTTGAAGGTTGCCACTCTGGCGGAAGATTTTGACCCGGAATTTGCCTGGCTCTGCAAGACCGCAAACTTGAGGCAGCTGATCTAAATACACGACCTCGGTGTTGTTCGGGTCATCCAGTTTCTGCTGCTGGTTGAGCATGACGACAAACACTCCGATTACGAGCGCTCCCATCAGCAGAAAACCGATAATCGCCTCACCTTCCATGTTGCTTCATCCTAAACGGTTAACGCTGAGCGAAGCGGCGGATAAAAGCCGTCACCCTTTCGCGTTTTGTTATGACTATTTAATCACCCACTTATCCTCTAGAGCACCGAAGTGTATCGGACAGTCTTTCGAATCTGTTGCGAAGTAGGCATCGTCGGGCTTTAAAATAACCCCGGAAACGAAATTTGGCTCGATGAAAGTTAGCTTTCCACAGTCGGGAACTTGGAAGATGATTTCTCCGTCCATACTTTTTATGAATGCCGGCATATCATTCTCATCTACAAGAGTAGCGGTTGTCTCAATCAAAGTGCCATCTCGATAACGAACCATCAGGCTATAATCACTTTCTTGCAGATGCACTAACTGACCTCCAATTGTTGGAGGCTCAATAGTGGGATTGGAATCACTACAACCACCGAGTATAAATATTCCTAAACCTGCAACAGCCTTTTTGATTTCCATACTTCTTAACTTTCTCCGAAGTCATAACGCCGAAGCGCACCGGTGACTTTGACGTAGCGAAGCGGAGACAAAGGCATCCGAGTGACGCGCCTGGTTAGCTGTTCCCAAGCATGTACGCACGAAGCTGCCGCTCCTCTCGCATAACATAGAGGACGAGAACCCGCTGCTCATCCTCACGATAAAAAATGCGACACGGTGGAACTACTACCTCCCTGTATACTGAATTAGGGAGCTCTGGAGGAATCCGTCCGGATTGGGGAAAATCTTCCAAACGATCGGTCTTATCGAAAACTTCCCGGACCAGATGACTTGCGGCGGCAGGGTTATCCAGAGCAATGTACTCGGCGATGGCATCCAGTTCTTGAAGGGCCGGCTCCGTCCAGACTACTTCAGCCATTTACTCATTTTCTCCCTGGCCTCACTCTGGCTGTACGTTCTTCCCTCCAGTACAGCACGCTCTCCCCGGGAGAGCCCCTCAAGCAGCTCAAGTCGGCGCTGCATAAACTCATAATCCTGCACATCAACAAGGTATGCGGATGGCTGACCATGCTCCGTGATCAGTATCGGCTCTTTAGATAAGTGCAGATCTGCCAGAATCTTTGTGGCCTGGCGCTTTAGGTTCGTAACAAGCTCAACTTTCATGGGCTCACCCTGAATCATACGAATAGTGACACTATAGTATCACTTTCTAGGTGAGGCAATCACAGCTAACGCCCGCAGCACGCGCGGCTTTGTAATGGAGGCGCAGCCGGAATGAAAAAGCCGTCGCTGTGCCTGCGATTGTTATGTGCTGAGTCCATTGATGAACTCTAGCATTTCGTTTAGTACTTGCCTTCCCATGGTATCGGCTACCAAATCTTGCATTGAGCCTGACAAAAAATCCCCGACGCTGACAGTAGTGGCACCGGAAGAATGAGAAAATCTGCCGACCGCTGAAGTGACGCAACCTTGGTCAGTGACATACGCTTCGTATAGCTCACCATCGGGCACGTCGTTAGCCCATTTCTTGAGAATCGTAGGTGGTTTGTACGCCATCTATCTCACCTTCCCAGGCACATAACGCTTTTGTTCAGCGGCGGCCCGTCAGGGGCGTCCGGTGGAGGGCCTTCAGGCCCGGAACGTACTGGAACTATTTGTTAAATTATTTCTTACAACCCTGGGCACTCATTCCGTGGCGAACACGGACTATGGATTCCTGGCTTTCCTCGTAATCAACTACAATACCGGTGGCCGGATACTTTTTGGATTGTATACACTGGCCCCGCTTCTGAAGCAGGCTCGTTGGAAAAAGCTCACTTTCGCGATTTTTGAAATTTGCGTCACCGCGGGAATACCACCGAGAAATCACGTTATTGATCATCATTTTGTTCACGGTTTGACCGAACTCAGATGCTTGCATACAACTTTGATCATCAAAGGTCAGCACGCCGATATTTGCGGTGACCCCGTCGTGAAAGTAATGGGAGCCCTCAACAACTTTTTGGTGATACCAGCACTGCTCTCCCTGATCATTTTGGATGAATCCCTTCGGCTGAAAAAGAGACGAGCCAGCAAAGGCGGGGTTTGCTAGAACCAATGCCAAAATTGTAGAGAAACGTGTGAAGGGCACGGTGTTATCTCCTCCCTGAAAATTTAACGCCCTGAATAAGCAGCCGTTTGGAGCGCCGGCGCAAAACGGTCAGCTTGATTCATTGGTTATGCGAATAGATCGCCAAACCCCCAAATGAAAGTGCCCGCCACCAAGACAAAGAGGACTACCATTTGGTACCGCTCCAGAAGCCTGACCTCTTTTTGGGAAATGTAATTTCCTGCAGATTTGGCTTTAGCTCCACGTTGATAGGTGCCAACCAACTTGATTATCCACAAGTCAACTATGACAGCTCCGATAGTAGTGAGGGAGCCAAACCGTCCAAAAAGTGTGGCTGCGTTTTCACCATCGCTATTGGGAAGAGATTGAGTGAAAAGTATAACTGGCTCAAAAAAAGACAAAATAGGTAGAAATAAAAGAGTAGCCAATAAAATCGGTATGCCTAAAATTTCTTTCCACCCTAAGCCATTAAAATATTTTTCTACAGTTTTCACGCGCCGAAGCTGGTCTTTGGGGTCCGTTACCACAACCTCCCCCTTGGTTGTCGCAGGACCCGCTTGATCTGAACTTTTTCCAGTTACATTCATTTAATTCGCTTACCCCAAATTCTATTCAGACCAACATCAACCGCATAACGCCAGCAATAAACGGCGCCCTGACAAGGGCGACCGGTGGAGGCCGAAGGCCGGAACGAATTTGATTGGCTTGTTATGATCCGCACCCGTCGAGATCCGCCCATTAGTGCTTGTTGTGTGCCGGCAACTTCTTATGGGTGATAACGTACTGCAAGATAAGTGCTCGTTCATAAAACTCAATGTAAGAGCCGGCTAAAGGGCCGCTCGTATAAGAATTGCCAGACCATTCCGAGGACGCCTTTACATACCAAAGATTCTGGCACGAGTGATCCCCTGTCGCATCCCTGTAACTCATGACTGCGGTGTGCGACTTCGCTAATCGCTGATCAACATGTCTGGACATTCCTATGTAGAAAACCTCTTCAGGAATGTTTTTCGGATCAAAAACCATCTCATCAGGCCCACCAAAAAAACTTCCCAATATGTAAATGCCATATATCCCGAAGCCTTCTGGCACATCAAGATCATGCGACGGAATCTGCCTGTGTGACCATTTCTCCCAGTCATGGAAGAATATCTTTTCAAAGTTTACGCCGCGCATATATCCAAGGCTCATAACAGCTTATTAGTTTGAATTCGCACTAAACCCAGTCGGCTCTTTCAATCTAGACCTGAATCACAGTGCAAATTTCCAATCCATTTCAAAGGGATACTAGCTGCCTTTCCACGATTCTGCGAACCCGGGCTCTGTCGAAAGTTTCGCACGCGGCTTATCTGAGCACATTTCAGCAAGGGAAGGTCTGAATAACCGCTGATTTTTGCCTATCTTGGTTTTAGCCGGCAAAAAATCGAAGATTCAGGCACTATTTCCCCGTTATTTGTGTGTTTTGTGCCTGTTTCCCGCCATTTTGGCGGAAAACAGGCGCACTGGCCCTACGCCAGTATGTATTTTTCACCGATCAGCAGGTTGCTGAACGCGGCTAGCAAATGCAGCCGGTTACTGTTTTTGGCAAGGCCGCGATAGCGGACCTTGTCATAACCAAAGACCTGCTTGATGTACCGAAAGGGATGCTCCACTTTGGCGCGAACACTGGCTTTGATTTTTTCGGCTTTCAGTTTGTCGGCGTCCAGCGTCTTTCGGGTGCCAGGCCGTTTGGCAATGAACCAGGAGACATCTTCGCGGTGCTTATGCTTATCCCGCTTCTGAATGCCAAGGTAACCGGCATCGCCGAAGACCCGTTGCTCTTCACCGTGAAGCAGGTTGCCAGCGGGCACAATGTCGTGAACGTTGGCAGCGGTGGTATCAATGCTGTGTATCAGACCGAACGTGTCGCCGACACCAATGTGCATCTTCATGCCGAAGTGCCATTCATTGCCCTTTCTGGTCTGGTGCATCTCCGGATCGCGCTTGCCGGTACTGTTCTTGGTGGAGCTGGGAGCAGAGATAATGGTGGCATCTACGATGCTGCCTTCGCGCAGCATCAGGCCGTTCTTCTCCAGGTGTTTGTTCACCTCTTTAAACAGCGCCTTGCCAAGACCGTGTTGCTCCAGGAAATGCCGGAAGTTGAGAATGGTCGTCTCGTCCGGCAAGCGATCCAGCTTCAGACCCGCGAAGTGCCGCATGGATTCGATCTCGTACAAAGCGTCTTCCATGGCCGGATCGCTCAGGTTATAGAACAACTGCATGCAGTGAACTCGCAGCATGGCAGGCAGCGGATAAGGAGGCCGTCCGTTCTGGCCCTTGGGGTAATAACGGGCTACCTTCTTCTCCAACTGCTTCCAGGGAATCAGCTTGTCCATCCGTTCCAGAAAGATCTCGCGGCGGGTCTTGCGCTTCTTGGTCTGGTACTCGGCTTCGGAGAAGGTGATTTGATCCATGGTGGCAACGAATCCTATGCGGTTGGCGATGGCCGTATTATCGCTGATTTCGAGACTTATTCAGAGTCTCCCAAGTTAAAACCAGGGGGCTGAAAAAGTTCTTCTCTAAAACAATGATCTACAAGGGTGGCTTGTGAAAAGTGTGCAGCACTGTGCAAATTAAACCGCAAGCATTTTGCGGATTTCAGGTGTTTTTCATTATATGCCAATAAATGCTACAGGCCTGTTTGCCGACCAAAAGCCCTCACAGAAACTCAGGTTTAGACCAATTCCGTAGCGCCAGAAAGGATGGACTCCTTAGGTTAGAGCTAGGAAAACGGGCTTGGATTGAGTGCGAGGCGAATGTCCGCTTTTGTTTAAGAGATTGGTGATCTCGGTCTGGTCGCAAAGCGGACATTCGGGTACGACGTTTAACGCCTGGCTCTGCGGTTGGGTTGAACTGGCGGTTTTTTTGCTAGCGCAGCGCCGTAGAAAAGGTGCCAGTTTAACCCAATCCGCAGGAGCCACTTGTTAGGCTTTACATTTCATATAGATTCAAGCCCATGGAGGCGCCGATAACATACCAAATTCGCTGCCAGTGCACGTAAACCAGTTCGCTACCAACATAGGATGTATTTTCGTTACCATGCCGTAACAACTTTCCATTGGCTAAGTAATTAAATTTATGATCTCCAATCTTTTTTTCGCTTAAATTAGAGGGAAGAACCGAACGAAGAGGCTCCACATAAACAGGATCATCGGCCACCAAAAAAAACTCATCAAACAAATGAGAAAAGCTCTTCATATGATCGCCCAACTCAAGGCTATACCACTCTTCCGATACCGTATTAATGCGAACTTCGCCTATATCAAACTCTTTCACAAAACCGTCTAAATTTTTTATTTCATGATGATCTTCAGGCGGGTGAAAAACAAATGCAGTAATAAACGACTTTTCGTGAAGCCATTCAACAGCATGAGGAACTAGCTCATCAACACTCACAGACCTTAATTCGCGACCGGGATGTAATTTTTTAAAGAAAGAAAGTGCCTTACTTGTTTCCCTATAAAGAAATGGATAATCAATATACATCACGCGATACTTAGCGGGAGCCCTTTGCATTCGTTCCTTGTATATCTCTCGAACTTCAGAAACACATGCTTTAGGGTTTTTATTTATCTCTCGGCCAGTAAATCTTATTACTGTGTATCCTGCTCGAGAAAGATAACGCTGCCTGATAGCATCTTTCTCTAGTTGTTCCTTTGTTGAATGGTAATCATGCCCATCTAGCTCAATTATTAGTCGGGCATCCTTTAAAATAAAATCGACACGAAATCTGCCATGCTTTTCCTGATCACCAAACCAATGCTCACTTTCAATAGCATCAGCCAAATCACTTAATTCTTTACTAAATTCCTTTTCAATATAAGACTGCCCTCTATCTTTGTACCAGCCAGGAGGGGATTTTGGTTGACCTGGATACTTCATTAATGCCTCTATTGGTTATTGAAGCCTAACGCCAGCAGCAGGCGCGGCTTTGTAGTGAAGGCGCAGCCGCAACGAAAAAGGCGTCGCTGTGCCTGTGATTGTTAGCGCAGTTGGTAGAGCACCGTATGCCAGCGAGACCCCACCGCGCCCCCTCCAAATCAGCGGAGCGCAGCTCGATTAGAGGCGGAGGGTTTTCGCCCTGCACGCACTATCGGAACTCATCCTGCGACTTAATGATGTACGACAGTGGCAGGTGAGGGTTATTCGCTTCATGTTCAAGGAGATCTGCCTTGGTCTTGCGAATGGTAGCCAGCGTTTTAGCCGCCCTTCCGAACCTCAAGGTGAAGACGTCTCCAAACGCCCCCAGCCCTTGGCACAGAATCTCAATCTTACCTGGTTTGAACCTCAAGCGGCCTAGCTCTTCGTGCCTTCGAAACCCTTCAATCATTTCCGAGAGCTGCTCTTTTCCTGCGTTCACGCCATCTGTCAGCGCATTGCCCGTCGCCCAATACATTAGTCGTCTATATTCTTTAGCATACTCTTCTTTGAATGACAGGACTTCGTCAAACGGAACTTCATCGCTAAGCACGGGAAGATTTTCGATTAGTATAGAAAAAAAATTGGATTCTTTTTTATGCACACCCTGGGAAGGGAGACACCTTGACAAGGTGCTTGCCGGCACGAAAGTTTCTTCGGATCCGACAGAAAGCTTTTTTATAAACATCCTTTCAAGCATATTACCAAAAACGAGTTTGGTATCCTCGCTTATGCCGCCTGCTTTTGCGTTATACCTGCGAATGTTGGCTAACGCGTTTTCGACTATCTCGGATGATTCGTCTGTGAGCGGGTTTTGAACCACCACACCTTTAGACTCTAGGTATTCTACATCCTCAATGGATACTCGCTTGGTGTGGAGGTCTAGCTGCAATGTCGACCTATCCATTTCACTCTTACCTTGAGGAATGTAGATTTTGTCGAAAGCCAAAAGCGATGCGTTGATATCGCGCAGCCTCCAGAAGCTAGCCTTTTCGCTTACTGCTATAATTTTCACTATATATCCTTTTGATGGCGACGATTCAGATCCGACTGCGTGGCGCTTTAGATTGTACCTTTGTTCCCTTTAATAGGCCGACTACGGCGCCACGGAAGCCGGAAACCGGAAACCGCTAACGCTTGCAGCATGCGCGCCATTGGAATGGAGCCGAGGGCGCAATGTAATGGGCGTCGCCGTGCCTGCACTGGTTATGTTTTGCCCCAATAACCAACTCATAACTCCTTGCGACCGTTTGCGTAGCTGTATTGACAGTTATTGCCCAGTATTCTGCCGTATCTGTAAGACTGTTCATGTGCCGCGCATCGATAATTCGCGATTCACAAGTAGAGTCTGCCCTTCATAAGCTCGAACGTGGCTGATGGGAACGCGGATATTTTGAATAAGATCAGCAATTTTCGGCTCTGGGTCGGTACCTGAGGGGAATACCGAACTTATATATTCTTTATCCTTATAGACATAACCAATTCTTATTGCGTTAGGCGAATGAGGGTTGGCACCAGCATGTATAGCTGTCATATGTGCACTGGCGTCTCGCCCAGAGTCCCATCCCCGATCATCATCATCCTCTAGCCATCGCGGTGCAGAGTCCCCCGCCCGCACATAGATATCTTTTATCGCACTTCGAATTGTCACAATCGCAGTATCTGCGGAAACCGCGTTCATAAACAAAAATGCCTGAGAAGGATTTATATGAACTAACTCCTTTCGAACCCGATGCAGTTCAGCGATCTGCTGCCATGTACCGCTTCCCCAATCTATGCTGGCTAAACCGAGTTGCGATAAAGCACTATCTAGATTCTCTCGAAAACGCCTGCCAATACCACTCGTCTGAAGCGCGTGCTCGCAAGCCATCTCTAAAACTGTCCAGCTCGTGGTGATTGCCCAGCGAACATAGGTTCCACGATCCCATCTATTTTGCGCTTGGTGCGCTAGCGCGCGAGCATGCAAAGCGTCGGTCCAAACATGATAGTGGGGACTTTCAACAACCTTGGGAAAATTAGTACTGTCAGTCGTAGGCTCTGAAGTGTTCCTGACACATAACGCCAGCCATAAACGGCGCCCTGACAAGGGCGTCCGGTGGAGGCCGAAGGCCGAAGGCCGAAACGAATTTGATGGCCTTGTTAGCTGCGAACAACCGAACCAGAATGAAACCCGATCTTTGGCAACCAAAATGACCGCCTGCTCCGATGCCCCCTGGCACCGACAACCGCCGATGCACTGTGATTGAAAACACCACCGATGATCCGGTGAACGAACCTGAACTTCAGAGTAGCAGGTAAGCAAGGAACCAGGTTTCGCCGGACGACCCCGCACGGTGAACACCCAAGCTTTTACCAACACTGCTGACCGATTGAGCTGCCAACCTGACCGCAGATTCTGACGGCCTTGGCGAACCACCAACCCTGCCGGCTTTGCTACCCGTTTTCCGCCAAGGCCCGCTGGCACCGAGCCACCCAAAAGGAACAACGCACTACTCAGCTAACGCAAAACTTTGCGGCAATTTTGGAGCCGCGAAGCGGCGGAAAAATTGTCCGGCAACAGTGCCTTGTTATACCAATCCTCAAATTTCTCTGTAGGGAGCAATTGACCTTTTCACTCGCACAAAAGGTGGCTCGTCATATTTAGCCCGCTCTCCGGCCAAAAAGGTGGTCAGTGTTTTTTCCGATAACTCAGAGTTTCTATGGGGTGCAACGTAAACTTCTGAAATCGGGATAAATAGTTCTGGTTTTTCCGGGCTCACCAGAGGTATTTCGAAATATGGAACAAGCATTCCTTTACCAGCCCGGTATCTTAGATTCGGATGGTTCGCGTAGACGAACGTCTTTACAAAGCGCCACTCTTGCTCTTCTTCAAATGCTGGATGCTTAATTTCGTTTGCCAATCGGTTGATTTGGCCGTATACGTGATCGGCATGAAACTGCAGTGCCTGATTTCGATCTGTGATCGAAGCACCTTTTTCCGAAATCTGCTCGAAAAGTTGGTCAGCAAAATCAGCTACTAGCTTTTGATGCTGATTAGGACAGTAACTGCACTTAACGATTTCTAGCTGGCAACGTTTGGCGATCTCAGGTATCGCTTTGTTATCAAGTCCTATCGAGTAGCCACCATCTCGGCAATATGCTCTCCACTGGCTAAGCAGGTCGGGCTTTTCGGACAAAGAGGTAACGTAGGTAGGTCCACCATCAGAGTTTTCGATCAGCCGCACCAGCCTCTCAACAAGCTCCTTGTGCTCGCTCTTTTTCCATATTTCGTCGAGGTGCGGTCTTAGAATCTTCGTGGTGTATCGATATTCTTTCTCGTCGTTTAGAAAGGCTATATTTGATGCCCAGATCACACGATTCGTCATGATACCCAGAAAAGCATCAGCAGAGGTGTAATGAAATAGATCCTTATCCGGAAACATATATTGTTCTAATCCTTTTGACCTTAATTCGTAAGCGTCCGGGCATCACACCTTGTCAGGTATAGCCGGCTGCCAGTTGTGGGGCAATAGCTCGTCGATGGCACTGTTCTTCTGCGTCGGTAGACGCGTCATTATATCCTTCAGATAGGCGTACGGATCATGCCCGTTCAGCTTGGCCGACTGGATCAGGCTCATGATGGCCGCCGCACGCTGGCCACTGCGCAGTGACCCGGCGAACAGCCAGTTGGAACGGCCCAGTGCCCATGGCCGGATCTGGTTTTCCACCCGGTTGTTGTCGATGGGTACAGCTCCGTCGTCCAGGTAGCGCGTCAGCGCTGCCCACCGTTTGAGGCTGTAATCCAGGGCTTTGGCCGTGCCGGAGCCATCCGGCACTTTCTGTCGGTGGGCCAGCATCCACTGATGCAACGCATCAGCAATGGGCCTGGCTTTCGCTTCCCGGATTTCCTGTCGTTTATCCGGCGGCAGGTCTCTGGTTTCCCGCTCGATCTCGTAGAGTCCGCCGATGTATTCCAGTGCCCTGGCAGCCAGCTCGCTCTTGTTGGCTTCGTGCAGGTCGTAGAACTTGCGCCGGGCGTGGGCCATGCAGCCGATCTCGGTAATGCCGTTGCCGAACCCGGCCTTGTAGCCGGCGTAATCATCACAGACCAGCTTGCCCTGCCAGTCACCCAGGAAGGTGCGGGCGTGTTCGCCTGCTCTACTCGGGGCGAAGTCGTAGACGGTCCCTTTCAGATCCGAGAACGGCGTGGTGCAGTAGGCCCAGACGTAGGCTTTATGGGTTTTCTTCTTACCCGGAGACAGCATGCTAACCGGTGTTTCATCGGCATGCAGAACATCGTGCTCCAGCAGGGTGTTTCTCAACGCATCCACCAGGGGCTGCAACTGCACACCGCAGGCACCGACCCATTCGGCCAGGGTAGAGCGCGGGATTTCAAGGCCGGCGCGACCGAAGATCCGTTCCTGACGGTACAGCGGCAGGTGGTCGGCGTACTTGGCCACCAGCACCTGAGCTAACAGACCGGCGGTTGGGATGCCCTTGTCGATCACTTGCGGTGGCACCGGGGCCTGGATCAGAGTCTCGCATTTGTCGCAGGCCCACTTGCCTCGGATGTGGCGCTCCACGGTGAACTCGCCCGGGACGTAATCCAGCTTCTCACTCACGTCCTCGCCAATGCGCTTAAGCTGGCAGCCGCAGCGGCACTGGGTGTTTTCGGGCTCGTGATGGATCAGGGTGCGGGGCAGTTCCGGCGGTAGCGGTGTGCGTTTGGGTTGCTGCCTGGGCCGAGCGGCTTTCTGCTCTTCGGTCATCGCCTGATCCAGTTCGGCTTCGATCGCCGCCAGGTCACTGTCGATCAGTTCGTCCAACAGCTTTCCCTGAACCGCGTCCAGCTGCTCGCTACGCCGGGCGTACTTGTGGCGCTTGAGGACGGCCAGTTCGTGGGTCAGCTTTTCGATGACCGCATCGCGATGTACCAGTGCCCGTTCCCTGGTCTCGACACGATCGAACAGTTCCGTAGCGAGAGCACGGAGCTGGTCGGCAGAGAGTTGGTCGAGATTGGGGCGCTGAGTCATGCCCGTTAGTATGCCAGGCCCTTGTGCTGCAAGCGATTCGCAGTTCTGGTTATGGCGATATCACGCAGCTTGTGGTTACAGGATGGAGATCACGCCGTCGGCCCCAAGACGCTGCCATGGTAAGCCCTGAACCATGGCGGACAACTGCTCTTCGGTCAGGCGCAACTGGTCACCGCGCCAGGATTCGCCCCAGTGGAACTTGCCCCGATTTAGCCGGCGGGCACACAACCAGATGCCCAGGCCATCGTGGATCAAGACCTTCATCCGGTTGCCCCGTTTGTTGGCAAACAGGTAGGCGCAATGTGGCCTGGCCGAACCAAAGACCTGAATAACCCGGGCCAGGGCCTTGTCGGGCCCGGCTCGCATATCCAGCGGTTCGGTAGCCAGCCAGATCTCGTCGATTCGGATCATCCCAGCAGGTCCCGCAACAGGGCAGCACACTGGTGCGCCTGCTCCGCCGGCCACTCCACCACCACCGCGCCACCCGCGCGGGGAATCTCGATGCGGATGGTGCTACGCTTGTCCGAGATCGACTGGTTGCCGGGCCCAGAGGGAACGGCTGGCAGATTAACCGGAACAAATGCCGGCGTTGCTGGTGCTTTATCCGCTCGCTGCGCTTCACTCATCCAGCGCCGGACCATGTTGGCGTTGAGACCGTTATCCAGCGAGATCCGGGAAACGGAGGCACCGGCCTCCAGGCATTGGGCGACGATCTCGGCTTTGAATTCGCGGGAAAACCGGCGACGGCGTTGGTAGGGCTTGGTTACGCTTACGTTGTTCATGTTAAGTGTCCACTAGAAAATAAGTGGACACTATCCTGACGGCGGCAGCGCCAGGCTCAAGATGGGATCACCGGACGCTTACCTTAATTCGCTCTCAAGATGCCTGAGCTGGTATAACGCGAAGCTAAGCGGCGCCCTGACAAGGGCGTCCGGTGGAGGCCGAAGGCCGGAGCAAACTTAAGCGCATTGTTAGAAGTGCTAGAAAAAACCACTGCACTCTCCGGCGCTGGAGCAAGACTGGCCATAGAAAACAACCCAGCCGACCACGCTTGATACGACGAAGCCACCAAGGCCAACCCGGTATAAAAGTGCACCGTGTTTTAACCCCATTTCAGCATATATTTCGTTGGCCTGCGTCTTTGACTGGGGCGTGGAGCGAGGAGGGAGGTTCATGAAAAATGCGATAGCTGCCGCCAATGCTGGGATTGACACTGACCAGTTGAACGCGGCAGAAACAAACCAAAGAAGGCCACCGACGGCTGCCGCTACTAAAACCCATAAGAAAGGCTTCCCGCCGAGGTAGAAAATAAAATTGTAGGTTTGCTTCAGCACTACGTTGACAAAAAAGCCAAGGGCCAATATTCCAATGATGCTGAGCACCATATCCATATGCTTTACCTTCTAACGCCTTGCTCACCGGAAAATTAGGAGCGTAGCGAGTAATTTTTCCGCGTGCAGCAATTTGTTACGTGATTTCGTGGCAGATGCTTTCATAAAAGTACTGAGCCTGTTCTTTTGTTGGAAAGCAATCAACGGTTATTTCTGCTTCATATAAATGCTCTGGTACGGTGATATTGTGAATCGGGTAGTTATCGATGAACATGACGACTGTAAGATTCAGATCACCACCTAATGCATTCAATCGATTACAGCCATCTAAACCTATTTTTAATAGTACAGAATCCGGCTGATCGCCGCTCCCATAAATGTGCTTGGCGCCAGAAACATGCCGACCATCTAGATATACGTCCGGAAAAACAAAAACTGGCCATGACTGGTTTAGAACGTTCACTGGTACAGTGCCAGTAACCGCTTCAGAAGAAGCGATGCGGAACTTGATAATTGAAGAAGAGGCTACTCTTTAGCTTTAGGTCTAACCCCGCCTCTCCTCAGATTCTCTCTAACTTTGTCTTTATTCATATCTCACGTAACACCTAAGCATTTAATGGTCGTGCGCAGCATGACCTTTAAATGTCTGTTGGACTAAGCCGCCGGCACCGAAGCTGTCGGGCGACGCATAAGGGTAAAGTAATCAGGAGGCAAGGCTCGGAACGGTGAGGCTGGCTGCTGAAGGACCTCAGCACCGGTGAACAGGAGCCGCGTTATATCCATTATTGGCCGATTCCTTCTTGTGATGTAGCCCAGACTACCCCGCCGATACCGCTTTTTCCAGTCTCGAACCGCACAGGGGCCCAGCTCACAAGGAACTGTAAGCCCTCGGCCGCCAGATCAGGAGCGGCAGGACAGCTATCCGGTTGGCACGGCCGCTATTCTGAAGCGGGGGATCTGACGAACCATGCGAACCAGACCACCATCGCAGCGTGGGCAAGGCCAACATCGATGGGGTTCCTGGCTCACCCGGTTTGTCTCTGGCTGGGATGGCTTCAGCAGACAATGCCGGATAACATCCAGCTTCTGTCGTCGCGTTCGGTTACTCAGGTAACCAAAGTGGCGGATGCGCATGAAGCCTTTTGGCAGAATGTGCATCAGGAACCGCCTGACGAACTCGTGCCCTTCCAGCCACTGGGTCTTTAGCCGCCCTTGATCCCGGTAATCCCTGTATCGGAACGAGATCCGGTCACCTTCCATCGACAACAAGCGCCCGTTACTGATGGCGATCCGGTGCGTGTAGCGAGCGAGATAATCCACAACGGTGTCAGCCTGGTTCAGGCAGTGCCGGGTGTAGACAACCCACTCCTGTTGCATCAGGCCGTTGAGCACACCATCAATCTCACCACTATTGGTCACGCGGTGCAGCTCACCGGCGTTCGCCGACACTCTCAGCAACGACACCATTCGCCCCCGAAAGCGCCGCGATAATGCCCGTACCGGGAACAGGTAATGGCTTTTTGCCCTGTGCCATTGACCACTGTCTGTCAGTACACCTCCAGGGATCAGGCAATGCACGTGAACATGGCGACTCAGGTTCTGCCCCCAGGTATGCAGCACCGCTGTCATGCCCAGCTCGCCCCGCAGATGGCGCGTATTGCGACCGAACTGATTAAGCGTGTTCCAGACGGCCCGGAAGAGGCAGTGGTAGAGCACTTCCGGATGCAGCTGAACCCAGCCATTCAGGGTGTGGGGCAGCGTAAACACCACATGGAAGTAGGGTACCGGCAACAACAACGCCCGCTGACGGTCACTCCATCGCTGGCTGGCGCGACCCTGGCACTGCGGACAGTGCCGATCCCGGCAGCCGTAATAACAGACGGAGCGGGCCTTGCAGTGATCACACTGCATCTCCATGCCGCCCATGCGGGCCGTCCGGCACCCGGTTAACCGGGCACAGACCTTGAGGCGATGGCCGTCCAGTGGCTCATCGGGGAGGAACTGGTCCAGAATTGTCTGGACGGTCAGTGAACTGGCCATCATCCACCTCCCAGACCTGCAATCAGGTCGACAGGTCCACGGTTTTGGGGTGTCACGCCCGGCAGCCAATGCAGATACCGTTGTGTGCTGCGCAGATCGCTATGCCCCAGCAGCCGTTGCAACTCATGGAGGGGAACGCCCTGTTCTAACTGATGGGTGGCGTAAGCATGGCGCAAGGCATGAATGCCGCCGCGTTTCTGAATGCCACTGGCGCTCTTGGCCTGATGGAACACCTTCTGGGGCGTGGTGATATGAAGGTGCCGATCTGGCAGCAAGTCACTGGGGAACAACCACGGCATGGGGCGACGGGCCCGCCAATACCGACGAAGCACCTCAAGTAGTCCTGGTGACAGGGGCACCATTCGGTCCTTGGCTCCCTTACCCTGGGCAACCCGAAGCAGATGACGTTCCCCATCAATGTCCTTCACCTGCAACGCCACCGCTTCACTGACTCTCAGGCCGCAGCCATAGATGGTGGACAGCAAGGCCTGATGCTTGGGGTTGGAGATGCCCGCTAGCAGGCGAGTGACTTCCTGACGGGTCAGCAATTCCGGAATGCGCTGGGGGCGCTTGGGTAAGACCAGCGTCACATCGAAATGCGCCCAGTACAGCACTTGCAGGTACAAAAACCGGATGCCGTGTAGGTAGAGGCGACAACTGGCTGGTGACAGGGCGCGCTCCTGAACCAGATAGTTGAAATAGACCTGCAAGTCATCTACTTGCAGTTGATCCGGCGAGCGCCGGTAGTATCGAGCCAGCTCGGTTACAACGTACAGATAGCTTTGCTGGGTTCGGGGGGAAAAGCCATGTTGGCACATGGCCTGGATCATGGTCTGACGTAACGGTGTCATGACGGATTCTCCTCTTCTGAAAAGCCCACCTGGGCTCATCAAAAGTATCCGTCAGTTCACCTGATCTCGCGGGAAATCCCCCGGCCCGCTCGCTACCGCGAAGCGGTTTAGTTCAACAGCAATTAGACCGCGTTCCGCGATATTGCAAAAACGTGCCGTCTGGATAACTCCAGGAATACTGGTCAATCATCACCGCACGCCTCCATTTTAATCAGTAGCTTAGACTACCCGATCTTCCTCACCATGTAATCGCTTGACTTCTCGATTTTGCTCATTTAATAATGCTGTATATATATACAGTGTCAATTTCGGAAGGAGTTTTGCCATGGAGCGGCCATCTCGCCCAATGCGCCTGCAGGATCAGTTTCGTGCAGTGATTCGGGTCAATCACTACAACATCAGAACGGAGAAGTCCTACTGGTACTGGATTCGCTACTTCATCCGGTTCCACGGTATGAAACACCCAAAGGACCTTGGCGCCAGTGAAGTCAGTGAGTTCCTGACGTGGCTGGCGGTGCATCGCAACGTTGCCGTCGCTACTCAGAATCAGGCTCTTAATGCGCTGGTTTTTCTTTACAGGTATGTGCTGGAAAAGCCACTGGGCGAGATCGGCTCGATTGCCCGGCCGAAAAAACCGCGGCGCCTGCCAGTCGTGCTAACTCATGAAGAGTCCATGAAGATCATCACACATCTGGGGTCGCCCTACCGTCTGATTGCATCGCTGATGTACGGTGCCGGCCTGCGGGTGACGGAAACGGCTCGACTGAGAGTTAAAGACCTGGATTTCGATTTGGGCACCGTAACTGTCCGGGATGGCAAGGGGGCGAAAGACCGGACAAGCCTGATGCCTGCAACGCTCCGGGAGCCACTGCAGGATCACATCGAAACTATCCGTACTGCCTGGCGCGCCCAGGAGCCCGAGCTTGTCACCCCGGTCAGCCTGCCATTTGCGCTGGATCGCAAGTTCCCGAAGGCAAACCGGTCTCTTCACTGGCAGTGGCTGTTTCCTTCCCAGGGGCTGACTACCGACCAGAATGGCAGGGTCGTCCGGCATCATCTCCATGTGAGCGCAGTGCAAAAAGCCATCAAATCCGCGGTAGGCCAGTCAGGGGTGGGGAAACCCGCAGGCTGTCATACCTTTCGCCACACTTTTGCCACTGAGCTGTTACGACGGGGGACTGACATCCGGACAGTGCAGGACCTCCTCGGCCACGCTGATTTGCGTACAACCCAGATCTACACCCATGTGCTTGGCGATGGCTTTGCTGGCGTGCGGAGCCCGCTGGGTTAGAGCCTGCGGCTATCGCCTGTTACGGGCCCGGTCCAGTTTTTCGCAGAAGATCCGGCTGCCTTCCAGCATACGCGGGGTGGGCCGCTGGATCAGAGAGGGTGGTACAAGAAAAAGATTGTCCCGGCGCACAGCTGTGAGATCCGGGAACTCCTGCCAGGCTGTCAGCCAGTGGCGGTTTTCCTCCCCCATGCCACCGGCGACAATGGCTTCGGGGTCGGCGGCCAGAACCGCTTCCCTGCTAATTCTGGGCACCAGCCTGGGCAGTTCGCCAAACACATTGTCGCCACCGCAGAGGCTGATCACCTTGCCTATCAGATGTTCGTCATTGATGGTCATCAGCGGCTGGTCCCAGACCTGGTAAAACACCGGCACCGGGTCGGCGTCCACGTATTTCGCCGCCAGGCGGGTCATGCCCTGGCGAAATGCCGACGCCACACGATTGCCCTCAACTTCGGTGCCGGCCAGAGTAGCCAACCGCTCGATGGCGGTGGAAATCCCCTCAAAATCCCGGGGTTCGATGAAAAACACCGGGAAACCCAGGTCCATCAAGGTGTCCATCTGCTCGGAAGGATTGCCGGTCACCCACCCGACCACCAGGTCCGGCTTCAGGGCCACCAGGGCTTCGAGATCAAGCCGGGCATGGCCGCCCACTGAGGTTATGTCTTTCGCTTCGGGCGGGTAATCACTCCAGGAAACTACGGCCACAACTTTGTTCCCGGCACCGGCGGCGTACACCAGTTCCGTTGCTCCCGGAGAAAGGGCGGCAATGCGCCCTGCAGGCTCGTCAAGGCAGACTTTGCGGCCCCGGTCGTCGGTGGCGCAGAGCGGGGAGGATGTTGCCGACGCTGAAACCATCAGCAATCCCATAAGCTGTATTCGCAGTAACCACTTGCTCATCAGCAGGTTGTCCTCTGTGTCGTGGCAGGATCAGGTATCGCAGACGCGGTGCCGCAGGCGCTGTTCATTGACTCGGCGCGCGGCGCTACCTTATCATCTTTTTTTATTCTTTCCGTAGCAGGTTCTCCAACACGCGTTGACGAGGTTGTCCCAGCGGGCATCACGACCTCGGCGCCGGAGTTAAACTGGGAAGTCGGTGCAAAACCGACGCTGCCCCCGCAACGGTAAGCGGCATGAACGGGTACGACAGGCATACACAATGCCAGCCACTGCAGAGTACTGCGGGAAGGCGTCCTGCCCCGGCTTTCGAGCCTGCCGCGAGCCCGGAGACCGGCCTGCTACCGGCTATCAGTGACAGTTGACGGAGGGTCAGCTGCACGGTGTGCACCTGTGGCAATGTGTCTTCGCCACTGAATCACCCGAATTGGTAGCTGCTTGCTGGCGGTCATCTGACAACGACCGCCTTACAGTCTCAGCATACCAGGCGGGTTGTTTCAGAAAATCATGCGCTTTCCACGATCAGGCATCCTGCTGCTTACGCTCATGCCCCTGCTTGCCAGTGCCAAAGAGCTGCCCTTCATTACGGTCGAGGCACCCCTGATCAATGCAGCCTCCGAGGCAGACCCGTCCAATTCCACTGGCCCCGTGCGGATTATCGAGCGGGCGGATTTCGACAACCGCACAGTGACCCTGGCCGATACTCTCAGCGAGCAGACCGGTGTACAGATCCGCCAGAGCGGTGGCCTGGGCAGCTATGCTTCGGTATCCATGCGCGGCTCAACCAGCCAGCAGGTGCAGGTGGTGGTAGATGGCATGCTGCTGAATGACCCGGTCACCGGAGGGGTGGACGTCAGCCAGCTGGCGCTTCATGACATCAGCCGCATCCAGGTCTACCCCGGCAGCGCACCAGTGCAGTTCGCCCATTCCGGCATCGGCGGCGTGGTGGTCATGGAAACCCTGGGCCGGGATCTGGAAGACACCACCCGGGTATCCCTCGGTGCCGGCTCCTTCGATACCTACAAGGCCGGTCTGTTCAACTCCGGAAGCCATGGCCGCTTTTACTACTGGCTCTCCGGCAACCACCAGACCAGCAACAATGATTTTTCCTACCCCAACAGGGCTGACTGGTTCAATCCCAATGATGGCGAGACCACCAAACGCCGCAACGCCGGATATGAGCAGGACGATGCCAGCGCCAAGCTGGGATGGCAGTTGAATGACACAAGCCAGGTAGATGCCCTGATCCAGTGGAGCGATCAGGAGCGTGGCGTGCCCAGCATCCAGAACTGGCGCAGCAATGAAGCCGAGCTCACCACCGAGTCCCTGCGCAGCCAGCTCCATTACCGCCAGCAGGGCTGGCTGGACGGACAGCTTCATAGCAGTCACCGGCTTGTGTGGTCCGACTCCGACCAGCGCTACGACAACCGGAGCGGGCTGGTAGGAATCAAAAAAGTCGATGTCCGCACGGATATCCGGGAGCTGGGCCTGATCAACACCCTGAGCCTGCTGCTCGGATCTCATACCCTGACAGCCACGGTTGATACCACGAATTACGACTACACCCAGGAGGACATCCTGGACAATGAATCAGAAGACCAGCGGGACCGCCTGATGATTTCTTCCGCCCTCAGTCACCAGTGGCTGAGCCCGGGTGGAAGCTGGCGAACCCGGGCCTCGGTGCGGCGCTTCGACGTTCGCGATGAATCGGACGAAGTCCAGCCTGACGGTGCGGTTACAAGAGAGGGGTTGGACAGCAGCTGGTACAGCTGGGATCTGGGCCTCAGCCACTATTTTGCGGATTACTGGACGATTTCCGGCAACCTGGGCCGCCAGGTCCGCATACCGACCCTGCAGGAAACCTTCGGTCAGCAGGGCCTGTTTGTCGGCAACCCGGAACTTGAGCCGGAAGAATCCCTCAACACCGACCTCACCCTGCGGACGGACCGTAGCTGGGGCTACCTTGAGGCCACCGGCTTTTACCGGGATCTGAACCCAGCCATCGCCCCCCTCTACGATGCCCGGGGCATCGGCCGCTTCATCAATCTTGAGGCGATAACTTACGGCACGGAGCTGGAAGCCTCTGTGCGGCTGACCAGCTACTGGCGGCTGCTGGCCAATGCGTTACTGCAGGAATCTGAAAACCAGTCTGACAAGGTGCGTGACCGGGAAGGCAAACGGCTGCCAGGCATCTATCACGAGTCGGCAATGATCAAGAGCATCTGGGAGGTTCGCCCTTTCAGCTTCAGCCTTTCTTACCACCACGACGATGAGCTTTTCTATGACGCATCCAATCAGTTGGCCGCCGAAGCAAGGCAGATCGTCAATGCTTCTGCCACCTGGTCCCGGGTCTGGCCGAACCGCCACGAAAGCGTTATCACCCTGGAAGCCCGCAACCTGACCGATGAGATCTACCAGGACTTCAACCGGTTTCCCGGCCCCGGCCGGAGCCTGTTCCTGAACCTGAAACACTCGTTTTGAAAAACGGACCTGCAATCAAAAAGGAGAAAACAGATGAACCGATTCAATCCCTTTAACGGCCGACCGCTGCTCGGCTTTGGTACCAGTCTCTTCGCTGCTATTGTTCTGAGCGGCTGTGGTGGTAGCTCGTCGAGTGATTCAACCACGCCGCTGGCAGATTCATCCAGCGTCGGTGTGATCGCAACCGCATCGTCCGATTTTGAATCCGGAGCCGTGGAGCTTGTAGATCTTAATGCCAGCGATCTGACTGCAACAGGGGGCTTTTTTGCCACACTTTCAGACATCGCTGTGGTGGGAGGAGAACAGCATTATTACCGTCTCGGCCGGTTTGGCATCGACACCGTCCAGAAAGTGGACGTTGAGAACCCCGCCATTGAAGAATGGCAGTATTCGACACTGGTTGCCGGAGAGGAGGGGTCGGGTAATCCGCAAGACCTGGTCATCGCCAGCCCCACCAAGGCCTATCTTTTACGCTATGACAAAAGCGAGGCGCTCATCGTCAATCCTTCGGCAACCCGTCAGGAAGACTTTGTAACCGGCGAACTTGATCTCTCCGCTTACACGCCTGCCAATGGAAACCTGCCAGGAATGGTGAAGGGGCTCATTGTGGAAGGAAAGCTATTCGTTGCAATGCAGCGCCTGGACAGTGATTTCAATCCATCCAATGACAGCTATGTGGCAGTGTTCAATATCACCAACGATAAAGAACTCGAGACAGGGCAGGGCACCGGCGATATCAAAGGTATCCCCCTGGTGGGACGCAACCCCGGCACCGTGACCTATCACCCGCAGCTGGGCATAGTTGTACAAAGCGTTGGCCAGTATTTTCCCCAGAAATTCACCGGCGGCATTGACACCATTGATCCTGAAACCTTTGCCGTAAAGCAGCTGGTGGACGACACTGAAGAAACCGGTCAGATCAGTGGACTGGCCATCGCCAGTGAAACCCAGGGTTACTTCATCAGTTATGCAGGTTGGCTGAATACCAGCATCGTCCCATTTGATCCTTCAACCGGCGACGTCAGCGAAGCCGTCAATCAGCTTTCAGGAGGCGATTTCCGGGCGATTGATGTCAGTCCCGCGGGCAACCTCTGGGTCGCCGATGCCAATGCGAGCGCCCCGGGGGTCCGCGTGATCGACACTGCCGACAACAGCCAGATCCACTTCATCCGGACAGACTTGCTTCCTAACGGCTTCGCCTTCGTCACCAACGGAAACTGAAGCCGTCACACAAGCGCCTGATATTTCCAGTTATCGCCGGTAGCGTAACAGTGGGTTCCGCTACCGGCCGCAGGTGCACATTCTGTTTGCGGGGCTCCCGAATGCAACCCCAGCGGGGTTCTGGGTGGTCAGTCAGTGTACTTGACAGCCCCCCGGGGTCGTTAGACCATCATCCGCTTCCCACCCTCCAATGAGTGCTCGCGATGACTGCGCCCAGTTGCTGGCAAGCCGCTATTCCCAGTCCCGATCCAGCCCGTATCAAAGCGGCCAGGTCCCGCCAGAACTCCCTGACCAAGCCTCGTGGCTCGCTTGGTCGTCTGGAGGCCGTGGCCATTGCGCTTTGTGGCCAGCAAAACACCGATCGGCCGGGCCTGGACCGTGTCCACATAGCGGTATTCGCTGCTGATCACGGAGTCTGCGCCGAAGGAATTTCAGCTTTCCCCCAGGAAGTGACGGGGCAGATGGTCGCCAATTTCGCTGCCGGCGGCGCAGCCATCAGTGTGCTTGCCCGAAGTCTTGGTGCCACGCTGGAGGTGGTCAATCTTGGCACTGTGTCGGCCCTGCAGCCACTGCCCGGCGTACTGGACCAGGCCATCGCGCCCGGCACCGCGAATCTTGCCATCCAGCCTGCCATGACCATCGGCCAGGTGGAGGCTGCCCTGACACGCGGCGATAAAGCAGCACAACGGGCGGCCGATGCCGGTGCCCAGCTATTCATTGGCGGCGACATGGGCATTGGCAACACCACCAGCGCTGCGGCTCTGGCGTGTGCCCTGCTGAAAGCCCCTGCCGGAGAACTTGCCGGGCCGGGCACCGGGCTGGACAGAGCCGGAGTCTCCCACAAGGCTGCGGTAATCCAGCGCGCCCTGGCTCGTCATGGCGATAATCCCGAGCCACTGGCAGCACTGGCATCCCTCGGCGGTTTTGAGATTGCAGCACTCGCAGGCGCATTCCTCGCCTGCGCGGCCAGACGCATTCCGGTTCTTGTGGACGGTTTCATCGTATCGGTTGCGGCCCTTGTAGCGGTGAGGCATAACCCCGACCTGCGGCCATGGCTGCACTTCGGCCACCTTTCCGGGGAGCCAGGCCATGCCAGTGTGCTCGCAGCCATGGAAGCCGAGCCCCTGCTGGACCTTGGCATGCACCTCGGCGAAGGGAGTGGCGCCGCGGTGGCCGTACCCCTGATGCGGGCTGCCTGCGAGTTGCACAACAGAATGGCCAGCTTTGCGGACGCGGGGGTGAGCGATGGCCGATGAGGTGAAAACCACCCTGGTTGACCTTATACGCCATGGGGAGCCGGAAGGCGGGCCCATGTTCAGGGGCGGCAAGGATGACCCGCTCAGTGAACTGGGCTGGCAGCAGATGAACGCCGCCATTGGCAAGGATGAAAAGTGGGACTGCATCCTGACGTCGCCGCTGCAGCGTTGCATCAGGTTCGCGGAAACCATGGGAGAGCGTTACGGAATCCCTGTTCACACTGATGACCGCCTGCGGGAAATCGGCTTTGGAGAATGGGAGGGTCTGACCGCGGAAGCTATTGCAGAGCGTTACGGGAAACGGCGGCTGGCCCTGTTCTGGGCCGACGCCAGCACCAATCCGCCTCCGGGCGGAGAGCCTTTCGCGGATTTCCAGAGCCGGGTGCAGACTGCATGGGACATGTGGACTGAACGCCTGGCCGGTCAGCGGGTGCTGCTGGTCTGCCATGGCGGAGTCGTCCGGGTAAGTCTGGCCCATGTGATGGGCATCAGCCGCGAACGTGTGCTCTCGGCGATGCTCGTGCCCTACGCCTGCCGCAGCCGGGTGAGGCTCGATCATTCCGAACACGGCACACTGTCCTGTCTGGTATCCCACGGACTTTGAGCGCGAGGCTGTTCACCTATCCGGAGTAAAAGGACAAGCGGGCAGTCAGATCCTGATTGCGCCAGCCAGGCTCCTCACAGAACCGCCAACTCAGCCGTGTCGTGGGAACCCGACATGGCTGCTACAGGGAATGCACTGCTACACTTGACGGCTGAACCGACCAATCACCGCCCGACCCGGGCCCACCTCAGGAACATCGGGATTATCCATGCAGGCTGAACTGATCGAGATCCGAAACCACCTGGCCCAGCACGAGCCTTTCGAGGACCTGCCTCCGGCAACCCTGGACAAAGTCGCCGCCAGGGTTGAGATCGCCTATTACCGGGCCGGCTCCACCATTACCGAGTTCGGCGAGCCAGCAACCGATCTCCATTATATTCGCAGCGGAGCTGTGGAAATTTTCCGGCGTTCCGGTGAGCTATACAATCGTCTCAGCGAAGGGGACATCTTCGGCCAATTGGGACTGATGATGGGCAGAAGCATACGTTTTCCCGCCAAGGCGATAGAAGACACGCTGCTTTACTGCATTCCGGCGGACCTTTTCGAGGAACTCTGGGAAACCGAAGAAACCTTCGCGGACTTCGTGGAGATTGAGGACCGCACCCGCCTGCGCTCGGCAGTGGAAAAAAGCGCCAGGGGCAGCGAGCTGATGACGGCCAAGGTAACCCGCCTGATTGCCCGACCGCTGGTGAGCGCTTCCGACGACATCCGCCTCCAGGAAGCAGCACGCATCATGACCGAAGAGCGGGTATCCGCCCTCCTGCTGATGGATGAATCCGGAGACCGTCCCCGTATGTCAGGCATCATCACCGACCGGGACTTTCGGACCCGCGCCGTCACCGAAGCCCTGCCTTCCGAGACCCCTGTCAGCGATGTCATGACAACGGAGCTCATCACTATCCGCTCCGAAGCCTTCATCTTCGAGGCCATGCTCACGATGCTGCACAACAACGTGCACCATCTGCCAGTGGTTCATAACGGCGAGCCGAGGGGCATCATCGGGCTGTCGGACATCATCCGGTATGAATCCCAGAGTTCCGTGTTCGTGGTCAGCAACATTCATCGCCAGACAGATGTTCAGGGACTCAAGGCCGTGAGCAAAGACGTGCGGGACAGCTTCGTTCGCATGGTCAACGAGGACGCCAACTCCAAAATGATCGGCAGTGCCATGGCCGGCATTGGCCGCAGCATCAGCCAGCGCCTGCTGGAGCTTGGAGAGGAAAAGCTGGGCCCCGCCCCTGTCCCCTACTGCTTCATGGCACTGGGGTCCATGGCCCGGGATGAACAGCTGGTTGTAACAGACCAGGACAACGCTCTGGTGCTGGACGACTCCTTCGACCCGGCTGTGCATGACGACTATTTCCAGGCGCTGGCCAAGTTCGTCAGCGATGGCCTGGCGGCCTGCGGCTACACCTACTGCACCGGCGATATCATGGCCACCAACATCAAGTGGCGCCAGCCTCTGAGGATCTGGAAGACCTATTTCATGGACTGGATACACAACCCCAAAGCGGAAAACCTGCTCAACAGCAATATCTTCTTCGATCTGGAAGGCATCCATGGCCGCCTGGCATTTACCGAAGAACTCAAGGAGCTTGTGGCGAGCGAGGCAATGAAGAGTCAGAGGTTCCTTGCCCTGATGGCCCGCAATGCCCTGAACCGGACCCCGCCGCTGGGCTTTTTCCGCACCTTCGTGATGGAGCAGGATGGCAAGCAGAATGACACTATCAACCTGAAACGCCGTGGCACAGGGCCCCTGTCGGATCTGATTCGCATCCACGCCCTTGCCTGTGGCTCCCGGGCCCAGAACTCCTTCGAGCGACTGCAGGCGGTGAAGGATGCCAAGCTACTGCCCGCCGGAAGTGTGGAGAACCTGCGGGACGCGCTGGAATTCATCGCCATTGTCCGGATCCGCCATCAGGCCGCCGCCATCGAGGCCGGGCAGGAGCCAAACAACAACGTACAGCCGGAAGAGCTGTCACCATTTGAGCGCCGCAACCTCAAGGATGCCTTCCAGATCCTCAGCAATGGCCAGAAATTCCTGCGATTCCGCTATCAGGCACCCACCGGCCGTCATCTGGCCTGAACCGCCAGCACCATTCAGCAACGGAGATACCAACCCAGCCATGACGGATTCGCAGAAACCCACCACAGCAGAGCCAGCCAACCCCCGCATGGCACCCTGGCCGGAGCGCATGCAGAAGCTGGCTCAAGAGGCTGTGAACCCGCAGCTGAAAAGCTTTTACGAGGCGGGCTGCGTTGATCCCAGCACCCCGGTGGCAGAGGTGCCCATGGTGGCACTGGACTTCGAGACCACCGGACTGGATCCCAATGAGCACTCCATTGTCAGCATCGGCCTGGTGCCCATGAATCTGCAGCGGATACACTGTCAGCAGGCGAAACACTGGATCGTGCGGCCACCTCTGCCACTGCAGCAGAAATCCATCACCATTCACGGCATAACCCACAGCGACATTGACCAGGCACCAGACCTGGCGGAAATTCTCGACGATCTGCTGGCGGCCCTGGCTGGGCGCGTAGTGGTGGTCCATCACCGGGGAATTGAGCGTCCCTTTCTCGACGTGGCGCTCAGATGGCGATTGCGGGAGGGCATCGAGTTTCCGGTGATCGACACCATGGCTATCGAAGCGGCAATCCACCCTCGCCGCCAGCCGGGCTGGTTTGACCGGATCCGGGGGAAGAGCCCGGTATCCATACGTCTGCCGGACTGTCGGGAGCGCTATGGCCTGCCTTACTATTCACCCCACCACGCCCTCAGCGACGCGCTGGCCTCGGCGGAACTGCTGCAGGCGCAGATCCAGTATCACTTCTCGGAAAAAACCCCGGTGGGGGAACTCTGGCATTAGCCGCCCACGGGCGGTTGCCGGAGGTCATTTTCACATACCGTGACGAGATTGCGACCGGCACGCTTCGCCCGGTAAAGGGCGGCGTCGGCACCCCGGAACAGGGTGTCCCGGCTCTCCCCGTGGATGGGGAAAGCAGCAATGCCTGCTGAGAAGGTGACCTGCTCCGGCCCTTCGGGCGCATAGTTCCGGCGCCTGAAGCATTCGAGCAGCTGGTCGATCCGCTTGCGGGCATTCTCCGGCGATGCCATCGGCAGGATAAGCAGGAACTCTTCACCGCCAAAACGACAGGCAATGTCCATATCCCGGCTCAGGAATCGCACGTCCTCGGCCAGATCCACCAGAATCCGGTCCCCCATATCATGTCCGTAGGTGTCGTTGATGCGCTTGAAATGGTCCAGGTCAATAAGACACAGAGACATTTCAGTGGCGTCACGGCTTGCCCTTGCCAGTTCCCTGCCCAGGGTGGATTCCAGCCAGCGGCGGTTGAACAGGCCGGTCAGTGGGTCACGAATCGACTCCTCCTTGAGGGCTTCCCGCAGCCGCTCATTCTGTTCCAGCTGATGCCTCAGGCTGGCTTCGACCCGTTTCAGCTCGCTGATGTCCCGGAATACATAGATATGTCCCCGCACATCGTCCCGGCGGTCCTTCAGATGGCTGTGCTGGACGCTCACCGTGTGGCTTTTCTCGCCCCCGCCAAGCGTGATCTGGCCTTCGCCGCCGCTGTCTTCTCGGCTGCCTCCACTGACCTCGCCGATCCCCTGGAATTGCTGATCACTGAATTCCATGCCAATCCTTAACTGTTGGCTGGCATCTGTGAACAGGCGTCTGGCAGCCGGATTGAAATCAATGAGGCGCTGGTGATTATCGGTAACCATGACAGCGTCTTTCATCAGTTCAACCACCTGGGAACGGGCCACCGGCATGAGGTTCAGAAAGCCCTCCCGACGAATGGTATAAAGCATCATCAGGGCCAGCACCAGGAAGCCAAATGGCGACAGATCCAGGAACTCATAGGGCTCGGGCAAAGCCCCGGTGACAGTCAGCAGGTTGGCGACCGCTGGCATCAGCGCGCCGATAAATAACAGTATCGCCTGGCGCCGATAGAGGGGGGAGGCGGCAAAGGCAAATATCAGCAGCAAGACCTCGGAACTCAGGACCAGAAGGTAGGAATAGGCAGTGTGAACCCAGAACACGGGTCCGCCTTCAAACCGTTCACTGGTTCCCGGGCTAAAACCACCCATGAACAGGCCATGTTGATGGTCAGTGGCTATGGTCGCCAGAATGATCACAGGGGGCGCCGCAAGAGCAGCAATAATGCCAGGGCCAATCCGCTGCCGATAGCCCGTGTACTGAAGGACAAACACAAGAAAGGCCGGAGGGATCACGATCACCCCGACGAACATGACTTTGAGCCAGAAAAGCGGGTCGGAAACCTGCACCAGTGCCAGCTGGGGCAAACGAACGCTCACCAGTTGCAGTGCATACGCCAGAGTCCACCAGCTCAGGCCCAGCATGAGCACGCCAATGGCCTTTGCGCCGGCGACATCCCTCCGGCTAAAGGCATAGGTGGCCATCAGGAGCGTCGCCAGGCAGCTTAGCAAAAATGCGAAAACAAACAGGATCACGAAGCCTGACCTGACACAGTTAGCATCCGCTAGGGGGGTTGGTATGTGTAATCATAGCAAACAGACCCGGACCGGGCCCTGAAATATCCCTCAGGAAGAAACGGATATGATCGCCATGGTGATCCGGGAAACGCACACCAGCCTGCCGTCTTCTGTTTCGATCCGGATCTCCCAGACCTGGGTGCTGCCGCCAATATGCAACGGCCGAGCGGTGCCCACCACCCAGCCTGAAGACACCGAGCGGATGTGGTTGGCATTGATTTCCAGCCCCACTCCCGCCTTGCCCGAACCTCGAATGCAGTGGTTGGCAGCATAGCTTCCGAGGGTTTCCGCCAGCACGACAGATGCGCCTCCATGGAGGATACCCGCCGGCTGGATGGTGCGCTGATCCACTGGCATGCGAGCCACAAGGCAGTCATCGCCGACCTCGAGAAGCTCGATTCCCATGGCCTCGACGGCGGTACCGCGGGCCCGCTCGCGCATTCCTTCCAGCGTTGGGGGGACTGTCCAGATACTCTTGCTGGTCATTTATCTGCCTTGTGATGTTCAGGTTAAGTCCGGATAGCGCCCGAACCCGGGTTATAGTTGCAGGGAGCGCACCTCAAGAAACTCCTCCAGCCCCCATTTGCCGAATTCGCGCCCTACCCCGGAATGGCCGAAGCCACCAAAAGGCGCCAGCGGATTGAAGGCTCCTCCATTGACGAACACCTGACCGGTGCGCAGTTTGCCCGCCACTTTTCTGGCCTTGCCATCATCGCCCGACCAGACCGCGCCGGAAAGGCCGTAGGCAGTTCCATTGGCGATACGAATGGCCTCTTCCTCGTCCCTGTAAGGAATGACGCAGAGCACTGGGCCGAAGATTTCCTCCTGGGCGATTTTGCTGTCCGGTTTGACGTTGCCAAACACGGTGGCTTTCACGAAATAGCCCTCGCTCAGGCCATCCGGTGCTTCCGGGCCACCGGTAACAAGTGTGGCGCCGTCATTGACACCAATGCGGATGAAATCCAGTACACGGTCCCGCTGTTCCGCCGATGCCAGGGGGCCCAGCCGCGTGGTTTCCTCCATTGGGTTGCCGGGCGTCATTTTCGCCACTGCCTCGGCCGCCAGCTGGCAGGCTTCATCGTGCCTGTCTTCAGGCACCAGCATGCGGGTAAGGGCAGTGCAGGTCTGGCCGGAATTGAGCAGGCAGTTGCTGACCGTGCCCTTCACCGCAGCCTTGAGATCGGCGTCCGGCAGGATCACCGAGGCGGATTTTCCGCCCATCTCCAGGGCATAACGTTTGAAATCGTCGGCGGCTGCATGGGCCACCAGATGGCCGGTACGGGTGGAGCCGGTAAAGGACACCATGCTCACATCGGGGTGCCTGATCAGGGCATCGCCAACCACCTGCCCCAGGCCGGAGACCAGATTGAAGCAGCCTGCCGGCAGATCGGTGCCATCGAGAATCTCCGCCAGGATATACGCGGTTGTGGGCGCAATTTCGCTGGGCTTGAGCACCACTGTGCAGCCGGCGGCCAGGGCGGGCACCACCTTCAGGATGACCTGGTGCAGAGGGTAGTTCCAGGGCGTGATACAGCCCACCACCCCTACCGGCGTGTACTGGACTTCCGAGTTGCCCACCTTTTCTGTAAAGGGGAAGCTGGGCAGCATCTCCAGGTAACTGGCAGTGATGGCTGCCGGCATGCCGGCCTGGATCTGCCTGGCCAGCTTCAGGGGCATGCCCACTTCCCGGCTTACGGCCTCGGCGATCTCCTCTGATCTTTCCTTGAGGCCGGCATGAAGCTGCTTCAGCACTTTCAGACGCTCGTCCATGGAGGATTCGGACCAGCTTTCGAAGGCCCTGTTGGCCGCCTCGATGGCACGATTCATCTCGTCGCGGGAAGCGGCCGGAACCTGGGCGAGAACTTCGCCGGTGGCCGCCTCATGGACCGGAAGGGTTTCGCCGCTCCATTCTTCCCACTGGCCATCAATGTAGAGTTTACTGATATTTTTCATGGCTTTGCTCCGATCGGTTCGGGGGCTGTCAGTCGAAAACAATGACGCCCCGTGCATTTTTGTCCGAGACATGTGTCTGCGTGCATGTTGGCATGTTCAGCGATCATCCCGCAGGCGGCGACCTTGATGGCGATTTCATTTCGCTTCGGAGCAGCGACGGTGACGGGTTTGCCCCATTCCCGGCAAATGACCGCTTTCGATTCCCTCGTCACCGTTTACTTTCTCCTGTTTTTTCAGGCCGTTGTGGCTCAGACCACCTCGAACAGGCCTGCCGCACCCTGGCCGCCGCCAATGCACATGGTGACAACCACATACCTGGCACCCCGGCGCTTGCCTTCGATGAGGATGTGGCCTGTCTGTCGTGAGCCGGTCACGCCGAAAGGATGACCAATGGAAATGGAGCCGCCGTTGACGTTGAGCTTGTCCATGGGGATGCGCAGTTTGTCGCGACAGTAGATCACCTGGGAGGCGAAGGCTTCGTTGAGCTCCCACAGGTCAATGTCATCCATCTTCAGGCCGGTGCGCTCAAGCAGGCGCGGGATGGCATAAACCGGACCAATGCCCATTTCATCGGGTTCGCAGCCTGCCACTGCGAAGCCACGGAAGATACCCATGGGTTCGATGTTGTTCTTCTCGGCGTAGGTCCCGTCCATCACCACACAGGCCGAGGCGCCGTCCGAGAGCTGACTGGCATTGCCGGCGGTGATGAAATGGTCCGGGCCCCGCACTGGCTGCAGGCCAGCGAGGCCTTCCAGGGTAGTGCCGGGGCGGTTGCACTCATCCTTTTCCAGGGTGACCTGCTTTTCGCTGACTTCGCCGGTTTCCTTGTCCTTGACTTTCATGACGGCGTCGAATGGCACGATCTCGTCGTCGAAATAGCCCGCTTCCTGCGCCCTGGCGGTGCGCTGCTGGCTGGTCAGGGCGTATTCGTCCTGGGCCTCACGGCTGATGTTGTAGCGGCGGGCGACGACGTCGGCAGTCTCGATCATGGAAAGATAGAGTTCGGGCTTGTGCTGCAGCAGCCAGTCGTTGGTGGCGTGGAACGAGTTGGCATGCTCGTTCTGCACCAGGGAAATGGACTCGACGCCACCGGCAACCATGACCGGCACCTTTTCGGAAAGGATGCGCTGGGCTGCCAGGCTGATGGCCTGAAGGCCCGAGCTGCAGAAGCGGTTTATGGTGAGCCCGGCGGTAGTTACCGGCATTCCGGCCCTGATAGCCGCCAGCCGGGCCACGTTCCGGCCCTGGGTGCCCTCCGGATAAGCGGTGCCCATGATGACATCTTCGATCACTTTGGGATCGACTCCGGCGCGCTCAACTGCCTGCTGGATGACATGGCCTGCAAGGTCGACGGCATGAGTGTTATTCAGTGACCCCCGGTAGGACTTGGCGAGGCCGGTACGGGCAGTTGATACAATGACTGCGTCAGACATGAGAGTTTCTCCTGTTTACACAATGGTTGCCGTTTACACAATGGTTGCCGTGGACAACTGATTTTTGGCCACGGAACCCACGGTCAAATGACTTCAGTTAAGGTCGCTGAACCGGCGCTTCTCGCTCACCAGCTTCTCCAGCAGCGCCGAGGGCTCCCACTGGTCGCCGCCGGAGGTGTCGCGGAAGCGTTTGATGCTTGCAAGGATGGTCTCCAGACCGACCTGATCGGCCCAGAACATCGGGCCGCCCCGGTAGGACGGGAAGCCATAACCGTGGATCCAGACGACATCGATGTCCAGAGCCCGGGAGGCAACGCGCTCATCCAGAATTTTGGCCCCCTCGTTGACCATCACGTAGAGGCAGCGCTCGAGGATTTCGTCGTTGCTGATGCTGCGGGGCCGAATCCCGTGCTCCATACGGAACTGCTCGATCAGAGCGTCTACTGCCGGGTCGGGGACAGGCTTTCGGCTGCCCTCTTCGTACCTGTACACGCCGGCCTGTGTTTTCTGGCCAAGGCGGCCCTCTTCCGCCAGCTTGTCCATCCAGTTGGGCGCGACCTGCTCTCCAGCCTTGCGGCGCTCCTGTCGAATGCGATAGCCGACATCGATGCCCGCCAGGTCTGACATGGCGAACTGGCCCATGGGGAAGCCGAAGTCGGTCAGCACCTTGTCGACCTGCTGGGGCGTGGCACCTTCGTTTACCAGAGCCGTCGCTTCCGCGCCCCGGCGGTGTAGCATGCGATTGCCCACGAAGCCGTAGCAGTTGCCCACCATAACGCCGACCTTGCCAATACGTTTGGCCACCTTCATGACCGTGGCCTGGACCTCGCTGGAGGTCTTGCTCCCACGTACGTTTTCCAGCAGCTTCATGACGTTGGCAGGGCTGAAAAAATGCATGCCCACCACGTCTTCCGGGCGGCTGGTGGCAGACGCGATCTCATCGATGTCCAGGGTGGAGGTGTTGGAGGCCAGAATGACGCCGGCCTTACAGACCCTGTCCAGCTCCCCGAAAATCTCCTTCTTGACGTCCATGTTCTCGAACACGGCCTCGATCACAAGATCCACGTCACTGAAATCATCATAGGAGAGGGTAGGACGGATCAGCGCCATGCGCTCTTCTACCTGCTGGCTCGTGATGCGGCCTTTTCTGGCGGTGCTTTCGTAGTTGCGGCGGATAAGGGCCAGGCCCTTGTCCAGCGCTTCCTGCTTCTGCTCCAGCAGAAATACCGGGATACCCACATTGGCAAAGTTCATGGCAATACCGCCACCCATGGTGCCGGCTCCGATGATCCCTGCGCTATCCACGCTCCGCACCGGGGTATCCCTGGGCAGGCCTGGCACTCTGGAGGCTTCCCGTTCGGCAAAAAACGCATGCACGAGGCCATCCCGCTGGGGGGATTTCATGCATTCCATGAACAGCTCGCGCTCACGCTTCACTCCTTCCTCAAAAGGCAGATCAGTGGCCGCCTGCACGGCGTCCACACACCTGAACGGTGCAAACAGGTTTGGCGATTTCTTCTCCAGGGTTGCGCGGAATTCATCGAACACATCGCTGCCTCTGTCCGCCCGGACCTTCTCCTCCATGTCCCGGACCCGGCGGGGCGGCTTCATCTGGGCGATGACGTCGCCTGCAATGACCACGCCAGCAGCACGTGCAGTGTCTTCACTTCTGACTTCATCCAGAATGCCTGCTTCCAGGGCTTCCTCTGCGGAAATGAAATTACCGGTAGTGATCATTTCCAGTGCCTTGCGGGCACCGGTGAGCCGCGGCAACCGCTGAGTGCCACCGGCACCGGGCAGCAGACCAAGCTTGACCTCGGGCAGGCCCACCTTCGCACCAGGTACGGCTACCCGGTAATGGCAACCCATGGCCAGCTCGAGTCCGCCACCCAGGGCGGTGCCATGAATGGCTGCCACGATGGGCTTGTCGCTGCTCTCATAGGCATTCACCACGGACGGTAGGCTGGGCTCCTGCATGGGTTTGCCGAATTCACGGATATCCGCGCCGGCGACGAATGTACGGCCTTCGCAAACCAGCAGGAGCGCCTTGGCTTCCTCATCCGCCTGACCCTGGCTGAGTGCGTCCAGCAGGCCGGACCGCACAGCGTGACTCAGCGCATTCACGGGCGGATAGTCGATGGTGATCACACCAATCGCGCCTTCCCGTTTATAGGTTACGACCTCAGACATAAATCCTCCTCGTTGCGGTCAATTTTTGATCCGGGAGCTGCATTCGTACAATGGAATGCAGTTTTGATGAGCAAAAAATCAGGGAAATCCAATAGAAAAAGTTCCGCGACATTTCAGTCAACACTTTTATCCAGTGTCTCGCACAACAGGACTTCCAGAAAAGACTTAATGCAGGATTGGTCCTGAGTGGCCAGCCAGCCGGGTTTTCAGCCAGGCACAAAAAACCGCAGGAATGGGCGTTCCTGTGGCTTCGCAGCTATAGCCGACACCGGAATGTCCTACACGCCGAGAGACTCGATATCGCTGCCAAGTATCGCCAGCTGATGGGCAATGGACTCCCGCAGCTCCTCCTCCGGGACCAGATAGGCTGGCGCGGCGCAGGTGAGCGCCATGACGGTGCCGTCCTGCAGTCGCACCGGTACTCCCGCAGAGTTGATGTTGCGGTCCCATTCCCTCAGGGACAGGCAGAACCCGTGGGCCTTGAAGTCTTCCATGGCCCGCTCCAGTCCTTCCTTTTTCTCCGGCCAGGCCTCGGGGCCATATTTTTCGGCCAGCGACTGGGTGAGAATCCTGCGGTCGTCATCATTAATGGCGCAGTAATAGGCGCGCCCTGCAGAAGTGGTGGCCATCGGGAGTTTGAGGCCGATTTCCGTCCGCAACAACGAGGCCTCCGGCGGTAGCCGGTTCTCGACGTAGATCATGTGCAGGCGGTCACGGCAGGTCAGCCCCACCGACATATTGGTGCGACGGGCGAATTCGTCCATGTAGGGTTTGGCCAGCTGACGCACTCTCAGGTTGGAAACATACGCGTACCCCAGTGCCAGGACTCCGGAACTCAGCTGGTATTTTTCCAGCAGTGGGTTGTAGCTGAGGTAGCCAAGTCTGGTCAGCGTATAGGTCATGCGCGAGATGGTCGGCTTCGGCAGTCCGGTCAACCGGGCAATGTCCTGATTGCCCAGAATTGCCGAACCCTGACTGAATGCCCTGAGCACATCCAGCCCGCGAGACAACGCTTCGACGAACTTGCGGTCCTTTTGCGGTTTCGCGGAGTCATCGTTGCCTGATGTCGTGGTCAGGTCCGGCATGGCGTCCAAACTATCAGTCATGGTTACCCTGGTATCCTCCGAAGCTCTGCGTCTGCAATCAACCGCTTGCGCTGTTCCGGGCCAGAATGGCTGTATTTTAGATTGGGGCGCGCCCACGAATACAAAGAAGCAAACAGAACCCGTGCCAGGCAGGAAACAGACCTGCTTTTTTGTTTCATTGCCGTTTGGAGCATGATGAACCTAAACACGTTTTCGCTGGCTTTGCGATTTGTTATTTTGCAATGCGAAACTAAATCGTTCAATAAAGAAGCTAATTTTTGTCAGAAGGACACCGCGATGAAGATCCTTTTTGTGGCCGGCGACCCCAAGCCCGAGCGCTGGACAGCCCTCATCAGAGCGCTTCTTCCAGAGGCAGAAGTGCTCGCATGGCATCCCGATTCACCTCCGGTCAATGCCGACTATGCCATTGTCTGGCAGCCGCCGGAGGCTCTGTTCGAGCAGGAGAAGAGCCTGAAGGCTGTGTTCAACCTTGGCGCAGGTATCGATGGTCTGCTGAAGGTGCGCAACCTCCCGGGGGACATTCCGGTGGTACGGCTGGAAGACGCCGGCATGTCGGTCCAGATGGCTGAATATGTGCTACATCAGCTGATTGACGCGAGCCGGGGCTTGGACATGTACCGTGTCCAGCAGCAGGATTCCCACTGGAAGATTCATCGCCCCATCAAGCGCGAGGAGTGGCCGGTGGGGGTCATGGGACTTGGCCATATCGGGAAGCGCGTAGCGCGCGCCCTGACCGGCCTGGAATATACGGTCAACGGCTGGGCCCGCAGCGCTCATGAGATCGCGGGAGTGAGAGCTTTCGCTGGCAACGAGAGATTTGGCGAATTCCTGGCCTCGACCCGGGTACTGGTCAATACCCTCCCTCTCACCGAGGCCACCCGTGGAATCATTAACCGCGATACCCTGAGCCGTCTGCAGCCGGACGCGGTGGTCATCAACGTTGGGAGAGGCGAGCATCTGGTCGACCAGGACCTGCTGGACGCACTGGATACCGGCCAGGTGATGCGCGCCTCCCTGGATGTCTTCAGCAGGGAACCGCTGCCGGAGGATCACCCTTTCTGGACACGGCCGGAAATCACCGTCACACCGCACATCTCAGCACGCACCCTCCGGGATGCGACCCTGGAACAGATTACCCGGAAGATCCGGGACCATGCGGCAGGAAGGGAGGTCAGCGGCATCATTGATATCGGACGCGGCTACTGAGACCTGCCACCATAGCCGGCCGCTTCTGGTCCACTGGTCGGACGCCATGACCAGAACCATAAGAGCACCAGCGGGACCGCAGCGCTGGCGCTGAACGGCAGTAACCGACTCCAGCTCAGCTGCGGCACTTCCCGGCTGACGATCGCTACCGCGACGCTTGAGGGGCAATGAACGGCACCAGGGCACAGCCGCGCAAGGTACTGGTCAGTACCCGCCAAGGCTGCTTGCATTTGGCAAGCCCCGGGATTAATCTTTGGAATTAAGGACATACAGAACTCCATTCCGCGTAACGGAACTATAGCGACATCTATAACAAGACAAGTTCGCTTTGCCTTTCCCGGTGCAGTCAGTTCCGGCCCGGTGACCGGCCTGGATACACGGCCGATGCTCTAACCGGTCGCACTGGCATGGAGGGCGGTAGTTATAGCCACTCTCATAAGATATCAGGAGACAATCATGGCTTCCGCATCCTGGGATGACCTGCTGCACTTTGACAAGCAACTGGACGAGACTGAACGCCAGGTTCGGGACAGCATCCGATCTTTCTGCGACCAGCGGCTGATGCCCGGCATCATTGAAGCCAACCGGCACGAGAAGTTCGATCGCAGCATCTTCACTGACATGGGCGAACTGGGCATGCTGGGCGCCACTCTGCCAGAAGAGTATGGCGGCCCCGGACTGAACCACGTGTGCTACGGCCTGATTGCCCGGGAAGTGGAGCGCGTGGATTCGGCCTATCGGTCCGCCCTCAGCGTGCAGTCCTCTCTGGTCATGCACCCGATCTTTTCCTACGGGCAGGAACCGCTGAAAAAACGCATTCTTCCAAAGCTGGCCTCTGGTGAAATGGTCGGCTGCTTCGGCCTGACCGAGCCCAACCACGGCTCCGACCCCGGCGGCATGGAAACCCGGGCGAAAAAGGTGGATGGCGGTTATCTGGTCAGCGGCTCCAAGACCTGGATTACCAATTCTCCCATCGCCGATGTGTTTGTGGTCTGGGGGAAACTGGAGGGGAAAGTCACCGGCTTCGTCATCGAGCGGGGCGCGAAAGGCCTGGATACTCCGAAAATTGAGGGCAAATTCTCCCTCCGGGCGTCGGAAACCGGGTCCATCTTCATGGACGAGATATTCGTGCCGGATGAGAACAGGCTGGACGTGGAGGGACTGAAAGGGCCGCTGAGCTGTTTGACCAAGGCCCGCTTCGGTATCAGCTGGGGCTCGCTGGGGGCGGCGGAGTTCTGCTGGCACGCCGCCCGCAATTACACCCTGGAGCGCAAGCAGTTCGGCCGGCCTCTGGCCGCCAACCAGCTGATCCAGAAAAAGCTGGTGGACATGCAGACGGAGATAACCCTCGGACTGCAGGCGGTGCTGCAGCTGGGCCGGCTAATGGATGAGGGTCTGGCCAGCCCGGACGCCGTGTCCCTGCTCAAGCGCAACAATTGCGGCAAGGCCCTGGATATCGCCCGGGTGTCCCGTGACATGCATGGCGGGAATGGCATCTCTGACGAATACCACGTGATCCGCCATGTGATGAACCTGGAAGCCGTCAATACCTATGAGGGCACTCACGACGTTCACGCCCTGATTCTCGGGCGCGGCCAGACCGGTATCCAGGCCTTCAGCTGATGGGATCGCCCACCTGATCAACGTATTCGCCGTAGCCCGCCTGTTCCAGGTCCTCCTTGGGGATGAATGTCAGCGCCGCCGAATTGATGCAGTGTCGCAGCCCGGTGGGGGGCGGGCCATCTTCAAACAGGTGGCCAAGGTGCGAATCCGCCACGGCGCTGCGCAGTTCCGTCCGTACGCCAAACCAGGAGCGGTCCTCCCGGGTGACGACCACGTCCTCGCCGATGGCGCGGATAAAGCTGGGCCAGCCGGTGTTGGACTTGTACTTGTCGCTGGAGGAATAAAGAGGCTCGCCGGACACGATGTCCACATACAGCCCCGGCCGCTTCTCATCCCAGTAGGGATTGTCATAGGCCCGCTCGGTGCCGTCTTCCTGGGTAACTTCGTACTGAAGAGGAGTCAGGTGTTTCCGGAGTTCTTCCTCGGAAGGCTTTTCAAACGAGACCGGGTCAAATCCCGTACCCGGCATGCCCCGGTCGGCCCATTCGGCGTCTGCACTGGCGGCGTCAGCGGATGAGACTGTTTCCTCTGCCGGCGAGCCATCCATCGAGGCTGCCGGGTCACGCCCTTCCGGATCGTACTTCGAATAGTCGACCTTCTGATCTTCACCCCAGACCCTGTCTATGAACTGATACCGGCCGGAGTTGAAGGTGTAGACGTTGTATCGAACCGGGCTTTTTTTGTAGTAATCCTGGTGGTAATCCTCCGCCGCATAAAAGGACTCGAAAGGCACTATCTCAATCACTACCGGATTATCGTAACGCCCGGATTCTTCCAGCGCCTTTTTTGACGCTTCCGCGATCTGTCTCTGTTTGTCATTGTGATAGAAGATCGCCGGACGGTACTGGCTGCCCCGGTCGACGAACTGGCCTTTGGCATCCGTGGGATTCATCATTCTCCAGAGAGCCTGAAGAAGACCTTCGTAGGTGATCTTTTCCGGGTCGTAGTACACCTGGACAGCCTCTGTATGGCCAGTTCTTCCAGCGGAAACCTGATCGTAGGTGGGGTTCTTTTCTTCCCCTCCGGCATAACCCGAAACCGCCTCTTCAATGCCGGGAACCTTCTCTTCAAACGCCGCTTCCACACACCAGAAACAGCCGCCAGCAAAGGTGGCCACTGCCAGTGACGGGTCGTCCGGCGCGTGTTTGCTGTTCCCGGAATCCGCAGTGGCACTGAGCTGAACGCCGATCAGCCCGGCCATCAGAATCAGTGCTGCTATTCCTACCTGTTTCATCATGACTGTTACCTCAAGTATGCGAAGCGGACATCCTTCATTCCTTGGAAGACTTATACGAATCCATCCGGCCCGGGAGATCAGTTAACCGTCAGACTGGTATACCGGGCGTACCCGTTACCGAAACACTGTCAGTATGATGGCCGACCCGGGGATTCGTTCCCGGAGATCCCGGTTAGCCGGGTTGCCGTGGCGCAGGGAGGACACTATCTTGAAAGCTCAGGCACTAAATCCAGGCTCGGCTGAGCCGCCCGTTTGAATATGCCAGGGAGCCCACAGATGAATATCATTCAACGACTTGGCCAGATCATGCTCTTCGGCATGCTGATGGTCGCCCTGCCTCTGCAGGCCGAGAAACTGACAGATCTCCAGATCGAATCTTTCATAGCCAGCATGGAGGAACTGCAGGAAAAAGAGGCCGATTTCGAGGCGGCCGCACCTGACATGGAAAACGGCGATCCGGCGAGCCTTCCCAGTATGGATACTCTGATTTCCGACAACATCAAGAGAATGAAGGGGCATGTGCTTTATGACCAGGTAGATACCATTGTTCAGCAGCACGGGTTTGAAGGCGTGGAACACTGGGGCAAGATGGGAGACAGGATACTGAACGCCTATGTGGCGGCGAACATGGGCGCGGAGAGCAGGGAGGTCCGGAACGAGATGGCCGAAACGCTCCGCGAGATTGAAAACAGTCCAGATCTCACCCCTCCCCAGAAAGAGCAGATGAAAAACATGCTCGGTGGTGCAGTATCCTCACTTGAACAGATGGTGACCGCGCCCCAGGAGGACATCGAGGCGATCAAGCCGCACATGGGTGCACTGCACCGGGTTCTGGAGACAGAAGAAAACGGAAAGAGAGGACAGTAGACAGCAGGGCAGGGGAAGAGCTTCCGGCTGATCTCAGAGCCCTGGCACGAATACCGGCGCCCCGTCGATTTCCGTCGAAAGCAGCTTCTGGCCATAGAGCTGCTCCAGAGCCTCCGGCACCAACATGTCCCGGGACTTGCCCCAGCAGGCATCACCACTGGGATACAGCAGAAGGATGTGATTGCACCATCTCGCTGCCAGGTTCAGATCGTGGAGACACATCACTACGGTACTGCCTTGTCGGGCCTGCTCCGCCAGCAGTACCATAGCTTCCACCTGGTGGTGCAGATCGAGATGATTGGTGGGTTCATCTGCCAGCCAGACCGCAGGTGCCTGGGTTAACAGGGTGGCCAGTGCCACACGCTGGCGCTCTCCCCCGGACAGTGTGCTGACCAGGCGGCCCGCCATGCCTTCAAGACCCAGTTTTGCCAGCGCCTGGCGGGCCCGGGCCAGATCATCAGCGGTTTCCGACTGCCAGGGAGACAGAAACGGATGTCGGCCGATCAGAGTGGTTTCCATCACCGTCGCCGGAAAGCCGTCGTGACGATCCTGGAACAGCAGCCCCAGCTGACGGGCAACCTGACGCCGGGGCATCTGGTTAACCCCGGTGTCATCCAGCCTGACCTCCCCGGAACGGGCCGGGTACAGCCCTGCCAGCGTATGCAAAAGGGTGGACTTGCCGGCCCCGTTGGGTCCCAGAATGCCCCACACCTGCCCCGGCTCAAATCTCAGATCAAGGGCATAACCCGGCGCCCGGTCCGGAATCCGGATGATCAGTTCGTGGGTGGACAGGGTCGTCATCAGCGGCTCCGGTAGAGCAGGAACAGGAAAGCCGGCACCCCGAGAAGTGCGGTGATCACGCCCACCGGCAGCTGCTCCGGCGCAATAATAGTGCGAGCCAGGGTATCCGCCAGCACCAGCAGCGCGCCACCGGCGAGGGCACAGGCCGGGAGGATGAGTCGCTGGTCATTGCCCAGCACCAGCCGCAGCATGTGGGGCACAATCAGCCCCACAAAGCCTATGCTTCCGGCCGTGGTAACCGCCACTGCGGTCACCAGGCTGGCGGTGATATAGACCGTCCATTCCAGGGGCCTGACGGAAACCCCCAGCGCTGCGGCCTGCAGTGGCCCACGGGCAAGCACGTTGAGGCTCCGGCCAAGCGGCAGCAACAGCAGACAAAGCAACAGCAATACCGCAAGCGGCGCAACGGGGCTGCCGGCATAGGTCAGGTCCCCCATCAGCCAGTACAGCATTCCCGGCAACTGCTGTGAGGGACTCACCGCCAGCATCAGGGTAATGACCGCGCCCCAGCCTGCGGCCACCACCACCCCTGTCAGCAGTAACCGGGTGGGCGTCCAGCTGCCGGTTCCATGGGCGAGGCCAAATACGAGAAGAGTGGAAAAGAGAGCGCCGGCGAAGGCCGAGCCGGAGACCACCAGGGTGCCGAGGCCACCCAGCATGGCCAGCAGGGCGCCGACCGCCGCTCCGCCGGAAATACCCAGAACGTAGGGATCAGCCAGAGGGTTGCGCAGGAGAATCTGCATCAGCGCGCCGGCCACGGCCAGCAGGCCTCCGGTCGCAAAGGCCGCGAGGGCCCGGGGAAGGCGAAGGTCCAGAAGCAGGGTATCGTGCAGGGGGAGGCCCTGGCCCCCGACCACCGCCAGGATTTCAGCCAGCGAGAGCGGGACGCTGCCCACCATGATGGCCAGCATCACAGCCCCGAAAGCCAGTGCCAGCAGCACAGCCAGCGGCCGGAAAAATCTTTCCATGGCTCTGTTTTACCCCACCACCCCGAAGAATCAGAGCGGCACTTTACCATACTCTCGGGGACCGTATTCTCCGGAGCAACCAGCCGTTTCGCGCTGGTGAATCACACTTATGTCCGGCGCTTCGTGGGCAACAACACCCTGTGGCATTGGATGGCAGGCCTCCCAGCCCTCTTCCTGTCACCCAGGCGCAATAATGGCTATCACTGGCCTGGCGGCGCCGGGGCCCCAGACACAAAGGACTGCAGCATCCAGACGGCAAAGCCGTAGCCTCCCACAATGGCCACTGCCAGCATGGGAAATAAAAACACGATAAGAAAAATGAACAGCCGGCGCTCGTCCTGCTTCCGGGTTTCCTGTGATACCTGCTGGGGATCATCCATAAGCACACCTTTAATTGCATCTTTATCCAACCTAGCAGAGGCGAAAAAGAGTGCAATTGACCCAAATCAAGAACGAATGGATCAGCTCCGGTACCCTTTATGCAGGCAGTCCGAGTAATCATTGCTGGAATTTCCCGGACGGAGAGGCACTGTGTAGTCCATCTGGCAGAACCCGGATGCCATCCAGCCGGACACTCAGTCCCGAAGAGGAAACATGACATGAAACACATTGTCTGGACCGCTGCTGGAATTTTTGCTCTGTCCTTCACCCCCGCGCACTCACAAACCAACAGTAATTTTCTGGATGCCCTGGCGGGGGGCAGCGCAACCCTCGATCTGCGTTACCGTTTCGAACATGTTGACCAGGAAAACATTTCCCGCGACGCCGAAGCCTCGACGCTGCGGACGCGGCTGGGTTACCGGACCGGTGAATTCAAAAGCTTTTCCGGGTTTCTGGAATTCCACGACACCAGAGAGGCATTCGCCGACAACTTCAACGACACGGTGAATGGCAAGACCCGGTTTCCTGTTGTCGCGGATCCGGACATGACCGAGCTCAATCAGGCCTGGCTCAGGTATTCCGTCACGGACACCAACAGCTGGCTGGGCAGGCGGCGAATCACCAGGGACAATCACCGCTGGATCGGCAATGTCGGGTGGCGCCAGAAGGAACAGACCTACGACTCCTTTTCGCTGGCGAGTAGCTTTCTGCCAGACACCCGGTTTCATTATGACTACCTCTGGCAGATCAACCGTATTTTCGGCGACGAGTCCGCCATGGGTGAATGGGACAGCGACAGCCATCTGGCCCATATAAGTCATGATGCATGGCCATGGCTCACTGTTACTGGCTACGCCTGGCTTCTGGATTTCGAGGATGACGCTCCTGGCGCTTCCTCCAATACCCTGGGCCTCCGGTTTGAGGGCAAACAGACCATCAACCGCGTGGTCGTTGGCTACAACCTGGAGTACGCCAGGCAGAAGGATGCCCATGACAATCCGGGCAATTACCATCTGAGCTACGGTCTTGCGGAACTGGAGATCCCGGTTTACGGCGTAACCATAAAGCCGGCCTGGGAAATTCTGGAAGGAGACGGAGAGAACGCAGTGCAGACACCGTTGGCCACTCTGCATGCCCACAACGGCTGGGCAGACATCTTCCTGACCACACCACCGGACGGGCTTGTGGACCGCAGCCTCGCGGTTTCGGGCAGCCCCTGGGAAAGAATATCCCTCGCTGCCAGCTTTCACGACTACCGCTCCGACAGGAGCAGCAGAGACTATGGTACCGAGTGGAACCTGCTGGCTACCTGGGCGGCCACCGACGACCTGACCCTGGGCGCCAAGTACGCAGATTACAATGAAAAGGGCTTTGCCCAGGACACCCGCAAGGGGTGGTTATTCGCAGAGTACGGTTTTGATCAGCGGTGACCGGCCCGCAACATCAGCGCTTTTTTTCGACAGAACGGAATGTTCCGGGCCGGTGAACTCCGGGCCTGACGCAAAGAGCGCCGACTGAATCCCTGGTTCCGGTATACTCCCCGGCATTGAGCAACCCCCTGCACTTTTGCGCAACCAGGGACTGATTATCCGTGGATGAAACCCATCAGCCGATACCGGAGCCCAGGCAGCCCCTGATCCGGCGCACCCTGTCCGAATGGCGCACCCTGGCCCTGCTGGGCGGGCCCATTCTGATTGCCCAGTTGGCACAGATGGCCAATGGCGTCATTGACACTGTAATGGCTGGCCATGCCAGCGCCGAGGACCTTGCTGCCGTGGGGATCGGCGGCAGCCTGTGGGTGCCTCTTTTTCTGCTTTTCATGGGGGTTCTGGGCGCCCTCCAGCCGATTATTTCCGGCTATCGCGGCAGCAGGGAGCTGCACAAGGTGATGCCGACCACCTGGCAGGGGCTGTACATTGCCGCAGTTGCAGCCGTGCTGATGATCATTCTGCTGCTCAATGTGCGGCCGGTGCTGAATGCCCTGCGGCTGGATACGGAAACCGCCCGCATCAGCCAGGGCTATCTTGATGCCTTTGTGTGGGGCGTGCCGGCCCTGCTGCTGATGGCTGCCCTGCGGGGCCTGACGGACGGCCTGGGCCACACCAGGGTGATCATGATGTTCTCCCTGCTGAGCACGCTCCTGAATCTGCCCCTGAATTACATTTTCATCTACGGAAAACTGGGCATTCCCGCCATGGGGGGGATCGGCTGTGGCTGGGCCACCAGCCTGTCCAATGGCATTGCTGCCATTGGCCTGCTGTTCTACCTCAACCGGAGTGCGGCCTACCGCAGCTTCAACCTGATGGCTGAGTGGGTCCGCCCGGATCCGGCAGCCATCGCCGACATCCTGCGCCTGGGCATTCCCATTGGCTTCACGATTTTTGTGGAGGTCAGTCTGTTTTCCGCAATTGCGCTGTTTCTGGCGCCCCTGGGGCCGGTAGTGGTGGCGGGACATCAGATCGCCCTCAACGTGGTGTCCCTGCTTTTCATGCTGCCCCTGAGCATAGGCATGGCGCTGACTCTGAGAGTGAGTTTCCTGATCGGTGCCCGGGCTCCGGAAACCGCCCGTCTGCTGTCCCGCAGCACTCTGATACTGGCGGCGGCAGTGGCCCTGGTATTTGCCCTGGCCCTGTTTGTCTGGTCGGAGACCATTGCGCGGCTCTACACCGGTGACCCGGCGGTTCAGGGGGTATCCGTTTCCCTGCTGCTTTACGCAGCCGTGTTCCAGATTGCGGACGTGATCCAGGTGACCTGCATCAGTGCACTAAGAGGCTACAAGGACACCCGGATTCCCATGATGATCATGCTGTTTTCGTTCTGGGCACTGGGCATGCCGCTGGGCTATGTGCTGACATTCACTGACTGGCTGGTACCGGCTATGGGAGCCGCGGGATTCTGGGTGGGACTGACCAGCGGGCTTGTGTCCGCCAGCATTCTGCTTGGGGCTCGGCTGTTTCTGTTTACCTCTGCGTCCTCACGGAAGTAGAAACTACACTTCCGTCTCGACCTTTTCCGAGCTCCCTGCCGTGGCTTCATCCGCCACCCGGATCTGATTTCGGCCGTTCTCCTTCGCCTCATACAGGGCAGCGTCCGCACGGTCCAGCCACTCATCCGGACTTTCACCGGAGCGCAGCAGCGCCAGCCCGCAGGAGGCAGTTACGGGGCCATCAGGGTCCCGCAGTTCCCGCTGTAGCGCCCGGTGCAGGTTATCCAGAACGGCACGCATGCCGGAATCCTCGACGCCCGGCAGCAGCAGAACAAACTCCTCGCCACCGTAACGGAACAGCTGGTCGGACTGCCGGGTGTTACGCTCGATCACGTCGACGCAGCTCATAAGCACCTCGTCCCCCACTGTATGACCATGAGCGTCGTTCACCTTCTTGAAGTGGTCCAGGTCAAGCATGGCAAGGGCATAGGAAAGGCCGTTCCTCTCATGGGTGGCTACTGCCGCCCGCAGCTCTTCCTCCATGGCACGGCGGTTCTTGACGCCTGTAAGAGGATCCAGGGTGGCCAGCTGCTCCAGCCGTATGCGCTGGCTTTCATTACGCAGGGCGAAGATGTAGGCGCAGGCACTCACCACAACGGCAGTGGTTACGAACGACAGCATGTGCTCGGTTGACTCGAAGGCAATGTCACCCAGAATGAGGACTGCCACTGCGGCGCTGTTGATAAACACCGCAATCCGGGGGGTGGTAAGGAAAAAGCTGGTGATGAATGGCGGATAGAGCCAGAACAGCCCCACATTGCCCAGCAGCGCAGCCACCGCCACACCACCGCTACAGGCAATCAGCGCCATGATAAACCCGCTGCGACGGGTGTCACCGGTAACCCAGGCGTAGACCATGGTGGCCGTAATACTGACCATGATCAGCGTGTCCGCCACCCCCGCAGCAGTGTTGCCGTCCAGGAAGCGGAATACGGCAAAGGGGGTGATGCCACCGATTGCGCAGACACCCAGCATGGTAATAATGGAGAGACGGAAATTGTGACGCAGACGGTAAAACATCAGGTGCTGGTGTCCTTGCTGGGCGGGGCTGGCTTCGCTTTTTTACCTGCCCCGAAAGCATATCTGGAATAAGACCCCCGGATAGCGCGGGGTGTCACAAAGCGCAGCCTTACTCACCAGCTCTGCACTGTTTTCGGGCATTTCATGGCAACACACGGTTCACGGGGCCCGCCTGTCCATGTTATGAAGGCCTGTGCTGAAACATCCGTTCTCTGCAGGCCGACAGGAATCCGTATGAACACCGTCCCCTTTGAATTCCGTTTTCGCGTCCGCTATGGCGAATGCGATGCCCAGGGCGTGGTATTCAATGCCCGCTATGGCGACTATGTCGACATCGCCGTGAATGAATACGTGCGGACCCTGTTTGGCGATTACCAGAACCTGCTGAACCAGGATATGGACATCCAGGTGGTAAGCCTGACCATCAACTGGAAAGCCCCGGCGCGCTTTGACGACGTACTCTGCGCAAGAATAACGCCGGGACGGGTGGGCAATACATCCTTCACCCTGCATCTGGATTTTCACCAGTACGACAGTCAACGTCAGGTAGCCGATGCCGATATAACCTACGTGATGGTCGCACCTTCCACTGCCTCAAAAAAGACAATACCCGGCACAATACACAAGATATTACAGACCGGCGCCGAAGGGGTGACAATCAGCCATGCCGGAGAGCAGGTTTGACTGGAATTGACCTTGTGGGGGTGCCTTCAGAAGCCGGATGGTCTACCTTTACCGGGACAGAACCGGTCCGTACAGCCTGACCGGCCAATCTTACCCCGTCTCCCGATTAACCACAGGTGAAGAGCAAGCGTGTCCAAGCATGTCCGTGTTGCACCCGGCGCCCTGATCGTGGGCAAACCTCTGCCCTGGACGGTCTACGATTCGGAAGGCCAGGTCCTCCTCCGACAGGGCTATGTTATCCAGAACGAGATGCAGCTCGAACAGCTCTTTGAGCGTGGCCTTTTCCAGCCGCGGGAAATAGGGCGCGAAGCAGCACCAGGGGTGGTCGGAGACGACCGGGACCGGAACCCTTTTACCGACTACCCCATGCTTCTGCAGTCGCTGGAAGCAGTTCTGAAAGCCATAAACAGCAAGGACCCTTCCGCTCTCAAGCGGCTCACCGGACTCACCCGTCTGCTTGACCGCATCTGCCAGGAAGCACCGGACCCATGCCTGGCACTGGTGCATCTGTATTCAGTGGAACCCACCGCGTACGAGCAGACCCTTTTCTACGCCATTATCTGCCATTTTGTTGCCGAGCAGCTGAAGCTGGATGAGAAACGTCGGGTGCTATTGATGGGCGCTGCCCTGACTGCAAACCTTGCCCTGCTGCCTTTTCTCGACAAACTCAATAGCTCCCGCAAGCGGTTGAGCGAAGAGCAGCGCCTGGTAATCCGCAAACACCCGCTGCTCAGCACCAAGGCCCTGGAAGAAGCTGGAATCGGCAACCCCAGGCTTCTGAAAATCATCGAGCAGCACCACGAGCATCATGACGGTTCAGGTTACCCTGCTGGCCTCCGTGATGAAGACATCCTGACCGAGGCACGCATCCTCGCTCTGGCAGAACGCTACACCGCAATGATCACCCAGCGCGCCTATCGCGAGCGTCTCAGTGTTGCCGAGGCCATGGAAGCCATACATGAAGCCTTCCGTGACCAGCCGCGGCCCGAGATCTACCGGGCCCTTCTGAAGGCCCTTACCCGCTATCCTCCAGGCTCCCTCGTGCGCCTGGCCAACAACGAGGTCGCCGTCGTCGTACACCGCCCGGTCCGGCACAGGGACCATATCGTCCAGGCCATTATCGGGCCCACGGGCAACCGTTACATGGGCGCGTTCAAACGTGACTGCGGCCTGCTGGAATTCAACATTCGCGCCCTGGAGGATGTGGATGTACTGCCGCCCATGGACTTTGGCCTGTTCTGGGGATTCAGGTAAAAGCCCATCGTCCGCTTGAGGCTCATTTGGCAGAGAGGCTGGCATGAGGCACCCGGCGTGATACACACTGTGTCTTCGACGTATCATAACCGCATTAACATCCAGAGCGCCTCCGGGACGCGGGCTTGTAGCCCGGCACGGGAAGGCCGCCTGACAAGGAGTGCTGAATGAAGATTCTGATGGTTCTCACATCCCATTCTGAGATGGGCGACACCGGACACAAAACCGGCTTCTGGCTGGAAGAATTCACTGCCCCCTGGTACGTATTCCGTGATGCCGGCGCAGAAGTCATTCTGGCCTCTCCTGCTGGTGGCCAGCCACCCATTGACCCCAACAGCGAAGCGGAAGACGCCCAGACTGAAACCACCAGACGTTTTCATGAAGACCGGGAGGCCAACGAGGCGCTTGCCAATACCACGATGCTGACCGAGGTTCCCATAGACGCCTACGATGCCGTGTTTTTCCCCGGCGGCCACGGTCCTCTGTGGGATCTTGCCGGGGATCCGGCCGTCATTGCCCTGATTGAAGATGCAGTCAACCGGGACATGGTGGTGGCTGCGGTCTGTCATGCCCCCGGCGTATTCCGTCATCCGCGCAATGGCTCGGGGGCGTCTCTGGTGAGTGGCCGCAAGGTAACCGGCTTCAGCAACTCCGAAGAAGAGGCTGTGGGACTGACCGGCGTGGTTCCCTTCCTGGTAGAGGACATGCTCAAAAATCATGGCGGCCATTACAGCAAGGGGGACGACTGGGCCCCTTACGTGGTGACCGACGGCCGGCTGATCACCGGCCAGAATCCGGCGTCATCTGCAGCTACTGCCGAAGCGGTTCTTGATGCCATGAAACACTGACGCCGGAATCACTCAAAAGCCATCCTCAGATATCGCCGGAGCGACAGCACACAATGGATGCAATTGCGGTAACAGATAACGGTCTTCGCTGGCAGCCCCACCCGGACCTGCCAGCACCTTCGGCAGATGAAGTCCGGATCAGGGTCCGGTGGGCCGGCATGAACCGGGCCGACCTGATGCAGCGCACCGGACATTACCCGCCGCCGCCCGGCGCTTCAGAGATTCTGGGTCTGGAAGTCAGTGGCACAGTGGCCGACGTGGGGGACAGCATTACTCACCTGAAACCGGGAGATGAAGTCTGTGCTCTGCTCACCGGTGGCGGCTACGCCTCCCAGGTACTCGTGCCGGCGGTACAGGTGCTGCCGGTGCCTCCCGGCCTGAGCCTGGAGCAGGCGGCAGCGCTGCCCGAAGTATTCGCCACCGCCTGGCTCAACCTTTACATGGAAGCCGCCCTGAAACCCGGCGAACGCATTCTGCTGCACGCAGCCGCGAGCGGCGTGGGTACCGCGGTCATCCAGCTGGCCAGAGCCATGGGCAACCCGGTATTTGCCACCGCAGGCAGCGATGACAAGCTGGCGGTATGCCGGCGCCTGGGGGCCGATGGCACCTGGAACCGGCACAAGGGAGACTTTTCCGAGGCGGTAAGGGAATGGGGTGGCGCCGACATGGTGCTCGACCCGGTAGGCGGCGATTACATAGCCCGGGACCAGAAAGTACTGAATACTGGTGGTCGCATCGTGCTGATCGGTCTTATGGGAGGCCGTCACGCGGAAGTGGATCTGGGCGTGATGCTGATGAAACGCCAGCGACTGATCGGCTCCACCCTTCGGGCCCAGCCGGTTGCTGTGAAGGGCGAGATCATGGATGCCCTTTATGAAACCGTCTGGCCCAGGCTCAGCGCTGGAGAAATTGTACCGGTGATAGACCGGACCTGGCCCATTGTGGAAGCCGACGAAGCTATGGCATGGCTTCAGAGCAACCGTAGCACCGGCAAGATCCTGCTGTCCGTGCCCCAGGGCTGACAGGTTAGGACACAAGGCAACATCCAGCCCGGACAAGGCAACGTACAATCAGCATTGCCCGGACCGGAGACAGCTTGTGGATACCCTTTTTTACGACAGCCAGTGCCCTCTCTGCCGACGGGAAATCAAAACCCTTCAGCGCCTGCAGTCAGGAGGCCTGACATTTTCCGACATACACCGGCCTGCTGAAAGCGGAGCCTCGCTGCCCTCCAGGGAGAGCCTGTTGCGCCGCCTTCACCTGCTGAAGGCCGATGGCAACTGGGCGGTTGGACTTGAGGCGAACGTCCAGGCCTGGTCCCACACCCCCCTTGGCTGGCTGTTCCGCCCGCTGCTCTGGCCAGGGATACGGGCCATTGCAGGCAAAATCTACGAACGCTGGGCAGACCGGCGCTACGAACGACGTTATGCCTGCGATTCATGTGGAAGCTCAGGGTCATGAAATCCGTCTTTCTCCGTCAACTGGTGCTTGTCATCCTGCTGGTTGCGCTGGCCGGCTGCAGCTCAACCCGGGTGGCTTACCGTTACGCTGACTGGGGCATCGCCTGGTGGGTTGAGGATTATGTAACCCTGAGCGGTCAGCAGGAGTCCCTGCTGGACGCCCATATTGCGGATATCCTGCAGTGGCATTGCAGCGAGGAGCTGCCCCGCTACAGCGAGTGGCTTGCGACGGTGGAAGCAGATGTCACGGAAAAAGCTCCGGGCAGAAACACCATTGCCAACCATCAGGAGAATGCGCTGCGTGCAATGGACCGGCTGCTAGTGGCCACCACCCCTGCGGCGACCCAGCTACTGGCCAGCCTGAGTGATGCCCAGGTGGCGGAGCTTGAGCGGACCATGGCGACCAGACAGCAGGAAAAGGAAGAAGAGTTTCTGCGGCCGGACCCTGGAGAGGAACGACGGGAGCGGAAAGAGCGCATCATTGAACGGGCGGAGCGCTGGCTGGGTCAGGTCAACGAACAGCAGCGTGAAATCATCAGTCAGTGGAACAGGGAACGAGGCAACCAGACCCGCATCTGGCTCGAGGGCAGAGCCAGGTGGCAGCAGGCTCTGCTTGCCGCGCTTTCAGAGCGTGACAGCCCGGAGTTTCAGGAACGCATAGCGGCGCTGATTCAGAACAGCGAGGAATTCCGGGGTGAGGCCTACCAGGAAATGGTCGCCGAGAGCCGCCCTGCCCTGACTGATCTGCTCAGCGGCCTTCTGAAGACCGCTGAGCAGAGCCAGAAACGTCATCTCGGCGCCGAGCTCAGGTCCCTCAGAAAAGACTTTGAGGCCCTGACCTGTCAGCCGCGGAGCCCCAGCGCCGACGCGTGATGTTCGAGGTGCTCATCAATGAATGATGCGATGAAAAAGTAGCTGTGATCATAACCGCGACGCATCCTGAGGCGGATCGGGTGGTGGACCTTTTCGCAGGTTTCCGCCAGGGTCTCGGGGTTCAGCTGGTGCTCCAGAAATTCGTCGCTGGTACCCTGGTCAATCAGAAGGGTCAGGCGCTCCGGCGCGCCGGGTACCAGCAGCGTCGCATCCCAGTCCGCCCACTCCTGACGGTCCTCCCCCAGATAACCGGAGAAAGCCTTCACTCCCCAGGGACAGTCGCTCGGGTGACAGATGGGCGAAAACGCCGAAACCGACACATAGCGACCAGGATTGCGAAGGGCACAGATCAGGGCTCCGTGACCACCCATGGAGTGGCCGCTGATCGACCGGAGGGAGGCAAGCGGCAACGACCGTTCCACCAGAGCCGGCAGCTCATCCACAACATAATCATGCATGCGGTAGTGCCGGGCCCAGGGTTCCTTCGTGGCATTAAGGTAAAAACCCGCGCCGCTGCCAAAATCGTAGCTGTCATCCTCACCCGGCAGGTTCACCCCCCGCGGACTGGTGTCCGGACACACAATGGCCATGCCCAGCTGAGCCGCCCGGCGATGGGCACCTGCTTTCTGCATGAAGTTCTGGTCCGTGCAGGTAAGTCCCGACAGCCAGTAAAGCACCGGCACCTGTGCGGGACTGTCTCCCAGCGCTCTGGGTGGCAGAAACACGGAAAACTCCATGTCGCAGTCCAGTGTTTCCGACCGATGACGGTAGCGGCGGTGTTCACCGCCGAAACTCACGTTGGAGGCAATCTGTTCCATGACACACCTCAGAATGTGTTTTTCAGAATAAAACCACTGACCGGATGCTCTTGCCTTCGTGCATCAGATCAAAGGCCCTGTTGATGTCTTCCAGGGGCATGGTGTGGGTTACCATCGGATCAATCTTTATGTCACCCTTCATGTAACGCTCCACATAGCCGGGCAGCTCGGTACGCCCCTTCACGCCGCCAAACGCACTGCCACGCCAGACCCGCCCGGTTACCAGCTGGAATGGACGGGTGCAGATTTCCTCGCCAGCGCCGGCAACGCCAATGATGATCGATTCGCCCCAGCCCTTGTGACAGCATTCCAGCGCTGAGCGCATGATGTCGACGTTGCCGATGCATTCAAAGGAGTAGTCGACGCCACCCCTGGTGAGCTCCACCAGTACTTCCTGAATCGGGCGGTCATATTTTTTCGGGTTGACGAAATCCGTGGCGCCCAGCATCCGGGCCATTTCAAACTTGTCTTCGTTAATATCCACACAGATGATGCGGGAGGCTTTGGCCATCACGGCACCCTGCACCACGCTCAGGCCGATGCCTCCCATGCCAAATACTGCAACGGTTGAGCCTGGCTCCACCTTCGCGGTATTGAGCACGGCGCCTATGCCGGTGGTCACCCCGCAGCCGAGCAGGCAGACCTTGTCCAGAGGAGCTTCTTTACTGATTTTTGCCAGCGCTATCTCAGGCAGCACCGTGTATTCAGAAAAGGTGGAGGTGCCCATGTAATGCTTGATCTGTTTCCCGTTCATTGAAAACCGGGAGGTGCCATCCGGCATAAGGCCCTGGCCCTGTGTACTGCGGATCGCCTGGCACAGGTTGGTTTTGCCGGAACGGCAGAAGGCACATTCGCCGCACTCGGGTGTATAAAGGGGAATGACATGGTCGCCGGCTTTAACCGAAGTCACCCCGGCGCCCACCTCTTCCACCACGGCACCACCCTCATGGCCGAGAATCGCCGGAAAGTTACCTTCCGGGTCTGCCCCCGAGAGGGTGTAGGCGTCCGTGTGACAAACACCGGTGGCCACAACCCGGACCAGGACTTCGCCCGCCTTCGGCCCTTCTACATCTATCTCTTCAATGGCCAGCGGCTTTCCCGCTTCCCAGGCCACAGCAGCACGTGATTTCATATTTATTCCGCCGAAACATGTTTGGGCAGTTCAATACCAAAGCCGGCGCGTGCCAGCTCGGCAAGTATGCCGTTGCGGGTCACAATGCCCACCAGCCGGCCGTGATCCACCACTGGGTAAACCTTGGGTTTACCGTGCCCCAGATTCTGGGCAAGGTCAACGAGCCCCAGCTCCGGGCTGATGGTTACCGGATCTTTGTTCATGACATCGTCAACATTCGGCTCGCCTTCCCCGTGATAGCCACGCACCAGCAGGGCGTGAATGCAATCCTGTTCGGAAACGAAGCCCAGAACCCTGCGATGGGCATCCACCACCGGCAGCCCGGTCACGTGATTGGCCAACAGTGTCTTGACCACCCTGGTGAGCGGTGTCCCGCACCGGATCGGCTCGATGTGATTCCACATGACATCGGAAGCCTTGAGTGAACGCATGATATTTCCTCCCTTATCCAGAAAATTTGGCAGTGACAGCGGACAGCTGGACACTTTCGGTGCCATCCTGCCCCCTGACCATTAGACGTTTGGGGCTGATTACCTAACAATAGGCAATACCGATGGAAAACTGAAATCAGAAGCGGGGAGAATCCCCCTCCCCCCAGGCGGAGATTCGTTATGCAGTACCTGCACACCATGATTCGCATCAGTGATCTGGATGGCTCACTGAATTTCTACTGCAGCCTGCTCGGTCTGGAGGAGATAAGCCGGCGCGATCATGAAACGGGCCGCTTCACCCTCGTGTTTCTCGCTGCCCCGGCAGACCGGGAGCGGGCCCTGCGGGACAAAGCGCCCATGCTGGAACTGACTTACAACTGGGACCCGGAAAAATACGATGACGGCCGTAACTTTGGCCACCTCGCCTTCCGTGTCGACAACATCTATGAGTTCTGCCAGCGCCTCCAGACCGGCGGTGTGACGATCAACCGCCCTCCCCGTGACGGACGCATGGCATTTGTGCGTTCGCCGGACAACATATCCATCGAGCTGCTGCAAAAGGGCGAACCACTGCCGCCCCGTGAACCCTGGGCAAGCATGGAAAACACCGGCTCCTGGTAGTAGCTCTACGCCGCTACTGGACTGTGCCGGCTTATGTTCTTCATGCTCATCTCAGCGAATTCCTCCAGCAGGGGCTCTGGCAGGTCATGGCCCATGCCTTTGACAAGCTCCAGTTGGGCGTGGGGGATCAGATATTTGAGCTGCTCCGCCGCCACTGGCCGCACCAATGGGTCAGAATCGCCGTGAATAATCACCGTAGGCACGCGAATACGGCGGGTAAGGGATGACAGGCTACCACTGGCCAGAATGGCCCGGGTCTGGCGCAGGATGCCGGCCGGATGATAACTGCGGCGGAATTCGCGGATGATCCGGTCCCGGACTTCCTGCTCCCGCGGCGGAAACCCCGGACTCTGGATGGCTTTCCAGAACGCCAGGCTGCGGCCGAGAACAGCATCTTCATCGTGGCCTTTGGCCCCGATGCCGGCCAGTTTCCAGATCAGCTTCGGCTGAGGCATGGGAAGTCGCGGGCTGTTCGTGGATGTCATGATCAGGGTGAGGGAGCGCACCTTCTCGGGGCAGGTTGCCGTCAGCACCTGACTTATCATGCCGCCCATGGAAACGCCCACCAGGTGAACACTGCCAAGGCCCATAGCATCAAGCAGGCCGGCCACATCGCCGGCCATGTTGTGCAAAGTATAGGGAGCCTGCACGGACAGACCCACCCGGCTTCTCGCCATAACCGTTACCGGATGGCCTGCGAGACGATCTTTCAGGTGGCTGGACAGGCCGATGTCCCGGTTATCAAATCGGATGACCCGGTAGCCGGCATCGGCATAGGCATTCAGCAGCTTTTCCGGCCAGAGGGTCATCTGGGCTCCCAGCCCCATGACGAAAAGCACTGGCTCCCCTGCCGGGTTACCCCGGGTTTCAACGCAGAACCTCAGACCATTGGATTCCACATAGCGGACCTGTGGGGCTTCGTGCAGCTTCTCTGAGTGAGGATTTTCCCTGGTCATGGCTCGCCATTCATCTTTCTGTATATGGCTTTAGCCTACCGCATTTCCGGCCGGAATCGTTACTCCGGAATCCTGCTACACTGAAACCCGGCACGAATCACAAAGTAAACGGACAGGGTTGATATCCGTACCCTTCACCCCGAGAGTTTAATTCCGAACCTGGTGGCGCTGACAGCCGGCCGGGTTCCCCCGCGGAAGAGGAGTAGAATTATGGCTTTACATCTGGGCGATACCGCCCCCGATTTTGAACAGGATTCCAGCGAAGGCCGGATCCAGTTCCACGAATGGCTAGGCGACAGCTGGGGCATTCTGTTCTCTCATCCGGCTGACTTCACCCCGGTATGCACCACCGAACTGGGTCTGACGGCAAAGCTGAAAGATGAGTTCGCCCGGCGCAACGTCAAGGCCATTGCCCTGAGTGTGGATCCAGTTACGTCACACCAGGACTGGATCAAGGACATCAATGAAACCCAGGGCTGCACCGTGAACTTTCCCATCATCGCGGATCAGGACAAAAAGGTGGCAGCGCTGTATGACATGATCCACCCGAATGCCAGCGGGACGCTCACCGTCCGCTCTCTGTTCGTGATCGACCCGGACAAAAAGATACGGCTGATGATCACCTACCCGGCCAGCACTGGCCGCAATTTCAATGAGGTGCTGCGGGTGGTGGACTCGCTGCAACTGACCGATGAGCACAAGGTAGCCACCCCGGGTAACTGGGAGCGCGGCGAGGATGTGGTCATCGTGCCCTCTCTGCAGGATGAGGAGGAAATCCAGCGCCGGTTCCCCAAAGGCTACAAGGCGGTCCGCCCCTATCTCCGCATGACGCCGGATCCGAAGACCAACTGGGGTGGTGAATAGCATCATTCATAAGGGTGTCAGGAAAGGCGAATAATCCCTGGCACCCGAAAATGAAAAACCGGCCAGGGATAATTCCCTGGCCGGTTTTTTTGTGCCAGAACGCCTTCAATGAAGGCTGAAAAGCTCTCCCTCAGAAGGCGGGAACAACGGCACCTTCGTATTTTTCATTAATGAACTTCCGGACCGGCTCCGAGGTCAGCGCATCCGCCAGCGCCTGGATCGCCGGTGAATCCTTCTTCTCTTCCGTGGTCACCAGAATGTTCACATAAGGCGACTCGGACCCCTCAATAATCAGGGCATCCTCGGTGGGGTTGAGGCCGGCTTCCAGCGCGTAGTTGGTGTTGATCATGGCAAGTTCCACCTGATCCAGCACCCGCGGCAGAGTGGCCGCTTCCAGTTCATAGAACTCCAGATCTTTCGGATTTTCGGCGATGTCCCTCGGAGTTGCGGTGATTTTGCTGTCGTCCTTGAGCTTGATCAACCCGGCTTTCTGAAGCAGCAGCAGGGCCCGGCCACCATTGGTGGGGTCATTGGGAATGGCTACGGTGGCACCTTTCTCCAGATCCTCAAGGGAATCGATTTTGCGGGAATAGGCACCAAAAGGCTCTACGTGAACGCCCGCAACACTGACCAGACTGGTACCCTTGCCCTCATTGAAGGACTCAAGGTAGGGCTGGTGCTGGAAAAAATTGGCATCCATCCGGCCTTCGGCCACCTGAACGTTGGGCTGGACGTAATCGGTGAATACCTTGATGTCCAGTTCCACACCCTCGTCTTTCAGCGCCGGCTTGAGGAATTCAAGAATCTCCGCGTGGGGGACGGCGGTGGCGGCAACGCTGAGCTTTTCAGCGGCCTGGACGGAAAACGCGGCGAAGGCCGCAAGCAGTACGATCAGTCTGTTCACTTTCATAAATAACCTCGTGTGTGGTCGTGAAAAATATGACGCCTGTCAACGGCGACTGAAATAGAGCACCAGCCGGTCGCCCAGCATCTGCAGTAACTGAACAAAAATCACCAGAAGCACCACAGTAATCACCATGACGTCTGTCTGGAATCGTTGATAACCGAAGCGTATGGCCAGATCGCCAAGGCCCCCACCCCCTACTACACCTGACATGGCAGCATAGGAGACCAGGGTAATGGCGGTTACGGTGATACCCGCGATGATGCCAGGCAGAGCTTCCGGCAGCAGGGCGCCCAGCACCACCTGCCTCACGCTGGCGCCCATCGCCCGGCTGGCCTCAATAATGCCCCGGTCCACTTCCCGCAGGGAGGTTTCCACCAGGCGGGCAAAGAAAGGCGCGCCGCCGGCAATCAGCGGCGGAATGGCCCCCGCCACCCCCAGCGAGGTGCCAATCAGCATGACTGTGACGGGAATCATCACGATCAGCAGAATAATGAACGGCACCGAGCGCAGGACATTCACTACGAACGACAGGGCCGCGTAGACCAGAGGCTGCTCCAGCAATTGCCGCTTGCCGGTGAGAAACAGAAAAACACCCACAGGCAGACCAATCAGCACGCTGAACAGCAGGGAGGCACCCACCATGATCAGGGTCTCCCAGCTGGCCCAGCCAATTTCACTCCAGTCGACGTTCGCGATCAGCTGCTCCATCATCGCAGCACCTCCACATCCACGTCCGCCGCTTTCAGGGCTGTCATGGCCTGCTCCAGGTTGCCGCCCACCAGCGAGAGGGTCAGCTGACCATAGGGCGTGTCCTTGATATGGTCGATACGACCGGACAGGATGCTGAAATCCACGCCCGACTCCCGCGCCACATGGCCCAGCAGAGGCTTGTAGGTATTCTCACCCCGGAAGGTCAGACGCAGGATGCGGCCACTGGCCTTTTGCAGGTCCTCCTGCATTTCGTCCCTGTCGATGTTCTCGCTTTCAAACACGAAATCCCGCGTCGTGGGATGCCGGGGATGAAGGAAAACATCCGCCACCGGCCCCATTTCCACCACTTCCCCCGCATCCATTACGGCCACCCGGTCGCAGATACGGCGGACAACGTCCATCTCGTGGGTAATCAGCACGATGGTGAGACCCAGCTCACGGTTGATGTCCGCCAGCAGGCGCAGAACGGACTGGGTGGTCTGCGGATCCAGGGCACTGGTGGCCTCATCGCACAGCAGAATGCTGGGCCGGCAGGCCAGCGCCCGGGCAATGCCAACCCGCTGTTTCTGGCCGCCAGAGAGCTGGGCCGGGTATTTCTTTGCCTGATCCGCCAGCCCCACCCGGGCCAGCAGTTCGTCCACCCGGTTCCGGATCTCGCTGCGGGAATAGATCCCCGCCAGCTTCATGGGGAAGGCAACATTGCCGGCAACCGTTTTTGATGACAGCAGATTGAAATGCTGGAAGATCATGCCGACCCGACGCCGGAAAGCCCGCAGTTCTCCAGCATCATAATCGGTGACATTCTCGCCATCGATCAGAATGCGGCCACCGGAAGGGCGCTCCAGAAGGTTGATCAGCCGGACAAGAGTGGATTTGCCAGCGCCTGAGTGGCCAACAATGCCAAACACCTCGCCGGCCTGAACGGTCATGCTGGTTGGGTGCAGCGCGGGAATCGCCCGACCGCCAACCTGATAGGACTTCTGGACCTGGTCAAATTCGATCACGTAGCAGCCTTGTGAGTGCAGCGTCTGAAGCGCGTGAGTATAGCCCAAACCACCTGTGAACCCGAACGCCCCCGCCTGTTAAATTGCTCCGCACCGTTATCAGGGCCTGGCCGAATACGCTAGACTGGTCATCACGCACGACAGTGAAATCAGAGGCATTAAATACCTTGCTGAACAAGACGGACACATTGCCAGTACGCATGAACTCCACCCAGGCCTGGGTCGAATACCTGAGTCAGGTGGAACTGCCTGTGCTTGCCAATACCCTGCGGCGCATCAACGAGCTCACCGAAAGCAACAACAGCACGGTTAACCAGCTCGCAGAAGTCATTCTCAACGATGCCCAGCTGACCTCCCAGGTTCTGCGGCTTTCCAATACCGTTTTCTACAACCAGACACGTACCCAGGTGGGAACAGTAAGCCGCGCCATCACCCTGATCGGCTTCGATGCGGTCAAGTCCATGACCATTTCCTCACTGATCGTGGACACCCTGCTGGCCCGCAGCAAACGGACACATCTGCTCAAGTGTCTTGCCCGGGCTCTTCACGCCGCAGTCCAGGCCCGCTGCCTGCTGCCCAGACGCAACGAGCACGCGCTGGAGGAAGTCTTCATCGGCGCCCTGCTGATGAACATCGGTGAACTGGCCTTCTGGTCCTGTGACACAGACCAGGCGTCCGAGCTTGAAAAGAAACTGAGGGAAGATACCCCACCCGTCGAGGCCCAGAAGAAGATCCTGAAATCCACTTTCACTGAAATCACCAGGGGGCTGGTGGAAGCCTGGTCTCTGGGACCCTTCATGAAGGATGTGGTGGCGGCAGGGCGGCCGAATTCGAAGGCAGCCAATCTGGTGAGGCAGTCCGTGGAAATGGCCCGCCTGGCCGAGTCCGGCTGGCGGGGTACCGACATGGATCAGATGATGGAAAGTCTGGCGAAAGAACTCGATGAAACACCGGCCGCCATCCGGGACCAGGTCCGGGTAAATGCCGGGGAAGCCTCAAAAATTGCGCTTTCCCTTGGCATCCCCCAGGTCCGGGCGCTGCTGCCGGACGCCGGGCCCGTGTCTGCGGATGAAGTCAGCGAGCCGGCCGTGGAAGCCGGCCAGGAAGACCCGGAACTCCAGCTGCAGATTCTTCGGGACCTTGCAGAATGCCTGACCGAGAAACCCGACATCAACCAGGTGTGTCAGCTGGTCATGGAAGGCGTGCAACGGGCCATTGGCATGGAGCGGGTAGCCCTTCTGATGGGCGACCGTTCGGGAACAAAACTGATTCCACGGAAAGTGGTGGGGCCGGAGACAGACCACTGGCGGGAAGAATTTATCATCGAGCGGGACAGGAACACCGGCCTGAACCGGCTGCTGCCGCAGGGCGCATGTGAGATATACAAGCCGCCGGCCAAAGGCGGCGCTGTGGGCTTCGACCCCTGGCTGGGCCGGAAGCCGGCACTTGTGGGCCCGCTAATGGCCAAAGGACGCCTGGTGGGGCTTTTCTACGCCGACAATGCGGGCGCCGGACAGGGCCCGACCTCCAGCCAGCTTACGGCCTTCAGTCACTTCGTGCGCCATGCCCAGCTTTGCCTGACCCTGCTTGCTGTCTCCTGACTTCCTGTCGGCAGAACCTGCAGCAGTTCAGTGCAGTGCCCGCAACTGCCTCGGGTAAAGAGCAGCACTGACCTCCGGTTCCTCCAGCATGTCGGCCAGCTCCCGGTCCACGTCGGTCTCTTCGCCTTCTTCAGGCAGCGGCTCGAAGAGGGTGTTCAGCCAGGCTGCAATGTCCGGCGCTTCGCTGCGCTCGTAGTCGGTGGACAGGGCCCGGATACGGCGGAAGCCGATAATGCGCTGATGCCGTGGATCGCGGATCTGCTCGTAGCCACGCCAGTATATCCGGTCACGGGTGTGCAACTGGACGAACAGGGTATCAATCGGGTCCGTCGTTTCTCCGGGCTGGTTGTTTTCGTCTTTGTGGCGAATGGTGGTCCATGCAGGATAGAGGACTGCTACGGCATCCCCTTCCACATGTTCGCGGGCTGCCCTGAGAATAAGACCCCAGCGTGCCTTGTCAGCCTCTGTCTCCAGGGAGTTGATTGGCAGGTCGTAGCTTTGTTCACTGGACAGGACAATTGCCATCATGGGGGCGTCCAGTTCTCCCATGGCTTCGGCCTGTGCTACGGATACCAGTTCGTCGATTGCCATCGGTTGGTTCATAATGCGCCCGCCTCCTCGATGCCATCATGGATGAGGGTGATGATCACCCTCATCCACAGCATAGCCTGTAAACGCCCCAAAGATAAACGCTCTGGCAGGGCGATCAGATTACAGGCCGTATCAGGTCAACTGTTCCGTGCGCTCATACTGGACAAACCAGGGGTCGGCCTCCTCCAGTTGGGCCGCCAGCTGCAGAAGGATGTCCTCCCCACCATGGGGAGCGCCGAACTGGACACCGACCGGCAGGCCCTCAGTTGTCCAGTGCAGCGGCACGGACATGGCCGGTGTGCCGGTCAGATTCGCCAGCTGGGTAAAGGGCGTCCTCGCCAGGTTCTCCAGCGCCAGCTCCTCCACCTGGCCGCTTTTGTGGACCAGACGACCGGCCTTGAGAAGCAACATCAGCCTGGACGCCAGCCGGATATGAGTTGGCGTATCAAGTTGCCCGATACGGGCTGGCATCTGAGCGGTCGTGGGGCAGAGGTAGACATCGAAGCCCTCGAAGAAAACCCCCAGCGCGCGGGAGAAATCATTCCATTGCTGACGCAGACGGACATAATCCGGCAGCGGCAGGCTTTTGCCCAGCATTCCCAGCAGGCGGGTCTCCAGCTCGAAGTCGGCATCTTTCGCGCCCATTTCGGTGACCGCTTTGTGCATCATTGCTGACACCTCACCGAAGTAAAGGCCGAGATAACTCCGGGCCAGCGCCCTGCCATCGAATTCTGGACGGGCAAGCTCAACCCGGTGGCCAAGGTTTTCCAGTGTCCTGGCTGCCGATTCCACTGCTTCGACGCACTGGCTGTCCACCTCGGTGCCGTAGGGAGAGGCGGTAAACATGCCAATCCGAAGCTGCCTTGGCGCCTGCTGCATCAGGTCCGAGTAGGGAACCGCAGGAAGCGGAATCTCGAAAGGATCGCCAGGCGCCGGGCCGGCCAGAATATCCAGCATGGCGGCACTGTCTCTGACAGTACGGGTCACCACATGGTCGCAGGATGCACCAGTCCACTGTTCATCTCTCTGAGGCCCGGCCGAGATGCGGCCACGGGAAGGTTTGAGGCCAAACAGACCGCTGTAGGCGGCAGGGATCCGGATGGAGCCGCCGCCATCATTGGCTCCAGCCATTGGCACCACCCCGGCGGCCACAGCCGCGCCGGAGCCGCCGCTGGAGCCCCCCGGGGTGAGATCCCTGTTCCAGGGGCTCCGGCAGGGACCCCATAATTCCGGTTCAGTGATTCCTTTCAGGCCAAGTTCCGGCGTTGCCGTGCGGCCGAGGAATACCAGGCCGCCAAGGCGGCTGCGGCGCACGAATTCGGAATCCTGGCGCGGGAGATAATTGCGGTAGGCCCGACTGCCGTAAGTACAGGGAATTCCCGCCTGCTCCTGGCTGAGGTCCTTGAGCAGAAATGGCACCCCGGCCAGGGGAGCATCTTCCTTCACAGTCTGCTCCCTCGCTTCGCTATACTGAGGCTGGCAGATGGCGTTGAGGCGGCCATTGACGGTTTCTGCACGTTTAATTGCAGCCTCGCGCACTTCCCTGGCAGTCACATCACTCCGGCGGATCAGGTCGGCCAGTGCAACAGCGTCATAGCGAAGGTATTCCGATTGTTTCATTTTGACTTCCAGTCTGATGATCGTTCATTGGGCCAGCGGACCGGTAAAGCATAGCGTAAGCGAAAAATTAGTGAAGTGACCCGGCAGGCCCCCTCACCGGTCACCTGAGCAGCCAGATCCATGGACCTTCTGCAACCCAGACTATAGGATTTGCTGAAATCGGGTTCACCCTCAGCAACAGATGGCATGAAAATGAGATTTACCAGCATCCTGCTTACCCTGTCCCTCCTTGTGGCAACCAGTGCAACGGCCTCGCCCGCTCCCAGAGGCAGCTGGACGGACATTGTGCGGGAGACTCCCTACTGGATCAGTCAGGGCGTGTACAGCAACATGCTCACCATACGCCGCTGGGTACTTCAGGAGTCCGGCTATTGCAGTAAGCCGGACCGCCACATTCTGTTCGACCTGAGAGGTGAGTTCCTCGGTTATGTTGATGACGGAAGTTCCCGGGAGGGCACCCAGGCAAGACTGAACACCACCCGCGCCAGCCTGGCCGAGCGCGGCAAAGCCGGGAACTGGACTCCCGGCGACGAGGCCACCCTGGGCTATCCGTTTGCGCTTTCATGTGACCAGCCCCATGTACAGCTCGATGAAGCCATCGCCCGATACCTGGGGATGCTTCCCGGGGACCTCATCTGGGGAACATGGGATGACCTCACCCTGGGCAACGCCGACAGCCCCAGGCCCCTGCATGAAGCGCTGCTCCAGGTCTATCGGACGCGCCAGAGACAGCAGCGGCTGAACCTGCCGGAAGAACTGCCCAGGTACCTGGCAGGGCAGGTTCTCATTGAGAGCGGAGCCCGGCCGAGGGCCCATTCGGCAGCGGGGGCCAGGGGCATTCTCCAGCTTCTGCCTGGCGTCCTGAACGACTGTGGCGTGGCACAGAGCAACCACTGGCACAGAATGGCCCAGATTGACTGCGCCCTGAAGCTGATGAATCAGAACGCCCGCAACCTCAGGCCGGTTTTCGAGGAACGCTTCGGCGCCCTGCCAGAGAAAAAACGCGACCGCCTGTTCACGCTTCTGCTCATTCAGGCCTACCACGGCGGCGCAGGGCGTGTTGAAAGTCTGCTGGCCGACCAGACCCTGGCACGGCCAGCCAGATACTTTGCCAGCCACCATGAACAGTTCACCGCCGGCGATATCGCCTTCGGACTGATTTTTCACAACCTGGGCCGGGGCCGCTTTGGCCTGGCCTCTCTGTATTATGTGGCTGACGTCCAGCTTGCGACCGAAGCGCTCTGCTCTACCAGCAAGCTGAAAAACAGCGACTTCTGCCAGTAGCCGCAGAGCAACACGACCGGAGCAACCGCCATTCTGGACCTGCCGCTGATTCCCGATGCCCTTTCGCTGCCAATTGCCCTGGTGCTTCTGGCCTGCTCTGTTCTGACGTCGATGATCACCGCCAGCCTTGGCGCCGGAGGCGGCGTCCTGCTGCTGGTGCTCATGGCGCTCTGGCTGCCACCAGCCGCAATTATTCCCGTACACGGCATGATCCAGCTTGGCTCCAACACGGGCCGGGCGGCACTCACCTGGCAGAACATAGACTGGCGAGTGATCGCCGCCTTCGCGCCGGGGGTTCTGGTGGGGGCTGCCGTTGGCAGCTGGCTGCTGGTGGAACTGCCGGCTGCTGTCTGGCAGGTCAGTATCGGGGTATTTGTGCTCTATCTCTGCTGGGGGCCGGCCCTGCCCAGAAAGGCCGTGGGTATTCCAGGTACCTTCCTTGTATCCTGCGCGACCAGCTTCCTAAGCCTGTTTGTGGGAGCCAGTGGCCCGCTGGTTGCTGCCTTCATCAAGCAGATCCACAGCGACCGATTCACTGCGGTTGCCACCTTCGCCACCGCCATGACCCTCCAGCACGCTCCCAAGGCCCTGGTATTTACTCTTGCAGGCTTTGTATTTCACGAATGGGTGGTGTTCGTTATCGCCATGATCGCCTGCGGCTTTGCCGGCACCTGGGTTGGCCTGAATATGCTGAACAGCCTGAGCGACCGGCGCTTTCACCTGGTATTCAATCTGATACTGACCCTGCTTGCCTTGCGGCTGCTCTGGCAGGCAGCCTGGTCATTTTGGGGGCAAAGCGCTTAGCCGGATACGGGCTGAACGGATCCGCCATTCTTCGTACAGGGCATTGAGGGCAAGCGAAGCCAGGATAATGCCGCCCCCGGCGAAGCCCAGCGGCGGCGGCACTTCTGCCAGAAACAGCCAGACCAGAAATGTACCTATGACAGTTTCAAGCAGAAGCAGCAGGCTGACTTCAGCGGCAGGCAGATACCTGGGGCCGGTCTGGATCAGGATACTCGCAGCCGGCAGAAAGCCCAGGCAGAGCAGGAGTATCAGCCCCATGTCGGGCCAGCCGGGCCACTGGGCTCCGCCCAGCAACGCACTGATACCGGCCGTTACCACTGCCCCCAGCACCAGCATGACACTCATGTCGGCACTGGATCGGGAGCGGGCCACCGCAAGGTTGGATGCGAGTGCGAACGCAGCCATACCCGCCATGACAAGCCCCAGGGGTTCACCCTTGCCCATCTCCCCCGCCGCCATCAGGCTGGCGCCGCTGACACACACCACAATGAGCAGCCAGGTGCGCAGGGGCAGTTTTTCCTTCCAGATCAGCCAGGCCAGCAGGGCCGCTATCACGGGTGCAGTGTTGAGAATCACCAGAACATTGCCAGCGGCGGTGTATTTGACACCCGTAACAAAGCCCACCGTACTGACACTGAAGGCCAGGCCACAATATACCCCTGGCCAGCCGCAGCGCCGCATCTCTGCCGGAAGGCGGCGGCCATAACGCCAGCTGTTGATGACCATGAAGCCGACAGCCAGCAGCAGGCCGCGCCAGAACAGGAATACCAGCGGCGACACCTCGGTACTTTTGACCAGCAGCGAGTCCGGAGACAGCAGAAGAACCCCCAGGCCTGCGATCAGAAACCCCCGGCGGCGGTGAAGCCTGAGCCGCTCTGCCTCGTCAGCGTGGATCACGGAGAGACAGGCAGGGAAGGCAGGGTAATCACGCAGTTCCGTCCCTGCGCCTTGGCGGCATAGCAGGCCTCGTCGGCCCGGGCTATAACTTCTCTGATGTTGGCATCGCCGGGGGAAATATTGGTCACGCCTATACTGGTGGTGACACCGAAAAATTCGCCATTCCTGTCCAGTTTCAGCGCCTCCACCCGGCTCCGGATATTTTCTGCAATGTCTTCCGCCCGCTCAAGGCCGCAGGCGGGCAGCAGAACACCAAACTCATCGCCGCCCAGACGGGCAACCAGGTCGGATTGGCGCACTGCCTGCATCAGAATGCCGGCCAGTTGCCGCAGCATTTCGTCGCCCAGCAAGTGGCCACCCCGATCGTTCACTGGCTTGAAGTGGTCCAGGTCGATCAGCATCAGCACACTCGGCGTGGTTAACCGGCCAGCTTCCGGCAGCCAGGTACCCATGGCCGAATTGAACGCGCGGCGATTAAGCAGACCCGTGAGGCTGTCATGGGACGCTTGCCAGGAAAGCTGCTGTTCGTGGCGGCGGCGCTCACTTACATCCCGGAGGACGAACACCAGCCGCTCAGCCGTGTCATTCCGGTCAAACCGGAACATGGTCAGTTCCACGTCAAGGTTTTCATCCTGGCGGTTGGCTATCACTGCGTCGAGGCTCTCGATATGATCCTGCTCCAGGAATTCTGCCAGATGCCAGGTCTTGCCATTCACAAGAATTTTCACCTCCTCGAGAAAACGTACCTCGGCGGAGCTTTTTTCCATGCCCAGAAAGCCCCAGCCGGCGCTGTTGCAATGCCGGATCACACCCTGCCGGTCCACAAGCAGTACACCTTCATACAGGGCTTCGAGAATCCTGTCCGAACGCTGCTGCTCTGTTCTCAGCCGCTCACCGATTTCCACTTCGTGGGTAATGTCCCTGACCACGGTGATGGTGCCCAGACACAGCTCCGACGTCGTGATCGGTGAGGCCATGATCTCGATCCAGACCATCCGGCCGGAGGCGGCATTGCGAACCTGGAGTCGATCCTGGTAGGGTCGTCCCGAAACCCTTGCACCCTGGAGATTGCGGAGAACCTGCTTCCGGTCCTTCTCATTCAGGCCGTGGATGATGTGGCTGCCCCGCAGCCGATCCCTGCTCCAACCCATGATCTGCTCAAACGCCGGATTAACGAACTCGATATGACCCAGAACATCCGTCTGAACAATCCCGATGGGCGCACTCTCGGACAATGCCCGGTAGAAAGCTTCCTGTTCGGTCAGCGACAACATCACCGTCCGGCGCTCATTGCTGACCTGGTTAAAAGCCCTGGCCACCTGGCGAATCTCCTGACCGCCCCCGACGCTCACCGGTTTTGTCCTGCTGCCCAGATGGCTGGCGGTTATCTGCTCGCTCAGAAGGGCCAGCGGCGTCATGAGTCTGCGAAAAATCAGCAGGGCGAGGGGGATCAGCACCAGTGCTATGCCCAGGGTAACCCAGAACATGATGTCGGTAAGCCGCCGGGCCGGCGCCAGGGCATCCTGCTCCGGCCACACCGCCGCCAGAAACCAGGGCGCCTGGTCCAGCTGGCGCACCGCAGTCAGTGTGACAATGCCCTGACTGTTTGTCGTCAGCCGCACACCTTCGTAACCTTTCATGGCATCGATCAGAACCTCATTGGATGCCGGCAGCGGCTTCAGGACTTCATTCTCCCTGGGGTGTACAAGAGTGAGACCTGAACGGCTGCCCATGGCAACGTAGCCGGTCTGACCAAGTCTTGTGCGCAGCAGATCCCCCATGAAATCTTCTTCGCCCAGATAGATGGTTCCACCAATGGCTCCGATAAACTTCTCGCGATGATCAAACAACGGTGCTGTCATGATCACCAGAGGCCGGCCCATGCGGCCCATGAACGGCTCAGATATGAGAGTGGTCATCTGCTGGGCGGTCTGGCGGAAGTACTCCCGCTGGCTGGCATCGAATCCCTGTAACCCGCCGTCCTGGGGGTACTCTGCCATGACGGTGCCGCTGGCATCGAACAGATAAAGCCCGTTGAACATCTGCCTGAGAGTCGTCTGCCGGTCCAGCAGCAACTTGGCACGCCCGGTCAACGCGAGTTCGTCCATGGTCAGGTCTTCGGCCACAGCGGACAGCATGGAAAACCGTTTGGCCAGTTTGGCATCAAGTTCCCGGGCAATCAGCCCGGAAAGACTGGTCATCTGGTCGCGGACCTCCGCCTCCAGCTCCTGCCGGCTCACGAAACTGTTTACCAGTGTGACCGTGACCGCGGTCAGAACCACTGCCACCACCACGAGAGTCACGGCCCTGTTTTTAAGGCTGTCGAACCAGCGCTTGTAGACTTTTTCCGGATTCATTTATCGGCTCTTGCTGGACCATCCCACCTGGGTTTTGGTCCGTTTGATCTGTACACAGTTGAAGTCTAACAGACGCGGGGGAAAGCGGGAGTTACCTCTGGAAAACGTGAATATTAATCGTTATCATTAAGGACCACATTAACTTCCATGAGACGACACAATGTCGGAGATCCAGACTTCCGCCCCATCAGCCGAGCTCCTCACACCCCTTCAGCAGCTGATTGAGATGGGCGGGCCGGTGATGATGGTACTTGTGGCCCTCGCCATTGCCGGTCTGGTGACGTTTTTTTATCTGATTCTCGCCGGCGCCCTGTTTGCGCCCCGTTTCACTGCCGACATCCGCCGCAATGTGAACGATTGGCGCCGTAATCCTGGGCCCGAATACGAGCAGCAGATGAGGGGCGCGCGAAGCTGGTACCAGCGGCTCAACCCGCTGCGGCCCCTGGTCGGCTTTGCCATGAAAGCCTGTATGGAAAAACGGAATCCGGTGAGTCTTCGTGAAGAGCTCGCCTGCCGCAGCCAGAAAGTACTCCAGCCCTTTGAAGCACCACTGAAGATTATCGAAGTCATTGCCGCGCTGGCGCCCCTTCTGGGGCTGCTGGGGACCGTCATGGGCATGATGGAGGCATTCAGTGCCATGTCTGCCTCCGAAGGCCGGGCGAGCGCCACCCAGCTCAGTGGTGGCATCTACGAGGCTCTGACGACAACTGCCGCGGGCCTGGTTCTGGCCATCCCCTTTGCGGCCCTGGCGGCCTGGGTGGAATTCCGGCTTCGGCGGATGAACACCCGTCTGAATGAGCTGCTGATTCAGGTCGTCACGGCGACAGCCGGGAGCGAAGAGGTCGGGGCAGCCTTCGGCCCTGTACAAAAGCCTGCCGCGGCAGCCGATGACGACCAGTGGCAGAAGCGCCGTATCGCCCATGCAACTGGTTAATCCGAGACCGGCACGGCCAATGCCGATACGTATGACGCCGCTTATCGATGTGGTGTTCATACTTCTGGTCTTCTTCATGCTGACCACCCGTCTGCTGCCCACGGGCCACCTGAATCTGGAAAACACCACCGCCCCCGCCAGCAGTGTCACGGGAGAGACAAAACCGGAACTGCTCCTTGCCGAAACCGGGAACCTGCGCTGGCAGGGGCGTGACTGGCCGCTGGCCGAGCTGCTGCCCGCGCTCGCATCATCCGGAATCAGTGAAGTGAATCTGAAAGCCAGCGGCAGCGCCAGTCTCGCCGATTTCACGCAGGCTCTCGGGGTGCTCGACCAGGCCGGCATTGAAGCCCGCTGGCGGCGCACCCCACCGGAAACCGGAACACCCTGAACCATGCCCTACCTCCCAGCAAATACACCCGGCAGCGGCAAAGCGCTGCTGGACCGGGTGGAAGACAGCCTCCTGCCTCTGATCAACCTGGTATTTCTGCTGCTGATGTTTTTTATCGTTGCCGGCCAGATGAGCGAGACCAGCCTGCCGGATCTGCCGGGCATGCGGGGGAAAGAGCAGCCGGACGCTCCGCGGGCAGATCTGATTGTGCGGCCCCCCGGCGACTGGTCCGTAGGCGGCCGGAGAGTCACCAAAGCCACCCTCGCCTCCAGGCTGCCATCCCCGGAATCAGGTGTCCCTCTGCGTGTCGCCGCCTCTGAAGCGGTCTCCATGGCGGAGCTGGAAACACTTTTCCGGATCCTGGAGGAGGCAGATCATACCGACATCCTGCTACTTACGGAGCCATCGCAATGACCGCCCCTGTGCGCTGGCTGCTGGTTCTGGCCTCGGTATTGCTGACTGCCCTCTCAGTGCTGGCGGCATTGCCTTCCGCCCCGGACATGGAGATGCCCGCTGGCAATGCCCCGATTACCCGGCCTGATACTCTCCGCATACAGCTGGCCGAAAGGTCCACGGCCAGTGAACCGGAACCGGAACCAGAGCCAGAGCCAGAGCCAGAGCCAGAGCCAGAGCCAGAGCCAGAGCCAGAGCCAGAGCCAGAGCCAGAGCCAGAGCCAGAGCCAGAGCCAGAAAGTGTGGCCGAACCGGCACGGAAAACGACAGCCGAAGCTCCCAGGGTGCAGAAACCCGAGTCTTCTGCCCGGCCGGAAAGCCAGCCCGAACAGGTGGAACTGAAAGCCGGCGTTTCCGGACAGATGGACAGCTATCTGAACAGGCTCATGCGCCATCTCGGCAAACACCGGGAGTACCCGCGCCGTGCCCAGCGGCTGGGCCAGGAAGGCACACCAATGGTGGAGTTCAGGATAAATCGTGATGGCAGGCTGCTGAGCTACCGGCTGGTGGATGCTTCTTCCCACAGCCTGCTGGATGACGCCGCCCTCGCGATGCTGAAAAAGGCAGAGCCATTGCCCGACGTGCCGCCAGACCTGACTGGGGAGTCTTTTACCTACACCCTGCCGGTACGCTTCAGCCTGCGCTAGACGCCCGCGGCCGAAGCCACTGCCCCGACCGGAAGGTTTCTCCCTGTTTCCTGGCAGGGTATGATTCTGGTCCATCCCGGTCGCAAACCTGCCAGAAATCTGCCCTTATCATGCCTCTGACCCGCCACGACGCCCGTACCCTTGGACAACTGCTCTGCGACACCACCGAGGAGGTGCTGTGGGCGCCGTCCCGCGACCGGATCCGGCGACAGCGGCCGGGCGCCCGGCTGGAATGCCGCGTAGGGTCGGGTCAGGCCACCTGGCACCGTTTTGATCCCGCCCTGAGACAGCACTGCATCACCTATGGCGTGCGCATGATCCTCGCCAAGTACCAGGCGGACACCGCAGCTGGCTGGCTTTCCGCCAGGGAAATCAGGAAAAGACGCTATTTTGACGGCAGAGTCTCCACCCGGACACTTCTTGCCCATACCTGCTGCCACGAGTTCGCCCATCTGCTTCAGCAGGTAGCAGGCCAGCGGCTGCGGGGTTCGGTGCATAACCAGCACTTTTACCACATCCTGGACGAACTCCACGCCAGTGGCGCAGCCAGCGAGGTAAAAGACCGACTCACCGAGGGCGCCCTGAAAAACGGCCTGCCCTTTCCGGACAGTTCCTTCGAAAGTCCGCCGGCACTGGTTTCCCAGACTTTGTGGCAGGCCGGAGACCGGGTGACTTTTGGCAGCCGAGGACGGTGCCATACCGGTCTGATTCAGCGGGTCAACAGGAAGACCTGCACAGTCAAGGGCACCGGCCCTTCCACAGGACTGCGCTATCGGGTCCCGTTTTCACTCCTCAGCCGGCCTGAACCGTGACTGAGACCAGATTCGGCTGAAGATTCAGGCAAAAGCGGAAGCAGTCGCCGCCTGATCAGCCTGTGATCTCACTGTTTCTGACCGCGACCTGTTCGTTCAGGGTCCAGAAGTCATAGAGCACGCCGAGCAGGAAGATGCCCCCGGTCAGCAGGTAAAGGATGCCGGTGATCCACTTGCCCATGTACATACGATGGATGCCAAAGACGCCAAGGAAGGTCAGCAGAATCCAGCTGACGGAGTAGCTGAAAGGACCTTCCTGGAAACGGTAATCCGCTTCCCTGTCCATGGCGGGGATCAGAAACAGATCAATAATCCAGCCGATGAAAAACAGCCCCAGAGTCAGGAACCAGATGGTTCCGGTAATGGGCTTGCCATAGTAAAAGCGGTGGGAACCAAGAAAGCCGAAAATCCACAACAGATAACCGATAACCTTGCTGTGCGTATCTGGCTGGGCCATGAATGCTCCTTCAAGAACGGGTTGGTGCAGGCCTCCCGGAACCATTTACGGTCCCAGCTCGGGGGCCGGGTCCGCGCCGCCCTCGCGGAATTCACTGGCGGACTTGCCGGTCCACTTACGGAAAGCACGGCTGAAACTGCAAAGATCAGCATAGCCGAGTTCGCAGGCGATTTCGCTCACCGAACGGTTTGTATACCGCAGAAGCTGAATGGCCCGGGCCTTGAGCACAGACTCACCCAGCTCCCGGTAGCTGATCTGCGAACTGCCGGCAGCGGCGGACGCTGCCGGTATTGAAATCCGCTTCTCCCGCATCAAGATCTACACTTACTAATGTCTATGAAATAGTAACTGCAGGGGGAGCTCTCCGTGTCCAATGGTGACCAGAAACCCGACCAGAGGAATGACCGTAACCGGAACGACCGTCGTCAACGCGGTCCCCGGGACCCAATGAAGGAAATGCATCAGCCCCCCGAGCCACCCCAGTGGACCCGGATGATCCACCTGCTCCTGATTGCCTTTGTGATTTTCTATGGCATCCAGGTGCTGTCCCAGTCCAATGCCGAGCAGATGACCTTCAGCGAGTTCAAGGAGAAGGTTCGCGAAGGCAGGGTATCGGAAGTCACCATAGAAGGTCACCAGGTAACGGGCGAACTCGATACCGCCGGTGATGCTGAAGGTATTCAGACCCCCCGGAGGTTCCGCACTCACATCCCGGAAGTCGGTGAAACCGGAGTACTGGAACTGCTGGAGCAGAACAATGTCACCATTGATGCCAGAGAGGCCGAAACAGACTGGTTCGGCCGGCTGCTGATCAGTTTTCTGCCCTGGCTGATCATCCTGGGCCTGTTCATCTTTTTCTGGCAACGCATGCAGAAGCAGATGGGTGGTGGCCAGCAGGGCGGCCTGTTCAACATGGGCAAATCCAAGGCGAAAAAGTTTCGCAAGGATCAGCCCCAGAAAACCTTCGATGACGTGGCCGGCTCGGAAAATGCCAAGAAGGACCTGACCGAGATTGTCGATTATCTCAAGAACCCGGACTTCTACCAGACTCTGGGCGCGAAACTGCCCAGAGGTCTCCTGATGGTCGGCCCCCCCGGTACCGGCAAAACCCTCATGGCCCGGGCCATTGCCGGAGAGGCAGACGTTCCCTTCTATTCCATTTCCGGCTCGGAATTTATCGAGATGTTCGTTGGTGTTGGTGCCTCCCGGGTGAGGGACATGTTCAAGGAGGCCCGCAAGGAGGCACCGTCGATCATTTTCATTGATGAGCTGGATGCCATAGGCCGCTCCAGAGGTACCGGGGTTGGCGGCGGCCATGATGAACGGGAACAGACCCTGAATCAGATCCTGTCGGAGATGGACGGCTTCTCCCCCCACGAGACCGTGGTTGTGATTGCAGCAACCAACCGTCCGGATGTGCTGGACCAGGCCCTGCTGCGCCCCGGCCGTTTTGACCGCAAGGTAACCCTGGACCGGCCGCACCGGGAGGCCCGAGTAGAGATTCTGAAGATCCACACCCGCAAAATCCCGCTGGATGACGACGTATCCCTGGAGGCCATGGCGAGGCGCACAGTAGGCTTTTCCGGGGCCGACCTGGAAAATCTGGCCAACGAAGCTGCCCTGTTTGCCGGCAGGGAAGACTGTAAGACAGTTACCATGAGGCACTTCGACATGGCCCGGGACAAGATCATCATGGGCGCGGAAAGGGAGCAGACCCTCAGCGACGAAGAAAAGCGTGTGATCGCTTATCACGAGTCGGGGCATGCCCTGACCGCCCTGCTGTTTCCCAAGGCAGACCCCCTGGAGAAGGTCACGATTATCCCGCGCGGGCGCGCTCTGGGAGCCACCGAACAGGCGCCGGATGAAGACCGCTACAACATGACCGCCAGCTACGCCAAAGACCGGATTGCGGTGATGCTGGGCGGCCGGGTCTCGGAACGTCTTGTGTTCGAGGAAGTAAGCAGTGGCGCGGAAAATGATATCGAGCAGGCCACCAAACTGGCCCGCCGCATGATTTCCCGCTGGGGCATGAGTGATGTAATCGGCCCGGTTTCGGTCAGCTCCAGTCAGGAAGAGGTGTTCCTCGGCCAGGAGATTTCCCGGGAAAAGGACTTCAGCGAGGCCACCGCCGAGAAGGTCGATGATGAGGTGAGAAAACTCATCACCGGCATCGAATCCGAGGTGGAGAAACGCCTGAAAGAAAACCGCAAGCGCCTCGACAAACTGGCAGAAGCCCTGCTGGAAGACGAAACCCTGGAGGCAGGCCGCATCAGTTCACTTCTGGACCTTGATAACGGAAAGAGCGACGAAAGCTCAGAGAGCAAAGACCGCAAGGCTAAAGAGAAAGAAAAAAGCCGGGACGCGGACCAGAAGAAGGACAAGGGGAACGAGGACGGCGAGGAGAAAGGCAAAGGCGATTCAGACCGGAAAGAAAAGGCCTGAGCCGGAACCCGGCCCACCGGGCGATACTCGCCGGTGGGCCTTTCCATCTTCAGCCCTCTTCCCGCTTCCAGGCCTCATCGAGCAGCTGTCGCACCTCATCGTCACTGGTCTGGCCAAAATCCCGATACCATTTACCAATGGCCATGAAGGGCTCAGGCGTAGCCAGACAGGCGATGTGGTCCACCTTTTTGCCCAGCCGGTCCAGGGTTTCCTGAGGGGCTACTGTCACCGCCAGCACCACTTCCCCGGGATTCTGTTTTCGCACCGCATCAATGGCCGCCTCCATGGTGGCACCTGTAGCAATGCCGTCGTCCACGAGAATGACACAGCGGCCTTCGATTTTCGGCGCCGGCCTGTCTCCCCGATAGGTGGTCTCCCGCCGCTTGAGCTCCCTGCCTTCTTTCTCTGCAACTTTCTCGATATCGGCGTCCGACACCCCGTGGGCACTGATCACGTCATCATTCAGCACCTTCACGCCGCCGCTGGCGATGGCACCCATGGCCAGTTCCTCCCAGGCTGGCAGCCCGAGCTTGCGTACAAGCATGAGGTCGAGACCTGCCTCAAGGGATTTTGCTATCTCCGCGGCCACCGGCACGCCACCCCGTGGGAGGGCAAGAACCAGGACGTCATCACGATCCCTGTAATTGCTGAGCTCTTCCGCCAGTGCCTCACCGGCAACCATGCGGTTCTTTATCGGGACATCCATAGTCAGGCTCCTTTCGTAACCATTTCTGTGTAGATGTATTACAGCTGCCTGAATGGTATCTGCGGCCTAAGGCCGGCTTATCAACCGTCTTTGCTGATTCCACGGGGTTGCAATCGCCCGGACGTGACATAAGGTATTAGGGTAACTTCTGAAGGATTGCCTGCGGGGCATCCCACCAAACAACAGGTCTGGGAGAGAAAAATGGCTGGCGCAAGTGAAAGCTATCATGAGCCTGGAGAACTGCTATCGGAAAAGACCAAGGACATGCATCGGGCCCTGGTGTCAGTTCAGGAAGAACTTGAGGCCGTTGACTGGTATCAGCAGCGCGCAGACGCCACCAGTGACGAGGAACTGAAAGGCCTTCTGCTCCATAACATGCGTGAAGAAGTGGAGCATGCCTGCATGGTGCTTGAATGGCTGCGCCGCAACAGCTCCGACTTTTCAGAACAGATGGACATCTATCTGTACACAGACAAGCCCATCCTCGAGGCCGAAGAAGATGACGGCGACGTCGGCGGCGGTGGCTCAGGCAGCCGGAACCGGTCCCTGAACAAATTCACCATTGGCGATATGAAGGGCAAGAAATAATCATGACTTATCTCAATCGGGAACAAGCCTCATTTTCCAGTGATATCTGGGACAGAATCGACAGTGCCGCAGTGGGCGCCGCCAGCGATATCCTTACTGGCCGCCGCTTCCTCGATGTCGAGGGGCCCTACGGCGTAGGGCTAACCTCCATCGAAGTCGGTGAAGAGGGCTACTGCCGTCAGCCGAAACCTGACGAAGCCGGCGCCGTGCTCAGCAGGGCCATTGCCATTCCCATGCTGCGCAAGAACTTTGGACTGAGCGTCCGCCGGATCGACGGCTTCGAATCCATGGGCCAGCCGCTGGATCTGCGTGCTGTCGAGGATGCCGCGGAGGCCGTGGCTCGCCGTGAGGAAGAGTTCATCTACTACGGCCAGCCTGACTTTGGCCTTGAAGGCCTGCTGACAGCCAAGGGCCGAAATCAGGTCGAGTGCGCGGACTGGAGCAAGATCGAGCAGGCCCTGGAGGACGTACTCAATTCGGTGAACCAGCTCGACGACAATGGTTTTCACGGTCCTTATGCCCTGGCTCTGTCGACCAAGTGGTATAACCTGCTTTTCCGACGCTACGAAGGCACCGACATGCTGCAGCTGGAGCACCTGAAACGGCTGTGTGAGCTGGGTGTGTTCAAAGCAGATATCGAGGGCGCCGTGCTGGTGGACGCCAGAGTCGGCCGGATCATCGTCGGCCAGGATCTGATGACCGGGTACTCAACCAACGACGGCATCCATCACCAGATGTTTGCCAGCGAGAGCCTGGTCCTGATGGTGGAGGAGCCAGGCGCCATCTGCACTCTCAACAGAAAGAAATAGGCGCCGCATGGCCAGCACCAGGGACATAGAGCGAGCTCGCAGTGGCAGCCGGGAGGTCCTGGATGACCTGAACTCCATCAGCCGGGCCAGGGAAGCGACGGGGGATCAGGCACTTGGTTCGCTGTTGGGCGACATTGGACGCCGCAGGGCCAGACAGAGCTCCAGGCTTCAGGCCTGGCTGAGCCGGCACGAGGAAACCCTGGTCGAAACCGGGGAAGAAGCCGCTGATGCTCACGATTCCGTCAGGGCCCCAGGGCAGGATACCGCCACGATCAGCCCCGGGGCGGTATCTGATGAACGGCCCGCGACGGCGGAAGGGGGAGTCACCGTAACCGAGTGCCGGGAAGTCGCACCCGGGCTGATCATATTCCGCGTGCCACGTCCCCGGGATTTCAGCTTCCGGCCTGGCCAGTCAGTCAAGGTGGGCCTGGATGGAGTCAAACGCAGTTTTTCCATTGTCTCCGCCCCTCACGAGGAGACGCTCGAATTTTTCGTGGAGCTGGTGCCCGGTGGCCAGATGTCCGAGCGCCTGCGCAGCCTGTCCCCTGGCCATACAATCACCCTCGATAACCCGAAAGGCAGCTTTCTGCTGGATACCCGCTACCGTGAACATCTGATGGTGGCTACGGTGACCGGCATCAATCCCTTTGTCAGCATGATCCGGGATGCCCTTCACCAGGGGCGTGATGACCACCGGTTTCATGTCCTTCATGGCGCCAGCTACCAGAACGAGTTCGGCTACCGGGAAGAGCTGCAGGGCATTGCCTCCAGCCACCCGGAGCTGCTCGACTATGTGCCGACAGTCAGCCGGCCAGAAGAACCCGCAAACTCGGGATGGTCAGGTAGCCAGGGTCGGGTGGACACCCTGGTGGAGGACTATGTTGCCCGGAAAGGCCTGGATGCCAGCTCGGCCATGCTTTATATCTGTGGCCACTCGGGAATGATTGGTGCGGTGGAGCAGCAGTTCCGGCCCAGGGGATTCCAGATAGAAACCGAAGACTACGATTGATTCCGCGGGCAGTGTCGGACACTAGGCCGAAGTAGGCATCTCACTGCCTGACGAACAGGCGACTACCACGTTCCTGCCTGCATTCTTGCCTTCGTAAAGACGACTGTCTGCCACCCGGTAAAGCTCGTTCACGTCCGATGCATCCTCCGGCCAATAGGCTATACCGAAGGAGGAAGTCAGCTGGACCCGCGCCCCCTGATAGATGGCATCGGTTTCGGCAATCTGCTCCCGTAGTTCATTGATCAGGCTGAAGGCGCCAGGGGGGTCGATCTCACGCAGAATCAGGCCGAACTCCTCTCCCCCCAGCCGACCCACATAATCCGTGTTCCGCAGCCGTGCCATGAGACAGCCGGCGATATGCCGGAGCACATGGTCTCCCGCGTCATGGCCAAGGCTGTCGTTGACGCGTTTGAAGTGATCTATGTCCATCAGCACCAGGGCAAAGCCATGATTATGGCGTCTGGCATCCCTGACACAGCGCTCCAGATTCTGGTGAAAACTGCTGCGATTGGGTAAGCCCGTCAGAGCATCCGTTTCGGCAAGACTCACCAGCCTGTCCTGGGCGTCCGCCCGGCGGGTTTCGTACACATGCATGAAAAGCAGGATGAGCACACCGCAGGCCACCGGATTGAGCAGGTCAATCATCACCCGTGCGCTGTCCAGAGATGCAAGCTGCTGATAGAAAAAATAGCCGCCCACCAGCATGAAGGGGACCGCCAGGAAAAATCCGGCTACCCGTCCCAGCAGAAGGTAGGACAGGATGGGCATGATGAATACCCAGACAAAAGCGGAAGTTGAAGCCTCCGGCATCATGATGATGTAGAGAAAAAAGCTGAACGCAGCAACCAGGTAGCCGTATATCCAGGCCTGCAGATAACGGGTGGTCATGATCCGCGTGGCACTGATCACCAGCACGGCGCTCGCGGCCAGTTCGACAACAGCCAGCGGGGCATTGTTATTGAACATCTGAAGACAGGCAAACAGGGAAAGCGCCACCCCGGTGGCGATAAAAATCAGACGCATCAGCGAACGCCGGTGGGCATTCCGGAGCCCTGACTTGCCATGGGCATCGCTGGCGTAACCGTTAGCTTCTCGCGCTGGTTTCATAACGGATCTGGTCCTGACCTCCGGCCAGTATAGAAGCCTGGAGACAGATGCGCCACAAGCCATCCAGCTCCGTCAATACCAGCTCGTTGCGGCTCACAGATACAGATTTTTGCGGGAAAATCGCTCGACGAGTGGCTGATAGGCGGCACCCAGCACCCGGTTGATGACTTCAATACCCCAGGCGTCCGGACCGACCAGAATGCGGGACTCGTCCTTCAGGATACCTTTGACAATGGTCCGCGCCGCTTTTTCCGGTGACGTCACAGCCAGCTTGTCGAACCCCTTGCGCTGAGCTTCGGCATTCTCCGATTTACCCATGCGCGCGGCATTGGCAATGTTGGTGCGGATTCCACCGGGGTGCACGCAACTGACTGCCACCGACTGTTTTTCGAGCTTCATTTCCTGTCGCAGGGCTTCAGTGAAGCCCCGTACGGCAAATTTGGCAGCGTTATACGCACTCTGCTTGGGTACGCCGATCAGGCCAAAGACACTGGAGATATTGACCACATGCCCATCGCCGGACGCAATCAGGTGAGGTAAAAAAGCCCGCGTACCATGCGCAACGCCCCAGAAATCAATATCCATCACCCACTTGAAATCCACGTCCGTCATTTCACGGACAGAGGCGGATAGGGCAACCCCGGCGTTATTGATTACAAGGTTGACCTCGCCAAAATCCTTTGCCACCTGATCGGCGTGGGCAAAGATGGCGTCCCGGTCCGACACATCAAGACGATAGGTCTTGATGGCGGCCGCATCGCACAGGCTTGCTGTTTCTCCAAGCCCGATCTCATTGACATCGGACAGCGCCAGGCGGCAGCCCCGGGCCCCCAGTTCCATCGCCAGTGCCCGGCCGATGCCGGAGCCGGCGCCGGTAATGACGGCAACCTTATTGTTCAGTTTTTTCATGGCGGTGATCTCTCATTAATGATCTTGAAGGAACGGGGCATTAAATCAGACACATCAAAGCGAGAACACTTTAACACCAGCCAGTCTGTGGGATATGGCAGCAGATTCGCCTCACGCCGGCGCTTGAGCCAGCCCGGCTGCCGATGGCGGCAGTCCTCCCAAGCTGATACTCTCCCGACCTGAATTCCCCCCCTCCCTGAGCGGAAACAGACGATGGAATGGAATATTGCGCACTTCTGGCTGGTCCTTGCGCTGGCTCTGAGCCTCGCTGAACTGACCTCCGGTGTTATGCTCCTGCTGGCCTTGGGCATTGCTGCAGCGCTGACAGCCGTACTGGCATTCGCCGGTGTTTCTTTTACCTGGCAACTGGTGGGGATGGGCCTGTTTTCCGGCGTGCTGGTTCCTCTGGCTGTCTGGGTCATCCGCCCGCGATTTTCCCCCCGAGGGGTGGCTTACGGCACCACCGGAACCGGAGTCGAGCAGGGAAAGCACTACCGGATTGTCAAACGGGATTTCGACGGCGCCCCCGGTCTCAAGATGAACGGTGACTTCTACCGGGTACGGGTGACGCCTTCCGGCGAAACCGACCTGCCAGAAGGCACAGAGGTTATATTCGAGCAGTTCGATGGCACCACCGCTGTCGTCCGATTTCACCACCAGGAGCAGTAAACATGGAATCGTTCATGTCACCGGGGCTGGTTCTCAGCCTGATTTTTGTCGTTATCGGCATCCTGATCATTGCCAAGGGGCTGGTGATCATCCGCCAGTCCGAGGTGATGGTCATCGAACGCCTGGGCTCTTTCCACCGGGTGCTGGAGAGCGGCGTCAACATCATTGTGCCTTTTGTCGAACGGCCAAGAGCCATCACCATGATCCGCTACAGGAAAATGGGTGAGGACTACCACGCGGTAACCACCGACGAAATCCGCATCGACCGGCGTGAAACGGTCATGGACTTTCCCGGCCAGCCGGTGGTGACCACCGACAATGTTACGGTCACCATAAATGGCGCCCTGTACTACCAGATCATAGATCCGCGTCGGGCAATTTACGAAGTGGCCAACATGAGCCAGGCCGTGGAAGTCCTGGCCAAAACCACCCTGCGCTCCGTGGTGGGCAAGATGGAGCTGGACAAGCTGTTCGAGTCCCGCGCCGAGGTCAACAGTGCCATCCAGGCCGAAATGGAAGAGGCTGCATCCAAGTGGGGAGTGAAGCTCACCCGGGTTGAGGTGCAGGACATCAACATGCCGGAAGAAGTGGAAGAGGCGATGCGCCTGCAGATGGCCGCTGAAAGAAAGCGTCGCGCCACGGTTACAGAGGCCGAAGGCGAAAAGACCGCAGCCATCGCCATGGCCCAGGGCCAGCGGGAATCCGCCATTCTCAATGCCGAGGGCGACAAGCAATCAGCCATCCTGCGGGCCCAGGGCGAGCAGGAATCCATCAAACTGGTGCTGAACGCACTGGGTGATACCGAAGAAAACAAGCGCACGGTGGTGGGCTACCTGCTGGGCCAGAGCTACATCAAGGTGCTGCCCAACATGGCCAAAGACGGGGAGCGGGTGTTCGTGCCCTACGAATCCTCCGCCCTGCTGGGCTCGATGGGCATGTTCCGGGAGATGGCTGGCAATCCGGAAGATGTGGTGCGGCAATCACTCAGGAAGGATGGCCTGCGGGATGGCCTTGTAGCAGGCGCTGGCGGCGCCTGAGCCCGGAACCCCGCCGCTGAACTTCACTCCAGCAGGTGGTCCAGCGGCCTCTGATAGCTGGGGGCGAACACCTCAAGAAAATAAAGGACTTCCGGCAGGGCATCCTGCCGGATCCTGTTGTGAATCGTCGTGGCCGCAGGCTCGAACTCCTTGTTCCCTGCCTGAATTTCCGCCAGGCACTTGAGCCAGGCAGAAATCCGGTCGGCCGCCTTGATAATCTCTTTCATCTCCGCAGACCAGTCAGACTCCTGGATATAGGGCGCAAAATCCCCCCGCAGATCCTCAGGCAATAGCGCCAGCAGCTCATTCTCTGCCTGATGCTCAATGGCCCCGAAAGCCTCCCGCATCACCCTGGAGTGATACTTCACCGGCGTTGGCATGTCCCCGGTGATCACCTCCGTGGCGTCATGATAAAGGGCGGCCGTGGCCACCTGATCTGCATTGATGTCACCACCGAAGTGCCGGTTACGGATCAGCGACAGCGCATGTGCGATGGTGGCCACTTCCCAGGAATGGGTCGCCACATTTTCCTCAATCGCGTTGCGCATCAGCCCCCAGCGCCGGATCCAGCGCAGGCGGGCAATATAGGCAAAAAAATGGCTGGTTCGCCGGGTCATGGTTTATGGTCATCCTGTTTTGGCATTTCCAGGGTTGCGCCCCTGCTGTTGTACCGCCTTTAATGTGCCCTGCAAGTAGCAATCCACGTTTGCTGCATATCCACTCAGGCAATATCGGACAGCTCACCTTGTCCCCAGCTCGAACGGCACCCTGACCAGCCCCTGGTCGTCGTCCACCGCGGCGTCGAGGGCCGGGCTCCGCATGTACAACTGCTCGGAGGGAACCCCGTGGGTCTCAAGAAGACGACTCTGCAGCAACTGACCTCTTTTGCTGGCCAGTTCCCGCAGGGCATTGTCGGGCAGTGACCGGTCTTGAATCAGCTTTGAAATCAGCGCTTCCTGCCACTTTTCAGTCCGCCCGGAAGCTGATTCTGTCTGCGCTCTGAGCCTGTCCAGGGGCGGGCTCAGATCAGCGGCCTGATAAGCCTGCTCAAGGCGGCGTGCGCGCTCCTCGCTCGCCCCATCAGGCGCAATCTCCAGGTCGTCGAACAACTGCTGTCGCAGCAGCGCCGGCCGGTCAAGCTCAGGTGCCGCCCCGCCCCGGACATCCAGCGCCAGTTGTGGGCGTTTCGCGAGGGCCTCGGCGAGAGCCTCCAGCTTTCTGCTCTCATCGTCGCCCAGCTCGGCGATTCCCGGCCGGAAACCGACATTCCCCAGTTCCGGGCCGGTAATGCCCGCCAGATCCGCAACCGAGCCAAGCACGCTGAAAGGGGAAGTGGCCGCCTTGATCACAAGATTGGCGAAGGTACCCATGACCACCCGGGTGATCTGGAAATCGGGATCCGTCAGGTCCCCTTCCACCGGCAGATTGATGTCAATCCGGCCGTCTGAGTCCCGCAACAGGGCCAGCCCGAGCTTTATCGGCGCATTGATGCCTCCTCCACCGGGAGCCGCGCTGCCCAGTTCGAGTCGGTCCAGAACAATGTGATTGGTGGCGGTTATACGGGATCCTTTGAAGGTATAGTCCATCTCCAGCCCAAGCTTTCCACCGTCTACTCCGTAACCAAGAAACTGAGCAAAATAAGGGCTCAGAACCGGCAATCCGAGCTGTTTCAGGGTCAGTTTCAGGTTGCTGGTGGCCTCACTGCCAAGGGTGCCGAGGGTGCCTTCAACCTTCAGGTCACCAGCCTGGGCTACCCGCCCGGTCAGGTTCATCCGTCCTTCCTGTGGCGTGACGTTGCTGAGTCCGGACACGGATCCGCTCAGCTGATCCAGGCGGGTTTCAAAGTCCGGATCCACGGAAAAGTCTGCGTAATCGAGGGTGCCATTTTCCAGAACCACCTCCCCGATCCGGAAAATAAACCCGGGCGCTTCGTCCTGTTCCTGTTGCTGGTCCCGGGTTTCAGCATCCTCTGTCGCGGTGTCGTTGTCCTCACCGTCCTTCGTGATGGCTGCCAGATTCAGCGCTCCGTTTTCCGAGCGCTCAACCACCAGGCTGGGATCCCTGAGGGTGACCCTGCCAATCTCCAGCCGTGCTGGCGCAAGGTTGTACTCAATGGGATCAAGCCGGAGGGATTGCCAGGCCACCAGGGGCTCACCGCTGCCAATAGCTGACGCGTCCATGCCGGCAATTTCTCCCGCCCCGTTGAAGGTTCCGGTCATCGGATCCGTCTGGCCATCCAGGTCCAGGTCCCCTGCCAGAGTCAGGCTGCCGCCGCGCAGATCCAGTGCTGCGACTTCCTGCAGGTAGGGCTCGAAGCTGGCCAGCGCCAGATTATCCGCCGACAGGCCAGCTTCAAGAGTGAAGGGCGCCATGGTTAGCTGCCCCTGAGCCGTCATCCGGCCTTCGTCGGCCACAGCCAGGCTGGCCTTATAGCTCACTGGCTCGGCGAGTTCATGGCTGAGCCCGGAAACGCTCAGCCCCAGCTGGCTCAGGGTGATTTCCGCGGGCGTTGCCAGCGCAGCATCCCGCCATCGCAGGTTGCTCTCCTGCAGTTTTGCGGTCTCGACAGACCAGCGGAAGGGCTGTTCAGCGGCCTCTCCCTGATCCTCTTTCTGGCCCTGGTTTTCGTCTTTGGTGGTGGCAGGCGAGGGCACCAGGTTGATCCTGCCCTCGCTATCCCTGTTGACCAGCACGTCCGCCCCGGAAAAGTCCACCGCGCCCACAGCCAGGCTGCGGCCCCGGAAATCGTAATTGATGCTGTCCACCACAAGCCGGTCCAGTTGCACGGCGGGTGGATCCTCCTGCGCCCCGGTCGCCAACGCCAGATTCTCAACAGTGATCTGACCGTTGGAGGTGACCAGACGCAGGCCACCGTCCATTGAAATCACATAGTCGGATTCAATGGTCAGCCGACCCTCACGGAGCTGCCAGGGAAGAAAGCGGCCGGCAAAATGGGAGACAGTGGCGTGATCAATATTGGCAATACTCAGGCGACCCCTGGATACGAAGGGTGAAATATTCATTTCGCCCTTCCAGGCCAGGGTCTGCTCTCCGAGGGCGGCATTCAGGGTATAGCCGCTGTCTTCCGGACGGGAAAAGGTGGCCAGATCGTTCAGCGTCAGATCCAGCGATTCGATTTGGAAGCGCTCTTCCTCCCCCTGGCTGAAATCCCGCAGGAGAACATCGCCATTGTCGAGGCTGATGCGGCCAAAATAGAGGCGGGGACCATCCCCTTCAGTTTCAGAGGATGGCTCGTCGGCAGTTGCATCGTCGGGGTTGCTGGCGCGCCAGTCCCGGGCGAAGTTGAGGTCATAATCTTCCAGCAGATCCACCCTGACAAAGGGGCCTTCAAGCTCGACGACATCCAGCGATATGACTCCACGAAACAGCTGAAGGAAGCCAAGGTCCACATGGAAGCGGTCAAATTCCAGCACTCGATCACCAGCCCGGTCCTCGGCTGCAAGGCCTTCCAGGTCGAGAGTCATGGTGAAGGGATTGAATGTCACCTGGTTGACCGAGGCCGACCAGCCCAGGTGCTGCTCCAGACGGTCAGGCAGTGCCCGTTCCAGCCACCAGGGTAAAAGGATAAAACCCGCGAGGGCGTAGAGCACCAGTAACAGCAATAACCAGAACGTCCATCTCTTGTGTACTGGTTTACCCGCGGCAGGTTTCGCCATAATCACGCTCCTTGGCCGGACCTGGTGGCGCCCGGGAGTTAAAGAATATCGGTCAAGGATAGACGGCCGAGGGGCCTTTTGTCATGGCGGTGGCCGGATTGCGCGTCCGGGGCCGCCGCCTGGCCCGCATACCGTTTGTAGTGATGAATCCGTATGATGATACCAGCACGCTTTCCGCAACCAGAAACCAGAGGGTGAGTTTCATGGACATCAGCGATATGCGGCGGGACTTCGAGAGTGAAGGTCTCGACCGGGATGCTCTCGACCCGGAGCCCAGCCGGCAGTTTGAAATCTGGTTTGAAGAAGCCCGCCTGGCGGGTATTCTGGAGCCCAACGCCATGTCCCTCGCCACCACGGGAGCAGATGGCCTGCCGAACCTGAGAACAGTCCTGCTCAAGTATTTTGACGATCGCGGGTTCGTGTTCTACACCAATTACGGCAGCCGCAAGGCCCGGGAGCTTGCTGAGAATCCAAGAGCCGCACTGCTTTTCCCATGGATTGGTCTGAACCGGCAGGTGATCATCCAGGGCCTGGTAGAGAAAGTCAGCAAGGCCGAGTCACTGAGATATTTTTCCTCCCGCCCGCGGGGCAGTCAGATTGGGGCCTGGGTGTCGGACCAGAGCCGTGTCATTTCCTCAAGAGGCCTGCTGGAACAGAAAGTCGCCGAAATAAAGCGCAAATTCGGCGAGGGCGAAATCCCCCTGCCATCTTTCTGGGGCGGCTACCGGGTGGTTCCGCAGCGGATTGAGTTCTGGCAGGGGCGGCCAAGCCGGTTGCATGACCGTTTTGAATACCTGAGGCAGGACAATGACTGGCATGTCCAGCGACTACAGCCCTGAGATGCCCGTTTCGATCTGGCTGAGTCGCGCACCGGCCGCGCCGGACTGGAATGAGCTCTGCCGCTGCCTGAGCGGCCCGGAGCAGGCCTGGATGAAGAAGCTGGGGCCCAACCGGCAGCTGGAATACTGCCATAGCCGCTGGCTGCTACGGCAGGCCCTGGCTGGTGCCACGGGCACGCCGGCCAACCTGTGCCATCCGGTGGCAGGGCGCCCTGTCCAGTCGGCGGTGCCTGGTGGATGGGGCCTTTCACTAAGTCACAGCCATGGCATTGCCGCCTGTGCCGTCGCCCGCGGCAGCTCTGTAGGGGTGGATATGGAGCCGGCGGACCGGCGCGCCGACTGGCGCAGGGTGGTAAGGCGCTGGTTTTCGCCCACCGAGCAGGAATGGCTGCTGGCCTCCGACAGCCGGACAGATTTTTTGCGGGTCTGGACCCTGAAGGAAGCCTGGCTGAAGGCCACCAGACGCGGCATTGCAGGCAATCTGCAGACGCTCAATGTGGCTGCCGATGGTTCACTGACCGGCGACCAGAACAATCACCCCTGGCACGCCTGCGCAGGGGAGGCCAGCGAGCTGACTCTCGCCATTGTCCATGACTGCATGACTGGGCCCGGGACGGCTCCCGGGGTCTTCTGGCTACCACCCCCTGATCGTGAAAAAAAAAGGAGGGCCGGGAAAGACTGCGTCCGGGTCAACTGGTGGACCTGCACCGAAATCGGACAGGGGGAGCCCCGGTGAGCGGTAGTGGACAAAACACTGCAGGCGTCCGCTGCGGATGGTGCGGGACGGATCCACTCTACCAGGCCTACCACGATCAGGTGTGGGGACGCCCCCAGTACGATGATCTGGCGCTGTTTGAAAAGCTGTGCCTCGATGGCCAGCAGGCGGGACTCAGCTGGCTGACGATTCTGCGTAAACAGCACAACTATCGTGAAGCCTACGATTGCTTTCAGCCGGAGATCATCGTCCGGTACGACGAGGAGCGGATCCAGGAGCTGCTGGCGAACCCGGGGATCGTACGTAACCGCTTGAAAATAGAGTCCATCATACGAAACGCCCGGGGGTTTCTTGCCCTCCAGGAAGAGGGCCTGTCCTTCAGCACATTTCTCTGGTCCTTTGTTGGAGGAGAACCCCGGCAGAACACCTGGAAAACCCTGACGGAGGTTCCCGTCTACACTCCCGAAGCGCAGGCCATGTCAAAGGCTCTGCGCCGTCGGGGTTTCAATTTCGTCGGCCCCACCATCGTGTACGCATTCATGCAGGCGGCCGGCATGGTCAACGACCATCTCGTGACATGCCCTTCCTACCGTCCCTGCCGGGCGCTCGCAAGTCAGCCAGGCGATTCCCCGGCACCCCTCTGACCCTCGGGTTGATCCTGAATCCATAGCCCGTCGTATTGGCTTCCATCAATACAGAATCGGAGTGGCAAGACGGTGAAGACAACCCAGGGGCAGGAAACATGATCGCTGTTGCAAGGCTGGCCATCGCCATTGGCCTCGCGGGCCTCGTGCCCTTCATTCTGGGGACATGTGCGCTGCTCATATGGCCCGAATACAGTCCTGTTACGGTGGGCTATTTCTATCTTTACAGTGCTGGCATTCTCGCCTTCATGGCTGGAGTCTACTGGCCCATCGCACTGCAACTGGAAAACCGCTGCTACCCGCTGTCCCCCCTGTACACCATGTTGATAAGCCAGCTGTTTTTCCTTACGGCGGGTATTGCCCTGCTGCTACCACTAACGGCCCAGATGATTATCTATCCAGTCGCGTTTCTCGGGCTTTATATTGTGGATGCACGATGGATGCGGCCCTACTGGCCCGGATGGTACCTCAATCTCCGGCTGACGCTGACAGCCGTCGCCATTGCCACCCAGGTAATTACAGCTGCCTGGCTGGTAATGGCACACTGATCAGGGTTTCAGTTTCCCACCAGATCTCCGAGCCCGGCATATTGCTCTTTCAACCTTGCCAGAGCGGTTTTCTCTATCTGGCGCACCCGCTCCCGACTGATACCCATATCATCGGAAATGACCTGAAGTGTTTCCGGTTCACGACGGTCAAGACCGTAACGCCGCGACAGCACCAGTTGCTCCCGCTCATTCAGGTTTTCCAGAATGCTGTCCAGCAGGCGCCGCCGATCCCTGGGAGCGAGAGCCTCCTCGGGCGCCTGCTCCATTCCCAGGGTCAACGCATCGCCTACAACCAGGCTGCCATCGTCGCTGGCCGGAGCCTCGGTTGACACCTCGCTGCCACCGAAGGAAAGCAGCTCGCCGAGGCGGCCGGGCGATACCTCCAGCTCACGTGCCAATTCGCTCTGCCGCGGCATCCGTCCAAGTTCCCTGTGCATTTTCAGAGTTGTATTCTGCAGGGCGCGCAGTTCGTCCACGATGTGATCCGGGGTTCTGACTACCCGCCGACCCCGCTTCAGGCACCGCTTTACTTCTTCACTGATCCACCAGTACGCATAGGTGGAGAAGCGGAAGCCCTTGCCCGGGTCAAACCGCTCTACGGCCTTGATCAGACCCACATTGCCATCCTGGATGAGATCCGGCATGCCCACACCCCGGTTGGAGTGGCGGCGGGCGATATGAACGGCGAGACGGAGATTGCTCTGTATCAGCAGCTCCCGACTTGCCCGAATGAGCCGCCACGCTTTCTTCGCACGCCGGCTTTTCATATCCGACTCGCTCAGGGTTCCGAGAATATCCCGGATGGTGCGGGGGACCTCCTCCCCCAGCTGCTGCTCGGCAGCAATGATTTCAAGGCAGCGCACAAGGCGCTCACCGAGCCGGCGTTCTCCCCGCTCGGTGAGAAGATTGTGCCGGGAGGCATCCCGGAAGTAGTGCCCGACGAGGGATTCAGGGTCATTACCCTGACCGTTGGTTGGGGGGTCAACCCGCTGTTGAAGATCACTCATGGCGCTGCTCCCGTCTCCAGAAATATTGACAGGAAATACGGCAAAAAGCTGATGGCGGATTGCACGAAAAGAAACTGCTGAGAGCTGTTGCTACGCTGGAGGCGGGGCGCGCGGTCAAAGGCGAAAAAATGGCAAAACGGGCCCCGGGGGCCCGCTTCTGCTCGCCCTGTCAGGCTGCGACTATTGCATATTCGTGCTTGTGGGGCTCAATAAGGATCTCGTGCAACCTGGTGATTGCCTTTTTGTAGTGATCCTCCTCAACCACGAACTGCATGTCCACCTGCCTCAGGGACTGATGAATGGCCAGGATGCTTATATCCTCATCAGCCAGCGCCTGCACCGTCTTGGCCAGCATGCCCCGAACGTGCATGTCGCTACCTATGGCCGAAACCAGAGCCACTTTCCGGGTGTTTATTTCCGCATTCGGAAACTCTTCCTTCAATGCCCGGACTACCCGCTTCACATGTTTGAGTGTGCTATCCACGTAATGGGTAATGGTGTTTGCGTTGGTGTCCTTGGTCACGAACCGGATTTTGTGACGGGCAAGCACGTCAAGGATCCGGCGGTCATAGGCGGGTTCACCCTGCATGTCCTGGTCGAACACCTCGATGGCAAATACACCTTTGTGACCGGCAATAATCTCAACCCTCGGCTTTTCACTGATGTAATCACGGGTAATGAGGGTGCCCGTGTGTTCCGGATCAAAAGTGTTTTTCACCCTTAAGGGTATGTCATTCTGACGGAGGCCCTTGGCTGCCCTTGGGTGAATCGCTTCCATGCCCAGGTTGGCGAGCTGGTCGGCAACGTCGTAGTTGGTCCGGCCGATGGGCACAACCTTGTCCTCACCCACGATTTTGGGATCCGCGGAACTGAGGTGATATTCCTTGTGAATAACCGCTTCCGCCGCCTCGGTGATCACAGCAATACGGCTGAATGTCATTTCGCTGTAACCCCGGTCAAACGTCCGCATCAGGCCTTCCTTGCACTGGGCGTAGCCGGTAACAATCGCCAGCTCGCGGGTCAGGTCGATGGGATCAAAGGCCTGCTTCAGCTTCTCGTCCAGAGGCAGTAGCTCATTGTCGCGCCAGCCGGTCAGATCGATAAACCGGGCATTGACGCCCTCGTGCTGAAGCTTGAGTGTCGTGTTGAAAGCGCTGTGGGCTTCGCCGATGCCTGCCAGCATTTCCCTGACCGTCAGAAGATGCTCTTCAAGCTGGAACTGGCCGTAGGAACACAGGCGCTGGAGATCGATCAGGCAACCCCGGACACCTTCCACCCGGTCGGTAATGAACTGGTCGGCCTGCTGCTTGAGCATTGCATCGTCGAAGAGCTCACCGTTCAGGTCAGTCAGGAATTTCACCAGTTTGGTGAGATCATCTCCCCATGCCCAGTCCGATTCCGCATCGGCGAACAGGGCATAGACCCCGGGTTCACCGGTCTTCTTGTGCTCAAGGAGTTCATCGGTAACCCCGGCGTAGGCCGAAACCACAAAAATGCGATTATAGAGTTCGTCTTTTTCCCGGTTTCCCAGAATGATGTTGTCGCGAACGGCCTCGTAATTCGCCATCGAGGTCCCACCGATCTTTTCTACGGTGTGCTGTCTGGTCTGTTGCTGAGTCTGCTGTTGGCTAGTCATAGTCTTGTCTTCGGTCGCATTGAATTTGGGAGCCCTCTCAAGACGCCTGACTCATTTCGTCCTTCATGATTTCATTTACGCTTTCGGTCAGCAAGTCCAGCCCCCTGTTCAGGTCGTCTTCAGTGATGGTCAGCGGCATGAGGCACTTGACTACCTCATCATCCGGCCCGGCCGTTTCGATGATCAGGCCCTTTTCAAAGGCGAGACTGGTGATCCTGTCCGCCAGTCCGCCGCTGCTGCAGGCGATGCCCTGCATCATTCCACGGCCTTTCAGGCGGAACTGGTTCGGTCCGTACTGGTCGCAGATGGCCTTCAGCCGTCTGCCAAGAATGTCGCTTTTCTTTCTGACGTCACTGACGAAGGCATCATCCTGCCAGTAGGTCTCAATGGCCGTTCTGGCGGTAATAAAGGCCATGTTGTTGCCGCGAAAAGTGCCGTTATGCTCACCCGGGTTCCAGATGTCCAGTTCCGGCTTGAGCAGAACCAGCGCCATGGGCAGGCCGTAGCCACTCAGTGACTTGGAGACGGTGACTATGTCCGGAACTATGCCGGCAGCTTCAAAGCTGAAGAAATCGCCGGACCGGCCATTACCAGCCTGGATATCATCGAGAATCAGCAGGATGTCGTGCTTTTTACACAGCTGTTCAAGATCTTTCAGCCAGGTCGCACTGGCGGCATTCAGGCCGCCCTCGCCCTGAACGGCCTCGACAATAACGGCGGCCGGCAGATCCGTACCAGAGGAGTTGTCGCTCAGCAGCTTGTCCATCATCTTGATGGTATCGATATCCTTGCCGTAATAGCCGCAGTAAGGCATGAACTCCACGCTGCTCAGCGGCACGCCGGCACCGCCCCGGTGGTTCTTGTTACCAGTGGCGGCAACGGCACCGAGTGAGACACCATGAAAGCCATTGGTAAAGGAGATGATGCCATCGCGGCCCTTGACCTTCCGGGCCAGCTTGAGCGCCGCTTCCACGCAGTTGGTGCCGGTGGGGCCAGTGAACTGCATTTTGTAGTCCAGGCCGCGGGGTTTGAGAATCAGGTTCTGATAGCTCTCAATGAAGTCCTGCTTGGCTGTTGTCCAGAGATCCAGCCCCTGGCTGACGCCGTCATTTTCTATGTACTCGATCAGCGCTTTTTTCAGTATATCGTTGTTGTGGCCGTAGTTCAGGGAGCCTGCGCCGGCGAGAAAGTCGAGATATTCGGTACCGTCCTGAGCATACAGGTGTGCATTCTTGGCCCGGTTAAAGATCATCGGGAAGGCACGGGAGTAGACACGTACCTGGGATTCAGTCGCTTTCAGAAATTCCATCGTTTTGCCTCTTGGCATTCAGGTTTTGAGGGGAGTGCGGGGAAGCTGCGGCCGGATTCATGGCGGGCCGGCTCCGCGCGTCAACATAGGCCGGAATGTGGGTGGCTCCTCAAGCTCGCCCACAGGCCTCAAATAACAAGCGGTTACAACCCGGATCAGGTCTTTTTTAACGGACCTATCCGCAGCAGAAATTCGGAATCGTGCTTGCCGCCGAAATGCTTTTCTTTCTCGAAGTGCAGGTGGGACGTCAGTTCTGCGTCCATATCCCGGGCGAATGAGCGGAACAGTGCCCAGGATGCTTCATTGTCTTCCGTGATGGTGGTTTCCATATGAGTCACGTTGCGGCAGGCATCCCGCGCTACAATCTCTTTCAGCATCCGCTTGGCCAGGCCCTGGCCGCGGCCTTTTTCGTGGACGGCCACCTGCCAGACAAAGACGGTGTCGGACTGCAAGGGTGGGATATAGCCGGAGATAAAGCCAACCAGATCGCCGTCTATCTCCGCGGCCACGCCGGTTTCGGCAAAATGGCTACACTGCAGGAGGTTGCAGTAAATCGAATTGGGGTCCAGAGGCGGGCATTCTGCTACCAGCTGATGAAGCCTGTATCCATCGTCTTTCACTGGTTTACGCAACTGAATGTCGCTGGAATCCGAGCCTTTATTTGTCATGGTTGGTCAATTTTCCTCCAAAAGTTGGACTTAAATTATATAGACCACAAAATAAAAATCAACTGCAGGTCCGGCCCGCATCCCGGGACCAGAGGGTTTCCGGCCTCTTCCAGGCTAGGTTCCGAGCGTTCCGCAGGGGCTCTGACGCAAATCGCCGGCGACCAGACCCGTACCGGAAATGATACGCTGGCGATATGACAGTTCTGCGTCCGAACCAGGCGGCCAGAGCCGATCAAACAGCTCAAGCCAGCCTGCCAGATCGAATGTTACCGATTCCAGCGACAGCTTCATGCTGCCCAGTTGATGCTCCACCACGGGAGTCTGAAGGGATGGGTGAGCACTCAGGCGGGTAATCAGACCACGCCCGTCGTCCTGCAGATTACCCATGCCGGCAGACCCGTTGTTCATGAACAGGCGGCGCTGGCCATCTACCTCACCGGACCAGGTAACTGGCAGACAGGTGTGAGTGCTCGCAATGACGTCGGCACCGGTACGTCTGAACCAGTCCGCCAGTTGTCTGTTACCCGAAGCCAGCAGCGATTCCCGGGACAGGCCCCAGCCCGCCAGCGATTCCGGGTCGCCATGCAGCACCAAAACCTTTAGGCCACCAAGTATCAGGCTTCGCCAGCGCGGCAGTTGCCGCAACTGCCCCTGAACCCCGCCGTGGCGTCCCGCCACTTTCTGCAACTGGCCCATAATGCGATTGGAGCGTTCCACCACCGCCTCTTCCACGAACTCCGGATAGGCGCAGCCGCAACCAGCCTCCGGGCTAGGAGTGGCCAGCTCATATTCCACATTGCCAAGCATGGCATCATATTTCAGAATCCGGCAGTTTATCGCAGTGAAGAGTTCATCATCGGCGTTGAACCAGTTGAAATCCCCATTGAACAGAATCCGCACCGAACGGCCGGCGGCCCGCTCCCCGGCGGCCATGGCTTCTATTTCGTCCAGCGCAAAGGGGTTGCCGTAAAGGCCACCCACGAGGTACACCACGTCATCCGGCCACTCTTCCGGGCTTTTCATTAGAACTTCCGGCCGGTAGCGGTAATGAATGGGGCAGCTGCGGCCCTCGGCTCCCTGACCTCCCATTTCAGGCCCGCCCCACAGCGGCGGAACGCCCCGCCAGACGCCGCAGAGCCAGCGGCAGGAAAAAGCCTGCAGAGCAGATCAGGAAGCCCCAGGCATTGACTCCCAGCAGACCGGCATAATTGCCTTCGCCGATATGCCAGCTCTGGGGGATAAGACCTGTGGCCAGCAGGAGGCCCAGGGCAATGCCTGTCCAGAAGCTCAGATGGAAGCTCCAGGGGGACCAGCGGGTAAAGCCGTAAAAGAGGAATACGGGGGCAAGTCCCATAACCATGGTGCCGGAGATGGTGGTGGCCTTGAGGATGTCGGTGCCGGCGAACATGGGCAGGTTGCCCAGGATGGCAAATATGACCATGACCACCGCGCCGACTCTTACGCTGGGCATTCTTCCCGACGTCCGGCGGATGAGCTGGGGCATGTCGATAGCGAGAGACTTGGACAGGGAGCTGAAAGTGGAATCAAGGGTTGAACCGGCCGAGGTCATCATCACCACACTCATGAAGAAAAGCGCAGCCAGGCCGAGAGACTGGCCCACGGCAGCCGGCGCGTTGCCGGCAACGGCGATGTCGTTGAGCTGGGCATGCACACCGACCAGGCTGAATATGAAGACTGCTACAAAACCAAGCAGGCCGGCGACCACAAAGCTTTTCAGCATGGTCTTTTCTTTATTCACGAAGCCCCGGTCGGTCAGCACCGGATCATGGAAGGGGTAGCTGAACAGCTGCAGCCCGGCCACCAGCAACAGGTCCATGCCGGCCTCAAGCCTGAACTCCCCGGCATTGGCCAGGGCGCTGACGTCGTTGGCGGGTATGATCAGAAAGAGCACGGCGCCGACGAAGAATACAAAGACTACAGCCTGGATGACGTCGGTGAATATGGAACTGCGCAGTCCGCCTTTGAGGCTGTAGGCCAGGGTAAAGGCGGTGAAAAGCATGGCGGCGGTGTAGTACTCCCACTCGCCGGGAAGACCGAAGTAGCCGCCAACGACGGCGGTGTTGCTCCAGACTTCGTTGTACAGGCGGATGAGAATGGCGGCGGCGAAGCTCAGGGATGCCATGCGTCCAAAACGGGAGGTCAGGAAGTTCTGCAGGCTACTGGCGCCGGTCTGGATGCGGATCAGGTAGATGATGTAGCCGGCGACGGGGATGGAGAGCCAGTAGGTGGCGTAGGCAAGCCCCCCGACGACTCCGTAGGCGGCACCAAGATTGGCGGCGTTGGTGACGGATTTGGCGAATATCCAGCTGATGAAGATGCTGGCGGTGAGTGACCACTGACCAACCGGGTTACCTTTGTCGTCTGCGCCCCGGTAAAAAGAGGCGGCGTTTTTGCTGCGGGGTGACAGGGCGTACATGACGACGCCGTAGACCACCAGAAATCCCCAGAAGAGGGCAGCTTCAGTGAATGGCATTTTTCCCTTTTCTCCGTTTTTGAAAGGCCACTCAGGCCCGCTTGTTCTGTGAAGTCAGCCGGGCTTTTTAAAAGGCCTCTGGTATCTGACTGGGTGGAAGTGGCAGTGGGCAGGCTTTCCGGAAACCGTGAGTGGCCAGGGATGGCCATGCCCGAGCCCTACAGGGATGTATTTACGGGCGTGTTTCCGGAAAGCCTGCCCACCGCTTGCCAGCCTCCCAAGTCAGACAAACACACTATCAAACAGGAGCCGAACAGCTTGCCCCAAACCGGTAACAGGAAAAGCACCTGTGGTGCCGCAGCATGATTCTTTCATCCATGCTTTCTTTCAGCGTACCGCCCAGGTCGTACTCCGGATCGTCGTCCACCAGGGTGCAGGCATAAACCCGGACCTTGTCGCCCTTTTTCACCAGCATGCGGGTGTACGTACACATGAAATGGGAGCGGCTCTGTTCCGTCGGGTACTTTTCCATGCAGGCTTCGGTAATTTCCGGGCTGCCATCCTCTGAACCAGGTGTGCCCAGATCCGGAAAGGCAGTAAAGGCCAGGGTTTCGGGAATACCCCATTCACGGAAAATGGCCCGAAATGCATCCTCCACTTTGGACGGAATTTCGTCGTCGTCCGTCTGCCGTGCAATCGACACCTTGAAGCCCTGATCGTGCAACCACCGGATGCCTTCCAGTGCCTTGTCGAAACTGCCTTCACCCCTGTCTTTGTCGTGCCGGGCGGCATCCGGGTAATCCAGACTGACCCGGAAATGGACGGGATAAGGATTGTTTAGCAGTGGCAGCACCTGATGGGTACGCTTCAGCAGGGGATCCGTGGCGTTGGTGAGCACGAAACAGGGCCGGTACTGGCTGGCATAATCGAGAATATTGACGAAGTCCCTGATCACAAATGGCTCGCCGCCAGTGAAGGAGAACTGTTCCACCCCCATGCCCAGGGCTTCGTGGATAAACGGTTTGACGTCCGACAGCTTCATGCCAGGTATGCGGCCGTCGCCAGGATGCGAGCCCTCAAGACAGAAGGGGCAAGCCAGGTTGCAGGCTGTACCCGTGTGAATCCAGAGCTCCTGAAGCTGCACCGCGTCGATATAACCGCGGGGGTCGCCAGCTCGGGTATGGGTCCAACTGTCCACTGCCCGCGGCGTGACCACTTCAACGACCGGGATCTGGCGGCCGGGCTTCCGGCGGACAGCCCCCCCTGCGATAACCAACTCATTCGGTAGATCAAAAGCCATATCTGCTCCGTCGAATCTGTTCATTCGCCCCGCTGGAGGGGTGCATGCATTTATCTCGAGACATCATTACGCGCTCAGTCATAGTTCAGGAACTCGATATCCGCGCCCTTTACTACCAGGCGCTGGGCGTTACTCCCTCGCTCAACCTGCCGAGGTCACTGAAGAGGAGCTGCCGCGGCGCCAGCCATGGAATTTCTCCAGCAGGCGGAGAATCCCCTGAGGTGCGTTGGCCCGCTTCCACTCCCCAGCGGTGAACTTGGCGGCCTCATTCCAGGTTGGATAAGGGTGCACAGTGCCCAGAATCTTGTTGAGGCCCAGGCCGTGCTTCATGGCCAGAGTGAACTCCGCGAGTATTTCTCCCCCGTTGTGACCAACCACAACCGCTCCGAGAATTCTGTCCTTGCCCGGCGGGGTCAGCACCTTGATGAAACCGGACGTATGGCTTTCAGCGATTGCCCGGTCGAGTTCTCCCAGGTCATACCGGGTCACCTCGACTTCAACACCTTGCTGTTCCGCCTCCTCTTCACTGAGACCGACCCTCGCCACTTCCGGCTGAGTGAACGTCACCCATGGTAGAACCCGGTAGTCCACCTTGAACCGCCTGAAGTTGCCGAACAGTCCGTTCACCGAGGCATACCAGGCCTGATGGGCCGCAGCGTGGGTGAACTGGTAAGGCCCCGCTACGTCGCCACAGGCGAAGATATTGGGGTATCTGACGCTCATATCCTCCTCAGTGGGCAAAGTGCCGTCCCGCTCTGGTTCTATTCCAAGGACCTCAAGATTCAGCGATCTGGTGTTGGCAGCGCGCCCGACAGCGACCAGCACCCGGTCAAAAGGAATACGCACCTGCTCTCCTTTGTGCTCACAGTAGGCCACTTTTTCACCGTTTTCTTCGGTGAACCCGGAGGCCTTGTGATTAAGCAGCACCTGAATGCCTTCGCACTGGAACTGCTCGAGCACCACCTTTGCCACGTCCGGATCCTCCTTGCTCAGCAGCCGGCTCCCCATTTCGACCTGAGTCACGCTGGTTCCCAGTCGATGAAACGCCTGACTGAGTTCACAACCAATGGGGCCACCGCCCAGCACGAGCAGACGCTCTGGCTGCTCGTGCAGATCCCACAGGTTTTCGGAAGTCAGCGGATCCATGTCTTTCAGGCCGGGAATGGGGGGCACTGCCGGCTTGCCGCCGGTGGCGACAATGATGGCGCGGGCGGACAGACGTTCGCGCCTGCCATCGCTGTGCACAACGTCCAGCTCCCAGGGTGATGCAAAGCTGGCCTCGCCGGAGATGCAATCAACACCAAGTTTCCGGTACCGCTCGGGAGAATCGTGAGGTTCGATCTCTGCAATGATGCGTTTGACCCGGTCCATGATGGTCCGGAAAGAACCTTTCACTTCAACTGTCTCCAGTCCGTAGCGGTCGGCGTGGCGCATGGTTTCAGCCACTTTGGCGCTCTGGATGATGGCCTTGGAAGGCACGCAGCCGGTGTTGAGGCAGTCGCCGCCCATTCTGTCACGCTCGATCAACGCCACTTTGGCTTTGACTGCAGCCGCTATGTAGGCGGAGACCAGGCCGGCAGAGCCGCCGCCAATCACCAGCAGGTTGTAATCGAAGTGTTTGGGCTTCTCGAATTTCCCGTAGAGCCTGGCTCGGCGCAGGATGCCCACAATGACCTTGGCGATCAACGGGAACAGCCCAAGCAGTACAAATGCCAGAAGCACATCCGCTGACATGATGTCCCCCACTGCATCAATCTGAGCCAGTTGCGTCCCGGCGTTCACATAGACAAAGGTTCCCGGAATCATGGCCAGCCAGCTCACCAGGGCATAGGTGCGCAGCTTCATGCCGGTCAGGCCCATGGCGAGATTGATCAGAAAGAAGGGAAATACCGGAACCAGACGAAGCGTGGCAAGATAGAAGGCCCCATCCTTTTTTATACCCTTGTCCATTCGCTCCACGGTCTTCCGGTAACGCTTCCTGAGGGTGTCCCTGAGGAGAAAACGCGCCGCCAGAAAGGCCAGGGATGCGCCAATGGTTGAAGCCACCGAGGCGGCGAGAAGACCGGCGAAAATGCCGAAAAACGCGCCTGCTGCCAGGGTCATTATGGCGGCGCCAGGCAACGAAAGGGCAGTTACCACGATGTATACGGAAATAAACCCCAGCAGCGCGGTGGTTGTGTTGGCTGCAATCCACTGGTCGATGGCGGCCTGATGACGCTGAAGATTTTCAAGGGTGAGCATCTCATGACCGTCGAGTCCTATGAAGACGGCGACCGCGGCAAGGATTACCGCGATGATAATCATTTTTTGTCGGTTCATTTCGCTGACCCGTACTGAATGGTGGATTAAATGTTGGATTAATTGTCCCTGCTGGACACCTTAAATACCGGAAAGTTACAGGACTGCACGGAATCGGATCTGGGAGCTTCTTCTGGCCGCTGCTCTTCTGACCACTGGCCGGCCGGAGGAAAAGATTCCGGCCACTCCATCTTACGCCCCCGAGGAGCATCTGGTTAAAAACGATAAGCATTCTCCGGATTCTGAACTACGCTTGTTTATCAGATCCCTGGATTTAACGGTCCGGATGGCATGTTGTAGTACGGCCACAGGCGCGGGGTTCCAGATTCCTTACGCAGGCCGGCCTGCACCAGCCTGGAATTAGTGCCCGGAATGATGGCATCATTTGCTTCCGGGACCGATCGTAAATCCAGGATCTTTTATAAAAATCAGAGATCTGAAAGGCCTGGCTTGCACTTTGCTGAGAAAACAAGGTGACAGGCAACTAACCGAAATCCGGAGACTCAGAAAAATGAAAAAGACAATAACTTTCGCTGCCGCAGCAACGCTTGCCGGCACCCTGATCGCTGGTTCTGCCAGTGCTGCAACCACCCTCGAGAGCGTCAAGGAACGTGGCCATCTCCAGTGTGGCGTCACCTCTGGCCTGCCCGGCTTTTCCCAGCCCGACGACAAGGGCAACTGGACAGGGCTCGACGTGGATACCTGTCGCGCTGTGGCAGCTGCCATATTCGGCGATGGCAAAAAGGTGCAGTTCACGCCCCTGACCGCCAAGGAGCGCCTGACCGCCCTGCAGTCGGGAGAAATTGACGTTCTGTCCCGGAACACCACCTGGACCCTCACCCGCGACGCCTCCCTGGGTCTCAACTTTACCGGCACCAACTACTACGACGGTCAGGGCTTTCTGGTGAAAAAGGCCGTTGGTGTAGATGATGCCAAGCAGCTTGGCGGCGCCACCATCTGTATTCAGGCCGGCACCACCACCGAGCTCAATCTGGCGGACTACTTCCGCAAGGAGGGCATGGACTTCCAGCCCATAGTGTTCAACACCTCCGAGCAGACCGTTCAGGGCTTCTCTGCCGGCCGCTGTGACGTGCTGACCTCCGACCGCTCCCAGCTGGCAGCACTGCGCAGCAAGCTGTCTGATCCGGAGAGCGCCGTCATTCTGCCCAACATCATTTCCAAGGAGCCCCTGGGCCCGGTGGTCCGTCAGGGCGATGATCAGTGGTTTAATATCGTCAAGTGGACCCTGTTCACCCAGATCAATGCCGAAGAACTGGGCATCACTCAGGAAAATACCAGCGACATGAAAAAGTCCGAGAACCCGTCAGTCCAGCGCCTGCTGGGAACCACCGGCGACATGGGCGAAAAGCTGGGGCTGCCGGCTGACTACGGTGTGAAAATCGTTGAGGAGGTTGGCAACTACGGGGAGATGTACGATCGTAACGTCGGGCCAGACACCCCGCTTGGCCTGGATCGCGGTCTCAACGCACTCTGGACCGATGGCGGCATAATGTACGCACCGCCGGTACGCTGATTTTTCAGCTGCTGGCAATTCAGTTCCGGCCGCCACCCCGGCGGCCGGAAGGTTTCCTGTTTTAAAATCCCTGAGCGGGACGCATTCCGGGGCTTTACATGAATCAGACCAAGACGACACCGGCAAAAATCCAGCGCCGGCCCTGGAACGACCCCAGGGTTCGCTCGCTGGCATTTCAGGTGATCGCAATTTTTGCGGTGGGCTGGGCTGGCTGGACTCTGTTCCAGAATACCCTGTCCAATATGGAAAGCCGTGGCATCAGCACTGGTTTTGGCTTTCTCGATGAATCCGCGGGTTTCGGCATCATCATGAGCCTTATCCCCTACGATGCCACCATGTCCTATGGCCGCACATTCTGGGTGGGCCTTCTCAACACGTTGCTGGTATCGGCCATGGGCATAATCGCCGCCACCATCATCGGTTTTCTGGTGGGCATTGCCAGGCTGTCGAGCAACTGGCTGGTGGCGAAACTCGCCCTGGTCTATGTGGAAACCCTGCGCAACCTTCCTCTTCTGCTGCAGATTTTCTTCTGGTATTTCGCTGTTCTCCGGTCTTTGCCTTCACCAAGACAGAGTGTCGATGTGGGGGGCGTGTTCTTCCTGAACAACCGGGGTCTGTACACACCGGAGCCACTGACTGAACCAGGATTCGGCTGGGTGATGGCTGCATTCGCTGCAGCCATCATGATAGTCATTGCCATCACCCGATGGTCCAGAAAACGCCAGATCAGGACCGGCCAGCTGTTCCCGACTTTCCGGGTTAACCTGGCCATCCTGATAGTTCTGCCCATGCTGGCCTACTTCGCCACAGGCGCCCCTCTGCAGTGGGAAATACCCGAGCTCACCGGGTTCAATTTTTCCGGCGGCATCACGATCATTCCCGAATTGGCGGCGCTCTGGGTAGCCTTGTCCCTTTACACCGCCAGTTTCATTGCGGAAATCGTGCGCTCGGGCATCCTCGCCGTCAGTGGCGGCCAGACCGAGGCGGCCAAGGCCCTGGGGCTGCGCTCCAACCTGATCATGCGCCTGGTGGTCATCCCCCAGGCCATGCGAGTGATCATACCGCCGCTGACCAGCCAGTATCTGAACCTGGTGAAAAACTCATCCCTGGCCACAGCTATCGGCTATCCGGACCTGGTGGGCGTCTTCATGGGCACCACCCTGAACCAGACCGGCCAGGCCGTCGAGGTGGTTGCCATGACCATGGCGGTATACCTGACCATCAGCCTCTCTATTTCGCTGCTGATGAATATCTATAACCGTTCTGTTGCCCTTCAGGAGCGCTAATGACCACTCCTTCGGAATTGCCTCCAAAATCGGAGATCGGGTTTTGGGGATGGGTGCGCAAAAACCTGTTTTCCACCTGGTACAACACTCTGCTGTCCCTGGTGATCGGCTATCTGGTGATCTCCAGCGTGACGCCGCTGGTCAACTGGCTGTTCCTGGAAGCCACCTTCACCGGGGAAGATCCGGCAGACTGCGCCAGTGCCGGCGCGTGCTGGCTGTTCATCAATCAGCGGCTGAACTTCTTCATTTACGGGTTTTACCCGGATGATCTGCAATGGCGGGTGAACATCATGTTCTTCCTGCTGGCGCTGTCCTTCCTGCCCCAGTTCATCGAGCGCTTTCCCGGCCGCAAGTGGTTCGGGGTATTCGGCCTGACCGGCCTCCCGGTGATCGGCTTCATCCTGATCTCCGGCGGCATGTTCGGCCTCGAAGAAGTACCCAGCAGCAAATGGGGCGGCCTGATGCTGACCCTGATCATCGCCTACGTGGGCATACTCGCTGCCCTGCCTATTGGAACCATGCTGGCCTTGGGGCGACGCTCGGAAATGCCCATCATCCGGGGACTCTGTGTCACTTTTATCGAGGTGTGGCGAGCGGTACCCCTGATCACCGTTCTGTTCATGGCTTCGGTCATGCTGCCCCTGTTCCTGCCCGAAGGCCTGAACTTCGAGAAGCTGTTGCGTGCCCTGATCGGCATCACCCTGTGGCAGTCCGCCTACATGGCGGAAGTGGTCCGCGGGGGGCTCCAGGCCATCCCGAAAGGCCAGTATGAGGCCGCCAGCGCCCTGGGACTGGGTTACTGGCGGAAAATGGGACTGATCGTGCTGCCCCAGGCTCTGACCCTGGTCATCCCGGGCATAGTCAACACCTTCATTGCCCTGTTCAAGGACACCACCCTGGTGCTCATCATTGGCCTGTTCGACATCCTGGGCACGGTGCAGTCCACCATTACCGACCCCGCCTGGCGGAATGTGACGACAGAGGGCTATGTCTTCGTGGCCTTCTGTTTCTGGATATTCTGCTTCGGCATGTCCCAGTACAGCCAGAAGCTGGAACGCAAACTCGACACCGGTCACCGGACCTGACGGAAACTGATCATGACTGAACTGACAAACCAGCAAGAAGCCAACCGGCCGGCAGAACCCGTGAAGTCAGCGGCCGATTCCGAAAATGCGATCATCCGGGTCGAGGACATGCACAAGTGGTACGGCAAGTTCCACGTGCTCAAAAACCTCAACCTGAATGTCACCCAGGGCGAACGCATTGTCATCTGTGGGCCTTCGGGTTCCGGCAAATCCACCTTTATCCGCTGCATCAACCGGCTGGAAGAGCACCAGCGGGGCAGGATCATCGTGGACGGAGTGGAACTGACCGACGACCTGCGCCAGATCGACAACGTCCGCCGCGAAGTGGGCATGGTGTTCCAGCACTTCAATCTGTTTCCCCACCTGACGGTACTGGAAAACTGCTGTCTGGCCCCTTTGTGGGTGAGAAAAACGCCCCGTCGCGAGGCCGAAGCTGCCGCCATGGAGTACCTGGAGAGGGTCAAAATCCCGGAGCAGGCCAAAAAGTTTCCCGGCCAGCTTTCCGGTGGCCAGCAACAGCGGGTAGCCATTGCCCGGGCCCTGTGCATGAAACCCAAGGTGATGCTGTTCGACGAACCCACGTCGGCACTGGATCCGGAGATGATCAAGGAAGTGCTGGACGTGATGATCGAACTGGCCGGAAGCGGCATGACCATGATCTGTGTCACCCACGAGATGGGTTTCGCCAAGACCGTCGCAGACCGGGTCATATTCATGGATCAGGGGGAGATTGTGGAAGGCGCACCGCCCCACGAGTTCTTCGATAACCCCAAAGAGGCCAGGACCCAGCAATTCCTGCAGCAGATCCTTCACCACTGAAGGCCTCTGACCAGAAGACAAACCCCGACCGGTGAGGTGCACCGGTCGGGGTATTTATACGTTTTTCCGACCCAGCGCTATCTCAGATCGGGATTGAGCGTATAGGTGCCGGTAACCCGGGCACTGTCCAGCACATGGCCAGACATGGCTTCGCGCACAGCGCGGCCGTCAAACTCCCCGGTCAGGCCGAGAGAAGCCACATCAAGGGCATGAACCTCGAAATGATAATGGTGGATACGCTCGTCATTCCACGGCGGGCAGGGGCCGTCATAGCCGGCGTAGGTGCCCGCCATGTCTGGATTGCCTGCCAGGAAATTCGTAAAGTCGTTGACGCCGCGGATGCCGACATGGCCCGCGCCTGTGGGTTTGCCCTTGGGGATCACGCCGTCACTGTCTGAGGCCTCGGGAATCTGGTGAACGTCAGCAGGAATGTCCACCAGCAGCCAGTGGAAAAAGTCCACCCGCTCAAGATCCTCTGACACGGTTTTGCCTTCCTGATTGACGTCATCCGCGTCCGCCGGCACATCCGGGTCAAACATGATGACAGCAAAGCTTCTGGTGTGCTCCGGTGCATCGGACCACTGCATTTCGGGGTTCCGGTTGGGCCCGAACTTCATGTGGTCCTCTTCATCGTAGACGCCAAATGCAAAGGTTTCGGGGATAGGCTGATTCTCTGATATGCCCTTGACGCGAAGTTTCACGGTGCTCTCCTTTTCAGGTTCAGGTGGGCTTGCAGTTACAGCTGTTAACGGGGCGGTAGTAAGTGGGGAGATCTTTCCACTTACTCTGTTACTCATTATTAACAGCCCCGGAATGGCCCTGTCCACCCCGGCACCGAAGGGGGAGAAAGCCCGGTCACAGATCGCATTGTCCCGGACCCCGCGCCATGCGAGGATATCGGCTGCCAGGTGCGCAGTCGGCCCTCCCGTGCCCCTCCTCCTGCCGGATTGACGGCAATGCCTGTAATTGCCCGGTGAAGAAAGCCATGGGTTCTGATCCCCAGAGTTCATGGCTGTCTTCATCTGCAGTAAATGGACCGAATCATGGAAAAACTTCACCGCATTGTCGTGGTTGGCGGCGGCGCCGGAGGCCTGGAGCTTGTAACCCGGCTGGGCAGGAAAGCAGGGAAAAAAGGCCGGGCCCACATCACTTTGGTGGATGCAGAGCTGACCCACATCTGGAAGCCCCTTTACCACGAAGTAGCCGCCGGCTCGCTGGACGCCAACGCCAACGAAATCAATTTCCGGGAGCATGCCCGCAAGCATCACTTCGAGTTCCAGTTGGGCCGAATGACCGGGCTGGACCGGGAAGGCCAGACCATCAAGCTTGCTCCGATCCACGACAGTGATAACGACGAAGTGGTGCCGGAGCGTGGGGTTCCGTACGACACCCTGGTAATCGCCGTGGGCAGCACCGCCAACGATTTCGGCACCCCCGGCGCGCAGGACTACTGCCTGTTCCTCGACAGCCTTCCCCAGGCCCGCCGCTTTCACAGCCTGATGCTCAATGCCTTTCTGAGAAAGAACTACATGGCACAGAACGGCGATCGCAGCCGGCTGGCCCTGACCATTATCGGCGCAGGGGCCACCGGCGTGGAACTGGCCGCGGAGCTTCGGCTCGCTTCCCGGGAACTCCCGGTATACGGCATGAACAGCCTCAAGTCGGAGGATGTGAGTATCCGGCTGATAGAAGCGGCCGAGCGGATTCTTCCTGCCCTGCCGGAGCGGCTTTCCGGCGCTGCCGCCCGGGAACTGGAACGACTGGGCATAGACCTGGTAACCGGCCAGCCGGTAAAGGAGGTGCTTGCCAGCCAGGTGGTCCTGAAGGACGGCACCAGCCTGACATCGGAAATGACCATCTGGGCCGCCGGCATCAAGGCTCCTGCATTTCTCACGGGCATCGAGGGCCTGGAAACCACCCGCACCAACCAGCTGGTGGTGGAGCAGACCCTGCAGACCACCCGGGACCCCGGGATCTTTGCCTTTGGCGACTGCGCCGCCTGCCCCCAGCCGGACTCAGACCGGCCTGTACCACCCAGAGCCCAGGCTGCCCACCAGCAGGCCGATACACTCTACCGCAGCCTTATGAACCGGCTGGAGGGCAGGGCGCCGGTGCCTTTCACCTACCGGGATTACGGCTCACTGATCAACTTCAGCCGCTACACTACCGTGGGCAACCTGATGGGCAATCTCTCCGGCCGCAGTCTGATGATCGAGGGCCGGGTGGCCCGGCTGTTCTATCTGTCCCTGTATCGCATGCACCAGGTCGCTCTTCATGGTGTTATCCGCACCGGGGTCATCTGGCTCATGGACCGGGTCAGCCGTGCCATGCATCCGCGCCTGAAGCTGCACTGACGGAATTCACCAGGGCATTCGTCGCAATCGGCCAACGTCTGGAGGCGGAAGCGGTGAGATACTGGTTTCAGTAGAATCACCGTCAGGAGGCCCCATGACACCCACACCGCTGACCGACCTGCTGGGCTTCGATCCCCACCTGGTGACCCTGGCTCTGGCGCCGGCCTTCATGCTGGCCATGGCCGGCGAGTTCTGGCACCTGCGCCGGCCAGGCAAAGGCCGGGATTCCGCCAGCTACACCTGGGTGGACACCCTCAGCAACATGACGCTGGCAGGTCTCTACCAGGCCGGGGATGTGCTGGCCGCGCTGTTCACCATCGTGGTCTACAATGCGTTTTTTGATTTCCGCCTGTTCGACATTCCGTTCAATGCCTGGACAGTGGCTCTGCTGTTTGTGGTGCAGGACTTCTTCTACTACTGGTTCCACCGGGCCCATCACCGCATCCGTCTGCTCTGGTGCTCCCACGTAGTCCATCATTCCTCGGAAAAGCTCAATCTCTCCACTGCCTTCCGCCAGAGTCTGACCTACCCCATTACCGGCATGTGGGCCTTCTGGCTGCCAATCGTGCTCATCGGCTTCCCCCCGGAAACAGTCATCTTTGCCGTCGCCATCAGCCTGGCCTACCAGTTCTTCATCCATACCCAGGTGGTGGACAGGCTCGGGCCCCTGGAGTGGATACTCAACACCCCCTCCCATCACCGGGCTCATCATGGCCGCAATCCGGAATACATCGACCGGAACTACGGCGGCATCCTGATTATCTGGGACCGGCTGTTTGGAACCTTCGTGGAGGAAAAAGAAACACCCAGGTACGGCATCCCCGAGCGCATCAAGTCCCACAACCCGCTGGTGCTCACATTCCACGAGTGGCAGGCCATGCTCGCCGACCTGGCAAGACCCGGCTTCACCCTGAAGCAGCGCCTCGCCCTGCTGGCAGGGTCACCGGAAGCAGCGGCGACGATACGGCAGGCAGCACTTCGCCGCCGGGAAGCATCGGATATGGAAAGCGGGGAAGAAGGACAGACCGGGATGGAGCGGGTGAAGGGAATCGAACCCTCGTCGTAAGCTTGGGAAGCTTCTGCTCTGCCATTGAGCTACACCCGCCTTTCGGCCCGTGCCCACTATAGGGCCGGCGCACATTCCCCACAAGCTCTATGCCCCGCAATTTTTTTGCGCCGACTCCCACCATGGGCCCATCCCGGCTGGCCAAGCTGTTATGATGGAATCCTGATTTTCCCGGAGTCGCCATGCCCACAACCGTGATTCTGCTCGGCGCCATGATGCTTGTGATGAGTATTATGCTGAGCCCGCTTTCCAGCCGCCTGGGCATGCCGGTGCTGCTGATCTTCCTCGTGGTGGGGATGATGATGGGGGAGGACGGGCCTGGTGGCATTCTGTTCGATGACTTCGAGCTGGCCTTCCTGATTGCCAACCTGGCGCTGGCGGTGATTCTGCTGGATGGTGGGATGCGCACCCGGGCCGAGACCTTTCGTGTGGGGCTGCGACCCGCTCTGGTGCTGGCTACCTTCGGTGTTCTGATCACCGCCCTCGTGGCGGGCTTTGCGGCCTGGTACCTGTTCGGCCTGCACTGGCTGACCGCCCTGCTGGTCGGGGCCATTGTGTCGTCCACTGATGCCGCTGCGGTATTTTCCCTCTTGCAGGGCCATGGCCTGCACCTGAACGAGCGGGTTAGTGCCACTCTTGAGATCGAATCCGGCAGTAACGACCCGATGGCGATCTTCCTTACCCTGATGCTGCTGATGCTGGTTCAGAACCAGGGTGAAGGCTCGGTGGTGGACAGCCTGCTGCTGCTGGTGATGCAGTTTGGAATCGGCAGCATCATGGGCGTTCTGGGCGGCCTTGCTCTGGTGGAGATTACCAACCGCCTGCGCCTGACCCCTTCCCTTTATCCCCTGCTGGTGGTCGCCGCCGGCATGATCGTGTTTGCCGGCACCAACGAGCTTGGCGGCAGCGGTTTTCTTGCCATCTATCTGGCCGGTGTTGTGCTTGGCAACCGGCCGGTACGGATGATGCCCATGATTCTGCAGGTACATGACGGTCTGGCCTGGCTGGCCCAGCTCTGCCTGTTTCTGATGCTGGGTCTGCTGGTGAATCCCAGTGAGCTGCTGCCCCTTGCCGGTGGTGGCCTGATTCTGGCGCTGGTGCTGATCTTCGTGGCCCGACCGCTGGCTATTGTCACCACCCTCTGGCCCTTTGGTTTCAACCGGCGGGAACTGACGTTTATCAGCTGGGTGGGGCTTCGTGGAGCGGTTCCGATTGTGCTTGCCCTGTTTCCGATCATAGCCGGGCTGCCGGAAGCCAGTCTCATCTTTCACATTGCCTTCTTCATAGTGCTGGTGTCGCTGCTGGTGCAGGGAATGTCCCTGGCACCCCTGGCCCGTTTCCTCAAACTTGAGGTTCCGGCCACCAATGAACCCTTCCGTCGTCTTCCCCTGGATGTAGCCGCAGCCGGGGATCACGAACTGATGCTGTTTCCTCTCAGGGGCGACCAGTGGCAGCAGGAACGCCCGCTGGGCCAGCTACAGCTGCCGGAAAACACGGCCATTGCCGGGGTCTTCCGGAATCGCATCTGCCACCCCCCCAGTCCCGACCTGAAGGTCACCTCCGGCGATGTGGTGGGTGTATTTGCCACCCCGGCGACCCTGCCCCTTCTTGGCAAGGCTCTTTCCGGCCGCCACTCGCCCCGGCATCTCGCCGAGCGGGCATTTTTCGGGGATTTCGTGCTCAATGGCGATGCGCTGCTGGGGGACGTGGAACAGGTCTACGGCATAGAATTCGACGAACTGCCGCCGGAACTGTCTCTGGCGGAATGTTTCGCAAAGCGCACCAAGGGTCATCCGGTCATTGGTGACCGGGTGCTTCTGGGCCCGGTCACCCTGGTTGCCAGAGCCACCGATGCGGACAAGGTGACCAAAGTTGGCCTCAAGATGGACGACAGCCATGGCAAATGATTACCCGCCGATTCCCACGCATCTGATACTGGGGTTTCTCGGGGCCGGCAAGACCACCGCCATCCTGAATCTTCTGAAACAGAAGCCGGAACACGAAACCTGGGCGGTGCTGGTAAACGAATTCGGCGAGGTGGGCATTGATGGCGCCCTTCTGCGTACCGAGGGCGTCGCCATCCGGGAAGTGCCCGGAGGCTGCATGTGCTGCGTGTCGGGGGTGCCAATGCAGATTGGCCTCAACAGCCTGATCCGTTTTTCCCGGCCTGACCGCCTATTCATAGAGCCCACTGGCCTGGGTCACCCGGCACAGATCCTTGAGATGCTGACCAGCGTTTTCTATCAGGATGTCCTTGCCCTGTCCGCCTCCGTCTGTCTGGTTGATCCCAGGCGGCTGGAAGATCCCAGGGTGCTGGAGAACAGGCAGTTTCAGGATCAGGTAGCGGTTGCGGATGTGCTGGTGGCCAGCAAAACTGACCTGTGTACTCCCCAGCAGATCGAGCACTTTGACCAATGGGCTGGGGCGATCGAGCCGGCCCGGCAGCGAATCGCCCACATCGCCAACGGCGGAATCGAGATCGACTGGCTCACGGGCACATCCGATCGCCATGATTCATGGTTTCCCCACAGTCACCGGGCACATAATCACGACAGACCTCCGCAGGCAAAGCCATCTCTTGCAGATCAGCCCTGGCAGGTTTATCAAAATCACGGGGAAGGTTTTCACAGCCTGGGGTGGCGGGTCCACCCGGAGAAGATGTTTGATGCCGCGGCCCTGCATCAGCTCGCCCATGAGGACAGCTTTGACCGGCTCAAAGCCGTTGTAAACACCACCTCGGGGTGGCTCTCATTCAATGCGGTGGATGGCATGGTTACCCTGCTGGACAGCGATCCAGCGGACGAATCCCGGCTGGAGATTATCGGCCGCGAGCTCGACACCGACGCTCTTGAGCGGCGCCTGCAGGCAGCTGTTCTGGCGATGGTTTAACAAAACCAGGCTTCGTAACAGAGTCCGTGTTCACGTTGTGCCAGGGCTGTGCTATAACCCCAGTGTCCAGGCATTAACCATTGGTAAGCTATGTCCGCGCAACTCAGGTACCCGATATTTTTCCCCGCCCTTGCCGTTTCTCTTGTGCTGACGATGCTGTCATCAGCGGGGCAGGCCACGGAATTCAACGTCGCGATGCTCGACCGATCCCCCCTCCATGTCAACCAGGTGCTGGTGCGCAAGGAAGAACGCCGGCTTTACCTCATGTCCGACGAAGAGGTGATACGCAGCTATCGAATTTCCCTGGGGGGCAACCCATACGGGCACAAGCTCTTTGAAGGTGACCAGCGCACCCCCGAAGGCTCCTACACCCTTGACTGGCGCAACCCCGGGAGCGATTTTTACAAATCCATTCATATTTCCTATCCCAATAAGAATGACCGCTCCCAGGCGGCTGCATGGGGCCAGGACCCTGGCGGCAGTATCATGATCCATGGCCTGCCCAATGGCGCGGAAGACATGGCTTTTGCCTACACGGGCCTGGACTGGACCGAGGGGTGCATCGCCGTGGCCAATCACGAAATGGATGAAATCTGGCAGCTGGTGAGCGACGGAACCCCCATCCAGATTGTTCCCTGAGCAGGCGCTACTGCGCGCCGGGACAGCGAAAAAACGGCCCGGTTTCCTTACGTCTGCGTAATATCGTCAGAAGTTTTACCTATGCATTGTTAACATTTGCTTTCATAGTGTTTTACACTGTTTACGATCTTGGCAAATCGTGCATGCCAAATGAAAGCCAACAGGATGTTGGCACTGCATGAATCAGGTAATTCAGGAAGCACAACGACTAATAAGGGGATTCAATAATGCGCAAGTTGACACTAGCAGGGTTTGCACTGGCTACCGCTCTTACCGCCGGCTGTGCCTCACAGGCAAGCCAGGAGTCTATTGACGAGGCTCAGGCATCTGCGAATTCAGCAGAGCAGACCGCCAACCAGGCACTGAACACAGCCAATGATGCCAATGCCCGGGCCAACAACGCCCAGCAGACCGCAGAGCAGGCACTGTCCGCAGCACGGGCAGCTCAGAAATCTGCCAACGAGGCAAATGAGCGCGCCAAGCGCATGCTTCAGAAGGCCAGCCAGAAGTAAGGCTGACTCAAGCAGAAAAGGCCGGTATCAACCGGCCTTTTTTGTGTCTGGAGATCAGTGAATCAGGATTTTGATTTGGATTTTGACTCCCTGGCGGCGCCAAAGGTTTCCATGAATTCCATGGGCAGGGGAAACACGATCATCGAAGAATTATTGCTGGTACTCATATCCGACAGCGTCTGCAGGTAGCGCAGCTGCATTGAGCCGGATTCCTTCGCCATCACCTCGGCAGCTTCAACCAGTTTTTTGGATGCCTGGAGTTCACCCTCGGCATGAATGACCTTGGCGCGCCGTTCCCGTTCGGCCTCTGCCTGACGGGCGATGGCCCGGATCATGGATTCGTTCAGATCCACATGCTTGATCTCGACATTCGCCACCTTGATGCCCCAGTCCTCTGTCTGGGAATCAAGGATCTCCTGGATATCCGCGTTCAGCTTGTCCCGTTCGGAAAGCATTTCATCGAGATCGTGCTTGCCCAGCACCGACCTCAGGGTTGTCTGGGCGAGCTGACTGGTGGCGGAGCCGAAATCCTCCACCCGGATAATGGCACGCTCCGGGTCCACTACGCGGAAATAAATCACCGCATTCACCTTGACCGTCACGTTGTCCTTTGAGATGACGTCCTGGCCGGGAACATCCAGCGTAATGACCCTCAGGTCCACTCGCGTCATCTGCTGGATACCGGGGATGATGATGATTAGACCTGGTCCCTTGACCCCCTGAAAGCGGCCAAGGAAGAACACTACCCCCCGCTGGTATTCCGGAAGGATCTTGATTGCTGACGCCAGGATGAGAAGCAGTACAACGGTTGGCGCGACATAGGGGATGAATTGCTCCATTGGGTATCTCCTTGGTTGAATCGTGATCGGTGGTCGGTAATTCCAGAAAGCTGGTTTACGAACCGGATTCTGTCACCGCGACCTTCACCGACAGGCCGTCTACATCCACTACTTTCAGTTCCTGACCTTTCTCCACCGGCCCGTCACTGGTCGCGTTCCACCGCTCTCCGCCCAGTCTCACATGGCCCCGATAGTGACCGTCGGTGGACTCAAAACTGTCCAGCGCCACCGCGCGCTCCTGCCTGATCTGGTCCACACCGCTGACGGCCGGCTTGCGACGCAGGCTCAGGAAGCGGGTGACGGTCCAGAGCATGAAGCCTGCAGCTATGGCGGCGGTGCCGCCGACGAGGGGCAGGGAGACTTCCCGGTGGCTGCCATCCATCAATATGATGGAGCCCACCACAAAGGCTACCAGCCCGCCAATACCCAGGATGCCAAAACTTGGCATGAAGGCCTCCCCTACGATGAATGCCAACCCCAGCAGAATGAGCGCAAGGCCAGCGTAATTCACCGAGAGAACCTGAAAGGCGAAGAGTGCAAGCACCAGGCAGATGGCACCAATGACACCGGGAATCATGGCTCCCGGATTGGAAAGTTCAAAGATGAGCCCGTAAAACCCGATGATCATCAGGAAATAGGCCACGTTGGGATCGGTGATGACCGAGAGCAGACGGGTGCGCCAGTCCGGCTCCAGGCGGATTATTTCGAGATTGCCGGTATTCAGGGTCCGCTCCCCGTCCCGCATTTTTACTGTCCGACCGTCCATCTGCTTCAGAAGGCCAGGGATGTCAGCTGCGATCAGGTCGATTACATTGCGCTCCAGCGCTTCATCGGCGCCCAGGTTTGCGCCTTCCCGCACTGCCTCTTCCGCCCAGTCAGCATTACGGCCGTGACGTTCGGCCAGCCCCCGAATCCAGGAGACGGCATCTTCCAGAATCTTGCGTTCCATGGCGGAGCCACCCCGGGTCTTTTCCTCCTCCGGAGACCCGGATTCTTCTTCCTGACGGTCCCCGGCCTCCTGTTTTTCAGTGTCTTCAGCTTCCCCTGCATCCCCGGAGCCGGAGGAATCCTCCTGCTCCTGCGGGCTTCCGGGCATTCCTCCCATCTGCACGGGGGTTGCCGAGCCCAGATTGGTTGCCGGGGACATGGCGGACACATGACTGCCATAGAGAATGAAGGTCCCGGCGCTGGCCGCTCTGGCGCCTTCCGGATGGACATAAGTTGCCACAGGTACCTCTGAGGCAAGAATGGCCTGGATGATGCTGCGGGTGGAATCCATCAGGCCACCAGGGGTGTTCATTTCAAGAATGACCACTTCGGCGTCGCCTTGCCGTGCCTGCTCCATGCCACGAACAATGTAGTCCATGGTGGCGGGCCCTATGGGGCCTTCCACCGTGAGCACCAGGGCGGTGCCGTCACGCTTCTCCTGGGCCAGCAACTGCTGACCAAGGGAAAACAGGGCGAGAACCAGACCGATGGCAAGAACGCCGGACCAGCACCGGAGGCGGAAAAAACCCGAAGACGTTGTCGATTGTCTGATCAAGGAAATCACCTCCCGTGGGGAAATGGTGGCTTAAGCTTTCCTGGCAAACATCAAACCATTCTGGCCAGCAGGGATACTGGCAGTCGCTTCATGATGAAGCCTATTGGTCGCCATGGCCAGCCAGGCACATAGGCCCGGGCACGTTCTGATTCAATGGCGCGAACCATGGCGCGGCATCCGGTTTCTGCGTCCACAATAAAAGGCGTGTTCCTTACCTTCTCATTGAGTTCGGTGCGGATGTAACCCGGATAGAGGGTTGTCAGTTTTATCGGGGAACCCTGTTTTGCCAGCTCGACCTGGAGCCCTTCCATCAGCGCAGCAAGGCCTGCCTTGGTCGCGGCATAGGTGGTGATGTTTTTGGGCATGCCCCGCACCGCTGATACCGAAGATACGGCAACCAGATGGCCACGGTTCTGCGCGCGGAAAATTTCCATGGCCGCTTCCACCTGCGCCAGGGCGGCCACGAAATTGGTTTCAGCAGTCTGCCGGTTGGCGCTGAAGTGGCCCGTGCCCAGTGGCTGGCCCTTGCCTATCCCTGCGTTGACAATGATTCTGTCCAGACCGCCAAGGTCATCGCGGAAGGCCCGGAACACCTCGAACACCTGGTCGTGATTATTGACGTCGAGTGCCCGCACGCTGATTTTGAGTGTCGGGTGCCGTTTGAGCAGTTCCTCCCGCAGCTCCTCAAGGCGCTCAGTGCGCCTGGCACAGATGGCCAGATTGCAGCCGCGGCCTGCAAACTCCCTGGCCATGCCTTCGCCAAGGCCGGAGCTGGCGCCGGTTATCAAAACATTGCCTGTCATTCACTGCTCTCCCGGGTTTGATTCAGAAGAGCCCTCTGACGGGTTGGTCCTCGTCGGCAGGGCTCCTTTCAGACCTTTCTCCCGGCAGCTCGCCCGCCACCTGGGTCAGGCGTTCGCCAATCATTCTGGGCAGCCCATCTGCCTGATCAACAGCCAGTTCAATGGCCCGGCGCTGGAACTCAACACCTGGGACATTCTGTTCAAAGGCAGATATGACGCGGCCCACTTCGTCCCAGAGGCGCTCCCTGGCATCACTGTCATAGTCTTCTTTCGGGCGGTGCACTTCAAGCCAGACCTCGCGACCGCTCATACCGATCTTGACCGGCTGATGAATGATCTGGACCGACGTACCCTTGTCCACCATGTTGATGAACTGCGAAATGTCCTCGTTGTACATGCGGAAACAGCCATGGCTGACCTGCATGCCAATGCCAAACTGTTTGTTGGTGCCGTGGATGAGATAGCCTTTTTTGCTCAGTAACAGCGCAAAGGGGCCCAGCGGGTTGTCGGGGCCGGGGGGAATCACGCGTGGGAGATATTCGCCGCTGGCGTCGTATTCAGCGCGTACGCTTTCGGGCGGATACCAGGCAGGCGATTCCAGCCGCATGGTTACTTCGGCATCGGTAAGGGGCGACGGATTGTCTTCCGTGCCCACCCCTACGGGGTAGACCTGGACTGCGCCGCCGCTGAAATAATAAAGCCGGTATTCCGCCAGATTGATGACGATACCCTCCCGTTTGCTCTCCGGCAGCACATACCTGCGGGGCAGAGTGATCTGGGTTCCCTCGCCCGGCAGCCAGGGGTCGATGCCCGGGTTCGCCTTGACCAGTTCCAGATACCCCAGGCTTTTTTCGTTGCCTATGCCGGCAAAGGTGTCCTCGTAACGGGTTCTCATGACCGAAAGCTCGCCCACTACGTCACCCCGCAGGCTCCAGCGCGGTACCCGCGGAGGCACGGTATGGACATCTTCGGGCGATGCGCTGCCGATTGCGGGGCTGTAAGGGCCCGACTGGGCCGCCAGGGGCGCGGACGCCGTCATCACTGCCCCGATCAGGAATGCCCGTGCACTATTGTTAAAGAAATCAGACCACATAATTGGTTTTCCAGAACCGACTCACAAGCCCAGCAGGGCAGCCCAGACCGTTGCCGCTGCCAGCGCCAGGAACAGACCACTCGCGGCGATTCGCGCCGTAGCCAGGGGTAAACGTTCCATCAGCCACCTGCCCGCCAGAATCACGGGTATATTAGCTGCCAGCATACCAATGGTACTGCCGACAATCACCCAAAAGGTGGCTTCGTAACGCGCTGCAAGCACGACTGTGGCAATCTGGGTCTTGTCGCCTATCTCCGCAAGAAAAAACATCAGAGTGGTGGCAGCAAATGCACCCAGGCCCAGCAGGCCGGATTCTTCATTTTCATCCCGGTCGGGAAACAGCAACCACAGGGCGATGACAAGAAAGCTGCCCGCCACCAGCCAGGGCAGCCAGCTGGGCGGCAGCCATTCCGCGACCCAGGCCCCGAGCAGGGCTGACAGGCCATGATTCAGAAGAGTGGCAACGAGTATACCGAGAATGATGGGCGAGCGCCGGGCAAAACGGCTGACCAGGAACAGCGAGAGAAGCTGGGTCTTATCGCCGATTTCAGCAATGAATACGGCAATGGACGAGGTGATCAGGGCATCCATAAACAGGACTCAGGGCGGATCGCGGACAGGAGGCAGCTCCATTCTCCGCCCACCGGGAATGTCACTGCCTCAGGTCTTGCCAATCCCTGCCCTGGAGGGCCGGATGCAATGGCCACGGGATTGAGTCCCAAGTGTGTTGACCATTGCCCTGGGCCTGCTGACAGGCCGATGGAGACTACTCCCCTGAAGAGAACTTCATGATAATCAAAGTTTTTCGGCAACGCAATCACGGCCGGATCCGCCACACGGGCCAGAGTGCGAGGAGTACGAAGCCGGCCACCAGCCACCAGGCCGTGTGGAATGCCCCAATGGTGGGCAGTGAACCTGCGTGCTCTCCGTACTCCAGGGTCAGCGCCACCAGATTGATGCCGTAGGCGCCCCCGAGCTGCCGGGTGAAATTGATGGTGCCAGAACCATAGCCCAGCTCATGGGGCTCAAGCGGATTCAGTGCGGCAGTCGACAGGGCAGGTAACATGAAGCCGAGGCCAATGCGCCCAATCACCGCCCAGAGCGCCAGCCAGGCAAACCCCAGGGTCATGTCTGATAATGCAAACAGCACAGCTGACAGGGCGAACAGGGCCATTCCGGTAATGATCAGCCCCCGGGGGCTGCGGCGGTCCGCAAGGCGGCCGGCTATGGGGAACACCATACCCAGCACAATACCTGCGGGGAGCATCAGGAGCCCTGCCTTGGTGGCGGAAAACCCGAGCGCCGACTGCACAAACAGCGGGATCAGGTAGGTTGATCCAAACAGGGCCAGGCCAAGGGCAACAGCGCCAATGTTGGCGAACAGGAAACTGGGACGTCGTAGCAGACGGACCTGCAGCAGAGGATGCTTCACCCGACGTTCCCGGCGGACAAACAGCACCAGCGTGGTGACGGCACCCATCAGGCCAGCGCCGATCCAGAGGCCATTACCCGCTGGTGCCTGCAACCGGTTGAGCGCATCGAGACTGCAGACGATGGTCAGCGCCAGCAGAACCAGGCCGCGGAGATCGAACGGGTAGGAAAGCAGGGGCGCAACCGGCCTTGGCAGGAACTTCCAGACCATGAAAACCCCCAGCAAGGTGACAGGCGCAGGGGCGAACATGACAAAACGCCAGTCAAGCTGGTCGACGAGCACCCCGCCAAGGGTGGGGCCCAGTGCCGGCGCCAGAATGACCCCCATGCCATATATGCCCATGGCCTGGCCCCGGCGCTCGCGGGGAAAAATCCGGAATACCAGGTACATGGCCATGGGCTGCATGAGTCCTGCCACCGCGCCCTGGGCAATGCGGGCGGCTATCAGCATTTCAGGTGTCTGGCTGAAGCCACCGGCAACGGAAATGATACTGAACAGCAGCATGGCACTGGCGAGGGTCTTGCGTATTCCGAAGTGATCCAGCAGCCAGCCGGTGGTCAGCATGGTGGTGGTCATGGCGGCGATAAAACCGGTAGCCAGCCAGTGGGCCTTGCCCTGTCGGATACCAAACTCCGACATGATATCCGGCAGGGCGACGTTCACGATGGTGGCACTGAGCACTGTCGCCATGGTGCCAAGCATGACCGTGGCTACCGCGAACCAGCGCCAGCGGTCGCCGTAACGGCTCTGCAGTGCTTCAAGGGAATGGCTGGACAGAGAAAACTCCCAGGTGACATGGCATTTACTTCAGACGGTCACCGTTCACCATGATGCGGTTGAATACGCGGACGGACACCTCAAGGTCAGCATCATCAACACCTTCCAGCATTTCATCACGCAGAGCCCTTGCTCTGGCATTGAGTTCGTCCATGAAGGCCTCACCGGCACTGGTAAGGTGCAGGCGCCTTGCGCGCCGGTCTTTCTGGCAGAGACGGCGTTCGATCAGGCCCTGCGCTTCCAGGCTGTCAAGCAGACGGACCAGAGTGGGATTCTCAATGGCCATGATGCTGGCCAGTTCCCGCTGGGTCAGGCCTTCCCCTCCGCGCTGCAGGTAAAACATGGTCGACCACCGGGCCTGGGTTACCCCCAGATCCTTCAGGCGCTCATCCAGCAACTTGCGCCAGCGCCTGGTTACCCGGGCGACTGCAAACGGAAACTGCTCTCTTGTATTTTCACTATCCATCAAAAACCTCGGTGCTCAGATGCCGGACAGGTTCTGTAAGTGCCCAGCCACTTACAATAGTAAGCTAATTGTTGCCATAAGAGGAGGCCCTCTGGCCTTCAGAAATCAGGGATAATCGAAGACTCGCCGAGCTCCGGCCCTGCTCAGCCGGCCTTTGGCAGGGGATCCTCCACAGTGAGGACCTCGCCGGTTTCCTGAAACTCCTCGTTCCGTGGATCCATTTCCGTCAGCACTGCTGAAGACTGGGGCATGGCCGCCACGAAATTCTCCTGGGCGGCGACCGGAATATCGTAGGTGGTGCGTATACGGTGCCAGGTGGTTCCCGCAAGTAACAGAAGGAAGACACCATTACCCAGAAACAGCCCCCTGGGGCCGAGTTGGCTCACCAGTTCGGCCATTACCACCGGGCCGATGACGCTGCCAATACCGTAACTCAGCAGCAGGGTAGCGCTGGCAGCCACGATCCGGTGATGTTCCATGCGATCATTGGTGATAGCCACCGCAACCGGATAAAGAGTGGCAGACAGGCCGGTGAAGACGCCAACCACCAGCAACAGCAGCCAGAATCGGTCCGGCCCCAGCAGGCTCGTGGCAAACGCAGCCAGCGCAGCCACTGTCGCAACCCACAACAGCACCCAGCGGCGGTCATAACGGTCACAAATCAGACCCAGAGGCCAGGCGAAGAGCATGGCAGCAACGATGGCACAGGCCATGAAGATGGAGGTGTCACCCAGGTCAAGGCCGATGAGTGTGGCGTAGACCGGTCCCAGAGCGTAGAAAGAACCAATCAGCACGCCGCAGACCAGGGCCCCTGCGACGCCGGTAGACGATTCCCGGAACAGGGTGAAAAATGACATGCGGTCAACCGGCGTGATGGGCGGCGCTTCCATCCTGGTCAACGACAGGGGTATCAGGGCCAGGGTCAGCAGAACCGCAGCCAGGGTGAAGGGCATGAAACTGGCCGGGTCCCCCAGATTGACGATCAGCTGACCGCCTGCGGCGGACAGATAGAACACTATCTGGTAAATCGCAAACATGGCGCCACGGTTGCTATTGGTGGCGCGGCTGCTGAACCAGCTTTCGATAACCACCAGAACCCCGGCAATACTGAAGCCGGAGAGTGCCCGGAGAAAGGCCCAGAAAATCACCGAGATCGCCAGCGGATAGAGCAGCGAAGCCACCGCCGCCATGGCGGCAAATACCGCGAAGGCCCGGATATGGCCCACCCGGCCGATAATCTTGTTCACATAAAGCGTGCCGACAACGAAACCGACGGAATAGCACACCAGCACCCAGCCAATGGTGGCCGGATCCACTTCTTCGATGCTAAGGCGAATACCCAGCAGGGTCATCAGGAAGGCATTGCCGCTGACCAGAAGTACGATACTGAGAATCAGCGCTGACAGGGAAGTGACCATGCGGGTCATCCTGCAATCTCCAGAAGTCTGCACCGCTGAATGCGGATATTCAGGGCGGGGGCGAATTAAGAGGCTCAGGCAGAAACATAACAGCCACAGGCCGCACTGCCCAATCCGCTATTACAGCAGCCAGGTCCCGACGGCGCCATTACGCAATTGCCGCAATGAGCAACAATCGGTGCCTTGCGGACTGACCTCCCACCCGTTTAACATTTTTTGACATTAATGGCCTGTAACACCCCAGCTCCGTCCAAAGCTGATAATATGAAGTTACTGATCAGGGATTGGTCAGTTTTCAGTCAGTCATTTGAAAGAGCCCATCGTCATGAAGAAAACGGAATGGCCCATCCGCTGGGACTTGCTTCTGCGTTACCGCTTGATCGAAATCATCGCGCTCTGGGAGGGGCGGCTGACCACCAACCACATCTGCCACGGTTTTGGTATCGGGAGACAACAGGCCTCCAAGGACATCAACACCTATCTCCGGGAAATCGCCCCCGACAATCTTGTCTATGACCGGCACCTCAAGGGCTACGTACCGACGGCGGAGTTCCGTCCCGTGGTCACCCAGGGACATTCCGGGGAATATCTGGATCTGTTGACAAGAAACAATGCCCTCAGCCAGACCTTCGAATCGCTCAATATAGGGCTGCCCAACAGCACCGTCATCAATGTGCCCCGACGGCTGGCAGAACCTTCCGTTGTGCGGGCGCTGGTGGCAGCAACGCGCCAGGGCAGGCGACTTCGGGTGGAGTATTTTTCCCTCAGTGACCCCCGTAGCGTGCATCGGGTAATCGAGCCCCATACCCTGGTCTACAGCGGCCAGCGCTGGCACGTCCGGGCCTGGTGCGAGGAGCGCCGGCAATTCCGTGACTTCGTGCTGAGCCGTTTCCGTGGTACCCCGGAAATCCTCCCCGAGCGGTGCCGGCATACTGTGGATCACGACGCTGACTGGAACCAGATGGTGACTGTGGAGCTGAGGCCCGACCGGCGCCTGACCCAGGACCAGCAGGCTATCATCGCCAGCGATTTCGACATGTCCGACAATCGACTGAGAATGGAAACCCGAGGTGCTCTGGTGCGGTATCTCCTCGCCCTGGTTGGTGTACGGCCCTATACCCGCGATCCCGACCCCCTTGTTCAGCAACTTGAACTTGCCAACCCCGAGGCGGTGGCACCCTGGTTTGCCGCCCGCAGGAAAAAGCGTGAGGAAGTGGCAGAAACCTGCTGAAGGAGAAAGCCACCTGAATTGGCTGCTGGCAGTAACCGTTTTCCTGGCCCCGGCCTCCGGTGCACTGGCTTCCGAGTGCGGCCAGCCCGCCGATGCCATTGCTGCCGTGCAGGGGCACGGAGACACTTCTCCCATGGCGGGCCAACAGGTCACCGTCGAGGGCATTGTGACTTTTGATGCGCGCTATCCGGGCGGCTTCGGCGGATTCTATCTGCAGACAGCCGATGACGAAGCAGATGATGACCCGGCGACATCCGAGGCTGTCTTCGTGTATACCCGCAGGACCGGGGGTCGCCACGGCCAGAGGCTTAGAATCAGCGGCCAGGTCAAGGAACACCATGGCCTGACTGAACTGACCGCTGTAGAGCCGCTGACGGATTGCGGTCAGGCCCGGCTTCCTGCCCCCATCCGCGTTTCCGGACTCTGGCCGGACAACCAGTTGCCTGAAAGCCTGGAGAACATGCGGGTGGCCATCACCCACCCCCTGACCGTGATAGACAATTACGGTCTGGCCCGTTATGGCCAGCTGACCCTTGCCGAATCCATCCAGTTTGTACCCACCCAGTACCTGTCTCCAGGGCCTGAAGCCTTCCGGCAACACCTTGCCCAGGAAAAAGCCCGCCTGATTCTGGACGATGGCCGGTCTGCCACAAATCTGAACTCCGTGCCCTGGCCCCCGCCGGCTCTCAGTCACCGCAATACTGTCCGGTCGGGGGACCAGGTCAGTGGGCTGCATGGCGTTCTCGACTACCGTTTTGGTGACTGGCGGCTTCATCCACTCCGCCAGCCAGTATTCAAAAGCCGGAATCCCCGGCCCGGGACGCAACCGGAGAAGGGTGGAAATCTGCGGGTGGCCACCATCAACCTTCACAACTACTTCAATGGCGATGGCAGCGGGAGTGGATTCAAAGGGCAGCGGGGCGCGGACAGCCGCCGGGCTCTGGCAGCCCAGACGGCACGCCTTAAAGCTGCTGTGGAGAATCTGGAGGCGGACGTGATCACCCTCATGGAACTGGAAAATGATGGTTACGGCCCCGACAGCGCCCTGGCAACCCTGACGGCCGCCCTCGGACGTGACTGGCAGTTCGTGCCAACCGGGAAAAATGCCGGCCAGGACGCCATCCGCGTGGGCATGATCTATCGCACATCCAGGGTGGAAACACAGGGCATTGCCCTGCTCCAGCGCGGAATAGGGCGACCGGCCATGGCCCAGAGTTTTCGGCCGAAGGGGAAGACCGAAAAAGTACGAATCGTGGCTGCCCATTTCAAGTCGAAAAGCTGCCGTAATGCGGGACCCGCCGAGAGGGGTCAGAAGGACGGTCAGGGCTGCTACGCCAACGTCCGCCGGCAGGCTGCCGTGGATCTTGCCCAATGGCTGGACGCAATGCGTGTTTCACCAGATCACACCGGCACCCTGGTGACCGGGGACCTCAACAGCTATGCCATGGAAGCTCCACTGCAAGTCCTCAGAGAGGCCGGTTTTCGGGATATGGTCCGACACTTTCATGGTCCGCTTAGCTATACCTACAGATACCGCGGTCGGGCCGGAACTCTGGATTACGTGCTCGCGGACCAGTCTCTGGCAACGCGGGTGCATTCAGCCCGCGTCTGGCACGCCAATGCCGACGAACCCCGTGCGCTGGCTTATGATGGTTCTCTGGCGCCTTTCCCGAATCCCGCTACCATGCCCTGGCGCTCCTCGGATCATGATCCTGTCGTGACCGACCTGATACTCCATTAAACAACAGCTTCTGATTTTGCCCTCATTCCCCTGGACAGAGCACCGCCTGATTGGCCTATCCCGCCACATACCGCGTCAGTGAGGTCATGGGGTGGCGGAATCGATCAGTCCATACTCGTCAGATACTGATCACCCTGATAACAACAGACCAGACGGGGACGAGCATCATGCGAGCCAATACAGCCGAGGACCTGGGCCTGCCTTCGATCTATGTCCACCTGCTGGCCGAGCTCCTTCAGACTATGGGGGTTGATGCACAGGGACTGTTACTGAGAGTGGGGCTTGATCCTTCCCGCCTGCGTTCTCCTGAAGTCCGGGTCAGCCAGTCCCAGTCCAGCGAATTCATGACCCGGGCCATCATGGAAAGTGGCGAACCGGGGCTGGGCATCCTTCTCGCAAGCGAGCTGAAGCTGCCGCTGCATGGCGCCCTTGGCACCGCTGTCATGAGCAGTGAGACTCTGGGCGGGGCTCTCGATCTGATGAGCCGCTATCTGATGTTGAGGTCGCCCTCGGTAAGCGTCGTGCAGCGGCGGGAAACCGACCAGGCGGTGTTCGGCATTGTCTGCGATCTTGATCTGGGCCCTCTCCAGGGCTTTGCCGTGGACGCCACACTGTTCGGCTGCGTGGGAATGAGCACTCAGCTGATGGGTGCCCCCATACCGGGAGCCTGTGTCAGACGGCGGGGCCGGGAGCCTGGCTATTTTCAGCGTTTGCGCCACCGTATACCGGTACCCGTCACCTGGGAGGCCGCCGACGATGCAATTGTAATACCCGCGGCCAGGCTTTCGGCACCTCTGCGTTTCAGTGATGAGCAACTGGCAGCCATTTCCCGGGCCCAGTGCGAGGATTCACTGCGCAGGCTCACCGGGGACGCCGGATTCAGTACCCGAGTGCTGCGTGTCATCGAAACAAGTCATCCGTTTCCCGCCAGACTGGGCCGGGTGGCCGGAATCCTGTTTGTTTCCGAACGCACGCTGAAGCGAAGACTGAACGAGGAGAACAGCAGCTTCCAGGCCCTGGTGGACAGAGTCCGCCTGGGCCGGGCAGAGGAACTGCTGGAGGGGACCAGCATGAACCTGAGCCAGATTGCCGATGCCCTGGGTTATGCCGATGCCGCCAATTTCACCCGGGCGTTCAAGCGCTGGACGGGCACCAGTCCCAGTCAGCATCGTAGTGACTATCACGATGGCTATCACGATGACCGTCACGACGACTCTCACAGTGACCAGCAAAGGGGCCAGAATCAGGCTGCTGCTCAGTCAATGCCCAGCAGTTTGTGGAGCTGCAGAGTCAGTCGCCAGCGTGGATTGGCCAGACAATAGTCTGTCGCCTTTCGGGTATTGCTCTGCTTGATGGCATCCTCACCGTCTTCCGGCAGGGACGGCGACGCCATCGGTGAGAGGAAAAAATGCCTGGCCTGAATATTTTCAAAAGCGTGAGGCGGGGCGAGGGGCTGGGGAAATACCAGTTTGAGTTCGTCACAGCGACTGATCACCACCGGGGCATTGGCCTTGGGGCTGACACAGAGCCAGTCGATTCCCTCGGGAGCAGGCAGCGTTCCGTTGGTTTCCACACCAACCTCGAAGCCCCGGTCATGGAGCGCGCGGATCAGCGGCTCGTCCAGCTGCAGCAGTGGCTCGCCGCCGGTGCAGACCACATAGGGCACCCCGGGCGCTTCTGGCCAGAGGGCGGCAAGGTGGTCCGCCAGGGCCTCCGCAGTTTCGAACCTGCCACCGTTCTGACCGTCGGTGCCGACAAAATCCGTGTCACAGAAACTGCACACAGACGCCATCCTGTCCGCTTCCCGACCATTCCACAGATTGCACTTGCTGAAGCGGCAGAACACCGACGCCCGACCAGCCTGGGCGCCCTCACCCTGCAGGGTGTAAAAAGCTTCCTTGACCCGGTACATCAGGCCTGTTCCTCATAGGGCAGCGGATCCCGCAGACCATGGTTGGCGAATGCTTCCAGACGTTCCTGGCAGGACCCACACCGGCCGCAGGCCAGCTTGCGACCGTTGTAGCAGGTCCAGGTTTCGCCATAGTCGAGGCCCATGGCCAGCCCTTCTGCCAGGATCTGTGTTTTGTCCGCTGCAATATAGGGAGCCTCTATGCGAACCGGCTGATAGTTGGCTATCCGGCACACGGCGTCCATCCTCTCCACAAATTCCGGCCGGCAGTCCGGGTATATGGCATGATCACCGCCATGGGCCCCATACCAGACGGCGCTGGCCTCATTGGTCACTGCGTAGCCGGTGGCCAGGGACAGCAGGATCATGTTCCGGTTTGGCACCACTGTCGCTTTCATGCTCTCTTCAGCGTAGTGGCCCTCGGGCACCACAGTTCCCCCGGTAAGGGCTGATCCCGCCATGACGGCGCCCAGCGACGTTATGTCGATGATCTGATGGGGCACGCCCGCTTTCTGGCACACACTGCGGGCGCAGTCCAGTTCACGCACGTGACGCTGACCATAGTCGAAGGACAGGGCATGAACGCTGAATCCCCGGGAGATGGCCCGGTGCAGGAGGGTGAACGAATCCATACCCCCCGAATAGATGACCACAACAGTTTCTGACATACAGGTCTCCTGACTCGATGTACGTATTGTAACAGCGCCGGAGCAGTATGGGTTCGCGTGGATCGCACGAGACAGTTACACTTTCCATTTCTGACCAATAAAAACTGACTGTATGACAGCCCTGAACAGCCCAGCTTTTCTGGACTTCGAGGCATCGAGCCTTGACCTGATTGCCAGCTACCCCATTGAAGTCGGTGTCTGCATGCCGGATGGAGACCTGCACAGCTGGCTGATCCGTCCCCACGTACTCTGGCGGGACTGGTCGGAAAGTGCGGAACAGGTGCATGGCATCAGCCGCGCCACCCTGGAGCAGCAAGGCATGGAGCTGCAGGAGGTTGCCGCCGAGCTGAACCGGCTATTGTCCGGAATGGTGTTCTGCGATGCATGGACCTTTGACAGCTTCTGGCTGCATCGGCTGTTCCGCGCCGCCAATTGCCTGCCCAGCTTCCAGCTGGAATCCGTATCCATGCTGCTGACCTCGCCCCAGGTTCAGCTCTGGCCGGCCATTCGTCAGCAGGTAATTGCAGAGCTGGGGCTTCCCATCCACAGGGCCGCAAACGATGCCCTGATCCTGCAGAAAACCTGGCACCAGATCACAGAGCTGCCTGTCCCCTCACAGCCGGCGCCCTGACTCTTCACCGAAGACGGAGCTGGCGGGCGTGATGGTTTTCGCCAGCAGGGGAATTACGGGCAAAAAAAAGCGTAACCGAATCCGGCTACGCCATAAAAAGGAGAAATCCCCACAAGGTGTCTGCCATGGCAGTACGCCGAGAATTGCACAACATAAAACACGTGACCAATACAGTATCCCCCGGGATTCGATGGCCGTATGTAAGGGTTTGCCGAATAGTATTAATCGCATTCACGCCGCCTCTGCAACCGCTTTGCAAAGCAGGTGGCAATCGATACACTGACAGATAGCAGGCGTCCCCGAAAAATGACCGGACGTCAGCTGCCGGCCAGAACCACTGGCACTTTATTATCTGGAACCTGAACCTATGCCAAAGCCGTTTAAACAGACAGCAGGTCACGCCATGAAGATCCGTGCGAGCGTGCGGCTTGTGAGTGTTCTGATAATGAATAACTAACGGCTTTCGGCCATTACCCGGGAGCCCAGAGCGACCGGGTGAGCTTCTCATGACAAACCCCGGCGCTTCCCGAGTCCCGGGGTTTTTATTTGCATCGCCGCAGCACATTTTGCGTTGCCACAGCACAGTGAGGAGCAAACCATGAGCACAAAGAGAAAACCGGATCATCGCGCACGGGCTGCCAATCAGCCCTCCCCGCAGCGTCTGCGTCAGGGCGGGCGTCCTGCGGTGCCGGGAAAGAGCCAGGCTCCCATCAAACGCCCGGAGAAACTGCCTTTACTGGACGCGATCTGCCAGAAACTGAATCAGCGGGTCAATCTTGAAGATGAGCCCCGGGTGCTCGGGCTCTACGAACGGGGCTGGATATTCAAGGGGGTGCTTACCAATCTTGATGGCCCCGAGGCAAGGTACGTGCGGGCCCTGGCAACCCGCTACAACTCCTGGATTGCGCGTCAGGTCGCCTGACCTGCCACTTTTTCCGGCCCATGGCCTGAACCCCTTCAATGATGCCGGTTCAGGCCCTTCATCATGTCTGCATCCGAGCCATGCACCATCATGTAATTGTTGACCACATCGTGGATTTTTTCCTGCGAATAGGGCTTGACCACGTAACCATTGGCTCCGGCACTTATGGCTTTCTGAATACTCTCAATGGAGTCATCCGCAGTCACCAGGACTACATGCTGCCGGGGCCTGGTATTCTTGAATGCAGTCATCAGCTCGTGTCCGTCTCCGTCCGGCAGGCCGAGATCCAGCATGACGATGTGGAAATCCCCTGATTCATAACGCGCACGGGCTTCAGCAGCATCAGCCGCTTCCGTGATTCGGGTGGCGCCCGCCTGATACAGCATGTCCCTGAGCAGTTCCCGCATGACTGGCTCGTCTTCCACTACCAGTACTCTGAGATTATCCATGATCTGTCCCCTTAATCGAACCATTTGGTCCTTCACTGACCATTATTACAGCGCCCGAATTAACCGTCGGCACGCTAGCTGGCTTCGCCATTGGTTGAACGTCGTGGGATGACCAGCGGTTCGTGGCGGGCTGACTGAGTCTGATTCTCCTCTCTCTCCGGACCGCCCTCCGGCTCGTCACTGGCGCGGGTCAGTATGTTACTGATAGTGATGGCTGTCGTGTAGAGTGAAATTGAAACAACAAGCAGTACCGGCTGGACAAATGCCACGAAACCCGGGACCTCCCTGTCCCCCAGAATGCTCAGAATGAGAATGATGGAAGGCCCAAGCACGACAAAGAGCGTAAGCGCGATAAAAAAGACGATACGCTCCCTGAACTGGCCCAAGTCCCGGTCGCTGACCAGCCCCAGCACGAATTTCCCGATCGCCAGACCGGCCAGGATCGCCGCAGCGATACTCAGGTCCGGCCGTAAAAGGACGTCTGCCAGCTGGCCATCCCACAGCCTCTGCATGAAAATCACCAGAAACGGAAACAGCACGAACAGTACGTCTGCGTAGGTGCCGTATATGGTGCTTAGTGATTGGCTTTCACTGTGTCTGGAGTTTCCACTCATGGTGCGATTTTTCCTGTTCAACTGGTACGTTGGTCGGTCCTCGACGCAAGCGCCTGACCCATGATCTGGTTGAGCTGCTCCAGCTCCCGTCGGACAGCAACCCAGTCCGTGATGGAGGTCCTCAGGTACTGGTCCACACGACCAGCCTGCTCCGTCATCCCCGGATGCCCCATGGCCCCGGCTGTGCCCTTTATCTGGTGCACATCGGCATGAAGTGCCATTGCATCCCGACGGGCGAGAGCCGCCGCCATCCGCCCCCGCCGGCCTGCGAGGCCGTCCAGGAACTGCTCAACCAGGCGCTCGATACCCCTTGATTCAAGCACCTCCTCCCTGGCCTGGGCCGAAGTCAGAGGGTTCCGGCTCAGAAGCCCAACCAGCTGATCCTCCTCCACCGGCTTCATGAGAACGTCGGTGCAGCCGGCTTCCGTCAGTTCGTCAATCTCACTCCTGCTCCCGGACGCAAGTCCGATCAACGGCCGCTGAAAACCCGCCTGACGCAACAGGCGGGTAGCGGCTGCGCCAGCCATTCCGGGCAACTGAAAGTCCAGGAATACCAGCCGGAACGAACTGGCGAGGGCTGCCCGCACTGCCTCGTCGCCGGAGGTAACAGATTTCACCTCCAGCCCCAGGCGGCTCAGCATCTCACCGGTCCGTTGCCGGCTGTCGTCATCACTGTCAGCCAACAGCACCGCGCCGTCATAAACTATCCGTTCCGACAGCTCTTCGCTATCTGCCGCCTGGAGGTAACGGCCGAGAACCTCATGGAATTTCTGTCTGTCGATGGGTTTGGCCAGATGATCGGTACAGCCCGCAAGACGATAGTCGTCAATGTCTTCGGACATGACATTGGCCGTAAGTGCGACAACCGGGGTGCCAATGCCGGCTTCGCGCAGGGCGGCGGTGGCATCGCGGCCATTCATTACCGGCATCTGTATGTCCATCAGGATGAGATCGAAGTGTTCCCGCCGCAGTGCTTCCAGAACCTCCTCGCCATTACTTACGTGAACCATCTCTGCGCCGGTACGGCTCACCAGCAGGGAGACCAGGTGTCGGTTAACCTCGCTGTCCTCGGCACAGAGGATCCGCCCCTGCAGCCGGGGCGCCTTCACCAGGGGTAAATGCCGCTGACGCCGGGTCATTTCTGACGCGTCTCGCAGAAAGCGGACCCCTTCCAGACTGCCCGTCGCGATGGAAATTTCAAACTCGCTGCCTTCACCCAGGGTGCTATGAACTGAAATTCGGCCACCCAGCAGCTCGGTGAGCCGCCGGGAGATACTCAGCCCCAGGCCTGTGCCGCCGTACTGGCGGGCGATAGCGGCGCTGCCCTGGGCAAAGGGGTCGAACAGCCGGCTGAGCTGCGCCGGCTCCATACCAATGCCAGTGTCCACCACCCGAGCTACCAGCTGCTCCGTTTGCCGCTCACAGCGGATCATCAGGGAAATCGAACCTTTTTCCGTGAATTTGAGAGCATTTCCGCAGAGATTGATAATGATCTGGCGGAGCCGGGTAGGGTCGGTCTGGATCTGCTCTGGCAGCGGAAATTCACAGACAATGCTGAACTCCAGGCCTTTTTCCCGGGCCCTGGGCTGAAAGAAGGCGCGGATTTCATCCAGCAGCTCCGGAAGATTGACCGACACTATGTCCACATCGAGCCTGTTGGCGTCAATCTTCGAGTGGTCGAGAATGTCGTTGACCAGATCCAGCAGATGCCGACCGCTGCGCACCACGGTTTCGGCGCTGCTGCGCTTTTCCTCGCGGGTCAGCTCCGGGTCCAGCAGGGTCTCGCCGTAGCCGATGATGGCGGTCAGAGGCGTGCGGATTTCATGGCTCATGTTGGCCAGGAACTGGCTTTTGGCCGCCGCGGAGTTTCTGGCCAGATCCCGCTCCATGCGTTCCTGCTCCCGCTCTTTTTCGATGCGCTGGCGCTGATGCCGCTCGGTGGCGTCAATGCAGGTGCCCTCCAGATGCAGGGGCTCTCCCTCACTGTCGTAAACCGTGTGCAGGGATATGGTGGCCCAGCGTTCATCACCCCGCCGGCTGACGTACCTCGCCTCCACCCCTTTGAGCGTGCCTCTCTGTTCAAGCTGCTCGACCACCCAACGGCGCATGTTGGGGTCGACGAAACAGGTGTCCAGAACGTCCAGATTCTGGCTGATCAGCTCCCGATTGCTGTCATACCCGAGCAGATCCGCCATGGCAGGATTTGCGGTAATGAAGCGACGCTCCAGAGACATCTGAAAAACGCCTTCAATGGCGTTATCAAAGAGGGACTGATATCGCCTCAGGTTGGCCAGGGCCCGCTTGCTCCAGTCCAGTGACTCGGCCTGTACCAGCTTGATCCGGTCGGCGAGGGCGAAGGAAAAGAGAATGATCTGTGCTGTCAGGCCGGTCTGGGGTGAGTAGGCGGTAAAGGTGTTCAGGGGCAGGTAGCCCATCACCGTAAAGGCGTAGATCACGAACCCCGTCAACGCGGCCGTCCAGGCAAAAAAATAGGCCCTGGCCGCGGGGTTGTAATAGCGCCAGGACAGATAGCTCACCACGATCATGGTGATACAGAGCACGATGGAAGCGATCACGATCCATTCCATGGCTATGTGATACGGCATGAACAGGCTGAGCACAAAGGAGACCACCACCCCCGCCAGACAGAGCCGGAGGACCTGATCAAGGTCCGGAGACTTTTCCCTGGTTTCAAGCAGGGCGCGGGCCATCAACAGCCCCCAGAACCAGGTCATCATGATCTGGTAGTGCAGGTACTCCTTGTCCAGAAACGCCGGCCGCTCATCCAGTAGCTGAATGCCATGAACCTGCTCTGTCATGATGAACACCGCCGCCGACACCAGGTACAGCACGTAATAGATGTTGCTGCGCTCCCGCACAGACACTGCCACAAACAGGTTGTAGGCCAGTATGGCGAGCAGGCTGCCCAGAAGAACACCCCTGACCGCCTCCTCCACGGAAACGTTTTCAATATAACTGTCGGGCTTCCACAGCGTGAGCGGCAGGCGGAAGGTGTTCAGCGTGCTTACCCGGAGATAGACGGTAGTGGTGGTATCCGGCACAAGGCGCAGCTTGAAACTGGGATTGGGCAGGGCCAGATCCCGTTCGGACCAGGGGTCTTCGTAGCCGGTCCGGCTCTCCTGCACCAGTTCACCGTTCCGTATGGCGTACAGCTCAACCTCATCAACAAGGGGAAGCGCCAGTTCAAGTATCCACTCCCCACCGGTCGCCCCGGAGGCCAGGCGAAGCTCAAAACGGGCCCAGTAGGCCGAATCGGTATAGCCAAAGTTGAGCATTCCACCCTGGTGACGGGTAAACAGATGAGAATCCCCACGCACATCCTGCAGAGTCAGGGAATGCTCCGGGTCTTCCAGGTACCATAGGCAGGAGGCCAGGTCATAGACCCCTTTATGGTCCGTCACTCTGACGCCTTCCTCTCCGCATGCATTTGCGCTGGCAGCAGCTGCACCAGAACCGGAAAAAGCCAGAAGAAGCAGGGCAACCAGCCAGGCCAGGCTGGCGGACGTTACCTGTTGCTGCAAAATGTGATCTCCACGCGGGACGGAACCTTCGTTTTTGTCTATTGTCCCAGCTGTCGGGCCAGAGTTGATCCGGAATCTGTCAGCCCGGAACCGGAACAGGGGTATCTGCTCCCAGCTTCCTCACTTTAGCCTCAAAACGCGATCGCCGCATCCCGGGGAACCCTGAAATGAAACACCGTCACATTCTGCCCGTTCCACTTCTGACGGCACTGTTGCTCGCTGGCTGCGGCCCGGACGATTCAGACAGCGCTAATAACCCCGCATCCAGTGTGAACCTGGTATTTTCCACGTTTACCATCGACAGACAGGAAGATCTGGAAGAAAGCCTGTTCCGGGATTTCTATCGCGGCATTGAACCTGCGTCAGCGGACAATACGGACGCCCGGGCATGGGCCCACGCCCTTCGCGACCACATTGGCATTTTCATCGGCAGCACCCCCGTTGAGGACGGGCGCGCCTATAAGTCGGTACGGAATCCGTTCGATTTGATGGCCCAGGTAATAGCCTCCAACCAGGTAGACAATTTCAGGGACGGAAGGCGGTTCATAAGCGATCGTATAGACAAGGAGGTCGCCGGAACCTTCAACACCCGCTCCAACGATGCCAGCATCCGCTTTGTCGACCAGGAAGCCGTTAACGACGAGAAGTCCGCAGTTGCTGACCGGGAATGGCGGTACGAGACCCTTGCCTGGACTTATGCCCCCGCTCAGGACGACGGCGTTTCCGGCACAGTATCCCGCATTATCCAATATACTGCCCGCCCGCCTGCAGGTGCTGATACTGCTGAGCCACCAGAGCTTCAGAGCCTGCTTGTGGGCAGTCAGTTCAGTGAGGAGTTTAAGGCTATCGGTTACAACCAGCCGGAGATAGTGGAAGCCTCCTTTACCGCCCTCACCATCGGCCGCATGTCCCTTTCACAGGATTTCATTTCCGAAAAGCGGGATAACCTGTTCATCAGCGAAACCAATGCCATTGAGGTTGGCGGCCAGATGCCAGACTGCGTCCGCGTGGAGCTGGATTACCAGATGGCGAGGGTGACCGTTTTCACATCGGAGAGCGAAGACCCCCTGATTGACGATGAAGCCACAGCGGACCCTGATGACAAAATGAAAAACATGGCCTATTGCGGTAACCAGGAATCAGGTAGTGAAGAAATAAGTTATGCTGCGGAAGCCGTGCCCGACCGCAAGTAACCGGAATAAAAGCGGTCAGGCTCAGCCCTGCCCGCTTCCCATACCCCAGCGCTTCATGAAGCCTTTCTTCCGATCAATCATGCGCTCGTAGGTGGCAATAATGATGCTGGCGTGGGGAGCCTGGGTATCGCGCAGGGTTTCCAGACGACGTTCGAGGCGGACGACTTCGTCGTTGAGGCGCAGCCAGACATGATCCCGGACACTGTCGTACTGATCAAGCTGAACGGGGCGGGCCATGTTGATGGCGGTGTTCCGGGGGCTATCCATAAAATCTCTCATCCATTGAGTCATGGTGCGGTCCGATCCGGGACGATCCTGATCTCCGGTGTTCTCTGGCGCCCACTGCTGGACGGAAACGCACGTCTCAGAGAATCTTGCACGACTGTCTGACAAAACGCAATAATAATGAACTTAAATTCACACTATAAAGATTCAAGTGGCCAGCCCCGGCATAACCATCCACTGCTATAGTCTGAACATTACCCCTTCATCATTATCCCCCGCCATCGGAGTAGCCAGTTCATGCCCCCTACCTCAGTTGCCGACACCCTCCGGGAATACCTGTCCCTGCTGGAACTGCTGGACGACGCCTACTGGGAGGCGGCCAGCATCAGCCACAAGGACATGATCTACGACATTATCAGCATCTTCAGCCAGGAGGTCGCCGAGCTCAACAAGCTCAGCGTCATGGATCACCATTATCCCTACGAGGTGATTACCGAGGGAATCAGGCGGGTCGTGCCGAAGCTGGAACGGCTGGACGACTATCGCGAGGATGTCATCCAGCGCACCCAGACTCTGACGGACTTCAGGGATATCCTCTCATCCGTTATCGGAATTCTTGAGGCCCAGATGGACGATACTGTCTGATCAGATGATGGCCAGTGGCCGGTGCCTTTCAGGGATCAGGGGAAATTCCCGATTCACCGTATAAACGAACTTCCCCAGCGCCGGCAGTTGATGTCCGAATATCGGCAGGCCGGTGTTCAGGAGGCTCACCGAAATGTCCCTGGCGGCATCAGCCCAGCACAACTTGTTGATCAGGCCGATGTGACCAAAGGCGTGACGGCTGTGCTGCCCCCAGAGACCGACCGGGTCACCACCCAGCATCAGCCCTGCGCTGAAGCGCATGGGTATCATCATGGTGCGGTCGATCTGGAGAGAGCCATACTGCTGGATTGCGCGCCGTACAGTCATGGGATCGCAGATCCTGCGCCCTTCCCAGACACCGCCATTGAGCATCATCTGGAAGAACCGTCCCATTTCCTCGGCGGTGCCACAGAGGTTACCTGCCGGAATCACTGCCTCCTGAAACCGGGGGTCATTGATCACCTGCTCCACGGTATAGATGTCGCCCCCCAGCGCCCGGTTTACGATCCAGGATATGGGGAATCTGGGGGTGGGCCCAGTGGCATAGTTGGTGGCCAGCTCGGAAACCTGGTCCCTCGCAATGCCGTAGGTGAACCAGCGCATGCCCATGGGCTGGCGGATGTGACGATCCAGAAACACCTCAATGCTCTCACCGGTCACCTTCTCAAGCACTCGCTCCAGGACATAACCGCCGGTGATGGCATGATAGGCTACTCTGGAACCGTCAACCTCCACCGGCTGTGCCTCGCACAGTAGCCGCCATACCTCGTCCCTGTCCCAGAGCACATCAATTGGCGTTTCTTTCGGAATTGCCGGAATTCCACCCCGATGAGACAGTATCTGGTGGATATTGATGGTGCGTTTGCCGCCCTGGGCGAATTCCGGGCAATAGTAGGAAACCGGATCCAGCAGGTTGATCAGGCCCTGCTCCGCCAGTATGTGTATGAGCAGAGCGGTTACTGCCTTGGACGCGGAGAAATAGCAGATCGGCGTGTCCGTTGTCATTGGGACCTTGACTGCATCCGGCCGGTCGTGGGGCCCATTGCCGCTCGCATGACCCAGGGCCCGGTGCATGACCTGCACGCCCCGGTGACGGACCGAGAGCTGAATGCCGGGATGGGTGCCGGTGCGATACAGGCTTTTTACGCTGCCCCAGATTGCATCCACTGTGTCCTGGCTGACGCCGGCGGCTGCCGGGTTTTCCCCTGCGGCATCCGTGAAGGTCACCGCCTCCAGATTGTCAGGGACGACACAGGTGTGGAGGGCCCGGCGGACAAGTCGTTTCATCAGTTACACCTTGATTGGATTTTGTTTGTTGTTCCGGAGACGGTTAAAGATGCGTTCATCATTATAGATGGAACTCCGTGTTACATTGGCCGCCAGCCGACCTCCCTGCGTCAGCAACCTCAACTGCATCATCGGAGACTCATTTTCATGACGGGCTATGGGCTTGCCCTTGTCGCTATTGTCCTGGGCGCTTTTTACGGGCTTTTCATTCACCCCCGGTTGCGCCGCAAGCGTATAAGAGCCAGGGAGTTTCCGGCCGTCTGGCGGCAGCAACTGAGCCGGGACATGGCACTTTACCGCCGCCTGCCCCCGGATGTCAGACGGCGTCTGCATCAGAATACCCTGCTCATCCTGGACGAAGTCAATTTTTATGGCTGTGCCGACCTTGAGGTGACCGAAGCCAGGAAAGTCCTGATTGCCGCCCATGCCGGCCTTCTTGTCACCGGCCTGTCTGTCGACTATTACCGGCGGCTGCAGGCGATACTCGTCTATCCCGGGGCCTACCGGTCAGCGGTTGAATGGCAGGATGGGAGCATCGCGGGAGTTTCCCGGGAGGACCGGCTTGGGGAATCCTGGGACACTGGCCGGGTGATTCTGGGTTGGGATCAGTTGGCCCGGGAGGCAGCGGACCCGGAAACCACAAGCAACGTCCTGCTTCACGAATTCGCCCACCAACTGGATCAACTTGATGGTGACGCCGATGGAGCGCCTCCTCTGGGTTCAGGAGCTGTCGCCGCCCACTGGGAGGAAGTGTTCAGCGATGCCTGGGAGCGCCTGCAGGCTGAAGGACACAATGGCCGGGGCCGGCATGAACAGGGAGTGATCGATCGCTACGGGGCGACCAGCCCCGCCGAGTTTTTTGCGGTGGTCACCGAGGCTTTCTTCCTCACACCAGTCAGACTCAGGGATGCCGAGCCGGCACTTTACGAATGTCTGGAGCGGTTCTACGGACTCTCCCCTGCGGGCTGGCCCGAAGCCAGACAGACCTGATTGCGGCCCCGCGCCTTGGCCCGGTACATGGCGCGGTCGGCCGCCCTGCAGAGAGTGTCCGCTCGTCTACCATGCTCCGGAAAAACCGCCACACCTATGCTGATGGTCAGGTCCAGACTCAGGCTGTCACTGGCCACGACAGGCTCGTCTGCGATCAGCTTGCGGAGCCGCTCGGCCGTGTCCATGGCATCCTGACTGCTCATTTCCGGTAGCAGGATCATGAATTCTTCACCCCCGTAACGCCCCATGGTATCGACGTTGCGGATACTGCAGGACAGCCGTTCACAGAGCGCCCGGAGTATCCTGTCACCGACCGAATGACCGTATCTGTCGTTGACTGACTTGAAGTGATCCAGGTCGATCCAGAGTATGGCAAGGAAATGATCATAGCGGCTGGCGCGGTCTATTTCCTCCTGCAGGATCCGGCTGGTTTCCCGCCGGTTGTAAAGGCCAGTCAGGGCATCCCGGGTGGCCAGCTTTGCCAGTTCCTGCTCCAGCATTTTGCGGTCGGTGATATCCAGGATGATCCCTTCGAGGGTCAGCCCTGAATGAGCATCAGAGGCGCGGCCGCGCTCCCAGACCCATATCCGCTCACCGTCCTTGCGAATAAGCTGATACTCAATGGAGAAGGTCTCAGCCGAACCTATGGCCTCCTCCACGGAGCGCAGCAGGCCTTCAGGGTCATCTGAGTGGATCAGCTCCGCAAACGCAACGTCCCGGTTGTCCACCAATTCCCCAGGGGTAAAGCCGGTCAGCTCATAGCAGCCACTGGACACGAACTTCATGGTCCAGTGCTGGTCGTAGAGACACCGGTACGCCATGCCTGGAAGGTTATCCATGAGGGTAGCCAGCTGCTGCTCACGTCTTTTCAGGGCCCGCTCGGCCTGCCTGCGCCTGGTCACGTCTGAGCCGATGGCAATGGACCCGACCAGACGTCCCTCATCATCAAAAAGCCGTCTTGAGCTCCATTCAATAAGACGCTCCTGGCCCGCTCTGGTGATTATCCAGGTTTCAAATGCTTCCAGCACTCTGCCTTCTGACAGCACTTCCTCCGCGGCCTTCCGGATTTCTTCCCGGTAGGCCGGATCCGGATAAAGCCACTGCCAGACATCCTCCCGCCCAACCACTTCGTCACGGCTGTAGCCGCTAATTCTTTCCGCGGCCTTGTTCCAGAGCACCACGCAGCCGGAGGAGTCCAGCACGTTGATCCATACATTGGCATTGTCGATGACACCTTCACGAAACTGGCTCAGATCGTGGATTCTTGTCGTCTGTTCCTCCCCTCGCCTCATCATTTCCCGGTCGCGGCTGAACTGTCGGTACAGTGTGCCAAACAGCGCCAGACCTGTGGCCAGGATGAATCCCCAGCCCTTCCAGGTCTGGGCCCGGGTCAGCAGCTCCGGATCTGAGATCCAGCGCGCCAGAAGGGCATCCGAAAGAGAAATCCAGGCGCCCCCTATCAGCAGGTAAATGAAGACCACCCACAATGTGCGTTGCAGAGGCGGTTTCCCGTTGTTAGAGCGGCTCATCGCAGTATCCCTGAGAGCTGGCAGGACTTGATTGCAGGTTACTCTCCATCATAGTCGCCATCACAGTCTCCACCATAGTCACGGAAACCATGGACGTCGACGTCAAACCCGCTGTTTCGCCGCCGGGAAAACCAGGGCAACAGACAGACTTGTCACCGTTGAGGCCAGCAAGGCCCCGAGGAAGGGGCCGAGTGTCGGAATGCCACCTGGGAAGCTGGCTGTCACTATGCCATCCAGCGGTCCGGCGCCCGCCATCCAGCCGGGCAATATCGCACCCGCAAGCCCCGCCAGCGCACCAGCCACAGCGGCGGTCGTCGTCATCCGGGGCCACAGCCCCATCAGGACGGGGACTACCGCGGTGGCACACAGCAGATCCGCGATCAGAAACAGCCGTAATACCGAATACCCCTGCAGGGCAATGAGCACCACCGGAATCATGAGAACCACCGTGATCCAGCGGGCGGAGGTCAGGGACAGACCCGCTTTTTCGGTAACCGCCAGCGATGCCAGGGCATTCTGCAGAGTATCTACGGAGGAGGCCACCAGGGTGAGCGCCAGCACCAGTGCCAGTACCGAAAGCCAGGGCGGGGCGCCACTGAGAAGAGCGAAGAAGGGGATCGGGGGTGACCCCAGGTCAGTGCCGCTCATTGCCGCGATGATTCCCAGACCACCGACCAGTGCCACCACCAGAACGGTGACCAGGCCTCCGAGCAGCGCACCCTGGCCAAGCACCAATCCGTCACGGGCGGACCACACCCGTTGCCAGTAGCCCTGGTGGAACAGGTTCGCCGCGGTGACCGCGATGACCAGAGTCAGGGCAACCGCCAGCGCGCTACCGACAGGCACGGCAGGAAGAGCTGTTTCGACGGGCATGGCTGGCAGCTGCTGCACGCCAACAACTCCGACCACGAGAAGCAGGGCAACCAGCAGGAGGGCCTGCCAGCGATCGGTCACCAGACTGGCCCGGAGGCCACCCCAGGCGGTATAGGTGAGAGTGGCCAGCGCCACCCCCAGTATGGCAATACTGCCATCCAGTCCCGACAGAAGACTGGTGATGGCACCTATGGCGGTCAGCTCTGCTGTCAGGAAACACAGCATATAGAGCACGGAAATGAATCCGACCCAGCGTCTGACACCTGTGCCATAACAGGCCTGGGCGAATTCGCCAATGCTGCGCCCTGCCGGCAGGGCCCGGCGGATCGCTGGGCCGCAGAACGCGAAGACGACGAAGGGCAGCGCCGCACCTACGGCATAGCCTGCAAGTGCGACCGGGCCTACCAGCGCGCCTACTTCCGGCGGCGCGAAGAGTATCCAGCCGCCCATGCCCGAAGCAAGAAAAGAGAGCCCCAGGGCCCGGGCGCCCTGGGAGTTCCGGGCGGTAACAAAATCATCGAGGCCGCCGTCCGCCAGGCGTGCCCGAAGACCCAGCCAGGTAAACAGAACCAGGGCTCCAGCCAGAGCTGCAGCAGTGATATAGACCATGTCACTTTTCCCATGCCGGCGGGGCCGGATTCATTAGCCACAAAAAAGCCCGGCCAGGACAAGCCTGGACCGGGCCTTGATCAGGTACAGAGCCCCCGGAGGGAGCCATGCTTCAGGCCCTGGTGCGGGCCTCAGCCAGCCCACGGTTCAGGGTTTCGCTTGGCTGCATGATGGCATCCGCCTTGGTGGGGGATGGGTAATAATACCCGCCGATATCGGCGGGCTGTCCCTGGATAACACTCATTTCTTCCAGGATTTTGTCCCGGTTCTCATTGAAGAACTTCGACAGCGGTCTGAACCACTCCTGAAGTTCTTTGTCTTCCGTCTGCTTTGTCAGCTCGTCGGCCCAGTACATGGCCAGCCAGAAATGGCTGCCCCTGTTGTCCAGTTCGCCGGTCTTGCGGGAAGGCGCCTTGTTTTCCTCCAGCATGCGACCGGTGGCCAGATCCAGGGTTTTACCCAGGATGGCCGCCTTGGGAATGCTGTTTTTCTCGGCCAGATCCTCCAGGGATACCGCTATGGCAAGGAATTCACCGAGAGAATCCCACCTCAGATGGTTCTCTTCCAGAAGCTGCTGCACGTGCTTGGGTGCAGAGCCGCCAGCCCCTGTTTCAAACAGGCCGCCGCCCGCCATAAGCGGCACGATGGACAGCATCTTGGCGCTGGTTCCCAGCTCCAGAATCGGGAAGAGGTCGGTAAGGTAGTCCCGCAACACGTTGCCGGTAACGGAAATGGTATCCAGACCACGTATCAGACGCTCCATGGTCCAGCGAATGGCCCGCACCGGAGACTTGATCTGGATATTGACGTCCGAGGTATCCAGTTCGCCAAGGTAGGTTTCCACCTTTTTGATCAGCTCGGCGTCGTGGGCACGCTCATCATCCAGCCAGAACACCGCTGGCATTCCGGAGGACCGGGCACGCCTGACCGCCAGCTTGACCCAGTCGTGAATCGGGCCGTCCTTGGTCTGGCATGCACGCCAGATATCGCCCTTTTCCACCTGATGCTCGATCAGCACGTTACCGTCTTCGTCCACGACGGTCACTGTGCCGTCAGCGGGCATTTCAAAGGTCTTGTCGTGGGAGCCGTATTCTTCGGCCTTCTGGGCCATCAGCCCCACATTGGCCACTGTACCCATGGTGGTGGGATCAAAGGCACCATGAGTCTTGCAGAAGTTGATCACTTCCTGGTAGATGGTGGCGTAGGTGCTCTCCGGCATGACCGCTTTGGTATCTTTGAGCTTGCCATCCGGACCCCACATCTGACCGGAGCTGCGGATCATAGCCGGCATGGAGGCGTCCACGATGACATCGCTGGGCACATGCAGATTCGTAATGCCCTTGACCGAATCCACCATGGCCAGTTCCGGACGCTTGGCGTAGCAGGCGTGCAGGTCTTCCATGATCTCTTCGCGCTTGGATTCCGGCAGGCTCTTGATGCGGTCGATCACGCTGCTCAGGCCATTGTTCGGGTTCACACCCAGCTCTTTGAACAGCTCGCCGTGCTTCTCGAAAAGGTCGCTGTAGAAGATGGTCACCGCATGCCCAAACACGATGGGATGGGATATCTTCATCATGGTCGCCTTGACGTGCAGGGAGAACATGACGCCGGTTTCCTTTGCATCCTCGAGCTCGTGCTCGAAGAAACTGCGCAGGGCCTTGCAGCTCATGAACATGCCATCCAGCACTTCACCCTTTTCCAGCTTCAGCTCCGGCTTCAGGACTGTGGTTTTGCCATTTTTGTCGGTGAAGTCGATATGGACAGTGGTCGCCTTGTCCAGGGTCAGGGACTTTTCGCTGGAGTAAAAGTCACCCCCGTGCATGTGGGCCACGTGGGTGCGGGAGGCCGGGCTCCAGGCTCCCATGCTGTGGGGATACTTGCGGGCGTACGCCTTGACTGCCGGCGGGGCCCGGCGGTCCGAGTTTCCTTCCCTCAGCACCGGGTTGACGGCGCTGCCCAGAATTTTTGAGTAACGGGCCCTGATGTCTTTTTCGTCCTCGTTCGCCGGATTCTCGACATAGTCGGGAACGGCGTAGCCCTTGCCCTGGAGTTCGCGGATGGCGGCTCGCAGCTGCGGAATGGAGGCGCTGATATTGGGCAGTTTGATGATGTTGGTTTCGGGACGCTGGGTAAGCTCACCCAACTCGCGCAGCGAATCGGGAACCCGCTGCTCCTCTTTGAGAAACTCGGGGAATGCTGCGAGAATCCGCGCGGCGAGGGAAATGTCACTGGTCTCAACCTCAATGCCTGCAGGAGCCACAAAGGTCTGCAGAATCGGCAGTAATGAACGGGTTGCGAGCGCAGGTGCCTCGTCAGTGAGGGTATAGATGATCCGGGGTTTTGATGTGGTCATTTTCGTCCTCAGAAAATTGTGTTAGTTCAGGACGGTCAGGGCTGAATCCGGCGTCTTTTGAACACCAGAGTGAAGCAAAGACAGAGTGCGAACTTGTTGGGAACTTACAAAGATACCAGTTTTTGCGCCTTTCTGAGTACGATTTTAGTCTAAACACGGTTCTTTGCCTGCGCAAAGACTCTGGTTGGCGGCATGCCCCTGACCGCTGGAAGCCGCCCTTGCGGCGACTTCCAGACTGGGTACAGGAGGCGGTCGGCTTTAGCCGGGAAGGAGCTTCTCCTCAGCCAGCCGGTCCCGGATGGCGTCGAGAGCTTCCGGATTCGCCAGGGCATCGCGATTGTCCGCTCGGGCGGCCCCGTTGATCAGGCGCGCCACCGCCAGTTCCACCTTCTTGCCACTGCGGGTGTACGGAATGTCGGGCACCGCAAGGATATGGCGGGGCACATGCCTCGGGCTGGCGCCTTCCCGGATGCGCGTTTTCAGCCGTTTCACAAGATCATCCCCCAGCTCAGTGCCTTGTGCAGGCACCACCAGCAACACCACTTCCACATCTCCTTCCACCTGGCGGCCCACCACGAGGCTGTCGCGAACCGCCGGCTCGGTTTCCACCTGACGGTAGATTTCTGCTGTGCCTATACGCACGCCGCCGGGGTTCAGCGTGGCATCAGAGCGGCCATAGATCACCGCGCCACCATGCTCGGTGAAGCGGACAAAATCGCCGTGGGCCCAGACATCGGGATAAGTCTCAAAATAGGCGGCATGGTAGCGGCTACCATCCGGGTCATCCCAGAAACACACAGGCATGGACGGCAGGGGCTGCCGGCAGACCAGTTCTCCCCGGCCACCGTCTACAGGATGCCCCTGCTCATCATAAGCCACCGCATCGACGCCCAGCAGACGGCACTGGATCTCACCGCGGCGGACCGGCAGCAGAGGCGTGCAGCCCACAAAACAGCCACAGATATCCGTGCCTCCGGCGATGGAGCCGAGCAGTGCGTCCGGGGCACCCTCACTGTAGACCCAGTCATAATCCTCCGGCAGCAACGGAGAACCGGTGGAGAAAAGAACTCTCAGAGACCCCAGATCAAAGGTTTTCTCCGGCGTAAGCTCCGCCTTGCGGCAGCCGGCCAGAAAGCGTGCACTGGTGCCAAAGTGGGTAACTCTCTCGTCAGCCACTGTCTGCCAGAGACTGTTCAGGTCGGGATAACCGGGGGAGCCATCTACTGTCACCAGGGTTGCACCGGTGAGCAGGGCCGAAGCCTGCCAGTTCCACATCATCCAGCCACAGGTGGTGAAATAGAGAAAGCGGTCGCCAGGCCCCACATCACCATGAAGCATCAGCTCCTTGGCATGATTGACCAACAGCCCCGCAGCGCCATGAACTATGCATTTGGGTTTGCCGGTGGTGCCGGAGGAATACAGGATATAGACCGGCTGCTCGGGCGGCAGCGGCGTGAACGATGGCTTCTCACCGGCACCGGCGGCCAGAGCATCCTCCCAGGCGGTGACCAGTTTGCCGCTGACCGGGGCCGTATCCGGAAGCTGCTGGATACTCACCACGCAGCGCAGACTCTTCAGCCCTCCAATCAGCTCACCAAAATCGCCGCGGCGATCAAAGACCTTGCCGCCGTAGCCGTAGCCGTTAACCAGAACCAGCGCTGCTGGCTCAATCTGGCTGAAACGGTCGAGAATCGCGCCAATGCCAAAGTCCGGCGATGCCGAACTCCAGACGGCCCCCATACTTGTGGCTGCCAGCATACCCACCAGGGCCTCATAGCCGTTGGTAACAACGCCTGCGACCCGGTCTCCCGAAGCTATGCCTTTTGCTCTGAGGAAAGCCTCCAGTGCCCCCACATCGGCCAGCAGTTCGCCGTAGGTCCGGCGCAGCACCGGCCGGGTTTCGCAGTGAGCTACCACCGCCTCCCGGTCTGCCCCTTCACCCGTCGCCGTACGCAGAAGGTTGGCCGCAAAATTCAGACGCATGCCGGGAAACCATTCGGCCCCGGGCATTGAGCGCTTGCCCAGCACCTGCCTCGCCGGAGTCTCACAATGCAGTCCGCAATAATCCCAGACTGTCTGCCAGAAAGTGTCCAGTTCCCGTACGGACCACTGGTGGAGCGCGTGATAATCCGCGAAGAGGCCGTGGCCGCTGCTTTCCAGCCAGCGCCGGTAACGGCCCATGTGGCTGTTTTCAAGCATCTCAGTGTCAGGGCGCCATACCACCGGCGCCTGGTTTTCATTACTCATCAAGTGCTCCTGTTGGCTTGGCAAGTGTCCCTGTGCCTATCATTGCATATGCCAGCCGTGGCTGACGACGATGGACTGGCCGGTCATGGCGGCGGAGGGGAAGGCGGCCAGATGCACCGCTATCTCGGAAACATCCTCCAGGGTTGTAAACTCGCCGTCCACAGTATGCTTCAACATGACATCACGGATCACGGCCTCTTCGGAAATTCCCAGGGCCTTCGACTGTTCGGGAATCTGCTTGTCCACCAGCGGCGTTCGCACAAAACCGGGGCAGATGATGTTGCTTCTCACCCCCTGAGCGGCCCCTTCTTTTGCCACCGACCGGCAGAGCCCGAGAAGGCCATGTTTGGCGGCCACGTAGGGGGACTTCAGGGGCGAGGCCTCCATGGAATGCACTGATCCCATGAAAATCATGGCGCCGCCGCCATTTCCGTACATCTGCTGCAAAGCGGCGCGGGTCACCAGAAACGCTCCGTTGAGATGCACATCAATGACCCGGAACCAGTCTTCATAGGCCAGTCTGTCAATGGGATCGATATGCTGGATGCCGGCATTGGCCACGGCGATGTCCAGGCCGCCCCACTGGCTGACCACGGCGGCAAATCCGTCGTTTACGGCCCGCTCACTGGTGACATCCATCGCCAGCGCCATGGCTTCGCCACCCTGCCTTTTGATTTCCTGCACCACTTCTTCGGCGGCGTCCAGATTCAGGTCAGCGACCGCAACCCTGGCACCCTCCCTGGCATAATGCTCCGCGATGGCCCGGCCTATGCCCCGGGCGGCGCCTGTAATCAAGGCAATACGATTGTTGAGACGCATGACTGGGTTCTCCTGATAACTGTTGAAAGGGCCACTGGTGACTGTTTAATGGTTGCCGGCCTCCTGCTGACTGCCGGTCATGGCCCCCCGTAAACTTCATTTGGCAACCAGGTGGCAATGGATTCGAACCAGAACACCAGGCCCAGCCCCAGAAGCTGAATCGCAATGAACGGAATCACGCCCAGATAGATATGCCGGGTAGTAATGCCCGGCGGGCAGACCCCCTTGATGTAAAACAGCGCGAACCCAACCGGCGGCGTCAGGAACGAAGTCTGCAGGCACATGGCAAACATGATGGCGAACCAGACAGGCTCCACACCCATGGCAAATATCACCGGTGCCACCAGCGGCAGAACAATCAGGGTGATTTCCACCCAGTCCAGGAAGAAACCCAGCAGGAAGGTGACAAACAGAATGGTTATCAGCACGCCGGTCGTACCAAAAGGCAGACCGGTAATGGCCGCCCGGATGACGTCGTCGCCGCCCAACCCCCTGAGGACCGCGGCAAAGACAGTCGCGCCGATAAAGATACCGAAAATGAACGCCGTGGTCCGGCTGGTCTGGTAAAGCGCATCTTTCAGCACGCCCGCATCCAGCCGCCGGCTCAGCAAAGCCATCAGAAGAGCACCAACGGCGCCTACGGCCGAGGCTTCCGTGGTAGTGGCGATACCGAAGAAAATGGAACCCAGCACCGCGACTATCAGCGTCATGGGGGGCACTACCGCCAGCAGCACCTCGCCCCATACCCGGATGGTCATGGGCTCCCGGTCTTTGGGGGCCGGAGCCAGATCCTTTTTGATCCAGGATGCGATTACTATATAGAGAATGTACATGACCCCGAGCATGACACCTGGTATCAGGGCGCCCATGAAGAGCTTGCCGACAGATGCGGCAGACGTTCCCAGCCGATCGGACATCAGCACCAGCATGATGCTGGGGGGCACCAGAATCCCCAGGGTGCCGACCGAGCAGGCCGTGCCAACAGCCAGCGACTTGTTGTAACCGGCCTGCATCATCGGCCCGAGGGACAGCATGCCCAGCAGGACCACCGAAGCGCCCACGATACCGGTGGAAGCGGCCAGCAGGATACCCACAATAACCACGGTGACAGCGTAGCCACCCCGCAGGGGACCCAGCACCTTCACCAGGCTGTGCATCAGCTTTTCAGCAATACCGGACCGGTCCAGCATGATGCCCATGAAAATGAACAGAGGCAGCGCCACCATCAGTTCGTTGGCTACGACACCATATAGCCGGGCGTCCAGAACGCCGATGGTGCCCTGCCAGGTAAACCAGAGGTCGGCATCAAAGTATTCGACAAGTACGTGACCAACGACGGCAAATACAAGGCCCACGCCGGCCAGCGACCAGGCGACTGGAAAACCCAGCAGTAGCAGCCCCATGAAGCTTGCAAACATGGCGATAACGAGAATTTCTTCCAGACCCATAATACTAATCTCTCACTCAGGGAGCAGGGCGATCGTCATTGCGATCACCCTTGCCATCACCCCGGGTTGGCAGGGGGCGGGGAAACCGGAATAGCAGCGTGCTGCAGCGCAGAGCCCGGGAAAACAGGGCGATCATGACCAGGGTCATGGCGAGGGCAAGCACACCCTTGAAAATAAACCGGTGGGGCAGGCCGCTGGGAGCCTGAGACCTCTCATCGTAGATGTAAGCCGTCCAGGTATAGGAAATGAGAGAGTCAACCATCAGGTAGATGATGGGCAGCGCCAGAAACACTATGCCCAGCAGATCAATCATCGCCTTTGTCCTGGGCGAGAATTTTTCGTGCAACACATCAACTCGTACGTGATCATCTCTCACGACGGCGTAGGCGAGGGTCAGCATCATGGCGGCACCAAAAAGATGCCAGGAGAGTTCCTCCAGGGCGATGGATCCTTCCGCCATCACAAATCGGCTGAAGACGTTGGCCAGCACCACCGCGAGCACGGCCAGCCAGAGCCAGGATGCGGCTTTGCCTATGCCAACGATCAAGTGGTCAAGCCACCAGGACAGCCGGTTCTGGGGCAGTCCATCCGGTGGGGCGCCATGGGGTACTGCGGATTCAGGGGGATTTTGCCGGGAAGTCACGGAAACCTCGGAATTACCAGTATGTTGGAAAGTCGGGGCAGCCAGCGCTGCCGGCGCCCCGAACGATTATCCAGCGGTCACCAGTCGCACTGGTACCTCAGTCGTACTGGTAGAAGTCCCGTGGCAGGTAGCCCTTGCTGTGCCAGATGGAGTGATGTTCCATGAAATCACGCTGGCTGGTGAGTACCCGCTTGAACATCGGGTCCTCGGCGGCAATCTCGTCCAGCACCTCATTGGTGACGGTCTGCAGTTCACGCAGTACCGGCTCAGGCAGAGTCTGGGCGTTCACGCCTTCCTCCTCGTATTCCCGCAGGGCGGTTGGCTGGGCGTACTCACTCTGGGCAAAGCCCTTCATGGTGGCAGCCTCACAGCCCATTTCGATCAGGGCACGGCTCTGGGGCTGAAGCTTGTTCCACACATCCTTGTTCACCAGCAGGTGGGAGGTGGTCAAAGTCTGGTGCCAGCCGGGCATGATGTAGTTCTTGATGATCTGGTCAAGACCCAGCATCTTGTCGATGGCCGGCTGTGAGAACTCGGTGGCATCAATGGTGCCGCGCTCAAGCGCCTGGTAGAGCTCGCCCGCCGGCAACATGGTCACCGAAGCGCCCAGTTTTTCCAGAACCTTGCCGCCAATGCCGGCAAATCGGATTCGCAGACCATCGAAGTCGTCCAGGCCTTCGATCGGCTTGGCAAACCAGCCTGCGCCCTCAGGCCCGATCACGCTGCACAGCATGGGGTGAATGTTGCGCTCGTCGTAGATTTCCTGCAGCAGCTGCTTGCCCTCCCCCTCGTAATACCAGGCGAGATAGGCCGGCGGCTCCATGTTAAAAGGAGCGCCGGAATACAGCGGAAGGGAGGGAATGGTGCCCTGGTCATAGCCTACCCAGGTATAACCTGCGGGGTATTTTCCGGTGCTGACTGCATCCATGATCTCAAACGCGGGAATCAGTTCGCCCGGCTCATAGTAACGCAGCTGCACATCTCCGCCAGAGACATCCTTGAGGGTTTCCGACAGGTATTTGACGGGCGTGGTCAGACCAATCAGGTGTGAAGGGAAGGCCAGCGGAACCTGCCAGCGGATCTTTTCGGCCGCGGTCACGTTAGTGGCCATGGTAGCGCCGGTGATCAGCGCGGCGGCAGTCATGCCGCAGGATATTCTGGAGATCGACTGTTTTAGTGACATGTGTCATTCCTTGTTGTTTTTGTCTTCTGTCTGCCAGTTGCGTGTCTGGTCAGACCCATCCGGTTTTCACCAAGGTTCTGACAGGATTGTGCAATCTGCCAGACCTTTAGCGTCGTGCAAAGCGAACATTGCAGATTCCATGCCGCAAAATAAAAAAGCTTTAATATCAGAATGTTGAGATTTTTTAAAAAATCGTTGTCCAATGACGTGTCCGGATTTCCAGACAATTCTAAAAAGCAAAGCCAAAATATGTCCGAAATTCAGGACATTCGTCCGGCGATCAGGACAGTTTTGCCAGCTTCTCATACAGAGCCGAACGGGAAATGCCCAGTTGCTGGGCCGCCCGGGAACGGTTTCCGCGGCAGGCGACCAGTGCCGACTCGATAGCTTCTGCCTCGGCGGCGGCCAGCACTTCGGCCAGCGGGCGCCCAGCCCCGCACCTTTCAACCCGCCTCGAACCGGAGCCCTGTCGTGGCAGAACCCTGAAAATCGCATCAGCATCCAGGGTACCGGACTCTTCATCCATGGTGAGCGCCCGCTCCAGCACATTGCGCAATTCCCGGATGTTGCCCGGCCAGTCATAACTGCTCAGAGCTGCGACACCTGTATCGGTAATTTCGCCCCGCATATCCAGGCCCTGGCAGATATCCTCCAGAATCGCCTCGCAGAGAATGCCCAGATCCGGCAGACGTTCCCGTAACGGCGGAATCCCGATCTCCAGTACATTGAGACGGTAATAAAGATCGGAACGAAAACTGCCATCCGCCATCATGGTTTCAAGATTGCGACTGGTGGCGGCGATTACCCGAACGTTAACGCTCTGGACCCTGTTGGAGCCCAGCGGCTCGACCTCGCCCTCCTGAAGGGCCCGTAACAGCTTGGCCTGGAGAGTCAGCGGCATGTCGCCCACTTCATCCAGGAACAGGGTGCCGCCATTGGCCAGCTGGAACTTGCCTTCCCGGGTCCGCTTGTCAGCACCGGTATAGGCCCCGGGGGCTACCCCGAAGAACTCAGCCTCAAGCAGATTTTCAGGCACCGCCGCCAGATTGACACCCACGAAGGGCTTGTCTGAACGCGGGGAAACCGAATGAATCGCCTGGGCTAGCACCTCTTTTCCGGTACCTGTCTCACCCAGTATCAGCACTGGCATGTCACGCCCGGCGGCCAGCCTGGCCCGGCGCTTCACCTCCAGGGCAGCGGGTGTTGCACCAACGAAATCGCCCAGGCTGTAACGGGTACTGCGGGTCTTGCAGGCCAGCGCTTTGCGGGCCGCCACCAGGTCCTGATGCAGGCGGCGGTATTTGCTGACCAGAGGCGTCAGGGGCTGCAGGTCGTCGTAGAGCACAAAGGCCACGGCGCCAATCACCTGGCCGGCATCGTCGAAGTAGGGCAGCCTGGTGACAACCAGCTGCTGGTCTCCGTACTCCATGATGTCCAGTAGCAGCGGGCGGCCGGTCGCAATCACCTCGGGCATCCGGGTCTTGGGAATCACCGGCTGAATGGGTTGGCCAATCACCGCTTCGGGGTTGTCCACTCCAAGCAGCGCGGCATAGGTATGATTGAGCCAGATGATGCGGCAGTCCCGGTCCACCGCAATAGCACCGGCACTGGCCTGCTCGAACATCGGGAACATTGCCTCAATGAGATCACGGGTAAGGCCGGTCTTGTTATTATGAATAAAGGGTTGTGCCATGAACGGGAGTCCGCCTGAAGATGAGTATTTCATTGTCGTGGCCTTCCATGTTCAGGAGCATACGATAAAAAAGCCCCGGCTCGTAGACCGGGGCGAGCTCTGAGTGAACCCACTATCACCTCAGCAATCAGAAGTTGTGCTGGCCGGCGGCACCGAAAGGCCTCAGCCCGGCATCCGGAGTTGCTGGTTTTGAAAAAAATGGGGAGCTTGCCCGAAGGTAAATTCAGGGCGGTCGCAGAAAGGGGGGACGGCAGAAAAAACCCCTGGTGGAAGCACGAGAGCGGCTCTGATCGTCATACAGCACTCCTTTGTTTCTTTGTTATTGTTTGGCGTGGATCCGGTCCCTGGCATGACGGCCGCGGGCGGATCCCCTCAGAACCCTAGCGGTTTCTATGCCAATTTAATTTTCATAATAAAATCAGTTTATTAGGGTTTTTTTTAAGACTCCAGAGCGCTCCAGGCGTCCGCGAATCCGGACAGTTGGGAGGTAGAGTCAAGTGATGGGCGGGGAGAATGCAGGCGCCGGCCCGGTTATTCGGGCGTTTCCGCAGCGGATGTCCGGATATCCGGACAGTGCCCTGATATCCGGATTCCCAATTGCAGTGGTCGGCCTTTCCCGGCGCCGACCCCGGCCCAACGCCGCGAATTCAGCCATTGTCCAGATGAATATCCATGGTAATGTCGGTTTTCAGGGCCCTGGACACCGGGCAGTTCATCTTGGCAGTGTTGGCCGCCTCCAGCAGTGCGACTTCATCAGCACCCGGAACCTTTGCACGAACATCAAAGTGGATGGCGGATATCTCGAAATTGCCCTCTACTTCCGTGAGTTCAACACTGGCCTTCGTATCGATGCTTTCCGCTTCGAAGTCCGATTCGCCGAGAATCATTGACAGGGCCATGGAAAAACAGCCGGCGTGGGCTGCTCCCAGGAGCTCCTCCGGGTTGGTTCCCTTGCCATCCTCAAAGCGCGTCTTGAAGGAGTACTGCTGTTTTGAGAGCACACCACTTTCCGTGGACACCGTACCCTTGCCATCCTTCAGGCTACCTTCCCAGTGAGCACTTGCATGACGTTTCATAAGTCCTCCTTGCGTCGTTCTGGTTCCTGTGGCGTCCGTCCTGCTCAGCCCTGACGGACATACCCTGACTTCAACAGCTCCGGGATTCTTCGTCAAGAAGCTTTACGCTCTTGCCCTGCTCTATAATCAGATGCGCTTCAGGCCGGCCTGAGCTCCCAGTATGAAATCCGACTCAGGATGAAGGAGACTAGTATGACGCCCGGAATCAGGATGGCCAGAAAGGCCGGAATCAGCCACACAGTTCACGAATATCAGCATGACCCTGCTGCCGCATCCTGGGGCACGGAGGCGGCTGAGAAGCTTGATATCGAGCCGGCAAGAGTGTTCAAGACCCTGGTTGTCAGGCTTGCTTCGGGGGAACTTGTGGTGGCGGTGGTTCCGGTGAGTGACATGGTCAGCATGAAACTGGTAGCCCGGGCAGCGGGGGCCAAAAAAGCCGCCATGGCGGAGCAGTCAGCGGTGGAGCGCGCCACCGGCTATGTACTGGGCGGCGTCAGCCCCCTGGGCCAGAGAAAGCGTCTGCGAACCTTTATCGACGAATCCGCGACAGCCTTCGCCACAATCTGCGTCAGCGCGGGACGGCGTGGCCTGGAAATTGAACTGGCGCCACGGGATCTCGCGGCACTTACCGCAGGCCAGCTGATGCCTCTTGTCCAGAACTGAGTCCAGCCATCCAGGCTCGGTAACGCATCCGTCAGAATCTGACAAAGGGCGCCAGACTGATCGCCAGGATGATCAGAATCGCCAGAAAGGTGGTCGCCAGGGTCAGCGGTTTCTGACGGAGCCGCTGCCAGAATCCGGGGATACGACCGGCCTCGCGATCCCGCTCAAATTCCGCCCGCAGCCGGGCTGACCGCTCGCGCTGATAGGACTCAAGCAGGGCTTTCGCGCGCTCGGCTTCCTTCGGGTCGTTGGCCCAGAAACCGCCCATGCTTATGCCCCAGCGGCTGGAAGGAGTTTCGTAGTAGATCACCTCGTGCTCTTCGAAAAGCGCCCGGACTTCTTCCGCCTCGTCTTCCGGGACATGGCGCAGATTCATCAGATGATAAGGCATGGGAGGGGCCGCCCTGTGCTGGATTTATCGCGATATACTAGCATTTCCGGCGCTGGCAGTTTGGCCGGCTGCCAATGGATCAGGTTACACTTCAGGCATGAATCATGTCCGGAAGACCCAATGACCAGGCCACCGCTGACGCTGCTACTCGATTTTGATGACCAGGTTCGCCGGGACCGGGATCAGCCAGCGGCATTCCTTCATCGCCGGGACCGCCGTTTTGCCCTTGCCTGTGAAGCGGCCGGCGAGGCTCCCGGTCCGGCGCGCTGGCTGGATCAGCTGAATGCAGTCAGCAGTACCCGCAGGAAAGCCGGGCCCCACCCATGGCTGCGGGGCTGGCAGCGATTTACCCGCCTGTTTGCCATTGCGGGGGCTTTGCTCGGCGTTATGGCAATGCTGGGGCTGCTGTTTTACGACGGCAGCCAGCAGATCAATGTTACCGTCATACTTGGCTTCATCGCTTTTCAGCTCTTGCTGGCAGTCGCCACCAGCCTCCAGTCGCTGATGGGGTGGCGACCCTGGGGCCCACTCGCAGACTGGATTCTGCACAGGTTTCAGGGCCGGGAAGCCAGCCCGGCGGGCTGGGCGCAGCGTCGTCTGCAACCCCAGCTGATGGCGCAGTCAGCCCACACTGGCGGACTGATATTCGGCCTTGCCGGCCTGATGACGCTGATTGTTCTGGTGGTGGTGCAGGATCTGGCCTTTGGCTGGAGTACCACTCTGGATACCGGTCCCGGGACTTTTCACCGGCTGGTGGAAATCATTGCCATGCCCTGGCAGAGCCTGTGGCCGGCGGCGGTGCCCTCGCCGGAACTGGTGGCCGAGTCCCGCTTTTATCGTCTGACAGATACCCCCCAGGCAGTTGCGGCGAGCCGATGGGGCGACTGGTGGCCATTTGTCGCCATGAGCTGGCTTTTTTATGTGATCACCCCCCGCTTCTTCCTGCTGATTCTGACCCGGCTCCACCTGAGATGGCGCGCCCACCATCTGCTGGCAAAGCATCCTGGCCTCACGGCATTACGATACCGGATGGAAACGCCCGCGCTTGAAACCGGCAGTCAGTATTCCGACAGCGCGGATCAGCCCGATCTCAGCACACAGATGGCGGTTCAGCCTTTGCCTGCATCGGGCACTCTGGTTCGCTGGGCTGGCGCGGCCTCCGTCGCGGAGGCCAGACTCCTGACGGACAGTCCGGCGCCTCTGGTACTCGATGCCGGCGGCTCATCTTCCCTGCAGGCTGACCGCGCGACCCTGGAAGCAGCCGGGCTGAATCTCCAGAAGTCCGGAGGAGCAGGCCTGGTGCTGGCCCGCGCCTGGGAGCCCCCGACCGGCGAACTGGCCGATTTCCTCGAGGAGGCCCGGGACCGGTGGCCGAAAGATGTGGAAATAGCCCTGGTGCCAGCAGGCCATTCAGTCACACTGCGGCCCCCGCCTCAACACCTGGATCAGTGGCTGCGTTTCGCAGAACGGCATCCGGATCTGCGCCTTGTCGTATGCCACCCCTCTCGTAATCTGGAAAATGCAGGGAACCCTGAACCGCATTCCTCCGGACCGGAAGACCGGGAGATGCTCTCATGAGGCAGGCGCCTGTATTTGCCGTGGTCGGCCATCCCAACAAGGGCAAATCCAGTGTCGTGGCGACTCTCTCCCAGAACGATGCCATTGCCATTGCCCTGGAGCCCGGCACCACCCGCCGCCGGCAGACCTACTCCATGACCGTTGATGGCGAAGTGCTGTATACCCTGGTTGATACCCCGGGCTTCCAGCGACCCCGGCGGGTCCTTGAGTGGCTGGAAGCCCACAGCCTGTCGGCTTCGGACCGCGCCGAGACTGTGGCTGCCTTTGTGCAGCAGCACCGGGACGACCCCCGCTTTCACGACGAATGCGAGCTTCTTGCCCCGGTAGCCGGGGGCGCCGGCATCATCTATGTCGTCGACGGATCCGTGCCTTACAGCGCAGAAAATGAAGCAGAAATGACTATCCTCCGCTGGACTGGCCGGCCCAGCCTCGCTCTCGTCAACAGCATTGGGCCGGAAGATTACGGCGACACCTGGGAAGCTGCTCTTGGCCAGTTTTTCCAGGTGGTTAGACGCTTTAACGCGGTCAGAGCACCCTTTGAGCAGCATCTCAGCCTGCTGAGAGCTTTTGGCCAGCTCGAGCCTGGCTGGGAGCAGCCGCTGGAGCAGGCGGTGGGTCATCTGGTCCATCAGCGCCGCCAACGCCGCCGACAGGCAGCCGAGCTGACCGCCAGGGCTCTCGTGGACATGCTCTCGTGGCAGGAACAGCGCACATTGACCATGAATCAGGCCGCCAGCCAGTCTGCTGAAGCTCTGGCGGCAGAGTTGCGGGAAAAGTGGTATCAGCACCAGCGCGAGCGGGAACAGGCCCTCCGCGTAGCCGTAGAGCGCCTGTATCAGCACAATCAGATCCGACGGCAGGAGGCGGCCCTGTCCTGGCACAATGATCATGATCTGTTCAGTGAGGGCAGCCGGCGCGCTTTTGGGGTCAGTCGCAGCTATCTCGCCACGGCCGGTTTTGGAGCTGGGGCTGCCGGTGGAGCGGGCGTGGATGCTCTTGCGCTCGGCCACTCTCTGGGCGCCGGAGCTCTGGTGGGCGGTCTGATCGGCGCGGCGGGGAGTTATTTTTATGGCGATCGACTCGCTGTCTCCGCGCTGAATCTCGGCCCCTGGAATCAGGGCCTGCAGACCGCCAGCTTCGGCCCTGTCCGGGACACCCAGTTCGGATATGTGGTACTGGGCCGGGCTGTGGATCACTGGTGGCGGATAAGCCGCCGCAACCATGCAGGCCAGGATCTGCTCGACCTCGAGCCTACCAGCTCACACTGGCTCAACAGGCTGGATCGGACCAGCCGTCGGGACATCCAGCGGGCCTTTGAGCTGTGCCGGAAAAAGCGACGCCCGGACAGTGAGACACGGGATCGTCTGGCCCAGGCCATGGAAGCCGCTTTTCAGGCTTACGACGATTGGCGGTTGAATCCTGAATGAAATGAGTGTTTATATTGGAAGGCTGTTCATTACAACATGGGGTATTGCATGAAGATCGTAAGAGTCGAAGACATCAAGGGAACCGAACGTGAAGTTGAAGGCCCGGGCTGGACCAGCCGGCGTCTGCTATTGAAAAAAGATGGCATGGGATTTTCATTTCACGAAACCATCATCCCTGCTGGCGCTGAACTTCATCTCTGGTACAAATACCATCTGGAAGCGGTTTACTGTGTCGAGGGGGATGGCGAAATCGTCGACCTGGACACGGATGAAACCCATAAGATCGAAAATGGCACCCTTTACGCGCTTGACAAGAATGACCGTCATATCCTCCGGGGCGGCAAAAAGGACATGCGCCTGATATGCGCGTTCAATCCGCCCGTCACCGGCCGTGAAACTCACGACGCCGACGGCGCCTATAACCTGGTTGAAGAAGAGTAAACAGCCAGCCGGCCAAAGACTTGACAGGGAACAGCCCTCAACCACCAGCCACTTCGCGCCTGCTGCCAGTTCTGGCGCTGCTGTGGCTGGCGGGGCTGTACCTGCGTATTCCGATTCTGGTCGCGCCGGCACTTGCTCCCTTCATTGCGGATGATCTGGCCCTGTCACAGGCCCTGACGGGCGCCCTGACCGCCGTACCCGTGCTTATGCTTGCCATTGGGGCCATGCCTGGCTCCCTTGCCATTTCACGCTTTGGCCCCCGCCATACCCTGGCCGCCGCCCTTCTCATTGCCGCCCTCGGCTCCGCTGCCCGGGGCCTGGCTCCGGACCCGGCCACCCTGCTCATGACCAGCGCCGTAATGGGACTCGGCATTGCCATGATGCAGCCATCACTGCCCGCACTGCTGCCCCGCTGGCTCGAGCCCCATCACCTGGCGCTGGGTTCCGCGGTCTACATGAACGGCATGCTGATGGGCGAGTTCATTGGCGCCGGGCTCACACTGCCGGTCATCATGCCGCTATTCGACAACAGCTGGCGGGTGACCCTGATGGCCTGGTCGGTGCCTGCGCTCTTTATTGCCGGACTGCTGTATCTGCCCATCCGGGAGCGCAATCGCCCCCTGACGAGACCTGCCTGGCTGCCTGACTGGAAAAACCCCCTGACTCTGCGGCTTGGCCTTCTGCTGGGGGCCTCTGGATCCCTGTTTTTTGGCGTAAACGCCTATCTGGGCAGCCTCCTTGACCAGCGGGGAGAACTGGAGCGGCTGGACACCACCCTGTTCTGGTTCAATATCGCCCAGGTCGCTGCTTCACTGGTGATGCTGGCGATGGCCCGGCGCTGGGTTGGCCGCAAAAACCTGATTGTTGTGATGGCGGCCCTGAGTCTGGCCTTCATCGGCGGCATCATCATCACCGGCGGCTGGCTCAGCGTTGTCTTCGCCACGGCCATGAGCTTTACCGCCGGAATCCTGCTTATCCTTCTGGTGGCCCTGCCACCCCTGCTCAGCAGCCAGGGCGATGCCGGCCGCCTTGCCGCAGGCAACTTCACCGTGGGGTACACCCTGTCATTCGCGGTGCCCATGCTCGGTGGACTGGTGGCCGATGCCACCGGCGACACCCGCCATGCACTGGTGGTCATGCTCGGATATGGGCTGCTGGTAATGCCGATCGCCTGGACACTGGATCTCAGAGAACGGCGTCAGAAAAACTGAGAGGAGGAGAAGGCGCAGGAAAGTACCGTCCGGTCGTTGAGACCGGACACTGGGCTTACCAGCTAGATGTAATAGTCTTTCAGTGGTGGAAAGCCATTGAATTCCACTGCGCTGTAGGTGGTGGTGTAAGCGCCCGTGGAGAACCAGTACATCCGGTCGCCGATGGCCAGATTCAGTGGCAGGCCATATTTGTAGTGCTCATACATGATGTCAGCGCTGTCGCAGGTTGGGCCTGCGATGACCACATCCTCATGCTCACCCTGCTTTTCGGTATAAATCGGGAACTTGATGGATTCATCAAGGGTCTCGATCAGGCCGGAAAACTTGCCCACGTCCGTGAAAACCCAGCGGTGCAGGGCAGTGCGGGATTTTCGGGAAATCAGTACCACCTCGCTTACCAGGATACCGGCATTGGAGATCAGTGATCGGCCGGGCTCGATGATGATTTCGGGAAACTCATCACCGAAGTCTTCCCGGATGAAGCGCTCGATCTCTTCCGCATAGGTCTTCAGCTCATTGGTACGGTTGATGTAGTTGGCCGGAAAGCCACCGCCCATGTTGATCATTTTGAGCTCGATGTTGTCTTCCTGCTTCAGACGCTCGAAGATCACCTTTACCTTGCCCAGGGCGGCATCCCATGCGCCAATTTCACGCTGCTGGGAACCTACGTGAAAGGATACGCCATAGGGTACAAGGCCCAGGTCCCGGGCCAGAATCAGGAGATCCATCGCCATGTCGGCCTGACAGCCAAACTTCCGCGACAGGGGCCAGTCCGCCGTCAGGTTGCCTTCAGTCAGAATTCGCACATAGATTTTCGAGCCGGGGGCCGCCTTGGCAATATTCCGCAGGTCGGCTTCGGAATCCGTGGCATACATCCGTACCCCTTTCTCGTAGAAGGTACGGATATCACGGCTCTTTTTGATGGTGTTGCCATAGCTGATGCGATCCGCCGACACGCCCTGCCGCATGACCTTATCCAGCTCATAGACAGACGCGATATCGAAATTCGAGCCCCGGTCGCGCAGTAGCTTCAGGACTTCCGGCGCCGGATTGGCCTTTACCGCATAATAGATACTGGCGTAGGGGAAACCGTCGATCAATTCGTCGTACTGCCGGCCAATGGTGGCCGTATCGATCACCACGAAGGGAGTTTCCTTTGTGTCAGCAAACGTCTTGAGCCGGCTGAAGGTTTCAGCATCATAGTAATCGGCAAGATTGATAGCAGTCTGATCAGTCATGGCTTTTGGGTTTTCCTCCAACGGGAACAAGCCGGAAACGGACCCGCCCTGCAGAGGGCCTGCAGTGCGGAAGCGGCGGAAGATTAAAGGGTTTCGGAAGACCGGACCATGAGCATATCTACCGACCGCCCCGATAACACCGGGTCGGTCAGAGCCGCGCTGGTTCAGCGCTTGAAGAACAGCAGGAAAGCCCCTCCGATCGCGGCGGCAGCACCCCCGATGAGGAACCACATGGTTTCATCAGTGGGCTGCCCGGTCACCGTCTCACTCAGTTGGTCCCCAAGGGACTGACTGCCCTGCCAGCCGAAGTAAAGAAGGCCAATGCCCACAACAAGCAAAACAATTCCAACCAGTTTCTGACCTGACATAGATGATTCCTTTCCCGGGTTTCAAACCATCAAGTTAGCCTGCCCGGTCGGGAAATGAAAGCAGGCGCAGAATAATCCCCTCGAAGCTTCTCTACACGGCGATGGGCCAGGGCGGCACTGGAGTGACCGGTGTTGGCGGATCTCTGGGTTCCAGCTCACCTGCCAGATAGTCAAAAATGGCCTGCCGCAGCAGCCCGGCGTGATTGACGCCCTGATTGCCAAACAGGCGATTGAACTCCAGGAGGTAGGGCACACTGCCAACCATGGCTATATCAAAACCGGCGTGATTGACATCCAGGGTCCGGGCCACTTTCAGGGCCAGATCCGTCGCTGCGGACGGAACCGCGGAATGATCCGCCCAGCCCCCGCGGGCTATATTGTTGTAGAAACCCTGATCGGCCTGGTGGCGCCAGTAGGCAGTTACCACCCGGTCCCCTGCGACAACCACCCGGATGTCCCGGTCAATGGGCAGGTATTCCTGGGTGTAGAGCACCTCGGCGCCATCGCAGTATTTCTGCCAGTCCGCCTGGTTCTCAATCAGCCAGACACCCTCACCCATACTTGCGCGAGGGCGCTTTGCCACAAAGGGCAGCAGCATCCTGTCCCAGATTTCCTCACGCTGACGGGGGCCGTTGGCTTCGATCAGGGTCCAGGGTGTGTTGTGGGGAGCCACGGTCTGGAAGGCCCGGGTCATTTCAATCTTGTCATGGCCTATTCGGTAGCTTGCCACGCTGGGGAATACCCGGCATTTGAGGCCGTGGACCAGAGCATTCAGCTGCCAGTATTCGGGAAACAGCACCCAGTCGGCATCGCGAAGATCATCCCGGTGGCGCAGAAAATGCTCCGGCTTTATCACCTGTACATCGGGAAGGCCAAGAGTCCGAAACACATCAAAAGAAATCAGGCGCATGGCGGTTAAAAACTGACCAGAGGGAAGATGACGCATTCTAGAGGGCTTATTTTATTTGGCAAGCACTATTGCCGCCCCCATGGTTAATAATCAGTAGCCCTGTTTTTTTGTGCCTGCCCGGGGTTCGGCTGTCAGAGGATCCTCCGGCCAGGGGTGTTTGGGATAGCGTCCCCGCATGTCCTTACGCACATCCGGATAGGCGTTGCGCCAGAAACTGGCCAGATCCGAGGTGACTGCCAGAGGCCTGCCGGCCGGCGAGAGCAGATGGATAACCACCGGCTGTCGGCCGTCGGCGACCCGGGGGCTTTCGGACCAGCCGAAAAATGCCTGCAATTTGGCCGCCAGAACCGGCCCGGAAGGGGTGGTATAGTCCAGCGCCAGCCTCTGGCCGGTGGGAATGGTCAGGGCGGAAGGGGCCAGGCGATCAAGCGCTGATCGCCTGGTGTGATCCAGCTGGGCCGCAAGTACATTCAGCAGGTCAAGCTGGAGGACCTCGGACCAGCGGCTCAGGCCGGCGAGAAAAGGCGCCAGCCAGGCATCCAGGGTGTCCAGCAGGGCCTGGTCATGAACCTCCGGCCAGGCTTCAGGTTCAAACCGGCGGAGCAGCTCTACCCGGGCCTGCCACTGTTTCGCCGCTGGCGACCAGGGGAGGCTTGCCAGGCCCTTGCGCCGGACTGCATCAATGAGCCCCTGCTGGATCTGTTCAGACGGCGGATCGGGCAGAATCTCCTCCTGGAGCACCAGCTGTCCCAGACGCTGCTGGCTGCGCACAATCACCCTGCCTTTACGGTCGTCCCATACGGCTTCAGTAACCCTGCGGAGGTGGTGGGCAAGATCGGTCTCTATCACCGCCGGATCCAGCGGTGCCGCCAGATAGATCCGCGCCTCTCTAGCCTGGCCGTCCAGCTCGGCTGTGGCCAGCCATTCATGACGCGCCAGCGCATCGCCTTCCTGCAGACAGGCACCCCGGCCATTGCTGAGCTGGTAGCGGACAGACTGGCCGGCGCGGCGCCTGGCTATCCGGTCCGGCCAGGCACAGGCCAGCAGACGGCCTGCGTCTTCGGTTGAAAAGACAGTGTTCCGGTCGGCAGCGCCGTCAGGGAGTAGTCGCCGGACCGACTGTCGCACCAGTTTCAGTCTTCCCTGGTCCATGTTCCGGGTGGAAAATTCGCCACGAAGGAGCTGGAGCCGCAGGTTTATATCCGCACCTGCTCCGGGACCCTGCAGGTCACGTTCTTCCAGCAGCGCCGCCAACTGGGCCGCGAGCAGAGGCCAGCCCATGGCCCGGCCCCGCAGCACCATATGGGCCAGCCGGGGATGGCAGGCAAGGGTGCGGGCGGCCTTGCCATGGTCGGTTATGGCCCCCTGGGCATCAATCAGATCCAGCCATTGCAGAAGCTCCACGGCCTGCTGCCAATGAGCCGCTGGGGGCGGGTCTATCCACTCCAGATCGCCCGGGTCCCTGGCCCCCCAGTGAGCCAGTTCCAGCGCGAGCGGTGCCAGATCCGCGGACAGAATTTCCGGTGGCGTATGTTCCGCCAGACTGAAGTGTTCGCTCTCGCTCCAGAGCCGGTAGCAGGCACCGGTGCGTGTCCGGCCCGCCCGGCCTTTGCGCTGCTCCGCAGCCGCCCGGGAGACCCGGCCAGTAACCAGTCTGGTCATACCGCTGTTGGCGTCAAAGGCCGCGCTACGCTGCTGGCCACTGTCTATGACTACGCCAATGCCCTCGATTGTGATGCTGGTTTCGGCTATGGCGGTGGCCAGAACAATCTTGCGCTCACCCTCTGGGGGCGCACTGATGGCCCGGTCCTGATCGGGGCCGCTGAGATTGCCAAACAGGGGTGCGAGATGGACGTTCCGGGGCAGAGAGCCCTCAAGCCCCTGCTGAACCCAGCGGATTTCCCTCACGCCGGGAAGAAAGACCAGGAGTGAGCCGGTCTCTTCCCTCAGGGCTTCGTGCACCGCCCGGAGAGTATGGTCTGAAAGTCGTTCGTTCCGGCGGGGAGGGCGGTAATGCACAGTTACCGGAAAGGCCCGGCCTTCACTGACAAGAACCGGCACATCACCGAGAAGCCGGGCCAGAGGCAGGGTATCCAGGGTGGCCGACATCACGATCACTCTCAGGTCCTCCCGCAGGGCCTGCTGGGACTCACGGACCAGGGCCAGGCCAAGATCCGCCTGCAGGGAGCGTTCGTGAAATTCATCAAAAAGTACGGCTGCGTAATCTTCAAGAGCCGGGTCGTTCTGGATCAGCCGTGTCAGTATGCCTTCGGTGACAACCTCGATGACCGTTTCCCTGGAAACACGAGTATCCAGACGGGTGCGGTAACCGACGGTCTGGCCCGCTTTTTCTCCGAGCTGTCCAGCCATGAAACGCGCGGCGGATCGTGCAGCCAGACGTCTGGGTTCGAGCATCAGTATCCGGCGGTTCCTCCGCCAGCTGGTGCTGAGCAGGGCAAGGGGCACACGGGTGGTTTTGCCGGCGCCGGGAGGCGCCTGCAGAAGCAGGGTGGTGTCCGACTCCAGCCGGGCCAGCAGTTCCGGCAAAAGGGCATCAACAGGCAGCTCGGCAGGAATGGGCGTGGGCATGGCTGTTCCGGAGTGAAGCCGTGGTGTGGGGTCTAGCCCCCCGTCTGCGGAGCCGTCATTTCCCGGCTTTTGGCCCATTGATAGATGCGCTCAAAGGCCTCGGCAATCGACTCTGGCTCGTGGGGCGGCTGGAGCACCGCAATCATCCGGCCTCGCGGATCAAGGAGTGCCAGGTGGGCGCTGTGATCCACCATCACCATGCCATCCTCAAGGACCCGCTCGACAAACACGGCATTGAGGCTCTTCGCGAGGGCGCGGACTTCCTTCACGTCGCCGGTCAGGCCGTGAAAATCGTCCCCAAAGAAGTTCAGATATTCTTTCATTTTCTCCGGCGTATCCCGCTCCGGGTCTGCGGAAATCAACAGGTAATCCGGCTGCGGCAGGACGTCGGGAATCAGCTTGTCCGTGCGCCTGAGCATGGCCATGGTGGCGGGACAGACATCCGGACAGTTGGTGTAACCGAGGAATGCAAAGGTCCACCGGCCCTGGAGGTCCTCCGGGGTGGCGGCCTCGCCTTCTTCATTTTTGAGCTCAAAATCCGCCAGCGGCCGAGGCTCCTCATAAACGTAGGTATTGAGATGGGTTAACAGGGGAGCAGGCTCAGGTTCTGCAGTTTCAGGCGCAATCAGCTGGCGCCCCACCACCACGCCGAATATCAGCGCGACCAGCAGCACGAGTACAATCAGTGTGCGACGAATCGAAGGATCCATGCAGTCTCCGCTTTCGGGGCCGGGGCCTCAGAAAAATATAAAGTGATCTACCAGCAGGAAGACAAACAGTGCCATCAAGTAGGTAATGGAATATTTGAAAGTGGCCAGAGCCACCCGCCGGTCATCACCCCGCATCAGTCGCACCGCATACTGCAGGAACCTCAGACCCAGCAGCAGTGCGCCCGCAAGATAAATGGGGCCGGACATGCCGGTGACGAAGGGAAGAAGGCTCACCGCCAGCAGCATCAGGGTATAAAGAACGATGTGCAGTTCCGTATACCGGTTACCGTGAGTGACCGGAAGCATGGGTATGCCGGCCTGGGCATATTCCTCTTTGCGATGGATCGCCAGCGCCCAGAAGTGCGGTGGCGTCCAGGCAAAGATGATCAGTACGAGAAGCAGGGCGTGGCCATCAACCTGGCCGGTGACCGCAGTCCAGCCAAGCAGCGGCGGCATGGCGCCGGCGAGACCGCCGATGACGATATTCTGGGGTGTGGCGCGCTTGAGAAACAGGGTGTATACACCGGCATAGCCCACCAGGGAGGCAAGGGTGAGCCAGGCGGTCAGGGCATTGACCTGCCACACAAGCACCAAGACCCCTGCCAGGGACAGGGTCACTGCGAAGATCAGCGCGTCGACCGGGCTGATGCGGCCAGTCGCCACGGGGCGCTTCCGGGTGCGGGCCATGATGGTGTCGATTTTCTGATCCACCACATGGTTGATCACAGCGGCCGCGCCTGCCAGCAGGGCAATACCGAGATTGCCGAATACCAGCACCGACCAGTGAGGCAATCCCGGCCGGGCAAGCAGCATGCCGATAACGGCGGTCAGCATCATCAGTGCCACTACCTTGGGCTTGGTCAGCTCCAGGAAATCCCGCCAGGACACTGAAGGCCGCTCCACCGAATCCATGGCCAGTGTTTTGACCTGCTCACTCATACTGCTGCCTCTCGTTTTATTGTTGTTTTGTGAATGTGGAAACCGGCGCCCAGTCGATAGCCGTGAGTTCGCCAGACAAGATGCACCAGTGTCAGCAGGAGACCGGCGCCCATCGCATTGTGAGCCACTGCGATCCCCAGGGGAATACTGAAAATGACGTTAGCCAGGCCAAGGAGGATCTGGATTGCCAGTGCGGCCCCGGCCAGTGCGACCGCTCCCCGGATTCCGGCAGGCCCACCGTGCCGCCATAATGCCGCAAGGAGACCACCGAGGTAAACCAGCACCACCAAAGCGCCGAGGCGGTGGCTGACGTGAATGGCCACGCGGCCATCTGCAGCCAGTTGGCCTCCCAGATAATTGGGCCCCACCGCCTGGGTGATATCAAAGCCGTGGCGGAAATCCATTTCGGGCCACCAGTGCCCCTGGCAGGTGGGCAGGTCGGTGCAGGCCACCGCTGCGTAATTGGCCGCGGTCCAGGCGCCGAGTGCGATCTGCATGATGACCAGCGCCAGCCCCCCGTAAAGCCAGGGCCGGAGCCGGACAAGCGGTGGATACTTCCCGACCGGTGGGCTGGTGGGTTTTGCCCGCAGTCTGAGGGCGAGCAGAGTCAGCAAGGTAAGCGTGGTGAACCCTCCCAGCAGATGCAGGGCCACAACCTGGGGCCATAACTTGAGGGTGACGGTCCACATGCCAAAGGCCGCCTGGAGCACAACAAATCCGGCAATGAAGAGGGGAAGCCTGAAGGGTACGCCAGAGCGGCGATGTCGCACGCCGAAGGCCGCCAGACCAAAAACCACCAGGCCCAGACTGCCGGCGGCGTACCGGTGAATCATTTCCGGCCAGCCCTTGCTGACATCCACCGGTGAGTCCGGGAATCTGGCTTCGGCTATGGCGATGCGGGCCGCATCCTGGGGGACTGACAGAAAGCCGTAGCACCCGGGCCAGTCCGGGCAGCCAAGGCCGGCATGCACCAGCCGGGTCCAGGCTCCGAGCATGACCACGACCACTGTCAACAGCGAAGCAAGCGTTGCCCAGCGCGCCATGATCCGCAAATGTTCTGCCGATTCGGGGGTTGTGTTCACAGGTTTCACCTCAAGCCGTGGCATCAGCCTATCTGGGACAGTTTCAGGAGGTGCTTGAGGTCCTCAAGCATTTCCTTGCCGCTATGCTCAGTCGTGTAGCGCATCATGATATTGCCAAAAGGGTCTATCACGAGAATCTCGGGAGCTTCACCCGGATCAACTCCCGGAGGCCAGTCCGGGCTTTCGCCATTGCGGACTTTCAGGCGGCCCATGGAGGGATATTCGCTGTTCCAGCTGCCTGCCAGATCCTCCGGCACCTGCTCAACCCAGGCTGCCCTGCTCAACCGGTCGGCGTTCTTGCCCAGCGCCACGTTGACCTGGCGAGCCAGATACAGGAGCTGCTGGCATTCGTCGCCGCAGTTTTGCGCCACGATCAGCAGAAGCCAGTCGGGGTCTTTAATCTGGGGGCCAAAACGCGTTTCCAGCGCTTCCCCCCGCGGGCCTTCCAGCTTCAGTTCACTCACCGGCACCGGTGGGCTCACGAGTAGCCCGTGATTGGAATGGCCTGCCGGATTTAGCCAGCCAGTGTAATACATCACAGTAGCCAGAATCATCGGGCCAAAGCCGATGGCAAAAAGCAGCAGCACCATGCGACGACCGCGGCGGACCCGTTCCGGCGATGGTTGGTCTTCTGTCTCGTCAGCCATATCTGTCGTCATGCCCTGTGTCAGTTTTGCGATAACTGGCAACCGCTGTCAGTACGACCAGCGCCAGTGCCAGGGAAAACCATTGAACTGCATAGCCATAATGGGTCTGTGGGCCCATCAGGTCCGGCGCCCAGTCAGCCCGGAACGCCCCTGGCTGCTCCGGTCCTGCCAGCCGGACCAGATAATCAGCCAGCGCCGGTTCCGCGCTACTGGCCTGGTCCGGAGAAAGCGCCTGAACCCTGCGGGGCCATCCAGATCCAGAGGGTGAGTCGGCCAGTACCGGGGGTTCCGGAAAGTCGGCGACCCTTCCGGCCAGGGATACCGGCTGTGCGGGCGTGGGAATGGCGGGCAGGTCTTCTCTTTTACGCGGCGCTGCAAGCCAGCCCCGATTGACCACTACCGGTCGCCCGTCATCGGGATAGAATACGCTCAGCACTTCGTACCCCGCCCGCCCATCCCGGGTCCTGTTGTCCAGGAGCCAGTGAAAACGACCAGAATAACTGCCGGTCAGCTCAACCGGTTTTCCCGGCTCCAGGCCGGCGTCCAGTTGCTCCTTCCAGGCCGCGTCTCCGGCCTCCTGCTCCCATCGCTGCAGCTGGTTTTCCTTTTCGCCAGCACGGTCAAGCTGCCAGAATCCCAGGGCAAGCAGCAGCGGTAAAAAAAGGCCGGAAAACGCCATCAGTCGCCAGTCCCATTGCCACCGGCGTTGTTCTGGTCGCTGTTGATTTGCCATGCTCTGCTATAGTGACCTCAGATTCGACGTACCCCGAACCGGAACAGGAGAGTGGCATATGCTTAAAGTGATTATCGTTATCCTGCTGTTGGCGGTGATTGTCAGTCTGTTCACAGGCCTGGTTTTCCTGATCAGGGATGGCAGTCGATCCACGCGGGTGGTCAATTCACTGGCAGTCCGTGTCGGCCTCAGCCTGCTACTTCTGGGCATCATCCTGGTGGCGCTCTGGCATGGGGATCTTACACTGAACCCCACCCCCTATTGAGCGGCCACACTCTGCACCGTTAATACGTCAGATAATGTAAACGAAAATAAAGAGCCCCAGCCATACCACGTCGACAAAGTGCCAGTACCAGCTTGCAGCCTCAAAACCGAAATGGCTGTCAGGGGTGAAATGCCCCTTCTGCACACGGATCAGCATGATGATCAGCAGCAGCGTTCCCAGTATTACGTGAGCCCCATGGAAACCGGTCAGCATGAAAAAGGTGCTGCCGTAGATGCCAGACTGGAGGGTCAGATCCAGGTCCCGATAGGCTTCAACATACTCCTCGGCCTGGAAGAACAGGAAGACCAGCGCCAGCAGTATGGTTGCACCCAGCCATGCCTTGACCTTGCCCCGATGCTCCTTTTTCAGGGCATGGTGAGCCAGAGTGACCGTGAAAGAGGAAGTCACCAGCAGGATAGTGTTCAGAAGCGGCAGCCCCCAGGCATTGATAATGCCTTCCGGTGACGGATATTCCTTCGGATCCGGATTCTGCAGAAGCGGCCAGTTGGCCTGAAAGCCTTCCCACAGCATGTTGCTGGAGCCCCGGTCACCTTCGCCGCCCAGCCAGGGAATAGCAAAGGTGCGGACATAGAACAGGGCACCGAAGAAGGCAGCAAAGAACATCACTTCGGAAAAAATGAACCAGGTCATACCCCAGCGGAACGAGCGGTCCATCTGGGCGCTGTAAAGTCCCTTGCGGCTTTCCTCGATGACATTGCCGAACCAGCCGAACAGCATGTAGACCATGATAACGGCGCCTATGCCGAAGACCACCCAGTCACCAGTAGTTGAGTCACCCTGATTGCTGCTCACCATGATGGAGGCGGCCCCGAACAGCATAACCCCCAGGCCAACCGTGGCGATTATGGGCCACTTGCTCTGTTCCGGTACGTAATAGCTCTGATCTGTCGCCATGGCGGTCTCCGACGGCTTATCCGTTATCGTTTGTTGTTTTACGGGCCTGATCCACGTCCGATACCTTCTTCAGTCGCTGCTGGTCGTAGAGGGTATAGGACAGCGTCAGTTTATGAATATCGGTGGGCAGGTCGGCATCGACAATGAATACCAGAGGCATGTCGATAGCTTCTCCCGCCTTGAGCTCCTGCTGATTGAAGCAGAAGCATTCCGTCTTGTGGAAATACAGCGTGCCCTCCGAGGGCGCCAGGCTGGGAACAGCCTGGCCCGTCATGGTCTGCCCGGTGGGATTCTCTGCACGAAAATGCACGGTGGTAGCTTCCCCGGGGTGCACGCTGATACTGCTGGTGGCAGGACGGAACACCCAGGGCATGTCCGGCCCGTTCTGCGCCACAAACTGCACTGTCACTGTCCGGTTCTGATCCACCCGGGCGACTTCAGTACTCTCGTACCGACCGCCGGTCTTGCCATTGATGCCGGTGATCTCACAGAACACCTCATACAGGGGCACAAGGGCAAAACCAAAAGCGAACATACCCACTACACCGGCCATGCACCAGCCTACCACGCGAGTATTGGAACGCCTTGATTCAGCCATGACCTGTACTCCTGTTTGCGGACCTGGTTACGAGTCTGGTTACTTCGCGTCCCGGACTTCCGCATGATCGGTAAAGTTTACATCAGGCGGTGTCGCGAATGTGTGGTACGGCGCCGGTGAGGGCACAGTCCACTCCAGACCCTCAGCACCATCCCATGGATTGGCCGCTGCCTTCTCGCCACCGCGCACGCACTTCACCACGATCCAGAGGAACAGCAGCTGCGTCGCGCCAAACATGAAGGCGCCAATGCTCGAAACCATGTTGAAATCGGCGAACTGCAGGGCGTAATCCGGGATCCGGCGCGGCATCCCCGCAAGGCCCAGAAAGTGCATCGGGAAGAACGCCAGGTTCATGCCGATGAACGACAGCCAGAAGTGGGTTTTGCCCAGGGTCTCGTCGTACATGTGGCCGGTCCACTTGGGCAGCCAGAAATAGGCAGAAGCAAAGATGCCGAAGATCGCCCCTGGTACCAGCACGTAATGGAAGTGAGCCACTACGAAGTAGGTGTCGTGGTACTGGAAGTCAGCTGGCGCAATCGCCAGCATCAGCCCTGAGAAGCCACCGATGGTGAACAGGATTACGAAGGCAATGGCAAACAGCATGGGGGTTTCAAAGCTCAGGGAGCCCCGGAACATGGTGGCCACCCAGTTGAACACCTTTACCCCGGTCGGGACCGCGATCAGCATGGTGGCGTACATGAAGAACAGCTGTCCGGCGATGGGCATGCCCACGGTAAACATGTGATGGGCCCAGACCACAAATGACAGAACCGCAATGGCACCCACCGCGTAGACCATTGAGGCGTAGCCGAACAGGCGCTTGCGGGAGAATGCCGGGATGATATGGGAGACCGCACCGAAAGCCGGGAGGATCATGATATACACCTCCGGATGGCCGAAGAACCAGAACACATGCTGGAACAGGACCGGATCACCACCGCCGGCGGCATCAAAGAAACTGGTCCCGAAGTTGATGTCCATCAGCATCATGGTGACCACGCCTGCCAGTACCGGCATGACTGCGATCAGCAGGAAAGCGGTGATCAGCCAGGTCCAGACGAACAGAGGCATTTTCATCAGGGTCATGCCGGGAGCGCGCATGTTGATGATGGTGGCGATCACGTTGATGGCGCCCATGATGGACGACACACCCATGATGTGAACGGCGAAAATGAAGAAGGTGGTACTTGGCGGCCCATAGGTTGTCGAGAGCGGGGCGTAGAAGGTCCAGCCAAAGTTCGGCGCACCGCCCTCCATGAACAGGGTGGAGACAAGAATCAGGAAGGCACAGGGCAGAAGCCAGAAGCTCCAGTTGTTCATCCGCGGCAGGGCCATATCCGGCGCGCCGACCATCAGCGGCAGCATCCAGTTGGCCAGGCCAACGAATGCGGGCATTACCGCCCCGAACACCATGATCAGGCCATGCATGGTAGTCATCTGGTTAAAAAATTCCGGCTCCACTATCTGAAGCCCGGGCTGGAAGAGTTCCGCCCGGATGACCATCGCCATGGCCCCGCCCAGCAGGAACATGGTGAAACTGAAGATCAGGTACATGGACCCGATATCTTTATGGTTGGTGGTAAACAACCACCGCGTTATGTAGCCCTTGGCCGGACCGTGATGATGATCCTGGTCGTGGGTATCGATGACCGCACTCATGAAGAACCCCCGTAGACGCCTGTTCTCTCTTGTTGGCGACATGTATTAACTGGCGAACGTTTCAGTCGGGGCGGAAGCCGGAACGCCCGCCCGCTGCAATCATTCCTGGTTTTTGTAATCGAACACCTGTTTGGGCGTGACCATTTCACCTGTGTCATTGCCCCATGCGTTGCGCTCATAGGTAATAACTGCGGCAAGATCCACCTCGCTGAGCTGGGGCCCAAACGCCTGCATTGATGTACCGGACACACCATTGACCACTACATCCAGGTGAGCCTGCATGTCTTCAGTGGCAATCATGCTGCCTTTGAGGGCAGGGAAAGTCGGCGGCATGCCAGAACCGTCAGCCTGGTGGCAGGAGGCGCAGTTGGTGGCATAGGCCTGTTCCCCGCGCTCCATCAGCTCGTCCATGGTCCAGTCTTTCCCGGTCAGATCACGCTCTTTCTGGGCAGCCGCTTTCTGCCCGGCAACCCACTCGTCGTATTCTTCCTGGGGCACAGCCTTGACCACCACAGGCATGTAAGCGTGGCCCCGGCCACAGAGCTCCGTGCACTGGCCGCGATAAATACCCGGCTCGTCCACCCGGGTCCAGGTCTCATTAATAAAGCCGGGAATGGCGTCCTTCTTGACGCCAAAGGCAGGTATCCACCAGGAATGGATGACATCGTTGGCGGTCAGCAACAGGCGGACCTTTTTGCCAACCGGGATGACCATGGGATTGTCCACATCCAGCAGATAGTGCTCGGATTTTTCGGTCCGGTTGTACATCTCATCCTGGGAAGTAGTCATGTTGGAAAAGAAACCGAACTCCTCTCCGATGTAGTCGTACTTCCAGCGCCACTGGTAGCCGGTCACCTTGATGTCTATATCGGACTCTTCCGAGTCGTACATGTCTACAAGGGTTGCGGTGGCAGGTATTGCCATAACCACAAGGATGACGAAGGGAATAATGGTCCAGGCCACTTCCACAAGGGTGTTTTCATGAAAATGGGCCGGCTTGTAGCCCTTGGACTTGCGGTGGGCAAAGATGGACCAGAACATTATCCCGAATACCACGATGCCGATGACAACGCAGATCCAGAGAATGGTCATGTGGAGATCAAAAATTTCGTTGCTGGAACCGGTGACACCCGGAGCCATGTTCAGCGTCCAGGCTCCGAAAGCCTGGGATGATGCCAGACATGCGCCCAGAAGAGCGCCCGCCCGTTTAACGTGCACGTGCATACCGTGTCTCCACAGAGTGTTGTTCTTGTCATGAGCACACAGCCACTCGCACGGGCTGCCAGATGAAAATTTCTGGCGGCGAGGCAGGGCAGCTGGCATGTTCGAATGTTCTGCGTGACACTTCCCTGCTGCAGGAAGTTTAGCTTTCCGATGAACCACTCCGAAGTGCTCGCACACACCACAGAGGCCGATCGGAAGACTCTGTTCACGGATAATCGCGCCTAGTATAGGCAGAGGATGCCCCAACTCTCAAAAAAATGGGTGAACTTTAAATGCCTAAAAGATTGCTTGGTTATATTAAAAATGAATAAGAGAGAAGCTGCCAACACAAACAGCGGTAAATTTGAGAAGCGCCGCCGGGACAGAACCTGAGATGATTCGGCTGATTCCGCCTTTTTCCGGAACAGACCGGAGACTATGGGCCCTGGCCTGGCCACTGATGCTTACCAACCTCAGCGTCCCTCTGCTGGGGCTGGTGGACACCGCCGTTCTGGGTCATCTCGAGCGGCCGGAATACCTTGGGGCAGTAGCAGTGGGAGCGAATCTGTTCACCATTCTGTACTGGAGCTTTGGCTTCATGCGGATGGGCACTACAGGGCTGGCAGCCCAGGCCTGGGGGCGGCGAGACAGCGAGGCTCAGGCCGGATTGCTGGTGCGCTCGGTGGTGCTGGCTGTGGTGATCGGACTCATCCTCATCCTGTTTCATCAGCCGGTCATTCGGCTCGGCCTGGTGCTTATGAATCCGGGTCCAGAGGTGGCAATGCTGGCCGGCGAGTATGCGGCAATTCGCATCTGGAGTGCACCTGCCGTGCTCTGCCAGTACACCCTCGTGGGCTGGCTGATTGGCATGCAGTTCCCCCGAGGGCCGATGCTGATGCTGATCACGGCCAATAGCCTCAACATACTGCTGGATGTCCTGTTCGTGACGGTTCTTGGCTGGAACAGCCAGGGCGTTGCGCTGGCCACGGTGATCGCGGAATACGCCGCCGCGGCCCTGGGGTTTGCCCTGGTCCTCAGGCGTCTGCCCGGGAACCTGCGCCTGACACGAGCCCTACTGGGATCACTGGCAGACTACGGGCGAATTCTGAATGTAAACCGGTACATCATGGTGCGTACCATCACCCTGCTGCTGGTGCTGGCTTTTTTTACCGCCCAGGGAGCGCGCCAGGGAGATATCATTCTGGCCGCCAACGCCGTGTTGATCACTTTCCTGATGATTATCTCCAACGGTCTGGACGGCTTTGCCAATGCTGCCGAGGCCCTGGTGGGGGAAGCCGTTGGTGGCAACGACCGCCACCAGTTCCGGGAGGTGTGCAGAACCACTCTGCGCTGGTCCCTCTGGGGGGCACTGCTTTTTACCCTGCTTTTTGTGCTCACTGGCCACACCCTCATTGGCCTGCTCACCAGCATCCCCGAAGTCCGGGAAACCGCCCGACTCTACCTGCCATGGCTGTGGATGCTGCCCCTCGCGGCAGTGTGGGGGTTCCTGCTGGACGGTATCTTCATTGGCGCCACCCGCACCCGGGATATGCAGAACACCATGCTCTTTTCGGCCCTGGTGATCTTTCTTCCCACCTGGTGGCTGACCACCGGGTGGGGCAATCATGGTCTGTGGTTTTCCCTGGTTTTTCTCATGCTGGCGCGGGCAGCCACCATGGGACTGGTGTTCATGCACCGCAGTCACAATGATTCCTGGTTCACATAAATCGCTCTGCCCGGGCAACCACAGGAATCTCAACTACACTGATCAGAAACGGCGGGCTTACGCTGCAAGCGGTCAGTAGAGTCTCGCCTGACGATGGATAGCTGACGGTTCCCTGGAGGCGCCTTGCGACCCTTTTCAGTACACAGATCGGTCTCTCCGGATATGACACCAGAGGCGGTACTCGAAATCATCGATCATGCGCGCCGGCAGGAAGCAAGGTCCGGGGCTTTCCTGCGTCAGCTTCAGACGAAGGCTGCCGCCCTGCCGTCGACCATTGTCGTGGATGGCCATGACCCGGCGACCAGCCTGTTCCAGTTCGCCGTGGAATACATCGAAATGGCCCCCCGGCTCATCGAGTGTGTCGATGCCTGCTCCCGGGAGGCCGGGAAAACGGTGCTGTTTGAACCCTTTATCCATGCTGCAACCCGGTATTTTACCCAGCCCTCCGTGCTGCTGGCCAGATACGATGGCCTGGATGGACTGCTGATACGTGCCTACCAGTGCCATCGCCTGATGGAAGAAATGTACGAAAACAACTACTCCATCCGCCGCAGCCGACTGGTGGACATAGAGGCTACCCAAGCCAACCTTGTGGCTCATCAGCTCATCGGCGAGCCCTTTGCCAACGAACTTGATCAGTCCATCACGATTACGGTGCTCCAGATTGCAGGCTCACCCGATTATTATGAACTGAATCTGGATCCATTCGTAAGACAGGTCAGGCATACGGCCTGGGGCTGGATGAGGAAGTATTGGGAAAATCTGCTGAAACGCAACCATATACACTTCGTACTGGGTCCGGGGCCCAGGTAGAGCTGTAATTCGCATTCACAAGCGTTATGCTTCCGTAATGTCCGGAACCACCCGGGGAAAACTGGTGCCGTCGCAATACCCGTGCTGATGACCGGGTGAAATTTTCGCCAGTGCAAATGTACGGGTAAAACAAGCATGCTCCCAAAGTTATGGCCAGACCAGACCCTCATCTACTGCGGACTATTCCTGCTGATCTGCGGCACGGCCCGGGCGGGGGTAGTGGAGCTGACCTTTACCGAGGCAGCAAACGCCAGACCTCTGGCAAATGTAATTGTCCAGGTGGGAGGCACTGCCGGGGTGGTGCCTGACCGGGCCGTAATGTCCCAGAAAAACCGCGCCTTTGACCCCCACATTCTGACTGTTGTCAGGGGGTCGGAGGTGTCTTTCCCCAACAATGACAACACCCAGCATCATGTCTATTCGTTCTCCAGCACGAAACCCTTCAACATCGAGCTTTACGCCGGCCACCCCGAGACTCCGGTGGTGTTCGACCGGACCGGGATTGTCGAACTGGGCTGCAATATTCACGATCATATGCAGGCGTTTATCCTGGTGGCGGACACACCCCATGTCGCCCGCTCCGGCGCCGATGGCCGGGTCCGGCTGGACGTCCCGGACCGGATGCTGAGTGGGAGCGGCCTGGAGATAAGGCTGTGGCATCCCCGGCTGCAGGATAATACGATCAGCGAAGTCCGGCATTTACCCGGCTCCTGGCCGGTACAGCAGTCGCTGACACTGGAACTGGCTCCGGAGCAGGCCGACAGCATGGGTCTCGGAGGCCTTCAGAAACGCTTCCAGGAACTGTGATGGCGCCACGACACCTGTTCGCCGGCTTCCGGGCCCGGCTGATGATCACCATGCTTGCCATAGTATTCATCACAGTGGCCAGCATTGCGGGTCTATTGCTGGTAAATCTGTTCGAGGCGGAAAAAAGTCGCGCCCGGGACCAGTTGTCCGTCGCTCGCGAAGTGGCCAGTGAACTGCTGGCGAGGCGCACCGAACTCCTGGCCTCCCGGCTCCAGGTGGTAGCAGAGGATTTCGGCTTCCGCTCCACAGTCGCAGCCGGGGATGTGCCCACCATTACCAGCGCCCTGGCAAACCAGACCGCCCGGGCCGGGGCCGACCTCGCCCTGGTCACGGACAACTCCGGCAAACTTGTGGCGAATCTTCAGGGCCTGGAAAACGGAGCCCCGGCGCCGTTTCAGAAGCTGCTGGCTGAAGCCAGAGGCCCGGGCCAGGCGGCCGACATCCGGACGTGGGAGGGGCAGGCCTGGCAGCTCATCGTGGTGCCTGTGCGGGGCGCCGGGTTGCGGGCATGGCTGCTGGCCGGATTCCTCCTGGATGACCGGTTTGCGAGTTCCATCAGCAATCTTACCGGCACCGAGGTGCTTCTGAGGAATCACCAGAACGGCAAGGTGACCCTGCTTGCCAGCAGCATGACGGGCCAGGCAGTCGACCCGGACCTTCTGGAAGCTTCCGACTCCGCGCCGGGCGAGCGGATGCTGGAAACCCAGCGATATTTCAGCCGGGTGCTGCCGGTCAGCGATAGCGACAGGGGGGCGGTCCACCTTTTGCTTCTGAGCAGCCGGAGCGAGGCCCTCAGAGGCTATTATCAGCTCGCATGGGACATTGCCCTGCTGGTTTTCATCGTACTGATTGCAGCAGCGGTTCTGGTCATGGCCATGGCAAGGACCCTTGGCCGCCCGCTCCTGCAGCTGGCCAATTTTGCCCGCGCCATCGGCGAGAGCCGGAACGTCAGCCCACCCGCACTCCAGGCCGGTGGCGAACTGAAAGTGCTGGCCGATGCCCTGACCAGGATGCTGTTCCGTGTCCGGGAGCGGGAACATCAACTTGAACACAATGCGATTCATGATGAGCTTACAGGGCTGGAAAACCGGAAAGCCATAGACGCTGGCATCAGGAACTGTCTTGAAGCGCGCTGCTCACAGTATGTGGTGGCGTTTACCGTTGCCGACTTCAAGGCCATCAATGACACCCTCGGTTTTGCCTTCGGAGACCAGGTCATCGTCGCTACCGGCCTGAGGCTCCGGGGCCAGCTGCCGGTGGAATGCTCCTTTGGCCGGACTGGCGGCAACGAATTCATGGCCCTGGTGCCGAATGAGGGGAGAGAGCGACTGGAGGCTCTCATTGACGAGTTGCGGGGCCAGGCAGAAAAGCCCATCGTTATCTACGAGACTCCCATCCAGCTCCAGATTCATATTGCCGTTCTGCAGCTGCCTGAGCAGGCCGGCACTCCGGACGAAGTGCGCCGACGGGTGAATCTGACCCTTGAACAGGCCCGCAGGGCTGAAAGTCATACCGCCTTTTACCAGCCAGGGGGCGACGAAAGTCACCTGCGGGAATTGCGGCTGATCCGGGATCTGGAAACCGCCATGACCAATGGCGAGCTGCACATGAACTACCAGCCCAAAATCGCCTTCGACTCCGTCCGGCTTCACCAGGTGGAAGCCCTTGTGCGCTGGCGACATGCGGAACTCGGGTTCATCAATCCGGAAGAGTTCATCATGCTGGCGGAACGATCGGGGCAGATTCACCATCTGACCGGCTTCATCATGGAGCAGATTGCCCGGGATTCTGCATCCTGGCGGAGGCAGGGACTTGATACCGGCGTTGCCATCAATCTGTCCGCTCTCGATCTCAGCAACCGGAAGCTTCCGGACCTTGTCATGACCATCTTTGGCAACTGGAACGGGCTGCGGGAAACCATCACCTTTGAAGTAACCGAGAGCGCGGTCATGTCGGACCCGGGTCTGGCCATCCAGACCCTTGAGAGGCTCCGTGCTCTGGGATTCCGGCTTTCCGTGGACGACTTCGGCACCGGCTATTCCTCGCTGGCCCAGCTGCGCTCGCTGCCAGTCCATGAGCTGAAAATCGACAAATCCTTTGTGCTGCGACTGAATGAGCAACCCCAGGACCAGCTTATCGTTCAGTCCACCATCGACATGGCCCACAGGCTGGGACTGAGCGTGGTGGCAGAAGGCATCGAAAACCTGGAAAGCTGGCGATTGCTGCAGCGCTGGGGCTGCAATCTGGCCCAGGGCTTCTTTCTGGCGAGGCCCATGGCACCGGAGGCCCTGCTGCAGTGGGCCATGGATTTTGCCGCGCGAGCCCCCGAGCTGCGCAGGCAAGCCGGAGAAAAAACCGGATGAGACAGCTGCCTGTTCCCTCCCTGGCGCGCTCCGGAGTCTGCGGCATGCTGATGATGCTGGTGCTGGCCCAGGCTCAGGCCGGCCCCGGCAGCCGGCTCTGGGCGACCGGCGGCGTGACCACCATAGAAGGCAGTGCCGGCGGCGGGATTGTGCCCTGGGCGCTACTCAGCGGCTATGCCAGCGACGAGGAATGGGGCGGCACACTGGCCGTTAGCCGGGCTGAGCTGGACGACTACACCCTGGGTTTCACCGGACTGACCCTCAACTGGCGCAATCGAATTGAATTGAGCGCCGGCCGTCAGACCCTGGATCTCGACACGCTGGGGGCAGACCTCGGTGAGGATGAACTGGTGCAGGATATCTTCGGCCTCAAGATCAGGCTCCAGGGCGATGCCGTTTACGCCCCCCTTGGCCAGTGGTCCCTGGGCCTCCAGCACAAGCGCACCCGTGAATTCGAGGTCCCGGACGCAGCAGGGGCCGGGTCCGACTCGGGCACCGACGTGCTGCTGGCAGGAAGCAGGCTCTTCTTTGCCGCTGTCATGGACCGCAACCTGCTGGTCAATGCCACTCTGCGCAGCACACGGGCCAACCAGGGCGGCCTTCTGGGGTTTGGCGGCGACCGTGGGGACAGCCATGAACTCATGCTCGAGAGCAGCCTTGGTGTTTTTCTCAGCCGACGCTGGCTGGTGGGTGCTGAATATCGCCAGAAGCCCGACAACCTCGGCTTCGCCGGGGAAGATGACTGGCATGACCTGTTTCTCGTCTGGATACCCGACCGGCATCTGACAGTAACTGCCGCCTGGCTCAGCCTTGGCGACATCGCTGGTCTGGAAGACCAGCAGGGCGCCTACCTTTCGCTGCAGGGCAGCTTCTAGCAACCCGGAGACACCTCGTGAACCCGATGAAATCTGTTCTGCCTCTGATGCTGAGCCTCCTGGTCGCCTCCTGTCAGTCTGTCCCGGCACCAGGGGAGACACGGCCAGATTCCCCGGCCGGGAACAGCAGCCTTTACACAGCCCTTGGAAGAAGGAGCGGAATAGAGCAGGTCGTGGAAGACCTTCTTTACATCATAGTGGACGATGAACGCATTGCTTTTCAGTTTCGCGGCCTGAATGTGGAGCGGTTCCACAGCAACCTCAGTGACCAGCTCTGCGAGCTTTCCGGCGGCCCCTGCAGCTACACCGGCATGAGCATGGAAGAATCCCATGAAGCCATGGACATCAGCCAGACCCAGTTCAATGCCCTGGTGGAAGGCCTCATACTGGCGATGGAGAAAAACCATATACCCCCGGCTATACAGAACCGGCTCCTCGCCAGGCTGATCCCCCTGCATCCGGAAATTGTCGGCTCCTGAGGTGGCCTGAGTGCAGGATTCAGGCTACCCTTGCCCGGATTTCTGCTACCTGTCCCTGCCCGGGATGACTGACAAAACTCACCGAAGGACGCCGCCTTGCTGGAAAACGCTGATCTGGGAAAACTGATCATTCGCCTGACCCTGGGCGGCCTGCTGCTGTTTCACGGCGTTGCCAAGCTGTTTCACGGGGTTGGTGGCATCGAGAACATGCTGGGGGGACACGGCATACCCACCATCTTCGCCTACGGGGTTTTTGTCGGGGAACTGATCGCGCCACTGATGGTAATACTTGGCTATCACACCCGCATTGGCGCTCTGCTCATTGTCTTCAACATGCTGGTGGCCATCGCTCTCGCCCATGGCAGCCAGCTTTCAAGCCTCAGTGGTACCGGGGGCTGGGCGCTGGAACTCCAGGGCTTTTTCCTGTTTATTGCATTTGCCCTGATTTTCCTGGGGCCCGGCCGATACAGACTCAAAAACTGAGGCTCCCGTTATTCAGGCACTCTGAATATTAAACGGAATGGCTGCAGAATGACCGGCACGGATGACTTTCGGCATGTTAGCCTGTGGCATAGTGCGGCAGGTCAAACATTTTCATGTCCAGGGTTCTTTTTATGACATCTATCGTCAAAACCGGTCTTTACCGACACTACAAGGGCAGGGATTACGAGGTCATAGGTACCGCCCGCCACAGCGAGACGGAAGAACTTCTCGTGGTTTACCGGTGCCTCTACGGGGACCAGGGCCTGTGGGTCCGCCCTCTCACCATGTTCCGGGAAACCGTGGAAGTGGCAGGAGAGCAGGTTCCGAGGTTTACCTGGGTCGGTGAATCACGACAGGGGTGACCCCTGTCCGGTCAGCTCTCCTCACTGCTGTCGTCATCCGCATCAGCTGCCCTGAAAAAAACCACCTGCTTCACGGTGTGATCGTCAGTGTTGATGCGGCTGTTAACCCGGGTCTGAAGCTCTGCCACGGCAGGCTCTCGTTCCCCCTCCCGGTCAGCGAAGCCACAGGCAACACATTCCCGGAACTGGCCCTTCTCGTTGCTGTACATGACAATCCTGTCCATCTCCGCGCAGCGGGGACAGACTGCGCCTGCGATGAACCGTCTGGGTGTTGCCATGAAAAGGTCTCCATCATTAAATACTGGCCGGCAGCAGGGGCTGACCGGCCGGGTTCGGCTCAGGCTGCCCGGGAGCTGATGCCTGTCTGCTCAAGCAGTGCATCCACCCTGGGCTCGCGTCCCCGGAAGGCCTTGAACAGCTCCATAGGTTCTCTGGACCCGCCCTTCTCGAGGATATTCTCGAGGAACGAGCGGCCGGTATCCGGATCGAAGATGCCTTTCTCCTCAAACAGCGAGAAGGCATCTGCCGCCAGAACTTCTGCCCACTTGTAGCTGTAATAGCCCGCAGCATAACCACCGGCAAAAATGTGGGAGAAGCTGTTGGGGAAGCGGTTGAATTCAGGCGCCTTGATCACCGCAATTTCGTCGCGGACCTTGCGATGCATGTCCAGCGGATTGGTCGGCGCCGTCGGGCTAAATTCCGCATGGAGCCGGAAATCAAACAGGGAAAATTCCAGTTGCCGCACCATCTGCATGCCGGCCTGGAAGTTCTTCGCCGCCAGCAGCTTGTCCACCATCTCCCGTGGGAGGGGCTCGCCGGTTTCGTGATGCGAGGCAATCAGCTCCAGTGACTCAGGGTGCCAGCACCAGTTCTCCAGAAACTGGCTGGGCAGCTCGACCGCGTCCCAGGCAACGCCATTTATGCCGGACACATCAGCCACATCAACCCGGGTCAGCATATGGTGCAGGCCGTGCCCGAACTCATGAAACAGGGTCGTCACCTCGTCATGGGTCAGCAGGGAGGGTTTGCCGTCCACCGGGGGAGTAAAGTTGCAGGTCATGAAGGCCACCGGAAGATGCAACTGCCCGCGCAGATCCCGCCACCTTACCCGGCAGTCGGCCATCCAGGCACCCCCCCGCTTGCCCTGACGGGCAAAGGGGTCAAAATAGAAATACGCAGCCGGCTCGCCATCCCGGATGATCCGGTAGGTAGTGACATCCTCATGCCAGGTTTCAGCATCTGGCTGCTCCTCGATCTGCACGCCGAAAAGTTTCTCGGTGACTTTGAACAGGCCGGAGATAACTTTGTCTGCGGGGAACCAGGGGCGCAGGGTTTCGGCGGAAATGTCGTAGCGCTGCTGGCGAAGTTTTTCGCTGTAATAGCCTATATCCCAGGCCTCCAGGTCCTCGACGCCATGCTCATCACGGGCAAAGGCGCGCAGCTCCTCCATATCCTTCTCGGCCACCGGCTTTGATTTTTTCGCCAGCTCGTTCAGGAAATCCAGCACCTCGTCCGTACTGCGGGCCATCTTGGTTTCCAGCGACCGCTCGGCGTAGTTGCTGAAGCCGAGCAGTTTGGCCAGGGCATGGCGACACTTGAGAATTTCCGCCATGACCGGCGTGTTGTCCCAGGTGCCGGCATCCGGCCCCAGGTCGGAAGCCCGGGTGACAAAGGCTTCATAGACTTCCCGGCGCAGATCCCTGTTGTCGCAATAGGTCATCACTGGATGGAAGCTCGGGAAATCCAGGGTGATCACGTAACCATCGAGGTCGCGCTGCTTTGCTGCCTGGCGCGCTCCGTTCAGGGCTGTCTCCGGAAGTCCTTTGAGCTCCTCCGGATCGGTGATGTGGCGGGTCCAGTGTTCGGTGGCGTCCAGCACATTGTCGCTGAACCGGTTGGAGAGGTCCGCCAGTTCCATCTTGAGTTCTGCGTACCGGGTCTTGTCTTCTTCTGGCAGATCCACACCGCCAAGGTGGAAGTCCCGGAGGGTATTTTCCACTGACTTCCGCTGAGCCTCATCCAGATCTTTGAAGTCATCCCGGGCTGCCAGCTTTTTGTAGGCTTCGCAGAGCTGTTCGTTCTGGCTCAGCTCGGTGCTGTATTCCGTCAGCCGGTCAAGACAGGTCTTGTAGACCTTGCGCAGCTCCTCGGTGTTGGCGACGCTGTTGAGGTGGGAGATCACCGACCAGGCATTGTTGAGATGATCCTCCAGCCCCTGCATTGGCAGGGCGAGGGTATGCCAGCTCGGGTCTTCCTGGGTCGCCAGGCTCTGGATCTTGACCCGGTTTTCACTGAGGATCTGATCAATGGCCGGTTCCATGTGCTCGGTTCGAATGTGGTCAAAGCGCGGCAAAAGGTCATCGGTCAACAGCGGATTGTTCATAAGGGCCTTCTCTGTCCATTGTTTGTCGAGTACTTTGGTTTGTCAGGTACTTTGCTCTCAAAATATTAGCCATAGGAGTATATGTAATGGCAAATGTCCGTTCTCACAAGGGTAACACGCCTGAATTCGGCGCGCGTACCTGGGTAGACCCCAGCGCGCTGGTCATTGGCGACGTGGTGCTGGGGGAGGATTCCTCTGTCTGGCCGATGACAGTGATTCGGGGTGACATGCACAGAATCCGTATCGGCGCCCGCTGCAGCATCCAGGACGGCTCGGTGGTGCACATCACCCATGCCAGCGACTACAACCCCGGCGGCTGGCCCACCACTCTTGGTGATGACGTCACCGTTGGCCACAAGGCGCTGCTGCACGGCTGTAGCATTGGCAGCCGGGTTCTGGTGGGCATGGGTTCCATCATTATGGATGGCGCAGTGGTGGAAAACGAGGTGATCATTGCGGCTGGATGCCTTGTACCGCCTGGAAAAACCCTGGAATCAGGCTACCTGTATGTGGGTTCGCCCTGCCGTCAGGCCCGGGCGCTGACCGACCAGGAACGGAGCTTTTTTGCCTATACCGCAGGCAACTATGTCCGTCTGAAGGACGAGCATATCCGGGAAAATGGTTGAACAAAATTTAACCTGCCTGATTGGTCCCCCGGGCACCTGCCGGCACTTGAAATTCTCTCCGCCGTTCACACATTTACCGTAGCTGGAGTTCACGGAGCAGCCATCCGGCGGATCCGCCGGGATGAAGCCGTCCCGCGAGCAAAGCTGATGTCAAACCCATTGATTTCAGTTTCACAGGAGGTGTTTCAAAATGGCAAATCTCACACGCTGGAATCCAATTTCAGAATTTGCCGATCTGTTCGATCGCTACAACCGCAGTCTCGGGCTGCCAACTTCTCCCGGTGATGTGGAAAACCGGGATCTGTTCGGTCGCACTGACTGGGTTCCTGCAGTCGATGTCAGGGAAACGTCGGAGACCTATCAGATCGACGCCGAATTGCCCGGAATGGAAAAGGACGATATCAGGGTTACCGTTGAGAACCGTGTCCTGAATATTGAGGGTGAACGGAAAAAAGCCGACGAAAAAACGGAAGGCCGGCAGCACCGTGTCGAGCGCGTCTATGGCAAGTTCGTACGTCGTTTCACGTTGCCGGACAATGTGGATGAGGAAAGCGCGAAAGCCGAATTCAAGAACGGCATTCTGACGCTGACCCTCAACAAAACCGAGCCGGCGCGTCCGAAAGCCATTGAGGTTGACGTGCACTGACCGCTCAGGCGCCGCAGGGGCCAGCGGAAAAACCGGAAGGTTACTCCTGCTTCAGCTCTGCGGCTTTTTTTGCACCAGCAGCCCTGAGAGCTCTGGCGTACTCAGTGCTGCGCCGGTGCTCGGACACGTGATCCAGAATTGTCTCGCCTGATTCGCTGAGGGCATTGATGTCCCGGCCAGCCTCGGTAAAAAATCCGACAAACCGCTCGAAATCGAATGCACGCATGGCCTGATAGGCTTTCAGCAATGCATTGAAATCCGGGTTGATGCGGGCATCATAAGGGCTGATGAAAAGAAAGCTCTTGACCCGCTCATCGCTCCATTCCTCACCGATGACCTTGGGTTTTTCCGGTCCACTCATGATCCTTCTCTCATCTCGCCTGCCTGTCAGAGGGGCGACAGTATAACTATCTGACGGCCATTTGGTTATATGAATTCCATCTGAGGTAGTCGCTGTGGAGCATAAGGGTATGGAATTATGACAGTATTTCAAGGGGTAGTGCGCCGGAGCTGGCGGCTTCCTCGCACTCGGGACTCCGGATCACAATCTCAACACGGCGATTGCGGGCGCGGTTTTCGGGGCTGTTGTTGGGCGCGAGAGGATTGGTCTCGGCGCGGCCGGCTGCTGTAACCCGCTCGGCGGAGACCTGGCGATTGAGCACCAGTTCATGAACCACCGAAACCGCGCGGGCGGCGGACAGATCCCAGTTCGACCGGTAGCGCCCACTGACAACCGGGCGGTCATCGGTGTAACCGGCTACCAGCACCTCACCACTGCACCGGGAGAGCACGCCTACCACCCGCTCGATGATGGGGATCATGTCAGGCTTGATGGTGGCCTCCCCGGAACGGAAAGTGGCATCTTCAGAGAAACGGATGATAACCTTTTCGGTGTCATAACTGACGGTCAGATCGCCCGAGGCCACCTCCGGTTCCAGCTCTTCGATTAGCCGGGAAGACAGCTCGACAACTCCCTCGGGAACCCGGGTGACCGTTCCGGCGCCTCCCCGCTCATCAATAAATTCCGGCTCATCACGGGTTGCGTCTTCGGGATCAGGAAGCGAAACAGTATCACTCTCGATGAGGGTAAGAGGCGAGCCGCCAATGTCTTCATCCAGTACCCTGCTACTACCCAGTGCTGAGGACATGGAATTTGCCATGGCCCGGTATTTTTCCACGTCCATTTCGGCGAACGACAGCAGCAGGATAAAGAAAGTCAGGAGCAGAGTGGCCAGGTCGGCAAAGGTGACGATCCAGGACGGGGCTCCACGGGCACGCCTTTGACTTTTTGCGGGCAGAATCGCCATGCCTCAGGCCTCCCGCTCCTGGGCCAGGGCGGCGCGCTGCTCGGGAGTAATGAAGGCGGAAAGCAGCTCTGTCATGACCCGCGGATTCTGACCCCGCATGATGTTCTGGATGCTCGTGGCGATCAGCAACCGGTTGCGCTGCTCATCTTCGGCCTTGAGCTGGAGTTTGTCCGCCAGAGGCAGGGCGATCAGCTGGGCGATAAAGGCGCCGTAGAGGGTGGTAAGCAGGGCAATGGCCATGGCCGGACCAATGGAGGAAGGGTCGTCCAGGCTGTTCAGCATCTGCACCAGTCCCACCAGGGTTCCCAGCATCCCGATGGCCGGCGCTGACTCTCCGATGCCCCGGAATACCCTTTCGGCAACCTCGTAGCGCTCCATGGTCTGCTGGATGTCCTGGGCCAGGGCTTCGTCGATCAGCTCCGGCGGGTGGCCATCAACACAGAGGTTAATGGCCTTTCTGAGGAATTCGTTGCTGGTCTCATGGCTCTCCAGACCCAGAATTCCCTCCTTGCGTACGAGGCGGGCAAGGGTGCTGACTTCCTGTATCAGGTTGACGGGTTTCTCCAGCCGGTCCCTGAAAACGGTGGCAAAAGCCAGACGAAAGGCACTCATTACCGTCGTCAGGCGGAACTTGATAAGGGTGACGGCAAAGGTCCCGCCGAGAACCAGTGCCAGACCAGGCAGATTGAGAAAGGTCAGCATACTGGCATTGGAGAGCATCGCCAGCACGACAATCAGGACCGCGGCAAACAGCCCGACCAGGGTCAGGACATCCATACTGCAACCTCGCCCTGCAAACTGCTTACGTCCATCTTCACGTCCCCATCAACAGCATGGAAATGGCAGAAAAACCTGTCCAGGCCCAAGAATAGCCCATGATGATCAGATCAGCCTGCTCCAGATCTCAGGGCTGCGATAACCGGCGCAGTCTCCGGGTGAACTCCCCGCCAGATGGCAAAGGATTCAGCGGCCTGCTCCACCAGCATGCCAACGCCGTCCGTGCCCAGGCGGCCGCCCTGGTCCAGCACCCAGCGGTTAAAAGGGGTGACCTCATGGGAGTACATCATGTCGTATCCGCGGGTTTCCGGCCCAACCAGGGAAGGGGAGATTGGCGGCAGATCACCCTGCAGGCTGGCGCTGGTGCCGTTGATGATCAGGTCGAATTCTCCCTCAATCCCGTCGAACCCGCAGCCGCTGAGTTCGGTCGCACCGGCCTCGGACGCAAACAGTTCTGCCAGGCTCCGGGCCTTGTCCGGTGTCCGGTTGGCAATGACCAGGGCTCGGGGATGCTCCGCCAGTAGCGGCCCCAGCACCCCCCGGACCGCACCACCTGCGCCCAGTATCAGCACCCGCCTGTCAGTGAGGGCAAAGCCGCTGTTTATGGTCAGGTCCACCACCAAGCCCTTGCCATCGGTGTTGTCGGCAGTGAGAAGGCCTTCACTGTCCAGGAAAAGCGTATTGGCGGCCCCGGCCTTTTCGGCCCGGGGGGTTCGCCTGCGGGCCATCTTCCAGGCCTGCTCCTTGAAGGGCACCGTAACATTGAGGCCCTTGCCGCCACGGTCGAAGAACCCGGTCACCGTGTCCTCAAAGCCGGCGAGGGGCGCCTGGATTGCCGTGTACTCCATGGCCTGGTCTGTCTGCCGGGCGAAATGGCTGTGAATCCAGGGGGATTTGCTGTGGCTGATGGGATTACCCACCACTGCGTAGAGGTCATCAGTCATCGGTTGTCTCCAGCCAGTTCCGGGCGGTCAGGAAATGTTCAGTCAGCCGTGCCTCGGCACTGCCGGGCTCGGGTACCCGGTTGTAATCCCAGCGCACCAGAGGAGGCAGTGACATCAGAATGGACTCGGTGCGGCCGCCAGACTGCAGCCCGAACAGGGTGCCCCTGTCATATACCAGGTTGAACTCCACGTAGCGGCCACGGCGGTAAAGCTGAAAATCCCTTTCCCGTTCGCCATAAGGATGATCTTTGCGTCTGGCCAGAATGGGGCCGTAGGCATCCATGTAGCTATCGCCCACTGCCTGCATAAGGGCGAAATCCCGGTCGAAGTCCCCGGTATTGTGATCGTCAAAGAAGAGCCCGCCAATACCCCTGGGCTCGTTCCTGTGGCGCAGATAGAAATACTCATCGCACCAGTGCCTGTAGTCCGCATAGAGCTTTTCTCCGAAGGGCAGGCAGGCATCCCTGGCCGTTCGATGCCAGTGGACGCAGTCGTCCTCGAAGCCGTAATAGGGCGTCAGGTCATAGCCCCCACCAAACCACCAGACAGGCTCGCCGTTCGGCGGCGTGGCGCTGAAAAATCGTACATTGGCATGCGAGGTAGGCGCGTAGGGATTGTGAGGGTGGATCACCAGAGACATCCCCATGGCCTGCCAGGGAGCGCCGGCCAGGTGGGGCCGATGGGCCGTGGCGGATGGCGGCATGGTCTCGCCCATGACGTGGGAGAAATTCACTCCGCCTTTCTCAATGACCGCGCCGTCAGCGATCACCCGGCTGATTCCACCGCCACCTTCGGGTCGGGTCCAGCTTTCAGTGACAAACTCACCGCCTCCGTCCAGCTCCGTAAGCCGGTCACAGATGGACGCCTGAAGCGCCAGCAGATAGTGGCGGACGGCCTCAGTATCAGTTATGGACATTGGATTTCTCCTGATGGAAAAGCTAACGGAGCCACTGGCCGGTCACGATATCAAGAATCCGGCTGGGTTTGCGGTTTCCTCCCAGAGCTCCGGGAACAATATGGACCTGGCCTTGACCGAAATAGCGCCGTACCTGCCAGCCGTGGCGGGCCGGGGGGCGGCCGGCGGGGTTGCAGGAGGTAGACACCAGAGGTTGACCTGCGGCCTCGCAAAGCGCCTTTACCACCGGATGATCACTGACCCTCACGGCAATGGCACTGTGGTCGCCCTTCACCAGAAAGGGAACACGGTCCTCCGGGTCAGGGAGAAGACAGGTGACGGGGCCGGGCCAGTGCCGGGTTGCCCTTTCCCTCATTTCCGGGTCCAGCGGAGCGAGAAGAAATTCAATCTGGTCGGTCGAAGCGGCTACCAGAATAAGGCCTTTGTGAGCCGGGCGCTGCTTGAGTTCCAGAATCTCTTCAACCGCGTCCGGGTTCCAGGGGTCGCAGCCGAGACCCCAGACACCTTCCGTCGGATAGGCGATAACACCACCCCGATGGACGGTGCGACGGGCGCGATCAAGCTGCCACTGGGACAGCGGAGAAAAGTCATTGGTCATATCGGATCATTATCCAGACAGGCACCGCTCAGGCAAGTCGCTGATAGCCTCCGGGAGCAGAGTCTACCAGGCCCTCCATTTCGAGCAGGAGCAGGGACTGCATGAGCTCGTCAGCGGGCAACCCGGTTGCGGTACACAGAACGTCAGTGGAGGCCGGATCATACCCTAAAGCCTCAAGCACGGCGATTTCCCGCGCCTCCAGGCCGGCAGGCACCAGCCCCGCCAGGGGAGGTTCCACAGCCGCAGCCACCTCCTTCGCCGGCGTGGGTTTTCGCCTCACTGCCGGCTTCACCGCGGGGCGGGTTGTTGACCAGGCACTGAGTTCTTCTTCAATGTCCGCGACCGTTTCCACCAGGGTTGCGCCCTGGCGGATGAGCTGGTGACACCCCCTGGCCTGGGGGTTGTGGATCGAGCCTGGTATGGCAAACACTTCCCGGCCCTGTTCGAGTGCCAGCCTTGCCGTAATCAGGGAGCCGCTACGGGGGCTGGCCTCAACCACCAGCACCCCCCGGCTCAGGCCGCTGATGATCCGGTTACGCTGGGGAAAATGGGCCGCCCGGGCTGGCGTGCCGGGCGGCAGTTCCGAAACCATCAGGCCCTCGTCCGCAATCCGCTCCGTTAAAGCCTGATGCTGTCGCGGATAAACCACATCAACGCCTGTCCCAATTACCGCAATGGTGGGAAAGCCGGCGTCCAGGGCGCCGGCATGGGCGGCGCCGTCAACGCCGAGAGCAAGGCCACTGGTCACCAGGTAGCCTCTTTCGCTGAGCGCAGCGGCGAATTGTGCAGCATGTTCCAGCCCTGTCCGGCTGGCGCTGCGGCTGCCCACAATGCCTATCTGGGAACGCTGCAGGAGGGTGGCGTCGCCGCGGGTGTAGAGCACCAGTGGCGCATCATGGATGGCGCTCAGGGCCTCCGGGTAGAGAGGGCTGTCCCAGGGCAGAATCCCGATACCGGCAGCGGCACATCGCGCCCTGATCGTCACAACCTCCGCCACCTCAGGATGACCTGCGTCCCGGCCCTGCCATGCAGCAATAACCTCACAGGTCCGGGCTTCCAGACCCATGGCCCGGAGAGTGGCAGAATTCATTTCCAGCAGTTCAAGGGGAGAGGCAAGGTGTTCCCTGACCGCATGCCAGCGCCGGACGCCCATGCGGGGCAAATGGCTAAGCATAAGCCAGGCAGCTTCAGTGCTGTCAAAGACGGCGTTATCCGGGGTCGCAGCTTTGAGGAGCTGGGTCATGATCCATCCTTTGATCTTCATGGCTGCCATCCGGGCAACCGCTATCATGAAAAACGGGAGCTGCTTTCAGGCAGACTCCCGTCGGTTTGTTACTGTCTGTTCCGCCCGCCAATCAGGGGTTACGCACCTCGTCGCCAATGGAGAGGCTCCGGGTAGCTTTCAGAATAAGACCGTAACTGACTTTTTCGTAGGTCTGGAAAACCATCAGCAGACCGGCCCGCTCCGCAGGCAGTTCCACCTGCTCACCGGTATAGGGGTCTTTAACGGTGTTGCCGTTGCGGAAAACTGCAAGCACGTTACCAGCTTCCAGGCCTTCACGGCTGCCACGGTTGATGGTGACCACATCGTACTGGCCGATCTGGCTGACACCGCCTTCCACGGAAATCATCTCACCCACAATATCACTCTCAGGAGCACTGGGATTGAACCGGGCGGTGATGGCGCGGTCTTCGCTGACCAGCAGGCGGTCGCCAATCCGGACTTCCTCATTGGAGCGCTTGAGCTTCACCGTCAGAACGTCACTGTTTTCGGCAACCACCTCGCCGTGGGCGATAGCTCTGGCCTCCAGGCCCAGGAATTCCCCCGTGTCCGGATCAACATAGGTGTTGCTGCGACGGAAAATGCCAACATTCTGGGACGGCTTTTCACCGCGGGCATAGAGCCGGTCTCCGGCGCCAGTGATGATGCGACCCTCTTCGCCCTCAAGCACGTAGGGCGCGTCTTCCAGCTCTTCTGCGGCAATTATCCGGGTGTCGCTAAGGAAGCTGCTGATGGCATCCAGCGGAATGGCCGGAATCGGCATTTCGATCGGCGTGGAGCGAACCCGGGGAGACAGCTTCACTACTCCGCTGGCTCCCACCTTGGTCACCCTTGCCTTGCCATCTATATATACCAGCGCCAGCTCATCGCCCGGGTAGATAAGATGGGGGTTTTCCACCTGGGGATTCACGTGCCAGATTTCCGGCCATTTCCAGGGGCTGTTCAGGAACCGGCCTGAGATGTCCCAGAGGGTGTCACCCTTTTTAACGGTGTAACGCTCGGGGTGGTCCGGCCTGAGCTCGGGCTCGGCCGCCTGCACCCAGGCGGTTACCAGCAGCATTGTTGCCGCCAGAGCGTACAGCAGTTTCCTCATTGTTAAGTCCTTGATCGCGTGCCTTTATCGATGGGTTCTGTGTCCGGGCCGGGACATCAGACCTGACTCTATTGCTTTACTATAGAAGAAGTGCGGCAAATTGTGATGTTATCTTTTGTTCTTCCAGTGAATTCTGTGCACCACTGATCAGTTTGTAATCAACGGGGAAGATGGGAGATAATAACGCATCCGGAAAAGAACTTACTTGAAACCAGACGGGTTGTCCCGACCATAATAGCTGTGACAGGGGAATTTGCTCAGTACACCGTCGCATTTCCCGATATCCGTCGAACCCAAACAGACCAGGGCGCCATGATACTAGAGATCCTCGAATTCCCGGACCCGCGGCTGCGTACCATAGCCAGGCCGGTGGACAGCGTGACAGACGAGACCCGCAGGCTCATCGATGACATGTTCGAAACCATGTACGATGCGCCTGGGATCGGTCTCGCCGCCACCCAGGTGAATGTGCACAGGCAGATCGTTGTGATCGATCTGTCCGATGACCGCAGCGAACCACTGGTACTGATCAATCCGGAAGTGGAAGTGCTGGAGGGGGACTATCAGGAGATGCAGGAAGGCTGCCTGTCCGTGCCTGGCTTCTATGAAGAGGTCAACCGCATCGATCACGTCCGGGTAAAGGCCATTGGCCGGGACGGCGAACCCTTCGAGATGGAAGTGACCGGACTTCTGGCTGTCTGCATCCAGCACGAGATGGACCACCTGAATGGCAAGCTGTTTGTGGATTACCTCAGCCCCCTGAAGCGGACCCGTATTCGCAAGAAACTGGAAAAGCAGCACAAGATTCGCGCCTGACCGGCTATTGGTCGTTGGCGATCAAGTGCGGATAAAAAAAGACCGGGTCGAAGCCCGGTCTTTTTTTATCCGCCAGGTTCTTTACTCACTCGGGCCTGTCCCGGAACAGACGGAGATCATCACCCCGTGCGCATCGTTTTTGCCGGAACCCCGGATTTTGCAGCCACAGCGCTTCGGTCGCTGATTGCTTCCGGCCATACCATTGCCGGAGTCTATTCCCAGCCCGACCGGCCAGCCGGCCGTGGCCGCAAGCTTGCCCCCAGCCCGGTCAAGCAGGTAGCGCTGGATGCCGGCCTGCCGGTATACCAGCCAGAGAGCCTGAAAACAGCCGAAGCCCAGGCAGAACTGGCCGGCCTCAAGCCAGAGGTGATGGTAGTGGCAGCCTACGGCCTGATTCTCCCCCGGGCCACGCTCGACATCCCTGACCATGGCTGCCTCAACATACACGCCTCCCTTTTGCCGCGCTGGCGGGGTGCTGCCCCCATCCAGCGGGCCATTGCCGCCGGCGACCGGGAGACAGGCATTACCATCATGCAGATGGCCGAAGGCCTGGACACCGGTGACATGCTGCTGAAGCTCGCCACCCCCATCAGGCCAGATGACACCGGTGGCAGCCTCCACGACCGGCTCGCCGGCCTTGGTGGGGAAGCCATAGTGGAGGCTCTGCACCTGCTCGCCCGGGGTGAGCTGAAAGGCGAACCCCAGAACGACAGCGAAGCCTGCTATGCCCGCAAACTTTCCAAGGAGGAAGGCCAGATTGACTGGTCCAGAGCCGCTGCCGATATCGAGCGGCAGATCCGTGCCTTCAATCCATGGCCCGGAAGCTACACGGACCTGGGAGAGCAGCGCATCCGGATTCACCAGGCAGAGGTCCTGCCGGATTCCATACCGGGAAAGCCGGGAACCGTGGTTATCCGGGACAGATCCGGCATCGACGTGGTCTGCGGCGAGGGTCTGCTGCGCATCACCCAGCTGCAGATTCCGGGTGCCCGCCCCCAATCCGCCAGTGATCTGATCAATGGTGGCAAACAGCTGCTGATGCCTGGTCAGGAGCTTCGCTGAATGACGGCTTTTTCCCATCCGGATGATTTCGCTGGCCAGACCCAGCCACTCAGAGCTGCTGCTGCCCGGGTTCTGCAGGCCGTGGAAGACGGCCAGTCGCTGGCCCAGTGCCTGCCCCTCGGCCATGCCAGCATTACACCGCAGGAGAAACCTGAACTTCAGGCGCTGTGCTACGGCACCTGCCGCTGGTACCACCGCCTTGATGCCGAACTCGCTCAACGGCTGAAAAAGCCGCTGAAAAAATCCGACCGGGTCATACACCAGTTGATGCTGGTAGCCCTGTTTCAACTCAGGTTCAGCCAGCAGGCCAGCTACGCAGTGCTCAATGAAACCGTGGAAGCCTGTCGCGCGCTGGGGAAGCCCCATCTCACCGGCCTGGTAAACGGGATTCTGCGGGCTGCCGAGCGGGAAGGCGAGCCAGAGCCCACCGAGCCGGCAGTGATATACAGCCACCCCGCGTGGATAGTGGCCAAACTGCGCCACAACTGGCCGGATCACTGGCAGGAGATTCTTGCGGCCAACAACACCCAGGCACCCATGACCTTGCGGGTGAACGCCGACCAGGGCAGCCGGGAGCAGTACCTGCAGTGGCTGACGGATACCGGCATTGAGGCGAAACCCACAGAACTCGCACCCTGGGGCATACAGCTTGCCAAGCCGGTGCCGGTGGAACGCCTGCCAGGCTTTGGTGACGGCGCAGTCAGCGTGCAGGATGAAGCCGCCCAGCTCTGTACGACCCTGCTGGATCTGGCGCCCGGACAGCGTGTGCTTGACGCCTGCGCCGCGCCCGGAGGCAAAACCTGCGCGATCCTGGAACACTGCCCGGAACTGACGGAGGTGGTAGCCATTGACCAGTCCGCCGCCCGCCTGCCCAGAATCCGCGAAAATCTTGACCGGCTGTGCCTGTCCGCCACCCTGAAAGAGGCCGATGCGGCTGATACCGGGCAATGGTGGGACGGCGAGCCTTTCGACCGGATTCTGCTGGATGTACCCTGTAGTGCCAGTGGCGTGATCCGCCGTCACCCGGATATCAAACTGCTGCGCCGCGAGGCAGATATCACACCGCTGGCCGGCATCCAGCTGGGGCTGCTGGAGAGCCTCTGGCTGACGCTGAAACCGGGCGGCCGGCTGGTGTACGCCACCTGCTCTGTATTCCCCCAGGAGAATCACCGTATAATCCAGCGGTTTCTCCGCCAGCAGTTTGACGCGAGGCTGATCGGGCCAGAGGTTTCCTGGGGTATGGATACCGGGTTCGGTCGGCAGCTGCTGCCGGACAGCCAGGCTCACGACGGCTTTTTCTACTCGGTTCTGGAACGCAGCACCCAGGCGCCGGGGCCCCCCATAAAGAATGTCTGACCAGGATAGCGGCTTATGAAAATCATCATTCTCGGCGCCGGCCAGGTCGGTGGCACGCTGGCGGAAAACCTCGCCAACGAAGCCAATGACATCACGGTGATCGACAGCGATGGCCAGCGCCTCCGGGAACTTCAGGACCGGCTCGATATCCGCACGGTCCAGGGACGCGGGTCCTATCCCACGATCCTCAGACAGGCCGGGGCGGAAGACGCCGACATGCTGATTGCCGTCACCAACAGCGACGAGGTCAACATGGTGGCCTGCCAGGTGGCCTACTCCCTGTTCAAGACCCCCACCAAGATCAGCCGTGTCCGGGCCAACGCCTATCTCGCCCGCAAGGAGCTGTTCAGCGAATCCGGCTTTCCGGTGGATGTGCTGATCAGTCCGGAGCAGGTGGTCACCGAGCACATTACCCGGCTGATTGAATACCCCGGCGCCCTTCAGGTGCTGGAGTTTTCCAAGGGGCTGGTGCGTCTGGTGGCCATACGGGCCACCAAAGGCGGCCCCCTGGTAGGCCACGAGCTTGCCTTCCTGCGCTCCCACATGCCCAAGACCGACACCCGGGTGGCCGCCATTTTCCGGAAGGACCGGCCCATCATCCCCCAGGGCGATACCGTCATCGAAGACGGTGACGAGGTCTTCTTCATCGCCGGCACTGATCACATTCGCAAGGTCATGAGTGAGTTGCAGCCGCTGGAAAAACCCTACAAGAAGATTTTCATCTGCGGCGGCGGCAACATTGGCCAGCGCCTTGCCCGCACTCTGGAGGGACGCTTCCAGGTGAAACTGCTGGAGCGGGACAGGGAGCGCTGCGTGATGCTGTCGGAGAGCCTGCGCAAGACCATCGTTCTGGAAGGCAACGCCGCCAACAAGGACATACTCCTGGAAGAGAATATCGAGAAGACCGACGTTTTCTGCGCAGTAACCAATGACGATGAGGCCAACATCATGGCCTCGCTTCTGGCCAAACGCCTGGGGGCCCGCAAGGTTCTGACCCTGATCAACAACCCGGATTATGTGGACCTTATCCAGGGGGGCGAAATAGATGTCGCCATCTCGCCCCAGCAGACCACCATCGGCAGCCTACTGACCCATGTGCGCAAGGGTGACGTAGTCAATGTCCATGCCCTGCGCCGCGGTGCGGCCGAAGCCATCGAGGCCATTGCCCACGGTGATCATCGGTCTTCCCGGGTGGTGGGCAAGCGCCTTGACGAGATACAGCTGCCGGAGGGCACCACCATAGGCGCCATCGTCCGGCACAACGAAGTGCTTATCGCCCATGACCACATCCGGGTGCAGCCGGACGACCATGTCATCCTGTTCCTGGTGGACAAATCCCGGATCCGGGACGTGGAGCGGCTATTCCAGGTCGGGCTGACCTTCTTCTGACAGGGCACGACCCGCATAGTCGCTGTCAGGCGCCTCTGGAAGCCCCTCGCACGTTGGTCATTCACCTCAGCAGGGTCTTTTTCAGAGACTCCTTAGAATTAGCCACGCCAGCAGCGTATAATTCCGGTCCTTCGATGTGCAGGCCGGGGCAGAAGCCTGCACAACACACAGACAGCTCAGCAGGCAATCGTCGTGACAGACAAGGCAAATACGGACATTAAAACCTTTCAGGGCCTGATTCTGGCCCTGCAGAAGTTCTGGGCGCAGCATGGCTGCGTGGTACTCCAGCCACTGGACATGGAAGTGGGGGCGGGCACCTTTCATCCCGCCACCTTCCTTCGCGCCATAGGCCCGGAGACCTGGAATGCCGCCTACGTCCAGCCCAGCCGGCGTCCCACAGACGGCCGCTATGGTGAAAACCCCAACCGCCTGCAGCATTACTACCAGTTTCAGGTGGTACTCAAGCCGTCCCCGGACGACATCCAGGAACTCTACCTGGACTCACTTCGGGCCCTGGGCCTGGACCCGCTGGTCCACGACATCCGCTTCGTGGAAGACAACTGGGAATCGCCAACTCTTGGCGCCTGGGGCCTGGGCTGGGAAATCTGGCTCAACGGCATGGAAGTTACCCAGTTCACCTACTTCCAGCAGGTCGGCGGTCTTGAATGCTACCCGGTGACCGGGGAACTCACTTACGGTCTGGAGCGCATCGCCATGTACCTGCAGGGCGTGGACAGTGTCTACGACCTGGTCTGGACCACCGGTCCCAACGGCGACGTCACCTACGGCGACGTGTTCCACCAGAACGAGGTGGAGATGTCCACCTACAACTTCGAGCAGGCAGACACCACTTTTCTGTTCCACAGTTTTGATGTCCATGAACGCGAAAGCCAGCGCCTGATCGAAGCCGGGCTGGCGCTGCCCGCCTATGAGCAGGTCCTCAAGGCCTCTCACACATTCAACATGCTGGACGCCCGTCACGCCATTTCGGTCACCGAGCGCCAGCGTTTCATTCTGCGTGTCCGGACCCTTGCCCGGGCAGTGGCCCAGGCGTATTTTGACAGCCGCAAGGCGCTGGGCTTCCCTATGGCCACGGCCGCTCTCCGCGACGAAATGCTGGCGGATACTGAAACCGGATCCGGGAAGGGGAAGGCTTAATCATGGCAATACAGGATTTTCTGGTCGAAATCGGCACCGAAGAACTGCCACCCAGGGCTCTCAAGACCCTGTCCCGAGCTTTTACTAATGGCCTCACCAAAGGGCTTGAAGACGCTGGTATTGAATTTGCCAGGGCGGAATCCTTTGCTGCTCCGAGGCGCCTCGCCATCCGGGTAAGAGAGCTTGCTGCTGCCCAGCCAGACAAGGCAGTGGAGCGCCGCGGCCCTGCCGTCAAGGCAGCGTTTGATGCCGCCGGCAACCCCACCCGCGCCCTCACCGGCTTCGCCACCTCCCAGGGCGTAACTCCGGACCAGCTGGACACCCTGGAGACCGACAAGGGCGCCTGGGTTGTCTACCGGACCGTGGAGCAGGGCAGAGCCACCACCGAGCTGCTGCCGGGTCTTATCGAGCAGGCCCTGGCCGGCCTGCCGATTCCCAAGCGCATGCGCTGGGGTGCCCACAGGACCGAATTTGTCCGTCCGGTTCACTGGATTGTGCTGCTGATGGGCAACAAGGTGATCGACAGCCCGATCATGGGACTCAAACCCGGCAACAAGACACGGGGTCACCGCTTCCACTGCCCGGAATCCCTGATTATTCCCACGCCGGCTGACTATGAAATCGTCCTCCGCAAGGAAGGCTGGGTGATTGCCGACTTTGCCGAGCGCAGGGCAAAAATACGCGCCGGCGTCGAGGCCATCGCACGTGAACAGGCCGGCGGAACCGCCGTGATCGATGACGAGCTGCTGGACGAAGTCACCTCACTGAACGAGTGGCCTGTACCGCTGATGGGCCGGTTCGAGGAGCGTTTCCTTGAAGTACCGCCGGAGGCTCTGATTTCCTCCATGAAGGAACATCAGAAGTACTTCCACGTGGTGGATTCCGACAACCGCATGCTGCCGCTGTTTATCACCGTAGCCAACCTTGAGAGCAAGGACCCGGGACAGGTGATTTCCGGCAATGAAAAGGTTATCCGCCCCCGTCTGTCCGATGCCGCCTTCTTCTATGAGACGGACCGCAAGACCCCTCTGGAAGACCGCATTGAGCGGCTCAAGCCCATTGTCTTCCAGGAAAAACTGGGCAGCATTCACGACAAGTCCGTGCGCGTTGCTGCCCTTGCAGCCCGCATTGCCGGGGTCATTGGCAGTGACCCGGCTCTGGCCGAACGGGCAGCCATGCTGGCCAAGACCGACCTTGTCACCGAGATGGTGCTGGAATTTACCGATCTCCAGGGGATCATGGGTCAGTACTACGCAGTCCACGACGGCGAACATGCCGATGTGGCCAGGGCTCTGAACGAGCAGTACATGCCCCGCTTTGCCGGGGACGATCTGCCGGCAACCCTCACCGGCTGCGCCCTGGCCATTGCCGACCGGCTGGACTCACTGGTCGGCCTGTTTGGCATCAACCAGCCGCCCTCCGGTACACGGGATCCTTTCGGACTGCGCCGGGCTTCCCTTGGCGTACTGCGCATCATCATTGACCGTCAGTTGCCGCTGGATCTCCAGACCTGCTGCGAGTGGGCCGCGGAGAACTTCAGCAGCCTTGCGGCTGATGATCCAGCCACTGCCGTGGTGGATTACATGCTGGAGCGGTTCCGGGCGCATTACGACGAGCAGGGCATTGGCGCCGAGGTCTACCTCGCGGTGCACGCCCGCCGGCCCACCCGCCCGCTGGACTTCGACCAGCGGGTAAGAGCCGTGGAAGCCTTCCGTCAGATGCCGGAAGCAGAAGCACTGGCCGCAGCCAACAAGCGGGTATCCAACATCCTGACCAAGCAGGGCGCCGACCAGGTTACTGAAACCGTCGACGGCCACCTGCTGCAGGAAGACGCAGAAAAGGCCCTGGCCGAGCAGGTCAACCTGCAGGCAGACAGAGTGCTGCCCCTGTTCGAAAAAGGCGATTACACCGCCGCCCTGAGTTCTCTGGCCAGTCTGCGGGCGCCAGTGGACCGGTTTTTCGATGAAGTCATGGTGATGACCGACGACGAAGCCGTCCGGAACAACCGCCTGGCCCTGCTGAACCGCCTGCGCAACCTCTTTCTGAGGGTCGCGGATATCTCACTGCTACCAACCTCAGGCCAGGGCTAGGAAATGCTGATCATCCTGGACAGGGATGGCGTGATCAATCATTACGACGGCCATTACATCTGTTCAGTGGAGGAGTGGCGACCCCTGCCCGGCAGCATCGAGGCCATCGGCAGACTATGCCGGGCGGGGTACAGGGTGGCGATAGCCACCAACCAGTCCGGGATTGGCCGTGGCCTCTATGACCGGGATGCCCTGGATGCCATGCATCAGCGCCTGCGGGAGCTGGTGGCAGGTGTCGGTGGCCGCATTGAGCATATCGCCTACTGCCCGCACCATCCGGATGCAGGCTGCAGCTGCCGCAAGCCAGAGCCCGGCCTGCTGCACGAAATCCGGAATGCCCTGGGCTTGGAAACCCTGACCGGCAGCCTGATGGCAGGAGACAGCCGCAAGGATCTTGAGGCTGGCATTTCCGCTGGCTGCAGGCCCTGGCTGGTTCGCACTGGCAACGGACGCGACACGGAACATCATCTCCGGAGCCAACCCCTGGTCGGGGTGGAAGTATTCGACGATCTGGCCGCCCTCACAGACCACCTCCTGGCGGTGCATGGGGAGGCCTGAAATTCCCAGGGACCGCGCCGCCACAGGCTGGCATTCGGCGCCATGTTGAGTATAATACCGGCCTTATCGGCGTGTGGCGCAGCTTGGTAGCGCACTTCGTTCGGGACGAAGGGGTCGCAGGTTCGAATCCTGCCACGCCGACCAGAATTGCACAGCACACAGAATGGCATATCACACAAAAAAGGCCGGCCAGGTTATGGGCCGGCCTTTTTTGTTCAAGGCAAGGCTTGCTTATTGCGGCCTAGCGTCCTCCGATTGCGCCATCACGACGCATGTCGGCTCCGCCAACAAGACCGCTCGGTGTTACCTGTATCAAGGACAATCCACTGGTCAGGGTCGCGACACCAACCGCATGTCCTCTGTCTTCTTCCAGATCGGACTTAAGTGCAGCGACATCATAGTCCAGCGTCACGCCCGGGATAGGTTCCTCCAGGACCGTGGCTGAGGTTGGACTGCTGCTGTTCGTGTTCTGGTAATGCGGCACATTGATGGCTTCCTGTGGGTCAAGTCCAAAATCAAACACGTTCATGATGGTCTTGGCGGTGTAGCCAATAATCCGAAAGCCGCCCGGCGAACCCGTGACCAGCGAAACCCGACCATCCAGATCAAGGACAATGGTCGGAGCCATGGAACTGCGGGGCCGCTTTCCTGGCTGTACGCGGTTGGCAATCAGTTCCCCGGTGCTGGAGGTGGGCTGGAAGCTGAAATCGGTCAACTGATTGTTGAGCAGAAATCCGCGGCCAGCCACCATCACTCCATTCCCGAACGAGCTTTCGATGGTGGTGGTCATCGACAGCGCATTGCCAAACCGGTCGACAATGGAGACGTGGCTGGTGCCCGCGCCTGGCTCATCGATGCCCGGAGCAGAGGGGTCAAACACACCTGGGGGATTGCCAGGGGCAACTACGCCAAGGTCATTCTCACCAATCAGGTCAGCGCGGGTTTCAAGATATTGCTTGTCCAGCATGCCCTCAACCGGAACGGTGATGAAATCGCTGTCGGCGACATACTGGTTCCGGTCGGCGAACGCGATCCGCATGGCCTGGGTGAAGAGATGAACCACCTCCTCGTCCAGCGGATTTCTGCCCGCCAGGTCAAAGTTCTCCAGCACGCCCATGATCTGACCGACGGCCAGTCCACCGGAAGACGGCGGGCCCATCCCACAGACGTTATTGCCGCGGTAAAGGATGCACACCGGCGGCCGTTCAATTACCTGATAGCCGGCCAGGTCTGCCAGGCTCATTGAGCCGGGGATATTGGGATCCGTCTGGACGGCGTTAACCACATCCTGTGCGATGGGCCCGGTGTAAAAGGCATCTGCACCATCACGGGCCAGCAGCTTCAGCGTTTGGGCATAATCCCGGTTTTTGATAAGTGTACCGGCGGGTTTGGCCTCACATGTCTCGCTGTCAGCGAAGTAATTGAGGGCGGTGGGGTCACGGAAGAACAGTCGATCCTGACAGGACGGGTTGCGCGCCAGAAGCCCGGCGACCTGGTCACTGGTACGCTCCGTTAGAGAAAAGCCTTTCTGAGCCTGGGTGATGGCCGGTACGAACAAACGCTGCCAGGGCAGCCGGCCGTACTGCTCATGCATGTACTCCATCATGCGGGGCACACCCGGCACCCCCACGGAGAGGCCACTCTGCCAGGCGTTCAGAAAACCGATTGAATCGCCTTCTTCATTCAGGAAAAGTGCTTCGTCCACCGACGCCGGTGCCGTTTCACGGGCATCGATGGTGGTTGTGGTGCCAGTCTCAGCATCGTAATAAACGATGAACGCGCCGCCGCCAATCCCGCTCGACTGGGGCTCGACCAGACTGAGCATGGTCTGCACTGCAATCATGGCATCTGCCGCGGTACCACCGTTTTTGAGAATTTTCGCGCCGGCTGCCGTGGCCAGCGGGTTTGCGGTGACGACCATTTCACGCTCAGTGGTCTGGGCCTGAGGAAGGTCCGTTGCCCAGGCGCCGGGCAGACCCAGCGCCAGAGAAAAAGCGACACTTAAAAATCGTTTTTTCATTATTATTCTCCTGTGACCAGGCTCTGCCTGGCCGCACTTGTGATTGAATCATGCCAGTCGAGAAGTGGTTGGCTTCAGGACGATGATTTGAACGCAATTACCGGGCCACGGAAAGACAAAGCATTAGGGTTCAGAGCCTAGCCGCGATGGATGGCATGTCTCGAATTTCTGCATTGTGAAATACTGTAAAATACTTCGACAAAACGGCTGGCTGTGGCAGTCAGCCATCAGCTGTTTTCAGCCTGCTCCCGCAGGAAACGATGCTGGCTCAGTGCCTGATCAGGCCAGGTCGTCGGCATCGACATCGTTTCTGCCTATGTCGATTTTTTAGTATTTTTTCGACATGGATTATTGCCATGTTTGTAGCATCGACATGGATGTCCGCAAAGTGCCCGGCACCCTCATCGGCAACGAAAAGCTTTTTCTGGATCCGCGCCTGCTGCGTCTGATGACCAGCGACAGCAACGAACTTCAGCCCTCCCACTGAATTCAGCAACCCAGGCAAGCTGGTAATGACCCGGCCCCCTGATTCCGCAGCGCCGCCTTGTTCTCCATTTGCGCTTTCCCCGTTCCCCTGTTAGCTTTTAAAACAGTTTCTTACGAAGGTAACCAGAGTCCATCGGAGGGGCGAATGACCGAACAGATCTCACAGGGCATCGCCCAGAACTGGGCTATCGGGCTGTTTGTTGTGGCCGTGCTTGGCCTGTGTGTGTTCATGATCGGCGCTTCCAGCCTGCTGGGAGGACGCAGCCGCGGTGTGAGCAGGAACCTGCCTTTTGAGTCAGGCATTATCGGTACCGGCAGCGCCCGTCAGCGCTTTTCCGTAAAGTTCTATCTCGTCGCCATGCTGTTCGTCATCTTCGATATCGAGGCGGTGTTTCTGTTTGCCTGGGCCGTTGCGGTGGAGGAAACGGGCTGGCCCGGTTTCTGGGGTGCTGCCGTATTCATCTTTATCCTGCTCGCGGGTCTGCTTTACGACAGCCGGGTAGGCGCCCTGGACTGGGCACCCAGGCGCCGGCACAAGCCAGCAGTTCCGGCCTCCGGCAGCAAGCCTGTTCAGTAACTGATAGCAACCGTCAGGTCCGGAATTCGGTCCGGGCCTGGCCACCGTGTGTTCACTGGAGCTTTTGCATGTCATACACACTGACGCCAGCCGACGCCCCGCAACCGGGAAGGGACGACCGATACCCGGTGGACCGGGGCCGAAAGGTGGAAGACCCGGTACAACAGCAGCTGGAGCGCAATGTCTTCACCGGCAAGCTCAGTGAAGTGCTGAATAACGCCGTCAACTGGGGCCGTAAAAATTCGCTCTGGCCCTACAACTTCGGCCTGTCATGCTGTTATGTTGAAATGACCACGGCATTCACTTCTCCCCATGACATTGCCCGTTTTGGCTCGGAAGTGATCAGGGCGTCACCGCGACAGTCGGATTTCATCGTGATCGCCGGCACCTGTTTCATCAAGATGGCGCCTGTCATACAGCAGCTTTACGACCAGATGCTGGAACCCAAGTGGGTGATTTCCATGGGTTCCTGTGCCAATTCCGGCGGAATGTACGATATCTACTCGGTGGTGCAGGGAGTGGACAAATTCCTGCCGGTGGACGTGTACATCCCGGGCTGTCCGCCCCGCCCGGAAGCCTTTCTGCAGGGCCTGCAGCTGCTGCAGGATTCCATTCAGGAGGAACGTCGACCACTGTCCTGGGTGGTCGGAGACCAGGGCGTTTACCGGGCAGACATGCCTTCGCAGCGGGAAAAGCACCGGGAAAGGCGAATCCGGACCACAGAACTGAGGACACCGGACAAACTCTGAGGGGATCACGCAGTACCCGTCGGTTAACGACTGAATTTTCAGGAGTAAAACCACGAGCATGGACCCAGCAAATCGGCCATCAACGCCAACAGCCGACGATGATCTTCCTGGAACCCTGAGCAGGCGGTTTGGTGAAGAGGCGTTCATCCGTCAGGAAACCCGTACCGGCATGCCGGTACTCTGGGTGGATCAGCGCTGTCTGATTGACGTCCTCGGCTTTTTGCGGGATCTGCCTTCCCCTTTCAGCATGCTCTACGACCTGTCGGCCATCGACGAGCGCCTCAGAACCCACCGCAAAGACCTGCCCGAATCGGATTTCACGGTTTTCTACCACCTGCTTTCCATCGACCGGAACGCCGACCTTCTCCTGAAAGTCGCCCTGAGCGCGAACAGCCTTGTCCTGCCCAGCTGCATTTCTGTTTTCCCCAATGCCAACTGGTACGAGCGGGAAGTCTGGGACATGTTTGGCATTGAATTCAGTGGCCATCCCCACCTGGCGCGGATACTCATGCCGCCCACCTGGACCGGCCACCCTCTGCGCCGGGACTATCCTGCCAGGGCTACCGAATTCGATCCCTATTCCCTGACCGTGGCCGGCCAGGACAAAGAACAGGAGGCCATGAAATTCGACCCCGAAGCCTGGGGCATGAAGCGGGAGAGCAATGGCACCGAGTTCATGTTTCTCAACCTTGGGCCCAATCATCCCTCTGCCCACGGCGCCTTTCGCATTGTGCTCCAGCTGGACGGGGAGGAAATCATCGACTGCGTGCCGGACATAGGCTATCACCACCGGGGCGTGGAAAAGATGGCGGAGCGTCAGTCCTGGCACAGCTTCATTCCCTATACCGACCGGGTGGATTACACCGGCGGCGTCATGAACAACCTGCCCTATGTGCTGGCGGTGGAAAAGCTGGCCGGCATCCAGGTGCCGGAGCGGGTGGAGGTGGTCCGGGTGATGATGGCGGAGATATTCCGCATCAGCAGCCATTTGCTGTTTCTCGGCACCTATCTGCAGGATCTTGGGGCCATGTCCCCGGTCTTCTTTACTTTCACTGATCGCCAGAAAGCCTATGAGGTGATCGAGGGCATCACCGGCTTCCGAATGCATCCGGCCTGGTACCGCATTGGCGGCCTGATGCAGGACCTGCCCAGCGGCTGGGAGCAACTGGTTCAGCGTTTTCTGGACTGGATGCCCAAACGCCTGCGGGAATATGAAAAGGTAATGATGGAGAACGCCATTTTCCGGGAGCGGACGGTGGATATTGCGGGCTTCAATACCAGGGAGGCCCTGGAGTGGGGCGTTACCGGACCCAATCTCCGGGCGACAGGCTGCGATTTTGACCTGCGCAAAAAGCGGCCCTATTCCGGCTACGACCGGTTCGACTTTGAAGTTCCACTGGCAGCCAACGGCGACGTGTTTGACCGGGGGCAGATCCGCATCGAGGAAATGCGCCAGAGCCTGAGGATCATCCAGCAGTGCGTAAACAACATGCCGGCAGGACGCTACAAGGCCGATCATCCCCTGACCACGCCGCCGCCCCGGGAACAGATGCTGCAGCACATAGAGACCCTGATTACCCATTTCCTGCAGGTGTCCTGGGGGCCGGTGCTGGAGCCCAATGAATCCATGCAGATGATCGAGGCCACCAAGGGCATCAACAGCTATTACCTGACCAGCGACGGCAGCACCATGAGCTATCGGACCCGTATTCGCACACCGAGTTTCCCCCACCTCCAGCAGATTCCCTCACTGATGCGAGGTGGTTTTGTGCCGGATCTCATAGCCCATCTGGGCAGCATTGATTTTGTCATGGCGGACGTGGACCGATGAGCAACCAGCACAACACCACGACAGAAACAATCGCCAGTGACGGCGACGGGTTCGCACTGCATCCGGATGACCGGAAGGCCATCGAGCAGGAACTTGAACACTTCGAGCAGCCCCAGGCAGCCTGTATCGAGGCTCTGAAGATCGTCCAGCGTCGGGAAGGCTGGGTGCCGGATGGCGCCATTCCGGTCATTGGCGACGTGCTGGGTGTGGGGCCGGCCAGTGTAGAGGGGGTGGCCACCTTTTACAGCCTGATCTTCCGCCAGCCGGTTGGCCGGCATGTGATCCTGGTCTGTGACAGCAGCTCCTGCTTTCTCACCGGCTTCGAGCCACTGAGGGATGCTCTTGTTGAACACCTGGGCATAGGGTTTGGTCAGACCACACCGGACGACCGTTTCACCCTGCTCCCCGTGTGCTGTCTGGGCGCCTGCGACGGCGGACCGGCCATGATGATTGATGAAGATACCTACGGTCCCGTACTACCAGACGATATCGCCGGCCTGCTGGAGGACTATTCATGACCAGCCGTCGCGAAGCCCTGCGCTATCAGAGCCGCCTGCTGCAGAAATCCTCTGAGCGCAGTCAGGACACCCATCCGCTGACCTGGCGGCTGAATGACGATGGCCGGATTGTGGACCTGAAGGACTACCTGGCAAAGGACGGCTACCAGTCTGTCCGCAAAGTGCTCAATGAAAAAAGTCCACAGGAAGTCATTAGCGCCATGAAAGAGGCCAACGTCCGCGGCCGTGGCGGCGCGGGCTTTTCCGCCGGTCTCAAGTGGAGCCTGACCATGCAGGGGGATGGCATACCCCGCGGCTACCTCGTGTGCAATGCCGACGAGATGGAGCCGGGAACCTTCAAGGACCGCCTGCTCATGGAGCAGCAGCCGCACCTGCTGATTGAAGGCATGATTCTCGGAGCCTGGGCCAACAACTCGAAACTCGGTTACATCTTCCTGCGGGCCGAATATGTGGAGTCGGCAAGAGTGCTGAACCAGGCACTGAAAGAAGCCCGCGAGGCTGGCTGGCTTGGGAACAGCATCGCCGGCAGCGGCTTCGATTTCGACATCATCCTCCACACCGGCGCCGGCCGTTACATCTGCGGTGAAGAAACCGCTCTGCTCAATTCTCTCGAAGGCAAGCGCGCCAACCCCCGGGCCAAGCCGCCTTTCCCCGGCCAGTCCGGCGCCTGGGGCAAGCCCACGGTGGTGAACAACGTCGAAACCCTGTGCAATGCCCCGGCGGTGCTTCTGAACGGATCCGACTGGTACCAGGAACTTTCCGGGGACCGCACAGAGGACGGTGGCACCAAGCTCTATGGCGCCTCCGGTCTGGTCAACCGGCCCGGGCTCTGGGAACTGCCCATGGGAACCACCGGCCAGGAAATAATGGATCTCGCCGGCGGCATCCGCGGTGACCGCGGCCTCAAGGCCTGGCTGCCGGGTGGCGCCAGCACCGGCTTCCTGCTGCCGGAACACCTGGAGCTGCCGCTGGATTTTGACACTGTGGGAAAGGAGGGCAGCCGTCTCGGGACCGGCCTGATCACCGTGGTCACCGAAGACCAGAGCATGATCTCTGTGCTGCGCAATCTGGAGCAGTTCTTTGCCCGGGAGTCCTGCGGCTGGTGCACCCCCTGCCGGGATGGCCTGTCCTGGGCGGCGAAAATCCTGATGGCAATGGAGCAGGGCGAAGGACAGGAAGGGGATGTGGAGATGCTGGAGAAGCTCGCCGTCGACAACGGCCCCGGCCTGACCTTCTGCGCCCACGCCCCCGGCGCTGCCATGCCCATGGAAACGGCACTGAAACATTTTCGTAAGGAATTCGAGGACGGGGTGAATAAGCCCCGGGGCGTTGCCCATGCGGATCCGATTCCAGTGGGGGATATCTAAGAGGATCAAAGCAAGGGGCCAATACCCGGCATCAGCAACCAGGAGGGAGTAAGCCAACGTCATGGGGACGATTCATGTGGACGGCCAGACCTACGAGGTCAACGGCGCTGACAACCTGCTTCAGGCCTGCCTGTCACTGGGGCTGAATGTGCCCTATTTCTGCTGGCACCCGGCCATGGGCAGCGTCGGTGCCTGCCGCCAGTGCGCCGTGCGCCAGTACAAGGATGAGGACGACGACAGGGGCATGCTGGTCATGTCGTGCATGACCCCGGCCAAAGACGGCACCCGCATTGCCATCGAGGATGACGAAGCCCGGAAATTCCGCGCCAGCGTCATCGAATGGCTGATGATGCATCACCCCCACGACTGCCCGGTATGCGAGGAGGGCGGCCACTGCCACCTCCAGGACATGACCGTGATGACCGGCCATGACAGCCGCCGTTACCGTTTCCGCAAGCGCACCCACCGCAACCAGTATCTGGGCCCCTTTATCGCCCACGAGATGAACCGCTGCATCACCTGTTATCGGTGCACGCGCTTTTACAATGACTATGCCGGAGGCAAGGACCTGGGCGCATTCGGCGCCAACGACAACATCTATTTTGGCCGGCACCGGGAAGGGGTGCTGGAAAGCGAATTCGCCGGCAACCTCACCGAGGTCTGCCCCACAGGGGTGTTTACCGACCAGACCCATTCTGACCATTACACCCGCAAATGGGACCTGCAGTTTGCTCCCGGTATCTGCCATCAGTGCGGCGTCGGCTGTAATACAAGCCCCGGGGAGCGCTACGGCGAAATCCGCCGCATCGAGAACCGGTACAACGGTGAAGTGAATGGTTACTTCCTCTGTGACCGCGGCCGTTTCGGCTACGGCTACACCAACCGGGAAGACCGTCCACGTCAGCCCCTGTGGCGCTGCCGGCCAGGCGAAGAGGCGATTCCGCTCGGTGTGGATGCCGCCCTGGACCATGGGGGTGATGCCCTGCGCAGCGCCCGGAGGATCATTGGCATAGGCTCGCCCCGGGCCAGTCTGGAAAGCAATCACCAGCTCCGGCAACTGGTTGGTGAGGACAATTTCTCCACCGGGCTCACCGCCGTGAGCCAGGACTGCCTGCATCGCATGACCCGGCTCAATCGCACCTGTGGCCTGCCCACACCGACACTTCGGGATGTGGAATCCCACGATGCCATCCTGGTGCTGGGGGAAGACCTTATCCAGAGCGCAGCCAGGCTCGGACTTGCCGTTCGCCAGGCAGCACTGACAAGGCAAAGGGAACTGGCGGCCGGTATCGGCGTTCCTGGCTGGAATGCCGAGGCGGTCAAGACCATGGGCCAGGACCGCTACCACCCTGTGTTCATTGCCTGGCCGGGCTCAACCGGACTGGATGAAGTTACCGCAGCACGCCAGTTCCTGGCGTCGGCGGATATTGCCCGGCTTGGACATGCCATTGCCCACCGAATCGACCCGGCCGCGCCCGGCGTCGAGGGACTTGATAACGATATTGCGGAACAGGCACATGCGATCGCCGGAGCCCTGCTGGCTGCCAGCAGGCCACTGGTGATCAGTGGCAGCTCGCTGGACTCGCCAGACATTATCGAGGCCGCCGGAAATATCGCCCGGGCCCTCGCCCGTCGTGCCAGAGACGGCGGGCTACTGCTGGTTCGACCTGAGGCCAACAGCACCGGCATTGAAATGCTGGGCGGCCAACCCCTTGAATGGGCGCTGGAAGAGCTGGAAGGCCAGCACGCCGATGCGGTGATCGTGCTGGAAAACGACCTTTACCAACGCCTTGACCGGAAACGGGTGGATCATGCCCTGGACCAGGCAGAAACCCTGCTGGTTGTTGATCACCAGCATACGCCAACACTGGACCGGGCCACCCTGGCCCTGCCGGCAGCCAGTTTTGCCGAGGGCGACGGAACTCTGGTCAGCCTGGAAGGCAGAGCCCAGCGCTTCTTTCAGGTCTATGATCCCCGCTACATGCGACCGGAAACCCGGATCCACGAAAGCTGGCACTGGTTCCATGCCCTGACAGCCAGCCTGCACCGCGAGCCAGTGGCCAGCATCGCATTCGATGAGATCTCCCAGGACTGCGCCAGCAAAAATGCGGCCCTGACAGCCATGACCGGCGCGTCGCTGCCGGCGGACTTCCGGGTTGACGGACTCAGACTGGCCAGGGAGCCCCACAGGTACAGTGGCCGGACTTCCATGCGAGCCAATCAGGCTGTGGCAGAACCGCGGGTGCCCCAGGATCCGGACAGTCCCTTTGCTTTTTCCATGGAAGGCTACAGCGGCTACGACCGGCCCCGGCAACAGGTGCCCTTTGCGTGGGCACCTGGCTGGAATTCACCACAGGCGTGGAACAGGTTTACCGACGAAGTGGGTGGTCACTTACGTGGTGGCGACCCGGGCGCAAGGCTTCTTCACCCCGAACCGGGACATCATGACTATCACCGGGAGGTGCCGCCCAGGTTCGAGCCTGCCGCTGACAGGTGGCAGCTGGTGGTACTGCCACGGCTGTTCGGGGGTGAGGAAACCTCCAGCCGGGCCACCCCTATCCGGGAGCGGACCACCCCTGCCCAATTGACCCTCTCTCCCGGCGATGCCGACAGGCTCGGAGTGACCCGCGGCGAATACATGAGGGTTGCTGCCGAAAATACCCAGCTGACTCTGCCAGTGGTGATTCAGCAGAGCTGGCCGACCGGTCTGGTCGGTATTCCGGCGGGCATCGATCCTGCGCTGACCAATGGTCTTGAGATCATCCTGTCTGCCGCCCGGAATCAGCCGCCATTATCCGATCGAGAGGAGGTTCGCCCATGAGCTGGATTTCCGCCCAGTGGACCGCCAATCTGATCGCCATGGGCCAGGCCCTGGTCATTTTGCTTGGCGCCGTGCTGCTTGGGGCAGTGCTGACTGTGGTGGAACGACGACTGCTGGGTCTCTGGCAGGACCGCTACGGTCCCAACCGGGTAGGTCCCTTTGGCTCACTTCAACTGATCGCCGACATGATCAAGATCTTCTTCAAGGAAGACTGGATACCGCCCTTTGCCGACCGCGCCCTGTTCGTGCTGGCGCCCGGCATTGCCATGGCCTCCCTGCTGCTGGCTTTCCTGATCATTCCCATTACCCCCGGCTGGGGGGTGGCCGACCTTCACGTTGGTCTGCTGTTCTTCTTCGCCATGGCCGGCATCAATGTCTATGCGGTGCTGTTCGGCGGCTGGGCCAGCGCCAACAAATATGCCCTGATCGGCGCCCTGCGGGCCTCCGCCCAGACCCTGTCCTATGAGGTGTTCATGGGCCTGGCGGTGATGGGGGTGGTGGCCATCACCGGTTCCTTCAACATGCGGGACATAGTCGCCGCCCAGGAAGGCCTCTGGTTCGTGGTGCCCCAGTTTTTCGGCTTCTGCACCTTTCTGATTGCCGGCATCGCGGTGACGCACCGGCATCCGTTCGACCAGCCGGAAGCCGAACAGGAGCTGGCAGATGGCTACCACATCGAATACTCCAGCATGAAGTTCGGCATGTACTTCATAGGGGAATATGTGGGCATGGTGCTGGTCTCGGCGCTGATCGTCACGCTTTTCTTCGGTGGCTGGCACGGCCCCTGGCTGCCCCCCGTGCTCTGGTTTGCCATCAAGACCGGCGCCTTCCTGATGCTGTTCATCCTGCTCCGGGCGTCACTGCCGCGGCCGCGCTATGACCGGGTCATGAGTTTCGGCTGGAAGGTGTGCCTGCCGCTCACCCTGGTCAATCTGCTGGTTACCGGCGCCGTTGTCCTGATGGTGCCGGGATGAGGTATCCCAGTGCTTTTGATTCAGAAGGAGGTCTCACGTGCTGAAATGGGTAATAACCGGCACCTGGTCGCAGCTCCGGACCATGGGCATGATGCTGATGCACAGCTTCCGCAAGCGGGTCACGGTGAACTATCCGGAGGAAGAGGTTTACCTGCCACCCCGTTACCGGGGCCGCATCGTGCTGACCCGTGATCCGGACGGAGAGGAGCGCTGCGTGGCCTGCAACCTGTGCGCGGTAGCCTGCCCGGTGGACTGCATCTCCCTGCAGAAAGGCGAGCAGGAGGATGGCCGCTGGTATCCGGAGTTTTTCCGCATAAACTTTTCCCGCTGCATTTTCTGCGGGATGTGCGAAGAAGCCTGTCCCACCTCCGCCATCCAGCTCACGCCGGATTTCGAGATGGGCGAGTACAAACGCCAGGAACTGGTTTACGAAAAGGAAGACCTGCTGATCGACGGCCCCGGCAAAGATCACGACTACCACTTTTACAAAGTGGCGGGCATGGCCATTGGAGGCAAGGGCAAGGGCGAGGCCGCGAATGAGCAGAAGCCCATTGACATCAAGACCCTGCTGCCCTGATCCCTGGCAGCAGATGCGCATAAGGCAAGGAGACTGATCTGATGGAAATCGCCTTTTACCTCAGCGGACTGGTGTCCGTGGCGGCCACTCTGGGGGTGATCACCGGCACCAGCCCGGTCCACGCCGTGCTTTACCTGATCATCTCCCTGCTGGCAGTGGCGATGGTGTTTTTCTCCCTGGGAGCCCCTTTCGCCGGGATGCTGGAAATCATTGTGTATGCGGGCGCCATCATGGTCCTGTTTGTGTTCGTGGTGATGATGCTGAACCTTGGGGAAGAAACGAGAGCACAGGAGCGACAGTGGCTTCAGCCGGGTGTCTGGATCGGCCCGTCCATACTGTCGGCTATCCTTCTGGGGCTGCTGCTTGTCACCATGCTTGCTGGCGAAGCCGGACCGGTCATCCGGGGTGACCTTCTTACAGCCAAGTCAGTGGCAACCACCCTGTTCGGCCCCTGGCTGCTGGTGGTGGAACTGGCCGCCATGCTGCTGCTGGCCGCTCTGGTTACCGCTTCCCATGTGGGCCGGCTCGGCAGGCAAGGAGAATCCTCCGGCAACGGCCGTCATGTCAGCAAGGGAGGCGGCCGATGAACGGAATCCCCATGGAACACGGCCTGATACTTGCCGGCGTGCTCTTCGTTCTGGGTCTGGCCGGGCTGATGATTCGCCGCAACATGCTGTTCGTGCTGATGAGCCTGGAGGTCATGCTCAATTCCGCAGGGCTCGCTTTCATCGTAGCCGGCACAGCATGGGGTCAGCCGGAAGGCCAGGCCATGTTTGTGCTGGTCATCACCCTGGCAGCGGCCGAGGCCAGTGTTGGTCTGGCGCTGCTGATTCAGCTGTACCAGCGGTTCAGGACGCTGGACATAGACGCTGCCAGCCGGATGAGGGGATGACAGAGCCATGACCCAACTGCTGCCCCTGACTTTTCTGCTGCCACTGGCCGGAACCCTGATCCTGGCGCTCTCCCGGGGCGCTCTTGGCGTCCGCGCCAGCACCTGGGTGGGCGTCACCAGCGTCGGCCTGTCCGCCCTGGTCACGGCTCTGGTGATGGTGGAATTTCTGTCTGGAGACGGTAAGCCGGAGGCTGTAACCCTGTGGACCTGGATCTCGGTGGAGAATTTTCAGCCCTCCATCGGGCTTGCCCTGGACGGCCTGGCCCTGGTAATGATGGCAGTGATTACCGGCGTGGGCTTCCTGATTCATCTGTTCGCTGCCTGGTACATGGAGGGGGACGAAGGCTCTACCCGTTTCTACGCCTATATGAACCTCTTCGTGTTCAGCATGCTGTTACTGGTGCTGGGGGACAACCTGCTGCTGCTCTATCTGGGCTGGGAAGGTGTCGGCCTTTGCAGTTACCTCCTTATTGGCTATTACTACAAAAACTCCGCCAATGGTGCGGCGGCCTTCAAGGCCTTCCTGGTGACCCGTATCGGAGACGTGCTTCTGGCCATCGGCCTGTTTCTGATATTCCGGGAGCTGGGCACTCTCAACATCCGGGAAATTCTGACGCTGGCACCGGAGGCCTGGCAGCAGGGCAGCGCGACCGTTGAACTGGCTGCACTGTTGATTCTGGGGGGCGCCCTCGGCAAGTCCGCCCAGGTACCCCTGCATACCTGGCTGCCGGACGCCATGGCCGGCCCAACGCCCGTATCGGCGCTGATTCATGCCGCTACGATGGTCACTGCGGGTGTCTACCTGATTGCCAGGATGCACGGCATCTTTCTGCTGGCGCCGGACGTGCTCTATCTGGTCGGGGTGATTGGTGCCCTGACCCTGCTTATGGCAGCCTTCGCCGCACTGGCCCAGACCGACATCAAGCGGGTGCTGGCCTATTCCACCATGAGCCAGATCGGCTACATGTTTCTGGCCCTGGGTGTCGGCGCCTTTGATGCAGCAATTTTTCACCTGGTGACCCATGCCTTTTTCAAGGCACTGCTCTTTCTTTCCGCCGGCGCTGTGATCGTGAGTTGCCACCATGAACAGGACATGACCCGGCTGGGAGGACTCTGGCGCCGCCTGCCTCTGGCCTACGCCGGTTTCCTGGTCGGGGGTGCAGCTCTGGTGGCCCTGCCACTGGTGAGTGCCGGTTTTTACAGCAAGGACGAAATCCTCTGGCAGGCGCTTGCGGCAGATCAGACAGGATTGCTGGCCGCAGGCATGCTGGGCGCCTTCCTGACCGCCCTCTATACCCTGCGTCTGATTATCCGCACCTTCCACGGCAAGCCCGGTAGTGACAATGCCAGCAATGCCCGCGCTGGATCCGGAGTTGCCCACAATCTGCCGCTTCTGGTCCTGGCGGTGCTATCCACCTTCCTGGGAGCATGGATCTACCCGGGACTGAATGGCCTCTTTCCTCCGGGCCCGGGTGAGGCCACAGCGGCCGGTCACACCGCCCTTGAACTGGTTGCCAGCGCGGTGGTTCTGCTGGGCACAGGTCTTGGTGCCTGGCTCTTTCTCTATCGCCGGGCCTGGCTGGAAGCCCTCGTCCGGGACGGCTCCGGGGCGGCTCTCTGGTTTCTCTGGCACGATGCCTGGCGGTTTGACGCCCTGTTCGACCGGCTACTGGTCCGGCCATGGCTCACCACTGTGCGATGGCTGAGGAGTGATCTGGTTGACCGGCTGCTCCTGCTGTCCGGTTCCATCGCCATGCTTCTGAATGCCGGCCTGGTGCGAACCCAGACCGGCAGGCTGCGCAATTACACCGCTGCCATGGTGCTGGGTGCAGTGCTGATGCTGGCCGGTCTTGCCATCAGGGCAGGGGGTGGATCATGAACCCGGGGCCGGACAATATGCGACTCATTAGCAGGGAAATACACATGACTGATGTCCGACCAGGATCGGCAGGGAGTTTACCGGGAGCGGGAGGAGCTCGCCCATGATACTACTCTGGCTGATACTGATTCCCTTCCTCGGCGGCCTGCTGTGCTGGCTGGCCGAGCGCTGGGGCCAGCAGGCACCACGGTGGATTGCTCTTGCTACCATGCTGTTCGTGCTGGTGATAAGCGGGGGGCTGTGGCTGGCTGGCGATTTCACCCTGGCTGTTCCCGGCCCAGGCAGCGCCAGCAACTGGGAGGTAGAATGGCGGGTCCCCTGGATACCCAGGTTTGGTATCGAGCTCCATCTTGCGCTGGACGGCCTGTCCCTGGTACTTATTGCACTCACCGGCTTTCTCGGTGCGCTGGCGGTGCTCTGCTCCTGGCAGGAAATTGTTCACCGGGTGGGCTTTTTCCACCTGAACCTGCTGTGGATTCTCGGTGGTGTGGTAGGCGTGTTTCTCGCCATGGATCTGTTCCTGTTCTTCCTGTTCTGGGAAATGATGCTGGTACCCATGTATTTCCTGATTGCCCTCTGGGGACACAGCGGCTCAGAAGGCAGGACTCGCATCCGGGCAGCCACCAAGTTTTTTATCTACACCCAGGCCAGCGGTCTGCTGATGCTGGCGGCCATTCTGTCGCTCGTGTTCATGCACTACGGCAGCAGCGGCGAATTCTCCTTCAGCTACTATGCCCTGCGGGAAACCGAGCTGTCGGACACTGCGGCCATGTGGCTGATGCTGGGTTTTTTCGTCGCTTTCGCCGTCAAGCTGCCGGTGGTGCCCTTTCATGGCTGGCTTCCGGACGCCCATGCCCAGGCCCCGACCGCCGGCAGTGTGGATCTGGCGGGCATCCTGCTTAAAACCGCGGCCTATGGCATGCTGCGTTTTCTGCTGCCCTTGTTCCCGGAGGCCGCAGCGGACTTTGCCCCGATTGCCATGATCCTGGGTGTTGTTGGTATTTTCTACGGAGCGATCCTCGCCTGTGGCCAGAGGGACATCAAGCGGCTCATCGCCTATACCAGCATTTCCCACATGGGCTTTGTGCTGATTGCCATCTTCTCGGGCTCTGAACTGGCGCTTCAGGGGGCGGTGATCCTCATGCTGGCTCACGCCTTTTCGTCCGCTGGACTGTTCATCATCAGCGGGCAGATCTTTGAACGTCTGCATACCCGGGATATGAAGAATATGGGGGGCCTCTGGGGAAGACTGGAAAGCCTGCCGGGATTCACCCTGTGTTTTGTGGCCGCCTCGCTGGGCATGCCGGGAACCGCCAATTTCGTCGGCGAATTCATGATTCTGTTCGGAACCTTCCCCGGGGCACCGGTAATTGCCATCGTCGCCTCCGGTGGTCTTGTGCTGGCGGCCATCTATTCCCTGCTCTTGATGCAGCGGGTTCATTTTGGCCCCTCCCAGAGTGACAGGGCCCTTGTGGGGCTGGATCTTCGGGAATACGGCATGATGCTCAGCATTCTGGCTCTCGTGCTGCTGGTGGGGCTTTACCCCCAGCCAGTGCTGGATACCACGGGGAGTGTCATGGGGAGCATCGGCGAGCTGTTTGCCGAATCTGCCCCAACAGCAACGGCTGTGCAGGCGGGGGAGGTGAAATGACCCTGACTCCGACCCATCTTCTTGCCCTTACGCCAGTCATTATTGTCAGCATCACGGCGATAGTGGTGATGCTTGGCATAGCGTGGCGCCGGCACCATCTGGCCAGTGCCACTGTAACCGCGCTGGGCCTGAATCTGGCGCTGGTTTCCCTGCTGATCCCGGTGGGGATGGGCAATCTGGACACACCACTGCTCTCCATCGATGGCATCAGTGTGTTTGCCTCGGTCCTGATCCTGATCTCGGCCCTGGCCTGCAGCACCATGGCCCATGCCTACCTTGGCGGCTACTCTGGCCCGAAGGAGGAGTTTTATCTGCTGCTGCTGATCGGCACTGCCGGCGCCATGGTACTGGTGTCCAGCCGTCACCTGGCTTCCCTGTTCTTTGGCCTGGAAATGCTCTCCATGCCGCTTTACGGCATGCTGGCCTACAGCTTCCAGGAGCGACGGTCGCTGGAGTCGGGTATCAAATACCTGGTGCTGTCTGCTGCCGGGACCGCCTTCCTGCTGTTCGGCATGGCGCTTCTGTATGCCCAGACCGGGCATCTGGATTTCCCGGGGTTGACCTCCGGAGCAGGACAGGTCAGCGGTGTCCCGGGGCTGGTCGGCGTCGTGATGATGCTGGTAGGGCTGGGGTTCAAACTCTCCATCGTGCCTTTTCATCTCTGGACACCGGATGTCTATGAAGGCGGACCGGGGCCTGCCAACATCTTTCTGGCTTCAGTCAGCAAGCTTGCGGTCTTTGTGGTCCTGCTCCGGCTGATTCAGCAGGCGCCGGCATTCCGGGAAGAATGGGTCAGGGACCTGTTGCTGGTGCTGGCACTGGCCACCATGCTGGCGGGCAACCTGCTCGCCCTGCAGCAGCCAAACCTCAAGCGCCTGCTGGGTTATTCCTCCATTGCGCATTTTGGCTACCTGATGGTGGTGCTGGTGGTGGGCAATCAGCTGGCAATGGAAACCTCCGGCGTATATCTGGTCACCTATCTGGTGGCCACCCTGGCCGCATTCGGCGTGGTGACGCTGGTGTCCAGCCCCTGGGGCGGAGAGGACGCGGCCGGCCTGCACCACTATCGTGGCCTGTTCTGGCGACGCCCCTGGCTGGCTGCGGTGCTGACCGTCAGCATGCTGTCGCTGGCCGGAATACCCTTCACCGCCGGCTTTATCGGCAAGTTTTATATCCTCGCCCTGGCCGTGGACTCAGCCCAGTGGTGGCTGATGGGAGGTATTATCCTGGGGAGCGCCATCGGCCTATTCTACTACCTGAGGGTGATGGTAACCCTCTATCTGGTCGAGCCAGGCATGCGGCGGCGGGACGCAACCAATGACTGGGCCGTGCAGGCTGGCGGACTGGTGGTCACTGGACTGGCGATCCTGGTCATTGTGCTGGGACTGTATCCGGCGCCCATGATCGAGTGGACGGTTCAGCTCATGACAATCCCGCGCTGAACTTCACTGGTTTCGATCGGGTTGCGATCGGGTTGCGATCAGAGTCCGGATTCGTCGTATACTGGGGCCACGTTCATCTGCCGGGACAGCCATCAATGACCCGGCGTCACTGCGGGTTGCCTATGTCGAACACGAATACCGAAACACACACCCACAAGCCCAGGCCCTGGGTGGATCTGCTGATCAGCATTATCATTCCCTCTGCGATCCTCATGAAGCTGAGTGGCCCGGAATATCTGGGCCCGGCTGCAGCCCTGATTGTGGGGCTGGCCTTTCCCCTGAGCTGGGGCCTGTTTGAACTGGTGAGATACCGCAAATACAATTTCATTGCTGTACTGGGGATTATCAGTGTCGGACTTACCGGGGGGATTGGCCTGCTCTCGCTTGACGCCCAGTGGCTTGCGATCAAGGAAGCGGCCATACCCGCGATCATTGGTCTGGCGGTGCTGATCTCGACCCGAACCAGGTACCCGCTGGTAAAAACCCTGCTTTACAATCCGGCTGTGCTGAATGTGGACAAGATCCAGAAGAAGCTGGAAGAGGAGGGCACTGAAGATGTTTTTCAGGAGCGGCTGCTGAAAGCGACCTATTTTTTCGCCGGTACTTTCCTGTTTTCATCAATCATGAACTACATACTGGCAAAGTGGATCGTCACCAGCCCATCCGGCACCACTGCCTTCAATGAAGAGCTCGGCCGCATGACCCTGGTGAGCTATCCGATGATTGCCATTCCATCCATGATTATGATGATCGCCATCTTTTACTACCTCTGGCGCTCCATCCGGCGGCTGACCGGGTACAGCCTGGAGGAGGTACTTTCTTCCCAGGTGGAGCCCCAGCCCGGGCATTCCGACGAAACATCGCGCTAGCGCGGCACGTTATTAAGTTCAAGCCATTGAAAGATAAATAAAAAAAAGCGGCCGAAGCCGCTTTTTTTTATTGCCTGTCAGCTGTCACACATCCAGGTTGGCAACCCGCAGGGCATTGGCCTGGATAAAGTCACGCCTTGGCTCCACGTCGTCCCCCATCAGGGTGGTGAAGATCTGGTCGGCGCCAAAGGCGTCTTCGATCGTGACCTTCATCATGCGGCGGGTTTCCGGATCCATGGTGGTTTCCCAGAGCTGCTCCGGGTTCATTTCCCCCAGGCCCTTGTAACGCTGGATGTTGAGGCCTCTTGAAGCCTCCTTCATCAGCCACTCCAGGGCGCCAGCAAAGCTTAGAACCATCTGCTTGCGTTCGCCCCGCTGCACGTAGGCGCCTTCCTCGATCAGACCATCCAGAGTCTCCCCCATCCGGGCAATGGCAGCATAGGAAGACGACTCAAAGAAGTCGTGACTGAAAATGTGGGTGTGGGGAATGCCATGAACATAAATGACCACTTTGGGCAGATAAAGATTCCGTTCCGTGTCCTTTTCCACCGAGAAGGTGTACTTGGTGCCGGTGCGGGTATCTATGTTCAGCCCCTCGCCAAGACGCTCGACCCAGGCTGCAACCGCCTGCTCACTGGCCAGGTCTTCGGGCTTCAGGGTGACATTGCTCAGCATCTGCTCCAGCACCTTGGCCGGATAGGCCCGGGACAGACGATCGATCATTGCCATCACGGCCTGATAGTCCTTGACCATGGTCTCCAGCGCGGAGTCCTTGAGGGCCGGAGCATCAGCATTGACATAAAGCTGCGCGCCTTCGAGTGCTGTCTGGGTAAGGTAAGCTTCTTTCGCTTTCTCGTCCTTCAGATACTGCTCCTGCTTGCCACGCTTGACCTTGTAAAGGGGCGGCATGGCAATGAACACGTGTCCGCGCTCTATGATCTCGCGCATCTGGCGGAACAGAAAAGTAAGCAGAAGAGTCCGGATGTGGGAGCCGTCAACGTCCGCGTCCGTCATGATGATCAGGGAATGGTAGCGCAGCTTGTCCGCGTTGAACTCTTCCCGGCCAATGCCACAACCCAGGGCGGTAATCAGCGTGCCTACCTCCACTGAGGAAAGCATCTTGTCGAAGCGTGCCTTTTCGACGTTCAGGATCTTGCCCTTGAGGGGCAGTATGGCCTGGGTCTTGCGGTCCCGGCCCTGCTTGGCACTGCCACCGGCCGAGTCACCCTCCACTATGAATAGCTCTGAAAGGGCAGGATCCTTTTCCTGGCAATCCGCCAGTTTGCCGGGCAGGCCGGCGATGTCCAGCGCGCCCTTGCGGCGGGTCATGTCCCTTGCCTTGCGGGCAGCTTCACGGGCTCTCGCCGCTTCGATCATCTTGTTGACGATGAGGCGGGCTTCGTTGGGCTGTTCCTGCAGAAAATCCGCAAAAGCCTGATACAGTTCCTGTTCAACCGCCGTCTTCACTTCGGAAGACACCAGCTTGTCCTTGGTCTGCGAGGAGAATTTTGGGTCGGGTACCTTCACGCTGACAATGGCGGTCAGGCCTTCCCTTGCGTCGTCCCCGGAAGTGCTGACCTTGGCCTTCTTGCCGATGCCTTCGTGCTCGATGTAGTTGTTCAGGGAGCGGGTAAGGGCGGCACGGAAGCCGGCAAGGTGGGTGCCACCATCACGCTGGGGAATGTTGTTGGTGAAACAGTAGAGATTTTCCTGGAAGGCATCGTTCCACTGCATGGCGATCTCGACCGTAATGCCGTCATCGCGCTCTTTGATGAAATGGAAAACCCGATTGATGGGCGTCTTGTTGGCATTGAGATGCTCGACGAATGCTCGCAGGCCGCCCTCGTACTCAAAGATGTCTTCCTTGCCGCTGCGCTCATCCTGCAGGCGTATGCGCACACCGCTGTTCAGAAAGGCCAGTTCCCGCAGGCGCTTGGCGAGGATGTCGTAATGAAACTCAATGTGGGTGAAGGTTTCCGGCGAGGGGATAAAGTGAACATCGGTGCCGCTACGGTCTGTGTCTCCCACCTCGGAAAGAGGCGTATTGGGTACCCCGTGAGTGTAGCTCTGCTCGTAAACCTTGTTCTCGCGACGGATGGTGAGCTTCAGTTTTGCCGAGAGGGCATTGACCACGGAAACCCCGACGCCGTGGAGACCACCGGACACCTTGTAGCTGTTCTCGTCAAATTTCCCGCCGGCGTGCAGGATTGTCATGATGACCTGCGCCGCAGACACACCTTCCTCTTCGTGGATATCGACGGGAATCCCGCGCCCGTTGTCCCGGACGGTGACCGACTCGTCGGCGTGAATAACCACCCCGATCTCGGAGCAGTGGCCAGCCAGGGCTTCGTCAATGGAGTTATCCACCAGCTCAAATACCATGTGGTGGAGGCCGGTGCCGTCGTCGGTGTCACCGATATACATGCCGGGCCGTTTGCGAACCGCATCCAGGCCTTTCAGCACTTTGATGTTGGAGGAGGTATAAGTCGATGTTGTCATTCAGACGCTCCTGAAGCGCTAAGTCATTCTTCCGTCAGTCCGCCATGTTCCACGTGGAACACCTTGAACTCGGGCATTGTCTTCCGCCACAGCGACTCGGGCTGCGGCCGTTCAATCGACGTCATGAACACCTGACATCGGAGTTCATGAAGTTTCTGGGCCAGCATGGAGCGGTGTTCGCTATCCAGCTCGGCGTTTATATCGTCCAGCAGAAAGGTTACCTGTTTCCCCAGCCTGCCCAGGACTATCCCCTGGGCAATCTTCATGAGGATCACAAGGGTCTTCTGCTGACCCCTTGAAAAGGTCTCGGCCACAGGCCGCCCCTGATAGCGAAGACGTAGGTCCGCCCGGTTGGGGCCGTAGAGAGTGTGGCCCATCCGCTGTTCCTGTTCCCTGTGGGCCTGGAGAATTTCCACCAGAGGCTGGCTGGAATCCCAGCCCGGATAGAAATCAATCGCCATGCCACTCAGCCAGGGTGCGTTGACCTCCTCTACAAGCGCACTGAATGCGTCCCGGAAGAGTTCAAAGGCAGCCTTGCGTGCTTCGGTCACCTGACCGGAAAGCGCTGCATACTGCAGGTCCCACACCCGTATAAGCGAGTCGTCCATTCTACCATTTCTGAGGGTCTTATTGCGCTGTGATGTGACTCTTTGACACTGTTGCCAGATGGATCCGAAGGAAGGTTCCACGTGGAACACTGCCCAGTCCAGGAATTGCCGGCGCTTGCCCGGCCCCCCGGCAACAATATCAAATACGCCGGGGTCAATGACCGAGACCGGGAGTTGCCGCGCCAGAGAAGAAAGACTCCTGACCGATTCTCCGTCCACCCTCAGGTGGGTCTCCTTCGCGGCGATGTCCCGGGAAATACCAACTCTGTGAACAACCTGGCCTTCATCGCTGCCTGGCCTCGCGCCATCAACCAGCCCGGCATCCAGGCCGCCGAAAACCACGAAGCGGTCCGAGCCGTGCGCACATACCGCCTGATGCCGGCTCACTCTGAAAGAACGCCCAAGGCCGAGATATCCTATCGCCTCAAGGAAGCTGCTCTTGCCGCTGCCGTTTTCGCCGTACAGAAGGTTCATGATAGGGGAGAAGGAAACAGGCGCGTCATCAAGATTGCGGAAGTTTTCCGTTTTCAGTTTTACCAGCGCCATAAAAGGAGAGTTCTCAAACCAGTCCGGTCACGTCTGTGGAATCGGAAAAAGCCAGCCCCGGGAGCGGGTTGGTCAGGATACCAGTGTACAGGAGAGCAGTGCGGATTGGGCAGTGCGGGGCCTGGGTGGACAGGGCGCCGCGGTTCTTCTGCCGGGCCGCGCGCGTAGAGACGGCAGCCCGGCAAGCAAGTAAGCCTCAGTGCAGCATATTCAGCCGTTCATCCATGAACACGTCCATTTCCGGCGCCAGAATATGAACGTATCGGTCAAAGTAAAGGAACTGCTTGAGCAGAAGGGCAAATTCCCGGGGGAAATGCAGGCCGTGACCTTCACCGATTTTCACCATGTCCATGAGAATGTTGTTAACGTCATCCTCTGCCTGATCCGCCTGATAGGGAATTTCGTCCGGCACCATCCGGTCCATCCGCCGGTAAAGATTGCGCAGATCTTCGGCCAGAGCGTCAACAGAGACAGACTCGCGGGTTATGCCTATACGGATCATTGCATCGGCCATCCCTTCAAAGTTGCCCACCATCACCGCAGAAATGAAATCGGAAACTGCCGCCCAGGTATCCGGACGTATTCTCCCGACAATTCCAAAATCAATAAAACCCACCCGACCATCCCTGAGCACCATCAGGTTGCCGGCATGCACATCTGCATGGAAAAACTCGCACTGGGTCAGACTGGCAAACCAGGTGTTCATGGCGGTGATCAGTGTGCGCTCCGGGTCTTTCGCGTAACCCCGAATGCTCTCCAGGTCTGTCAGGGGCACACCGTGAAACCGCTCCATGGTCAGGATCCGCCTGGTGCTGCAGTTTTCATAGACCAGAGGAGCCGTCGCGTCATCATTGTGGGTTTCATTGAGAAAATTTCGGAATACCTTGAGATTGTTGGCTTCCTTTATAAAGTCACACTCTTCCATCATGGTGCGCTGGATTTCTTCCACGATACCGGAGAGGGAAGTCCATGAAAGCTTTGGGGCCAGGGTCTCAAGTATCCGGGCGGACAGATACAGAAAATTGAGGTCAGTCAGCAGAATGTTTTCCACCCCTGGCTTTTGTACCTTGATTACCACATCTTCACCGGTAAGCAGCCTGGCCGCATGAACCTGGGCAATGGACGCAGAGGCGAGGGGAATCGGATCTATTTCGGCGTACACCTCTTCGATCGGCCGACCCAGCTCCTGGCGGATGATCCGCTTCATCACCCCAAACGGAAGGCTGGGCGTCCGGTCCAGACAACCCTGGAACTCCTCAACGTATTCCTTGGGGAAAAACGTCGGGGAGCTCGCGATGAACTGGCCCAGCTTTATGTAGGTTGCACCCAGGGATTCAAAGGTCTCCCTCAGCAGCCTCGGGACCGGAGGTCGGTCGCCGAATGCCCAGTTGACACCGGCACGCCCCAGGACAGAGGCCGTCTGGCCAATCCTGAATGCGCCCTTCAAACCGTTGCTCACCGACCCCATAACCATACTCACGCTCCTTTGTCCTTTCATTAAAACCTCACGGTCATTCCAGCTCTGGCATCCATGCCCACCCGGCATAGCCAAATGCGAAGCTTTACAGTCGCATCGGCATGACCACATAGAGGCAACTGCTGTCAGTCTGCGACTCAATCAGTGCGCTGCTATTGGGATTGGCAAGAGTCAGCTTCACCTGGTCATCATCAAGTGCATTCAGGACATCCACCAGATAGCCTACATTAAAACCAATCTGCAGGGATTCGCCCTGGTACTCCACCGGCAGCGCATCTTCGGCCTGTTCCTGATCCGGATTATTGGCAAACACCTGAAGCTCGTTGGGTGCCAGGTTAAGCCGGACACCACGGATGTTTTCGTGGGAAAGAATACCGGCCCTCTGAAGGGTGTTCTTCAGCGTTGTCCTGTCGGCAAGCACGACCTTGTCGCCGCCCCGGGGAATAACCCGGTTGTAATCTGGAAATTTGCCTTCAATCAGCTTTGAGGTAAAGGTATAGGCACCCACCGTTGCCCGCAGATGGTTGTCGCCGATCACCAGGGTTACGGGCGTCTGCACGTCTCCCAGCAGCCTGGCAAGCTCCAGCACACCCTTGCGGGGCACAATCACCTGCCGGGGATCGGGGCAGCCGGTCTGCAGATCAAGATGGGACATCGCCAGACGGTGACCGTCGGTTGCCACGGTTCTAACGTGATCCTTGTCCACTTCCAGCAGCAGCCCATTCAGGTAATAGCGGACATCCTGCTGAGCCATGGCAAAGGCCGTGGCGTCCAGCATTCTCGCCAGTTCTCCCTGGGGCAGTTCCAGCCGGAAGCTCTCGGGCTCGTCTTCCACATTGGGAAAATGCTCAGCGGGCAGGGTGGACAGCGTAAAATGACTGGCACCACAACGCAGGTGCAGGCGATCCCCCTCCAGCGCAAGCTCAATTGGCGACTCTTCCCCCAGCGCCCGACAGATGTCCGACAGTTTCCGGGCTGGCACGGTAATCCGCCCCGGCTGGTCCACGTGAACCGGAGTCACCCGGCCCACAAGTTCCACTTCCATGTTGGTACCGGTCAGCGTAAGGGTATTATCCTCGGCTACCAGCAGCACATTGGACAGCACCGGCATGGTCTGTTTCCGTTCCACCACTCCTGCAATGGACTGCAGAGGCGTTAACAGGGATTCTCGGCTGATCGTCAGTTTCATGGCACTCAGCATTCTTATTGAGTTGATATTGACCGGCTGCGACTGGGCTCCATTCAGGATGTCAGCAACCGCATGAAATTCTGGTAGTCCTCCCGGATACTGGGATCCGTTTCCTGCAGCTCCACGATCTTCCTGCAGGCATGGAGAACCGTAGTGTGATCGCGTCCGCCGAACGCATCACCTATCTCGGGGAGGCTGTGATTGGTCAGAGCCTTGGACAGTGACATGGCTACCTGCCGTGGGCGGGTAACCACCCGGGTGCGACGCTTCGACAGCAGGTCCGCCACCTTGATCTTGTAATACTCAGCCACCGTACGCTGGATGTTGTCGATACTTACCTGCTTTTCGTGCAGCGCCAACAGGTCCTTGAGGCTTTCCCTGATGAAGGGAGGGGTGATCTCGGAGCCGGTGAAGTGAGCATTCGCTATCACCAGGCGCAGCGCCCCTTCGAGCTCGCGTACGTTAGAGCGAATTTTCTGGGCAATGAAAAAAGCCGCCTCGCTACTGAGCCTTACGTTTACCTGCTCCGCCTTCTTCATCAGGATTGCCACCCTGGTTTCCAGTTCCGGCGGCTCAACCATGACTGTCAGCCCCCACCCAAAACGGGACTTGAGACGCTCTTCCATATCCACAATCTCTTTGGGGAAACGGTCACAGGTTACGATAACCTGCTGACCACCCTCGAGCAGGGCGTTGAAGGTATGGAAGAATTCCTCCTGGGAGCGCTCCTTGCGGGCGAAAAACTGGATATCATCGATCAGAAGGGCATCCACTGACCGGTAATAGCGCTTGAACTCACTGATTGCGTTCAGCTGCAGAGCCTTGACCATGTCCGCCACAAACCGCTCGGACCGCAGATAAGCCACCTTGGCCCCGGGCTTCCGCCGCACGATTTCATTGCCTATGGCATGCATCAGGTGGGTCTTGCCCAGGCCAACCCCACCATAAAGAAAAAGCGGATTATAGGAACCGCCGGGGTTTTCAGCCACCTGCATGGAAGCCGCCCGGGCCAGCTGGTTGGATTTGCCTTCCACAAACGTATCAAAAGTGAACCCCTCATTGAGAAAGCTCTGATGCTTGATGCCACCTTCCACCTGAACGGCCCGCCGATTGCTCTGGCCCCCCACCTGAAAAGAACGGTCAGCCGAACTTGCGGCTATTCCCTGTTCCTCGGCGTTCACATCCCCGCCTTCCTCCGGAGCCGAGGTCACAGGCGTTCTGGACACTGCAACCAGCCCCTCTTTCGGTGCCGAACCCACCTTCATGCTCACCCTTGGTGCCCGCCCACCCTCAAGATCCTTGAGTACCTCTTCGATACGACGAAGGTACTTTTCATTCACCCAGTCCATGACAAACCGGTTGGGAGCGAACAGCATCAGCTGCCCGTCCCTGATATCGGACTGAAGCGGTCTTAACCAGGTATTGAACTGCTGGGCGGGAAACTCATCCCTGAGCACTTCAAGACATTGATGCCAGATTTTCTGCGGCACGACAGCCTGCCTCCAATGCTGTAGGGAAATATCCTCTGGGTCCGGCGATTACGGAATCCTGATACTTGAGGTGAGGGTGAATTCTACTCCTGGACACCCCCAAGTAAAAGCCCCGAAGCAATTTAATAAACAGCCTGTGGAAAGTATTTACTTTTTGTTTCAATCTATTACCGACTTACCTACAGGGTTGTGTACAGAAATTAGCTGATTTCAGATTATCCACAGGGCCCTGTGGAGGGTCGGCTCCCAACCCGGTGCATAACCACTGTACAACATCTGGATAACTCACTCGATCTGACCCGGACCAGGTTATCCACAAACCGTCAGCCGGTTGTCCACAGCTCCCAGACCGGGTAGCACACCGGGTTGTCATTCTCCCAACCCCGTTGAATTAATGCAGAATTTCAGGGTTAACCACAGAAAATCGCCTGTGTAATAACAGTAGTAGTAGAAAAGACTTAAAAGAACTAAAAAACCTAAAGATGTTATTACCAGACGCAAACCGCCGCACCTGAGCACCCATTTCCCGCACCCTCACATACCCATTGAATTACCCGTCCACATTGACTAGAATGCCGCTCCTGTTTCGCTGTTCAATTCGCAGCCAATATCCGAACATAAATTCCGTTACGTGAGAGCATCATCATGAAAAGAACGTTTCAACCCAGCGTCCTGAAGCGTAAGCGTGTTCACGGCTTCCGTGCCCGCATGGCAACAGCCAACGGTCGCAAGGTACTTGCCCGCCGTCGTGCCAAAGGACGTGTACGCCTGTCAGCCTGATTGCGATCGGATCCGTGAAGACGTTAGCCTTTCCCAAGTCTGTCCGTCTGCTCAAACCACGGGACTACAGCGGCGTCTTCGATAACGTTCAGATACGGGTGCCGCACAGGAATTTCCTGATTCTGGCAGCTCCAAACACTTTTGGTCACGCCCGTGTCGGACTGGTTTTTTCAAAGAAAAACCTGAAGCTCTCAGTCCAGCGCAACCGGATCAAACGACAGGTACGGGAAACCTTCCGCCACCAGACGGATTTGCCGGCCGTGGACATTGTTGTCCTTAGTCGCCAGGGTCTGGCCGAAATGACCAATGACCAGGTAGCGCCGGTACTCAACGACATCTGGCGGCGACTGAAAAACAAGTCAGGTTCATTATCCCAGGCCTGACCGACAGCGGCCAAAGCCAGTAGGGAACCGGTTCATGCGTAAGCTTCTGCTCCTGCCCATCCGGGCCTATCGGTACGCCATCAGCCCCCTCATGGCCAGTCATTGCCGCCATTATCCAACCTGCTCCGCCTACGCTCTTGAAGCCATCGAAGTGCATGGCAGCCTGCAAGGCCTTTATCTCGCTCTGAAGCGCCTGTTACGATGCCATCCCTGGGCAGCCGGGGGCTATGATCCTGTTCCGGACCCCGCTTCGAAAAATCCGGATAACCACGCCTGTCATCGCCACCATGTACCGGCGAGCAAATCGCAAACCGCTACCAACCAGACGACGCACTGACTTTATGGACATTCAAAGAATCCTACTGTTTGTCGGCCTCGCCATTGTAAGTTACATGATGGTGCTGGCCTGGAACGAAGACTACAATCAGCCCAGTCCATCACAGGCCATGGAAGAGCGAACAGAAGCGTTCGACGGAAATGATTATGTTGCGGAACCCGGTGCTTCCGAAACCTCTTCCCCGCCGGCAGGTGATGAGGAATTTTCAACCCCGGAAGCAACCACCAGCACTGGTGTTTCGGACACAGTCTCTGCCTCCGACGACCGGGGCATTGAGAACCGGTACATAACAGTTATCACCGATGTCCTGAAACTCAAGGTCGACCGGATCGGCGGTCATATTGTCGAAGCAGCAATGCTGAAGCACGACCGGACTCTGGACAGCGAAGAACCATTGAGGCTGCTTCAGAACACCCGGAACCGCACTTACCTGATGGAAAGCGGGCTTATTGGCCGCGATGGATTTGACAGCCGGCGGGTTGGGCCAACACCTGTTTACACTGCTGACCAGGACAGTTTCCGTCTGGACGACAACCAGGACACAGTGACTCTTGACCTCTCCTTTACCAGCGATACAGGGGTGAATGTCACCAAACAGTACGTTCTGGGCCGGGATAGCTATGAAATAGATGTGCGGTATCGGATAGATAACCGCTCGAATAGCACATGGCAGGGTAACTTCAGCGGCAAGATCGTGCGGGACCAGAGTCCTGACCAGACCGCCCAGACATCCATGGGAATCCAGTCCTTCCTTGGACTGGTTGTAAGCACTCCTGAAGATCCCTACGAAAAGTACGATTTCGAGGATCTCCGGGAACAGCCACTCAAAATGAACGTCACCGGCGGCTGGCTGGCATTCCTCCAGCATTATTTTCTGACAGCCTGGATTCCCCAGCAGGACCAGACCCATCAGTTCCAGACCAACCGGCGCGACAGCCTTTACGTGATGGGATTCGTCAGCCCGGCGACCGTTGTTGAACCAGGCCAGACCGGCGAAATCAATGCCCGGGCCTACATTGGACCCAAGATCATAGAGCGGCTGGAAGACATAGCTCCAAACCTCGACAGAACGGTCGATTTTGGTTTCCTTTTCTTCATTGCCTATCCACTTTTTGTGGTCCTGGACTGGCTCCATGGTCTGGTGGGCAACTGGGGCGTGGCCATCATCCTGCTGACTGTTGTGGTCAAAGCGCTTTTCTTCAAGCTCTCTGCCACCAGCTACCGTTCCATGGCCCGCATGCGGGCAGTTGCGCCACAACTGACCCGGCTGAAAGAGCTGTACGGCGACGACCGCCAGCGCATGTCCCAGGAAATGATGGCTCTGTACAAAAAGGAGAAGATCAATCCCCTTGGGGGATGTCTGCCCATCCTTGTGCAGATGCCGGTCTTCATATCCCTGTACTGGGTGCTGTTTGAAAGCGTACAGCTCCGGCACGCACCTTTCATGTTGTGGATCCAGGATCTGTCAGTGATGGACCCCTACTTCATCCTGCCGATCCTGATGGGCGCCAGCATGTTCATCCAGATGAGTCTCAACCCCACTCCCCCGGATCCGATGCAGGCCAAGGTGATGAAGATGATGCCTGTTATCTTCACTGTCTTCTTCCTCTGGTTCCCGGCAGGCCTGGTACTCTACTGGCTGACCAACAACATTCTGTCCATTGCCCAGCAGTGGTACATTACCCGCAAGATTGAAGCGGACATGGCTGCCCGGAAGCACTGACCAGCTGGCCAGTCAGCGAAGCGAATCAAAGGGCTCCCTGGTGGAGCCCTTTTTCATGACAGCTTTTCATACAGGCGAGTGGAATGATCCATACCACCGACACAATAGCCGCAATTGCCACTGCCCCCGGCCAGGCCGGTGTCGGCATAGTCCGGGTTTCCGGACCGGGCGCCGGGGAAATTGCACGGCAGATCCTGGGCTTTCAGCCCAGGCCCCGCTACGCCCACTTCGGGCCTTTTCTTGATGCTGACAGTACCGTTATCGATGAGGGTATCGGACTCTTTTTTCCGAATCCCCATTCTTTTACCGGTGAAGACGTATTCGAGCTCCAGGGCCATGGCGGTACCGTCATTCTGGATATGCTCCTGCGAGCCGTCTGCGCCCTGGGAGCCAGGCTTGCCCGGCCCGGAGAATTCTCAGAACGTGCATTTCTCAACGACAAGCTCGATCTTGCCCAGGCTGAAGCCATTGCTGACCTGATCGAGAGCAGTTCCGAACAGGCCGCCCGTTGTGCGGTCCGCTCGCTGCAGGGGGCCTTTTCCCGGCGCATCGACGCCCTGGTGGAAGCGGTGACCCACCTGCGTATCTATGTGGAAGCTGCCATCGATTTTCCGGAAGAAGAAATCGATTTTCTCGCCGATGGCCGGGTGGCGGGCGATCTCGACGTCATTCGGGCTGATCTGGAAGAGATACTTGCGGAAGCCCAGCAGGGCACCATCCTGCGGGACGGTATGAGGGTGGTGATTGCAGGCCGGCCAAATGCCGGAAAATCCAGCCTTCTCAACGTTCTCGCAGGCAGGGAAGCCGCCATTGTGACCGCCATCGAAGGCACCACCCGGGATGTGCTCCGGGAACACATTCAGATCGATGGCATGCCCCTGCACATCATCGATACTGCAGGCCTGAGGGACAGCCCGGATGAGGTTGAAAGAATAGGCATAGCCAGGGCGTGGGATGAGATCCGCCAGGCTGACCGGATTCTTCTGATGGTGGATGCCACCACAACCAGTGAAACAGAACCCGGGCTTATCTGGCCTGATTTCATCGACCAGCTCCCGCCCTCCTCTCCGGTTACCGTTATCAGAAACAAGGTGGATCTGTCCGGGGAAACGCCCGGCCTGACGCCAGTCAGTGAAGGAGCCCCGGTCATCCGCCTGGCAGCCCGCTCGGCCGATGGCCTGGAAGTACTTCGGGAGCACCTCAAAGAGTGCATGGGCTACGCCAGTTCCACCGAAGGTGGGTTTCTTGCCCGCCGTCGCCATCTGGATGCCCTGGAGCGTGCCCGGGAATTCCTCGAACAGGGACAACATCAGCTGAGCGGTTTCGGCGCCGGGGAACTGCTCGCGGAAGACCTCCGGGCAGCCCAGGACGCCCTTGGAGAGATCACTGGAGCCATGACCCCAGACGATCTTCTGGGGCGTATTTTCAGCAGTTTCTGTATCGGCAAATGAACTCATCCACCGTCTTTTAAAGTCACGAAAAAATCAGGAAAACAGTCTGGTTTTGAGGGGAATGTAAAACATTCCGCCGAATGGCTTCGCAACGGCCGGTCTGACTGGATCAGGCCATTCAGCTTTTCCTGATACAAAGCCTGGATATCAGGTCTTGCTTGATTCGAGCTGTTCTTCCAGTATAAAGTAATCAATTACTTTCTTTGTATGGATCCAGCATGCCTGACATCGAGCAACCATCGAAACGGGCTTATCAGAGCACCGAGCATCGCCAGTCGGCTACCGTTGCGGCTGTGGTGCATTTATGTGCCGATCAAGACCCCTCCAGCCTCACCACTGCTCGCATTGCCGAAGAGGTAGGGCTGTCTCAGGGCGCCCTTTTCAAACACTTCCCCAGCAAGAGCAGCCTGTGGGAGTCAGTGGCAGGCTGGGTGTCGGAGCAGCTTGTCCAGCAGGTGTTCGCCGCTGCCGACCAGCAGGAGCAGGCCGATAAAGCCCTGGAAGCCATGTTTCTGGCCCATATCGGTTTTATTTCCCGCCATCCGGGCATTCCCCGCCTGATGCTGGGGGAGCTTCAGAAGCCTGGTAATGACCCGGCGAAACGCATCATCCGCCAGATCCTGGCAAACTACCGTCGGAAAGTCACTGCTCTGCTGGACCTCGGAATTAAACAACAGCGCATCAGTCCGGCCATCGACACCGAGGCTGCTGCAGTGCTGTATCTGGGCGCCATTCAGGGGCTGGTGGTCCAGGGGATGGTGAGTGGCGATGTTCGCGCCCTTGAACAGATAGCGCCACGTATATTCAGACTATTCAGCGCGAGCTTCCGGGAGACTTCCGATGACCCGAAAAAATAAACTCATTCTCGCCCTGACGCTGATTGTCGGCATCGTTTTTGTGGTGGTTATGGTAAAGCTCAAACAGCCACCAGCGCGCACCACTGAGCAGGTAGCAGCGGTACCTGCGAGATTTCTTGAAACCACTCCCCTCACGGTTCGCATCGAAGCCCTTGGTTATGGTCAGGTATTACCGGCGCGGAGCTGGAAGGCAGTGGCCAATGTAGGAGGGCGCATCACCTGGAAACATCCGGATCTGGAAAGTGGCAATCTGATACCAGAAGGTTCCCGGCTGCTACAGATAGACCCGACCCGCTACGAGCTGGCGGAAGCCTCGGCCAAGGCCGACATTGCCGGCGTTGAGGCAGAACTGCGGCAACTGGATCAGGAAGAACAGAATACCCGTGAGTTGCTGAAACTGGAAAACAGCAGGCTTGCTCTGGCTCAGCGGGAACTGCAACGGGCAAAAACCCTGGCCGACCGGGGCGCCCTGGCTGAAACCCGCCTGGATGAGCAAAAACGGGCCACTCTGCAGCAGCGGCAGGCGGTGCAGTCCCTGAAAAATCAGCTTAATCTGATTCCGGTGAAGCGGGAAACCCTGAATGCACGTCTGGCCCGCAGTGAATCTGCCCTGGCCAACGCACGGGAAGACCTGGAAGATACCCGTTTTGAAGCCCCCTGGGACATGCGGGTTCACCAGGCCGGGATTGAAACCGGGGAACAGGTGAGCCCCGGCCAGACACTGTTTATTGCTGACGACATTGCCGCGGCCGAAGCTACTGTACAGCTGGAAATGTCTGAACTTCGCAATGTGCTGTCCCAGATTCCGGGCGCTTCCGACCTGTCGGAAAAACAGAAATCGCCCGGGGGCTTTGCCGACTTCCACAAGCAACTACCCCTGGATTCCCTGACCGTATGGGTACACCCGACCGGCGCCCCCGACAGTCGCTGGCCCGGCAGGCTGACCCGGGTAACCAGCAGCCTTGAGCCCGCCACCCGCACTGTTCAGGCGGTAATCACCGTGGATGAACCTTACCGCAACGCCAATCCTCCAGCCCGGCCACCCTTGATGCGCAACATGTTTGTGCAGACAACGATCGCAGCACCAACATCAGACCCGGTCCTGGTGATTCCGGCCAGTGCCATTCACGAGGGACGGGTGTATCTGGCTGATGGTGATAATCGTCTGAAACGCCAGCGAGTCAAGCTGGCCTGGAAGCAGGGTGAGCTTGCGATCATCAGTGAGGGGTTGGAGGCTGGCGATCGGGTGATCCTCGATGATCTGCTTCCCGCTATTGAAGGTATGCCCCTTGCGCTTCGACACGACAGGGAAACCGCTCAGTGGGTGCAGCAGATGGTCACAGGGGAACAGCAGTGATCCGCTGGTTTGCTGGCCACCCCACCGCTGGCAACCTGCTGCTGCTCCTGATTCTTGCTGCTGGCCTGTATGCGGCGCCGAACCTGACCCGCGAAACCTTTCCGGATTATCTGCCGCCTGAAGTGAGCATCACCATGGAGTACCGGGGTGCCACCGCTGCCGATGTGGAGGAAGCCATCTGCCAGCGCCTGGGTGAAGCCCTGCAGCGAGTGGACTATATGGAGGAAATCTCCTGCACCGCCCGGGATAGCCAAGCCAGGATTATTGCCAGCATGGCGCCAGAAGGTGACATGGGCCGGTTTCTGGATGATATCCGCACCGAAATTGAAGCACTGACCGACCTGCCGGAAGAAGCAGAAGACCCTGTTATCCGGGAGCTGTACCGCACTGATCTGGTGGCGGCTATCGCGGTTTACGGTCCTATGAGTTTTTCCCATCTGGAAGTTTACATCAACCAGCTGGAGGATCAGCTCTTTGCCATGGATGGCGTGGCCGACGTCATTCCGGTTGGTCTGTCCCAGCGCCAGTGGCATGTCGAAGTATCCCGTGACCGGCTTCGCCAGTATGGCCTGGGTGTACGGGATATTGGCCGCGCCATCACCAGCCAGAACCTGGACATGCCCCTGGGCACTATTGAAACTGACAGCCAGGATATACAGCTACGGTTTGTGGATGAACGGCGCTCACTGCAGGCACTGGCGGAGCTCCCGGTTGTGGGCGGGAAAGCCGGTGCCGTGCTGACCCTGGGCGACCTCGCAAGCATTAGCGAAGCCCACGAACGGGAAGAGGAACAGGTGGAGTTCAATGGCCAGCGCGCCATTATTCTGGAAATTCACAAGACGGGTCATGACGATGCCCTGCGGGTGATGGACTCGCTGCAAGCGTTCGTTGCCCGGGAAAAGGCCCGCCGCGCAGGCAGCGTAGAGCTGGAAATTACCCAGGACATGACTTCCATCGTCAAGGACCGCCTGCAGATGCTGGTGGGCAACGGTATTACCGGCTTGCTGCTGGTGGGGCTGGTGATGGCTCTGTTTTTCCGTCCACGCCTGGCGTTCTGGGCCCTGTTCGGACTGCCCGCCGCCTTTGCCGGGGCTTTTGTCATGATGGCCGTGACCGGGCTGTCCCTGAATATGATCACCCTGGTGGCTCTGCTGATGGCCATAGGTATTGTCATGGACGACTCGGTGGTCATTACCGAGAATATCGCCCGTCACGCATCCGAAGGCAGCAGTCCCCTGCAGGCTGCCGCAGGGGGCACGCTGGAAATTCTGCCCGGGGTGCTGTCGTCGTTTCTGACCACAGCCTCGGTATTCGTGCCGCTGGCGTTTCTGGCGGGGGAATTGGGGTCCGTGCTGGAAGTGTTGCCGGTGGTACTGATCGCTGCTCTGGCCGCCTCCCTGATCGAAGCTTTCTGGATACTGCCGCACCACCTCAAAAACGGTCTGGGGGAAAAACGCGAAGAAGCGCCGTCCCGATTCCGGACCTCGTTCGACAAGGGTTTTGAACAGGCCCGTGAAAAAGTGGGGCAACTGGCCGATAACGCCATCCGTTTCCGTTACGGCGTACTGGCGGTCATGCTGCTGGCTATCCTGGGCTCAGCAGGGCTGATGGCCGGGGGCTATGTGCGCATGGAGGCCATGCCGGAGATTGAAGGCGACGTGCTGGAAGCCAGAGTACTCATGCCCCAGGGCACGCCCCTGCATCAGACAAAGGCCATTACCAACCGTATTATCGACGCCATGCAAAGGCTCAACGAAGAATACAGTCCGGAGCAGCCAGACGGTCAACCTCTGGTGAGAAACATCCAGACCCGCTTTAACCAGCACGCCGGGGCCGGCGAGAAAGGTCCGCATGTGGCCACAGTGATGACTGACCTGCTGACCGCTGAAACCCGGACCCTGGGACTGACGACTCTCACTGATCGCTGGTACCGGGAAATCGGCGAGATTCCGGGACTGATTGCTCTGAATATTCAGGAGCCAGGTTTCGGACCCGCAGGTATCCCCATCGAAGTACGCCTGCAGGGCCCGGATCTGGAAGACCTGAAGGCTGCCTCACGCTATCTCGCCAGTGAAGTTGCCAGCTATAACGGCACCTTCAATGTGCTCGACGATCTGCGTCCCGGCAAACCCCAGCGGATTCTGGAGCTGAAAGACAGCGCCCTGTCTCTGGGCCTGAATGCCGCCGAGGTGGCCAACCAGATCCGCACCGGTCTGCTCGGGGAGATCGTGGATACAGTGCAGATCGGTGATCAGCATATAGAAATCCTGGTGCGCCAGACCAGCGCCGAGCGCAACACCCGCCAGTTTCTGGAAGACACCGTGATCGCCACCCCAGAGGGCCGGATGGTTACCCTGCGGGAAGTGACCACTGTTACGCCGGACCGGCAGTGGTCACAAGTCACCCGCATTGACGGTCTCCGCACGGTGACGGTCTCGGCAGATGTAAACAGCCAGCAAGCCAATGCCAATGCCAATGCCATCATGACAGACGTGGAAAACCGGGTATTCCCGAAGCTGCGCGGACAGTGGCCCGATATCAGGCTTCAGGTGGAAGGCCAGACCGCGCGCTCCCGGGAAACCGGTCAGTCCATTGCCCGGGGCCTGCTGATCGGCCTGCTGGGGATATTCCTGATTCTGTCGTTCCAGTTCCGCAGCTATCTTGAGCCGATTATTGTCATGCTGTCGATTCCAGTGGCCTTTATGGGGGCCGTCTGGGGTCATTTACTGATGGGCTACAACCTGTCCATGCCGTCGCTGATCGGCGCCGCCTCCCTCGCGGGCATTGTGGTAAACAATGCCATTCTGCTGGTGCAGTTCATCAAGGGCTACCGGGAACAGGGCATGAGTGCACACAAAGCGGCCGGCGCCGCCAGCCGCGCCCGCTTCCGGGCCATTCTGATCACCACCACCACCACCGTGGCCGGCCTGCTGCCCCTGCTGGCCGAAACCAGCACCCAGGCCATGGCCGTTATTCCGCTGGTGATATCCGTGGTATTCGGTCTGCTCGTGTCCACCGTTCTGATCCTGCTGGCGTTGCCGGCGCTCTATACGATTCTTGAAGACCTTGGCTGGGCGACAGTACCCACCGCTGACAAACAGTAACCGCACTGCTATCGTGCTTTAAAAGATGCAAATAAAAGGAATCAATCAAATGACAGCTAAAGCCGGAAAATTCATTGCAGCCTTATTGCTGGGCCTGACACTGTCGACCAGCTCTCTGGCGGCGGAACCTGTCACCCCCGGACTCACTGACAAGCTGAGCCAGCTACTTCAGAAAGAGATGAGGGCGGTGCAGGCGGCGATGAACGCCATTCATCCCGCCATGGTAACGGGGCAACATGAGACTGTTGCCGAGAATGCGCAGCAGATTCATGACAGCTTCATCCTGCAGCAGGAACTGACCGAACAGGATCGCAAGGATCTGATGTCGGCTGTGCCGAAGGGTTTTATAGAGCTGGACAAGGAGTTCCACAAACTCGCGGCTTCACTGGCCGAAGCCGGCAGGAAAGAAAACACCATGGAGCAGCGCCAGATCTATAGCGAGATGACCCGCAACTGCATTGAGTGCCATGGAAAATATGTTTCCGACCGCTTCCCCGGCGTTAACCTCGACAAGAACTGATCAGTTTTGAACCGGCCAGCACCACTGACCACTTTCTGGTGCTCAAATTAGCTGACCGTATTTCCCGCTAACACCGGAGGAACGGTTTAAATAACTGCTTTCTCCATTCAGGCGGTTCGGGTAATACGCTGGTTGCGATCAGGCTTCAGAGCCTCTGTCCGGGTCCGGTTGCCCAGGAAATCCGGCCTCGGCCTGTTGCCGCAGAAGGGTTTCTCCAGCTGATTTTCCACGCTGTTATACACGAAGAACAGGTTGCTCCTGGGCCAGGGCGACATATTGGCGTTGGAGCCGTGCAGAGTGTTGCACTCAAAGATGATCAGAGAGCCGGCAGGGCCGGTGGGGGCGGTGATACCGTGCTGATCAATCATCCGGTCCAGTTCGGTATCGCTGGGTACACCCAGGTCCTGTTTCTTCAGGGATGAGCGGTAATTGTCCTCCGGGGTGCGTCCCACACAGGGGATGAAGGTTTTGTGAGAACCTGGGACGAGCATCAGGGGCCCGTTGAAAGGTGTGTTATCCGTCAGGGTTATGGAGAAGCTCACTGACCGCATTCTGGGCATGCCGTCTTCTGCGTGCCAGGTTTCGAAATCCGAATGCCAGTCAAAACCCTTGCCGTGGAAGCCGGGTTTGTAATTGATCCGGGACTGGTGGATGTAAACGTCGCTACCCAGCAACTGCTGGACCATATCAACAATCTCTGGATCCCGGATCAGCCGGTCAAACCGGTCAGATACTTCGTGGATGCCGAAAATCGACCGGATTTCCTGTTTGGCAGGCTCGGTAATAGTGCCTTCCGAATTCAGGACTGACGTGTCCTGCTCATAACTCCGGAGATCCTCACGGAACCGCTGCACAGTAGTTTCATCGATGAAACGGTCAAAGACCAGAAAGCCATCGCGCTCATATTGAGCCAGTTCAACGGCACTCAGGGGGCCATCGGTTCGCTGTCTGCCGGTACTGTGAACAACGGGATCCAGCCGGTCAAAACTTTCCACGGGGCGTTCCAGGCGGGTGGGGTACAGGTCGTTAGTGTGAGAGTCCATTTTCGATCCTCCTCTTTGCAATCTCTGTGTTCATGTCCTCATTTTGAAGGTGTATGTAAACTGAGTCTTTTACTGTCTGTTTTCAAGCCGAAAAATTGACCCCGATCAAACCGGGGCCAGACTGTTCAGTTTTCGACGAGGTCAGCTGAAAGCCAGATGGTCGGGATCAAGCCCAAGGAGGTTGCTGCTGGGGCTGAGCATGGTGGCGGCATGGGTCCATGCCCTCGGCAGCAGCCGCGCGTAATAGAACTCGGCCGTGGCCAGCTTGGCGCCATAAAAATCCTCCGACTCTGCGCCGCCGTTCTCCAGCTTTTCTGTGGCAATGGCTGCCATGCGGGCCCACATGAATGCCATGGTGACGTAGCCGCTGAACATCAGGAAATCGTTGGCTGCGGAACTTACTATATCCCGGTCCTTCCGGGCCGCCAGCATCAACCGCATGGTAAGCAGGTTCCACTGGCCTGACAGTTTGAGCAACTGCCAGCAAAAGGGTCGCAGGCGGCTAGTTCCCATATGCCGGCGGGCAAAGTTGCTGATGATCAGGGTGAACTCCCGCACCGCCCCGCCCCGGGTCATCAAAAGCACTTTGCGTCCCAGCAGATCCAGGGCCTGGATACCGGTGGTGCCCTCATACAGGGTGGCTATACGGGTATCCCTTACAATCTGCTCCATGCCGTGTTCCCGGATGTAGCCGTGGCCGCCGAATACCTGCATGCCGAGATTGGCAGCCTCATTGCCCAGCTCAGTCAGAAAACCCTTGAGGATGGGAGTGAGGAATCCCAGCTTGTCATCGTAGGTTTCGACCTTTTTTTCGTCTCCGCAGAGGTGACCTTCCAGCATGTGATCCGCCAGCCGGGCAGCGTAGTAGAGCATGGCCCGTCCGCCCTCGGCGATGGCCTTCTGGGTCATCAGCATGCGCCGCACATCGGCGTGGTGAAGAAGACTGTCAGCGTCCTGGTCAGGATCCTTTTTGCCGGACAGGGCCCGCATGGAGCGGCGGGCTCTGGCGTAGGCCAGAGCCCACTGGTACGAAAGTTCCGCCGGCCCTACGCCCTGGATGGCGGTGCCTATCCGTGCGGTATTCATGAAGGTGAACATGCAGCTCAGGCCGTCATTTTCGGGGCCCAGGAGGAAGCCTCTGGCACCGTCGAAGTTCATCACACAGGTGGCCGACGCCTTGATGCCCATTTTCTTTTCGAGGCTGCCACAGACTACCCCGTTACGCTCGCCCAAGCCCCCCGAGGCATCCCGCAGGAACTTGGGCACAATGAAGAGTGAGATTCCCCGGGTGCCTTTTGGGGCATCCGGCAACCGGGCAAGAACAATATGGATGATGTTCTCAGTAAGGTCGTGTTCACCGGAGGATATGAAGATCTTGGTGCCGGTCAGCCGATAGGAGCCATCGGCCCCGGGTTCGGCCCGGGTGCGAATCTGCCCCAGATCTGTACCACACTGGGGTTCCGTAAGGCACATGGTGCCACCCCACCGGCCTTCAGTAAGGGGCCTCAGGAACTCTTTCCTCTGCTCTTCGGTGCCGTGCAGCTGGATGGTATTCATGGCCCCGAGAGAGAGACCGGGATACATGCTGAAAGACCAGTTGGCGGTGCCCATCATTTCCTGTTTCATCAGCCCCATGGAGGCTGGCAGGCTCTGGCCACCCACTTCTTCAGGGGCAGAAAGTCCCTGCCAGCCTCCTTCGACGTATTGTCTGTAGGCTTCCCGATAGCCTGTCGGGGTGGTCACTTCACCATTCTCCAGTCGACAGCCTTCTTCATCACCGGACTGGTAGAGAGGGCTCAGAACCTCCTCGCAGAAACGAGCGCATTCCGCCAGGATGGCATCCACTATATCCGGGGTGGCATTCTCGCCGGAGGCCAGCGAAGCGTAGTGGCCGGGATAGTCGAATACCTCGTTGATAAGGAATTTCATGTCCCGCAGGGGAGCCTTGTATAGCGGCATAACGTCACCTCTGTCATTCCTGATCGCAGCCGGAAAGTTCCGGGCCGTCAGTTGTACGACAGTTGTACGACAGTTGCACAGGGGTTCCATTGACGAAAACCGCCCTGGCCCCTGTCAGAAAAGACAATTGGCCGAAATGACGGAGCTCCGGGGAGGCGTCTGCATGGTCCAGGAACGGATTTCAGGCGTAAATCCCTCCCCGAAGTGAGTAGGAAATTACAGGGGGCGTAAAATTATGCGGAGACGTAATATGGGCTTTTCGCCATCATGGCTTGGGCGAATCATCGGCGCGACTCTTGCCCTCGTTATTCTGTCAGGGTGCGCCGGACCTGCCCTTGAGGATTACCAGGGCAGGACGCCGGAACTGGTGCCTTCCCGCTTTTTTGAGGGGGAACTGGTCGCCCGCGGGGTTGTCAAGGACTGGTCGGGAGAAGTCATCCGTAGCTTTGACGCCGACATCACCGCAACATGGGATGAAAACGGCGTCGGCACCCTGGATGAAGTGTTCCGTTTCAATGACGGAGAACGCCAGACGCGAACCTGGACTCTGACTCCAGAGGATGGCGGTTATCACGCCACCGCTGGCGATGTGGTGGAGCCGGGCCATATGCGCTGGGCAGGCAACGCCATCAATCTGGAATACGTGCTCAGGCTTGACTATGGCGATGACACCCTTGATGTCCGCATGGATGACTGGATGTACCTGGTGACACCAGACACGCTGATCAACCAGACCACGATGAGCAAGTGGGGTGTGGAAGTCGGCGAACTGGTGCTGGTGATACAGAAAAAAGACGGCCCGGGAAACCGGTAACGCGTGGGGCCGGAGGTTCCGGACAGAATCCCACGCACATCATCGGGAATGAACATGATTAGACAGTGGCTGATCGCCGCAATGATCTCCGGGGTTGCAGTTATAGCTGCCGGGGCATTTTTTTACCTGGATCCCGGTCCGGCCACGGAGCAGGGCAGGCAGAAGCGGGCCAGCCCGGTCAATGTCGTCAGCCCCGAGATGGTAACCGTGAAGGACGGGGTTGTTGCCGTGGGCACCCTGAAGTCACGGCAACAGGTGGAGCTGACCAGTGAGGTCAATGGCCGCATAGTCAGACTGAACTTTGAGCCAGGGGAGCGGGTGGACAGGGGGCAACTGCTGGTCCAGCTGGATGACAGCCAGGAGCGGGTCAATCTGCGGGTGTTTGAGGCCCAGTACGCCGACGCCCGCCGCCAGTTTGAGCGGGCCCGCAGCCTGCGTTCGAGAAACTCGATTTCCCAGGCTCAGCTGGATGATCTGAACACTACCCTTGATGTGACCAGGGCCCAGCTCGAAGCCGCCCGCTCAAGAGTGGAGGACCACCGCATCGAAGCACCTTTTGCCGGCATCACCGGGCTGGTGGATGTCAGTGAAGGGGCCTACCTGACCATCGGCGATTCCATTGCCACCCTGGATGCCATGGATCGCATGGAACTGACATTTTCAGTGCCGGAGCGCTATCTCGGCCAGATCAGCAGGGGCCAGAAGCTTACTGCCCGAACTGCGGCTTTCCCCGACGAAATCTTCGAAGGCACCCTGGCTGAACTGGGCTCCCGTATCAGTGAACTGAGCAGGGCCCTGCCGGTGAAGGCGGTCATAGAGAACCCGGACCTCAAACTCCGGCCGGGCCAGTTCATGTCGGTTGATCTCACCCTCAGACAACGTCAGGCCCTGGTGGTGCCTGAGCAGTCGATTCTGGTGCAGGGCAGCCGGGCCTTCGTGTTCCTGGCGGAGGGTGAGGAGGCCCGTCGCCAGGAAGTCATCCTCGGCTCCAGGGAGCCGGGCATTGTTGAAGTTTCCAGCGGGCTTTCTGATGGAGATCTGGTGATAGTCACCGGTCAGGACCGGCTCAGCAGTGGTGACCGGATCACTCTGGTAAAGGATGATAGCGCACTGCTCAGCAGTGAAATGGCCGGGGAAAGCTGGAGCGGGATCCGTTGATCCTCTCTGACATTTCCATCAAAAGGCCGGTATTTGCCACGGTCATCAGCCTGTTGATCGTGGTCTTCGGCCTTGCCGCGCTCTTTGGCCTGCCGGTGCGGGAATACCCCGATATCGACCCGCCCCAGGTGTCCATTTCCACCGATTACACCGGTGCCGCGGCGGAAGTGGTGGATACCCAGATTACCCAGCTGGTGGAAGGCGCTATCAGCGGCATTGAGGGTATCCGTTCCATTGAATCCAGCACCGAGCAGGGTGAATCCCGCACGTCCATTGAATTCAGCACTTCCCGGGACGTCGATATTGCCGCCAACGATGTACGTGACGCGGTTGCCCGGGTAGCTGACCAGCTCCCGGAGGCGGCAGATTCTCCGCGAATACAGAAGGCGGATTCCGACGCCCGGCCGATGATGTGGGTAACCCTGCGCAGCGATGTATGGGACAGCGCCGAACTCAGTGATTTTGCCGAGCGGGTGTTGTCGGACAGACTGTCCGTGCTTGACGGCGTTGCCAGTGTCCGTATTGGCGGGGAACGCCGCTACGCCATACGGGTATGGCTGGACCAGGATAGGCTGGCCTCCCGCAACATAACCGTGGCCGAGGTGGAGCAGGCCCTGAGGGCGAACAATGTGGAACTGCCGGCCGGGACCATAGAGTCCCGCTCCCGGGATTTCACCGTGAGGGCCGAGGGTCGGCTGTCAACGGTAGAAGAGTTCCGCGATCTGGTGGTCCGGCGCGACGGCAATGAACTGCTGCGTCTGGGTGAAGTGGCCAGCGTCCAGATGGGAGTGGAGTCGGACACCAGCAGGCTGAGAGCCAATGGCGTCACTGCCATAGGGATGGGTATTATCCGCCAGTCCAAGTCCAATACGGTTGCCGTCTCGGATGCGGTTCAGGCTGAATTGGTCAGGATCCGGCAGAACCTGCCACCAGAAGTGACCATAGCGGAAAGCTACGATGAGTCCATCTTCATTCGGGCTTCAATCAGGGAAGTGATGATCACCCTGGGGATTTCCGTATCCCTGGTTATTCTGGTGATCTTCATGTTCCTGCGCTCCTGGCGGGCAACCCTGATTCCTGCAGTCACCATCCCGGTGGCTATCATCGGGGCGTTTATCGGCCTTGGGGCGCTGGGCTTTTCCATCAACGTGCTGACCCTGCTGGCCATCATCCTGGCCATCGGTCTGGTGGTAGACGACGCCATCGTGATGCTGGAAAACATCCAGCGCCGGATAGATGACGGGGAACCACCGCTTCTGGCTTCTTTCCGTGGTGCGAAGCAGGTGGCCTTCGCCGTCATTGCGACGACTCTGACTCTGGTGGCTGTGTTCGTGCCAATTTCCTTCATGGGCGGCAATGTTGGTCGACTGTTCGGGGAATTTGGTTTTACCCTGGCAACGGCCGTGGTGGTGTCCAGCCTGGTTGCCCTGACTCTGGCGCCCATGCTGTGTTCAAAATGGCTGCGCCACAGCCCGGAATCCGCCGAGGGTCATCGCCTCTGGGCTGCCAGCGAACGCGTGCTCAATGGCCTGAACCGGGGCTATGAGCGGATGCTCAGGTTTTCACTCCGCCAGCCGGGCCTGCTGCTCGGCCTGGGTGTTGCCGGTATGGTGATCGCGGTGGTGATTTTCCCACGCCTGCCCCAGGAGCTGGCCCCCACCGAAGACCGGGGCGTCATCATTATGCCTGCCAGTGCACCCCGGGGATCAACTGCTGAGTACACGGATTACCATGTACGCAAGATTGAGGAGCGTCTTCTGCCCTACATTGACGCCGGAGTGGCTGACCGGCTGATCTCCATCGTGGGCTTCCGGGAGGAGGCCGACCGGGGTTTTCTGATCATGGGTCTGGTGCCCTGGCAGGACCGGGACGTCAGGCAGCAGGCCATTGCCGACGAGCTTTATCCAAAGCTGGCGGAGGTGCCGGGTGTGCGTTCAGTAGCGGTGAATCCTGCCGGCCTTGGCCAGCGGGGTTTCAGTCAGCCCATCGAATTCGTCATCGGCGGTCCTGATTACGGGACGGTGCAGCGCTGGAGCCAGGAAATCCTCGAACAGGCGAAGTCCAATCCCAACCTGAGAAACCTGGAGACCGACTTTGAGCTCACCCGGCCCGAGCTGCGAGTGAGCATCGACCGCCAGCGGGCAGCGGATCTTGATGTCACCGTGCAGGATGTTGGGCTGACGCTCCAGACCATGCTGGCTTCCCGCCAGGTCACCACCTTCCTGGACCGGGGTCGGGAATACGATGTGATTGTCCAGGCCCGCGACGCGGACAGAGCCTCCCCCGGGGATCTGGGCCAGATATTCCTGCGGCCCAGGGTTGGTGGTGAACTGGTACCCCTTCAGGCTCTGGTGGACGTGGCGGAAATCGGTGCCAACCCCGACCTGAGGCGTATTGACCGACTCCCTGCCGTGGTCATCAGCGGCTCACTTGCACCAGGCTATGATCTGGGGGCCGCGCTGGAGTACCTGAATGGCCTGACAGTGGACTATCTGCCCGCTGAGGCCAGGGTGAGCTACAAGGGCCTGAGCCGGGAATTTGAGGAATCCTCCTCCGCCATCTACGTTACCTTTGGTCTGGCGTTTCTTATTGTGTTCCTGGTGCTGGCGGCCCAGTTCGAAAGCTGGATTCATCCCATGATCATCATGCTCTCGGTGCCCCTGGCCGTCACCGGCGCGTTGATTGCCCTGCTGCTGACCGGGATCAGCCTGAACATTTACAGCCAGATCGGCATCATCATGCTGCTGGGGCTGATGGCAAAGAATGGCATCCTGATCGTCGAGTTCGCCAACCAGCTGCGGGACAGGGGCCACAGTGTCCATGACGCCATTCTGGAAGGTGCCATCCTGCGGTTCAGACCGGTCCTGATGACCACCATTTCAACGATTTTCGGAGCCATTCCTCTTGTTATTGCTACAGGTGCCGGGGCTGAAAGTCGTGCTTCCATAGGGGTGGTGGTGCTGGGCGGCCTGATTTTCGCCACCACGCTCACCCTGTTTATCATTCCGGTGCTTTACAACCTGCTCGCCAGGTTTGCAAAGTCCACCAACTCGGTGCAGCAGGCACTGGACCAGCAGGTTCGCGCCGAGGGCACCGGGATTCACTGATCGTTCCCTCAGAGAGGTAACCGGAGGTTGCAGTAGGGCTGCATGGAACAAGCCCCGCGGGCGGACGGAAAAAAGCGGTTGCCAGTTTTCCGGCTTTGCCGCATGGTTGCGCTCACGGGCCCTGCCCCCGCCCGGCAATCGGCGGCTTTCGTAGCAGGACGCCGGTTCCAGGCACGCATTACTGAGACAGGGAGTTCCAGAGATGGCCGACCAGAGCCAGTTCCGACTGTTTACCCAGCGGCGTTTTCTGCCGTTTTTCCTGACCCAGTTCGCTGGCGCTTTCAACGATAACCTCTTCAAGAATGCCCTTCTGCTGCTTGTTACCTACACCACAGGTGGTCTGCTCGGCCTCTCTAGCACCCTGGTGGTGAATCTGGCCGCCTTCCTGTTCATTCTGCCGTTCTTCCTGTTTTCCGGCATCGCCGGCCAGGTGGCGGACAAGTATGAAAAATCCCTCGTCATCCGCCGTGTCAAACAGGTGGAGATCGCGATCATGCTGGCGGCCGCCACCGGACTCTGGTTTGGCTGGTATGAACTGCTGCTGCTTCTGCTGTTCCTGATGGGCACTCAGTCCACCTTTTTCGGACCTGTGAAATACGCCATTCTTCCCCAGGTGCTGGAAGACGACGAACTGGTAGGTGGCAATGCCCTGGTGAGCATGGGCACCTTTGTTTCAATTCTGCTTGGCACCATTGCCGCCGGCCTCATCATGGGCTTTGCGGCAGCTGCGAAGATTGCCGCCATCGGGGTGGTGGCGATGGCGGTGCTGGGCTATCTGACCGCCCGCCAGGTTCCGCCCACTGCGGCGGGTTCGGCGGCGCTGGATATCCGCCTGCAGCCGTTCCGGGAAACCTGGCGCCTGATTGCCCTGGCCCGGGAGCGTCACAACGTCCTGCTGGCTATCCTCGCCATCTCCTGGTTCTGGTTCCTGGGGGCGGCCTATCTCACCCAGTTTCCCAATTTTGCCAAGGGCGACCTGCTGGGGGATGAGACAGTGGTGACTCTGCTGCTTGCAGTCTTCACCATCGGTATTGCCATTGGCTCCATGCTCTGTGAGCGCCTTTCCGGACACCGGGTGGAACTGGGGATCGTCCCCATAGGCTCCCTGGGGCTGAGCCTGCTGGGGCTCGACCTGTATCTGAACATGCCGGCCGATCCGGTCCCCAGCGACTGGTGGCTGGTTATCACCAATGCCGAATACCGCCGTATCCTGCTGGACCTGCTGGGCATCGGCATTTCCGGCGGCCTGTTCATTGTGCCCCTCTACGCCTATGTGCAGCATGAAACCCCCCGGGACAAGCGGGCCCGTATCATTGCCGCCCTCAATGTGATCAACGCCCTGTTCATGGTGGTCAGTGCCCTGACCGGCATAGTGATGCTGGGGCTGCTCGGGCTCAGCATCCCCGAATTCTTCCTGGTGCTGGCTGTGATGAATCTGATCGTGGCCGCGTTTGTCTACCAGCAGGTGCCGGAGTTTGCCCTGCGCTTTGTAATCTGGCTGCTTTCCCGCACCATCTACCGCGTGCGTGACGAAGGTCTGGAAAACATCCCCGAAGAAGGGCCTGTGCTGCTGGTGTGCAATCATGTTACCTGGATGGATGCCCTGATTCTGGGGGGTGCGGTACGGCGGCCAACCCGCTTCGTCATGGACTACCGGATTTTCAGCACCCCGGTGCTGGGTGGCTTTTTCCGCCTGGCCAAAACCATTCCCATAGCCCCAAAATCCAAAGCGTCCGATATCCATGATCAGGCTTTCGATCTTATTGAACAGGAACTCCGCGATGGTCAGGTGGTCTGCATTTTCCCGGAGGGCCGGCTGACAGGCGACGGTGAAATAGCCAGCTTTCGCAGCGGTGTTGAAATCATCCTTGAGCGCTATCCCGTTGCCGTGGTGCCCATGGCCCTGCGGGGCCTCTGGGGCAGTTTTTTCAGCCACTGTGGCGGCCCGGCCATGAAACACTGGCCGCGCCGGTTCTGGTCACGGATTGAATTGCGTGTGGGAGAACCCCTTCCGCCGGAACAGGCCAGCGCTGAAAGCCTTGAAGCCAGGGTGCGTGAGCTTCGGGGAAATCTGCCCTGATGCCTGTGGATAAACACATGAATAACCCAAGTATAAATTCTGCGTAACCCTGTAAATAACCTGTAAAAACAATGTCATGCAATTGTTCCTGAGAGGCTATAAGGGGTCCGGAAATGTGGATAACTTTCCTGAAAAAACTCCTTAACTGACCCGTCCAAGCGCATGATTTGGTGGAATTGTTTCAGGATACGGGATGGAGTTTTCTGGAAACTGGACTCCCTGGTCGGAGAGTTTCCCGCTCAGGCACCCGAATGTGGTTAAAATTTGCACATTCCCACTGCAATTGCGGGGCCGACGCGTTATACTCCTCCGCCCGTTTTTGAAGTCTTTTTCCGAGGTGCCCTGTGGATTTTCCGAGCCGATTCGATGTGATTGTCATAGGTGGTGGCCATGCCGGTACGGAAGCTGCCCTGGCGGCGGCCCGTATGGGTTCGTCCACTCTTTTGCTGACTCACAATATCGAGACTCTTGGCCAGATGTCCTGTAACCCCGCCATCGGTGGTATTGGCAAAAGCCACCTGGTCAAGGAAATCGACGCCATGGGCGGCGCCATGGCAAAGGCCACCGACCTGGCGGGCATTCAGTTCCGCACACTCAACAGCCGCAAGGGTCCTGCGGTTCGCGCCACCCGCGCCCAGGCTGACCGGGTTCTGTACAAGGCCGCTATCCGCCATATCCTGGAAAACCAGCCCAATCTGACCCTGTTTCAGCAGGCGGCTGATGACCTGGTTGTTGAAGGCGACCGGGTGACCGGTGTGGTGAGCCAGACCGGCATACGTTTCATGGCCCGCACCGTGGTACTCACCACCGGTACTTTCCTTGGTGGCGTTATCCACATCGGCATGCAGCATCATTCCGGCGGCCGGGCCGGCGATGCACCTGCCAATGCCCTGGCTCAGCGCCTGCGGGAGCTGCCCTTCAACGTGGGCCGGCTGAAAACCGGCACCCCGCCGCGCATTGATGCCCGGAGCGTGGATTTCTCGCAAATGCAGGAACAGTGGGGGGACGACCCGACCCCGGTGATGTCCTTCCTCGGTTCCCGTGAGGATCACCCCGAGCAGGTATGCTGCTACGTGACCCGTACCACGGAGCAGACCCACGACATCATCCGCAGCGGCTTCGACCGCTCGCCGATGTTCGCTGGCAATATCGAAGGCATAGGTCCGCGCTACTGTCCGTCCATAGAGGACAAGGTCAGCCGTTTCGCAGACAAGGACTCACACCAGATTTTCGTGGAGCCCGAAGGCCTCACCACCAATGAGCTCTATCCCAACGGCATCTCCACCAGCCTGCCGTTCGATATCCAGCTGGCTGCGGTGCGCACCATTCCCGGCTTTGAAAGTGCCCACATTACCCGGCCAGGCTACGCCATCGAGTATGATTTCCTGAATCCCCAGGACCTGCGCCACACCCTGGAGACAAAGTTCATCGGGGGCCTTTATTTCGCCGGTCAGATCAACGGCACTACCGGTTACGAAGAAGCTGGCGCCCAGGGCCTGCTCGCGGGTATCAATGCCGCCCTTCAGGCCCAGGAGAAAGACGCCTGGTATCCGCGCCGTGACGAGGCTTACCTGGGTGTACTGGTGGACGACCTGATCACCATGGGCACCTCCGAGCCCTACCGGATGTTCACAAGCCGTGCCGAATACCGGCTGATCCTCCGGGAAGACAACGCCGACCTGCGCCTCACCGAGACCGGTCGCCAGCTGGGGCTGGTGGACGACGACCGCTGGAGCCGTTTCAACGAAAAGCGTGACGCCATCGGCCTTGAACGCCAGCGCCTGAACACCAGCTTCGTGCATCCCGGCACCGAGGGCGCGGCGATTGCCGACAGCCATCTGCAGCGCCCGATGGCGAAGGAGCATTCGCTGGCAGAACTGCTGCGCCGGCCGGAAATCGTCTACAGCCATATTGCACAAATCAGCGGCCAGCAGACCGAGGACCCGGCCGTGGCGGACCAGGTTGAGATAGAGATCAAGTACGAAGGCTACATTGCGCGGCAGACCGACGAAATCGAGCGCCTGCGCCGCAATGAGCACACCCGGTTGCCGGTGGACATGGATTTCGATGCCATTGGCGGCCTTTCCAACGAGATCCGTCAGAAACTCAAGGCCGTTCGGCCGGAGACCATCGCTCAGGCGTCCCGTATCCAGGGCGTTACTCCGGCGGCGGTATCCCAGCTGCTGGTGCATCTGAAAAAGCGCGACCTGCTGCGCAAGCAGTCAGCCTGAGGCGCCCATGAACCACCCACGCTGGCACGACCAGCTGAGTTCCGGGCTGACCGCCCTGGGGCTGACTCTCTCCGCGCAGCAACAGGAACGGCTGGTAAGCTTTCTCGGCCTGCTCACCAAGTGGAATCTGGCCTATAATCTGACGGCGGTGCGTGAGCCCTCCGAGATGGTTTCCCGGCAGCTGCTGGACAGCCTCAGCCTGCTGCCCTGGGTCACCACCGGCCACCTGCTGGATGTGGGCGCTGGCGGGGGTCTTCCGGGCATTCCCCTGGCCATTGCCCTGCCGGACAGGCGGTTCACCCTGCTGGACAGCAACAGCAAGAAGACCAGATTTCTGACCCAGTGTGTGCTTGAACTGAAGCTGAGCAATGTGGACGTGATCCATGGCCGGGCCGAAGCCTGTGATCCCGGGGCGAGGTATGACCAGATCAGCAGCCGGGCCTTCTCGGCGCTGGCGAATCTGGTGGCCTGGTGTGGCCATCTGCTGGCGGATGATGGCCAGTTCCTTGCCATGAAAGGCCAGTTTCCGGATGATGAAGTGGCAGCGCTGCCTGCGGGCTGGCGTCTGGCTGCCCACCATCCCCTGCAGGTGCCCGGATGTACCGGTGAACGTCACCTGCTTATCATTGATCGTGATTCCGAGACAGGAGGTTAGTCATGGCGCGGGTCATAGCAGTCACCAACCAGAAAGGCGGCGTCGGCAAGACCACCACCTGTGTCAATCTGGCCGCCTCCCTGGCCGCTACCAAACGCCGGGTGCTGCTGGTGGACATGGATCCCCAGGGCAATGCCACCATGGGTAGCGGGGTCGACAAGAACGCTCTTTCCCTGTCTGGCTACGATCTGCTCACCAAACGGGCAACCGCCGCTGAGGTCATCGTCCGGGTTGAGCAGTCCGGTTTTGATGTCATGCCGGCCAACGGCGATCTCACTGCCGCGGAAGTAGCCCTGATGAATGAAATCGGCCGGGAGCACCGGTTGCGGCTGGCGGTCAACAGCATCCGCGACCAGTACGATTACATCCTGATTGACTGCCCTCCTTCGCTGAACCTGCTGACGGTCAACGCCCTGTCTGCCGCGGACACGGTGCTGATTCCGATGCAGTGTGAATATTACGCACTTGAAGGACTGGCAGCCCTGATGAATACCGTGGAGCAGATCCAGGAGACGGTGAATCCGGAGCTCAAGGTGGAGGGTATACTGCGTACCATGTATGACCCCCGCAACAGCCTGACGCTGGATGTTTCCTCCCAGCTCAACGAATATTTCGGCGACAAGGTCTACCGGGCAGTGATTCCCCGCAATGTCCGGCTGGCAGAGGCCCCGAGTTATGGTATTCCTGCGCTGCAGTATGACCGGGCTTCCAAGGGAGCCGTGGCCTACCTGGCCCTGGCCGGGGAAATGGTCCGGCGACATGGTTCGGAAAAGACAGCGGCTGCGGTTGCCGTGTAAGATAGTCCCCCTTTCATCAGCGACAGAATTCCACCGGACAAATGACGAATACCATGGCGGCGAAAAAACGAGGACTGGGTGAGCGTGGGCTGGGCGCACTGCTGGCTGGCTCCAGAGTGAACCTTGATCGCGATCTGAGCGAGCACGACGGCGAACTGCGCGAGGTGCCCGTGGACCTGATCCAGCGCGGCCGCTATCAGCCTCGCCGGGACATGGATCCGGCTGCCCTCCAGGAACTGGCCGACTCCATCCGTCAGCAGGGCGTGATGCAGCCAGTTGTGCTGCGCCCTCTGAGCGAAGGCCGCTACGAACTGATAGCCGGGGAGCGTCGCTGGCGGGCCACCCAGATGGCCGAAATTGACCGGATTCCGGCCATCATCCGTGATGTTTCCGATGAAGCGGCGATCGCCATGTCGCTGATCGAGAACATACAGCGGGAAAATCTCAACCCCATTGAAGAGGCTTTCGCTCTGCATCGCCTGCAGGAAGAATTCGGCCTGACCCAGGCCCAGGTGGCGGAAGCTGTCGGCAAGTCCCGTACCACCATCACCAATCTGCTGCGCCTGATCAGCCTGACTGAAGACGTCCGGGTGATGCTGGAGCACGGCGATCTGGAAATGGGCCATGGCCGTGCCATGCTCACCCTGCCCCCTGAACAACAGATGCAGGTGGCCCGCCAGGTCGTGGCCAAATCCCTGTCGGTGCGGCAGACCGAAGCTCTTGTCCGGCGGTTCCAGCAGGAAGCCCCCGGCAAGTCGCCGGATGCCGGGCGCGTGGTGGACCCCAACATTCGTGCCCTTCAGGACAGCCTCGCGGAACGTCTGGGTGCCCGGGTTTCCATTGACCATGGCCAGCGTGGCAAGGGAAAGCTGGTCATCGAATACAGTTCCCTGGATGAACTCGACGGCATTCTCGAGCACATCAAATGAGTTGCCCTGGCAGGTTTTCATTTGCGGCCGGTTGAACAGAGGGGCTTTAACACATATAATTCTGCGCGCTTGCAGTCTTGGCAGGCAGTGATGAAAGGTTTGCTCCCAATGACAAGGGCGAGAACTCACATTACCCGATTACCTCTTGCCCGCTGGCTGGTGATTGAGGGTTCCGTAATACTGATTCTCAGCCTGCTGTGGAGCCTGGAAAGTCGTTTGGCCGGTTATTCCGCTTTGGTCGGCGGTCTTATTTTTGTCATCCCAAACGCGTATTTTGCTCACCGGGTATTTCGTTTTCAGGGCGCTCGTAACATGCGCTTCATGGTCGGTGACCTGTTCAGGGCAGAAAGTACAAAACTTGCCCTTACCGCTGTTTTTTTCGCGGCCGTTTTCATCTTGATGGAGCCAGTACACGCACCGGCTCTGTTATTCACTTTTGCTGTGATGGTTGTGATGAGTGCCGCCCTGCGCTGGCTCATTCAGCCCCAAACACAGCGATGACTGGACGAGAGCAGTTATGGCAGCTGATACCCCAGTAGAGTATATAAAGCATCACCTTCAGAACCTGACCTACGGCAAGTTGCCCGAGGGCTATGAACGGGCTGACGGAAGCCTCGTGGAAGAGGCTTCCTGGACCTTTGCCCGCACCGCAGGCGAAGCGTCAGACATGGGTTTCATGGCCTTTCACGTGGACACCCTCGGATGGTCCATTTTCATGGGTATTCTGTTTCTGGGGCTTTTCCGCTTCGTAGCAACCCGCGCCACCGACGACACCCCGGGCGGTCTGCAGAATTTTGTGGAAATGGTGTTTGAATTTGTTGAAGGCATCGTCAGGGATGGCTTCAATGGTCGTAATCCCCTGATTGCTCCCCTGGCCCTGACCATGTTCGTCTGGATTTTCCTGATGAACAGCCTGAAGCTGATTCCGGTGGACTATATTCCTTCCATCGCCCACGCCATGGGGCTGGAATACTTCAAGATTGTTCCAACCACGGATCCCAACGGTACTTTCGGTATTTCCATTGGCGTTTTCCTGCTGATCATCTTCTACAGCATCAAGGTTAAAGGACCGGGCGGTTTCCTTCATGAACTGTCATTCACGCCGTTCAATCACTGGTCCCTGATACCTTTTAACCTGTTCCTCGAATTGCTGGTGCTGATAGTCAAGCCCATAAGTCTCGCCCTGCGTCTGTTTGGTAACATGTATGCGGGCGAGGTGGTGTTCATACTGATCGCCATACTGCCATTGTGGGTTCAGTGGACACTGAGCGTACCCTGGGCCATTTTCCACATACTCGTGGTAACCTTGCAGGCCTTTATCTTTACGACGCTCGCGGTGGTCTATCTCAGCGCAGCACACGAACACCACGGACAACTTTAAATTCATAAACCCTTAACTACCTGAAAAACTGAGGAGTCTTCAATGGAAATGGTAATGATTGCAGCATCGATCATTCTTGGTCTCGGCGCTCTGGCGACCGGCATTGGCTTCGGCCTTCTGGGCGGCAAGCTGCTGGAATCCACAGCCCGTCAGCCGGAAATGGCCAACCAGCTGCAAACCAAAACCTTCATCATGGCCGGTCTGCTTGACGCGGTTCCGATGATCGGCGTTGGTATCGCCATGTACCTGATTTTCGTTGTTGCTGGTTAATCAGCCGTTAGAGCGGGCGCCCCTGTGGCGCCCGGAATTCCGGTTACCGGGACGCAACGAATAGCAAGAGGTATATTGCCGTGAATATCAACCTTACGTTAATAGGGCAGTCGATCTCCTTCGCTCTTTTCGTCTGGTTCTGCGTCAAGTATGTATGGCCGCCGATCACCCAGGCCATGAGCGCACGCCAGAAGAAAATTGCCGACGGTTTGTCCGCCGCAGATCGGGCTTCGCTCGACCTTGAGCTGGCTCAGGAAAAAGCCTCCAGCGAAATGCGGAAGGCAAAAGAAGAAGGTGCAGCACTGATCGACCAAGCCAACAAGCGCGCCGCCCAGATCGTCGAGGCCTCCAAGGCCGACGCCCGTGCGGAAGGCGAGAAGCTGATTGAGCAGGCCAGAGCTGAAATTCAACAGGAGCGTGTTCAGGCTCGTGACGCACTGAGGGCAGAAGTGGCAGCCATTGCCATTGCCGGTGCTGAGAAGATCCTGGAGACCTCTGTAGACGCCAAAGCTCACAGCGAGATGCTGGACAAGCTGGCTGCAGAACTCTAAAAGAGGGTCATCATGGCAGAACTGACGACGTTAGCCCGACCCTACGCAAAGGCCGTTTTTGATGCTGCGCAGGCCGAAAGTGCGATTGATCAGTGGGATCAGGCGCTGGCCCTTGTTGCTCAGGTTGCGGCTGACAAAGAGATAAAGAAGATCCTGGGCAGCCCGGGTCTCTCAGAACAGCGCAAGGCGGAGCTCTTCATTGGCTGTTTCGAAGGCGAAGTACCCGAAGCACTCAGAAATTTCCTGTCGATTCTTGCTGAAAACAAGCGTCTGATCCTGCTGCCGGAAATATCGGCACTGTTCACTCTGTACCGGGCCAATAAGGAACGCACAGTAAAGCTGCAGGTAAACACGGCGTTCGAACTTACAGAAGAGCAGCAGCGCAAGCTGGTCGACGCATTGTCCAGAAAGCTGGAGCGCAAGATAGATCTCGAAACCTCGGTCGATCAGTCCCTGATTGGCGGCGTGATGATACGCACGGGTGACATGGTGATCGACGCTTCTGTTCGCGGCAAGCTGGCCAAGATGGCCAAGGCCCTGGGCTCCTGATTTCAGCATAAGGTTTGAGGATAATGGCATGCAGCAACTGAATCCATCCGAGATCAGTGACATCATCAAGAAGAGAATCGAGCAGCTCGATATTTCTTCCGAAGCTAAAAACGAAGGCACAATCCTTTCTGTTTCTGACGGTATCGTGCTGATTCACGGTCTTGCCGATGTTATGTACGGCGAGATGATTGAATTCGAAAACGGCACGTTTGGCATGGCGCTCAACCTTGAGCGTGATTCTGTCGGTTCCGTGGTACTGGGCGATTACGAAGACCTTCAGGAAGGCCAGAAAGTCCGCTGTACCGGTCGCATCCTGGAAGTGCCGGTAGGTCCGGAACTGCTGGGCCGGGTAGTAGACGGCCTGGGCAACGCAATCGATGGCAAGGGCGACCTGGGTACTTCCCTGACCTCCCCCATTGAGAAGGTTGCGCCCGGCGTTATCGCCCGCCAGTCCGTTGACGAGCCGGTCCAGACAGGCCTCAAGGCCATCGACACCATGGTGCCGATTGGTCGCGGCCAGCGTGAGCTGATCATCGGTGACCGTCAGATCGGTAAGACGGCCGTCGCCATCGACGCGATCATCAATCAGAAAAACAGTGGCATCAAATGTATCTACGTTGCCATCGGCCAGAAGCAGTCCTCCATTGCGGCAATTGTCCGCAAGCTGGAAGAGCATGGCGCCATGGACCACACGATCGTGGTTGCCGCCGGTGCTGCTGATCCCGCGGCCATGCAGTTTCTGGCGCCCTACGCCGGTACCTCCATGGGCGAGTACTTCCGTGACCGGGGTGAAAATGCCCTGATCGTCTATGACGACCTCAGCAAACAGGCGGTGGCCTATCGCCAGATCTCCCTGCTGCTGCGTCGTCCGCCGGGCCGTGAAGCCTACCCAGGCGACGTGTTCTATCTCCACTCCCGCCTGCTGGAGCGCGCCTCCCGTGTAAACGCGGACTATGTGGAACAGCTGACCAACGGCGAAGTGAAGGGCAAGACCGGTTCCCTGACGGCCCTGCCGATCATTGAAACCCAGGCCGGTGACGTCTCGGCATTCGTACCGACCAACGTTATCTCCATTACCGATGGCCAGATCTTCCTCGAAACCAACCTGTTCAACTCGGGCATCCGCCCGGCGATGAACGCCGGCGTGTCGGTTTCCCGGGTTGGTGGTGCGGCCCAGACCAAGATCATGAAGAAGCTCGGCGGCAACATCCGTCTCGCCCTGGCTCAGTATCGTGAACTGGCAGCTTTCGCCCAGTTTGCATCTGACCTGGACGAAGCGACCCGCAAGCAGCTGGAGCACGGTCAGCGGGTTACCGAGCTGATGAAACAGAACCAGTACAGCCCGCTGTCAGTGGCTGAGATGGGCACCGTACTGTTCGCAGCCAACGAAGGCTTCCTGGACGATGTCGACGTCGACAAAGTGGTCAAGTTCGAAGCGCAGCTTCTGGACTGGATGCGTTCAGAGCAGAAAGAGCTGCTGGACAAAATTGGCCCGAATGGCAAGTACGACGACGACATTATCGCTGGCCTGAAAGCTGCGCTGGAGAAATTCAAGACCACTCAGAGCTGGTAATTCAACGGCCCTGCCCCCGGGCGGGCCGCTTGGTCCCAATGAGTGTCTAACTTGAAAAGGCAGTGAACTATGGCCGCAGGAAAAGAAATACGGAACCAGATCGGCAGCATCAAGAGCACGCAGAAGATCACCAGCGCCATGGAAATGGTTGCGGCGAGCAAGATGCGCAAGGCTCAGGAGCGTATGCAGGCGACCCGCCCTTACGCTGAAAAGATGCGGCAGGTAATCGGGCATATTGCCAGAGCAAACCAGGATTACCGCCATCCGTTCATGCAGGAGCGGGACGTCAAGCGTGTCGGCTACATCGTGGTGTCCTCTGACCGGGGCCTCTGTGGCGGCCTGAACGCGAACGTGTTCAAGCTGCTTGTGCGTGAGATGCGAGGCTGGAAAGACAAAGGTGTCGAGGCGGATATCTGTGCCATCGGCCAGAAAGGCGCGGGCTTTTTCCGCAGCTATGGTGGCAACGTAGTTGCCGCGTTGACGCATCTTGGGGATAACCCCAGTGCCGAGACGCTGATTGGTAACGTCAAGGTCATGCTGGATGCATTCGAGAGCGGGAAGATCGACCGCCTGTATCTCGTAAGCAACGAATTCGTGAACACCATGACCCAGAGTCCGAAGGCTGAGCAGCTTCTGCCTTTGCCGGAAAGCGACGAAGACGAGATCGGTCACAAGTGGGATTACATCTATGAGCCGGACCCGCGTCCGATTCTGGACGGGTTACTGCCCCGCTATATCGAGTCTCAGGTGTATCAGGGTGTGGTGGAAAACCTGGCCTGTGAACAGGCTGCGCGGATGATCGCCATGAAGAGCGCGACTGATAACGCTGGCAGCATCATCGATGAGCTTCAGCTGGCCTACAACAAGGCCCGCCAGGCAGCCATCACCCAAGAGATATCCGAGATTGTGAGCGGCGCAACAGCCGTCTGATACGGCTCTCACGATCCTACTGGTTTGTTGACTATCGAGATTACGAGGAACCGAGCATGAGTAGCGGACACATCGTTCAGATCATTGGCGCGGTTATTGACGTGGAATTTCCACGCGACTCCGTTCCCAAAGTTTATGACGCACTGCTGCTTGAAGGTGGTGAAACAACTCTGGAAGTCCAGCAGCAGCTGGGCGACGGCGTTGTACGTACCATCGCCATGGGCAGCACCGAAGGCCTCAAGCGGGGCCTGAAGGCAGAAAACACCAACGCACCGATTTCCGTGCCGGTCGGGACCAAGACCCTGGGCCGTATCATGGACGTTCTGGGCCGTCCCATCGACGAAGCAGGCGATATCGGTGAAGAAGAGCGCTGGGCCATCCACCGCAAGGCACCAGGCTACGCCGATCAGGCAGCGTCTGCCGACCTGCTGGAAACCGGCATCAAGGTTATCGACCTGATCTGCCCGTTCGCGAAAGGTGGCAAGGTTGGTCTTTTCGGTGGTGCGGGTGTTGGCAAGACCGTCAACATGATGGAATTGATTAACAACATCGCCAAGGAACACTCCGGCCTGTCGGTATTCGCCGGTGTTGGTGAGCGCACCCGGGAAGGTAACGACTTCTACTACGAAATGAAGGAATCCAACGTTCTGGACAAGGTGGCCATGGTTTATGGCCAGATGAACGAGCCTCCTGGAAACCGTCTTCGTGTAGCGCTGACCGGCCTGACGATTGCGGAAAAATTCCGGGATGAAGGCCGCGACGTTCTTCTGTTTATCGACAACATCTACCGTTACACCCTGGCGGGCACCGAAGTGTCAGCACTTCTGGGCCGTATGCCTTCAGCGGTAGGCTACCAGCCCACCCTGGCGGAAGAAATGGGCCAGTTGCAGGAGCGGATCACCTCCACCAAGTCCGGCTCCATCACGTCCATCCAGGCGGTATACGTACCGGCGGACGACCTGACCGACCCGTCACCGGCCACCACCTTCTCGCACCTTGATGCGACCGTGGTACTGAGCCGTGATATCGCCTCCAAGGGTATCTACCCGGCGATCGACCCACTGGACTCCACCTCCCGTCAGCTGGATCCGCTGGTTATCGGTCAGGAACATTACGAAGTTGCTCGCGGGGTGCAGACCAACCTGCAGCGCTACAAGGAGCTGAAAGACATCATTGCGATTCTGGGTATGGATGAGCTGTCAGAAGAAGACCGCCTGACCGTGTTCCGGGCCCGTAAGATCGAGCGTTTCCTGTCGCAGCCTTTCCACGTGGCCGAGGTATTCACCGGTTCACCGGGCAAGTATGTGTCCCTGAAGGAAACCATCAGCAGCTTCAAGGGCATCCTGAATGGCGATTATGATGATATGCCAGAGCAGGCGTTCTACATGGTTGGTACCATTGAAGAGGCAGTTGAGAAGTCGAAGGAAATGAAAGCCAAGGCCAAGTAAGGGCATTTGTTTCCTGACCGATCAAAGGGGCTAACAGAATGGGTATAACCGTGCATTGTGACGTGGTAAGTGCCGAACAGAAGATTTTCTCCGGGCTGGTTGAGATGCTTGTTGCAACCGGCACCGAAGGTGAACTGGGTGTCCAGTATGGCCATGCTCCTCTGCTCACCGCGCTCAAACCAGGTGCTGTAAGGATCGTGAAGCAGGGTGGGGAAGAGGAAATACTCTATGTATCCGGTGGGTACCTGGAAGTACAGCCCAACCTTGTCACCCTGATGGCTGATACTGCGGTTCGGGCGAAGGATGTGGACGAAGCGGCCGCACTGGAAGCACAGCGCGAGGCCGAGAAGGCACTGGAAAACAAAACAGGTGAGTTCGAGTATTCACGGGCTGCGGCCGAGCTGGCAGAAGCTGCTGCTCAGCTGCGCACCCTGCAGAAGCTCCGCCGGAACGCTCGCTAGGATCATATCCTGCGAGTTCCGGGGCACCTGAACGAAAGCCGCATCCTCTTGTGATGACGAACCCTTGTATAGTGAATCATCAAGGCCGTTGTCCCCGAGGGTAGCGGCTTTTTTATTATGAAATTTTTTGTTTAAGGTGATTGCCACCAGGAGCAGCGAGTCAATGAGCCCTCTTCACGTCGTGATTCTGGCCGCAGGCCAGGGTTCGAGAATGAAATCCGCCCTGCCCAAGGTGCTGCATAGTGTGGCAGGCAGGCCCATGCTGCACCATGTAATAGACACCGCGCGGCAGATCGGGGCGGCCGGCATCCACACCGTTATTGGCCACGGCGCCGATCACGTCCGTGCTGCCACCCCTGCCAATGATCTCGACTGGGTTCTCCAGGAGCAGCAGCTCGGAACCGGCCATGCGGTGGCCCAGGCGCTGCCCCAGCTGCCGGACAATGCAGCAGTGCTGGTCCTTTACGGCGACGTGCCTCTTACCACTGCTGATACACTCCGGGATCTCGCCGGGGTGGTTGATCAGGATACCCTGGGCCTGCTTACGGTCACCCTGGATAATCCTGACGGCTATGGACGGATTCTCCGCGATGCGGCAGGGAAGGTCACGGCGATTGTCGAGCAGAAGGACGCAAGCGAAGCCCAGAAACAGATTCATGAGGTGAACACAGGGATCCTCGCGGTGTCCGCAGGCCATCTGAAAGAGTGGCTGCCGGCACTGTCCAACAGTAACGCCCAGGGGGAATACTACCTCACCGACATCATTGCCATGGCCGTCAGCCATGGCCTTGACATATCCGTGGCCCAGCCCGGCGATGCTTTCGAGGTGCAGGGCGTGAATAACCGCATCCAGCTGGCCCAGCTTGAACGCTGGTTCCAGCGCCGGGAAGCGGACCGCCTGATGACCGAAGGTGCGACCCTTGCGGATCCGGCGCGGATTGATGTCCGTGGTGAGCTGACCATTGGTTCGGACATCCTCATCGACGTCAATGTGGTGTTTGAAGGCCGTGTCGAGCTCGGCAGCCGGGTATCCATCGGCCCCAACTGTGTTATCCGGGATACCCGCATAGCCGAGGGCGCTGTCATTCATGCAAACTCGGTAATTGACGGCGCAGAGGTGGGCAGCGATGCGCAGATTGGGCCTTTCGCCCGCCTGCGCCCGGGTACCCGTCTTGCCGCCAATACCAAAGTGGGTAACTTCGTCGAAACCAAGAAAGCCGTGGTAGGCGAGGGCAGCAAGATCAACCACCTCAGTTATGTGGGGGACGCCACCCTCGGGCGCGATGTAAATGTGGGTGCAGGCACCATTACGTGCAATTATGATGGCGTGAACAAGTTCCAGACAGTTCTGGAGGACGGAGTTTTCGTGGGCTCCAATACCTCTCTGGTGGCGCCTGTCACCGTGGCAGCGGGCGCGACCATTGGCGCCGGCTCAACCATCACCCGGGACGTAGCCGCTGAAGAACTGGCCGTTGCACGAGGCCGACAGCGCAATATTCCGGACTGGCCCCGTCCGCCGAAAGCAGAATGACGGGTCACTGAGACTCAACTGAAGAACAGGAAGACAGGTTCATGTGCGGGATAGTAGGTGCAGTATCGGAAAGGGAAGTCCAGGGTATTCTTCTGGAAGGCCTTCGCAGGCTGGAGTATCGCGGTTATGACTCCGCGGGCATGGCGGTTATGGGCCCGGATGGCTCCATCACCCGGGCCCGGGAGCTGGGCAAGGTTGCGGCCCTGGGCGCGATGATCGAAAATGCGCCCCCAAAAGGTACCGTGGGCATTGCCCATACCCGGTGGGCCACTCACGGTGAGCCGTCACAACTCAACGCCCATCCCCACATGTCCGGCGATCGCCTGGCCCTGGTCCACAATGGCATTATCGAGAACTACCAGGAGCTGCGGGAGGAACTGCGGGCTGAAGGCTTCGACTTCACCTCCCAGACCGACACCGAAGTGGTGGCCCATCTTGTCGCGCAGATCTATCGCGGCACGGGCGATCTGACCTCCGCCGTAAAGCAGGCCACGGGCCGTCTTCGGGGCGCCTACGCTCTGGCGGTGATGCATGCTGATGAGCCGGATCACCTGGTAGTCTGTCGCGAAGGCAGCCCCCTGGTAATCGGCGTTGGTATTGGTGAGAATTTCATTGCATCGGATCAGTTGGCCCTGTTGCCGGTCACCGACCGCTTCATGTTCCTGGATGAAGGGGATATCGCAGAAATCCGCAGGGACAGGGTCACTATCTGGGACCGGGACGACACACCTGTGGAGCGTCAGGTCAGCCGTTTTGAACATGCTGCCGACGCTGCAGACAAAGGCGCTTACCGGCATTTCATGCTCAAGGAAATCTACGAGCAGCCCAAGGTGATCCGGGCCACCATGGACGGCCGCATTACCGCCACCCGCGTCCTGGAAGCGGCCCTGGGAACCCAGGCAGGCAAGCTTCTGGAAAACGTCGGCCATGTTCAGATTATTGCCTGTGGCACCAGTTATCATGCCGGCATGGTAGCCCGTTACTGGATTGAAGAGCTCGCAGGGGTGCCCTGTTCAGTGGAGGTTGCCTCCGAATTCCGGTACCGCAAGCATGTGATCCAGCCAGATACCCTGTTTCTGTGTATCTCCCAGTCGGGCGAAACCGCCGATACCCTGGCTGCCCTGCGTCAGGCGAAAAAAGCTGGCTTCCGTGCGGCCATGGCCATCTGCAACGTTGCCGGCAGTTCCCTGGTGCGGGAATCCGACCTGGTGATCATGACCCAGGCCGGCCCGGAAATTGGCGTCGCCTCCACCAAGGCGTTCACCACCCAGCTTACTGCCCTGCTGATGTTCACCATTGCACTGGCCCGGCAGAATGGCCTGACCTCTGACCGGGAAGCCGAGCTGGTAGCCGCCCTGCGGGCCCTGCCCGAACAGGTGGAAGCTGCGCTGGCACTGGATTCTGCCATTGCCGAGCTCAGCCAGGCATTCGTGGACAAGAACCACACCCTGTTCCTTGGCCGGGGTTCACTTTATCCGGTGGCAATGGAGGGGGCACTCAAGCTCAAGGAAATCTCCTACATCCACGCCGAGGCCTACCCGGCCGGTGAGCTCAAGCATGGGCCTCTGGCCCTGGTGGACAGCGAGATGCCGGTGGTCACTGTTGCTCCCAACAACGAACTGCTGGAAAAGCTGAAGTCCAACCTTGAAGAGGTCCGGGCCAGAGGCGGTGAACTGTTCGTGTTTGCCGATGGCGAGTCAGCCCTGAAATCCGAGACGGGCATCCATGTGATGCAGATCCCGGAGGTTCATCCCATCACGGCACCCATTGTCTACACCATCCCCCTGCAACTGCTGTCCTACCATGTGGCGGTGCTCAAGGGTACAGACGTGGACCAGCCGAGGAATCTGGCCAAGAGCGTGACGGTGGAATAGGGCTGTGCTGGAGGACACGAATCCCGGTGATGGATCCTGAACCCTGAACCCTGAACCCTGAACCCTGCATTCCGGCGTTCAGTCGTTCACATCAGTGAAAATGCCGGTTTTGATGGAGCAGGTTATTTGCTATTGTGCTAAGCAGACTGGTCTTAACTCCAAACCAGACGTGTCAGCGGGAGAGACTGTATCGCACGGAAGTGTGATCGGCGCCGAAGGAGCAACTGCCCCGGAAACTCTCAGGCAAAAGGACCGCTGACACGAAGACTTTCCGAAGAGCTGCCGACGACCGCGTCAGTTGGCACACCGAAGGAGCAAGCGGCCGTTTTCACTGAAACGGCGCGTGAATCTCTCAGGTCCAGATACGGAAGGGGTGCTTTCTGCCATTTTGGGCAGCAGGTTACCCTGAGCGCATCTGGAGACTGTCATGACAACTGCTATGAAACGAGTCGCCGTTATAGGCGGCGGTATCACCGGTATCACCACAGCCTACACCCTGGCCAAACGCGGCCTGGATGTCACCGTTTACGAAAAACACCGCTATGCGGCGATGGAAACTTCCTTTGCCAACGGTGGTCAGTTGTCGGCTTCCAATGCCGAGGTCTGGAACAACTGGCAGACCATCATCAAGGGCATGAAGTGGATGTTCCGCAGTGATGCGCCGCTACTGGTCAACCCGAAGCCGTCCTGGCACAAGCTGAGCTGGTTTGCCGAATTCATCGCCGCCATCCCCCAGTACGAGAAAAACACCACCGAAACGGCCCGCCTGGCGATTGCTGCCCGGGATCACCTGTTTGCCTGGGCAAAAGAGGAAGGGATTGATTTCGACCTGAAAGAGCAGGGCATCCTGCATATCTATCGGGACAAGGCCGGTTTTGACCACGCCGCCAACGTCTCGAAACTGCTGGCCGCCGGAGGCCTCGATCGTCGGCCCGTTACCCCTGATGAAATGCGGGCAATCGAACCCACACTGGCAGGCAGCTATTACGGTGGCTTTTTCACCGAGAGCGACTCAACCGGTGATATCCACAAGTTCACCAGTGGTCTGGCGGACGCGATCCAGCGCCTCGGCGTCAAAACCTGCTACGGGCACTCAGTCACTGATCTCAGCGCCGACCGGTCCAGTGCCTCGGTAACGTCCTACGACGGTGAACAGCAGATCCGTGAAACCTATGATGGCGTGGTGATCTGTGCCGGTGTTGGTAGTCGCGCGCTGGCTGCGAAGCTGGGTGACCGGGTCAATATTTACCCGGTCAAGGGCTATTCCATTACGGTTGAGCTGGACGATGCGGCCTCCCGGGAAGCGGCGCCGACCGTCAGCCTGCTGGACGATGCCACCAAGATCGTAACCAGCCGGCTGGGGGATGACCGTTTCCGTGTCGCGGGTACGGCTGAATTCAGTGGTTATAATCGCGACATCCGGGATGACCGGATTCAGCCACTCACACGGTGGGTAGAGCAGTGTTTTCCGGGGATCTGTACCCGACGGGTCGTGCCCTGGGCGGGATTGCGTCCCATGCTGCCCAACATGATGCCTCGGGTCGGTCCGGGTCGGCTGCCTACGGTGTTCTATAACACCGGTCATGGTCATCTGGGCTGGACGCTTTCGCCGATTACCGCTGAGTTGCTGGCTGATGCCGTGGAGACAGCGTCGTCCGGGCAAACCGTGAGCGCACTCGGCTAGTTTCGGACTGTGGTGCGCCCCCTCTGGCCCGAAAGGTGTAACTCTTCCGGGTAATATACCGCCCCAGCCCTGACAGGTAACATCAGCAGCTGAAAATCCGCCGCGCGGTATAGTGACGCGGCCGATCAACTCTTCAGCTTCTGAGCCACCTTTTCATGCCTGTTACTGTCATGGGCGGCTTTGCCGCCAATTTTCTGGGTAACGCCCCCGTCTGGTACAAACAGACAATCCTGCTATTTCTCCTGGTTAATCCGATACTTCTCTGGGCCATCGGGCCGGTCTTTACCGGCTGGCTACTGGTTGGCGAGTTCATTTTTACCCTCGCCATGGCTCTCAAATGCTACCCCCTGCAGCCGGGCGGACTGATTGCAGTGGAAGCGTTGCTGATCGGCATGACCACCCCCGAGGCGCTTTACCACGAAGTGCTGACGAATCTTCCGGTGATCCTGCTGTTGATGTTCATGGTGGCCGGTATTTACTTCATGAAAGAGCTGCTGCTGGTGACCTTTACCCGGATTCTGGTGGGAGTGCGGTCAAAATCGGCGCTGTCGCTGCTTTTCTGCTCCGTGGCTGCCCTGCTATCGGCTTTTCTGGATGCGCTGACGGTCACAGCAGTCATTATCAGCGTGGCGGTGGGCTTCTACTCGGTCTATCACCGGGTTGCCTCCGGCAAGGGCTATCATCAGGCTGACCACAATACGGCCAGTGATGACTCGGTGATCGAGCTGCACCGCAGCGACCTCCAGAACTTCCGCGCCTTTTTGCGCAGTCTCCTGATGCATGGGGCAGTAGGCACTGCGCTGGGCGGGGTGGCGACCATGGTGGGCGAGCCCCAGAATCTGCTGATCGCGAAAGTGGTGGGATGGGATTTCGCCGGCTTCTTCACCCATATGCTGCCAGTGAGCCTGCCGGTCCTCGTGGCCGGTCTGGTCACCTGCTGGCTGCTGGAAAAGCTTCGCTGGTTCGGTTACGGCGCCAGGCTGCCAAAACCGGTGCGACGGGTGCTGGAGGAGTTCGCTGATGGGGAGCGTAGCAAACGCACAGCCTCCGACCGGGCGGCGCTCTGGATTCAGGCCCTGGCCGCCGTCGTGCTGGTCACCGGCCTGGCCATGCATCTGGCGGAGGTTGGTCTGATCGGCCTGCTGGTCATTATCCTGATCACCTCTTTTACCGGAATCACCGATGAACACCAGATCGGCAAGGCCTTTCAGGAAGCCCTGCCTTTTACTTCACTGCTGGTGGTGTTTTTCGCCATTGTGGCAGTCATCCACGAACAGCACCTGTTCACTCCCATTATCGACTTTGTTCTTGCCCAGCCCATCCATCAGCAGCCGGGGATGTTCTTCCTCGCCAATGGTGTGCTGTCGATGATCAGCGACAATGTGTTCGTGGCGACGGTTTACATCAGCGAGATAAAGCAGGCGCTGGAGGCGGGAACCATTGATCAGGCTCATTTTGAACGGCTGGCAGTGGCGATCAATACCGGCACCAATCTGCCAAGTGTCGCCACTCCGAACGGCCAGGCCGCCTTTCTGTTTCTGCTCACCTCCACCATTGCGCCGCTTGTCCGGCTGTCTTACGGAAGGATGGTGGTCATGGCGGTGCCCTACACTCTGGTACTGGGCTCGGTCGGGCTCTTCTGTGTGATCAATTTCATCTGAGCGGGTGCCCTGCGTGGCTCTGCGGCCCGCTGGAACACCTGTGCGGCAGTCGCAACCGACCCGTAACAGACCCGGCAGATGCCGTGATGAATTGTCCGCACTGGCTCACTGACCGGACGGGTCAGAGGTATGCGTGCCAGGATATTGAAACTTTCATCAGCAATGGCAAGATGAACCCGGCCAATACGGGTGGTCCCTTCCATTATGCCAGCTGCCGCCAGGTCGGCGGCGCCCAGCCACCAGTCAGAACTGTTATGCATTTTCATTCCAGCCACTCCCGCAGTTGCTGATATACCCTGGGATGCCGGGTCAGCCCGATATGGTTAATGCCTGGAAAACAGGCATAACCGGCCAGCTCCCATCCTTTCTGTTCCCCGCCCCTGGCGCTGTTTTCCTGGACGAGGGCATCCCCGAACATGAGATTAACCGGATTCTCCTTCTGCCGTGCCAGCAGGCCGGAGATAGCGAAATGTCTGGCATTCGCCAGCAGGGGAGGCTGTTCGCCCTCCTGTTGAAGTATGTCGCCCCGGCTGAGGTTGCGAATACCGGCGCTACGAAGATCGAGGACCTCGCCAATGACTTTGAGATAGTCACGGGTCTGCTTCCGCATGCGCCCTGCGGTTCCGTGCGCCAGCGTGGCCAGCCAGGAACCGTCGTGGGGACAGCCAAGATAAACGCAGCTGTCTACCCGCTCAGTCCACTCATGGCCTGCCGCTTCAGCAAAATGACAGGCACTTCGGATCAGCAACCCGCCCATGCTATGACCAATCAATACCACTTTTTCCACTGGCACCGGCCAGTGCTCTATCAGTGTTTCCAGGGTCCTGGCCAGGTCCTCGCCATTGCGGTGGATCGGGCGCCCCGAGTTGTACCTCAGGCTGAGAGGCGTGGCTCCCAGAAACTCCGAGAGCAAAGTGCCGTAATGCACACCCGGCAGGCCAGGAAAATCCCAGATGGACTCGAGTTCTGTGAGTCCGTGCACCATAATAACGATCGTTTGCCTGGCCTGGTCTGGCCCGGGCTGAGCTGGATTTACCGGAGTGCCCTCATGCAGCACCTGCATTTCAATGGCCAGTGGGTTGGCTCTGTGTTCGAGCCAGTCTCCAAGAAACCCGTTGAGAATGGCCGAGGTATAATCCTGCCAGCCGACCGGATTCCGCTGTTGCATGCTCATGGTATAAGTCCTTTCGAATGTGCGCCCAGTCTAAGCCTGTGACCTTTGCTGCCATTGGCCCGGAATGGAGCCCGGACGGTCGATGGAACCAATTCCATTCAACGGCCGTCTTAGGGGTATGGATGAAGTTGCCCCGTAAGGGAGCATTCCCACCCAGGGGCCAGGCCCGGAATCAGGACAAAACAAGGATCTCCCTGCCATGTCGTCGGCAACGAAAGCATCAACTGTCACCACTGCCAGCAGAGTACACCTTCTGTGGTGCGGCTCTCTACTGGTTCTGACTGTGCTCTTCTGCAGCGCAGCTCTGGGATCGGAAAATACCGCCAAAGCGCTTGAGATTGGCTACGTTGAGTTTCCGCCTTTCCAGTACCAGGATGACAGCGGCAGGCCAGCCGGTTCGGTGGTGGAGCTTACGCGACAGGTGGCGCAAGAGGCAGGTTACAGCGTTGATTTCGTTTCGATACCCGTCGGGAGGGTCTACCTTTACCTCAAAAACGGTGGAATCGACGCCTGGCTTGGCGTGACCGATGTCCCCAGCCTGGCGGGGTCAGTCATTGAAAGCGATGCCAGCCCCATGGCGGTTGAGCTCAGTGCCTGGTTTTTTGATGGAATCCCGGCTTTCAGATCCCTGGATGATCTCCGGGGACGGACAGTAATACTTCTTGGTGGCTATACCTACGGTGGTCTGCTGGAGCAGCTTGAGAAAGATGGCCAGGTCCGCATCTACGAAGCTCCGAATCATCAGGCCGCCCTTCAGATGCTGGCAAAGGGTCGGGGCGACTATCTGCTGGATTACCGCCAGCCCATTGAAGAGATTCTTGCAGACTCGCCCATTGAGGGTCTGCGCAGCGCCGCTGTCAGAAAGCGCAATACCGCCTGGGTGTTCTCCCTGAAGGCGCCAAACCCCATGGAAGCCAGGGCAGCGTTCGATTCCGCCTACCTGCGTCTTGCCCTGCGCAACGAATTGCCGGAATTTGCGAGGCATCCGGGTGCTCTTATTCGCCCTCGGTTGGTAGATTCGGCCAACGGCAGTCAGCCGGCTTCGGCCAATTAAATTCCACCCTGTCAGACTTTGATGTGCTTGCTCACGGCGCTGGCAAAAGCTGGATGTCCCCATACCAGGCCGTCGCGGATTCCCCGGTATTGTCGGAGTCCGACATGATGCCGATGCCGACAATGGTGGGTGGCTCCTCACCGAAGGCCTCCCGGTAATCTTCCAGAACATTTCGCTCGACAGTCACCCATTCCCCCGTCTGATCGGAACCGGAATCTACTGCCACCATCATTGTTTTGTCGCTAAAAGGATTGACCGCCATGGTGCCGGCTTCCAGCCTGCTGGCCCAGATGTAATTCAGGGCATTACCGGGCAGCTGTGCATCGAACAGAGCTTCCACCGCCTTGCGCTTCATACGCTCAAAAAATCCCGCCTTCTCCGGCTCGAATTCGAAGGCCACATAGATTCTGGCAGGGTAGTCATCGCCGTTTTTTCGCCTGGCATTGCCCTTTTCATATACGTTGCTGACCTTCCAGCGCCACCGCAGAATCGGCCGCTCGGCCGGATCCACGCGGATCATGGTGATCATCCCCGAGGCACTGTCAGCGGTTTCTGCCTTTACCACCTGCTTCCCGTCCAGGGTCATCAGCTCGTAGCGGGTGTGGCTTTCAATGTCGGGGAAATTCAGCGGCTCCCACCCTTCTTCAAGAGAGTCGATCTTCGAGAACTCCGGCACTGGTTCGGCCATCAGCAGTGGTGAGACCAGCAACAGAATCATGAGGGCAAAGCGGGCAATCAGTGTCATTACAGCCTCCCTGGTGCGTGCAGAATATCCCCTGGCGGGCTGGCCAGACCAGCCTTGCTCCTTGAAGAATTCGCGTATATAGTGCCTTTGTCCCTGGTTAGATACCAGATGTAGTTAAAGTTCTGAGGCGGGCCTTCGTCCGCATCAGGCACAGGTATCGGGAATCCGGTGAGAATCCGGAACTGACGCGCAGCGGTATTGGAGAACGAGCGTAGCACAAAGACACTGGCCAAAAGCCGGGAAGTCGTTACGCAAGGCCGGGCATCTGCCCATGCTCCTGAGTCCGAAGACCTGCCAGGGACCAGTAACTGCACCTTCGCGGCACAGGTGAGCAGAGTGGGTTTCGTTTTTTTGCCACGGAATCCACGGAAGAACACGGAAAAAGAAAATTTCAGACACGGACGACACGGACAGACACGGACGAAAAGCCGACAAAAGTTCTTTAGCTTTTTATTTTTTGTCCGTGTTAGTCCGTGAGTGTCTGTGGCCAATGTTTGTCCTGTCTTTTCTTTTTCCGTGTTCTTCCGTGGATTCCGTGGCCAAAACAACCCATCTCCTGCCAGCGCGAAGGTCAGTCCGATCAACGCGTTTAAAGGAGAACACCATGTCGACAGCCCTCGCCGAGGCCCGCCGGACAGACACCTCATCCCTTCAGGTCATCAAACGCAACGGTACTCTGGTGGATTTTGATCCTGCCAGGATCAGTACTGCGGTCACCCGGGCATTTCTCGCCGTCGAAGGAGACCGCGCTGCCGGCTCCGCCCGGATCCACGACAGCGTCCGCAGGGTCACCGACCAGGTGGTGCAGGCGGTCAGCCGGCGCCTCAACGCCGGCGGTAAGGTCCATATCGAAGACCTGCAGGACCAGGCGGAGCTGGCCCTGATGCGGGCGGAGGAGCACAAGGTTGCCCGGGCCTATGTGCTCTACCGTGAGGCCCACGCCGAGGAGCGGGCGCGCCTCGCACCGGTGGAATCCCATCCCACCCTGAGAGTGACCGAAACCGGCGGTCAGGTCGCACCCCTGGATCTGGGCCTGATGAAATACCAGGTGGAGCAGGCCTGTGCGGACCTGGAAGGCGTCGATGCCGGCAGCCTGGTGGAAGACACTCTGCGCAACCTCTATGACGGGATCCCGGAAAAGGACGTGCTTTCCGCTCTGATCATGACGGCCCGCGGGCGCATCGAGATGGAGCCGGATTACAGTGCCGTCACCGCCCGGCTGCTGCTGGAACAGCTGAAGCTGGAAACCAGCCAGGCGCTTGAGCTGCCCCTGCATGAGCCACTGGCAGAGCTCTATCCCCGGGCCCTGGCCAGCTACATCGAAGCTGGCATCCGCCATGAGCTGCTCGACCCGGCGCTGGCGGAATTTGATCTGACCAGGCTGGGTAATGCCCTCAAACCCGCGCGGGACATGCAGTTTGGCTTTCTCGGCCTGCAGACCCTCTACGACCGCTATTTCATTCACTGGAACGACCAGCGCCTGGAACTGCCCCAGGTGTTCTTCATGCGGGTTGCCATGGGCCTGGCGCTGAAAGAAGACGACCCCGACAACCGCGCCATCGAGTTCTACAACCTGCTGTCGTCCTTTGACTACATGGCTTCAACACCCACCCTGTTCAACAGTGGTACCCGGCATTCCCAGCTTTCGTCCTGCTACCTCACCACGGTGAGCGACGATCTGGGCAGCATCTACGAGTCGGTGCGAGACAACGCCCTGCTCTCCAAGTGGGCCGGCGGTCTGGGCAACGACTGGACACCGGTCAGAGCCATGGGCGCCCACATCAAGGGCACCAATGGCAGGAGCCAGGGCGTGGTGCCCTTCCTCAAGGTGGTCAATGACACAGCGGTTGCGGTGAACCAGGGCGGCAAACGCAAGGGCGCCGTCTGTGCCTACCTGGAAACCTGGCACCTGGATATCGAGGAATTTCTGGAGCTCCGCAAGAACACCGGCGACGAGCGCCGCCGCACCCATGACATGAACACGGCCAACTGGGTGCCGGACCTTCTCATGGAGCGCATGCGGAATGGCCGGGAGTGGACCCTGTTCTCCCCCAACGACACGCCGGACCTGCACGACCTCTACGGCAATGAATTCCGTACCCGCTACGAAGAGTACGAAGCGATGGCGGCCAGGGGCGAAATCACCCTGTTCAAAACCATCTCCGCCAAGCAGCTCTGGCGCAAGATGCTCACGGTGCTGTTCGAAACCGGCCATCCCTGGATCACTTTCAAGGACCCCTGCAACCTGCGTTCGCCCCAGCAGCATCAGGGTGTGGTGCACTCTTCCAACCTGTGTACTGAAATCACCCTCAATACCAGCGAGGAAGAGATCGCTGTCTGCAATCTGGGCTCCATCAACCTGGCCGCCCATGTCCACAACGGCGAGCTGGATGTCGGGCAGCTGGAAGCCACCATCAACACCGCCGTGCGCATGCTCGACAACGTCATCGACATCAATTATTACGCGGTGCCCCAGGCCCGGGAATCCAACCTCAGGCACCGGCCTGTGGGTCTTGGCCTGATGGGTTTCCAGGATGCCCTGTACAAGCTGCAGCTGCCCTATGCCTGTGCCGAGGCGGTGGAATTCGCCGACGTCACCATGGAGCAGATCAGCTATCTGGCCATCCGGGCATCCGCCAGGCTGGCGGCAGAACGGGGAGCCTATCCCACCTGGGAGGGGTCTCTCTGGAGCCAGGGCATTCTGCCGATCGACTCCATCGCCAATCTGCAGGCGGCACGGAAAGAAGGCGACCTGAGCCTGAATACCGAAAGCCGCCTGGACTGGAGTCAGGTGAGGGAACTGGTGCGCCAGCACGGCATGCGCAACTCGAATCTCATGGCCATCGCTCCCACTGCCACCATCTCCAACATTGTGGGGGTCTCCCAGTCCATCGAGCCGGCCTATCAGAACCTCTTCGTCAAATCCAATCTCTCCGGCGAGTTCACTGTGGTCAATCCGTCCCTGGTCCGTGACCTCAAAGCGGAAGGGCTCTGGGACAACGTGATGGTCAGCGACCTCAAATACTTCGACGGTTCCGTCCAGCAGATAGGCCGGGTCTCCGACCACATCAAGGCCCGCTATGCCACAGCCTTTGAGATCGACTCCCGCTGGCTGGTTGAAGCGGCCGCCCGGCGCCAGAAGTGGCTGGATCAGGCCCAGAGCCTGAACCTCTACATGGCCGAAGCCAGCGGTAAAAAGCTTGATGCGCTGTATCAGCTGGCCTGGGAGCGGGGACTCAAAACGACCTATTACCTTCGCTCTCTGGGGGCGACAGGGGCGGAAAAATCCGTGCCGGTGGCGGCTCCGGCGCCTCAGGTGTGTTCGATTGACGAGCCCGACTGTGAGGCCTGTCAGTAGAAATCGTTTAGGCCGCGGAATCCGCGGAAGGAAAAGACAAAAACCTGAATTAGCCACGGAAACCACGGAAGGACACGGAAAAAATGATTTGAGAGAGACAAAACGCTGAATAGCTCATCTTTTTTTTCTCTTTTCTTCCGTGGTTTCCGTGGATTCCGTGGCAAACAAATCCTTGAGGAGAACCCCCATGCTTGACTGGGAAGACGAACCAGAGCTTCAGACCACCCCCCCCGCCGGTCCGGCGCCGATAAACATAGACGACAAACGGGTCGTTAATGGCACCACGGACATCAATCAGCTGGCGCCCTTCAAGTATCCCTGGGCCTGGGAATACTTCATGAACGCCAACAAAAACCACTGGACGCCCCTGGACGTCAACATGTCCCAGGACATCCACGACTACCATCACCGGCTGTCCGCTCCGGAAAAACATGTTTACGAAAACGTTCTGGCCTACCTCACCACCTCCGACATCCTTGCCATGCGCAACATTGGCCTGGCGGTGATGGAGAAAATGAGCGCTCCGGAGCTGCAAATCTACCAGGCCAGACAGGTCTACGAAGAAGCCATGCACACCTGGGCATACCAGCACTGCATAGAAACCCTCAACCTCGACCAGAGTGAGATCTACAACCGCTACCGGGTAGTGCCCGAGATAAACGGCAAGATCCAGCTCGCCAACCGCCGCCTCGATGCCGCCATGCGCCCCGGCATGAACCTGCGGAACCATGACGACCTGCAGGAATTTGTCATGTCCTACCTGTTCTTCGCAGCGGTGTTCGAGGGAACCTGGTTCTACAACGGCTTCAGTCCCATCTTTGCCCTGCAGCGCCGTGGCCTGATGCGTGGCACCGGCGAACAGCTGCAGTACATCCTCCGGGACGAAGCCATGCATTTCTCTTTTGGCCTGAAAGTGGTCAACCAGATCCTTGAGGAGGAAAACATCATCCTCGACCCCAGAGCCGTGAAGGACATGTGGCTGGAATCCGAGGCCGCCGAAAAAGCCTACGCTGGCTTCATCCTCCGGGATCCGATTCTGGGGTATTCCGCGGAATACCACACCGAGCAGTTCCGCTTCGTCGGCAATCGCAGGGCCCGGACGGTGGGAATGGAAGAGCCATTTCCGGGAGCGAAGAATGTCTCTCCCTGGCTTGATGAACAGGCGACCATGAGGAAGGAGAAGAACTTCTTTGAGACCAGGGTTATCGAATACCAGACCGGGGCGCAGCTGGAATGGTGAGCCACCGGCCGGGACCGTCGTCCCGGGCCTGTGGAAATCTGGGGAGGGCCCAGATCAGGTCAGTCCCTGGTTCATTCACGCCCGTTGTCCGGCAGGCTTTTTCCATCGCGGACACTGTGCAGCTGGATATCAAAAGGCCGGCTGACATCCCCCGCATAGAGGGTGCGGTGGGGAAAGGGAATCTCTATGCCCTGGGCGTCAAAAGCTTTCTTGATTCTCCGCAGGAACTCCCTTCCGATTTCCCATTGTTTGATGGGTACCGTTTTTAACCGGCCCTTGATGATGACCGAGGAGTCCCCGAACTTGTCCACTCCGAACAGTTCTGGCTGTTCATCCAGCATGAAACGGCCGAAGGCCGGATCGCCTTTCATTTCCCGCCCCACCTGGTTGATTATCTCCACCACCCGGTCGGTGTCTTCCTTGTAGGCCACGCCCAGATCAAAAACATAGGCAGACCATTCGCGGGTCATGTTGGACAGGGTGGTAACGGTGCCATTGGGAAACACATGGACTGTCCCTGACAGGTCCCGTAGGACAATGGTTCTGAAGTTTATCGCTTCAACCAGGCCGCCCGTGCCATTGACCACTGCTACATCGCCAACGCGCACCTGGTTTTCCAGGATGAAGAAAAATCCGGAGATCAGATCCCTCACCAGGTTCTGGGCGCCAAAACCAATGGCAAGACCTATCACCCCGGCTCCCGCCAGTACCGGGGCTATATCCACGCCTATCTGTCTCAGAACGACCAGCGCAACGGTGACCCACAGGAAAAGGTAAGTGCCCTGACGCAGGAGTCTGACCAGTGTGTCGACCCGTTTAGCGGTTTCGGAGGCGGGTTCCCCCTCTATTCGGGTGTGGGCCTCGAGGCGTTTCTGAAGACGATTCAGCCCCCTTTTGATGAGGTGCATTGCGACCCAGGCCGCTATCAGAACCAGCAGAACGCGAAGGCCGGTTCCAATCACGGCGTTCCAGCTGATTGCGGAAAAGAAACTGATTATGGCGTCCATTTCATGCTCCTGAGAATCGGTCCTGATTCTGTCACTGAATCCGGGTGTTCCGGCGACTGCAGACATTCATGGGCTCGGCATCCAGATAAAACAATTTATCAGGGGCGTGTCAATGCAGGGACACCACCCCTCGATTCCGGATGCAGATTTTTCTGTTTCGTCGCGTTAACCTCAGTTGGCGGGTTACAGCCTCGACATGGGGGGAAGGATGCCGACCAGACTGGTGCCGGAGTTTAAGGCATATCTCCGACGCAACCTGACAGCAGGTTTTCTGACGTCGCCGTTTCAGGCACCCCTTCGGGTCTGGCGTTTCTGGCCATCGTCATGCTGCTCGGTATCAACTGCGGACACAACTACGTTGTTTCAAAATCCCTCTGGGGGCCGATCCTGATTCACTGGCTTACTGTGGTGGTATGGGTTTTTCTTTTTGGGGGCCACAGTCTGGTACTCGATTTTCTCGAATTCCCCGGTAACCGGTGAGCCGGCCCCCACAGAACAGAATCCGCTCATCGGAATCTGTCATAAGCACTGGTTATTGGTGTTCCACGTGCCAGTGGCATTACCCCTGGTCTTCGGCAATCCTGTCCTGAGTCCTGGTTTCGAAGTCACCCGCGTCATGCCGCTCCCGGAGCTGTTTCGCGGGATTTCCCCAGGTGCGATTGACCATCTGACCACGCTTGACGGCGGGCCGCTCCAGCAGGCTGTCGGCCCAGCGAATGACGTTGGTGTATTCGTGTACCGACAGGAATTCGCCAGCCTCGTAAAGCCGGCCTTTCACCAGTGCCCCATACCAGGGGAAAATCGCCACATCGGCGATGGAGTATTCATCCCCGGCCATGTATTCGTTTTCGGAAAGATGCCGGTTGAGTACATCCAGCTGTCGTTTGGTTTCCATGGCGAAGCGGTCGATGGGGTACTGCATCTTGTCCGGAGCGTAGGCGTAGAAATGGCCAAAGCCGCCGCCCAGGAAAGGCGCGCTGCCCATCTGCCAGAACAACCAGTTCATGGTTTCGGTACGTTTGTGATGATCTGTCGGCAAGAGGGCGCCGAATTTTTCAGCGAGGTAGAGAAGAATGGAGCCGGATTCAAACACCCGGCTTGGCGTCTGGGTGCTGTGGTCCACCATGGCCGGAATTTTTGAGTTTGGATTGATCGCCACGAAGCCGCTGGAGAACTGCTGGCCCTCGGAGATGTCGATCAGCCAGGCATCATACTCAGCGCCCTCGTGTCCCAGGGCCAGAAGTTCTTCCAGCATGATGGTCGCCTTTACGCCGTTGGGCGTTGCCAGGGAATAGAGCTGAAGAGGATGTTTGCCGACCGGCAGCTCCTTTTCATGGGTCGGCCCCGCGACTGGCCGGTTGATTTTGGCGAACCGCCCGCCGCTTTCCTGGTCCCAGGTCCAGACTCTGGGTGGGGTATAGCCTTCTGCTTCACTCATTCGCGTTGATCCTTATCTGCCGGTCGGCATGGGTATGTCGGCTAGGCACGGCTGGTTCAGCCTGCCCTTCTGGCTGCCCCCTTTTTACCAGATCCCCCGCCATGCTGGCCACTGTGTTTCGGAGGCTGCCTTGCCGGAAGGCGGTTTTCGACTATGCTCTCAGTCCCTGTAAAGTCCTGACCGGAGTGAGAGACATGCCAGTAAGTGTTCACTACGCACTCACCGTCCTGATATGGGGCCTGACCTGGACCGCGATCCGGCTGCAGGTTGAGGTGGCACCGGTGGACATCTCGGTGTTCTACCGATTTGTGCTGGCCTCCCTGGTGGCGCTGGGCGGCCTGGCTCTGGTGCGGAGGCTGCCCCGCTTCGGTTTTACCCAGCACCGCTGGCTGATAGTGCAGGGGCTGACTCTCTACAGCGTTAATTTCCTGCTGATCTATCGGGCTGCAGAACACATGACCAGCGGCCTGCTGGCGGTGGTATTTTCGCTGGCGGCCCTGTTCAATGCGTTCAATGGCCGCCTGTTCATGGGTATTCGCCCCAGCCCCCGGATCTACCCTGCGGTGGTGCTGGGGCTGAGCGGGGTAACCCTGCTGTTCTGGCACGACCTCCAGATTGGCAATGCCACCGCCAGCGGTATGGCATTCGCCGCGGCCGGCACCTTCTGGTTCTCGCTGGGTAACCTGGTCAGCCTCAAAGTGCGCACCGCAGAGATCCCGCTGCTGGCGGGCAACGCCTGGGCCATGTTCTATGGCGCGATGTTTCTGGGTCTGTGGTGCCTGGTGAGCGGGGTGGAGTGGGTGGTGCCGCAGAGCGGCGTGTTCTGGGGGGCAGCCCTGTTCCTGGCAGTTCCCGGCTCAATCATTGCATTTTTCAGCTACATAACCGTCATCCGCACCCTGGGAGCGGACAAGGCGGGCTATGCCACGGTGCTGTTTCCGGTGGTCGCATTGAGCGTGTCCACCTGGCTTGAAGGTTTTGTCTGGAGCGGCACTGCCATGGCGGGGGCCGCTCTGGCTCTGCTGGGTAATTATGTGCTGTTCCGCAGGTCTCCGGTAATCACTCCGGCAGCCCCCGGCGGGGCCCGATGATTTCATCACCCATCCTGTGAAATCCGTTGCAGGCTGGCTATTATCACTGAAAAGCGGTTGCGAAAAACCGGCCTTCCGCTGATCGTTCAACAGACCGAGGACCTCACATCATGGCAGAAACAACGCCGCTGCTCCTGGCCCTGGTTTTCGGCTCCGTCGGTATTGGTTATCTGGTTTATGGCCGCCGGCCGGGGAAGAGAGCCTGGTTCTATACAGGCCTTGCGCTGCTGGTCTTGCCCTATCTCACGACCGCAACACTTCCGTTGCTTTCGCTTGGCGTCATCCTGCTGTTTGTGCCCCGTTTTATCCGATGATCCCAGGGCACTGATTCCCTCCGGACCGCCGGAGACACCTGGAATATTTTGTGTCACCTGGGCCCGGGAGTTACCCTGGAGTGATGGCAGTAACAGGAGCCCCCAATCTGATGAGTCCGCAGTTTTCCACCCAGGATACCAGCCAGCTGGCCGCACGGTTCGATGCCACACTCGAGCGGTTCGCCAGGGCTCGCAGAGCCGACCCCAAAGCGTCCAGCCTGGATGTGCTGGAACTGGCGAGAGCCCTCATGGCTGCGCCCTGTGGTTTTGATGTGCTTTTCAGGCGGGTCGCAGCGCTGGAGGCAGCGGACATATTCGGCAAGAGTGACTGGTCCCAGCCGGCCATTCTCCAGCCTGCCCTGGCAAAACGTTCCCTGCGGGAAGGCAAGGCAGTCACCACGGTGGTAGAGGCCATCAGCGAGATCCGTCTGCTGGCGGTGGCCAAGGGGGAATACTTCCACCCGGGCATTTCCGCAGAGCAGGCCCGGTATTTTCTCACCCAGGTCATGGCCCTGAATCTGGACCTGCTGTCCGGGCAGATGACGGAGGCAGACCGTGAGAGGCCCCAGGCCCTGGGGCGAATAGTGCAGTCTCTTTATCAGTTCCTGTTGTCTCGGCTGGGCTACGACAGCATCCTCGGCAGCCTGGCGGACGAGGTCTGGCGCCTGCTGGCCCAGGGTCCGGTGCAGGTGGACAGCATCCGGGAAATGATTGTCCAGATCGCGAACTGTCTGTTCGATCCCAGGCTGAACACCATGGGGATGGAACATGCGGCCAGGTTGGTGGAGGCCGTGTTCGGCCCGACCGAAGGCAGCAGAGACGACCCGGGGCTGGACGCCTACACCGGCCGCCTGCGGAAAATGGATGAGGCAATCCTTGCCAGAGAGGCCTCGGACTTTGCCCGTGCGATGCACGATACGGGCCTGGTATCCGTGTATCACGCCGCTTTCCTGCGTCATCTCAGAGGCGAGCATGATCATCTCATACCCCGGGCGCTGGACCTCAGCCCCACCGGCATAGATGCCCTGCAGTGTTATGAAGAGCTGATCACGGCATTGATCGATGAAGCTGTTTTTCCGGAAACCTGCCAGGCAGTGTATGGACTGACCATGATGCTTGAACAGCGCACCCTCTTCACCCAGCCGGTTGCCCAGGCGCTCTGGCGTCAGGTTCACCTCAAACTTTCGCCGGAAACCTCGGAAACCCTGAGGAATATGTTTGGTGACGCCCGGCCACCAGGGGTCTTTCTTCTCGCTGGCGTACTCAATCTGCTGGGTCAGCCCCTGGGCGTGGGCCAAGGGAACAACCCCACCTGCCAGTCCGCCATCGGGCTGTCCATGTGGGCCGCCAATGAGGCCGACTATCTGCTTCAGGTGCTGGCCTGGGCGGCGCGGGACAATGAAGTGATCATGCGTTTCGAAGGGGAGCTGGTGTCTTCCCGTGGCCTTGCTCCGGGTTTGGCGAAGGAGTCTCCAGTAGATGTGGATGCGGTATCACTCATTGTCATCCCACATCTTGACCGTATTTATGCCGAAATGTGGCGTCTCTGTGAGGATCGTGAGGACGATGCCCATCGCTGGATCAATCCGGAATTCTATGGCTGGTGGGTAAGCCACGGATTCCGCGTCGTGGTGAGTGTGAAAACCGGCAAGCTGGATGATTACGAGGACTTTGTCCGCAATTTTTACGCCTCCTATCACCCCTATTACAACGGCCACATGCCAGTGATACATCCCCAGCCGGCAGGAATCGCCATCACTGACAGCGCCGCCCGCTTTGTTGGCCGGCATGCGATCACCATTCAGAGAGTGGCCCTGTCACCGGACGATGAGATGCGGGTCTATTTCTTCAACCCCAATAACGACCGCGGCCAGAACTGGGGGCAGGGCATCACCTGCTCGATCCAGGGTAATGGTGAAATCCGCGGTGAGGCATCCCTGCCGATGGCGGAATTTGCGTCCCGGCTCTATGTCTTCCATTACGACACCCTGGAGCTGGGCGACAAGGCAGCGGTTCCGGCGGAAGAAGTGGAGGGGGTGCTGAAGCTCGGGCTCACCAGCTGGGCAGTTGATGTGTAAAAAGCCGGCTCAACCGGCATGGCCGGTATCCGGCACCAGATCCTCCAGTGTGTAATTATCCAGCGATGAAAGATAGGCACTTACGGCGCCGGCAAAAAGACCATGAAAAGCCTGGCTCGGCGGGGCTTTGTGGAGGTTATCCGGAGTGAGGGGTAGTTCGCGCCCGAGCTCGGGGCTGAGGTCCCTGACCAGTCTGCCTATATTGATCTCGCGGGGTTTGTGTATGAGATGCAATCCGCTGGCGGTCTCCCCCACATATCCCGTGCGCTTGAGGTTTTCAATCTCCCCCGTCAGGTACTCGGCGGTGAAGTTCGCACCCTTTCCCACCTCCTGCTGAGGGACCGGATGGGGGCTTTTCGAAGCGAGATCGGCCAGTATCCTGACGGCGTATTCGGTGGAGCGGCTGATATACATCAGGGCCTCCTTGATACGGTTCAAGCCTTTGCAATGCGGCTTAAAGTACAGAAGACCCTTAAAAAGCATTCATCAACAAAAACAGCATGTGTGTTGAATGTTATGTGCCATTACTACTCTTTTAGTGCTTTTAAAGCAAATTAATAACGGTATGTCGTGGACATTTTTATTTCTTGAGCCGCGTCACAATGGTTCAGCGCAGCACAACCTCCATTCCATCCGTGGCAACTTCTGCGTCAACACCCCGTTCTTCCGCGTATGCCCGCAGTTTTGCCCCCACCTTCCGCTCATCACCGGCAACAATCTGGCTGCCGCAGTGGGTTACGATCATCCGTGGGACGCCTTCTTTCTGGCACCAGGTCAGCTGGGTGCGCACAGGGGTATGCCCAACGAGATTGCCATGTTTGTCCCGCCGGACGAGGTTCTCGTCGATGGAAGCTCCGTCGCCGACGTAGCAGCTAATGTCAGCGAAGGCTTCGTTCCGGTCCTCGATCCAGACCACGTCGGGTACGTAGAAAATCTTCACCCTGCCTGCGGTGATGCGATAGCCCACGGCCGGCGCCCTGGTGGAATGGATGACGGGAAAGGCCTCCACCTGCATGCCTTCAATGTCCGTTTTCTGTCGCTTATCAAGCACATGGCGCTGTTCTTTTTCGATTGGCCAGTCATCCATGGCCTGCCAGGACTCAGCGGTTGCCCAGACCGGGCAGGGTGAGCCCTCCTGGAGGCCGAAAGCATGATCCGGGTGGGCATGGGTGATCAGTATGGCGTGGGGCCGGATATCATGGACCTTTTGCCGCCAGTCCTCTCCGCAATCGATCATCAGGCGCCGGCGGCGATAGCTGACCAGCGTCGAAGTATGCCGCCGGTGTCGCGAAGTGGTTGGGTCGATGTAACCGCGGGTGCCCAGAAAAGTCAGTTTCATGGTCGATCCAGTCAGCAGGGGTTACTGTCTGTCTTCGGGGTGATGGGAGTGTATTCAAGAGCAGTTGCGCCCGGCGCACCACCACCAGGCTGCGCGACAAAAAATTCAGCTCTTTACCCCCAGGTCTCTGCAGTCCGGCGACCTGGGTGTGCTGTCCGGGTCCGGCCCTGTGCCCAAAAGTCGGTCGACACTGGTGACGGTGAAGCCGTACCAGTATTTTTCATTTCGGAAGTGGTGCAGGCGGTGGTTACGGAACAAACCGCGGTAGTAGGCATTTTTCGGCCGGATGTGGGTGTGCACCAGGAAGTGGGTCCACTCATAGTTCAGCGCGGCAAGACCGAAACCGGCAAGGGCAGATAGCGCCAGGGCGGGGCTCGGCGCCAGCCACCAGGCCCCGGCGATGAGGAGCGGACCCAGGGTGAGGTGAATATAAGGCGGCAAAACAATCAGCTCCGGACGCCAGGGTTCGGCATGATGGGCGCGATGGCTGCGGGAGAACTCCGGGTCTACTGTCACGCCGAGAAATCTGAATGGCCTGATATGCAGCAGGTAGCGATGCAGGCCCCATTCCAGAAAAGGCCAGATGATCACGCCTGCCATCACGGCCAGGAGGTCACCCGGATGAGGAGCCCCGAGGGCTGTCCTCAGCAGTGCCACGACAACCACAAACACCACAATCAGCCGCGGGCTCCTGAAACCCATCCATTTGCGCAGAGCCTGGCGGTAGGCTGTTATTGTTCTGGTACTCTCATGTTTCATTGCCAGCCTCCCGTGCATTGCTGTATGAGTGGGGCTTTCAATACACAAAGCACGCACGGAGTTAGTGCAGATCGTCCCCCATTTGTTTAACTTTAGTAGCTCAAACCTTTATTGTCTGTTTTTCGCAGGACAGCTGGTTAATTAATATACTGACGAACCCCAAGGAATTTCGAACGTGATGAGCTCACAGCAGGCTTCCCAGAACCTGAACCGTTTGACCAGTCACTTTGACGAGATCCTGGCCCGTTTTGCCAAAACCGGCTATGGCGACCCGGACATGCTTCCTCCGCTGCTTTCTCCGGCAGTGCCCCAGGCGACAAAAGGGGAGGTGCTGGCGGCAGCAAAGGCACTGATGGCCACTCCGGGCGGTCTGGATTGCCTTTACAGACGGGTACCGGCGATCGAGGCGGCCGGGCTTTTTGCGCACAGTGACTGGGCGCAACCTGCAATCCTCCAGCCGGACCTGGCCCAGCGGTCGCTCCGCGAGGGCGAGCCTTCCTTCACGGTAATCGAGGCCCTCAGTGAGCTACGTCTGCTTGCAGTGGCAACCGGAGACTATTTCCATCCCGGCATCTCGGCGGAGCAGGCCGGAAACTTCCTTACCCAGGTCATGGCCCTGAACCTCGACCTGCTGTCAGGCCAGATGACTGAAGCGGACCGGGAACGGCCGCAGGGTCTGGGAGAAATCGTCCAGGCTCATTACAACTATCTCCTTGAACGGCTGGGCTACGAGAGCATTCTCGACAGCCTGGTAGGGGAGGTGGAGCGCCAGTTGGCGCAGCGTCCGGTGCAGACGGACAGCATCAAACAGATGATTGTCCAGATAGCCAAGTGCCTTCTGGATCCCGAGATTGAAACCTCGGGCATGCACCGGGCGGAGCGGCTGGTGAGTGCAACCTTTGGCCCGACGGAAACCTGCCGTGAGGATCCGGGTATTGAGGTGTATGCCGAGCGGCTGGCGACCATGGATGAAAACCAGCTGCGAGAGGAAGCCCACCACTTCTCCGGCTCCATGCATGAGACCGGCCTGGTCTCCCCCTACCATGCTGTGTTTCTGCGTTTCCTGCGGGGCAAACAGGATGACCTGATACCGGCTGCTCTGGGCCTGAGCATTACGGGCAATGATGTACTCCAGTGTTATACCCAGCTGATTCATACCCTGATTGACGAGGCGGTCTTCCCCGATACTCCGCGAGCAGTTTACGGTCTGGCAATGTTTCTGGAACGGGGCACTCTTTTTATTCCTGGTGTCGCTGCCGGCCTGTGGCGGCAGGTTGCACTGAAACTCTCCGCTGAAACATCGGAGCGGCTGGTCGCTGTATTCGGTGATGCCCACCCACCCAGAGTCTTTCTGCTGGCAGGGGTTGTGACCCTGCTGGGATTGCCGCTGGGCGTGGGCCAGGGTAATAACCCCACCTGTCAGTCGGTAATCGGTATGTCCATGTGGGCCTTCAATGACGCGGACTATCTTCTGCAACTGGTGGCCTGGGCCGCCCGTGATAACGAGATCCTCATGCGTTTCGAAGGCGAGCCGGTTTCCTCCCGGGGGCTGGAGGCAGGTCTGGCCAAGACCCCGCCGATTGATGTGGACCCGGTATCTCTGATTCTGGTACCACATCTGGACCGGATCTACATCGAGATGGGGCGGCTGTGCGGCAGCCGGGACGACGACCTGCACAGGTGGATCAATCCTGAATTCTATGGCTGGTGGGTGAGCCACGGCTTCCGGGTGGTGGCGGATATTCACACCGGCATGCTGACCGACTACGACGGTTTCATCCGTAACTTCTATGCGAGTTATCATCCTTTCTACAATGGCGGCATGCCCCTGATTCACCCCCAGCCCGCCGGCATTGCGGTCACTGACAGCGCGGCGCGGCTGGTTGGACGGCATGCCATTTCCATCCGGCGGGTGGCCCTGGATCCGGAAGGCGAAATGCGGGTCTATTTCTACAACCCCAATAACGACAGCGGCCAGAACTGGGGCCAGGGCATCAACTGCGCGATCCAGGGCACTGGCGAGCGATTTGGCGAGGCTTCACTGCCGTTCGCCGAATTTGCCTCCAGGCTCTTCGTTTTCCATTACGACACTCTGGAGGTCGGTGACATGGAAGCAGTCCCGGCCGCGGACGTAGAGCGGGTGATGGAACTTGGCCGGGGCAGCTGGGCGAAGGATAAGTGAGAATTCAGGTGTCCTGGACTGATCTGAAGGCAGTGCCGGATGCTTGAGTCCGTAAGAAACGGCCTTGAAGCCTGGGTGATGCCCGGCCTGTCGGCCCTGATTGCGGTAGCAGCAACCTGGATTGTCTATCGGCTCGCCCTGGCGGCAGTCCGCAGGTTCTCCGAGTCCACCTCCGTGGCACGGCTGTTTCTGGATGCAGCAGCCCGGGCGTTGGGTCTCTCTGTCTCTCTCCTGGTGCTGAACGGGGTCCTGGAAACTGCCCCGGAAGATCTGCCTCTGCTGCCCCAGCTGCAGCACCTGGCCACGCTGCTGCTCATACTGGCGCTGACCTGGGCCGTGGTGCGCTGTACCTCTGCTATTGGTGATGCGATCGTAAAGCTCAACCCGGTGCTGGAGGGGGAGTGGAAGCGTGCCCGCAAGGTGGAAACCCAGACCCGCTTTCTGGTTCGTACCCTGAATATCATCGTGGTGATCGTGGGTTTTGGCGCTGCTCTGATGACCTTCGAACCCGTCCAGCAGCTGGGTGCCAGCCTGCTGGCCTCTGCCGGCATTGGCGGGATCATCCTTGGCTTTGCCGCCCGTCCGGTACTGAGCAATCTCCTCGCGGGCATGCAGATCGCCCTTACCCAGCCCTTCCGTATTGACGATGTTCTCAATGTCCAGGGGGAATGGTGCTGGGTTGAGGAAGTTACTGCCACCTATGTGGTGCTCCGGGTGTGGGACCTGCGCCGACTTGTGGTGCCCCTGCAATGGTTCATCGAGAATCCCTTCCAGAACTGGTCCCGGCACACCACCGATCTGGTGGGTGCCGTTACCCTCTGGATGGATTATGGCATGCCCCTGGAGCCTCTGCGTGAGGAGTTTTCCCGACTCCTGAAAGCGTCGTCCCAGTGGGATGGCAAGACCGAAAGCGTTCAGGTCATAGAAGCCGGGGAGCGCGGCATGCAGGTGCGTTTTCTGATGAGCGCCGGCGATTCCAGCAAGAACTGGGATCTGCGCTGCGCTGTCCGGGAGGGGCTGGTGACCTTCGTTCAGGAGAAGTACCCCGAGTACCTGCTGCGGATGCGGGCCGAGCTGGTGGAGCCTGGTGAGTAGTAGATTCCGTTGCTTTCCTCTAGTCTTGTCTGACAGGTAAGGATCCATCAGCACAATCAGCCAGACGGGACACCAGACCCATGTCCGAGAAATCCCTGCGCCCCAAATCCGACAGCAGTGCCATCGATGCCTTCATCGACCAGGCCCGCAACCTGCCCGCCACAACGGAGGGGCGGGGCAGGCTGATTTTTGCCCTGGATGCCACTGCCAGCCGGGAAGCCACCTGGGATCAGGCCTGCCATCTGCAGAGTGAACTCTTTCTGGCCACCCGGGATCTGGGCGGCCTCGCCATCCAGCTCTGCTATTACCGGGGTTATGGAGAGTTCAAATCCACGGCATTCGTCAATCAGACCGGCCGCCTCCTGGAGCTGATGAACGGTGTTTCCTGCCTCGGTGGCCGGACCCAGATCAGCCGGGTGCTCGGCCACGCCCTGAAAGAAACCCGGAGCGAACCGGTCAGCGCCGTGGTGTTTATCGGAGACTGCTGCGAGGAGCCAGTGGATGAGCTCTGCCATACCGCCGGCGAGCTGGGCATGCTGCGTACGCCGGTATTCATGTTCCATGAGGGTAACGATGCCCACGCCAGGGCCGTGTTCCAGCAGGTCAGCAAGCTGTCGGGAGGCGCCTGGGCACCGTTTGACCGCAGCAGTCCCCAGGTGCTGAAAGAACTCCTGGGCGCGGTTGCTGTCTATGCTTCGGGGGGCGCCAAAGCGCTGCAGGATTACACCAGCCGGAGCTCGGCGGAGGTGAAGCGCCTGACAAAGCAGCTTCGGTAGTCGATCGCTCCGCCATTTTTATACATTCTTTCGATTATTGGAGTCAGGGACACGCGTGGCATTGATACTTCTGGCAACAGGGCTGGCAATTGTGGCGGGGGTATGGCTGCGTAGCCAGCCCCCTGGCCGCAGAAAGCCGGCCGCCATCAAACTGGCTGCTCTGGCCGTGGCTGTAGCTTTAATGTTCATGGCCCTTACCGGGCGTCTGTACATTGTGGCGGGCCTGCTGGCGGTGCTGTTTCCCCTGCTGCGCCGGCTGCTGCCCGGCCTGCTTATGGGCCACCTGGGTAGCAAGCTGCGGGGTGGCCAGGCCAGGCCCAGCGCCGGCAATCAGTCCCATGTCACGACCGACATTCTGGACATGACTCTGGATCATGACTCGGGGGAGATGACCGGGAAAATACTGGAAGGCCCCATGGCAGGGCGTGAGCTGGCCGACCTCGGAGAAACCGAATTCATCGACCTGCTTCAGTACTGTCGTCGGAAGGACGCGGATTCCGCCCGCCTGCTGGAAACCTACCTGGACCGCCGGTTTGGGGACTCCTGGCGGACAGATGATCCTGGCACAGAGGAGCACGGGGAGTCAGCAGAGGCCGGGAATGGCAGCCTCACGGAAAACGAGGCGAGAGACATCCTCGGAGTGGAACCTGACGCCAGCCGGGACGAAATCATTCAGGCCCACCGGCGGATGATGCAGAAAATGCATCCCGACCGAGGCGGAAGCAACTATCTGGCAGCCAGAATCAACGAAGCCAAGGAGCTTCTGTTGAGCTGACCCTTGCTGTTCAATAGCGCTATAAAGCAGGAGACTCCAGACCCATGGCCAACGCCGGAGCCCGTATTTCATCATCCGCCGCCCTGCTGTTTCAGGGGGGCATTGTCGTGGTGGCGCTTCTGGGCATTGTCATTTTCGGTGTGGAAGTTCATCGGGGGTCGCTGCCGGCTGCTGTGGCCTTCGTGCTGGGCTCGGCGGGCGGGATGGCGACCTTTGCTCTGCTATGGGGGTTGTCCAGGCTGGGAGGGTTTTTCCCGTCGAAGCTCAAAAGTCACGTACGCGAGCTTCACCAATTCGCACGGGGTTTTTCCTGGCCGGTTATTATCTGCCTGTCCGCCCTCGCCGGAGTGGGAGAAGAGCTTTTATTCCGGGGCCTGATCCAGGGTTGGCTGGCAGAAGCAGGAAATGAGGCGTTTGGGGTTGCGGTCGCCGCCCTGCTGTTCGGTCTGCTGCACTTTCTTTCCCTGGCTTATTTCATGGCAGCTACGCTGATGGGCGTGCTTCTGGGAGCAGCCTATGTCGTGTCGGAGAGCATTTTTCTGGTGATTGTGTGGCACGGTGTCTATGACCTGGTGGCTCTGGTGTTCCTGAGAGACTTTCCCCATCTGCTGGGAATGAACGAGGAAGGCTGACCCCTCATCTGCTCAGCTCCTTTTCGCAGAATTCCACCGGGGTCAGTATCCGCACTTTCGCCTTGCTCCGGCTTCCGAGAAGATCGTCATCACTGCTGATGAGTGTCGCGCCGCTGGCATCTGCCAGGGCAGCAAACTTGCGATCTGTGTGATCCGGCACATGGCCGAAACGTTCCGGGTGGGTCTTGCCGCTGAAATGGGCTTCCTTCCTGAACAGCCTGTCGGCGTTCGCCTTTGACAGGCCGGGAATCTTACCCAGGATGTGCTCGATTTCGCCCCTGGTTCCGTTGTCCCAGATCATCCGCAGATTGCCCGATTCCACTTCTTTCAGTATGCGCGCCGAGGCGCTCCGGGAATTGAAGCCGGCAGCAACAAACACATTGGTATCAACAACGACATCCTGGGACATGGATCTGTGGAACCTCCTGTTTCCGGTGTGTAGTCTGGCCAGTTATACCAGAAAAGACAGCTAACCCGAAAAAGCGACAGAAATCCTTTTTCCCCGTGCTCCGTCTGGTTATTCTGGGCCTCAACACAAACCTGACCGGGGACTTTGCCATCATGCAAACCAAGTTTCTTCTGGACGAAACCCAGATGCCGAAAAGGTGGTACAACCTCCAGGCGGATCTGCCGGAGCCCTTGCCTCCGGTACTGCATCCGGGAACTCGAAAGCCGATTACTCCCGACGACCTTGAGCCGCTGTTTCCGAAAGCTCTGATCCAGCAGGAAGTGACTACTGAGCGGGAGGTCGAGATTCCTGAACCTGTGCAGGACATCTACCGCCTGTGGCGGCCAGCGCCCCTGTATCGTGCGCATCGGCTGGAGAAGGCCCTGGGCACGCCGGCAAAGATCTTCTACAAATACGAAGGCGGCAGCCCGGCGGGCAGCCACAAGCCCAACACAGCCATTCCCCAGGCCTTTTACAACCGCGAGGAAGGCATCCGCCGGCTGACCACCGAAACAGGGGCGGGCCAGTGGGGTACGTCCCTGTCTTTCGCCGGTTCCCTGTTCGACATAGACGTGACCGTCTTCCAGGTCAGTGTATCCTACAACCAGAAGCCCTACCGCCGCGCCGTCATGGAAACCTATGGCGCCCGCTGCGTGGCCTCGCCCTCGGAAATGACCCAGTTCGGCCGCCAGGTGCTGGCACAGAATCCCAACCATACCGGCAGTCTGGGCATTGCGATTTCGGAGGCGGTGGAACTGGCGGTACAGGACCCGTCCACCAAATATGCCCTGGGTTCGGTTCTGAACCATGTGCTGCTGCACCAGACGGTCATTGGCCTGGAATCCATGAAACAGATGGAAATGGCGGACTGCTGGCCGGATGTGATTGTTGGCTGCACTGGCGGCGGCTCCAACTTCGCAGGAATCGCTTTCCCGTTTATTGGCCACGCCCTGCGGGGCGGTGAGCAGCCCCGCATTGTTGCGGTGGAACCCTCTGCCTGCCCGACCCTGACCAGGGGGAAATATGCCTATGATTATGGCGACACCGGGCACATGACCCCGCTGACCAAAATGCACACCCTGGGGTCGGATTTCACACCCCCGGGCTTCCATGCCGGTGGCCTGCGTTATCACGGCATGGCGCCCCTGGTCTCCCATGCCAAAGAGTTGGGTCTGTTCGAGGCCAGGTCCTATACCCAGAAGCAGTGTTTTGAAGCAGGTATTCTCTTCGCCCGCAACGAAGGCATAGTGCCGGCGCCAGAGGCCAACCATGCGGTAAAGGGAGCCATAGATGAGGCCCTGCGCTGCAGGGAAGAGGGCAAATCCGAGGTGATCCTGTTCAATTTATGCGGGCACGGCCACTTTGACATGGCGGCCTACACGTCCTATTTCGCCGGCGAGCTTTCTGATCACGAGTACGATGATCAGGAACTGGCCATGGCGCTGTCCGGCCTGCCGCCGGTGTGAAAATCCGGCACGGACAAACCTTCCTGTTCCGGCAGGGCCCACGGCTGATAAGCTATCCCAATCGCACCGGTCCCTTTGCCTGGGGTTGCTGGAGAGTCTCTGCAGGAAATGGAGGACAAGATGCTGCTTGCTGAAAAAACAACCGGACACCTGATCGAGATACTGGACAACCACGCCCTGATGGATCCCATGGAGGCTACGGTCAGAGGCAGTCTCCACTACGGTGAGGAGGCGCAGGACCCAGAGCAGTTTGCCAAGGCAGAGCTGGGTTTCCCGTCCGGCGAGGCGTTGCCTCTGTGCTGGACAGATCCAGATTACCGCCGCAGGGAAAACCGGAACCAGTGACCATTGATGCCATCAATCTTCCAGACCCTCAGATAAGCTGTTTCAGCTGCCAGGCCTGCTGCTGCCGTCTTGAAGTGATGCTGATATCAGATACCGGCGTGCCGGAACGGTTCATTGAGGAATCCGCTGCTGGCGGACTTGTGATGGAGAGGCTGGATGATGGCTGGTGCGCAGCCCTGGACAGGGACACGATGCTCTGTTCAATCTATGAAAAACGGCCCTGGGTGTGCCGGGAATTCGAGATGGGATCGTACGAATGCCAGGTGGAGCGTGCGGAGAACCTGTAGGTTCCCCGCCCTCCGGGTCAACTTTTTATTCCCAGACTACCTTGCTCTTCTGTTCAAACCATTTGTCCATTTTGGGAGCGTAGTGGTTTTCGATCACGTTTCTCTTGATCTTCATGGTGGGGGTCAGCATGCCATCCTCCACCGTCCAGGGCTCCTTGACCACTACGGCGAAGGCCAGTTTTTCATGGGCCTCGCAGGCGGCGTTCACTGAGTCCAGTTCTTCAGCCAGTTCCTGCTCCAGTGCCTTGTGGTCGCCGCCCCTGGCCAGTTCTTCCCGGGCCTCCTCCGACAGCAAAACCAGCAGGCAGGGTTGGGGCTGGTTGGCGCCGGCGACGCAGATTGCCTCTGCTCTGGGATGATTGAACCGGTTCTCAATGGGGACCGGCACCACATACTTCCCTTTGGAGGTCTTGAAAAGGTCCTTCACCCGACCGGTGATCCGCAGGAAGCCATCTTTGTCGATCTCTCCCATGTCCCCGGTCCTGAGGAAGCCGTCAGAGGTGACATCCTCCTTCGTTTTCTCTTCATTTTTGTAGTAGCCGAGCATCTGGCCGGGACTCTTGACCTCGATTTCGCTGCCTTCTCCCACACGGTGCTCGACGCCCGGATTGGCCACCCCTACGGTGCCCACTCTGGCCTGACCCGGCCGGTTGCAGTGCGAGTAACCGAAGTTTTCGGACATGCCGTAAACCTCCAGCAATTCGAGGCCCAGGTTGCGATACCAGGCAATGATGTCCGGCGCCAGCGGGGCGGCCCCCGTGAGTGCTGCCCGGGCATGGTCGAGACCCAGTTGCTTGAGCACCTTCTTTTTGACAACGCGGTTAAGGAGGGGAATATTGAACAGAATTTTCTGTTTTTTCGGCGGCAGCTTGGTGTTGATGGCCAGGTAAAACTTCATCCACAGCCGGGGAACCGAGAAGAACAGGGTTGGCCTTGCCCGCTGCAGGTCTTCCTGGAAGGTGTCCAGAGAGTTGGCGAAGTAGAGGTGGAATCCGTAATAGAGTGACTGGGTCTCAACCGCAGCGCGCTCGGCCACGTGGGCCAGCGGCAGATAGGACAACATGCGCTCATCCGGCCCCACCGGGAACAGCTGCTGGAGCCCGTCCGCCACCGAGATCATGGTGCGGAAACTGTGCATCACACCTTTTGGCCGGCCGGTACTGCCGGAGGTGTAGACAATGGTGGCCAGATCATCCGGGTCGGGTAGCCGAGGTTCTCCGGGCTGGGTTTTCGCGATGATGTCGATCCATTTGTCGGTGTCATCCCGGGGGGACATGGGCAGGGAAATGATCGGAAGGTCGTCCGGGATGTGGCCCTTGATGTCATTCCAGCCGTCGGCTTTGCCATCCATCTTGCCCAGGAACATCAGCCTGGCTTCGCTGTGCTCCAGCACGTAGCCGGCTGTCTCTCCGTTGAGAGTGGGGTAAAGTGGCACGGAAACATGGCCGGCGGACCAGATGGCCAGGTCAGACAGAATCCAGTGGGCGCTGTTCTTGCCCAGAATGGCAATGTTGCTGCGCTCGGGAAGATCCAGGGTGGTGAGATGCGCTACCATGCACGATACCTGGTCGGCAGCCTGTTTCCAGGTGATGTCTTCGACGCGACCGTCGGGAAAAGGCTGGGTGAGGTACACTTTGTCCGGCGTCTTTTCGGCCCAGTGGTAGAGGCAGTGCACGGAGGTTTTTTTGTCAGTGGCAATCGACATGGATCTGTTCCTTTGTTGTTATAGCCCCTGGCGGTGGACATTCAGGGAGCGCCCAAAAGCACACCAGGGCCAGAAATCAGCAGCCTTCGTAAACAGTAAAGGCAAACACCGGGATCATTCACTAAACGTTTTCGCTACGTCAAGTAGGCAGGCTATTCTTTCCTGCCAGAACACAGAGCAACCAGGAGAAAATGAATGCGAGCATCCTCGATAACGAAGTATCCGACATCCGGAATTACCGCTCTGGTCCTGGCGGCCCTGCTCCTTGCTGCGCCCTTTGCCGTTGCAGAGGGGAGTGACACTGCCAGAGAAACCGTGGCGCCGCAGAAGCTGAAGGAGCAGGCGCAACAGCTCGAAGAGAAGCTGGCGGAATACGATCAGGACCAGCGGGATGAAGCCATGAGCCACATTCGGGAAACCCTGGATGCGCTGGACAGCCGGATCGAAAAGCTTGATCAGACAATGACATCCCGGCGGGAAGACATGGACAGAAGAATCCGCGCCCAGGCCAAAACCAGCCTTGCACATCTGAACAGGGAGCGGTTGAGAGCAGCTGAATGGTACCAGCGGATGGAGGACAGCGCTTCGTTTACCTGGGAGTCCATGAAGGATGGGTTTGACGACGCCTATTCAAAGCTCGTCGAGGCATGGCTGGACGCTGAAGAAGTGGTTAGCGCCAGCGAGGCCACCGCAGAAGAATAAAACACGAGCTACATCCAGGAGGAATCAGCCACATGCCCGAGAACAGGCAGATCGCCGGCCTTGATCTGGACCGTCTGGACCGGATCGGTACCCACCTCGACCAGCGCTACATCCAGCCGGGAAGACTGCCCGGCGCCCTGACGCTGGTGGCAAGGCGGGGTGAACTCGCGTGGGTCAAAGCCCAGGGACTGATGGATGTGGAGCGAAACCTGCCAGTATCACGGGACACGGTTTTCCGCATCTATTCGATGACCAAGCCGGTTACCTCTGTCGCCATGATGCAGCTCTACGAGAAGGGCTGTTTCCTGCTCAATGACCCGGTACATAAATACATTCCCGGCTGGAAGAACATGCGGGTATTCAAGAGCGGTATTTACCCGGACTTTCTCACTGAGCCCGCCACCACCACCATGACCATCCGGGACCTGTTCACCCACATGTCGGGTCTCACCTACGGCTTCATGAACCGCACCAATGTAGACGCGGCCTACCGGGAGCTGAAGCTGGACGGCAGCCGGAGCCTCACCCTGGGCGACCTGGTGAATCGTCTCGCCGAGCTTCCCCTGGAGTTTTCTCCCGGCACCGCCTGGAACTACTCGGTGGGCACCGACGTGCTGGGTTATCTGGTACAGCTGCTGGCGGACCAGCCCTTTGATGACTACCTGCGGGAGAATATTTTCGAGCCGCTGGACATGCCTGATACCGGATTTCACGTGAATAACCTTCAGGCTGAACGTTTTGCCGCCTGCTATCTGTACGAGCAGGGCGACAGGATGAAGCTGTACGACGACCCGGAGTCGTCGCCCTTCCGGAAAGAGGGAAGCTATCTGTCCGGTGGCGGTGGCCTGGTATCCACCATTGACGACTATTTTCATTTTGCCCAGGCGCTCTGTCAGGGTGGCGAATACCAGGGCCGGCGCATCATCGGCCGCAAAACCCTGGAGTTCATGCGCCTGAATCACCTGCCGGACAATCAGGACCTGCCGGGGCTTTCGGTGGGGGCTTTCAGCGAGGCCCCATACGCCGGTAACGGCTTCGGCCTCGGTTTCTCGGTCAAGACCGATGTTGCCAGGTCCCAGACTAACGGCTCGGTGGGTGAGTATGGCTGGGGCGGACTGGCAAGCACCCACTTTTTCATCGACCCGGTCGAGGAACTGGTGGTGATCTTCATGACCCAGCTGATCCCCTCTTCCTCCTACGCCATCCGGCAGGAGCTGCGGGGGATAGTCAGCGGGGCACTGGTGGACTGAGACGCGTCAGGCCCGGGTGTTCAGCCAAACGCCAGCCAGACGCCCACCAGCATCATCAGCGACCCGGCTACACGGTTGACTACCCGCACACCGGTTCCCTTGCGCATGGCCTGACTCAGTTTGCGGCCACCATGGGCGTAAAGCTGAAGGGAAAGGAATTCCAGCAGCAGAATGATCAGTATCAGCGCGGTGAGCTGGGGTGCCATGGGCAGTCCGCTGTCGATGAAGGGCGGCAGCAGTGCAATGAAGAAGGCCCAGCCCTTGGGGTTCGCGATGGCGGTCACGAAGCCCTGGACAGCCAGCGCCAGTCGGGAGGTATTCGCCGGCATCACCCCTTCCTCCGGCATGGCCATCTTGCCCCTGGAGAGCCACATCTGTATCCCCAGCCATGCCAGATACACGCCGCCAGCGTACTTGAAGAGGGTAAAGGCCGTGGGGTAGTTCAGCATGAAAGTGGCAACGCCCACTGCCGCCGCTGTGGCTACCACAGCCACCCCCAGAAGCTCCCCGGCCATCATCCACATGGCCCTTCGGACACCGATGGTGATTCCCAGGGACAACGCCAGAGTCATGCACATGCCGGGAGTGATCGACACCATGAAAAAGGTGGGGATAAAAGCCGTGAGAAGTTGCAGATTGAGTGATAACAATATGGGGTACCCGGAGTCGGAATTGACTGGTGCAGCGGAGCCCGGCCTGCAGTTTCAGATCGGACAGTTTACTCTTGTGTGAATCATTTTTCCCGTAGAAGCGATCAGCCATGGACGAGAAAATTCTCAGCGCTGTCAGTGAACTCCGGCAGCTTGAACCAGACCGCCGTGCGGAGGTCCTGCGAACCTATCCCTCGCAGGAGGCATCGGCCATTTTCGAGCAGCTGGAGGCTGGCCTTCAGGAGGAAGTACTTGAACATCTTCCGGAAAAGCATGTGCGGAAACTGCTCATGGATCTGGACCCGGATGACCGGGTTCAGCTTCTCGATGCTGTGGCGGCTACAGTCGCCGACGAATTTCTTGCCCACCTGAGCCCCCGTGAACGCCGGCTGACCCAGAAGCTCCTTGCCCATCCGGAGGAAAGTGCGGGTCACATCATGACTCCGGAGTATTTACCCCTCTCTCCATCCCTTACGGCGGAGCAGGCTCTGGGACGGGTGCGGGAAAAAGGCAGCCGGGCGGGCACTGTCAACGTGCTGCCGGTGGTGGACGAGGAAGGCTTTCTTAAGGGACTGGTCATGCTTGGCGCCCTCGTGATGGCGGAACCGGCAACGATCATGGCCGACCTGATGCTGGAGTCGGTGCCGACGGTTTCCCCGGAAACGGATCAGGAGGAGGTGGCCCGGCTGGTCCAGGCGGCGGATCTTCTGGCGCTGCCGGTGGTGGACGCAGAGGGCCGGCTGCTGGGTCTGGTGACGGTCGACGACGCTCTGGACATCCTGCACATGGAGCAGGAAGAGGATTTCGCCAGGGCCGGGGCCAGTGCTCCGATGATGAGGCCCTATTTCTCCACGACCGTGCGGGAGCTGACCCGCGCGAGGCTTGTCTGGCTGCTGCTGCTGGGGGTGGCCGGTACCCTGACCGTCCAGGTGCTGAACACCTTTGAAAACCTGCTTGAGCAGGCCATCGCTCTCTCCCTCTTCATACCACTGCTGATCGGCGTGGGTGGCAATAGCGGCGCCCAGTCCGCGACTACTGTCACACGGGCCATTGCCGTGGGGGACATCCTGCGGGGACCGCGCGCCGCGTTCCGGGTGGTGGCAAGGGAAACCCGGGTGGGCTTTCTGCTCGGTGCTGCCCTTGGGGTCCTGGCCTACCCGGCGGTCATAGTTCTCTTCGAGGCCCGGCTCGCCCTGACCGTGGCCATTACTCTGGTGGCCATCTGCACCCTGGCGACCCTGGTAGGGTCCGGCATGCCGCTACTGGCCCGCCGCCTCGGAATTGACCCGGCTCTGGTGAGTGCCCCGCTGGTCACCACCATTGTGGATGCCAGCGGGCTGGTGGGATATTTCATGGTCGCAAAAGCGGTCATGGGCCTCTGAGCTTCTCAGGCGTCGTCGTGAGGGATCGGGTCGGGGCTGCTGTCCAGGTTTTCAGGCTTCCCCTTCCCAGCCGATCGGCATGACAAAGCCCGCCGCCCGGGGATGGCCACCGCCGCCGTAGGCCACGGCGATTTCACTTACGTCGCGGCCCGTTTCCCTGGAGCGCAGGCTGAATTTCCGGCCTCGCGGGGTATCGAAATAACTGGCGGCGAAGGGCTGCCCCTCGGACATCAGATGGCCGGCATCGGAAGCATACATGTAGGGCAGATTGGCCACCGGCACGAGTTCCCCACCTATGACCATGGTGCGGGCAGTCGCACGGACCAGTTCTTTTACATCCTTGGCATGTTTGCGCTCAAGGGTGTCGCCAATGGCGAAGAGTGCCTGCCAGGAGTCATCATCCTCCAGGGCCTTTGCAAGGCCATCCCAGACCACGAAGTCCTGGTCGTGAGTAAACAGCATGGCGCCAATCTCACGGGTTCCGGGAATCTCGAACTGCCACAGGTCCCGGTCCTGGATGTGTTTTATCAGCCTGGGCCGGGGTTCGCCGGGAAAACACCAGTCCCATGCCATGGCGGCGCCGGAACGGGTCAGATCAAACTCCCCCTGCAGCACACCTTCGTCCAGCAGCGGCTGAATATCTGTTTCGGCGGTCTTGTGGTGGTCAAGGATGGTCACAGACCTGGCCTGCTCAATGACCTGCTGAAGCTCTGGCAACTTGTAGGAAAAGTCCACCAGAAGTACATCATGCCCGGTGCAGTCCGGGGGCGCCTTGCCGTGACTGCCCGGGAAAAATGCCACGGTTTCGCCAAAGCGTTTGCGCACTGCCCAGGCGGCACCAAAACCATCGGCGCAGTTGCCATGATAGATGCAGAGAGTAGGGGCGATCATGTCGCAGGCTCGAAACGGTCCTGCAGCCAGGATTTGATGGCATCGGATTCATAGAGCCATTCCTGTCGGCCATCCTCATGGCTGATCAGCAGACAGGGTACCTTGATCCGGCCGCCCCCTTTTTCCAGCTCGGTCCGGTGCTGCTGATCGTGCTGGGCGTCACGGGTTTCGACGCTAAGGCCGAGCCGGGCGATTTCCTTGCGCACCTTTATACAGAAGGGGCAGGCATTGAACTGATACAGGGCCAGCTTTGAGGACTCCTGGTCAGCCCGGCCCTGGTCTGACGGGGAGCGTACGATGGCTTTCGGTGTGCTGAGCTTTTCGCTGATCAGCACGATCGGCGTAAGTATCAGTCGCAGTGTGCGGAAGAAATAGCGGATTAATATTCTCATGGGTGTTTCCTGGTGTTCAGAGAGTGGTTGGCGGGCAATAGCAGTATTCCAGCGCTCAACGGAGCGCACTGGCCGGGAATACGAATGGCTGGCGGACAACGGATTGCCGGGTTCGCGTCAAGCCGGGTTTGTATCAGAAAAACCGCCAGTGAAAAAGCACATGGCGCATAAATGCGCCGACAGGCTAAGATCCCTTCCCCAGACGGCTGACGAATCAGCCGGATGGCAACATGTCCCTATACTAACAGAGGCACCATGGCCCGTTTTAATCTGATTGGTACTGCATCCATTCCCGGCAAGGGTTCTGAGCTGCGTCTGCTTCAGCGCAACGATGAATTCTCCATCAAAATTGCCGGCAGCACCGGGGAACTCATGAACAGCCGGCTGCACGGTTCCGAGGACGCCCTGGCGACTCTTGCCTGTGAAAGAATCGCGGGGATAGCTGCACCCAGGGTCCTCATTGGCGGACTGGGCATGGGTTTCACCCTGGCGGCTGCGCTGAAGTCCCTGGGCGAAGATGCCGAAGTCACTGTGGCGGAGCTGGTGCCGGAGGTCGAGGAGTGGAATCACGGTCCTCTGGGTGCGGCTTCCGGCTACCCTCTGAAGGATCCCCGTGCGCGGGTTCATATAGGCGACGTGGGGGAGCTTCTCAGGCAGCAGCCGGGTGCCTGGGATGCAATCCTGCTGGATGTGGACAATGGGCCGGAGGGTCTGACCCGCAGGGAAAATGACTGGATTTACTCCACTGCAGGTGTGCTGGCCGCCCAGGCCGCCCTGCGCCCCGACGGGGTCCTGGCCTATTGGTCGGCGAGTCTTGACCCGTCCTTTACCGAGCGGCTGCGGAAAACGGGCCTGACGGTTGATCCGGTTACCGTGCGCGCCCATCGTCCGGGAAAAGGTGCCCGTCATGTAATCTGGCTGGCCTGGTAGTAACTGTTATCCGAAGGCGTGACCGAGAGGATTTTTCCATGTTGAAACCCGTTACCTGTGGCCTGATTCTGGTTCTTTTCGCAGCCTCGGCCCTTGCGAACGACCAGGTTCGCCAGAGAATCGAGGCACTCCATGCAGGTTATCCAGTGTCTGCCCTGGGGGAACGGCTCCTCGCACGCCAGGCGCTGTCGAACTTCTATGAAGACCGCGGCTATGCTCTTGCATGGGAGCGGGTTGAAGACCGCAATGCCCTTGTAGCAGCTATCGAGAACGTTTCGGCTGATGGCCTGATACCCACGGATTATCATTTCGCGGCCCTGAAGGAGCTGATGAGCCAGCCGCTCGAGGACCTTCAGCTGGAAGAGCTGATTGACCTGGAGCTGCTGTTATCCGACGGATTCCTGATGCTTGGCTCCCATCTTCTCGAAGGCAAGGTAAATCCGGAAACCATCGATGTCGAGTGGGTGGCCAACCGTCGTCAGCGGCTCCTCGCTCCGGTTCTCACCAGCGCGCTGCAAGCAGGTGATGTGGCGGCTGCAATTGACGGCCTGCGACCTGCACACGCGGGCTATCATGCGCTGGTGCAAGCCCGGAAGGAGCTGGCTGCCGAACTCTCTGGACAGGAGTGGCATCTGATTGCCAGCGGCCCTGCCATCAAGGCAGGAACGCGGGATGAGCGGATGCCAGCCATCCGGTCCCGTCTTGATCTGACTGTAGAGGGACAAGAGGGTGACACCGCAGCTCAGCCTGACGAGATGGTTTACGATCCAGCGCTGGTTTTTGCAGTAAAGCAGTTTCAGGCCCGTCACGGCCTCGAAGCTGATGGTGTGGTGGGCAGGGCCACCCTGGCCGCGCTGAACATCAGCCCTGAGATGCGCCTTCACCAGATTGACCTGAATCTGGAGCGCTGGCGCTGGCTGCCCGATGACCTGGGTGAAACCCACGTGATGGTCAACATCGCAGCCTTTGAGCTGAAGCTGGTTGATCGGGGACAGGAGATCCTGCGCCAGCGGGTGATTGTTGGTCGTCCGTTTCGCCAGACGCCGGTGTTCAGCGACCGGATCCGTTATCTGGTGATCAATCCGACCTGGACTGTGCCCAGAAAGCTGATGGTCCAGGACCAGCTGCCGGAAGTCATCCGGGATGCCTCCTACCTGGAACGGCTGGGCTTTCACGTTTACCAAGGCTGGGGCGCCAATCGTCAGCTCATTGATCCGGCCACAGTTGACTGGTCGTCGCTGTCTGCCCGGAACTTCCCTTACCAGCTGGTGCAGCAACCGGGCCCGTTGAATGCCCTTGGCCAGATCAAGTTCATGTTCCCCAACAAATTTGATGTTTACCTCCATGACACCCCCGCCCGGGGCCTCTTCGGTAAAACCGAGCGGTCATTCAGCTCCGGATGCATAAGGGTGGAAGATCCCCTGGAGCTGGCCCGGCTGCTGCTGGCCAGCCAGGCGGACTGGTCCGGGGAACGTATCCAGCAAACGGTCGCCTCTGGCCAGTTACAGACAGTCCTTCTCAAAAAACCGGTGCCAGTGCACCTTGAGTACTGGACGGCCTGGGCAGACGAGGCCGGCCAGGTCCAGTTCCGGAACGATATCTACAGCCGGGACCAGCGCCTGCTGGCAGCGCTCCGGACACCGTCCAGCGCCGCCGTGATTGCGGTGGCAAGCCGCCAGTAGCCTGCCCGCGATGTCATATTCCCTTTGCTATACTGACCTGACAAACGCACCTGAAAGGAGCCTTTCATGAGTGGAAAAAATCAGGCCCAGCGGCGGTTCGAACGTCATCTCCGGGAAAATCTGCTGGAGGAATACCGGCAACTCATTGACGAGGATTCCGGCGATGAAGCTCCGGATACCCTGGAATCCCATGCCCTTCTCAAAGATGCCGTCGGCGCACGGGCCACGGACCTTCACCTGGACCCCTTTCCCGATCATCACCGCATTCGCCTGAGAATTGATGGCATCATGGTGGATGCAATGGAAGTTTCCCCGGATCAGGGCCGTCGACTCGGTAACCAGTTCAAGGCCCTGGCAAACCTGGACCCTGTGCCTTCGGTGCGCTGCGACGAGGGCAGCTTTTCATTTACCCTGGACGACCTCGACCTGGACCTGAGGGTCACCGCAGTGCCCTGTATGTCCGGCAGCTGGGCATTTCCGGCCAGGGCATTGAATGGATCCGCCGCTGGATGGATGCCACCAGCGGCCGGGCCCTGATGGGAACCCTGCACAGCCGGGACTCTGTGGGCACCATCACTGCCCTGCGCAATCTTGGCCTCGACGATTATGAGATTTCCGCTAACCTGGGCCTGGTGGCAGCCCAGCGGCTGGTCCGAAAGCTCTGCCCCGAATGCAGGACAAAGCGCATGCCCGATGAGGTAGAAAAGCAATGGCTCAGGGAGTGTGGACGCGAAGTCCCGGAAGAGACCTGGTCCGCCCAGGGTTGCCCGAGCTGTGACAACCTTGGCTTCCGGGGCCGCACGGGGATTTTCGAGGTGTGGCAGCCGACCGAGGAAGATTACGCCATGATCCTCCGCCACGAAGACGAGCACGCTCTCCGTCACGCGCTCATCGAGCGGGGCCACCCGCTGATGCTGGACGACGGCCTGGCCAAGGTGGAGGAGGGACAGACTACGCTGAGGGAGCTGTTGCGGTCCGGTACCATGCTGCCTGGTTACAAATCAGACCAGAACAGCTGAAGACCCCCCTGAGGCTCCGGGAGCGGTCCGAATGCCGCTCTCAGCCTTCGTCCTTCACCCGTGGCTCCGGACGGTTTTGGAAAGGCCTGTCCGCTTACTCTGCTCTTCGCCTCCGGATGGTTGCATTTATCAGCAAATGTACTAACAAAGATCGTTATTATTCGATCAGTCTGTTATTGTCACTCCCGTTCCTACCTCGAAGGATTTCGTGCAAAGAGCACGACCCCATCCGATACGACCTTTCAGAGGGCGGCGCCAGCAATATCGCGCGACCGCAGTCGTTTTTACAAGTCGATGACTTTTTCATGGTTCTCCCCTTTCGTGGGCAGGAACCACAAGAGATTTAATTTATGGATTTTTCCTCACTCGGTTTGTCCGAGAAGCTGGTACGTGCAACCGCGGACCAGGGCTACGATACTCCGTCACCCATTCAGGCCCAGGCCATTCCTGCCGTGTTATCCGGCAAGGACGTCATGGCAGCTGCCCAGACAGGTACCGGCAAGACCGCAGGCTTTACCCTGCCGCTGCTTCAGCGGCTGGCGGAAACCCCGCGCAAGGGCAGTGGCATCCGTGTTCTGATTCTGACCCCGACACGGGAACTGGCCGCCCAGGTGGCTGCCAGTGTTGAGCTGTACAGCAGGTACATGCCCACTACGTCTGCCGTGGTATTCGGTGGCGTCAAGATCAACCCCCAGATTGCCAAGCTGCGCCGCGGTGTAGATGTGCTGGTGGCAACACCTGGCCGTCTGATGGACCTGCACCAGCAGGGTGCCGTGCGTTTCGATTCCGTGGAGACCCTGGTGCTGGACGAAGCTGACCGCATGCTGGACATGGGCTTCATCCGGGACATCCGCAAGATCCTGGCCCTGCTGCCAAAGCAGCGCCAGAATCTGATGTTCTCCGCGACCTTCTCAGGTGACATCCGCAAGCTCGCGGAAGGCATGCTGAACAACCCGGTGCAGATTGAAGTTGCCGTGCGCAACGCCACTGCCGAAAGTGTCGAGCAGTCGGTTTATCCGGTGGAGCAGAGCCAGAAATCCGCCCTGCTGAGCCAGCTGGTGCGGAAACACGAGTGGCAGCAGGTGCTGGTGTTTACCCGCACCAAGCACGGTGCCAACCGTCTGACCCAGAAGCTGGAGAAGGACGGCATCACCGCCGCCGCCATCCATGGCAACAAGTCCCAGGGTGCCCGTACCCGCGCTCTTGATGACTTCAAGAAAGGCGGCGTGCGCGTACTGGTAGCTACCGATATCGCCGCCCGTGGCCTGGATATCAAACAGTTGCCCCAGGTGGTCAATTTCGAGCTGCCCAACGTGCCGGAAGATTACGTGCACCGTATCGGCCGTACCGGCCGTGCCGGCGAAGTCGGTCACGCTCTGTCACTGGTGAGCGCCGACGAAAACCGTATGCTGGCGGGTATCGAGCGGCTGATCAAAAAGCAGCTGCCCCGCAAAACCATGGAAGGCTTCGAGCCGGATCCGACCGCCTCAAACCGTCCCGCCCCGAGGCCAGCCAGTAATGGCGGTGGTCGTGGTGCCGGCAATGGTCAGAACCGTGGCCGCAGCGGTAACGGTGGCGGAAATGTCAGAAGCGCTGGCACTGGCAACAATCCCCAGTCCCGCCGGCCTTCTGCGAGACGTGAAACCGCCTGAACCCGGGTAACACGGAAAAGCCCCGCTATAGCCCATGCTGTAGCGGGGCTTTTTTCGTTTAATCGGCGTGCTGTCAATTACCTGAGATATGAGTCGCGGGGAAAATGGTCGTGGGGACTCATATACAAATGTTATGCCGGCAGTCCGCAATCTTCAGGCGATTCAATGGATTATCGCCCGAGGATGTGATCAGCCGTGTTGATTAGTGCACAGTTGCCTTCGAGAACAGATTAATCACCGCAACGCCGGTGATGATCAGCGCCATACCAATCACGCTTGCAGCATCCAGAGTCTGTCCGTATACCAGCCAGCCGATAAACGCCACCAGAACAATACCCAGCCCCGCCCAGATGGCATAAGCCAGACCTACCGGAATTTCTTTCAGTGTGATCGAGAGGAAGTAAAACGCAACGGCATAGCCCGCTATCACCAGCAGGCTGGGTCCGAGCCTTGTGAACCCTTCACTGGCTTTCAGTCCACTGGTTGCCACGACTTCCGCGACAATGGCAATACCGAGAAATAACCAACTTTTCACAGTGAATCTCCAGTGCCGCCCGAGAGTGGAAAGCAGACGATACCAGCCCGCAACGCCGTCTGACAGGGAGACTGCAGAAAAGGCGATGGGCGCCGGGCTGCGGTTGTATCCCAAATATATACGCAGACGTTCGCAAAACGCCAGAACACCGAGTGAGAAATGCAGGTAGCTATCTGATAGGGTTGAAAACGCCCTGCTGCAAGCGTTAAATCAGTCGTGATGCCGAAGCTGGGCGATAAGCAAAGCGTCATCCGTGACCTGGTAAACCATTCGGTTTTCTGCCGTTACAGATAATCTTCCCAGGTCGTCTCAGAGAAGATGGGCTTCAGGCGTTAGAGGGTTCAACTTTGTCAGCTATAAGTGTTGAAAAAACCTGGGTTGCTGGTGTCGCCAGTGCGCCCCTGTATGTGGTGATAGCGGTCCTGATCAGCGGTCTGAGTCTGATGGCGTGGTTTATCACGTTTATCGGAGCAGTGCTTGCCATTGCCGTGCTTTATCGGCAGTTCGTTGTCCAGATGGTGGCGCGTGGCTACAGACCTGGCATCGCGCTGGCGTGGTGGGGCGCTGCTCAGGTGTTGTTTATCGCTGCTTCCGTCTGGATCATTCAGACTGTCTAGTCTGGAGTTCAATTGTCGGGTCCCCCACAAACAGAAACCATCCGGCGAGAGAATGCGGCTTTAATGAGGCGGCAGGTTTTGCAAACGGGCGTGAATCCTTCAGAACCGGGAGGATGATTCTGGGGTGGCAGTCTCGGCGGGGTCCTCGGGCACGTAAACATCTCTCACGCTGAGTGTATTACCGTCAGCATCCTGCACCGTCATGGTGCGAATCGGCCGGCCGGTTCTGCGATCTCTCAGGTCGAGGGGTGCGCCGTCAGGGGAGGGATTCCACTTGTCACCCCATTGCCGGAGGGCGATCACCACTGGAAGCAGGTCCCGCCCCTTGTCGGTGAGGCGGTATTCCTGGCGGGAGCCATGCTCTCCGACCTCCACCTTGCGCAGCACGTCATTGTCCACAAGGCGCGCCAGCCGGTCACCCAGAATGTTGCGGGCGATGCCCAGCTCCTGCTGGAAGTCCACAAAGCGTCGGGTGCCATACATGGCCTGCAATACGATCAGCAGCGACCACCAGTCCCCCACTTCATTGAGGGCCCGGGCAACGGAGCAGCTGGAATCATCAAAACGTTTTCTGGCCATGGTTTTGAGTGTACCGAATGGGGTTGCATTTTGAAACCAGATTCAATAGGGTTGCATAACGAAACCAGATTAGTGAGTTTACTACTCAGTCACCGCTTTCGCGGATGCCGCGATGATTCAGGAGTCCACGCTATGTCCATGAACCTCGGTCCACTGTTCGAGCCCTTCGAAACCGGTTCCCTCAAGCTGCGCAACCGGGTTGCCATGGCGCCCATGACCCGCAATTTCTCTCCGGGTAGTGTGCCTGGTGAGAACGTGGTCGAGTACTATCGCCGTCGCGCGGAAGGTGGCGTGGGCCTGCTGATTACCGAAGGCACGACAGTGAATCACGCGGCCGCCAACGGCTACCCGGATGTGCCAGCCTTCCACGGTCTGAAGTCGCTGGAAGGCTGGAAAAAGGTTGTGGATGCAGTCCACGGAGCAGGCGGGGCGATTTTCCCCCAGCTCTGGCACGTGGGTTCCGTCCGCAAGGAAGGCACGGGGCCTGACGCCAGCGTTCCCGGCTACAGCCCCTCCGGCCTCTTTGCTCCCGGCAAGGCCAATGGCAAGGTCATGTCCAGAGAGGACATTGCCGATGTGGTCAAGGCTTTCGCCGATGCCGCCCAGGATGCCCAGGCCCTGGGTTTTGACGGTGTCGAGATCCATGGCGCCCACGGTTACCTGATCGACCAGTTTTTCTGGGAAGGCACCAACCAGCGGGACGACGAGTACGGCGGCACAATGGCAAACCGCCAACGCTTCGCCATTGAAATCATAGAGGCCATCCGTCAGCGGGTGGGCCCTGACTTCCCCATCATGCTGCGTTTTTCCCAGTGGAAGCAGCAGGACTACGAAGCAAGACTGGTGCAGAGCCCGGAGGAGCTGGAAGCCTTTCTGCTGCCTCTGGTCGAAGCCGGCGTGGACATTTTCCATGCCTCCACCAGGCGCTTCTGGGAACCGGAATTTGAAGGCTCCAGCCTGAACCTTGCGGGCTGGACCCAGAAGCTCTCCGGCAAGCCCACCATGTCCGTGGGCAGTGTCGGCCTGACCGAGGACTTCATCAGTGGTACCTTTGCCAGCAAGAAGGAAGCGGTTGAGCAGGCTGGTATCGACGAGCTGGTTGAGCGCATGAACCACGGTGAATTTGATCTGATTGCCGTAGGCCGCGCCCTGCTGCAGGACCCGGAGTGGCTGGTCAAGGTGAAGGAAGGGCGGATTGCCGAGGTGGAAGCTTTCGCGAAGAAGTCACTGATGAAGCTCTATTGAGTCCGGCGGACCCCGCCATCCAGTGAGTCGTTAATGCCCGGGCCGCAGGGCCATGCCCTGCGGCTTTTCGCTACAAGGTTGGCTGACGGTTCTGCTGGCGTGTACGCTGACACAGGTGAAGAGCGTAAATGCCTGTCTGAGGAGGTGGCATGAAAATTCCCTCGAGCACGACGTTTTCGCTTTTTGGTGCGGCCCTGGTTGCAATCAGCTACGGGCTCGCGCGCTTTGCCTTCGGCCTTTTCGTTCCCCCCATCCGGGCCGAACTGGGACTGACGCCGTATGTGATCGGCATAATCGGGGCGCTGCCACTCATCAGTTTCCTGCTGGCAACACTGGTGGCGCCGTTCGCCGCTGACCGTCTCGGTGCTCGTTACGCGGCGGTGTTGTCTGGTGGGTTCGGCGTTGCCGGGCTGGCGCTGATAAGCCAGTCTACTGGCGCTTTATCACTCGGCGTGGGTGTGTTTGCCTGTGGCATCTGCACCGGCCTGATGATGCCAGCGCTCACGGCCGCCATGCAGGCGCTGGTCAAGCGTTCGCTGCACGGCCGCGTGAGCGCAGTCATGAACGCCGGGACCAGCGTTGGCGTGGCCGTTGCCGTACCGGCGGTTCTGTTCCTCGCCGGCGCATGGCGTTTTGCGTACCTGTCCTTTGCGATTCTCGCAGCCATCGGAGTGTGTGCAGCCTGGTACTTTCTGCCTTCGGTGTCGCGAATCACGCCCTCAAATGCCTCGCCGCCGCCTCCCATCAGCGCCCTGCAGTGGGTGCGTCTTTTCAGGCTCTCGCTGTTTGCCTTCATGATGGGCTTCGTTTCTTCTGCCTACTGGATCTTCGCGCCCGACCTGGTCGTCACCCTCGGCGGTCTGCCGCCCAGCATGACCGGATGGCTATGGCTGGCGATGGGTATCGCCGGCCTTGGAGGTGCGGTGGTGGCTGATGTCGCTGATCGCAACAACCCGGCCATTACCCAGGCGCTGATGCTGATGATGCTGTCGGCGAGCCTGGCCCTGCTTGCCGCCAGCCCCGGTCAGCTGATGATTGCGGTGTTTTCCGCGCTGGTCTTCGGGCTGGCTTACATGAGCCTGACAGGGCTCTATCTGATGACCGGCATCCGCCTGTTGCCGGGCCGGCTTTCGATGGGGCCGGTGTTTCCCTTTATGGCGGTTTCGCTGGGGCAGGCGACCGGCTCGCCCCTTGTTGGCATGCTGGTGAGTGAATTCGGCTACGCCGATGGCTTTGCCATGTTTTCGGCGGTTGGTATCACTGTCGCAATGCTGTCGCCACTGTACCCGCCTTACCTTGAACAGGAACCTGAGCAGCCCGAGGAAGAAACCGGCCTCCAGGCGGCGTACGACTACCAGCTTCATGACGAAGAAGATGAGCCAGTCAGGTCAGTGCCGATTGAAGGTAAAAAATAGCGGGCTTACAAAAACAAACCCGGCTTTTTACTGCCATCGCGTCTGGCACCAGTCAGCCTGCTGTTCAGGCGCCAGAAACGTCCAGGCTACGGCCCGGGTGATTTTCTGTCCCTGGTGCATCTCCATCGTCCGGACATCCCTTGCCCCCGCCTTTTTCAGGTGCCGGTAAATCCCGGGGAGGTTATCACTCCGGGAAACCAGGCTGCTGAACCATAGGCACTGCTCTCCGAATTCGGCGCTCTCGGCAATCATGCGGCCAATGAAGGCTGCTTCACCGCCCGGACACCAGAGTTCGGCCCCCTGTCCTCCGAAATTCAGGCTGAGCCCTCCAGCGGCTTGCGGCTTTCCTTCAGATGACACCCGGGTTCCTTTCTTCTTCGCGCTGGCGGCCAGGTTCCTGACCTTCTGCCGGGTTCCGGCGGTGGCTTCGGCGAGGGAAGCATGAAAGGGCGGATTGCAAAGCATGAGATCAAAAGCCTCCCGGTCTCCGATGACCCCGCGAAATATGTTCTGCTCCGAAGGTTGAAGGCGGCACTCGATCCGACCCTTCAGAACCGGATTGCTGTCAGCAATGGTCTTCGCTGATCGTACCGCCACAGGATCTATGTCCGTCCCTACAAACTGCCAGCCGTACAGCCGCGAGCCCACAATGGGGTAAATGCAGTTGGCGCCCATGCCCACGTCCAGAACTCTGATTCTCCGGCCCCTGGGGATGGTGTTACCGGGGTTGCCCGGGGTTTCTGCCAGCAGGTCGGCGGCATAGTGGAGGTAATCGGAGCGTCCGGGGATGGGCGGGCACAGGTAGCCAGGGGGAATATCCCATGAATCCACCTGGTAAAAATGTCTGAGCAGGGCCTGGTTCAACAGTTTGACTGATTCCGGATCGGCAAAATCCACCGACAGATCGCCATGGGGGTTCTTCCGCAGGGCAGTGGCAAGGGCCGGACTGGTTTTCATCAGGGCGTCAAAGTCATAGCGCCCCCGATGGAGATTTCGCGGGTGCAGGCTGCCCGCCTCTCCGGGAGGCTTGGGGCGGTGTTTTCTGTCGTGTTTCATCCGGATGCTGACTTTTGAAATGAGAGGTGAGTATAACAGCCGCCCCGAGTCCCATCGCTACCGTGAGCCGACGGGGTTTGCTGATCGTTAATTCATCCGGCGTCCAAAATCCGTATGATGAAGACTTTTCACCCGGAGAAGAGGGACACCGATGAAAACGTTCAGATCTGCTGTTGCTGTTTTTGCACTGGCCACCACCCTGCTGTTTGCGGGTTGTGCCACTGTCGGTCAGGATTTCGCCACTGACAGGGTGACCGACATAGAAGTAAACGAAACCACCCGGGCGGAAATCAGGGAGATGTTTGGGGAGCCTTGGCGCAAGGGCATCGAGGACGGCAAGGTTACCTGGACCTACGGCAAGTATCGCTGGTCCGCCTTCGGTACTGCTGAAACCACCGATCTCGTGGTGCGGTTCAACAAGGACGGCACTGTGTCTTCCTACGCCTACAACACCACGGAATAAAGACCCAAGGGGGCTTGCGGGCTGCATCCATTCATGTGGCCCGCAATTCCGCTAACCGGGACAGTGCGACCAGGCACGGCTGACCGCACTTGACTGACCGGGCTTAACTGACAAGCGTTCCACCATCCACCGCCAGGCACTGGCCGGTGATATGGCGCCCGGCTTCTGAAGCCAGCAGCACGGCGGCGCCCTTGAGGTCCTCGTCACCGCCAAAGCGGTTCAGGGGAATACGCTCCAGCATGGCGTCGCCCTGATCTTTCAGCAGTCCCTCGGACATCTTTGAGGGGAAAAAGCCCGGGCAGAGGGCATTCACGTTGATGTTGTGATGGCCCCACTCCGAAGCCAGCGCCCGGGTGAAATTGACCACCGCGCCTTTGCTGGTGTTGTAGGCGATGGTCTTCATGGCCTCGGGGTTTCCGGAGAGCCCGGCGATGGAGGCAATGTTGATCACTTTGCCGCTTTTGCGGGGGATCATGCAGCGTTTTGCCACCGACTGGGTGAGAAAGAAGGTGGCATTGACGTTCAGATTCATTACCTTCATCCAGCCTTCTGCCGGGTAGTCTTCGGCGGGCGCCCCCCAGGTGGCGCCGGCATTGTTGATGAGGATGTCGATGTCTCCCATGCCGCCGACAATCCTGTCCACCACGGCGGGGATACCCTCCAGGTTCGACAGGTCCGCCGACAGGGTCATCACCTCAATACCCAGGCCTTTGAGGTGAGTTTCAGCTTCATCCAGCTCGTGCTGTTTGCGGGCAGTGATCGCAACCTTTGCCCCCATTTCCCCCAGGGCTTCAGCCATCTGCAGGCCGAGGCCTCGGGAACCACCGGTGATCAGGGCAACTTTGCCGGTCAGGTCGAACAGTTTTTTCAGACTCATGGTTATCTCCGGGTCAGGCGGTGCCGGTCAGCAGCTGGTCGCTGACCTGTTCCAGGTGGTAGTCGGCATCGCCGAACAGAAGGTTGATCAGTGTCAGGCGCTTGAACAGGTGGGCAGCGAACATCTCATCCGTCACGCCCATGCCGCCGTGAAGCTGCACGGCGTCCTGGCCCAGTTTGCGGGCCGACTGGCCGACCAGGCTCTTGGCCATGGACAGGGCCCGGCGTCTGGTTTCCCGGTCATCGGAATCCGCTTCGCTGGCGGCCAGGATGGACATGGTTTTGGCCTCCTCGGCGGCAATGAACATGTCCGCCATGCGGTGCTGAAGCACCTGGAACTTGCCAATGGGCACCCCGAACTGCTTGCGGGTCTTGAGATAATCCAGCGTGGCTTCGTTCAGCGCCTCCATGGCGCCCACCGCTTCAGCACAGAGGGCCGCGATGGCCAGATCCGTTGCCTTTTCAATCAGCGGCAGGCCGTTTCCCGGTTCTCCCACCACCGCATCGTCACTCACCCGGACATTGTCCAGCAGCAGCTCAGCGGTGCGCTGGCCATCGTGGGTGGCAAAATCGGTGACATGGAGACCCTCGGCATTGCGGTCAACAAGGAACAGGGAAACGCCTTCGGGATCGGTAATGTCGCCGCTGCTGCGGGCAGAGACAATCAGCTGGCCGGCCTGGCCGCCATGGATAACCGCGGTTTTCTGACCATTCAGCACAAAGCCATCATCGGTCTTTTCTGCGGTGGTCATGACCTGGGTCAGGTTGTATCTGGCACCGGGCTCGCTGTGGGCGAAAGCCATCAGGTGCTCCCCGGCTGCAATCTTCGGCAGGATGGTGGCTTTCTGCTCCTCGCTGCCCGCATCCCGGATAAGCCCACCGGCCAGAACCACGGTGGCCAGGTAGGGCTCCACCACCAGGGCCCGGCCAAAGCTGTCCATCACCAGCATGGTGTCCATGGCATTGCCACCCAGACCTTCATGCTCCTCGGGGAAGGTGAACCCCAGTAGCCCCATGTCGGCGAAGGCGCTCCAGGTTTTCTCATCCAGGCCTTTGCCGGAATCAATGATCTGGCGGCGTTTTTCAAAGCTGTATTCGTTTTTCAGGAAGCGCCGCAGGGAATCCTGCAGCATCTGTTGCTCTTCTGTCAGATCGAAATTCATGTTTCGCTGCTCCTCAGGCTTACAGGCCAAGAACCATCTGGGCGATGATATTGCGCTGGATTTCGTTGGACCCGCCAAAAATCGACAGTTTGCGCATGTTGAAGTAGTCCCCGGCGGCAGGCGCGGCGTCGGTAGCGCCTACGTGGGGGCCTTCATAGCCCAGGTCCAGAGCTTCGGGAATATGCGCAATGGCATCCGGACCCATGGCTTCCATCAGCAGTTCAAACAGTTTCTGACCCACTTCTGTGCCACGAATCTTGAGAATGGAGGCCTGGGGGCCGGGTCCTGATTCGTTGGTCAGTACCCGCAGAACGGTGAGTTCCAGCGCCCGGAGTTCAATGTCCAGCTGGGCAACACGGTCCCGGAAGCGGGTGTTTTCGATCAGTGCCCGCTGGCCGTCTTTGGATTCCCTGGCCACTTCCTTGAGTCGTGTCATCAGGGCTTTCCACTGACCCACATTGGCCAGGCCGGTGCGCTCGTGGCCAAGAAGGAACTTGGCGTAGGTCCAGCCCTTGTTCTCTTCGCCCACCAGGTTGTCCACCGGCACTTTGACGTTGTCGAAGTAGACTTCGTTAATCTCGTGCTCGCCGTCCAGCATGATGATAGGACGAACGGTAACACCCGGGCTTTTCATGTCGATCAGCAGGAAGGAAATGCCCTGCTGAGGCTTGCCTTCGGTGCTGGTGCGCACCAGACAGAAAATCCAGTCTGCGTGCTGGCCCAGGGTGGTCCAGGTTTTCTGGCCGTTGACTATGTAATGGTCGCCTTCCCGTTTTGCACTGGTGCGAAGGGAGGCCAGGTCGGAACCGGCACCGGGTTCGGAATAGCCCTGACACCACCATTCCTCGCCGGACAGGATGCCCGCCAGAAAGCGCTGTTTCTGTTCTTCAGTGCCAAAGGTCATGATCACCGGCGCCACCATGCGCAGGCCGAAATCCAGCTGGCGGGGCGCGCCGGCGGCGGCACACTCTTCCTCGAAGATCAGCTGCTGGATGGGATCCCAGCCTGGTCCGCCGTGCTTTTGCGGCCAGGCAGAGGCGCCCCAGCCCTGATCGAACAGGATCTTCTGCCAGCGTTCGGTCATTTCCTTGTCCGGTCGCAGGCGGCGTTTCACGCGCTGGCGGATGTCGTCCGGGAGATTGTCCTGGAGGAATTTGCGGACTTCCTTTCGGAATTCGTCCTGTTCGGGGGTGTAATTCAAATCCATGGAGCACCTCTCTGTTGGCTGAGGTTAATGGCTCTGCTTTTGAGCCGCATGAAAGTTCTGATTATTTGTGCCGAATTGGGAGGCGGCGCCGGAGGGGAGCCATCTTTCAAAACACGCTCCTTCGGCACATCCATGTGACGCTTGGGCTCCGCCGGCCACTGGCACCAATACGATCAGGCCACTTCAAACAGACCAGCAGCACCCATGCCAGTGCCCACACACATGGTCACCACGACATACTTTACGCCCCGGCGCTTGCCCTCGATCAGGGCATGGCCGACCAGACGGGAGCCCGTGGTGCCGTACGGGTGACCGATGGCAATAGCACCGCCGTTGACGTTCAGACGCTCCATGGGGATGCCCAGTTTGCGCTGGCAGTAGAGCAGTTGAACGGCAAAGGCTTCGTTGAGCTCCCACAGCCCGATGTCATCAACGGTCAGACCGGCGCGTTTGAGCAGCTTGGGCACTGCGAAAACCGGGCCGATACCCATTTCGTCGGGCTCACAACCAGCCACCGCGAAGCCCCGGAAAATGCCCAGCGGTTCAATGTTGCGCTTCTGGGCCAGCTCGCCGTCCATCAGAACACAGGCGGAGGCACCATCGGAGAACTGGCTGGCGTTGCCCGCTGTGACCACGCCGCCTTCCTTCGCGGCGCGGATTTTGCTGACGCCTTCCAGATTGGTGTCCGGGCGGATACCCTCGTCCTGGCTGACAGTCACTTCCCGGCTGCTGAGCTGGCCGGTGGCCTTGTCGGCAACACCCATGATGGTGGTGATGGGTACGATTTCATCGTCGAATTTGCCGGCGTCACGGGCTTTTGCAGCCAGTTGCTGACTGCGGACCCCGTATTCGTCCATATCTTCTTTCTTGATGTCGTAACGCCTGGCGACTGTTTCGGCGGTGTCCAGCATGGACCAGTAAAGCTCCGGCTTATGCTTGGCCAGCCAGGGCTCCATCATGTAGGTCTGGTTGACGTTGGCCTGAACCGTTGAGATGGATTCAACACCGCCGGCAACCATCACCGGCACCCGATCGACGGCAATGTGCTGGGCCGCCATGGCAATGGCCTGGAGACCGGAGGAGCAGAAGCGGTTGATGGTAGCACCGGCAACCGACACCGGCAGGCCGGCGCGGATGGCACCCATGCGCGCCACATCGTTGCCGGTGGAACCTTCGGGCAGAGCGCAGCCCATCAGCACGTCTTCAATTTCATTGGGGTCGACTTTCGAGCGCTCGACCGCGTGCTGGATGGCATGGCCGGCCAGGGTGGCGCCGTGGGTCATGTTCAGGCCGCCGCGCCAGGATTTGGCCAGCGGGGTACGGGCAGTGGATACAATGACAACATCTTTACTGGACATAATGATTCTCCTGATGGCGAAAGCGCCAGGGCGCTCCCGCTAAAAAACTTTGGCCGGTTTACGCGGTCTTTTCGTCGAAACGCCTGCCTTCTGCGGCGCATTTCACGAGCAGGTCAGCAGGCTCCCAGAAGCCGGGTTGGGTGTGGGGGTTCTCCGCAAAGGGCTCCATGGCGCGAACCACGTTGGGCAGACCCACTTCCTCCGCGTAGTGCATGGGGCCCCCCCGGAAGACCGGGAAGCCGTAGCCGGTCAGGTACACCATGTCGATGTCGGAGGCGCGCTGGGCGATGCCTTCCTCGAGAATGCGGGCGCCTTCGTTCACCAGGGCGTAGACGCAGCGCTCAACAATTTCCCTGTTGCTGATCTTGCGGGGGGTGATGCCCAGTTCGCCACGCACTTCATCGATCACCCTGTCCACTTCAGGATCGGGCAGGGCGTTGCGGTTACCTGGCTCATAACGGTAGAAGCCGGCGCCGGTTTTCTGGCCGTGGCGACCCATTTCGCTCAGGCGGTCGGCAACCACCATTTTCTTCATGTCGGGGTTTTCCGCGTACTGGCGCTTGCGGATCGCCCAGCCAATGTCACCACCGGCCATGTCTGCCATCCGCAGCGGGCCCATGGCAAAGCCGAATTTCTCGATGGCCTTGTCGATCTGCTGGACGCTGGCACCTTCCTCCAGCATCAGCAGGGCTTCCCGCTGGTACTGGTTGATCATCCGGTTGCCAATGAAGCCGTCACAAACTCCGGAAACCACCGCGGTCTTTTTGATGGCCTTGGCCAGCTTCATGGCGGTGGCCAGCACATCCTTGGCAGTCTTTTCACCACGGACCACTTCCAGCAGCTTCATGATGTTGGCGGGGCTGAAGAAGTGCAGGCCAATGACGTCCTGGGGGCGGCTGGTGAAGCTGGCGATCTTGTCCACATCCAGAGTGGAGGTGTTGGAGGCCAGAATGGCGCCTGGCTTGCAGACCTCATCCAGCTTCTTGAATACGGATTCCTTGACGCCCATTTCCTCGAATACGGCTTCAATCACCAGCTCCGCGTCTTTCAGGTCGTCATAGCTCAGGGACGGAGTGACCAGATCCAGGCAGGCTTTTGCCTTGTCTTCGGTCATCTTGCCCTTTTTCACCCGGCCTTCGTAAACCTTGCGGATCGCGTCCATGCCGCGGTCCAGGCCTTCCTGCTTCATTTCCACAAGGGTGACCGGAATGCCGGCATTGAGGAAGTTGATGCTGATGCCTGTACCCATGGTGCCGGCACCGATGACACCGACGGACCTGATGTCCCGGGTCGGCGTGTCGGAAGGCACGTCCTTGATTTTGGTGGTCAGGCGCTCAGCAAAGAAGGCGTGGCGAAGCGCACGGGACTCGGGAGTCTGGAGCAGGTTAACGAAGGCTTCACGTTCCACTTCCATGCCTCTGTCGAAGGGCCTGGTGACGGCTGCTTCCACCGCATCCACACACTTCAGGGGTGCCGGATAGTTTTTGGCGATTGCGCCCACGGTGTTGCGGGCAAACATGAAAAAGCCTTCCGGATTCGGATGTTCCGCTTTCAGGTCGCGAACGCGCTTGAGTGGCAGGTTGTCACTGATCACCTTGCGGGCAAAGGCCAGTGCGCCTTCAAGCAGATCACCCTCTACCAGTTCGTCGAACAGGGCGCTGCCCTTGAACTGTTTTGCCGGCAGGATGGCGCCGGAAACAATCATGTTCAGAGCATGCTCCGCGCCAATGAGTCTTGGCAGGCGCTGGGTGCCGCCGGCGCCCGGCAGAATGCCCAGCTTCACCTCCGGCAGGGAGATCTGGGCATCAGGAGTGGCTACCCGATAGTGGCATCCCAGGGCCACTTCGAGGCCACCGCCCATGCAGGCACCACTGATGGCCGCAATGACAGGCTTGGAACTGGTCTCGAGATAGTTGACGACCGTGGTCAGGACAGGCTCTATCATTGTTTTTGGCGTGCCGAATTCGGCAATGTCGGCACCGCCGGAAAATGCCCGCTGGGAGCCTGTCACCACCACGGCCCTGATATTGCTGTCGCTTTCAGCCTGTTTGAGACCTTCAACAATTCCGCGGCGCAGGGCCAGGCCCAGGCCATTGACCGGCGGATTGTCGAGCCGGATAACGGCAATCTCGCCGTTGGTTTCGTAGTGCGCGGTATTCATGTGGAGCTCCTCATTGGCACGGGCAGGGAGACCCGGGGTCCCGAAATGCTTCCGGAAATCACCTGGTAAAGGCCCCGTTTGTCGTCTGACGGTGTGCTGGAAACCGGGATGCAAGTTTCCATACACTGGTGTATTGTGCTTCCATACACTAATGTATGTTATGGGCATGGTCAACGCCCTGAGACACAATTCCACTCCACCGTTAATGACAGGACACGACGCCAGGATGACAGAGCCCAAAGCCCAGACCGGACGCGGCCGCAAGCCTTCCGGCACGCCTCAGCTCACCCGGGACAACTGGCTGGACGCAGCAGCAGGAGAGGTGGCCGCTGGTGGTTTCGGACACCTGCGGGTGCTGACCCTTGCCAAAAAGCTGGGAGTTACCCGGGGCAGTTTTTACTGGCATTTCAGGGATCATGGAGACCTGGTTACCAGCTTTCTCGATCGCTGGCGGGACCGCCGACTGCATGAGTTGCAGTACTGGAAGCCCCAGGGCGGAGATGTGGAGGCCGAGCTGCGCAAGATTCTGGACTTGCTCCTTTCAGATGCACGGGGCAATATCCGGCGTCTTCAGGTAGAGCTGGCCGTGCGGGATTTTGCCCGTCGCGACGATTATGCAGCGGAGCTGGTGACCCAGGTGGACGCTGCCCGCATCAGCCAGAACTGTACCCTGTTTCAGCGTCTGAGCAGCGACCCGGAGCGGGTGCGGGATATGTCACTGCTGCTCTATGTCGCCACCATCGGCTCCCAGGTAGTCCTCACGGGCAAAAAAGGAGACGAAGATGCCATCCGCCGCGTGGAGGACCTGCTGGCCCGGGTGGTTCTGGCACAGGAGGAATAAAAAGGCCTGATCTGTAATTTATCAGGGCTTGAGTTTGTGGTTGACTGGAAACACCCATTCAATACAGGAATCGGAAATATGGGTTATCCGGAGGAACCGGACACCATTGAAGAGGTACTGGACCGCATTGAGCTCGCGCGGGCGGACGATGGGCACGTCTCTGTTGACCACATACTGGATTCGGTGGGCCGTCGTTCTTTCGGACCGGTAGTGATGTTTGTCGGCATCATCCTCGTCACTCCGCTCAGCGGCGTACCAGGAATGCCTACCTTAATGGGCATGCTTACCCTGCTCACCCTGGGGCAGCTGATTGTAGGGCGGGAGCACATCTGGCTTCCGCGCTGGCTGGTGGGGCGCCAGATCCCACGGGACCGGCTGGTTCGCGCGATGGAGTTCCTGCGGCCGGTGGCGAAGGTTCTTGATGGTCTGAGCCGCCAGCGGCTTGTTCCCCTGGTGAAAGGCATGGGACTTGATGTCATGGCCGGCGCCTGTGTGGTTATTGCCTTTATCATGCCGCTTACCGAGATTGTCCCTTTCAGCTCCAGCCTGTTCGGCGTTGCTCTGGTGGCCTTTGGTTTCTCGATGCTTGCCAGGGATGGCGCAATAGCCCTGTTTGCCTGGACGGTCACCCTGAGCGTACCCCTTGCGGTTGTCGCCGGCCTGAGCTGAGAGAGCCTTTTGGGCTTTACCATGCAGCACGCGTAATAAACCCGGGTTTCGGGAAAGGAGACTGACTGGTGGCCAGTTACTGGAAGATAATTATGGCGGTTGCTTTCGCCTGTACCTCGGTGCAGGTTGCAGCTGCTGACGACTCCTGCCTTGCGACCGCAAAAACGGAGCTGGAACGGGTCTATTGTCAGGTGGTCAGCGAAGGAGAGGGGGATGCCCTGCCTTCAGCGACGGATTTCAGGCGCAACGATCCCCGGGTGCAAGCGCTGCTGCTGAAACGTCCGGCCCAGCGTCTGGGTATATCGCTTCCCGGGGCAAGCACCGAAGTCCGGAAGCAGGAACGAACCCCCGGCAGGCCTGAGCCGTCTGAGCCCCCTGTATCCGAGCGTCAGGAGGTTCCTGACAGGCTTTCGGATGTCACGGCAGATTCATCCCTCCGGCAGTGCCGGCTCGCCGGAGAGGGCAGGACCATTGCCTGCCCCGGCCGTCGCTTTGAACTGGCAACCAATCGGCCGGCGAGCGCCCTTGCCAGTGCCGCACTGTCCGGCGAAAACAGGCTGGCATTGGCCTCTTTTGAGGGTTCCCGCGATGATGAGGAGGCTGTACGGAGCTACCTGTCGGATGCCTACGACCTCTATATCAGGAAGATGCTGGACATAGGCCTCGCGGGCGCCACCATGAGTTTCACCGCCTTCCACAACGCCTTTCACACAACAGAAGCGGGTGGCGTCGACTTCGCAGCGCGTCTTCAGCAGACCTACGAGCTTCTCAAAGAGGACAGGAAAACCCTTGCGGTGAGCACCGGGTATCCGGACGAATTGCCGGAGAGCATTGAGTTCTGCGCAGCGATCGACCGGGACATAGTGGCCTGTGACAACGTTGGAACCAACTGGGTCTACGTCAGTGCAGGCCGGTGACCGGGAAAATGCCTGAGTTCCAGAGTCCGGGCCGCGCTCCATCTCTCAGGCATTGCTTGCCGCTTCGAGAAACCCGTTCAGCCGCTCCGCGACCTTGTCCGGCTCCTCCTCCTGAAGGAAATGTCCGGCTTCTATCTGCTCCACCTGGATGCTATCGAAACAGTCCTCTATGTGGTTCAGATATTCCGGAATAATGATCCTGTCCCTTTTGCCATAGATATACATGGACGGCATTGGCCATACATGGCCCTCCATGGTCGCCCAGCGCTGGGCATCGTCCCGGAAGGTGCGGTAGTAATTGGCACTGGTGCCCGCAGTGCCGGGAATCCGGAAGGTGCGTATGTATTCTTCCAGGGCATCCTCGGGGAAAGGCTGGCGGTTAGAGGTTTTCAGGAAGTGGCCAAGCCAGATTGCTTCGTTGCCTGGAATCATCGCTTCCGGCAGATCCGGAGTCTGCAGAAAATGCTGATACCAGTAGGTGCCCGCGCCTTCTGAACGGACCTTCTCGATCACCTCCCGGTTCCCCCTGAGGTTGTTGATGACGGCTATGTTCATGATCACCATGCGCCGCACCCGTTCCGGCACGGCAAGAGCAATTTCCTGGGCTACAATGCCGCCCCAGTCGTGGCCCACCAGCTGGAAATCCTGGATCTCAAGCTGGTCCAGCACCTCAATCACGTCCCGGGCGAGCTCCTGTTTCAGGTAGTGCTCCACTCCTGCGGTGCGTTCACTGTCCCCCAGCCCTCTGAGGTCTACGGCAAGGATCCGCAGGCCTGTCTTCAGCCGTGGAGCGACCGGCTCCCAGCAGTAAGAGCTCTCCGGCCAGCCGTGAATCATGACCACCGTTTCTCCCCACAGATCACCACTTTCCCGGTAGCTGAACCGGCCACGACTGGTCTCGATGGGCAGGGGATTGCTAAGGTACATGAGATTCTCCATGGGAATTGTCATCATGGACGATAACGCAGATTGGCCTGCAGTGACCATCCAGTGGCTTCAGCGGGCCGCCTGAATCATCAAACCCTGTACTACTGTTGGATATATTCATGCTGGCTGCCTTTTTTAGCACTTACCTCAGCAGTTCCATACGTTTTCTGTTCCTTCTGGCTCCGTTTTTCGTGGTGACCATGTTTCTGGCACTTACCCGGGGCCAGTCCGCTACCGAAAAAGTCGTGGTTATCAGGAGATCCTGCACCGCGGCCCTGATCCTGGGCGTGGTTCTTTTCTTCATCGGCCCGTTGCTGTTCTCCGTCATTGGCATCACCCTCAATTCTTTCCGTATTGGCGCCGGAAGCCTGCTTTTTCTGACCGCCGTCAGCCTGGTCACCAGCGGTACCCGGAACCACGCCACCGGCCTGCCGGTGGAGGACAGAGAGGATGTAGCCGTGGTGCCACTGGCGATTCCCATGATGATCGGCCCAGCCACCATCGGTGCCATCATGGTATACGGGGCGGAGCTCAACAGCTTTTCCGAGGTGAGCGGGGGGCTGCTCGGGCTTCTCACCGCGCTTCTGGGAATGGCCGCGCTTCTGTATCTTTCCGGTTATCTTGAACGGGTCATGGGAAAGAACGGACTGAATATCATGTCAAAGATCAGCGGCCTGGTGCTCTCTGCCATGGCGGCCGAGATTGTTCTGACAGGGATTTCGGGCTTTATCGCAACCACTTACGGATGAGGAGGCCGGGGAATGGCCGGGGACGACGATCCTGCCAGCGTTGAGGAGCTGCTGGACCAGATTCTTGAGCAGACACACGGGAGCCCGGTTGTGTCGGTTCGCGGAATTCTCGACGCGGTCGGCCCGCGTTCTTTTGGCCCTGTAGTGCTGGTGGCGGGGCTCATTATCGGGGCGCCGTTGATCGGCGATATCCCCGGCGTTCCAACCCTGCTGGCGATGCTGGTTCTGCTGACCGTCGGACAGCTTCTGTTCGGCCGCACGCACATATGGCTGCCCGATTGGCTGGCTGACCGGACAATTTCCCGCCAGAAGCTGGTTCGGGGGCTCCAGTGGATGCGAAAACCGGCAGCATTTGTTGACCGGTTCACCGGGCCCAGGCTGACCGGCCTGGTGCGGCGCCCAGGGCTTTATGTGATGGCCGGCTGTTGCATGGTGGTTGCAGCCATCATGCCGGCTCTTGAGCTTATTCCCTTCAGCGCCAACCTTGCTGCCATTGCGCTTGTGGCTTTTGGCCTGGCCATGATTGCCCGGGATGGCCTGCTGGCACTGATTGCCCTTTCCGCGACCGCCGGCGCCCTGGCCATCATTATCGCCGCCATGTTCTGAACATGGCGCCTTCGGCCAGTCAGCCGCCGTCCTGCAGATCCACTGGCCGCTCGACCACCTTGCGCTTGCCTTTGGCGCACTTCGCCAGCTCCTTGATACCGTCCTCGTCAAACGCATCCACCCGGATCACGTCATAGAGCGCGGTCAGTGCCTCAAGCAGGGGTTCAGCCTCTTTTTCAGTGACGATTTTTTCTTCCACGGCCCAGTCCACCAGATGCTTGCGCTCGTGGCCCATCAGCATGTCGATGGCCCCCAGCTCATCCGGGTCCCGCTTGCGCAGGGCGTCGTGAAGCCGCTCGCGCAGATCATGGGTTTCGTTGGCCAGACGGTAAGCGGTCAGCACACGGCCCACGGCGTCATCCGGGTTGTCATTGTAGTAGGCGCCCCGCGCCAGCCGCTGGCGGATGGGCGCATCCTTGACGATGGTGCTGGCAACCTCGGTGCCCAGCCGGTCATCCGGAACCTTAAGGCCACTGGCGCCCAGCGGGAATACGATAAATCTCAGGGGCCAGCGCAGGGCCTTCATGGGAAAGTTGTCGATTGCACGCTTCATCTGTGTCTGGAAGCCATGCAGGGAGGTTTCCAGACTCCACTCCACCAGCGGACGCTGGTCATCCGGATAGCCCTCGTCATGCCACATCTTGATGACTGCCGAGGCGTAGTACAGATGCACCAGGCAATCCGCCATCCGGCCCGAGAGTCGCTGGCGCGCTTTGAGGCCGCCGCCAACGGTAAGCAGGGTCACGTCTGTCATCAGGGCAAAGGCCGAGGCGAAACGGCTGAGCTGGCGGTAGTAGCGGCCTATGTCCCCCCGGCTGGGGGCAGACTCGGTCATCCCCCGGGTCAGGCCGCCCAGGAAGCTGCGGAGACCGTTGCGGGTGGTGTGGGCGATGTGCCGGTAAAAAATGCCATCGAACTTCGCCACGGCTTTTTTCTGGTCATCCATGCCCGCCGCTTCTATCTCATCCACGATAAAGGGGTGGCAGCGGATTGCTCCCTGGCCAAAGACCATCAGGGTACGGGTAAGGATGTTGGCGCCTTCCACCGTAATTGCGATGGGCACTGCCTGGTAGGCCCGTGCCATGAAATTCCGGGGGCCGGTAATCACACCCCGTCCTGCCACCACATCCATGGCATGGTTGATAACGTCACGCATCAAGTCCGTATTGCGGTACTTGAGCAGCGCAGACGGAACCGAGGGCCGGACCCCGCGGTCCAGCATGCCTGACGTCAGCAGGCGGGCGGCGTCCATCATGTAGGTATAACCTGCGATGGGTTCCAGAGCCTCCTGGACACCTTCGAAATTGCTGATCGAACGGCCAAACTGTTCCCGGGTCAGGGCATAGGAGCCGGTGGTGAGGCAGGCCAGCTTGCCTGCCCCGGTGCCCAGAGCGGGCAGGGAGATGGAGCGGCCAATGGAGAGGCACTCCAGCAGCATCTTCCAGCCTTTGCCTACCATTTCCTGGCCGCCGATTACCTGATCCATGGGAATGAACACCTCATCCCCCCAGGTGGGCCCGTTCATGAAAACGGTATTCATGGGCAGATGGCGGGAGCCGCTGTTCACCCCTTCCAGATCGTGGGGCACCAGTACGCAGGTGACACCTACGTTATCGTTCTCGCCAATCAGGTGGTCGGGATCATAGACCTTGATCGCCAGACCGATCACCGTGGCCACCGGGGCCAGGGTGATATAGCGTTTGTTCCAGGTGACCTTCATGCCCAGCACTTTCTCGCCGTTCCATTCGCCCTCGCAGACAATGCCTCGGTCTGGAATGGCACCGGCATCCGAGCCGGCGACCGGGGAAGTCAGGGCAAAGCAGGGAATTTCCTCGCCTTTGCTCAGCCGTGGCAGGTAGTGTTCTTTCTGGCTGTCCGTGCCGTAATGCATGAGCAGTTCGCCCGGGCCCAGGGAGTTGGGCACCATCACGGTGACCGCCGCGGACACGCTGCGGGTGGAGATCTTCATCACGATTTCAGAGTGCGCCGTCGCAGAAAAGCCCTTGCCGCCATCCTCTTTGGGAATCACCAGGCCAAAGAAGCCTTCCTTCTTGATGTAGTCCCAGACTTCTTCCGGCAGGTCGTAATGCTCATGGGTGATCGCCCAGTCGTCGAGCATGCCGCAGAGAGTTTCCACAGGCCCGTCGACAAACGCCTGTTCCTCTTTCGTCAGGCGTGCCGGGGTGTAGCTGAGCAGTTTTGACCAGTTGGGCTGGCCGGAAAAAAGTTCGCCGTCCCAGTCCACACTGCCGGAACTCAGGGCTTCCTGCTCAGTGCTGGAGAGAGTGGGGAGCTGGCCGCGGACCCAGCCCAGAAGGGGCTTGCTGAGTCGGTCCCGTCGGAAGTTTCCGGGCATCACCAGGACGAGGCTGAGAGCCAGCAGAGCGCCGCCAAACAGGAAGCTGGCAAGATGCCAGCCATCCAGCCAGAGGCCGATCAGGGTGGCGACCGTGAGTACTGCAGCAGCGATGGTGCCGCCGGTTCCAAAATAGATCAGCACCAGGGCGCTGAGAATGAGAAAAAGAACACTCATCGAATGACCTCCTTATCGGGTGAATGCAGAAACCAGTCATTTACCTTGGGTCAAAGCCGGCCGGGTTGCAAGCCCGTGACGACGCTCCCGGCGGGGGCTGGGGTGGTGAAAAGACTCAAACAGACGGGAAAAGATCTGCTCCGGGCGGAAAAAGGAAAGATGACGGACTATGCCGCTGAGTCCCTCCGCCCTCCCAGAAAATCCAGATAATGCATGGCGACTGAAGAAGGTGCTTCCATCTGGGGGTAATGGCCTGTGTCTGGCAGTTCCGCAAGAAAGGCGAGGGGCAGCTCCAGTTCCCGATAACGGGCCACCATGTGGGCGCCGGAGACCGGATCGGCAGAGCCATTGATCAGGGCCAGTGGGACATTGGCGTCCCTCAGTGCATCCACCCAGCGTTGCCGGTGCTTTTTGCGGTCGTTCATATAGGTGATCAGGTTGTGGAAGATGTGCTTGCCGCCCTTGTGGTTCACCAGAGACCAGTAATCCGCCAGTTCCTGTTCGTCCGGTTTGGTGGCGGGGCCGAAGACCCGGCTCATGGCTCTGTCGAACCGGCTTTTGTTGGAAAGACGATTGAACAGGGGGCCCAGCGGACTGAGGAGCAGCTTCTGGGTCAGCAGGGCGCGGTGGGTTTCGGGAAACAGGCCACCGTTGAGAAAACAGCCGGACAGCCACTTGCCGGCTCCTGTCCCTTCATTCTGCCGGGCAAGCAGTTCCTGGGCGACTGTGTCGCCGTAATCATGGGCAAGCACATGGAATTCCCCGAGACCCAGCTGGGAAACCACTTCTTCCACGATATCCGCCTGGCCATGAATGGAGTACTCATGGGGGTTGGGCTTGTCGGAAAAACCGAAGCCCAGCATGTCCATTGCCACCACTCGGTATGACTTCCTGAGCTCCGGCCAGACCCGGTGCCAGTCCCAGCTCGCGGTTGGGAACCCGTGGATCAGCAGCAGGGTCTCCTGGCCGGGCCCTCCCTCATCGACCACAAAAATACTGAAGCCCTGGATGTTCAGGATCCTGCCTTTTCTGTGCCAGTCGTGGGGTCGCATGCTGTTCTCCGGGATGGGCTTTCATCGCCAAATTGAAGTTATTGTTGATCCGGAGCATGGTCAAACCTGAACTTGACGTCAAGTTTCGTTTTTGATATTTCTCAACCACCAAAACCCGGCGAATAAAGCATGAAAACAGCACCCACCCAGCAAAGGGCCATCCTCAAGTGCAACGCACTACTGCAGGCAGCCTTTGAAGAGTTCTCCCGGCAGGGCTTCGAGGCTACCACCGCAAAGTCCATTGCGGACCGTGCTGGCGTTGCAACGGGAACCTTTTACCAGTACTTCCACAACAAGGACGATGTGCTGCTGGAAGTCACCCGGCAGCGCTTCGCCGAACTTCAGGAGCACCTCCAGGTTCCCGCTGCCAGACTCGGCATCACGCGGGGTGGGAATACCGACATACAGGACGTATTCCGCCAGGCGCTGGGCTTCGTTTATGACTTCCACGAGAAGGAGTCCGGACTGCACGAGGTGCTGGAATATCGCCGCCGGATGGATCCCGAGCTGGCTGCGGTGATGGACGAGGGCGAGTCCATTCTGATGGACCGTGTTCGTGCGTTCGTCGCCCGGTATGTCAGCGACGATGTGGAAACCACTGCTTTCTGTCTGTTTTCCATGGCGGAAGGCCTGGTGCACCGCCATGTATTCCAGGGCCATCAGGACATTCAGCGGGATGAGCTGATTGAAAAAGGCGTGCAGTTACTGGCGGCCTATTTTGAAAACAGAACAACAATCTGAGAGGCAGTGATGAGCGATAAATCCTGGGATTATCTGATAAAGGGCGCCAAGGTCTTTGACGGAAGCGGTAACCCTCCGGCGCCGAGTCAGGATATCGCCATCGCAGGTGGGCGCATCGCCGCCCGGGGGTCAGACCTCGATCCGGAGCACGCAGCCAGGGTTATTGACGGCACCGGCTACTGGGCCATGCCAGGGCTGTTCGATATTCATACCCACTACGACCTGGAGCTGGAGGTCGCCCCGGGGCTGCCGGAATCCGTCCGCCATGGCACCACCACTGTGGTGATCGCCAACTGCAGTCTCGGCCTGGCGTTCGGCGCCCAGCGCAAGGGTGAATCGGACCCCATCGTGGACTGCTACGCGCGGGTGGAGAATATCCCCAAGTCCGTGCTGCGGGCCACGGCGGACCGGGTGGACTGGAACAACCCAAAGGAATATATCGAGCATCTCCACCGCCTCAAGCTGGGGCCCAACCTGGTGACCATGGTGCCTCACTCCATGCTTCGCATCGAGGCCATGGGTTTTGAGGCCAGCATCTCCCGGGACCCGACCGAGGACGAACTCCAGACCATGGAACAGCTTCTGGAACAGGCGCTGGACGACGGTTACGCCGGTTTTTCCACAGATGCCCTGCCGTTCCACTACCTTGCCAATCAGCCCAACACCCAGAAAACGATTCCCACCCAGTTCGCCAGTTACCGCGAGATCAAACGGTTGACCAGCGTGGTCCGACGCAAGGGCGCTGTGTGGCAGGCCACGCCCCCCAAGGACTCCACCCTGGGCACCATCAAAACCTTTCTGCTCACCTCGGGCCGGCTCCACGGCAAGCCCCTCAAAACCACCGTGGTCGCTGCGCTGGATGTCCACAGCAATCGCAAGATCGTGCGACTGGCACGGCTGCTTGCCCGGGTTCTGAATTCCCGTTTCCTGCGAGGCGATTTCCACCTGCAGGCATTGGCAGCGCCGTTCAAGGTCTGGTCCGACGGCGCGGTGACACCCCTGTCTGAGGAGATTACCGAGCTGCGCGCGCTGAATGAACTGGAGCTGGAAGACCGCGAAGGCCGCAGAAAACTGCTGGATGATCCGGCCTACATCAAACTGTTCCGGGCCATGTGGATGGATGGCAAAACCGGCTTCGGACCGGCCCGGCTGAAAAGGTGGCTCAGGCTCGACGATTACGCCTTCAACCGCGCTCTGGAAGACATGACCATCGACGTGTGCCCGCTGAAGCAGTGGGAGGGCATGACGTTTGAGCAGGTTTTCGACCGGGTGAAAGCGGCCAGTGCCGACAAGGCCCCGGACCTGAGCGACGCAGAAAAAGCAGTAATCGCGGAACATTTCAGCGAAGTGCGGGATGAGGGCGACTTCATGCTCGCCATGCTGCGGGCCTTTGACCGGGACATCAGCTGGTACACAGTGTCCGCCAACCGGGACGAAGCCATGGTTCGCAGCCTGCTGATGGACCCGCAGCTGCTTCCCGGCTTCAATGACAGTGGTGCCCATCTCACCAATATGGCTTTTTATGATGGCAACCTTCGGGCCCTGAAAATGGCGTCGGACGGCGGCGACCAGGATGTGGCCTACATGGTGAAACGCCTGACCCGTGATCCCGCCCGGGTATTTGGTGTCAGGGGTGGCAGCATGGAGGTGGGGGATCAGGCTGACATAGTCCTGATTGATCCCTTTGCCCTGCGCCGGTTTGACCACAATAAAAGCGTGCGCCGCCAGTACAGGGAGGAGTTCCAGCACGAGCAACTGGTCAACCGGACGGACGGCGTAGTGCCCCTGGTGATGATTGCCGGGCACCCGGCCTGGAGCAGCGACAGGTTTGAATCGGCACTGGGCAGGGAGAAAATGGGTACTGTGCTGGCCACGACTTTCTGATAGTGAAGCCTGCGGGCCGGGGTCAGGCGATGACGCTCCTGATCCGGCCCCGGTATTTCCTTACCTCATTTTGACTGGTGGCCGGTACGCCAGCCGCTCAAAACATGTACAATTGCCGCTTTTCCGCGCTGGTCCCCTGCCGCGCCTTTCCGTTGCTTACTGCTTATAGGTTCCTTCGTTGATTTCTACTGCCAATATCACCATGCAATTCGGGGCAAAGCCCCTGTTCGAAAATGTTTCCGTCAAGTTCGGCAACGGCAACCGCTACGGGTTGATCGGTGCCAATGGCAGCGGCAAGTCCACCTTCATGAAGATTCTCGGTGGAGACCTTGAGCCTTCCGGCGGCCAGGTGATGCTGGATCAGAATACCCGGCTGGGTAAACTGCGTCAGGACCAGTTTGCTTTTGAGAACTGCAGTGTCATTGACACGGTGATCATGGGTCATGAAGAACTCTCGAAGATAAAAGCCGAGCGGGACCGTATCTACTCGCTGGAGGAAATGTCGGAAGAAGACGGCATGGCGGTAGCGGATCTGGAAGTCCAGTTCGCCGAGATGGACGGCTACACGGCCGATTCCCGCGCGGGCGAGCTGTTGCTTGGCCTGGAAATCCCGCTGGAACAGCATAATGGCCCCATGAGTGCCCTGGCGCCTGGCTGGAAGCTGCGTGTTCTGCTGGCCCAGGCGCTGTTCTCGGATCCGGAGGTGCTACTGCTGGACGAGCCCACCAACCACCTGGACATCAATACCATCCGCTGGCTGGAATCCATTCTGGTGGCCCGTAACAGCACCATGGTGATCATCTCCCACGACCGCCACTTTCTGAACAGCGTCTGCACGCACATGGCGGACCTGGATTATAGGGAGCTGCGCCTGTTCCCGGGCAACTATGACGAATACATGACCGCCGCAACCCAGGCACGGGAGCGCATGCTGTCGGACAATGCCAAAAAGAAGGCACAGATCGCCGAGCTGCAGCAGTTCGTCAGCCGCTTCTCTGCCAACGCCTCCAAGGCCAAGCAGGCGACTTCCCGGGCCCGTCAGATCGACAAGATCCAGCTGGAAGAGGTCAAACCCTCCAGCCGGATCAGTCCCTTTATCCGCTTTGAGCAGACCAAAAAGCTGCATCGCCAGGCGGTCACCCTGAAAGACCTGTACAAGGGGTTCGGGGAAGAGTGCGTGCTGTCGAAACTGAATCTGCAGATCGAGGCCGGTGAACGGGTAGCGATTATCGGTCCCAACGGTATTGGCAAGACCACACTGCTGCAGTGCATGGCTGGCGAAATGACGCCGGACTCCGGTGAGGTCAAGTGGACAGACAGCGCCGAGGTAGGCTACTTCGCCCAGGATCACACCCGGGATTTCGCTGAAGACATGGATCTCAGTGAATGGATGGCCCAGTGGACCCAGGGCGGCGAGCAGCTTGTTCGTGGCACCCTTGGCCGCATGCTGTTCTCCGGCGATGACATCGCCAAGTCCGTGCAGGTGATCTCCGGTGGTGAGCAGGGGCGCATGCTGTTTGGCAAGCTGATTCTGCAGAAGCCCAACGTGCTCTTGATGGACGAACCCACCAACCACCTGGACATGGAGTCCATCGAAGCCCTCAACCTGGCGCTGGAAAACTACCCTGGCACCCTGATCTTTGTCAGTCATGACCGGGAGTTTGTCTCCTCCCTGGCGACCCGCATCGTGGAGATCAGTGCCAACGGGATCACCGATTTCAGCGGCAGCTACGATGATTATCTGCGTAGCCAGGGCCACATCTAGCAGCCTTTGAACCGCTTTCCGCACGCATCCGGATAAACAGCAGGCCACATGTTTCAGGTCTCGATCGGGTGCGGCGATCGGTGGCGGATTTGAAGCCGGTTGAGTCGGTGTGTTAGGTATAGAGTATGTCTCTTTTGCTGTGGGACAGGAGTTCACTCTTACTGTCAGGAGGACATCTGATGCACAGATCAACAGGACTACTGGCTGCAGTGATTGCGGCCGGCCTCATTCCCGCGCTTGTACTTGCCGATCGCCATGCCGAATCCCTCCCCCTCGATGATGTCCGGCAGGACGCCATGGAAATCGGGGAAAAAGCCGAGGCGATGACCGCGAAAGCGGCGAATGAGAGAGACAGCAAAAACAGGAGCATGGAAATCACCATGCGGGCCGTTACAGAGAAGGGCCCGGCTGATTCGATGGGCACCATCAAGGTGGAAGCAAGCCCCCATGGCGTTCTTTTCAGGCCCGATCTTGCCGGCCTTAAACCCGGCGTGCATGGTTTTCATCTCCATGAGAACCCGGACTGCGGCCCCCTCAAAAAAGATGGCAAAACCGTTCCCGGCGGGGCAGCCGGCGGCCACTACAATCCGAAGGGCGGCAGTCATAACGGACCCTATGAGAAGGGTCACATGGGGGACCTGCCTGCACTCTATGCCACCAGCGATGGCAGTGTGACGGTTCCGGTACTGGCACCGCGTCTGAAAATCAAGGACCTGTACGGTCGCGCTCTCATCATCCACGAGGGCGGCGACAACTATTCCGACAGTCCCGAAGCCCTTGGCGGTGGTGGGGCCCGGGTAGCCTGCGGTGTTATTGAGAAGTGATCGGCAGGCACTGACCCTTCAACTCATGGACGAAAATGAGGTGTGTTATGGCCAACGAAAGCGCAAATACCGGTGATTCCCGTGAAGTAACTATCGGGGAAGGCAGCAAAAAGCTCCATGCCGACCTCACCATGCCGGAGGGCGACCCTCACGGGATGATCCTCTTCGCTCATGGCAGCGGCAGTAGCCGCTTCAGCCGCCGTAACCGCGAAGTGGCCGGTTTTCTGGTCAGCCGCGGCATGGGAACCCTGTTGCTGGATCTGCTCACTGAAGACGAAGAGCGGGAAGACGTGGTTACCCGTGAGCACCGTTTCAACATTCCGATGCTGGCGGGCCGCCTTGTGGGCGCCATGGACTGGATGTCGGAACAGGATGAACTGGCTTCTTTCGCCGTCGGCCTCTTCGGTTCCAGCACCGGTGCTGGCGCAGCACTTATTGCCGCGGCGGAACGACCTGCCCGGGCGGCGGCCGTGGTGTCCCGGGGCGGTCGCCCCGATCTGGCCGGAGAAGCCCTGGCCCGCGTCAAGGCACCAACCCTGCTCATTGTGGGCGGTGAGGATACGCCGGTGATAGGCATGAACCGGGACGCGGCCTCCCAGATGGACTGCGAAGTCAGAACCGAGATCGTGCCCGGGGCCACCCACCTGTTCGAAGAGCCAGGCAAGCTTGAAAAGGTATCCGAGCTTGCGGCTGACTGGTTCCGGGAGCATTTCCAGAAGTAGCGTCGCGGGAGCTCAGGCTTTTTCCGGCGCCCGGAACTGCAGCTCCGCCAGGCGGGAATAGAGGGCGTCGGTCTTCACCAGTTCATTGTGAGGGCCGAGGCCCTGCAGTCGCCCCTGGTCAATGACTGCAATGCGGTCTGCATGTTTGACGGTTGCCAGGCGGTGGGCAATTACCAGAGTGGTTCGACCGGCCATCAGTCGGGGCATGGCCTGCTGGATCAGGTGTTCGCTCTGGGCATCCAGGGCACTGGTGGCCTCGTCCAGCAGCAGAATCGGTGCATCCACCAGAAGAGCCCGGGCAATGGCCAGACGCTGTTTCTGGCCACCGGAAAGCCCCTGGCCGGCATCGCCCAGGCGGGTCTGATACCCGTCAGGCAGCTGGCGGATAAATTCATCGGCATGGGCCACCCTGGCGGCGTCCTCAATTTCTGCCTGGCTGGCGTCCGGCTTTCCGTAGCGGATATTGTCTGCAATGGTGCCGTAAAACAGCGCAGGCTCCTGGGACACGAACGCAAAGCAGCGCCGCAGTTCAGCGGGATCAAGCTGCCGTATATTGACGCCATCCACCGTGATGGTCCCGCCTTCCGGATCAAAAAACCTCAGCAGAAGATCAAACAGGGTGGATTTGCCCGCTCCGGAGGGGCCTACCAGGGCAAGACTTTCCCCCGCCGCAACCTCAAGACTGAAGTCGTGAATCACGGTCACATCCGGGCGCCCGGGATAGGCAAAGCTCACGCCGTCAAAGCGGATCTCGCCCTTGACTTGCTCCGGAAGATGCTCGAGGTTTTCCTCCGGTGTCCTGATTTCACTCCCGGTGCGGAGCAGTTCGACGATCCGGGCAGCGGCCCCGGCGGCCCGCTGCAGCTCGCCAATGACTTCACTCAGGGAGCCCACGGAAGAACCCACGATCAGGCTGTAGAATACGAAAGCGGCCAGTTCGCCACCGGTAATCCGGCCGGCGATCACATCCAGCCCTCCAACCCAGAGCATTACCCCCACCGCTCCCAGAATCAGCAGGATCACCACCGCAATCAGCCAGGCCCGCTGGCGGATCCGCTGCCGGGCCACGCCGAAGGCCTGCTCTACCACTCCTGAGAATCGCAACTCATCCTCGGGCTGGTGATTGTAGGCCTGAACAGTCTTGATCTGGCCAAGGATCTCGCCGACGTAGCTGCCCACATCGGCAATCCGGTCCTGGCTGAGACGGGACAGGCGCCGCACCCTGCGACCGAAAATCAGGATGGGAGCCACCACCATCGGTACCGCCAGCAGTACGATCATCGTGAGTTTGACGTTGGTGATGAACAGCAGAATGATACCGCCAATCAGCATCACCACATTGCGCAGGGCCACGGAGACAGTGGAGCCGATGACCGACTGCAGTACCGTGGTGTCAGTGGTCAGCCGCGACTGGATCTCGATTCCCCGGTTGGTTTCAAAAAACCCGGGATGCAGATGGATCAGATGATTGAAAACCTGCTTGCGGATATCCGCCACCACCCGTTCGCCGATCCAGGACACCAGATAGAAGCGCACAAAGGTCCCTGCTGCCAGGCCGAGCACCAGAATGAAAAACAGCAGCACTGACTGGTTCAGCAGGCTCGGAGATCCGGTTACAAATCCCTGATCGACCAGCAGGCGTATGCCCTGGCCAAGGGACAGGGTAATGCCTGCGGTAAAAATCAGCGCCAGCAGGGCCCCTGCCACTTGCCGGCGGTAGGGCATGATGAAGCGCAAAATTATGGCAACTGTCTGGTTGCGCCTGGCAGCAGGGGCGATGGTCATAGGGTACCTGTCAGGGTTTCTTCAGCACCCGCCCGAGCTCTCCGATGATGCCCCGGCGGAAAACCAGTACACAGAGCACGAAAATGGTTCCCAGGATGACCTGCACCCAGGAGCCGAAGGAGCTGAGCTCATGGCTCAGAGCACCGACGGTCAGGGCGCCGACAACCGGTCCGAAGACGGTGCCAAGCCCACCCACGAGGGTCATCAGTATGACTTCTCCGGATGTCTGCCAGTGGGCGTTGGTGAGAGCCGCGAACTGGAAAACCACCGCCTTTGTTGCGCCAGCCAGACCGGCAAGGGTGGCGGAAATCACGAACGCCAGAAGCTTGAAGCGGTCCACGTCATAGCCGAGGGACAGGGCACGGGCTTCATTCTCACGAATGGCCTGGAGTACTTCGCCAAAAGGCGAGTGGATGGTCCTGTAGATAATGCAGAAGCCCACCAGAAATATGGCGAACACGAAGTAATACATGTTGAGAGGGCTGTTGAGGTCGATAAAACCCAGGAGGTTGCCTCGCGGAATGCCCTGGAGGCCGTTTTCACCACCGGTGAATGGCAGCTGCAGTGCCATGAAATAGATGATCTGCGCCAGCGCCAGGGTGACCATGGCAAAATAGATGCCCTGGCGGCGGATGGCCAGGTAACCAAAGGCGAACCCCAGGATCAGGGCAAAGCCGGTGCCCGTGAGAATGCCGATCAGCGGCGAAAACCCCCAGTCCTTGATGGCATAGCCCGCGATATAGGCGGCACCGCCGAAGAAGGCGGCGTGCCCGAAGGACAGCAGCCCGACATAGCCCAGCAGCAGATTGAAGGCACAGGCGAACAGGGCGAAGCACAGGAGATCCATCACAAATACCGGATAGGCAAAGAACGGAGCAGTCAGGCCTGCGATGAGCATCAAGGCAAACAGTATGCGGTTCATCATCACGGCTTACTTCTCCTTGCCAAACAGGCCGGCGGGGCGGAACAGCAGCACCAGTACCATCAGAAAGAATATGACAGTGCTGGCTGCCGGCGGGTAAATGACCTTGGTCAGTCCCTCAACCAGGCCCAGGGCGAGGCCGGAGAGTATGGCTCCCATGATTGAGCCCATACCGCCGATGACCACTACGGCAAACACCACGATAATCAGGTCGGCACCCATGAGGGGACTGACGGAATAGATCGGCGCCGCCAGCACCCCGGCCAGACCCGCCAGGGCGGCCCCGAAGCCAAAGGTCAGTGTTACCATCAGAGGCACATTGAGACCGAAAGTCTGGGTCAGCTGGGGATTCTCAACGCCGGCCCGCAACCTGGACCCCAGTTTGGTGTGTTCGATCACGTACCAGGTTCCGAAACACACCACCAGCGAGCACACAATGGCAAACAGGCGATAGGTGGGGAAGTACATGAAACCCAGGTTGACCACGCCGCTGAGGGACTCCGGCTGGCCCGGGTAGGGAGTGCCGGAGACATTGAAGTAATTGGAGAAAAGGCCCTGCAGGATCAGGGTAATGCCAAAGGTCAGCAGCAGACCATAGATATGATCCAGTTCGTAAAGCCGCTTGAGCATGGTGCGCTCAATCAGTATGCCGAGACCGCCCACCAGTAATGGAACCACGATAAGGGAGGCCCAGAAGCCGATCTGCACGCTGATGCCAAACCACTGCTCCAGGTAGGAGTAACCGATAAGGGCAAGGAATGCGCCCAGCATGTACATCGCCCCGTGGGCGAAGTTGATAATGTTCAGCAGGCCGAAAATCACCGCCAGACCAAGACTCAGCATGGCGTAGAAAACCCCCACGTTGAGGCCGAGCAATGCTTGCGCCAAGATGACCTGGATTGACACGTCATATCCTCCCGGGAGGCTTTGGAAACACTGGTTCCCGGAAGTCCGGGAACCAGTGGACAGGGGCTGGAATCAGGATTTCTTGACCAGCGGGCACACGCTCTCGGAAAGTGGGATGTAGGCTGCCTCTGCAGGGATCCTGGAAAGCACCTTCAGCAGGTCCCATTCGCCTTCAGACTCGCCGGGCTTCTTCACTTCCACCAGGTACATGTCGTGGAACATGGAGCCGTTGGCCGCAATGTAGCCATCCTTGACGAAGAAGTCGTTGAGTTTCATCTCCCCGAGTTTTTTGCGCACGGCATCGGAGTTGTCACTGCCAACGGCTTTAACCGCTTCCAGATAATGGCTTACCGCGGAATAGACACCAGCATGAACCATGGTTGGCATGGCGCCATGACGCTCGTAGAAGCGGTTCGACCACTGCAGCGCCTCGTCATCCTGATTCCATACGAATGCGGTAGTGAATTGCAGGCCCTGGGCGATGTCCAGCCCCATGCTGTGCACGTCGGTAATGAATACCAGCATGCCGGCGAGCTTCTGGCCACTCTGGACGATGCGGAACTGGTGGGCCTGTTTGATGGCGTTTACCGTATCCTGGCCAGCATTGGCCAGGCCGATGACATCGGCGCCGGACGACTGGGCCTGCAACAGGTAGGAGGAGAAGTCATTGGTGCTGAGGGGCGCGTTAACGTTGCCCACCACTTCACCACCCAGGCTTTCCACCACCGCGCCGGTATTATCCCGCAGCGAATGACCGAAGGCGTAGTCAGCTGTAATGAAGAACCACTTCTCGCCGCCGTTCTTGACCATGGCTGTGGCAGTACCGACCGGCAGGGCATGGGTGTCGTAGACGTAGTGGATGCCGTAAGGACTGCACTGTTCTTCGGTTAGCGCCGTGGTGCCGGCGCCGGTATTCATGGTGATGATTTTCTTGTCCTTCGCCAGGCCCTGAACGGCCAGCGCCACGGAAGAGTTGTCCAGGGCGGTGATCATGTCGACCTGATTGTCATCGATCCACTCCCTCGCCGTGCTGGCGCCGATGTCCGGCTTGTTCTGGTGGTCGGCGGAGATGATTTCGATTGGCCGGTCCAGAACCTTGCCGCCGAAGTCCTCAATCGCCATCTCTGCCGCAATCACGGCCCCCGGGCCTTCCAGTGATTTGTAGACTCCGGACATGTCGCTGAGTACACCGATTTTGACCGTATTGTCGGAAAGCTCGGCTGTTGCCGTGAGTGGCAATGCAATGCTTGCCAGACCTACTGCCCCCACAATTCCCTTGATCACTTGATTGAGCATCGTTATTCCCCTTTTGTTATTCGAACCGGGACAAGTCGGAGTTCGGCTGGTCCCCACAGTCAGACACTCAGGTGTCTGTTCAACTGTTCCTGCTTTGCGGCGAGATCAGCCGCTTCAATCTGCTGAACCACGCGGCCATGTTCGATCACGTAATGGCGATCGGCCAGAGGCGCGGCGAAATGAAAATTCTGTTCCACGAGCACGATGGTGTAGCCCTTTTCCCGCAGTTTCCGGATCACGCTGTCCAGTGACTTGAGAATCACTGGCGCAAGGCCTTCGGTGATTTCGTCGAGCAGGAGGAGAGTGGCGCCGGTACGGAGAATGCGGGCGATGGCGAGCATCTGTTGCTCGCCTCCCGATAGCTTGGAGCCCTGGCTGTGGCGCCGCTCCATGAGATTTGGGAACATCTGGTAGATTTCCGCCACTGACATGCCCCCATCGGCCAGAGTGGGCGGCAACTCAAGGTTCTCCTCCACGTTGAGCGACGCAAAGATACCCCGCTCTTCCGGGCAATAGCCCAGCTTGCCGACGTGGGCAATGCGGTGAGTGGCCATGTTGATCACTTCCACCCCCCGTACCCTGATGGACCCCGTGCGGCGTCCAACCACCCCGAGAATGGCTTTCAGCGTGGTGGTCCGGCCTGATCCGTTGCGTCCGAGCAGGGTTATGACTTCACCCTCCCTGACGGAAAGCTCCATCCCGTGAAGAATATGGGATTCGCCGTACCAGGCGTGGAGATTTTCGATTTTCAGCAGTTCATTGCCTGAATTATTCGACATGGGTAGTCCCCATGTAGGCTTCCATCACGGCGGGATTCTTCGACACGGACTCATAGTCGCCCTCGGCGAGAACCTCCCCACGGTTTAACACGGTAATAGTGTCGGCCAGGCTGGATACCACGTTCAGGTTGTGTTCCACCATGACAATGGTGCGGCCGTCCAGCACGGTCCTTATCAGATCCGTCACTGTACCCACATCCTCCGCACTCATGCCCTGGGTGGGTTCGTCCAGCAGCATCAGCCTCGGCTCCAGGGCGATGGTGGTGGCAATTTCCAGCGCCCTTTTCTGACCATAGGGTAGTTCAACTGCCCGGGCGTCCCCGAACCGCCCCAGGCCGACCTGCTCAAGCAGAGCCTGGGCCCGTTCGTTGAGCTGATCGAGAATGCGCGTGGGACGCCAGAAGTGGTAGGAAACCCCCAGTTTGCGCTGTAGCGCGATGCGGACGTTTTCCCGGGCTCCGAGATGGGGGAAGACCGATGAGATCTGGAACGATCGGATGATGCCACTCTGGGCAATGTCCGCCGGCCTGCGCCTGGTGATGTCAGTCTTGTCGAACAGTATGGCGCCCGATGTGGGGGTCAGAAATTTGGTCAGCAGGTTGAAAAAGGTTGTTTTGCCAGCTCCGTTAGGGCCAATCAGGGCGTGAATCGTACCTTCCCTGACTTTGAGATTGACGTCCCTGATGGCAGTGAAGCCCTTGAAGTCCTTGGTAAGGCCGCGGGTTTCAAGAATAACAGGCGTGTCCTGACGATCGTCACTCACACAGCGGCTCCCTGGACTGTTACGCCGGGAACGCAGGACTGCGGGCCAGGCTTTTATTTTTATTCACGGAAAAGTTTTATTTGTTTTTAACCGCTTAGCGGCGGATAAAGCGCCAGTCGCAGCAGGAAGTAAAGACGGTCGGCGCTCATCCTGTCAAGGAGTCCCTCCTGGACCTTAGGATGATCAGGGAATCCGGACACTGGCGCGAGAAACTGTCCGGCCTGCCGCACAGGAACCATTCCGGCCTGCCCTCAGAGGGATTCCAGGGCTGACCCGTAGTCGGGCTCCTGGCCGATTTCCGGTACCAGTTCGGTGTAGGTGACCACGCCCTGCGCATCAATAATAACGATGGCCCGGGCGAGCAGTCCCCGCAGCGGCCCATCAGTGATCTCAACGCCGTAGGTGGTGCCGAATTCAGGGTTGCGGAACGTTGATACCGTCTGCACCTGGTCCAGCCCCTCCGCGCCGCAGAAGCGGGACTGGGCGAACGGGAGGTCAGCAGAGACGCAGACAATCCGGGTGTTGTCCAGTCGCGCCGCGGCCTCATTAAACCGGCGGACTGATTTGGCGCAGGTAGGCGTGTCGATACTGGGAAATATGTTGAGGATCACGTTACTGCCCTTGAGGTCAGACAGCGTCAGTTCGCTCAGGTCGGTCTGGGTGAAGTTCGCTTCGGGAGCCGCCTGGCCCACAGGGGGCAGGGAGCCGGCGGTACTGACTTCAACGCCACGTCGGGTAACAGTTGCCATGATAATTGCCTCTTTTTTATTGGCTGGTGCGAATGAATCCAGTGAATGGCTGCTGCTTCACGGAATCGGACTAGCTCTACTTTCTGCTGCGGAGTCCAGCCGGCCGGGTCGTCAGGACCAGCCCGATCAGGATCAGCAGACCCCCGGTCAGATGGAAAAGGCTGAGACGTTCGCCCAGGAAAACGCCTGCCAGAAGAGCGCCATACACAGGTGTAAGGTACATGAATACGGCCGCCTTCGGCGGGCCGACACGGTGAACACCATTGTTCCAGAAAGCATAGGCCAGAATGCCAGGAAATACTGCCACATACAGCAATGGCGGAATCACTTTCGACGTTAACTGGAAGCCCCCGGAAAACAGCAGCAGATCTACCAGATAAAAGGGCAGAATGACCAGAATTCCAAGGCCAACCTGTACCGCCAGAAAAGTCAGGGGTTCCAGCGGCACCGACTGACGACGGAGCAAAACGGAAAACAGGCCCCAGCTGAAGACCGCAGCCACCATGATCAGGTCCCCTGGCTGAAATGCCAGCCGGGCAAAGGTCTCCAGCGATCCCTGGCCCACGATTACCAGCATTCCGACCAGTGCCAGGGCGATCCCCGCGGCCTGCAGAGGACGGGTCCGGTCGCCCAGTATCAGCCAGGACAGTAACGCCACCATGATGGGAATTGTAGAGTTCACCAGTGTTATGTTGAGGGCGGTGGTGGTTACCGCCGAAAGATACAGCAGGGTATTGAATGCGCCCACACTGAAGGCGGCCAGAGCAAGCATGGAGCCCCGGTGTTGCACAATGACCGGCCATTGCCGCCGGATTCCGGGGAGTGCAAAAGGAAGCAGAATTGCAAAGGCGACGCACCAGCGCCAGAACGCCAGGGACACGGGCGGGATGGTATCAACCACGCTCCGTGCGACTACAGCATTGCCAGCCCAGAACAGGGGAGTAAGTACCAGGCCTGCATAGGCGGGCCACAGTTTTCCGGGCGTTCTTTCGGGCACACGCCCTCCTGGGTTAACGGTAACCTCCGTACCGGGAACAGCTATTCTGCGGCGGGTGTTTCAGCTTCCGAGCCAATATGGAAGGCGGCAAACCCCGCCATCACCACCTGATCCACCGCCATGCCGATTACCCGGCCCCCGGACGTGGCCCGGATGGGATACTGGGCATTGGTGATGGGGTCCGCCACCGTGCCCAGTAACTGGCCCTGGGAAATCCGCTCTCCAAGGCTCACGTCGCTGAACAGAATGCCGCCATGCCCGGCCCGGATCCATTCCGAATTGTAGTACACAGGTTCCGGCTTGCCCCAGACAAAGAGCCGGGAAATCATCCCCTGACGCTCCATCAGGCTGGTCAGACTGTGAACCCCCGCCTTGATCTGCTCCTCCTGGATCCGCAGGGATTCCCCCGCCTCCATGGTGACCGCAACAATGCCTGCCTCAACGGCGGCCGTGCGAAGCATACCTTGTGAGCCGCTGCTGTGGACCACCGCCATGGCATCGAAGCCCAGGGTGAATTCCGCCACTCCGGGGTGGTTCATGTCAGCCCGCAGCTGGGGCAGGTTGGTGCGTTTCAGCGAGCCGGTATGGATATCCACCAGCAGGTCGCAGTGCCGGATCACATCACTGAACAGAGAGTGGGCTACCCGGTCGGCCAGGCTGCCATTCGGGCTACCCGGGAAATGGCGGTTGAGGTCCCGGCGATCCGGCAGGTACCGGGAGCCCTGCTGGAATCCCTGGACATTCACGATTGGTACCCCTATCACCCGCCCTGACAGCTTGGCCGGATCCAGGTCATAGACAACGCGGCGCACGATCTCAATACCGTTGAGCTCATCACCATGGATGGCAGCGGTCAGGCAGAGTGTGGGTCCTGTCTGTTCTCCGTTGACCACAAGGACCGGGGTTGGCAATGACAGCCCGGCGATCGCGGTATTGGGGGACCAGGCCAGCCTCTCAGATTCGCCGGGGAGCACTTCGCTTCCCAGCAGCCGGACAGGCCCGGCCGTCGGGGGTTCCAGCAGGCTGCCAACGATGGGAATGTCCTCTGCCGCTTCAGACGTCTGCTGCTCTGTATCTTCCGTTTCCGGCGAAGGTATTCCCTCCTCCGGCGCTACCGGAGGCAAAGTACCTGGTGTTTCCGTTGGATCGGCGGGGCTGAGGGCCCGCGACTCCGGTTTCACCGGTGGCGGCACAATGACTTCCTCGGCCATGGGGGCTTTGCGCCGGGGCAGGGAACTTTCAATGTCATCGACACCTTCATCGTCGCCCACCTGGGCGGCGACCTGGTTCTGTGGTTCCGATTCATCGGCCTGAACCGTGACGGTTGCCAGCAGGGGAAATGCTGCCAGTAACAGTGAGAGGGCGTGGTGGGTCAGCAGGTGGTGGATATACATCTGGTCCTGTTTGCACTTCCGGTTTCTGAATTCAGGTAACCAGCTTAAAGGACTCGCTCTGCCGGTGAAATGGGCTGGGGAAAGTTTAATTTCCGGGACACGTGGCCATCATCGCTGTTTTCGGGACTTCTGAAACAGCAGGCCGTAGACCAGGATGTTGGTGCCCAGCACTCCCAGACCCAGGGCGATCTGCACCGGGCGGGTCAGCCCCGGCGGGTAGATCAGGGAAATCAGATAGTGTTCGATGAAGCTGCCAGAATACCCCGCGTCTCCAGCCATATGACGGAGGTATATTTCCAGCGGCGTCAGGGGACAGGGCCAGCCCATGAGGACAACGGCTGCTGCCCAGACCGCAGCCGGCAGGTGAATCCAGATCAGCCAGCGCCGCCAGAATGCCAGCAGACCGCCGAAGACGCCGTGGATTATGAACAGCAGGTGGACAATAAGAACGAGATCAGCGGCGATGCCCCAGAGCATGGTCAGGCGCCTTCGGTATCCGCCAATTGCCAGTGGTCGTCATCCAGCGTGGCCCGCCCGTCCTGCTCCAGTTTGATCAGATGAGCCAGCAGAGAGCGGCTGGCCACGCCGTGTATCCCTGCTGGCACATCGTCGTAGACATGCGCGGTCAGGTCCGCCAGCCGAGCCGCGCCCTGGGTCCGGAGCGCTTCCACGACCTTGTGTTCCCGCACCAGCCGATGGGTGGACAGGTAGTCAATCACGGCGTGAGCGTGATCCATGAGGAAGCCGTGGCCAGGCGCAATATGCCGGATATCCTCGTGCAGGAGGCGGTCCAGCGACTCGAGATAGGCTTTCATGTCGCCGTCGGGGGGATTAATCACCACCGTCGACCCCTGCATGATGTGGTCTCCAGAAAACAGCATCTGCTCTTTTTCCAGCAGGTAGCACAGGTGATTGGAGGCATGGCCAGGGGTATGAAGGGCCCGGAGGGTGCCGGCGCCTGTTTCGATGCGCTCGTCCCCGGCCAGTTCCCGGTCTGGCTGGAAGGACTGGTCCTGGGCCGGCTCATGGGGCGGTGCAATGCCCAGCAGCCGTGCGCCGGTCTGCTCCCTTAGCGCATGGGCAGCAGGTGAGTGGTCCTGGTGGGTGTGAGTTACCAGTATCTGGTCGATCAGGCCACCGGTCAGTTCCAGGATCCGCTGGATGTGGGCTTCATTGCGTGGACCGGGATCAATTACCGTGAAACCGTCTTTTTCTCCCAGCAGATAGGTGTTGGTGCCGGAGCCGGTCATCATGCCGGCGTTGGGAGCAGTCAGGCGCCGGACGCCGGGTGCGAGAAGGACTGGCTCGCCGGGGGTGATGGTGGGCATAGCCTTGCCCATGCGGTTGGGGTCCAGTTTGCGGATTTCGTCATAGGCTGGCGCCCCCGGTTCCAGCAGCCGGGTTTTCCCGTTGCTCGTCAAGGCCGGCCAGGGTTCGCTGGGAAAGGGTTCGGGGGGCTGGGCATGGGTATGGGTGAGCAGGGCATCCGTGCTGCTGAATTCGGCAAGAATCCTCAGGGTGCGCAGGGTGGGTGAGCCAAACAGCCGCCGGCCCGCGCGGTGATCTGCCAGCGCCTGCTGCGGCGAAAGCCAGATGTGGTCAATGGTTTCCACTCCGTCGTGGGCGCCCTGCTGACCCGGTGGTGCCGCTGCCACAAAGAACCGGGTGTCGAACCGGCGGGGCGCTCCGGGAGGCGTTATCCAGTGGCTCATGTAGGCGAGCCTGTCCAGTGGCAGCATGAGCTGGTGCTCACGGCAGATGTCCGCAAGGGTCATGTCGCCGCAGTTGAGGAGTTCCCGTGCTCTCTGGCCGTTTCGCAGGCTTCCCGACACCGGCCGGCCATTCCGGTCCAGCGCCAGCAGGATGCCCGCCTCTTCGAAACATTCCCGGATGGCAGCCACCAGGTAGCTCGCGCCACCGGATCCGATATGCAGCATTCTGCTGGCAGACTCGTCGTCGTGGCCCTCAAGCCAGGGGTCGCACTTCCTGTCGCCGGGATCCACGGCCCCACCGGGAAATACGTAAAAGCCGGGCAGAAAAACCGCGTCCCAGGTGCGCTGAAGAAGCAGGACTTCGATCCCCTGGGAGGTGTCTCTGGTAAGTGCCAGGGTGGCGGCTGGACGAATTTCCATGGGTGTGATCCGGGTGGTTGGAAGTATTTGCATCAACATAGCGGAAAATCCCGCCCGCTGTCTCCCCCGGGTGAATCGGTGGCCGGCTTCGCGGTATCATGACGCGCATTCTTCTTTCATGTCCCGTTTCCGGGCCCTCAGGGTGTCTTTATATGGCCAGAATCAAGCTGTCATTTCCCGATGATGTCTTCAGTTTTGTAACGGAAATGCCGGTTCGCATCACGGACATCAATGGTGCCAATCATCTGGGCAATGATGCCCTGATTTCCATGCTGTCGGAGGCGCGCGCCCAGTTTCTGGTCACCCACGGCATCATGGAAGCGGATCGGGAGGGCACAGGTATCATCGTGACGGATCTGGCCACCATGTATCAGTCGGAGTCCTTCTTTCCGGAGGTGCTGCGGTTTGAGGTGGGGCTGATGGATTTCAACCGCTATGGCGGCGATTTCGTGTTCCGGGTAAGCAAGCAGGAAAGCGGCCAGCCGGTAGCACTGGCGAAATACGGCTTTGTTTTCTTCAGTTATGTGCGCAAGCAGGTAGTCCCGATGCCTGAGGGTTTCCGCTCAAGGTTTGCGTGACTGGCGCAGCCGCGCCATGCCCGCCCGGTAGAATCCATAGGCCATCACGCCTGCCAGCAGGTTGCCGATAAGGGCACCGGTCATGAGACCATTGATTCCCGCCAGCTGGGCTCCAAACCACAGGAAAGGCAGGAAGCACAGGAACAGCCGTAGCACGGATACCAGCAGCGCCCGCAGGGAAAGCCCCAGGGCGTTGCAGATGGATACCATCAGCATGCACACCCCAAGCCCGCTGTAACTCAGGGGCACCCTCACCAGGTAGGCCCCCAGTACATCCCGGACGCTTTCATCAGTGGTGAATAGCTGGGCCACCACTCCTGAAGCCGCCAGCCAGACAAGTCCCAGCACAAGCTGCCAGACCACCACGAATCGTACCGCCAGGCGGACCAGGCGGCGGATGGTGGCAAGATCTCCTGCGCCCAGCAATTGTCCGATCATGGGGGGCATGGACATGGTGAGGGCCAGCACCACGACGATGGAGAAGAATTCGAGCCGGGTGCCCAGGCCCCAGGCGGCGACGGCGGCCGAGCCAAAACCTGCCACAAGGGCGGTGGCCAGCATGGCTGCGAGGGGCGGCATGAGCTGGCTGACCATGGCTGGCGCCATGATGGCGCCTAGTTGGCGCAGGGCTTTACGGAGGCCGAGCTGGAGCAGGTCGAAGCGGATCCAGGTGGCCCGGGCCAGACGTGGAAAGACTACAAGTGCACCCAGGCCGAAGGAGGTGACGGTCGCCCAGGCGGCACCTGGCAGACCCCAGTCGAAGACGAATATGTACAGGGGGTCGAGGGCAATGTTGAGCAGGCTGGTGGCGACCATCAGGTAGCCGGGGGTGCGGGTGTCTCCGTGGGAGCGGCAGACGCTGTAGCCGAAGTAGAGCATGGCGCCGGTCCAGGCGGCGAGCAGCCATGGGATCCAGTAGCTCCGGATGAGTGGAAGGAGGGCAGGCTCCGCCCCGAGCAGGGTCATCACCTGGTCCCTCAGGAACCAGAGGCTTATGGCCAGTATAAGAACGAGGATGCCGCCTACCCAGACTACAAGGCCACCCAGGCGCTCGGCCCGGAGTTGGTCACCGGCGCCCAGGGTGCGGGAGACGATGGCGGTGGTGGCTATGCCAAGGCCGACCTGGAGGCCAATGACCAGCTGTTGCATGGGCAGGGTAAAGCCCAGGGCGGCCAGCGGGTCTTTGCCGAGCTGGCCGATGAAGATGCTGTCCACCAGCTGGAAGCTCATCAGGGCGAGGACGCCGAAGAGCATGGGCCAGGTCATGGCGGCCAGTTGGGGGCCCAGGGGGGCGCGTGGGTCTACTGCTTTGCTCACTGGGTTTTCCGGGTCTCGGGAACGGGATAGCGGCCAACTTTATCAGATTTGCGAGGTGGGCTTTGGCGACGGTGGTCGCCTGAGAAAGAAAAACCGACTCAGCCTGGTCATCGGAGGCTTCTCAGTTCTGGACAGCGACTTCAGGCTCGAAGCCGGGGGCGGGATAACGCTGGACCAGGGTGTGATAGGTGACAAGAGCGGCAATGGCACAGGCGGCAATGACGACGGCCATCACCAGGGAGCTGCCGGTGTGGAGGTGGCCTACGGCCATTCCGACGAGGGCGGCCAGGGTCATCTGGACACTGCCGAAAAGGGCGGAGGCGGAGCCGGCCATGGTAGGGAAGTTGGCCAGTGCTCCGGCCATGGTCTGGGGCAGCACCATGCCGACGCCGACCATGAACAGGGCCTGGGGTACCATCACTGCGCTCACATAAAAGACTTCACCCAGGGCAAGGGCGGCCATGGTGCTGCCGCCAAGCACGCAGATGCCGAGGCCGCGGTGCAGGATCTGGTCCGGTAGCAGGTGACGCCCCAGTCTGACGGCGGTCAGGTTGCCGCCGATGTAGCCGGCCACCATGCTGGCGAAATAGAAGCCGAAGTATTCAGCTCTTACCCCCAGAAAATCGATCAGCACGAAGGATGATCCGGAGAGAAAAGCAAACAGGCCGGAGAATACCAAGGCGTTGGTGAGGGTGTAGCCGAGGAAACTCCGGTCCACAGCGATGGCCCGGTAGTTTTTCCAGAGACGCCCGGGGCGAAGGGACTGGCGGTTGGCCGGTGCCATGGGTTCGGGGATGCCGAAGGCAACCACCACGGCCATAACCAGGGCATAGGCGCCGAGCAGGAGGAAGATGGCTTCCCACCCGAAGCCGGTCAGAAGCAGGCCGCCAATGCCCGGAGCTACCGCTGGCGCAAGCGCCATGATACTTGCCAGGATGGCCATGATGCGGGCGGCTTCCCTCGGGGTGTAGATGTCGCGGATGGCGGCGCGACCAAGTACCGGGCCGGCGGAGCCCCCCAGCGCCTGCAGGAAGCGGCAGAGGATCAGGGTTTCAACGTTGGTGGCCAGGGCGCAGCCGACGCTGGCGATGGCAAAAAGCACAAAGCCACCAATCATGATGGGCTTGCGGCCGAATCTGTCCGCCAGCGGACCGCATACAAGCTGGGCCAGAGCCAGGCCGGCCATGTAGATACTCAGGGTGAGCTGGACCTCGCCGGTACCAGCACTGAGGCTGGCACCCATGGACGGCAGGGCCGGCAGGTACATGTCTGTGGCAAGAGGGCCGAGGGCGACGGCGGCAGCCAGCAGAATGGTGGTCCAGATACTGGTGAGCGCGAGCATGATTATCCGGTTTATCGGGTGAGCCGGGTCAGACCCGGTGAATATGGGCTCCAGTCTACGCCGGTGCAGGCACAAGATAACGGCCGTGGCGTTCATACTACCCATGAACAGATGTGATTAATCAGTTTTCCAGACTCCTCGCTATCTCTGTCAGTTCCGTGCGCAACCACCGATGGGCCGGGTCATCCTGATGGCGTTTGTGCCAGAGCATCAGGAGGGAGAAGGGACGGTATTCAAAGGGCAGGGGGGCGCGGGCGAAACCCTTCAGCAGGTGTTCGCTCATCCGCGACGGAGCTGTAGCCAGCAGGTCGCTGCCCCTGAGAAAGCCGGGCAGGCCGGAAAAGTTGGATACGGTGATGGCAATATCCCGGGTCAGGCCCTGGGCTGCCAGTGAGCCTTCCAGCGCCATGCGCTCGCCGGCGCTGAACAGGATGCCCAGATGGCGGCTTCGCAGGTAGTCTGCCAGGGTTTCCGGCGCGCTACGCTGGTCAGGGTCGAAGAATACCGCCATGTGGTCCTCCAGCAGCCGGCGCTGGAGGATGTCGCTGGCATCCGGCGGATGGGGTGAAATGATCAGATCGCAGATGTCCTTGCGGAGCATGTCGGCAGAGGGAATGCCGGAGGGCATGACATGCAGCCGGATACCCGGTGCCGTCCTGCGCAGGGAGGCCATCAGGGGCGGTAGCAGGAGGTCCCGCTGGTAATCGTTGGCGGCGATGGTGAAGGTGAAGTCTGCCTGGGCTGGTATGAACGGCGGGCCGGCCGAGAGGGCGCGCAGCTCATCCAGCACCTGGCGGACATGGGGGCCGGTCTGGATGGCATACCGGGTGGGCGTAATGCCGCGGCCGGATTTCACAAACAGGGGGTCTCCCAGGGCCAGCCGGAGGCGGTCCAGGGTATGACTGACCGCAGACTGGCTGACCCCGAGTTTTGCTGCCGCGGCCGAGACACTGTTCTCGTCCAGCACGGTGATGAACACCGTCAGGGACCGGATGTCGAGATTGAATGTATCAACTGTATTCATGCATGCGAGTTTAGGGCGCCAGCCCTCCCGGCGCCACCGTCGAGGGTGTTTCTTCCGTCAAAGAAGGTGAGTGTGCTTCAGAAAACTGCTGAAACGGGGCTGGCGGCATTGTGCCAGAGTCGTGGATTCTGACCGCTACATTCACGGTGTTTGGTAAATGCCCCCGCAGAGATGATAAAACAGTCGTCTGGAGAAATATCAGGGCCGCAGCCACCAGGGCCCCGACCGACGCATGCCAACCCGGGAGAAGGCACACATGGCAATCACACTGGCGTTTGACGTATACGGTACTCTGGTTGATCCCCATGGCATGGCGGATCTGTTGCGGGAGGACGTTGGCGATGACGCCTTCCCCGTCAGCCGACTGTGGCGGCAGAAGCAACTGGAGTTTTCCTTCCGGCGGGGCCTCATGCGCATGTATGAGGATTTTGGAGTGGTCACCCGGCAGGCCCTGCGCAACGCCATGGCCACCCATGGTCATTCTCTGGCGCCAGAGCGGGAGGATGCCCTGATGGAAGCCTATCTGACACTGCCTGCATTCCCGGATGCGGAACCGGTGCTGGAGGAAATGGGCCGGCACCATCCCCAGTTTGCTTTCTCCAACGGCAGTTACGGGGCGCTGGAAAAGGTGCTGGGCCACAACCGTCTGAGGGTTCATCTGGATGGTCTCGTCTCGGTGGATGATATCCGCAGCTTCAAGCCGGATCCCGCCGTTTATACCCACGCCCGGCGGGCGACTGGCGCTCTGGACCGGCCCCTGTGTCTGATATCCAGTAACGGGTGGGACGTCATTGGCGCCCGGGCTGCGGGGCTTATGGCGATCTGGGTGCAGCGTGACCCGGCCACGGTGTTTGAGGACTGGGGGCTCCAGCCCACGGCGGTGATTCCCGATCTGTACCGCCTGAGTGAGGTTCTGTGGAATCTTCCGGAGGGGGGCTGAAACAGGGCTCCGGCTCGTGTCGGAAGGCGCACAGCAAATTGATCAGTTTTGTGACTGCCCAGCGGCCGCTGGCATTGCTATTATTCGGCCCACGGACCAATCAATAACAACTGGATACCTGTCATGCTCAGTTTTCTGCCTGCCCCTCTTATTGGCGTGATTGCCGCCATCCTGCTGGCCCTCAACACGGTTTTCTGGTGCCTGCTGCTGTACATCCCGGCGATCTTCAAGCTGGTCGTGCCTCATAAGGGCTTTCGCGTGCTTTGCACCCGGGCCATTATCTGGATATCGGAGTCCTGGGTGGCATGTAACACGGGCTGGATGAAGCTGACCCAGAGCACCCAGTGGCAGGTAGAAGGCGCTGAACAGCTGAAACGGAAAAGCTGGTATCTTGTGCTGAGCAATCACCAGAGCTGGGTGGACATCTTTGCCATGCAGCGGGTGTTCAACCGCCGTGCGCCATTTCTCAAGTTTTTCCTCAAGCGCGAACTCATCTGGGTGCCGGTAATCGGGCTGGCCTGGTGGGGTCTGGATTTCCCATTCATGAAGCGTTATTCCAGGGAATACCTGATCAAGCACCCGGAAAAGCGCGGGGAAGATCTTCGGTCAACCCGCAAGGCCTGTGAAAAATTCCGCTACACACCCGTCAGCGTGATGAATTTCATCGAGGGCACCCGTTTTACCCCGGCCAAGCATGACCGGGAAAAGTCGCCTTACCAGTACCTGCTCAAGCCCAAGGCTGGCGGCGTGGCGTTTGTTCTGGATGCCATGGGAGACGCCATTGAGACCCTGGTGGATGTCACCATTGCCTATCCTGCTGGCCCGCCCACGTTCTGGGAGTTTCTCTGCGGGAGGGTACCGGAAGTGAAAATGCATATAGATACGAAAGAGATTCCCGAGCATCTTAAGGGGCGGGACTATGCCAGCGATTCAGAGCATCGGCGCAATGTGAAAAACTGGCTGGGTGAACTCTGGTCAGAAAAGGACAGAAAGCTCGCTGACATGATGAAAGACTGAATACCGGCTGCAAGTCAGTTGCGGTCGTCTTCTTCCACCTCGTCCGGATGTTCCCTGCGGTAGCGTTCCCATTCTTCCCAGTCGTGGGGGGTGCCGGCATGGGGGCGTTTCAGGTGTCTGGTGTGCTCCAGGGCATTTTCACGAAGGCTGTGTTCTTTCTCGTCGTCTTCCCGGTCAAAACCGTATTTTTTCATGAACTCGTCGGGGCGCATGGGCGTCTCCTTCAGCCGGCCCGTGGAAGTCACGGACCGGAATGGTGTGGCCCAACCATGGTCTCCCGGCCGCTGGCTTTCAAGTGCCGGAAGGGGTTTCTTCTACCAGCCGGAAATTGATCTGCCTCCGTTCCTCATCAACACTGTCAAAAGTGACGGTGACCGGCTGCTCGATCTGGAAAGTCCTCTTTTTACCGATCAGCCGCAGGGTGACTGGGTCGAAGCTGAACTTACCTTCCAGGGGCTTGCAACTGACAAAGCCTTCCAGGCCGTTGCTGTCGAGCCTGACGAAGAATCCTGCCGGCGTCGTGCGACTGATCACTCCGGTCATGGGCCCGCCACCAAGCTGCTTCGCATAGTCACTCTTGAGCCAGTTCTCGAGACTGCCGGCTGCCTGGCGGGCCCTTATCTGGGCTGCCTGCAGACGGTCGAGCTCGGCATCGGAGAGCCTGGTGACCGGTTCGCCCCAGAGCAGATGTTTGAGCAGTCGGTGAACGTGAAAGTCGCTGAATTTCCTCAGGGGAGACGTGAAGGTAGTGTAAGCCTCCAGTCCCATGCCCTGGTGGGCAGAGGCAGTGAAACTCAGTTCCGCTCGGGCCAGCTGCCGTGAAATGATGGCTTTTACCGGAACGTCCGCTTCCAGCCCTTCGGTTTCCCGCATCAGCCTGCTGAAGCCCTCGGGTGTGGTGGGGTCCACCTCCTGCAGGCCGGCTGCATAGCTGGCCAGCAGGCTGCGAATGTTTTCCACCCTGTCATCCCTCACACCTTTGTGACGGATGAAGAGCCCCTGTCCCTTCTGAGCGAGGCAGTCTGCAGCGCAGCGGTTGGCGGCCACCATGCATTCTTCCACCAGCCGGTGGGCTTCATTCTGCACCGCCGGATCAATCTGGCGAATGCGGCGGTTTTCATCCAGCCGGAGCCGGAACTCGGGCCGGTCCCCGGCAAGCAGCGCGTTCTCGGCACGCCATTTTCGGAGCACCGCGGCCGCCTGGTGTAGCTGGTCGAGGCTGGTGAGAACCGGCTGGGGGAGTGCCCGGGTGTCATCGTCTTCCCGCCCCTCGATGACATTGGCCACCAGTTCGTAGCTGAGTTTGCCATGGGAGCGGATCACCGCCTGGTGAAACTCATAATCGCCCAGGCTGCCGTCGTTGTTCACCTGCATGTCGCATACCAGTGCCAGCCGGTCGACTCCCGGCATCAGAGAGCAGAGCCGGGTGCTGAGGGCGTCCGGAAGCATGGGTCTGGGTTCACCCGGAAAGTAGATGGAGGTAGCGCGGTCCCGGGCCAGGGCTTCGGCAGGACTGCCAGGTTCAATCAGAGCGGTGGGGTCGGCAATGGCCACGGACAGCCGCCAGCCGGTGGCGTTGGGCTCTGCCAGCAGGGCATCGTCCATGTCCTGGGTGTTGGGGCTGTCGATTGTGACATAGGGCTGATCACGAAGGTCTTTCCGACCCTCGGCACGATGGCTGATGACAGCTTCGTCCAGGGACTGGACCTGAGCTTCCACCGCCGCAGGCCATCGGTCGTCCAGGTCAAAGGAGGCCAGGGTGAAAGCCCGTTCAATACCCGGCTCGCCGGCCTTGCCCAGAACCCGGAGAACACCCGCCTGGGCTTTACCGTCTGTAATGGGATGCCGGAGGACCTGACAGTAGACAAAATCCCCCGGTTCCGCTTTGAGTCGCTCTCTGGGGGGAATAAAAATCCAGCGATTGATGCCCGGGGTCTCCGGGACCACGAAATGACCCTTGCCCTTGACCTGGTATTTGCCAACGAAGGTGGTAAGGCGGCTTTCAATCAGCTCATCAATCGCGGCCTGGGTCTTGCCCTTGTCGCCTTCCTCTTCTGCTACCCGCACCCGGTCACCCGGCAGGACTTTCTGCATTTCTTCGGGGGGCAGAAAAAGATCTCCGCCTTTGTCCAGCGCGACAAAACCAAAACGGCCGTTGGTGGCCTTTATGGTGCCGGTGTGTACGACTCTGGAGGATTCAATATCGGTTTTAAGCTGGCGCAGTTGCTGGAGAGCGTCGGCATTTAACATGCAAGGAACCTGGCTGGGAGAACATGGGGATTCGGGCGAGTATACCGGTTATGGACAGGTGAGTCAGACCTTCATGGAAGACAGGGTTACAGAATCCAGGGAGAGGTGGAATGTTCGCTCCCCCGGAACTCATGACTACTCCGGGTAGGTGGCGAACACCTGGCTCTGCCCCTGGTCGTTGAACAGCAGCACCTGATAATCGTCCTGCCGGCCGCCCATCTCCATGCCCGGTGAGCCAAGGGGCATTCCCGGAACGGCCAGTCCGCGGGCTTTGGGCGCTTCCTCCAGAAGACGGCGGACATCCGTGGCCGGAACATGGCCCTCAATCACATAACCACCGACAAAAGCGGTATGACAGCTGGCAAGGGCCGGGGTCAGGCCGGCTGCTTCCTTGATGGGGTTGAGATTTGCGGTGTCGTGAACTTCTACGTCGAAATCGTTCTCCTCAAGATGACGCACCCAGTCGGTGCAGCAACCACAGGTAGGCGATTTGTAGACTTTCACTATGTGCTGTGTTCCTTCAGCAAGCAGGGGCGCGCTGAAAGCCAGGGCCGCCGTGAGGGCGATCAGTCTATTGCGGAAAGCTGTCATGGATGCTGCCTCAGTGGGGTCGGGAATTTCTGCTTTTGTCTGGCTGGCCACCGCTCAGCCAGAACCAGCCGATAATCGCAGCCATCAGAACAAGGCCTGCAATATTGACAAGTATGTCGGTCATTCGGTTCCCTCATCTCGGTGACTGGTCCTGAAAAAGCGCAGCCGGTTGGCATTGGTTACCACAGTAACCGAGGACATGGACATGGCCGCACCGGCGATAATCGGACTGAGCAGAACCCCCCAGACCGGATAGAGCACGCCGGCGGCGATCGGGATGCCCAGGGTATTGTAGGCAAAGGCGCCAAACAGGTTCTGGTAGATATTGCGCACCGTGGCACGGGAAATCTCGATGGCATCCGCCACCCCGTGCAGTGAGCCCCGCATCAGCGTGATGGACGCGCTCTCAATGGCGACATCGGTCCCTGTGCCTATGGCAAAGCCCACATCGGCGGCGGCAAGAGCCGGTGCATCATTGATGCCATCACCGACCATGCCGACCCTGTAACCCTGCTCGCGGAACTCCTCCACAATCCGGGCCTTGTCCTCCGGGAGCACCTCAGACCGGATTTCGTCAATTCCGGCCTCCCGGGCGATGGCGTTTGCTGTTGCCTCCACATCACCAGTGACCATGACCGTTCGAATTCCGGCATCATGCAGTCTGCGGGTAGCCGCTTTTGAGTCTTCCTTCAGGGCATCGGCGACGCCGATCACCCCGACAGGCCGGCGATTGATTGCCAGAAAAAGGGGCGTTCCGGCGTCCGAGGTTATGGCCTCGGCGGCTTCGTCGAGCTCGCCAAGATCGACTCCTTCGTCCTCAAGCCAGCGCCGGTTGCCCAGGCGCACGGTGGCGCCTTCAAAGCTGCCCCGCACTCCCTTGCCGTTGAGGGCCTCGAATCCCCGCACGCGATCCGGCTTGGTGTCGTCCTCTTTCGCCCGGGCGATAATGGCATCCGCCAGCGGGTGTTCGGAATGCTGCTCCAGGCCGGCGGCCAGCGCCAGAAGCCGCTCCTTATCATTGTCACCGGCAGGATGCAGCCGGGTAACGGCGGGTTTGCCCTGGGTAATGGTGCCTGTTTTGTCGAGGATGATCAGGTCCAGCTTGCCTGCCAGTTGCAGGGCATCGCCCTGGCGTATCAGGGCGCCATATTCTGCGGCCTTGCCCACGCCCACCATCACCGACATGGGTGTTGCCAGTCCCAGGGCGCAGGGGCAGGCGATGATCAGCACGGTGGTCGCGGCCACCAGCATATGCACAATCCTGGGGTCGGGACCGAAGTTGAACCAGGCCAGGGCGGTGACCACTGCAATCAGCATGACCGTGGGGACAAAAATGGCGGAGATGTCGTCCGCCAGCCGGCCAATAGCTGGCTTGGAGCCCTGGGCTTTTTTCACCAGCTGGATGATCTGGGCGAGGGCGGTTTCACTGCCCACCCGGGTGGCTTCGTAGATGATGGAGCCCTGCTTGTTGATGGTGCCCGCAGAGACCTCGTCGCCCTCGCGTTTGCTGACGGGCATGGGTTCACCGGTGAGCATGCTTTCGTCAATCCGGGTTTCACCTTCGACGATCTCGCCGTCCACCGGCAGCTTTTCTCCCGGCCGTACCCGGATCTGATCCCCGACCTGAACCTCCTCCACGGGCACGTCCTGCTCTTCGCCATCACGGATAACGCGGGCGGTTTTTGCCCGCAGATCCAGCAGCCGCCGGATGGCTTCCGATGTCTTGCCCTTGGCCCGCATTTCCAGGGCCTGGCCCAGATTGATCAGGCCAATAATCATCGCTGAAGCTTCAAAATACACGTGCCTTGCGGATTCCGGCAGAAGGTCGGGTGCCGTGACCACCACCGTGGAATAGAGCCAGGCGGTGCCTGTGCCAAGGGCGATCAGCGTATCCATGTTGGCGTTGTGGTGGCGGAAGGCCTTCCAGGCGCCGGTATAGTAATGGCCCCCGGTAAAGAACAGGATCAGCAGCGTAAGGCCCCCGAATACCTGCCAGATCAACCGGTTTTCCGGAGTAACCATCATGCTGCCAAAGCCCATGCCCCAGACCATCATGACGGCACCCAGTCCCAGCGCAACGGCCATTTTGACCATCAGGGTCCGGTACTGCTTCCGGCTTTCCTCCTTCCGCTCCTCGTCCGCGTGATCCGGGTCTTCAATTTTCTTTGCGCCATAGCCTGCGCTGGAGATGGCATCAATCAGGGCCTGAGTATCCGGATTGCCCCGTGCTGTTGCAGTGAGTTGCGCCAGATTCATGTGGGCGGACTCCACCCCGTCCACCGAAAGCATGGCGTTTTCTATGGTACGGACACAGGAAGAGCAGGTGGCGCCGGTGATGGCAAGCTCGACTACCTCTTCCGAATCGTCTTCTGAGCCGATGCCCCTGGTCTCATCCTGCCTGTTCACAGCTTTTCCGTTTTTTTCGGTCTGGTCATCCGGTTCGTGGGGCTCTGCGGCTTCATCCGGCCGGTCCTCTTCATGTTCCCTTGCCCCGGAGCTTGCCGGATAACCCGCTGCGGTGACCTTTTCCGCGGCTGCCTCCGGGTCAACTCCGGCGGGCAGTGTGACCAGTTGGCGATCAAGGTCGACACCAACCGAGGCCGGGTCATCCACAAGATCTTCCAGGGCGCTGCGAATCTTCCGGACACAGCCCTGACAGGATGCCCCGGAAATCCTGAGCTGCTGGTTCTGCTCATCCTCTGTTTTGTTCAATCAGGTACTCCTGTGTCGGATCAGTGGAGAAACACGTGAACGGAATCGGTCACTGCTCCCCTTTCGATCGCAGAAAAACACCGCACCGCTGGCACTGGTCCGGCGCCATCAATTTGGCCCGCCAGCCCAGCCGGTACCCACAGGCAGGGCAGGACAGCATGGCCTGAAGCGCCACTATTGGAGCAATAAGCAAGGCAATGATGACCCCCAGAGGACCCCAGCTCTCGTCACTGGACAGACCAAGCTGGCTGCTGAAAACCAGCACCAGGGTCAGGGTGAAAAAGGCAAAGATGAAATAGTTGCGATTCCAGACTTCCCAGCGCCGCAGGCGGCGGTTCTGTTCCGGAGTAAGGTAATTGGACGCCATAAGTTCCCGTTATCCAGTCGATCTTATAAGAGAGTGGGTCGTTCGGCTCGGGTTTTCAATGTCCCGGCTTCAGGTTACTTACGATGAGCGTGGCGCAGCAGCTTAACGAACCGGCCGGACGGGAATTAACGAAGGCCGGCCAGTTCTTCGAACCGAATTCCCTTTGCCAGCAATTCCTCGAGCTGATCCGCGGGAATGGGTCGGCTGATCAGATAACCCTGGGCCAGATCGCAGCGATGGCTTGTCAGAAAGCTGAGCTGGGACTCGGTTTCAACGCCTTCGCCTGCCACCTGGATACCCAGGTTGTGGGCCAGGTTGATAATCGCCCGGGTGATGACTGCGTCGTCGTGACGCTCGGTTACCCGGGTGATGAACGAGCGGTCTATTTTCAGCAGGTCCACCGGGAAGTCACGCAGATAGGCGAGGGAGGAATAGCCGACGCCAAAATCGTCTATCGACAGCTGAACTCCGAGCTTGTGAAGCCGCAGGAGCTGGTCCAGGTTGCGCTCCAGGTTTTCCACGAAAATCTCTTCGGTAAGTTCTACCTCGAGGCGACTGGGGGACACTCCATGTGTCTTCAGCGTCTGCTGTATGTGGTCCACAAGGCCCTCATCATCCAGCTCCCGCCCGGAAATGTTGACGGCAATCCGGATGTTGGCAAGAGGCCCCGAATTCCACGCCGCCAACTGACGGCAGGCGGCGCGCACAACCCAGCGTCCGATGTCCGTAATCCGCCCGCTTTCCTCGGCCAGCGGGATGAACTCAACAGGGGGTACAAGGCCCCGTGTTGGGTGCTGCCAGCGAATCAGGGCTTCGACGCTGCCAATTTTCATGGTCGTCAGGTCCAGCTGGGGCTGGAAGAAAAGGACGAATTCGTCCTGGGCAAGAGCGGTGCTGATGTCCCTGTCCAGCTCCAGCCGCATGACTTCCCGGTCCTGCATGCCTTCGGTATAGAACTGATAGGTATTGCGTCCGCTCTCCTTTGCCCGATACAGGGCAACGTCGGCGTTACGCAGCAGGATATCAGCATCCAGGCCGCTCTGGGGATAGACCGCCACGCCCATGGTAGCAGTGATGCTGTGCTGCTCGCCCTGCACCTCGAAGGGCTGCTGGAACGACTGTTTCAGCTGGCCCAGCAGGTGCACAACATCGTCAATTTCTTCCACATGTTGCTGGCAGACCATGAACTCGTCGCCACCTGCATAGCCAACGAGGACTCTCTCGTCGCCCAGCCTGCTGAGCCTTTCGGAAACCCTGGTTAGAAGTTCATCACCGAACTGGTGGCCGAGGGTGTCGTTAAGTATCTGGAACCTGTCCAGATCAATCATCACCAGTGCTACCTGGCGGAGCTGACGGTCTGCCAGGGTCAGGGTATGGGCCAGGTCTTCCATGAAGAACCGTCGGTTGGCCAGACCAGTGAGGGGGTCGGTGGACTCCAGGCGCTCGAGGGATTTCTGCGCGCTCTTGCGCTGATCGATTTCGGACTGAAGCTGGTTTCGGGTCCGGAGAAGAGCCTGATTGCGCTTGAGGATGCCCTGTGCCAGCAGTATTGATGCGCTGATCAGGAGACCCATGATGATGAGTGTGTAGAAGGTGAACGACGGCCAGAGGCTGCGATGCCGCTCCACCCAGGCATCCGTCGGTGCCAGCTCCAGCGACCACTGAATGGCGGGCAGTGTCAGCGGCACACTCTGGGCGAGGTCTTCGTGGACCGGATTCGCACTTTCGATCTCATGGGCAATGCGTCCTTCCTCTCGGATCAGAACGCGGAAATTCTGCCTCACCCGCGGGGTATCAAGGGTGCCAAGGAGATTTTCGAGCTGGAATACCCCCGCAACGAAGCCCATGTTTTCCTCGCCTTTACCGATGGGCTCATAGATCATCATCCCGGTGCCGCCCTGCGCCAGCTCGACCACGCCGGACATGTCCGGAAGACCGGTGCGGGCAGCTTCTGACAGCGCCTGGCGCCGGCTGCTGGGAAAAGCTACGTTGAAGCCGATTACCTGGCTGTTGCCCTCCGGCCGTTCGACCCAGCGAACGATATAGTTGCTGTCTATCCACACGATGGCCTGATAGGTACCGAAATGGTCAAGGTAGTGGCGGGCATCCTGGCGCCACAGCTTCTCCGGGAGGTCCGGCTGAACCCGACGGCGTTCAGCCATCCGGCGCAGGGCAAGCAGGTGGGCATTGAAATCCCGTTCAAGCTCCCGGGCCAGATTCTCCGCTTCTGTGGTGAGGCCAAGCCGGATCTGTGAATCTTCCTCCTGATCAATGCCGTAACTGAGAGCGATGGCAATAACCAGAAAGGTCACGAAAATGACAACAGGAAGGCCGGTGCTGAGCAGGCTGCGTCTGACAATGTCCGGTACGGGTTTCACATCTTTCACACAGCACTCCGGGTCGGGAGTATAGAGTTACGATTCATCCGGGAAACTTCAGAAGTCGTTCTATCCGACACGACTTTCATTAATGACGCCGTTTATCCTGCCTTCCAGCGAGACCCCATAAGCGCCATCCGGCAGGGGCTGCCGGATGCTGTAAGGGATTCCCCCGGCATCCAGGGGGGTGTCTGCGAGATCAACAATATACGGCGTCCTGGCGCGCTTGTCTGCGTCCAGAAGAAGCTCGACTCTGGGTTTGAGCTTCTTCCCCGGGTGGCTGGCTATGACCAGCGCCACCTCGCCTGTGTTCAGTTCCACCAGTGTGCCGGCGGGATAGACACCCACCATGCGAATGAAGGCTTCGATCATCTCGGCGTCAAACTGTACTCCCCGGCCCCGGTACAGGATTCGCAGGGCTTCGGAAGTAGGTACACCTTCGCGATAGCAGCGGTCGCTGGTGAGGGCGTCAAATGCGTCGACAATGGCGATGAGGCGGGCAAAGCGGCTGATCTGCCATTCCTGCAGCTGATAGGGATACCCCCGGCCATCCATGCGTTCATGGTGGTGCCGGGTCACGTCGCCGACGATGGGCTCGAGGGTGTGCTGTGACTGCAGCAGCTGATAGCCAAACTCGGCATGGCGACGCATCTTGCACATTTCCTCATCCGTGAGGGCGCCGGGCTTGTGCAGGATGGCCGGATCGATTTTCAGTTTGCCAATGTCGTGCAGAAGGCCACAGAGACCGATGACAGTCAGGTCTTCTTCCGGCATGCCCAAAAAACGGCCAAAGGCGATCGCATAGACCGCCACTCGCAGGCAATGTTCTGCCGTGTAGGCGTCCTGCGACTTTATCCGTGCCAGCCAGAACATGGCGTTGGCATTGGCCTGGATGCTCTTCACACAGCCCTGGATGAGCGGGCGTGCCTCCCGCAGGTCGAGCTCCCTGCTATGCTCAATGTCGTAAAGTATCCTGTCGACGAATGCCTGGCTGCCGAGATAGGCCGTCCGGGCTCTCGGCAGTTCCTTTACCAGGGAGCGGAATTCGGGGAGGGGCTCACTGAGCCTGCGATGCAGGTCAGATACCCGCGCCTGCAGGACGGCAATGGTTTTTTCATCACCCTCAACCATGACCCAGTGGCAGTAGTGGCGGAGGGTCTGGATCTGGGCTGGCGTATCGATGATAAAACCCTGAAAGAGCACAGGGACCTGGGTCCAGGGCCGATCCAGCTTGACCACCCGCATGCCAGTTTCCAGCATGTCCACGGGCAGCCGGGTCCTCGGGATTATCCGTCCGGTCTCCGGCTTTCCATCACTGGATTTGCGTCTGGAGGCCCCATCTTTCGGTTTTCGTCGAAAAAACATCGCGGTCTCACTGATCTCGTTGCAACGCCACGAGTATGCCAGAGAAATCGATGTCCGTATCTGCCACAAGTCCGGTTTGCGGTGGATAACCTGTTTTCCGTCCGGTTCAGAGCGGCAGGCTGCCCGCCCAGGAGGATGCAACACAGAATACCGTGATAACCAGAAACATTTTGGCGAACGACAGGGTCTGTTCAGTCATGGTACCTCTCCTTTTGGTGTTCGAATTCCGTCTCCTGACAGAAACTGAGCCGCAAGTTTGGTTCCGGAAAGCAGAAACCTGCGCCATGAACAGAGGTTGGGATTGAGTGTTCGCCCTCTGTCTCATCCACTCAAATCGGAAAGTGTAAAAAATCGTGACACTTTTCCCGGTTTTCACCGACTGCCGGTCAGGGTGTCACCTCCGGTCATGGCCGGTCACCTCCGGTAATGCAGGGGCCCTGGGTGGCGAGACATCAGGAAGCCGGGTGGGGCACAAGGGGTATGCCGAGCCGGGGAATTTCCCGTTTTGGACAGCGGTCCATCACCACCGACAGACCTGCGGCTTCAGCCCTGGCTGCGGCCTCTTCATCGATGACGCCCTCCTGAAGCCAGACCACAGGGATACCCTTTTCTATCGCCTTATCAACCACGGCACCCACTCTCTCTGAATTGACAAAGAGATCCGCCATATCCACCGGTTCAGACAGCGAGTCAAGGTCCGCCACGACGGTTTCTCCCAGCAGTGTCTGGCCGGCGAGGCGCGGATTCACGGGTATAACCCGGTACCCCCGGCCCTGAAGGTAGGCCATCACTCCATGGCTCGGGCGATGCGTCTTCTCGCTGGCGCCAACCAGGGCAATGGTCCGGATGGACTGGAGGATCTGTCTCAGCTGTTCAGGATTATTGAGGGGCATGGGTCATCCGCTCCGCAAATTAGTGATAATTGTTCGCGTGCACCAGCCTCGAGCCAGGTCTGGCACAGTCGGAATCAGGGCGGACTAACGCCTCTGAATCAGGTTGAGAAACTCATTCCGGGTGGCCTGTGACTTGCGGAAAGAGCCCAGCATCATGGAGGTTTTCATCAGTGAGTTCTGTTTTTCCACACCCCGCATCATCATGCACATATGCTGGGCTTCTATTACCACGGCCACGCCTTTGGCATGGGTGACTGTCTCAATGGCACCGGCAATTTCCCGCGTGAGGTTTTCCTGGATCTGCAGGCGGCGCGCATACATATCGACAATACGGGCAAACTTGGACAGCCCCAGCACGCGGCCCTGGGGAATATAGGCAATATGGCACTTGCCGATGAATGGCAGCAGGTGATGTTCGCACAGGCTGTACAGCTCTATGTCCTGAACCACCACCATCTCATCCATCTGGGATTCAAAAACGGCGTCGTTGACCAGCCCCTCAAGGGTTTCCTGATAGCCCCTCGTAAGAAACTGCATGGCCTTGGCGGCCCTTTCAGGGGTGTTGCGGAGGCCTTCCCGCTCCGGGTCCTCACCCAGTTTGTCAATGATCTCCCGATAATGCCCGGCGAGTTCGGTGAGTTTGTCAGTCATGATGGTTTCCAGTCGTCGTAGTGTCGCATTCAGGGCCCATTGTAAGCGCTGGAGCCTGTGGCACCAGTGACTTTTTTGCAGATGGCTACCAGCGCCCGTGGCATCCGCCAGCGCCAGTCTGAGAGCGCTGGACGTTCGTTTCTGGTCTCGTAGCGCAGTTTGATTTAAAGTCTTGGTGCAGATCCTATCAGACCCCGGGAGCAGGCAGGCAAAATTCATGGAGCAGGTCATCGCCCACTACGGTGGCAAAACCGGTGCCGACAGTGCACTCACGCCGGAAGAGTGGCAGGAAGGCGGTAAATGGTTCAGCTATGGTGAATATGCCATATTCAGCCGGATGTCGGGGGAGGGGGAGCCACTGGTTCTGCTTCATGGTTTCCCCACTGCAAGCTGGGACTGGAGCCGGCTCTGGCCTTTGCTTGCCCAGCAGCCCTATCAGCTGCTCGCGCTGGACATGATGGGGTTTGGCTTTTCGGACAAGCCCGTCAATTACGCCTACAGCATTGAAGACCAGGCCGATCTTTACGAGGGCTGGATTGAAGGCCTTCATCTCAAACGGGTCCATTTGATGGCCCATGATTACGGCTGCAGTGTGACCCAGGAGCTCCTTGCCCGAGAGCAGGAGGGACTGCTGAGATTCCGGATAGCCAGTGTCTGCTTTCTGAACGGTGCGCTATTTCCCGAGGTGCATCGCCCATTGATGATCCAGCGTCTGCTGTCGAGCCCGCTGGGAGGGCTTGTAAGCCGAGGCCTGAGCCGCAAGGTGTTCGACCGGAACTTCTGCCAGCTTTTTTCCGCGCAGCGATGTCCCGGGCCGGACGAGCTCGACCATTTCTGGCAGCTCCTGACCTACAACAACGGCCGGGGTATCCAGCATCGCCTGATTCACTACATGGAAGAGCGCCGGTGTCACCGCAATCGCTGGGTCAATGCCCTGCAGAGAGCGGAGCAGCCCATTCGGCTGATCTCGGGTACAGCGGATCCGGTTTCGGGGGTGGCCATGGCGCTGCGCTACAGGGAACTGGTGCCATCGCCGGATGTCGTCACCCTGCGTGGAGTTGGCCACTATCCTCATTATGAAAGCCCGGCGGAGGTATTCCGGGCATTCCGCGAGTTCCAGAAAAAAATCCGGGACTGATCAGGGGAGGCTGGTCATTTCACCGGTTTTAGACGCGTCCCCGCTGATGGTGGCGGCTCCCCGCATGCTTACCAGCCGGTTACGTCCCTGCGACTTGGCGGCATACAGCGCCTGATCCGCACGATTGAGCCATGTTGACCAGGTCTCTCCCTTGACGACTTCCGTCACCCCTGCGCTGGCTGTTATGGGGATATTTTCCCGGAACGGACCGGCACTGAAAGAGGTCAGCAACTGCTGGGTAAGGGTTTCCGCATCTTTTTGACGGGTTTCAGGCAGCACGATCATGAATTCCTCGCCACCAATACGGAACAGCTGATCGCTGTCCCTGAGCCTGCGCTTGATACGGATGACAACCTCCTGCAGTACCTCGTCGCCCGCTACGTGGCCCCAGCGGTCATTGATGCCCTTGAAGTGATCCAGATCCATGAGCACCAGACTTGAAACCCGCTCATAGCGTTCCCGCATCTGGATCTGGCTGTTGAGTATGTCGGCAAGCTGGGAGCGGTTGAGGCAGCCGGTCAGCGGATCCGTGGTGGCAATCCGTGTCAACTCTGTCTGCTGCCGGCCCACCAGCCAGGCAAACACCAGCACGAATATGCTGGTCAGGGCGAGGGAAAACAGAATGCGCCAGAAGTCGGCTTCCGGAAAAATGTTAAAGGCCACAACGGCCATCACGGCAATGAAAACAATCGCTGTAATACAGGCTTCCCGCAGGGAGAGCAGGAAAAATACTGCTGCGATGGCCGGATAGGCCCAGTAGAGCCCGGCGTGGCCATTGATAACAGTGGAGTAGGCAGAACAGATTACAGCCAGAGCCACGAAACCCCAGCCGCGGCCGAAGTACAGATTTCTCCAGTGCAGAAGGGCCATGACGAGGACTGCATTGAGGGAGAAAACCAGCAGCAGAAGCGCGAGCAGGCCGTTGCCCTGGTTCCACTGGACCATGACAAGGGGCGCTACCGCTATCAGTGCCCAGAAATGCAGATGGTAGACAATCTGCCTCCGGAAACCCAGGACGACAAGCGTCGGATTACTGGCTTGCACCGGTGGAGTTGACCATTCGTTCAACACTTTCCCCCAGGAGCTTCGAGTTGTTATTCTGCCCGGCTGTTATTGATTCGAGTCTAGCACGGCAATCGCTGGTGCCGCCCCCGGAATATTCAGGCAGTGGCAGGACGCACCACCGGCAAAGCCAGGGTCATCACTGCCGCCAGTGCCACCAGCCCGGCGGAAATCCAAAGGCAGGCTTCAAGGCCATAAACCTGATAGACCCATCCCGAAAGCAGCGTCCCCAGAAGCCGTCCCGCCGCATTGGACATGTAATAAAAGCCCACATCCAGCGAAACCCCGTCATCCCGGGCAAAGCTCACAATCAGATAGCTGTGCAGTGAGGAATTGACGGCGAACAGCACACCAAACAGAAGAAGCCCGCCAACCACCACGGTTTGCGCCGGAGCGCCCAGCAACAGCCCGATGGCAATACCCGCGGGCACCGTTGCCAGAACAAATGCCCAGGCCGCGACCAGTCCCCGCCCTGGCACGACGTTGCGATCACGACCGGTCAGGGCCGGAGCCACCGTCTGAATAAAGCCATAACCGATGATCCACAGGGCCATGAATGCCCCGACTTCGCCGAAGGCCCAGCCCAGCACCGTGTGCAGGTACACCGGCAGAGCCACCACAAACCAGACATCCCGGGCGCCGAACAGAAACAGCCGGGCGGCGGAAAGCACATTGATGGCCCGGCTCTTGGAGAGGATGTCACGGAATTTCGGTTTGGCACTGCTTCTGCCAAGCTCCTGCCTCAGCAGAAACAGGCTGGCCAGCCAGACCAGGACCAGAGCCGCCGCCATGATGACAACAGCACCCCGGAAGCCGGCGGCCATCAGCAATACACCCCCCAGGAAAAAGCCCACCCCTTTCAGGGTGTTCTTGGAGCCGGTCAGGATGGCGACCCACTTGTACAGCCTGCCCTGCTGGTTGCCCGGCACAAGCAGCTTGATGCCACTTTTGGCGGACATCTTGTTCAGGTCCTTCGCAATGCCAGACATGGCCTGGGCGGCCATTACCCAGGGTACGGTCAGCATGGCCGCAGGCACGGCCAGCATTGCCAGTGCGGCAATCTGCAGTGCCAGGCCCACATTCATCGTCCTGTTAAGGCCCAGGCGGGCACCAAAGTAGCCGCCCACCAGGTTGGTCACTATGCCGAAGAACTCATAGAACAGGAACAGCATGGCTATCTCGAGAGGTGAGTAGCCAAGCTGGTGGAAATGCAGCACCACCAGCATCCGCAGGGCGCCATCGGTCAGGGTGAAAGACCAGTAATTGCCCGTTATGACCAGGTACTGACGGATGGCCGGTGTCACAGCTTCCCTCTCCTGTAAATATACAACCGGCCCGCAAGCCCCATTAACCGGCTGCGGCGACTTTGCGTGCCAGCTCGACGGTCCGGTTGGCGTAACCCCATTCGTTATCGTACCAGGCGTAGATCTTCACCTGGGTGCCGTTAACCACCATGGTGGACAGGGCGTCAATGATGGATGATCGGGGGTCGGTTCTGTAATCAATGGACACGAGGGGACGCTCCTCGTAACCAAGAATGCCTTTGAGGTCTCCTTCCGCAGCTTCCCTCAGAAACCTGTTGACGCTATCCCTGTCAGTGGCGGTTTCCACTTCGAAAACGCAGTCCGTCAGTGACGCGTTGGTCAGGGGAACCCGCACCGCATGGCCATCAATGCGCCCTTTCAGCTCGGGGAAGATCTCGATAATGGCGGTGGCGGACCCAGTGGTGGTGGGTATCAGCGAACTGCCACAGGCACGGGCCCGGCGCAGATCCTTGTGAGGTGCGTCCAGAATGGTCTGGGTGTTGGTCAGGCTGTGAATAGTGGTTATTGAGCCATGCCGGATGCCCAGCTTTTCGTGAATTACTTTTACCACGGGTGCCAGACAGTTGGTGGTGCAGGACGCGGCGGTTACTATGCGGTCGGTGGCCGGATCAAACAACTGGTCGTTGACGCCCATTACGAGATTTCTGGCACCCTTTTCCTTGACCGGGGCAGTCACCACAACCCGCTTGACCCCCTGATCCAGGTAGCCCTGCAGAACATCCACCGTTTTCATCCTGCCGCTGGCTTCGATCACCAGACCACAGCCAGACCAGTCGGTGTCAGCAATTGTTTTGTTGCCAGTGACCCGGATACGGCGGCCATCTATTACGATGCTGTCGCCGTCGGCGACTGCTTCATGGTCCCACCTGCCATGCACACTGTCGAAGTTCAGCAAATGGGCCAGGGTCTTTGCATCTGCTCCGGGATCATTGATGGCCGAAAACTCGAATTCCGGCCATTCCCAGGCGGCCCTCAGGGCCAGCCGCCCGATTCTGCCAAAACCGTTGATACCTGCTTTTGTCCTGCTCATGATGTCTCTCCCTGAGGTTGTGGGCTGAGTGTCTGGGTAAGTGGTGGACGCGTCAGGCGGGCGGCGGCGCGGGGAACCAGTGCCTCGTGCGGTTGGCAAACGCCACCAGGGAGAGCATCACCGGCACTTCCACCAGCACACCAACCACTGTGGCCAGAGCGGCCCCCGAGGTCAGGCCGAAGAGGCTGATGGCAACAGCCACGGCCAGCTCAAAAAAGTTGGACGTCCCGATCAGCCCGGCCGGGGCCGCAATGTTATGGGGCAGGGCCATCTTCCGGGCTGCGAAATAGGCGATAAAAAAGATGCCATAGCTCTGGATCAGCAGGGGCACGGCGATCAGTCCGATGGCGTAGGGATTGTCCAGAATCCGGTCAGCCTGCAGGCCAAACAGCAGGACCACCGTGGCAAGGAGTCCCAGTACTGTGGTGGGCTTGCTGTGGTGCAGCCAGTCTTCCAGCCTTTTTTCGCCGGAACGCAACAGCCACCGGCGGGTGAATATTCCCGCAATCAGCGGGGCGACCACATACAGTAGCACCGACAGCAGCAGCGTTTCCCATGGCACGGTGATATCCGTAAGGCCCAGCAGGAAAGCCGCCAGTGGAGCAAAGGCAAAAATCATGATGATGTCGTTGATGGACACCTGAACCAGGGTATAGCCGGAATCCCCGCGGGTGAGGTGACTCCAGATAAAGACCATGGCGGTACAGGGCGCAACCCCCAGCAGGATCATTCCCGCAATGTATTCGTTGGCGGTGGCCGGGTCCACGAGGTCGGCAAACAGCACCCTGAAGAACAGCCAGCCGAGGGCGGCCATGGTGAAGGGCTTGATCAGCCAGTTCACCACCAGGGTAAGCATGAGGCCTTTGGGTCTTTTCCCCACGTTCCGGAGCAGGCTGAAATCCACCTGCACCATCATCGGATAGATCATGGCCCAGATCAGGAACGCTACCACCAGGTTTACGTGCGCGTAGCTCAGGCTGGCCACCAGCTCGAAGGCGCCGGGCAACAGATGGCCCCCGGCAATACCCAGCAGGATCGCGAGGGCAACCCACAGACTCAGAAACCGCTCGAAAAGTCCCATCAGGCGCAGTCCGCCTTTTTAGGCCGATCCGGCATGGCCGCCAGGCGCTCCATCAGTGGGCTGAGAAAGCGCGCACTGGCTTTTGCGGTCTCACCCAGCAGGGAGTGGATCCACCCAGGTAGCATGGGGTGAAGCCGGTAGTAGACCCACTGTCCCCGGCGCTCATCCGCAAGCAGACCCTGTTCCCGCAACTGGGACAACTGCCGGCTGATGCTGGGCTGGGAAGCTTCAAGCACCCGGGTAAGCTCACAGACGCAGAGCTCTTCTTCCTGCTGGATCATCAGCATGATGCCGAGACGGCTTTCATCCCCCAGTGCCTTGAACACACTGGCGGGCGGGTAATGACTGGCCCGGCCGCTGGATTTCTGGTGAACCATTACAAACAGGCTTATCCGTTCTTTCAGCTCTTTCATCACCAGAGCGAAAACTGAGTGACGGTTGGCAATGGCCGGATCGGGGAAATCCCAGGCAATGCGCTGCGCCGGGTCACACAGCGACAGGCACTCAAAGGCGGCCTTGTCACAGAGCGTGATGACGTAATCCCACTGCTCATCGGCGAGGGAGCTCATTGACTTGCTGTGCAGCTCCCTGCTGTCCAGCCCTGCCTCTTCAATGCACTGGATTGCCAGAGGGTGGGGAGCTTCAGGGTGGGTGCCAGCGCTGGCCACCTCAAACTGGTCCCCTGCCATCTTCCGAAGCAGGGCTTCGGCCATGAGTGACCGGGCGCTGTTGGCGGTACAGACAAACAGGACCTTACGACGGCTGCTCATTATTCAGTCCACATATAACAAAAATGGAATATAAGAATAATAGAATATCCTGTGTGAAACAAGCTCAGGCCTCCCTCAGCTGTCCCGTCATTCGGAAACCCGTGCAGCCACTCAGCGGGTCCGTAACGGCGGCCACCCGGAGAGTGAAGGGAAGCGGTTCGTTTTCCGCCCCGATCAGATGAAGATCGATCCGTGTCATCCGTCGTTCCCTGCGGGCGTCTGCCAGGGCCGCAAAAAAATTGTCCCTGTTGGTTTCACACACAAGAGCGTGAAAGGGCATCTCGGCATAATCAGCGGCAGGACAGCCAAGAAGGTCGATTATCTGGGGGGACATGTAAACAATACGGTGCCGGTCATCCAGCTCACAGACAAAGCCGCCCGTCAGGGCAACCAGGTCCCGACTGCGCTGCTCGCTGTTATTGAGCGCCTGTTTGAGGATGGATTTCTCCACCTGGTTGTTGTCCAGTTGCCGGCTCAGCCGCTGCTGTTCTTCCTCGAACGTGCGATTGAGGTGCCATTCGCGGCGGAGGCTGCGGGAGAGAAAGCCGGTAGCGCCGCCAGCTATGCCGGTCAGCAGCAGGCCTCCAAGCCAGACAATCTGTTTGGCCTGCCCGGCAGGTTCCACCAGAAAGCCGGAGCCCGGAGTTGTGGTCATCATCCACTGGCGGGTGCCAAACAGCAGTTCCGAACGCAGGGCATGCTGGTGTTCCAGGCCTGCTTCCGTGTCGAAATGGACCAGCGGCGCGCTGTTATGCTGGCTGAGGTCGTGAACCTTCAGGTCGACAGCGGCACTTCTGGCTGGCTGGAGGACTTCAGCCAGCCATTGCGCCGGCGCCAGGGCGAGGCCGAGCAGGTCGCCATCCACTCCCGGAATGAAAAGCTGCACCGAGCTGGAGTGGCCATTGTTTCGAGTGATATCGATGCGGGCAGTTGCTGTGACGACCCGCTGGTTGAGAGCGCTCAGCAGGGCGCTCTGCCAGTGGGGCACCGTATCGGCCACCAGGCCGGGCCGGGCCGGGCCATCGGGCCGTGCCTCCGTCCAGCGTACAATAAGGTATTGCTCGGCTTCCTCTACGGGGCCGCTTCCACCTCCGGACTGCCACCGGCTGAAAGGTACAGGCCGCCCCAGGTCCCCGGAAAGCTCCCGTTCCCGGAGCAGGCGCAGGGAATGGGGAACGGTTTCCAGGTACTCAACAGCAAGCAGGCCGGGATGGCCGGTCAGCAGTGTACGGGACTGTTCCCGGAAAGCTTCCTCGTCTGGAGGAGCGGGACGGGCAATCAGCTTGCCGGCAAGGACCAGGTTGTCCTTCTCCTGCCTGAGCAGGGCGAGTGCACTCTGGTGCTGCTCTGCAACCGTGTGGCTTCTGAGCTTCTCGCTGTGCTGCTGAACCTGCACTGCCATTAGCCAGGTAAGGATTAAGCCGGCGGCCAGAACGGGAACTGGCAGCCAGAGCAGCAGTCGATGTCTTGCGGGCTTCGGGTTGTCCATATCCATCTCCGGGCCGCGGCGGGTAAAGTGGTCGGCCCTGTTCCCTGGCTCTGACTGTAGCCTGGTGCCGGCCCCCGGCCAAGTGTCGGATTCTGCTGGAGGAATCGCCGTTCAGCTGCGCTGCTGTCTGAGCAGGGTATAAACCAGCACAAACAGGGCAAAGGCAGCGACCACGATGGAAGGACCGGCCGGGCTATTGAGGTGCCAGGAGGCGGTGAGCCCGGCAGTTACTGCCACCATGCCAATTATCATGGCGAACAGGACCATCTGTTCGGGACTGCCGGCGAGGCGGCGGGCCGTAGCGGCCGGAATGATCAGAAGGGCCGTGATCAGAAGGACGCCAACAATCTTCATGGCCACCGCAATCACCAGGGAGAACATGAGCATGAGCACCAGGCGCAGCCGCTCGACGGGCACCCCCTCCACCTTGGCCAGTTCCTCGTGGATGGTGCTCATGAGCAGCCCGCGCCAGAGCCAGAAGAGCATGGCAAGAACCAGACCCGCCCCGCCATAGATCCAGATCAGGTCACTCCGCCGCATGGCCAGCAGGTCGCCGAACAGGTAGGCCGTGAGGTCCACCCGGACCTCCGGCATGAAGCTCAGCGCCACAAGGCCGACGGCCAGTGAGCTGTGGGCCAGAATGCCAAGCAGCGTATCGGTAGCCAGAGTCTGGCTGCGGGCCAGCAGTACCAATAGCACTGCAATGCTGGTGCAGGTGAGCGCAATGGTGAGATTGAAAGGCAACTGCAGCAGGAAGCCCAGGGCAACACCCAGCAGGGCAGAGTGGGCGAGCGTGTCGCCGAAATACGCCATGCGACGCCACACCACGAAACAGCCCAGCGGTCCCGCCACCAGGGCAACCCCCAGTCCGCCAATCAGGGCCCGCCAGAAGAAGTCCCCAAGAATCTGATCAATGATCGCCATGCGCGCAGTGTCCATTCTGTTGTGGGCTGCCGGGCTCACTGGTGATTTCGCCGTGCAGGTCGTGGCGATGATTGTGGTGGTGGTGGTATATGGCCAGGCTGTCCGCCACCGAGCGTCCGAAAACCTTGACGAATTCCGGGTCCTGGGAAATGTCCGCAGGGTAGCCACTGCAGCAGATGTGCTGGTTGAGACAGATGACACGGTCCGTGGCGGCCATTACCAGATGCAGGTCGTGGGAGATCATGATCACACCACAGTGCAGGCGGTCCCTCAGGCCTCGGATGAGTTCGTACAGGGATGCCTGGCCATTGATATCCACGCCCTGAGCGGGCTCGTCCAGGACCAGCAGGCTGGGCTTCCGGGCCAGGGCCCGAGCAATCAGCAGCCGCTGCATCTCGCCGCCGGACAGACGATGGACGGAGGCGTCTGCAAGATGTGAAACGCCTGTGTCTTCCAGTGCTTCGCTGCACGCAGCCGCGGATTTCCCGGTCATGGCCATGAAGCGCCGTACGGTCAAAGGCAGGGTCTGCTGCAGGTGAATGCTCTGGGGTACATAGCCGATGGTTAGCCCTGGCTGGCGCCAGAGTCTGCCTTCGGTAAGGCGCTGTACGCCAATGATGGCCTTGATCAGGGTGGTCTTGCCAGCGCCGTTGGGGCCGATAATGGTCAGGATGTCGCCCCTGTTTACGGCCAGGTCAACGTCCCTGATCACCTGCTTTCCGTCAAAGGCAATGCTTGCGCCGGTGATTCTGACGAGGGTTTCACTCATTGCCGGGGGCCTTTTTGCAGGCAGGGCAGAGCCCGGTGATTTCAACACCCGTTTCTTCTGCCACGAAACCTTCGGCTTTGCTGACCTCTTCGATGGTACGGGACACTTCCGGGGCAGTCAGCTCCAGCACATTGCGGCAGCTCCTGCAGATCAGAAACAGGCTGTTGTGGTTTTTACCCGCACGGTTGCAGCCGACAAAGGCATTGAGCGAGGCGATCCGGTGAACCAGGCCATTCTGCTGCAGGAAGTCCAGTGCCCGGTAAACGGTGGGAGGCGCGGCGTTATAGCCTTCATCCCCGAGAAGGGCCAGCAGGTCGTAGGCTCCCAGCGGCTTGTGGGATTGCCAGATCAGTTCCAGCACCCGTTCCCGGGTCGGTGTAAGGCGAACGTTTCTGGCCTGGCAGATGTCCCGGGCACCGGTAAGTGCTTCCTGTACGCAGGCAGCATGGTTATGCGGACGATAGGGTAATGCGCTGACTGTCATGGGAACACCGGAACGGAAATAATGAAACATTATAACATTGTCCGGGCGATCCCTGCATCCCGCCTCAGGCGTTTGTGCTCTCCACCACCAGGGATTCGAGATATTCCAGATTGGGGATATAGGCCGTGTGGCCCTCCACGTCGACTACCATGAGGTCAGCCGGACCGGAATCTCCTTCCGTGGGAACAATCTGATCTTCGGTCAGCCGCGCCTGGCTGGGAATGCCCTGGGTTATGAGTGCCAGAAACGGCAGGGCATCGTGGTGTCTGCCAATGGTGTTCAGCACGGCAATCCGTCCGCGGGTAGTGTCCGGCAGGGCGGTGACGCCTCCGTTGATCGCATCATAGGAAATGACGGGCAGGTCCTGGCCGCGCCAGCTGAGTCTGCCGACAAGCCAGGCTGGCCCGTCAGCCTGCGCCCGGGCATCGACGTAATCCACGACCTCGGCAATGGATACGTTGGGCAGCAAAAGCTGTCGATCGGTCATTGGAATCATGACGCAGGGCAGAATGGGGCTACTATCGCTCATGTTTGATGTCCTCGGGAGGAACCCGGTAGTCCCTGCGGGCAAGCAGGCAGGATTCCTCGATCGTTTTTACAAGTTCCCGCGCCAGTTGCAACGGATTACCGGTGAAATTGGTACAGCCGGTTTCTGCCACCGAGTCCGGCATGGAGCTGTTGCCGCAGCTGTCGCTGTTCTGAACCCATATCCGGCTGCCCCGGCCCCGGAGCACTGGTGCTGCAATGGCGCCGTCGTTGCCCATGCCGGAAAACAGTATGGCATGGCAGCGGCCCTGGTAATGATCACTCACATTCAGCAGGACCTGATCGATGGATGGACCATAGGGGCCAGGCCAGGGAGTGCTTTTTTCAACCAGGGTTCCATCCGGTTCCAGGGTCCACTCATGGTCCACCGGCAGCAGAACGACTTCGCCATGGCATATGCGCATACCGGCCCTGGCCCGGACCAGCCGGTAGTGGGCGTGCCGTCCAAGCACCCGGGTCAGGACATCGGTAAAGTTTCCATCTATGTGCTGGGCATAGACAAAGCCTGTCGGCAACCCGGCAGGCAGATGATCGAGAAATGCCTTTACCGCGGCCGGGCCTCCAAGGGAGGCTCCCAGGACCCACACCCGGTCTGCCGGCTCTCCGGCAACCGCCGGTGTAATCCACTGGGGCAGGGTGACGCTTTCCGGTGCGTCAATCGGTGCGTCAGCCAGTTCAACCAGAGTAGCCTCGGAATCGAACTCTTCAAGGGCACCCAGTTGCTGCTCAAGCTTGAAGTGGAGCCGCCGCTCCCAGCGGAAGTAATCAATTCCGCCAGGTTTGGGCGCCGTGTCGATTCCGAACAGGATCGGCGCCTCGGTGTTCTCCAGCAGAAAATCAAAGAGCACCGGGTGATCTGCTTCATCTTCCAGCGTGACCAGCCAGAGTTCGACTTCCGGCAATTCCGGGTAACCCAGCAGGCGTTCCGGTGCTCCTGAAAACCCGGTCCTCAGTCCGACCCTGGACACAGCTTCCTGCAAACGGTGACGCTGCAGAACGTTATCCGAGACAATTCCGACCCGGGGCCGGCCAGAAGGGCCGGACATCAGGTGTTCCCGGTCAGCCGCTGGATGGTTTCCAGAAGCTCTGTTTCCTGGAAGGGCTTGCCGAGGTATTCATTGACCCCGATCGCCAGCGCCCGCTCACGGTGTTTCTGACCGGTTCGCGAGGTGATCATGCAGATCGGCGTATGCTTCAGGGTTTCATCATGACGCACGAAGCTCGCAACCTCGAAACCATCCATCCTTGGCATCTCGATATCCAGCAGGATGATATCCGGCTGGTGGTCCTGAAGCTGGGCCACGGCATCCAGACCATCCTTTGCGGTGATCACTTCCATCCCGTTGCGTTCCAGCAGGCGTGAAGTAACCTTGCGCACGGTGACCGAATCGTCCACCACCATGACTACCGTCTGGCGGGCTTCCCTTCGCTGGGTTTCCTCGCTGCCCTGCATCTGGGCAAGCCGCTGGCGCTCGGACAGGATGTCAGAGCGGATCATCGCCGGCAGGTCAAGAATCACCACCACGTTGCCGTCACCCAGGATGGTTGCCCCGGAAACGCCCCGGACCGAGCCAAACTGTGGGCCCAGTGATTTTACAACGATTTCGCGGCTACCCATCAGGCTGTCCACCTGGAGTGCCATGGGCTGTTCTGCGCCCCGCACCAGAATGACCGGCAGGGGTAGTGCCTGGCCCTGCAGTTTTGGATGGTGCTCGCTGTGGAGCAGGCCGCCCAGATACTGCAGGCGGTACTGCTGGCCCGCGTATTCGTACATGGGCGCGTCCGGCTGATAGTACTCTTCCAGCTCGTAGGTGCTGACCCGGACAATGCCCTCGATGGTGTTCAGCGGTATGGCGTAGAAGTCCTCGCCGGTGGATACCATCAGTGCGCGGTTGACTGACACGGTGAATGGCAGACGCACCGTGAACGTCGTCCCTTTACCCAGCATGGAATCTATATCGAGACTGCCGCCAAGCTGCTTGATCTCACTGGCAACCACGTCCATGCCGACCCCACGGCCGGAAATCTGGGTCACCTTCTGGGCCGTGGAGAAACCTGGCTGGAGGATGAACTGGAGAATCTCCCGATCACTCAGTTCCTCGTCTTCCCGGAGCATGCCCTGGCGGATGGCCTTGTCGCGGATGACTTTCGTGGGAATGCCCGCCCCATCGTCGATCATCCGCAGCACCACATCGCCGCCTTCACGGGTCAGGGACAGCGTGACTTCCCCGGTTTCCGGCTTGCCTGATTTTTTCCGGTCCGCCGGTGCCTCGATGCCATGGTCAAGGGCATTCCTCAGCATGTGCTCAAGGGGCGCAATCATGCGCTCGAGAATGTTTCGGTCCATTTCACCTTCGGCGTTACGGACATCAAACTCGACCTTTTTGCCAAGCTCGCCACTGATCTGACGGACAATCCGGCGAAGGCGCGGCACCATGGAAGCAAAGGGAATCATCCGGGTCTTCATCAGACCTTCCTGCAGCTCCGTGTTAATACGGGACTGCTGGACCAGCAGGGTTTCGGTATCCCTTACCCTGTCTGCCAGAGTTTCGCGAAGATCCGCAAGGTCTGAAGAGGACTCACTCAGGGCGCGGGAGAGCTGCTGGATGGAGGAGTAGCGATCCATTTCCAGCGGGTCAAAGTCGTCGCCGTAATCCGGGCCGTGCTCCTGTTCTGCGCGGAACAGTATCTGCGCTTCTGTTTCTATGTCCATGCGCCGCAGCTGTTCCCGCAGACGTTCAATGGTCGCTGCCATTTCATCCAGGGTGTGGCCAAAGTCGCTGGTCTGGGTCTCCAGGCGGCCACGGGTGATACTGGTCTCCCCTGCAAGGTTGACCAGCTCATCCAGCAGCGGCGCTGAAACCCGGATGGTTTCCTGGGCGCTGCGGGCAGCCTCCGCCTGGCGGCTGGAGGCTTTCTGCTTCGCTGTCTGCTTCGGCGCCTGGGGCGCCGGTGCCGATTTTGCAGCCGGGGCTTCCGGCATCTTTGTCACCGGCGTTGCTGGAGCTTCGGAAGCAGGTGCCGGGCTCACAGTGCCGGCTGCTTCGTACTGCCGTCTGATCTCGGCCACCTGGGCGGTGAGGGTTTCAAAGTCGGATTTGATGGCCTGCCAGGCGGTCTGGTCCGGCTCATTGCCTCCGAGGTCCATCAGCCTGGTCTCCAGGGCATGCGCCTGGTTACCCAGCTGTACCAGCTGGGACAGGCGTGCGCCGCCCTTGAGAGTATGGAGCGCGCGCTGGGCTTCCTGGTTGAACCGGCTGTTCGCCGGTTCCTTCTGCCAGCTGGCAATGATGGTCTCGAGCTGGTCCAGGATTTCTCCGGCTTCCTCGAGGAAAATTTCCAGCACTTCGGTGTCGACGCTTTCCGGAGCCCCCGACGAAGTTTCCGGGGTTTCTTCAGCCGCTTCTGCCCGTCCTGCTTCGGTTACGGCGTTCAGAGCAGCAATCAGCTCCGGTGCCGGCTCCGGCTTTCTGCCTTCCTCCAGCGCGACCAGCATGTTTTTCAGGCCGGCAACAGCCTGATCACTCAGCCCCAGCATCGCATGCTGATTGCCAGAACCTTCGATCAGCGGTTCGAGATTGTCATGCCAGGCTTCCGACAGATCCGCCACGGCATCAAGATCAGACAGTCGCGCTCCCCCGGTCAGGGTGTGCAGCTCCTGCTGCAGACGGGTGACCCCGGTGAGCTCTTCCGGATTCTCGCGCCACTGGGCAAGGCATTCCTCGATGGCGGCATGAATCTCCAGGCCTTCGTCCAGGAAGATCCCGGTAAGGTCTTCGTCCCGGGCCCCGGCCAGCTGGGCCTCGAGCTCCGTTGGTGACTCCACTCTCCCTGCTGATTCCGGCTCGGTGGTCGCCGCCGCTGGGCCGCGGCCGTGCAGGATGGCTTCAACTTCCGCAACCAGCTCTTCCGCCGGCGGACAGGGTTTCCCCGTGGCCACCTGCTCAACCATCTGCGCCAGCCGGTCATGACAGGCGAACAGCAGCTCATGCATGGCAGGAGAGGCGGCAATTTCGCCCTCGGCGACCTTTTCGAAAAGATCTTCCAGCACATGGGTGAGATCGCCAATGGCGGCAACACCGGCCATGCGGGCCCCGCCCTTGAGGGTGTGAACATCCCGCTGCAGCTGTCTAGCCAGTTCCCGGTTACCCGGGTCCTCGCTCCAGGCGTGGAGTGCGCTGCCGGTGGAATTGATCAGATCATAGGCTTCCTCAAGGAAGATACCGATCAGCTCCGGATCCAGATGGGACAGGTCCGCTACCGTATCTGCCGGTTCGGCCTCCTCCGGCCGTTCTGCAGGTACATCGGGAAGCACCTGATCCGGATCCGGCTGGGACTCAAGTCTCGGTTCTTCGACCTTTTCAGCCGTTTCTGCTGGCGTATCTGTCACCGCCTCCTGCAGTTCTTTCACCAGATCCGGCGCGGCCGGACACTGGCCCTGGTCGGCTATGGCCTCTACCAGTGCTGCGAGCTGGTCATGCGCACGCAGAGCCAGTTCGGTCCGGGCCGCCGTGGCCGAGATGCGGCCTTCCGCGATACGCTCAAACAGGGTTTCCATTTCATGGGCGATGTCGGCAATGGGCGAAATGTCGGCCATGCGGGCACCACCCTTGAGGGTGTGGAGCTCGCGCTGAAGTTCCTTGACCAGCTCCGGCTGGTCGGGATTTGCCTGCCACTGATGCAGCTGTTCCGCAGTGGTGTTGATGATTTCACCGGCTTCCTCAAGAAAGATTTCCGCCAGTTCCGGGTCGAGTTCGACTGTTTCGGGGTCTGCTTCTTCCGACCCTTCTGCCGGCTCAGGAGGCTCGCCAGTCTCTGCCAGGAGCAGTTCTTCAGAGCCGGTTTCTCCGGTTTCTTCGACACGGGTGACCGGCCGGCTGCCGCTGGCGCGGCCCATGTAACTATGAATCTCACCAATCAGATCCGGTGCAGGCCTTGGCGCCTCCCCCGCCTGAAGGGCGTCGACCATGCTGGCAAGTCGGTCGTGGCAACGGAAAAGCAGGTCGGAAAGCTCATCGGTCACCGACAGGCGGTGCTCGGTGAGCCCTTCGAACAGAGTTTCCAGCTCATGGGCAAGGTCGCCAATGGGGGTGATGTCCGCAAGCCGTGCGCCGCCCTTGAGAGTGTGAAGGTCTCTTTGCAGCAGGCGCAGCAATTCGACGCTTTCCGGTTTTTCGCTCCATTGCTGGAGCGTATCGGCGGTGCTCTCGATCAGATCTCCGGCTTCTTCGAGGAAGATCTCGGCAAGTTCCGCGTCCATGGCGGCGTCGCTGGCGGCATCCGGGTTTTCCTCGGGCTGTTCAGCCTCGCCGGGCTGGGAAATTCCCAGATCGGTCTCGAAGCTCTGGTCAATCTCCTCGAGCTCTCCGGAAAACTCCTCCTCGTAAAGTTCCATGGCGGCATTGGACGCCTGGTCTTTCAGGGATACCAGCTCGTCAATGAGGGACTGATCGGGACGGGTCGCCAGTCCGGCTGCAACCTGGTCCATCATGTTGATGAGGTTTTCCTGTGCTTCTTTAACCGTCAGCAGGAAGCTCTCATCCGGCATTCCGCCTGCGTCCCGGGCCCTTGTATGAACCTGGTGCAGCAGGCCGGCCAGTTCAGCCACATCGGTAATCCCGGACTGATCGGCACTGACACTGAGTTTCCCGAGTTCATGCACCAGCAGGTCGAACTGATCTGTCTGTTCAGGGGTGGCAGCCCAGTCGTCGATGATGGCATCGGCATCGAGCAGGACATCCAGGCCCTCATTGAGAAACAGGCTGATCAGCTGTGGATCCTGCTGGTCAAGAGCTTCAGTCTCGGCGGGTCTGCGGTCACCCAGGGTCCGGCTGGCAATTTCATCCAGTCGGGCCAGGAAGTCTCCGGTGCCGGGAAGTTCGGTCTGCGGGCTGGTCCGGATCTGCGCAAGGCCGTGGGTGATGAACTCACAGACGTCCGCAATCAGGCCGAGGACCTCACGATCAGCCCGGCGATTTTCGGCGCGGGCGTCCTTGATGAATTTCTCAAGGGGCGTCACCACCCTGGCAATAGGCTCGATACCTGCGGTATGGGCGCTGCCTTTCAGGGTATGCAGGGCTCTCGACAGGTCGTCGGTAAAGGCAACTGACGTTTTGTCTCCCGCATCCCGGAGAAAATCCTGCAGTGTCTGCAGGTGGGTTTCGGTTTCGCTTTCGAAAATCTCGATCAGGACGGGATCAACCGTCGTCTCGCTGGCATTGGTTTCTTCTGGGTCCTGGGCCAAGGCACCCGGAACGTCGACGGGCATTGACCGGGTGTCTGAAATCTCTCCATTGGCGAGGGCCTTTGCTCTGGCTTCAAGAACGGTTACATCCCGGGAAACGGGCCGTCGGTTCTCGAAATCGGCGACCATCTCCGGCAGCACATCGGTTACGTCCTGCAGAAGCTGGGCAATGTCGTCGTTCATGAAGACACTGCCATCTATGATCCGGTTGAGCATATTCTCAACCGACCAGGAAAGCTCCGCAGATACGGTGGCGCCCACCATCCGCCCGCTGCCCTTGAGGGTGTGAAAGGCACGGCGGACTTCGGCGAGTGCCGAGCGGTCATCGTACTGGCGAACCAGAACCGGCAGGTTTTCCCGGATGGTGTCCAGAACTTCCCCGGCTTCCTCGATGAAAATCTCAAGGATTTCATCATCAATGAGATCGTCCTCTTCCGCCACTTCTTCTGGAGTAGCGGGCGCTCCCAGCTCGATGCTTTCAGGTTCCGGCGCGCCAGCGGCCGCCGGGGCTTCCTCGCCTGCGTCGGAGCCGGTTTTGCGGGTGGTGGCCAGTGCCTCGGCGCGCTCGGCGAGCTGCTCTACATCGCCGCTGTATTCGCCTGCGCGGAATTCCTGAATCAGCGAGGGAACCCGTTCGACCACATCATCGATCAGGGCAAATATTTCGTCACTGGGCCGGATGCTCTGGTCTATGATCCGGTTCAGCAGATTCTCCACACCCCAGGCCAGTTCACCAAGGCTGGTGGCCCCGACCATGCGACCACTGCCCTTGAGGGTATGGAATGCACGCCGGACTTCAGTGAGCGCTTCACGGTCGTCGTACTGCTGACGCAGTCGCGGATAATAGATGTGGATGGTGGCCAGTACTTCCTCGGCTTCCTCAACGAATATCTCCAGGATTTCGTCATCCACCAGATCCGTGTCCGCAGTTTCGGCAAGATCGCTGGCAGTTTCCGGCTCCGGAATCTCCCCGACGTCGGCTGTGTCTTCCTTCGCTGCGTCCCAGGTGGGCTCGGCACCGACAGGAAAGCCAAGAGTGCTGAGGCTGTCTTCGGCAATTCTCAGAATGGCTTCGTTGTCTTCGATGCCCTCCGCCTTTCGTTCCAGGTAATACTCGATGCTGGTAACAGTATCGGCGAGCGTGTCGAGCTGCCTCCAGTCAGGTATGCGTTTGCCTTCGAGAAGGACATCTGTCACATAGCGCTCAGCAGATTCCAGCATGTCTGCAACACGGTTGAGAGGTATCAGGCGAAGGCCGCCGCGGATGCTGTGCAACAGGCCGGGTACGTGCTCGATTTCGCGCTCATTCCACTGGGAGGCGATGAAATTGACCACCGCGGTCTTCACCTGCTCCAGAGAATTTCTTGACTCCCGCAGCAGGGCGCTGCTGGCCTCGCCCAGCTCCCTGGAACCTGGCTCCATGGCTTGTTCGCTACGTCCCCGTTCGGAGGTGCCTTCTTTTTCCAGCCCAGCCAGGGTGGCTTCGATGTAAAGAAGCGCACCGGCGATATCCATCAGAGTGCCGTCGTCCACCGGATCTGATTGCTGGATCAGGGCTTCAACTGTTTCAATCTGTTCGGTGGTGACCCGCCGTGGAATGCCAAGCCCCAGTACCGCCAGGGTGTTGGCGACCTGCTGGAGGCCGGGCAGGAGTTCTTCGAGTTCGCTGTTCTGACGGAATTCTGCCCGCACGAACAGGTCGAGCTGATCTTTCAGCTTGGCCAGCTCTTCGTTGAGGGCGCTGACAACCGAATGAATGGCTTCGCGACCCGGACCGGAAACCCGGTCCCTTGCTTCATCCATGGCTGCCTCCGAGGGCAGAGCCTCGTCAAGGCCATACCGGACGGTCAGATCCCTGATGTAGGGCGTATCCAGGTCTCTGGCCCTTGCCACGTAATAGAGCAGATGCTTGAACAGCGCTTCAGGGACAGGTTGCTGGAGAATATCAACGTGTTCATCGATGAGTCTGCGGAGCTCGCTGTCCAGTTCCCGCAGGATCGATTTTACCGCTGCGTTGACCGGGTTATGGCCGCTTCGTATGGAATCGACAAACCCTCCGGCTGCACGCCAGAGCTCAGCCCTGGGCGTCTGGTGACAGAGCTTGATCAGCCGCAGAATGACTTTGTGGAGGTAGTCAAAATGAGCCGCCAGGTCAGTTTCCCGGACCACGCCTGCGAGAGCGAACTGGTACATCTGCCGGAGCTTGCGGATATGCCCAAGGACATTGGGGTCCTGAAGACGCTGGGATGCCTGGGCTGACGGTTTGAATCGGGCTGGCGTCAGGTCCGGCTTGAACAGAGAGGTGTCAGACAGCAGAGCTTCGCCCCTTGCGGCGCGAAGATCGTTCAGAAGCGGCAGCAGAACCAGCGGAAAATCGTCCCGGCTGCTGGCCAGATGCTCCAGGTACTGTGGCAGTTGCAGAATGGCCTGCATGAGTATTTCAACGGCTTCCTCCACATTGAGCACGGTTTCATCGAGGACTGCCTGGGTCAGCTTTTCCATTTCCTCGGTGAGCAGTGCCGCCCCATAGAGCTCAACCATCTGCAGGGTGCCATGCACCTGATGGAGATAATTCAGGCAAAACCGCAGGCGCGCTGTATCGTCGCGATTGTTGACGTATGCCTCAAGCGCGCGCTGACCCTGGGTCAGCGTGTCCTGTATTTCGCCCCGAACCCAGTCCAGGGCGATGCTGTCATGGTGATTGCCCATAACCACTCCGGTTACTCTTCGTCAGACTGGCGGCGGATCCACGCCAGTACATTTTCCGAGGGCACCCGTTGCAGGCAGGGAGGCTGCCAGTCGGTCAGCTCTCCCTGGCCCAGAACAAGAAGGCCTCCCGGTGCCAGTCTCTCTGCAAGCCGTTTTACGATTTCGCGCCGTCGCCAGCGACGAAAGTAAATCAGCAGGTTCTGGCAGAAAATTATGTTCATGCCGTGCATTGGCGCATGGTTCAGTTCCAGCACATTAAGCCGGGTGAAACACACTCGCTGCCGAATGCTCTCGACAATTTCCACGGTATTCCGTTCTGCTGGCCGGAAATACCGGTTTTTAAGCTCCTCGTCCATGGTGATCAGCTTGCGGGCACTGAACAGACCCCGCTGGGCCTTTTCTATTGCCGGCTTGCTGATATCGGAGCCGGTAACACCAAAAAGTGGTGGCAGCTCCAGCTTGGTCATACTTTCGTTCAACAGCATGGCCAGGGTATAGGCCTCTTCACCGGTTGAACAGCCCACGCTCCAGGCCTCCAGGGGGCGTTTTTTAAGGGCTTCCCGGGGCCTTGTCAGAATGTAATCCGATACCAGGCGGAAGGCATCCGGATCTCTCAGGAAGCGGGTTTCCTGAACTGTCAGGCGATCCACCAGAATGGACCATTCCGCAATCGCCTCCGGCCCCGATACCACTTTTTCGTAGTAGGCCTGATAGCTGTTACAGCCTATTTCGCGCATCCGGATCCCGAGGTTGGTCTCAAGGAAGGATTTGCGCTCGACTGTCAGCGTCATGCCGGTTCGGTGCTCCAGCAGAGTCCGCCACTGACTGAACTGCGCCTCATCCATTTCCGGGAGTCGGCGCAGGGACCAGATGCCGGAACCTGCTGACGGGTCTGTCCGGGTTTCAACCATAAACCGTCAGCAACTCTGGCGGGGCATTCAGCTTACCACCGGCACGTCACTGTCTTCTTCCTGCTCGCTTTCCGACGCATCTTCCTCAGGCAGCGTGAAGTCGGATACCGAGGAGCGCAGCTGGGAAGCCATCTCGGCCAGGTTGCCGATCGACTTGGCGGTGGCGTTGGTGCCTGAGGACGTCTGGGAGGTAATTTCCTGGATAACGTTCATCGTGTTGGAAATGTGGGCCGCCGATGAAGCCTGCTGACGGGCCGCGTTGGAGATGTTCTGGATCAGTTCCGCGAGGTTCATGGAAACGTTTTCGATTTCTTCCAGAGCGACACCGGCGTCCTGAGCCAGACGAGCACCTCGGACCACCTCGGCAGTGGTATGCTCCATCGAGATAACCGCTTCGTTGGTGTCAGACTGGATCGTCTTGACCAGTGCCTCGATCTGCTTGGTTGCCGCTGACGAACGTTCCGCCAGACGCTGAACTTCGTCCGCAACCACCGCGAAGCCCCGGCCTGCATCACCGGCCATGGAGGCCTGGATGGCAGCGTTCAGGGACAGGATGTTGGTCTGGTCCGCAATGTCGTTGATCAGGGATACGATGTCGCCGATTTCCTGTGAGGACTCACCCAGACGCTTGATCCGCTTGGATGTTTCCTGGATCTGCTCACGGATGTTGTCCATGCCGCGGATGGTGTTCTGCACCACTTCCGCGCCTTTCTTGGCGATGGCAACGGAACGCTCCGCAACTGCCGAGGACTCGGCCGCGTTGGAAGATACCTGGTCGATGGACACCGCCATCTCGTTGACCGCCGCGGACGCGCCGGCAATTTCCTGGGCCTGGTGCTCGGAAGCATCCGCCAGGTGCATGGCCGTGGCCTGGGTTTCCTGGGCCGCCGAGGCAACCCGAACGGCGGTGCCACGAATCGCCTGTACCAGCCCGCGCATCTGGTCGATTGCGTAGTTGATGGAGTCGGCGATGGCGCCCGTGAAATCCTCGGTTACCGTCGCCTCGGTTGTCAGGTCACCATCCGCCAGGTCAGCCAGTTCGTCCAGCAGTCGCAGGATCGCATTCTGGTTCTGTTCGTTCTGCTCCTGGGTGGTTGCCAGCCGCTCCTGGGCTGCCCGGTACAGGGAAAGACCGATCAGTACAAGGATGCCCGCCATGGCGGCCAGCAGTACATAGGCAAGGGCGGGGCTGATGAAGCGTGAGTTGGCCTGGATGGCGAACTGATCAGACAGGTTGGAGGTCTCGTTCAGCAGGATCTGGGAGTTCTGGAAGATCTCGCTGGCGGCGCGACGAACCTTGAAGAGGTCGGGAGAGGCCTCAAGGATGGCGTCAACGTTCTGGGAGACAAACTCGAATAGCTCGGCGACCGCCTCCAGACCGTAGATGGCATCTTCATCTTCAACACGTGAGATGCCCATGGCCGGATTGCCCTGAACCTGGCCTTCCAGGACCCGCCCGAAAAGGGCGGCGTCGCGGCCAAAACGGTCGGCTGCAATAACTGCGTCTTCATCGCCCGATAGCACGTTGTTGACCGAACGTACAATGCGTTCTGCCAGCAGGGACTGGCGCTGTGCCAGGGCAACCTGTTCGGCCGGGGCGTCATTTTCCAGCAGGATCTGCACGATGTCGTCGTATTCAACCTGCAGCTGGGGGATGGTTTCGTTCAGGGTCTGGGCCACGGAGTGGAGGCCAAGAACAGCTTCCCGGGAGCTGAGGATGCTTTCTGCGTTGTCCCGGACCTGATCCCAGGTCTGCTGTACAGGACTCCGGGCGGCCAGTTCGCTGGGCGGAAGGCCGGTATCCGGGTTGCCGGTGATGAGGTAGCCCCACAACTGTGAGAACTCGTCCCGCGACCGCCGCAGTTGGTCAAAGGCCTCAGCAGTGCCGCCGGCAGCCTCGGACGCATTTTTCGCGATCTCCTGGGAAAGTACCCGGAGTTCGTTTGAATGGGCGATGTATTCCTGGTCGTTCTGGCTGTCCCTGTTGATGATAAACAGCACCACAACGAGCAGGATGGTCAGTGCGATCAGTGCGACAATCAGGCCGCCAACAAACTTGTTGGCTCCCTGGGCCGCGCTCAATCTTCCGGCTCTATTCTTCATTTTCTGGCTCCCGGCCTCTTCATTGGCAAGTTAAAGTCCTGCGGGTTTCTGGAATGCATGGTGATGGTCCTGCCATCGCCATCACCACTGGGCAACGTCCAGAAAGCGCTCGTCGTCCATCAGTTCGAAGGTCGAAAACACTTTCCAGGTTTCTTCATTGCGCTCATAACCGCCCTGAACGAAGGGCTGAACGCCTGCGGGGACATCCGGGGGGGCTGGCACAAAGTTGTCCACCGCGAAATACTGCATGCCTGATACGCTGTCCACCACCAGGCCACTGAAGACATCTCCCTGCTCGATAACGAGAACCCTGCGCTCCCGCTGGCTCCTCGCCGCACGGGGCAGATCGAAAAAATGAGCAAGGTCAATCAGCGGAAGGAGGCGCCCCCGAACATTGGCGGCACCCAGCATAAAGGCACGAACCCCCGGTACATGGGTGTAGCGGGGGACATGGAGAATTTCTACAACTTCGCCCATCGGAGCGACGTAGCGCTGGCCGGCGAGGACGAAGCCTATGCCATTCCAGAGTTCTACTGCTTCCTGCTGCTCCGGCAGACCGGAGGCAAGTGTCCGACTGCGATGGGCGATATCCGTCAGCACGGCATAAGGGGCGGCCTGGTCGGACATGCTTACTCCGTACTGTAGATCAGGCAATCAGACTGTTGATCGTTTTGATCAGGTCGTCTTCATTGACAGGCTTGACCAGGTAACCCTTGGCGCCCTGGCGTGTTCCCCAGACGCGATCGGTTTCCTGATCCTTGGTGGTAACAATGACGACCGGGATGGAAGCGGTTTCAGGGGCGCGGGTTAGCTGGCGGGTTGCCTGAAAGCCATTGAGGCCGGGCATGACGACATCCATGAGCACCAGATCCGGAGTTTCTGCGCGGGCCTTGGCTACGCCATCAGCGCCGTTGTCGGCGGTCAGCACTTCGTGCTTGTGCTTTTCCAGGATACTTGAGATTTTCTTAACCTCGGTGGGTGAGTCGTCAACAATCAGAATGCGGGCCATGGTTTCCTCAATAGGTCTTTACGTCAGCGTGCGTTAGCGTTCCGTCTGGGGAACGTACTGGCGAATCGTGTTAAGTAGCTCATCCTTGCTGAACGGCTTGGTCAGGTACTGGTCTGATCCGACAATTCGACCCTTGGCCTTGTCGAAGAGTCCGTCTTTGCTGGAAAGCATGATGACCGGCGTCTTTTTGAAGGCTGAGTTGTTCTTGATCAGGGCGCAGGTCTGATAGCCGTCGAGCCGGGGCATCATTATATCGACAAAAATGATGTTTGGCTGCGTGTCTGCAATCTTGGCAAGAGCGTCAAAGCCGTCAGTGGCGGTAATTACATCACAACCAACCTTTTTGAGAAGGGTTTCTGCGGTGCGACGAATGGTCTTGCTGTCGTCAATCACCATAATCTTCAGGTTTTCGAAGTTGTCATCCATCGTGCAACAGCCTTGAGCTCAACGAGTGTCGTTTTTTAACCGGGCATTTTTAACACACTATTTAAAGGTGTTCTATGAGACCGGCTTATTTATAGATTATTGGCGGCAAGAGCAAAAGCATAACTTTGTGACCAAATGTATTGATGTGCGCCAGTTGCCGCCCGTCTCCGCCCGATTCAGGTGCATTCAGCGCCCGGGTGCAATACCATCAACTGCAGCATAGCACTTTAAAACCAGCATGCTCTGTTGAATGGGTTCAATTTTTACCTGTAATTTCCGGATACTGAGGGGCAGGGGTGAAATGACAGTTCGAGTCGGCGTGGTGATGGATCCCATCGAGGCCATTCACTATAAAAAAGACAGTACACTGGCCATGCTCTGGGCTGCACAGCAGCGGGGCTGGAAAATTGAATACATGGAGTTGCCCGATCTCTACCTGAAAGGTGGTGAGGCCCGTGCCAGAACCCAGGATCTGACTGTGGACTTGAATCCCGATGGCTGGTTCCGGTACGGCCAGTCACGGGACAGGGCTCTGGCAGACCTGGATGTGATTCTGATGCGCCAGGACCCTCCGGTGGACAGGGAGTTTCTCATTGCCACCTGGATACTGGAGGCTGCGGAACTCCGGGGCACATTAATGGTCAATCCAATGGCGGCTTTGAGGGACTGCAACGAAAAACTGTTTGCTACCCGGTTCGAGGACTGCACACCTCCGGTTATTGTTACGCGATCCCCCGAGCGCCTGAGGGCGTTTTATGCGGAACACGGCGATGTCGTCATGAAGCCCGTTGACGGCATGGGCGGCAAGTCCATATTCAGGGTCAAACCGGGGGACAATAACCTGGGTGTGATTATTGAGACTCTGACCAATGATGGCCAGCATCAGATCATGGCGCAGAAGTTCATCCGCGAGATCAACGAAGGGGACAAGCGTATTCTCCTTATCGAGGGGGAGCCGGTGCCTTACGCACTGGCACGGATTCCCTCAAAAGGGGAAAACCGGGGCAACCTGGCAGCCGGCGGTCGTGGCGAAGGCCGGGAGCTGACTGCAAGGGATCGGGAAATCTGTGACAGGGTGGGACCGGTGCTCAGGGAGAAAGGGCTGATCTTTGTGGGCATAGATGTGATAGGGGACTATCTGACGGAGATCAATGTCACCAGTCCAACCTGCATCCGTGAGCTGGACCTGGCCTTTGACATCGACATTTCCGGTCAGCTGATGGATGCCATCGCCCGTCGCCTTGATAGTCGGCCGGCGAGGGGCTGAAATTGAAGCCGAACCCTTCGCAGGTTCAATAACAGACGTATTGGGTAAGCAGGACAGATGGCAGTTCAGGTCAGTGATTTCGATCGATTCTCTTTTACGCTTTTCATGGCGCTGGCGCTTCATGCCGTGCTGGTGCTTGGCGTTACCTTTGCGCCCGACCTGCCCTCCCGGTCCTCGGAGACCATGGAGATCACGCTCTCCCAGTTCGATGATGAGCAGGCGCCGGACGAGGCCGACTTTCTTGCCCAGACCAGCCAGCAGGGCAGTGGCAGCGAGGAAGAGCGACGGCAGATAACCAGTCCGGAGCCGGTGGAAATGCCAGCAGAGGCTGAGGAGCAGGTGCTGCCGCAGGAGCCAGCGCAGACCCGGCCTGCAGTGCAGCCGGAGCGCCAGGTGGTCGAGACCCGCAGCAACAGCGAGCCGGCCGCGCGCCAAAAACCGGAAGATCAGCAGGTGCCCGACGACGCTCCGGTCCGGGACCACAGGAGCCTCATGGAACGCAGCCTTGAGATTGCAAGGCTTGAGGCCCGCTACGATGAACAGATGCAGGCCTACGCCAAGAAGCCCCGGGTGCTGCGGGTAACCGCTGCTTCCACCCTGGGATCCACCCATGCCTGGTACGTCCAGAACTGGATCGACAGGGTTGTCCGCGTCGGCAATCTCAATTTCCCAACGGATGCCCGTGGAAAGAGTATTCATGGTGCTGTCCGGCTACTGGTGGTGGTCAAATCCGACGGTACTCTCAAGGAAGTCAATATTCTGGAGTCTTCCGGCAGTTCGGTTCTGGATGATTCTGCCATAAGGATCATGCGTATGGCGGCCCCCTTCGCCTCGTTTTCAGAGAGCATGGAAATTGACCGGATCGAAATCATCCGGACCTTTTCGTTCCAGCGAAAAGGGCTGAGCTCGCAATGAAGGAAGCTTCCGCCATGGCTGAACCAGGCCGGCGCCAGGTGCTCGCCTTCGATTTTGGCACCCGCCGGATTGGAGTGGCCTTCGGCCAGGAGATGCTTGGCCGGGCTCGCCCCTTAACCCTTCTTGCAGCCCGGGATGGAATTCCGGACTGGCTAACCATAGAATCCCTGATCCGGGAGTGGCAGCCTGATCAGCTGGTAGTGGGGCTTCCTCTGAACATGGATGACACGGAAAACGAAATGTGCGCCCGGGCACGGAAGTTTGGCAACCGCCTTCACGGCCGTTTTCATCTTCCGGTTGCCATGGTGGACGAACGGCTCACCAGCTTTGAGGCAAAGGGTGATGTCCTGGCAGCAGGAGGCAGCCGTGATTTCGGCCGTCATGGTGTGGATGACAGGGCGGCGGTACTGATCCTGGAAACCTGGTTCAGCCAGGTGGCCGGCTAACGGATAGGACAGGCGAGGGCATCAATGACCAGTTTGCTGAGTATGGATGAATTGCTGGATGGGCTGGAAAGCGGGCTAAGGCGGCAGCTTACAGACCGCAATATCGAAAACCCTGCAATTGTAGGCATCCGCACCGGGGGAGTCTGGCTCGCGGACGTCATGACCCGACGTCTGGGCCTTGGTACCGCGTACGGCGAACTGGATATCTCATTTTACCGGGATGATTTCAGCCGGATTGGTCTCAACCCCCGTGTCCAGCCATCCCACCTGCCCTTCCAGACCGAGGGCAGGGACGTGATCCTGATCGACGATGTGATCATGAGTGGCCGGACCATCCGTGCTGCAATGAACGAAATTTTCGACTATGGGCGTCCCGCCAGTATCATGCTTGCCACGCTGATCGACCTGGGGGCCCGGGAGCTGCCAATTCACCCGGATGCTGTGGGCCAGAAGCTGACACTGGACCCCCACAAGCGGGTCAAGCTGACCGGACCGGAGCCGCTTCAGGTGGAAATCAGGGAGACCGGGCAGTCGCTGCCATGACCGGCGGGCACCTTATTTGAAAGGCATGTAACAGACAAGGCAGGCGGGCAACCATGACGGTAAACGATCCTTTTTCATCTTCCCTCCAGCTTACGGATGAAGGCCGGCTCAAACATTTTCTGACCCTGGATGGCCTGGACCGGGATCTGCTCACCGACATCCTGGATACCGCTGATTCCTTCATCGAAGTGGGTGCGCGCTCGATCAAGAAGGTGCCCCTGCTTCGTGGCCGCACCGTCGTAAACCTGTTTTTCGAAGCCAGTACGCGAACCCGCAGTACCTTTGAGCTGGCCGCCAAGCGGCTGTCGGCGGATGTTCTGAACCTTGATATCAGCACGTCAGCCACGTCAAAGGGTGAAACCCTCTCCGACACCCTGCTCAATCTGGAAGCCATGGCCAGCGACATGTTCGTTGTGCGCCACTCCCAGAGCGGTGCGCCCCACTTCATCGCGGAAACCGTGACCCCGGGCGTCGCCATCATCAATGCCGGCGACGGCCGCCATGCCCACCCCACCCAGGCCATGCTCGACATGCTCACCATCCGCCAGCACAAAGGATCATTCAGTGGCCTGCGGGTGGCGGTGGTGGGCGACATTCTTCACTCCCGGGTTGCCCGTTCCCAGATCCGTGCCCTGAACACCCTCGGCGTGGAAGAGATACGGGTGATCGCTCCTGCAACGCTGCTCCCGAATGATGTGGAAAGTCTGGGCTGTAAAGTGGAATACGACATGGCGCGAGGCCTCAGGGACATCGATGTAATCATCATGCTGCGGCTGCAGCGGGAGCGCATGGAGGGTGCGCTTCTGCCGAGCGAACGGGAATTTTACCGACTCTATGGTCTGAATCAGGACAAGCTGGCGCTGGCAAATCCCGGCTGCATAGTCATGCATCCCGGGCCCATCAATCGGGGTGTCGAAATCGAATCAGCGGTCGCCGATGGTCCGCAGTCGGTCATTCTCAGCCAGGTCACCAATGGCATCGCTGTCCGGATGGCCGTCATGTCCATGGCGATGAGCGGCCAGGTATCGGAGCGAAGCCGAATGGCTGCCGAAGGAGCAGGAGTATGATCAGTAAACCGGTTCACTCGGTCAGGATTTCCGGGGTCACCCTGCTGACCGGTGCCGCAACCGGCCAGGAGCCCACCAGTGTACTGTTACGTGACGGTTTTATTTCAGCCTTTGGCGATAGCGCCCGTCATGAACCGGTCGATGAGGAATTTACGGCTGACGGCTGTTACCTGAGTCCCGGGTTTGTTGACCTGTACTGCAATCTCCGGGAACCGGGAGACAGCCAGAAGGGGAGTATTGCTTCTGAAACCCTGGCTGCCGCCCATGGTGGTTTTACCACAGTCTGTGCAGCTCCGGATTCTTCTCCGGTAAATGACTCAGGGGCAGTTACCCGTCTGATCCGGGAAGTGGCATCGGAGCGCTCTCCAATACGCATCCGGCCCATTGGTGCGGCCACCCGGGGCCTCCAGGGTGAGCTTCTGAGCGACATGTCAGGGCTGGTGGCTGCCGGCTGTATTGCGTTCAGCAACGCCGGCCAGACTTTCCGCGACGCCCGTGTTCTGCGCCGCTGCATGGCTTATGCGCGGACTTTCGATTACACCCTGATGTTACAGCCCAGCAACCGTGCCCTGGCTGCGGACGGCTTTGCCCATGACGGCCTGGTTACCGCCCGGCTTGGGCTGCTTGGCATACCGGAAGTCGCTGAGACCACGGCCGTCATGGAGTTGCTCCTGCTGGCAGAGGAAACCGGCGTGCGTCTGCATCTCAGCCAGCTGTCCACGGCACGGGCCGTGGAAATGATTGCCGATGCGCAGGCCCGGGGGGTGAGCGTATCTGCGGATGTTGCCATGCATCAGCTGGTGTTTACCGAACAGGCGCTGGCGGGTTTCGACAGCCGCTTTCATGTCATGCCTCCACTGCGCTCGGAAAATGACCGGCAGGGGTTGCTGGCGGGCGTGCGGGAGGGGGTGGTAGGTGCAATTGTCAGTCAGCATCAGCCCCACGATCCCGCCGCCAAGCGGGCTCCTCTGGGTGAAACTGCGCCGGGGCTTTCGGCGATCGAAAGCGTGCTATCTCTGGGGCTGGTGCTGGTGAACGCCGGTGAGCTGAGGCTTTCCGAGCTGATCCGGGCCCTGACGTCAGGCCCATCTGCCATTCTGGGCGAGACCGCCGGTGAGCTCAGGACTGGTGAGCAGGCCGATCTCTGTGTTTTTGATCCCGCCGCCACCTGGGTAGCCAGCGCGAACAATCTCTGTTCCCTGGGTAAACACGCCCCCCTGGTGGACCATCCTCTGCCCGGCGTCGTCAGGCACACCTTCTGCGAGGGCCGCCAGGTCTGGCCGGTTTCCGGACCCACGGAATGAAGTAAACGCCGCCCGGCTTTTACCTTCTCTGTGTGCTGCATCACAGTTCCCCCATTTTTGCTGAAACGCCCTTGGATTGGGGCGCCTGTGCCAGCGTATGCTTCCTGCTGGCGACCTAAGCTCGTCACCTGATAACCCCTGACCTCAGCTGAAAGGAAGCTTCCGTGAAAATAAAATCCCCAGTGCGCCAGCTGGTCTCGATGGTAGCGCTTGTTGCTACCCTTGGTGCACCTGCCATCGCCGAGAGCCAGAATCCGGACGACATTATCGAGCGCAGTTTCTGTGTCTTCGATCCAGTGGGTGCCAGTGGCCCCCTTTTTGCCATCACCAAAACCTTCCAGCCGGTGGCACTGAAAGAAGGCATCAAGCTGAACCTCCGTGCCTATACGGATGAGAAGGTTGCTGCCGAGGATTTCAAGGCAGGCCAGTGTGACGCCGTGCTTCTGACCGGCACACGGGCGCGGGAATTCAACAGGTTCACTGGCAGCCTTGAGGCCATGGGGGCCATACCGGGCGAAGAGGAAATGCGCCTGCTGTTCAATACCCTGAGCCAGGAAAAAGCCCGGCCGTTTCTGGTCAATGAAAATTACGAAGTGGCCGGGGTGTTCCCCGGTGGCGCTATCTATCTGCACATGCGGGACAGAAGCATCGATACGGTCCCCGAGCTGCAGGGTAAAAAAGTGGCCACCCTTGATTACGACGAGGCATCCGTTCGCATGGTGCGGCATGTGGGTGCATCCGTGGTGGGGTCCAATTCCGCGAATTTCGCCGGCAAATTCAACAACGGCAGTGTTGATCTTGCCTATGCCCCGGCCGTGGCTTACACCCCGCTGGAGCTGTACAAGGGGGTGCAGCCCAACGGTGGTGTCTTCAAGTATGCGGTTGCCTACATGAATTTCCAGGTCATTCTGCGTCGAGACCGTTTCCCGGACAGTGCGGGCCAGATGGTGAGAAACGAGTCGATCAAGCGTATTGATGAGGCTTACGAGATCATTGCCCAGGCAGAAGCTGAAATTCCGGCAAACGTATGGATTGTCCCACCGGCCGAAGATACCCGCGCCTACGACAGTATGCTTCAGACTGTGCGGCTGTCCCTGCTGGACGACGGAGTGTATGACGAGCGTGCCATCAAACTGATGCGGGCCATACGGTGCCGCGTGGATGGAACCCGTTCTGAGTGCTCATCCTGATCGGATGAGCGGGACAGGAAGTGGCCAGGAAATCTCCCGGGCCGCTTCCTGTGGCAGGGGGTTACCTGATGGCATCTTTCAGGGATTTACCTGCTTTGAAGCCCACGGAGCGACTGGCTGGAATCTGAATGGCCGCACCGGTCTGGGGGTTGCGGCCGCTTCGGGCCTCGCGGCTGCGAACACCAAAGGTGCCGAAACCAATCAGGCTGACGTCCTCGCCGCGGGCAGCTGCAGCTGAAATCTGATCGGTAAAGGCCGTTATCACTTCACTTGCCTTCTCGCGGGTCAATTCTGTCTGTTCTGCAATGGCACTGGCCAGTTCTGGTTTGCGCATCAAAAACTCCTTGGCTTCGGTTTTGGACAGGTCCCCTGGGACCTGTTCCTGGTCAGGTATAGCCTGCTGGGAAATTCTGTCAATGCCCAGCAGGAATACATGTACTCCCGCAATCCAGCTTTGAGGCGCGGGTCTCACAAAACGCGCTGGTTCTCGGGGATAATGCCAGCCTGGTTACAGTTTGTAACACAGCGTTCAAGGCTGGCCGAAGAACCCGAAGCAGTGGCTTCAAAAATAAGAATGCAGAAGGTGGAACCTATTATGACGAAATCCCGGAATCCAGTCCGGCGTTCGGGCGCAGCACTCGGTGGCGTTCGAGGTGCTATTGCCGGACTTCTGTCAGCCGCGATTCTCAGTGGCTGCGGTGCGATCAATCACATGATGTACAAGACCACCGGGGATGTCATGCAGGGTTTCTCAAAGGATCACACCGTGCCCTACCTCATGCAGCGGGACGATCTGGCCATGAGCTGTGCCATGAGTGAGGCTACCTCGCCACTTCTGATGTCATTTGGTCGGGTCACCAATGAACCGGACCAGCTGGCGGTGATGCTTTATCTTGCGGCCGGCGGCTGTGCTGAAGAAAGGGCAAGGGAAGCGGGTCTGGAAGGTCTGGCTGCCATGCATGCGCTGCGTGCGGAGGAGGCCCAGGACGCAGCAATCCGGCAGAAGCGGCACTACGCGCTGGCCGCCAGGCGTTATCACAAAGCCTGGGAGCATCATAATGCCTTTTACGGTGCGCCGGACAAAAACGGATGTCCGGATTTCGACGAAGACATAGACGGTTTCATTTACATGGCCGGCCTGCTCTCCGGACTTCAGGCGCTCAACGCTGAAATCCAGTCAACCTCCTCCATTGGGGTTCCCAAAAATATTGGGTCGACCGTGGCCCGGGCCACCAGCTGTCTGGACAATGAAACATGGTGGGGTGCCCCCATGGCCCTGCGTGCGACTGTATGGGCGATGATTCCCGGAGCTCTGCCAAACGGCGAGGACCCCTTCCAGCGTCTGGAAACGGCAGATCGCCAGGGTGAGGAAGCCGGTGTTCGGCTGAGTCATGTCTTCCATGCGATTGCAGCCGAGAACAAGGGTGACCAGGAACGCCTGCGTAATATCATTCGCCGCCATGCAGAGGCTATTGAGGCCATGCCGCCAGCGGAAGACTGGGTGATGGTGGATGCCATCGCAACCCAGGTGATCGTGTCCATTTCCGATCGCCTCTGGGTCGAGAACGTCGGCCATCGTACCCCCATGGGGCAACTGGGCACCTTCTGGGATGACCAGGCGGAAGCCACGGAAACCATGGATCTGGACGACCTCCTCTAACCCAACTTCACAAGCATTAAGGCCTGACCGATGTCTCGGAGTTCCATCAAACGTACCGGCCGGGAGTGGTTTTCGTCACTGCCTGCCTGTGTGCTGTTACTGGCGGTGGTCATTTTTTCCACCAGCAGTGATATTCACAATCAGATGCTTCGCGGTGGTGAAGCACTCTGGGGAGGTTATTACAAACTCCGGGCAGACCCGGTTGCGCCTAGCTGCGACCCGAACCGGGATCTTGAACAGGCTGTCAATGCCGAAATGGCCAAAGACAGTGACCCGGCTGATGATGACATGCTGGGTCTGCTGGGAGCCGAGGACAAGGATCCGCTGGAAATCCGGCAATCCATTGAACAGTCAATCCAGGAGTGTCGTGAGCGCCATGAACTTTATGAAGAGAGCCGGGAGCGCCTGACTCCCGCCGTCAGAGCCTATCGGGCGGTAGAACTGTTCATTGCCGATCTGATCGCCTTCGGGCTTGAATCCCAGCGCTTCATTCTGGTGATTCTGGTCATGCTGTGTGCTGCCACAGCCACGCTGACGCGCCACCATATCGCCATGCGTGCCATGGAAACCCGTCTTGATTACACCGTTTCCCATGCACTCCAGACCATCGCCAATGCCATGCTTCTGGGCTCCAGCGCCATGTTCCGGCACTCGACACTGGAGGCTGGCGGCGCGGACGTTTCCGCAGAGCGTATGCTGCTGCACAATCTCTGGATCATCGGGTTTGCATTCCTGACACTCTCCAGCCTGTATCGTCTTGTCCGGGTTCCGGATGATCTGAAACCCGGAGGAAATCTCAACAAGGCCTTACTGGCAGTGCCTCTCTACACTGTTATGTGTCTGATCTCCGGTACCTATTTTGGCCTTATCGGCCATGGAGCGGGCATCGGCATTTACCTTGGAACCATGATGGAACTGGCAGACATGTTCCTGAACGTGGCGCTTTATGTCTGGGTGGGCATGATGCTCAAGCAGACCCGCATGGCGACCCTCGTGTTCAATGTGTTTCGTCCCTGGCGTATGCCACCGGAAATGCTGGCAGTGGTCGCGGTGCTGGTAGCGGCCATCCCTACCGCCTACACAGGCGCCTCCGGTATTTTTGTTATTGCCGCTGGTGCGGTCATATACAGTGAGCTGCGGGCAGCTGGCGCCAGACGGCAGCTGGCCCTGGCGGCAACTGCCATGTCCGGCTCCATGGGTGTGGTGCTTCGTCCCTGTCTGCTTGTGGTAGTGATTGCCTACCTGAACCGTGAAGTGACCACCGATGAGCTTTTCAGCTGGGGCATCTGGGTCTTCGTGCTGACGGCGGTGCTTTTCATGATGGTGGCACTCACCGTTAATCGTCAGAGCCGGTTTGATTTCGCGCCTCTGTCCGAAGCCCTGCCAGGTACATTGAGTGCACTAAAGCCCCTGATTCCCTATGCCCTGGTCATGGCAGGCGTGATCCTGTTCTACCTGTGGGCTCTTGATGTAAAAATGGACGAGTTTTCCGCGCCACGGCTTCTGCCGGTGATCATGCTGGGCATACTGGTGTATGAGCATGTGAGTGGCAGGCGCAGGGCGCAGCGTGATAGCAACATGCCGGCAGAGCACCGTCACCAGGGCCTGGAGCGGAGCATTCGGGAGGCTACCAACGATACCACCTCGGAAATCGGCGCATTGCTGCTGCTGCTGGGGCTTTCAGTGAGTATTGGTGGTGTCATTGAGCGCTCTCACCTCATGGGAATATTCCCCCAGGCCTTTGACAGCGCATGGGCTGCCATGGTTCTGATGGTGGTGGTGCTGGTCATCCTGGGCATGATCATGGATGCCTTTGGCGCCATAATCCTGGTTTCAGCTACAGTAGCCAGCATAGCCTATGCCAGCGGCATTCATCCGATTCACTTCTGGATGGTAACCCTGGTTGCCTTTGAAATGGGCTATCTGAGCCCGCCGGTGGCGCTGAACCACCTGCTTACCCGTCAGGTGGTGGGCGAAGCGGAAATCGCTGCCGCCCAGGCCGAATCCGGTACCTTCTATCAGCGCCATGAACGGATCATCATGCCGCTGATTACCATGGGCATCGCTCTGGTTCTGGTGGCGTTCGTGCCCCTGCTGTTCTACGCAGGCTGAACCAGTAGCAGAAACCAGAAAGGCGCCGTAGAGGCGCCTTTCTGGTCTGTTCGGAAAGTGTGTCTGCGTCAGGCTTTCGGACCGGCCTCGACAATGGTCTCGGAAACGTCGAATTTCCTGAAGTTCTCCACAAACTGGCCAATCAGTTCCCGTGCCTTGTCGTCGTACTCTTCAGGGCTTGACCAGGTATTCCGGGGGTTTAGCAGTCTGCTGTCAACGCCCGTGACACTCACAGGCACCTCCAGATTGAGCAGGGGTAGATGTTCGGTCTCCACATCATCCAGCTTGCCGTCCTGGATCGCCTTGATAACCGCCCGGGTTACAGGAATGCTGAATCGCTCACCGGTGCCAAAAGGACCACCGGTCCAGCCGGTGTTGACCAGGAAGACTTTGCTGCCGAATTCATCCATCCGCTTCATGAGAAGTTCGGCATAAACGCCTGCCGGACGGGGGAAGAAGGGCGCACCAAAGCAGGTGGAGAAAGTCGCCTTCAGCTTTGACGAGGAGCCCATCTCGGTGGAGCCAACCAGGGCGGTGTAGCCACTCAGGAAATGATAGGCAGCCGCTTCCTTGCTGAGGATGGAGACCGGTGGCAGGACGCCCGTCATGTCGCAGGTCAGGAAGACGACGTGGGACGGCTCACCAGCCCTGTTCTCGGGCACACGCTTTTCAACATGCTCAAGGGGGTAGGCGCAGCGCGAGTTTTCAGTCAGGGACACATCAGTGTAGTCCGGTTCACGGGTTTCCGGATCGATGGTCACGTTCTCAACGATGGCGCCGAAGCGGATGGCGTTCCAGATAATCGGTTCGTTTTTCTGGCTCAGATCAATGCACTTCGCATAGCAGCCGCCCTCAATATTGAAAACCGTGCCGGGGCCCCAGCCGTGCTCATCGTCGCCAATCAGGTAGCGGTCCGGATCGGCGGAAAGAGTAGTCTTGCCGGTACCGGAAAGGCCGAAGAACAGGCAGGTTTCGCCGTCGTCACCCACGTTGGCCGAGCAATGCATCGGCAGAACGTCTTTTTCAGGCAGCAGGAAATTCTGTACCGAGAACATCGCCTTTTTCATTTCCCCGGCATAATGCATACCCGCCAGGAGTACCTTGCGCTTGGCAAAATTGATGATGACCGCGCCATCACTGTTGGTACCATCCCGCTCCGGGATACATTCAAAGTTGGCAACATTCAGAACCTGCCATTCCTGCTTGTCTGCCGGATTGAAGTTTCTCGGCCGGATAAAGAGGTTTTGGCCGAACAGGTTCTGCCAGGCAGTCTCGGTGGTCATCCGGACCGGCAGGTAATGCTCCGGATCAGAGCCCACATGCACCTGGGACAAAAAGCTGGTCTTTTCGGCCAGATAGGCCTCGACACGGTCCCACAGGTCATCAAAGCGCTGTGCATCGAAGGGGCGGTTGATGGGGCCCCATTCGATATCGTCGGACGTGCTGGGCTCCTCGACGATATAGCGATCCTTCGGGGAGCGGCCAGTGCGCTTGCCGGTCTGCACCACCAGTGAACCGTTGGAGGCCAGCTGGCCTTCACGTTTTTCCAGTGCCAGCTCGACCAGTCGTGCTGTGCTCAGATCATTATAAGTCTTGCTCACTTAGACCTCGCCCCAGGTTGTCTTCTAGATTGTACTGTTTATCACATGTCACGGATCAGCCGGCTTCCTGCCCGGACCCTGCTGACGAAGGGTTCTGCGGACCTGTTCTCGGAAGTTTCACAAACTGGCGGATAAATAGACAGTCGGATCAGCTCAGGCGCGCTATTATGCCAGAGACGTCCTTAAAAAACGACAGCTCTCCAGGCCCCGTGGTTGAGCGGTTTTCGCGGGATCTGGGCGCTCTCCTCAGTGCAGGACGTGGCCCAGAAAAAGCCGGTCGATATCAGTGCGGTCAAACCGGTACTGGGCGTGGCAGAACTGACAGTCCATTTCGATGGCACCCTGCTCTTGGAGAATGTCGTAACATTCCTGCTGGCCGATGGCTTTCAGTGCTGCCAGGGTCCGTTCGCGGGAACAGCTGCAGCGGAAGGCCACCGGCTCCGGCTCGAAAAGCACCACGGTTTCTTCGTGGAAAAGCCGGTGCAGGACAGTTTCACTGTCCAGCTCCAGCAGTTCTTCCGGCTTCAGGGTGCTGGCCAGGTGTTGCACCCGGCGCCACAGATCTTCATCTGGTTCGGTGCTGCCGGGAAGGCGCTGGAGCAGCAGACCGGCACACCGGGAGTCGTCCGCGAAGAGTGTCAGGGAGGTGGCAATCTGTTCGGATCGGTCGAAATAGTCTTCGAGGCACCGGGCGAGGGAGGCATGTTCGCGGGGCACCACACCCTGGTATCTCTGGCCCTGCTCCGGCGTAATGGTGATTGCCATTTTGCCCTCTCCCAGCAGGTCATCAAGGGTGTCCCTGTTGATCCCATCCTCATCATAACGTGCCAGCCCCCGCACGAAACGGTCATGACTGCACTCCGCCATCAGTGTCCGCAGGGCCCCCTGACCGCTGGCCTGCAGCGACAGGGTGCCTTCGAATTTGAGGGTGCCACTCATAAGCACACTGGCCGCGAGGGACTCGCCAAGCAGTTGCCGGATTGTTTCGGGGTAGGGAGCCTGACTGACGATGTCCGTATAGCTGCTGGCGAGCTGGACCCAGGCGCCGCGTACCTGGCTATTTTCAAAAATAAAACGCTGAAACTGATCCTGGGACGCCACGATGGACTCTCCTGCCTGCAATACTGGGTGTCGGGTCTGACGGGTTGTCGGCAAAGCCGGATTCAAAGGTTGTTCTGGTCCTTGAAGCGCTGGATGTTGCGCCGGTCTTTCTTCGATGGCCGCCGGGCGGGCGGCAGTTGGGCTGCCTGCATGGTCTTTCGCTGCCAGGCCAGGTCCTCGCGCTCCCGCACACTGTCCTCGGTTTCGTGGTAGAGCATCTGGGCTTCCGGTGCACCGCGCCGCCGGTCGCTGATCTGGTCGATAATGACCGTTCGTTCCTGGAATCCCTGGCGCAGCCGGAGTCGTCCGCCTGTTTCCACCAGCTTGCCAGGCTTGCAGCGCTGATCGTTGTAGTGAACCTTGCCACCCTCGATGGCCGCTTTCGCCAGGGTGCGGGTCTTGAAGAAGCGCGCCGCCCAGAGCCATTTGTCGAGTCTGACCTTCTGTTCGGTATCTGTGTTTCTGCTATCTGCTACGGTCATGTCTCCCCGCCTGAACTTTTCCTGGTGACAGTGTAACGTCTTCAGGAGCGGGATGGGAGGTTCTGGCGCATTCCCGGAAGCGGCATGATTTCACTGAAATGGGCAATCGAGGGAATGGTGGGGTGAGGATCACCGGGAGCCTGCTGGCTGTCGGGTGCCAGGATGGCGAGGCACTGGGCAATGCCCGCTGAAAGGGCGCTTTCCAGCACGGGAATGCTGTCGTCGATCATCAGCGTGGTGGCCGGATTGTAGGGAGTCCAGTGCTGGAGGTCAGCCCAGAAGTCGATGGCTTCCTTGGGCTTGCCCAGCTGGTGGCTTGATACGATTCCGTCCACGTGACGGTCCAGGCCGGTCACCTCGAGTTTCAGGGCGAGAGGATCCGGATGGCAGTTGGTGACAATAATGCAGTTCAGCCCTGCGGTCCTCGCCTGTTGCAGAAATTCTGTCACATGGGGGCGGTAGCCAATGCGGTCGCGAACCTCGGCCTTCAGGGCGGCAACGCTGACCGACAGCCGGTCGCTCCAGTAATCGGTGCAGTACCAGTTGAGCGAGCCCCGCTCCGCCTGAATCATGGGTATTATTTTCTGCCGCGCCTGCTCCGGGGTGAGCTGGAACTGCTGGGCGTAGCGGTTGGGCAGGTGTTCCAGCCAGAAATGGCTGTCGTAATGAAGGTCCAGAAGAGTGCCGTCCATGTCGAGGAACAGCGTGTCGAGGTTTGACCAGTTAATCATCGATCCGGCAGCCTGAGGGGATTACCCCGTAAGGCTGCCGCAGTTGGCAGCGGTTGGCAAGGGCCGGTTACCGGTTCATTTCCGGCTGTTCTACCGGCTTCTGTGTATAACCATTGGTCGTGCAGCCCAGGCACCTGACGAAGGTCGCCCTGGCCGGACCAACCACCAGGACTTCCCCGGCTTCCGCCGCATTGCCTCCCAGCAGGGAAAAGGGCAGGGATACCAGGTACACAGCACCGCCAACAAGGGTTGTTGCCAGCAATGCCGGCCTGGCGAAAAGGGCATCGCCGGTCATGGCCAGAGCTGAAGGTGTTTCATCTACGGTGCGGGCATGACCGACGGAAGCGAAGGCCAACAGGCACACCGCCAGAATTGTGGTGAAAACGCGTGAAAACCTTGCGGACATAACTCTTTTCTCCTGGGGACATTGGCCGCTGAGCCACCATCTGCAATGGCATCAGTCGGGTGCCTTAAAATCGGGCCATGTTATCGGGTACTTTGTGTTAACTATGAATCATATTTGCGTATTTTCAAACGCATTTCTGTCGCCTGCTGCGAGCAGTTGTGGCCCGCATCCGTGGATCAGCGCTGGCAGCCGGCGCAATAGACAGTGGTGCGCTGGCTCATGCGGATTTCTTTCAGCCCCCGTCCGCACTGGCGGCAGGGCTCACCTCCGCGGCCGTAAACCTGCAGGGACTGGGTGAAATAACCCGGCTTGCCCTCGCTGTTGACGAAGTCCCTCAGTGTGGTGCCACCCATCAGGATAGCCGCGCTGAGAATCTCCCTGATGGCTTCCGCCAGAAGAATGTAGCGGTCGCGGCTGATCCGGCAAGCACTTCGCCTCGGGTGAATGCCGGCCCGGAACAGGGCCTCGTTGGCGTAAATGTTGCCCACGCCAACCACTACGTGGCTGTCCATGATGAAGTGTTTTACCGGGGTTTTTTTTGTCCGTGCAAGGCGGTGTAGCCAGGGGCCGCTGAAAGCCGGGTCCAGAGGCTCGGGGCCAAGGCTGGCAAGCAGCGGATGATGCTCGCTGTCTTCTGTCCAGAGCCAGCAGCCGAAACGGCGGGGGTCGTTATAGCGAAGCCTGACGCCGGTTGTCATGATCAGCTCCACATGGTCGTGGCGCGCTGGTGGACTTTGATCGGTAATCACCCGGATGCTTCCCGACATGCCAAGGTGGACGATCATCGTGCCCCGCCTGAACCGGACCAGCAGATATTTTGCCCTCCGCTCGACCGCAAGCACTTCCTGACCGGCCAGGGTTCGGGGCAGGTGTTCCGGGACCGGCCAGCGCAGCCGGGATTCACGTACCATCAGTTTTTCAACCCGGACACCCTCAATGAAAGGTGCTATGCCGCTGCGGGTAGTTTCAACTTCGGGTAATTCGGGCAATGTAAGGCTCCCAGGGCCACAGGCCATATCAGTCAGTGAAACACATCATACAGCTCACGGAAGATTATCCCCGGCGGGGTTTCCCGGTTTTGCTGTGGGGCGGGCGCAGTTGGGCTGGCCCGTAATCTGGCTGACCCCGGACCAATATGCCATGGGTGTAATCCGTAACGAAATTATATGCAAACCGGCTTGTTCTGGCGTACATCTGTACGCTAGAGTCGGAGGTGACGTAATCGGGTCTTTGGGGCCTGACGCCTGGATTTGAGGATTGAAGTATGTGGTATACCGGTCTCCTGGACCTTTCCGTGTTGCAGCTTGTGCTGGTCGCCCTGGGCATGACCCACGTGACGATCGTGAGTGTGACTCTCTACCTGCATCGGCATTCAGCGCACAATTCGCTGGATCTGCACCCGGTGCTCTCTCATTTTTTCCGCTTCTGGCTTTGGCTTACCACCGCCATAAACACCAAAGAGTGGACAGCAATCCATCGCAAGCATCATGCGACATGTGAAACCGAGAACGACCCCCACAGCCCGGTGGTCAAAGGCCTGAAAAAGGTAGTTCTGGAGGGCGCGGAGCTCTATGCCGAAGCGGCCACCCCCGAAACCCTGGAGCGGTACGGGCAGCGCACGCCACAGGACTGGATCGAGCGCAATCTGTACAGCCGCCATCGGAACCTTGGTATTGCCCTGATGGCGGTGATCAATCTCTCCCTGTTTGGTGTTCATGGCATCTGGATCTGGGCGTTGCAGATGATGTGGATCCCGGTCTGGGCAGCAGGCGTGGTAAATGGCGTGGGTCACTATTTTGGTTATCGCAACTATGAGTGTGCGGACAATGCCCGCAACATCGTGCCCTGGGCCTTTTTCATCGGTGGCGAAGAGCTTCACAACAACCACCACACCTATCCCAATTCATCCAAGCTGTCACGGCGCTGGTTCGAAGTTGATGTGGGCTGGGGTTATATCCGCATGTTCCAGTTATTCCACCTGGCAAAGCCCAAGGGCTACCGGCCGATTGCGCACTCGGTTCCAGGCAAGATGGACATGGATGTGGAAACCGTCCAGGCCATCGCCAACAACCGTTTCGATATCATGCGGCAGTATCGCAAGCTGGTGATGGAGCCGGTGCTCCAGCAGCAGAAAACCCTGATGGAAGATGAAATCAAGCCAAGGTACCGGAAGTTCAAAAAGCTGCTTTCCCGGGAAGTGACTCTGATCCAGCCCGGGGAAAAGGAACAGCTTGAATCCCTGCTTGAAACCAATCCGGTGCTGCGCCAGATCTACGACAAGAGTCATGAGCTGCAGGCTCTCTGGCGTCGCCGTGGCGTGAAGCCCCACGAAAAGCTGCAGGCGCTGAAGGAGTGGTGTCGGGAAGCCGAGGCCAGCGGAATCCGCTACCTTGAGGACTTCTCCGCCCACCTCAGGTCGTATTCTCTTCGCCCGGCCTGACAGCCGGCGGCTGCAAAAACCCCGTTCCAGTTGAGCGGGGTTTTTTTATGCCTGAGCAGCACTCTCGTCCGGCCCTTCCGTGACACGGAAAAGGCTGTAGGTAACCTGTCCGGCCGTCTTCTGTCGGTGCAGTTTCCAGCCGGCAGGGGGCGGCGGCGGTGCCAGTTCGCTCTCCTGTTCGACGTAGACCCAGCCCCCGGGCCGGATCCATGGGTGCCGGCTCAGCAAAGGGAACAGGCGCTCCAGCCAGTTCTGGCGAAACGGCGGGTCCATGAAGACTATGTCGAAGGCAGAGGCGGGTGGCTCGGCAAGAAAATCCTCGACGGCCATGCAGGCCACCTGTCCGCGATCGCAGGAAAGAGCTTTCAGATTGTCCCGGAGGGCATCCGCCAGGGCTGGCGTATGGTCTACCAGGGTTGCGTGAGCGGCGCCCCGGGACAGGGCTTCCAGGCCAAGGGCGCCGCTGCCGGCGAACAGATCGAGGCAGCGGCTGCCAGCGAGGTGATAGTTCAGCCAGTTAAAAAGGGTCTCCCGGATTCTTGCCGGTGTCGGCCTGACTCCTCCGGCATCGGGAAACCGCACCCGGCGGCTGCGCCATTCTCCGCCAATGATGCGCAATTCACTGGTGGCTATGGAATTTACCGATGTTCTGCCGGGAGTCGGACGGCCGGACCCGGGTTTGCGCCTGACCATAGTGGCCTCGTTGCTGTGGGGTGACTGTGTGGTCTGGTTGCGGGGGCTGGAATAGCCGGCCGGAGGCTGCATATTAGCGAAAAATCCTCGCTTCCATAACCACAGACTTGGACGCTCCCGGGTCCGACGGCTAGAATGTGCGCTTCACCTCTTCACTACCCAATGCAACTCCCGGGAATAGAACACAATGATAACGGCAGAATGGATTTCGATTGGCTTTCTGGCCTTTCTCGTGCTCGTCTTTGTGGCGGAACTGGTCGGCGCTCGCCGGCGTATGCCCCGGCCGAAGCCTGTACCGCAGCGCAAACCGGCTGCCGAAAAAGGCCCCGAGCCGGTCGAGGGCCGTCCCGAGGCTGAGCCCGCCGTTGCCGAGCCTGTTGCTCCGGAAACCCTTCCGGAAGCAGCGGTGGAAGAGCCACCTGTCAGCGTTTTTCAGCGTATCCGCCAGGGGCTGGACAAAACCCGGAATAACCTGTCCTCCGGCCTGTCGGATCTGTTTTCCGCTGGCAAGGCCGTGGACGAAGATCTGCTGGAGGAGATTGAAACAACTCTCCTGATGGCAGATGTCGGAGTGACAGCCACCTCGGAAATCATTGAGTCGCTTACGGGAAAACTGGAGCGCAAACAGCTCAAAGACGGCGAGGCTCTCAGGGCTGCGCTAAAAAGCGAGCTTCACGGGATTCTTGCCGATACCGCCCGGCCCCTCGAGATAAGCCCGAAGAAGCCGTTTGTGATCCTGATGGTCGGGGTCAACGGTGTGGGCAAAACCACCACCATTGGCAAGCTGGCCCATCAGTTCAAGCGGGATGGAAAATCGGTGATGCTGGCAGCGGGAGACACCTTCCGGGCCGCTGCCGTGGAGCAGCTTCAGGCCTGGGGCGAACGTAATGGTGTTCCCGTTATTGCCCAGCATACCGGCGCTGACAGTGCGTCCGTCCTCTTCGACAGCCTGCAGGCGGCAACTGCACGGGATGTGGATGTGTTGATCGCCGATACCGCCGGCCGCCTCCAGAACAAGGATAACCTGATGGGCGAACTGGAAAAGGTGGTCCGGGTGATGAAAAAGCTGGACCCCGAAGCGCCCCATGAAGTCATGCTCGTACTGGACGCCGGTACGGGACAGAATGCCCTGAGTCAGGCCCAGGTTTTCCAGCAGGCAGTCGGAGTAACAGGGATCACCCTGACCAAGCTTGATGGCACCGCAAAGGGTGGTATTGTGTTTGCCATCGCGCGCCAGTTGAAGCTGCCCATCCGTTATATCGGGGTGGGGGAACAGGTCGATGACCTTCGCGCCTTTGATGCCGAAACCTTTGTAAATGCCCTGTTTGATGAGTAACTGCAGTCAATGATCGAATTTGAGCAGGTCAGCAAGCGTTATGACAGCGACCATACGGCCCTGAAACAGGTGAATTTTCACCTGGGACGGGGTGAGATGGCATTTCTGACCGGCCACTCAGGTGCCGGCAAGAGCACCCTGCTCAAACTGATCATGCTTATGGAGCGTCCCACGGCCGGGAAGGTGGTAATTGGCGGCCAGTTGCTCAACAGCATGCCCCGTCGCCAGGTGCCCTACATACGCAGGCATATCGGGGTGGTGTTCCAGAACCACCAGTTGCTGTTTGACCGCTCCGTTTTTGACAACGTGGCCATGCCGCTGGAGGTCGTGGGAGTGCCTGCCAGGGATATCGGTCGCCGGGTTCGGGCGGCGCTGGACAAGGTGGGGCTGCTAAGCAAGGAAAAAATGAACCCCGTCCAGCTATCGGGAGGCGAGCAGCAGCGAGTGGGAATCGCCCGGGCGGTGGTCAACAAGCCTCCGGTTCTGCTGGCGGATGAGCCCACCGGTAACCTGGATCCAAAGCTTTCTGCGGACATCATGCATCTGTTTGAACAGTTCAGTCAGGTTGGCGTGACCGTGCTCATTGCCAGCCACGACACTGCCCTGATCAGTGACATGGGGCGCCGCACCCTGACTCTGGATCAGGGACGGCTGATAACCGGCAGCGGCCGCGCGAATATTCCCGAGGAAGCTGCCCTTGTCTAACCGACGTCAATCTTCCGACAGGTCTGGATCCTCCCGCTCAGCCGTCCGGCGCGGCGCGAATCGCTCAGGGGCTCCCATTCGCCAGGCCGTTGAGAGCTATCTTTCCCATCATCGCAAAGTAGCCCGGGACAGTGGCCGCCGTCTGCTCCAGGTTCCGGTTGCGAGCCTGATGACCTGGACTGTCATGGGCGTGGCGCTGGCGCTGCCGGTTGGCCTGATGCTGTTGCTTGCGAGCCTGCAGGGTGTGAGTGCCGGCTGGGAAAGCGCTGCCCGCGTCACTCTCTATCTCGCAGATGAGGTCTCGCTGGAAGATGCCCGTGGCCTGCGCCTGGAGGTGGCCGGCAGGGAACAGGTGGCGGAAGTGGAGCTGATCGACAAAAATGCCGCTCTTGAGGAATTTCGGGCAAGCTCGGGCCTGAGTGAAGCTCTCGATTATCTGGAAGGCAATCCGCTGCCCCATACCCTTCTCGTAACCCCCGTGGAGACGTCCCGGAGTGGCGCTGCCATGCAGAAAATGTTGACAGCACTGGAAGAAACGCGGGGCGTAGCCAGAGTTCAGGTAGATCTCGGGTGGCTGCAGCGGCTCAGCGCCATTACGGATCTTCTGGGAAGGGGGGTCTGGGCACTGGCGATACTGCTGGCGGTGGCGGTCATTCTTGTCATCGGCAATACCATTCGCCTTGCAATAGAAAGCCGGCGTGATGAAATCCTGGTTGCACGACTGGTGGGCGGAACAGACGCTTTTGTCCGCCGGCCGTTCCTCTATACGGGTGTCTGGTTCGGGCTGGGAGGGGGGATTGTGGCCTTTGTCCTTCTGCAACTGACACTCTGGTGGCTGAGCGGGCCGGTGGAACGCCTGGCGGGCCTGTACCGCAGCAATTTTTCTCTTGATGGGCTGTCGCTGGAAGGCAGTTTTCTGCTGCTGCTTTCCGCCGTTGTATTTGGCTGGCTGGGCGCCTGGCTGGCCGTAAAGCGGCACCTGGATGCGATCGAGCCAGGCTGATGAATGCGGAGAATTTGCCGTGTGTGATCGCTTCCTGCGGAAACACCGTATTGTAAAACGCCGCGCACAGGGTGTAAGTTAAAAAGTAATCGACATACTTGATTAATTTATGGTGTCAGTTTTCAGAATTTAAAGTATGTCATGACATTCTGATTGATAGCGGTCTGAAACCGACCCTGTTACATTGGCAGGCCGCATTGCATGGAGGAAGACGCATGGGTACAAGCTTACAGCTAGCCGATAGACTGGTTCCTGGTGCAAACCTCGAAGCCTACATTCAGGCAGCAAGCCGCATTCCTGTGCTGACCGCTGACGAAGAGCGTGAGCTCGCCGAAAAGCTGCATTACGATGGCGATCTGGAGTCTGCACGTCAGCTGGTGTTGTCGCACCTGCGATTTGTCATTCACATTGCCCGCAGTTATTCCGGCTATGGCCTGGCCCAGGCGGACCTGATCCAGGAGGGTAATGTCGGCCTTATGAAAGCAGTCAAGCGATTCAACCCGGAATACGGCGTACGGCTCGTTTCTTTCGCGGTGCACTGGATCAAAGCAGAAATTCACGAATTCATTCTGCGCAACTGGCGTATTGTCAAAGTTGCCACCACCAAAGCCCAGCGCAAACTTTTCTTCAATCTTCGCAGTCAGAAGAAGCGTCTGGCCTGGCTCAGTCATGATGAACTGCAGGCAGTCGCCGCGGATCTGGGTGTGGACGCCAAGGTGGTGCGCCAGATGGAAGGCCGTATGGCGAGCCATGACACGGCATTTGATGGGCCGATGGATGATGACGAGGACAACGCCTACCAGGCGCCGGCCTACTATCTCCAGGACCACAACAGTGACCCTGCCCATCAGCTTGAAAGTTCTGACTGGACCGAGGATTCCAATGGCCGCCTGATGGAAGCCATGGCATGCCTTGATGAGCGGAGCCAGGACATCCTTCGTGAGCGCTGGCTGACCGACAGCAAGTCCACTCTGCATGAGCTGGCAGACAAGTACGGTGTGTCTGCAGAGCGCATCAGACAGCTTGAAAAGAATGCAATGAAGAAGATCCGTGTGCAGATGCTGGAAGCAGCCTGAGGCTGCACCAGCCAGATTCACAGGATAAACTGAACGCCACTGTCCCACCGGTCAGTGGCGTTTTTGTTTGTACGAGGCCGCAATGACACAAAAGCTCCCCCATATAGCATTCCTGGGCATTGGGCTCATGGGTGCACCCATGACACACAACCTGCTCGAAGCAGGGTTTCCCATGACTCTGTGGAACCGGACTTCTGCCAGGTGCCAGCCCTTTGCCGACCGGGCCCGCATTGCGGATACACCGGCAGAGGCCGTAGTCGACGCTGATGTAATCATTGTGATGCTGGAAAACGGCCCCGCAGTCCATCAGGTTCTGGTTAAACAGGGGGTTATTGACGCTTTTCCCACAGGTGCAGTGGTAATCGACATGAGTTCGGTCCAGCCATCTCTGGCCCGGGAGCATGCGCAGCTGGTACGGGCACGGGGTGCTGACTACCTGGATGCGCCTGTATCTGGCGGAACCACCGGCGCCGAGCAGGGCCGACTGAGCATCATGGTGGGCGGCGAGTCAGAGGTCATGGAGCGGCTGTCACCGGTCTTCCGGGCACTGGGAAAGCCAACTTATATTGGCCCGGTCGGTGCTGGCCAACTGGCCAAGCTCGCCAATCAGGCGATAGTGGGCATCACTATAGGGGCGGTGTCCGAGGCTCTGTTACTTGCGGCGCAGGGAGGTGCCGATCCGGCGGCGGTCCGGGAGGCCCTGCTGGGCGGTTTTGCCGGCAGCCGGATCCTCGAGTTGCATGGTCAGCGCATGATCGACCGGAATTTCGCTCCGGGGGCGCCAGCAAGAATACAGCTCAAGGATATGCGGATGATTCTCGACGAGGGCCGGTCAGAAAATCTGACACTCCCTCTCAGTCAACAGGTGCACAACAGCTACCTGTCCCTGCTGGCCAATGGCCACAGCGAGGTTGATCACAGCGGTCTGCTGCTGGAACTGGAGCACCTGAATGGCGTTCGGATGGGAGACGGCAAAGACCGGCCGGGCGTGAAATCTGCAGCAGGAGCCTGATTCATGCCGAGATTCGCTGCCAACCTGAGCCTGCTGTTCACGGAACTGCCGTTCGAGGAACGATTTGCCGCGGCCAGCCGTGCGGGCTTTCGCGGAGTGGAATATCTGTTCCCCTATGCCTGGCCTGCAGAATCTCTCAGAAGCCTGCTCCAGGAAAACCGTCTGACCCAGGTGCTGTTCAACCTGCCTGCTGGAGACTGGTCTGCGGGAGAGCGGGGGATCGCCTGCCTGCCAGAGCGTACCGGAGAATTCCGTGATGGCGTGACCCAGGCCATCCAGTATGCCGAAGCTCTCGGCTGTGCCAGGGTCAACTGCCTGGCGGGCCTTCGTCCTCCCACGCTGTCTTTCGACAGGGCCTGGGAGACGCTGGTGGATAATGTGAGCTGGGCCGCGGAACAGTGCCGCGGGGCGGGGGTTGATCTTCTCGTGGAGGCAATAAATTCCCGGGTGGACATGCCGGGGTTTCTGCTTGACCGCTCGGACCGGGTCATTGAGTTGATTGAGGCCGTGGATGCTTCCAACCTGGGGTTTCAGTACGATATCTACCACATGCAGATCATGGAGGGGGATCTGATAAGGACCATGGAGCGACTTCTGCCCCATATCGGCCATATCCAGTTTGCTGACAATCCCGGCCGCCATGAGCCGGGCACCGGCGAGATCAATTTTCCCCGGGTATTCCATGCCCTGGATGCCATGGGCTATGAAGGCTGGGCGAGTGCGGAGTACCATCCACTGAACAGCACCCGGTCCGGACTCAGCTGGCTCAAGCCCCAGACATCACAGGCCGACCGTCGCTGATTGCGACACCCTCTTACAGGATGGTAACTGGCCGGCGCCGCTTGTTCCCCTTACTCTGGGCTGCACGCAAGGACAATCCGTCAATCGGGAGGCAGGCCGGTGAAAGCACTGGTAATTGAAGACGATCACGAGGTGGCAACCTACCTTGTCAAAGGGCTCAGGGAGTCGGATTTTGTGGTGGATCACGCCGCCGACGGCAAGGATGGTCTGATGCTTGCTGCGAGTGAGGACTACGACATCATGATTGTCGACCGGATGCTGCCGGGAATGGATGGCCTGTCCATCATCAAGACGGTCCGTGCCACCGGTAATCAGGTGCCAGTGCTGATTCTCAGTGCCCTGGGTGATGTGGACGACCGGGTGGCAGGACTTCGCGGCGGCGGGGATGATTACCTGACCAAGCCCTTCTCCTTTACCGAGCTGCTGGCACGCATAGAGTCGTTGCTGCGACGCAATCGTCAGGCGTCAGAGACGGAAACAGTGCTCAGGGTTGCGGATCTTGAGATGGATCTTCTTGCCCGCACCGTAAAGCGTTCCGGCAAAAATATTGACGTGCAGCCCCGGGAATTCCGGCTGCTGGAGTTCCTGATGCGAAACGCCGGCCAGGTGGTCACCCGGACCATGCTGCTGGAGAAGGTGTGGGACTATCATTTTGATCCCCAGACCAACGTCATTGATGTGCACATAAGCCGCCTGCGAGCGAAAATCGACAAGGAATTCGAAACACCGCTTCTGCAGACGGTTCGTGGTGCCGGGTATATGCTGCGTGAAAATCCTTAGTCAGCTCAAGACATCGACTTTCCAGCTGGCCCTGCTCTACATGGTGGTGTTTGCCACGTCGGTGTTCCTGTTACTGGCTTTCATATACTGGCGCACAGCCGGCTTCATGACGGCCCAGACCGATGAAACCATTGAAGCAGAGATTGCCGGCCTGGCGGAGCAGTACCGGGGGCGGGGCGTTAACGGTCTGATTACCATCATCCGGGAGCGGGTAGCCCGTGATCCGAACGCAAAATCCATCTACCTGTTTACCACTGACGACTACCTGAAACTTGCCGGTAACCTGGCGAACTGGCCGGAAGAGGCTCAGTCCCAGGATGGCTGGATCAACTTTACGCTCGATGAGAGCGTGGGCTGGACAGGACCCCGGCGTCAGGCCCGGGCGAGAATTTTCGAAGTCCAGGGCGGGCTGCGCCTGCTGGTGGGTCGTGACGTGGAAGATCTGACGACACTCAAGCGCCTGATTGAAACCGCCATCAACTGGGGCATGGGTATCACCCTTGCACTGGCGCTGCTGGGAGGGTTCATGATGAGCAGAAGCACCACCCGGCGCATAGAAATCATCAATAATACCTCCCGAAAGATCATGAACGGCCACCTGTCACTGCGTATTCCCACCCGCGGCACCCAGGATGACTTCGACCAATTGGCCGAAAACCTGAACCAGATGCTCGACCGGATCGTGTACCTCATGGAGGGCATCCGCCATGTCTCGGACAGCATTGCCCATGACCTGAGAACGCCTCTCACCCGACTCCGCAACCAGCTCGAAAACACCCTGATGTCGGTCGACAATGAGGAGGCGAGGGAGCAGGCAGGTCGTGCTGTAACAGAGGCGGATCAGCTGCTTGCCACCTTCAATGCGCTGCTTCGGATCGCCCGGCTTGAAACCCGCGGCAGCACGGCCGACATGAAGCCGGTATCCCTCGGACTGCTGGTGAGCGATGCCTGCGAGCTATACGAAGCTGTGGCAGAGGACAAGAACCAGTCTTTTCAGCAGGACCTCGACGAACAGGTGCTGATTGAAGGAGACCGGGATCTTCTGTTCCAGATGGTGAGCAACCTGATCGACAATGCCATCAAGTACACACCGGAGCACGGGGATATTGGAGTGACTGTGCGCATGGAAGGGGAAGACGAAGCCGTGCTGGAAGTCAGTGACAGCGGAATTGGCATTCCCGCGGACGAAAAAGACCAGGTATTCCAGCGTTTCTACCGTGTGGGAAAGAGCCGATCTCTGCCTGGCAATGGCCTGGGGCTCAGCCTGGTCAGTGCGGTGGCTGAAATCCACAAAGGTGAGATTGTCCTGAGTGATCGCTATCCTGACAGGGAAGAGCCGGGGCTCACTGTTTCCATCAGAATGCCGGCTTACCGCCCGGAAAGACGGAGAATCCGCGCGGTGAGCGCCCCGGCACCGGCGGAGGGTGATGACCGCCGAAGCGGGTCACCCACCGCCGGAGAGGTGGCTTCCCGATCGTAATCAGAGGGCCGGGCTTCTCAGCTTTCGGATTGGAGAAACCAGGCGATCCACCCGCCCTTCAACCGAGCTCACCAGGCTGTCCAGCTGGGCTCTGCGCCGGTCAAAGCGTGCCTGAATGCTGTCCCATTCGCCTTCCAGATGGTGCTGTTCTGCCATCACGAGGGCTGCCAGGTTATGCCGGTTGACCTTGCTGGTGATCCCAAGCTGGTCGAGCTGGAAGCCCAGATGGTCCAGACCCGTCAGCGCCGTATCAAGCAGTGTTTTGGTGTTCATCCTGGATACCTTTGCAAGTCATTGGTTGTTTGAGTGAAATCTTCACTGATGCATGAAAATGATACACTGGTAGATAGTCTGGCCAAAATCATGGACTCTATATCTAGAGTGGACAACCTAATCCGATGCGGATCTCAGGGCGTGGGCAGTTCTGAATAAAACGTAACTCCGGAGCCACGCCCCGGTAACTCAAGGGCGTGGAGAATAGTCACTGAAGACAGGTAGCAGGGCCTGAAAGGGCCTTGCTTCTTTCTCCAGCACAGCGCTAGCCTTAACCCCGTTCTACGGGGTTTTTTTATGGCCGCATCTCCAGAATTCAGTGACGGGAGCAACAGCATGGCGGAATCTTCTTCCCGTCCCGGAGGGCGGGCTCATTACATTACACCTGAGGGTGAAAGCCAGCTTCGGGAGGAACTGAACTGGCTCTGGAAAACAAAACGTCCGGAAGTCACCCAATCGGTCCGGGAAGCGGCCGCGCAGGGTGATCGCTCCGAAAATGCCGAATATATCTATGGCAAGAAACAGCTTCGCGAAATTGACCGGCGGGTACGCTTTCTCACCAAACGGCTGGAGCAGCTCACCGTGGTGGACCGCCACCCGGATGACCAGAGCAGGGTCTATTTTGGCGCATGGGTCACCGTGGAGGACGAGGCCGGCGGATCAAACTGCTGGCGGCTGGTGGGGCCGGACGAATTTGACTTGGGTCGGGGTCTTCTCAGCATTGATTCGCCAATGGCCCGGGCGCTGCTTGGCAAGCGTCTTGATGATGAGGTGGAGGTTCGAACGCCGGAGGGCCGGACTTCGGTCGTCATCACCGCTATCCGTTATGGCCCCTTGTGACCAGTGCATCGCGTCACAAATCTGGCGAACAGTTCAAACTTCAGCTTGAATTGAATATAAACTGTCCGGAATTTGACGTGACACCGAAGGCGGGTGGTTTTCGGTACTAACAGGTGGCGGTTATGGATATTTCAGGGAAGAGCGCAGGATACGGAATGCTGGCAGCCATGGTCGTGCTGTTTTGCCCGGGTGTGGTCATTGCTCAGGAAGCATCAGGGGCGGAAGAAGGCGAGGATCAATTTGCCTACGAGGACCGCTCTACGGTGGACAGCATCCCTTTTCTCAGAATGGAAGAGGATTCGCTTTCCCGGACGGCCATCGAAGGAGGCCTGGAGGCTCCCGCGGCTGGCGTTCCGGTGCGGGCAGCCACCGCCACGGTGAGAAGGGAGAAGGAAGAATTTTTTCTGGATCCGCTGACTATTCAACCGAGGGACGGCCGGACCGATCTCGGGCGCAATGAAATTCCGTTCCAGATACAGTTCAGCAATCCGAAATCGGTCCCCGGTTCGACTTTCGGAACTGACTACCGCATCCAGTTGCCCTCAAACCGGACTTACGAAACCTTCAATGCCAATGTCCAGGAGCGCTGACAGGCGTTCCCGACAGTCCCTCAGGCAGTGTGGGTAAGAAGAGCGGGATCCCGGTCCTTGCCAAGCACATCCTGGTAGAAGAACTGCAGTGCCTGGCGAGCCTGGTTGAGCCTTGCGCGGGATACCCGGATGCGGTCGCTGAGATAGGCCAGGAACATCAGCTGATCACTGTTTTCGAGGGCGTCCGGGCTCTTGAGGCCATGAAAAAGAACAAACCGGGTAATCCAGTGCAGGTAGGTCTGTTCGGTACGCTGGTTGAGCTGTTGCTTCTGTATGGCCAGGGTTACACGGTCAACAAGGCCGGCCTGACTCTGCTCAAGTGCTTCGGTGATGCTCATAATATGGGTGCCGCTCTGGTCGTGCGAATGCGTCTGTTGTTCTTATAATGCGCGCATCTTATGACAATCTGTTGAACCCGGCAAAGCATTAATGCTCTGCCGGGAGCCAGCCCCGCCAAACTACGGATTCACTGGGATTTTTTCATTTCTTCGAGGCGGTCGATGTATTTCTGCATCGCTTCTTCCTGGGACATACCCTTGTTTTTTGCCCATGCGTCATATTTTGCGCGGGCCACAAAGTCCATCATTCCCGGGCGCTTGCCGCTGACATCTCCTTCCGTCGCCTGCTTGTAGAGGCCGTAGAATTCAAGCTTGAGTTCGTTGGACGGCTTGAAGTCCCCTTCCGCATTCTGGATATAGTTTACTGCTTCATCAAAACGGCTTTTCAGGTCACTCATGACTGGATCCTTCTGGGGTTCCCTGGTTAGGTTTTCTTGCAATAGCAATCGCAGCCAGAGTATATCGGGGCCCGAGTGCAGCGTCATTGACCGATCGTTCCTTCTCCGCAGCCCCGGCATCCTCCGCTCGCAGGTTCTGTTCAGGAGTTTCCGGCACTGCGAATCAGGGAGGTGGCACGCTTGAGCAGTGGCTGGGCCTGGGCTGTCCGGTTCTGTTTCAGGAGAGAATCCGCTCTGGCAAGATAGGCGTCAGCAAGGGCCTCCCGAAGACTGCTGAACGGCTTGTAGTCAGAAGGAATCTGGCCCTGGTAGCGAACCATATCCTGATATACGCCATTGAGCTCCCGACTGTTTTTTGCGTTTTCTATCGTGTCGCGCCATTGCTGGAAGCGGCCTCCGTAAAGCTGCTCCGCCGCTGTTACTGGAAACAGCGCCTGCTGCCCGGCCAGAACGGCGGCCTGATACTGTCCGAGCGCCTTGATGGCGGATTCGAGGTTCCGGGCCTCGGTCAGGCTTGCGTTCAGTGCCGGAGTCTTCGCAAGAAACTGGTCTGCCATTTCCAGCAACTGGGCCAGAGTGGCTCCATCGTCACTGGCAAGGGCACTGGCCAGGCGCTGCTGGTAAAGGTTGCCGGCCTTTTCTGACAGCTCAAGGGGCTGGCCGCTGAGGAACATGTAATCCATCGCCAGCTCTCTGAGATCCCCCCAGGCCGCTGGCTCCTGATAGTCCCCCTGGTCCAGGCGCGCCCTGAGTTCATTCGACAGGGCAGACTCCAGAGAGAGCTTGCGCTGATTCAGTTGATCATGCCGGTGCATCAACTGTTCGTCCCGTGGATAGAGGCTTCGCGCTTCACTCAGTACTTCCAGGGCGGCGGGAACATTAGGCAGATTCGGCCGTCCTTCCGACTTCAGGGCGTCATCAATGCGAGACTCAAAGAACCGCAGGAGCCGGTCTTCCTGCAGTTTGAGAAGGCCAGCCCTTTCCATCGGCTCAAGGTTATCGAGGGCTTCAACGAGCTCCGCCGGGGGCTGCTCCCCCAGTGTCATGACCATTTCGGAGCGCTGCTCATGAGCCGTCAGCCTGGCTTCTGCCGCTTCGCTACGTTCTGTGCCGAGGTGCCAGAAGGCAGTGGCCATGAGCGTGCTGGCTGCAATGCCGGCGGGATAGAGGTAGCGCCCCCAGAAAACGGGTTCCAGCGCCCCCTGGAAGGCTGCCAGGTCAACGGGCGTAGCGTCCTCCTTAAGCAGCTTCCGCACGACACGCCACAGGCCATGGGGCATGTTTCCGGGTCTGTTGACCCTGAAGGCAACTTTTTCTTCGGGGGTCAGCTTCCGTCGATCGAATGGATGCCGGGAAGATAGCAGTTCATAGCTGATGCAGGCCAGCGCGTAGAGGTCGTCAGGAACCGTTGGCTCTCCACCATCGATAAGTGAGGGGGTCGCGTAGGCAGGGGTGTAACCGTAAATCGTGGTTTCGTCTTCGCTGCGAGGATTCAGGAAATCCACGTGCTGGTGGGGTTTGAGCGCCTGGGCGACGCCAAAGTCCAGCAGCTTGACCTCGCCATCCCGGGTGAAAAAGATATTGGATGGCTTCAGGTCTGCATGCACTATGCCCTTGCGGTGAGACGCGGCCAGAGCTGAGGCAACCTGCTCAAGAACGGCTTTGCCTCCTTTCCATTTGAGGCCCTGGGGCTTGGCCCTCTGAATGATTCTGGAGAGGGGTTCGCCATCGAGAAGTTCCATGATCATGAACCAGGTGTCGCCATCATGGCCCAGATCGTGAACACGGATAATATTGGGGTGGGACAGCCTCTTGGATTTTGCGGCTTCCCGGCCGAGCAGATTGAGAGCGCCGGCATCCTGGGTCAATTCGCTGCGCAGGATTTTAAGGGCAACGAAACAGTCTTTTGTCCCAGCCTGCTCAAGATGCAGGTCGACAGCCCGGTAGACGTCGCTCATGCCACCGGATGCGATCAGGGATTCAATCCGGTATCTCTGGCTGAGGACCAGACCAAGGCGCCTGTGTCTGCCGGGTGGCGTGGCCGCGCCTTCGGGTTGCGGGCTCTCCGCCGCGGGCGCGCGATCCGATGTCGCTTTCCTGTTACCTTCCATGGTGGTGGCTCCTCATCCGTTAGGAAGCATTCCGTTACTGCGACGGACAGGTCCGGTCCCGAACCTTTTTCAGCGCGGCGATCATAGCGGACTGCTCAAAAGCTGTCCATTTCGAATTCCGGCTTCAGCCGCCGACGAGCACGGTGGGATTTCCCGCCACAATTTTGCCACCGTGGGCGGTGCCGTCTCCGAGTCTGGCGATCGGTTTGCCATTGGCTGTCACCGTGGCTGAACCCGCGACGACGGTATCCGGTGGCCCCACGCAGACCAGTTTGTCGCCGACGCAGCATACTGGCAGCCCGCCGACCGTCACATTGGGGGAGGTTGCAAGCACCGGGCCACCAACATGGGGCACCTTGCCGGTTTTGGCAGGACAGGCGTGATAGGAGCCGAGTACAGCGGCGGGTTTGCCCATAGAACATATCCTTGTCGCAGGAGCAGATGAGGCCGATATACTATGAAGTTGACCTTCCGCGGTCAACGCACAAATCTGAAAATTGCGCGTTGACAAGCCCCTGTCAAGTACATATTCTGCCGCTGCCTGATTCAGGCTCTATTGCAGTAAAGATCGCTCGGACGCGATTTTGGAGTGCCATTGCCCCGGAAACAAATTTTCCCTGGAGGCCGGTACGAAGGAAACAGGTCAAAGGAAGGACACGGCCATGGAACTGGAGCTTGCCATTACAAGCTACCAACGGCTTTCGCCCACGGTTACATCAAGCCGGACTTTCAATTCTTCCCGCCAGTACAGCCTCGGTCGCTCCAGGGAATGTGACTGGTGTCTACCAGATCCGGACAGGGTCATTTCTTCCCGTCACGCCGATGTTTTCTTTGATGGTCAGCAGTTCGTCATCCGTGATACTTCCACCAATGGCGTTTTTATCAATGGTGCGAAAGACCCGCTTGGAAAAGGCGTTGAGGAAACACTCAGGGACGGTGACTGCCTGAGGTTCGGAGACTACGAGTTCCGGCTCCGGGCGGTTGTGCCCGCGGCTCCGGTGCGGCCTGTGGCAACTGACCTGAATTCAGGTCAGTTGGGCATCAGCGAAACTCCCCATGGCAGGCCCACCGTGCCACAGAGCATGCCTTCGTCGTCCCCCGGAGTGGGTGACCTCCCGGTCACGGAAAGCATGGGGGGCAACCCGATGCTGGCATCCGGGCTTGTTGATCAGGCCCTCAGCGACAGCCATGTCGACATCCCGGATATTGCCATTCCCACCGTGTGGAAGTGGGGGGAGGCCGATGGCAGGCCGGAGGATGAGCCCTTGTCAACGGCTCCAGCGGGTAGCTCACTGCAAGCGGCGCTGTTCAATGGGCTGGGAATGCCACAGCTGGCTGACCAGCTGGCTTCACCGGATCAGATGCACGCTCTGGGTGACCTTACCCGCATTCTTCTCGACCGTCTTCTGGAACTTCTTCATGCCCGCGCAGAGCAGAAGCAGAAGCTTCGGGTCCAGCAGACCCTGTTCCAGCGGACGGAAAACAACCCGCTGAAATTCTCCGCCACGGCACAGGATGCCATCGAGGCTCTGCTGGTTCGGCGTCACGGTTCGTTTCTTGGCCCCCAGGACGCCGTGGTTTCCGCCTTTTCCGACATCATGAGTCATGAGCGGGCTCTTATGGTGGGGGTTGAACGGGTCATCAGTGAGATCCTTCAGGAGCCCGGGGATTCCCCGTCAGGTCGAATGCCTCTCCTGAGGAAAGCCAGAATGTATGACAGCTGGCGCAGGAATCGCGCCCAGCAGCGGGAAGAATTCGGGGATGGTGCCCGTATGCTTCGCAGTGATCTATTTATTGAGGCCTATGAATCGGCCATCCGTGAAGGCGAACAGGAGTAACAGGGATGAGATCCAGCTGGATGCGCGTGGCGCTGCTCGGGATGGTAGTAATGCTGCTGGGAGGCTGCGCGGTAGCGAATGTCGTTGTCGATCCCTGGACGAGGCTTCATTTCAAGCCGACAAATATGATAAATCCTGATATCGGCGGGCGGGCATCACCCCTTGTGGTCAGGGTGTACGAGCTCTCTTCATGGTATGGCTTTCACAACACCGATTTCTTCAACCTCTATGACAATGGTGAGAGCGTCCTTGGAGACGAGCTGATCTCGACAGATGAAATCGTGATTCGCCCGGGTGAAGACCACGAATATTCCCTGACCCTCGATCCCGCTACCCGCTACGTCGGCATTGTGGCCGCCTTCCGCGATATCCAGAACGCCCGCTGGCGGCTGATATCGGAAGTCGAGCCCAGAGGCTATGAAACAATTACCGTCGCAATCGACAGGCTCACCCTGGAACAGTCAGGGAACTGAACACTGGAGTTTTTTCATGGAGAGATTGGCCAAGGTTGCCTGGTCGGAAGGGATGCTGCTTCGGCCCCAGCATTTTCAGCAGCAGGACCGTTTCCTTTATCACATTGCCCGGCTTCGCCATGCACGACTCGCTCCCCATGGCTATGGTGTGACGGATTTTGCGCTGGATGATCAGGCGCTCGCTCTGGGCCAGGTCTGCCTCGTGCGGGCCAGCGGACTATTCCCCGATGGCATGCCCTTCAGCTTTGATCAGAAAGACAGCCTTGCTCTCGAGGTGCCGCCAGACGCCCGGGATGAACTGATCTACCTTGCCTTGCCGATGGAAAAGCAGGCCGGTATCAACATTGCTGCAGCAGATGGGGGGCAGGTGGCGCGTTTTGTACTGCGCAATGTGCCCATGCTGGATGACTCGCTTGACGATGGCGATGAGGAGTCTCTTGGCCTTGCCTATCTCAGCCCCTGCCTGCGACTCGGGCGTGAGGACATGGCAGGCTATGTAGCGCTACCGGTCGCCCGTATCATCGAGGTGATCAACGAAAAGGAAATCAGACTGGACCGCACTTTCATTGCGCCCTGTCTGGACGTCAGCAGGGTCCCGCCGCTGGCATCACTGCTCAGTGAGGCTCTGGCGATGGTCAAACAGCGGGCCGGGGCACTGTCGGTCCGCATGCAAAAAGGGGCAGAGCAGTCCACCACACTGTTTGATGTCCTGATGCTGCAGTCCCTCAATCGCTGGCAACCGGTTCTTGCTCACTTCAAATCCAGTGCCCGGGTTCACCCGGAGCGTTTTTACGAAGCTCTGGTCGGCCTGATTGGTGAGCTGGCCACTTTCACCCGTGCCGAGAAGCGTCCACCGGACCTTCCCGGCTATCGCCATGAAAAGCTGACAGAAACCTTCGGCGATCTGGCAGCAGTGCTGAGCCAGTCTCTGAGTACGGTTCTGGAGCAGACGGCCGTGGCCCTGAAGCTGGAAGAGGCCCAGTTCGGCATCCGAGTTGCACCCATGTCCGACAAGTCGCTGCTGGAATCCTCCCAGCTGGTCCTTGCCGTGCATGCCGACCTGACGACCGAGGATATCCGCAGGCGGTTGCCCGCCCAGATAAAGCTGGGGCCGGTGGAGCACATCCGGGATCTGGTCAACAACCACCTGCCAGGTATCTCCATAAGCGCCCTTCCGGTTGCGCCAAGACAGATTCCCTATCATGCGGGCTATCACTACTTCCTGCTGGACAGTCAGAGTGATCGCTGGCAGCAACTGAAGCAGAGCGGGGGCCTGGCCCTCCATGTTTCCGGAAATTATCCAGGCCTTGCCATAGAGCTGTGGGCCATTCGAGCATAACACTGGGTCAACAGGGACGTTCCCATGAGTGAGAATACAGTCATCAAACCCCGGCCTGGCGCCCGCCAGGCGTCGCCCCGCCGTGAACGGCCATCTGCTGGAGAAGACAGCACAGAGTTCGCACCGGTGGCAGCCAGCCGTCCCCGGGAGCGTTTTCGTCTGCCAGCGACCAATCTTGGCCCCGTCTGTGATCAGGCAAGCAGGCTGCTATCCCTGGCCGATCGCCTGGCCGAGTCGGAATCCGTCGCGGATATTGCCAGCCTCAAGCGCCAGTGCATGGATCTCATCCGGGAATACCGTCAGGCGCTGGGGGCCGCCAATCTGCTTCCGGACACCGTTGAAACGGCTTCCTACTGCGTCTGTGCTCTTCTGGATGAAATTGTACTGAACAGTGAGTGGGGGCAGGCTGGACGGTGGGCGGCGAGCTCATTGCTGTCCGAGTTTCACTCGCAGACCTGGGCTGGTACCCACTTTTTCGAGCTGGTTGACAAGGCGGTGCGGTCTTCCGGCATTCAGCTTCTGACACTGCAGTACCTGTGTCTCTCTCTGGGGTTCAAGGGCAAATTCCGCGTAGAGGAGCATGGTCAGGAACAGCTTGATACCCTCCGGGACAGCCTTTACCAGCAGATCTGTGCTGAGCGCGGGCGCTATGCCACTCCCTTTGATCGCAGCTGGGAACCCCGTGTTGTCACCGGCAATGCGCTGGGCCACAGCATCCCGGTCTGGGTTGTGGGCTCAGTCTGCGGCGTGGTCCTGCTGCTGGTTTACCTTGGCCTGACTCACAGGCTCGGCAACACCTCCGAGCCCCTAAGGGCGCAGATTGCCGGCCTGGGTGTGCCCGAGACCCTGAGCGCGGATCTGGTAACCGGCGAGCCTGCAGATGCACGTTACCTGAGGCAGATACTTCAGACCGAAATGGACCGGGGCTTTCTCGAAGTCACCATGGACGGCAACCGGGTGAAGCTTCTTATTGGTAACGAGGCCCTGTTTTCTTCCGGGCAAGCCGCCGTCCGGGAGGATATGGCACCGGTGCTGAGCAAGATTGCCAGGGCCCTCGAGTCGACCAGCGGCTCCATCATGGTGGCGGGGCACAGCGACAACCGGCCCATCGCAACCGATCGTTATCCTTCGAACTGGCATCTTTCGCTCGCCCGTGCCACAGCCGTATCCGACATGATGTCAGCGACGGTGGACTTCAACGGGCGGCTGTGGCCCGAAGGCCGCGGTGCAACAGAACCGCGTTTCGGAACTGATGCGCCACAGGACCGCAACCGGCGGGTCGAGATCACCCTTATTCCCTGAGTGACAGACAAGAGAGAGATTATGAGTGGCATTGCATGGATGCGCCGTCTGGGCAGTTTTTTAACCCTTCGGGTACTGTTTATGGGTCTTGGCGCTATCGCAGTAGCGCTGATTGTCTGGTTCGGCGGCCCCCTGATTGCCATTGCCGGATGGACACCCCTGTCTTCGGCCGCCGCCCGGATCATTTTTCTTTTGCTGATCGTAGTGTCAGTGCTGGCCAGATACCTGTGGCACGCCAGACGTCAGCGCCGTGACAATGAAATGGTTGTCAGCGAAATGATGGCCAGCAGCGAAAAGGACGATCTGCTCAGGGAAGAAGCCGACACCCAGCGGGACCGCCTCCGGCAGGCCCTGGCCATGGTCAGGAAATGGAAACCGGGCCGTTTCCGTTCCATCTACGAGTTGCCCTGGTACATGATTATCGGAGCGCCAGGTTCAGGCAAGTCGACGGCACTGCTCAACTCCGGGCTAGAGTTTCCCCTCAAGGATGAAATGGGTATTGATTCAGTCAGAGGTGTTGGCGGTACACGCTATTGCGACTGGTGGTTTACCAATCGCGCGGTCATCATCGATACCGCAGGCCGTTATACCACCCAGGAGAGTGCTGATCGACGCGATTCCCGGGGCTGGAACTCTTTTCTTGGCCTTCTGAAAAAATACCGTTCACGACAGCCCATCAATGGCGTCATTCTCTCCATCAGTGTTGCCGATCTTCTCGAGCAGACCCCCACTGAACAGATGCTGCATGCCCGGGCCCTCAAGCAGAGGGTCCAGGAGCTGAAAAACCGCCTTGGCGTGGTCTTCCCGGTCTATGTAGTGCTGACCAAGTTCGACCTGCTTGAGGGCTTCTCCGACACCTTTGGAATGCTCTCGGAGCGTGAGCGGGAAGAGGTCTTTGGCATGACCTTCGACCTGCACAGTGTCACTGATTCCGGAACTCTGCCGGCAACCTTCGACGGGGAGTTTGACCAGCTGCTTGAGCGTCTCAGCCAGTTCCTTCTGCACCGTTTGCAGCAGGAGCGGACGCCGGCAACCCGTCGCCGGATCTATCAGTTCCCCAAACAGACTGCATTGCTGCGCGCTCCGCTGTGGAATCTGATCAAGGAAGTCTTTTCTCCCTCAGCCTATGAGGAAGTCCCTCTTCTGCGGGGTATTTATCTGGTGTCATCAGAGCAGGGCGGACGGACCCTTGACAAGGTTTCCCGGCTCGTGGACGACCAGTTCCGGCTGCAGGTGCCGGAGACCAGAAATCCGGCCAGACCTGCCACCCAGGATGGATTCTTCCTGCGGCACCTGTTTGAGAACATCGTTTTTTCAGAGTCCGGTCTTGCCAGTGCCGATGGCCGTAAGGAACAACAGTTTATCTGGCTTCGCCGTGCCGTATTTGCCGGACTGGGTCTGGTCACGCTTGGCCTGGGGTCAGCATGGGCGATGAGCTACCAGTGGAATACGGATCTGATTGCCCTCTATGAAAGCGAGGTGGAAGAGCTTGGCCAGGCGTTGGCTGAACCGCACCAGGACTGGGTAAAACTTGATGGGATCCTGTCAAAGGCCGCCGGCATTCCTGGGGTGCAGGGCTCGCCAATGCCGGCAGGGAAAGTGACACAGATGGGTCTTTACCAGGGCGACACCCTCGCAGACGATGCGGGGCAGGCCTACGGACGGCTGCTGGCCCTGCACTTTGGCAGCAGGCTGAAAGAAACCCAGGAAGCAGCCATTAACGGGAACCTGGCGAATCTTGAGTATCTTTATGAAACCCTCAAGACCTACCTCATGCTTAACCAGCTCCGTCATCTGGACCGGGATCAGGTTTATGCCTGGTTTGATCTGATGCTTTCCCGGCAGCTGCCGGGGGAGGTCAACCGGCAAAGCCGTGAATCCCTGCTGGCGCACCTCGGGCACTATCTGAACCTTGAAGTCAGTTTTCCACTGGATGAAGAACTGGTCGCGCGTGCCCGCGCTGAACTGACGTCCATGCCGCTGGCTGAACGTGCCTATCAACGGATAAAGATGGATGCCTCCCTGTCGTCACTGCCATCCTTCCGTCTGCCTATGGTGCTTGGCTCGGTGGCCGACCGCGTATTTGAGCGACGGTCCGGAAGGAGTCTTAAGGAAGGTGTTCCCGGGTTCTACACCATTAATGGCTATCAGGGCATTTTTGAACCGGAGAAGAACAAGATCGTCAGCCGTCTTCTGGAAGACTCCTGGGTTTACGGTGAGGAGTCACAGGATTTCCGCAATCTCGACGAGGCGGCCATCAGAACCCAGGTGGCGGATCGTTATTTCCGCGACTACGTCCATGTCTGGGAGGAGTTCCTGGGAGACCTTCGTGTAAGATCTTTTGCCAGCCAGACCGATGGCATGCGTGTTGCGGGAGCTCTGGCCGGTCCGGAAGCACCGATTGGCCGGCTGATGAAAGCGGTCAGGCTCAATACCGAACTGAGCAGGCCAGACGAAACCAGCGCCGGTGCTGACGCCGCCGGAGACGCCGCCAGCAGCCGGCTGGCCCAGCGCAGTCGGGCCCTGAGCGGGCTGATGCAGGCCATGCCTGGGGAGGCGGAAGAGCAGACGACCCTGGTGGATCGGGCATTCAAGCCCATGCACCAGATCGAGGATGAGACCTTCGACCGCCTCCAGGCAGAAGCAAAACTGATTGCCAGGTATTTTGAAGAACAGAGCGGTGGCCGGCCAGCTGCCCTGGCTACCGTCAGCCGCGACCAGTTTGATGAGGCCGTCAGGGGCTTTTTCAGTACCGCCGGCGATAACGGATCTGCACTGTTCACGAACATGTTTCAGGGTTTTGTCAGTGACTCGAGGCGGCAGGTGAAAGTTTCGGTAACCCGCAAGATCAACGAGATCTGGCGAAGCATGGTGTATTCCGACTACCAGCAGGCGATTGCCGGCAATTACCCCTTCACTCGTGAATCGGTTACTGATGTGGCGCTTACGGATTTTGCCAACTTTTTCGGCTACGGAGGCACCCTTGACCAGTTTTTCGAGCGTTATCTGGCCATCCATGTGGATACCAGCCAGTCGCCCTGGCGCCTGAAAAATGACATAGGCATCAGTCGCCGAAGCCTTCAGCTGTTTGAGAATGCTCGCAAAATCCGGGAGGCATTTTTTGAGCGGGGAAGCCGGACACCAGCTGTGGCGTTTGCCCTGAAGCCGGTTTACCTGGATAGTCGCATCACCCAGTTCATGCTGGATATAGACGGCCAGACCCTGGTTTATCGCCACGGGCCCGCCAGAACCGTGGGCTTTAGCTGGCCCGAGCAGGCAGGCGCCCGGCAGACGCGGATATCTTTAACTCCTGGCCGCAGTGAGCAGGAGTCCGCCCAGCAGACCTGGCAGGGTACCTGGGCTGTATTCCGGATGCTACAGGCCGCCGGAGCCATGAACACTTCAAGCCGGACACAGGGGCTGAACATACTCCTTGACGAGTACCTGGCGCGCCTGGAGTTGACCACCGGGTCCGTAAAACACCCATTTGATGCGGCGATGCTGGAAAGCTTCCGTCTGCCATCATCACTCTGAAAGGGGAAAGACAGCCATGACCTGGGGTTATCTGGGTAAGGTCCCGAACCGGGGCGATTTCCTCACTCACAATGTCCAGCCAGCCATGCGGGACCTGTTTTTCGAATGGTGCCAGGCAACCATGGCGGTAAGCCGGGAACAGCTGGGGGACGAGTGGCTTGACGCTTGGCTGACGTCGCCAATCTGGCACTTTGCCGCTGGCCCCGGAGTGCTTGCCGAACACGGCGTGCTGGGAACCATGATTCCCTCGGTGGACCGTGTGGGGCGGCATTTTCCATTTCTTGTGCTGGCGGATTTCGCGGGATCGACTCTTGAGGCATGGCGCCAGCCGGAATGGTCGTCCCAGCTGGAGGACTGCATTCTGGGTGTTCTGGACGACGAATGGGATGAGGCCAGCTGGCAGCATAGGCTGGCTCTGGTGGAACTGCCCCCGGTGTGTCCCGCTCGGCTCAGGTGGCCCAGGGAGGAAGGCAACCTGATGATTCCTGCCGGAGCAGAAGAGGCCGAGTGGTTACGGGCGCTTCTTGAGCGCAATCCGGAACTTGTCATGTGGTGGACCCAGGGGTCGGCCTATGTGGAAGCAACGACACTGATGACCAGCGGCCTACCGAAGGTTGGCCAGTTTGCATCCATGATGGTTGGCCAGTGGCGCAAGCACGGCTGGCAGCAAGCTGCCCTGACGGAGTGAGCGGATGTCCTTCAGAACAGCCAGTTTTACCCATCGTGGGGGGGTGAGAAAACACAACGAAGATGCCCTGCTGGACGCGACGGAGGCAGGTGTCTGGGTGGTGGCTGATGGCATGGGGGGCTATCAGGCCGGCGATGTAGCCAGCCAGCTTGCCTGTGACACGGTTGCCGGGGAGTTGCGGCGAGCCGGCAACCTGATTTCTCCCGCAGACCTGGAGCGCGCACTCTGCGAAGCCAATAGCCGTATCCGGCAGTATGGCCGGGAATCCCTTGATAACCAGACCCTCGGCTCAACCGTTGTGGCGTTGTTTATTGAAGGCGACCGCTATCATCTTTTCTGGGCGGGCGACAGTCGCTGCTATGTCATCAGAAAGCGGGAGGTTGAGCAGATTTCGCGGGATCACAGCCAGGTTGCGGAGATGGTTGACCGGGGGATTCTGCAGGCTTCTGAAGCGGAGCGGCATCCCCTCGCTCACGTGATAACCCGCGCTCTCGGCGTGGATGATACGGTAGCACTTGACTATCGCACCGGACCCGTTGCGCGGGGAGACACTTTTCTTTTGTGCAGTGACGGGGTCAGCAAGGAATTCAGTCATGCGAACCTGGCAGGCTTTCTCAGGGATGGCGAGATAGAAGAAGCGGGCCAGGCGATCATGCATTCGGCACTGGTTAACAAATGCAATGATAATATCAGCTGCATTATTGTTAACGTTGGGGGCCACTGTTATAGTTCGCCCGCTCTGGACAATACCGAGGACATGACGGTCCCAATCCGGTCCCAGACAGTGTGATGGATCACAATCAAGTTGCGCAGGATGCCGCATGTACACCGACGTTGCCCCCATTTTTGACATCGATTCCCTGCTGGCTGATATCTCACCCGACCTTCCCTGTGGTGACGATACCCGTGAGGACGCATCGCCTCACTCTCCCTATTTCAATCTCAAAGATCTGAGAAACCAGGCCCGGGCCCTTGAGCGTCAGATACTTGCCGAAGACGATCTGCCCCAGATCCAGCACTGGAAACAGCTGGCCATGGACATACCACCGGTTCTTGCGGAGCGCAGCAAGGATCTTGAGTTTGTCGCCTGGTATATCGAATCCCTGTGCCGTGAGTACGGTTTTTCCGGCTTGGCGCAGGGTTTTGAGCTTGCCCGCTGCATCATCGAAAACCACTGGGAAAACCTGCATCCGCAGCCGGACGAGGAAGGTCTCTCTACACGGATCGCGCCTCTGGTGGGGCTGAACGGCGTAGATGGTGAAGGCACATTGATTCAGCCGATCCTTTCAATACCCCTCTTCAGCTGCCCATCCCTGGGTTCCTTTGCCACCTGGCACGCCGAGCAGGTCGCAGAAATCAACCGGATGGGCGAGGACAAGGCAAAGCAGCGGATCAGGGCCGGTGCCGCATCGCCGGATGATCTCGTCCAGGCCGTCCGGGAAACCCCCATGGAAAGCCTGCTGGAAATTCACCGTGGTATCACGGGTGCCCAGGCTTCCTTTGTGGCGCTCTCGGATGCCATGGACAGGGTGATGGGCGGCGAGCCGCAGCCCACCACGAATATCCGCAAGGCCCTGGAACGCTGCAAAAGCACACTGATGCACCAGGCCGGTGAGCAGATCGAGCGGGCGCTGGCCAGAAAACCGATTCAGGCGTCAGCGGGCGCAGCTGTTCCGGATGGCCAGGAGTCTTCAGCGAGCGCGTCCGTCTCTGTCCTTGATGCAGTTCAGGTTGCCATCGAGAGTCGCAGCCAGGCCCTTGATCAGTTACGGCAGCTGTCGGATTTTTTCCGCCAGACCGAACCCCATTCGCCGGTTTCCTATGCCATCAGTCAGGCCATTCGCTGGAGCGAATTGTCCCTGCCCGAGTTGATGCAGGAGCTAATTTCCGACAGCGGAGCCAGAGAAGGGTTCTGTCGTGTTACCGGTGTGCCCGCCCCCGAGAAGGGGTAGGTGGTAGCTATCAACCAGTGAAGCGCTAAAGGAGACAGAGACATGGAAAGCATTCACGATAAACTCTCCCGGGTCAGAAAGCCCAGGGTTCATATTACCTATGACGTCGAAACCGAAGGTGCGATGGTCAAGAAAGAGTTGCCCTTTGTTGTCGGAGTCATGGGCGACTTTTCCGGAAACAACGATGACAACCTCAAGCCGCTCAAGGACCGCCGGTTTATCCAGATAGACCGGGACAGCTTTGACGACGTTCTGCGGCGCATGAGCCCAAAGCTCAAGCTCAAGGTGGACAACCGTCTGACGGATGACGGCTCCCAGATGGCAGTGGAGCTGGCCTTCAACTCAATGGACGACTTCCAGCCAGCCTCGATCGTCAATCAGGTGGACCCACTGCGTCAGCTCATGGAAACACGTAACAAGCTGCGGGACCTGATGACCAAGGTAGACCGTTCCGAGGAGCTCGAGGAGCTGCTCGAGCGTGTGCTGAACAACTCTGATGATCTGCAGAAACTCGCCAATGATCTGGGCGACAGGGAAGGAGCCGAACAATGAGCGCTGAAAATCAGGCAGCAGAAGCCCTCGTAGCTGAAGAGATCCAGACCCTCAGTCTGCTGGAGCAGGCTATTGGAGCCACCAAACAGACCGAGAGCGACCGTGCCACGGATTTGATCCGCACGCTGGCAGAAGAAGCCATGAAAGGCACGGTTACCTGGAACAGGAACCTCACGGTGACTTTCACCCAGGCGATTTCGGCACTGGACGGAATGATTTCCCGCCAGCTTTCCGAAATCATGCATCAGGAAGAATTCCAGAAGCTGGAAGGCTCCTGGCGCGGGATGCATCATCTGGTGATGAACTCGGAGACCAGCGCGACCCTGAAGATCCGCGTGCTCAACCTGAGCAAGAAGGATCTGCACAAGGATCTTTCCAAGGCGGTCGAGTTCGACCAGAGCCAGATCTTCAAGAAAATCTACGAGTCCGAATTTGGCACCCCCGGTGGCGAGCCATACGGTGTCATGATTGGTGATTACGAGTTCAGCAATCATCCGTCCGACGTGGAAACCCTTGGCCTCATGTCCAATGTCGCCGCTGCCGGCTTCTGCCCGTTTGTCTCTGCCGCCGGCTCCGGCCTGTTTGGCTTTGACGACTGGACGGAGCTTTCCAAACCCCGCGACCTGGAAAAGGTTTTTGAGTCCCTTGAGTACACCAAGTGGCGTTCCTTCCGGGAAAGCGAAGATTCCCGCTTCGTGACCCTCGCCATGCCCCGTGTGCTGGCCCGTCTGCCCTATGGCGCCAGCACCCGGCCGGTGGAAGAGTTTGGCTTTGAAGAGTTCAGGCTTGATCCGGAGACCGGCATGTCGGTGAACACGGATCACGATGAATACTGCTGGATGAATGCCTCCTATGTTCTGGGCACCAGAATGACCCAGGCCTTCGCCAAATACGGTTTCTGCACGGCTATCCGCGGTGCCGAAGGTGGCGGCAAGGTGGAAGGTCTGCCCACGCACATCTTCAAGAGCGATGACGGCGACCCGGACCTGAAGTGCCCAACCGAGATAGGGATCACTGACCGTCGCGAAGCAGAGCTGAGCAAGCTGGGCTTCCTGCCCCTGTCCCACTACAAGAACACGGATTATGCGGTGTTTTTCGGTGCCCAGAGCTGCCAGAAGCCGAAGATCTATGACAATCCCGATGCCACCGCGAACGCAGCTATCTCTGCGCGTCTGCCCTACATGATGGCCACTTCCCGCTTTGCCCATTACCTCAAGGTCATGGCACGGGACAAGATCGGCTCCTTCATGGAAGCAGAAGACGTCGAAAGCTGGCTGAACCGCTGGATTCTGGGCTACGTCAATGCCTCCGAAGGTGGTGGGCAGGAGATCCGTGCCAAGTTCCCGCTGGCAGATGCCAAGGTTCAGGTACGTGAAATCCCCGGGCGTCCTGGCTCCTACAATGCCATTGCATGGCTGCGCCCCTGGCTGCAGATGGAAGAGCTGACCACGTCCCTGCGACTGGTCGCAAAGATTCCGGAGATGGGCAACTAGGCTTCCATCGAAAGAATGCAAGCGCAATAAGCCGGAAGTTCACGGATGAACCCGACCGGTCAGGTCATGACTCCATGTACATGACCGGTCCTGATTCCAGGGAAGCGATATGAGTGCCGCCATGCAGTTCGTTGGCAGAGACTATCTGGATACGCTGGAAGTGTCCGTCGGGGCGCCAGTCCTGGAGGCGGGTTTTGCGTCCCGTCTGGTGGCCGAAGCCGACGATCTTCAGGCCCTGCTGATGCTGCTTGGGCGGGCAGATCCCGAGAAAGCCTGGACCAGGGGGAGTGTGACAGCCCTGCTCGCCAGGATGCTGACCGAGCTGGACAGGACCATCAACAGCCAGCTGAACGGGATTCTGCATCATCGGGAGTTCCAGGCGCTCGAGGCCAACTGGCGCGGGGTCTGGCTTTTGACGGAGCAGGCAGCCCACAACGACAGCGAAGGTCTGGTAAGGGTAAAGGTGCTGGATCTGGGCTGGCGGGAGCTGGCCCGAGATCTCTCCCGGTCCATCGAATTTGACCAGTCGCGGCTGTTTGCCAAGATCTACTCCCATGAATTTGGCAGCCCGGGCGGCGAGCCCTTTGGCCTGCTGCTGGGTGCCTACAGCGTCAGCCACAGGGCCAATGGTGGGCAGGCAAACCTGGACACCCTGAAGGGCCTGACGCAGATCGCCGCTGCGGCATTTGCGCCGATGATTCTGAACGCAGAACCGGGTTTTTTCGGTGTCGACCGGTTCTCCGAGCTCACCGGTGTGACCGAGCTGAGCAGCCATTTCGCCCAGCCTGAAATGGCCAAGTGGCGCTCCCTTCGCGCCATGGACGACGCGCGCTTTCTGGGACTGGCAGTACCGAGAATGCTCATGCGCCAGCCCTGGCGGGACCTGGGCCAGGGGCCGGAGGGATTTGGTTTCCGGGAGGAGAGGAACAGACCTGATCGCGATTTCCTCTGGGGTCATGCCTGCTTTTCGGTGGGTGTGGTGGCGATTCGGGCGTTCTGCGAATCGGGCTGGTTTGCCCAGATCCGGGGTTTCCGGTCCGGGCGGGTGGCCCATGGCACGGTTGATAATCTGCCGGCCATCCAGGCAATAACGCCTACCGGCGGCTTCTTTTCGACACGAAGCCCGGTGGACTGGCAGGTCACAGACAGGATGGAACGGATTCTGGCAGCAGAAGGCTTCCTGCCACTGATGCCGCTGGCCAATACGGAGATGCTGGTGATCCACGCCGTGCCCTCGGTGCAGGAGCCGGAAGATTTTGATCAGCAGGATGCCCGGGTCAGTGCCCGGCTGGCGGCCATGCTCCATTACACGCTGTGCGTGTCCCGTTTCGCCCACTATCTGAAAGTCATGGGACGGGACCGGGTGGGTGATTACCGCTCACCGGAAGAATGTGAAGCGCAGTTACAGCGCTGGTTACATGGTTACACCATGGCCACGGAAGGCGCCTCGGACGAGCTCCGGGCCAGATTTCCGCTGCGCAACGCCAGTGTGTCAGTGCGGGCCAGGGTGGGAGAGCCGGGTCGCTACTACTCGGTGATCCGGCTGCAGCCGCATTTCCAGCTCGATCAGCTGGTTACGGGAATGAGGCTGATCACGGAGCTGACTCCGGTGCAATAACGGAAGCAGTTCAGCAGAGCCTGAAAAATGGAACCGCCAGGCCCACCAGGGTCTGGCTCAAAGGAAAGGATGCCAGTAATGGACGCAGTCAGGGACTATCTCGCAGCAGGCGAGCTTCAGAAAGCCATCGAACAGGTGCAGAGCCAGGTGCGAAAGAATCCTGCCGCGGCGGATCTGCGGGCCTGCCTGGTGGAGCTGCTATGCCTCGCCGGGGATCTTGAGCGTGCAGACGACGTGCTGAGCGCCCTGGCCAGACATAACCCGGACTGGATACCCGGCGCCGCCAACCTGCGCCAGTTACTGCGTGCCCAGCAGGCACGGCTGGCCCTGCGGAAGGGCAGGCTGGCGGACGATGTGGTGGCAACACCTGGTCCTGCCCTGGAAGCCCTGCTGACCCTGAACCTGCACCTGACCCAGGGTGACCTGGCCCAGGCCGCCGAAGCAGCAGCTCAGCTCGAAGCCAGCCGGGAGCCCTGCCGGGTTCAGGTTGGATACGCCACGGGTGATATCCGGGACTGCGATGACAGCCTCGGTGGCTATGTCGACGGACTGGGCACCGACGGACGTTATTACCTGTGGCAGTGGAGCGAAATCCAGTCGGTGCGCCTCCACCCCCCTTCCTCACCGGTTGAGCTGATCTGGCGCAGGGCAGATTTCGAGCTGGCGGATGGACGCCAGGGCGAGGTGTTTCTGCCTCTGACCTACGCTGGCAGTAGCACGGACTCTCAGCGTCTGGGTCGCGAAACTGACTGGGTGGAACACACAGCGGGACTGGTTACCGGGGTTGGAACCAAAACCTGGCTGGTAGGCGACGTCGCAGTGGTTCTTGATGGCTCCAGTGTCGTGGAGCGCCAGCAGGTGGCAGAGACCAGCGATGCAGTCTGATATTCATGGCCGCCTTCAGCTGAGCCTGCTGGACCGCCTGATGGACGATGGTGTCAGCCGGCCAACGGTTGCGCACATACGACAGTCTGTGCGGCGGGATCTGGAGGCGCTGCTCAATGCCCGACGCTCATGGATTCCCTGCCCGGCTGCCTTTAAAGAGTTGGCCAAATCGGTGCTGGGCTACGGGCTGCCGGATTTTACGGTGATGGAGCTGAGCACCCAGGAAGGCCGTCAGTGGCTCTGCGATGAAGTCGAGCGGACCATTATCCGGTTTGAGCCACGGCTGGCCCGGGTCAGGGTGGAAATGAAGGATACCGCCGTACCGGTGGACCGGATGCTTCGGCTGCGTATCAACGCGGTTCTGCTGATTGATCCTGTGCCACAGCCGGTCGCCTTCGATTCGGAACTGGAGCCGGTCAGTCTGGCGGTTACCCTGCAGGAGTGTGCCTGATGAGTGATGAGCTGCTGCAGTATTACAACCGGGAGCTTGCCTACCTCAGGCGCCAGGGCGCCGAGTTTGCCCAGGCCTACCCCAAGGTTGCCGGCCGCCTGCGAATCAGCGAGGAATCCGTTGAGGATCCCCACGTGTCGCGTCTGCTGGAAGGGGTTGCTTTCATGACAGCCCAGATCCGCCAGCGTCTTGATGGTCATTTCCCGGAACTCACCGACATCCTGATGGGCACCCTGTACCCGGACTATCAGGCGCCGATTCCGTCCATGACGGTATTGCAGCTCGAACCCTCGGCGTCCCAGACCCATTCGGCCCGCCTGAAGGACAACCAGGGCTTCGATACTTCTGTTGAGCGCATGCCCAACTGTGAGTTTCACGCCTCGGGCGAGCACCATCTGGCTCCGATATCCGTCACCGGAGCCAGGTTCGAGAACAGTCCCTTTGACGCACCACGGCCACCAGGAGCAGAGGCTGCCCAGAGTGTTATCCGTATCCGGCTGGAGGGCGCAATCTCCCTGCAGGAAATGGATGTCCCCAATCTCCGTTTCTATCTTCACGGCCAGACCCATCACAGCCACGAGCTCTACGACCTGATTCTGCGCACGGGGCTGGGTTTTGCCGTGGTTCCGGTTGATGACCGAGACCAGTTGCGGTTCTTCCCGGCTGATCAGATCCAGCCGGTCGGGTTCGACTCCGCGGAAGCCCTCGTACCCTACGGTCAGCGCAGCTTTGATGGCTTCCGCCTGCTGGTTGAGCATTTCCTGTTTCCGGAAAAGTTTCTTTTCGCCCAACTGAACGGACTGGAAGGCCAGTGGCCAGATACCAGTCAGGTGGATCTCTACATTTATCTCGGAGAAAGCTCCGCGGAGCAGGAAAAGAGCTTCATCGCTGACCACATGCGGCTCTGGTGTCTGCCGGTGGTTAACCTGTTTGAAACCACCCTGGAACCCATGATCCGGGACGATTCGGAACACGAATATCGCCTGGTGTCCCGATACCAGCGTGCGGATGCCTTTGAGGTGGTGGGGATCCAGAATGTCAGCCTGGTGAATGGCGACAGGATCCGTGAGCTGGCTCCTTTCTATGGACTGGCTCATCCCCGCTGGCAGAATGATCTCGGCGTCTACTGGCATGCTCGCAGGCGGGATGCAGACTGGGCAGGTGGTCAGTACGAACCCGGCTCGGAAACCTGGCTGAGTCTGGTGGACAAACGGTTTGCGGAGCCGGGCGCCAGTGCTCTTCCGGCAGATGAAACCCTGGTGGTGAAGGCCCGCTGTTGCAATCGCAATGTGCCTGAGCGACTTCCTTTCGGCGGCGGCGCTCCGAAGTTTCGACCAATTGCCGAGCCGCTGATCGAACAGGCAACTGCTCTGCTTGCCCCTACCGCCACCGTGCGGCCGCAGCTCGCTGAAGCCAGTCGCTGGCAGTTCATCCGCAACCTCAATCTCGAGCACTTTGCCGGTGACGATGCCTGTGAAAGGCTCAAGGCGGTGCTGCAACTCCATGACTTCCGCCAGACTCCGGAGTCCCAGACACTGATCGAAGGCATAGACTCAGTCACCATCAAGCGGGCAGTGGCGCGTGTGGGTTCCGGGGTGCATCGCGGAGCCTGTCAGGGCAGCGAGATCATTGTCCGGTTTTCCAGGCCCCGCTACGCGGGCACCAGTATCTATCTGTTCTCAGCCATCCTTGATCGCTTCTTTGCCCAGTTCGCCCAGCTCAACAGCTTCACCCGGGTCCGGATCCGGCTCAGCGGCCACAACGAGGACTATCATGTGTGGCCTGCCCGCGCGGGGGAGAGGGAACTGCTGTGAGTCCGGTAACCGGTTCAAAACCTGGCGGCAGCTTTTTCCGGGAAGTCTGGCGCATCGAACGGCAGATTCGAGGCGGACGCTCTCTGTACCAGAGGGTTGGCCACGACGGCTGGCCGGCACAGGAACTGGTGAAGTTCCGCACCAGTCAGCACCTCGGTTTTGCCAGCCAGGATATCGTGGAAAACAGGACCGGTCGCAAACCCGAGGGCACACTGACGGCGGAGCTGTCGGTGGATTTCCTCGGCCTCACCGGCGCCAGGGGAGCGCTGCCCGTGAGCTATACGGAGCAGGTGCTGACACAGCTTAAAGCGAAGGATCCCGCTCTGAGGGACTTCCTGGATCTGTTCAACCACCGGCTGCTGTCTCTCTTTTACCGGAGCTGGGAAAAAACCCAGCCTGCCGTTGCCCAGGAGCGTGGAGAAGAAGACCCATTCACTCGCATTTTGCGGGCGCTGACCGGCAGTGAGGCGGACTGGGAAATCTATTACGGGGCTGCGCTTTCACGTGGCGCCCGTTCGGCCTCGACCCTCGCGTCCGTCCTCGCCGATCTCACCGGCATGCGGGTTGAAGTGCGGTCATTTCAGGGAGGCTGGGAGAGTCTGGCTGAGAGCGACCAGAGCCGGCTACCCAGTCGCCAGAGGCCAAAAGGGCAGTATGCACGGCTGGGCGAAGCCATGCTGGGCAGCCGGGTCTGGCTTGCGGACAAGGGCGCAGAAATTGTCTTCCACCCTGACGACCGTGCCGGGCTGGCAGGACTGCTGCCCCAGGGCATATTCAGTGAGGCTGTCGCCCGGATCAGCCAGCGTCTGGCCAGCGGTGCCTGTCAGTTGCGCTACCGGGTTATCTCTGCTGCCAGCGACCTGCCGGATGTGCGCCTGGGGCAGCAGGGCCGCCTCGGGGCGGACAGTTTCATCAGTGCTCGACGGTCACCTGATCACAGGGTCGAGGTCAGCTTCAAGCCAAGCCAGGGAAGGGAAAAAGCATCATGTCATCAATGACTTTGAAATCGCTCGTGGAAAAAATGAATGACAGCGGCCGGCAGGCCCTGGAGCGGGCAGTAGGTCTGTGTCATCAGCGCAGCCATCACACGGTGGAGGTTGAACACTTCCTGAAAGCCATGATGGCAGAACAGGACGCTGACCTGGCAGCTGTGCTGGCACATTTCGATCTGGACGGCTCGCGGCTGGAAGCCCAGCTGGACACGGCAATTGAGTCTTTCAGAACCGGCAGTGGCGCGACTCCCAGTCTTTCACCACGGCTCGTTGATCTGCTTCGCCAGTGCTGGCTCGATACCTCCATTGAGTTCGGCGAGCCGCTCATGCGCGGTGCAACCTTCCTGTTCAGCCTGCTCAATGATCCAGCCATGGCAGCACTCACCACCCGCTACGCCAGGGAGCTTGAGGGCCTTGACCCCAGCCGTCTGCTGACCGACTGGCCCATATTGAAGGAGAGCCTGGGTTCCGGCCAGGGCAGCCAGCCGGCTACCCGTGCCCGCAGGGAAGAGTGTCTCGACCAGTTCACCATAGATCTTACCACTCAGGCACGGGACGGCCTGCTGGATCCGGTGCTGGGGCGTGACGATGAAATCCGCCAGATGATCGACATTCTGACCCGTCGCCGCCAGAACAACCCGATCCTGACCGGCGAGGCGGGAGTGGGTAAGACCGCCGTAGTCGAGGGTCTGGCCCAGCGCATTGTCGAAGGCACCGTACCTGACTCCCTGAAAAACGCCCGCCTGCTTACCCTGGACCTGGCTCTGTTGCAGGCTGGAGCCGGAGTCAAAGGGGAATTCGAGAACCGGCTGAAAGGGGTCATAGAAGAAGTACACAGTGCTACCCATCCGGTGCTGCTATTTATCGATGAAGCCCACAACATGGTGGGCGCCGGCGGCCAGACCGGACAGAACGACGCAGCCAACCTGCTCAAGCCGGCGCTGGCGCGTGGCGAACTGCGCACCATCGCAGCCACAACCTGGTCAGAGTACAAAAAGTACTTCGAAAAAGACGCTGCCCTGACCCGCCGCTTCCAGGTGGTCAAGGTGGATGAGCCGGACGAGGCCACCGCCGTTCAGATTCTGCGTGGCCTTGCACCAACCCTCGAGAAGCACCATGGGGTGACCATTACGGATGCCGCGGCCCGGGCGGCCGTAAGCCTGTCAATGCGCTATCTGGCTGGCCGGCAGCTGCCTGACAAGGCTGTAGCCCTGCTGGATACCGCCTGCGCCCGTGTCGCCATGAGCCAGGCCAGCCTGCCGTCAGCACTGGAGCGCGCCCGGGCCAGACTGAGTGCACTGCAGACAGAGGCGGACATTCTTGCCCGGGAAAGCCGGATCGGTGCTGATCACGGAGCCCGTCTGGACGACCTGGCGACTCAGGTCCACCTGGCCCGTGGATCAGCCGAGGCTCTGGAACAGGTGTTCGAGGAAGAGAAGTCCCGGGTGGGAGCTGCCCGGGAACTGGGCCGCAAACTCACCGAAGCGGAAGACGCGGAACTGCTGGCGGAGCTCAACGAGCTGCGCAGCCAGCTCGCCGAGCGGGTTGAGCCCATGGTGCACTGGCAGGTGGACGACCAGCTGGTAGCAGAAGTTCTGGCAGACTGGACCGGGATTCCCATGGGTCGCATGCAGGCAGATGAAGTCGCCGGAATCCTGACGCTGGAGACCAGTCTGCAGGCCAGGGTCAAGGGCCAGAACCATGCCCTGGATGACATCGCCCGTACCATCCGCATCGCCCGTGCCGACCTGGCCGATGAGAAAAAACCGCTGGGGGTATTCCTGCTGGTGGGGCCGAGCGGCGTGGGCAAGACCGAGACTGCGCTGGCGCTGGCGGAGCAGGTATATGGCAGTGAAGCCAACATGACCGTCATCAACATGTCGGAATTCAAGGAAGAGCACAAGGTGTCCCAGCTGGTGGGCTCGCCCCCGGGATACGTTGGTTATGGCGAAGGCGGCGTACTGACGGAAGCCGTCCGCCGCAAGCCCTACGGCGTCATCCTTCTGGACGAAATGGAAAAGGCTCATCCCGGCGTTCAGGACATCTTCTATCAGGTGTTTGACAAGGGCATGTTGCGGGACGGCGAAGGCCAGGATGTGGACTTCAAGAATACCGTCATTCTCATGACCTCCAATGCCGGCTCGGAGCTTATCTCCGATCTCTATGCCGACGAGCTCACGGCACCGGAAGATCCTTCCGTGCTGAAAGAGGCGATCTGGGACGAATTACTCAAGATCTTCAAACCTGCCTTCCTGGGGCGGACCACCGTGCTGCCCTATCAGCCGCTGGGCAGGGACCAGCTGATGGAAATCACCCGTCTGCAACTTGAACGTGTGGCCGGTCGGGCCATGCGGCATCACAGGGTGCCTCTGGAGTACACGGATGAGGTGGTCGCCGCCATTGTCGAGCGTTGCACCGAGGCCAGCTCAGGGGCAAGAAACATACAGCAGATCCTGCAGCGTGAAGTGCTGCCGGTGATGTCGCAGCAGGTGCTGGAGTACCTGGCTGCGGAACAGGAATTCAAGCGGATAACTCTGTCGGTATCCGATGGTGCATTGACAGTGGATGTCGACAGGGCTTGAGCACCAGATCCTCGGATCGCCGTGATCAGCGGTGGTCAGGATGACTATGTCCTCGTTACAGGACGTAACTAAAACCAAAGGAGAAGTTGAAAATGCAAGCGAACACCTATCTGGATTACCAGGGCATCAAGGGCGAAACCACGGCTGAGCAGTACAAGGACATGGTCACGGTGCTGTCCATGGATTTCAACGTACACCGCGAGATTTCCTCGTACACCGGTACTTCCATGGACCGTGAAGCATCTGCTACACGCCTGGGCGACATCACCATCACCAAGCTGCAGGACAACTCCTCTCCCGAGTTCTTCAAGGAAGCCACCATTGGTAAGGGCAAGAAGGCCACCTTCTACATCACCAAGCAGGGCGAGAAGATTGAAGAAATCATGAAGATCGAGCTGACCGACGCCATGATCTCCAACTACTCCGTTTCTGTTGCCGGCGATCGTCCGACTGAAAGCCTGACCATCTCCTACACCGAAATGACCATGACCGTGACCCCGACTGATGACAAGAACTCTGTCACAGCTCCGCTGGTTTACGGCTACAGCGGTGCCAAGGGCCAGAAGCTTTAAAAAGCCCAGGGTCTCTGTCTCCGGGAGAGGGCTTCGGCCCTCTCCTTCCCCTTTTGTCTACGTATCAGGATGGCGCAGAAGTTCATGGGCAAGGAACAGCAGCATCACTATCTGAAGATTCACAGCTCTCTCGGTGAAGACGCTCTCGTTCTGGAGCGTGTCAACGTTGAGGAAGGCATGTCCCGGCTGTTCACCATGGAGGTGGTATTCGTTGCAAACCAGCGCATCGCCGACATGAAGGGACAGGTTGGGGAGGAGGTCGCGGTGAGTCTGGCATTGGGTGATAAAGCAGCAGCCAGGGAGCGCTTTTACCATGGCCATATTCTCAGCATCTGCGAGCTCGGGAAGCCTCTTCACAACAGTGAGGGCCAGCGCTACAAAGCCACCGTGGTGCCCAGAGCCTGGTCAGCGGCCAATCGCACCAACTGCAGGATTTTCCAGGACCAGACAGCGCTTGAGATTGTCGAGAAAGTACTGGGAGAACACCAGGTCAGCGTCACCAGGAAGCTGAACAGGTCCCTCTACAGCTATGGCTACTGCGTGCAATACAACGAGACTGACTGGCAGTTTGTCTGCCGCCTGCTGGCGCAGGAAGGCCTTTCATTCTTTTTTGTTCATTCACTGTCCGGCCATGACCTGGTCATCACCGACAATGTAAAAGCCTATGGGAAGGCGGCCGAGAGCGAGGTCATTTTCTGCTCACGTCCACCCGGCGAAGCCTATATCTCCAGCTGGTATACGGATTTTCGAGCCACGGCCAACGCGGCTGTGGAACAGGGGTTTGATTTCACCCGCCCGAACGAAAGGGTAGACGATGCGGTCCGGGACAGCGTGCCCGGGGAAGCTTTTGGCAGCAGAGAGCTTTTCAGTTATCTGGGCGAAGACTCTGCGCTTAACGACGCAAAAAAGCTGGCGGAGCTGCATCTCCAGGGCGTCACGCAGGAAGCCAGGGGTTTCAGTGGTATCTCCGACTACCGGTCCTTTGGTGTCGGACTCGTCTTCTCATTCCAGGAACATGAGGATGAACTGCCCGAGCATAATGAGTTCGTGATTACCCACCTGCGGATGGAAGCCTCGATACCCCTGAATACCGAAGGGGAAGCCGGCGGTGGCGGCCTCAATTACATCAATACCTTCCAGTGTCTGCCAACTTCTACTGTATTCACCCTGGCCCGCCTGCCAAAGCCGGTCATTTCGGGCCTGCAGACCGCGACGGTCACCTGTGCGTCAGGTGAAGAAATCCATGTGGACGAACACGGCCGCATAAAAGTGAAGTTTCACTGGGACCGCGAGGGCAGTAATGATCAGGCCAGCTCCTGCTGGGTAAGGGTTGCCCAGAGCTGGGCAGGGTCCGGTTTCGGCGCCCAGTTTCTGCCCCGCAAGGGTCAGGAAGTGGTGGTCGAGTTCATCAATGGCGACCCGGACCAGCCGCTGATTACCGGCTCGGTCTACAACGGCCGAAACAGAATGCCCTATCCGCCGCTGGACGAGCGTCAGTCTTCCGGCTTCCGCTCCCGTTCTACCACCAAGGGCGGCGCGGCGAATTACAGTGAAGTGCGTTTCGACGACGAGAAGGGCAAAGAGCTGCTGGTCATTCACGCCGAACGGGATCACGAGCTGACGGTCGAAAATGACCAGACCGGCGATGTGGGCAACGACCGCAAGGCCCAGGTGGGCAATGACGATCAGCTGACGGTTGGCAACAACCAGACCGTGGACATTACCGGTGACCAGAAGATCAGCAGCGGCAAGACCATCACCGTGAATGCAGGCCAGAGCATTACCCTGAAAACCGGCGCCGCCAGCATCACCCTGGAGAGCTCCGGTGCCATCTCCATCAAGGGCACCGACATCAGTCTTCAGGGCACTGCCATCAGTCTCAAGGGCGCGGCGATCAGCCTGAACTAAGTGAATGGAAGCACAGGGATGCATACGGACAGGGAACACAGGCTAAGAGACAATCTGGGGCAGACCTTTCTGTACAGCCGCTGGCCCCAGTATGAGGATGACCGCCAGCTCCGCGAGGAAGCCGTTATCCGTCACAGGGTGTTCGCGCGACAACACCTGGATGCCATCAGTGAGTCTGGCACAGACCCTTTTCATTACGGCCTGCTGGATCTCTGGCTGGATGTATACCAGCAGCCCTGGGCCAGACCCCGCACACTGGCGAAGTTCCTCGACGACCTGGCAGAAAAGATCGCGACTGGAGAACTGAGGGTCTATCTGGAGGACAGCCTGATGTGGCGTCACAGGTCTTCAGGAGGTTCTGGGAAGAGGGCAATGGAGGCAGAGGCAGCACCGGAATCGGGTGAGTCACCAAGGGCTCAAACTGTGGCAAATAAAGCGAATGGAGCCGCTCCACCAGCGTTTGTTTGGCCCCTGTCGTCTGCCTCTGGTGGTGACAAAGAAAACTCGGAGGCATCAACTAAGTCAGCTTCTAGTCTGGAGGGTGATGGCAAGCATTATTCAGTTGTGCCAATGAAAGATAGGTACCTGAATGAAAAATAATGAGGCGTCGTTTCTTCGTTGGAATCAACCAAAGGTGGTCACGTACCTGAGCGAGAAAGAAAAGAGTTCATTGGAACTCGATGTGAAAGGTAATCTGATTGTAGTGAAAGAGACTGGCCAGCCGTTCGACACCGGAGAGGCATTGATGGGTCCAGGTGCCATATTTATCATGGAACCCTCTGGCAGGATACTGGCCTCAAACTACAGCAAACCCAGGGAGTTCCATCACTCCAGTTTGAGCGGAGGGCTGCCAGTGGCCTCTGCAGGACATATGGAGGTTGCCGATGGTCATCTGCTGGAGGTCAACAGTTACAGTGGTCACTATGAACCGACTCAGAGGCAGAATAACCTGATATTTCAGGAGCTGGAATCCCGGGGGCTACCGGCCAGCATCACTGACAATGTTATGCAGGGTGGCTGGACTGAAGATGGTGTTTCAACCAAATTTAAGCCGCACAAAAATTTCCGAAATATCCAGTGATGCTGATTTCGAGAAAGCTTTTGATAAATCAGGTAGAAAATAATGAGCATAAATAAGCGTACAGCGCCTCCTTCAGAACTTTCGGGAGTTCTTTATCTTCTACACAGTATGCCCGATGTTTACGATGCCGATAGGTATCAGAAGATCAAGCGTGGATTCGAGGAATTGTATGACTCAAAGGAGCTGCTTGAACTGAAAAACGCTACCGAGTGGGCTTTGGAGAATCCCGAATTTGATTTTAGAGGTTACGCGGATGTCCGGCAAAACCAGGAACAAATAGTGCACTTTCTGGGAGAAATGGATCAGCTCCTCAGAGCGGTTAATCAACTGAAAATGGAAAAAGACAACACGGATTAATGGTTGTTGTTACAGCTTTAGTACTGGGTCCTGAGAATAAGTGCAAAAACCAAAGATGAATGATGACCTAAAGCTGCACCTGGCCCAGCGTGCCATCCTGCTGGCCAGTGATGATGCCACTCTGGCCCAGCTCAGAAGCCATGACCGCAAGCTTCTTGCTGCCATGGAGCAGGGCCTGCTGGATTCTCCCCTGGCCGGCAAAACGCTGGCGGACGAGGATCTGTTCCGGGCGCTGGATAAGGACTTTGCGGGCACCCTGCTGATGCTGGAAGCCCGTGCCCGTCTCTGGCCAGGTGAATTGCTGCGGGTACAGCACAGGCTGGTTGCCTGTACGGAAGACAGCAGCGCAGCCTGGTGGCTGGCGGCTCATTACCCGTCGCTGCCGTGTCCCTATGTGTTTCCGGAGCGTCACGATGCGCAGGTATGGGCAGCCCGGGCACTCCAGAGGCGCGGCCGGACCTCGATGCTGGAGGAGCCCTGGCGTTCGTGGGTCTCGGCCCTTGCTGGCGAGGCCGCCCTGCTGCCCGTTGTACAGGCACTGTGGGACCTGTCGCAGGGGCAGGACTGGGAGCCGTGGCTGGCGCCGCTGATGGTCATTGCTGATCAGAAACAGTCTGCGGCGGTATTGAACTGGCTGTCGATCCAGGGCGATGACAGGCTGGTCATCCAGCTTATGGGATTGAGCTGCCAGAGCCGGTTTTTGCCCTGGCTGGCCAATATGCGCAGGGACGAAGCCCTGTCGGAGACGGTCATGCGGGAGCTCCGTTGGCTTACCGGTGGCCAGACCAGTCGGCATGAGGGCCATCAATGCTGGGGCGAGCCACTCTCTGAGGAGTCACGGGCTGGCCTTTTTCAGCGTCTGCCTCTCGGTTTCAGGGGCCGGCTCTGGCACTGGTTCGGTGACGGAGTGCAGGGCGCAGCGAACTCACTGCAGGGAGGCGAATGGTGCGCTGGCAGCTGAGCCGGGTCGATGGCGCTCTGGGGGCGTGCAGCATCCCTGAGGCGCTGGCGGGAGCGCCGGTTGGAGTGAATGAGAACGGCCAGGCCTGGATGGCGTCATCTGCCGAAAATGAAGGTGTGGATGAGCGGGATCTGATCTGGGCGCGACTTGAGCCGCTTCTGGTAGCGGATCTTCCGAACTGGCTCATACTGCCCCATACCGAGACGACCAGTCGGCAGTGGTGGCAGGACCGCGCCGGGGCGGTAGCGGAGATTGGTTTTGGCCGGGCCTCCATCCCCCTGGCCCTGGGTCAGATGGCCCGGTTGGGGGTTCCCGGGCGTCTCATCGCGGTACACAGGCCACCGGTCGGAAAGCCGGGAATTGAAGCTCTGGTGGTGCTGGAATGGACTCCGGCGGAGGAAGGCATGGAGTTCGAATTCACCTGCATGGATGGCCGGCTGGACGGAAAAACCGATGTGGGCGCTCTGTTGCTGGCCGGCCAGGAAGTGGTGTCTGCTCCCGAAGTGATGGTGTGTCCGGGGACGGGTGGCAATGATCTGGAGCGCCTTCTGCCGTTCATGTCCCAGCTGGGGAGCTGGTCGGGCCCCGACGTCCGCTGGGAGTTCCCTGAGGCAGCAATCGGCAGACTTGGGGTGGCAGGGGGCCTTTACAGCCTTGCCTGGCTGGAGAGCGGGTATCGCCTGGGAGACTTTTCCGGCCCTGCCATACTTCTGGAACTTGATGACAGCCCTCTGGCGGGGCTTGCTGTGGTGAGCTGGCGTGCGTCCCGAATGCCGAATCGGCTTACCTGATAATTAAAAGGGCGAGAAGGGAAGCGGTCAGGCCTTCCCGGCCCACAAACCGGTACCTCCGGGCCCTGAAGGAGCAGACCTATGGAATGGAGACTGCACAGAGACGTCGGCCCCAGCGGCCAGAATCAGCCCGACGACGTCAGGCTGGTGAGAGCATTACTCAATATCGATCGCCGGGCCGTGGGCGATGCGGCCTTGCCCGTTGTCCCCCGCACCGACCCGGAGCTCTTTGCGGCCATTGCGCGCTTCCAGGTGAAACACGGGGTTGCCGTTGCAAGCGGCTCGGTCTCCCCTGGCAGCAGCTCATGGCAGTGGCTGCTGGATGCCCTCGCCGCCTCGCGAACGGTCCAGCCAGTCATTGCGCCATCGGAAGGGCGCCTGACCTGGGATGCAGAAGGTCAGGAAGGCGGCCGCTACCACAGCCGGATTCTGCACGTGCCGACAGCCTCTTCCGGCCTTACTCTCGGGCGTGGTTATGACCTCCGGGACCGAAGTCGGGTGAATGCACAGCAGCAGCTCTCCCATGCCGGCATCAAGGCTTCAACAGCAGGGTTGCTGGCCGGTGCTGTCCGGCTCAGAGGCTCGGCCGCCAAGGCATTCATAGTGAATAGCGACCTGATGGACTTTGAGATAACGCCAGTGGTACAGCGGCGTCTGTTCGATGCGGTTTACGGTGAACTGACCGACGATGTCCGCCGCATCTGCGGCAAACCGGATGTGGTGCAGGCATACGGTGCCACAGACTGGAACGGACTGGATTCACGAATCCGGGATGTGCTGGTGGATCTCCGCTTCCGCGGTGATTACACTGGGCGCTCCCGAAGGCTCATACAGGGAAGTGTCGTCAGGAATGACCTCAAAGCGTTTTCCCGGGCTCTGGCAGATCAGTCGACCTGGCCGGGTGTCCCCGCGGACCGGTTCCAGCGCCGGAACAACTACCTTGTTTAGGCATCTTCGCTCCCTGTTGCTGATTCTGGCGGGCTACAGCTTGCTGTCTGCCTGCGCGACCGTCAGCCATGCGTCACCCGAAGTGGCTCCAAACGCGGTGGAAATCGGGGTGAGCAGAATCGGAGATTCGCTGCTGCGCTATGTGAGGTTCAACACCGAGTCCGATTATCCCTGCCTGCGGTTCGAGACCATCCAGCCAGAGCAGGACTGGCGAGTGGTGCAGCAGCGGGACCTGTGCGGCATCCGGCCTGGCAGGGGCGAAAGAATCAGCTTCCGGACGGATGTGGCGTTTGTTGAGTTTGTCGATATTACACTTGAAGAGACGGGCGCCTCCTTTAGGGTGGTCTATATGCCAGCCGTTGGCCAGGGGGAGCATCAGAGCCTTTGCCGGATTGACATGGACAGAGCTGGGTCTCTTGGCGAGGCGGTGTGCGGTGAAACCGGCCCTCTCTGATGACCGCCGACCCCAGTATCCAGCCGGCGCGGCCAGAGCAACACAGACATTGATGAATTGAAAATGAAGTAAGGCCCGGAGCGGGCCTGGACAGTTCAGCGTGGTATGGAAATACGCTGCCGGATGACAGTTTGCAAGGGATCGCATGAGCCACACTCGACTTGTTGAAATCGTATCTGTGACCGGTGAAGGTTTCGGATTCGGCCCCTCTGGCGCTGAAGGCCCCGGTGAGCCGGTGCGCATGTCTTCCGCCAGTGAGTGGAAGGCCTGGCTGCTGTCCTCATTCAGCCGCCGTTTCCAGGAACAGGCCCAGCACTGGGAAATAGTTCTGGGCAGTGCCGGTTCGCGACAGAGCGCCAGCTCTCCCCGAATTACCTTCCGGCGCATCGCCGAGATGATGGAAGCGGGCACCCTTGAGGCCCGACGACTTCCTCCCCATGTTATCCCCAAAAAAGTCTCCGCGGCCGACAGTGACCCGGCCGAATCCATGCGCTCCCAGCAGAGCGGCAATGGGCCGGTAACCAGTCCCGCCAGCGGTTCGCCAGACCTGAAGGGCGCCGCCACCGATGACCCGGGGCCGGATCCCGACGCCATGCAGTGCAAGGGCGACCCGGTAGCGCCTGCCACGGGGGAAGAAATCCTTTCACTGGATGATTTCACCGTTCCCGCGCCCATGCCCCTCCACTGGCGGCGCCTCTACCGGTCCCGTTTCTGTGACCGTCAGTTTGGTCTCGGGGCAGGCTGGTTCGCCGATGTCCTGAGGATTATCTGGCAGGACGATGAAGCCACCTGGCTGGTTGACCACGAGGCACGGCCAGTCCGCCTGCCTCTACTGGGAAAGGGCGAGCTTGCCTGGCAGGCGGTCAGCGGCCAGCGTCTGGAACGCAAGGCTGACGACCGGATGATGCTTACTGAGAGCGACGGACGGGTCTGGATCTTTGCCCCGGACGGTCTCGGTCAGTGGCGTCCGGTAAGTGTTCAGAACTCCCTGGGCCATCAGTGGCTGTTTTCGTACGACGGCGAGAGGCGCCTGTCGCGGCTGGATCTGGCGCCCGACCGGTGGCTGGAGTTCGGCTATGGCAAAGGGCCCGAACTGCGCCAGATTGATCTGCTGCAGGGCGAGGCCCGAACAACTCTTGCCTTCTACGGCCATGATGCTGACGGTAACCTGACCACTGCCACCACCGCCCGCGGCACCGAACACTATGGCTACCTGGGCCATCTGCTGACCAGCCGGCAACTGGCAACCGGTTACAGCTTTCTCTTTCACTGGGACGGTCACGGGCCGGAAGCCCGCTGTGTGCGCACTCACGGTGAAGATGGCCACTTCGATTTCCGGTTCGACTACGAGCCGGACAGGTTCCTCACGCGGGTGACCGATGCCTTTGGCCAGGTCGAAACCTTCCATTATGACGAAAAGAGCCGGATCACCGCCCGGGAAGACGCGGACGGCGGAGTCCATCAGTGGGCCTGGGATGACCAGGGCCGTCTTGCGGCCAGGCGGCTGCCGGATGGGCGCACCACCCGTTACGGTTACGATGCCCGGGGCCGCCAGGTACTGGAGCAGCTGCCAGATGGCCGGGAACATCGCCGCCGCTACAACGCGCTCGGGTTCTGTATCGCTGAACGCTGGCCCGATGGACGCGCCGCCGCAAGACGCTTTGATCCTCTGGGCCGTGTGCTGGAAGAGCGCCGCCCCGATGGCAGCGAATGGCAGTATCAGTACGACAGCCACGGCTGGCTGAGCGAAGCGGTCAGCAATACCGGAGAGGTACGCCGCACCGGCTTTGGCACCAGGGGGGAACTGCTGGCGGATGAGCAGAAGGGTGCTCTGGCACGTTATGCCTTCGACGCTCAGGGCCGGGTAAAAGGCCGGCTGGTCCAGGACCTGGTCACCGAATACGACTACCTGGGCGAGCAGATAAGCGCCATTCACCAGTACCCGGAACAGGCACCGGACCAGCGCCGGAGCCGGTTCTATCAGTATGACGGCGCCGGCCGGCTGACCCGCTTCACCGCCGCCAGCGGCGAACATCACGGCTTCGACTACGATGGGCTGGCCAGGCCTGTCCGCTACCAGCGGCCAGATGGCCACGCCGTCCATTACCAGTACGACAAGGCCCAGCGCCTCACCCGCGTTATCCGGCCCGATGGTCAGAAGTGGTCTCTGGGATACGACAGCAAAGGTCAGATTAACACCTGCCAGGCACCGGACGGCCGCCGAATCGAATTCCGCTACGATGCCGCCGGTGACATCATCCACCGGGAGCAGGAAGGTGACTGGGTTCAGCACCTGAAGCGGGACGCCGGCGGCCGGGTGCTGCAGCAGACCAGCCAGGGCCGGGGCCGCAGCCCGGTCAGCAGACAGTTTCATTACGACAGGCTGGGCCGGCGCGCCGGCGCCGCCTGTGCCGACCGCCGCCTCGCCTGGGATTATGACTGCCAGGGCCGGGTCACCGAACACCGGCAGGACCAGCACAGCATCCGTTACGGTTATGGCCCAGGGAAGCAGCTGCACAGCATCCAGCTGCCGGATGGCACGGAAATCCAGTACATCCATGATCGCCAGGGCCGCTGGCAGGGCGTCACCGTTAACGGCCAGACCGTCCTGCAGCGCAGCTTCGACGAACAGGGTCGGGAGCAGTCCCGCCAGGCCGGCGAGCATAACCGCCAGACCGAGGTATGGGACCGCCACGACTGCCTGATCAACCGGCGCTGGCAGGGCACCCAGTCCGCCGTCCGCCGCTACACCTGGGATGCCGAATCCCGCCTGGAAGAGCTGACCGACAGCCTGGAAGGCGCCCGCACGTTCAAACGGGACCCCCAGGGCCAGCTGATCGCCGACAACGAACAGACCTTCGACTACGATCATGGCGGCAACCGCAAACCCGCGGACGCCACCCTGCAGCAGGACCGGCTGCTGAAAACCGGTACAGCTATCCGCAAGTACGATGCCCTGGGCGCGGAAACCGAGGTGCGCGCTGGGTACACCGAACACCGTCGCTTCGACGCCGAAGGCCAGCTCACCGAAGTCCGCCGGGACGGCCTGCACGTCCGATACGGCTATGATGCGCTGGGCCGCCGCGCATGGCGCAAGAGCGAAAACGGCACCACCACCTACCTCTGGCACAACGATGTGCTGCTGGGTGAACAGCCCCCCAATGGTCAGTGGCAATGGTACATCCGTGACCCGGAAACCGACGGATCGCTCTTTACCCTCATCAACGGCACGCCCTACCACTACGAACTGGACTGGCGCGGCATGCCCATCCGCCTCTGGGCCGAAGACGGCAGCCTCGCCTGGCAGGCCAACGCCGATGCCTGGGGCAAGTGCCAGCCCGAGGGTGAAGTGCACCAGCCGATTCGTCTTCCGGGGCAGTTTGAGGATGAGCTGACGGGGTTATATAACAACCGGTTTCGGGATTATGATCCGGAGACGGGGCGGTATCTGACGCCGGATCCTTTGGGGGTCAAAGGGGGGCTGAACACTTACCGATATACCAGAAATCCGGTGGATTACGTGGATCCATTGGGGCTGGAGAATGAGCCAGTTGTTACTGCGGCTAATGCCAATCTCGGCGAAGAGGCGGCAGTGCCTGACAACGTGCCACCAGTGAGTGAAGTATCTGCGGTTGACTACGCCGTGGGTGCCACAGAGTTAGTTGTCAAAGGCGCCTGGAACGGTCTGGTGGAAGTAACTGCAGGGCTGGGAGGCTTGGGCACATTATTATTTACCCGAGACGGTGCTGCCGGAGCGGGGGTGGTTGACGGAATTCAGGAGCAATACACTTGGGCACCCACCACCGAGGGTGCTGAGGCCATTGGCGAAGCTGTTGCGCCGGTATTTGAAAAGTATGAGGCGGGCAAGGAACGCCTGGGCGAAGTTGGCACGGAACGGGGCTCGCCAAGCTTGGCGACCGCTTTGTACACTGCTCCCGATGCGGCTATGGCGGTTGCGGGTGGCTTCCTGGGCCGTGGGGTAATCAATTCAGGAAGATCTAAGTCTAGTAATACTAATTCAACTGCAAGAGATCGCATTCAAGGTAATATTGAGCAAAGTCGGGCAGCTAGAGAGTCATCAGGTTTTTCGGCGCAGTCACACAGAGAAAAGGCGCTGAAGATTGAACTGAAAGGCCGTCATGAAGCGCTGAGTAATGCTGAAGTTCGAACATGGTATAATGAAATGGTGGCACCGATTCCCGAGCTTGACAAACAGTGGATTAGGCATGGTATGGGGCCAGAGGCGCGTGCAAGAAACGCTCATGGGATTCGTCATGATGCGCGTGTTAAAGCGCGCACTTTAATGGAGGATCCGGCAGAAGTTGAGATGCTAAGAGCTCGCGATATGGAAGTATATCAAAATCCTGATGGGCCAACTTTTGATTACCTGGTTGAAAAAAATCGTTCAAAAGGGATCTCTGGAGATGATATATATGAAGAGATTGTTGGTAGCTCAAATAGGACCAGTAAAGAGTATAATGAGAAGTTTAAATAAAATAATAGAGGCTTGCTATGAGCTCTGATCTGGAGCGTTTAAAGAAGCAGAAAGTGGCGTGGAGCCTCACTGACAGCGCCGAGTATCCCTTTAAGACTAATATCGGTGGGGTTGAATATAAGATAAGAATTAATGACTTTCCTGATGAGGCCATGTATACCATGCTCGGGGATGGGGAGCCGCTCGGTGATTTTGATGATTGGCCAACTTCGTGGAAGCGATGACAGTAGTTCATCAGTATATATAGCGGCTAAATGGCTACTCATTTCAGTCTCGATAATTTGCATGAGTATGCACTTTAAGTGACAAGTGTAGCACCGCTCATAAAGCAGGGACATGCACTCACGTTTCAAACATAAAGCAGGGACATGCACTCACGTTTTATTCTTACGATTTACGGGGCAGCTAGAACCGACGATAGTTCTGAAAATAAAACTCCCGGGGCAGATTAATGGACACATTTGGGTTGATTGTGTTTCTTGTCGCGACGCGTTTTATTTAGAGCAATTAAGAGAGCAATTAAGAGAGCAATTAAGGACAGGCACTCAAGAAGAGAGCAATTAAGGACAGGCACTCAAGAAGAGCAATTAACAAGAGCAATTAAGGACAGGCACTCAAGAAAGAGATAGCGGTCGAGCGAGTGTTGGGTTCCTGGCCAGTTGGGGAATCCGCCGCAACTCGGAGCTTTTGGTGGCTGATTAATCCGAATCTCGACCAAAATGTCCTTATTGGCTGAATTCCAGGCAGGGGTGATCCCTGGCGATGTATTAGCCAGTCGGTTTATTCGCGTGAAGGGGTTAAGCGGCTTTGGGCGGTGCCCGGTGCGCGCGCCGGGAATGCCTGCGGTGGTATTGCGCCTCAAACTGGTGTGCTTGATTAAGCCAGTCGGCTTCCGTAAAGCCGAGTCGGTCCAGGATCGGCTGGGCTTCTTTGGGTATGGCGCCGCCTTTTCTGGGATCGAGGGCGCGGCCGGTGTAGTCGACGAGTGTCAGGTATTCGGCGTGGTGGAAGGGCAGACCGGTCTGGATGTTATTGGTGATGCTGCCTTCGAAGTGGAGTAGGGGCTTCAGGGCCAGATCAAAGTGGTTCAGGGCCTGGTGTTCGATTTGGCCCTGGATCGCATCCGCTAAGTTGAAGCCCGGCTTGATACGCGCCTGGATGCTGGTGTGGTTGGAGGCTTCCGGTGTCTCCGCTATGCGTGCTCGGATGGGATTCAGGTCCACGTAAGCCATGCAGGACAAGAGAGCCTCTTCAGTCAGTAGAGGTTGGCTCTTAAACCGGGATTCCCAGAAATGGCCGGTAACCTTGTCTTCTTTATTGGCTTGCCGTGCGATGGGCTCGTTCAGGCATTTCATAAACCAGCTCAGGTTGGTCAGGTGTTTGCGGTAGAGGTTGGCGAGATCAGTGACAGCAGTCCGTTCAGCGGAGGAAAGCGTTTCCCCAGCCCGATATTTCTGGATGAGTAAGGGGCCTTTGAACAGAGCCGTCCAGCGGTTGAGTGCCTCATCAACGGACCAGTCTGTGGCCTGTTCCGGACTCAGCTTCACTACTAGATGGTAGTGGTTGGACATGACCGCGTAAGCGCAGACATCGACCGTAAAGATGGACGCCAGCAGTCGGATTCGGTCTTCGATCCACTGCCGTCTATGCTCATAGTTTTTGCCGGTGCGGTGATCCTGGCCGCAGAGGAAGGTGCGGCGGACGCAGCGGCAAATGAGATGATAGTAGGGGGTGTCAGACAGGGATACCTGCTGCCGACGGGGTTGTGTCATGGCAATGTCCTTATTGCGATGGTTTAAGATCGGAAATTAACCAATTTCGCAACTACTGTCAATTTATACAGCACTGACGGGATGGCTGGGTGATGTGCCTGTCCTTGTGGGTGTTTCTGTCCTTGTGGGTGTTCTTGTGGGTGTTCGCGGTGCCACGACCCGGTCATAAAAGCAAAAGGGTTCAATCCTGTTCCCCGACCTTGCCCGTTGTCCCTATCCTTGCCTCCTCTCCCTCAGCATATTGCAGAACCAGGCCCCCTGCTCAATGGCGTCGTCCAGGGCGATATGGGTGTGGGGCAGGTCTTCCAGCCACCGCTCGGGGAGCTTCGCCTTTTTGCAGTCTCTGAAGTCTCTTCCCAGCAATGCCATGGCGTAGCTTTCTATGTCCAGAGCTGACTGGGCGAAAGGGCTCTCGCCGGTAAAGCGGATCAGATACCAGTATACGAACATGAAATCGAAAGCGGCGGGGTAGGCCACGAAAACCGGTTTTCCGGGCAGGGCTCTGAGCCAGTTCAGGTAATCCCGCATCGCCTGCTCCGGAGGCTGGCATTCCTGCCGGCAGGCGTCCCAGGCTTTCGGGTGCTGCCGCCACCAGGCGTCAGTTTTGGGATCCGTGGTGGCGCCGGGCAGGGTCTCGAGATTGACGGAGAATGTCTCGTTCAGTACGCCGTCGGCGGTGTACACGGCCGAGGCGAGGCTGAGCATGGAGTTCGGCCCGGGGATGGGGCCGTCCGCTTCAATATCAGTGCTGACGTAGAGTTCTTCTGTCATGGATCCCTCCGCAATCTAAGCTGGCCCCTTTTGGCTTAGTGTTCCACTTCATCGGCCGGGGCTCAATGGTGGATACCTCACCGCCGAAGCCGGGCCTCCGCCCCCGTTGTCCCATTCCCATGCTCGGGAAATTCAGGCCCGGCGAGATACGAAGTACCAGATGACCGCGAGTTATTTCTGCCAGTGGCCTGCGCAGGGGTAGATCAATGTCCGGAACCTGGCCAGAATCAGGGTCTCAATCCGTCGTCTTTACGGCTTTCAGGGCCCGACTTGAAGGACAGGGAAACCAGACCGGATGAACGAATCCGCCCAACTGATCATCTGTGAATACTGCGATTCGGTGTATGAGCGCCAGGCACTCGGAGCGCATGAGCGGGCTCACTGCCAGCGTTGCGGAGCCCTGCTGGACCGTCGCCCATGGCTTGGAGTTGAGGAACTGCTGGCACTCAGCACCGCAGCGGGCATGCTGCTGGTGTTTATCTGTTTTTATCCCATTCTTCACATCTACACGCGCGAGCAGAGAGGTTCCGCCACCCTGATCGAAGCTGTTCTGGCTCTATTTGACGGGCCTATCAGCCTGATGGGCATGGCATCAGCCTTCGCGCTCATACTGGTGCCTGCCACCCAGGTTGGGCTGCTGGTGTGGCTGCTCGCCTTTGCCCGAAAGCAGCGCCACGCGCCAGGTTTTCGGCCCTGCATGAGGCTGCTCGAGATCCTGCGGCCCTGGAGCATGCTGGAGGTGTTTCTGCTCGGTGCTCTGGTGTCGGTGGTGAAACTGACAGGGCGTATTGATACGGCGCCGGCGGCGGGACTGTTTGCGCTGGGGGTGCTCAGCCTTTTGATGGTGGGCGTGGCGGGGCGGGATGTCCGGATGCTCTGGGACCAGGTGTCATGACGCCATCATCTGCACAACAGCTCAATCTGCGGCTCTGTCACCGCTGCAAATACGCCTCTTCGGTGACAGGCGACCCCCAGCACTGTGACCGCTGCGGGGCTCGCATTCATTACCGCAAGCCGAATGCCATCATCCGCACCTGGGCTCTCACGCTGGCCGCCATGATTCTTTACATTCCTGCCAATGTGCTGCCCATCATGCGGACCAGCGCTATACATCATGACTCCACAACCACAATACTGGGGAGCGTGGTGGATCTCTGGCAGCAGGGGTCCTGGGACATTGCGGTAATCATCTTCACTGCCAGCGTGGGCGTGCCGGTCACCAAGTTTCTGGCGCTGGGCTATCTTCTGGTGAGCGTGCAATGGGGCAGCACCCGCTCCCGGAAGGAGCGTACCCAGCTTTATCGACTCCTTGAGCTAATCGGCTACTGGTCCATGCTGGATGTATTCGTGGCCGGGCTGCTCACGGCTCTGGTCCAGTTTGGGCCACTCGGGGGTATCGAGCCCCGACCCGGTATTCTTTATTTTGGCCTGGTCGTGATACTGACGATGATGGCCACACTGAGTTTTGACCCCCGACTGATCTGGGACACAGGAAACGCCAATGAATGACGAGCAGGCAAAAAAACCGGCCCCCCCTGAAATCCAGCGGCGGCGATGGCATGTGTCGCTGGTGTGGCTGGTGCCACTGGTGGCTGCTCTGGTGGGTCTGTCGATGCTGATCAGGGCCTGGCAGGAGACAGGACCGTCCATTGAGATCCGGTTTGAAACCGCAGACGGACTTTCCGCAGGCAAAACCCCCGTGCAGTACCGGGATGTGACCATAGGCAGGCTCACCGAGGTGCAACTGAGTGAAGATAATTCGAGTGTGATTGCCACCGTTGAGCTTAACCGGGGTGGAGAGGCTTTCACGCGCGAAGACTCGCGGTTCTGGGTGGTTCGGCCCCGGATTGGAGCCTCGGGGATCTCCGGACTTGAGACACTTTTTAGCGGCGGGTATATCGCGGCGGATCCAGGGGTTTCTTCCACTATGGCGGAAAGCTTTGAGGGACTTGAATCGCCCCCGCAGATTATCTATGACCAGGCGGGCAGCCGCTTCCGGGTGGAGGCCGATGACCTCGGCTCCCTGAGTGTGGGTTCGCCGGTTTACTATCGCAAGGTGCCCGTGGGAGAGGTCGTGTCCTATGAGCTGGCGGATTCAGGTGAGAGCGTCAATATCGAGGTGTTCGTTTCCGCTCCCCATGATCATCTGGTTACGGAAAACACCCGCTTCTGGAATGCCAGTGGTATAGAACTTGATCTCGGTGCCGGTGGGGTCAACGTTGATATGCAGTCCCTCGTTGCCCTTGTCACCGGCGGCCTCGCCTTTGGTGATCCACCCGAGGAGCAGCGGAAGCACGCCCCGGCGGCCGCGGACTCGCGCTTTTCCCTGTTCAGCGACAGTGAGGAAGCCCTCGCTCCCAATAAAGGGCCTTCCCGCAAGATCCGCATGCGGTTCAGTCAGTCGCTGCGAGGGCTTGATGACGGGGCTGCGGTCTTTTTCATGGGCAAGAAGATCGGTGAGGTGAGCAGGATTACCCTGGATTACGACGCCCGTGACAACACTTTTCCGGTCATCGTTGAGGCCAACATATACCCCCGCCTGATGGGCAATGTTTACCAGAAGCTGCTCCAGTCTTCCGGTCGGGAGGAAGGGGATGCTGCAGCCCGGGAGCTGTTTTCAAGGCTCGTAACCCAGGGGCTTCGTGCTGAGGCCCGCACCAGCAATCTATTGACGGGACAGCTGTTTGTTGCGCTGGAAGTCTACCCGGATGCCAAACCGGCAGTCATGGACTCCCGGGAGCGGGTCATCATGATCCCGACCCGGCCTACCGGCCTTGACCGGGCCCAGTCCCAGCTCATCAACCTTGTGGACCGCCTGAACGACGTTCCCTTCAAAAGCATCGCTGACAACCTGGATGGCAGCCTCGCGGAACTGAAACAGACCCTGACACAGGTTAACCAGGACGTGCTGCCAGCCACCCTCACCACTCTGGGCGGAATTGACGAAGTGACGGGCAGATTGAACAAGGCTATTGCGACAGCTTCCGAAGCCCTGGGATCCGCTGCTGACGCCTTTGGCGAAGATTCCCCTGAAAGAGAGCAGCTTGACCGTGCGCTGAGCGAGGTTGAGCAAATGTCAAAATCGGTGCGCCAGCTTTCCGATTATCTGCGCCGCCATCCGGAATCCCTGCTGCGGGGACGGGACCAACAGGACAGGAGGGATCTCAGACCATGAAACAGCCGAAAGGGAACATCATGATTTCAGCCAGGGTTCTGCTCGTGCTGACAGCAGTACTGGCTCTGGGAGCCTGCAGCAGTCCCCAGGTCCGGTTTCACACCCTCATGCCCCAGCCGGGCCAGCAGATGGAGGACGAAAGCGCCGTCGATCTGGTTATTAGCAGTGTCATGGTGCCGGCCCAGGTGGACCGCAGTGAACTGGTGGTAAGAAAAGATGCGTCCGGGCTGGTGGTGCTGTCCTCGGACTGGTGGGGGGCGAGTCTGGCGGAGGAGCTTCGCAGCGCCCTGGTCGCCGGCTTTGGTCCGGGAGGTCAGGAAGCGCCCCGGGTGAATCTTCGGCTCCAGGTGACACGCTTTGATTCCGTCCCGGGCAAACACGCCTGGCTGGAGGCCAGATACCAGCTAACCGGCTCCGGAAATAACGGCAAGCAACAGCTTTCCTGCAGCGCACGGCTGCGAACCGGCGTTTCAGGGGAGCAAAGCCAGGTGGTGGAGGCCCTGGTGCTCGCCCAGCAGGAGAATGTCCGTATGTTGGCGGCGCAGATACTGGCTGCCGCTCGAGGGCTTGGCTCCGGCCAGGGGTGTCCGGCGGAGTCTCCGGTGGGGAGCACCCTTTAATAACCGTTTCCTGATCTCCATCTAATATTCAGTACATGTGAAATGCGGCTTTTGACCAGTCACGGCAATCAGGATCGCAGGAGGCTCTCATGGCACTGTCGGAGACAACCAGACAAATGGAAGAATTGCGGGCGGCGGTGACACCGCTTACTGGAAGCAAAGGGGATTATGACGAGCTGTTGAAGCTCTGTGCCGACAGGTCTTTCATCCTGATGGGTGAGGCGACACACGGCACCCACGAGTTCTACCGGGCCAGGGCCGACATCACCAAGCGGCTCATTCTCGAGCAGGGTCTCAACGCCATAGCGGTGGAAGCCGACTGGCCTTCGGCCTACCGGATCAACCGTTATGTGAGAGGGCTGGGGCAGGACCAGTCCGCCGAGGAGGCACTGGGTGATTTTCACCGGTTTCCCCTCTGGATGTGGCGCAACACGGTGATGGTGGAATTTGTCGAATGGCTGCGGGATTACAACAGAGGCTGCAGCCCGGAAACCCAGGTCGGGTTCTACGGCCTGGACATGTACAGCCTTTACGAGTCCATTCACAGCGTGCTCGAATATCTGGACAAGGTTGACCCCGAGGCCGCAAAGGCCGCCAGGGAAAGCTACAACTGCCTGGATCACACCTCCGATGAACAGGAGTATGGCTATGGCGTGATGCTGGGCCGCCGGCCCTCCTGTGAAAACGAAGTGGTCAAGCAGTTGATGAACATCCGCGGCAGTGCCATGGAATACGTCCGCAAGGGCGGCATGATGTCCGAGGACGAACACTTCCAGGCCGAGCAGAACGCCCGCCTGATCCGCAATGCAGAGCGTTACTATCGCACCATGTTCACTGGCCGGATCAGCACCTGGAATCTCCGGGACAAACACATGAGCGATACCCTTGAAGCCCTTTCGAACCACCTCAACCAGGTTCACGGTCTGGAAGCCCGCATTGCGGTATGGGAACACAACTCCCATCTGGGTGATGCCCGGGCCACGGACATGGGCAGCAGGGGCGAATTCAATGTTGGCCAGCTGACCCGGGAGCGCTATGGCAGCCGCTCGCTGCTGGTCGGTTTTACCACCTACACAGGTACAGTTTCCGCCGCATCTTCCTGGGGCGGCATCGTAGAGCACAAGGAGGTCAGGCCCGGCATGCCTGGCAGTTACGAAGCGCTCTTCCATGAAGTCGGCGAACCGGCATTTTTCCTGAAACTGGACGAAAGCCTGCCCGAATTTGTCCGGGAACCCCGGCTGGAGCGGGCCATCGGCGTGCTGTATCTGCCTGCTTCAGAACGGCGAAGCCATTATTTCAACTGCTACCTGGCCGACCAGTTTGATGCGGTGCTGCATTTCGATACCAGCCATGCCCTTGAACCCCTGGATCATGTTTCCGAATGGACCTCGGGGGCGCCTGATACTTATCCCTTTGGTCTGTAACCCGGCCTGGCGCCAGAACTGACCCTAACCCACGGAATGGCAATGGAGGAAAATTCATGACAAAAAAACTGCTACCGCTCATGGCTGGCCTGGTGCTTGTTGCAGGCTGCCAGAGCACACCACCGGCGCTGGATGGCATCCGGGGTTACGAGGCAGACGTGAGGGAGGACACCGTTGTCCTGACCTTCACGGATACGGCCCGCAGGTCCTGGCCCGAAATGCGTCATCAGGCGCTGGATGCCTGTGCCGAGGTAACGGAAAAGGACCGGGATACCCTGAGGTTTGTCGAGACAGACCGTTCCGAATTTACCCGCCAGGTGCCCACGGTCATCAGCGTGCCGGTGCGCAGCTTTCCGCCGTCAGGAGCCCAGTCCCCCAGACAGAACCCAATGCCTCCACCGGCAGAACCAACGACCCTGATGCAGTATGAGTCCATGAACAGGCTGGTGTCCCTGAAACAGATTCAGGGGAGGTGTGAAGAGCGCTGAGGCTACTTACCGCTGAAAAAGATTAATCACAATGGTCAGCAGCAGACTGACCAGAATCATGGACGTGATCGGGATAAATACCCGGGTGTTCTCCGAGCTGATCCGGATATCACCCGGCAGCCGCCCAAACCAGTTGAGCAGCCAGGGAGCAAACTGCAGAATCACCCCCAGTGCAACGAGCACCAGGCCGGCGATGATCAGCCACTTTGGCATGGCTGATCTCCGGACGGTTCTGGAAAGACCTGTCCGCCTGCTTCGTTGATCATCAGTCCTTTCCTTCACCAATCGGAGGCGTAGGCCGCACCAGTATCTCATTTACGTCGACGTGGGCCGGCTGGGCCAGGGCGTAGACAACCGCATTGGCAACGTCCTCCGGTTTCAGCGCCGTTTCAGGCGGCTGATCGAAAAAGGCCGTGTCCACCATTCCAGGCTCAATCAGGGTCACCCGCACGCCAGTGCCCCGAAGCTCTTCCCGAACGCCATAACCTATTGCCGAAACCGCCCACTTGGTGGCGCTGTACATGGAGCCGGGAATGGTCGTGCGGCCAGCGGCAGAACCGGTGATCAGCAGGTGGCCCCGGCTCTCCTTCAGGGCCGGCAGACAGTGCTGCAGGGTGAGGCCAACGCCGTAAACATTGGTCAGGATCATGTCCCGCCAGGTGTCTGCGTCGGCACCGCTGAAGCCGCCAGGTGAGCCTCCGCGACCGGCATTGGCAAACACCGCATCAATCCGGCCAAAAGCCTCCAGCGCTTTTTCAACCATCGCTTTCTGGTCATCGCTGCTCTGCACGTCACAGCGGACACTGATCGCCCGGTCGCTGCCAAGCTCCTCTTTCAGGCCTTCAAGTTTGTCTTCCGAACGGGCTGCCAGCACTACGCGGTAGCCCTCTTTCGCAGCAGCCCGGGCGGTGGCTGCGCCAATGCCCGAGGATGCGCCGGTGATCAAAAGAACGGGGTCTGCCATGGCAATCTCCTTTTTCAGTGACCTGTCTTCGAAATGTCAGAGGCTTCCTGGATCAAGGCTAACATCACTGAACCTGCTGTTGCAGCCAGGTGTTCAGCTGGGCCGCTGACATGGCGCCGCTCTGGCGACCCACCTCCCGGCCACCCCGGAACAGGATCAGAGTGGGGATGCTGCGTATGCCAAAGCGGGCGGATGACTGCTGGGCCTGCTCAGTGTTGACCTTGGCAAAGGCCACCTTGCCCCGCCACTGCACGGCGGCCTTGCGGAACTCCGGTGCCATGGCCTTGCAGGGGCCGCACCAGGTGGCCCAGAAATCCACCAGCACCGGCAGATCTGACTTGGCGGTGAAGTGTTCCAGGGCCGTATCGCCCAGTTCCGCCACATCACCGTCCACCAGGCCTTTTTTACAGGCCCCGCATCTGGGCCCTTCCGGCAGACGGGCGGCGGGCACCCGGTTGGTCTTGTGGCAATGAGGGCAGAGAACGTGCAGGGGCTCGGACATGGTCAGTCTCCGGATTGTGAGTTCGAATCTGGTAGGATACGACGACTTTCAGCTACCGATCAGGTGTTCTATGGGGCTTTTGTTCGAGGAAATCGATACCCAGCCGTCTCCACTGGGGGAAATTTCCCTTCGCCGCCGACGCATTCCCGCCCTTGGCGACAGGGATATCTATGAAGTGAAGCTGGGGGAAGAGTTTCTCATGTCCAGCATGTTCGTTGATGCCGAGGTGGCGCTGGCGGATCTGGGGCTGGCGGCGGTGGCCGGCGACAACCTCAGAGTGGTGGTCGGCGGCCTGGGTCTTGGCTATACCGCCGAGGCCGCACTTAAGCATGATCGGGTGAGCGAGCTTCTGGTGGTGGACGCCCTGAGCACGGTTATCCAGTGGCATGAGCAGGAAAAGGTCCCACTGGGCCGGGTTCTCAACCAGGACCCCCGCTGCCGCTTTGTACATGGCAGCTTCTTCGACCTGGCGGTGGAAGAGTCTGCCGGCTTTGACCAGCGCAACCCCGGCCGCCTGTTTGATGCCATCCTGCTGGATATAGACCACTCGCCCCGGGCGCTGCTGCACGAATCCAACGCCAGTTTCTATACCGCTGAAAACCTGGGGCTTATGGCGCGCCAGCTGAAATCGGGCGGTGTCTTTGCCATGTGGTCGAATGATCCACCGGATGAAGACTTCATGGACGTTCTGGGAGACCTGTTCGAAGATGTGAGCGCCCATGTGGTGTCCTTCTTCAATCCCTTCCAGAACCGGGAATCGTCCAACACCGTCTACGTTGCCCGTCAGCCGGGGGGCGCTGTGGCCTGAGGCAACTCAGCGCCAGCGTTCAAGGCAGCCGGAACGGATCAGGTAGCGCCCGGTTTCCTCGCCCCGGCGCTCGTAAACCCACCACTGGCCGGCGCGACGCTCCGGCGCCCCCAGAATGTAACGCACCTGGTCGGCACTCATGCCGGGTCTTACCCGCTGTTTTACCCGCAGATGGCGCAGTTCGGTGGACTGGATATAGCCGGCATCGCAGCCACTGGATGAAGAGGAACGGGGTGAACGGGAACGGGCCTTGCTGGAAGGGGCGGCCTTGTGACGAAAGCCGGTGCCAGTGTCCAGGCGGCCACCGGTTCGCACCGGATCGACAGAAACGGCGGTGGCGTTTTCGCCACAGGGGCTGTCGGAAAAGACTGTCTGATGTTCCGCCTCGCAGCGGTAGATGGTGCTCCAGGCCTGGCCGGCCACCAGTACACCTGCTAAAACCATGAAAATCCGTGTAATGGGCCGCATCCTGCGCCTCCTGATCCTTTGAGAGATTGACGTCCTGTCGAGGCGGGAAAGCTTATCAGATGGTACTTTTAAGAAACACCGGAACGATCAGGGACATCACAACACCCGGAACTCAACATCTGTAAAACCGGAAAAGGATTTCGACAGCCCCATGCGCCCTTTTTTCAACCGTTACCTGGATCTCGCCAGTGGTCGCCGGATCGCCTGGGCCGACTGCGGCGCCCCTGACGGTTACCCGGTGATGTTTGCCCACGGCATGCCAGGGTCCCGGCTGGAGGCAGGGTTCTTCCACCAGCAGGCCGCCCGGGCGGGTTTTCGCATCATCACCATGGACAGGCCTGGCATCGGCTTCTCGACCCGCCAGAAGCGGCGAACCCTGCTGGATCACGCGGCGGATGCCCAGGCCCTGGCGGATCAGCTGGGCCTTGACGGTTTTGTGGCCATGGGCTGGTCCAGCGGCGGTGCCCGCAGCCTTGCCTGCGCCCACAGGATGCCGGAGCGGGTAAAGCGGGTGGTGCTGTTATCCAGCTACACCCATCTGAACGAGTACTCCGCCCCTGATCGCTGGTTTCTGGACACAGGCTGGCCAGGTCCCCGGATGCTGGCCCTGGGCATGCCGGTGTTCCGCCTTGTGGTGGGCTGTGTTGCCCGGCTGGCCAGATGGCGCTCCGGGGCCTATCTCACCCAGGTGAAAAAGCTCATCAGCCACCACGACCGCGCCCTGCTGCAGGACCCCGCCCACTGGAAACTGTTTCACCGGGACCAGCTGACCTGCCTGCACAGCTCCGGCAGGGCCATCGCCCGGGACCTTGAGAACGAACTCACCCGCTGGGGTTTCGAGCTGGCTGACGTCACAGTGCCGGTGGACATCTATCAGGGCACCGACGACCCCTTCACGCCCCTGACCTTTGGCGAACACCTGGCCCGCAACCTGCCACGGGCGACCTTGCACCGGCTGGCGGATCGTGGTCATTTCTATTTTCTGGATGAGGACTTTCAGGCCGGCCTGTTCCGGCAACTCCGCTCCAGCCTTTCCACACTTTCCACAACAGGGACTTGACCCACCATGACAGCGGTATCACCCATTGACTGGTCAACCACCACAGCGGCCGCCTGGCGCAGGCACCGGCAGGGCCTGAGGCCCATCCGCCGTCTTGATCCGGTGCAGTGGCAGGATCTCCAGGGCATCGAACGCCAGCAGGCGGCCCTGGCAGACAACACCGAGCGTTTTCTCTCCGGCCTGCCAGCCAACAACACCCTGCTATGGGGTGCCAGGGGCACGGGCAAGTCCTCGCTGGTCAAGGCCCTGCTCAACCGCTATTCCGCCGCGGGGCTGCGCATGATCGAAGTGGACCGGGACGACCTGGTGAACCTGCCCGAGATTGTCGATGAGATCGAAGAGGAGCCCTACCGCTTTGTCATCTACTGCGATGACCTGTCCTTTGAGGCTGGTGAGTCGTCCTGGAAGGGTCTGAAGAGCGTGCTGGAGGGCTCACTGGAACTGCCCCCGGAGAATGTCCGGGTCTACGCCACCTCCAACCGCCGCCACCTGATGCCGGAGTCCATGGCGGACAATCTGAAAATGGAAACCCATGGAGGCGAAGTGCATCCGGGGGAGGCCATCGAGGAGCAGGTATCGCTGGCGGACCGGTTCGGCCTGCAGCTGTCCTTTTACGCCTTTTCCCAGCCGCTTTACCTGCAGACCATTGATGCGCTGTTTCCGGAAGTTGCCGGCGGAAAAGCACAGCACAGAGAGCGGCTGCATCGGGAAGCGATCCGCTTCGCGACGGCCCGGGGCATCCGAAACGGCCGAACCGCCCAGCAGTTTTACCGGCAGAACGCCGGGCGCGATTTTACAGGCTAATCAGGAGCAACCCGTGGCAGCCGAACCCGGAAAATAACGCCGTTTTCGGCGGCCAGGTTTTCCGCCTGCACCGACCCCTGGTGGTGCTCGGCAATCAGCCGCACGATCAGCAGGCCCTGGCCCAGGTGGCCCTGGTCCGTGCCGCCGCGCAGGGAGACAAAGGGGCTGAATATCTCACTGGTGAGATGGGATGGCAGGCTGGAACCTTCATTGAACACCGCCAGCTCCACCTGCTCCCCCAGGGGTTTGACCCGCAGTTCAATCCGGCCGCCTTTCGGGGTGAAATCCCGGGCATTGTCCACCAGCTTGTCCAGCAGCTGCACGATCAGCTCCGGCGAACCATGGACGGTAATACCCGATTCCGGTCCCAGGTAGTGGATCCGGTGGTCCGGTGACAGGGCCTGGTAGGCCTCGGTTGTCTGGCTGACCACCACCGCCAGGTCGAAGGCTTCCTTTTCGGCATTGTCGAAGCTCTGCTCCAGCCGCGCCGCCTCGCTCATGCCCTGGAGAATCTGGCTGAGCCGGTCGGTGGCCTGGTGGGCGCGCTGGATGTAGGCCTCCCGGCTGGCCGGGTCCACGCCCTGGGACAGATTCTCCAGGGAGGAGCGGACCACCGCCACGGGGGTCTTGAGTTCATGGGACAGCCGTCGCGAAAAGCTTTCCAGATAGCGGGTATAACCCTGCAGATTGTCCACCATCTGGCTGAACTGCCGGGACAGCTCCCCCAGCTCGTCACGGGCCCATCCCGGCGCCATGGGCCCCAGCACCCGGCCATCTTCATCGATACTTGCCCGCACCGCCTGCCGCAGCCGGGTAATGCGCCACGACAGCCAGCTGGCATAACCCAGCAGGGCGAGAATCAGAGCCAGGATCAGCAGACTGGTGCGGCTGATTACCGTGCCCAGGGCGTCGCCGGAGAGCGCCAGTATCTGCTCCAGGGACTGCTCAAGCACCAGATGACGCCCGTCATCCAGCTGCTGCCAGGTCATCAGGTGGGCCGGCCCGCCGCCGTGGCGGACAATGGCGCCGCCTGCCAGTGCCGCCGGGTCCAGCCTGTCGGTCACCTCCGGCAGACGCAGGGGGCTGGGCTGGAAATGGCTCACCAGCGCCCGCAGGCCGTTCAGGCTGATCTGTTCAATGATCTCCATGGGCCCGAGGGTTTCAAAGGCGGGCCGCCTGTCTTCTGCCGGTACCGCCGGTTTTGCCAGTACCCAGCCCTGCCGGTTGAGCACCAGGGCCTGCTGCCCCGGCACCATGGCTTGGGCCAGCTGGCTTTCCAGCTCCGGTATGCGGGCGATCAGCCGGGGCAGTTCTGCGGGCGAGCCGATGCCAGCCACGGGAATGGTGCCTGTGGCGGTGTTTCCGGGCTGGGGCTGTGGCCGATGCACCTGGAAACCAAACCCTTCGCCCTCATCTGGCCGTGGCAGTTGAATCTCCAGCTGGTAGCCCCGGCCCGTCGCCTGCCATACCCCGCGGATACCGTAATCCGCTTCCGGCCTGCGACCCGGGCGCCAGCCCACCACCGGGCCGGGCGCCGGGGTGCGGATGTCGCGTTCACGAATGGAATCGCCTTCGCTCCAGTAAAGCCGTACGTGCTCGTGGGGTTTCGCTGGCTCGCCTGGATCAAAATACTCGGGGGAGGGGCTGACAACCCTCAGCAACAGGTAGAGGTTGAACCGGTCGGCGGCCAGCTGCCAGCTGGCATTCTCCGGTTCCGGGTTTAGTGATTCGTCATCGTAGTCAGGCCAGTCGTCGCCGTAGCCGTCCAGGTTGAGAGGGCGGGCGAGGGTGCTGGCGTAGATCACCTCCCGGTTGTCCGCGGCTGGCGGCAGGCTGGTTGCTAGGGTTTCGCTCATGCGGTTGGCCTGGGCCCGCAGCTGCTCCAGCGCTTGGGTGCGCAGGGCTTCGTCCAGCTCCAGCACGAACTGCAGGCCGGCCCAGGGAATGAGCAGCATCAGCAGGCTGGCCAGCAGCAGCTGGCGTTTCAGGCTCAAGAATCAGGCCTCATGGGCGTTCCAGCGGTAGCCGAAACCGTAGGCGGTCTGGATACCATCGAACTCCGGGTCCAGCTGCTGGAACTTGCGGCGGATGCGCTTGATGTGGGAGGTCACCGTATTGTCGTCCAGCACCGTGTTGGCCGCTTCCATCAGCTGGGTGCGGTTGCGCACATGGCCCGGGTGATGAACCAGGGAGTGCAGCATCCAGAACTCGGTCACCGTCAGGTCGATGGGCTTGGCATCCCATTCCACCGTCATGCGGTCCACATTCAGCTGCAGGCGACCCCGCTGCAATACCTCATCCGGCTGGCGGCTGGACTCCGCCCAGGCATCGGCCCGTCGCAGCAGGGCGGTGATCCGGGCGAACAGATGATCCATGCTCATATCCTTGGTGACATAGTCATCCGCCCCCAGGCGCAGGCCCAGCACTGAGTCTGCATCGCTGTCCCGCGCAGTCAGGAAAATCATCGGCAGGGTGGCGGAGAGCTGGCGCAGGTCCCGGCACAGGTCAAAACCGCCGTCCATTTCATCCCCCAGCCCCACATCAATAATCGCCAGGTCCGGCAGGCCGGTTTTCAGGGCGGCGAAGGCGGATTGCCGGTCGCCCCAGGCGGACACCCGGTAACCCCGGCGCTCAAAGGCATCCCGGTAGTTCTCCCGGATCGCCGGTTCGTCTTCAATCAGTGCAATGTGCCGTTTCATAGCTGATTCCGCTGGGTCTATTCGACCGCTATTTAACCACGGCTGGCCGCTATCGCAAGGAACCGGGAGCCGTTTGCCACAATTCATCATTTTCTGTCGCCAGTCTGCCGGATTCCGTCACCGGATGGTCGTTTCCCTTCGCTGTAATGACCTTCATCAACTGACCGCCGTCACAGTTATCACAGTCATCAGGAGGGAGGCCCCATGGCCAGCACGTTTTCCGACACAGCAAAGCCAGCCAGCCGCAGAACCGGAAGCCAGAGCAGCAGCCGGCCCAGGCTTGTGGCCTTCATGGAAGGCGTCAGCCTCTGGCTGCTGGTCATCCTGTTTCTCGCGCTGCATTCCGTCTACGCCGAAGCCCGGCAGGCCGACACCGGGTATGCCGAAACAGCCGGTCGCCTGCATTTTGTATCCGACAGCAGCGACGACGCGGCCCGCCCCGGCAACAGGGAAACCCCGGCCAACCTGCTGAGCACCGGTTACCTGGTAACCGTCAGTGGCCTGATCGCCGACACCCGGCTGCGCCAGACCTTCGAGAACACCAGCCAGCAGTGGCAGGAGGCCATCTATGTATTTCCCCTGCCGGAGAAGGCCAGTGTCTACGGCCTGAAAATGATTGCCGGTGAGCGGGTGATAGAAGGGGAGATCCGCACCCGCGCCCAGGCGGACCGTGAATACAAACAGGCGAAGACCGAAGGCCGCCAGACGGCGAAGGTGGACCAGCAGCGCCCGAACCTGTTCACCACCCGGCTGGCCAACATCCCGCCCGGGGAGGCGGTAACCGTGGAGCTGCGCTACCAGCAGGCGGTGGACTACCAGTCCGGCGAGTTCCAGCTGCGCCTGCCCACCACCCTCACGCCCCGCTACATGCCCGGCCGGCAGCTGGATACCCCTACCCAGTGGCAGGGCGGCTGGGCAGCGCCCACCGACCAGGTGCCGGACGCCGATGCCATCAGCCCTTTCACCGTGAAGCCGGAAGGCCTGGCAGACGGCAGCCACCAGGCCCGTGTGCGGCTGGAAATCAACGCCGGCCTGCCCATCGCCTCGGTGATCAGCCCCAGCCACACCCTGCAGAGCACCTGGAACGGCGACAGCGTGACCGTCGAACCCCAGGCCGGTGCCATCACAATGGACCGGGACCTGGTGATCCGCTGGTCGCCGGTGCTGGGCCAGGCGCCCTCCGCCGCGGTGTTCCATGAGCAGTGGCAGGGCGAAGATTACCTGTTCACCCTGCTGGTGCCCGGGCTGGACAAGGCCGCCAGTCATCCAAGGGAGCTGATCTTCGTGATCGATACCTCCGGTTCCATGGCGGGGGCTTCCATCCGCCAAGCCAGGGAAGCCCTGTTAAGGGGGCTGGACACCCTGGGGCCGGACGACAGGTTCAACGTCATACAGTTCAGCCATGCCACCCACAGCCTGTTCGAAGCCCCCGTCTTTGCCAACAGTACCAACCTGGGCCGGGCCCGTTACCATGTCCGCCATCTGGTGGCCGAGGGCGGCACGGAAATGGCTCCGGCTCTGGATGCCGCCCTGGGAAATCAGCCTGACGATGAGAGTGGGGCAGGGGAAAGAGTGCGCCAAGTGGTGTTCATCACCGACGGCGCCGTGGGCAATGAGGCGGCGCTGTTCGACAGTATCCGCCGGCAGCTGGGCGAGAGCCGGCTGTTCACCGTGGGCATAGGCTCTGCCCCCAACATGCACTTCATGCGTGAAGCCGCCAGATTCGGCCGGGGCACCCACACCGCCGTCCGCGACCTCGCCACCCTTGCCAGACCCCTGGAAGAACTGTTCGCCAAAATGCAGGCACCCGTGCTTACAGCTCTGACCGCGGACTGGTCACACCAGGCCGGCCAGCCGGAAACCTTCCCGGAACGGCCCGGCGACCTGTTCATGGGGGAGCCGCTGGTGCAGGTAAGCCGGGGCAGGCCGCCGGTAGGCGAGGTAACTTTGGCTGGCCGGCTGCCGGACGGCCAGCCCTGGCAGCAGACCCTGGCGCTGGACAAAGCTGCCGCTGGCACAGGCCTTCACCGGCACTGGGCCAGCGAGAAAATCAGCAGCCTCATGGACCAGGACCTTGCCGGCACTCCAGGTGAAGACGTGCAAAAAGAAGTGACTGCACTGGGGCTGGAGCACCAGCTGGTCACCCGTTACACCAGCTTTGTCGCCGTGGATACAACCCCCGTGCGTGCCGGGGATGAAACCCTGGAATCCGAATCCACCCCCAGCCTTCTGCCGGATGGCAGCACCCCGGGCATGCTGCGCTACCCCCAGACAGCCACACCGGCACCGCTGTTCATGGTCACCGGCCTCATGGGGTTTCTGGTCAGCCTTGCCCTGCTACTTCGGCGGAGGCTGGCGGGGTCGAGGATCACAGCAGGGAGCAAAGCCCAATGAACCGCCTGCTGCTCACCCTCACCATGGCCTTCGGTATTCTATTCACGGTAGGGCTGTGGATGCCCCTCAAGGCCTGGATGGCGCAGGAACTCCTAACCCTGGCCTGGGCTGAAAGCCAGGCCCGCCAGCAGCCGGCCCGTCCCTGGCCCTGGGCAGACACCTGGCCGGTGGCACAGCTGGAACTCCCCGGCCTGAACGAGCCACTGATCGTGCTGGATGGCGTGCACGGGGAAAGCCTGGCCTTTGGCCCGGGCCTGGTGCCCGGCTCCGGCGGCTTTCGCGCCACCGTGATCGCCGGCCACCGGGACACCCACTTCCGCGCGCTGGCGGACCTGAAAACCGGTGACCCGCTGCGCCTGCAGGATCGCCGGGGCGACTGGATAGGCTATGAGGTGGTCCGCACCCGCATAGTGGACAGCCGCAGCGCATTTCTGGACATGGATGCCCTGGCCCCCAACAGCCTGCTGCTGGTCACCTGCTACCCCTTTGACAGCCTCGACGCCAGCGGCCCTCTGCGCTATCTGGTTGAAGCCAGGCCACAGACCGAACTACCCTTGGTAGGAACACCCGGGGCAAATGTGGCGGACGCCGGCTTTTAGCTTACAATTGCGCGCTGTTTCCCAGCCCCACCTCCATCAAGCCCATTTGCACTAAAAAAAGAGGGAGCGCTGTCATGGGTAGGTTAAGAACGGTGCTGGCCTGGCTGCTGGTTCCCCTGGTGTCCATGGTTGCCCTGATCGGTTACCTGCTGCGGCCCTTCAACCCGGAAAACAACCGCATCCTGGCGCGCAGCCTGGCAAAGCCCGGCCGGTTCATTCTGGGCATGGAGCGCCCGCTGCAGGGCGCCGAAAACATGCCCCATAATCGCCCCTGCGTCATCATTGCCAACCACCAGCACAACGACGACCTGTTTGTGTTTGGTGACCTGCTGCCGCCCCGCACCGTCACCGTGGGCAAATCCGCTCTGGCCTGGGTGCCCTTCTTCGGCCAGGTGTTCTGGCTCGGCGGCAACGTGATGATCGACCGCTCCCGCTCCCACAAGGCCATAGCGGTGATGCAGCAGACCTCCGACGCCATCACCAAAGACCACAAAAGCGTCTGGGTATTTCCGGAAGGCACCCGAGGTCGCGGCCGGGGCCTGCAGAGCTTCAAAAAGGGCGCCTTCTATTCCGCCATTGCCTCCGGCGCTCCCATCGTCATGGTGTGCGCCAGCCCCTATGGCCATGAAACCACCGGCCCCTGGGGTCGCCGCAAGCCTGTCACCGTGCAGATACTGCCCGCGGTTGAGACCGAAGGCATGACCAACGGCGACATTCCCGACCTGATCGCAAAATGCCACGGCCAGATGCACGAAGCCATCGAAGCCATGGCCACCTGAGCTATTTCCCCAGGCTTTTCAGGCTGCTTGCAGGCCCCCACAAAACAGGGCAGTCTCATTGCCATCGCAAGGGCGGGAAGTTACCCGACTGCCGCCCATAACTGTTTTAAAACCTGCAAGGAGAAGCTGCAATGAACCTGATTCTGTTCCTGATTATCGGTGGTGTTGCCGGCTGGCTGGCCGGCCTGATCATGAAAGGCCGCGGCTTCGGCGTACTGGCCAACATAGGTATCGGTATTGTGGGCTCCATCCTCGGCGGCTTTGTTTTCCGGTTGCTTGGGCTTGCCGCCCAGGGCGCGGTGGGGGAACTGGTGACGGCCACGGTGGGGGCTGTTTTATTACTTGCGATAGTCGGCGCAATCAAAAAGAACTGAGAAGTTCCTGCTGCGGCGAATGGCTGCGTTGCCCGGTGCTCGCAAACTCGCCTACCAGCAGGTATGTCTCCTTTGCTGCGCGCCGGGCGCCTTGCCCTTCATCCACAGCAGAAACTTCTCAAGCGACTATTTTCTATCAACAGGAAGTCAGTAAATGATCACTCCCGTTTCAGCAGTCTTCGCCAGCGTACTCGCCGTTCTGTTTATCGTGCTGGGCTACCGGGTATCCCTCTTTCGCCTGAAGCACCAAAAGGGCTTCGGCCATAACAACGACAGGGACTTCGAGGCAGCCGTAAGAGCCCACGCCAACCTCGCCGAATACGCCCCCATCGCCCTCATCCTGCTGGTGGTGGGCGAACTGAACGGCGTCAGCACCCAGCTCGTCTACTGGACAGGCCTCACCTTCGTCGCCAGCCGCCTGCTCCACGCCTGGGGCATGTACAAGGGCCGTGGTGGGCCGCACAAGGCACGGCTGGTGGGGATACTGCTTAGCTGGATTTCTATTCTGGTTATGGCTGGGTTGGTGGTCTGGAATGTGGTTCGGGTTAATGTTTGAGGGGGTTCTTATGTGTCGCAGCGACGCGTTAGGCCTCAACGCCCATGGCAAAAACCCAGTATTGCACTGAATGAGTGACCTGAAACCCCCGCTTTGGCGGGGTTTTCTGTTTGTTGGTGAAGGGCGTTTTCTGGATTTGAAAACGGTCGTGGCGACCATGATATGGGGATTGCTCTGGATTTCGCTGGTTATCCAATCAAAATCAGTTATTTGAGAAATCCTGCCTTTTCGGGGATATCAGTCCTGGTGACCGGTTTGCGCTCTGGACAAGCAAGCAGGAAATACCCGAAGTGATTGACCAGAGGGGATTTTCTGACTAGTTTGGATAATCTTTTGTCGGAAATATGAGTCGCGTGGAAAGCGGCCGTGGCGACTCATATACAAAGGTTATTTTGCTTTTATCATCCTCGGAGGATGAATGTCTGATAGTCCATTAAATGCAGCCCTTCGGCAATTTGAGGCCGTTGAGGCTAATCTCATTAAGGCCGAGAAACTGCTGGCTGAGATTGAGGCTGGAATTCCTAGCGGAATATCGTTCGGCGATAATCCGGACTATGAAACGAACTGCAGAAACATTGACGCTTTGCTTACAGCACTGCCAAAGATTGATGGGTGGAAGCCGGAAATAGTCCTCATGGATTTAGATGAGATAGCACAGAACCGGCTAGATGCGCATGAGCTAGGTGAAATTGGTTGCATTGTCTCTGTTGAGCGGCAAATTGGGGAGCCATCACGAAACTTAAGGGAATATCGCTATCGATTTAACCAAAAACGGCGAGAGCTAATTCGGGAGGCTCTGAATGAACTAATTGATGCTATCGATGCGAACCTACGCAGTTTAGCGAAACTGCTTACCGATGAGGTTCCGTCGCACGAGGAAGTTGCCGACCCAGAGTTCGATGCGCTGAAGGCGAATGTTGCCCAGGTTGCGACATTATTAGGCAGCAGCGTAACCAAGCCAGCGCGCTGGCAAGACCTCCACAGACACATGCAATTTGGAATGTTGGGAGACCTCCATGACATTATCGAGCACGACTGGCCAAGCGTAAAAGCGGGCCTACGGAAATCGATGTATGGCGAGTCAGAGCCAGTTCCAGTAGAAGTCGAAGATTTGGGTGATTTGGTAAGCGCAAAGCCGAGAGGCCCGGTCGCAACCAAGCTTAAATGGGAAATTCTTACTGATGAAGAATTCGAGCGTCTAATTTTTGCGCTAATTTCATCTGAGAGTGGTTACGAAAACCCTGAATGGTTGATGAAAACCAATGCCCCAGATCGTGGGCGAGACCTCTCAGTACATCGCGTCCATTCAGACGCACTCGGTGGCACATTAAGGCAAAGAGTCATCATTCAGTGCAAACATTGGCAGTCTAAGAGCGTGGGGCCAGCGGACATTGCGACCCTCAAAGAACAGATGAAGCTTTGGGAGCCTCCTAGAGTTGATGTCCACGTTATTGCGACCTCGGGTAGGTTTACATCAGATGCGGTTGCCATTGTCGAAAAGCACAATCAATCTGACAGCGCTCTTAGAGTTGAGATGTGGGCAGAAAGTCATTTGGAGCGACTACTTGCGAGTAGGCCAGGGATAATTGCTGAATTCGGGCTGCGGTAGAAAGCAACATAACCAGGCGCTGCTGCCGGACAGTTTTTCCGCTGCGCTCCAAAACTGCTGCAGAGCGCGGCGTTAGGTTGTCAGGAGAACGGGTGCAACACGATTCCGATCTAAACAAGCTCATTAAAACGAAGCTTGCTCTCATCGACCAAGATTGCGAGAGCGAGACTCGGGGTGTAGTTAATAACCTGTATTCGGGTATCAAGTACGAAGGCGGGAGGCTCCATGTCCCCGACTTTCAAAAAGCGGCAAACCTCATGGCTGCTGTCATATCCTGCAAAGAGAAGCGGTTCAATTCTGAGATTTCGCGAATCCTAAGCACCTCCGGTGGCTTTCGTAATTCCAACGAGTTGGAGCGCGCCAAAGAGCATGTTTCAAAATATTTTGAGGAAGATCTATATCTCAAGCGTTTTGACGGATTTCTTGAAGGTGTTGAACGGGCAGCTGGGCGATACGGGTTAAAGTTTGACGGTCGGGCGTATCGAACCGATATTGCGTCATCGCTGTTCGAAGTAGCGATTAAAAACTCAGCTCGACGGGCTGTGGCTTCAGTTCACGCGGAGCTTGCTATTCACTTGCACAGTGATCGGCTTGAGCCTAGAGAAAATTTGCCTGGGGCAAATGATATTGTCGATCTGAAGCCTAACTTTATGGGTTTCGGTATAAACTTCAATGCGTTAATCAAACGGCTACAGGCAAAGTGCCGCAATGGGAAAACCTAACAAGGCCAGGCACGGCGACGCCTACTACATTGCGGCTTCGCCTCCATTCCGTAGCCGCGCATGCTGACAGCGTTAGGCATCACCGTTATCTAACTACAACCTGTCGACTAAGAGATAGATCGATGTCCAAATTCTCAACCGCAGCGATCGGCTCAGCAGCCCCGCTTCCTGACGCGTCGGTCGATCTACTCATCGTGGAGCGGACAGTCTTTAGCTGTGACAGAACCCACCGTTTCACGCTCTTCCGGTATTGGGGCAATCCAGACGACTATGCCTGCGGCATTAGCATGAACCCATCTGGCGCAACTGAGGACGTTGGCGATCCAACTGTAGATGGGATGGTTCGTCGAGCTCGAGAGCACTGGGGTGTTGGTGCGTATTACCAACTTAATGTCATGTCCATTCGAGGCACTTACTCGTCAGATTTGGCCAGAACAGCGGTGGTAAGCCTTCCGGATAACGATGAATGGATTCGGCAAATAGTGGCCAGAGCACGAATCGTTGTAGTGAGCTGGGGAAATCCTGGTCACAATTCAGGACGTGGTCCTGAGGTAGAGGCGATCTTGCGCGAAGTGTGTGACCCAACGAAGGTCTATTGCTTTGGTAAGAATAAGAACGGCTCTCCGGTTCACCCTCTCTATCAACGGATTGACGCGCCGTTGATTCCATTCTTTGTGTAGACGCAATGTGCCCCAAGTTGGCATATCAATGCCTAACCCATCATTCCACCGGACCCGCGCGAACAGCCGTGCAGGCCGGTGAATTTAGACGTTAGTTGCCAAGATAAAGAGGGGTTCCGTGGAAGAACAAAAAGAATGCAGTAGTCGTAACATTCCCCTCCCGGTTCAACGTGAGGTAAGGCAGCGCTGTGGTTTCGGCTGTGTAATCTGTGGAATGCCTCTTTATGAGTACGAACATATGGAGGAATGGGCCAAAGTCAAAAGGCATGTGGCGGATGAGATCACCTTGCTCTGTGATCAACATCATCGCGAAAAAACGGGAGGATTGTTGCCCAAAGATGCGGTTCGCGAGGCAAACGATAACCCATTCAATTTAAGAGATGAAGTGTCCAAACCCTACAATTTGCACTTTTCTGGCCGAGAAGCATGCGTTGAAATTGGAGGTAACAGTTTTACTTGCGAAGATCAGGGTTATGGAACTGTAATGGTGCCAATTAGTATCGACGGCACTCCTCTTGTCGGCATAATCTTGGCTGATGGACATTTTTTGTTGAATTTGGTAGTTTTCGACGAATTCAATATCCCCATTCTTCACATCAAAAATAACCAGCTGTTTTACTCAACTCAAACATGGGATATACAGATGGTGGGAACTAACCTTATTATCAGGGAAGCGCATAGAAAAATCCTGATAGAAATTGATTTTCAGCCACCGAACAAGATAGTAATAAATCGTGGACGCTTTCTCAGAAATGGAGTGGAAGTTTTGGTTCGTCCATCCAATATACTTGTTACCAATAACTCTACTATCGTGAGCAAGTGTCATGCGCATGGCTGCTATGGTGGTCTGGTGATAGGTCATCATGAACATCCAATTGGCGGCTTTATGACGCTTGGAAATATCCGCAGGTATCTTGGAGATCGGAAAGCAGCACTAAAGTACGAGAGGGAATGGTTGGAAATCAATATATAATCCCAGAACCCAGGTAACTAAAAAATGTTAAGCACTCATCAACAACGGAGATTAAGAATCAAGTGAATACTACAAACATAGAAGACGAGTATTTCAAATATTTTATTTGTGCACTAAAAAATGAGAACGTTCGGCCAGCATCAAGTTTACAATATTTAAAACAAGAGTCTGATGGCAAAGTAATTACGGTTAACCAGTTGACGCTCAGTGTGACTACCCAGGCGGGCTGGATGTAGCTGCCGATTATCGATGCTGGCGGCATGGTGGCGAGGCCGAGCAGCCAGGGGGTGTCCTGAGGGTAGCCAAACGGGCCGAGCAGAATCAGTCGCTTGACCCGGCCCGGGTGCCTGGCTGCATAGTGAGGGATAAAAGCCGGGAGAGATTTATTTCTTTGAGTAATAAAAATTTCCCTATCAAGAGCGCGGCTGGGTCAGACTTCATTGACCTGTTGCAGAGGGGAGGTGATATAAAGAATTCTTCCCCAGAGGCTTCTTCCTCTCGTGGTTAAGCTCTACATTCTGGACAGGAGAGGGATTGATGGACGTTTCGATAGCCAGCGTATCTGAAAGAGATATCGATTTTTTGCTGCTTGAGGAATTCATTGCCTCCCCGGCCTTTGGCCTTTGGTTTGTCGGGCAGGCACTTACTCAGACTGGCTACCAAGGGCAGGTCGTCGATGCGCGTCGTTCGGTGACAGACACCACCGGAGAATCGGACATTGAGGTTACGTTTGAGGACGCCGAGGGGCGACGCACCCTTTTTCTGCTGGAGAATAAGGTTGGCGCTGGGTTTCAGCCGCAGCAGGCGGCGCGATACCGGCTCCGCGGGGAAGGATATGTATCCCGGGGTATCTGCAACGAATGCTGTAGCGTCATCGTGGCCCCAAGCCGTTATTTTGGCCTCTCCTCCGGAAATAAAGGGTTTGACCACAAAGTCACCTACGAAATGATTCTGAACTGGTTTCGCTCAGCAGAGGGTCTTGGAAACCGGAGGGACTATAAAGTTGCACTGCTGCAAGCAGCAATAGAGAAGGGCACGCTTGGCTATCAGCCCGAAGAAGACTCCGCCATAAGTTCCTTTTGGCGGGAGTACTGGTTGTGCTCCTGTGAGCACGCACCTGAGCTTGAGATGCAGGAGCCCGGCGGCAAGCCTGCCGGATCTACCTTCGTTTCCTTTCATCCTCCCGAAATGCCTCGCGGCATAAATCTGGTGCACAAGTTAACCCGCGGCTACGTTGACCTCCAGGTGCACGGAGCCGCTGTTCGGCTGAATTCACTGCGCGCGCAGCTCCAGCCTGTACTTGCTGAGAGGATGACAGTAACGAGGGCAAGCAAGTCTGGTGCAGTAAGGCTCAGCGTACCGCGACTAGATACATCCCGCCCAGTCGACTCACAGACGGCAGAAATTCTCGCTGGCCTCCAGGCAGCACAGCAGCTTTTCAGGTGGTACTGCATGAATGAGCAGGCCTTCGCCGATTTTTAATCTCCATAATAGATAGGATAGGCACATTAGGAGGAGAATCTATGCAGCGTCAACTATCTTGGCCGGTCCAGCGTCAATTAAGTTGGCCGGTTGACGGTGAACCTATGTTGTCTGCTTCTTAAGTGAGGCTTTCCTCCGGTAGCTTTCCCCCACGCATTGAAGGATGGTGGCGTGATGAACCAGCCGGTCGATGGCTGCGACGGTCATGATGGTGTCTTCGAACAGCTTGTCCCAGTGCTCGAAGTCCTGATTGGAAGTGATGATCAGGCTGTGGCGCTCGTAACGATGAGCGATCAGCTCGAACAACACGCTGCTTTCCTGCTCGGTTTTTCGAACATAGCCCAGGTCGTCGATGATGAGCACAGCGTACTTGTCGAGACGGGCCAGAGCATCGCTAAGACGCAGGGCTTCCTTGGCGCGTTGCAGGCTTTGTACGAGCGCCGTGGCGGCCATGAACTTGACCCGGATGCCAGCGTCGATCAGGCCGTAACCGATGCTGGTGGCCAGGTGGGTTTTGCCGATCCCGCTGGCACCGAACAGCAACAGGTTGTCGCCGCGCTTCACCCAGTCAGGCTGGTTAATCAGCTGGCTGATGTGAGGCCTGGTCACCCCGGTCACCGCGTCGAAGTTAAAGCTGCCCAACTGCTTGCCCGGTGGTAATGCGGCGTCTTTCAGATAGCGCTGTAAGCGCTTGTCTTCCCGTGAGGCAAGCTCCAGAGCACACAGCTCGCTCAGGTACTGTTCCGGACGCCAGTGTTCCGTCACGGCCTTATCCGCCAGGGGTTGCCAGTGATCCTTGATGCTGCCCAGGCGCAGGTGTTTCAGCATCAAGGGTAGTGAGGCCGTCACGTCACTCATGGCAGCCTCCCATGTGCAGCAGCGCCTGGTAGTCACCCAGTGCATGCTGATGAACCACCATCGCCGGCAGAGCCGGTTTGAGGCTCAGGAAGCGGTCTTCGCATTCCAGCAGGCTGGGGAGTTTGCCGCGCTCAATGCCGGCCAGCACGTAACGACCCAGGGCGCTTTCGCGGTCGCTCTTCTTGGCCAGGTGCAACAGTCTCACGATGTAGTGACAGGCCTTGTCGGCACTCAAGGCCTCATCGACGTGCTGCCAGATACGCCGGTAATCGTCGCCGGGTAGCAGGTCATCCCGCCACTGAGCGTGGCGGAAGGCGCGGGGCTTTTTAACCAGGGATTCGATCACATGGTGGTAATTGACGCTGCGCCGCCGTTGCTGTCCCCGGGCGTGGATGCGGGGCAGTGTCAGTGTTTGCACCCCAGCGCACCACAGTTCCAGGCGGGCATCGAACAGGCGTACCGTCAGCCGGCTGCCGATCAGTCGTGATGGCACCGTGTAGGTCACCCGCTTGAGCACGATGGTGCTGGTGCGACTGACCCGCAAGGTGTGCTCAGTGTAGGTGCTGCTGTCATGAACAGGCAGTGGTTGGAGACGTTGCTGCTCTGCCTTGAACGCAGTGCTGACCCGGCGGTTGCGCCGTGCCACCACCGTCTCCACGAAGTTTTCGTAGGCATCACGGGTGGTAAAGTCATGGCTTCCGCGCAGCAGCAGGGCCTGTTTGAGTTGCTGCTTGATATGGTTGTTGGGCGATTCGATGGCACCGTTCTCATGAGCCACGCCCCGGTTGTTGCGGGTAGCCTGAACGTTGTAGTGGTGACAGAACCCGGCAAATCGCTCGGTAAAGTCTTCCTGCTCCTGGCGGTTCTTATAGGCGGCGCTCAGACTGTCCGTGCGTAATTGTCGCGGCACTCCGCCACTGTTCCGGAAGGCTTTTTGCAAGCCATCTGACAGTGCACTGAAGCTCTCCCCACCGTAGATGACCTGGGCGTAGGCCCAGCCGCTGGCAACCAGACGGTAATGGAACAGCTTGTGCGGCAAGGCCTCACCCGCAATGGTCACCGGCTCTTTAACCCAGGTGAAGTCAGCAATGCCCAGTTCTCCAGGCTCGTGGGTCTGAACGAACATGACCGGCTGGGCTGGCCCGTGTAATTGTCGCCAGCGGCCAATACGCCGTTCCAATGTGCGCCGCGCACGGGGATCGAACTGATCTGTATGGTACTCACAGAGGTGGTCAAAAATACCCACTGGCGTGAGGTCGGACGATGACTCCAGCAGCGGCAACACGATGCTGTCCCAGACCTCTGCCAACGGGTCTTTACGGGTACGCCAATTGCGCTCTCGCTTCTGGGGCTGGTGCAATTGCTGATCTATGCGCCGGGCGGAGCGCTCCGAGATGCCCGCCCTGGCCGCAGCGACGGTCTGTGTCTGGCTTTTGCGGTGATGCATGAATAACCTGACCTGTTGATCTGTAATGTGTTTGCCCGACACAGCGACTCCTCCGTTCTGCTGTGTCGGACCCTATCAGATCAACCGGCCAGGATAGTTGTCGCCGGACCGGCCAAGTTAATTGTCGCGCTATAAGAATCCTTAACTCCGACAGCATTTCGGCCCAAACATGATCAATGTTTGAGAAATATCGGCTTTTCGGAAGGATTGGCGCGTTTCGGAGGCAATACATGGGCCCGCCCGGGCTTCAGACGAGCAAAACCCCGATCGTCTGCCGACAGGTTACCCGGCTTTGGAGAATGGAGGTTAAAGGGGGCGGAGGTCGATGTCGGTACTACTATTTCCTATAGTGGATAGGGCAGGGCAAAATGCGCTTGAGTGCCTGGCCAGCTTGGTTCATTTTTCGATTAGTTCGAGGGACGGCCGCTCCTATGTTAAGCGAACTAGACTTGGATAGGGCATTTGCGGATAAACTCAGCTCGTCAGACGAGTTTTGTAGCTGGGTTCTGGGTAAGACAAAATTTAAAAACGTATCTGGCGATGCGACGCTTCTGCACCGGGAACAAGCGAAAGCCAAACCCCGTAAAAAGCCAGAAAACTGGTGGCGGCATTGGTGGTGCCGGTTGCAGGACGGTAGCGAATCCGAAACGGATATCTTTGCTGTGTTTGGACTTACGAGCTCTCAGGAACGCGTTGCTCTTCACATCGAAAATAAGCCACCTAAAGGTAAATTCACCCCTCACCAACACCTGAATTACAGTCGCCGAGCAGAATTCATGGCGAATAAATCGCAGTATCTCAATTACTCGGCTTTCACAACCATTCTCGTTGCACCCAAGGCGTTCATGGATGCGAATGACGAAGAAGTGACCTACTTCGAGTGCCTGATTACATACGAGGCGATTGGGGAGTTTATTCCGCAATTCGCGCGATCCCTCGCGGAAGCCAGGACCAAGGATTAACAAATAAAACCGCCGGCACCTTTCGCGGATTTCTTGGCCTCATGCTCCCAGGTGACCCTTGAGCAGCAGGCATCATCTATAGCCAGATGGGCTTACGTAACGACCAGGGGCATTCAGCATAAAAATAACAGAGGTTTTATGGCACTAACGCAGATGCAGATCATCCAGTCATTGGGAGAAGCCATGGCCTGGTTTGAGCGGGAGCTGAACTGGGGCGTGCCGCCGACGGAGTTGCGCCACCTCTGCGGCCGTATTGGGGAACTGTACGCGGCGCTGATCACCAACGGCCAGATGGCGACCGAGGTCAACCAGCAGGGTTATGACGTAGTCAGCGCCAGCGGTGAGCGGATCTCAGTCAAGACTACGGCCACTATGGGATACGGTGGCCATGTCTCCTTTAACCCAAACTCGCTCGCATTCGTCGACCGGGTCCTGGTGCTCCGAATCAACACCGAAGAGATGCAGATTGAGACACTCCTCGACGCCCCGGTGGCGGACGCTGTTCAAGCTATGTCCGCCGAACATGGTGGTAAACGGAATCTCTCCCTCGGTCCGCTGGGCCGGAAGGAGCGGCCAAGAAGCGAGCTCAAGACCGTTCGGGAAGTCGATTTTCGGGAATATACCGTCCGCGAACTGGAGAATGGGAGTATCGAGGTCGAACAGGACGGCAGCCTTTTTGTCCCCGCAAAGCCTGTGCTGCGGGAGCTCGCCAGGGACCTGAACATTGGCCTGTTGAACAGCAACGGCAATCCTCTTAACACCCGTCAGCTCGGTAGTCAGATTATTGCCAGCTTGAGTGAGGCATGATCTTCAGACTTATTTTGTGCACACTGGTTTTTGCCCTGGGCTGGCTTTGTCGAAAATGATCTTCAGCAATCTGTCAGGGCTTCTGTTTTTTTGGCGTTATCAGCCCATTTCGAAAAACATCTATTAAACAGGATCTATCAGACAGTCATGACGAGAAAGACATTAAGTTTAACCCGGAAACCAAATAAAGATGCTAAACCAGTGGCCGAGGAAGCCGAAGCTATGGTTGAGGTTGAGAGTGAGACTGATCCACAAAAACGTTTTTTAAACGGTGTTGTTATCAATCCAGCGCCGGGGATTCGCCTGGAGTCAGGTTCAGAAAAACTCACGGTGCGCGCGATGGATCTGATCACGCCGATTGGAATGGGGCAGCGGGGTTTGATCGTTGCACCGCCGGGGTCTGGAAAATCGACGATTTTAAAAGATATTTGCCAGGCGGTGGGAAAGGCGTATCCCGAGATTAAACTTTACGCGTTATTGATAGATGAGCGACCCGAAGAGGTCACTGATTTCAGGCGTAGCGTCCCGGCTGAGGTACACGCTTCTTCTTCGGATGAAAGCTATGCTCATCACGTTCGCGTGGCCGATGAGCTTCTTGATATCGCCCGCCAACAGGCTGGTGAGGGTCACAACGTCATGATTGTGATTGATTCTCTCACGAGGCTTTCGCGTGTGCACAATGCGGAGCGAAAGAGCAGCGGTCGTACCATGTCTGGCGGGGTTGATGCTCGAGCGATGGAGATCCCGAGGAGGCTGTTTGGCTCTGCACGAAACCTTGAGAATGGCGGCTCGCTTACCATTCTGGCAACCGTTCTGGTTGATACCGGCAGCCGCATGGACCAGGTCATATTTGAGGAATTCAAGGGCACGGGGAACATGGAGCTGGTTTTATCAAGAGACGTTGCGAGTCAACGAATCTTCCCCGCGCTGGATATTTCGAAAAGCAGTACACGCCGTGAAGAGCTGCTGTTAGATCCGAAAGATTTAGACAAAATAAGAGCGTTGCGCCGGGCGCTTGGCGGTCTCAAACCGCTACAGGGCACAAAAAAGCTGGTTGAGCTGCTTGAGAAGTATCCCACAAATGCCGAGCTTCTGAAAAACATCCCCGGGACGCCCATCGATTGAATCCGCGCTACGGGGTCAGACCCGCGTCGGATTGCAGGACCTGACTCTGTTCCCCCCTGCCGGCGCGCCGATGATCAATTATGGTATTTTTTTAAATGCGCTGATCGCGTTTCTGCTGACAGTATGGATCATCTTTTTTGTTGTGAAATTTATCAATCGCCTGCGCCCAGGGGCGTTCTGTTTGACAGATGCAACACCTTTCATAGCGCTTTCCTTGCTGCTTTAGTCCTGTGATACCGAGTCCGCCAGGACCCGAGCCCAATTTTTTATTGCAGGGAACTCACACCAGCCCAATTTGGTATGCTGTCAAAATAATCCGAGCGTATTTGTTCTATTTCTCCGCTCGAACGCATCTCACTTAATATCTTATCGAGTGGTTCGACAAGGCTGAGATTTCTTTCATGTAGATAATGGTAAAGCGCCTCTGAATGAAGCACAGGGCTTACTATCTGAACATTCGAAACTGGCAAGTGTAAAAGAGAGATTCTCGCATTGGTTTCAGAAAGGAGAGTGTATTTAGCTCTCCCTAGACTTAACATCGTTAGCGCTTGATTTATGTTGACAACAAAATGGCACTCAATTCGATTTGCACTGACCAACTTCTCTACTATTATAATCCCTCGTACACACAATGGATCGTTCCGAATATCCTCAATTCCGTGGATATTCGCGCTATCCTGTTGTCCAAGCGCAACAATATCAATGGAGTTTATTGCTGTCGGTACAGCGTGTAAATTTGGGTAGATTGAGCTGAGATTAGCAATACGTGAAACTTCACCATCGTATTCCCCCCTGTTCGCGGACATCAATGAGCGAAGATTTGGTAATTTATGGACTACAAGCTGATAACCCAATTTATCGTAAGCTTTTCGTAGTACTCTGATTGAGACATCTTGAATAAAGGCTTTTTCAGGGGCTGCCAAATTAATGGTTGGCCGCGCTGGAACGCTTCCTGGCTCAGCCAGCGTTGCCGTTGTAAAGGAGGTGAAGCCAGCGCACAGGCACACAATGAGCCAAGCTTTATAGAAGCTTTGTGGATGAACTATTGCGGCTTTGGACCGGGCAAGAAACATCGTTTTCATTTTCCCATCGTTAGCAGACATTTTCAGGCCGCGTGTCAGGACTACATCATGACCGCTTCCTACTCCAGAAAATCAACGCCCTTGTTAACTTCAATAGGTACCGAATCCGCCGCCAGGCTCTCCGACACCAACCCCACTACCGGCACCGCAACTAAAACCCGTTGTCGCCATTGCATCTACATTACCGCCGAAATGGCCTTATGCAATCATAATGCCTTTGTTAAGGTTGTTCCCGTAATAAAACGGCAGAAAGCCCTCGTCCGACCCCATAATCTGGAGCGTTTGTGAGGAAACTGGAAGGAACCAGAATGCTGCGATGATCAGCAGGCCTGTTCTCATTGGGTCTTCGTCCAAGTGATCGATCGGGGTAGGCCGCCCATCTGGCAGACCAGATACCCGTTGCGGAGCCTCGAAGATGATCGTACAGGGTCAATGCGGTACCGATACAAGCCACTTCTCGGCTTCGCTTCGATCCCTGGACGGAGTTCTTGATTCAGATTTTAAATTTCTGCAGTAATTGCTGCAGCTCGTTAGCAAGCTCAGATAGCTGTTCGCTGGCCAGATGTGTCTGACCGGCTCCCTCAGCCGATTGATTACCAATGTCGTTTATTTTGACAACATTCCTGTTGATTTCCTCAGCAACAGACGTCTGCTCTTCTGCAGCCGTGGCGATTTGAAGATTCATATTACGGATCGTCATGACCGCATCGGTGATGGATTTAAGTGAATCTCCAGCTTTAGCAGCCTGTTCAACACTCGCACTGCTCACTTTTTGGCTCTGGCGCATGGCCTCCACGGCTTCTGCAGTCCTGCCCTGAAGCTGTTCTATCATCGTTTGAATTTCTTGAGTCGAGTCCTGTGTTCTTTTTGCTAACGTCCGAACTTCATCTGCCACGACGGCGAAGCCCCGCCCCTGTTCACCTGCTCGAGCCGCTTCGATGGCAGCATTCAAAGCCAATAAATTCGTTTGCTCCGCGATACCGCGTATTACGTCCAGAACAGAGCCAATATTGGCACTATCCTGCTCTACAGACATGACAACACCTGTTGCCCGCTCAATTTCTTTGGCGAGTTGATTGATGGATTGAACGGCATGATCCACGATCGTATTTCCAGACTGCGCCTCCATATCGGCATCTTGCGCGGCAGCAGATGCTTCATTGGCGTGTTTCGCGACCTCCTGCACGGTGGCCGTCATTTCATTCATTGCAGCGGCAACCTGATCGGTCTCATTCTGCTGCTGTTTTACCCCGTCCCGTGTTTGCTGTGTGACGTAGGACATTTCATCTGCCGCAGACGCCAACTGTTCGGTTGACTCGGTTACTTTTCTCAGGCTCTGCTGCACTTTTTCCGCGAACTGGTTAAAGCCACGTGCCATCATGCTGACTTCATCTTTGCCCACTTCTGACAGGCGCTGAGTAAGATCTCCGTCCCCATCGGCAATTTCCTGCATTGCCTCCGCCGCCTGGCGAACGGGACGAGAAATGCTGCGCGAAATCGCTGTCGCGATGAACGCAGCAATCGCAATCGCAATCAAGCTGGCAATGAGTACCGCATTGCGGGCGGTAGAAAGCAGTCCCAGGTAGTCACTGCGCTTTCGTGCCACCTCCAGCACCCCGACAGGGCTGCCACCAAAGTCGGTAACGACTTCACCATAGACAGCATATGGTGTCCCACTTTGATTCACTCGAACGACCCTTGGCCCGGCACTTGAGATCGAACTAAGCAGCTCTTTGGTAAGCAGCGGATTTTCAAGGGTTGAGGCAAATTGCTCAAAACGACCACCTTGCTCAACGTGCAATGCTACGTCTACACCGTATTGTTCTTTGAAGTTGTCGAAAAATGGCTGACCAAATGACATTCCAAACTCGACTGAGCCCACGTGTTGACCATTTACACCGATCGGAGCCAAACCACGAATCCCAAGACCAGCGCGTCCACGCTCCAGGCCCATGAGGGATCGTTGATCCCGGTTTGTTACCAGAATGGTTTCACGAATTTCCGACAAATCATCGCCAAATTTTTCGGGGCGATGAGCCCTGAGAAATGAGGTGGCTGGAGGAAGATGATACTGGAACTGCGCTACGTTGAATTCACGCTTCAGGGTCTTAAAAAGCGGAACCGAAGTGCTGGCCAAGCCCTCACGATCACCCATAATTAATGCCTGACGAACTTCAGGAAAACTGGCGATCACCGTACTCATCGCCTCGGCAGTTCGACCCTCCGAGGAGATTTCAGCCATTGCGCTTTTGTAGAGATTTTTCAGCTCGTTATCTTCTGCAGACTCAATCACCCGACTGATCTGAGTCAACGTTAACGGAATTATGAGGGCAAATATTACAAGCAAAACCGCGGCAAAACCGAGAGCCAACCGTGTGCTTATTTTTACTCGTGCCAGCATTGTGCGTCATTCCTCAAAGTAATCGTCAGGTTTTCCCTGCGAGCTGCCCTTGCCGGCCAGTTGTATCAGAATGGCTGCTATGTAAGTCACCGATAGCTATAGCTTTGGGTGAATCACGGCGAGTGGGTTCTGCCAGGTCGCTTTGTACCGAATGTTATCGGCAGCCTTTGGGCTTTCTGAACTTTTTTGAAGTTAATGACTTTTTTCATCATCGCAGGAGGCGGCCTCGGCTCTTGGATTGCGGGGATAGTAGTGCTTGAGCCCGCTGTATTGCTGTACCGCCACGCCCTGAAGCAGGATGCGATCCTGCTCATCAATCACAACCACAACGCTGTTGTCGGAATGCAGATCAATAGCGGAGAATAAGGTCATGTCAGCCTCCTGTAGTGGCAGGTGTGTTCGCCAACTACCGGCCTACTCCGGATGATCGGCTATGGGAGGCTGGCTACATGATCTTCAGGTCTATTTTGACTTTGCGGGAACTGAACTCGGGAAAAAACCAGGTGGCCGAATCACTGGTATGGAGCTATTTTTCTCGAAGGCGTCCCTGAGGGATTGGCGTTGAAATGAGACAAGCCGTGCTAATAGCACTGTTCCTGTTTTTAACAGGCTGCGCCTCCACAGAAGTGACGGAAAACCATATTGGATTCGCTGAATCGACCAACCTGGACGCGTTTGTCGGTTGTTACAGGAATTGCAGCAACCCATCGGACGGCTCAGCGCCCGCGTGTTTGACCTCAATCCTCTGGCCGGACGCGTTTACTTCAGAAACAGGGCCAGAGGCGGTCAACATTCAGAAAGGCGATGGCAACAGTCTAATCGCTTCTGCGATCTCAGATGGTGTCGTGCTCAAACAATCCCGATTCCAGGAAGGAGAAGATTTCGAGTTCAAGGCCGGCCTGCTCGAGCTGAAGCGAGAATACATTGCCTCCGGCGCCCGCGACCCTGGTAATCCCTTCATTGGTGTTGTGACCAGTAAGACGGTCCTTGGGCTGGATGCGTCTGGCCAGGGCCGCATCAGCCAATCGACTGCCTTCGCCGGGACTGGCTTTTTGATAATACCCCTCGCCGGGAAAACATCGAACACACAAAAGATTGAACGGGCCCCAGGAGATCTGTGCGGGCGGATCTAGGTATCAAAAAACCGTAATGAAACCGGGACAGACTTATTTTGTGCACACTGGTTTTTTGCCCTGGGCTGGCTTTGTCGAAAACGGTCTTCAGCAATCTGTCAGGGCTTCTGTTTTTTGGGATTATCAGCCTCAAGTGCGACGGCTGTCGTTCACGTCATCCGCAAGCCAGGCCTTGATCAGCGATTGATAGGGCATATCCCGCTTGTTAGCTTCGATTTTGATCCGATCAAGAAGGGTTTCCGGTAACCGGAGTGAGATCGTCCTGGTTGAGGGTTTCAGCTTCGGGAACGAAGCCGGCTTGGCCTGACTCCAGTCCACGTAGTCTGTGGAATCGTGCGTTTCCCAGAACTCCCGCTCTTCTGCTTCAGTTTTGAACTCAGGCATCTTTTTTGGTTTGCTCATAAACAGCCCTCTCTTTGCGGTGCATGTCGCGAGCGGAAATCACTCTGATCAGCGCACCGTTCTGCCTCAGTGTGAACGTAATGTGGAGCAGTCTCTCATCATCCGTTGCACCAAGCGCATGAAAACGGGCCTCAGCCTGGCTGTGTTTGGAGTCATCCAGCACCAGAAGCGGCTCATTAAAGAAAATCTCTTCCGCTTCGGACTGGTTTACGGCATGTGTCTCCGCGTTTTTGCGGGAGTTGCCTTCGTCCCAGTCAAAGCCAGTAACTTGTGCCCGATTGATCATAAAAGTATATTATCAGCATATACACAGGCGTCAACAAGTGCTAACCAGCGCAGGCACGGCGACGCCATTTCCATTGCGGCTTCGGCTCCATTCCAGGGGCGCGCATGCTGCAAGCGTCATACGGATAAAGCTCAATGAATTGGTCTTTGGCGTTATCAGCCCATTTCGAAAAATATCTATCAAACCGGAGCTATCAGTCAGCCATGACGAGAAAGACATTAAGCTTAACCCGGAAACCAAATAAAGACGCTAAACCAGTGGCTGAGGAAGCCGAAGCTATGGTTGAGGTTGAGGTTGAGGGTGAGGCTGATCCACAAAAACGTTTTTTAAACGGTGTGGTTATCAATCCAGCGCCGGGGATTCGCCTGGAGTCAGGTTCAGAAAAACTCACGGTGCGGGCGATGGATCTGATCACGCCGATTGGAATGGGGCAGCGAGGTTTGATCGTTGCACCGCCGGGGTCTGGAAAATCGACGATTTTAAAAGACATTTGCCAGGCGGTGGGAAAGGCGTATCCCGAGATTAAACTTTACGCGTTATTGGTAGATGAGCGACCCGAAGAGGTCACTGATTTCAGGCGTAGCGTCCCGGCTGAGGTACACGCTTCTTCTTCGGATGAAAGCTATGCTCATCACGTTCGCGTGGCCGATGAGCTTCTTGATATCGCCCGCCAACAGGCTGGTGAGGGTCACAACGTCATGATTGTGATTGATTCTCTCACGAGGCTTGCGCGTGTGCATAATGCGGAGCGAAAGAGCAGCGGCCGTACCATGTCTGGCGGCGTTGATGCTCGAGCGATGGAGATCCCGCGGAGGTTGTTTGGCGCTGCACGAAACCTTGAGAATGGCGGCTCGCTTACCATTCTGGCAACCGTTCTGGTGGATACCGGCAGCTGCATGGACCAGGTTATATTTGAGGAATTCAAGGGCACGGGGAACATGGAGCTGGTTTTATCAAGAGACGTTGCGAGTCAGCGAATCTTCCCCGCGCTGGACATTTCGAAAAGCAGTACACGCCGTGAAGAGCTGCTGTTAGATCCGAAAGATTTGGACAAAATAAGAGCGTTGCGCCGGGCGCTTGGCGGTCTCAAACCGCTACAGGGCACAAAAAAGCTGGTTGAGCTGCTTGAGAAGTATCCCACAAATGCCGAGCTTCTGAAAAACATCCCCGGGACGCCCATCGATTGAATCCGCGCTACGGGGTCAGACCCGCGTCGGCCAAAAATTTCGCGCTGCCCTCTTTCTTCTCCCGCGCCCCCTGAAATTAAACTAGCCATCCTCCCGCCGACTCCATGGCCCGGATGGTCGCCAGATTTTCTTCTGCGTTTGGGTGGCCGTGTCCGTGATCACGGGATCAAGAAATTCAACTACCGCCTCTACCACTTCCCGGAACGTTTCTGGCACATGGTCTTGGCCAAGACGCTTACGGAAAGCCTGCCACTGTGGCTGCCTGGTACCCACGAATCCGTCGGAAAAGGGATTGGTTTCAGGGATTTCCGTCTTACGTTTCGCAAAGGTGCCCGCAACCGCACCCTTGAGGTTTTCCGACTGGAATTCGTGCTGGCGCGAGAGCAACCAGATATCGTAAAAATCCTTCATCCGGCTGTTCAGTTCGCCAAGCTTCACCATCGCCTGAAACTTCTCGGCAATTGAGGTCTCCGGGGGGTAGCATTTGATCCCAGCGGCAGGAAAATCCAGCAATGTCGGAAACTCCAGCCAGGAAGGGAGGGGAAATATGGGATCGCCGAAACCGATATCCAGTTGCATCGCAATTCTGGTGCTGTCGAGAAAACCAATGAAGGCCACCCTCAGCCCCTGGTAATCCGCATCCTCGGTAATGCCTTCTGCTTTTAGAGTATCCGGATCGAAACGCAGGCCGTCATCCACCACCTCAGCAGAAATAATGTCCTTAACCTGTGCGAGGATCGCCTCAGGGTCGTTGCTGGTCTGGCCCAGCATATCGATATCCCGCGTCGGGCGGCTGCTCAGCCCCTGCATGGCCCAGAGCATCAGCGCACCTTTGAGGGTAAAGCAATGATTATGAGGCGACTGGCTCAGGCGATACAGGAACCGCTCCATAGCGTAATACTGCAGCAGTTCCTGAAAAGGGCGTTTGTCTTCCCGGGATTTATTCAGCAGTCTCTGTCGAACAGACGCAGCGGTATTTTTGGCCATCGTGATCTCCTTTCACTTTGGTTATTCCGTTGATTGAGTGATTCCATTCACAGCCTGGCCTCCACATAGGGAGCCATCACATTGGCGACCCGGCAGATTCTCGCGTATTCCATCAGTTTGCCCGGCAGGAAGGTTTTGCGGGTGCGGTAAAGCTCCAGAGCTTCCAGCACGACATCCATACCGATACGATTTCGGAACTTGAAGCAGTCCGCCAGAGTTTTCTCAGGGCTGTAGACCTGTAGCGTGATGCCATCCACGTCCACCCGTTCAATGCCTTCGCTGAAGGCCCGACCGGAGAACCGGTACCCGGCCACCGGCGGATATTCCAGAACCGGTAGTCGGGCACCCCTCTCCACGGCCAGATGCACCTGATGGGGAATCTGTGTGGTGATGCCATGCCAGTCCAGAGCGGAAATAAGGCAGAGCACGGCGTTGGGGAAACGGGTGCCAGCAGCGACAAGATCAGGGTTTTCAATAGAGGGCAGATCCGCCAGCCGATAGAGACCACGGCTCACCGGCTCGATCAGTCCCTCATCCCGAAACTGATAGAACTGATACCGGCTGATACCCTCGTCCAGCGCCTCGCTCAGCCGAAGCTGGCCGCCGTGCTCGCAGAACAGGGTTTGGAGTTGCGCCCGCGGAGATCGGGCCGAGCCAGAGTCAGACAAACTGTCACCACTTATTGATATCTGGTGACAGTTTGTCTGATTGCGGTTAAGGGTTCAAGCAGCAGGTTTGTCGGCATTTTATGCCTTTTGGCTCTGTATAGGATGAGGGGAGCTGGATATCAAGCTTTTCGGTAATACCTTGCCGGAGACTGGCCAAGGTAGGAGCCGCCACCGGGAAGGAAAGGGATCACACCGACGACGTTACAGGACCCTCGCCCCGCTATTCCCCTTTCGTTCTGCTGCTCAGGATAAAAGTGTTGACGTCGTGGTCCTCCTGGCCGGGCGAACGCAAAAATTCGATGACAGCAGGGTTGCTGCAAAGCGAAGGGGAGTCGACCCAGACTTCCTTCGCCCATTTTCCCGTCATTACAAAGGGAGAGGCACAACGGTGGTAGCCATGGGAAGAAAAATAATCTGACCAGAACTTCTGGCCGAGATGGAAGCCCGTAAAGGTTAAAGCTACCGCCACCAGGGACAGATAGGCCGTGATGTTCAGCGTCCTTGCATGGGAGGCTTTGGTTTTTCTGGGTTTTATGCTGACAACCGAGCTGTAGATACCGAGAAACACCATCAGCAGAAATAAAGACCATCCGCCATAAATGATGTTGATTCCCCGCTCCTTGACGATCAATGACGCTGATCCATTGACCATTTCACGGTACTCAGCATGCAAAGACGGAACGATCAGGATTAGAGTAATGCCCACTGCTCCGCAAACACCGGCCAGAAAAAGCCCGCCCCAGAAGTTTGTGTTTGAATCCGATGTGCTCAAGATCAGTTCCTAAAAGCGGAAGTTGTTGCTTCTGGAAAACCTGTTTATGAAGTTCATGGCACCTTCAGTTGAAAACAGATAGTACGTGGGTTTAGAACAGATAGGACAGGCACAGCATAAGGCCTGTGTCGCTAAAAGAAGGCGGCAACTTCAGTGAACTGCTGCCCAGATGATGTTCATTGCTGTTTCTGTGTGGGTCATTCAGGCGGCTTGGCCGCGTCTTTCACGGCCCGGTCTCAGTTGGGATCGGAGCACTTGAAGATAACAATCCCCTCATACCAGTCGGTTTTGGGTGTATAGGTCACCATTTCCAGGCGCGCATGATGAGGCCCTCCGGCATAGGACGCGCTGGCAGCCTTGGTGCTGTAGTCATTTTCACGATCCCTGGCTTCCACATAAAAGTCCATCAGAGTCGCTTCGCCGCCCTGAATCCTTGAACGACCGGTAACCACCCGGAACTGAAACGATGCATCCTCGTAAACGGTGACCTGGCCGCCAGTTTCACCCTGCATCCCGGTCAGGAGCACATGTTTGCTCTCAAGGAGCCCATCCTCAACGCCCGGGAACTGGTCCGCTGAGATAGTGCACAGAAGTTCCAGGCTGGCCGCTGATAGATGAGGGCTTGCAGCGAGGGCCAGAATCAGCATTAAGGAACGGAAAACTGACTTCATGTCGGGCATAGTGATGTGTCTTTTGTGTAGGTTATAAACACTGAGCGGATGCCGGAACTGCGGCTCTCACAGGGTTGGTAATCGTTATTCTCGAGTAGAGAGTAGTAGCGGTCTTCAAGCAGCCATCCAGATACAAAAAGCACTATTGCCACAACCAAAAACAGATCACCCTGCCGCCTGAGCAATCTGCTTTTTTTTGAATGGCTGGGGCCACGTCCAAAAGTGCTGATAATGTGCAGAATCGGCAAGACCAGTGGGAGCAGCAGATACCGAATGCCCGTTTGCGTATCTATGACAGGTTTTGCCGCCATTATGTCCTGATAGGTTGATGACCAGATCCACAGAAACAGGGCAAAAAAGGCCAGCGCCAGGCAATGCATTAATGCCACAAAAAGCATTGTGAGATTAAGGCGCATGTTTAGTAGCGTCCACCCATGCCGGGCATTCTGCTGATGGCTCTTTCAATAAGACTTCTTTCGAAACGATAGACTTGCCTGCTGACCTCACCAATCGTCCGGTCATGAGCTGTTTCCATGGCCGCGATCAGGGCGTTGGTCACGCCAAACTTCCCATCCAGGTAGTCCAGAGTAAATCCCGTGGCTACACCAACGGCAACTGCTGCAATGAGGGGGCCTGCAGCAACTGTTGTTACTGCCCCCGCCGCAAAAGCCGCTCCCGAGCCAACAAGTGTGGCAAGCCCAATTTTTGTAAGATCGGTAGCTGTGCGGCCAATTAACTGAGTAAGCGTTGCTTCTTCATCCAGCAGATACTGCAGGACATTGACAGGAACCGTTAGGTAAATAGTAAGACGCGTCCCCTTAATAAGGTTTCGGTTGACACCTTTTTGACCAATTGCAAGATCCACGATTTTGGGGTGTGTAGACAAATACCTTGTGCCGGTGAGTTTCTGGCGAAGCCCTGGGTACCCCTTCAAAATGACATAGGTAGTGCCATTCACGTTTTTGGTAACTGCTCGACCAGTGAGACCGACCTCGTTGATCAGCGCTCGGGCTAACAGGATGTCCTGGGCGGGTGATACCAATGCGGCCGCTGTGTGGGGGTTGATGCTGTCAGATGCGGTGGTTCGCAGCTTCTGTGCAATTTCGCGAAACTCATCCAGAGACATGATGTGCAGTTCTTCTGGATTGGCGTTGATGGTGCTCTGTAACTGGCGGGGGTTGGACATCCATGATCCTCATTAGTAGCTTGGCGATACCGTAAGCTGTCGACACACTTACCGCGTATCCGTTCGTCGCATGAATCCTTATGCGGCCGGAGCGGAACTATACCAAGGTATATTGCCGTAGACCAAGCTGATGCAGCATTTTCTGGGAGCCTGGTCTGGGTTTGAGCGAATAGGGGTACTCCCCCGGGATCATGGGCAGGTCCATTCCGGTTCAATTACCCCACCGGCATTGCTGCTACAGGCGGCAGCCAGGCCCTGGCGGAGGCAGAGCGCCGCATCCCGGGCCGTGTTTTCAGGCAACTCTTCCATCGGAATGTGGTCTACTGTGGGATAGACCACCAGGCCGGCGTCTGGCAGGTTCTGCCGCCAGCGATCAGCTAATGTTAACGGTACCCAGCTGTCTTCTTTCCCACATCAGCAGTGTTTCGGCGGTGATGCTGCTGAATATCGGGGGCTTTGGGTTATCCGTGCGGGCATCAACAAGTTCCAGTGTTTTCATATAAACAGGCTTGGCGCCGGGTCGCTGGTTCATGTGGACGTAGCGGCTGTAAGATTCCGGAGTGATCCGGTCGCTGTCACCGTACACCCAGTTGAAGCTCAGTGTGACTACCCAGGCGGGCTGGATGTAGCTGCCGATTATCGATGCTGGCGGCATGGTGGCCAAGCCAAGCAGCCACGGGGTGTCCTGAGGGTAGCCAAACGGGTCGAGCAGAATCAGTCGCTTGACCCGCCCCGGGTGCCTGGCTGCATAGTGGGCGGCCATTAAACCGCCCAGGGAATTGCCTGCCAGAGACACCTGGTTCAGGCCCAGCTGGTTCACGAAACCCTCAAAGGTTGCCAGCAGCTCTTTTTCATTGAAGGCTTCGAGATCTGCGGGTGCCCCGGTCAGGCCGAACCCGGGCATGTCCAGGGCAATGACTCTGTGGGTTTTGGCAAGTTCTTCAGCCCACCCGTCCCAGGTCTGGAGGGCAGAGAAAATGCCATGCATCAGTATGATTGTCTCGCCGGTGCCGCGATCCTGGAATGAATGTCATAGTCGTTGACGTGTACGAAGCATGAATACTCGTTGGTGTAGCGGGCCTTGAGATCGTCGTCCTGCATGCTGATCAGGCCGCCCCAGTGACTCATGGTCGGGGTAGACTTCATCGAGGAGCCGATGGCAGAGCAGCCTGATATGGCTGACATCATGGTCAGTAGCAGGGTGAGGACAAGCGGCAGTCGGGCGGTCTGATGCAGCGTCCCTGGCTTCATTCCGTACATGGGTGTGGTATCCGGTAAAATGAATTCGATGGCTAGGATGGCAACATTCCCCAGATGGAACATTGACCCTACTGTCCTGCTTTCAGGGGCATCAGGTCAGCTTTGCATTTTTGCCAACTTGAACACCTTTTCAGCAGTCCTTGAAGCAAGAACCAGAACAGACACAACACGAGGGCTGTGTTGTTAAAAGAAAGCAAAGGCTTCGGGGAGTGGCCGGCCGGGCGCCCGTCAGTCGCCTTCCCGCGGCGCCCGCCATGCCGCATCTTCGAACACCTCGATAAAATCCTTGAACATTGAATACCCGGTTGACAGCGAGTTGCAGCTCCGCAAATAATCCGCTCTCAGGATATTAACCCCCACTAAGGATAGTGACTATGAGCCAGGCAGGCGTGCTTTCCCGTTACGTAACCCCCGACTTTTCAACAGCTCCTCTTGCTGCGCTGGCGGACCTGATGGGACTAAAGCGATTTTCGCCAGAAATCTTAGCTAAACCCGAAATCTATGGTCCGATACTCACCGGCATCGCCACTTTCCGGCATTTGCCGACTGCTCAGCAGATGCAGATTCAACGCTCTATCGTCACCAATGCTCCGGGCGTGATGATTGCGCCCCTACGGACGTTGATCTCCGATCTGAGCGTTCAGCGTTACTGGTATATGTGGAGCCTTTCCGATGAAGAGCTGAAAGAGTTTTACCAGTTCTCCAGGAGAAAGGCTGAGGTCACGGATCAATATGATGTGATTGCTCTGCCCAGCCCCACGGTAGCCACTCTGGCAGGGGCGGTGTACGCAGTCGCAGACAAAGGGCTCAGAGCTCACGCCTCGAACATCGTTTCTTCCACGCTCAGGGCGCCTATCGTCCAGGAGACCGCCAGAAAACTGGGATTGAGTACTGCGCGGGCAGAAGTTGCGGGAGCGATCGCGGTACCGACCCTGATCTGTATTTCCGTCGTCAATTTCATGGCCCTCAAAGAGTCCGGTAAAGCGAGGCGTGAACTGGCTGCCAGAGGACTTCTGGCGTATAGCGACCTGTAAAATGATTCTGATCGGAGCCGTATCGGTTTTATTGGGGTGGCTGCTGTACGTAGCGGGACTCAGGGCGATAGTCGCCAACTCGGTGACCGTGAACCTCGTTCTTTGGTCACGATGCGTGGGCGCATGCAGCCTGTTGCTGGCCAATGGAGCAATGTTCTTCGTGGGCCTCCCCTATGGGGAGGCCGACTGGTCGGTTACCTTCATCCTGTGGCCGATTTTCGCTTTGGCTCTGGATGCGGGCTATAGAGTTGCCGCCGGACCGCGAACTTCGCAGCCTCTCACGGACGTTAAGGACAGCAGCACTGATGAAAATTAATGCATTTCTTGTGTTCCTGCTCCTTTCAATATCTGGCTTCACTCAGGCTCTGGAGATCGAAAGGCGCATCCTGGAACAGACCGCTGTATATGTGAATCTGCAGATCTGTTCGAACACCTACAGTGAATACCAGAACGACCAGGCTTCAGCTGAGAAATTCCTGGAGGTTTCGTTGGCCATCCAGCGAGAGTACATGGAAGGGGATGAATTTGATCAGTTCATCCACGCTATCCAGGAAGCACATGACCAACAAAAACACATCAAGGTTTACGAAAACGAGACCCGGGAAGAGTTTTATCTGAGGGTGTTCAATGATACCCGCTGTAGACGAGAGCTGGAGTTGGCCGAGGGGTTTTGAGAGCTCCCAGTCTCGTTTGCAGCCCCGGTGCTGTAGCCATTTTTCAGGATCCCTCCGTTCCATATAAAAATCCATCAGTCGCTACTCCATTCTCGCAAGCGCGCTCGCGGTTCAGTGTGTTGTGCTGAGCTACCGGGCATTCACATTTCTTCCCTGCTTGCGAAGCTGCCAATCTCACACATTGGATACCCGTTGCGGGCCCTCGCTTTCGCACCCTGCTGGGCTATGCTTGGCTTATCTGCGGGCGGTTGTGGGTGGCTTGCGGGAGTATCATTCCAGACGGTGCAGAGTAGTGGTGGTAACAGGAAGTTCTGCCCGAAAAAATCAAAAAGGAATTTGCCATGAAAGATCGCTCTAAAGGCGCCCGTTTCGCCCTTGTTATCGCACTGGTTGTGTCACTGTCGGCCTGTATTTCTCATCAGCGACACCGTACCGAATCCGGTTTGTGTGTTTCCGCCAACCCTCTTGAAGAATGTTCGCAGCATACGCTTCAGGTATTTCAGTCTCCCGAGGCGAGTGGCGAAGAGTACCACCTGGGCTTTGTCGAATTCGACGACCAGGGTCAGCTCTGGGACCGTGGGCAATTGCGGGAGGTGATCGGCCAGGTCAATACCCTTGCGGCGGATCAGGATCTGCTGATGGTGGTGTTTGCCCATGGCTGGAAACACAGTGCGCAGGCCGGGGACAGTAATATAACCAGTTTTCGGAAGTCACTGCGTCGACTGAGTGCAGTGGAGTCAGCGATAAGCGCCAGGACCGGTACGCCGTCAAGGGCGGTGGTGGGCATTTACCTCGGCTGGCGCGGCGGCTCAGTGAGTCTGCCTGGATTGAAAGAGCTGACATTCTGGGAGCGCAAGAATACCGCCCATAAAGTAGGGCGCGGCGGTGCCACGGAATTACTCAGCCGCCTGGAGCTGGTGCAGAAAACCAAGCGTGCCCAGGCGCTTGCCGATGGCAAACCCAACCGCACCCGTTTTGTGGTGGTGGGGCACAGCTTTGGAGGAGCTCTGGTCTTTTCCGCGATGAGCGAAATTCTGGAGAACGGATTTGTGCAAACCCATGGTCCGGACGCCGTGGTCAGCGATACGGTGGGGTTCGCGGATCTGGTGGTGCTGATCAACCCGGCTTTCGAGGCTGCACACTATTCGACGCTCAGTGACATGGCCAACGAGCGGCGCCGCTACTTTCAGAGCCAATTGCCGGTGCTCGCGGTACTCACCTCCGAGGACGACGATGCCACCGGCAAGGCTTTCCCCATGGGGCGCTGGTTTGCCACGCTGTTTGAAACCGAGCGGGACGCCCAGCGATTCAATCCCGTTCTTGGGGAGAACGAAACAATAGATCAGGGCTCTGCGAATATGACCGCACTGGGCCACTTCGGTCCCTATCTCACCCATTACCTCCGGGCGACGGACACCTTCGCGGACCGCGAACAGGCCACGTTCGATCCGTCCGCGGAAGTTCAGACCTTCGTTGAAGCCAGCAGGGGCTGGGAGAAGGACGACAGGGGGAGTCGCATCCCATTTGAAGGGGCGGTGCTTGAACGCACGGAATCCTCGGCGGGGCGCAATCCCTATCTGAATATCCGGGTGGATGGTGAATTGATCAGGGATCACAACGATATCTATGATCCAAGAATTGCGAGCTTTATTCGTCAGCTGATTCTGATTTCTTCCCAGAGCCTGGATACGGAGAGCCGGGTGGATTCCCGGGCCAGGATGGCCAGTCCCTGACCGTGGTTGCGCGCGGGGGCCGTGCTACCAATCCTCGGGAAACTATGAAAAGCTGAGTGGGAGTCGTGTCCACTGAAGTGGTGCAGGATCATGCCGCTTCACCCCACCTGGTCGGTGGAGGGATAATTCAATGAAAACGCTAGCAAGAATTGCCATCATTGCTGCTGGTGTCATCCTGGTCTTATCGACTGCGTGGATAGAACCAACTGCCACGGAGGTCAAATGGTCCAAAGCCATAGCGGATACCCTGAAGGTCATAGGTGCCTCCCTCGTTTTGGCGGTTGTTGTCTTCTGGCTTGAGCAATGGGTCCACAAGGAACTCAGGAAGGGCGCAAAGGTAAGCCTGATTACAGCGGACAAGAGATGTGATGCGCTCAAAAAAGCTGTGAGTGAACATCAGTCAAATGACCTCTTCACAACGAGATATTCCTCCCGATCGATTGGTAACGCAGACAAATCGAAAGCCTATATCGCTGCATTGGACTCCAGGATCTATTCGAAGACATCGGACGTTTACAGGATCGTCACGCTCGATAACGAACAGAAGCTCAGTCACGTCAAGGATCTGATCAACAAGCACTGGAAAAACGACAGATTTGCCATAAAGGCACTCGATCCGAATGCTGGCATCAGGCTTGTCGATCTTGTCTGTGTCGACAATCATTTTGTATGTCTGGGTATTGAGACGCGTACACCTGAAGAGAATTACTGGGTGCGGATCGATGACGATGATATAGCCATACACTTCCGCAAGTATTTCTTCGAAAGCCACTGGAATCGCGACGAAGCGCGAGAAATAAAGCCGTTAAGGGCACTGGACACCGAAGAAGGTAAAAACGCCGCCATCCAGAAGGTGGAGGAGATGTACCATGAAATACACGGGGCCTGAGGAGCCTCCGAAGAATGACGGCTTTGCGGGCAATCAAAAACCTGATCATAGGTCGGCAGAATTTGAGCCCAACTCTGATCAATAAGGTAGGCAGGACAGGCAAGACAACTCGTTCCTGTCCCGGTTGGTTTCACTCAGGGGCTGGTTTTGCTCTGGTCAACTGAACGCCAACCACGCTGTTATCGAAAAATCTTTAACCCGGCGTCGCCGGACCGTCAAATATCTTCCATGCATTCAGCGATATCGTCGATACCCTTCATGGGCATCGGCGGCCGGCCGCTGTCGAAGGTTACCCAGAACGAAGCTGCCGAGGCATCAATATATTTGGCTGGTTCGTTTTCTGGCCAGCGCTTCTGCTCTGTCTCAAGGCTTTTTTTGGACTCAAGAAACATCCCCGGGGCGAATTCGACCTTGCCTGTCTCCTTTTAATTGATTCCGCGTCCCAGGAGAATTTTTCTGAACGTGGACTGGTATATTGGCCATCCCACACCATCGGGATAGGGATGTTTTTTAGCCTATGGCATTACATTTTTAATACAAGACCAGCAATCCATTTGTGATTTACATCAATTCCACGCAGTTCTGCTGAGTGCAAAAACCGGGACAAGATTTTTTTTCACGCCATTACATCAAGTTGGTTTCGGTGCTGCCGTCTGAGTTGCGCCATCTCTGCGGTGCTGGTGGGGAGCTCTACGCGGCGCTGATCACCAAGGGCAACCCTCTTAAAACCCCGGGGTAATCCCCCAATAGCCAGCAGCAGCCGTTACAGATTTGTGAAGTTTGCGCTATAGAATCGTAATTGCTTTGTGACTGGCCTGTGATGGCGGCCACTCATGCTGTTTCCCGAGCCTGTCATACGGTTTGGCGGGTAACTGAACTCTGGGAGAACACCATGAACAGATATACCAATGCAGCCGGCATCGCGACCATGCTCGTTATGGCCATGGGAGTTGTCGTGGCTCACGCTGATGATATGAAATCGTCCGACACCATGATGCAGGACACCATGAAGGGTGATGACATGAAGGATCATATGAAGGACGAGGGCATGAAGAGCGACATGAAGGACTCTTCGAAATCCGGCACCATGGCGGGTGATACCATGTCCGACGAGGACTCCATGATGTCCGAGGACATGAAAACCATGGACGACAAAGGCATGCACAGCGATACCATGGACGAGTAGGAGGCACTGACTGTGCCCGACCTGACCACCCCGGGAGCCCGGAGTTAATGGCACGACACGTATTGATCATTGAGGACAACGCGGGCATTGGTCAGCTCGTGCGCATGCACGTGGAGGACCTGGGCATGCAGGCTACTCTGAAGGATCGGGGCGATACCGGCCTGGCGCGTTTCCAGCAGGGTGGTATCGACCTGGTGATTCTGGACCTGATGCTGCCAGGGCTGGACGGCCTTGCGGTGTGCCGTGAGATTCGTGCCGGTGAGGATTACGTGCCGGTGCTGATGCTGACGGCCAAGGGCACCGAGCTTGACCGGGTACTGGGGCTGGAAATGGGCGCGGATGACTATCTCACCAAGCCTTTCAGCGTGGCCGAACTGGGTGCCCGCATCAAGGCCCTGTTCCGGCGGATTGATGCCATGGCGGCCAGGTCGGAGAAGGATGCCGATAGCGAGGAAATTCAGATTGAGGGGCTGCGCATCGACCCGGCCAGGCGCCGGGTAGAGGTCCGTGGCGAGGAGGTGGAACTCACTGCCCGTGAATTTGAGCTGCTGTGGCATTTCGCCAGCCATCCCGGGCGCGTGTTCAGCCGCGCCCAGTTGCTGGATGCGGTCTGGGGCTACAACCACGAAGGTTACGAGCATACCGTCAACACCCACATCAACCGCCTGCGCAACAAGATTGAGCGGACACCCGCCACCCCCGACTTTATCCAGACAGTCTGGGGCGTGGGTTACCGGTTCATGGACTGACTCATGCCCAAAGCCCTGCCAAGTACCCTCTACGCCCGTCTGGCTCTGGGGCTGTTCCTGCTCCTGGTTGCCGTGGGCATCATCTATTCCTTCGTCAGCATCTATACCCTGAAGCAGTACAACGCCTCGTTGAATCAGGAGCTGAACCGGGACCTGGCCAAACATCTGGTGGCAGACCGCAATCTGGTGGATGAGGGGCGCCTGGACGAAGAGGCCCTGAAGGAGCTGTTCGAGCTGTACATGACCATCAATCCCAGTATCGAGATTTACCTGCTGGATACAGACGGCACCATCCTCTCCTATTCCGCCGACCCGGCAAAGATCAAGCGCAAGCGGGTTTCCCTGGAGCCCATCCGCACACTTCTGGAGGATATGAGCGAGTACCCGGTGCTGGGAGATGACCCCCGCAGCCACGACCGGCGGAAGGTGTTTTCGGTGACGCCGGTACCCTCAGCGGAGAACCCGGAAGGCTACCTCTATGTGGTGCTGCGGGGCGAAGAATATGACCTGGCGGAAGCCATGGCCCGCAGCGACCACTTCATAGAGATGAGTGCCTGGGCTGTGGGCATCAGCCTGACGGTGGGCATGCTGGCGGGGCTGGCGGTATTCCATCGGCTCACCCGGCGCCTGACTCATCTGACACAGCAGGTGGAGGCATTTGCGAGCAGTGGCATGTCCCGGCCTCCCCGGTCGTCCCTTCAGCGCAGGCCAAAGGGGGGAGGTGACGAGATTGATTATCTGGCGGGGCGGTTTGACCAGATGGCGGAGCGGATTGCCAACCAGATCGAGCAGTTGCAGGACAAGGATGCCCAGCGCCGGCGCCTGGTCGCCCAGGTCTCCCACGACCTGCGGACGCCGCTGGCTTCCATGCAGGGGTACATCGAGGCACTTCGCATGAAGCGCGAGAGCCTCAGCGCTACCGAGCAGGACGCCTTCCTCGACATTGCCCTGCAGGAAGGCCGACGCCTCGGCCGGCTGGTGGACGAACTGTTCGAGCTGGCGGCGCTGGAAGCCCGGGAAAAAGTCCCGCAGGCTGAGCCATTTGTACTGGCGGAGCTGGTCCACGATGTTGCCCAGAAGCATGGGCCGGAGGCTGCCAGCAAACAGGTGACCCTTGAGGTGAGCGGCAATGCACCAAACCCCATGGCCTTTGCTGACCTGGCCATGACCGAACGGGTGCTGGATAACCTGATCAGTAACGCCATCGCCTACAGTCCGGCGAACAGCCAGGTCGAACTGGTGATTGCGGGCAACGGCCAGTCGCTGGAAGTCAGTGTCCGCGATGCCGGGCCTGGTATCCCGGAGCCGGAGCTGGAACATATCTTCGAGCCTTTCTGCCAGGGCTCTCACACCCAGACCCAGAACCAGGCGCTCAGCCACATGGGGTTGGGGCTGGCCATCGCACAGCGGATGATGACGCTGCAGCAGGGGTCTATCAGTGTCGTCAACCGTCAGCCCCAGGGTGCAGAGTTCGTCATTTGCCTGCCTGCGGACAACCCACAGCCCGCTTTATAGATTCGTGAAGATTTGCGGACACTCCTGTGATTTCACCCATATAGAGTAAAACCTGAGATTGTTATCAGGAGAAAAAGCTTATGAAACGCATCATGGTTTATGGTTCGCTGGTTTTTATGGTCGCTCTGGCGGCTGTTGCAGTGAACGCGACCAGTTCAGTGAATACCGACTCCGCATACGCCCCGGATGATCCCGACCTGGCAGTGGCTACCTTTGCCGGCGGCTGTTTCTGGTGTGTGGAAGCCGGCTTTGAAAAGATTCCCGGCGTGGTGGAGGCCGTCTCCGGCTATAGCGGGGGCGATGAGCCCAACCCGAGCTACAAGGAGGTATCTGCCGGGCGCACCGGTCATACGGAGGCCGTTCAGGTTTATTATGATCCGCAAAAGATCACCTACGAAGGGCTGTTGGCGGGGTTCTGGCGCTTCATGGACCCCACTGATGCCAATGGTCAGTTTGTTGACCGGGGCAGGCAGTACCGTCCAGCCATCTTCTACCATAACGCTGAGCAGCGGCGCCTGGCCGAGGCCTCCAGGCAGGCCCTGACAGAGTCCGGCCGCTATGACGAGGCGGTGGTGATTGAAATCCAGCGGCTCAAGTCATTCCATGACGCGGAGGATTACCACCAGGACTACTACAAAAAGAATCCGATCCGCTACAAGCTCTATACCCTCAATTCCGGCCGCTACCAGTTTATCGATGAGGTTTGGGGCGAGGACCAGAAGATCGATTTTTCCCGGTTCAGGCCCGAGGCCGACACCATGGGTATGAAGGACAGCGACGGGCAGGCTTTCGTCAAGCCGAGCGATGCCCAATTGCGTGAAATGCTGACCGGGAGGCAGTATTACGTCACCCAGGAGGATGGCACCGAACCGGCTTTCGAGAACGAGTACTGGGATGAGACGCGCCCGGGATTGTATGTGGATGTGGTATCCGGCGAGCCTCTGTTCTCGTCCCGCGACAAGTACAGGTCCGGTACCGGCTGGCCCAGCTTTACCCGGCCTATCAGCCCCGATGCCGTGGTTGAAAAAGCGGACCGCTCCTGGTTCGGGGTCCGGACGGAAATTCGCAGCACGATGGCCGACTCCCACCTTGGGCATGTCTTTGATGATGGTCCTGCTCCCACCGGTCTGCGTTATTGCATGAACTCGGCGGCATTGCGGTTTATCCCACTGGAGCAGATGGAGAAGGAGGGCTACGGCCGTTACGTCAGCGAGGTCACGCGCAGCCCGGCAGGGGAAGTAAACGACGTAAACAGCGAAGCGAAGTAAACAGGACCGTCAAATATCTTCCATGCATTCAGCGATGTCGTCGATACTCTTCATGGGCATCGGCGGCAGGCCGCTGTCGAAGGTTACCCAGAACGAAGCTGCCGAGGCATCAATATATTTGGCTGGTTCGCTTTCTGGCCAGCGCTCCTGTTCTGCCTCCAGGCATTTATTGGACTCAAGAAACATCCCGGGGGCGAATTCGACCTTGCCTTTCTCCAATGCCTGATCCATCAGTCGATGCACCTCAGCAGGGTGGCGGCGCCGTTCAACTCCATTGCGTCTTTCCATTGCCTATCTCCTTTTATTGTTTCCCGCGTCCCCAGGAGAATTTTTCTGAACGCAAATTGATATATTGGCCATCCCGAACCATCGGGATAGTGATATTTTTCACCCCAATGCATTACACCTTTAATACAAGACTAGCAGCCCACTCGTGATTTGAATCAAATTCCCGACAGTTCTTCTGAGTGCAGCACCAATCGGTTCTGAATTAATTGAAAATTCAAGGGTGGGCTGGTTGGTATTACAGATAGGGTAATGACAGACATACAAGCCAATGACAGACAAATGACAGACAGGACAGGCACAGAGCCAGGGGGGATCCAGACAAATGACAGACAGGACAGGCACAGAGCCAGGGGGGATCCTGAGCTCCGAGGGCATTCCAGCCCAGGCCTGATCAGTATTTGAGAGATGTCCGTTTTGCGGTCGAGTGTTATGCGGTTACGCCAGAAGTGAAAGGCACTGCAGAAACTTCAGAAAAGAGGCCACCGCCGGTTCACCTTTCTGCGTACTGCCTGATCATCGCCAGCGAACATTCCAGCCGCTCCCGGTCCGCGGCTTCGTTGTTCTCGATAAAACCGTTGATGGTTTCGCCATGGAACTGGTTGACGATGCAGTTGACAAAGGCGGGGAAGTCGGGGTGTTTTTGAGCGAGAGCCGGGAACATGCTGATGGCCCGTTCCAGTGTGCGCTCACGATTGTGCCGCCAGATGGGCACCATGGCGGTACGCAGGGTGGTGTCGGTGCGGGCGGCCAGAATCAGCTCGAACCAGGCTTCGTTGTCCCGCGCGCGGCAGTTCTCCCGTAACAGGCCCAGGGCCAGCCGGAAGGGGTCGTCTTCCTGGTTGAGTGCCTGGAAGCGGCGGTCATAGTGGTCGATCAGCGCATTGCTCACGTCATCCGCCACCTCGATCAGCAGGTCCAGGCGAGTTTTGAAGTGGCGGAAAAGGCCGCCCTGGGACACGCCCGCCCGATGGCATATCTGCTGAATGCTGGTGTTGGCATAACCCACTTCGATCAGGGATTCCCGGGCCGCATCCAGCAGTTTGCGGATGGTCGCTTCCCGACGTTCCTGCTGGGTCCGCCGGAGTGGGGTTGTGGCATTGTCAGGCATTTTCGCTCGCTTGCTCTGCGGTTCTCTGTGCTGTCGTTTCGGGTATGTCGGTTTCCAGCACGGCTGCAATTATGGCCTCAGGCGCTTCTGCCGGCACCCAGTGGCCGCACTCTGGTACCACGTGCATGCGTCGGGGGTGAAGGAGGCGGCCCTGGTAAGTGGGAACGTAGGGGTCGTCCGCTCCCCACACCAGGTCGATAGGCACCTTGCGGGCCAGCAGCTCCACGCGGGACTGCCAGGGCTGGAAACGCCGTGGCGGCATTGAGCGGTAGAGTCTGAGTACGCTGTTGCGGGTCTCAGGCCGGGTGGCTCGCCCGGCGTACATGGCGTGTATCTGGCTTTTGTCCAGGCGCTGGCTACCCCGCTGGATTTCCCAGCGAAACAGCGGTTCGTTCATCATGGCCATGGACAGTTCACCCAGTACGGGGGTCTGCCAGACCCGGGCCCAGGGGTGCCACTGGTAGAGATGGGAAAACGGGAAGGAACCGCCCACGATGCGGCTGACGCGCTCGGGGTACAGGCAGGCGAAGGCCATGCCGAAGATGCCGCCCCAGTCGTGCAGGATCAGGGTGACCGGCTGTTCAATACCCAGGGCGTCGAGCAGATCCTTCACAAAGGTGGCGTAGCCCTCGAGGCTGTAATCGAAACCGGACGGCACCTGGGAGCGGTAAAAGCCCGGCAGATCCGGGGCATAACAGGTGTAGTGGTCCCTGATGCCGTCTATGACCGGCTGCCAGAGCTCCGCCGAATCCGGCACCCCGTGGAGCAGCAGCGCAGGTGATCCCTTGCCATCCCGGGCTACGTAAATGCGCCCGTTCTGTACGTTAACCTGCATGTTTGATCCCCTTGTCCGTAGCATTGTCCGTAGCGGGGAGGAAGGTGCCGAAGCGGGTGCTTTTGCCCAGATCTTCCGCAAAGGTCTCGTTACGGAAAGCCAGGCCGCCGTTGATGAAAACGGCGGTCACCAGTCCCTCGTTGCGGTTAACGATGCGGGGGATGCCGCCGAATGCCTCGATTGGTGCTTCGTGGTAGTCGTCCAGGGGCTGATCCAGCCTGGTCGGATCAATCACGGTGATATCGGCACGATCGCCTTCGCGGATATAGCCAGCTTCGATGCCGAACCAGTCCGCCAGTTCGCCGGTCAGTCGCCACACGGCTTTTTCCATGGACATGATCGGCTCGCCCCGCTCCCGCGCCTGATGGACCAGTTTTAGCAGGCGTAAGGGGAAGTTGTAATAGGCCATGTTGCGAATGTGCGCGCCGGAGTCGGCAAAGCTGATGATCACGGACGGGTCCTGAACCAGCTTCTCCACGACTTTGGGATTGTGATTGGCAATGACCGTGTGCCAGCGCAGGTCGGTGCCGTATTCCACGATCAGATCAAGGAACAGGTCGACAGGATGCAGGCCCCGGGCATCGGCCACCTCGCCAAAGCTCTTGCCCGCCAGTGAGTCATCCGGGCATGACACAATCAGGGCGTCATGAAAATCCCGCTGCCATACCCGTGGGCCCCAGTTGTTCTCATAGTCCTTGCGGAACCAGCGCCGGTAACTTTCCTCGTGCAGCAGTTCATTGCGCTCCACTTCATCCCGCAGATGCAGGGCGGCCTGGCCTGCGCCAAATTCTTCAAAGATCACCAGATCAATACCGTCGGCATAGACCTCGAACTTGTTGGGCAGGGTCTGCCAGCGAAAGTCGGCCTTCAGCAGCCGGTTGAACCAGCCGGTCAGGGGGGCGACAACCTTGACCAGCAGGGGGTTGGCCTTCAGGTCCATGAGTGAGAGCAGGGTGGTCTTCAGGGGCTTGCGCCAAAGGCCTACGCTCTCCGAGAGGAACAGGAACATGTTCCATTTGGTGACGATGTTGGGGGCGCCCTGATGAATGCGGCCGCGCCGGCGGAGAATGCGGTTAAAACGGCGGAACTCCGACCAGGGCGCATAGGTGGAGGGCAGGGAAGCGCTGCGGTAGCGGTCGCCGTCGAGTTTGTCCCAGCTGGTGGTCATGGTGGACAGGCCCAGCAGCCCCTCATCCAGTGCCTCTTCGAGGATGCCTTCCATGGTTTGCATCTCGGCTTCCGTTGGCCGCTCGTCTCTGCTCACGGCCCGGCCGAGACCCATGACGGCGGTGCGCAATTCGGAATGGCCGAGAAAGCTGGTGACGTTGGGGCCGAGCGTGTGCTGCCTGAGAAAAGCAACGAACTCCCTGGGGCGGTGCCAGGTTTTTTTGGCCTGCAGCAGGGGCAGCACATGTTCCCGGGGCACGGATTCCACGCGGGTGAAGAGATCGGCGCAGTCTTCCGGATCGGCCAGAATCATGCTGATGGAGCAGCTGCCGAAGGTCACGGTGGTCACGCCATGGCGCACGGATTCGCTGAGGGCCGGCGCTGCCAGCATCTCGGCATCGTAATGGGTGTGGGTATCCAGAAAGCCCGGCATTACCCATTGGCCGGCGGCATCAATGGTTTCGCTGGCCTCAGCGTCGGCAAAAGGGGTGTCCGCCATGCTCGCGACCCGGCCGTCTTTCAGTGCCAGGTGGCGGACGCGTGCGGGCTGGGGGCTGCCGTCGAAAACGAGGCCGTTATTAATGATGGTATCGAACCTGGGCATGATGTTCTCCGCGACCGATTTTGTTGTTTTAGGGGCAGGGCATGTCCAAAGCTAGCATAGAATGCGAGTGGTCGCTTTTTTTTGCGGCAGGAACGAAAACAGAGTACACAGGCCGGGAAATTTCCGCATTCACCCAGAGCTACCCGGCTCGGGCTCCTCTTCATGACGCGGGTCGGGCCTCTCTTCATCAAGCCACGTGCCACAGTATTTACAGTACCTGGCGTCGACTTCATGCCGGTGCTTGCCGCAGCCCGGGCAGGCTTCATGGGAGTAGCGTTCCGCACGCAGGGCGCGGATAACTTCTGCGGAAAAAACGCCAACGGGAAGCGCAATGATCGAGTAGCCCGTCAGCATGATCATCATGGAAAGGAACTGCCCCCAGGGTGTCACTGGCGTTATATCGCCATAGCCCACCGTGGTCAGTGTCACGATTCCCCAGTAGATTGATTTGGGAATGCTGGTAAAGCCCGCTTCGGCCGGCTCAATGAGATAGAGAAGCGAAGAGAAGATGGTCACGACCATCAGCACTGTGAACAGGAAAAGCAGGATCTGGTCCCGGCTGCGAATCAGGGCGTCCATCAACAGGCGGCCCTCCCCCACTAACGCCATCATTTCCATTACCCGGAACAGGCGCAGGGTACGGAGCAGGCGCACTACTACAAGGGTCTGCGCACCGGGGAACATGAGTGCCAGCCAGGTCGGCATGACGGCCAGAACGTCGATAATTCCGTAAAAGCTTTTCAGGTAGAACTTCGGTTTCTCCAGGCAATAGATGCGCAGGGCCAGCTCAGTCGTGAACAGCAGCGTTATGCCCCATTCCATGACATAAAAGATGTCACCGAAGCGGGCACGATACTCCGGGACACTGTCCAGGAGGATGATCCCGACGCTGAGAAATATCAGTAAAGCCAGACAGATATCAAAACCTTTGGCCAGGCGGGTGTCTGACTCGAAAATGATCTGAAACAGACGCGTTTTGATTCCCAGGCCGCCGGGTTTTATCGTCGCCATCTAAGCTGCCTCTTTAACTAAAACTGAAAATCCGGCGACCCCGTAAAACCGGGGCCGCCTCTTCTGAGAACCGCATTGGTCCTGGGGATTGCCCATCACCTCGTTCGGGAACCTGGGTCTGTCCCGGTTTTGCGGGTTTTGCGAGAGCGGCATACGATCAGTCCATTCGATTATGGAACCGGGTTTTCCCTGGTCACCACGAATGCGCCGCGCAAATCCCCTTCGGAGAATCCGGTAGCCCTGTCTTCGGGGTATAGCTCCGCCAGTTTGGCCTTCACTTCCGGATTGATTGATTTGCCATGGCAGCCAAGGCAGAGCTTCTGTGTCGGGATCGCGCTCATATATCGAAACGGGGGCTGGCCTGAAGCTTCGGAAACCTGCCAGGTCTCTACGGGTTTTCCATTTCGGACTGGCTTCTCCGCCATCGCATGAAGTTGCAATTCCTGCCAGTCAGTGGGGGCATTATCCGGGTTCCGGACTTTCAGGCTGGTCCGGCTGATGGTCCATCCCCCGGTGCTGTTGTCGGCGGCAATTTCCGGCGCTATCGTGTTACAGACCTCGATGGCGTTGGTGAGGCCACCTTCCTTTATGGCGGCCTGGAGCGCCTTCTTCAGGGAACCACTGAAGTCTTTTACCATTGAGCGCGCCTCGGTGACCAACTCGTCCGTTTGTTCTGGCGGCACCTGAGCCATGGCGGGCATGGAAAGAAACGAAAGCAGCACGGCAGTTGTGTACGTCGTCCTGGCCATTGGGTATCTCCCTGGTGATTTTTGTGGTCTGGTATAACTATATAACATGATCGTGATCACGAAATTAAGCCAGAGCCGGGGCCTGCGACAATTTGTGCCAGTGCCGTTTCCTGGCCAATTCGAAACAGGAGACTGTCATGAAAACCCTGTTACAGGTCGATTTCCCGTTCGCCGGGCCATTTGGCGACGAAATGGCCAGTGCGATGAAGGATCTCGCCGAGTCCATAGCACAGGAGCCTGGCTTTATCTGGAAGCTGTGGACAGAAAACCCTGAAACAGAGGAGGCAGGTGGTATTTATCTTTTCGAAGACGAAGCCAGTGCCCGTGCTTATCTGGCAAAACATACCGAGCGGCTGAAGGGGTTCGGGATTCCGGAGGTCAATGGCAAGGTGTTCCGGGTGAACGAGGCTTTGTCGGCTATTGATAATGGGAATCGGTGCCTGGAGGGGAAGGGGTCCTGCTAGTGGGAGTCAGCTCCTCACTGCTTCTGTTCCTCCTCCGCAGCTCGCCTGTTGTCTCTGGCGGTAAAACCCCAGCCGACGGCTGTAAGAAGAATCAGCCCGGTAATGATTGGTGAAACCTCTCCAAGAGTGAATACGGCCCCAATGACTGCCGCCAGTGCAGCAACGGCGGAGAGCTTCCATGAATAGCCACTCGTGCCGGACTGTTTCCGGGGTACTTCTGCCATAAAAAAATCCTCGTGAGCCAGTACTCCCAACTCAGCCCCGGCTTTCGCCAGGACTGAGTTGTCAGCTTGCATGTTCAGGAGCGGATTTAACGGGATTCGATATTGCCTTCCTCGTCGGAGATGACGATCTCCACCCGGCGGTTCTGCTGCCGGCCACCGGAGGTGTCATTACTCGCCACAGGGAATTTTTCCCCAAATCCTTTTGTTTCAATACGATCCTGGCTGATGCCCATGTTGACCAGAGCATCGCGGACAGCTTCGGCCCGTCGTTCAGACAGTTGCTGGTTGTAGGACGCTGAACCGGTGCTGTCGGTATAACCTTCGACGCGTACCCGGCGTTCCGGGTATTCCCTCAGGAACTCCGCCAGCCGCTCGACGGTTGTTTCGCCGGAAGCTTTCAGTTCTGCCCGGTTGAGATCAAATAATACATCACCGAGCGTCAGCACCATTCCACGATCCGTTTTCTCGGCCTGCAACTCTTCCAGTCGCTGCCGCAGCTCTTCTGCTTCCCGCCTGGCTTCTTCTGCTTCGCCGGAGCGCATCTGCAACTTCAGCTCCCGGCGCCGCTCCTCGGCAGAATCGATCTGCTTCTGCAGTTCCGCACGCTCTCCCTGCTCCCTCGCGATCTGTGCGTGTCGCTGCGCAAGGTAGGCAGCATGCTCGATTTCGGAAATGTCCTCACCTTCTTCCAGCAGCGTTTCAGCGCGAGAAAGCTGGTCTCTGGCATTCCTTAGCTGACGATCGCCACTGCGGGCAACGTTCGGGTCGTTTCTGATTTCTTCATAAAGAGCCCTTGCCTCGCTGACCTCCTCGTTGTCCTGAGGTGTGCTGGCACATCCGGCCATAAGCACAGAAAAGCTCACAGCCACGCCTACAGTCATGTTGCGTTTGTTCATAACAATCTCCCTGTTTCCGCTGAGACCTTACTGGGATTCTTCGACTCGTTGGCGAAGAGCCTCAATATTCCGATTGATCTCCTCAACCGCCCTTCGTGCCTTCGCGGTATCCGAGCGGGCCGCGGCCAGCTGTGCGTCGACGGCCGCCTGCTCAAGAAGGCGGGCTGCTTTCTGGTATTCTTCTGTTTCGATCAATTCTTCAGCATCGGCCACCTTGTTCTGCGCCTGGTTCAGCAGTACTGGCTCAAACTCTCTGGCATCCGATGCTACTGCCTGTTGAATGGCAGACTCGGCGGTTTGCAGTTTTCCGGATGGCCGTTCGCCAGGGCTCGCACAGCCACCCACGGCGACGGCGATGCCAATAATGCCAGCAGCGCCTAGTATCGAAGTATGCTTGTTCATGCACTATCTCCTTCCATTGAAGAGCAGGCACTGTATGCCCGCCCGAACTCGAGTAGGCGCTCCGTGCGTGGAGCACCCTCGCTCCAGAAACTTCGTTGTTCAGTCAAAGCATTCCCTGCGGATAAGGTCAGGATTACCAACTGGCTCAGTACCCGGCATGACGGCGTGGAATGAAACAACAGTATTGTCGTTTACCTCTTAAACAACAATGAGGAGAGCATGTTTATATTCAATGCCCCTGACCTGCGCAATCTTCGCCGATTGAGGGGATTTGTAACCCGACTCACCCCCACTCGGACCGATGGCTCGCCATAAACTCCGCCAGGGTGCCGATCTCGCCGCAGTGATCCGGCGCATAGCCAGGTTGTTTGACGATCTCGTCAACGAAGTCGGGCGAGCGCATCAGGGCCAGTAACTCGCTGATGATGTGCTGATGCAGCCGGTCTTCATGGCAGATCAGCAGATAGTGTTCAGTGGCAAGGTTCATGAAGCCCAGGCCGAACTGGCGCGCAGCGGCTTCAACGCCAAAGCCGACATCGGCCATGCCCGCCGCCACATAGGCCGCCACAGCGGTATGGGTGAATTCTTCCTGTTCGGCGTTCTGGATATTCTGGGGGTCAATGCCCGCTTCCCGCAGCAGCAGACTGAACAGGAAATGTGTGCCTGAATTCCGGTCCCGGTTGATAAAACGGAGGCCGGGCTGCGCCAGGTCCTTCAGGCCGGTGATGCCTTTTGGATTGTCCCGGGGAAACATCAGCCCCTGCTCACGGGTGACGAAACGGATGACCCGCAGGTCTTTTGCCTGCAATGAATCCTGATAGTAATCCAGCGTCTGCTCGGCCAGACGAGGGGAGGTGGGCACATGGAAGCTCGCCAGGTCGCATTCGCCTGATTTCAGTGCCGACAGCGCCTCCCGCACGTTGCAATACTGCAAACGCAGTTCCAGGCGTTCAGGAAACTTTGGCAGCAATGCCACGGCATAGCCATGGCTGGCATGAAGGCGCAGTACCGGATGATCGCCCTCCAGCAACTGCTGGAGCTGGTTGTTCAGCTCTGACGCCATGCTGTCTATCTGCGGTCCAAGACGTGCCTTGATGCGTTGCTCGGACCACAGCAGCGTCTCGCCCAGTGGTGTCAGCTCGGTACCCTTGCCTTTGCGCATCTGCACCAGAGGCTGGCCGAAGAAGTCGGCACCCTTGTGTACAAGGTTCCACGCATGGCGATAGGAAATGCCGGAATCCTTCGCAGCGGTGGTCAGACGACGGGTGTCCCGAATGCTTTTCAGCAGCCGGAACAGGCCGGGTTCGAACAGTTCGCCGGTGTCGGTCTGGAACAACCAGGCAGGTGTAATGCTGAATTTATTCTTATGCATGAAAATTCATATTTGATGTGATCGAAAAACGAGCTAATTTAGTGAAAACACCCTATCAGAGCACGGGGAAAATAAGAACAGTTATGCATAACCTATCAAAAAACACCGGTGTCAGGAATGCTGTCGCCCCCGATGCAGGGATGACCGCGCGAATTCGGGATCTTGTGGGGGCGCTCAGACACAAGCCCGGCGCCATGCTGCCCATTCTGCACAGTCTGCGGGATGAATTCGGTTACGTTCCGGAAGATGCCGTGCCGGTGATTGCCGAGGCTTTACAGGTCACCCGGGCCGAAGTGCACGGGGTGATCAGCTTTTATCACGACTTCAACACCCAGCCGACCGGTCGCAATCGCCTGCAGATCTGCCGGGCTGAAGCCTGCCAGGCACGGGGCAGTCGCGAACTGGAAGCTTATGCCAGAAAACGTCTGGGCATTGATTATCACCAGACGACAGCGGACGGTGAAGTGACGCTGGAACCTGTTTACTGCCTCGGCAACTGCGCCACGGGCCCATCGGTTCGCCTGGGCGACAGGATACATGGCAGGGTCAATGCGGGCCGGCTCGATGCCCTGCTGGACCGCGCCGCCACAGTACCCCTCAATTTCAAGGCTCTCGCCGGGGGCAACGCCCATGATTAAGGTATTCGTCCCCCGCGACACCACCGCGCTGTCCCTGGGCGCTGACGAGATTGCCGCGACCCTGGCCCGTGAAATTGACGCCCGCCATCTGGACGTCGAGCTTGTGCGCAACGGCTCCCGCGGTCTGTTCTGGCTGGAACCGCTGGTGGAAGTGGAAACCCCCCGGGGCCGTGTGGCCTATGGGCCGGTAGCGCCTGAAGACCTGGAGGATCTGCTGGAAAATGGCCTGCTGGAAGGCGCGGACCACCGGCTGTGTCAGGGTCTGACCGAAGAAATACCCTGGCTGAAAAACCAGCAGCGACTCACTTTTGCCCGCGCCGGGGTGATCGACCCGGTGGCCATCGATGATTACCACGCCCACGATGGATTCAGCGGCCTGTACGCCGCGCTGAAAATGACGCCGCAGCAGATCGTCGACCAGATCAAGGCATCGGGCCTGCGGGGCCGGGGTGGTGCCGCATTTCCCGCTGGCATCAAGTGGCAGACGGTGCTCGACGCCAGTCCGGCGAACCCGGCCAGCCGTTACCACAACCAGAAATTCATCGTCTGCAATGCGGACGAGGGCGACTCCGGCACCTTCGCCGACCGCATGGTGATGGAAGCCGATCCCTATATGCTCATCGAGGGCATGATCATCGCCGGTCTCGCCGTGGGTGCCGAGCAGGGTTACATCTACCTGCGGTCAGAATACCCGGTGGCGCACCGGATCTTCAACGAAGCCATTTCACATGCCGAAGCAGAAGGAATTCTCGGGGATGACATCCTGAATTCCGGCAGGAACTTCCATCTGGAAGTGCGCCTTGGCGCCGGCGCCTACATCTGTGGTGAAGAGACCTCGCTGCTGGACAGCCTCGAGGGCAAGCGCGGGGTGGTGCGCGTCAAACCGCCGCTGCCTGCGATCAAGGGCGCCTTCGGGCAGCCCACTGTGGTCAACAACGTACTGACCCTCGCCGCCGTGCCCTTCATTTTAAGCCAGGGTGGCGACGCCTATGCCCAGTACGGCATGGGTCGCTCCCGGGGCACACTGGCGTTCCAGCTCGCTGGCAACATTGAGCGCGGTGGCCTGGTGGAACTCGCCTTCGGCATCACACTGAAAGACCTGCTTGAGCAATACGGCGGCGGCACCGCTTCCGGGCGCGCGATGCATGCGATTCAGGTGGGCGGCCCACTGGGGGCTTACCTGCCGGAGCATCTGTGGGACACCCCCCTCGATTATGAAGCCTTCGCCGAGGTGGGCGGCACCGTCGGTCACGGCGGCATCGTCGTGTTCGACGACACGGTCAACATGGCGGCCCAGGCCCGTTTTTCCATGGAATTCTGCGTGGTGGAGTCCTGCGGCAAGTGTACGCCCTGCCGCATTGGTTCGACTCGCGGCGTGGAGGTCATCGACCGCATTACCGCCGACGACAACCGCCAGGCCAATCTGGAACTTCTGCACGAGCTGTGCGAGACCCTGGAATACGGCTCGCTTTGCGCCATGGGCGGCATGACGCCGAACCCGGTTCGCAGCGCCGTGAAATACTTTCCGCAAGACTTCGCACGCCCGGCCAGAACGCCGGCGAGCACTGAGGACGCCTGACATGCTGCATTACTTCGATCCCAACAGCCGCACCGACAGGGACCTGGGTACACCCCCGGTCGATTCCGCCACCCTGGTGAGCGTCAGCATTGATGGCGTAGACATTGCAGTGCCTGAAGGCACCTCGGTACTGCGCGCCGCGTCTCTGGCCGGTATCAACATTCCCAAGCTCTGCGCGTCGGATAATCTGGAAGCCTTCGGCTCCTGCCGGCTGTGTGCGGTCGAGATCGAGGGCCGGCGTGGCTACCCGGCCTCCTGTACCACGCCGGTCGCCGATGGCATGAGCGTGAACACCCAGACCAGATCTGTGGCCAGGCTGCGCCGCAATATCATGGAGCTGTACATTTCCGACCACCCCCTGGACTGCCTGACCTGCCCGGCCAACGGCGACTGCGAACTGCAGGACATGGCCGGTGCTGTCGGCCTGCGTGAAGTGCGCTATGGCTACGAGGGCGACAACCACCTGGACGCCGAAAAAGACACCTCCAACCCCTATTTCACCTTCGACCCCAGCAAGTGCATTGTGTGCTCCCGCTGTGTGCGGGCCTGCGAGGAAGTGCAAGGCACCTTCGCCCTGACAATCCAGGGCCGGGGCTTTGAATCCACCGTGGCCGCCAGTCAGGACAACGACTTCATCGATTCCGAATGCGTGTCCTGCGGCGCCTGCGTGCAGGCCTGCCCGACCTCGACCCTCATGGAAAACAGCGTCATCGAGATGGGCCAGCCGGAGCACAGCGTGGTGACCACCTGTGCCTATTGCGGTGTGGGCTGCCAGTTCAAAGCCGAGATGAAAGGCTCAGAAGTGGTGCGCATGGTTCCCTACAAGGACGGCCAGGCCAACCACGGCCACTCCTGCGTCAAGGGCCGTTTCGCGTTCGGCTATGCCACCCACAAGGACCGCCTGACCGCGCCGATGATCCGCGATCACATCGATGAACCCTGGCGCGAAGTGAGCTGGGAGGAGGCCATCGGATTCGCGGCGAACCGCATCCGGGCCATTCAGGCAAAGTACGGCCGCGACAGTGTCGGCGGCATTACCTCGTCGCGCTGCACCAACGAAGAAGCCTATCTGGTACAGAAGCTGGTACGTGCTGCCTTCGGCAACAACAACACCGATACCTGCGCACGGGTATGCCATTCACCGACCGGCTACGGCCTGAAGCAGACCCTTGGCGAATCCGCCGGCACCCAGACATTCGATTCGGTCATGAAGGCCGATGTGATTCTGGTGATCGGCGCCAACCCGACCGACGCCCACCCGGTGTTCGCTTCCCAGCTGCGCCGTCGCCTTCGCCAGGGCGCCAAACTGATCGTCGCCGACCCGCGCTCGATTGATCTGCTGAAAACCCCTCATGGCGGAGAGGGCATTCACCTGCCATTGAAGCCCGGCACCAACGTTGCACTGGTTAACGCCCTGGCCCACGTGGTGGTTACCGAAGGCCTGGAAGACCGGGAGTTTATCGCCGAGCGCTGCGAGCCCGAGGACTACTCCCAGTGGCAGGCCTTCATCCGCGATGAAAGCAACTCGCCGGAGGCCATGGAAAGCATCACTGGTGTGCCGGCCGAGCGCGTGCGCGCCGCCGCCCGCCTTTATGGCAGTGCCCGCAATGGCGCCATTTACTATGGCCTGGGCGTAACAGAGCACAGTCAGGGCTCGACCATGGTGATGGGTATCGCCAATCTGGCACTGGCAACCGGCAACATCGGTCGCGAAGGAGTGGGCGTCAACCCGCTGCGCGGTCAGAACAATGTCCAGGGCAGCTGCGACATGGGCTCCTTCCCCCACGAACTGCCAGGCTACCAGCATGTATCCGAGGATGGCCCGCGCCGGATGTTCGAAGCGGTGTGGGGCGTCGATATCGACCCCGAGCCAGGCCTGCGTATTCCCAACATGTTTGACGCAGCCATCGACGGCAGCTTCAAGGGCCTGTACGTGCAGGGCGAAGACATCGCCCAGTCCGACCCCAACACCCAGCACGTGGAAAAGGCCCTGAGTTCGCTGGAGTGCCTGATCGTACAGGACCTGTTCCTGAACGAGACGGCCAAGTACGCCCATGTGCTGCTGCCCGGCTCTTCCTTCCTGGAAAAAGATGGCACCTTTACCAACGCCGAACGTCGCATCAACCGCGTGCGCAAGGTAATGCCGGCACTGGCGGGCAAGGAAGACTGGCAGGTGACCATGGACCTTTCCAATGCCCTGGGTTATCCGATGAACTACAACCACCCGTCCGAGATCATGGACGAGGTGGCGAGCCTGGCACCGAGCTTCAGTGGCGTCAGTTTCGCCAGACTCGATGAGCTGGGCAGTATCCAGTGGCCATGCAACGAGCAATACCCGGCTGGCATGCCCATCATGCACGAAGAGACCTTCCCGATCGGCCGCGGCCGCTTCGTGGTGACCGACTTCGTTGCCACCGAAGAGCGGACCAACCGTCGTTTCCCGCTGCTGCTGACCACCGGGCGCATCCTGAGCCAGTACAACGTAGGCGCCCAGACCCGGCGTACCGAAAACCAGACCTGGCACAACCAGGACATCCTGGAGCTGCATCCCCACGACGCCGAAGAGCGGGGCATAAACGAGGGTGACTGGGTGGGGCTGACCAGCCGTGCAGGCAACACCGTGCTGCAGGCGAAGATCAGCACTCGCATGCAGCCGGGCGTGGTTTACACTACCTTCCACCACCCGGTCAGCGGTGCCAACGTCATAACAACCGATAACTCGGACTGGGCCACCAACTGCCCTGAATACAAGGTAACCGCCGTGCAATGCGAAAAGGTCGCCCAGCCTTCAGCCTGGCAGGAGCGCCACAAAGAACAGCACCAGAAGCAGTGGGGCTTCCTGAAATCACGGGACACGGACACCACGCAGGTGTTGAAGTAGAAGGAGGCAGACAATGGCAGTCAAAGCCTTGAGCCAGCACCACAGCACGGGCTATCGCATAAAAAACGTGCGAGTCCGCCGGGCCAGCCAGTGCCCTCTCCCGCTGGGAGGGGGGCGGGGAATGGGCTGGAAAGAGGGTGACCGCCATCCTGCCCAAACCTGGGCATCCATGCCCCAGGACGACTGTCTGGCAGAAGAACTACCCATAGCCCTGGCCTACAACGGCGTTTCCCATGCAGTCATGATGGCTACCCCGACGGATCTGGAAGACTTCGCCCTGGGCTTCAGTCTGGCCGAGGGCATCCTCGGCACACCGGCAGAACTTTACAGCGTCGAGGTAACCGGCCACGGCCCTAAAGGCATAGAGCTGAACCTGCACATTCACGGCGCCCGCATGAGCGCCCTGAAACAAAACCAGAGAACCCTGGCTGGCCCAAGCGGCTGTGGCCTGTGTGGCAAAACCTCGCTGGAGCACGCCCTGCGCCCACTGCCACGGGTAACCACAAGACCTCTGCCCAAAGCCGAAGGCATCCAGCACGCCCTTACCCAGCTGAAACACCACCAGCATCTCCAGGGCCTCACCGGTGCCAGTCATGCCGCCGCCTGGTGCACACCGGATGGCCGCATCCAGCACCTGCGCGAAGATGTTGGCCGCCACAACGCGCTGGATAAACTTATTGGTGCCCTGCACCACAGTGGTAGCCAAACCGACACCAGCACCGGCTTCCTGCTGATGTCCAGCCGGGCCAGCTACGAGCTGGTCGCCAAGGCCGCCCAAATCAACCTTGGCACCCTGGTCGCTGTCTCCGGCGCTACCGCACTCGCCGCCGAGCAGGCCGAACAGACCGGTCTGAACCTGATCGGCTTCGCACGGGATGGCCGGCAGGTGATTTACCACGCTTCCTGATTTTATCCCGTCTCTGATGGGTCGAACCTCCGACAACCACGAGCAGCCCCAGCCATGAGCGAAACCACAATCGAAAACAGCCACCGTGCCGAGCCACTGGTCAAAATGCTGAACCAGATTGCCGCCAATACGCCCCGTAAGGAAAGCCCCGATGCAACGGCGGAGACGATTGCCGCCCATGTGAAGAAATTCTGGGCCAGGTCCATGAAGCAGGATATCAAGGCGTATGTTGAGAGTGGGGGAGAAGGTTTGAGCGGGATGGCTCTGGTGGCTGTCAGGAAGTTGTGAAATCAGCGAAAATCCCTCTATAAAACAGGATTCCCTTCCCGTGGGGGCTACCATCTGTCCCTGATGCGCGTCAGACTTTGAGCTCTTTGCCGACGTGTAATCGAACAGTCGAGAGGGAGCCCGATGTTCCGCAAGCATTATTTCATTGAAGAATCCCGAAAAGAGTGGAGTTCCGAGCCCGCTTTTGTGGCCTCCATGGCGGCGGCTGCGGTGGGCCTTGGTAACCTGTGGCGCTTCCCTTACATCATGGGGGAAAACGGTGGCGGTGCCTTTGTGGTGGCTTACCTGGTGGCCCTGATTGTGGTGGTCATGCCCATCATGATTCTGGAGGTGGCGGCGGGCCGGCTGTCCAAGGGCAGCACAGTTGGCACTTATCGTCAGGTAGGTCGTTTTGGCGTTGTCTATGGCTGGTTTGTGGTGCTGGTGACAATGGCCATTACCAGTTATTACCTGGTCATCACAGGCTGGACTCTGGGCTATGCCGTGGATTCGGTACGGGGGGATGTGAGGGTATTCGACGACTTCAGTGCCGGATTCAACTCCCTGTGGTATTTCATACTGGTTACCCTGCTGGCGGCCCTTGTACTGGCGCGGGATGTGAAGGCCATAGAAACCATGTCCAAGGTGTTGATGCCGGTCTTGCTGGTGGTCATCATTTTTCTGGTATACCGGGCCTCGCAAACGCAGGGCTGGGGGGAGGCCAAAGACTTTTTCTTCCGCGTCGACTGGTCACGCCTGATGGATGGCAGCCTCTGGGGGTTCGCCTTTGGCCAGGCTTTTTATACCCTGGCGATTGGTCAGGGTTATCTGGTGACATACGGCAGCTTTATCCCCCGGAAAACTCACCTACCCAGGGCCTGCATCACGGTAGCAACGGTAGAGACCAGTGTCGCCCTGCTGGCGGGCTGGATGATCTTCCCGTTCGTTTTCAGTTATGGCATGGAGCCGGGGCAGGGCTCGGCCCTGGCCTTTGAGACCCTCCCCCTGGTGTTCACTGACATGCCAGGGGGCAGGTGGCTGGCCATCCTGTTCTTTGGTCTGTTCTTTGCCGCCGCCTTCAGCTCCTCGCTGGCGGGTCTGAAGGTGATGATCGCTGCAGTTGCTGAGGAGTTTCGCCTGCGTAACACTTCAGCCGTTATCCTGGTGTCGTTCGTGATGCTGATTCTTGGTACCGCCTCGGCCCTGAGCTTCACGCCTCTGGAATGGCGGATTGCCGGCGAACCGGTGCTGGATGCAATAGACCGTGTTGCGGGAGGTGATGTGATCATCTTCTCCGGTATCACCGGTGCGGCCCTGCTGTGCTGGTTCATACCACCCCAGCGCATACGCACCGTGCTGGGCACCGCCAGCCGCTGGTGGGAATGGCGGATGTACCTGGTGGGCCGTTATCTGCCGGTTCTCGTGCTGGCCTGGATTGTGGTTACCTATGGCGTCAGCCAATTGCGGGGTGGGTAGTGGGTGCCGGTAGCAGGCACCTGCCTTTGAAGCCCGGCGCTGTTCCTGGCAGCAGGCAAGACCAATTCGGCCTTGCCATCGTAATGGGGTCCAATAGACTGATAAGAGCTGTGGCAAGATCGACTTCTGATGTCGCTGCAGCGTAAAGATGACAATTCCGCCAACGATCAAAAGGAATGACCGTGCCTCCTACCTCCCACTTGCGCCGTACATTTGCACTTACCTTGATGCTGATCGCCGGACCGGCCATGGCCGCGGATCCGGTGGTGGTTTCGTCCAAGATCGATACCGAAGGCGCCGTACTGGGCCAGATGATACTTCAGTCCCTTGAGGAGGCTGGTATTCCGGTCGAGAACCGTCTCCAGCTTGGGACCACCAGTATTGTGCGCAATGCCATCAAGGCCGGCGAAATCGACATCTATCCGGAATACACCGGCAATGCTGCCTTCTTCCATGACGAGGCCGACCGGGATATCTGGAAAGACGCCGACAAAGCCTACGAGCAGGCAGCCAGCCTGGATAAACAGGCCCACAACATCGTCTGGCTGCAACCGGCCCCAGCGAACAATACCTGGGCCATGAGCGTTCGGGGTGATCTGGCCCGGGAACACGACCTTGAGACGCTCGAAAGCCTCGCTGACTATATCAATCAAGGCGGTGACTTCAGGTTTGCGGCCAGCGCGGAGTTCGTCGAATCTGCCAGTGCCTTGCCAGCTTTCCAGCAGGCCTACGGCTTCAGGCTGGATTCTGACCAGTTGCTGATTCTCTCCGGAGGCAACACGGCCGCCACGCTCCGGGCCGCTGCCCTGAACGATAACGACGTCAACGGCGCCATGAGCTATGGCACCGATGGCGGGCTTGCCGCACTTGACCTGAAGGTGATGGAAGACACCCTGGGCGTGCAGCCGGTCTACCAGCCTGCTCCCATCGTGCGGGCAGAGGTGCTGGAAACCTATCCCGATATCCGGGAGATTCTTGCCCCCATCTTCGAGACCCTGGATCTGGAAACCCTTCAGCGTCTGAACGGTGAGGTGGCGGTAAATGGCGTTCCGGCCAGGACCGTGGCCCGGGATTATCTGGATTCCCTGAGCCAGGACTGAAGCTTGTCCGCTGCAGGAAGTGCTTCAGGCCGGGACATGCCGAACCGGGTCATTCTGGCGCTTGGGGCTCTTGCCCTGGCGCTGGTCTGGGCGCTCGATTTTGGCAGCATACAGCCGAACCGTATCGTTCCCGGTATCGGCCATGGTCTGTTGTCTGCGGTGGGCTGGACAGGCGCGGGGCTGGTCACCGGGGTTCTGGTGGCCGCCATTGGACTTTCCATCGCACCCCTGCGCCGGCGTTACATGCTACTCCTCGGGCTGGTTGGCCTCTCGCTGGCGGTGATGCCCCTGTTGCTGGAAGTGTTTGCCGCCCGGCACCTGCCAGAGGGCTCTCCCTACGCACGCTCGTCGATCGGGGCAGGCTTCTGGTGCCTGTTATTCCTGCTTTCACTGATGCTGATCGAGATTCTTGGCCGCCTCAGAACCAGGCGATGGCTGCATTTCCTGTTGCTGGTGGTAATCGGTGGAAGCTGGGTGGCGCTGTTCCAGAGCGATGGCCTTGAGAGCCTGTCGCTGATGCGGGAATTCAACGCACGGCCGGACAGGTTTGAAAAGGCGCTCTGGACTCATCTGGCGCTGGCGTTCGGCGCTGTGGCTATCGCCGGCGGGATTGCCTTCGCTCTGGCCCTGAAAATGATCCGCAGCCCCGGCTGGCAGCAGCCCATCCTCGGCGCCGTCAGTTTTCTGCAGACCATTCCCAGTCTTGCAGTATTTGGTCTGCTGATCGCGCCGCTCAGTGCCCTGTCCTCGGCGTTCCCGGTTCTGCAGGATCTTGGCATTCGGGGCATCGGCTGGGCGCCAGCCCTGCTGGCGCTGATCGCCTACAGTCTGCTGCCCATGGTGCGCAACACCTTTGTCGCGATCACCGGCGTGCCCGCTTATGTTGTGGATGCCGGCCGGGGGATGGGCATGACGGAAAGGCAGCTGTTTTTCCAGGTCAAATTGCCGCTGGCCCTGCCGGTCATGGTCGAGGGTGTGCGCATCACAACCATTCAGGCAATTGGCCTTACTGCGGTCGCGGCGCTGATCGGCGCTGGTGGCTTTGGAGGCTTTATTTTTCAGGGGCTGGGCCAGGCGGCGATGGATCTGGTGCTGCTTGGCGCCCTGCCCACCATCGCTCTCGCTCTGCTGGCAGACATGTTGCTCACAATGCTGGCAGCCAGTCTCAAACCGACACCGGTTACAACCTGACAGGGAAAAGGAGCTGGCTCCGGGATGATCGAACTGAAAAATGTAACCCGGCGCTTCGGTCATACCGTCGCTGTGGACAGTGTCAGCCTGACGATCGAAACCGGCGAAGTGTGCGTGCTGGTGGGCAGTTCCGGCTGTGGCAAGTCCACCATACTGCGAATGATCAACCGCCTGTTGCCGCGCACCTCCGGTGAGATCCTGGTAGATGGTGAGGAGATTGCCGGCATGAACCCGCAACAGCTCCGGCTGAACATGGGGTATGTCATCCAGGGGACCGGGCTGTTTCCCCACTGGACTGTGGCCCGCAACATCGCCATGGTGCCCCGGCTTCTGAAATGGCCCAGAGACCGGATCGACGCGCGGGTTGAGGAGCTGATGAAGCTGCTGGATCTCGACCCGGCCACCCATGCCGGTAAATACCCCCAGCAGCTGTCCGGCGGCCAGGCGCAGCGGGTGGGGGTGGCCCGGGCACTGGCGGCGGACCCCAACATTCTGCTGATGGATGAGCCATTTGGCGCCCTGGATGCAATCACCCGGGAGAGCCTGCAGATGGAAATGCTGCGTATTCAGCAGCAGGTCCGCAAGACCACCGTTTTCGTGACCCACGACATCGATGAAGCCCTGAAACTGGCCACCCGTATTGCGGTCATGGATCAGGGGCGCATTATCCAGCACGACACCCCAGAGAATATTCTCCGGCGGCCCGCCTCTGAGTTCGTCGAAAACCTCGTTGGTAAGCAGGACCGGGGCCTGAAGCTGATGAGCCTGCGGCCGGTGCGTGACCTGATGACGCTCCATACAGAGCCAAGGCTGACAGAACCCGGGGTGGAAGGGTTGAAAGAGAATGACAGCCTGCGCCTGGCTCTGTCTGTCATGCTCTGGCAGGATCTCGGAGAGATTCCGGTTTTCAATGCAGAGGGCCAGCAGACCGGTGTAATCAGCCGCGACCGCATTATCCAGGAAGGGGTCTGATGGGCATCTGGTTGTCACCCGCGCTGCTGACCGGCCTCCTGTTAGGGCTGAGCGCCGCCATGCCGGTGCTTGAGCCGCTGTTTCAGTGGGTGGAGCCGGACAGGCAGCGGGTAATCTATGACAGGGACAGTTTCCTGTTTCTGCTGCAGAACCACATGCTGCTGGTCGCCATCTCTGCGGCTGTCGCCACGGTCGCTGCGGTTGCCGGCGGCATCTTTGCAACCCGTGAGTCGGGCCGCGACTTTCTGCCGCTGATCAGTCAGGTGGCGTCAATCGGCCAGACCTTTCCTCCGGTAGCCGTCCTGGCGCTGGCGGTGCCGGTGCTCGGCTTTGGCGAAGCACCGATTCTCGTTGCGCTGATTCTTTATGGCCTGCTACCCATCCTCCGTAACACCCTGGCGGGCCTGGAAGGGATCAATCAGGCCGTGCTTGAGGCGGCAAGAGGCATGGGCATGTCGCCATTTCAGGTATTGATGCGGGTTGAGCTGCCGCTGGCCGGCCGGGTAATTGTCGCGGGGATCAGGACCTCCGTAACCATCAACATCGCCACCGCCGCCATCGGTTCAACAATCGGTGCGCGCACCCTGGGCGATCCGGTCATTGCCGGGCTGGTGAATGGCAATACCGCTTACGTGCTGCAGGGCGCGATCCTCATTGGGCTGCTTGCCCTCGCCACAGACAGCCTGTTTGAGGCGCTGGAGCGGCTCTGGGATCGTCGGTTTTCAGGGCAGGAGTCCACAATCTGAGTGCCCCGGGTTGGGACTTCCGGCGGGAATCAGCCCTGCACTCCAACCACAATCGACCCCCCATAACCGCTTTCAGAATCTCCGGACAGTTCAAGAAGCTGGTTTTCGAACCCGTCCCTGAACAGGAAGTCCTGGTCATTGGTTACTGCGCGGGCGGCCCCGCTTTCCTGATAGGCACTGGATGCCGCATAGACCTGGCTGGTCCTGGCGTCGTCGAACGCAAACTGCGTTGTTCTGAGTGGGGTGTTGAAACTCTCGTCCTGGTAGATACGGGCGTGGAAATGGGTTGCCCGGCCAGGGTAGCGGCCCGGGTAGATGGTCCTGAATCTGACCTGGCCACTGGAATCGGTTACCTGAACGCCACGCAGGAATGTGCTCCCTGAACGAGCATCCTGCCCCATTCCGGGATAGCCTGAATAGTCACCGTCAGCGTTGCAGTGCCACAGATAGACCGCAGCACCAGCCATCGGGGCGCAGTCCCTGGATACGTCGACCACGCTCATCTGCAGCAGGAATTTCACGCCGGGCTGAGGGTTGCTGCCGTCCAGATTCGGCCGGATATCGCTGCGAAACACGGCCGGGCTGGTCAGTACATCGGGGCCGTTGGAGCCGTCTGCCACAAAGGGGCCGGCGGATTCGCGGTTGATGAGCTGGCAGGCGGCATCATTGCCTGCATGGCTGCTACGTCCGGGCAGCAGGACCGCAGCGCCGGCGGCGGCAAGACAGCCCAGGGCGCGCCTTCGGGATACCAGCGTCCGGAAACGCTCGATCTGCTGTTCATTCACCTGCCTGGCCATACGCTCGGTCCTCCTGCATTGATGGTATCAGTATAGATCGATATCGCCCGGCAAAGCCCTGGTGTCTGAAGCAGTTTTGTCCCGGTTCACGTCTCTGGCATGGTCTAAGCTGTGGTAGAAGCCGCCCGCTATGGCAGACACCTCTTGTGGTTGTGTGAGCTGACCCTGGCGGTGGGGATTCTGTCGGTGATCCTCCCTCGAACAATTCGTGACGCGCATCACATCCCCGCCTCTATCCCCCATTCGGGGGATAGTCGAAGAGGCCAGAGCTGGTCTAATTTTGATCAGAAGGAAGGGGTGCGCAAGGCCGGTTTCCGGTTGCGCAGATCCACTCCGAGCACCTTGATCCAGAATTCAAAAAATAAATACAAGAAAGGACAACCTGATGAAAAACCCCATAAAAAAGCTGTCCCTGCTGGCGCTGCTGGCATCCATGCTGTTTGCCGGCTCTGCTCACGCAGCCTGCAATGCAGACCCTGTTGTGTTCATTCACGGATATTCAGGCTGGAAATCCCAGTTTGATACGATGATCAACCGCTTCAGGAATGACGGCACACCGGCCTGCGCCTTGTACAAGTTCGGTTACAACAGCCTGTTCAAAAGCAACAAGACCAGTGCCAGGGAACTGAAGTCGTTCGTCAATAACATCCGGCCAAACCATAACTACCGCAAGGCCAAGATCATCGCTCACTCCAACGGTGGCCTGGTCTCGCGGTGGTACCGGGTATTTGAGGGTGGTTATTCGGCAACCAGCCGGCTGGTCACGCTCGGCACTCCCCATAAAGGCACTTCATGGGCCTATGCCTGTTTCAGCCCTGCCTGCTTCGAGATGCGTTACAACTCGTCTTTCCTGCAGTCCCTGGCGGGGCGCGGTTGTGATGTGTCCCTGTGGTCGGCACTGGATGAAATCGTCATCCCGCAGACCAACGCAAAGTGTGGCTACAGCCTCCGGACATCCAGTGTGGGTCACCTGACTCTGATGGTCTGGGGGGGCGTCTATAATGACGTGAGACGTTTCCTGTAATTCAGAGCGCCCTGCGCCTGGTCAGTGTAAAACAGGACAGGGACTCCCGGATGAGCAGGTCAGGCAAGCTGACTTGCTCATTTTCGTTCAGGAAGCAGGTCACCATCCCAGGTTGAGACGACAAATGAAGAATCTGATCCCGATTGTGTATTTCGGCATTCTTTTGGCTGCAACCAGCACCCTCCAGGCCGAGCAGAAGCCTTTCGAAAGCCGGGAAAAAACCGGTGAGCAGGAAGTTTTTGTCACGGTAAACGGCACTCCTTTGGCCATGAACCTGTATCAGTTCCTTTTGGGTTCCAGGCAACAGGACAGCACTGAGAGACAGAGCTTCGACAACAGCTTTGATGCGGAGCTGCATCGCCAGCAGGCAGCAAAAGATCTGGTGATGACGGAGTTGCTGGCGCAGCAGGCAACTCAGCTCGGTATGCAGGAGTCAGAGCTGGTGAAAGTGGAGATGGCGATGGCCGAGAAAACCCTGCTGGCGCAGCTCTATGTCAGGAAGTTGATGGACTCGATAGACATTGGTGAAGCGGAGATACGCCAGTATTACGACCAGCAGAATGAACAGGCCATGTATCGCTTCATGATCTGGCGGACATCCGACGAGGACCATGCCGTGGAAATCCTCAACACCCTGAAGGCGGGGAAGGGCGCAGACATAAGCGATCAGGACATTATTGAAACGCCCTGGCTGCGGGATGCGGATATCGCACCGGAAGTGAACGATATCGTGCGTCAGATGGGTGTGAATGATTTTGCGGAAAAGCCGGTGTTTCAGGATGGCTTCTGGAAAGTTATCCAGGTGATCGACAGGCAGACAATGGCCAGGCAGAGTTACGAAGAGGAGAGGGAGATGATCAGGGCGGAGCTGGCGAGCGTGAAGCTGGACGAAAAGCTTGAAGAGCTCGCCGAAGGCGCGTCAATCGTCTTCAATGATGTACATGTTACCCAGCCAGTGAAGTAACCGGACCATGTTGGGAACAGCCAGGCCAAAGACAAAACTGCTGGGCTATGTTCTGCTCGGGTTGGGGCTTTGGGGCCTGATTTTCGCCTGGCATTCTGCCTCCCCTGGTGGCACAGCGCCTTTTGACAGCGCCCCGGCAGACCAGCCACAGGACGTTAGGTCATCCTCCTCCAATGGCCTGGAGAGTCCATTGGTCAGAGGGGAGGCCGGTCCATTGCCCTCGGACGTGGAACGGCCAACCATCGATGCCATTCCCCCAGGGGAGGAAACGGGCACTCAGCCGGCTTCCCGCCTTCAGGAGGCTGAACTCGAGCACCTGAGCGAAGTGTTTCTGAACACCTTACACACTCTGTTTCAGTACGACTTTCCCCTGGATCAGGAGGCTCGTGCGGCGCTCGATACATTCGTTGCCAGCATGCCGGAAGATCTGACCAGTGAAGACCTTGAGACCATTTCAGCCATGATTCAAGCCGGGCTTTCCAGCCCGGAGTCGGAAGACCTGGCTTTCATCATCACCCACCTTTATCGGCTGGAACAGGAAGAAGCACGGCTCATGAGCGAAGGTGCGCCGGTGACCACCATGGCACAGCAGCTGGAGGCACAGGAACGGCTCGCACAGTTACGGGATCAGTGGTTCGGGCCGGAACTGTCCGAACTTCTGTTTTCGGGCGCCGATGATGCCGGGACCAGCTCCGATCAGATCTCCGCAGGAAGCCAACCCGCTTACGATGGCATGGAGGAACGGCCGGAAGCTCTGGCTGAGGCGCAGGCTGAGCTTGCGGACATGGAAAGTGCCTGGGAGCAGAGATATCAGGTATTTCTGGCGGAGAAACAGGTGATCGACAGGGCAGGACTGGACCAGACAGAAAAAGACAGACAGATTGAGGCGCTGTTGCAACAGCACTACATTCCGCGGGAGCTCGAGGCTGCAAGAGCCTTTGATCAGAAGGCAGAATAGCGCCCCGGATCCGGGCAGATCTGAGCCCCCCCTGCCTGTTGATTTCCAGCCCGACAGGTGCATTTTCTGACCTCCGTGTTTCATCTTGATCCACATCAATTGTCGACCCCTTAGACAGCGTTATCCTGAAACCAGATGAAGCAGGCAGACGCCCGGTTTTCTCAGCAAATTTTCAAACCAGGCAAGTTAAGGGGCACTATATGGAACATCGACTTACTCAACGTTATCAGGCAGGCAAGAGTCTGCTGGTCTATAAGCGCGGCCTTCCCATCGCGACGGGCACGCTCAAGGATGTGAGCAAACGCGGCATGTTCATGGTTACAGACTTGGCCGAAGTGGGTTTGCATCAGAAGCTGGAAATCGAATTCTGTATCCCCGGAAAGAAGCGCGACATGCCCCGGCGCATCGCGGCTGTTGTGGTTCGTAAAACCGAAAATGGTGTGGGCATGGAATTTGATCTCGACGATGAGCAGGAGGCAGATCGGGACGAGGTACAGGCCCTGCTGACGGCCAACGCAAACAGTCTGGGCCAGGCAATGCGGGATTTTGCACTCTTCTAGGGGAACAGGGCAGCGGCCGGGTTGAAGATATTCGATTGAATTCCTGAAAAATCACCCGGGCAGCATTGCGCCGCCCGGGGTATCATTCGACGTTCAAGGTGTAGCCGGGGCGTTGCAGTACAACACGTCCGTAGCGTCTTCACAGGTCCACCGGAAGATCCAGAGTCCGGTATTGCGGTCGCTGCCGAGGATGTACTGCTTGCCCTGCACTTCCGTGACATGGATGCCCCAGAAATTCGAGCCCGCCGCATCGCCGTATTCGTCGCCGGCGATGAATCGTCCCACTTCGTGCATGTTCCAGGACACCACACCTTCGCCATTGCTGTTGTCATGCAGGTGGCCTTCGCGCCATTCCACCGCACGCATGCCCAGTGAATACCAGCTGATGAAGGTCCGGTCCGGGTTCGATGGGTCAATCTCCAGGTTGTGCATGGTGAGGTCGCCAGCGCCGGTAGCCAGTGCCGGATCGGTGACTTCGGCCGGTGCGTAGTAGCCCATTTCACCCAGGTAGTCGACGGTAACCGTCGGCGAAGTTGGTCCCATGCCGCGCTTTACGGAGATCTGGCTGTTGGTATTGTTCAGCGTATGGAGGTAGCCCCAGCCATCGAACGCTGCGCCCAGCGTGGCAACCAGTCCCAGTGAGGGAGGAGCAGGCAGGGCGGGGTTGGAGCCTTCGCCGTCAGGGCAGAGGGCGGGGTCGTAGCCATCGATACCCAGTATCTCAAAGCCAGTGGAGCGGGGTACAAACACCATTGGGATGCCCGCTTCAACCAGCATCGACACCGTAGCCTCACAGTTGCTCGGGGCTGCTGAGTTAAATACCACGCCTGCGCTATAGCCAGCCGCCTCGACGGTCTGGGCTTTCAGGGTAAAAGAGCAGCCGCCACGTTCGATGAGCGCAATGCCAGCGCCCACATTGGCGGCTGGTGTCAGGGCATCGCCGCAGGCCTGACCCACAAACGCGGTCTGCGCTGTTAGCTCTTCGATGTCGGCGCCTGGGCCGATCTGTGGCACGTCACTGCCCTGGGTTGCCGGATAGTCTTCACCAGCCACAGTCACTGCCGTGAAGAAGGAATCGAAGTCTTCATCGCCAGCGAATATCTTGTCGAAATTGGGACCGGCGAAAACCGCCGCATGGGCGTTGCCCTCAGGGGGAGAAATGCCATGCACCGGGTCCGGGTCCGGGTAGGTGGAATCCCCGAGAAAGACCGGGTTGTAGGGGTCATTGATGTCGAGTGTGATAAAGCCGGCGTCCCAGTAGGACAGTACCGCCTGCCAGTTTTCACCTGGTCCGGGGTCCATGTCATTGACCCAGACGTCGTGGAGCAAGGAGGCGGCAAATGTCCCCATAAACAGCTGGCCGTCGTCTGCAATCTCCGGATTGGTCGCAAGCCAGGTTTCAATGCCGGTGGTGGTGATCAGTTTTGGCGCCTGGGGCTTGGTGATGTCGGCGATTTTTACGTCGTTGATGGCGACATCGTCAACGATAAGCAGGTAGGTATTGCCGCCTGCGGTGGTCCAGGCGAAGGTGTTGTGCACAGGAAAATCGAGAAAGTTCTGTTTCAGCGCATGGGGCCTGGCCGGGTCGCTGACATCCCAGAGTGAGATGCCGAACTGTCCCCGCTGGTGGCCGCCGTTGCCGCCGCCAACTGCCCGCCCGCCGCCAACGAGTTGGCCGCAGGGTTCAAGTGAGTGGATCAGCACGTCCCGGTCACCGATTCGGGTCACTTTGACGTCGTTTATCCGGGTTTCGGGGGGTGATTTGATCATGCCGACCGTGACCGGATTGGCCGGGTCGCGGATGTCGGAAATATAGACGCCGGAGCGGTCACAGGTGGGCTCCTGGAAGGTGCCCACATAGGCGTAACCCTTGTGAGCCCATACATCCGTGTAGAGCCCGCCGGAAATGCCGGCGAGGGTATCCCGCCCAACCACGGTGAAGCCGTAATTAGTGTTGGCCGGTACGTGGCCATCCGGCAGTTGCGTATCGTGCAGCAGGTGTTTGTTATGGGCTTTGTCACCATCGGAGACAAGGAGTTCGTCTGCCAGTGCCTGGGTCGTGAGTGTTGCAGATAGGGCGATCGCTGCAAGCGAGTGCCAGTTTCGGATTATAGCCATGATGCAGTCCCTGTATTTTTGAAGGCGTCATCCCTGATTCAACGCGTTTTTACGGAAATCAGTCCAATGACGGTCCCGTTGTTTTTTTCACTCAGCATCAGGTATTACTTCCAACGTTGATACCCGCAAAAACAATAGCAGGGTTTGCAGTTGGGCCTTAGTCAATTTGGAACCATAGGTTCCGGGGTGATGCCAATTTGTTCTGAAAGAGTTTTCACGGTCGCGGCGAAAAGCTTCGTTTTGAGCAGCCGCTCCCTTCACTCCAGCACTGCCGGCCAATTCGCGTCCGCCTGCCGAATGAAACTCTCGGGATCCTCCAGCCAGCGGTTGTGTACGGATTCGTCGTAGTTGAGATAGAGCCGCCCATCTCTGATGGCCCAGTGCTTTGGATCGCCTTTGGCCAGGTAACCCTGGCTTACTGCCCAGGCGCAATAGCCCCCGTAAGCCGGCGCATAGCGTGCCGGGTCTTGCTGGAACCTGCGCAGGTTTTCAGCATTGGTAAATCGCCAGGTAGCACCCTTGTAACTGGCAGTGAATTGGGTTGAGCCTTTGGCTGGTTCACCTGACTCAAAGTAACTCACGATGTCATAGCCGCCAGCAGCGGTATTGCCTATCAGGCCGGTGTAAACGGGTGATTCCGACGCCAGGGCGCTGGTGGTTAAAAGGATGACAAGGGCAGCGAGAGCCAGGAGCCTGTTCATGTCGTTTTCCTTTTTCAGGGAGAAGATGATGACTGAGACACCACTGGGTGATTTTTGTTACTTCCGGCCCGGAAGACCAGGATCCTGGAGGGGGATCCGGGACGGGTAACCCCGCCCCGGAATAGTTCTCAGACTCGCTCGAGGGTTACCGCCACTGGTCGGCAGACTGTGTTGCAGACCGGAGAGTGGTCTTTGGCGAATGACAGGAGATCATCCAGCTCTCTGTCGCTGCAATCGGCATCGATATCCATGAGGATGCGGATACCCTCGTAGCCGACCGTCGCTTCGTCATTCAGCGCCAGCAGTCCTTCCAGGTTGATATTTCCCGACAGTCTGGTTGACAGCTTCCTGATGGTGATGCCCCGTGCCGCCGCATGCAGGACTGTGGTGGTTGTGACACAGCCGGCCAGAGCATGCAGAAGAAATTCCACCGGGTTGGCACCTTCGTTTTTGCCCAGCAGAACGGGGGGCTCGCCATTGGTGAAAACGAAGTCGCTGGTGCGGGACTCGTCTTCGGCGCCGGCTCCGTAGAAACCGCGGATAGCAGAGCGGTTTTCGCCGCCGTCCACCCACTGGTTACTTGCCCGGAACTCGAACTGCGCAAGGGCCGGGTCGTTTTTCAGTGCCTCAATTGTCTGGCCCATCTGGATCAGGTCGAGGCCATTGCGGGTCTGGATATTTACCTGTGTATTCATTTTTTCACCTTGCTTCATTGTCTAAAGGGACCCGGCCGGGCCGGGAGGCGCTCTTTATGGCGTCTGGGTATAAAATAAGGAATGACTGTGTACCGGGTCAGATGGAGTTCTGACAAAAAGGGGGCATTTGTGCCACCAATTGCAGGGAGAATGGAAGATGGAGCGCCAGCAGAGAAAAGTCCTGATTCTGGCTGTGCCAGAAACGTCGGGTTCGGCGCTGTACGGGATGGTGGATGTGCTCATGTCGACGGGCAATGTCTGGCAGACGCTGGTGGGCGATGCGATTCCCTATCAGCCATTCGACGTGCGGATTGTTTCCGTGGATTCAGCACCATTTCACTGCGGCCACGGCATTCCGGTTGAGCCGGCGTATGCCATTGCTGATGAGCCTGCCGCCGATATCCTGATTCTCCCGGAGATCTGGCTGGGACCCGATGAAGCGATCAGTGGCCGCTATGAAGGTCTCATGGAATGGATCAAGACCAGGTTCCGTTCGGGTGCAACTATCTATTCCGCCTGTTCCGGATCGGTGTTACTGGCCGAGAGCGGTCTGCTGGATAACTGCGAAGCAACCTCCCACTGGGGATATCAGGAGCTTTTCCGCACCCACTACCCCAAAGTGCGCTTTCGGCCGGAGAGCAACCTGGTGTATGCCCATCCCGATGGCCGGCTGGTGACGGCGGGGGGAACAACTTCGTGGCATGACCTGGCATTGCATATCATTGCCCGGCATGTGGGCGTTGGCGAAGCGCTCCGCATTGCCAAAGTGTATCTTCTGAAATGGCACGGTGAAGGCCAGTTGCCATTCACGGGCCTGGTCCGACGTACCCATCATGCGGACTCGGCGGTGCGCAGGTGTGAAGAGTGGCTCAATGTGCACTGGCGGGATCCCGGGGCCATTTCCCTGCTGGTAGAGAGCTCACCCCTGCCTGCCCGAACCCTCAAACGACGGTTCAAGGCTGCTACGGGTTGCTCAGTCATTGAGTACCTGCAGAACCTCCGCATCGAGGCGGCAAAGCGGGCTCTGGAGCATGGCAGGCTGTCGGTGGAAGAGGTGAGTCAGGAGATCGGCTACGAGGATGTGTCTTTTTTCCGACGGTTATTCAGGCGTCTGACGGGCCTGACTCCGGGCGAGTACCGGCGTCTGTTTCGGCCTCTGGTTGAAGAGTCGGCGTGCCTTCCTCAAGCCCGGGTACCACTCAGCGAGCACCCTTAGATGCCGGGTCGGGTCCACGCCGACAGGCTGCACCTCAAGCATGTTTTCGAGCCGCTCAGGGTCCAGTTGCTCGCTACGATCCCTCACCCCACCGTCTTTGCCAATCAGCACCACCCGCGTCTGGCCGGGCTGGTTCCGAAGAGTCTCCCGGACACTCGCCGCGAGGGCGGGGTCGACTTCTTCAAGGTTGGATCTGATGTCACCATCCGTGGCCACCAACCAGACGATATCCCGTTCTGCAATCTCCTGCCTGTATCGATTCAGGATTTCCATGGCCCCTGAGCCGTCACTGGATGCCTTTATCAGGAGGACGCGGTTTTTCCACTGCAAATCCGAAAGGGAGTTCATGGTGTGCGCCTCACTACTGGCGACCAGAAAAAGGCACGAAAAGAAGAAGGCGTTGAGCCGATTTGCCAAACCTGACCTGGTGCCCGGTTTCATGCCGGGAGCTCCGTCCACTATTTGTGAGTTTCTACGTGAGATGAGGAGGACGGATCAGTCAGGAAGGCGCACTTGGCAGAAAGCCACCCTTCCTGGCGGTTTTTTTGCATTACACAGCAAGTGTTCGTATTACTTCTGACATACCTGCGCAGTGATACTCCAGCTCCAGCCTCCGGTTTGCCGCATGGTCCTCCGGCCGTGTCAGGGGCTTGCGACAGCCCCAGCCGGTAAGCGCAATGCGGGACTGGTGGACGCCTTCCCGTTGCAGAAGCCTTGCCACGGAACTGGCCCGGAGGCGCGAAAGGAAGCCGTTGTAAACCTCATTTCCGAGGATGTCTGCATGTCCGTGCAGGGTTATCCTGATTTCCGGATGTTCCCTCAGGTAGAGGCCATGCTGACGAATGATTTCCTGGTCTTCCTGGCTTAGCCGGTGCTGGTCGAAGCCAAAGTGAAAGCGCATCCGGTGAGGTTTACGGGGCCCCTGTTCAGCGGGCAGGGAATTCTGGCCGGAGAATGCCTCCAGTATCGCGAACCTGGCCATCAAATCCGGGTGATCCATTACAAGTAAGGTCATGTATTTTTCTCCGTTTTTGCCGGGCCTCACGTTTGTGAGGGTCAGGAGTCATTTGAGCGCGAAAAGCAGGCGCTGCTGTGGTAAAAAGCAGACCGGAGACGATAAATCATGATGAATTGTGGCTGGCCATGCTGATCATTCCTGCTGAGAACACCATCAACTGGAAACGCCCACCCTGGGTTACCCTGGGGCTGATGCTGGCCTGCCTGCTGGTGTTCGTATTCTATCAGGCCCCGGATTCGCGGCTCATGGCAACAGCTATTGAGCGTTACCTGGCAACCGACCTGGTGGAGCTGGAGGCGCCGGTTTACGAGACCTATCTGCAGCGCCAGATCAATGTTCAGGGCGACTCGGGTCGCACCGACGAGCTTGAGGCCTTCCAGCAGGCAGCCAGCGAGAACAATCGGGTCTGGATGGCTGGCATGATGCTGTCGGACCGCGCTTTCCATGATTATCTGCAGAGAAACCGCAGTCTGGTCTGGGCCCCTGCAGAACAGAGCCGCTGGCAGGACCTTCGGCCCCCCATCCAGGACGAACTTATTGAAAAACTCAGCACAAATGCCCTGGGCCTGATTCCGGATGAGCTGAACGCCTACACCCTCGTGACCTACCAGTTTCTGCATGGCGGCTGGGGGCATCTCATCGGCAATCTGGTGTTCCTGTTTCTGCTTGGCTTTACCGTTGAGAAAGCCATGGGCCCTGGCCGGTATCTGCTGGCCTATCTTCTGTGCGGAATCACTTCAGGGCTTGTGTATACCGGATTTGCGGCGGGCAGTCAGGTGCCCCTGGTGGGAGCTTCCGGGTCCATTTCCGGGCTGATGGGCATGTATGTGGCTATCTATGGCACCCGGAAGATCCGGTTTTTCTATTTTCTGGGCGTCTATTTCAACTATTTCCGGGCTCCGGCGCTGGCCATGCTGCCGGTGTGGCTGGGCAAGGAGATCTACGATTACTGGTTTGCCGGTGCCACCGGCATTGCCTATATGGCTCACGCCGGCGGTCTTGTGGCGGGGGCGGCGCTGGTGCTGATGCTGGGGAAAAGCTGGTTTCAGGTCCGGGAAGAGTTTTTTGAGCCAGAACCGGAAGAACAGGATGAACGCTTTACTGCCGGCTATGCCCAGGCCATGAACAGTATCGGCCGCATGGATTTTGATCTCGCCAGGCGTCAGTTCGAAGCCCTGTGGGAGCGCTACCCGGAGCGGGGGATACTGCTGGAGCATCTGTATCAGCTGGCGAAACTGCGACCTGACCTGGCGGAATACCGTGAGCGGGCCCGGGAGCTGATGAACCTGGCTCTGAGCAGCCGTCAGACAGCGCAACTGGTGGAAGTCTGGCAGGAATACCTGTCGAAGGGGGCAGACAACAAACCTCTGGACGCTGAAGACCACAACCGTGTGCTGTTCGCCAGCCTCCGCGACGGGGACCTCAAGACTGCAGAGAAAGCCTTCGAGCGCCTGCGCTCAGCCGACGCTCCCACTCTCGCCCGGGAAGCCTGCCGCCTGCTGGCGGAAGAATTCGACAAACGCCAGATGACCCCCAAAGCGCGGCATTATCAGAGCCTGATGCAGACTACGGGTTAGCCACGGAATCCACGGAAGAACACGGAAAAAGAAAAGAACAGGGAAAAGATGTAGCAGCCACGGACGACACGGACAAGTGATTTAAAACCAAAAGAATTTTCTGTTTTTTTTGTCTGTGCCAGTCAGTGTCGTCCGTGGCTATTTTTTCTTTTTCTTCCGTGTTCTTCCGTGGCAAAAAAAATCCTAGGAAGACATGCCCCCCACCACATCAAAACTCGCCTTCGGCCCTTTCAGCGGTTCCCTGCGGGCGGCCTGCTCGAGCCATGTGTCTATCTGCGCGTGCAGGGGATGGTCGAGGCACTTTTTGCGGATAAAGTTGAGGAACGCGGTGGCTTTCTCCCACTGCCCCAGGCCATTGGCGAGGGTCTGGGCCACCAGAAGGTAGGCCGGGGCCAGGTGATCGCTGTTGGGAAAGCGTTTGTGGAAATCCTGCAATAGCCGCAACACCCATTTGTACTCGCCATGGCGGTAGAGGGGCAGGGCACAACTCACCGCCAGTTCCGGGTCTTCCAGCCGGAAGCCGGGTTCGGCTTCATTCAGTGTTTTCAGAAGGTCACGGATGCTGTCAGCGTCATTCCGGCTGGCCAGCCACTCCAGCAGCCGTGGGTGGTGCCGGTAAAGCTCGGCGACGTCCTTCCGGGCAGTGAGCAGACGGTGCAACTGGCCCAGGCGGTGGGCATTGCCTGGTTCCCGTTTGAGGGCTTCCTTCAGCATGCCCAGCACACGGTCGTAATTGCCGTCTTTCAGGTTCATATCGATATCTGCGTCCAGCCGCTTGCTGCGGTCCCGATGCGGGCCCTGATCTTCTTCCCCATTGCTGTCCTGCAGGTCGCTGGCGAAGCCCAGCTCCTCCTGATACTGAAACAGCAGGTAGCCCAGCATGTGGAACAGAATCAGCGTAAAGGTGGAGTTGAGGAAGCCAGCAAGCGGCTGGGCCAGCCAGGGCTCGAAATGGTTGAGGGCGAATTCCTGGGCGGCACCGGAAGCCAGGGTCAGCAGGATCACATAGCCGTAAAGCAGGAAATAGGGCCAGCCAATCCGGGAGATCAGCACCGCCAGGTTCATCGGGTTGATGGCCGGACCCACCTCGTTCTCCATGGCCAGCACCATGATGCTGGCGGGCAGAGCCAGAATCACGAAGGCCAGGACCAGAAAGGCCAGTAGAGGCCCGCCGATGAGAGCTGCGCTGAATACCAGGCCGCCCATGAGGAAAAATACCACCAGTTGCAGGATGACAATGCTGAAGCCGCCGCCGGTAAACGCCGTGGCCAGTGGAGGGGGTTCCATATGACCGTCGGCGGTGTGACGGATCACGGTGTAGGTGTACTTGAACAGCGCCAGCAGCAGGGCCAGGGTAATCAGGGCGCCGGCCAGATTGGTGCTCAGCATCATGGGCACCAAGGTGCAGATGCCGATGACCATCAACGGGCCCAGATGGAACGGATACCGGAAGAACGCCGATAAACGATTCCAGAAAGGCACCACCTCGCTGGCGGCCCCCAGGTAGCGCATGCTCTGGCCACAGTGTGGGCACAGGGCAAGCTGCTTGCGGGTGTCGGCGTCTGGCATGCAGCTGGAGCAGTAATGCATCTGGCAGGCGCCGCAGTGCCACTTGGCTGGCTCTCCGGGATGGTAATGACAGTCGTGTTTCACAGCGGTGCCGGATCCGGGTTGTTGTGTTGGGCCGAACGCAATGATCGCAGATGCCCTGCCTCCGAACCATAGCCCGGTTGGCAAAAACTGCTGGTAGCCGGCCATGCGGCACGAAACCGGGTAAGTTATCATTATCGGAAGGCCGGAAGCCTGATCGACCCGTACCATTCACGGTAGAGCAAGCAGGGCCCGTTTTAAGCAGTTATCAGGAGGTGAGTTGGAAAGGTCCATTGGGTACGAAGGCACAGACGGGGAAAACCACGGCGAGGGGCGCTCGCACCGGCGCTATAGCTGGCGGACCATTGCCAGACTGGCCCTCAGGCACAAGCCCCGGCTTGTCCGTGCCAATATTCTGGCCATTTTCGCCACGGTAGTCAGCGTTCCCATACCGCTTCTGCTGCCGGTTCTGGTGGACGAAGTGCTGCTGGATGAATCTGGCCCGGTGCTGCCGGTCATGCGGACATTTCTTCCGGAGGCCTGGCATCAGCCAGTGGCCTACATTGCGGTCATGGTGCTGGCAGCCTTCCTGATGAGGCTGATGGCCCTGGTCTTCAACGTGCTGCAGTCACTGGAGTTCTCGAAGATCTCCAAGGATGTGGTCTTCCGCATCAGGTCCCGCCTGCTTGGCCGGCTGCAGCGGGTGGCCATGTCGGAATACGAGACCATGGGCTCCGGTGCCGTGACCAGTCACTTCATTACCGATCTGGATACCATCGACCAGTTTCTCGGCACCACCATCAGCCGCTTTCTGGTGGCCAGCCTCACCGTGCTCGGCACCGCCCTTGTGCTGCTCTGGGTGCACTGGCAGCTGGCTCTGCTCATTCTGCTGTTCAACCCACTGGTGATCTTCGTCACCATGCTGATCGGCAAGCAGGTGAAAGAGCTCAAGCGCAGGGAAAACAGCGCCTACGAAGTCTTCCAGGGGGATCTCACGGAGACTCTCGATGCCATTCACCAGCTCCGGGCCGCCAACCGTGAGGAACACTACGTCCGCAACCTGATCGGCCGGGCGCGTAATGTGCGGGATCACGCCATCCAGTTTGAATGGCGCAGTGATGCCGCCAGCCGGGCGTCTTTTGCCCTCTTCCAGTTCGGAGTGGACGCCTTTCGGGCGGCAGCCATGGTGGCGGTGCTCTTTACCGACCTGAGCATCGGCATGATGTTCGCCGTCTTTGGCTATCTCTGGTTCATGCTGACCCCGGTGCAGGAAATGCTCAACATGCAGTACGCTTTCTACGCCGCCAACGCGGCCCTCGGGCGGATTAACCGGCTGCTGGATCTGAAGGAAGAGCCCCGTTATCCGGCGCGGGAAAATCCGTTTGAAGGCCGCCATACCGTGAGCCTGACCCTGAAAGATGTCCACTTCGGCTATGATGAAGAGTCCATTCTCCGGGGCATCAATCTTCACGTGGCGCCGGGAGAAAAGGTTGCGGTGGTGGGCGCCAGTGGTGGCGGCAAGTCCACTCTGGTGCAGGTGATTCTGGGTATGTACACGCCGGACCGTGGCGAGGTGCTGATTGACGGTATCCCGGTTCAGCGCATCGGCTTTTCCCGGCTGCGGGAGCATGTGGCCACCGTGCTGCAGCATCCGGCGCTGTTTAACGACACCGTCCGGCAGAACCTCACACTGGGCCGTGAGAAATCCAATGACGAGCTCTGGGAGGCCCTGAAGATCGCCCAGCTGGAGGCCACTGTTCAGGAGATGCCCCAGGGCCTCGACACCATGATCGGCCGCCAGGGCGTGCGCCTGTCCGGCGGCCAGCGCCAGCGCCTCGCCATTGCCAGGATGGTGCTGGCCAATCCGTCGGTGGTGATTCTGGACGAGGCCACCTCGGCACTGGATGCGGAAACCGAGTACAAACTCCACCAGGCGCTGGAAACATTCCTCGAGCAGCGCACCACCCTCATCATTGCCCACCGCCTGAGTGCCGTGAAGCAGGCGGACCGGGCCTGTGTGTTTGAGGACGGCCGCATCATCGAGGAAGGCTCCCATGACGAGCTGATCGCCAGGGAGGGGCTCTACGCCCAGCTCTATGGTGACCTGCAGACCTGAAGCAGCTTTCATTCATCCCCTGAATATGGAGCATTCAGCCCACCAGGGTTGAACTGTTGCCAATTAGTGCAATAGTAAAAGGATAAACAACAGGCGTGTTGCCCGCCCCTGCGTCCGGATGAAAGTGCGGGAGGGCCGGGCGCCCTGAAACCATTCTGGAGGAGACGGACATGTCGAAAGAAATCACCAGTCAGGACAGTTTCGATACACTGACCAGCCTCGATGTCAGCGGCAAGACCTTCCATTACTACAGTCTTCCCAAAGCTGGTGAATCTCTCGGCGACGTCGACAAGCTGCCGTTTTCCCTCAAAGTGCTGCTGGAGAATCTGCTGCGCAATGAGGATGGCACCACGGTGGATGAATCCCACCTCAAGGCCATGGGCAAGTGGCTCAAGGACCGCAAATCCGATACCGAGATCCAGTACCGCCCGGCCCGGGTGCTGATGCAGGATTTCACTGGCGTACCGGCGGTGGTTGATCTTGCCGCCATGCGGGACGCGATGAAGGAGGCCGGTCAGGATCCGGCCAGGATCAATCCGCTGTCGGCCGTGGATCTTGTGATTGACCATTCGGTGATGGTTGACCGCTTTGGCGATCCTTCTTCTTTCAAAGACAATGTTCAGATCGAGATGGAGCGCAACAAGGAACGCTACGAGTTTCTGCGCTGGGGGCAGGATGCTTTCGATAACTTCCGTGTAGTGCCCCCCGGTACAGGTATCTGCCACCAGGTGAACCTTGAGTACCTGGGCCGGACGGTCTGGACAAAGGACATGAACGGCAAGACCTTTGCCTTCCCTGATACCCTGGTGGGCACCGACTCCCACACCACCATGATTAACGGCCTGGGCATCCTTGGGTGGGGTGTCGGTGGCATCGAGGCGGAAGCGGCCATGCTCGGCCAGCCTGTGTCGATGCTGATTCCCGAAGTGATCGGTTTCAGGATTTCCGGCAAACTCCGGGAGGGCATCACCGCCACCGACCTGGTGCTGACGGTGACCGAGATGCTCCGCAAGAAAGGCGTGGTGGGCAAGTTCGTGGAATTCTTCGGTGACGGTCTTAAAGACATGCCAGTTGCGGACCGGGCGACCATCTCCAACATGTCTCCGGAGTTTGGCGCCACCTGCACCTTCTTCCCGGTGGATGAACAGACCCTCAAGTACCTGCGCCTGACCGGTCGCGAGGAGGACCAGGTCGAACTGGTGGAAGCCTACGCCAAAGCCCAGGGACTTTGGCGCGAACCCGGCCAGGAACCAGCCTACACTGATACCCTGCAGCTTGACATGGGGGATGTGGAGGCCAGTCTGGCTGGTCCCAAGCGGCCCCAGGACCGGGTTGCCCTCAAGGATATGAAGTCCGCTTTTGAGCTGATCATGTCCCAGTCCAATGGCAAAAAGGGAAAGGAAGACCAGGATCGCCTGCTGTCAGAGGGGGGCCAGACCGCCGTGGGCGTCGACGAGAGCTACTCTCACCCGGACAGCGAGCACTTTGAGATAGAAGGTGAGCGCGTTCGCATGGACCCGGGCGCCGTGGTCATTGCCGCGATTACCTCCTGCACCAACACATCCAACCCGAGCGTGATGATGGCCGCCGGCCTGGTGGCCCGAAAGGCCAGGGAAAAGGGCCTCAATACCATGCCCTGGGTAAAGACTTCGCTGGCGCCCGGCTCCAAGGTGGTGACCGAATACCTCAAGGCTGGTGGCTTCCAGGAGGACCTGGACGCGCTCGGATTCAACCTGGTGGGTTACGGTTGCACAACCTGTATCGGCAACTCGGGCCCACTGATGGAACCCGTTGAAAAAGCGATCGAAGACGGCGGTTTGACGGTGGCATCGGTCCTGTCCGGAAACCGTAATTTTGAAGGCCGCATCCATCCCCAGGTCCAGACCAACTGGCTGGCGTCGCCGCCGCTGGTGGTGGCCTATGCCCTTGCCGGCAATGTCCAGATTGATCTGGCCAATGAGCCTCTGGGCAAGGACAAAGAGGGAAACCCGGTTTACCTGAAGGATATCTGGCCCACCCAGCAGGAAATTGCCGAGGCTGTGGAAAAGGTCAAAACCGACATGTTCCGCACCGAATACGCGGCCGTGTTTGAGGGTGACGAAACCTGGAAGGCACTGGAGGTGCCGGACAGCAAGGTGTATGAGTGGTCTGACAAGTCCACCTATATCCAGAACCCGCCCTTCTTCGAAGGCATGAGTGCGGAGCCGGACAAAATCGAGGATATCGAGGATGCCAATATCCTGGCTCTTCTGGGTGACTCGGTAACCACCGACCACATTTCCCCCGCCGGTGCGATCAAGGCCGACAGCCCGGCCGGTAAATACCTGAAGGAAAATGGGGTGAAGAAGGAGGACTTCAATTCCTACGGCTCCCGTCGGGGCAACCATCAGGTCATGATGCGGGGGACCTTTGCCAACGTCCGGATCAGAAACGAGATGCTGGATGGCGTGGAAGGGGGCTTCACGCGGCATGTGCCCAGCGGGGAGGAAATGCCTATTTACGATGCCGCCATGAAGTACATCGAGGACGGCACGCCACTGGTGGTCATCGCAGGCAAGGAGTACGGAACAGGCTCCAGCCGGGACTGGGCGGCGAAAGGCACCCGGCTGCTGGGGGTCAAGGCCGTAGTGGCGGAGTCCTACGAGCGGATTCACCGTTCCAACCTCATCGGGATGGGCGTGATGCCACTGCAGTTTGAAGGCGACGCAAACCGCGAGAGTCTGAAGCTCACCGGCGCCGAAACCATCAGCATCAAGGGTCTCGCTGGCGACATCAAGCCCGGAGACACCCTCGAAATGATCGTTACCTATCCGGACGGCAAGACCGAAACCTGCAAGCTGCGGTCCCGCATCGACACGGTGAACGAAGCCACCTATTTCAGGCATGGCGGCATACTGCACTACGTGCTGAGGGACATGATCGCGTCGGCCTGACTCCGACCCCTGAGGCTTGTCGAATCGGGGCAATCGTGCGACGCTAACAGCTGTTATAAACGACTGTCAGCGTCCTCTCTCCGGGGGTGCAGGGCGGTCACGTGTGGAAAAGATACTGAGGCGAGGCAGGCCCCCTGATGCAATCAGCTGATGAACTGAAGGAAAAGCTCAATCTGGAGACCTCCTGGATTGGCTGGCATGATCTTCAGACCTATTATGCCCGGGGGCATGTGGTTCGGGTGTCCCCTGATCTGGACCTGCTGACGGTGGCTGCAGAACTTGCCGCAGACAACAGACCCCTGTTCGAGAAATGGATGGCGAGTGGTGAGGTAGGGGATGTGCCCCCCGACCTTGCGCGTGCATGGTATGAGCGAAATGCTGAGCTGTGGGCGGTAGTGATTGCCCCCTGGGTGCTGATACAGGACAGAAATGGGAGCGCACTGCACTGATGCGTGCCATCGAAGGGGGTCTGAAGACAGCCTGATGAAACTCCACTATTTTCATGGGCGGGGTCCGCTACGAGCTCTGGTGATGACCCGCGATGAGCGCCGGGTGGAGTTACACATCAAGAACGTGGGCGAAGACATCTGGGCTCTGGTTGCCATGGGTGGCCCGGCAGTCCAGCAGCCGGAACGCCACAGGTGTCAGGGGCCGTACCACAGTGCCTCCCAGGCAGAAGCCGCTCTGCGCGGAGTGGCTGGCTCGCTTCTGGGTGCGGGTTTTGAGGCCCGGCCGGAGATCCACGTGGTCTGGTCGGTGGTTGCCCAGCGCCTCGCCCGGAGCATCCGCAATGACAGGGATGCCAGCGAGGGCGATTACCGGTTCGATCCGGATCAGCATGAACCCATCTGGTGAGCTTATTCCCCGCCTTTCCTTTTTAGCCCAATCACTCAGTTTCAGAACCGGGATCTTCCCATGCTGTTCGACGCCCTGCTGATTCTTGCGCCCCTTTTTCTCGGTTTTGCAATCGCATTGACCAGCCGGAAGACCATGACGGTGATTCATTACGGAGTAGAAGGCCTGGTGTATTTCATTCTGGTACTTCTGGGCGTTGGCCTTGGCCAGATGGAGGGGTTGTGGGCCCAGCTGGGGGTCATGGCGAGTCAGGTGTCGGTGCTGGTGGTGAGCCTGCTGGTGCTGAATATGGCAGGACTCTGGCTCTGGCACCGCTGGCAGCCCATGAGTGCAGACGCCTCCGACCTTGCGCCGCCGCCCGGCTACCGTCGGCTGTTTCTGTCAGCACTGAAGCCGATGGCAGCGGTGGTAGCAGGCCTGCTGGCTGGCTATTTTCTTCTGCCGGCCCTTCCCCTGGTCGAGGACGTGGCGACCGCCGGCCTTATGCTTCTGCTGTTTCTGATCGGGCTGCAACTGCGCAATGCCGGCCTTTCCCTGAGGCGCCTGCTGATGAACCGGCAGGGTCTTGGCGTCGCCCTGAGCCTGACTCTGAGTTCCATGCTGGCAGGTCTGCTTGTAATTCCGCTCCTGACGATTCCCTGGCCTCATGCCATGGCGCTGGCGTCCGGCTTCGGCTGGTATTCGCTATCGGGAGTCGTGGTAGGGGATGCCCTTGGCCCGGCCTGGGGTGGGGTGGCTTTTCTTAACGACGTGCTGCGTGAAATCATTGCCCTGGCCATTATCCCGCTGATCATCACCCAGCGCCCCGCGATGGCGATCGGTTATGGCGGCGCTACTGCCATGGATTTCACCCTCCCAATTATACGCAGCAGCGGTGGGCTTGCCTGCGTGCCTGTGGCCATAGCCTCCGGATTTATCCTGTCCTTTATTTCACCGGTACTCATGGGGCTGTTTCTGTCGTTTGCTTCCTGAAAGCAGCCGGTTTCAGCATTTCCGATGACTGCCGGGAGGCAGGTGCAAGCCCTGAGGGCTCAGTGTGGGATGACGGACAGGGAGGGCGCATCAGGGGGTAGGGCGCGTTCAGAGCAGTTTTATGATGAAAGAATGTTCCGGGTATGTCTGTCAGGTTTTTGACTGATGCCCCTGCTCCCCAAGATCGTCGTCGTCGTCGTCGTCGTCGTCGTCGTCGTCGTTGTTGTCATGGCCGTCCGGACCTTCTATGCGTTCCACCGGCATTGACCTGTCCTCAACAAACACTTCTGAAGGATCGCGGGAGGCCCGCTCATGAAGAAGCCTCGCGAAATCCACCAGCAGTTCCCGGTCGTCATCCAGCAGGGCAATAAAAAGGGAATTGAGCTCAACCTGCTTGTCGTCCCGGGACCGCTGATCTGCCGCGGAGAAGATTTCTGCAAGAGTGAAGTCGAGAGAATCCGCCAGCCGGTAAAGCAGGTCAAGGCTGGGCTTCGCAGTGCCCCGCTCAATACGCGAAAGGTTACCCACGTGGGAGCCGGCCCGCTCTGCCAGTTCTGCTAGCGTAATGTTTTTTGACTTTCGAAGCTGACGTATTGCGCTACCGAGGCCCATATCATTCCTGTCTCTTAGGGCCTCCAACTTTACTCTTAAATGTGTCATAGCACAAAGCTACATTCCAGGCAATTTGTAACATCAAAAATGCCTGATATGCATTTTATTTTAAAAGCTAATTTAAATGCCGGTGTTATAGTTTTTTTGTAAGAACAGGATCTAAGGCGCTTTCGGGAAAAATGCTCTGTTTTATATTTTATTTCCAGAATAATTTAAAAGTTGCTTAAAAAAATACATAAAATAAATGTTTATTTGGGATTGGTCTTCTATATGATTTTGGACATTGATATATCCAGTGCTTTGATAGCGTAGGTTTTTATTCCGGATGTTGTCAGGATTGGAGAAGCGATTTTCCGGTTTGGTGTAATTGTGAAGCCACCTGGTTTCGCAGACCTCTGTTCCCGCATCATTCGGGCGGATTCAGCTCATCCGCTCGGTGACATGGCGGCCGGTTATGATAACTGAATAAAGCGACTGCGAAAATCGCGCAGGATGGGCATGAGAAAGGCCGGGAATCTCCGATAGCAGGCCCAGACAGAGCGGTGTGGAAATGCCGTGTAAGCAATCAGCGTAAGCCGGGCCGAAGGCGGTTTCCGAGCCCTTCGGCGTGCAGGGGGGCAGGAGGGACTCTCAGTCAGTCCCTTTGATAGCCTCCAGGGTCTTCTTCTGAATGGCTTTCAGGTGATCGCTGATGGTGACTGGATAATCGGCGTCCCGGTCGATGGCTCGCAGCTCCGGTGGCAGCTTCGCCACGGCACTCTGGCTGTATTCACAGATGTCGGCGAGAGGCCGGATGGCGCCATCCACCAGTTCGCCGTCGCGCAGGGTCTGCACCAGCAGGGCTTCGCCCTGCTGGCTTTCATCGCGGGCGGCAAGAATGTCTCCGGTGTAGTTGCCGTCGCTGTCGCTCTGGCGGAATACCTGCTTGGCAGCCGGCCAGGACTGCTTGCCTGGTGAGTTTTTCATGCGCGGTTTGCCAGCATACTCGGTGAGCTTGTAGGCCAGTTCCACATTTGGTGAGTCTTTGGCTGACCCGATGGCAGTGCCAACGCCGAAGCCGTCAATCGGAACATTATTCCGAACCAGCTCCTGAATGCTGTGCTCGTCGAGGCCACTGCTGGCCAGCACCTTGATCTTTGTGTATTCCGCCTCGTCAAACAGCCTGCGGCATTCCGTCGCCAGTTCCGCCATGTCGCCGGAGTCCAGGCGGATGGCGCCAATGCTGATGTCGGGGTTGGCCTTCAGCCAGGCAATGATTTTTTTCACCGCGGCCACCGTATCGTAGGTGTCCACCAGCAGTATGGTATCCGGATAGAGGCGGGCGTAGGTTTTAAAGGCATCCATTTCGTCATCATGGGCCTGGACAAAGCTGTGAGCCATGGTGCCCTGAACCGACAGAGCGAAGTCTTTCCCTGCCTGAACGTTGCTGGTGCCTGAAATTCCGGCGATGCGGTAGGCCCGAACCCCCCGGTAGGCTGCGTCGATTCCGTGCATGCGGCGCATGCCGAAGTCCACTACCGGCTTGCCGCCGGAGACCTGAACCAGCCGTAGTGCCTTGGATGCGATCACGGTTTCCAGGTGCACGTAATTCATGGCGAGGCTTTCCAGAATCTGCGCTTCGGCCACCGGGGCCTGCACCTCGAGGAGGGGCTCCTGGGGGAACACCGGCGTGCCCTCGGGCAGGGCCCAGATGTCGCCGCTGAAGCGGAAATCGGCGAGCCAGTCGAGAAACTTCTGCTCGAACATGCCAAAGCTCTCCAGTTTTTTCAGCTGCTCGCTGGTAAAGCACAGGCTGGTGATCAGCCGGCAGAAATTCTGCTGGCCGCAGGCCAGGACGATGTTGCGGTGATCCGGCATGTTCCGGAAGAACAGGCTGAAGGTGGCCCGCTCACCCATATCAGTTTTCCAGTAGGCCTGGGCCATGGCCAGTTCGTACAGGTCGACCATCAGGGCCAGATCCCGGGGTGGCAGCAGTGTCTGATCTTCGTCGAGTGTACTCATGAGGTGATATCCGCTCCCTTTGCTGAAAGTCTGTCCATTACCTCGGGCGCCTTGTCGCTGTCGACGGCACGGGTGCCGTCCGCCATCAGTTCGACGCTGAATCCTTTCTCGATGCCATCATTGACGGTGGCTTCAACACACACATCAAGGGCAAGGCCCACGACGTGCAGCTTCGATACGCCCCGGTACTTCAGAAAATCAGCAAGGCCGGTACCATCGAAAGCGGAATACTGGTCGCGGTTGAATGCGGTGCCCTTGCTGACCCGGATGGCATCATCAGGCAGGTTCATGTCCGGGTGGAATTCCGCGCCAGGCGTGTCCTGGACACAGTGCACCGGCCAGGGCCCTCCCCGGTGCTCGAAGCTGCAGTGATCAACCGGGTGCCAGTCCCGGGAAGCAATGATCAGCCAGTCTTTCCTGGTGGCCTCATCAATGTAGCGATTCACAGCGGGGAATATTTCCGGGCTGTCCGGAACTTCAAGAGAGCCGCCCCTGCAGAAGTCATTCTGGATATCCACCAGGATCAGGGCATCGGACGTGTTTTTAGGCATTGGGTCCTCCTTCGCAGTTGATCAGATGTTCCGTTTCTGTGAGGAGGCGCTCTGGAACGTAAAATACAGGGTGCCCGGAACCGGTTCGGAAAGCGCCATGCTGTATACGACTTTAACACCAGTCTGCCAAGGGCGGGAGAGGTAAGCAAATGGCAGGAAGGGGGGAGGTGGTCGTCAAGGGGGCGTCAGGCCAGAAATTTCCGGACGTCTATGTCGTAGTGTCTGGGGTCAACGGCCTCCCTGATCCGGTCCTGATTGCCGGGGCGGGACAGGTCGATGGTTTTAACGGTGATCGGCATGCGAAAACGGGTGTGATACATCACACGTACCACTGGCAGACGCTGATCCGCCTCGTTGCTTTCCACCACGACGCCGAGCCTGCCGCTTTCCAGAAGCACAAGGGAGCCCACCGGGTAAAGCCCGATACAACGGATAAATTGGCGCACGAGCTCACCATCAAGGTGGTCGCCACTCCACTCCAGCAATTTCTTCAGCCCCTGGGAGGGGGTCATGCTGCGGTGATATACCCGGTCGCTGGTAATGGCATCGTAGACATCGGCAATCGCCACCATGCGGCCGTGAATCGATATCTCCGCGCCCTTGAGACCCTCCGGATAGCCGCTTCCGTCCATCCGCTCATGGTGCTGGGCGGCGGTCAGCACGGTGAGTTCGCCAATGCCTTCGGTAGCCTGAAGAAGGTCCCGGGAGTGCCGCGCGTGTTCCTTCATGATCTGGAACTCGGCAGGAGTAAGGCGGCCGGGTTTGAACAGGATGTCATTGGGGGTAAGGATTTTGCCAATATCGTGCAGCAGTGCCCCGACGATGGTCTGGTAAAGGACTTCGTCAGTATGGCCTAGGGATCTGCCGAAGATGGACATGAGCACGCTCAGGTTGACCGAGTGCTCCAGAAGGTAGTTGTCTTTCTCCCGGATGCGGCCCAGGCAGGCCAGCGCATTGGGGTTCCGTGACACCGAGCCGAGCAGGTTTTCGGCTAGCTCGTGCACCGGGGAAAGATCGATTGCCTTGCCGAACTTGACGTTCTGCATCAGGTTGCCGACCAGGGTCTGGGCTTCTTCGTGAGTCTTCAGGGCGAAGCTGAACTCTTCATCCAGTGTCTTGCGTGCCTTGACAGCCGGAGAAAGTGAGCCGGATTCCCCCAGCAGGGCCTGATTGCTCTCATCAATTTCATGGGCCGGAACGCCGTCCGGGGAGTCCAGGCCACGGGCCGCGTCTATATAGACATGGGTGACGCCCAGATCACGGACCCGCTGGATCGTCTCATCGTTGCGGATAATGCCTCGGCGACGCTGGGTGTTGTGGGGGATCCAGTCGTTGTTCAGGTCAGTGATGTACATGCCGACATTTAACGCTGAAACCGGGATGCGCTTGATCATCAGGAGGGTCCAGAATATACGGGGTCAGAGATGAGAGAGCAGGCCGGCATTCTCCGCAGGCCAGGGGGCAGCTGCAACAGCCCCTTCCATTATTCCTTATGGGTTGATACGTGGCGGCCCCTGAATGGCTCACATTGATGGGCGGCTCTCAAAAAACGTTCGCAGACTGTTCCGGTAGGTGGCCTGGAGGACTTCCTCGATGGCCAGTTCCTTCACGTCGGCGATTTTCTCTGCCACAAAAGGAATGTAAAAAGGCGCATTCTCTTTTCCCCGGTAAGGTACAGGCGTCAGGAAGGGAGAATCGGTTTCCAGCAGCAACTGGTCAATGGGGGTCATGCGGATGATGTCCCGCACGTTTTCCGCCTTGTTGAAGGTGGATATGCCATTGAACCCAAGACACCAGCCCTGGCTGATGGCGTATCTGGCAAGACCCGGTCCGGAGGTGAAGCTGTGGATCACGCCCCGGCGTTTGAGGGTGTCCTCAAATTCGCCAAGGATGGCAATGGTGTCTTCATCTGCGTCCCGGCTGTGGATGACCACGGGCCGGTCCGTGTCACAGGCAATCTGCAGCTGGCGCCGGAACACCTCACGCTGGATTTCCCGGTCGGCGTTGTCATAGAAGTAATCCAGACCGATTTCTCCGACGGCTACCATTTTTTCGCCACCCACGTGGCTGCGGATCTCCGTTTCCACCCCGTCGGTGTAGCTCTCGGCATCGTGGGGATGGATGCCCTGGGTTCCATAGACAAAAGGCGCCATCTGGCTGAGTTCGCGAACCCGGGCAAGGTTTTCCGGCGCCACGGCAATGGTGATGATGCGCTCAATATTGACCCGCCGGGCCTCTGCCAGGGTCTCTTCCAGCGGCCGCTCTTTCAGGTAATCCAGGTGGCAGTGGGTCTCGATGATCGGATGTTCGAATACCGGGATTTCGCGTCTTTTGCTGCCCATAAAGCCCTGGCCATTGATTTTTGAAGCGGGCAGCAATTCTACCATGCCCATTCATTCCAGACAGCCAGAGCATGCTTTCCTCCTTGACCCTGGCGGCGATAAATCGTGAGATGGAAGTTCGAGGGAGGGCAATCACATGCATGCTGTTGTCATCGGTGCCGGAGTGGTGGGAGTTACAACAGCCTGGGCGCTGCAAAAGCGGGGCCACCAGGTCACCGTTATAGAGCGTCTCGACAACGCCGGGCTGGAAACCAGTAGCGCCAATGCCGGCCAGCGATCCTACGGAGTGGTCTACCCCTGGGCTTCGCCTGCGATGGTGCGCAAGGCGCTGCCCATGCTTCTGAAGCGGGATGGGGCCCTGAAGATGTCTGTGCCTCCCTCGTTATCCGCTCTCGGCTTCCTGCTCCAGACTCTCAGGTTTGCCTTGGCGCCGGGGGTTTACGGTCTCAACCGCCGGGCCATGCTGCGCCTGGGCATCCATAGCCGTTTCTGCTTTGCGGCTCTGGAAGAGGAGCTCTCACTGGTGTTTGATGGCGCACATTCCGGCCTGCTGCATCTGGCAAGCACTCCCGGCGCCATGGATGATTACAGGAACACGGCCTGCCTGCTCCGTGAGCTGGGCATAGCGCACCGCCTCCTGACACCGGAACAGGCCCGCGAAGCCGAACCCGGCATGACCGGGACGGGGCCGCTCTATGGCGCCCTGAGTTATGACACAGATGGCACCGGAGACTGCGGGCTGTTTTCCCGGGCTCTGGCCGGAGCCTGTCAGGCTGCTGGTGTCAGCTTTCATTTCAGCACGGAGGTTGTCCGCTTTCTCAGCGACGGCCACAGTGTTCACGGTGTGGAAATTCGCGAGGCCGACCAGGCTTCCCGGGAGCTGGAGGCCGATGCCGTCGTGGTGACCGCTGGCTGTGGGTCGCCCACGCTGCTGGCGGCGATCGGGGAGCGCCTGCCCATATACCCCGTCAAGGGCTACTCTCTTACTGCAGACATTAACGACCCGGAGCTGGCGCCGCTTTCCACAGTCCACGACGACCGCTTCAAGGTGGTATCGACCCGGCTGGGTGATCGTCTGCGGGCTACGGGATTTGTGGAGCTGGCGGGCTTCAACCGGGATATTCCGGAGCGGCGGCTGGACACCATACGCCGCTCCGTTGCCTCCCGGTTCCCCGGCGCGGCAGACCTGTTCAAAGCTGAAACCTGGACGGGATTCCGGCCGATGACGCCTGACGGGCCACCGATCCTGGGGCCCGGGCCCAGGAAGAACCTCTATCTCAATACCGGGCATGGCACCTTTGGCTGGACCCTGTCAGCCGGCAGCGCGGATCTGATTGCCCAGGTGATGGACGGAGAGACACCAGCCCTGAATCTGGACGCGTTCAGACCGGGGCGCTACAGCGAATAGCGGGATCCTTCAGGCCACCTGGTTGCTGGTGTCCTCTTCAGTCTGACTGCGGCGGGCACGGCAGAAATTCATGGACCCGTCCTCGACGCGGCCGAAGCGCAGGTTGAGCAGGTCCAGCAGATAGTTCTGATACAGCCGCCAGGGCGAGCGGTCTCCCTGCTTGGGCAGATGCGCCAGGGCCCGTGTGACATAGCCGGAATCCAGATCCAGGAAGGGCTCTTCCTGCACGTCCGGGTCTTTCTTCGGCACACAGATGTTGTATCCTTTTTCGTCCATGTGATTGATGAGCCGGCAGATATACTCTTCCGTCAGATCCGCTTTCAGGGTCCAGGAGGCATTGGTATAGCCCACCACCAGCGCCATGTTGGGCACATCGCTGAGCATCATGCCCTTGTAGCCCATGGTTTCGGGCAAATTCACCTCTTTGCCGTCCACCAGCAGCCTGGCGCCACCCATCGCCACCAGATTGAGGCCCGTGGCAGTCACGATGATGTCGGCCTTCAGTTCCCGCCCGGAGGCCAGGCGGATGCCGTCGGAGGTGAAGCGGTCGATGTGGTCTGTGACCATGGCTGCGTCACCCTTTCGCAGGGCCCGGAAAAGATCCCCGTTGGGCACCATGCAGAGCCGCTGATCCCATGGGTCATAGGAAGGGTTGAAGTGGGTGTCGATGTCAGCATCGGGACCCAGCTCCCGAAGTAGCTGCCGGCGGATCATTTTGCGCATGAGGCCTGGAAAGCGCCGGCATGCCTGGAAAAACAGCATCTGCATGGTGACGTTCTTCCACCGGGTAATCCGGTAGGCAGCGATCCCGGGTAGCAGCCGCTGCAGGAAGCGGGCAATCACGTCGACATCCGGCAGGGACACTATGTAACTGGGGGAGCGCTGCAACATGGTGACGTGGGCGGCTTCTTCCGTCATGGAAGGCACAAGGGTGACTGCTGTTGCACCGCTGCCAATTACCACCACCCGCTTGCCGCGGTAGTCCAGGTCTTCCGGCCAGTGCTGGGGATGGATGACCTGGCCCCTGAACTCATCACGCCCGGGGAATTCCGGGGTGTAACCCTCGTCGTAGCGGTAGTAGCCGCTGCAGTTGATCAGGAAATTGCAGCTGAACCGGACGGTCTCGCCTTTCTCACCATGGCTGGCTTCCACGGTCCAGGTGGCGTCGTTGCTGTTCCATGAATGCTGGATCACCCGGTGTCCATAATGGATCTTCCGGTCAATGCCGCTGTCCCTTGCCGTGTCGCGGACGTAGTCCAGAATGTCAGGCCCGTCGGCAATGGACTTGCCCCTGGTCCAGGGCCGGAAGGAATAGCCCAGAGTGTACATGTCCGAGTCTGAGCGGATGCCCGGGTAGCGGAACAGGTCCCAGGTGCCACCAATGGTCTCCCTGGCTTCCAGAATGGCAAAGGTTTTCCCGGGGCAGCGTTTTTGCAGGTGGCAGCCGGCCCCGATGCCGGACAGACCGGCACCTATGATTAAAACATCGAAGTGTTGAATCGCCATGAGGAAACCCTGTTGTCTGTTTGTTGGCCGGCTGGGAGTTCCGGGTGCCAGCTCTCACGTGGAGCGGCGGCTGGATTTCATTACACCCTCTGGCAGGAAAAGGATGCAAGTCATCTGGGGCCAGACATCGGTCCGCTCCCGCCAGTCCGGCTCAGGGTTTGCGGTACTCCATCCGTTCGACGCAGCCATCCTCGAAATAGACATAGGTGAGTTCGTAGAGTCGCCCGTAGTAGTCGGTGTGATATACCCAGGTTTCCTGGGGCACGGGATAGGTCTCCGGCGGGCGACCGAACGCCCTGATGACCTGGTCTTTGGTCATGCCTTGCACAACCTCACCGGCTACCAGATGCCGGCGCAGCCTGGTGGAATTTATGTGGCGGCAGGGCCTGTCTTTTTCAGCGTGTTCCTCGTCCCCGTCATGCCCGGAATCTTTTTCCGGGGATGGTTCCGGCTCCGGCAGGTTCGAGTCGAAGCTGCCTCCGATACGGTTGTCCGGGACCGTTATTCTCTGTGCATCCGGGCCGCAGGGCTGGTCGGAAAAGCGCACCCCTGACTCCGTCTCACAACGATAGACCCCTGCAACTGCAGGAGACAGAAGCAGTGACAGAACACTGAGCAGTAACCAGCGAATCATCCTCTTCCCCCGCTTTGTTCCGTTAGTCACCATTTTACGGCAATGGGTCTGACAGGGATTGCCCGTCAGTGACCGACGCCAGAAACAGAAAAGGCGCCCGCAGGCGCCTTGTCATATCCGTTTGGCCGGTGTTTTAGCGACGAACCTGAATCCGCGCTTCAACCCGACGGTTCTGTGCCCTGCCTGCGGCAGTTTCGTTGGTGAATGCAGGCTCTGTTTCGCCATAACCCACAGCGGTCACCCTGTCCTCGTCAACTCCGAGCACATCGGTCAGCCGGGTAGCCACGGCTTCGGCACGGCGCTGTGACAGGAACTGGTTGTAACTTGCTTCGCCCCGGCTGTCAGTATGGCCGGCAATTTCCACGGTTGTTTCCGGATGCTCCCTCATGAAGTCCGCCACCTCGCGGATTTCATTGTCGAAGCGATCTCCGATAACGGAGCTATTGGTGGGAAACTTCACTGAAAGCTCAATGGTTTCAACGGTTTCGGTAATGCCCTCGCAGCCGAATTCATCGACTTTGGCTCCAGCAGGAGTGTTCGGACACTGATCGACGCTGTCCAGAACGCCGTCGTTATCACTGTCGACTTCACAGCCACTGGCGTTCACTTTGACGCCGGGTTTGGTGCCGGGGCACTGGTCCCTACCGTCAACGACGCCATCGTTGTCAGAGTCGAGTTCACAGCCGCGGCTGTCGACGGATCTACCCACCGGTGTGTTGGGGCACTGGTCCCTGCTGTCGGGAACCCCGTCGGTGTCGCTGTCCTCCGGTGCCTGCTTCTCAACCTTGCGTCCAAAGGCAACGCTTAAACCCAGCGTGGCAAGGGTGTCCCAGGTGCTTTCATCAACGCCGTGGAATTCGCGCAGGTCGCCCCGCAGGGAGAGGCGTTCATTGATGTTGTAGCGCATGCCCACGCCAACGTTTACCCGGGTCTCGTCGTGATTGGTGCCCAGGGTGTTGATGCCTGGATCTCCGTCAAAATCCATATGGCCCACGCCAGCCGACACATAGGGATTCCAGGTCTCGGTCGGGTTGGCAAGGTAATAGATACCGTCAAGCCGGACGGAGTCGAAGTCATTGCGGCCGGAGCGATACTTCCGGTCGGCATCCCCGTGGGAGCCGACCAATTCCACCGCCCATCTGGGCAGAAAGCGGTATTCCGCGCCAACGCCGAAGGTGGCTGTTTCGCTCAGGTCCCGTTCGTCATCAAATAACTGGAAGCCGGCAAAGGGGTTGATGTAAATCCGGTCCTTCACTTCGTCCTGCGCAATGGCAGGTGCCGCAAATACCGTGGCCAGGGTAGCGAAAGCCAATGGACGCATGATCCTCATGCTAAATCTCCTGTCTTGTTCTGCAGATTTGTGAACACGAAAGCCTTTGGTTTCAGGGGCCTTGTCAGCTTTATTCTTCTTCATGTTTTGCAGCTTACGTGCAATTCATAATAAAAGTTACACCAAAAACAGCTTTTCGTCCTTACCGGTGCTCTGGAGAGCCGGTATTGCGACCACCATGGTATCCTCTCACTCCAGGGCATGGAAATAGAGATGAGCGCTTTTTTTGCTGAAATTCAACGTCTTGCCGGCATCAAAACTGACTTCAAACGCCCCCTCATCTTCGCTGATCACGGACCCCTGGCCAAAGATGGTATGAGACAGACGTTCATGCGCCCAGAGCGCTCCCTGGTTGTCGCCGGACTCAGGTGCGCCCGTGCTGCCGCTGGCCGTCCTGCCGCTGAGAGTCACGCCGGCTCGCCGGGCATAGCGTTCGCTCACCAGGGTGGCGGCTTCATCAACTGTCACCTGCTCCGGCATTTCTTCGGTGCTGTCCGCGATGGCTTCCAGGTGTTGCCCCAACTGGTCGGAAAGCCTGAAATGCAGTTCGGCAATGAAGCGGCTGGGCCCGGCACCGGCATCCATCGGTGGCCTCTGGCCGGAAGTCCGCGTAATGAGGTGCAAATGGTTGCGGGTGCGGGTCATGGCCACATAAAGCAGGCGGCGTTCGCTTTCGATCAGGCCTTTTATGTCGGTCCCCTGGCGCGGGCTGTAAGGCAGATACTTTTCCTGCAGTCCAGGCAGGATGACCGTGGACCATTCCAGACCCTTGGTGCGATGAATCGTAGACAGCAGTACGCCGCCGTTGTGGGGCCTCGCTGCCTTGCTCTTGAGTTCGCGCAGGTGCGCCAGGGCCTCTGCGGCTCCGACATTCAGGCCCGCAAGATAGGTCTGGAAGCCTTTTACCGTATCCACCCGTTCGCTGGCGGTATCGTGGGCCATGGCGAGGCTGCGCAGGCCTTCGAACAGGTCGGTGTGGTCTGCGTACTGCCTTATCAGGTCTGAAACCTGACCATCGAAGCGCTTAAGCCGCTGAAGGATCTCCCCGAGACGGCGCAGCTTGCGACCGGCCAGTGGCGGCAGCGCATCAAAATCCATGGCCAGAAGACGCTCGGCCCAGCCTTCGCCAAATCCGGCGAGAAATCCTGCCAGTTGATTCAGCTCGGCTTCCTTGAGACCGACATGGGGGAACCGTAGCAGGTTCCGTGCGACAGTCACCCGATCGGCTTCCGGCGTTTCTGGCAGAGTGCCGGTCGCCACCTGCAGCAGAGCGGTTATGGCCTCCACTTCGCGGCTGAACAGGGCGCCCTTGCCGGTGTCGATGCGATAGGGCAGTTGACGGTCCAGCAGCCGGAGTTCGATGGCTACACTCTGGCTCCAGACCCGGAACAGGATTGCCGTTTCATCCCGCTCTGCGGGGGACTGCTGTTCCAGGATGGCGAGTACCGCCTCCGGGTCACTGTCATTTTCATGGAGGCTGATTTTTGAATCCGGGGTGGACCGATGGGCGTGGCAGAGCACGTCTCTGCGTCCCAGATTGCGGCTGATCAGGTGATTGGCGAGAAGGGCGACCCTGTGACCGTAGCGGAAGGAATAGCTCAGGGTCTGTTCCAGCGGGCGTTCAAACTCATCGCTGAAGCGCCTCAGAATGAATTCCGGACTGGCGCCACGGAATTCATAGATGGTCTGGTCTGGGTCTCCCACCACGGTTACCCTGGCGCGATCGCCGGCCACATAGCGCAGCAGCAGGTGCTGGATTTCGTTGGTGTCCTGATATTCATCGACAAGGATCAGATCCATCCTGTTACCAACCAGCCTCTGCAGAGGGGGATTCTGGTGGATGGCCATCACCGGCTCGTAGAGCATGTCAGCATAGCTGATCCGGCTTCCGCCTTTGCGCCATTGCTCGAAAGCGTGAAACAGATCAATCAGATACCTGTGTCTGTCGCCAAAGCCCATTTCCTCGAACACGATTTCTGCCGGGGACAGTGTAGTCTTGACCCGGTCAATAAAGCCGGTGGCGGTTTCCACGTAATCCTTTTTGTTGCGGCGCACTTCATCCTGCAGGTCTTCCGGGACCAGACGCCGGGTCAGAATCCATGCCTGAAAGCTGATCTCCTGTTCGGTCAGAATGGCTTCGGAGAACGCCGGCAGGTAACCCTCACGGATGAAACGGCGGTAAAGCCGCAGGCCCATGGCGTGATAGGTGCGGATCTCCGGCAGCATCAGCCCGGAGTCCCGGGTTACGGCTGTCAGCTTGCGCTCAAAATCCTGCCTGGCGCTGCGATTGAACATCAGTACCAGCATGCGTTCCGGCCGCTGGCCCTGCTCCAGCAGATAACGGATGCGCCAGGCCAGAGTCGAAGTTTTGCCGCTACCCGCCACCGCCGTAATCACGGCGTGTTCGGGATCGGCGGTGATGATGGCGCGCTGTTCGTCGGTAAGGAAATGCGGGAGTTCAGTAGGCATTGGGCTATTGTAATCACCAACTGGCTTGTGGGTAACCTGTCACCCATAATGAGTTCCATTTTTCGGGCAGGAGATGTTTGATGGCCACTGTCATTACCGAATCGCTGAATGTGCTTGGAGAGAAGCTGGAAGTCTGCGGCACCGAGCCGAACACCGGGTTTTACCGGGATGGCTGCTGCAATGTGGGCCCGGACGACATGGGAGTGCATGCCGTGTGCTCCGTGGTCACGGATGAGTTTCTGGCGTACTCCCGCAGCCGGGGCAACGATCTTAGCACACCCGTGCCGGAAGCCGGCTTTCCCGGCCTCAAAGCGGGCGATGCCTGGTGCCTCTGTGCACCCCGGTGGCAGGAGGCCTTTGCAGCGGACTGCGCGCCCCGGGTAAAGCTGCGGGCCACTCACCGGGCGGCACTCAGGCATTGCGGGCTGGATGATCTCAAACGCCATGCCATCGATCTGAGCTGAGCCAATGGCAGCTGCCACTCCGTCCTGCTGGCGCAATTTCCAGCAGTCTCTTCAGGCTGCTGGGCAGCGCCGGTTGGTGCTGGTTGAGGGTAGCCGCGAGGAGGCTCTGTCATGGCTGGGCAACGTCCTTCCGGAGCTGGTGTTCGAAACAGGCCTGTGGAGCGGTCCCGCAACTGGACCGCCGCATCCGGGGCTGACCGCAATCAGGCCCGATGCCGGCAGACGCTGGCTCGGCCGGGAGATCCAGCTGCTGGTGTGGGATGGCTGGCAGGGCAACCCTCCGGACAGCCTGGCGGCTCTGAGCGGAACTCTGGCGGCGGGCGGACTCTGGTTCTGGTTGATGCCACCACTGGATACCTGGGGCGAGTTTGCGGACCCTGACTACGCCCGCACCGGTCTGGAGGAGGCAGGCCATCATCCTTTTGCAGAGCGTATGGCCAGGGTGATTGCGTCCGACCCGTCTGTGATCCGGGTAAGTCCCGGCGCAGAGCCGGAGTTGTCCGGTCCTCCCAGCCAGAATCCTCCATTCGTTCCCGGAGGCACTGCGGATCAGGCAAAGGCTGTCCGGGAGGTTCTGCGCACCGCCCGGGGCCGGGCCAGGCGGCCTCTGGTGATTACCGCGGACCGCGGTCGCGGCAAGTCGGCAGCTCTGGGCATGGCAGCGGTTGAATACCTGAAAGCGGCACGGCAGCCAGCTCCCGAGACCAGGGTTATAGTCACTGCACCTGGCACAGGCGCGGTGCGAACCCTGTTTGAACATGCCCGTCTGGCGGCGGGAGCGGAGGCGGTTCCGGGTCGGGATGAGTTTTCCCTGGTCCTGAGCGGCGGCCAGACCCTGTCTTTTTACGCAGTGGATGAACTCCTGCGGCACCGACCGGAAGCCGGGCTGGTGCTGGTTGATGAGGCTGCTGCCATTCCTGCGCCGCTGCTGGAAAAAATCCTGGGGGGCTGGCCCAGGGTGGTCTACGCAACCACAACCCATGGTTATGAAGGCTCCGGTCGCGGCTTTGCCCTGAGATTTCGCCGGGTGCTTGAGAAGAAGGCGCCTCGCTGGCAGTCCCTTCAACTTCATGACCCGGTGCGCTGGGCCGAGGGAGACCCGCTGGAGGCGCTGGTCCGGGAGCTGTTTCTGCTGGCAGCCGAGTCCCCGGTGGTTGAGGCTTCAGGACCGGTTACACTGAGCCCCTGGCGTCCTGCTGAGGCCACGGAAGGCGAACTGGCAGCGGCTTTTGGCCTGCTGGTGGATGCTCACTACCGCACTACCCCCGGAGATCTGCGGCAGTGGATGGATGATCCCCGGGGCCAGAGCTGGCTTGCCCGCTCGGGCGCTCAGGTCGTCGGGGTGCTGTGGATGACAGTTGAAGGCGGGCTGGATCCGGAACTGGCTCAACAGGTAGCCCTGGGGGAAAGGCGGCTGAGAGGCCACCTTCTGCCCCAGTCCCTGGCCAATCACAGTGGCTTTCCCGCTGCCGCGTGTCTGCGTCTTGCCCGGGTAGTGAGGGTGGCTGTCCATGAGCGCTGGCGCAGGCAGGGGGTAGGCATCGATCTGGTGCTGGCGGCCGGTGACCATGCCCGGGCAGGCGGCCTGGACGGGCTTGGGACCAGTTTCGGGGTCAGCCCCGACCTGCTTGGATTCTGGCAGCGCTGCGGTTTCGAACTGATGCGCCTGGGCCTTCAGCGCGAGGCCAGCAGTGGTGAGCATGCGGTACAGATGCTGATCGGCTTCTCGGACGAAGGGAAAGGGCTTGCGGGCCAGATCCGTGCGCGGTTTGCCGAGCACTGGCCGGTTCTGCTGCCCCGGGTGTGGCCGGATCTGGCGCCTGAACTGGTGTTGTCACTGACAGGTGCCCTGACAAGAGGCGCGGAACTGGATGCGCTGGATGAAGTGGAGCTTGAGGCTTTTTGCCATGGCCATCGTGGTCTGGAGCTGAGCCTGCTGCCAATGATGCGCCTGAGCATGAATCCGGGTGTGGCTGGCAGGCTTCTTTCGCTGCCTGATAAAGTCCTGTGGTGCCGCGCTGTTCTGCAGAACTGGTCGTGGCAGCAGCTGCAGGCCAGTGGTGACTGTCTCGGGCGACGGGATGGCGAATCCCGCCTGAGGGCGCTGGCAGCAGAGCTCTGGGTGGGGGCCTGAGGTGCTGTTTCCGGCAGGTGTGGGGCAAGGGGTTGCCAACTTGTGAACCGCTCGCTTTATTTCGCCGGCCTCACTGAGCAGAATGGCGGACGTCCTCTGAACTGGAAAACATCACCATGGCCAATGGAACTGGCGCTCGCGCCCTTCTGCCGATTCTGTCCTCTGCGCCTGTTCATGCTCTCACCCTCCGGTATGCAGCCGTGCTGGCATTCACACTTTTTCTGGGCGCCTGCGCTTCCCCCAGAGGACCTTCCAATCTCGATCAGGGGCAGGCCCGTGCTGATACAACCCCCATGGTGGCTGCAGTACGGCATGGCGACCTGGACCGTGTGCAGGCTCTGGCCGGGGACGGTGCCTCTCTCAATACGGTAACGGAGCAGGGTACGCCACTCTTTGTTGCAGCCGAGGCCGGCCACGCCCGGATCACCTGGTTCCTCCTGAGCGAAGGTGCCAGCCCGGATCTGGTCACAGAATCAGGCATGACGCCGCTGATGGTTGCGTCCCTGAAAGGTCATCGGCAAATCGTGGCCCTGCTGCTTTCTGCTGGCGCCGGGGTCAACGCCGCTAGCGAAGCCGGCGACACCCCCATATTTCTGGCAGCCCGGGAAGGTAATCTCTCGGTAGTGAAGGCACTGTTGTCGGCGGGGGCCAACGTCAATGTCAGTCAGGGCGATCACTCGCTGCTGATGCAGGTGGTTGAAGGAGGTGACCTGCTGATGGCGGAAGTGCTGCTGGCAGCCGGAGCCGATCCGGGCTACAAGGGGCCGGACGGGCTGACGGCACTGGCCATCGCCCGCCAGAATAATAGCCGGGAGCTGCAGATGCTTCTGATTCAGGCGGGCGCCGGCTCCTGAGATGACTCTGTTCAGAGTGCGATCAGAGGATCGTCCTGTGCGCTCCAGGCCGGGGTGAAATACGACTCCACATGCTCCCGCGGAACCTCCCGGACATGGCTGTGACTCCAGCTGGGCGAATTGTCCCGCTCGATCAGTCGGGCGCGGATGCCCTCGGCAAGGTTGGGCTCCCGGGCGCAACGGGATGCCATGACCAGCTCCATCCGGAAGATATCCTTCAGACCCATCTGCCGGCCCCGCAGCAACTGTTCATGGACCAACCAGGCACTGACCGGGCAGCCGCTTCGCAGGGTTCCAATGCACACCTGCCACCATTCATCCTCTCCCGGCTCGGACAATAAACGGTCCACCACAGTTTCCAGGTCGCCATCACGGCACAGTCGGGCGATCGTCTGTTCGTGGTGCGCCAGATTGCTGGCGGGCAGGCTGGGATCGGGGGGCGCATCAAGCTGATTGATCAGCCGGTAAACACGGTTGTCGTCCGTTGCGGCTTCGCCGCTCCATCGAGTGGCCAGGATGGTGTCAAGCAGTGCTTCCCGCTGCTGGGGGTAGACCGCAAGATCAGCAAGGCCCAGTCGCAGGGCATCGCTGATATTCAGGCGGGCACCGGTCAGGCCGAGAAACAGGCCCAGTCCTTCTGGCAGGCGATTGAGGAACCAGCTGGCACCTGCGTCCGGAAACAGGCCGATGCTGATTTCCGGCATGGCCATCATGAGATCCGGTGTTACGAGGCGATAGCGGCAGGCGGACAGCAGGCCCAGGCCGCCGCCCATGACCACTCCATGGGCCCAGCCGATTACGGGTTTGGGGAAGCGGTGAAGGGTATAGTCGAGACGGTACTCCTTACTGAAGAAACGCAGGGGCATGGCCGGATCATCCCTGCCAGTCAGGGCGTCGTGAAGTTGACGGACGTCGGCCCCGGCACAGAATCCCCGCTTCCCGTTGCCCTGAAGCATTACCAGGCAGATCCTGTCATCCACCGCCCAGGTGTCGAGGGCGGCCTGCATCTCATCAATCATCACGCCGTTAAGGGCATTGATAGTAGCGGGGGAATCCAGAGTGATCAGGCCGATCCGGCCCTCCATGCAGTTTCGTTCTTCAGTTTGAATCGTCATGCTGTCTGTCGGTCTCCGCTGCTGATCAGGATCTGGGGCTTCCGTATTGGCGACTGATGAAAAGCGCCGGGGAAGTACAGATATTGAGTTCCATCGTATTTTTCAGCAAGGCGCATTTGATTTATGGCATTTGGGGTGTTCAGCCCCTATGGTATAAGTCAGTAAATGTGCAATCATTCTTGAAAAGAATGCACTGAAACCAGCAAGATGATGAGAGGGTAGACCGCATGAGATTGAAAAACTATACCGCAGCCGGCGTTTTTGCATTAATCACAGCTTTACCCATGGCTGCGATGGCAGCCGGAGATCCAGCCGCAGGCAAAAGCAAATCGGCAGTCTGCGCCGCCTGTCATGGCGCCGATGGCATATCCCAGATTCCCACCTATCCCAATCTGGCAGGCCAGAAAGCGGGCTACACGGTTCTTGCACTCAACGCCTACAAGAACAAGCAGCGGTCCGGCGGTCAGGCCGCAGTCATGCAGGGCCAAGCTATGAGCCTGAGCGAGCAGGACATGGCAGATCTGGCGGCTTACTATGAAAGCCTGCCTGCTGGCGGGAAATAGATCCATCTGTAAGGGAGCCGATTCCTGCCGAGCAGGAGCCGGCTCTGTTATCGAATGTTCACTTTTGCCAATCATGCCAGCATCCGGTGTTCAGCCAGTCCTGGGAACAATGCGATAGCTTGGCCGGTAGGCTGAACTGCCGGGCAGTTTCATCCGGTTCTGCTCAACGAATGCGGTGAGCAGTGCGTCCAGCGGCTGCAGAAGTGCCGGGTCACCGGATATTTCAAAAGGTCCCTTCTCTTCGACCTGCTTGATGCCGCCTTCTTTCACATTGCCCGCCACAATGCCGCTGAAAGCCTTGCGAAGGTTGGCAGCAATCATGTGTACCGGCTGGTCGCGGTGCAGCTCCAGAGCCAGCATTTTTTCATGGTCCGGCTCGAAAGGTAGCTGGAACACCGGATCGATCTTCAGCATCCAGTTGAAATAATAAGCGTCCTGTTTCTCGCGGCGGTAGGCCTCGACATCCGCGATGCCCTCTTTCATGATCCGGGCGACTCTGGCTGGGTCATCAATGATGATTTCGTATTTTTTGGCAGCCTCGTCACCCAGGGCGTTGCGGATAAACTCGTCGATCATCTGGAAATAGCCGGCATTTTCCTTCCGCCCGGTGAAAATAACCGGATAGGGCAGGTCGACATTGTCGGGATGCAGGAGGATGCCGAGCAGGTAGAGAATTTCCTCAGCGGTGCCTACGCCACCAGGAAAGACGATGATGCCGTGGCCGGCGCGGACAAAGGCTTCAAGCCGTTTTTCGATATCCGGCAGAATCACCAGTTCGTTCACGATCGGGTTCGGCGCTTCCGCACCGATAATGGCGGGTTCGGTGAGCCCGATATAGCGACCATTTCTGACCCGCTGTTTGGCGTGGCCGATGGTGGCTCCCTTCATCGGACCTTTCATGGCGCCAGGGCCACAACCGGTGCAGATGTTCATGCCCCGCAGGCCAAGTTCGTGGCCCACGTCCTTGGTGTAGATATACTCGTCCCGGCTGATGGAATGGCCGCCCCAGCACACCACCATGTCCGGCACGCGCCCGGCCTGTAACACGCGGGCGTTACGCAGAATGTGGAAGATCAGGTTGGTAATGTCTTCTGGATTGTCGCGTTTGAAACCGGAGGCGGAGGAGGGCATTGAGTTTGAGTAGACGATATCCCGCAGCACCGAGAACAGATGCTCCCGCAGGGCCCGGAGCATTTCGCCGTCAACAAAGGCATTCGCAGGCGCATTGATCAGCTCCAGTTTCAGGCCCCTTGGCTGGGGCACCAGGCGAACATCAAAGTCCGCGTGGATTTCCATCAGCTTCTTGCAGTCGTCGGTTTCAGCACCTGTATTCAGAACGGCCAGCGCGCACTGGCGGAAGAGCTTGTAGAGCCCTCCTTCGCTGCGATCCTTCAGGCGATTGACCTCATGGCTGGAAAGTATCTCCAGGCTGCCCTCGGGGGAAACCAGTGCATTTATGGTGTCCTGACTCATGGAAAACGGAGCTCCTGCTGCCAGCCGGCGGCGTTCAGTTGTCTGTGTGATTGGATTGCCCGACTTTGAGGCGTGGTTCGAACCCGTTACACTAAGCGCTTTGGACAATTTTCTCTACCCACCCGATCACCTATCCGCCTCTGTGTCCCATGCCATGAAGCTTCTTATCCGTCCTGCGCCTGAGATAACCATAAAGAGCAAGCCTGTGCGCCGCAGCCAGATGCGTCAGCTCCGTCAGAACGTCCGCAAACTGCTGCGGGAGTTTGATCACGGTATCCGGGTGGACGGCAGTTGGGACCGGGTTGAGGTTACGCTGCCCGCGGATTCGGAGCTGGCTGAGCCTGTCCTTGATGCGCTGAAACGGATACCGGGAATTTCCACCATTCAGGAAATTGGCGAGTTCCCGCTTCAGGATATCGCGGATATCGCCAGTCAGGCCCTGGCAGCTTCCGCTGGAACACTGGAGGACAGGAGTTTTGCCGTCAGGGTCCGCCGCCACGGACTGCATGATTTCCGGTCAGGGGATGTCGCCCGCCAGGTGGGTACGGTTCTGCTGGAGCAGGGTGGGGCGCGATGTGTGGATCTGCGGCAGCCGGACATCACCGTGCGCATTGAAATACAGCAGGACCATTATCACATTGCCCTCAGTCGCCATCGGGGTCTGGGGGGTTACCCTCTGGGCAGCGTGGAATCGGTGATGACACTCATCTCCGGCGGTTATGACTCGTCGGTTGCGGCCTGGCTGATGATGCGGCGGGGCATTCGCTCCCATTTCCTTTTTTTCAACCTGGGAGGCGCTAATCACGAGGACGGTGTGCGTCAGGTGGTGCATTATCTCTGGTCCCGGTATGGCGCTTCCCACAGTGCAAAGTTCATTTCGGTGCCATTTGACGGGGTGGTTGCCGAGATCATGCAGTCGGTCGGACACAGGCACTGGGGTGTTGTACTCAAGCGCCAGATGCTGAAGGCGGCCGAAGAGATAGGCCAGCGCAACAATGTCGCAGGTCTGGTGACCGGTGACGCCGTGGCCCAGGTGTCCAGTCAGACCCTTACCAACCTGAGTGTGGTGGACCGGGCCTGTGATCAGGTTGTCCTGCGCCCCCTGGTATCCATGGACAAGGAAGAGATCATCCGGATTGCCCGGGAGATAGGTACGGAGCCGTTTGCGCGCAATATGCCGGAATACTGTGGCGTCATTTCCCAGCGGCCCGCGACAAGAGCAAAGCTTCGCAATGTGGAACTGGACGAAAGCAGGATGGATCCTGCGGCACTGGCGCAGGCCCTGGAGAGTCGGACCGAATGCCATGTGGATCAACTGCTGGACAAAAGGGCTGCACCGGAAGAAGTTGAGATGGTCACCACCCCTGTAAAGGGCGATGTCATCATTGACCTGCGCCACCCCACGGAGGGCGACAGGACGCCGCTGTGTCTGAGCAACAACGATATTGTCCGGATTCCCTTCTATGAGCTTTCCAGCGGATTTGCCGCCCTGCCGCCGGCCCGGCGCTTCCTGCTTTATTGCGACAGGGGCACCATGAGCCGGATTCAGGCCGGCCAGTTACAGGCCGAGGGCCACACCAATATCAGCGTGTATGCCCCTGTCCACTGATCTGGAAAAGTCCACCGGGTTGAAATACGCCCGATTCAGACTCCGAGGCCCCGGAAAAACTGTTGTACGTTCTCACTCAGGCTTTCCAGGTCGTAGCCGCCTTCCTGCACCACCAGGGTGGGTAGACCGGCCTGGCTGATGCGCTTGCCAAGACGGCTGAACCCTTCCGAACTCACGGAGACCTTCGCCTGCGGGTCGTTGTGATAGATGTCGAAGCCCAGTGGCAGAACCAGGGCGTCGGGCCGGAACAGGGTGACGGCCGTCATGGCCTCCTCCAGGCGGTTGAAGAAGTCTTCCTCGGAGGATCCGTGGGGCATGGGCAGGTTGATATTGTAGCCAAAACCTTCGCCTTCACCCCGTTCATTTTCAAAGCCGCTGACCACCGGGTAGAAATTGGTGGGGTCCCCGTGAATGGAGATGTAGAGCACATCGCTGCGGTCGTAAAAGATCTCCTGGATGCCCTGGCCGTGATGCATGTCCGTGTCCAGGATAGCGATACGGCGGAACCGGGATGTGAGTTTCTGGGCGGCAATTGCAGCATTGTTCAGATAACAGAAGCCTCCGGCTGCGTCCTTCCGGGCATGGTGTCCGGGCGGGCGGCATACCGCATAGGCGGTACGCTCTCCGGCCATCAGGGCATCAGCTGCCCCCAGCGCTGCCTGCGCTGACCAGTAGGCGGCGTCCCAGGTATTGGCGCCGATGGGGCAACTGCCATCGGCCTGATAGCGGGCGGCTTCGGCGAGAATGCCCTGCAGGTGGTTGGGGGACCGGACAAATATGTTGGACATGACCTCGTCACCCCAGTCCCCCATTGCCTTCCACCTCCGATGGGCGGACTCCAGAAATCTCAGGTAGCCCAGATCGTGGATCCGGGAAATATCCGCAGCGCCCTGGTCAGCCGGCTCCAGAACCGGGATATCCATCGCTTTCAGTCCTTCCAGCATCTGGCCGGTACGGTCTGGAATTTCCTGGGGTTCACGCATCTGGCCGCGGGTAAAATAGGTTTTTGGCAGGTGCTGGTCCTGTGCGGGGTGGAAAAAAGCTTTCATCATCCGGCCTCCTCTGGTGATCATCCCCCGAGTATAGGCCGCCGAGTCCCCGGGTCAAAACCCGGCAATGGTCGCAACCGGTCGTGCCCTCCCACTCCTGGCTACTTTACAGCACCGGGTTCAGCGGCCACTATGAATTGAATAGAGATCCGTAAATCCCTGCACCCTGGATTTACAGTTCGATAACCGGATACATGACAAGGAGCCTGGATGATGGATTCACCACTACTGAAGAACCTGCACGGCTACGTGGGCGGCCGCTGGAAAGACTCCAGCGACGGCAATACCTTTGATGTTTATAACCCCGCAACGGGCAAAGTGATTGCAAAGGTCGCATCCATGACGGCAGGCGATGTCGAGGATGCAATCGAGGCGGGCTCCGGAGCCCTGCGGCTGTCCGAGCCCTACTCCCTGGAAACCCGCAGGGGCTGGCTTGAAGGCATTCGGGATGCCCTGATGAATAATAAGGACGAAGTTGGACGCATCCTGTGCTCCGAGCATGGCAAGCCGCTGAAAGAAGCGAAAGGTGAGGTCGAATACGCAGCCGGTTTCTTTGATTACTGCGCCAAACACATCGACGCCCTGGACTCCCATACTCTGGACGAGAAGCCGAAAGACTGTACCTGGACGGTGCATTACCGTCCTATCGGAGTCGCCGGCCTGATCACGCCCTGGAACTTCCCGATCGGCATGATTGCCAAGAAACTTTCCGCGGCGCTGGCCGCCGGCTGTCCTTCGGTCATCAAGCCTGCCAGCGAAACCCCGCTGACCATGATTGCGCTCTTTACCCTGATGGATGAGCAGGTCGATATGCCGGATGGCATGGTCAATCTGGTGATGGGCAAGGCCAGCGTGATCGGCAAGGTACTCTGTGAACACCCGGATGTACCCATGCTGAGCTTTACCGGCTCAACTGAGGTGGGCCGCAAGCTGCTGGTGGATACCAGCGAGCTGGTCAAGAAGCTGGCGCTGGAGCTGGGCGGCAATGCTCCGTTCATTGTGTTTGAGGATGCGGATATCGATGCGGCTGTCAGCAATCTGCTGGGCAACAAGTTCCGTGGCGGTGGCCAGACCTGTGTCTGCGCGAACCGTATTTTCGTTCATGAAAAGGTGGCCGACGAGTTCGGTAAAAAACTGGCCGACAAGGTCAATGCCATGAAGGTTGGCGATGGCATGAACGACGATGTGGACATTGGTCCCCTGATCAACAAAGGTGGCTATGACAAGGTGCATCGTCATGTGTCGGATGCCCTTGAAAAGGGCGCAAAACTGCTCGCCGGGAAGGATCCATCGGAGCTGAAGGGCGACGATCTGTTCTACCCGCCAACGGTTGTTTCCGGCATAACTTCGGAAATGGCCTGCTATAAAGAGGAAACCTTTGGGCCGCTGGTGCCGATGGTGAGCTTCAGCTCCGATGAGGAAGTGATTAAAGCCGGCAATGATACCGAGTTTGGCCTCGCATCCTATCTGTTCACGGCGGATGCCGATCGTGCGCGGAAGGTGGCCGCGGCCCTGCGGTTTGGCCACGTGGGCTGGAATACCGGCACTGGCCCGACTCCGGAAGCGCCGTTTGGTGGCATGAAGGCTTCTGGTATTGGTCGTGAAGGAGGGGTTGAAGGCCTGTTTGAGTTTGTTGAGGCGCAGACGGTGCCGCGCGGGTTTTGAGCTGAACCATAAACGGAGCCGGGTTCTCGGTACTTGCTGTTAATCACAGCATACCTCCGAAGTCTGAGAACGGGGGCGTGTCCTGAAACAGTGTACCCGGCTCCGTTCCTTCGCCAGAACTCGCAGACCAGGTCTTTTAGCAGTTCTGTCCCGGGCCCGGATAGCCCGATAGCTGCAGAGCACAAGCCCGGGCGGTCCTTCCTTTCAGAACACGCCCGTAAATACCCGCAAGGGGTCCGGCCCGCAATCACAGATTGCGGTCGTTCGGCGGCGCATGAAGCTTTGCTTCATAAACGCTTGCCTCACCCCTGTAGGGCTCGGGTGTGGCCATCCCTGGCCACACACGGTTCTGAAAGGAAGGCCCGCCCGGACTTCTCCGGCGGCGCAGCATGCTTTTCGGGTTTCGAGCACGGCGCTGTATGGTTAATCCCTTCACATAAATATTCTCTGCCCTCTCCTGTTATAATCTGTCACCTAAATTCTCAATCAGCCTGCGACGAATCCATGGATGTGTCCCCGATTATAGACCCCCTTAACGAAGCCCAGCGCGAGGCCGTTACCGCCCGGAATGACCACCTGCTGGTGCTGGCAGGGGCCGGTAGCGGCAAGACCCGGGTGCTGATCCATCGCATGGCCTGGCTGATGCAGGTGGACGGTGTGCCGCCCACTGGTCTGCTGGCGGTTACCTTTACCAACAAGGCCGCCCGGGAAATGCGCTACCGGATCGAGCAGATGCTGAACCTGCCATCCCGTGGCCTGTGGTTCGGCACTTTTCACGGTATCGCGCACCGTCTGCTGCGCTCCCACTGGCAGGATGCCGGCCTGCCTGAGAACTTCCAGGTGCTGGACAGCGATGACCAGTTGCGGATGGTCAAGCGTGTGATGCGGGAGTATCAGATTGATGAAAGCCGCTGGCCGCCGAAGCAGGCTCAGTGGTTCATCAGCAGCCAGAAAGATGAAGGCCTGCGGGCAAATCATATCCAGGAAAACCCCGGGGATCATTTCGCCTCCACCATGTTGAAGATCTACCGCCGCTATGAAGAGCTGTGCCAGCAGGCGGGCCTGGTGGATTTCGGTGAACTGCTGCTGCGCTCCCATGAACTCTGGCTGCACCGTCCCGAACTGCTGGCGCACTATCAGAAGCGCTTCCAGCACATCCTGGTGGACGAGTTCCAGGACACCAATACCATTCAGTACGCCTGGCTGCAGGTGCTGGCGGGCAACCGGGTGCCGCTGACCGTGGTGGGTGACGATGACCAGTCCATCTATGGCTGGCGGGGCGCGAAGATCGAGAATATCCAGCAATACCAGCGGGACTTCCCCAACGCCCGGCTGGTGCGGCTGGAGCAGAATTACCGTTCCACCCAGCTCATTCTCAAAGCGGCCAACTCGGTGATTGCCAATAACCAGGGGCGCCTGGGCAAGGAGCTCTGGACCGACGGGCCGGAGGGTGAGCCGATCAGTCTCTATGCGGCTTTCAATGAGCAGGATGAGGCCAACTATATCGCCGACACCATCAGCAGCTGGGTGGCGGACGGCAATCTGCGTAGCGAATCGGCGATTCTGTATCGCTCCAATGCCCAGTCCCGGGTGCTGGAAGAATCCCTGATGCGTCAGGGCATTCCCTACCGGGTTTACGGCGGGCTGCGGTTCTATGATCGTCAGGAGATCCGCAACGCCCTGGCTTACCTGCGTCTGGTGCATTATCGCAATGACGACGCCGCGTTCGAGCGGGTGGTGAATATTCCGGCCAGGGGTATTGGCGCCAAGAGCCTGGCGGAAATCCGCGAACTGGCCTCGCGGGAGAGTCTGTCCCTCTGGGAGGCCTCCTCACGCCTGCTGGAAGCGGGCCATATGAAAGGGCGCGCGAAAACCGGGCTGCAACGTTTCATGGAGATTATCGAGTCGCTGACTGACATGGTGCCCAATGCCAGCCTTCAGGGGCTGGCCCGGCAGGCCATTGAGGCCAGTGGCTTGCGGGATTATCACGCCAGCGAAAAGGGTGAGAAGGGCCAGGCCCGCGCGGAGAACCTGGACGAGCTGGTGAATGCCATGGCGGATTTTGAGGTGGATGAGGGCACGGATGCGCTGGCCGAGTTTGTCGCCCAGGCGGCTCTGGACGCCGGCGAGGCCCAGGCCGAAGCCCACGAAGACAGTGTTCAGCTGATGACCCTGCATTCAGCCAAGGGTCTGGAATTTCCGCTGGTGTTTCTGGCGGGTGTAGAGGAAGGTCTGTTCCCCCACAGCATGTCCCTGGAAGAACCTGGGCGCATGGAAGAGGAGCGGCGTTTGGCCTATGTGGGGATTACCCGCGCCATGAAAAAGCTGATTCTGACCCATGCGGAATCGCGGCGACTGTACGGCCAGGAAAAATTCCATGCCCTGTCGCGATTCGTGCGGGAGATTCCCGGTGACTGCATCCAGGAAGTGCGGCTGCGCAATACCGTGACCCGGCCTGCCATGTTGCAGCGACCCAATGAGAGCATGTTCAGCCAGGACTCCGCCCAGGAAGCCGGTTTCCGGCTGGGACAGTGTGTGCGCCATCCCAAGTTTGGCGAAGGGGTGGTGATGAACTGCGAGGGCAGCGGCCACCACGCCCGGATCCAGGTCAACTTCGACGACGGTGCCAAATGGCTGGTGGTCGCTTATGCGCCGCTTGAGGCCTGCTGATCCGGCACTTCCCGTATGCGGCCGTTATCATCAATGGCCACGAACACAAATAGCGCCTCGGTCACCTTCCGGGGCTTTTCGGAATTGCGGTCGATTGTCCAGACTTCCACGTTGATTTTCATGGAGCTGCGGCCGATATCAATCAGCTCGCAGTAACAGCCCACCTGCGATCCCACCCGCACCGGCGACAGGAATTCCATCCGGTCGATGGCCACAGTGGCGCTGCGTCCCCTCGAAATCCTTGCGGCAGTCGTTGCCGCGGCAAGGTCCATCTGTTTTATCACCCAGCCAGCGAAGACGTCGCCATTGGCATTTGTGTCAGAGGGAAGGGGGATGACCTGGATCATCAGCTCCCCGCGGGGAGTCGGTTTGGAATCATCAAGTGCGGTCATTGGGGCACTACCTCATGGTTATTGTGTGTGCATGTTAATACGCCGCGCGCAGGCTGCAAGAAAAAAACCTGTCATGTATTCTGTTTCAGCGGATGTCACAAAGCTGTCATAGAGAGCCCGTATTCTGCATCCATCGGCTCAGTCACGCCGGTTTGTCTGACGGCCGGAACGCATTCTGGTTTCATCTGATTCGCCTTCGGCCCAGTCAGCGCCACTAACGCAGCTAACCATAGCTCAAGTGAATGATGGAGACTCAACGTGATCAAACTGAAAACAGCATTAGCCAGTGTCGCCGTAGCCGGCGCCATGGCCGCCGTCTCGACCCCAACCATGGCTCGCGACACTATTAACATCGTCGGTTCATCCACTGTTTACCCATTCGCCACTGTGGTTGCCGAGCGCTTTGGCCGCAACACGGATTTCCCGACCCCGAAGCTGGAATCAACCGGTTCCGGCGGTGGCCTGAAGCTGTTCTGTGCCGGCGTCGGCACCCAGCACCCGGACATCACCAACGCCTCACGTCGGATCAAGGCAAGCGAATTTGAACTGTGCCAGTCCAATGGTGTAGAGAAAATCACCGAAGTGCGGATTGGCAGTGACGGCATCGTGATGGCCAACGCCGTTGGTGCCGAGCAGATGGATCTGACCCTGAAGGCGGTCTTCCTGGCGCTGGCCAAGGACGTACCGGATCCCGAGGGCGGTGAAAAGCTGATTCCCAACCCCTATAAAAACTGGAACGAAGTCGATTCCAGCCTGCCCGGCAAGCCAATCGTAGTCATGGGTCCGCCTCCGACTTCAGGCACCCGTGATGCTTTCGTTGAGATCGCAATGGAAGGCGGATGCAAGCAGTACGACTGGATCAAGGCAATGGGCAAGAAAGACATGCGCGCCATCTGTCATAACATGCGCGAAGACGGTGCCTTCATCGAAGCCGGCGAGAACGACAACCTGATCGTTCAGCGTCTGGTCCAGGATACTGATACTCTTGGCATCTTCGGTTACAGCTTCCTTGAAGAAAACCGCACCAAGGTACAGCCTTCCCTGATCAACGGCGTGCAGCCTACCCAGGACACCATCAGCAGCGATGAGTACCCGGTGGCCCGCTCACTGTTCTTCTATGTCAAGAACGCCCACGTTGGTGTGGTTCCTGGCATCAAGGAATACATCTTCGAGTTCACCAGCGAAGGCACCTGGGGCGATAACGGTTACCTGGTTGACGTCGGCCTGATCCCGAGTTCACGGGACATGCGCATGAAGATGGCGAAACAGGCGAGAAACCTGGAACCCATGACTGGCAACGAATTCTGAAAACCACCATTCAGGATTGAAAAGGAACCTGGGCCTGGGAGCCCGGGTTCCTTTTGTTTCATTCGCGTGAACCATCTACGGGTTGCTGGCACAATGGCAGCTTCGGAAAAACTAACCCGATTCTAAACAGAGAATGTTATGCAGACCGCTAACCTCCTGGCCCTGATTGTGGCTCTTGCGGCGCTTGCTTACGGACTTGCTTACATGCGGTCCCGGGCTGTCGCGGAACCTCTGGGTGGCATTCGGCACCTCAAGTCCCTGCCATTCTATTACGCAGCCAGAGCGTCGCTCTGGTGCGGCATTCCGGCCCTGATTGTGCTTGCCCTCTGGGTGGGCTTTGAGGGCAAGGTTATCCAGGGTCTTGTCATTTCGTCCCTGCCACCGGACATGATGCCGGACTCTCCCGGCCGGGCCAGCCTGATACTGTCGCAGATAAGCAACGTGGCGGCAGGAAAACTGGATCCCCAGTTCGTGCCTGAAGAAATTGCCCGGGCAGGGTCCCTGCTGGAATCTCTCAGGAGCCAGAGCCAGGTGTTCAAGGCGGTGCTGGTGCTGCTGGTTGCCATTCTGGGCGCCACCTTTGCCTGGTCCCGGGTGGCGCCACACGTCAATGCCCGCGAAAGCGTTGAAACGACCCTTCGGCGCATCTTCTTCGTCTGTGCAGGTGTTGCCATCCTGACCACCGTCGGGATCGTGTTCTCAGTGATCTTCGAGACCATCCGGTTTTTCGGCATGGTGTCTTTCTGGGACTTCATTTTCGGAAGCAACTGGAGCCCCCAGACTGCCCTGCGTGCGGATCAGGTGGGCGCCGACGGCTCGTTTGGCATGATTCCGCTGTTTACCGGAACCCTGCTGATCTCTGCCATCGCCCTGCTGGTGGCTGTACCCATCGGCCTGCTGTCCGCCATCTATCTGGCGGAATACGCGGGCAGCCGGGTGCGCGCCACGGTCAAGCCGGCTCTTGAGCTGCTGGCCGGCATTCCCACCGTGGTTTACGGCTTTTTCGCCGCCCTGACGGTCGCTCCGTTTATTCAGCAAATGGCGGAATCCATAGGCCTCGAAGCTTCCTCCCAGAGCGCGCTGGCTGCCGGTCTGGTAATGGGTATCATGATCGTACCCTTCGTGTCTTCTCTTTCAGACGATGTCATCAATGCGGTTCCCCAGAACCTGAGGGACGGCTCCCTGGCGCTGGGCGCAACCCAGTCCGAAACCATGAAAAACGTGATTTTTCCGGCAGCTCTGCCCGGCATCATGGGGGGCATTCTGCTTGCAGCCTCCCGGGCAATCGGTGAAACCATGATCGTGGTGATGGCCGCGGGCCTGGCTGCGAATCTCACTGCCAATCCGCTGGAGTCAGTAACGACGGTAACCGTGCAGATAGTCACCCTGCTGGTGGGCGACCAGGAATTTGACAGTGCCAAGACTCTCGCAGCCTTTGCCCTGGGCATGATGCTCTTTATTGTGACGCTGCTTCTGAACGTGCTTGCCCTGAAGATTGTTCGCAGATATAGGGAACAGTATGACTGACCAACGCTCCCCGGCGGAGATTGTCCGCCAGTCCCTCAAGCGCCGTTACCGCAAGGAGCGCCGCTTCCGGGCCTATGGTGTGCTCGCCATCGCCATTGCTCTCTCGGCGTTGCTGCTGCTGTTCGTGGATATCATCGGGAAAGGCTATACAGGCTTTATCAAGGCGACCGTCACACTGGATATCACCCTCGACGGTGATGTCATGTACCTGGAGGATCCGACGGATCCGGAAGAACTGTCGATGGCGGATTTCTCCGCTCCGATCATCAGGGCGTTGCAGTCCCATATTCCGGAAGCACAGAGTCGTGCAGAGCAGCGGGAGCTGAGCCGTCTGGTCGGCACCTACGGCCCCAACAAGGTCCGGGATCTGGTGAAGGATAATCCGGAACTGATGGGAACAACGCAGACCATGACCTTCCATGCCAGTGACCGGACAGCAGTTTACGTCAAGCACGCGGGCGATGCGGACTACAGTGTCAAGCTCTCGGAGCAGCAGATTGAATGGGTCGAAAGGCTGCGCGAGAAGGGTGTTATTGAGACCAGCTTCAACGACAAACTGTTTACCACGGGAGACTCCAGGGAACCGACCTACGCTGGCATTCTGGGCGCCATAGTCGGCTCGCTGCTGACCCTGATCGTAACTCTGGTCATTGCCTTTCCGGTTGGGGTGGCGGCGGCTGTCTATCTGGAAGAGTTTGCGCCAAAGAACAGATGGACCGACTTTATCGAGGTCAACATAAACAACCTGGCAGCCGTGCCCTCCATCATTTTCGGTCTGCTTGGCCTGGCGGTCTTTATCGGACTGTTTGGCATGCCCCGGTCGGTGCCTCTGGTTGGCGGTCTGGTGCTGGCGCTGATGACCCTCCCCACGATCATTATTTCCAGCCGCGCCGCCATCAAGAGCGTGCCGCCTTCCATTCGCGAGGCCGCCGAGGGCATAGGTGCCTCGAAGATGCAGGTGGTACTCCACCATGTGGTGCCGCTGGCCATGCCCGGGATGATGACCGGGTCGATCATCGGCATGGCCCAGGCCCTGGGTGAAACCGCCCCCCTGCTGCTGATCGGCATGGTGGCGTTTATTGTGGATGTTCCCGAAGGGTTTCTGGATTCAGCCACGGTGCTGCCCGTTCAGATCTACCTCTGGGCCAGCAGCGCGGAGCAGGGCTTCATCGAGCTGGCGTCTGCGGGAATCATGGTTTTGCTGACGTTCCTGTTCAGCATGAATGCATTGGCCATCTGGCTCCGAAAGCGCCTTGAGCGCCGCTGGTAAGGAGAAAGTTCATGAGTATGTTAAAGCACCCAGTCACTGCCGGTGACGCTGCCAGGCTGCAGGAGCCAGAGTCTGGAGCCGAAGTTCGCACGGAAGATGGCGTGGTCTACGGCAGGACTGTTGGTAGACCCTTTGCCGATGCGGCCAAATTCAGCCTGCGGGACGTAAACGTCTTCTATGGTGAGACCCAGGCCATCAAGAACATCAGTCTTGATATCGCAAAGAACGAGGTTATTTCGTTCATCGGGCCATCAGGGTGCGGCAAGTCCACATTTCTGCGCTGCCTGAATCGCATGAACGACAGCATTGATATCTGCCGTATCGAGGGCCGCCTGGAACTGGATGGGGTGGACATCTACGAATCGAAACGGGACGTGGTGGAGCTCAGGGCACGGGTTGGCATGGTCTTTCAGAAACCCAATCCTTTTCCCAAGTCGATTTACGACAATGTAGCCTATGGCCCCCGGATTCACGGCCTGGCCAACCGCAAATCCGAGCTGGATGACATGGTTGAGAACAGCCTGAAAAAAGCCGGCTTGTGGAAAGAGGTGAAGGATCGTCTGGATACGCCTGGTACGGGGCTTTCCGGTGGCCAGCAGCAGCGTCTGTGTATTGCCCGGGCGATCGCGGTGAGCCCTGAGGTGGTACTGATGGATGAGCCCTGCTCGGCGCTGGATCCCATCGCGACAGCCAGGATCGAAGAGCTCATCTCCGAGCTGTCCGAGAGCTACACGATCGTGATCGTGACCCACTCCATGCAGCAGGCGGCCCGGGTATCTCACCGGACTGCCTATTTTCACCTGGGGCATCTGGTGGAGGTCAACGAGACCAACAAGGTCTTTACCTCGCCCGAGCATGAGTTGACAGAATCCTATATTACCGGCCGTTTCGGTTAATCCCGGCCAGACCTGAACATCAGGAGAACAGAGCAATGAAAAAAGGCAAGGACGATGTCTACGGCGATCACATTTCCCATCAGTTCAATGATGATCTGGCTGCCCTGAAATCCGATTTCCTGAAGATGGGCGGCATGGTCGAGCAGCAGATCAACGATGCAGTGACCGCACTTATTGAAAATGATGGCAATCTTGCAGACGAAGTCCGCACCAAGGACAAGGTGGTGGACCGCCTGGAAATGGCTATCGACGAGGAGGCCACCCAGATCATCGCCCGCAGGCAGCCCGCCGCGCGGGACCTGAGGCTGGTCATATCGGTGATAAAAATGGTGGCCGATCTTGAGCGGGTGGGTGATGAAGCCAAGAAAATCGCCAAGTTCGCCATTAGCCTGTCAGAAGAAGGCCAGGCGCCCCGTGGCTATGTGGAGGTGCGCCATATTGGCCAGCATGTTGCCAGCATGTTGCGGGACGCGCTGGATGCCTTCGCACGGCTGGATTCCGAGCAGGCGCTCCGGATCATGAAAGAAGACAAGCGGGTGGACGAAGAGTACCAGGCGGCCATACGGACCCTGATTACCTTCATGATGGAGGATGCCCGCAATATTTCCCGCTGCATGTCCATCATGTGGGTGCTCCGGGCTCTGGAGCGGGTCGGGGATCACGCCTGCAATCTGGCAGAACATGTCATCTTCATGGCGGAAGGTGAAGATGTCCGCCACACGCCGCTGGAGGAAGCGGAAAGGATTATAGGGAGGTAACTCCCTGTTTCGGTTGCCGGCAAAACCACGGGTCTGCCGGCAGTTTCCTTGATGTCTTTTTTGTAAACTTCCTTCGCTTGTCCCTGGTGGGCAAGCCGTGGCATAAGAGGGCTCTGTTTTTATCAACCTGGAGCCCGCCCATGTTATCCCGCCGTTTCCTGCCTGCCCAATTGACCGGGGGGCTTCTGTGCCTGATTCTCCTGTTTGCCGGCGGTGCCAGAGCCCAGGGGTCCGACCTGGCTCACTCTGTTATCCGCAATTCCGCTCTCGCCACAGTGATTGATCAGTACCCGAAAATGCTCACGCAGGGCGTGGTCCAGGGGCTGAGCCAGACAGGCAATGTGGACCCGCTGATCAAAGGAGCGATTTCGGGAATGATTGGTCAGGCTTTCAACAGTGCCAGCATACGGCGGGAACTGGCCGCGGACCTTGACCGGGGAATGTCCGAGGCTGCCCTGGGCGAGGTCAACGACTGGTACCAGTCCCCACTGGGCAGGGAAGTGACCATGCTTGAAAGAGCTGCCGCTCTGCCGGTCGCCTGGCGTGAAATCGAAAAACGGGGCCCGATGCTGGCAGAAAAGTACGAAGGTACTGAGCGGGCGAAGCTTTTTGCGGACTTCGATCGGGCTTCCCGTGCGACTCAGAGTGCGGTTGATACCGCCGTCGCCATTCAGACCGCCTTCGGCACTGCGATGGCCGCATTCAATGGTGCCGTGGTAGATGTGGAGGCCATCCGAAAGCGCGTGGAGAGCCAGCGGCCAATGTTGCGGGGGGTGGTCGAGCAGCAGGTCTATACCGGCTATCTCTATACCTACGAGGCCATGCCCACCGACCAGTTGCGCTCCTATATCCAGTTCATGGAAACCAGTGAAGGCAGTCAGTTCAACAGGGTTGTGACAGAGTCAGTTCATGATGCCATTATTGAGCCGATTGAAACCATCGGCGCGGGGCTGGCGCGCCTGTTCGGGGCCTCCGGCCGATAGGAAGTGCCCGGAAAGCCCCTCCCGCGCTGGAGGGGCAGCAATTACTTCTCTTTCGCGACTTCAGTATAGGGCGGCCAGCCCAGTGGCTTGCCGGCCAGCAGATGCAGGTGAATATGAAACACCGACTGGCCTGCCTGCTCGTTGCAGTTCATCACCACGCGGTAACCATCTTCGTCAAAGCCCATTTCCTTTGCCAGCTTTGAAGCCACCAGAAACAGGTGTCCCACCAGCTCCCGGTCATCCGGCTCCATGTCATTGATGGTGGCAATGGGTTTCTTGGGAATGATCAGCAGGTGTATGGGCGCCTGCGGATTGTTGTCCTTGAAGGCCAGGCTGACATCGTCCTCGTGCACGATGTCAGCGGGTATCTCACGGTTGATGATTTTGCTGAAAATTGTTTCGGCCACGACTCATAATCCTTTTGTCTGTTTCATGAAACCTGGTCGGGGGAGACCTGCCAGAAATCCCGTCAGTGCTGAGGGGGTTGCGCCTTCCAGACCCATAGCGTAACGGGCTACCTGATTGCGGGCAAACGGCAGATGCTGCGCCAGCCCAAGACCTGCGTTGCGGAGCAGGTGAACGGGTGGAATACGGTTGCTGAAAAGATAATAGAAAGCGTCCATCGCCAGCATCATCCGCTGATTGGCGGGCCTGCGCTGGCGCTCGTAGTGCCCCAGCCATCGTGCATCCGCCAGATCTCCCCCGACCCGGCCGGCTTCCCGCGCCATACTCTGCAGGCATTCGGCATCCTGAAATCCCAGATTGACGCCCTGTCCCGCCAGCGGGTTGATGGTGTGGGCCGCATCCCCCACCAGCACCACGCGGCCTTCAACGTAACGGCTGGCATGCTGCCTGGCAATGGGAAAGCTGGCGCGGCCGGCGACATGGGTAAGGGGAGGCAGGGCATCGGGGAAAGCGGCCTGGACTTGACTCAGAAATTCAGCTTCCGGCAGCGCTTTCAGCCGGGCGAGCACGTCGGGAGCGTCGTACCAGACCAGTGACGCCCAGCTTTCGCTGCCACAGCCGTGGAGGGGCAGGAAAGCCCGTGGCCCGGTGGGGAAAAAGGCCTGCCAGGTAATATCCTGCACCGGGCCCAGATAGCGAACTGAAGCCACCAGGGCCTGCTGGGCATACTGGTCCCGGGATACGCCAATTCCCGCGAGCTCTCTTGTCCGTGACTGGGCCCCATCCGCGCCAACAATCAGCTGGCAGTCCAGCACAAGGCCGCTTTCAAGGGTGATGCTGGCCCCTTCCGGGCGATTGTCCATGCTTTTCAGGCTGTCGCCGGAGTGAATGCTCACCGATTGAACCCTTTTGGCAGCCTGCCACAGGGCCCGCTGGGTTACCCGATTCTCCACGATGTGGCCGAGATGGCTGCAGCCCAGTTCGGTGGCACTGAAGGTGGTGTGGGGAGGGTTTGGAGCCAGGCCTGAAAGCGGATGGGGTGTCTGGTCCCAGACCGAAAGCCGGCGGTAGGGGGTCAGCCTCTGCTGCTCAATGAGCGGCCAGACACCCAGCTTGCGCAGGTAATTTTCGCTGCCGGCGCTGAGGGCGGAAACCCGGATGTCGGGGTCCTGCTCCGGATCAAAACCCGGCTCTGACTCCCGGTCCACCAGCGCAACACGAAACCCGGCCTGGCCAAGGCCGGTTGCCAGCGCAGCGCCCACCATGCCGGCTCCTACAATCACTATGTCCGTCTGCTGTGTCATGTCGGATCCCTGTCTGAAGGACCCAGTTTACCCTGTAGAGAGCGACAGACAAGTCATCTCGCTTCCTGCCGCATGGCTTCCATGCGCGCCCTGGCCGCACCTTTGGTGAGCCATGCCGGGCGTTTTGTGCCGGGTTTGATGAAGCCCTGCCGGATAACTACCGGCTGCACCAGTTGCAGAAAATCATGGGTTTTCATGTGAATCGATTCGGTATGTGTGCCGGCGGAAAATGCAAGCTCGGACTGTTCGCTCAGGGCTTCGCTGCAGTAAACGGACATTCCGAAAAGGTTTCCAAACGGGGGCATGGCGCCGACTTCACAATCAGGAAACCGGTCCTTGAATTCCTGTTCGTCCGCCAGCTGAACAAAGTCAGTATCCAGCACGTCTGTGAGCCTGTCCCAGCGAACACGCCAGGTCGCAGGCATGACCAGCATCGCCATCTTTCCATCAAGCTCGATAATCACGGTCTTGGCAACCTGGTCACCGGCAAGCTGAACATGGTGGGCCAGTTCCTGAGCGGTAAAAGCGGGAGGATGGGTCAGGCACATGTAATCGGTGCCCGAGATGTCGAGGAATTCTTTCAGTTGCTGTACCGGCATAGTGACAACCTCTTACCAGCAAAGACAGCGTATCCCGGGGCGGTCCGGACAGGAATCCCGGGGCCAGTGGCCGCGTATGAACACGGCCCTTTAAGCACGGTGTTCAGTCAGCTTAGTCGAGGTTTCGGGTAAAGCGAAAGTCCGATTTCGGAGATGGGGTGCAGGCTGGAAAAATATTCCGGAGCCGGCAGGGCGGCTCCGGAATGGCAGGGTTATTTTTCCTGGTACATGTGAACATCCCGTTGTGGGAACGGAATGGTGATGCCCTCCGCATCGAAGGCCTTTTTGACCTTTTCCTGCATGTCCCAGTAGTAGGGCCAGAGATCGTCGGTGGCGGTCCAGGGCCGTGCCATGATATTGACCGAGCTGTCACCGAGGCTGCCTACGGCAATGCGCGGAGCAGGATCGGTCAGCGACCGCTCGTCTTCCTCAATCAGCCGCTGGATGATGGCTTTGGCCTTGTCGATGTCATCGTCGTAGTGGATACCGAATGTCATGTCACAACGGCGCTTGTCGTAAATGCTCACATTGACCATGCTTGAATTGGCCAAGTCTCCGTTGGGGATCACCACCCTGCGGTTGTCGAAGGTGTTGATAACCGTATACAGGATCTGGATTTCGACAACCACCCCGAGAAAGCCCTGGGCTTCGACAGTGTCCCCCACCTTGAAAGGCTTGAAGACGAGGATGAGCACGCCGCCCGCGAAGTTGGACAGGCTGCCCTGGAGGGCAAGGCCGACGGCAAGGCCCGCGGCACCGATAACGGCGATGAAAGAGGTGGTGGCGATTCCCACCATGGAAGCCACGGAAATAAGGAGCATGATCTTGAGAATTGCACTGACAAGGACACAGACAAATTTGTTCAGGCTGGGATCTCTGGCGCCGAGCCTGACGTCCATTGCATGGACCAGGCGCTTGATCAGCCAGAGGCCGATAAGCAGCGTTGCCACCGCCAGCAGTACTTTCGGAGCGTAATTCATCACCATTCCGATTGCCTGCTGCGCCAGTTCGGCCGCCGGGCCATCGCTCTGGAACAGGTTTTCCATAAATACTCCTTTGTCAGTTGATAGGGACCGGGTGCCTGCCGGCATACTCTGTGTCAGATCACTGATGTCTGAGCTGTGCGGGGACAGCTTCTGGTCAGGGGACCATCCGGCGTCAGACTACCAGCTACCGACCTCAGTTCTTCGTGGCTCCCACTCAATACGATCCTATTCTGTTTCTGGCCCAGCTGGTAATCGTACATGGGATCGTAGTAGTCGGTCAGCAGCACTTCGATCCATTTCTCGTGTCCGCTGAGATCGCCGCTGGCCTGCTGGGCGTCCAGCGCCGCCATCATGATTTCCCTCAGCTGGCGGTGTCGATCCCCGCCGAGGCGCCTGCGAACACGGTCCAGAGCGCTGAGAAGGTAGTCGCGGAAGCCGGCCCAGCCCGCCTGCTCGCCATCCCGCCGGCACCAGGCAGCGAGCATGTCCTCGACGTAGTCCTCCCGGATGATCCGGATGCGTTCGGCCAGGCTGCGCTCCAGAATGATCAGTGGAGCTTCTGCCATCCGCGCGCACAGAGCGTCGGGGAGATAGCAGCGGCCAATAAGACGGCTTTCATCCTCCAGAAAGATGGGACCGGCTCCAGCTTCGGTGGATTTCAGCAAGGCAATGGCCAGACGGTTTTCAAAGTCAATCTGCGACGGCTGTGGCGTCACCTGCCGGCCAAAGCTGGAACCCCGGTGATTTGCCAGGCCTTCCAGATCAATGAAATCTGGCAGCTCTCCCAGCAGTCGGGTCTTGCCGGTGCCGGTACGACCGCTCACGATTACGAAGCTGGCGGATGCTGCCCTGGCTTCGAGCTCATCGATCAGAAAGCGCCGCAGTGCCTTGTAGCCTCCGGTGACCAGAGGATAGTCAATGCCAGCCTCTTTCAGCCACTGCTGGGTCAGCCGGGAGCGCAGGCCACCCCGGAAACAGAATAGGTAGCCGTCGGGATGCTGACGGGCAAAGCCCGACCAGGCGGCGATGCGTTCCTCCCTGATGCTGCCCGTCACCAGCTCGTGCCCCAGTTCGATGGCGGCGTCCTGTCCCTTTTCCTTGTAGCAGATGCCCACCTGGTGGCGCTCATCATCGTTCATCAGGGGAGCATTGAGGGCCTGGGGGAAGCTGCCCCTGCTGAACTCCACCGGTGCCCGGACATCCACTAACAGGGTGTCGTTCAGGAACAGCGAAAGATAGTCGGCGGTGTCGGATCTCGACGTCATCAGGGGTATCCGGTAGCTCTTTGAATGAAAGCGGGAGTATACCTGAACTGACTGTTTTTTGTCCTTTTGCCAGTGCAGGGGCAGGCCTTCAGGGATAAACTGCTCCGCCACAGATCTACAGCGACAGGACAGACATTGCATGACATCGGAGCAGCTCAACAGACAGTTGCAGCAGACCCTGGAGCGAGGCCGGGTGCGGATGACCCGGCCTGCGGGCTGCCCGGCTATCGTCCTTTATCTTTTTGACCCCTCGGTGCTGGAAGGCCCGCTGAGCCATGATGAAGCCCAGGCCGTGGTAGCGGAGCCGGCCTACTGGTCGTTCTGCTGGGCCAGCGGGCAGGCTCTTGCTGGCTGGATTCTGGCGCACCCGGAGCGGGTGACTGGCAGGACAGTTCTGGATTTTGGCTGTGGTTCCGGTGTGGTCGCCATCGCCGCAGCCCTTGCCGGCGCCCGTGAGGTGATAGCCTGTGACCTGGCCCCGGCGGCACTCCTGGCCTCAGAGGCCAACGCCCGGCTGAACGGGGTCCGTCTGACGCCATGCAACAGGTGGAACCTCCGGCCTTCCGGGCTGGATGTCGTGGTGGCTGCGGACGTGCTTTACGACAGGGACAACATGCCGTTGCTGAATGAGTTCTGCGAAGCGGCGCCAACCGTCCTGCTGGCGGACTCCAGGGTAGCGGATCCCGGGGATGACCGGTATTGCCTGCAGACAGTGGTGGAGGCCAGAACATGGCCGGACCTGAACGAGTTCGAAGAATTTAACCGGGTAAGGATCTATCAGGCGAAAAAGCAATAAAAAAAGGACAACCGAAGTTGTCCTTTTTTACGAAGCGGTGCGTCCCTGCAAAATCTGCAACAGCCATGTTGCGTGTGCCTGTCCCTGTGCTGCTGTGCCCGCTCCGTAGCGCTAGCATCCGAGCCGGCGATCCAGATGGATTCCCTTAAGCTTTGCGTCCCTTACATCCCTGCTTCCCCTCACCTCCTGTGAGGGAACGTCCATTGCGTCGTCCATTTCCCTGTCGTCCTGACGAAGTCACTATACCAATCTCTTCAGGGAAATGGCTGCCACAGTTTTCGCGCCCGTGCACTGTGTCCCGGATGGCATACAGGAATTACCTGCCAAATCAGCATGATAAAAATCTCTGACAGGGGCTGGATCAGGAAGCGCACAGCGGGTGGCGGATAAGGCTTACGCTTATGTGCGATATTTCCTACACAAGGCGTGGCGAATATCGCTAGTCCACGGAGTGGCTTGCGGGACTCTGGCGGGCAAGAGCCTGGAGCCAGGGTGAAATTGCCAGTCCGAGCGCGATGCCAATACCATCAGCCAGCAGATCTAAAACGGAAAATTCCCGGTAGGGCAGGGGCGCCTGCAACAGTTCGATCAGCAAACCGAACCCCAGTAGCAGGCCGGCCGATGTGAGCATTCGGACATGGGGCCAGCTGAGACGCGCGAGAATGGTCAGCTCCATGAAGGCAATCAGGTGATTGAACTTGTCACTGAAGCTGGCCGCCGCCGGAAAATTCTGGCTGGTGGTTGCCAGGTATATGATGGCGGCAATCGAAACTGCCAGAGCAATCCGCCAGAGCAGCTTTGCTGCCAGCAGTCTGGCGAATCGGTTTTTTACTGTCATGGTACCGCCCGGCTGTGAGGAAGATCGCGACATGATATGCTCTGCGCCCGTCCAGCGCCAAAAACGGTCTGGAAGAATCACGGTAAATCGGAGATCAGGAGACCATGGCAGCAGGTAGTTTCTTCTCGGGTCTGGGCTATCTGGGGGAGGGTTTCCGTCTGATCCGCGAGCCCGGTCTGCGTCTGTTTGTGATTATCCCTCTTGTGCTGAACGTTCTTCTCTTCGGACTGTTTTTCTTTTTTCTGGCTGAGCTGTTCAGTGCAATGATTGCCAGTGCCATGGGCTGGCTGCCGGACTGGGCCTGGCTGCAGAGCCTGGAATGGCTGTTCTGGATATTCTATGGCCTGGTGATTCTGCTCATGCTGGCCTATGGCTTTGTGATCGTCGCCAATCTGATTGGCTCGCCTTTCTATGGGTATCTGTCGGAATTGACGGAAAAACATCTCACCGGCCAGGTCGTGGACACGGAGGGCGGCTGGGGCCAGATCGCCCGCGACATCCCCCGGGCCCTGTGGCGGGAAATCCAGAAGATTCTCTATTACCTGCCCCGGGCTCTGGGGTTGCTGGTGCTTGGCCTGATTCCGGTGGTAAACCTTGTGGCCGGTCTGCTGTGGTTCCTTTTCAACACCTGGATGATGGCGCTGCAGTACGTGGACTACCCGGCAGACAATCACCGTGTCAGCTTTCCGGACCTGAAGCGGCGCCTGGGCCGCCACCGGCTCAGTGCCCTGGGCTTCGGTCTGCCTGTGGCCCTGGCCGCCATGGTGCCGGTGCTCAATCTGGTGGTAGTGCCTGCCGCGGTATGCGGGGCAACGGCGTACTGGGTCCGGGAAGGCAGCCAGACCCCGACTTCCTGAGTCAGACAGACTGAAACTTTTGTGGAGGCTTTTTGGATATTTCGGATTTTGTCACAGGTCAGCGCTGGGTCAGCCACAGCGATACAAGTCTTGGTCTCGGCATCGTCACCGAGGTTTCCGGACGCCGGGTAACTCTGGGCTTTCCAGCAGTGGACGAGGAACGCACCTATGCCACGGACAATGCGCCTCTGGCGCGTGTGCTTTTTCAGATCGGTGAAGAAATAGAAACCTTTGACGGTGAGCGTCTTACGGTCCGGGCGGTAGACGAAACCGGCGGGGTAGCCATTTATCACGCCGAGGACGAGCAGGGGGAGCTGCGCACGATTTCCGAGGTGCGGCTGGGGGGCTTTGTCAGTTTTACTTCGCCCCAGCAGCGGCTTTTCGCCGGCCAGTTTGATCGCAACGGTGCTTTTCGGCTGCGGGTCGCAACCCTTGAGGCCATGGACCGCCTGAGGCTGTCTCCGGTTCAGGGGCTGATGGGTGCGCGCACCCAGCATCTGCCCCACCAGATCTATATCGCCCATGAAGTGGCCCGGCGCCATGCGCCCCGCGTCCTGCTGGCGGATGAGGTAGGGCTGGGCAAAACCATCGAGGCCGGCCTGATTCTGCACTATCAACTGCACACCGGCAGAGCGCGGCGGGTGCTGATTGTCGTGCCCGATTCCCTGATTCATCAGTGGCTGGTAGAAATGCTGCGTCGTTTCAATCTCCGGTTTTCCATCGTCGACGCCGGGCGTTACGAGGCAGATGCTGACCCCGGCTTTCCTGACGAGCAGGATATGGACGCGGGCCCGGACAGCGACAATCCGTTTGAGAGTGAGCAGCAGGTTCTCTGCAGCCTCGATTTCCTGACATCAAACCCGGACGCACGGGCAGATGCCCTGGCCGCTGGCTGGGACCTGATGGTGGTGGATGAGGCCCACCACCTGGCATGGTCGCCGGCTGAAGCAAGCCCGGAATACCAGGCCATTGAATCCCTCGCGACCCAGACCCGTGGCCTGCTCCTGCTTACTGCCACGCCCGAGCAGGTGGGGGTAGCAAGTCATTTTGCCCGCCTGCGCCTGCTGGATCCGGCGCGCTTCCACGATCTTGAGGCGTTCCGCCAGCAGGAACAGAACTACGAGGCCATCAATCAGGTGGTCCGTCAGCTGCTTGAGCAGGATTCACTGCCGGATATGCAACAGCAGGAAGTCCTGCGCCAGTGGCTGGGAGACGAGCTCAATACCCTGCTGGCCTCCGACAACCCGAAGGATGCCATCATTGATGCCCTGCTCGACCGCCACGGTACCGGCCGGGTTCTGTTCCGCAATACCCGGGCCGCCATAAAGGGTTTTCCGGATCGCCGACTGCACCCGGCGCCTCTGCCATGCCCTGACATCTATCCGGAGCGGGAGCAGCGCTTCGGCCATCAGGGGCTGGCTCCCGAACAGGCGGTTGATGATGAACTCTGGCTGGCCGGAGATCCCCGGGTTAGCTGGCTCGAGCAGACGCTCACCCGACTGCGTCCCGAGAAAGTGGTGGTTATCTGTGCCCGTGCTGAAACCGCCATGGCGCTTGAATTTCATCTCCAGCTCCGGGCGGGAATCCGCAGCGCCGCATTCCATGAACACCTCAGTCTGATCGAACGTGACCGGGCTGCTGCCTATTTTGCAGAGACCGGCCAGGGCGCTCAGGCCCTGATCTGCTCGGAGATTGGCAGCGAAGGCCGCAATTTCCAGTTTGCCCATCATCTGGTGCTGTTTGACCTGCCGGCAAACCCGGATCTGCTGGAACAGCGGATTGGCCGCCTTGACCGCATCGGTCAGGCGGAAGTGATTGATATCCACGTGCCTTTTCTCGAAGGAACGGCCCAGGCTGTACAGTTCCGCTGGTTTGATGAGGGGCTGCAGGCCTTTACCGAGAGCAACTCTGTGGGTGTGGCGGTCAGGGAGCAGGTGCTGCCTGACTGGGAAGCCGCCATTGGGGGTGATCTGGACAAATTTGAGGACCTGCTGGCGAGGACCGCCGCGGAGGCGGCAAATCTGCGGGCCATGCTCCAGAAAGGCCGGGATGCCCTCATCGAACTTAACTCCTGTCGCCGTGACCAGGCCGATGACCTGATCGAGCAGATAGAAAAAGAGGAATCCTCATCCCTTGTCAGGGCCTATATGACGGAGGCCTTCGACATATTCGGTGTGGAGGTCGAGTACCTTTCGGATGATGCAGACGTACTCCGCCCCAGTGACCATATGCTGACGGGTCAGTTTCCGGAACTGCCAGAAGAGGGAGTTACGGTCACCTGGAGCCGGGAGCAGGCTCTGCAGCGGGAGGATTTTTCGTTCCTCAGCTGGGAGCATCCGATGGTGACCGGCGTCATGGAGACGGTGACCAGCTCTGAGCTGGGCAAAGCGGCACTGGCCAGTCTCTCGGTGAAAAGCCTGCCGCCAGGCACGCTGATGCTCGAGGCGCTTTTTACGGTTCACTGTCCCGCCCCGGAGTCGCTCCAGCTGTCCCGCTCTCTGCCTCTGTCGCCGCTCCGGTTGCTGGTTGACGTGAATGGCCGGGATCTTTCTGCGGCGCTGCCCCACGACCGGCTTAACGAACTCTGCTCCAATATCCGCCGGCGCACCGCTCAGGCAGTGGTCCCGAAAATCCGGGCCGAGGTGGAAACCATGGTTGATCATGCGGAAGGTTTTGCCGCCCAGCAGCTTGAGCCTCTGCAGGAAGCCGCACTGGTAAGGGTCAGGGCGCTGTTCCAGCCGGAGATCAGCCGGCTGGAGGCGCTCAAGCGCCATAATCCGGCCATCCGGGAGGAGGAGGTCGCGTTTTTCCGGGACCAGCTGGCTGCAAGCGAGGCTGCCATCGGGCGTGCCACCCTTGCGCTGGAAGGCATCCGGGTAATTGTGACGTCCTGACAGCCGGCCGGCCGTCTCTGGTCAGCCGGCATCCAATCAGTTACTTTAGTCGTAGTTAATCATGTACATTTTTCAACTCAGGGAAAACAGAGAAAGCCTATGATGACGTTTATTCTGTTCATTATTGCCGTGGCTGGACTGCTCACGGTCATGCGCCGTGAATCCGGCGCCCAGCCCGCGATCGCCGTCATGGCAGGTGTTGGCATTCTGTCACTCATCTTCGCGTCCGGGTGGCTCGCTTTTGTACTGCTGGTCGGTGCTGCCATTACCGCCGTGTGTGGCCTGCCGGGCCTGCGCCAGAGCTGGCTGACCCCCCGCCTGTTCGCCATGTTCAAGAAGGTGGCGCCCAAGGTTTCTGCCACTGAAAAGGTGGCCCTGGAGGCCGGAACCGTGGGCTGGGACGGCGATCTGTTTACCGGCCGCCCCGACTGGCACAACCTGCTGGCGAATCGCAACAAGGGACTGACCGAAGAGGAGCAGGCGTTTCTGGATAACCAGTGCGCGAAGGCCGCAGCCATGTGTAACGCCTGGGATATCGCAGTGGAGCGGGCTGACCTGCCGCCGGAACTCTGGGATTTCATCAAGAAAGAAGGTTTCCTGGGCATGATCATTCCCAGGGAGTACGGCGGCCTCGGTTTCTCTGCCAAGGCTCAGTCTGCGGTTCTGCAGAAGCTTTCCGTCAACGAGGCCCTGATGGTTTCAGTCGGGGTGCCGAACTCCCTCGGCCCAGGCGAGCTGCTTCTCAAATACGGTACTGACGAACAGAAAAAACATTACCTTCCCCGCCTGGCCGACGGTCGGGAAATTCCCTGCTTCGGCCTGACCGGTCCACGTGCGGGCTCCGACGCCACGTCGCTGCCTGATACCGGTATCGTTTGCAAAAAGAAGGTAAACGGCAAAGAAGTCATCGGCCTCAAACTGAATTTTGAGAAGCGCTGGATAACCCTGGCTCCCATCGCAACGGTGGTCGGCCTGGCCTTCCGCATGTTTGATCCGGATGGCCTGCTGGGGGACGAGAAGGATCTGGGCATCACCTGCGCGCTGATTCCCCGTGACACCAAGGGCATGGAAATCGGGCGCCGTCACTGCCCAATCGGCAGTCCCTTCCTGAACGGTCCGATCAAGGGCAAGGATGTGTTCATTCCCCTGGACTACATCATTGGTGGTCCGGATATGGCCGGTGAAGGCTGGCGCATGCTGGTTGAGTGTCTGTCGGTGGGCCGCTGCATCACCCTGCCTTCCGGAGCTGCTGGTGCCGCGGCCTACGCCGTGGGCACGGCTGGAGGTTTTACCCGTATCCGTCGTCAGTTCAATACACCGGTTGCCGACATGGAAGGCGTACAGGAGCCGCTGGCCCGGATTGCCTCCCAGACCTATATCTGCCAGGCAGCTGTCAGTCAGACCGCCAACATGGTGGACAAGGGCGAGAAGCCAGCAGTGCCTTCAGCGATCCTCAAGTATCACCTGACAGAGATGCAGCGCGCGGTTCTGACGGATGCGATGGACGTGCATGGTGGCAAGACCGTGACCCTTGGCCCGAAAAACTATCTCGGTATCGGTTTCAGTGGCGCGGCCGTTTCGATCACGGTAGAGGGTGCCAACATCATGACGCGGAGCCTGATGATCTTTGGTCAGGGCGCCATCCGTTGCCATCCCTATGTCTTGCGGGAGCTTGATGCCAAGGACCGGGATGACTTCAAAGCCTTCGATGACGCCTTCTTCAGCCATGCTGGCCTTATCTTCGGCAATGCGGCCCGGGCCTTCACCCAGGCTCTGGGGCTGGGCAAGGCAGTTGTGCCGTTTGACAGTGCCTCCAGCCGCTATGCCCAGGCGGTGGCCCGCTTCAGTGCAGCCTTTGGCCTGTGCGCAGATGCAGCCATGGTCACCCTGGGTTCCGAACTCAAGATGCGGGAACTGATTTCCGCCCGCCTGGGAGATGTTCTTTCCAATATGTACCTTGCGTCCATGGTGCTGAAACACTGGCATGAAACCCAGCCGGTGCAGGGCGAAAAGGAAATCATGGAGTACAGCCTCGGGCTGCTGCTGTTCCGTGCCGAGCAGGCACTGGACGAGTTCCTGCACAACCTGCCCAACCGGCCGGTGGCCTTCGCCCTGCGGGCAATCACCATGCCGCTGGGACGCCGCTGGGACAAACCCCATGATGACCGGACCAGGGCGTTGGCAAGGGCTATCTCGACCGATACTCCGATCCGCACCAAGCTACTGGCCAACATCTGGCACAGTCAGAGTGAGGGGCCAATGGAGAACCCGGTAGCCCGTTACAATGACCTGCTGAAAGAGAACGACAGGGCAGAGACGCTTTACCGGAAGGTCAACAAGGCTTATGCCAAAGGCGAACTGCCAATGGAAGCCCTGCATCCGGAAGAGCGTTTCGAGGCCGCGCTGAAGGCTGATATTTTCTCGAAAGAGGATGCGGACTTCATGCGGGCCTATGAGGCCAACGTGTTGGACCTGCTGATGGTGGATGATTTTGCCTTCGATGCCTTCGCGCAGAAGAAGGACACAGTGATCAACCACAACGCAGCCTGACGTTCTGAACGCCAGCGCCGTCCGGTAAACAGGGAGCTGGGGCTGGTGGCTCGGAAAAGCAGAAGGCCCGCAGACGATCAGCGTTGCGGGCTTTTTTTATGTTTCCTGCTCATAGGCCGAAGAGGTGTTTCATGTGGCTTTCCTTTGTTGCAGTCAGCGCTGGTGCGGTAATCGGTGCAAACCTGCGATGGGCACTGAGTCTTTGGCTGAACAGCGGCTACCAGACAATCCCCCTCGGGACGCTGGCCGCCAACCTGGTTGGCGGCGGTCTTGCGGGGCTGCTGCTGGGCTATTTCGTCCATGGGACCTCTTTATCACCAGAATGGCGGCTTTTTGCCATTACCGGTATCTGTGGAGCACTTACGACTTTCTCCACCTTCTCCCTTGAAATAGTGGCCGCCCTGCAGTCAGGGCGCTGGGCCATGGCGTTCGCTGGGGTCATGTTGCACGTTTTGGGCTCACTGCTGATGACGGGCGTCGGCCTCGCGGGGTATACCCTGTTAAGGGGCTGAACCCCGGTCAGCTGGCAGGGTCTGGAGTTGCGGTTGGTACCCTTGGTATCTTTACTTACATGCGGAAAAAAATGTTTGCATTCCTCGTTACATGGAGTAAAGTTCTTTGGCAAGGAAAGATGATTGCAGCAGTTCATGAATAAGACGCATCCCCGTAGTACGTAGTGCATCGTCCTGTTTTTGATTCCGCGAAGTTTTGTTTTTCCGTAAACGTCGATCACCCAATCTGGGGACGGCAGATTAAAAATATTGAGTTCAGGAAATTTAAGTATGTCTACTACTACCGGTACTGTTAAGTTCTTCAACGAAGCGAAAGGCTTTGGTTTCATCACCCGTGAGTCTGGCCCGGACGTTTTCGTTCACTACAGCGCCATCACCGGTTCAGGATTCAAGACTCTGGCTGAAGGCCAGCAGGTCGAGTTCACCGTGACTCAGGGCCAGAAAGGTCCTCAGGCGGAGAACGTAGTTGCTCTGTAAATAACAGACAGCTTCTCCAGAAAAGGCAGCCAAGGCTGCCTTTTTTTGTGTCTGTATATTTTGTCCGGTCGCTGATGCATTCAGCAGGTTTATCCGGATCAATAAGAAAAATGAATTTTCCGCATTGCTCCGGACGGGCTAGACTGGCTCGCATCATCATAAAAACAAACCAGTAATGCCTGGCCCGGAACGCTCCCGGGTCACCGGGTAAAGGAGTTGCCATGAGCCCTGAGCAGCTGATCCACGTCGTCAATGTGCAGGTTATTCCCCTCTGTCTTTTTCTGATCATGCTGGGGATGGGTCTCTCCCTGGTAGCTGACGACTTTCGCCGGGTGGTCGCCTATCCCAGAGCCGTGGCCATCGGACTCGGTTGTCAGCTGGTCCTCCTGCCCCTCATCGGATTTGGCCTGGCCAATGTCATGCCACTTTCTCCGGAGCTGGCAGTGGGTGTCATGCTGCTGGCGGTATGCCCGGGTGGCACCACGTCAAACCTCTACGCCCATCTGGGCCGGGGGGACGTAGCGCTCTCCGTTACACTGACAGCCGTGGCCAGCGTGGTGACCGTGTTTACCATTCCATTCATTATCAACGGCACACTGCTGCATTTCATGGGTGAAACTGCCCAGCTTTCGCTGCCGGTTGGCAAAACCATGATCAGCCTGATGGCGCTGACCGCCATTCCCATAGCCATCGGCATGACAATCCGGAGATTCTTTCCCCGTTTCGCCATCATCGTGGAACAGAAAGTTAAATACTTTGCCGTTATCTTCCTGATACTGCTGATCGGTTTTCTTGTTTTTCAGCAGATGGATGTGTTTCTTGACTCCCTGATCAAGGCAGGTCCGGTGGCGCTGGTGCTCAATCTTTCCACCATGGCAATCGGTTTCTGGTGTGCGCGGGCATTTGCCCTGAACCGGGCACAGAGTGTTTCCGTCACACTGGAAGTCGGGCTGCAGAACAGCAGCCTTTCCATGGTTCTGGCTCTGGGTATGCTGAACAATTACGCCATGTCCCTGACACCGGCAATCTATACTGGCGTCATGTTTATCACGGCAGGGATGCTGGTGTATTTTACCAGCCGCTGGCTGCCAGCCCGGGATCTCAGAACAGCCGTCGTGCAGGCCGACAGCGCCTGAATAAATGGGCGGCCCAAATTCTGTTAAGGGACACTAGCGATTAAAAATCTCGCCGTAGAATCTCAGCGTTCTTTCCCAGGCACGGCTGGCCGCCTCTTCATTGTAAGCAATCGGCATTCCGAACTTTTCAGCTATTTCGTCAGCGGCGGGTGACATGAAGGAGTGCTTCGCGTCCGGGAAGGAGACCAGGGTCAGGTCGGCTTCGGCGTTCATCATTTCGCCCACGAAGCCGGTCACCTGGTCCACCGGCACGAACTCGTCGGAACCGCCTGTGTAAACGAGGAGGCGGGGGCTGACGCCACCCTGTTCCGGACTGATGTCTGATCCCAGAGAGCCATGAAAACTCACGACCCCGTCCAGATCCAGCCCCATGCGCGCCATGTTAAGCACCACTGCGCCACCAAAGCAGTAGCCCTGAGCGGCAATACGGCTGGCATCCACGGTATTCTGGTCCTGCAATACCTTCATCGCAGCCCGGAAGCGGTCTTCCATGGCCTGTTTGTCTCCCATCGTTGCCTGCATCAGCTTCTGGGCATCTTCCGGGTGGCTGGCCTGTTTACCGCTGCCATACATGTCCAGAGCAAAGGCGGTATAGCCTGCTGAGGCCAGTTTTTCGGCTTCACTGCGGGCAAACTCATTGTGCCCCCACCACTCGTGGACCACCAGAACTCCAGGTCTTTCTCCCTTGAAATCATCGTCGTAAGCGAGATAGCCGCTAAAGACGCTGTCATTGACCGTGTATTCGATGGTGCTTGTCTGCAGCTCAGACACAGCAGGAGTACTGGCAATCGCCAGCAGCAGGGCGAGGGCCAGCGGTGAGGTTATCTTCATAGTCCTTTTCCTTATTCGTCAGAGTGCCAGTTCAGCTGGCAGTTTTTCTGGTTTTTCTGCAGCACCGGAATTCCAGAGCTCAGTGCAAAGAGCCAATTATGTCCGGACAGGCGGGCAGACCTACGACTATGGTCCAGCCGGGCCCTTCCTCAGCTTACTGTATTGTCTACACTAAGGTCAGGATTCTTCAAGGCAGGGGACAGGCTATGCGTATCGGTGTGCCCAGGGAAATAAAAAATCACGAATACCGGGTCGGGATGACGCCGGCCTCCGTGAGAGAGCTCAATGATCATGGCCACGAGGTTCAGGTGGAAACCGGTGCCGGGGCTGCCATAGGCTTCAGCGACAGTGATTATGAGAAGGCCGGGGCCGTGATTCTTGACAGTGCCAGGGAGATTTACGGCGAGTCCGGGATGATCGTCAAGGTCAAGGAACCCCAGGCCGGCGAGCGTGAATGGCTTACCGGTAATCATACGCTGTTCACTTATCTTCATCTGGCCCCTGATGAGGAGCAGACCCGGGACCTTGTGCACTCCGGTGCCCTGTGCATCGCCTATGAGACGGTGACTGATGGTCGCGGGCGTTTGCCCCTGCTGGCACCCATGTCGGAAGTGGCGGGCCGGATGTCTGTCCAGGCTGGAGCCCACTGTCTTGAGAAATCCATGGGCGGCCGCGGGGTGCTGCTCGGTGGAGTGCCAGGCGTCCCCCCGGCACGGGTGACCCTGGTGGGTGGCGGAGTGGTGGGTCAGAATGCCCTGGCCGTGGCTGTGGGCATGGGAGCGGACGTCACGGTAATTGACCGCAACATGGATGTACTGAGGTATCTGGACCAGCTGTACGGTAACCGGATCACCACGCTTTTTTCCACCAGCGTCGCGCTGGAACAGGCCGTGATCCACTCAGATCTGGTGATTGGAGGCGTGCTGATTCCGGGGGCTTCGGCGCCCAGACTTTTGACCCGGGAGATGATCCGGCAAATGCCGGAGGGTAGCGTCATTGTGGATGTCGCCATTGATCAGGGTGGCTGCGCGGAAACGTCACGACCAACCACCCATGCCGAACCAACCTTCGTGGAAGAAGGCGTCATCCATTACTGTGTTGCGAATATGCCTGGTGCGGTTGCCCGCACCTCGACACTGGCGCTGAATAACGTCACCCTGCCGTTCATTGTCGCGCTTGCGGACAAGGGTCCCAAACAGGCCCTGCTGGGCGACCCCCACCTGATGAAGGGGCTCAATGTCTGCAATGGAGAGATAACCTACCAGCCGGTAGCCGAAGCCAGGGGCTACAGCTACAGAGAGCCCGGCATGGCTCTCCAGGGCAAATAAGTTTTTGCGACACCGCACACCTGGCCTGTGTATCTTCTGGAGACTGTATGAAACTGATTGGCTCGACCACTTCTCCTTACGTTCGCCGCATACGGCTTTTGCTGGGTGACCGGGATTATGAGTTTGTAAATCTGGATATCTATGGTGAAGGGCGGGAACAGCTGCGCCGTACAAATCCGGCCCTGAGGATTCCGGTTCTGATCGACGGCGGGCAGGAAGTCTACGATTCAAGGGTAATCGCCCGTTATCTTGGCAGCAGCCAGAACGTCAAGCCGTTGAGCTGGGACCAGGAAAATCATCTGACCCTGATCGATGCTGCCAATGACTCCTGTGTCACCCTGCTCCTCTCCCGCCGTTCCGGGCTGGATGTGAATCAGGATGTGCTGTTCTATAACCTTCAGCGGGAGCGGGTCATCACCAGTCTGCGAACACTGGCGGCCCTGGCTGGGGAAGGCCGGTTTGATGAATGGCACTACCCATCGATGTGCCTCTATTGCCTGGTAGACTGGCTGGAGTTCCGCTCTCTTGTGGACTTTGACGGCATTGAAAGTCTGCAGTCGTTCCGGGACCTGAATCGTTCACAACCGATGGTGTCCAGGACTGATCCCCGCGACAACTGACCACCGAGCCGCGGTGGATGCAGACAGTGAAAAAGGTAGGCGGAGTGGCAGGAATACTCCAGAATTGGGAACTATACTCAGGTTAAAACGAGGGGCCGTCAGGGCATTTTTAACGGCCTCTCACGCTGATCCCGGATCGGGCGCGATCCGTATCTTCGGGGATAATAACGAGAGGGCTTCCGCAATGCTGTTACAACACGCTTTTGGTCTTTTTACCCACCCTGACGACGAATGGAAGTCAATCAAGCGGGAGCATGAGCCGCCGCGGCGACTCTACGTCGCCTACGTTCTTGTTCTCGCCGCAATCGGACCAATATGCGCCTATATCTCAACGGCGCATTTCGGCTGGACCGTGAGTGCTGACCGGGTGATCAAGCTCAGCCCGGAAAGTGCGATGTCGCTGAGCATCCTCACCTATCTCGCCATTCTGGTGGGGGTTTTCGCCCTTGGTTATGCCATAAACTGGATGGCAAAGACCTATGGCGCGAGGGAGGAGCCGAGCCGCTCCAATGCCATAGCTCTGGCATCCTACTCCTGCACGCCGCTGTTTCTGGCCGGTTTTGCTCTGCTTTACCCTGTGCCCTGGTTCAATGCACTGATTTTTCTGGTGGCCGCCTGTTACGGCGCTTACCTGATGTACGATGGGCTGCCCATTGTCATGGGTATTCCCAAAAGTCAGGCCGTGATGTATGCCGGCGCCATGCTCACGGTTGCCCTGGTTATTCTGGTGGCGACCCGTGCGGGCTCCGTACTGTTGTGGAGCATGGGTTTCGGTCCGGAATTCGTTGACGGTTAACACTCGCCTGTCTTCATGTCCGGCTTGCAGTTGGGAGCAAGGCGGGGAATGCTGTAAAGTCTGTCGGCAGCTGCAATAACAACAGGTTCAAAAGGAACTCCAGCAATGACTGACGACAGAATGCGCCGTTTTTCCGCCCCCGTGGTCGATGGCATCGGCAAGTCAGCCAGCCGCGCGATGCTGAGGGCTGTCGGGTTTACCGATGAGGATTTCAAAAAACCCCAGGTGGGCATCGCCTCCACCTGGAGCAACCTCACGCCCTGCAACATGCACATCAACCAGCTGGCAGAAGAGGCCGGACACGGCGCTGATGAGGCGGGAGGCAAAAGCCTCATTTTCAACACCATTACGGTTTCTGACGGCATTGCCAATGGGACAGAAGGCATGAAGTATTCCCTGGTGTCCAGGGAAGTGATTGCCGACTCCATTGAAACCACTGCCGGCTGTGAAGGCTTCGACGGACTGGTGGCCATTGGCGGCTGTGACAAGAACATGCCGGGCTGCGTGATGGGCCTGGCCCGGCTGAATCGGCCATCGGTCTTTGTGTACGGCGGTACCATCCAGCCGGGCGAAAACCACACGGACATCATCTCGGTATTCGAGGCCGTGGGTGCCTATGCCAAGGGCGACATGGATCTGATCGAAGTGAAGCAGATCGAGGAAACTGCGATCCCCGGGCCCGGGTCCTGCGGCGGCATGTATACCGCCAACACCATGGCTTCCGCCATTGAGGCCATGGGCATGAGCCTGCCTGGCAGCTCCGCCCAGAATGCCGTTTCGCAGACCAAGATGGATGACTGCAGGGCAGCGGGTGCAGCGGTGCTCAACCTGCTTGAAAAGGACATAAAGCCGCGGGATATCATGACCCGGGAAGCGTTTGAAAATGCCATTACCCTGGTGATCGCTCTCGGAGGTTCCACCAACGCCGTTCTGCACCTGCTTGGCATGGCCAGCACTGTGGATGTGGATCTGACCCTCGATGACTTTACCCGCATCGGCAAGCGTGTGCCCGTGCTGGCGGATCTGCGGCCCAGCGGTCATTTCATGATGTCCGAGCTGGTGGCCGTTGGCGGCATTCAGCCCCTGATGAAAATGCTGCTGGATGCCGGGATGCTCCATGGCGACTGCATGACGGTGACCGGCGTTACCCTGGCCGAGAATCTTGCTGACGTGGCGCCCTACCCGGAGAGCCAGAAGATCATCCGTGAACTGGATAACCCCATCAAAAAAGACAGCCACCTGCGAATTCTCTACGGCAACCTGGCCCCCACCGGAGCGGTTGCAAAAATCACCGGCAAGGAGGGCACCCACTTCACCGGCAGGGCCCGAGTGTTCCACTCCGAGGAAGAAGCCCAGGAGCGCATCATGGATGGCACGGTGGTTGCCGGCGATGTACTGGTTATCCGCTACGAGGGCCCAAAGGGCGGGCCGGGCATGCGGGAAATGCTCACACCCACCTCGGCCATCATGGGCAAGGGTCTGGGCAGCGATGTTGCCCTGATTACGGATGGCCGTTTCTCCGGTGGCAGCCACGGGTTCGTGGTGGGCCATATCACTCCGGAGGCGGCGGATGGCGGCCCTATCGCTCTGGTGGAAGACGGTGACGAGATCACCATCGATGCTGAGGAAAATCGCATAACGGTGAGCATTTCCGACGAAGAGATGGAAAGGCGCCGGACGAACTGGAGAGCTCCGGAACCCAGGTATCGCCGTGGTGTGCTGGCAAAATACGCCTTCACGGTGAGTTCCGCTTCCGAAGGTGCGGTTACAGACAGATTCTGAGCGCCGGGTTTCCGATGCCCGGCCGGGACAGGTTCATTCCGCCGGTCGGGCAGCCTCCGCGCGGTAAACTGATTTGATAAAAGAGACTTCTTAATGAGTACCATGATTGCCCTGCATACTCTCGCCGCCCTGATCTGGGTCGGCGGCATGTTCTTCGCCTACATGGCGCTGCGTCCCGCTGCGGTCAAGGTTCTTGAACCGGCCCAGCGCTCCCTGCTCTGGTGCCATACCCTGTCATTGTTTTTCCTCTGGGTCTGGCTGAGCATCGTCGTGCTGCTGGTCACCGGCTATGGCATGGTGGGAGCCTATTTTGGCGGCATGGCCAACGTCGGCTGGCATGTGCATGCCATGCAGGGGCTCGGCCTTGTCATGATGCTGCTTTTTCTTCACATATTTTTCGCGCCCTATCGGCGCCTCAAGCTTGCCATCGACGCGGATGACACGGCTGAAGCGACCCGCAGGGTGGGCCAGATTCGCCGATTTGTGGGCATCAATCTCATTCTCGGGCTGATCGTCGTGGTGATTGGCTCCGGCGGTCGGTACGTCTGAAGATGAACATCATGGCCTGTTTCCGGACTTCTTCCCTGATGCTTCTGCTGCTGGCCATGGCCGGTCCGCTGGCGGCAAAGCCTGCAGTCAATCCCGATGGTCTCACCCTGGCCTCGGTCAACGCGGCGGTCGCCCTGGCCGGTAGCAATGAACTGCTGCACGACAAGCATGCCAATCGGGTCGTGCCCGTGGCTTCACTCACCAAACTGATGACGGCCCTTGTGGTCATGGAGTCTGGCGCACCGCTCAACGAGTGGCTGGAGGTCTACCCCCGTCATATTCCAGCCGAGGCCAACGCTTATTCTCGCATCCGCAAGACCTCGGAGCTGCGGCGCGGCGACATGCTCCGGATCGCCCTGATGTCATCGGAGAATCTGGCGGCCTATACCCTGGCCCGGCATCATCCCGGGGGGTACGACGCCTTTGTGGCTGAGATGAACCGGACGGCAGCCAGACTGGGCATGAACCGCAGCCGGTTTGTGGATCCCACCGGCCTTTCTGCCGGCAATCAGTCCACGGCGGCAGACCTTGTGCGCCTTGCGAATGCGATCATGGCTCACCCGAAAATAGGGGAGTACTCAACCACCCGATATTTCACCGCCCGTTTCAGGCAGCCCAGGTATTCGCTTCCCTACGGCAATACCAATGTTCTGGTGCACAGGCAGAGCTGGGGCGTCGCCTTGACCAAGACCGGGTATCTTGAGGAAGCGGGCCGGTGCCTGTTGATGATCAGCGAAATGCAGGGCAAGCCTGTAATTACAGTGCTGCTGGACTCTTTTGGAACCCGCTCGCCCATCGGGGATGCGGGCAGGGTCAAACGCTGGCTGCAGACGGGAGATAGTGGCAGGGTCGCCGGGGCCGCCTACCGTTATGAACAGAAGAAAAACGCTCATCATGCGGCCCGTGGCGGTACGGCCACGGCCACCAGATAATATCCCAGTGACCGGGGAAGACAGCCGAATGATCCAGATATTCACCACCGGTGGCACCATCGACAAGGTCTACTTCGACGCCAAAAGCGAATTTGCCATCGGCGACTCCCTGTTGCCGGAGCTGATTGCGGAGGCCAATGTCACTGGCCCCTGGCAGATTCAGGAGCTGTTGAGAAAGGACAGCCTGGAAATGGAAGATGAGGACAGGGCTGCCGTGTACAGGGCGGTACTCGACAGTCATGCCTCAAGGATAATCATCACTCACGGCACGGATACCATGCCGGATACCGCCCGGGCCCTGAAGGATATTGAGGGCAAAACCATCGTACTCGTCGGCTCGATGCAGCCGGCGCGGATGCGCCGTAGTGATGCGGTGTTCAACCTTGGGTTTGCATGGGCGTCTGTCCAGCTGCTGCCGCCTGGGGTTTATGTGGCGATGAACGGTGAGGTCTTTGAAGCTGGCGTCGTGCGGAAAAACCTGAAAGCCGGACGCTTCGAGCGTGCTTCCTGACGCTTGCTTCAGGGCTCCTTCGTTGTCCTGCCTGAAGTCACTCCACGCTGGCAATTTCCTCGTCTTTCAGATGCCGGAATTCCCCCGGCGCTAGCGCAGTATCCAGCCGGATCTCACCGATTTGTAGCCGATGAAGTCCGATCACATGGTTGCCCGCCGCAGCCAGCATCCTTTTGACCTGGTGATAGCGGCCCTCGGTGATGGTCAGCTCAATGGTAGTGGGACCAGCTTGCCTGACCATCGCAGGGGCGGTTGGCAGGCTCTCATCCTTCAAATGCACACCGGTTTCCAGCTGGTTTCGAGCTTCCTGGCCCAGCGGACCGGCCAGTTCCACGCGGTAAACTTTGGGGCATTCGCTCCTGGGTGAGGTGATGCGATGGGACCACTGGCCATCGGTGGTCAGGAGCAGCAGACCCGTGGTATCCAGATCGAGTCTGCCCACGATGTGCAGGCCGGTTTGTTCTTCCGGGGGCAGCAGGCTGAGTGCCGTCAGGTGATCCCGGTCTTCCGTTGCACTAACCACGCCAGCAGGCTTGTTCAGCATGATGTAACGTTCGCCTGGCAGGTGGACAGTCTGCCCCCGCCAGCATACCTGCTGTTCCGGACTGATGTGTGTCGCCGGCTTACGGCAGGGCAGGCCATCTACCATGACGGCGCCTTTGCGGATCTGGCGCCTGGCATCGCTGCGGGACAGGCCGGTACTGTTGGCGAGGTAGAAGTCCAGGCGGGGCATCAGGAGCAACTCAGTCCAACCGGGCCAGTTTCCAGTGTGGCCAGGCAGATAACCGGAGACGCGCCGGTTATGCGCTTCCAGAGAGCCGTAAACAGTCCGCTTCGCATCGGTGTCCGGTCGGTTTTGTAGCTTGTAACCGGCTGCCAGCCGGTGTCCTGTGGCCCCTGTTCGGCCAGGACGAAGGTAAAGGGATGGGCTCCCGGCACACCCAGCCGGATATCGGTGGCGGCAAGCCTGCCATCCTGACGGTGCCAGGCCAGAAATCCCCCGGTGAACCAGATCAGCCGCTGTGCTTCTTCCAGCCCGGCCGCTGCCTCTTCCAGCTCCCGATTCCGGGGAAAACGCTCGATATTCAGCGGCACGTCTTCATCGTCAAGAAATCCGGTCACAATTTCCAGTCGTTCCTCGGGTGCCATTACGGTTATCCGCCAGAGCACTGTGGTCAGGGGCATGGGCTGAATGAGTCGCGGCGCATCTGACAGACCCTCTGCCGCCAGGGCGGGCGCAACCCGCGCCGAGATCATCTGCTGGGCTGCAAGGCTCCAGCCCAGGTAGAGGGTTGAAACCAGCAAGCCCAGCCCCAGGGCGCCAGTGAGCCGGGGGCGCCAGAGCGCGAACAGGATGGCCAGAGCCAGGGGCAAAGTATAAAGTGGATCGATGATGAACACGCTCGACAGGGCAACGGGCGCGCCAAAAGGCCAGAAAATCTGCGTGCCATAGGTGGTCAGACAGTCGAGCAGGGGGTGGGTGATCAGAATCAGCCCGGTGAATGCCAGCCACCGGGGCTGGGAGAGGTCAGGCCGCCAGCGGTGGCCCAGCCAGGCCAGGGCAAAGGCGAGCGGCACCAGAATCAGCAGCGAATGGCTGAACCCACGGTGCTGGGTGAAGTTGGCCACCGCGCTGCCGTAGTCGAGAACCACGTCCATGTCCGGCAGGGTGCCGAGGAGTGCGCCTGTCAGAAGCGCCTTGCGGCCGAGAACGCTGCCGGCGACGGCGCCTCCGAGAGCTGCTCCCAACGCAGCCTGTGTAATTGAATCCATGGAAATTTCCAGCCCGGACAAAAATCAGGTTTCACAAAGTATGCTCAGAATAACCGATCAGATCATCATTCCCGAGGCAGAAATCGATTTTCAGGCCATACGGGCCCAGGGGGCCGGGGGTCAGAACGTCAACAAGGTTTCCTCGGCAGTACATCTCAGGTTCGACATAGCCGGCTCGGTGGTTCTGCCTGAGTTCCTCAAGGAACGCCTGCTGGCCACTTCCGACAACCGTATAACCGCAGATGGCGTGCTGGTGCTCAAGGCGCAGCGTTTTCGCAGTCAGGAGAAAAACCGGGCTGACGCCCTGGAGCGCCTGAAAGAGGTGATTCAGGACGCACTGGTGGTCCAGAAGGCCCGGAGGGCCACCCGGCCAAGCATGGGTGCGAAAAAGCGGCGGATCGAAAAGAAGAAACAGCGCGGGCAGAAGAAGCAGCTTCGGGGAAAGGTCGACATGTGACCTTCCCCGGCTCTGGTTTGATTACTCCGGAGTCTGGCCGGATTCCGCCTTCAGTCTGATACCCAGTGCCCTGAAGAGTTCGGCTCCGGGGTAACCATCGGCAATGAGCCCTTTGGCCTGCTGGAAATTCCGGATGGCTGCCCGCGTTGCCGGGCCCAGAATGCCGTCGGCATTTCCCGGCCCGTAACCCTTTTCCTTCAGGGCCAGCTGAAGCGCTTCGATATCTTCCCGGGCCAGGTTTGGCGTGTCGGTGGGGGGCGGGTTTTTCAGGCCGCCGGCCCCGGCAATCCGGTCCGCCAGATGGCCTACCGCAATGGCGTAGAACTCGGAACGGTTCCAGCCCATGATGACCCGGAAATTCTGGTAGGCAAGGAACGCTGGCCCCTCGTGACCGGCGGGTACGACAAGAGCCGCTTCTATGTCTTCGGGGGGAAGGGGATTGCCGAAGGCGTCGGTCACTCCAAGCTCGCGCCATTCTCCCAGGGGTAAACGGCGACCGTCCGCGAGGGCATAATTGAAGCCATCCGGCAGCACTACCTCGCGGCCCCAGCGATAGTCTTCCTTCCATCCAAGATGATTGAGGAAGTTGCCGGCGGACATCATGGCATCTGCCACGCTGTTCCAGAGATCCCGCCGCTGATCGTTATCCGCATCGACGGCATACCGGAGGAACACCGAGGGCATGAACTGGACATGGCCCATGGCGCCGGCCCAGGAACCTTCCATCTGCTCCTCGCTGATGGCTCCTTCATCGATGATCTTGAGCGCAGAGATCAGCTCACCGGTAAAATAGTCGCTCCGGCGCGGATCGCAGGCCAGGGTCGCCAGCGAGCTGGGCACCGGCATTTTGCCGAAATAACGGCCAAAATTGGTCTCCAGGCCCCAGAACGATACCAGATAGGCGGCAGGGACGCCGGTTTCCACAGTCACTCTGTCCAGCAGTTCGCGATGCTCGCTGAGCAGTGCTCTGCCCCGGCTGATCCGGTCCTCGGTAACCCGACGGTTCAGGTAATCGGCAAAGGTGGTGGTGAACTCCGGCTGGCTGCGGTCAAGTTCAATAACCCGTTCCAGATACTGGGCATTTGCCAGAACCGTGCTGGCGGTCTTTTCGGATACCCCGGCCTCGACGGCCTGATTCTCGATACGCTGAAGACATTCGGTAAAAGCCGGCTCGGAAGGGGCTGATGTCTGGGCAACTGCCGGCGGCGCCACTAGCAAAGCAGCGGCACTGAGACCGGCAAGCCAGGAGCGGGCACTGGTCAGGGATAGAATCTGGTGGCGAAGCACGGCAAACCTCATTATTCGTAAAGGACATCAGGCTGCCATGGTAGCCTGTTTACGGTGAAACTAAACAGCTTATAACACCGGTCTCAATGACATTTCATTAACAGAGCTCACGAGCCGATACAAACATCCGTGACGCTTTGATCTATAGTAGGAAATCCATTTCTGCACGGGGTTACCAGACATCATGGCATTACTGAAAGCGCTGGTTGTTGATGACGCCAGTTTCGTCCGGGATCTGGTCAAGCGAACCGTGCGCCAGCGTTTCCCCGTAATCGAACTTGTCGATGCCCCAAACGGCAAAAAGGCCCAGGGACTGATGAGCCGGACCAGTTTCGACCTGATCCTGTGCGACTGGGAAATGCCGGAGATGTCGGGCCTGGAGCTGCTGCAGTGGATGCGCCAGCAGGACAACTACAAAAAAACGCCGTTCATCATGATCACCAGTCGGGGCGACAAAAGCCACGTCATTGAGGCCGTTCAGGAGGGGGTGTCGGAATACCTGGGCAAGCCCTTTAGCCCGGATGGCCTGAGCAGGAAGATCATCAAGGTCATGGGGGCCAGCCTCCGTGACGCCATGGGCCGTAGTGGCAAATCCATGGACGGGCCGGCAGAGGCATTCCGCGAGTCGGCGAATCTTCTGACCCGGAAGCGGGAGCCAGAGGAGGCGCCGGACACCGGCACAAAAACCCCCGCTGCCGTTCAGCGCAGTGTCGCTGCCGTGCGTTTTGCCGGCAGCATGCTCAAGTCGGTGGTGAAAGACATCAACCTCACGGAAGTCAGGGTGATCGCCAAGCGGGATCAGTCATTCCCCGGCATTCTCGACCAGGCGGTGGTGGACATGGAAATTGCCGAGGGCAAGGTGGCTCGCCTCAATGGCTATGTGCATCAGTTGCAGGCGGTGGACAAGCGCCAGGATACGGACTTTGTCAGCCTGGTGATCCGGTTTGTGGATGAGGATCCCCAGAAAATGGAAGACCTGTCCCGTTTTATTGCCCGGTTCAAATCAGGCCTCTGACCCTTCCTCGTCCGCCCCGGCGGGCCTTTCTGCAATTCGTTCCCGGGGAAAGTGGCAGATGAATTCGCTGCCGGTGCCCACTCCGCTTATGATTTCCAGTTCGCCATCATGGTTCAGAAGCACGTGCTTGACGATGGCCAGCCCCAGTCCCGTACCTCCGGTTTCCTGATGCCGGCTGGGGTCGGCACGGTAGAAACGCTCGGTCAGCCGTGGAATATGGACAGGATCGATACCGATACCCGTATCCTTCACCGAAAGGTGACCGCCGGCGCTGTTGGTTGACCAGGCCACGCGTATCTGTCCGCCTGCCGGGGTATATTTGACGGCGTTGAATACCAGGTTGGAGATGGCGCTGCGGAGCTGGCTTTCGTCGCCCTGCAGGTAGGGGCGTTCGCCAATATGGATCCCGAACTCGTGCTGTTTTTCGCCGCTCAGGGCCCGGGCGTCGCAGCAGACCTCCGTGATCAGCGCCCCGAGGTCGGTGATATTGTCAGCGCGCATCTGCTCCCCCGTCTCAAGCTTGGACAGCAGAATCAGGTCGGTAATCAGCGCTTCCATCCGCGAGGCCTGCTGGGCCATGGTATGGATTGGCCGGCGCCATTTCGCTGGCAGCTCGTCCGCGTGATCGACAAGAGTTTCCAGGTAGCCACTGATAACCGTAAGCGGGGTTCGCATCTCGTGGGAAACATTACCCACAAAATCCCGCCGCATCTGCTCCAGCTGGAACAGACGGGTGACATCCTTGGCAACGATCAGGCGGTCATCATTGCCAAACAGGCTGATCTGGATCAGCAGATGGATATGGGGCCGGGCGGGAGAGTTCAGCTCCAGAGGCTCCCGGTAATCCCTGCTGTCGAAATAGGCCTTGAAGGCGGGGCTGCGGATCAGGTTGTGGATAAACTGACCGCGGTCGGACTGGCGCCGCAGACCAAGCAGATATTCCGCCGAGCCGTTCCACCACTCCAGAACGCCCCGGGCGTCCGTCATGATGACGCCGTCGCGCATGGCGTTGGTGGATTCCTGCACCCGGCTGACTTCTGCCTGAAGCCGGTCACGTGTGTGCAGGTGGCTCTGGTGAAGGCGGTTCAGGCCGTCAAAAATGTCGCCCCAGAGCCCGACGCTCTGGGGCGCTTCGTCGCCGGAGCCAGGCTTGTGCAGCCAGTGGTAGAGTTTTCGTGCCTGAGCCAGCGACCAGCAGAGGTAAGTGAACAGTCCCACTAGCAACCCCTGGAGTGGGTAGCCGAGGAACAGCCCGATGACGCCGCAGGCGGCCAGGAAGAAAACAATCAGACGCAGGTATCGCGACCAGCTGTAATGCATGAGTTTCCCGCCAGGTCAGGTCTTGCGGTGGCCCGGTTTCAGGCAGCCCGGGTGGAAAAACGGTATCCGGTGCCCCGCACAGTCTGTATCAGGTGATCGTATTGGTTTCCCAGGGCCTTGCGCAAGCGGCGGATATGAACATCGACCGTACGTTCCTCAACATAGACGTTGCCGCCCCAGACCTGGTCAAGTAGCTGGGACCGGGTGTAGACCCGTTCCTGGTGGGTCATGAAGAACTGCAGCAGCCGGTATTCCGTGGGTCCCATGGTCAGGGGGCCTTCCTGTGTAGTTATCCGGTGCCCCACCGGGTCCAGGGTGAGACCATCGACTTCGATGGGACTTTCCATTCCAGGTGGGGTGGCCCGACGGAGGACGGCCTTGAGTCGTGCCACCAGCTCCCTTGGGGAAAACGGCTTGGTGATGTAATCGTCCGCACCCACTTCCAGGCCCTGGATTTTGTTATCTTCCTCCACCTTCGCTGTAAGCATGATGATGGGGATTTCGGCGGTGGCGTCATCCTTCTTCAGCCTCCGGGCCAGCTCGACGCCGCTGGTGCCGGGAAGCATCCAGTCGAGCAGTACCAGATCGGGCTGTCTGTCCACAATCATGGCATGGGCTGTTCTGGCGTCAGCCGCTTCCAGGCATTCGTAATCGGCCATTTCCAGCGCGACCGCGATCATCTCGCGGATGGAGGCCTCGTCATCAACAATCAGAACCGTTTTTCCAGACATGAGCATTAACCTGTATCGAACCGGTGTTTGTTGCTGCCCCATTACAACCGGCTGGTGTTACAAGTATATGACAGTTATCCGGCCAGGCTGTCGAGAAACAGTCCGGCGAACACGGCAAATCCGGCCCAGTTGTTGTTGAGAAAGGCCCGGAAACAGCCCTCCCGTTCCCGATAACGGGCCAGGTGGAGCTGGTACAGAAACAGGCAGGCCATGGCCACCAGCCCCACATAGTAGAAGCCTCCCAGACCGGCCTGCACCCCCACCAGAATAAGTACAAGGATAACCAGGCTCTGGAGCACTGCAATCATGACCCGGTCGGCCTCACCAAAGAGGATGGCGGTGGATCTGACTCCGATTTTGAGATCGTCGTCCCTGTCGACCATCGCGTAGAAGGTGTCGTAGGCTACCGTCCAGAGTACATTGGCGATGAACAGCAGCCAGGCCAGTCGGGTAACTTCGCCGGCCTCCGCTGCCCAGGCCATGGGTATGGCCCAGGAAAAGGCGGCCCCAAGAAACAGCTGCGGCAGGTGGGTGTAACGCTTCATGAACGGGTATATGAATGCCAGCACCACCCCTCCGAGCGACAGGTAAAGAGTCAGGGTGTTGGTGAACAGGACCACCAGCAGGAACGCAGACAGGGCCAGGCCGGCAGCGAGGACAATAGCTTCGACGGGCTGGACGCGGCCGGATGGAAGGGGGCGATCTCTGGTGCGACTGACGTGGCCGTCCACCCTGCGATCGGCGAAATCATTGATGGCACAGCCGGCGGCCCGCATGAGGAAAACCCCGAGAGTAAAAACAATCAGGTTACTCAGGCTCGGGGTGCCATCTGCCGCCAGCCAGAGGGCCCAGTAGGTGGGCCACAGCAGAAGCAGACTGCCGATCGGTCGGTCCACACGCAGGAGCCGGGCATAATCCGTGAGGCGGACACGGAGGTGAGCTGGCAGAAAATCAGAGGTCATGGCGGGCCCAGTCTGGCTGTCTAAATGGGTGTGGCGCGATTATAGCGGCCCGAGCCGGCAGGGGTAAGGGTTGTCCGGTTTTCGCCTTACTCCCGGTTTCCGCTACGGCCCAATAGCGCCGGCAGGAAATATTCCCCCACCAACAGGTGCCTTTTGCCGGAATAGAAGCGGGAGCGCCGTGCAATCCGGGGCTGGTCGTGTTTCGTTGTGCGCTGGCAGATACCCGTCTGGAAGGCTCCACGGCGCCATTCCGGGCGGCTGAATAGCCAGGCCCCCAGAGGCTTGCGGCCCAGGTGCCGGAGACGGCGGCCTTTTCCTGTCAGCGTCTGCCTGGGGATGACGGTTCGCGCCATGACCCAGGGCTCGCCATCGCCGCAGAGCTGAACTTCGCGGATCCAGGCTCTCTGCCGCAGAGGCAGGCCGAGGGTCAGGGCTTCCTCCACCGACGGCATCGTGAAACTTTCGCTCAGCACATCCACATGGAACTGCTGGCGGCATCGCATTTGCAGAGCCCGGGTGAGAGAACCTTCAAGGCTCAGCCAGAAAGCCCCCGAGCCCCGGACCAGCCGGCTCTGCAGGCCGGCCGCCGGAAGCGTGGGGTACCAGCGGGTGGGAGGGACCTGTTGGCTTCCGCCAGAAAAAACCGGGCTAGAGTCCCTTGACGGCATAAATCCCCGGCGCGTTGCGCCAGTACCCCTTGTAGTCCATGCCAAAACCGAAGAGGAAACGGTCTTCCACTTTGAGACCGGTAAAGTCCGCCTTCAGGTTGGGCCGGGCCTTGCGGTCATGCTGCTTGTCCACCAGCACCGCGGTGAGTACTTCCCTGGCGCCATGAGCCCGGCAGTAATCGGCAATGGCTTCGAGGGTGGTGCCTTCATCAAGGATGTCATCGACGATCAGCACCGAGCGGTCGGTCATGTCGGCGTCCGGGCGCAGTTTCCATTCCAGGATGCCCCCGGTGGTTTCCTGGCGATAGCGGGTAGCATGGAGGTATTCGGCCTGAACCGGAAACTTCAGCCGGGTGAGCAGTTGGCCGGTCAGAATCAGCCCCCCGTTCATGACACAGAACAGCAGCGGATTGCTGCCCTCCAGGCGATGGGAAATGGCATCGGCCATAGCCTGGATAGCAGCGTGAACCTGTTGCTCGTCCACAAGGCAGTCCGCCTCGGCAAGCACCTGATTCATCTCTGTCACGGTGTCGGTCATAGTGTTCAGATCCTGTCATGAAACGGCGGATTATACCGAAGCGGGTGCCCGGAAGGGAGGGTTGTCGGTGAATCTGTCCTGTTGCAGACCCAGACCGCGTCAGCACTGGCTCTGACCCCTCCGGCATTGGTCAATGACCACACAATGCGTATTATGGGCGGCCGGAATCATGTCGCAGGTTTTCTGATCAGGGCTTGCATGCAAGATTGTCTAACAATTACTATCTCGCCCTTTAGTCAGGGGCCAGGAGGTTCGGAATGAAAAAATGGCAGTGTGTGGTGTGTGGCTGGATTTACGACGAAGCCATGGGCTGGCCCGAAGATGACATAGCACCGGGAACCGCCTGGGAAGATGTGCCGGAAGACTGGGTGTGCCCGGACTGCGGCGTGGGCAAGGAAGACTTTGAAATGATCGAAATTGGCTAGAAAAAGCCGGCTCTTTTTGTCGATCCAGCAAGGATAATCAAACGCTACGGGAGAGCAGGACATGAGTGCAGAAGCGCCCATTATTATCATCGGCACAGGCCTGTCCGGCTATTCGCTGGCCCGTGAGATCCGCAAACAGAACAAAGATGTGCGGTTGCTGATGATTACCGCCGATGATGGCTTCAGCTATTCAAAACCCATGCTTTCCACCGGCTTTACCAAGGGCAAGGCAGCGGACGAGTTGGCTCAGGGAGCCCCGGAAACCATGAGTAAGCAGCTTGATATTGAGGTGCGTACTCATGCCAGGGTTACCGGGATCGACACGGAAGCCCATGAGCTCAGCGTGGGGGGCGAACGCCTGGGGTATTCAAAACTGGTGCTGGCCTGGGGGGCTGATGTCATCCGTCTGCCCATGGAGGGCAATGGTCAGGAGCATGTGTTCTCCATCAACGATCTCATGGATTACCGGGCTTTCCGAAAGGCTCTTGAAGGTAGTCGGAAGGTTGCGATCATGGGTGCTGGCCTGATCGGCTGTGAGTTTGCCAATGACCTGCGCAATGGCGGCTACGAAGTGGATGTGATCGCGCCCTCGGATGCGGTGATGCCGGGTCTTCTGCCCCCTGTCGCCGCTTCGGCAATGCAGGATGGCCTGACAGAGGCCGGGGTCAGGTTTCATCTGGAGACGGTGGTCAACCGGATTGACCGTGCCGGAGATGGTGTAGCGCTCAGCCTTGCCAATGGCGAGACGCTTTCCGCTGACCTGGTTATTTCCGCAGTCGGGCTAAGGCCCCGGGTGGAGCTGGCAGAGAATGCTGGTCTTGATACCAATCGGGGGGTCCGTGTGAACCGCGCCCTGGAAACCAGCGCACCGGATGTGTATGCGCTGGGTGACTGTGCCGAAGTGGACGGCCATGTGTTGCTTTATGTGCTGCCGCTGATGGCCTGTGCCCGGGCCCTGGCAAAGACCCTTCTGGGCGAGCGTACAGAGGTGCGATATGGCGCCATGCCGGTGATGGTCAAAACTCCTGCCTGTCCGGTGGCGGTATGCCCGCCACCTGCTGCTGAGCAGGGCGAGTGGCAGGAGGAGCGGGACGGAAACAGCGTACGTTCTCTTTACCTGGATACGGAAGGAAATACCCTGGGCTTTGCGGTTACCGGGGACTATGCAGTTGAAAAACAGACCCTGGCTCGGGCAGTGCCGCCCTTGCACCTGTGATGCCGGACGTTTGTGCTACCGGCTTGACCTGGCCTGGTTGGCTAGAACCGGTATTCCACTCCGACCTCAACCCTGAAGCTGAGGCCCTGAAGCTCCTCCGGTAGCTCCTCCAGACCGGGCGTGGGTTCTGCGCTTTGGAGCAGAGCCGCGGTCTGCTGTTCTGCCGCTATCTGTACCGCAGTCCGTGACTCATTAACATTGGGCCTCAGGCTGTCGGGGCGGATGGCAGGTTCTTTCAGCTGCCAGCCCCGCTTCCGGGCTGGCTCTGCTGGCTCGGGCCATTTGGCTCTGGGCAGTACCACCGGAGCAGGCTCCCATTGCGGGTGTTCAACTTCGCCAGCGAGCCTGATTCCGCTTTCCTGCCACGAAGATTCATCCGCCTGCGCACCGTTATGGCACCAGTCCAGCCGTTTTACTGCTGGCGGCTGTGCACTCGCGGCCATGCCCAGTAGCAGTGCAAGCAGGCCGCAGCCCCACTGAAAGACCCGTGAAGATTTCCGCCAACAGGATTTGACAGTCTCACCATTGCACACGACGTAACTCTGGGGTAGAAGGATACGTCGTGAGCTAATCATATCTTTGGGAGAGTGCATGCTGGAAGTCACCAGAAAGCTGGTTGAGTTGCTGGATCTGGCCCCGTTGGGGGACGATCATTTTCAGGGTGAAAGTGAAAACCTTGGTTTTCCCAACGTATTCGGAGGGCAGGTTCTTGGTCAAGGGCTGATGGCGACAAGCCGGACGGTTGAGAACCGGCTGCCGCATTCCATGCATGCCTATTTTCTCCGGCCGGGTAATCATCGTCTGCCCATTGACTACGAAGTGCAACGGGTCCGGGATGGCGGCACTTTCTCGGTGCGTCGTGTCATTGCAAGGCAGGAGGGGCGGGAAATCCTGACCGGCTCGGTGTCATTCCAGGTTGAAGAGGAAGGCCTTGCACACCAGGTTGACATGCCCCCTGTACCGGATGTGGACGGCCTGACCTCGGAGCAGGCGCTTAGTCAGAGGCTGCTGCCCCACATACCCGAAGCGCTTCATGACATGCTTACCCGTGACCGGCCCATCGAAATCCGGCCGGTGAATCCGGTCAATCCTCTCAAACCGGAGCCCCGGCCCCCGGCCAAGCAGAGCTGGCTGAGGGCACAGGGAAGCCTGCCTGATGATCAGGTTCTGCATCGTTGCCTGCTGGCCTACGCTTCCGATTTCAGTTTTCTGGGAACATGTCTGCACCCCCATGGGGTGACGTTCATGAATCGGGACATGCAGGTCGCCAGCCTTGATCATGCCATCTGGTTCCATCGTGACTTCAGGATGGACGACTGGCTTCTCTATGACAAAGACAGCCCCAGTGCATTTGGTGGTCGGGGCTTCAACCGGGGCAATATATTCAGTCGTGACGGCCGGCTGGTGGCTTCCACGACCCAGGAGGCGCTGATCCGGAAACGCCCGGCCGGGAAGTGAGTGGCGGTCCGGTGTGTCAGCCCGTCCCGCGGGACGTCTGCCGGCCGCGCTCAGCCAGCCAGTCCAGGATGCTGGTCAGTGATCCGGGTGGCGTCAGGACATAGCCCTGAATCATGTCGCAGCCCATCGCTTCCAGCACATTGGCTGTGGCTTCATCCTCCACGCCTTCGGCCACCACCTGATAGCCCAGGCTCTGGCACATGTCTATGGTGGTCTGCACTATGACCCGGTCTTCCTCCTGCAGCGCCAGATCGGTGATCAGTGAGCGGTCAATCTTGATCTCCTTTGCCGGCAGCTGCTTGATGTAGGAGAGGGAGGAATAGCCCGACCCGAAATCGTCTATGGACAGGGGGATGCCGGCGGCCTCCAGAGACTGCAGGGCTTTGAGGGAATTGACAGGATCCAGCATCATGGATGTTTCGGTGACTTCGAGAATGATTCTTCCACGGTGCCGGCAGTGGCTTGTCATGAGGCGCTGGACAAAAAGCGGAAACCCCGGCTCCCGCAGATTGTTCGGCGATACATTGACGGAAATGCTGAAATCGTAACCATATTCGAGAAAGCAGTCCCGGGCGGCCAGTCCATTCTCCAGCACCCAGCGGGTCAGCGGCTTGATCAGGCCAGTCTGTTCTGCCACGGCAATGATCTGGTCGGCCGTCAGTGAATGGTCCCGTCCTGGCCACCGGATGAGAGCCTCCATACCCACGATTTCCCGGCTTTTCAGGCTTATCTTTGGCTGAAAAAACAGCGTTAGCTGGTTGTCGGCAAGAGCCTGCTTCAGTTCGGTGACCAGCGTCAGCCGGTCAGCGCTGTAGCTGTCCCTCATGGATTCGTAATAGGCCAGCCCCCGGTCGCGGGCCTCGTCGGATTCCTGCGCGATATAGGCGCGGCGGATCAGTGCATCCGTATCACCGGCATGATCCGGATAGATGGCAACGCCGGTCAGTGGGTCCAGCGGCAACTGCATGCCCAGGTAGTCCAGGGGTTCCTTGAGCTGCTCCAGACTCAGGGCAATGCGCTCGGGAAACTGCCGGGCGACATCGGCGTCCATCAGAAAGGCGAAAGTAGCCGACTCCAGTGATGCCAGATGGAACTGCTGACGTTCGCTGAGTTCAACGACCTTCATCCCCGGCAGTTCCCGGACAATGCTGTTGAATCGGCTGGCGACAAGTTTCAGTAGTCTGTCGGTGTTGTGGTGGCCCAGGGTCCTGGTGATCGTCGGCAGATTTTTCAGCTGGATAAGGCCCACTGCGTGACGCCGGTTGTACTCACGGTTCAGGTGGTCCTGAACCAGCATCTCGAAGCTGCTGCGATTGGGCAGGCCGGTCAGCGGATGGTGCAGGGTCTGCTCCATCATCCTCAGTTCCGCTCTGCGACGCGCAGCCATTGCCCTCAGCTCAGCCTCCCTGGCTGCGACCCTGTCCTCCCTGTCCTGGTAGAGCCTCGCAGCCAGCGCAATGGTCAGCAGGATGGCTTCCAGGGCAGAGCCGATCTGCATGGCATAGACCGTGGTGAAACTGGTTGGCACCAAGCCGTATTTATTGGCGGCGGTCAGCGCACTGCCTGCTGTCAGAAGGGTCCACGCCAGGGTATAGAGGCCGGCCTGGCGGTTGCCTCGCCACCACTGCACCGGCCCGACGACTGTGAGAAGAAGGCAGGTGGGTATGGCAAGGGCTACCGAAAGCCGGATTGATGTGTCGTAGCCCAGCAGGAAAACGCCGGCGATAGCTGCCATGTTTACGGCCAGGACTGATTGCATGAGCCAGTCAAGCCGGCGACTCCCGCTGGGTATCTTGAGAAAATTCCGGGCAAACAGCAGGGCAAAGACCATGGTGAGGGGGACGCTGAGCAGCATGGCCTTGTTATGCAGCCAGGGGCTTTCAGGCCAGAGCAGAGGGTAGGTGATTCCCCGCAGTGTCGAAATGAGGAACAGGTAACCGAGTGTGGACAGCACATAATAGAGGTAGGTGCGTTCCCTGAGCGCCAGAAAAATGAAGAGATTGAAGAAAATCACCGTGATCAGAATGCCGTAGTAGATTGCGTGCAACTGATCTTCGACCGAGGCATGGGCGAAAAAGGCGTCCTGATGCCAGATCCGGATGGGTACCTGCAGAGCACCGCTGGTGGAGACCCGGATGAATACTTCGATGTTTTCTTCCCCGGCCTCAAGAGGCACCAGGAAATTGGGATGTTGCAGGGGGCGCTGCTCAAAGGACCGGCGGTCGCCGGTAAGTACCTGGTTTTGCAGTCTTGTGTTCCGGAAAATGAAAAAGCGGATGTCATCCAGGTGGGGATAACTTACCTCAAGAATCCGGCGCGAGGCACTGCCTTTCACCTTTATCCGGAACCAGAAAGTGTCGGTGACATAGCCAAAGTTTGGGCTGCTATCGGGCAGGCTTTCCCAGCGGTTGCTGTCCAGCACATCTGCCAGTGCCAGCTCCTGGCCGGCGGGGCTCCGGATGAAGTCAACCGCAGGGCGGCTCCAGCCTGGATCCGTGTTTTCGGCATGAGCTCCGGAAGAGGCAGTGATCAGCGGGGCCAGAAGGGCGAGAAACAGCAGGATTTGGTGCACGGAATGAGGTCTTGTTCTGATTGTTACTGACTGTTGCAGGTTTCATTATGGTCAGTGCCGGAATTGGCCTCAAGTAAATCAGGGCCGTTCTGGTACGGCTTTCACCTTTCAGGCTCTTTAATCAGGGCAGTTCTCTTATCCAGGATCTGACCCAGGGCACAGCAACCGTCTCGGGTTCCATGGTTTCCAGGGCATCAATGCAGAGTGTTTCTCCCACCTTTCGGGCGCCCACTTCAAGAAAAGCTTCCTCCATGAGGTCTCCGGCACCGCAAAAGGTGTCACCGTACGAGCTGTCGCCCAGCACGATAACGCCGAATGGCCTGCCCTGCTGCATGGGCATCTGGTCCTTCAGGTCCAGATAGAAGGGCAACAGATCTGGCGGCACCTCCCCCTGGCCGGTGGTGGAAGTGCAGACCAGTATCGGCCGATCGTTGCTGGTCAGGTCCGCCAGTTCAGGCTTTTCAAAAATCCGGATTTCGTGGCCTTCCTCTTCAAGCTGCTCGCGGATTTCCCTGGCCGTCAGAAGGGCTCCGCCATACACGCTGCCAACGAGGAGGGTTATTGCTGTCATCAGGGGCTCTTTCTCAGCTGTTTGGCGGCCATGTTACGGGGCTGACGGAGGCCATTCAAGATGGCTTGACGCCCGGAACTGGAGCGGCCCGGTTGCGCACCCGCGGCGCAATCCGGTTGCGTCCGGCATTCTTGGCCTCGTAAAGGTTGATGTCGGCCTGCTTCAGCAGGTGTTCAACAGAGTCTGACTGGGTGATCGAGCAGACCCCCGCGCTGATGGATACTGGCAGCCGCCGGCCCTGGAACAGGAACTCTGTCTGCTCTACCTCCTCGCGCAGGCGTTCCGCAAGGGACAGGGCCTGCAGAAGGGAAGTGTCCGGTAGCAGGATGAGAAATTCCTCGCCGCCCCAGCGCGCCGCAAGGTCTGACTGGCGGAGGATGTCCCGCATCAGGCCGGCAAACTGCTTGAGGACTGCATCGCCGGCAGTGTGGCTGTATTCGTCATTGATTCTCTTGAAAAGATCCAGGTCGATAAGTACCACGGAAAAATGATGGCCGGCACGTTGATAGCGCACGAATTCTCCGGTCAGCCGCTGCTGCATGTCCCGCCGATTGGCCAGCCCTGTGAGCTCATCGGTCCGGGCGGCCTGCTCGTGCGTTATTGCGAGTCCTACGAGTTCATTCCGGGCTTTGCGGCGACTGGCCTCAAGGACATAGCAGAAAACCGATTCGAAGGTGATAGTGGCAAAAAAACGGATCTTGAAGTCACTGTGGTATTCAGCCTTTACGAAAGGCAGTTCCGGAAACTGGAAAACTATTGCGGTGAACACCAGGCATCCCGCCAGCATGGCCGTCCCCGTCTTCAGGTCCGTGAGATAAAACACCAGAGGGGGGAATACATAAAGCCAGAGAGGGCCGGTGTTGCTTTCCCCGCCCGAGGTCACCAGGTAGGCAAAAAGCAATGCGACAATGCCGAGCATGCCACTCTTGTTGAGGTTTCTGTTCCGGGTTCGCCAGAAAACCAGAAGATTTACGCATACGAGGCCCGCGAAAAACCACAGGGTTGCAGCGTGCTCGAGGTGGCTGGATGCCAGCGATTTGGCGCCAATGGCCACCAGAAAGACAATCGCCATCAGCGAGAGCCATGTCAGCACTCGCGAAACGCGCGCTTCCTCGTCCTCTTCCGCTGTCTGAAATCGTGCCTGGGAAAGCTGGCTCATGATCTCCGGCGTAACTCTGTTATGGTTCTGGATGGCATGCTGCGCGAAGATTATGCGTCAAACAAACGCTTTATCATAGAAATTGCCACCTCTGCTTCTCCACCGGACGGCTGGTTTACCGCTTGCTGGCTGAACGGCGCTCCCACTCGAATATTTCATTTTCGTGACAAAAATCCTATAGTGGCGACCACTATGCACTCACCACATCCAGCGGCGGATTTGTCATGGCAAAAACAAAGGGCTTTTTTGAGCAGGCGCTGACCAGTCGTTCCACCGAGCGTTTTCGCATCGGCATCTGCCTGCTTTTTCTTCTCGGCGTCTGGCTCTATGTGGGCCAGCTGAGTGCCGGCATGCCTTCCAGTATGCTGCTCATGGCTGCCGCCGTTATCGGCGGATATATGGCCATCAATATAGGCGCCAATGACGTAGCCAACAATGTCGGCCCGGCAGTCGGGTCAGGCGCCCTTTCCCTGGGCGCTGCGGTGCTGCTGGCGGCGGTTTTCGAAGCTGCCGGTGCGATAATTGCTGGTGGCGACGTGGTTTCCACCATCAAGGGCGGCATCATTGCCGCCGACAGACTGGACGACATCAACAGTTTTGTGTGGCTGATGACCGCGGCCCTGCTGGCCGGCGCCCTCTGGCTGAATCTGGCGACCTGGATGGGCGCGCCTGTGTCCACCACTCACTCCATCGTGGGAGGGGTGCTCGGCGCGGGTATCGCTGCTGGGGGATGGGGTATTGCGGACTGGAATGTGATGGCAGCCATTGTTGCAAGCTGGGTGATTTCTCCGGTTCTGGGTGGTGTCTTTGCGGCCTTTTTCCTCTATCTGATCAAGCGAACCGTGCTCTATCGCCAAGATGTCGTGGCTGCCGCCCGGAAGATGGTTCCCTGGGTAGTGGCCGTTATGGCCTGGGCCTTCGGTACCTATCTGATGCTCAAAGGGGTTAAAAAGATCGTCAAAGTGGATTTCATGACCGCAGCACTGATCGGTCTGGCCATCGCGGTGGTGGTCATGCTGGTGATGAGAGCGCTGGTGGCGCGTCGGGCCGCGACCATGGAAAGCAATGCGACTGGAGTGAACACGCTGTTTACCTGGCCCCTGATTTTTGCCGCGGCTCTGCTGAGCTTTGCCCATGGCGCCAATGACGTGGCCAATGCCATCGGCCCACTGGCCGCCATCAACGATGCCCTGGCCGGCGGTGAAATTGTGATGGCGGCAGGAATACCTCTGTGGGTAATGCTGGTCGGAGCCCTGGGTCTGGCCGTGGGGCTTATGCTGTTCGGCCCGCGGCTGATTAAAACCGTGGGCAGCGAAATTACCGAGCTGGACAAGACCCGGGCCTTCTGCATTGCCCTGTCTGCGGCATTAACGGTGATTATTGCTTCCCAGCTGGGCCTTCCGGTCAGCTCAACCCACATTGCCATTGGCGGTGTTTTTGGCGTGGGCTTTCTCCGGGAATACCTCAAAACCAGCTACGCCAGCCAGATTCACAACATCATCGAAAACCATGACGAAACAGAGCAGGCACGTCTGAAACCCTTCCTGGATGATTTCCGGAACGCCTCGGTGGAGGAGATGGAGAGCCTGCTCAAACAGGCAAGAAAAAAGAAAAAGGACCTGCCCCTGTCCAAGTCCGAGCGCAAGCGGCTGAAGAAGATCTACCGGGAGGAACTGGTCAAACGCTCCCATCTCACCCGCATCATTGCGGCTTGGGTGATCACGGTGCCGGCCTCTGCAACCATGGCTGCGCTCCTGTTTTTCACCATTCGCGGCCTGCTGATCTGACGGCGGGCTGGTGGTGCCCAGGGGGAATCCGGCATACTGGTCATTGACCTCTGCCGGTACCGGTCCGGCGTGAAACAGATTCGGGAGAAAGCATGAACAAGTCGTCAGAAGGTCGTCAGGCCAGGATCATTGATGAACTGAGGGTTTTCATCAAGAAGGTGATGAGTGATCCCACCATTGCGGTGAAGTCCATGGAGATCGCACGCAAACACCGGGGCAAGCCCAATGCAGATGAGCTCATAGCGCGTGAAATCAGCTCCAGCACCAATGTAAGGATTCCTGAAAACTGGAGCGAAGCAGACAGGATGTTCCTGGAAATCCTCCATGATGCCCTGGATGATGAAGAGGCGATGTATTAGGAGCCTTTTCTTTCCGGCAGCCCGGGGCGAGTCCCGGCACTGAGTCTGGTGCTGGGGGTCAGGCCAGCCGGCTCTTCGGGCGATGCAGGGCAAGGATGGATTCTGCATGCTGTTTCAGAATGGCCAGTTCGTCCTGGATATCCGCCTCCTGAGCCAGTTCCTTCTGCTCATCCAGAATATCCCGCAGGATCTCCACCGTGGTCAGCGGGTTGGCAAGCACTACGCGGAAAACGATGCAGGGGAAGTGGTGATACCGCGCGGGCTCCAGCCGGGTTCGGGACACGAAGGCTTTTCCGCGTTCACGCTGGGTTTTCTGCAGGAATTTGGTGATTCTGTTCAGGCTGGTGTTAAGCCGTTCAGCCTGGTCTGCATCTGCAACCGCCAGCGCCTGACGGGCGATACCGGGGCAGTATCTGTAGGTCAGGATATTCAGCTCCGGCCGGGTGATCAGCTCAAAATCAGGTTGCTCTTCAATCATCTGGGCAAAATCCCGCGCTTTTTCAATGCCCTGGTCAATCAGTATCTCGTAACCTTCCCGCGCCAGTATCCTGAGACCCGAGTGAATCAGCATCGCCATGCCTGGCCTTGAGCCTTCCAGCGTATTGCTGCCCAGGTCCCGTGAGCCCTTGCGGATAATGTACTGGGCATGGTGCTCCACTGCGCTGGCCAGGGCTGGATCCCGGAACACCACCAGACCTGATCCCATGGGTACATAAAGCTGTTTGTGGGCATCGAAGGTAACGGAATCCGCCTGTTCTATGCCCCTGAGAAGATGGCGGTGGGTGCGGGAGAACAGTGTCGGGCCGCCCCAGGCAGCATCCACATGGAAGTGCGCGCCGAATTCGCGGGCAATGTCCGCCATGGCATCCAGTGGGTCCACATTGCCTGTCTCGGTGGTTCCAGCGATGCCGCAGATGGCCATGATCCTGATTTTCCGCCGCTGCAGATCAAGGCATTTCTCACGCAGGGCATCGGTATCTATGCGATTTTCGTCGTCTGTATCCACTGCAACGAGAAACTCCCGGCCCAGACCCAGCACGTCGGCCGCCTTGCGCAGGGAATAATGCCCTCGCCGGGATACGAGAATGGCTGCGCCCTCGTGGCCATAATATTTCAGGGCCCGAAACAGGCCTTCCTGATGCAGCCCCCGAAAACTCCCTTCTGGCGGAAAAGCCTGGTTGCGTGCTACCCACAGGGCGGTCAGGTTGGCGATGGTGCCGCCCGAGCACATGACCCCCAGTGCATGACGGGGGTCATGCATCCACTTGCGATAAAATGCGCCATCCTGCTGGTACACCAGCCGGTGAATCATCCCCAGTACCTGGCGCTCCATGGGTGTAAATGCCTTGGAGGTTTCGGTTTTGACCAGATTCTGGTTCAGGGCAATCATGATCTTGGACAACGGCAGCATGAAGTAGGGAAGTGCCGATGTCATGTGTCCGACAAAGCTGGGGGAGGCGGTATGAACTGAGTTGGCCACCAGTTTGTCGAGAAGAAACTGGGTCTGCTCGGAAACAAAAATGGGTTTTTCCGGCACAGCCGACTCGGAGAAATTCTTCTCTACGTCACTGAGGTCACGCTCTACAGCGACTATGTGTTCCTGTAGAAAACCTGCCAGGTTACGGGATATATCCTGGTCAATACGGCTCAGGGTGGACTCCGGGGCTTCGGGCACCGTGAACACGCGATACATTGCCTCGATCGAGGCCTGAGCGGTTTTTTTCTTGCCGGTCATAGGCGCCACACACCGTCAGTGGTATTCCGTCGGTATCCACCCTGATACTTCAACGGTCAGGAGCAGGAGAAGAGACTTCCTCCCGGATAGTCTGGCATGTTGTTCGCCCCGGGACTCGGAGCCGGATGCGCTCGCATCCTCCAGGATCGCGTAGTATACGGCGTCAGTTCCCGCCCTGCCACCGTCCGCCCAGGCCCATCAGAGTATTTCGCGCTGAACATCCAGCACGGGGGCATCGATGCGTTCCGCAATGGCCTTCTCGACCTGGTCCAGGCGCTCCTGGATCTGACGGGAAGAGGCGCCCAGAGCAGCAATGGTCCAGGTGGCACAGTCCAGGCTGTCCAGATCGGCGGTTTCCGCCACTGCCAGGTCGGCCTCTCTGCCCCACACTGCACGCATCGGCGTAAATACCCTGCGCTTCGCTTTGAGGTCCTCACAGCCGTACAGCTGGAAGTGAAGGGTGAGCAGGCCAACGTGGGGCGTTATCGCTGGTGTCTGCGGCTGGGTGTTGAGCAGCCGCTTCATCGCATTTGGCATAGTGTAACCTGCAGCAGAGTCCGATCGGCATGGGGCCAGCCGGGGGTTTCAGTCTGTGAACACTAGCAGTGTACCAACAGGAGCTGTTATCCGACTACTTGAGCGGCTGGGCCTGCCCGGCAACGGCTGCCGGATCAGTGCCAGTTATCTCCGTATCCCGGTCAGTCCCTGAATACAGAACCGCACGATGGACTCGACCAGTTGTCTTTGGGCCTCTGGCTCCGGGGCCTGCTGACTGCCGTCGGACTGGGCCGGCGACAGGGGCCCCACCAGGCTTTCAGCAATCGCTCCGACCAGACACGTACTGCTCTGACGGGCATTCTGGTTCGGTAATGTGCCCTCCTCTATGCCCTGCTTTATCGCTTTCTGAAAATGCTCTGCATAGGCTTCGCGATACATCAGTCGCTCGGCTTCAACCCTTGGGTCCACTGGTTCGGCAATCAGTGACCAGGCCATGGTGGGGCCCCGGAGTGCCCTTTCGGCGAACTGCGTCAGGGCTTTTTCGAGCCTTGTGACAACATCATCAGAGGTGGCAAGAGCTTCAGCGACCTTGTTCATTTCCCGCTGGGTGGCGAGGCGGAATATCTCGGCAAACAGCTCTTCCTTTGATTCAAAGTGCCGGTAGATGGTTCCAGTTGCAACACCAGCAGCCCTGGCCACGTGGCTGATCCGGGCATTGCGGAATCCCCCTTCCGCAACCCGCATGAATGCGCAGTCCAGAATCCGTTTGCGGGCCTGGGCTTTCCGGCTGCGCATTTTTTCGGTTTCGCGATAGGCCATTGGGGCTCCTTCAAGCAGGGTGGGTGTCTCTAAGACTTTCCGGTCAGGTCATTTACTGGAAGCATACAGACAGGGGTAAAAGCCTGGTGTAGCAAGATGTTCGTCCGGTTACAAAAAGTTACGAAAATAATTTTGCAGGTTAATGGCGCTGCAATCAAAACCGGATTATAAAGACGCCAAGATGAGATAGCATTGAAAAATGCTCATCGAGAAGGGCGCGCTTCTCCTGTCTTGAATGCTGCGCTCACATTATCGACGCAGTAATGTTTTCGCTGGTGGGGAGCAAAGCCATGAGTGAATTCGATGAAAGTAACCTGGAGCGCTCGGCCGGCTGGTCGTTCGGGGGCGAGGATAACCACTCAGTCGCAGGTCGTGCCCGGGCGCGCGCCCAGCTGAATGCTGATATTGAGGCCTATCTGCGCCAGGGTGGAACCATCCAGGAAGTGGACAACAGGCTTCGCGTCGACCCGGCGCGCAAAGTTGATACAGGTTTTAACAACCGGTCGATCTGACCGATAAGCCAGCGGCGCCCTCCACCTGGAGGGCGCCGCTGCGTCTGTACTGGCTGCCTTCCATTGCTATACTCCGGTCCTGTCTCTGTTACTGGTATTTACCAGGATAACTGCCATGAAGCTTGACCAGCGTTTTGCCCTTTTACTGCTGCCCATCATGGCGGCGTCTGTTGCTTTTGTATTTATGGGCAGCGCCGGCGACGAAGCCGCGGGCAATGAGAGCCGACTGTCCGTGACCCCGGCATCGGGAAAAGCGGCTGTGGCGCTGGAGGAAGGAAAACCTTCCGCCCTGGTGGATGGTTCCCCGGTGAGTCTGCCCCCGCAGCTTCCGGCATCGCTGGACGGCACTGATCCTCCTGACGGGTGGCTGCAATTCGACAGTCAGGGCGGGCTGATTCCCACGCCGGAGCTCAGGGCGCTGTTTGAATATTACCTGGCGGCTCTGGGGGAGGAGTCCCTCGGGCAACTGGTGGCGAGGATTGAACAGGCCCTGACGGAGCTGCCAGAGCCGGCCAGGTCCCAGGCACGAAAAACCCTTGGGGACTACCTGGATTACAAGCTGGCGGTCAGCGAGCTCGAAAAGCGCAGTGGTGGCAGTGGCGCTTCCGCTGACCTGGATGGGCTGGGGCGGCGTTTGCAGGCGGTGCATGACCTGCGCCGTGAGTGGCTGGATTCCCGCACCGCCGATGCCTTTTTTGCCAGCGACGAAGCGCTGGACCGCTTTCAGCTGGAGCGTCAGCAGATTGCCCGGGATGATGCCCTGAGCAGCGATGAAAAACAGGCGCAGATTGCCCGCGCCGAGGCCGCGCTTCCGGAAGCGCTTCGGGAGTCCAGGCAGCGAACGCGCCGGTTTCAGGATTACCAGCAGATCCGCTCTGAGCTGGCCGGAGACCCGGAGGCCCTGCAGCTTTATCTTGAAGCCAGTTTTGGCTCCGAGGCGGCAAGGAAGCTGAACGAGGTGGAGCAGGCCCGGGAAGCCTGGAGTCAGCGCTGGCAGGCCTACCGTGCCGACGTCGCCAGGGTGGACGCCGCAGGTCTCGCCGGACCGGAGCGCGAGGCGGCGATTACCCGTCTCAGGGAACAGCACTTCCGGGGCCCTGAGCGGGTTCGCGCTGAAGCTCTCGATTCCCTGGAATAGCCGGGACTATCCTCTCGTGCCACCGCCCGCGCGTGCGGTGGGTGCCGGCTTCTGTGTATGATGTAGTGGCAGGTCAGCATTACCGTGGCTGTCACGGAATTGTCATCCTGCTCTGTCATCGTGCGGACCCCGGCTGTCTGTTTTCAGCGTATTCCGGCCGCTCCGGCACCCTCAAGATCCAGATATTTCCAGCAGCCAGGAGGTAGTCCCGTGTTTTCGCCCCAGCATCGTGTTTTTCCCGCCACCCGACCCCGCCGTAACAGGGCAGACGATTTTTCACGGCGGATGGTGCGGGAAACCCGGCTGTCGGTGGACAACCTGATATTTCCCGTATTTGTGCTGGAAGGCCAGAATCGCCGTGAGGCCATTGCATCCATGCCAGGTGTCGAGCGCCTGAGTATTGATCTGTTGGTGGCCGAGGCTGCCGAGCTGGTGGATCTTGGCATTCCCGCAGTGGCACTGTTTCCGGTGGTACCCCCCGAGCAGAAAAACCTCTCCGGTTCTGGTGCCTGGGACTCCGAGGGACTGGCTCAGCGGGCCAGTCGGGCTCTCAAGCAGGCATATCCGGATCTGGGCGTTATCACGGACGTGGCGCTTGATCCTTTCACCACTCACGGCCAGGACGGAATCATCGACCATGATGGCTATGTGATCAATGATGTCACCGTCGAGGCCCTGGTCCGCCAGGCTCTCTCCCATGCTGATGCAGGGGCGGACGTGGTGGCGCCATCTGACATGATGGACGGCCGGGTGGGCGCCATCAGGGAAGCTCTGGAATCCGCCGGCCATGTCAACACACGGATTCTGGCCTACGCTGCCAAGTATGCGTCAGGTTATTACGGCCCATTTCGCGATGCCGTGGGCTCTGCATCCAGTCTGGGCAGGAGTAACAAGGCCAGCTACCAGATGGATCCTGCCAACAGTGACGAGGCGCTGCATGAAGTGGCCATGGATCTTGCCGAGGGTGCAGATATGGTCATGGTGAAGCCGGGTATGCCCTATCTGGACATAGTGTATCGGGTAAAGAACGAACTGAAGGTGCCCACCTTTGTTTACCAGGTCAGCGGCGAATATGCCATGCACATGGCTGCGGCCGAGCAGGGCTGGCTTGACGCCGACACAGTTATGATGGAAAGCCTGATCTGCCTGCGCCGGGCCGGTGCAGATGGCATTCTTACCTATTTTGCGCGCCGGGCCGCCCGGTTGCTGAAGAGTCAAAAAGCCTGAAATCCTGCCAGCCAGGAGAAGGGCAGTTACAACCCAGGATGTGATACCCATGAGTACCGAATCCGCGAAGCCCCTGAGCCAGGACATGGAAGAAACCCGAACCTTGCCTGAACTGCTGCCTCCCCTTGACCCGGCAGCGAGCGAGAATTACCTCAACCGCGAACTGAGCCACATCCAGTTCAATTTCCGGGTTCTGCAGCAGGCACTGGACGAAAATATTCCCCTGATCAACCGTCTGATGTTCTGCTGCATTTTCAGCAGCAACATGGACGAGTTTTTCGAGATCCGGGTTGCGGGGCTGCGTCAACAGATCAAGTACGGGCGGGAAAGCGTAGGCGCGGATGGCATGCTGTCCGAGCAGCTGCTGAATGAAATCAGCAAAGTGGCTCACGATTACATTCACGCCCAGTATGACATTCTCAATGACATCCTCATTCCGGCCATGGAGCGGGAAAATATCCACTTCCTGCGGCGCCGGGAGTGGACGCCGGAACAGACAGCCTGGGTGCAGCGTTACTTCGAGGAAGAGATTCTTCCCGTTGTCAATCCGATCGGGCTGGACCCGTCGCATCCTTTTCCACGTCTGGTGAACAAGAGCCTCAACTTCATTGTGGAGCTGGATGGCAAGGATGCGTTTGGCCGCGAGACGGGCATGGCCATTGTTCCCGCTCCCCGGTCTTTACCGCGGCTGGTGCGGCTGCCGGATGACATCTGCAATGGCGGTAACAACCTGGTGTTCCTTTCCTCAATGATCCATGCCCATGCCGATGAGCTGTTTCCCGGCATGGAGATCAAAGGCTGCTACCAGTTCCGCCTGACCCGGAATGCCGACCTTGAGCTGGAAGACGATCTGGAAGACCTGGCTTCGGCCCTGCGGGGCGAGCTGTTGAGCCGTCGTTTTGGTGACGGTGTACGGCTGGAAGTTGCTGACAACTGTCCCGATGAACTGATGAATTTCCTGCTTCGGGAGTTTGGCCTGACAGAGCGGGATCTGTACAAGGTCAACGGGCCGGTCAACCTGACCCGCCTGATGGCGGTGGGTGGACTGGTGGACCGACCTGACCTGACGTTCCCCGGGTTTTCACCGGCCGTGCCCAAACAGATCCGCAACAAGGAACTGATTTTTGATGCCATCCGTCAGCAGCCGGTGCTTTTGCAGCACCCTTATGAGAGCTTCACGCCAGTCATAGACTTCCTGCGACAGGCAGCGAAAGACCCCCAGGTGCTGGCCATCCGTCAGACGCTGTACCGTACCGGGTCTGACTCGGAGATAGTGGAAGCCCTGATGGATGCCGCAAAACGGGGCAAGGAAGTGGCCGTGGTGATCGAGCTGCGGGCGCGATTTGACGAGGCAGAAAATCTGGAGCTGGCAAGTCGCCTCCAGGAGGCCGGTGTCATCGTGGTCTATGGCGTTGTCGGCTATAAGAGCCACGCCAAGATGATCCTGGTTGTGCGTCGGGAGGAGGGTCGCCTCAAGCGTTACGTCCATCTGGGCACGGGTAACTATCACGCGGGCAATGCCCGCCTCTATACGGATTACAGCCTGCTCTCCAGCGACGATGCCCTGGGCGATGACGTCAACAAGCTGTTCCAGCAGATGACCGGCATGGGCAAGGCTCTCAAGATCAAGAAGCTGTTCCACGCCCCCTTTACTCTGCACAAGCGCCTGATCGAGCTGATTGACCGGGAGGCGGGCCTTGGAGAGAAGGGTCATATCATTATCAAGGTCAATGCGATGACCGAGCCGGAGGTGATGAAGGCCCTCTACCGGGCTTCCCAGGCCGGCGTCCGGGTTCAGCTGATCATCCGGGGTGTCTGCTGTCTGCGCCCGGGGATTGCAGGACTCTCCGAGAATATCCATGTGCGCTCCATTATTGGTCGGTTCCTGGAGCACAGCCGGGTCTACTACTTTGGCAACGACGGAAAGTCGGAGGTCTTCTGCTCCAGTGCCGATGCCATGGTCCGCAACCTCGTAAACCGGGTTGAGGTGGCTTTTCCCATTGAAGACAGCGAACTGGCGGCCCGACTCCGGGAAGATCTCGATATCTATCTGGCGGACAATTGCCAGAGCTGGGTGTTGCAGGCAGACGGCAGTTACGTTCAGAATCAGCCGGCGCAGGATGAGGAGCGTTTTGCCGCCCAGACCGTGCTAATGGATCGACTGACCAGCAAGTGAGTAGTGCGATCACCCAATCGCCAGTAAAGCCGTAATCGGCCGGAGCAGGTATTGATGAACAAATGGATAGTCGCTGGTGTAGTTGTTGTGATTGCCGGCGCCGCCGCCCCGTGGGGCACAGGTGTACTGACCGAGAAACAGTGGGCCGAAGGGCAGAAGCGTCTGAACGGTCAACAGCTCGTAGTGGGGGTGGAAACCGAACGCTACGACCGGGGCTATCTCGGCGCCAGTGTGGCAGGCACAGTGCAGTTTGAGGATCCTGACTCTGGTGAGCAGCTGGAGATTCCCTGGCAGGGACAGGTCAGTCACGGCTTTGTCAGCAGCCAGGTGGACATCGAGTTTGGCAGCAGCGACTCGGAGCTGATGCAGCAGCTTTTTCCCGCTGAAAAACCATCCCTTTCAATCAGCCTGAATGCCTGGGGCACGGCCGGGCTGGTGGTGGCAGTTCCGGCCATTGATGCCAGAGATGAAGCTACGGGTGAATCCCTGAAGATGGCTGAGGCAGTTGTCAGGATCGGTGTCCATGATGCCGGCGACAGTTTCGATCTGGTACTGGAGTGGCCTGGGCTTGTGGCCCGGGGGCCGGATGTCGAGCTCACTCTTGGTGACGTAACGGTGAATCAGACCATGTCCCGCCTGAGGGGTGATGTCTGGACCGGCGAGGGTTCGCTGGCGCTTGAAAATGCGACCCTGGATCCCTCTGGTCAGCCGGGGCTGAGCCTGCAGGGTATGTCGCTACAGAGCACCACCAGCGCCGACAACAGTGACAGCTTCAGTGTTGACAGCACTTTTGGAATTGAGCAGGTAGTCAGCGACGGCATCCCTTCGGGCCCACACAGGGCGCGCTTTGTAATGCAGGATTTCGCGGTGGACCCCTGGAACCGTCTGTTGGGAGCGTTCGGGGACATGCAGATGCTCAGTACGACGGCAGAGGTGTCGAGTCTCTCGCGGCAGGCCCTGCTCGAGCAGCAGATGCAGGCGATGGATGCCGTCAGTTCCGCTCTCAGGGACCTGGCAGCGGCAGGCCTGTCATTTGGATTTCCGGAAGTGAACCTGGAGTTCCCGGAGGGCCAGATAAGCGGCGAAGTCATGCTTTATCATCCGCAACTCACCACGGAAGAGGGTGAAGCCCTGACCTTGGTCATGCAGCGCCTCACCGGGAGCATGGATGTCCGTCTGCCGGTTGATCTGGTGGAATCCCGTCCGGCCCTGATGGAGGAACTTGCACCCCTGGTGCAGCAGGGCATCCTGGTCCGGGACGGAGGGGACTTTGTGCTTAAGGCCAGGCTTGAGGATCTGGAGGTTGATGTTAATGGTAACCGGTTTCCCCTGCCTCCGATGATCTGATCCCGGGGGCTGCCCGGGCAGGTGTCTGCGGCGCTTGTAACACCCCGGCAGCCCTGACTACCCGGCCTTCCTTTCAGGAGGCACTGAAGCGGCGTTTGAGGGCATTGGCCACGGCTGGGTCTACAAATTCGCTGATGTCCCCGCCCAGAGCTGCGATTTCCCGTATCAGAGTCGAGGAGATATAGGAGAGGTGGTTGGCCGGGGTGAGGAAGACGCTTTCCACCGAAGGTGCCAGCCGCCGGTTCATGTCTGCCAGCTGGAACTCATATTCGAAGTCCGAGACAGCGCGAAGCCCGCGGAGAATCACGGTCGCACCCTGCTGGAGTACAAATTCCGCCAGCAGGTTCGAGAAGCCGGTAACAGTCACGTTGGGCAGGTGGCTCGTGGCATCCCTTACCAGCTGGACACGCTCCTCCAGGGTCAGCAGAGGCTGCTTCTTGGGGCTGAATGCGATGGCCACAATCACCGTATCAAAGAGCTTGCCAGCGCGCTCAATCAGGTCCGTGTGGCCATTGGTAATGGGGTCAAAGGTTCCGGGGTAGACTACCCTGGTCATATGTCTGGTCCTCGCAAGCTTGCAGTGCAGGTTTCTCTAAGAGTAGCGAATTAACCAGAGAGCGCACCAACATACAAGCCTGAAGGGGGATTCTTTTCCCCGTTCCGGCCCGGAAACGGGGAAAAGTGACTCCCCCGGCTTAGCGGATGAACATTTTGTAGACCATCTTTTGCAACGAGCTGCCGTAGGGAGGGTAGACGAATTTGCTGCTGTTGAATTTCTGCTTGCTGAACACGCCTTTTGCGTGGGAGAAGGTCATGAAACCCTCCTTGCCGTGGTAGTGACCCATACCCGAGGCGCCTATGCCACCGAAAGGCATGTCATCCTGGGCAACATGCATGAGAGTGTCGTTGATGCATGCGCCCCCCGAATGGGTCTGCGCAAGGACATGGTCCTGCATCTCGCTTTCGTATCCAAAGTAGTAGAGAGACAGCGGCCGGGGGCGATCATTCACGTACTGGATGGCATCCGCAATGGTGTCATAGCTGACAATGGGCAGAATCGGGCCAAAGATCTCATCCTGCATGACATCCATCTCGTCGGTGGGGTTGAGCACCAGGGTAATGGGCATCTTGCGGGTGCCGTCCTTGAGATTTTCCCGGGCCGGATTGATTTCGATCAGTTCCGCGCCCTTGTTGCGGGCATCCTCCAGGTAGCCCTGCAGGCGTTTGTGCTGGCGTTCGTTGATAATTGAGGTGTAGTCGTCATTGTCCCGCAGGTTCGGGTACATGCTGGCAAACTGGTCGCGGAATTCATCAACAAAGGTCTGGACTCTGTCCGCAGGACAGAGCACGTAGTCCGGCGCCACGCAGGTCTGACCGGCGTTGAACGCCTTGCCGAAGGCCAGCCGGTGGGCTGCGTCCTCCATGGGAATGTCCGTTGAGATGATGGCCGGCGATTTGCCGCCCAGCTCGAGGGTCACGGGGGTCAGATGCTCAGCTGCAGCCTTCATCACAATTTTGCCCACTGAGGTCGAGCCAGTAAACAGCAGATGATCAAAGGGCCGGCTGGAAAAATCTGCGGCCACGTCCGCCTCACCATTGATGACCGCTACCAGATCCTGGGGGAAGGTCAGATCCATCAGCTCCGCGAACAGGGCGGACGTATGGGGGGTAAATTCCGACATCTTGACCATCACCCGGTTGCCGGCTGCCAGCGCCGATATCATCGGCCCAACGGCAAGAAACAGTGGGTAGTTCCAGGGAACGATCACGCCGCACACGCCGAGGGGCTGGTAGTGAACCCTGTTGGTGGCAGGCTGGAACAGGGCCGAAACCTTGCGTCTGGAGGGCTTCATCCACTCACCAAGGTGGCTGATGGTGTAATTGATGCTCTGAATTGAGGGCATGACTTCAGCAATGCGGGTTTCGTCTCTGGAGCGACAGCCAAAATCACGGTCGATTGCCTCGATGATTCTGTCTTCGTGGGCGAGGAGTGACTTCTTGAGCCGCTTCAGGTTTTCCCTGCGTTCAGTCAGCGAAGGCATGGGGTTGCGCCGGAAGGCCTGGCGCTGTTCCTCGAAGATCCGCGCGGTGTACTGGATCTGTTTCTTGCTTTCGGTCAGCTGAACCACATTGGCAACCATGATTTTCTCCTTGACGTCGCAGCAGGCCGGTCTGTTGCCTGTTGTTGTGAGTAATGCCGGGTTTGATGATTAAAAAGTGCCCGATTTGCGTGTAGGGCTATTATTAGAGTATATACTCTACCCAGTCAAGCGGGCCGGGGCGGGGGATCAGGCCAGAAAAGCCGATCCGTCCGCAAGAGCCCGAATGAACCCCAAGTCCGTCCCACAGTGAGCGTATGAAAACACGAGACAGGATACTGCTATCCGCACTGGAGCTGTTCAACGAGCGGGGGGAGCGCAATGTGACGACAAATCATATTGCTGCCCACCTGGGTATCTCTCCGGGCAATTTGTATTACCATTTCAGAAACAAGTCCGACATCATTTATGAGATATTTCTGGAATATGAAAAGCTTGTGGATTATTACCTGGAGGTTCCCGAAGGCCAGCCTCTGGGCCTGGAGCACCTGACATTTTATCTGGAGTCGGTGTTCGATGGTCTCTGGAGCTACCGGTTTTTCCATCGTGACCTGGAGTTCCTGCTGGACAGCGACGTGCGCCTGAGAGAGGACTACCGGGAGTTCACAAATCGTTGCCTGGTTGCGATCAACCGCATTTTTGATGGTCTGGCGGAGGGGGGGGTCATCAAGCCCCAGCCGGAAGAGCTGCGCTCTGCCATGTCCCTGAATGTATGGCTGGTGGTGACAAACTGGATGGCCTTCCTGAAAACGGCCCACGGCTCGGAGCTCACTAACAGCCTGTCGCTGAGGCAGCTCAAGCAGGGCATCTATCAGGTTCTGACTCTCGAACTGCCCTACCTGACACCGGCATTCCGGGAGCCGGTGATGAGGATACGGGAGAAATACCGGCCAGACCTGCCGGAAACCCGTGTAGCCTGAGGTGAGAGGTGTTACGAAAAAATGCAGGGCAGGGAACTTTTTTCGGGGGGCCGGGTCTCAGATACAGACAATGGGAATTCGGACATTCCCTGCGTCTTCCTGAGTTAATCAGGTTTTAGCACGTCGCAAACCCTGACGTTTCACCCGGTCGCCCTGCGGCCGGGTTTTTTATGTGCTTTCGATTTCTCCGGTGGCCCCTTCCAGCCACGCCACCAGTGCTTCTCTGCTCTCCTCGATACCCACTTTTGTTGTCGCCGAAAACATGACCAGGTGGTGAACGCAGGCATAATCCCTGAGCTGTGCTGCAACCCTGAGGAGGGTGGTTTTGGCTGCTCCGAACTTCAGTTTGTCTGCCTTGGTAGCCAGAATCATCAGTGGCAGGTTGTTATGTTCACACCATTCCACCATCATCTGGTCAAAATCCGTCATCGGGTGCCGGATGTCCATGACCAGCACCAGGCCCCGCAGGCTGTTACGCTGGGACAGGTAGTTGTCCAGGTGTTGTTGCCAGTCATCCTTTATGTCCCGGGATACCCTGGCATAGCCGTAGCCCGGCAAATCCACGAGCCGGCAGTCGGGCCGGTTGAGAGAAAAGAAGTTTATCAGCCGGGTGCGTCCTGGCGTCTTGCTTGTGCGGGCCAGCTTGCCATTGACTGTGATGGTGTTGATGGCGCTGGACTTGCCCGCGTTGGAGCGGCCTGCAAAGGCGACCTCCGCGCCAGTGTCCGGCGGACACTCGCTTAATCTGGAGGCGCTGACGAGAAAGCGGGCGCTGTTGAAAGAAATGGGTTTTACAGAGAGTTCTTCGGACACGGTCAGCTGATGGCCTATTGGATTTCAGTTGTCTGGGATTAATGTATAATGCTACACCAAATTCGGTCAGCGCGCAGAACTCTGGTGCCGACAGCCCCTGGTGGGGCTGGTTTCGACAGCATCTGCCGACTGCACACCCTACAATGTGTCTATTGCGCATAACGTGTAATCAGATGAGAGAAGCGGAGCGAGCATGAGAAAACTGATCGCAGGTGTTGTTCTCGGCGTCAGCCTTACAGCCACGGCCTGGGGCGCGGGAGATCCTGAAGCCGGCGAGGCAAATGCAGGGGTGTGCGCAGGCTGCCATGGTCAGAATGGCGCCCAGCCGACAATCGCAAGTTACCCCAGGCTGGCAGAGCTGGGTGAAACCTACCTTTACCGGCAGCTTTCCTATATAAAGTCCGGCGAGCGGGCGATTGCCGCAATGACAGGCATTCTGGACAACCTGTCTGACCAGGATCTGCAGGATCTTGCAGCTTATTTCGACAGCCAGGACATGCCGATTGGCCAGGCCAGCCCGGAACTCGTGGGCCTGGGCGAAAAGCTATACCGCGGTGGCAATATGGCCTCCGGCGTGCCTTCCTGCGCCGCCTGCCATAGCCCCCAGGGCAAAGGCAATGAGCCGGCCGGTTATCCGCGTCTGAGCGGCCAGACCCCTGAATATGTTTCGGCCCAGCTGAAGGCCTATCGGGATGGGTCCCGGGACGGTGGCCCCGAGGCTTCGATCATGATGGACGTGGCTGGAAGCCTCACGGACAGTGAAATAGAGGCCCTTGCCAGTTATGTCTCCGGCCTGCACTGATCCGGACCTGTATTGATGCAGAAAGCCCCGCCGTGAGCGGGGTTTTTTGTTCCCAGGGTGAAGAAACCGTCACTGGAAGCCTTTGTGGACCCTGGTCCATAATCCGAAAGTCAGGCGCAGGCCCGGCTCACGAACTTTGTATCCTTTTCATGGTCACATTGATCAATTCAGACAGCCGACGCAGTTGGCAAACGACCGGAGAGCATTATGAAACAGGTTTGGAAGGCGGCAGCATGCCTGCTGGCAGTCATGGCATTTGGAGTTCAGGCCCAGGAGACCGACTGGCAGGAAGGGCGACACTACGAAGAGCTGGCGACACCGGTAACAACCTCCACCGGTGACAAAGTCGAAGTTGCCGAAGTGTTCTGGTATGGGTGCCCCCACTGCTATGCGTTCAAGCCGCTGATTGAGGAGTGGAAAAAGGATCTTCCAGAGGATGTCGAGTACGTGGGTATTCCCGCAGCGCTTGGAAGAACATGGGAGCCTCATGCCCGTGCCTATTACACTCTTCAGGCCCTTGGCAAACTCGACCAGACCCATGATGCGATGTTTGAGGCGCTTGCCCGGGACCGCCGTCAGCTGGATACCGCAGAAGCCCTGGCGGACTACCTTTCGGATTACGGCGTCGATGAAGAAGCCTTCATCAAGACCTTCAGCAGTTTTGGCGTTAACGCGAAAATGCAGCAGGCCCAGGCCAAAATCCGTGGTGCCCGCATCACCGGAACCCCGAGTCTTCTGATTGATGGCAAATATGTGGTGACTGGTTCCATGGCTGGCAGCCATGAGAACATGCTCAAGGTGGCTGACTACCTGATCAGCAAAGAGCGGGCCGAGTAAGGGTCGGCCTGTCCGAGTGGTGCCGGGCTTCCCTGCCCGGCAGTCAAGATACTGGTACCGAGGTGAATCGTGGTGAAGCCTAGCCCGATGTACAGACGTATCCAGAAGCAGTTTGCGAGCCGCCCGGATGGCCGGCAGCCGCGTCGCGGCACCTGTTCCGGCATGGATCACGTGCCGGAGTTTGAGGCTCACCGTCACATCAGGCTTCTGACATTCAACATCCAGGTAGGCATCAACACCTCCTCCTACCGCCACTATGTGACCCGCAGCTGGCAGCATTTCCTGCCCCACAGAAAGCGTTTCGAGAACCTGGACCGGATTGCTTCCCTTGTCAGCCAGTATGACGTAGTGGCGTTGCAGGAATGCGATGGTGGGAGTCTGCGGAGCGGTTTCGTCAATCAGGTCCAGTACCTGGCGGAAGCCAGTGGCATACCCTACTGGCATCAGCAGCTGAACCGGAACCTCGGGCGTATCGCCCAGCACAGTAACGGTCTTCTGAGTCGCTACCGGCCCCTTGAAGTGGCGGAATACCGTTTGCCCGGCCTGATCCCCGGTCGTGGCGCCATTGTCGCCAAGTATGGGGCGGAGGAAGACCCTCTGGTGCTGGTGGTGATGCACCTGTCTCTCAGCAAATCCGCCCAGCAGCGGCAGCTGGGGTATATCCGGGAGCTGATAGGCGACCACAGGCATGTGGTTCTGATGGGTGACATGAATAATCATGCAGACCAGCTGCTCAATAACACACCCCTTAGCGATGCCGATCTGGTGCCGCTGCCGTCAACCGCTCACAGCTTTCCCAGCTGGCGCCCGGAGCGGGCTCTTGACCATATCCTGGTCAGTCGCAGCCTGGAAATCCGTCGCTCGGAAGTGGTGAGCTACCCGGTTTCGGACCACCTTCCTATTGCCATGGATATTTCCCTGCCCAGCGGCTATGTGGAAACCTTCTGAGACAGCCTGAAGGCAAGTCCAGACACAAAAAACCCGGCCGTGGCCGGGTTTTTTTCAGAGCCGGGATCAGGTTTACTTGATCTTGGCTTCCTTGTACGCAACATGCTTGCGGACAACCGGATCGTACTTCTTGATCTCGATTTTTTCCGGGGTGTTACGCTTGTTTTTCATGGTCGTGTAAAAGTGACCGGTGCCTGCTGATGAAACCAGCTTGATCTTCTCGCGCATGATGCGGCTCCTTAGAATTTCTCGCCGCGGGCGCGAAGATCGGCCAGCACAGCGTCAATGCCTTTTTTATCGATGATCCGCATGCCTTTGGTGGATACCTTCAGCTTAACGAAGCGCTTCTCTGATTCAACCCAGAAGCGGTGGCTCTGAAGGTTGGGCAGAAAGCGACGACGGGTGTGGTTCATCGCGTGGGATACATTGTTACCGGAAAGCGGTCGCTTACCGGTAACCTGACAGACTCTGGACATACTTGCCTCCGACCTGAGCTTTGGTCCTGAAAATACGGATTCGTTCAATCGCACCTGATACGTAATCGTCAGACGCGGCCAGAACAGACGGTGTGAAACGCTGGCCTGCGCTGCTGACGTTTGGCACTGCCTGAAAATAAGGGACGCTTTTATACCAGAACCAGGACTCTAACGCAAAAAATTGTTGGGAAAATAGCCAGGAAATGGCTCGCCGGGGCTTTTGTGAGATGAGTCACATGAGTCCGCGCTCGGCCAGGGAGATTACCTCGCCATGGCCAACCACCATGTGGTCGAGCACCCGGATGTCCACAAGCCCCAGTGCCTCCTTGAGGCGGCGAGTCAGGCTGATATCTGACTGACTGGGCTCGGCAACCCCGGAAGGGTGGTTGTGCGCAAAGATGACCGCTGCCGCGTTGTACTCCAGCGCGCTGCGCACAACTTCCCGGGGGTAGACCGCGGCGCCGTCAATGGTCCCGCGGAACAGCTCCTGATAGCGGATTACCCGATGGCGGTTGTCCAGAAACAGGCCGGCAAATACCTCGTGGGGAAAAGTGCCAAGGCGGCTGCGCAGATAGCTTCGGGTATCTTCCGGGGACCGTAGCGGGTCTCCCTGCCGCAGGGGCTCATCCATCACCCGGCGGGCCATTTCCATGGCTGCCTGGACCTGGGCATACTTCGCGGTGCCGAGTCCTTTCACGCCGCAGAAGCTGCCACGGGACGCCGTCATCAGGCTCCGCAGGCCGCCGAACTGCTCTATCAGGTACCTGGACAGCTCCATGACCGGCTGGCCAGCCGTGCCGGTACGCAGAAATATCGCCAGTAGTTCGGCGTCGGAAAGGCTACCGGCGCCATGGGCGAGCAGCCGCTCGCGGGGCCGTTCGTCAACCGGCCATGGGGTATTCGTCATGATTGCATCCCTGCTGATTGTTCGGCAGGCCCTGATGCCCGGAAAAGGCAGCGGCCTGATTGTGGCGCATCCAGCGCGGCGGGAATTCTAGCATGCTCGCCGGACTGTCGGGAGGCGTCATCCAGTGCTATCTTTAACGCCTTGATTCGGTTTGCAGAAAATCATCTGGAACCTCCGTTTCCCGGTCAAAGGAGCATGCATGGCGCAGAAACGAATTCTGCTGGGGGTAACCGGCGGCATTGCGGCCTACAAGAGCGCAGAACTGGTCCGTTTGCTGAAAAAGGCAGGCCATTCGGTGCAGGTCGTGATGACAGGAGGCGCAGAGGCCTTCGTCATGCCCCTCACTTTTCAGGCGCTCAGCGGCGAGCCGGTCAGGACCTCGCTGCTGGACCCCGAAGCCGAGGCCGGCATGGGCCACATTGAGCTGGCGAAATGGGCGGAGCTGGTCCTTGTGGCCCCGGCGTCGGCGAATTTTATGGCCCGGCTGGCGAATGGCATGGCTGATGACCTGCTTACCACGGTGTGCTGCGCCACGGAAGCGCCGATAGTGCTGGCCCCTGCGATGAACCAGGCGATGTGGGCCAACGCCCGTACCCGTCGCAACCTCCGGCTGCTTGAAGAGGATGGCCAGATCAGCCTCTGGGGGCCCGATGCGGGAGATCAGGCGTGCGGCGACACCGGTCCTGGCCGCATGCTGGAGGCCAGGGCCATCGCCGACCGTGTTGATGCGCCTGCACGGCAGGTGCTGGCCGGCCAGGTAGTGGTAGTCACAGCCGGTCCCACTCGCGAGGCCATTGACCCGGTGCGCTATATCAGCAACCACAGTTCGGGGAAAATGGGTTACGCGCTGGCGGCCGCTGCCCGTGACGCTGGCGCCAGGGTTATCCTGATCAGTGGTCCGGTAAGCCTGCCCGCTCCGGCGGGGGTGGAGGTCCGGTCTGCCACCAGCGCCCGGGACATGCTGTCCGCGACTGAAAACGCCGTGGAGGACGGCTGCGACATTTTTGTTGCGACCGCAGCGGTTGCCGATTACCGGGTGGAGAGCGAAGCCGGGCAGAAGATGAAGAAAACCCGGGAAGAGCTTTCCCTCACGCTGGTTCGTAATCCGGACATTCTTGCGACCATTGCCGGCCGGCCGCGACCGCCCTTTACCGTAGGGTTTGCAGCCGAGACCAATGATGTTGAAAAGTACGCCCTCGACAAGCTGGAGCGGAAAAACCTGGACATGATTGTTGCCAATGACGTATCCCGGCCGGACACCGGCTTCAACAGTGACCGGAACACGGTTACCGTATTCTGGCCTGGCGGCAGCGAGGCCCTGGCAACCGACACCAAGACAGCTCTTGCGGCGCGTCTGATCGATCTGATCGCGGCTCGCCAGCATCACGATGACACTGCCACACCCAGAAAAAAGACCAACAGCAGGATAAAACGATGACCAGACGTTCGTTGCAGATACGGATCCTGGATCCACGCATTGGCCAGTCCATTGCTTTTCCGGAATACGCCACCGATGGCTCCGCAGGCCTGGATCTCCGGGCCTGTCCTGATTCCCCGGTGACCCTGGAGCCGGGGCAGACAGAGCTGCTTAAAACCGGTCTGTCGATCCACATCGGGGACCCGGGGCTGGCTGCCATGATCCTGCCCCGCAGCGGCCTGGGCCACAAACACGGTATTGTGCTTGGCAACCTGGTGGGCCTGATTGATTCCGATTACCAGGGGGAGCTGATGGTTTCCTGCTGGAACCGGGGCAACACCACATTCACCGTGGAAGTGGGAGAGCGTATCGCGCAGCTGATTCTGGTTCCGGTGGTGCAGGCCCAGCTGGAGGTGGTTGAGAGTTTTGACCTCAGCGAGCGTGGGATCGGCGGCTTTGGTTCCACCGGCAGGCACTAGTCGTCCCAGTCGGGGTTTCTCCGTAGCGGCCGCAGCTGCTGCAGATGCATCTATACTGTCAGTCGAATCCGGCAGCGCCAGCATCCCACAGACCAAGTGCCTTCAGGGCGAAAAATAGTGAGCGGATCCCCTTATGAAACTCGGCAAGAAAAAAGAACCAGACGAGCTGCCTCAGGAGGCTCCAAAGAAGCAGAAAGCAGCGAAGTCTGCCAATGGTGCTTCCCTGAAAAGCCTGAGCTCGGTGGTGACCCTGCAGGCACTGATCGTCCTGGCATCGGGGATTCTGGCCTCGGCCATGCTTTATTTCCTTGTGCTTCAGCCAGCTGGGACGGAACACAGAAGCCAGCAGGTGAACACCCTGGCGGATGAGGCCGTGGCGCGGGTCGAGCAGCGCGTGTCGCTGCTGCAGCAGCTGGTCAGCGGTTACGCTCTCCAGCCAATGGTGGTGGGCGCCGCGGAAGACCCGGGTCAGCTGGGGGCCGTCAGGGCTGGTCTCAGCAGGCTTCTGCCGTCCGTGGCCGATGGGTTCATCTTTCCCTACGGTGATATTCCGCGGCGCACCGCCGGCTCGGAGCTGGGTTTTGCCTCCCTTGACCTGGCCCGGCGGGCGGAGTCGGGCCGCCAGGTGACGCCCGATGCTTTCCCGCGGGAGGGGAGGTGGTTCATACAGATAGCAACGCCGGTGAGAAGCCCCTCAAGCCAGGCTGTGACCGGAACTCTGCTGGTGATTTTTGATACCGGGATACTGGCTTCAGCCCTGACGCCGGAGGGTTATGATGCCGATGGCCGGCTGGCAGTGATTCAGACAGTGGCTGGGCAGTCCCAGCCACTGGTGGCCGCCGGTTCGGGCACAGGTGAGCTGATCAGCCGTCAGCTCAGCCCGGTGAACTGGTCGCTGCAGTTCACTCCGGCCCCAAGGCAGGTTGAAGTGGTGAATACACCCCTGGCTCTTACGGCCGTGGTCGCACCGGCGCTGGTTGCCGCCGTACTCGCATGGCTGCTGATGGCCGGTGCCCTGCGCAGGCAGCGGGAAGAGATTGCCCTTCTTATCCAGTGGACCCACAAGGCTTTTGGCGGCGAAAGGGTCAAACTGCCAGTTCTGCGGTGGGATATGGTGGCATCCCTGGGCGAAGTTCTGCAGCGCCTCGCACAGGTAGTGGAGAAGCGCATCAGCAAGGCAGACCAGGATGCCCGGGCAAAGGCAGGCCGGTCACTGTCCCCGGCCAGCGACCGGCCTGCAGGAGCCAACAGCGCGGAGCCCCTGTTCCAGGAAAAGGACATGCTGGACATCGACATGCTGGATGGTGATGACGATGTGCTCGGATTCGGATCCGGTGAGACCGGGTTGGACGTGAATGAGGTCCGGCCGCCGGCAGTGGAGGTTTCGCCCTCGATTTTCCGTGCTTACGATATCCGGGGCATCCTGGGGGAAACCCTGACGGCGGAAGTTGTCAGCATCATTGGTCAGGCCATTGGCAGCGAGGCCATCAGCCGTGAGGTCACGACTCTGTGCATCGGCTATGATGGCAGACACTCCAGTCCCGAACTCGCAGACGCGCTCGCCCGGGGCATTATGACGACCGGCTGTAGCGTGATTGAGCTCGGCGCCATACCGACACCAGTACTCTATTTCGCCACCCACCATCTGGAAACCGGCTCTGGAGTCATGGTGACCGGCAGCCACAATCCGGCCAACTACAACGGCCTGAAGATCATGATCGGTGGCGAAACCCTGTCCGGTGATGCCATTCAGAAGCTCCTGAAACGGATTCAGACCGGGGATTTCGAGAAAGGTCAGGGCGCGCGTTCGGAAGACGATGTGCGCCGCGCCTACCTCGACAGGATTACGGGCGACATTGCGGTGGCGGCTCCACTGAAAGTGGTTCTGGATGCCGGCAACGGGATTGCCGGAGAACTCGGTCCCCTGCTGGTGGAGGAACTGGGTTGCGAGGTGATACCCCTGTACTGCGAGGTCGATGGCAGCTTCCCCAATCACCATCCTGATCCGGGCAGGCCGGAAAATCTCCAGGATCTTATTGACCGGGTGGTGGCGGAGAAGGCGGATATCGGTCTGGCATTTGACGGCGACGGCGACCGTGTCGGTGTGGTTACCAATACAGGGCGCATCATCTGGCCGGATCGCCTGATGATGCTGTTTGCGCGGGATGTCGTGTCCCGTAATCCGGGGGCCGACGTGATATATGACGTCAAATGCAGCCGCCGGCTGGCTGGCGTGATCAGCCAGGCGGGCGGGCGGCCCATAATGTGGAAAACCGGCCACTCCCTGATCAAAGCCAAAATGCGGGAAACCGGCGCCCTTCTGGCGGGGGAAATGAGCGGTCATGTGTTTTTCAGCGAGCGCTGGTATGGTTTCGATGATGGACTTTACGCGGCTGCCCGACTGCTGGAGATTCTCGGCATAGAGGACCGTCAGATAGACGAGGTTTTTGACGAGTTCCCTGAAGACATCAGCACGCCGGAGATCAACCTGCCGGTCAGCGATGAAGTGAAATTCCAGCTGGTAGAGCGGCTTGCCAGGGAAGGGGTTTTCGGTGACGGCAGTGTCAACACCATTGACGGCGTCCGCGTGGATTATCCGGATGGTTGGGGGCTGTGCCGTGCATCCAATACCACGCCGGTTCTGGTGCTGCGTTTTGAGGCAGAATCAGAGGATGCCCTGGAACGCATAAAATCGGTTTTCCGGGCTGGTCTGAAACAGGTTGCGCCGGATGTGGTGGTGAATTTTTAACAGACCTGGAATACGATAGCGACGGCCTCCCGGCGGCGGCCTGTCACCAACACCATGAATCTGATGAGGAAGGCTTGAGGAATGGCACTGGATCGTGAAACGGCCATGCAGGTGGCGGCAGTACTCAGCAAGGGACTGCCTTATATCCAGCGGTTTACCGGCAAGACCGTGGTTATCAAGTACGGCGGCAACGCCATGGAGAACGAGGAGCTCAAAAGCAGCTTCGCCCGGGACATGGTTCTGATGAAACTGGTGGGAATCAATCCGATCGTGGTGCACGGCGGTGGGCCCCAGATCGGAGACCTGCTGGAACGCCTCAATATCAAGTCCCACTTCGTCAATGGCATGCGGGTGACGGATACCCAGACCATGGATGTGGTTGAAATGGTACTGGGGGGGCAGGTCAACAAGCAGATTGTTTCCCTGATCAACAGGCAGGGCGGCACGGCCATAGGCCTGACCGGCAAGGACGCGAATCTGATCCGGGCCCGCAAGCTGGAAGTCACCAGCAAACGGGACGAGCTGGCACGCCCGGAAATCATTGATATCGGCCATGTGGGCGAAGTCGAGAGCGTTAACGTCGAAGTGATCGACATGCTGACCCGCAGTAACGTCATTCCTGTGATTGCCCCCATTGGGGTAGGCCGCGATGGCGCCTCCTATAACATCAATGCTGACCTGGTGGCTGGCAAGGTGGCAGAGGCCATGAAGGCTGAAAAGCTGATCCTGCTGACCAACGTTTCCGGCCTCAAAAGCAGGGAAGGCAAGGTCCTGACGGGACTCACTGCCGCACAGGTCAACGCGCTCATCGAGGACGGCACCATCCATGGCGGCATGTTACCCAAGATCCGCTGTGCCCTGAATGCCGTTGAGAATGGTGTTCGTACCTCCCATATTATCGACGGCCGGGTTGCTCATGCCACCCTGCTGGAGATTTTCACCGACGAAGGGGTCGGCACCCTGATTTCCAGGGGGTGAGCCTGCGCCGGAGGACAATGACCGCAGCAGTATGGCGAAACAGGAGCCAGGCATGAAGAAGTTGGTAATGACGCTGGTTGTGCTGGCCCTTGTGGGTTATGCCGGCTTCAAGGGTTCGGCCTGGTTTCTGGCGGACAAGCGTCTGGCTGAAGCGCGGGAGGCCCTGGCTGATCAGGGTGCGCTGCTTCGGGGCGGCCTGGGTTCCAGTATTGCCGGAGAGCTCATCGTTCACGAGCTCAACTACCACCCGCATCGCCTGACCCAGGGGATAGAGGCCCGTTCCGTGCGGTTCGCTGCCGGCTCCCCGTTGGCGCTTGTGACCAGCCTGCTGACGCCGGGAGACCTGCCCCGGCAGTGGCGACTGGAGGCGGGCAGCCTGGCCATGTTGCTGGACACGGTCATGATCCGGGACTGGGCAGCAGCAGGGGCTGAAGATCAGCCGGACCTTTTCGCACCCATCTGTGGCTCCGGCCCGAGCAGGAAGCTGGGGACGGGTGATCTGATCCGCATGGGTGTGACCAGCCTGACTGGCGACGCCAGCCTGAGGCAGGAGCCAGATGGCCTGCAAGCCGAGCTGAATACCGCTACCACCGGTAGCCTTGAGCTCAGCTGGCCGGGAGCCCGGCTGGATCCCACCGCTCTTTCAGACATTGCACAGACCACCACAGAGCCGATGGATATCGTGCTGCGGGATGGTGGTCTGATGCGCAAAGTGGCGGCCTGGTGTGCACGTGAAGCAGGTATCGAAGTGGAAGCCTGGGCGGATATGGTAACCAGGGACTTCAAGGCGGCGCTCAGGCTCCGGGGTTATGAGCCGAGCCAGCAGTTGAGCGCGCTTTACCGGCGCTGGATGACCGAAGGGGGGCGGCTGGAGCTTCAGGTTCAGCCCACGGCTCCGGCGCTGGGCATGCCGATTTACTCCGCAGTCCCGCCTCCGTCTGATCAGCAGGGTGGGGCGGAAACCGGAACAGCCGACAGCCCCCGGGGCCTGGCCGTCCGCTACAACGATGCCGGAGTGCCCGGGGTGTACCTCACACTTGCTCAGGTTCAGTCACCATCAGTGGCAAGCCAGGGGCGGGAACCGGGGATGGCAGATGAGGCGCTGGCTGATGCTCCAGCCTGGCGTCCAGCCAGCCCGGACCAGGCCCCGCGCTGGCTGGAAAAGCCGGTGAAAATCCTTCTGGAAAGCGGCAGGGTAGTGGAAGGGAGGCTGAATGCTGTCGGACAGTGGCGGATGGACATAGCACGCAATGTGGAAGGTGGTGAGGTGAGTTACCCCATCAGGCTGGACGCCATCGAAAAGTTTGAGGTCTGGCGGCGGCCAACGGATGCCGGCCGGCCGATGCCGCCAGCAGATCGGCCGGAGATATCTGCTGAGGATGCCGGCGTGGAGGCGGAGATCTGGCGGGAGACCGGAGGCCCGCCTGAGTAACGCCGGAACGAATCGATCGAGGAGGGCATATGGCCCAGAACAAGCATGATGACAAAGCCCGGGCCCCCGGTATAAAAGACATGATGAGCCGGCTGATTGCGCTGCCTTCAATCAGCAGTGCCAATCCTGACTGGGACCACAGCAATGAGTCCGTGGTGCGCACCCTGGCTGAGTGGCTTGAACCCCTGGGCTTTGTCACCGAGATTCTTGCGGTTCCCGGCATGCCCGGCAAATACAACCTGATCGCCACCCTGGGCAGTGGCCCGGGCGGTCTGGTCCTGTCCGGCCACACGGATACCGTGCCCTACGATGACAAGCGCTGGCAGAGCGATCCTTTCGTGCTGACCGAGCGCGACGGCCGCTGGCATGGCCTGGGCACCTGCGACATGAAGGGCTTTTTTGCGCTGGCCATCGAGGCCGCCCGGGAGTTTGTGGGGCAGGATTTCAGGCAGCCGCTGATCATTCTGGCGACCGCCGACGAAGAAAGCTCAATGAATGGCGCCAGGGCCCTGGCAGAGTCCGGCCGACCGAAGGCCCGGTATGCGGTGATCGGTGAGCCCACAGGCCTGAAACCGGTACGCATGCACAAGGGCATCATGATGGAGCGCCTTGTGTTTGAAGGCCGGTCTGGCCACTCCTCGGACCCCTCCCTCGGCAACAGCGCCCTCGAAGGCATGCATGAGGCGATGGGAGAACTGCTTTCCCTGCGCGCGGGCTGGCAGGCCAGGTACAGCAACCCCAGCTTTGCGGTACAGGTACCGACCCTCAATCTGGGCTGTATCCACGGTGGCGACAATCCGAACCGGATCTGTGGCCGCTGTGAACTGCATTTTGATCTGCGCCCGCTGCCCGGCATGAAAATGACAGAACTCCGTCAGACCATTCTCAACCAGATTGAACCAGTGGCAACCCGCCGCGGTCTCAGTTTCGCATTTGAGCCCCTGTTTGACGGCGTGCCTCCTTTTGAGACGGCGGCAGATGCGGAACTGGTGAGGGTCTGCGAGCAGCTTACCGGGCACACCGCCGAAGCGGTTGCCTTCGCTACCGAGGCTCCCTGGCTGCAGCAGCTGAACATGGAAACCCTGGTGATGGGGCCGGGCTCCATTGATCAGGCGCATCAGCCGGACGAGTTTCTGGATATGTCCCAGATAGAGCCAGGCGTCGACATACTGAAACAGCTGATCCGTCATTTCTGCCTTGAGCCGCCCCGGGAATGACAGCTGTTACCAACATCACTTTGTATCAACCCGGGAGTTGAGGTCTTGAAATCGAACGACTGGCTGCATGGATTCCGCCATTCATCACCCTACATAAATGCGCACCGGGGCCGAACCGTGGTGCTGACACTGGGTGGCGAGGCGATTGCCCATGACAACCTCATCAACATTATTCACGACATCACCCTGTTGAGCAGCCTGGGGGTCCGGCTGGTGGTGGCCTTCGGTGCCCGGCCGCAGATCCAGGCAAGACTCGATGAGGCGGGCCAGCCCTCCAGCTTTCACAAGGGCATGCGGATCACCCCGGAAGAACATCTGCCCTGCGCAATGGAAGCCATCGGAGCCCTGCGATCCCACCTGGAAAGCCGCCTCTCAATGGGGCTGGTGAATTCCCCCATGCATGGGGCGAGAATCCGTGTCAGCAGTGGCAACTATGTGGCAGCCCGTCCCATGGGCGTGCTGGACGGCATCGACCACGGTTATACCGGTCGGGTGCGGCGGGTGGATGTCAGCGGGATGGAAAAGCTGCTGGAACAGGGGCACATAGTGCTGTTGCCTCCCATGGGCTATTCTCCCACCGGCGACGCGTTCAATCTGTCTTACGAGGACGTCGGCAGCCAGGTTGCCGCCGCCCTCAAGGCAGAAAAACTGATCATGTTCACCGGACATCAGGGGGTAGTGGATGAAGGCGGTACGCTGATCCGGGAGCTCACTGTCAGGCAGGCCACCGACCGGCTTGCCGTTACCGAGCCCGGACCGGACCGTGATCTCCTCAAGGCCGCCTGTGATGCCTGCGTCAAGGGTGTCAGGCGCTCCCATATCATCTCATTCACCCAGGACGGCGCCCTGCTGGAAGAACTGTTTACCCGGGACGGCTCCGGCACCCTGGTCAGTGACGATAACTATGAGCAGATACGTGGGGCCCGGGTAGAAGACATAGGCGGCATCGTTGAGCTTATCCAGCCTCTGGAAGAACAGGGCATTCTGGTTCGCCGTTCCCGGGAGCTGCTGGAAACCGAGATAGACTGCTTCATCGTCGCAGAGCGCGACGGCACCATAGTGGGTTGTGCTGCGCTTTATGCCTGGCCCGAAGAGAAAGCCGGAGAGCTGTCCTGTTTTGCCGTGGATCCGGCCTACCGCCGGGCTGGCCGCGGGGATGAAATCTTCGCCATGGTGGAGGAAAAAGCACGGGCTATGGGGCTGACGCAGCTGTTTGTGCTGACTACCCAGACTGAACACTGGTTCCGGGAAAGAGGCTTCCACACGTCGAATGTGCAGGCCCTGCCGGGGCCCAAGCTGGCGGCCTATAACACCCAGCGTAACTCAAAGGTGTTCGTCAAACCGCTTGCCTGAGTCGAGCAGCCGTTGCTGTCGGTCCGCCTCTGGCAGTTCCGAAAGCCTGATCACGGCCTCGTGAAAGGCGGCGAAGTCCCGGTTGTGCTCACGGAACAGCTGGCGAAAGCCAGGCACGTACTGATTGTACTGGCGGAACAGTGCCAGGTGGGCATTGTTGAGGCTCTCGGGATTGCGGCCAAAGGGGCCGGGGTCATGCCAGTCTGCGGCCAGCCGCCTGTATTGCCGGGTCAGATCCTCGAGTATGGCTTCCTTGCGCGCCCTGAGGGTTTCAGTGTTGAGGCTGTCCTGCCGGGCATAGAGGGCCTCCAGCTCTGCCACTGTTCCTTCAACCAGCGCAAGGGTCTGGTTCCTTTGCTTCAGGCGGTCCAGAGCGGGCCTGAAGTCCGCCTGTTTCCCCTTCCGGTCAAGCCACAGCTTCAGCCCTTCCAGCTCCACCGCAGTGGCGTAACTCTCATTGAAGGCCGTGTCGCCCGCCACGTAGACCACTTGATGGCTGAGCTCATGGATGATCAGCGCCGCCATCCGGTCCGTGGACAGGCGGGTAAAGCCGGAGTGCAGGGGGTCGTCGAACCAGCCGAGAGTGGAGTAGGCAGTGACGCCGCCAAGGAAGGTGTCATAACCTCTGGCATCAAACTGCCGCTGCTCAGCCCTGGCGTAATCCGGTCTGAAGTAGCCGCGATAGGCCTGGCAGCCGATGACCGGGTAGCACCAGTGATGGGGTTCAAGGGAAAACTCCGGCACCGCCACAAGGTTCAGGACCACCCAGGGACGATCAAGCTCCACGTAGTCCTGAAAGCTGCCTCCAACAGGCAGCGCGAGTCTGTAACGGGCGAACTCCCGGACATCGACTGCGGTAATCAGCGACTCCCGGAGTCCGGAACTGGTGGCTGGGTCGGCCACCAGTTCCGGAATGGGCTCCCCTGCCATCAAAAGGGATATCTGGCCGCCAACCGCCTGTGAGTAATAGCGGATACTGGTGCAGCCAGACATAAGGATGAATAGTAGCGAAAGAAGGCAGATCTGATTAAGCTGTTTCATGAAGTTCACTGTCAATCCGAATCCTGCACTCCATACTAACAGGTGTTGGCCGGTCGGGCTGACTCTGCTGAATGCCAGCTTTACGAGAATCAGGTAGTCCATGGACCCGAAGGAACGTCGTGCCAGCCTGCGGCAGCCTATCAAGCTGGCCGCCCAGATAGTCATGGAACCGGAAAAGATCTGGCCCTGTCAGATAGCCGATTTCTGCGCTGAAGGTCTGTTTCTGAGATACTCCGGAGAGACCTCCCGCAGGATAAACCAGACTCTTGCCCATACAGGCAGGGACGAATTTGTTGTGCGTTTTCGCGGCCTGGACGGCCGCACCAGGCATGAACTGCAGGTCCGCGTGGTCCGCAGGATGGATAGTGCCATGGGGGTTGTTTTTAGCAGTGCCAATCCGGCGGCAGTGGGTGCCATGCTTCACCAGTGTGGCGCCGACAGAAACCAGGAGCGTTCAGCGCTCAAGCCACCAGGCGAACGCGTTCAGTTTGTGCTTCACCAGTGCGCCCGTGCCGTTGTTCAACATGTTGAGCCCCTGATGGACGCCTGCTTTGGCAGCATGACTGAAGGGCTTCAGGAGGCTGCTCGCCGGGCGCCTTCCGATCAGCAGGCAAACGACTACATGGATACCGCCGGTCAGGTTCCCATCCGGCAGCGGGTGATCTGGCACCAGATGATGCAGAGCCTCGAATCACCCCTGAAACCCGGCCGCAAGAGTGCGACCGCCGCAGAGCTTTCCCTGGTGGACAAGGGAGATTTTGAGGACTGGCTGACCATCAGGGTCATGATTACCAAAGCGGACACGCTTTATCGCCACGAGCTTCTGCAGCTCAGAATGCGTTTCGACAAGCTGTCCATCAGCAACGCTACGGGTCATCAGAACCCTCTGGGCCCGGCGCTGGTCTGTGAAGCTTTCGCCGTGGGGCTGCAGCAGTTGAAGGCCAGCCGGACCGCCGGGAAGATCTGCCTGAAGGCATTCGACACCGTGGTGCTGCAGGCGCTTGGACCATTGTATGTGGCGCTGAATGACATTCTCATTCGCCAGGGGGTGTTGCCGGATCTTGACCTCAGCAAATACCTGAGCGAGCGCTCCGGAAGACCGGAGCCCCAGCCCCTGCCGAAAAAGAAGTCAGCAGAGAAATCGGCTTTTTCCCAGCCTGACCCGCAGCCGGAAAAAGCACCCGGCGCCGCGCCGGCTTTTTCCCGGCCCTCCCGGAACAGCACCGGTAACGCAAACGAAGCTGCGCGTTCTCTTTCCGCCGGTTTTCGCAGCTCCGCACGGATGGCGCAGTCGGCGTTTGCAACCGTCAAAAATCTCCTTGGCACCCTCTCGGCAGGCAGGGCGAATGAACCAGCCCCTTTTCCTCCCGAGGCCAGGCCTCTTTCAGCGGGGGAGTTCCAGCGGGAACTCCAGCAGCTACAGTCGCACGGCCCCAGTCAGGGAACAGAAACCGGGTCCCTGAAAGATCGCGTGGTGGGACAGATAAGGGCCGGTGGCGGCCTGGGGCTGAATGAGGAACAGCAGGATACCCTGGACGTGGTTGACCGGTTTTTCCAGAGCGTAGCGGAGAGCCCGAAGCTCAGCGAGGGCGCCCGGCAGCAGCTTCGTCAGCTGGAAATCCCCGTACTCAAGGTCGTGCTCCGGGACAGCGCTTTTTTCGATGATCAGACAAGCCCGGTGCGGGGCGTGATGGACCGGCTTGCCCAGCTTGGCGGAAGCGAGGGCCGGCCCAATCCTGTAGTTCAGCGCCGGGTCGAAGAGCTGGTGCAGAGAATTACCTCCGAATTTGAGCAGGACACCCGGGTTTTTGAGCGTGTGATGGAAGAGCTGGATACCCTGGTGGAGCGTCAGAAGCAGGTATACCAGCGCAACGTCGAGCGTGTCACAGCCGCCGCCGAAGGCTCCCAGAAAGTGGCGGAATCCAGGGTTGCGGTCGGTGAGGCACTGGACCAGCGACTGGCTGGCCAGCAGGTGCCCCGGGTGGTGATGACCCTGCTCAGTGCCGGCTGGCGGGATCTTCTTTCTCTGACCTGGATCCGCCAGGGCCCGGAAAGCCCTCTGTGGCATGAATATCTGGTGGTGGTTGATTCCCTGATCAGTTTTGGCAGGGACATGGAGGGCGGTGTAAATCTTCCCGAACTGCTCCGCACCATCCAGGATGGGATGGCATCCATTTCCAGCAGCCACATGCCATCCTCGCAGGTCCGTGATGAGCTCAAGGAGTTCCTGGTGCGGGCGCCGGGCACGCCAGTGGATATGGTCGATATACCGGCGGCGCCCCCCCAGCCGGAGTGCCGCGAGTCGAGGCTTGCCGAACGTGAGCGCAGAAGCCTGCAGAGGTGGGTCAACCGGGTCCAGAAGCTCCGCACGGGAGACTGGATGTGCAATCAGGAAAAAGCGGATCGGCCCCAGTATATGCGGGTGGTCTGGATCGCCCGCGGATTCAACCGCTTTGTGTTCGTCAACAACCAGGGCATGCGCGTGGTCGAGCTGGAGCTTGAGGACCTGGCGCGCCAGATGCAGAAAGGCATCCTGATACAGGACACACTCTACGACCGGCCCCTGGTGGACGAAAGCATCGACCGGATGGTGCGTAATGTCTACGATCAGCTGTCCTGGGCTGCCACCCATGACCAGGTCACCGGGCTGCTTTGCCGTCACGAATTCGAACGCATGCTTGAACAGCAGCTCAACCGGCACGAGGACGAGCGCACGCTGGCGAGAATGAGTCTGCGCCTGGTCGATTCGGTTCCGGAGAAGATCGGTGACCCGGCACTGGTGAAAGTGGCGGACATTCTTCGTGCTGAGGTAGGGGACGGGATGCCACTGGCACGTCTGGAAGGCAATGAGTTCAGCTTTCTGCTGCCTTCCGAGGCCGCCGAAACCATCGCAGAGCGGATCATCCGGGCTGTTGAAAACATTGAGCTGATACCCGGTGGCGAGCACCGGCTGACGGCCAGTGCCGGCCTTGCTCCGGGGCTGTCGGCCCTTACTACGGCGGAGCGCTGGCTCGGAGCTGCGGGCGAGGTCTGCCGAAGTGCACGGGACAAAGCCGGAGCCCGGATTATGGTGTGCCAGCTGGATGCCGGGGACCACGTCACGCAGCAGCAGATTGCTGCCAGGGTCGCGGGCCTGGGCCAGCTGGACGTTGAGCGCATGCTGCTGCGCTGTCAGAAAATCATCCCCCTGCATGGGGAAACCAGCATGGGAGCACAGTATGAAGTTCTTATCAGCATGTACGATGAGGCTGGCAATCTGATCCCGTCCGCGGAATTTGTCCGGATGGCAGAGCGCTATAACCACATGCAGGCGGTGGACCGCTGGGTGGTTGGACACATGCTCGACTGGCTGACGGATTCCCGTAAGGGCCGGACCCATACGGGGGGCATGTGCGTCAAACTCTCCGGTTATTCACTGAACGATGAGGCCCTGCTGGAATTTATCTATGACCGGCTCAGCCAGAAGGATGCGCCGATCGAGAGGCTCTGGTTCGAAATTACCGAACCTGCGGAAATCAATAACCTGACGGGAGTGGTGGAATTCATCGAGGAGATGAAGGAACTGGGCTGCCGCTTCTGCCTGGGGCGGTTTGGCAGCGGCGCCGCCTCCCATGAGTATCTGCGCCGCCTGCCAGTGGACCTGATCAAACTGGACGGCGCTTGCGTCCAGCGGATGATGACCAGTGAGGCGGATCATGCCGTGGTCCGTTCCATGGTGAACATGGCACACTACATGAAACGGGAAGTCATCGCCTCTCAGGTAGAAACCAGGGAGACCCTGGAGGCCCTGAGGATGCTTGGTGTCGACTATGCCCAGGGCTATGCCATCGAAAAGCCAGGGTTGCTCAGCAGCCTGACCTGACTGACGGCAGCTCCGGGAGCTGCCATTCATCTGAACGGAATCGGAGCTTTATGTCCCGCCGCCATCCCATCATTGCCGTCACTGGGTCTTCCGGTGCTGGCACCACAACCACCGGCCGGAGTTTCAGCCAGATCTTCGCCAGTGAAGATCTCAGAGCCGCCATGGTCACCGGCGACAGCTTCCACCGTTATAACCGGGAGCAGATGAGCCGGCTCGCCGCCAAGGGTCAGTTCGGTGAGCGCAACCACTTTGCCCTTGCCGCAAACCACATCGACAAGCTGGAGGCCCTGTTTTACGACTATGGCCACACAGGCAGCGGGCAGTTCCGGCATTACGTGCATGATGACGACCGGGCGCTGATTGCCACTGGCTACAAACCGGGCACGTTTACCCCCTGGAAGGCACTGCCGGCGGACACCGACCTGCTTTTTTATGAAGGGCTGCATGGCGGTGTGATCAGCGACTCCTGGGACATTGCCCAGTATGTCGACCTGCTGATCGGCGTGGTGCCGATAGTTAACCTGGAGTGGATACAGAAAATCCGGCGGGACACCCATTACCGGGGCTATTCGGAAGAGGCCGTGGTCAAGACCATCATCAACCGCATGGACGACTATGTGCGGGATATAGTGCCGCAGTTTTCCCATACTCACGTCAACTTCCAGCGCATACCCCTGGTGGATACATCCAATCCTTTTGTGGTCAGGGAGGTGCCTACCGAGGATGAAAGCCTGGTGGTCATCCGCTTCCGCGAGCCGTCCTCGGTAGACTTTCCCTACCTGCTGCGAATGATCCATGACAGCAAGGTATCCCGCCACGATACCCTGGTCATTCCCGGTACCAAGCTGTCGCTGGCCATGGATCTGATCATGCGTCCCATGGTGGTCGATCTCATGGCTCACAAGCCGTTTGCCTGACCGGTTGAATGCCTGTTCAGGCCGTCAGGACCCCTGACCGGTAATCCTGAAGTGCCTGCTCTATCTCTTCCCGGCTGTTCATGACAAACGGGCCATACTGCACAACCGGCTCGGCAATGGGACGGCCTGCAACCAGCAGCAGGCGCGCGCCCTGCGGCCCGGCTTTCAGCCGCACGTCGGTCCCGGGCCCCAGCACGCTGGCAGCGCTGACGTGGAGTTCATCATTACCGAGGGAGACGTTTCCACCGTAAAGGTAGATCAGACCGTCCAGCTCTTCGGCCACCGGCAGCGTCACCTGCCCCCCCGCCTCAAGATGAACGTCTGCATACAGCGGCCGGGTAAAGCCTCCGGTCACTGCGCCTGTGTGCTCATTGCCATCCGGCTGGATTCGGCCGGCAATCAGTTTCAGGGAGCCGCCCGGAATGGAAATCCGGGGAATATCCTCCGGCTGTATGTCCCGGTAGCCGGCCGGCATCATCTTGTCCTGCGCTGGCAGATTGAGCCACAGCTGGAACCCCCGCATGGCGCCTTCATCCTGCTGTGGCATCTCGGAATGGATGATGCCCCGGCCAGCGGTCATCCACTGTACGCCGCCATTTTTCAGATGCCCCCGGTTTCCCAGATGGTCCTCATGCAGCAGGTGGCCTTCAATCATGTAAGTTACGGTCTCAAACCCCCGGTGAGGGTGGGCGGGAAAACCGGCTATGTAATCCGCCGCCTGTTCCGAGCCGAATTCGTCGAGCATCAGGAAGGGGTCCAGGCGAAGAGACTGGGACTGTCCGATGGAGCGTTTGATGCGGACCCCCGCGCCATCGGATGTCTCGATGGCAGGGATGGTGCGCCCGAGTGTACGTATGGTCATGTCACACCTCCTGACTGGATGAAGACTCTGGAAGAATGACCGTATTTAACATGGAGGTGAGGCCGGCATGAAACCGGAGAATTCTGGAAGGAGTAGTCAAAAAAACTGAACAACCGACGGGCAGCGCTCCGCCCGCTGGTTCAGAGCTTACTCGACGTTGCGGGAATAGAAAATTTCCAGCATTTCACGCTTGAGGCGCTCTTCAATGGACTGGGCTTCAGCAGGATCCAGCTCGTCGGCATTAACACCGAAAACATAGTTATCCAGCTTGAAGTTCTTGAGCATCATCTTCGTGTGGAACATGTTTTCCTGATACACGTTGACGTCGATCATCTGATAGGCGTTCTGGGTATCTTCGGTCAGATAGTTCTGGATCGAGTTGATGTCGTGATCAATGTAGTGCTTGGTGCCATCGACATCCCGGGTAAAGCCCCGTACCCGGTAATCCACGGTGACCACATCCGAGTCAAAGCTGTGAATCAGGTAGTTGAGCACCTTGAGGGGCGAAATCAGGCCACAGGTGGATACGTCAATGTCGGCCCGGAAGGTGCTGATGCCTTCGTAAGGATGGCTTTCCGGATAGGTGTGAACCGTAACGTGGCTCTTGTCCAGGTGAGCAACGATGGTTTCCGGCAGTGGTCCGGGAGATTCTTCGTTGTCCGGGGAGCCGGCGCTCAGCTCATGCTCGGCGATGAGCATGGTCACGGAAGCGCCGTGAGGCTCGTAATCCTGGCGGGCGATGTTCAGGATGTTGGCGCCAATGATCTTGACCACATCGGAGAGAATCTGGGTCAGGCGCTCAGCGTTGTACATCTCATCGATGTAATCGATATATGCTTTGCGCTGTTCTTCTGTCTGCGCGTAACAGATGTCGTAGATGTTGAAGCTCAACGATTTGGTGAGGTTGTTGAAACCGTGGAGTTGCAGTTTGGATTCCATGCTCAGCCCCCGGGCTCTGGAAATGAATGTCGATGGCCATGCCCGCGTGCGCATGACAGCCTGTTATTGGCACTGAGGCCGCCACCGATGACTGGCCAGGCTGATCACCTTTTGCGCAGACCGGCGGAGAGGATGCGTATTATGCACATCGACCGGGGCATTGAACAGGCTTCCCGCCCAGATTTGGCCCTGATCGGCCATGCACTCCCGCGCCGGAAGAAAAGCCGCTGACATACCGGGCCGTCTGCTCCTGTCAGGCTTCCCTGATTTCGTGGCTGTGAACGATCCTGACGCCGGCGTTTTCAAGCATGATGGATGCCGAACAGTATTTCTCGGCAGACAGACTCACGGCGCGGCTGACCTGGCTCTCTTTGAGGTTGTTTCCCGTGACTATGAAGTGCAACTGGATTGCGGTGAACACTGCCGGCACGGCGTCTGCCCGGTCGGCAGTCAGTTCGGCGCGGCAGGCGGTGACATCCTGGCGACTTTTTCTGAGAATACTCATGACATCAAAGGAGGCACAGCCGCCAAGGCCCATGAGCATCATTTCCATGGGTCGCGGACCGAGATCACGGCCGCCGTGATCCGGTGGGCCGTCCATCTGCACCTTGTGGCCGCTGCCGCTGGTGGCCTGAAAACTCGCTTCCCCGGACCACTCGATTGTCGCTTTCATTGTTCAACTGGCTCCCTGAATCACAGTGAATGGCATGCTAGCACATCGCCGGATTTTCCTGCACGGGGAGTCGGCAGCAATAGATGTCGCGGCAAACTACAGTTCCTGTTCTATACTCTGTACTGGTTGCTGAATTCTGGCCATCTTGCTATAAGTTGCGTCGCCACAGGCACCAGACTGGGTCCGAACCCGCAGGGAAAGCCGGGTCATTACAAAAAACACTGGAAACCGCCAGTATAAGGAGGCACGACACGCGTTATGGCCACTATCGTCAAGCCGGTTGAACATAAAACAAAGCATCTGGATTACTTCCTGTCGCAGTGCCATCGTCGGCGCTATCCGGCAAAAAGCACCATTATCTACGCAGGCGATAAAAGCGATTCCCTGTTTTACATTGTCAAAGGTTCCGTCACGGTCATTATCGAGGATGACGATGGCCGGGAAATGATCATGGCCTACCTGAATGCCGGAGATTTTTTTGGCGAAATGGGGCTGTTCGATAACCTGGATTCCCGCAGCGCCTGGGTCAAGGCGAAAACCGAATGTGAAGTGGCTGAAATCAGCTATACAAAGTTCCGTGAGATTGCCCAGCAGGATCCGAGGGTTCTGTATTTCATTGGTGAGCAGATGGCAACCCGGCTTCGCCAGACCACCCGCAAGGTTGGCGATCTGGCCTTTCTTGATGTCACCGGCCGGGTGGCCAGAACCCTGCTGGATCTGTGCAAGGAACCGGACGCCATGACCCACCCCGATGGCATGCAGATCAAGATCACCCGTCAGGAAATTGGCCGTATTGTAGGCTGTTCCCGCGAAATGGTTGGCCGTGTTCTAAAGACCCTGGAAGACCAGGGGCTGGTGCAGGTCAAAGGCAAGACCATGGTGGTGTACGGAACCCGGTAGGGTCGGATTTCCTGGAAGACGCCCCCGGGCGTCTTCCAGGTCCGCTTCAGGCCGACATCCGCTCAGTCTGCAGTGCCCCTGCCTGGTGGCAGTCCAGCAGATGCAGCCAGACCTCCTCCGCATTGATTTCATTGACCAGTTCGTGGCGTCCGCCCTCGAACAGTCGCTCTGATCCTCCCGTTACCCCCGCAGACCGGATAGCCCTGATGTGCTGTTTCACGCCACGGCCCATTTCGCCAACGGCGTCCGCCGTGCCGGAAAGGATATGGACCGGAAGATCTCTGCGCCACTGTCCGGGGTCGATGGCCAGCATGCCGCCAAGAAAATCGCTCCAGAGCTGGGTGGTGCAGCCGAAGCCACAGTAAGGATCCGCCAGATAACGGTCCACCTGGGCTGCATCCCGGCTGAGCCAGTCATGGGTGGTGCGGTTGGGACGGAAAGCGCGGTTGAAGGCGCCAAAGGTCAGCCGGCCAATCAGAGGACTGACGTATCGTTTGCCCTTCAGTGCCCGGATGCCGTTGACCAGTGCCTGTGATGCCCGAAGCTGACGATGGTTGATCCGGTTGGTGGCGCTCAGCACCAGGTTGTCAATCTGATCACCATGACGCTGGGCGAAGGCCTGGCTTATGAAGGATCCCATGCTGTGACCAAACAGGGTGAGCGGCAGAGCGGGAAAGCACTCCCGGACATGACTCACTGCGATGCCCAGATCGGAAACCACCCTGTTCCAGCCGTCCGTGTCTGCATAGTGTCCCAGGTTTTCCCGCTCGCAGTGGGGGCCGTGCCCCCGGTGTTCAATTGCAAACACAGCCACGTCACGCTGATTCAGCCACTCGGCGAGGGCGGCGTAGCGTCCGGCGTGCTCGCCCATGCCGTGAGCAATCAGCAGGGCGGATTGTGGCTTTGCCGGCAGCCAGCTTTTCAGGGGAATCAGGTGGCTGTCCCCGGCTGGCAGGAAATGTTCGGTATGGATCATGGAAGTCTGTGGCTCTTTCGTGTTTTCCATTTTTTTCGTTTTCCATCAGCCCGCATTCTAGCGGGAAACATTCCGGCCAAATGAGATCTGGATGGAAAAACCGGCAACAAAATGAAAAGGGCCTTTTCAGTCGCTGGGCTGGAGTACCCAGCTGTTCCTGGTCAGCGGTTCCGCTCCCCGGCTGGTCACACGGACCGTTTCGCTGAAGCCGATCCCCCATTTGCCTGGAACCCGCAGGCAGAGCGGCAGGTGGAAGACCATGTTCTCCTCAAAACGGACCTGCTGACCCCGGGCAATGAATGCTGTGCCTTCGACCCATGACGGAGGAAACTGGGCGCCAACCGAATAGCCATAGACCCCGGAGAAGAAGACATCTTCCACCAGGGGTGCCAGTACCTCTTCTGCTTTGCGGGCGGCCTCATCAAAGGTGTTGCCCGGTATCATGGTTCCGATGAGTGCCTGATAGATGGCCTGGCCGGTATCCGCCACCCGCCGCATCTGGTCATCCGGTTCCCCCGGCCCTGCGACCAGGGTGTGCATGAGGGGCGCGGTGTATCGCTCGAACGCAGCCCCCACCTCAATGAATACAGGTTCTCCGGTCGCGATGGTGAAGCGCCGGTGATTGGTGTGAATAATACTGCTGCGCAGACCGCCCACCACGATGGGCTGCATGCTCATGAACTCGGTGCCCTGTTCGAGCATCGCCCGGGCAGCGGCGGCGGCTATGTCGTTGTCGGTGACTCCAGGGGTCACGGCGGCACGGGCAGCCGCGATACCCGCCTCGGTAATGCGCGCGCTGCGCTCCAGACACGCCAGTTCCGGTGCAGATTTCACGCGGCGGAGGGGAGCCAGCAGGCCCGAGGCATTCACCAGCTGGTGATCCGGCAATCGCTGCTGCAGGCCTCCAGCAATTCCGGCTCTCAGACCGCCGCCCCAAAAATCCATGCCAATGCGTCTGCCCAGGGGGGCAAGCATGTCCGCAAGCGGTTCAACAATTTCCTCCGGCCCTTCCCAGCGGTAGCCGACAATTTCGTCGCAGCGGGCACAGGCAACTGCAGGTCCGGTCTCAATGGAGGGCACCTGAAGTATCCGGCGGCCGGGGGCATATACCAGGGCTGTGTGCACCGAAACCTCAAAGGTGTTGTAGCCGGTGAGGTAGTAGATATCGGCGGGCTGGGTAACCAGAAGCGCGTCCAGGCCTGCTGCATCAAGTGCGCGATCAAGAGCCAGGCAGCGGCGATCAAACTCCTGGTCAGGGAAGGCGGCTTCCCGGTTCATCAGGACCTGGCGAAGACGATTCTGGTAGGCGATGTGATCCATGGCGGTTCCTCTGCCTGACAGGGTATACCCAAGTGTAGACCGGATTCCGCTCTGCGATAGCGACTTCTGTCTTCAGTGGGGCAGGCGGCGCCATACCAGAATGCGATTGTTCGCAGGCATGGCGATGTCTTCTTCAAGCTCAAGCCCGAGCCTGGCAGCCATGGGGACCAGGTCCGCGAGATCACGGATGCCCATGGCGGGATTGCGGGCTCTCAGGTGGGCGTCGAACTCCCTGTTGCTGTCACTGACAGGCCTGCCCTGGTAATGGAAAGGCCCGTAGAGACAGAACTTCCCACCGCCTGCAAGGAGGCTCGCCACGCCTTCAAACATGGCCTCCACCTCCGGCCAGGACATGATGTGTGCGGTGTTGGCGGAAAACACGGCGTCCGCTTCTTTCAGGGGCCAGGGCTTGCGGGTTACGTCCAGAGGAAGGGCCGGACGCAGGTTTGGCAGATCTGCCGCCCGTATTCTTGCCTGGCAGGCATTCATGGTTTCCGGCCGGTCGGTCGGCTGCCATTCGAGGTGGGGAAGGGCTGCGGCAAAGTGGACAGCGTGCTGGCCCGTGCCTGTACCGATTTCCACAACCACACCGGGTTCAGTCAGCAGGCGCTGCAAAACATTGAGAATCGGCTGCCTGTTGTTTTCGCAGGCCTGGGAGAAGGGAATGTCCTGGCTCATTCTGAAGGCTCCTGCTACCCGCTTATCCTGTTGCTCATCAGCAGCTTTCGTGAGTCAGCGGTGATTCTGATAGATGGCTTCCAGCGGCTGCAGCAGCCACTGGTTCTTGTCCAGCCAACGCTGCATTTCCACGGGTAGCTGTTTTCTGTCGGGCCAGGCAACCGGATAACGGGCTGGCATGAACAGAGGCGAAAAAAGCGCCGCCGCGGTCAGATCCGCGCGGGAGAACCTGTTTCCTGTGAGATATTCGGACTGGCCGTAGGCGGCCTCCAGCGCAGCCAGAATGTTTTCCATGGTGACCTGGGCTGCGGCGGCCGTCCGGTCATTGATGTTCATCCACCGGCGCATGCTGTCTTCCAGCCGGCTGAAACCCAGCCGCATGCCCCAGCGATACACCATGGGCTTCTGTGCTGCCAGCAGTGGTACCACGAGATCAGGTTTTTTCAGCAGATGGTGATAACAGTAACAGCGTACAGCGACCCCGGCCCGTTCGTCCAGGCGCCCCTCCCATGCTTCGGCCTCTGCCTTTTCTTCGGGGTCTTCGGGTGTAAGGGGATGGTCGGGAAAGTTTTCATCCAGGTAGTCAATGATTCTCGCCGAGCCCTGCACTGCCTTTCCGTCGTGCTCCAGAACCGGTACCGAGCTGCCGTCAGCGAGGCGCCGGATGGTTTTGACGTGAGTTCCAGGCAGAAGGTTCACCGTCTGATACTGGATGCCTTTGAAATCGAGGGCCCAGCGTGATTTTTCACAATAATGTGAGATGGCGAACTGAAACAGCTTGATGCTCATGGGAACCCCTTGTCCTGCCCGGATCAGACCTGACCCGGATCAGAGCCTGATTATTGGCCGCCGTGAGTTCCGTGTAAATGCCCTGTCGCAGATCGGCCCGGGGCGGGAGAGATGCCCGGCGCTCAGAGCAATGTCATCTGCTCACCCGCCGGTCGGCGGAAGAGGTCGGCCCGCAGGGGCTCTCTGGGTGAGGCATTCATCTTCATGGCCCTGACTTTCCGGTCAAACCTCTGCCGGATGAGTTCCGTGTACGGGCCCTGGCCGGTCATCCGTTGACCGAAGCTGGCGTCATAGGTTTTGCCACCCCGTAAATCACGAATGCGGTTCATGACATGATCTGTGCGTTCCGGGAAATGTTGCCGCAACCAGTCTTCGAACAGCCCACTGACCTCATGGGGCAGCCGGACCATGATCCAGCTTGCCCTGGTTGCGCCGGCGTCCGCGGCCGCTTCGATCATCGCTTCAATCTCATGGTCGTTCACAAAGGGAATAACCGGCGCCAGGATGACGCTGGTGGGAATGCCAGCGGCGGTCAGTTCCCGGATCATCCGCAGCCGGGTTGCAGGAGCAGCGGTGCGGGGCTCCATACGCCTTTTCAGATCATTGTCCAGGGTGGTCAGGCTTATGCTGGCGGAGCACAGGCCCAGTGCTGCCAGTTCCGAGAGCAGGTCCAGATCCCGCAGAATCAGTGCGCCCTTGGTGATGACCGACACCGGGTGGCGGTATTCCAGCAATACTTCAAGCAGTGCACGGGTGATCCGCCGGTGCTTTTCGATGGGCTGCCAGGCATCTGTGTTTACACCAAGGGCAATGGGCCGACACTGGTAACCCGGGCTGTCCAGTTCCTGACGGAGACGGGTAGCGGCGTTGGGTTTGGCAATCAGACGGGTTTCAAAATCCAGGCCCGGAGACAGATCCCAGTAGGCGTGGGTAGGCCTGGCGAAGCAGTATATGCAGCCATGTTCGCAGCCGCGATAGGGATTGATGGACTGTTCAAAAGGAATGTCCGGTGACTGGTTGCGGCTGATAATGGATCTGACCTGCTCCTCCGCCACCTGCGTAGCGATGCTGTCCGGGCAGATTTCGTCCTCAGGGTCCTGGTACCAGTCGTCCCTGGCCTGACGGTCGGTCACAATCGTGTGAAACCGGTTGTGCGGGCTGTTTCCGGTGCCTCTGGTTCGCATCTGTCGCCTGTACCCTGATTCTGTGAATAAATACTGTATAAAAAAACAGTGTTTGGCATCATACGTCAGGACTTTCGACGCCGGCAAGGCGTCTGGTCAAAAATCTGTAGCAATGGCGGTTTATGGTGAGGGGTCCTGGAATCCGGAGCCCGTGATGACCGAACTCAAAAACCTGACGCTTCATCCCGTCATCTCTGATCAGCAGAAAGGCAGAGATAGTCGTCAGCGCCGTCTGCTGAGATCTTTCCTTCCCGAGCTTGTGCAGCTTGAGCGGCTGCTGGCCGAAGCGCCGCAAAGAGTGCAGGTCAGGGTGGCCGGAAGTGTGCCCCTGAAGCAGGTGACATTACCGATCTACCGGGTCGATATTGGCAGTGATGATCCGAACGTCCCGGTTCTCCTGCTGGTAGGTGGCGTCCATGGCCTTGAACGGATAGGCAGCCAGGTAGTCATCTCATGGCTGGAGAGCCTCCTTGTGCGGATGAAATGGGATGCGGGGCTCAAGGGCCTGCTCGAGCGCGTCCATATCACACTTCTGCCGGTGCTCAATCCAGGCGGAATGTATCTCAATCAGCGCAGCAATCCCAATGGTGTCGACCTGATGCGGAACGCACCGATCACCGCTCAGGGAGAAAGCACTTTCCTTCTGGGTGGTCAGCGGGTTTCCCGGCGCCTGCCCTGGTACACAGGTAGCCCGGAACAGAGTATGGAGCCGGAGAACCTGGCGCTGGAGCAGGTGGTTCACGAGATGCTTCCCGGGCGGCCATTCAGCCTCTCGCTGGACTGCCACTCAGGATTTGGCTGGCAGGACCAGATCTGGTTTCCCTACGCCTACCGACGCCGGCCCATGCGACGCATTGCCTCGGTGATGGCTCTCAAGCTGATCTGGGAACAGGCCTATCCCAATCACAGGTACGTTTTCGAGCCCCAATCACAGCACTATCTCACCCACGGCGACCTCTGGGACCACTTCTACAAGCAGGTCAACCGGACCAGTAACGGTACCTTCATTCCGCTGACGCTGGAAATGGGTTCCTGGCGGTGGATCCGCAAACGCCCGCGGCAGCTGTTGCGCCTGAACGGACTGTTCAATCCACTGGCTCCCCATCGTCATCAGAGGGTATTGCGCAGTCACCTGACCTTTATCGACTTTCTGATGAGCGCTGCCGCCAGCCATGAAGCCTGGTTGCCAGCCATGGAGCAGGAGTCCATGCTTAGAGAGGCCGCCATCATGCACTGGTACAGGGAGACGAGCTGAAATGCACTGGATTCTGCTGAGGGGGCTTGCGCGGGAACAGGCGCATTGGGGCGATTTTCGCCAGGCTCTGGCCAGAACCATGCCGGAAGAACGCTTTCATACAGTTGACCTCCCCGGCACCGGAGTGCGTTTCCGGGAGTCCTGCCCATGGACGATCAGCGGCATCCGTCAGGAGGTCGAAAAGCAGGTCCAGCACATTCCCCGGCCTTACGGTCTGATCGCTCTTTCCCTTGGTGGGATGGTCGCTCTGGACTGGGCCCAGCAGGCCGCGGGAGGAACTATTCAGCGGCTGGTCCTGATCAACACCAGCTGTGGCTTCAGCACTCCCTGGCGCCGCATGAAGCCCTCAGCTGTGCCATCCGTTGTCCGGCTACTGGCAAGACGGGAACTGTTTGACCGGGAGGCAGGCATCCTTTCCCTGACATCCAGCCGCCCTGTTCGCAGGGAAACGGTCAAGCGCTGGTACAGCATCCAGCGACAGCGGCCGGTGACCCGCATGAATGCACTGCGTCAGCTCACCGCCGCCGCCCGGTTCCGGCCACGGGCAAAGCGCCCGCTGCCGGACGCCCTGGTGCTGGCCAGTATGGGTGACCGCATAGTCGACTGGCGATGCAGTCAGGTCATGGCTGACCGCTGGCAGTGGACGCTCAGGGTGCACCCTGATGCCGGGCACGACCTGCCTCTGGATGAAGCGCAGTGGGTGATTGAACAGATCAGTGCACACATTGGGTCGCCGCCATAATTTCTTGACGCCGGCAGGGTGTAGAGGCAGTCTGCGCAACTGATAAATCAAATTACTGCCTGACTACAAGAGGTTGCCGCACGTGAAGATTTACGAGACCAGAACTGCTCCGAACCCCCGCCGCGTGCGCATGTTCCTGTCCGAGAAGGGGCTGCTTGACCGGGTTGATTTCATCCAGATAGATATTCAGAAGGGTGAAAACCTGACTCCGGAATACGCCGCCAGAAACCCCATGAAGAAGGTGCCGGTGATGGAGCTGGACGACGGCAGCTGTATTTCCGAGACCATGGCCATCTGCCGCTATTTCGAGGAAGTGTTTCCGGACCACCCCCTGCTCGGTACAACTCCTCTGGAGAAAGCCCGGATCGAGCAGTGGCTGCGCTGGATCGAATATTATTTCTTCCTGCCCACCGGCATGTGCTTCCAGCACAGCACCGGGTACTTCAAGGATCGCATGAATCCGATCAAGGAATGGGGCGATGAGTGTGCGGTGACGGTGCAGAAATTTTTCGACTTCCTCAACGACCACCTGGCGGATCATCAGTACATCTGCGGCGACCAGTTCACGGCGGCGGACATCAACGCTTTCACCACTGTTGATTTCAACAAGGTCAACAACATCCGCATCAAACCGGAACAGGCCAACCTGAAAGCCTGGTATGACCGGATAAAACAGCGTTCCTCCGCCGGCGTCTGACGTTACTGAAAGTGGCTGGTGACCCGGCTGGCGGACAGGACAGAGAGCCTGGCTGGTAGCCGGATTCAGAATTCTTTCAGATAGACATCCAGAATGCTGTCGTAAGTACCATCTGCCTTCATTGCCTGCAGCGCCGTGCTGAACTGTTTTACATACTCCGGGGAAACCGTCTGGCGGGAGAAGGCCGCGTAGGTCGGTGAGACGGAAACCACCAGTGGCCTGTCGGTGCCCTCTTCCCGTACCACATGGACCCTGTCGCCCAGCCCCATCTGTTTTAGGTAATAGCGGGTGGGCAAAAGATCGCCGAGAAACAGATCAATCCGACCGGCCAGCAGCTTCTGCAGACTTTTCTGGATGGTATGCATGGTCTCTATCGACCGGAAGCGCTCATTGGTAATCTTGTTGTGAAAGCGCTCGCCGTAGAAATAGCCGAGCTGGTTGCCCAGGGAGAGATCCTCTACGCCGCTCAGGTCCGCAGGCAATACCATGGGGCGGGATGAGAAAAACACGTAGGTTTCATCAATCAGGGATTCTTCCGGATACAGGGCCCAGGCTTCCCTTTCTTCTGATCGGCCGGCGTTGATGGCAATATCCGCCTCGCCCCGGGCAACTTCATAAAGCACGCGTTTCCAGGGAAGAATTCTGAACTCGGCGTCATGGCCCGTGCGCCGGATGGCTTCCCGGGTCAGATCCACGGCCACGCCGGTTATCTCCCCGTTTTCGGTATATTCCAGCGGCGGATTCTCAAGAGTCCGGACCTTGAGCGTCTGTGCTCCGGAGAGTGCAGGGACGGCAAGAACGATGATCAGAGCAACAATCCGGGTGATTGACATGTATCCTGCACGGTCTAGCGGCATGGAGCCTGAGTATACCCTCCTGTCGGGCCGGGAGCAGCCGATGGATGTAAAGAATGGACAAAAAACGGGCAGCCTGCCCGTTCAGCTGAAAAACAGCTCTTTCAGTTTTTCCCCGGGATCCTCCGCCCGCATGAAGGACTCACCTACCAGAAAACCATAAATGCCATGGCCGGTCATGGCTTCGACGTCATCGCTGCTCAGGATGCCGCTTTCGGTTACGGTGAGACGGTTGGCAGGAATACGATCCTGGAGCCCGAAAGTGGTGTCCAGGGATACCGCAAAGGTGTGCAGGTTGCGATTGTTGATGCCCACCAGGGGCGTTTTCAGGGTCAGGGCATCTTCCAGTTCTTCCCCGTTGTGAACCTCCACCAGAACATCCAGGCCGATTTCATGGGCGATGCCCTCAAGCTCCTGCATCTGGCTGCGGGTGAGGCAGGCAGCAATGAGCAGAATGCAGTCCCCATTGAGCGCCCGGCTTTCGTATATCTGGTATGGCGCCACCATGAAGTCCTTGCGGATCACCGGCAGGTCACAGGCATGCCGGGCCTCGGTGAGGTAATCCTCATGGCCCTGAAAGAAATCCTGGTCCGTGAGCACTGACAGACAGGTTGCCCCGGCTTTCGCATAGCTTTCCGCTATGGCCGCAGGCTTGAAAGGGTCCCGGAGGATACCCTTGCTGGGAGAAGCCTTCTTGATTTCAGCAATCACCGCAGGCTTTTTCTGGCTGATGGTGCGTGCCATGGCGGCGGCAAACCCCCGCGCAGGCGGCTGGTCGCCAGCCTTTGCTCTGAGGTCGGCAAGAGAGGCTGAGCGCTTGCGTATGTCAATTTCTTCCCATTTCCGGGCAACGATCCTGCGCAGGATGGTGGGGGTCTTGTCGTCCTGTTGGTTGGTCATGTCAGCGCTTCGCAATGGTCTTTAAAGTCCGGGAAAAGGGTTAAATCAGTCGAAACAGTGGGAAAAGTCCGCGAGTTCGGACATCTTGCCCGCCGCCAGCCCGCTGCCCATGGCATCCTGGGCCATATCCACCCCGTGAGCGAGCGTATCCGCGAGCCCGGCAATGTAGATAGCTGCGCCGGCGTTCAGGGCGATCAGGTCGCGGGCCTTTTCTGCTTTTTCGTCATGGCCGCGGCCGAAAGCGGCGTAGATCAGCTTGAGGGAATCTTTGGCGGTTTCCACGCTAAGGCCAACCAGCGACTGGCTCTTGATGCCAATGTCTTCCGGGGTGATATCGAATTCCCGGATTTCGCCGTCTTTGAGCTCGACTATGTGGGTGGGGCTTGCCAGGCTGATCTCATCCAGTCCGTCCTGACCGTGAACCACCATGATGTGTTCGCTACCCAGCTTCTGCAGCACCTCGGCCATGGGCCGGCAGAGTTCCCGGCTGAATACGCCGATCAGCTGACGCTTGACGTTTGCCGGGTTGGTCATGGGACCGAGAATATTGAAAATGGTCCTCATCCCCAGTTCTTTGCGGGGGCCTATGGCATTTTTCATGGCGCCGTGATGAGCCGGAGCAAACATGAAACCGACGCCAATCTGTTCCACGCAGCGGGCAACATGTTCGGGCGTCAGGTTGAGGTTGATGCCGGCCTGCTCCAGCAGGTCCGCACTGCCGCTTCTCGAGGATACGGCGCGATTGCCATGCTTGGCAACAAAACCGCCGGCGGCGGCCACGACGAAGGCGGAGGCGGAGGATACGTTGAACAGGTTGGCGCTATCGCCGCCGGTGCCGACTATGTCGATCAGGGGCTCTGCCTTGATGTTGACGACAGTGACCAGCTCACGCAGGACCTCGGTGGCGCCGGTGATTTCTTCGATGGTTTCGCTTTTGAGTCGCAGGCCCATGAGGAATGCGCCAATCTGGGCGTCGGTGGCTTCGCCTTTCATGACGATTCGCATGGCGTCTTTCATTTCGTCACGGTTGAGGTCGAGGTTGCCGGCGATGCGGTTTAGCGCTTCTTTCATGTCCATGGGTGGCCGTCTCTTCTTCTGTGAATGCTTGGGTTCGAGTTGCGTTATAGCTTAGCAACTTGCCTCGTTTCCTGCTTCTGCGCTGTTGCAGGCCTGCCCCGTAGCGGCCGGAGCCTGCGGGGAGCACCACGCAATTCAGCTTAAGCACAGTCTTAAAGCCGCAGAAAATTCCGCAACAGCTCATGGCCCTGTTCGGTCATGATGGACTCCGGGTGGAACTGTACGCCCTCAATCGGCAGGGTCCTGTGCCGCACACCCATGATTTCCTCCACCGAGCCGTCTTCGTTCCGTGTCCAGGCCGTCACTTCCAGGCAGTCAGGCAGTGTGGTTTTGTCGATAACCAGACTGTGATACCGGGTGGCCTGCAGGGGTTTGTTCAGTCCCTTGAATACCCCCAGGTCCGTGTGAAAAACCGGGGACACCTTGCCGTGCATGACTTTGCCGGCACGGATAACATCACCGCCGTAAACCTGGCCAATCGCCTGGTGGCCAAGGCATACGCCCAGAATCGGCAGCTTGCCGGCAAAGTGCCGGATGGCCTCCATGGAAATGCCTGCCTCGTTGGGCGTGCAGGGGCCGGGGGAAATCACCAGCCGCTCCGGTTTCATGGCTTCAATTTCAGCCACCGTAATCTCATTGTTCCTGAACACATGAACGTCCGCACCCAGCTCCGCCAGATACTGCACGACGTTGTAGGTGAAGGAGTCGTAGTTATCGATCATCAGCAACATGGTCGTCTCCCCGCCTCAGTGATCAAAATCGTTAAGGGTCATGGAGACCGCACGGAAAATCGCGCGGCCCTTGTTCATGGTCTCTTTCCATTCCAGCCTGGGAATGGAATCGGCCACGACCCCGGCGCCGGCCTGGATGTGCAGGGTGTTGTCCTTGATCACCGCCGTGCGGATGGCAATGGCGGTGTCCATGTTGCCGTTGTAGGAAAGGTAGCCGACAGCGCCGCCATACACGCCACGTTTGACCGGCTCCAGCTCGTCAATGATTTCCATCGCGCGAATCTTGGGTGCCCCACTGAGGGTGCCGGCAGGCAGGGTGGCCCGCAGGACATCCATGCAGGACATGCCGGCTTTCAGCCGCCCGGTGACATTGGAGACTATGTGCATCACATGGGAGTAACGCTCCACGGCCATTTTCTCAGTGAGCTTCACGGTGCCGGTTTCCGATACCCGGCCGGCGTCGTTGCGGCCCAGATCGATGAGCATCAGGTGCTCGGCGATCTCCTTGGGATCGGCCAGCAGTTCCGCTTCCAGAGCCCGGTCTTCAGCATCGGTGGCACCGCGCTTGCGGGTGCCGGCGATGGGGCGGACGGTGACTTCCTCGTCCTCTACCCGGGCCAGGATTTCCGGGGATGAACCGACAACCTGGAAGTCCCCCAGGTCCAGGAAATACATGTAGGGAGAGGGATTGAGCACTCGCAGGGAGCGATACAGGTTCAGTGGCGGCGCCTCAAAGGGAATCGACATCCGCTGGGAGATGACCGTCTGCATGACATCACCATCCAGCACGTAATCCTTGATTTTGCCTACCGCTGCTTCGAACTTCTCCTGGTTGAAGCCGGAAATGAAATCGCTTTCGTCGACTGTTTTGCCACGGAGGTGTCGAGGGGTGACCGGAGCATCAGCTACCTGTCGGTGGAGTCGGTTTTCCAGCTCATCCAGCTGTTTCTGGGCCTTTTCCCAGCCACCAGGGGAGTCGGGGTCAACGTGGGTAATCAGATGCAGACGCCCGCGCAGATTGTCGAACACCACAAGCTCGTCGGAAACCATCAGCAGGATATCCGGGGTGCCGATTCCGTCCGGAGGGCAGGTGGCCGCCAGGCGCTTTTCGATAAAACGCACGGTGTCGTAGCCGAAATAGCCCACCAGGCCGCCATTGAAGCGGGGCAGCTCTTCCAGATCCGGTGCGCGGAATCGGCCATGGTAGGCCTCGACAAATGCCAGGGGATCGTCGCTGTGGGTGTGCTCCACCACTTCGTCATCGCGGCTTACGGTAACGTCATGACCGGTGATCCGGAGAACCTCCCGGCAGGGCAGTCCGATAATGGAATAACGGCCCCATTTTTCCCCGCCCTGAACCGATTCCAGCAGATAGGAATATGGGCCGCTGGCAAGCTTGAGGTAGGTGCTCAGAGGAGTCTCAAGATCCGCGAGAACTTCGCGGTAAACAGGGATGCGATTATAGCCGGCTTCGGAGAGCGAAGCGTAATGCTCGGGTGTCATGTCGGTTTTCCTGAAGTCTGATCTGCTGGTGACTGCCGTTTTCGCTGGCAGTCCGGTGTCAGGCGGATTATGGGCGCAGACAGCGCGACCGCCGGGCTGGTGTCAGCCGGTGCGCCATCGCCACCATTGGGTTGCCCGGGTCGGCATTGCGCCCTGGGCTGCAGTCAGATTCAGTCCCTGCACGGCAGGTTCTCCCGAATTCATGAATAAGTGAATGCAAGCAGCCACGAGATTACAAAAGCTCCGTCAGTGAATCAACCACAATATCCGCCCCCAGGTCGTCCACCGGGCCGCCGTAGTTGTAGCCGTAGCGCACGGCCACCACCGCCACGCCGGCAAATCCGGCGGCCTGCACATCGGTGGCGGAGTCCCCCACCATCAGAGTGGTGGTGGTCTCACCTCCCAGAAATTCAATGGCATGATGGAGGGGGGCCGGGTCCGGTTTACGGACGGGCAGGGTGTCGCCGCTCACCGCAATTTCAAACCAGTGGTCCAGTTCCATCAGTTCAAGGAGGTGGCCGGTGAAGGCGCCTGGCTTGTTGGTGACCACGCCGAGTCGGCAGCCATGATCCAGCGCCGCCTGCAGGAAGGGGATGACTCCGGGATAGACCGAAGAATGCCGGCCATTTCTGTCGGCGTAGGCGGTATAGAACAGATCCAGTGCCTGCCTGAAATCGGTTTCCTCCAGCACAGGACCATTGTCATAGTCCACGCGCCCCGCCAGGGCTCTGCGTACCAGAATCGCGGCGCCATTGCCCACCCACTGCCGCACGGATTCTTCACCGGCAGCCGGGCGACCCAGGGCTCTGAGCATCTGGTCAACAGATGCCGCCAGATCAGGAGCGCTGTCCACCAGGGTCCCATCCAGGTCGAACAGAATCGTGCGGGGCCATTCTCCCCGGAAAAGTCCCTGCAGCATCATCGTACCGCCGCGAGCTCGGCCCGCATTCTGTCAATGGTGGCCCGGTAATCGTCGGTGTTGAATATGGCCGAGCCGGCCACAAACGTGTCGGCGCCGGCTTCTGCAATTTCCCGGATGTTGTCTGCCTTTACCCCGCCATCGATCTCAAGGCGAATGTTGTGGCCGCTGGCATCGATTCGCTGGCGGGCCTGGCGGAGCTTGTCCAGGGTGCCGGGAATGAATTTCTGCCCGCCAAAGCCCGGGTTCACTGACATGAGGAGGATCATGTCGATCCTGTCCATGACATAATCCAGGTAGTGCAGGGGGGTGGCAGGATTGAATACCAGACCCGCCTTGCAGCCGCCATCCCGGATGATCTGCAGGGAGCGGTCGATGTGGGCTGAAGCTTCGGGATGGAAGGTGATATAAGTGGCGCCAGCATCGATGAACATACGGATAAGGTCGTCCACCGGCGAAACCATCAGGTGCACATCAATAGGGGCCGTTACCCCGTGTTTACGCAGGGCTTCACAGACCATCGGCCCGATGGTCAGATTGGGTACATAGTGGTTGTCCATCACGTCGAAGTGCACAATATCGGCGCCAGCGGCGAGAACATTGTCGACTTCCTCGCCCAGTCGGGCAAAGTCGGCTGACAGGATGGAAGGTGCAATATGGAACGGATTCATGACGGCTCTCTCGAACGGACTGGAAACGTTTGCGGCAGGCGGGAAACCCGCGAACCAGACAGACAGGTGTCAGTCTAACAGTTCGGACTGGTTTTTGGGGTGTGTCCGACGACTGCGGCGCAGCCATCATTTTGCAGGATGGATTCCGGAAGGGGAATGCGTTGATCAGACAGAAGATTGCAACATGGCTCGGTGTGGTATTGATGGCCTGGCTGTTCGCGGGCGCCGTGGGCGCAGAAGAAACTGCCGAAACCGGCTCGCCGGGGTCCGCGTCGCAGCCAGAACGGCTGAGCCTGTCTCTGGGCCTGAACCCGGAGGCCCTGGCAGAGCGCTATCCGGATCAGGCCCTGTGGCTGGATACCCCCGAGCACGGCCGTGCCGTCGTGCTGTTTGAACGTGAGCACAGGGGGGATGCCCGAGGTGCGCTACTGATCCTTGCAGACGAGGGTCAGACTGCTGGCACCCAGCTGGCCGGCGCATTGCGTGAGCCCCTTGCCCGCAAGGGCTGGGCTGCCATGTCCATGGGGCTTCCGCCAATGCCCATGGCTCTCAGACAGGGCCTGGAGGCAAAGCGGGAGCGATCCGACCAGGGCGCCTCAGGGCCCTCGCCTGGAGATGAATCCACGGCGGACAGTGAGCGGGGCGAAGCTGATCGTGAAGACGGAGGTGAGGCCTCGGTGATGATCGATGTGATGGCCGGGGAAGACCTGGCGGATCTTTCCGACATCTACACACAGGGCATTCAGGCGCACCTTGCCGCCGCCCTCCGGGAACTTCGTCGGCAGGGCTATGAGCGTCTCGTACTGGCAGGAATCGGTCGGGGAGCTGAGCATGTGACCCGGCAGGCAATGGCGGGCGGCGAGGGTCAGTTGTCCCTGGTGTGGATTGCGCCGGTCTTCCAGTTTGACGGAGAGGGAACTCTGGCTGCTGAACTTCAGACCGCCGGTTCCATCGATCTTCTGGATCTGGTGAGCAGCCGCCAGGATATAAGATATGCCCGGGAGCGGGCGGCATTGATGCAGCGCCAGCAGATCAGCTCATACAGCCAGCAGCGGTTGGCCATGCCAGGGGTGCCGGTCAGCCGTAACGCGGGCCAGGTGGTGAACCGGATGCTGGCCTGGCTGGGGCGCCAGGGGTAAGGACGCAAGCATCCCGGTTTCGCCTTGCGGCAGCTGTGCTAGCGTCGGGCGTGGCGCCGCTTGACCAGCTCCCAGGCCTTCTGGTAGCGAAGCAGACGTTCCTTGGCCACAGCCAGGTCGGCCTCACCAAGATCGCGATCGAGTTTATCCGGGTGGCACTCGGAAACCCGACGGCGGTAGGCCTGTTTGGTCTTTTCGAATTTTTCCCTTGTGCTTACTCCCAACAGCTTGCAGGCCTGTTCATAGCTGTCTGGCAGCGGCTGGAGCTCGGCCCGGCTTTGCCAGACCTTGCGGGAGTAGCTGTCGAGGATTTCCTGTAGCAGCCGGAGGGGGAGTCCGATCAGATCCACTGCGTCCTCACACCGGTGCTTCCGGGCTTTGCCGGGCCTGCCGTGAAGCTGGGCGGCATGGGCGAGACAGAACAGCATGTGGAGGGCGGGAGAAGGCCGGAGACCTGCAATTGTCCGGACACCCAGGCCACGAAGGCTTGAGGGGTTTTCTGTTTCCTTGCCCAACCTGAATTGTTCAATGGCCCGTTTACGTTGTCGCGGGGTCAACGTCAGGGATTTCATCAGGGCCTCGGCAAAGCTGATGTCGGCGGGGCTCACCCGGCCTTCGGCCCTGGCGATATAGCCCAGAAAATAGAACAGGCTGCGGCGGCACCAGCGGGGCAGGCGGCCCGGGGTAATCATTTTATCCGGCCTGTGGCCGCTGGCGCCCAGTTCCTCCAGCAGATCATAAAACCGGATTTCGAGCCGGGCAGACAGAGCGGGCTCCCCCGTGACGGGTGTCATGATTCAGCCGCCTCCCTGGGTCTGAAGGAATCGGTCGAGCTCAGCCAGCCTGGCCGGGGTGCCTATGTCAAACCAGGCGCCGGAGTGCAGCAGGCCGCGAACCTCGCCCCGGCCCATGGCTGCGGTCAGAATGGGTGCAAGGCGGCGATGGCCTGGCTCCAGATTCGCGAACAGGCTGCGATGCAGAAGGCTGATGCCTGCGAAGGTCTTTCTGGCAGGGCCTTCGGGGTGGACCGAGCCGTCGGCGGCAAGATAGAAATCCCCCTCTGGATGGTGCGGCGGGTTTTCCACCAGTACCAGCAGGGCCCTGGCTACTGGATCTGCGGGGGCGGCCAGCTCGGCCGGATCAAAATCGCTCCAGATGTCGCCATTGATCACCAGAAACCAGTCGCTGCCGGCCCCGGTCAGTAGCGGCAGCGCCTGACGGATGCCGCCGGCTGTTTCCAGGGGCTCGGGTTCGGGGGAATAGACAATGGATAGTCCCATGTCACGGCCGTCTCCCAGGGCCTGCTCGATCTGCTCGCCCAGCCATGAATGATTGACTACGATCTGCTTCAAACCTGCCGCCCGCAAATGCTCCAGGTGGTGTCCAAGGAGGGATCGGCCGCCGGCGCGAAGCAGCGGCTTGGGGGTTGTCAGGGTCAGGGGTCGCATGCGTTCACCCTTCCCGGCTGCCAGGATCATCGCCTTCAAGGGATCAATGTCTCCCGGGGCCTGTCAGGGGGGGCGTTTTCTTTCAGCTCCATTGCTGGCAGGACCACCTCCCGGAGCCAGGCGTGAAACTGACGCAGGGCCGGCTGACGGCCACTGGCTTCCACCAGGTAGCCAAGGGTGCGGGGAATATCCGCCAGGTAGCGGGTTTTGCCATCCCGGATAGCAAGGCGGGCGAAAATACCGGACGCCTTCAGGTGGCGCTGCATGCCCATGAGTTCAAACCACTGGCGAAAGGTATCGGGGTCGGCATGGTGGACACCGGCCTCCAGGCCAAGCTGCCGGTATTGCTCGATCCACTGTTCAAGCCGTGATTCCGGCCAGCGGATGTAGCAGTCCTTGAGCAGGGATACCAGGTCGTAAGTGACAGCGCCCCGGACGGCGTCCTGGAAATCCAGCACACCGGGCACGGGGGTGCCGGGCCGGACCAGCAGGTTGCGGGAGTGATAGTCCCGGTGAACATTGACCTCCGGCTGGGCCATCGCGCTTTCTCTCAGCATCGCAAATGCCGTATCCAGCATGGCGCGCTCAAGGCCGGAAAGCTGGATGCCCAGGTGACGTTCAACCAGCCAGTCTGGAAACAGCGCCATTTCCCGGTCAAGAAGCGCGGCGCTGTATGGAGGGAGCGGATAATCCGGATTGTCGGGGGCCTGCTGTATGCGGCACAGCTCGGTCATGGCACCGCCATAGAGCTGGTCGGCGTTGTCGTCACTGAGCCGGGAAAGCATGAGATCGTCGCCAAAGTCCTCCAGCAGCAGAAAGCCCTGGTCGAGATCCTGCGCCAGCACCAGTGGCACAGCCACGCCTGCGTCCCGCCAGTGACGGGCAATCGCAACAAAGGGGCGACAGTCCTCGTGCTCGGGCGGCGCATCCATGACGATGGCGGCTCTGAGCTGATCACTGCTTTTGCTGGGGGCTGTGGCCCGGAAATAACGGCGGAAACTGGCGTCACCGGACACGGGGGTCAGCGATGCCTGCTCAAAGCCGGATTGCTGGCGGACCCAGCGGGTAACTGCCTCTGATCTGCTGTCCATGGATGTATTGGCTGCCTGTCAAAATGCGCTGAAACGGCGGGTGATGAGTGAGGAAAGTTAACAGAAGCCCGCAGGCTGGACAATTGCGCTGGATATGGCGGATGGGTTTCCGTTAACAAGGCGGGTTGTGGCGTGTAAACTAGGCGGCCCGACTGCATTCATTTCTCTGGGTGAGCCATCCAGGTCCTGCACGTCGTCCAGCGCACAGCCAGCCACAGGAATTCAGCCAAGGTGCCTATCCGCTTCCCCAACCTGTCCGACTGGTCGCCATCCTCCGGCCGACCCGGAACCTGGTTGCGTGGTGCAGCGCTGGCCTGCGCAGCTTCGGCGGCTCTGGGCTGGGCAGAATTTACACAGGCTGACGAAACACCCACTGCGGCGGAACTTGACTGGCGTCCCCGGGCGGAGCTGCCAGAGGAGGTCAGGAGAACACTGCCGCCATTCTGCGAGGGTGGATATCTGCCTTCCGGCGCTGATGCAGCCGGCGGAGGGCTGGCAGCGCCCGGCCCGGACAGTGATCAGCCAGTGGAAATCAGCAGTGACTACGCCCGCTACGAGATGGACAGCGAACTGCTGCTCACAGGAGATGTTCATCTGCGCCAGGGCCTGTTCAGTGTCAAAACCCGCGAGGCAACCTACGACCAGCAAGCCGGCCGGTTCACTTTAACCGGTCCGATGGTCAGCCGCGGTCGCGGTGTGCTGTTGACCGGCGCGCAGGCGGACTACGACGTTGATGCCGGTAGCCTCGATGTCAATACCGCCAGCTTTCTGCTGCATGAGCAGGAACTGCGTGGTACCGCAGGGCATCTGTCCCGGCCGGCGGCGGACCAGCTGTCAATCCGCCAGGGCTCGCTGACCACCTGTGCGCCCGGCAGCAATGACTGGGCCCTGGTGGCATCGGAAATCCATCTTGATCGGGCCGAAGGCGTGGGCAGAGTCAAAAATCTGCGTCTCGAAGTGAAGGACGTGCCGGTTTTTTACTGGCCATGGGCCAGCTTCCCCATTGACGACCGGCGCAAATCCGGATTTCTTTACCCGGCTTTCGGAACCTCCAATACTGGTAGCGGGGGGTTTCTGGCCGTGCCCTACTATTTCAACCTGGCGCCGCACTACGATGCCACCCTGACGCCTCAGTATATCGGGGGCCGGGGTCTGTTTACCGAGCTTGAGGGGCGTTACCTGAGCCGGTCTGGTGAATCAGTTCTTCAGCTGGGTTATATCGGTAGCGACCAGGACTTCCAGGACGAGTCGGGTGACGACGATGGCGAGCGCTGGGGCCTGAATTTTGAAAGCCAGGCCACATTTACGGAACGCTGGCAGGCTTCTGCCGACTACGCGGTTATCTCGGACAATGACTACCTCTCTGATCTGAACCGCGGACTGGATATCGACAGGGAAACCCATCTTTTCCGTCAGGGAGAGGTGCAGTACCTGGATGACAGGCAGTTCTTTCAGGCCAGCCTGACCGGCTACCAGACTATCACCGACCGGATTGCCGAGCGCGAAAGACCCTATGATCAGCTCCCTGATCTGCGTTACGGCGTGCAACATGAATGGGGCCTGCTCGAGTCCGGTCTTGAATCCCAGTACACCTTCTTCCACCGTGACAATGATGATCTGACCGGTCTGGATCAGGCTAATGGTCATCGATTCCGGGCGCTGCCTGAACTGGCCTTGGGTCTGCGCTCGGTGTGGGGGTACTCAAGACCTTCGGTAACCCTGGATTACACCAGGTACGAGCTTGAGGATTTTTCCGGCGATTCGACCTCCTTCGACCGCACGGTGCCGGTTTTTGAATGGGATAATGGTCTGTTCTTTGATCGTCAGAGCACGCTGTTCGAGGTGCCTTACAGCCAGACCCTCGAACCCAGGCTCTACTACGCCTGGGCTGATGCGGACAGCCAGGATGACATCCCCGATTTTGATTCGGCAGTGCGAACCTTCAGCTTTGATGAGCTTTTTGTGCGCAACCGTTTCAGTGGTGGCGACAGGGTGGGGGACACAAACCGGCTGACGGCGGCCGTGACCAGTCGCTTTAACGACATGAACACCGGAGCCGAACGGGCGGTATTCAGCCTGGGCCAGATTTATTACTACGATGACCGGGAAGTTTCCCTTGCGGGTGAGGGGGCGGACGACCGCGGCGATTCCGAACTTGCCTACGAGGCGGTGCTGCGGCCGCTGGACACCCTGGACCTCCGCACCGATGGGCTCTGGGATCCGCGTGCCAGCGAGACCAGCCAGGCGCGCACCCAGCTGGTGTTTCACTCCGCTGATTACCGGTATCTGGCCAATGTGGGCCACACCTACCGGCGGAAAGAATTCGAGCAGACGGATATCGGTGCGGTTTTTCCTGTCACAGATCGTGTTAGCCTGGTTGGCCGCTGGGTCTATGATGCCCGCAACGATGAGACGGTCGGTTCGCTGGCCGGCATTGAGTACAATGACTGCTGCTGGAGCGTACAGTTGCTCAGCCAGAGCTATCTGACCGAGGACGAAGGTCTTGAGAATCGAGTGCTTTTCCAGATTGAACTCAAGGGACTGGGGGGCGCTGGTGGTGCGTCACGCCGGATTTCCGATGCCATTCCCGGCTTTGAAGAAAGAGAACGTCGCCGCTTTGGTCCTGGCTATTGATGCCGGGAGCGGACGGCTTTTACAGAGGCATTATCTGAGGTGATTATGAAGTTGATCATGGGTTACGGCACACGGGCCGTCATATTCCTGATGGCGCTTTCAGTGGCATCCATGGCGCTGGCAGAGCGCAAGCCACTGGATTCGGTTGTGGCCATTGTTGATGATGATGTGATTCTGCAGTCGCAGCTGGATGCCAGAGTGCGCACAGTTGTCTCCCGTCTCAGGGCCCAGGGCACGAGAATGCCTCCGCGTGAGGTACTTGAAGGAAGGGTGCTTGAGCAGCTGGTCACGGATGCGATCCAGCTTCAGAAGGCGGAGCAGAGGGGCATGCGCATCAGCGATAACGAGCTTAATGAAACCATGCGGAGTATCGCCGCTCGCAACAACATGACCCTGGCCCAGTTCGAGTCCCAGCTGCGGATGGAAGGCCTGACCTATCGGGAAGCGAGGGAGCAGATCCGCCAGGAAATGCTGGTCAGCCGGGTGCAGCAGCGTCACGTGGATAACCGTGTCCGGGTGACCGCCCGCGAGGTGGAAAACTTCATCCAGGCGCAGGAAGGCAGGGCCGGTTCAGGCGTTGAATATCAGCTCGCCCACATTCTGGTGGCGGTCGAAGATTTCAGCGACCCGGCGGAAGTCGCGGCGGCCAAAGAGAAAGCGGAAAGACTGCAGCAGGAAATCCGGGAAGGCCGGGATTTTCGTGAAGTCGCCGTCGCCGAGTCAGATGCCAGCAACGCCCTTGAAGGCGGCGTGCTGGGCTGGCGGCCGGAGAACCAGCTGCCGTCACTGGTTGCCGATGTGATCCCCGCTCTGGAGCCCGGGGAACCGTCCGAGGTGCTGCGAAGCGGAAGCGGTTTCCATATTGCAACGGCGCTCGATCGGCGCGGCGGTGACCAGAAGCTTGTCGAGCAGTCGCGTGTCCGTCACATTCTCGTTCGGCCCACTGAAACAGTATCTGATGACCGCGCAGAGCAAAAGATCAATGAGCTTTACCGGCAACTTGAAGAAGGGGCGGACTTTGCGGAGCTCGCCCGGGAGCACTCAGATGACCCGGTATCCGGTTCTGATGGCGGCAACCTGGGCTGGGTAGGCCGAGGCCAGATGGTGCCCGCGTTTGAGACAGCGATGCTGGAAGCGGGGGTGGGTGAACTCGCCGGGCCGGTCAGATCCCGTTTCGGCTGGCACATCCTTGAGGTGATGGAGCGCAGGGAAAAGGATATTGGTGGCGAACTGAAAGAGACGGAAGCAAGGCAGTCCCTTTATCGCCGGAAGTACGAAGTGGAGCTGCAGAACTGGCTCCGGGAAATCCGCGATGAAGCCTACGTGGAAATCAAGTCAGACGCCGTCGGCAGTGGCGGGTCTTCATGACCCGGCAGGTACTGCTTGCGCTCACCGCAGGTGAGCCTGCCGGCATAGGGCCGGAACTGTGCCTGCAGCTGGCCGCCAGCGAACGTGATGCCGGAATTGTGGTGGTGGCCAGCGAGGCTCTGCTGGAAGCCCGGGCGGCCCATCTTGGTCTGACTGTTGAGCTGCTGCCCTGGCAGCCGGGTGAGCCCGCTGCTACTGGCCCGGGAGAGCTTTCAGTCTGGCCGGTGGCCGGTCTCGCCAGTGATCAGCCGGGACGGCTGGACCCGGCTAACAGCGCCTATGTTCTGGCCAGCCTGGAGGCGGCGGCAAAGGGCTGCCTGGATGGAACCTTTGATGGCATGGTGACTGCGCCGGTCCATAAGGGCGTGATCAATCAGGCCGGTATTGCATTTAGCGGACACACGGAATTCCTTCAGGAGATCTGTGGCGTCGAGCGAGTGGTGATGATGCTGGCCACCGGGGGCCTGAGAGTTGCCCTTGTAACCACGCACCTGCCACTGAAAGATGTCGCCCCGGCCATCACGGCAGAACGAATTACCCAGGTTGCCCGCATTCTGGATCAGGATCTCAGGACTTTCTTCGGCATCGCCAGACCCCGCATTCTGGTTGCAGGCCTGAACCCTCACGCCGGCGAAGGCGGTCACCTCGGACGTGAGGAAACAGACATTATCGAGCCGGCGCTGGACCGGCTGCGGGACGAAGGCCTCACCCTTATTGGGCCTCTGCCTGCGGATACGCTATTTACACCTCACTGGCTGGAGCAGGCGGATGCGGTGCTTGCCATGTACCACGATCAGGGCCTGCCGGTCCTCAAGTACCAGGGCTTTGGCCGGGCGGTGAATATCACCCTTGGGTTGCCCATTGTGCGCACCTCTGTCGACCATGGCACAGCTCTTGATCTGGCAGGAACCGGCCGTGCCGACATCGGCAGCCTCAGGACCGCCATCACAGTGGGCCAGCAGATGGCCCGGAGCCGGAGGGACCGCTCATGAGCCGCGCCCCTGGACACCAGGCCCGCAAACGCTTTGGCCAGAACTTCCTGCAGGACCCGGGAGTGATCGAGCGCATCGTTCGCAGCATCAGCCCCCGTCCGGAGGATGTCATGGTGGAAATCGGTCCCGGCCTGGGTGCCCTGACCGAAGAGATACTGGCGGTAAATCCCAGACTGCAGGTGGTGGAGCTGGACCGGGACCTGATTCCGGTGCTGCGTACAAAGTTCTTTAATTATCCGGACTTCCGTATCCACGAGGGTGACGCTCTCAGCTTTGATTTCCATCAGCTGGTTACCGACCGGCCCCTGCGAATAGTGGGCAACCTTCCCTATAACATTTCCACACCGCTGATTTTCCATCTGCTCAATCAGGCAGACATAATCCAGGACATGCATTTCATGCTGCAGAAGGAAGTGGTGCAGCGTATGGCCGCCGTTCCCGGTGACAACAATTACGGGCGCCTGGGCATCATGACCCAGTACTTCTGCCGGGTTCAGCCCCTGTTTGAAGTGGGCCCCGGAGCCTTCCGGCCCTCGCCGAAGGTGGACTCGGCGATTGTACGGCTGGTGCCGCACCGGACTCTGCCTCATCCGGCCAGAGATCTCGCCACTCTGCAACTGGTCGTGCGAACCGCTTTCAACGCCAGACGCAAAACCCTGCGCAAGGCTCTGGGTGGCCTGATTACGGTGCCGGAACTCAATGCCCTGGACATCGACGACGGCCTGAGGCCGGAGAACCTGACGCTGGCGCAATACGTATCCATTGCTGACGCCATTGTGGAAAGGGGTCCCCTGGATCAACAATCCAGCCCGCAGGCCAGCGACCGCAAGAGCAGTGAGGGAGACCATGACTGATTACGCCATAGGTGACATACAGGGCTGCCACGACGAACTGGTGGAAATGCTCTCGCTCATTGATTTTTCGCCCTCCAGGGACAGACTCTGGGTGGCCGGGGACCTGATTAACCGGGGCCCGGAATCCCTTGCCAGCCTGCGTTATATCGAAAGCCTCGAAAGCTCCGCGGTGGTGGTTCTGGGCAATCATGATCTTCACCTGCTGGCGGTGGCCCTGGGTGGCCACAGGGCCCGGGGCAAGGACACGCTGGATGACATCCTGGCCGCTCCGGACTACGATCGCCTGATCGAATGGCTGCGACAGCAGCCACTCTGCGTCTACGATCCGGATCGACAGCTTCTGATGAGCCATGCCGGCCTGCCTCATATCTGGACTGTGGATGACGCTCTGGCTCACGCAAGAGAAGTGAGCTCCGCTATCATGGGCCCGGAAGCCGGAGAATTTTTCACCCATATGTACGGCAATCAGCCGGCCCGCTGGAGCGAGAGCCTCACGGGCATTGACCGACTGCGGATGATCACCAACTATTTCACCCGTATGCGCTTCATCGCGCCCGATGGAACCCTGGAGCTTGAAACCAAGGAGTCTGCCGGCAGTGCTCCCCCGGGCTTTGCGCCCTGGTTCGACTATCCACGCGGCGACGGTACCAGGATCGTGTTTGGCCACTGGGCCTCACTGGAGGGTAAAACCGGGAGCAGCCAGTTTATTGGTCTGGATACCGGCTGTGTCTGGGGCGGTGCGCTGACAGTGTTAAATCTCGATACCGGAGAAAAGACCCGTTGTGAGTGCTAGTCCTTGCCGGCTGATGCGGTGGCCACTGATTCTGGGGGCCCTGTTTGCCATGCTGGCTGTCATGGCGGGGGCCTTTGGCGCCCATGGTCTGCGGGCCCTGGTCAGTGAGCGGGGCCTTGAAATATTCCAGACCGGGGCCACCTATCAGATGTATCACGCCCTCGGTCTGATCCTGATTGCCCTGCTCGCCGTACTGCCGGTTTCGCGCCGATTACTGGGCCTTGCGGCCGGTTTTTTTACGGCGGGAATCGTCCTGTTCAGCGGTAGTCTTTACCTGCTGGTTCTGACCGAAACACCCTCGCTTGGCGCTGTCACTCCCATTGGGGGAGTGTGTTTCATTGCAGGCTGGGCACTGCTGATTGCAGCCGGCGCACTGGCGTCTCCCTGCCCTACGGAGTGAAGAAAACAATGGAAATCCAGCTGAATGGCGAACCCCTGGAGGTTCCCGACAATGCCACCGTTGCAGACGTTCTGGGGCAGCTCTCAATAACCGGCAGGAGGCTGGCAGTGGAGGTCAATGAGGATATAGTTCCCCGGAGCACTCACGCTGAATTCAGGCTCAGCCCGGGAGACAGGATAGAGGTGGTGCATGCCATTGGCGGCGGCTGACAACTCAGCTGTCACTGGTGCCGGCCCGTAAGCAATTTCAACAATTACAGGTGCAGTATGAACGAATCGTCCAACCCGTTACCGGAAGACAGACCGCTGATCATCGATGGCCGTGAATATTCATCCCGGCTGCTGGTGGGCACCGGCAAATACCGGGACCTGGCCGAGACCCGCGCGGCCATAGAAGCCAGCGGCGCGGAGATAGTAACCGTTGCAGTCCGCCGCACCAACATCGGCCAGAATCCGGACGAGCCCAATCTTCTGGATGTTATTTCGCCGGACAGGTATACCATTCTGCCCAACACTGCCGGTTGTCACACCGCCAGAGACGCGGTGCGCACCTGTAAACTGGCCCGTGAGCTGCTGGATGGCCACAACCTGGTCAAGCTGGAGGTGCTGGCGGAACACAAGACGCTTTATCCCAACATGACTGAAACCCTGATCGCCGCCGAGGAACTGGTGAAGGATGGCTTCAGGGTGATGGTGTACTGCAGCGACGACCCCCTGCTGGCAAAGCGCCTGGAAGAGATGGGCTGCATCGCCATCATGCCACTGGGCGCCCCCATAGGGTCCGGGCTAGGCATCCAGAACCGCTACAACATCCGTCTGATCGTGGAGAACGCCCAGGTGCCGGTGCTGGTGGATGCCGGCGTGGGTACCGCCTCGGATGCCACCATTGCCATGGAGCTGGGGTGTGACGGTGTGCTGATGAACACAGCCATCGCCCAGGCGAAGGACCCGGTCAGGATGGCAAAAGCCATGCGGCTGGGCATTGAAGCCGGCCGGCATTCTTATCTGGCTGGCAGGATGCCGAAAAAGCTCTATGCCAGCGCCTCATCACCATTGGATGGTACTTTTTTCTGATCCAATGGAAGTCCTGTCCCATGAGCCAAGCTGAACCGAGCCGTCGTGACCGCATCCTTCAGGCCCTTGTGGGCCTGCTGGAGACAGACCCGGCTGCCCGCATCACTACCGCGACTCTGGCCCGCGGGGTAGGTGTCACCGAGGCGGCGCTGTATCGCCATTTCCCCAGCAAGCGCAAGATGTTCGAGGCGCTGATTGAATTTGCCGAGGATGCTGTCTTTTCCCGATGTCAGGTGATTCTCCAGGAGCAGGATGCTGCCCGGACCCGGATGCAGCAGCTGGTGCATCTGGTTCTGGTGTTTGCAGAGCGCAATCCAGGGCTCTGTCGGATTCTGACTGGCGATGCCCTGATGGGGGAGGATGAAGGGCTCAGGCGCAGGGCTTCGCAGTTTTTCGAGCGTCTGGAGACCCAGGTCCGGCAGATTCTCAAGGAAGGCGATATCCGAGAGGGCCTCCGGCCCCGCACCAGCGCCGCCCGGGGTGCGGACTGGGTGATGGTGTTTGTGGAAGGACGCATCCACCGGTTTGTACGGTCTTCTTTTGAGCGCCTGCCTACTACCGAATTTGATGAAAGCTGGGGGCTTATGGCTTCCGGGCTTTGGGCTGGTGCTGTTGATACGGGCTCTTAATGCTTTAATGCCCGTGCCTGCTCAGGGCTCGCATTGCCTGCAGAATAAAACGCGGTCGAAGATCAGGACCTGCTTGCCCTTGGGTCTTTAGCGGCCCGCTTGAAGCTCACGAGGTCCTGGCAGGAGGGTTATTCCCAGAGTGTTGGAGGCCAGGGATGGCCGGAAACAAGCTACAGGGACGTACTCGGAGCGTCTCTGGGAATAACCCTCCTGCCAGGGCCGGACTCAAAACCAGAACGGCATTCTCCCTGTTCAGGGTCAGTCCCCACGCCCAGACCCAAAACTAAAACGGCATACCTTTAAACTGCATCACGCCGATGCAGACCTCAAAACCATCCTGATTTCGTCGTAAATAGCCGGCGCAGAAATCAGCAGGTCCTGCCCCCAGAGATCTTCCGGGTGCCCCTCTGGCACTTCCGAAAAATGCCCGGCCCGGGCTCCAGCCTCCAGGGCGATCAGCCGGCCGGCGGCAAAATCCCACGGGCTCACCGACTCGTAATAGATGTCCAGCCGGCCGCAGGCCACCCAGCAGATATCCAGCGCCGCCGAACCAATCCGCCGCAGGTCGCGGCACTTGTGGATCATCGCATCCAGCCGGTTCACCAGTGGTGGCAGCTTGTCCTTGGTGTAAGGGAATCCTGTGGCAAACAGGGAATCCCGCGGCGTAGTGGCCCCGCTGTGTTCAATGGACTCGCCATTCAGTGTGGCTCCTCCGCCCCTCACTGCCCGGAAGGTCTCGTTAACAAAGGGGGCATGCACTACACCCACCTGGACGCGGCCCTTCTCGGCATAGGCGATGGAAACGGCCACCTGATGATGACCGTAGGCGTAGTTAACCGTGCCATCGATGGGGTCAATGATCCACAGAGGGCTGTCCAGATCCTGCGCCTGGGCCCTGTCCGGTTGCGACTCCTCCGACAGGATCCGATGGTCCGGAAACCGCTTTCGGATGGCATCGGTGATCATCTGGTCTGCCATCAGATCGGCGTGGGTGACCAGTTCGGTCTGGTCCTTGTAGTCCGTTCTCAGGGTCGTGTTTTCCCTTTCATGGCGGACCAGATCGCCGGCTTCCCGGGCGAGTTGTTCAGCAAAGTCGGCAATGGTGTGCAAGCAGTGCTCCTTGTTGGGGGCTGGGGTGTTCAAAGCCTGGCGGACTCCTAAAGCTTTATCAGCCAGTCTTCCACTCTGTCCATGGCCAGTTTGAGGCGGGGGCAGGCTTCATCGATAAAGTCGTCATTCAGCTCTTTGTCACTGTAACTGCCTCCTGACAGCGCCAGGGCGCCTGCGCCGTCGAAATCGACAAAGGCCAGCCGGGCGCTCAGCTTGTCCGGCGGAAAGCCAAAATCACTGGCGGGCAGGATGGCCACGCCCGTGTCTTCCAGAAGAGTGTTGCAAAGTGCGGGGCTGGTCTTGATGTCGTGACGCTCCAGGCCCTCCTGGTAGGCCGAGAAATCAGGGAACAGGTAGAAGGCCCCTTCAGGCTTCTGGGTGGGAACGTTCATGTCTGTCAGGCGCCGGTGCAGATACTCTCCCACCACCTTCAGCACGCGTCGGGAGTGATGGAGGTACTCGTCAAGGTCGCTGCCGCCGTCGAAAGCTGCAATGGCTGCATGCTGGATCGGCGCGCTGGTGGCGGTATAGGTTTCGCTGGCGATAATGGCCATGGCGTCCTGCAGGGGGCGCAGCTCAGGTGGAAATATGAACGTGCCCAGCCGCCAGCCACCAGCGCCGGCCCACTTCGAGAGACCGGTGCTGATGATGGTGCCTTCCGGATAGTAACGGGCAATGGATTTGTGTTTTCCTTCGAAGTGCACCTCGCCGTATATCTCATCGGAGAGCAGAATCAGCCGGTACTTGCGGGCCACATTGGCAATGGCAAGTAATTGTTCGTCCGTGTAGGTGCAACCTGTGGGATTGGAAGGGTAATTGAGAATCAGGATCCGTGGTCGCGAGGCGTCGTCCCGGCAGATAATGTCCAGCTCCTCTGCGGTCAGCTGCCAGTTGTTTTCCGCGTGAGTCGGGAGCCAGTGGACGGAACGGCCAATAATGCGTGCCTGGGGCGCGTAGGAAACCCAACTGGGACGGGGAATCAGAAGGTCACCGTAATAGGCCAGCTGAAGGATGAACAGCAGCTCCTTGGAGCCAGGGCCTATAAGCACATCTTCCCAGTCGCATTTCATGCGTTCGCGGCGGTTGATGTAGCCCGCGATCGACTGCCGCAGAGCTTTGAGCCCTTTTACCGGCAGGTAGTCTTTCTCATGAGCATGCTCACGGAGGGCTTCCACCACCCGCTCGGGAACCGGGAAAGGTGACTGCCCCAGCCCCAGTTTGATTATGTCCCTGCCTTCAGAGCGCAGCTGGTTGCTCAGTTCGTTGATGCGCAGGGTTGCCGAGGGCTGTATGCCCCGGACATTCAGGTTGATGGCGTAGCGGTGGTCAGCGTGGATGTTCATATCTCCGGTCCAGGGTTGATCAAGTTGCAGTCAGTATAGAAAACCTGGCGGCGGGGGCGGCAATTTCTGGATAGGTGATTGCCGAGGGCCATGCTGAAAAACCAGGGGTTCTCCTCTTTCGAAAGTGTTAAGTGGCCAAGGTCCTGCGTCTGGTTTTGCGCGTATAGTTGTGGTAACCGCTACAACAAAAACAGTACTGAAAAACAGTGCTCACGCGGAGCAAACCATGGACGCACTTATAACTGATGAGGCGTGGGATACTCGCACGTCTGGCCGGGGTGACAGGCCTCTGTCCCGGGCGCTGATTGTGGATGATCACCCCTTTTTTTCCGATGGTCTGGCGAGCATTCTCACAGCCGAGCAGCTTGTCTGTTCGGTCGGCAAGGTGAGCTCGGTGCCTGCTGCCCTGGATGACCTCAGGACAAATCCCGACACGTCACTGGTGCTTCTGGACCTTACGCTGCAGGGTGAGGCAGGGCTTTCCCTGTTCCGGGGGCTGGACGAGATGGGATTGCCGGTGCCGGTGGTTGTGATTTCCAGCAGGGAGGACGAAACCTCAGTCCGTGCCGCCCGCGCGGCAGGGGCGATGGGCTTCATGCCAAAATCCTCGGGCCGGCGCACTCTCATCCGGATGATCCAGTGCCTCAGGGGCGGTGATCTTTTTTATCCCTCGCTCCAGCTTTCCGGAAGACCGCCGGAACAGCTGACGCCCAGACAGCTGGATGTATTGAGGTTGCTGGCGGATGGCCTACCCAACAAAAGGATCTGTCAGGAGCTTGATCTCACCGAGCACACGGTCAAAACTCACCTGAAAGCAATTTTCTCCCAGCTGGGTGTCCACAATCGCACCGAATGTGTCGCCCAGGCCAGGTCATTTGGCCTGATCTGACCCTCCGCTGCCTCCTGCATCCACCCTGGCCGGGATCAGGGGCTGTCGACGGCTCAGCTGCACTATGGCGGCGCGCAGGCGCATGGGAGAAAGAGGCTTGTGCATGATCCAGAGCTGGCGTTGACGATCATGCCCCTGGGGCAGACTGGTATCGGCGGTCATCAGAACGCCCCCAAGGATCACTGCTTCTTCCGCAAGCCGGTCAAAGAGCATCTGGCCGGTCATGGCCGGCAGATGAACATCACTGATCAGCAGATCCGGTGCCGCCTCCCGGCAACCGGCCAGGGCCTGCTCCGCCGTCCTGAAGCCATCCGCCCTGTAGCCCCATCCAGTCAGTGTCTCGCAGATCCAGTGTCGGGCTTCGTCATGATCCTCCACTACCAGTAACCGGAGATTCTCTCTCGCATGAGTGACCAGAGGAAGCGTGATCGGCCGCCGCAGCGCCGGCGCCTCAGCGGTCGGAAATCTGACCTGGAAACGGCTACCCCGGCCCGGCTCGGACGCCACGCCACAGGTGCCGCCCATCAGCTCCGTAAGCTGGCGGACAATGGCCAGACCAAGGCCAAGACCTGGGTGCGGCTGGGGCTCATGATCCGCCCGGAAAAAGGGCTCAAACACATAAGCCAGGGTTGCGTCATCAATGCCCTTGCCATTGTCTGAAACCTCGAAGCCAACCTGATTGCCGCACTTTTCAGCGCTCACTTCGATGCTGTCGGCACCACTGTGCTCAAGTGCGTTAACCACCAGATTCTGGAGAATCCGATGCAGAAGCTGGGGGTCGGCCATGATGCCGAGCGGTTCTGGCAGGGGCTTCAGGCTCAGCCGTATGCGCCGGTCCGCGGCATCATCAATGCACGTATCGACCAGTTGTGCCAGGGTCCGGCTGACGTCCAGCGCCCGGCATTCAGGGGTAACCATGCCTTCGTGAATGCGTGAGATGTCCAGCACGGATATCAGCAGACTGTTGAAATGTGCCACCGAGGTTTTGAGCCGGGTCACCAGGGCGGACTGGGAGGCTGGCAGGCCTTTTGTCCCCAGGTTTTCCAGAATGAGGCTGATGACATTGAGCGGCTGACGCAGGTCATGGCTGGCCACGGTGATCAGGTGGGATTTCCGGGTGCTTTCCTGCTCGGCTTCACTGCGGGAGAGTTCAAGCATCTGACGGTCGAGGAAATGGGCCCGCTGCCGATATTCGCTGAGCCATGAGCCGACCATGCCGATGATGTTGGCCGTGCCGATGAAGAAGCCGTTGATCATCACTTCCACCAGCGCCAGGCCTGTTGCCAGTTCCATGGTCAGGTACGCCAGGATGATCAGCAGGGAGGCCAGGGACACTGTCCGGAATGGCAGCCCCATGACGAAGTACCCGAACATCAGGATCAGCAGGGTGCCTTCGTAGGGCATGGGGAAGTCGACAAGGCGCGCCAGGCCAATGATGGCGACCACGCTCAGGCCGCCGGCAATATAGGCTGCGGCGTAGAAGAGGTTGAACGTGCTTGCTGACACCGGCCGGTAAGAGAGATAAAGCACCAGTGCAATGACGGGGCAGGTAATGAACGCCCTGACTGATACCGTCTTCCACGCCAGCTCTGGCGGCAGCATGACTATGTCCAGCGCGGCATAGAGCAGCAACAGGGCAAGGGCGCTGGCTGTCACTGGCCGGCAGCGCTCGCGAACCATCTGGTCGCGGTCGCGCTGGTAGGCCTGCTCCATGTCCGGAGCGAACCGGAGGCGCCGGAAACCGGCACTTTTCTGCTGCTTTAACTGGGCAAGGAGCATCGCGATCCTGTGTCCTGGCGGAAGGTCGCAGTTTACCCCCTGGGGTTGGCCGGAAACTGGCTGTGCTGCACATTATCGCAACTGTCCGCTTACTAACGCACAGATTAGTAAGTCAAAGGTGCCGGTAGTGCGTAGTAGACCAGCCAGTTGACCAGAGGGCGACACTAGCCGAAGCGGTGGGGTTCCAGCTCAATCCGTTCTATGTGGCGGCCCAGCATGATCACGCGGCCGATATAGCGTTCTTCGCCGGTGGAGGTGAATTCAAAGAGAAACCGCCGCCAGACACGAAGATTGCCCTGGCGGTCCCGCTTGAACCAGAGGCCGCGAAGAAAGATGGCGTCATCCAGTAACATGACGTCCATTTTCCGGCAGTGATCCCGCGCAGCTGTCAGGACAAAATCGGTGATGGCCTTCGCTTTCCACCAGTACCATGCCAGAAAACCCAGCAGAAAAATCCAGAACAGGGAGGAAAGAGTCAAACGAGGCACCCGTTTTATCGGTTGGCAGGAGGCCCAAGCCTACACCGAACCTGCCATCCGAAGCGAGAGGGCAGGTTCAGGCGCTCGAGCGGCGTCCCGCCCGGTCGTTGGCCGCAGTGCCCCCTCGGGTATTGAGCATGGTCAGGAAGTGGCTGGCCAGCAGGTGAGCCTGATCAACATTGCTGGAAAGCTGCTCTGATTCCTGGCGCGCGCTTTCGCTGGAATTGACCGAGAGATCCCCCAGTTCCAGCAGATTGCGGGCCTGGCGCTCTACCTGAAGGCTGAGGGCGGACTGCTCCTCGGTGGCCCCGGCAACTTCGTGTGAGCAGGCTGCAATGACATCGATATCCGCAAGTGTGGAGTCCAGTGCTGCGGTTGCTTCTGCAGTGACCTGGCGGGCCTCTTCTGATGCTGATACCCCCTGGTTGATGATCTGTACCACCGCTTCGGTCTCTTCCTGGAGGCTGCCAATGATGCCGCCAATTTCCCGCGTTGAATCATGGGTCCTCTGGGCCAGTGCCCGCACTTCGTCGGCGACGACGGCAAAACCACGACCCTGGTCGCCTGCGCGGGCGGCCTCAATCGCCGCATTGAGTGCCAGCAGGTTGGTCTGTTCCGCAATCGAGGTAATGACCTCCAGAACCACTCCGATGGATTCGCTGCGGGAGGAGAGTGCAGCTATCCGGGTGTTGGCCGTGCGCAGTTCACCAGCGAGCACCTCGATGGCGCGGGACATGTCCTTCATTCGCCCATTGCAGGTGGAGGCGGAGCCCTTGACCGCCTCCGAAGCCTCCCAGGTCTGGGTAGTCAGCTCGCTCACCCGGGTGACGCTCTGGCCAAGTTCCTCAAAGGCACGGGTGATGGCATGAATGTCTGACTGCTGATTACGGATGCTGTCGACGGAGCTGGCCAGCCAGTCCATGGCGCGGCTCTTGCTGACCTGCATGCTGCCGGCATTGGTGTGCATCCTGGCCGAAATGGCCCGCAGGATGGAGTCCTTTTTCTGGCTCTCGAATTCCACCCAGGCAGCCTCATCGCGCCTGCCAGTGTAAATCCAGGGCATCGCCGGGTGAATGCCCTCGCGCAGCTTTTGTGTCAGCGCCACCAGGGGCCGGACCAGGATCAGGGCCAGAGTGAATGCAGCCAGCAGGGCTCCCTGAAGCAGGACCTGCTGCCATGCTCCTGCCGCGGACCAGGTGACGGCCCCCGCCACCATGGCGGTAATGCCATAAAGACCTGCAAGTTTTACCGTGAGGGAAGGGCTGCCGGCCAGGTAGCGACGGGGGTTCTGGCTGTTTTCCCAGGCGCTGTAGACTTTCTGTGCGCGTTCGATCTGCTCGTCCGTGGGGCGGGTCCGGACCGACTGGTATTCCACCACACGACCATCCTTGCGGATGGGGGTCACGAAGGCGTCGACCCAGTAATGATCGCCGTTTTTGCAGCGATTCCTGACAATGCCTTTCCAGGAATCACCCCGTTCAATGGTCTGCCAGAGATCCGCGAAGGCGGCTTTGGGCATGTCGGGATGACGGATGATGTTGTGGTATTCCCCGATCAGCTCCTCCCGCGAGTAGCCGGCGACCTCGAGGAAATCATCGTTCACTGCGGTGATCCTGCTGTCCAGGCTGGTGGTGGTGATCAGATGAAGTTCTTTTGAATACTTGCGCTCCTGCTGGGTGACCGGTTCGTTGCGTCGCATAAACATGACCCTGTTGAAGATTCCCGTGATGCTTCAACTGTTGCCTGGGTTCTTCCGTTGGGATGTCCGATTTTTGCAGAATTTGATGCTTTCAGTGCATTTCGCGCAGAAAACTCAGTGTCTTTTGCATTATCTGGCCAAATGCGGCTGCGCTGGTTATCTAGACTGGGGTAACGAAGCTCACGCGCAGCAGATTGGGGAGTGCAGATATGGCGGACACCATGGTCCGGAACCACGAATTCCGTTCTTTTGTGGACCAGCTTCCGAAAGCGGTCATGATGACTTCCGAGGACAGACTCATCACCTACGTCAATGCTGCATTCCAGGACATCACAGGTTATCGCAGCGAGGATGTTATCGGAAGGCAGCCATCCATGCTCAGCTCAGGGCTGCACAATGAAACTTTCTACGCCAGAATGTGGCTAACCCTTGGGGACAGCGGTCGCTGGGAGGGATTGATCTGGAACCGCAGGAAAAACGGTGAAGTCTATCCCCAGTGGCTGACCATCTACAGCGTACGGGAGCCTGGCCACAGGTTCTTTTCCGCGGTGTTCATGGATGTCAGCGAGCTGACACGGCTGAATGAGCCCCTGGCCACCATGGCCTATTACGACCCCCTCACGGAACTGCCCAATCGCGTCCTGTTCATGGAGTTTCTGGAGGCCCGCTTGCAGCAGCGCCAACAGAGCGGGAAAACCTTCGGGGTGTTCTTTGTGGACCTGGACTACTTCAAGTCAATCAATGATCTGCATGGTCATGCCGTGGGGGACCAGGTGCTATGCCAGGCCGCCCTCAGAATCCGGTCAATGCTGCGCAATGATGACATTCTTGCCCGGCTGTCCGGAGACGAGTTCGCCGCCATTGTCGAGCTGACAGGTGCTGGCGAAGACATGCCCGGCATCTGCGAGCGCATGATCAGCGCATTTCGCAAACCGTTACAGGTAGATGGCAGGGAGCACTTCCTGTCGATTTCTGTGGGCACGACCCTTTTTCCCCGGGATGGTACATCTGGTCTGGAGCTGCTTGAAAAGGCGGACAAGGCGATGTACATGGCAAAGACCAGCGGCCGGGCCTGCTGCCGCTCGTTTGATTCCCGGCTTTCGCAGGACGCCCTTAACCGGGAGCGCCTGTCGGAGGCGCTGGTGGCTTCCCTGAAGGCCGCTCCAGAGGAGTTCAGTCTGGTTTACCAGCCCCAGTTTTCACTGGCTGACGGGGCTCTTGTGGGGATGGAAACCCTGATACGCTGGCAGCACCCTGAGTTTGGCCAGGTGCCTCCCGCAGAATTTGTGCCGCTGGCGGAAACCCGGGGCCTCATGCACTCCCTCACGGAACTGCTGGTGGATATGATCAGGATCAACCTGAGCGGCCTTTGTGCCGGCCAGGTCCCGCCGGGGCTATGCCTGTCGCTTAATCTTTCTGCCCGCCACATTTCGGACGACCGGGTTGATGGCCTTCTGCAACCTCTTTTCGACGATCTTGCCCGACTCGGCTGGATTCCGGAGGTCGAAATCACCGAAACCCACATCATGGACCTGTCACCCCCCTGCCTGGAACGTCTACGCCGGTTCGCAGAACTGGGCGCCAGAGTGGCCATTGACGACTTCGGTACCGGCTACTCCTCGTTGGCCTATCTGCACCGCCTCCCCGTCCATGTCCTCAAGATCGACCGTCGATTTGTCGCCCGGCTTGGCGGTGAAGAAAGAGAGGGCAGGATTGTCGAGGCCATTCTGGCCATTGCCGGTGCCCTCGACCTGGAGACTGTTGCCGAGGGAGTCGAGACAATGGCCCAGAAGGCAGAACTGACCGAGCTGAAATGCCCCCGGGCACAGGGTTTTCTGCTGGCGCGCCCCATGGTCTGGCCAGAGCTGGTGAGCCGAATACTTGACATGGATCAAGCAGACCGTGGAATCCGGGCCTGATAATGTTTCAGGTGCAAAATACGGACATGTTGCTACGTCCCGCTCCTGTATAACGTCGTTATTTGCGGGAGTAAAAAAGATTGTCCGACGTCATCGCACAAGGGCGAGAGCTCGAGGCTTATTCCCGGGTGATCAATGCCTCTCCTGGCCGTTTGATTGCGGCCCTCAGGTATTTTGGCCACTGCCCGGAGCTGGAGCTTTGCGTTTCACATCCCGGCCGTACCGTGGGGTCCCTGGCTTCCCTGGAAGTCGGGTCCCAGCGCATCTGTCACATGACTTCGCGAGTGCCTTTCTGTCTCTGCGGGCGAAAGAGCGCCGGAAGGACCCTGATGATGGTACGGTCGGGCGAGCTATTGCTCGAGCAGGAGGGCGCGCACCGCGAGCTCGGGCCGGGGGCTCTGGTATTGCTGGGGTCAAGGGAAAAGATTGCAGTTCGGGCCAGCAGTGAAACCAACGTCATCCTGATACAGCTTCCTGCGAGCGAAACGCTTGAGGCCGTTGGGACGGGCCCGGTTGCCGCAGCCAGAAAAATGGTCCCTCTTGTAGAGCATTATCTGGCCGCATCCCGGTATTTCAGAAACCACAGTCAGGCGGTCAGTGAGACCTGCGCTCTGACTGACAGACTGTTGCTGTGCCTCCGTGATCCTTCAGTGGAATGCCACCCGACTCCTGCAGCGCCGGACGATGAGCGTGCCCTGAAAGCCCTGGCCTGGATGCGGTCCCGGCCCCACTGGAAGTTCAATCTCCAGGAGCTTGCAGGTGTCGCGGGCGCCAGCCGGAGAAATCTGTATTATCTGATGAAGGCTGAGACGGGCATGACGCCCTATCAATTCTACCAGCGTTGCCGGCTCCTGCGATTCCGGGATGCCCTGATTACCTGCAGCCGCCCTGACCCGAAGATTTCATGGCATGCCAGTAGTGAGGGCTTTACTCACCTGGGGCGATTTGCCTCTCTCTACCGGGAGCACTTCGGAGAATTGCCGAGCGAGACTCTCTGCTGGCTTAACCAGCTCAACCCGGCACCCGTGTCCTGTCCGGTGGAAGCCTGTCTTACCTCTGACTGAGCAGTCGACGTGCCGGGACAGGGAAGCCCGGCTTCCCAGGTCATGCCGCGCGTTTCTCTCCTGTCAGCACGCTCAGTGTGCAGACGCGCCTTTGCCTTCCTGGTCACCGGTTTTCTGCTGTTCGTCCTCACCGCCTTCCACATGTTGTCGGGCAAGTAGTATATAGAACGCCGGCAGCACAAAGATGGTAAACAGGGTGCCGATACCCAGGCCGGTTGCGATGGTCAGGCCGATGGCGAAGCGGCTTTCCGCTCCAGGTCCGACCGCGATTAGCAGCGGGACCATGGCGAAGATCAGCGCCAGGGATGTCATGATGATGGGGCGCAGGCGGATGGCCGCCGCCTCGATCACTGCGTCCCTCTTGCTCAGACCCTTCTCCCGCTGCAGCTGGTTGGCAAACTCCACGATCAGGATGCCGTTTTTGGACACCACGCCGATCAGGGTGATCAGACCCACCTGGGTGTAGATATTCATGGTGGCGAAGCCAAGAACAATGAAGGCCATGGCCCCTGCCACGGACATGGGAACCGACACCAGGATGATGAACGGGTCCCGCCAGCTTTCAAACTGTGCCGCCAGAACCAGGTAGATCACCAGCAGGGACAGGAAGAAGGTCACCGCCAGTGCTCCGCCTTCCTTCGCCAGTTGCCGGGTCTGGCCGGTGTAATCATAACTGAAGCCCTGGGGCATGATTTCAGCGGCGATTGTTTCCATGAAGTTCATGGCATCGCCGGAGCTGACCCCTGGCTTGGGCACGCCCTCCAGGGTGAGCGAATTCAGCTGATTGAACTGGGTGCGCTGGGACGGCTCCACATCTTTTTCGAAGCTGATCACGCTGCCCAGAGGGACCAGCTCTCCGGTGTCGGCCCGGATATAGTAGTTATTCAGGGACTGCTCATCAGGCCGGAAATCCCGCTCAACCTGGGGGATTACCTGATAGGAGCGGCCTTCCATATTGAAGCGGTTGATGTAGCCGCCACCCAGCATGCTGGACATGGTGCGGCCTACGTCCTGCATGGACAGCCCCAGGTCTGCCACCCGGTCCCGGTCCACCTTGACCCGCACGACCGGCCGGTCAAACTCGATCGACTTTTTCAGGAACATGAAATTGCCGCTTTGCATCGCCTTGCCGAGGAGCTCGTCGGCAACGCTGTTGAGCTGGTCGTAGTCCTCGCCGGTCGTTACAACGAACTGGAACGGCAGGCCGCCGCCGGAGCCTGGCAGAGAGGGTCTTGGGAAGACAGCTGTCTGCAAGCCAGTGACCTTTTTGAGCTCCTGGTCGAGCTGCGGCTGTACCTCGAACTGGCTGACCTCGCGCTGGCTCCAGGGCGCCATCTTGAATCCGCCGAATACCGCGTTGGGCCCGGTGATCCCGATAATCATGAAGTCTTCGTTGTAGCCCGGAAGTTCCGACATGCGACCCTGGATTTCATCGCCGTGTTCCACCAGGTAGTCCAGCGTTGAAGTCTGCGGGCCCAGCCCCTGATAGAACAGGATGCCCTGATCTTCTGTCGGGGCCAGCTCGGTCTGGCTCATGGCCACCATGAAGTAGATGGATCCCAGCACCACAAGGGCAAAGAAAATGACCACCGAGATGCTTTGCATACAGGCGCCCAGAGCCCTTTTGTAACCGTTGGCCAGGCCGGTGAATGTATGCTCGACCCTGTTTTCAAACCAGCCCGGGTTGCCGTGAGGTTTGAGCACTTTACTGGAAAGCATCGGAGAAAGGGTTAGAGCAACAATGCCGGATATCACTACGGTGCCCGCGAGGGTGAACGCAAACTCCGTGAACAGGGAGCCCACCAGACCGCCCATGAAGCCGATCGGTGCGTAAACAGCCACCAGGGTGGTGGTCATGGCAATGATCGGTGTCGCCATTTCCCGGGCGCCGTTGATGGCTGCGTCAAAACGGGACTCACCGGCCTCGATATGCCGGTGCACGTTCTCCACCATGATGATCGCGTCATCCACCACCAGACCGATGGCCAGTACCATCGACAGAAGTGTGAGCAGGTTCAGGGAAAACCCCATCATGAGCATGAAGAAGGCGCCACCTATGAGGGACAGTGGCACCGCAACCGACGGCACAATGGCTGCTCTCAGTGAACCCAGAGTCAGGAAGACCACGACCAGAACGATCAGTATGGCTTCGATGAGGGTTTTTATGACCTCGTTGATGGAGTCCTCAATAAAATCGGAGGCGTCGTAGGCCAGCTTTACACTGAGGCCCGAGGGCAGCTGCTGTTCGATGCCGGGCAGTTCGTCCTTGACCAGACCGGCAACTGTCAGGGGATTGGCGCCAGGAGAAAGCTCAATAGCCACATAAGTGGCAGGCTGGCCCTTGTAGAGTGCCAGCTGATCGTAGGTCTGGGAGCCAAGTTCAACTCTGGCAATGTCTCTCAGCCTTATAAGGGTGCCACCAGACGACTTCACCACAAGATCCCTGAACTGGTCGGGATCCCCTACGTCGGTGTTGCTGGTCATGCTGATTTCGACGTATTTGTCTTTGGTGTTGCCAACCGCTGCCTGGTAATTATTGCTCAGGAGAACTTCGGTGACTTCCTGTGGCGTGAGATCCACTGCCGACAGCCGTTCCGGGTCCAGCCAGACCCGCAGGGCAAATTCCCTGCCCAGAAGGTTCGCCTTGCCTACACCGGGAAGTGCCTGCAGCTTTGGCTGCACGACCCGTGTCAGGTAATCGGTGATCTGGGGAACCTCCAGCTCAGAGCTGAAGAAAGCGATGTACATCAGTGCGGTGTCATCGCCGGTTGTGGAGGTGATGACCGGATCCCGCGCCCGTTCCGGAAGCACGTTGCGCTGGCTGGCCACCTTGGCCTGGATTTCCGCCAGAGCGGCGTTGGCGTCGTAGTTCAGCTCCATCTTTGCGGTAATGACGGAGCTGCCCTGGGAACTGGTCGAACTCAGATAGTCAATCCCGCTGGCCTCGGCTATGGCCTGTTGCAGCGGGGTGGTGATGAAACCCTTGATAAGCTCCGAACTGGCCCCCGGGAAAGCCGTGCTGACGGTAACCGTGGTGCTTTCAAGCTGGGGATACTGGCGGATTTCCATTTCCATGGCCGCCCGGGCTCCGAGCAGGAGGATAAGCAGGCTGACCACCGTTGCCAGCACCGGCCGGTGGACGAATATATCGGTAAATTTCATCAGTCGGAGGCCTCATCCTGAGTCGTGGTATCGCCGCCAGCCTCGTTTTCGGCCTCTTCCTGGATTTCCACCCTCTGGCCGGCCCGCAGTCGCAGCAGCCCTTTGGATACCACCTGCTCGCCTTCCTCCAGTCCTTCGACAACAGCGACCCGGTTATTGCGGGTCTCTCCGGTGGTTACTGTCCGTCGCTTCACCACCAGCTTGCCCTCTTCGTTCTCCTGGACCACAAAAACGAAATCCCCGTAGGTGTTGTAGGAAATGGCGGTCCTCGGCAGGGTGACCAGTTGCCGCGGCACCGGCTGCCGGGTCTGGACGGTGGCGAACATGCCGGGTTTCAGCAGTTTGTCCGGATTGGCCAGAGTGGCGCGGACACGGACAGTGCGAGTCTCCGGGTTTACCGAGGAGTTGATGGCGCTCACTTTTCCAGTAAAGGTCCGGTCTGGCAGGGCGGCTACTGTCAGAACAACTTCATAGCCTATTTCCAGGTTTGATATCTCACGCTCCGACAGGGTGTAGTCCGCATAGATGGGGTCGAGCATGTTGATTTCGACAATGCTGGAGCCAGGGGGAAGGTATTCCCCCTGATCCACCATCCTCAGGCCAACAATCCCGCCGAAGGGTGCCCGGATGATTTTCTTGTTTAGCTGGGCTTCCGCTTCGTTGACCCTGGCCCGGGCTGCGTCAAAGTTGGCTTCGGCTTCGTCATAGCGGGACTGGGACACGGCGCGGCGGGGCAGCAGGTCGGAGGCCCGCTTGAATTCCTGTTCTGCCAGCTGTGCCTCGGCCCGGCGGGTGCGAAGCGCAGCCTCCTCTATCTCAGCATCCAGGCGTATCAGGATATCTCCCTTTTTGACGGAATCGCCGGATTCGAAGCTGATGGTTTCCACCACCCCTGCCACTTCGTTGGCCACACGGATGCCATTGACAGCCTCAAGGCTGCCAACAGCCTTGATGGCCGGCACCCAGGATTCTGTTGTGGCTCTGGTTGCGGAAATGGCTGCGGGAGGCTGGGGCTGGGACATCTGCTCCTGCATCTGCCCGAACTGATAGAACTTGTAGCCAAAGATGCCGCCAAGAACGACGCCGAGAAAAATGATGACTATGACAAAACGGGAGGCAGTTCGCATGGGTCAGATCCTGAAAACAGATGTCCGTAAAACAGTGTCGTGATTCCGGAGAGACAGCACTGGCCTGGCATTAAAGAGGAGACGAAGTATAGCGCAAACATAGCTGGCTACATAACAGCTCACCGCCTGTGACACGGAAATGTCAGCAAAGACCTGTATCCTTGAGTAATCCGGCATATGGACTGTATCGCCGGATCTGGCATTATGTCCGCTGCCACATGAAAAGCCGTAGCTTGTACGAAAATCGCCTCGAAAAGGACCAACCGCATGCAGTTGATTCTCGGTATCGTGCTCACGGTACTGGTGTTTCTCATCCTCAGGCACTGGGCTGACCTGGCGCCGGGAAAAAAGAAGGCCACAACCTGGAAAGCCGGGCTGCTGGTGCTGGGTCTGATCCTGGCATTTCTGGTACTGACCGGGCGGATGCATGTCCTGGTGGCTGCCGTGGCGGCACTTCTGCCCCTGGTGAAAAAGCTGCCCGCATTGATGCGTTATCTTCCGTTTCTCCGGCGGCTCCATGAAAACTACAGGGGGGCCGGCAGTGCCGAGGCAGAGACTGGCGGGCCCCAGGGGCGCCATGTTGCGGCAGCGGCGATGAGTGCCAGTGAGGCCTGTGAGATTCTCGGGGTGGTTCCGGGCTGCACTGACGAGGAAGTGGTTCTGGCTCACCGACGGCTGATGCAGAAGATGCATCCTGACCGGGGTGGTACCGACTATCTCGCCGCCAGGATCAATGAGGCCAGAAATACGCTGCTGGGTGGACGGCGACGCTGAGCGGCAAGGCTCAGAGAACTTCAACCCGGACTTCATAGAACTGGCTTTCCTGCCGGTCGCCTCCGACCCGGTAGGTGATCCCGGATCGGTTGCCGGCCTCGGTGCTCTGGCTGCTTCCCAGCTCCACCCATTCTCCGGTTTTTACCCGGCGGACCGTCACCACGGCTTCAGTTTCATAACCGGCAAACTCGTCTTCCGGGTCATTCTCAAAGGACACGATATTCAGCTCGACCATCTGGTCGGAAATGACTTGCGGGCTGACCAGAAAGCCGCTGCGGGTCTCTACCTGGCCGAGGATGGCGCCGGGATTCAGCCCTCCCTGGATGGCGATGGGCAATGTCCGAACCTGTCCGGAGGTAATGTGGGCAGACTGCCCGTCCTGGATGACCAGGCTGCGCTCGTGGTTTTTACGGGTGGTGGTAACGCGCCGTTCACCAGTGATTTCCACTTTTCCGTTGTGGGCAGAAGCGCCTCCACCCTGGGCTCTGGTGTCCCGGCTGCTGCCTGATCGGACGGTGATTCTGAGTTGCGGCGTCGCCACGTCCATTGTTTCGATCAGGCGGCCTAGTTCATCCAGTATCCGGGGCTCTGCCCGAACGGTCATCTGTTGGCCGCGGCTGGTGATGGTGACCTGGTTGCCCGGGTACAGTTCCCGCATCTGCTGTGCCACATCGCCTGCTGGCCGGGCGTCCAGGGTATAAGTGCGCACCTCGGGATCCGCAGCCAGAGGCGTGGCAAGGACAAGAGCCACTGACAGCAACAGGTAACGTGCAAGACAGGTAATCATTGAACATCCTTGGCGGGTCGCCTGGTGTATGGCCCAGTCACCTTGTGCGGCCTGGCTGACAAATTGGTTGCAAACCGGAAACACAGCGTTATAGTAAAAAGCATGAAGATAAAACACGCAGCCTGTCAATTGAATGTTACGCAAGCTTTTCGCCTCGTGGCGGCGGCAGGCTCTGCTGTGTTTTTCTGGTGGTCTGATTTTGGCTTTTATTTTAGCCAGAAACCGGGCCATCCGTAAGAACCTTCACAAGACTCAATACGAGGAAGGCGGCCCGGCAGAAACCCAGGCTGCCACCGGACTCGAAAAGCCCCGACTGGTAGCCCAGCCGGGGCTTTTTTGATTCTACACAGGGAAATGGGAACAACGATCATGAACATGCCTCTGAGCCCGGAGACAACAGGCAGAGCAGACGCCCTTTCAGCCACAACCCCTGAAACAGCGTCCTCCCAACGGGAAACCCTGCTGCCAACAGCCTTTGGACTGCAGGCGGAACTTCCTGCATCGAAGCGGCTGCGAAGCCGGATCGACGGCCATCGGGAGGCCATAAAACGGATCTTTTCCGGCGAGGATACCCGGACACTTGTCGTTATCGGGCCCTGCTCGATCCACGATGAAGTTGCCGCTCTGGAATACGCTGAGCGGCTGGGCCGGCTGGCCGGAGAGATCAGTGACCGGTTCCTGGTTGTCATGCGGGCTTACCTGGAAAAACCCCGAACCACCGTGGGCTGGAAAGGGCTGCTTTACGATCCCGAGCGCACAGGTGCCGGCGACCTAGCCCAGGGCCTGGTGCGATCGCGTCGCCTGCTGCTGAATCTGGGGGAAATGGGGCTGCCCCTGGCAACAGAAGCCCTCAGTCCGATGGCGATGGATTACCTGGGGGATCTGGTGAGTTGGACCGCCATTGGCGCCCGCACCACAGAATCCCAGATCCACCGGGAGATGGTCAGCGGCCTGCCCATGCCAGTCGGTTTCAAGAACGGCACCGATGGCAGTGTGGCAGCAGCGGTCAATGCCATGAAGTCCGCTGCTCACTCCCATCACCGGCTGGGCGTCACCAGCCAGGGCGCACCTGCCATGATCACCACCGCCGGCAACAGACACACTCACCTCGTCCTGCGGGGTGGGCACGGCGTGACCAATTACGATGCCAGCAGTATTGGGGAGGCGGTTAAGGCCCTGACTGGTGCCGGTCTGCACACTGGGGTCATGGTGGATTGCAGTCACGACAATGCCCGGAAGCAGCCGGCTCGCCAGCTGGACATAGCCAGGGACGTGATGGCCCAGAAAGCCGCAGGTAATGCCAGCATTCGCGGCCTCATGCTGGAAAGCTTCCTGCAGCCCGGCCGTCAGGACGATGGCCCTGACCTGATCCATGGCTGCTCCCTGACCGACCCCTGTATCGGCTGGGAACAGACGGAGGCGCTCCTGACTTCGCTTTAACGCCCCCAGGTAGAGCCCCGGGGCTTGCCTGCAAAGCCGAAGCTTGATACCACTGAAAGCAGGAGTTCCTGACGGATTCAGACTGTTTACCGGGAGAAAAGACGTGGAAAAGCGAAAAGTTGACGTTGCCATCATCGGAACAGGAACAGCCGGAATGGGCGCCTATCGCGCGGCCCGGAAGTATACCGACAATGTTGTCATCATCGAGGGCGGCCCTTACGGCACCACCTGTGCCCGTGTTGGGTGCATGCCAAGCAAACTTCTGATTGCCGCTGCCGAAGCCGCCCACGACATGCAATCAGCGGATCTCTTTGGGGTTCATGCCGGAGAGATTCAGATCGACGGGCGTGCAGTCCTGGAAAGAGTCCGCCGGGAACGGGATCGTTTTGTGAGTTTTGTCCTGGAATCCGTGGAAAGCTTTCCCGATGAGCACAAGGTGCAGGGCCATGCCCGCTTTGTGGATCCTCACCATCTGATGATTGATGAGCGGCTGGAAATCGAGGCCGAGCGCATCGTTATTGCAACCGGCTCTCGTCCGAATGTGCCGGAATTTCTCAGAACGGCGGATGACCGACTGATCGTTAACGATGACCTGTTCGAACTGGATGAGCTGCCGGAATCTGTCGCAGTGTTTGGTCCCGGGGTGATCGGTCTTGAGCTGGGCCAGGCCCTTAGCCGTCTTGGTGTACGGATTCGCATGTTTGGCGTTGGCGGCGTTCTGGGACCCATACAGGACAGGGAGATCCAGGAATACGCGCTGAAAACCTTCAATGAGGAGTTCCCCCTGGATCCGGACTCGGACGTCACCGGCATAAAACGTACAGAGACGGGGGTGGAGGTCACTTTCAGGGATCGGGAAAAAGGTGAGATAACCGAAACCTTCGACTACCTGCTGGCGGCCACCGGCCGCCGTCCCAATATTGACACGCTCGATATCCAGAATGCAGATGTGGAGCTGGATGACATGGGAGTGCCGAAGTTTGACCGTTACACCATGCAGTGTGGCGGGAGCCATATCTTTATTGCCGGGGATGCCAGCAATGAGCTGCCGCTTCTCCATGAGGCTTCTGATGGCGGGCGGATTGCGGGGGACAACGCCGGCGGTCGCCATGAGCCCCGGGCCGGCCTCAGGCGCACGCCTCTGGCCATAGTCTTCACCAGCCCGCAAATTGCTACCGTCGGACTGACCATTGATCAGGTGGATGAGCGCTGCCAGGGCTGTTACGAGGTTGGCGAGGTATCCTTTGAAGGCCAGGGACGCAGCCGGGTAATCGGCAGGAACAGGGGCCTGTTGCGGGTATACGGAGAGCAGGGTAGTGGTCTGTTCATGGGTGCTGAGATGTTTGGTCCGGCGGCCGAGCATATAGGCCACCTGCTGGCATGGTCGGCCCAGAAGCGAATGACCGTCAGTGAGATGCTGGAGATGCCTTTCTATCACCCGGTAATCGAAGAAGGCGTGAGAACGGCGCTAAGGGATCTGGCTCACAAGCTTCACATTGGCCCTGAAATTGTCGACCGGTGCTCGGAGTGCGGTCCGGGTAGCTGATGAGCCGTTAATGCCCGGGGCTGGCGTTTTTGCCTCAAATCTTTTCCAGAATCTCTCGTGGAAAAAATAGGCGACTGTGTTGATGGCAGGCTCCACCAGGGCTATCAGGCTGCCAATCAGCAGGTCGCCAGTCAGCAGCCAGACGACCGTGAAGGCCACGGTGAAATGGGTAAGGGCGAACGTCATGGTTTTGATCAGGGAATTATCACCCTGATTCTGGTGATTATGCACGAACAGCTTCAGCGCACTCATGGCCCACTCCGATTTTAATGATCCCGATGTCATTAAAGAGCAATTGATAATCATTTTTAAGTAAATTGTTTTTCGATTTGCGATAGCCTTAGTCTATATTTATCCTGAAATGACGATGGTCTGGGACTATCGACGCCATTACTGGTCCGAACCTGCAAAAAACCAGTAAACTCCCGGGGTATATCCATTTAAACCTTTGAATCCCGGGAGAAATACTATGGGCACGAATTTTATCGGACTTGATACCGTTAAAACTCAGAAACTGGCGGATGATCTCAATACCCTGCTGTCCAACTATCAGATTTTTTACATGAACGTCCGCGGCTACCACTGGAACATCAAAGGTGACAATTTCTTTGAGCTGCATGTGAAATTTGAGGAACTCTACGATGACCTGTTGCTGAAGATTGATGAAATCGCGGAGCGGGTTTTGACTTTAGGGCACCGTCCGGCCCACGCCTACAGCACTTATATCGAGAGATCTGATATCCCCGAACGCAAGGATGTTCACAGTGGCAAGGAAGCAGTGCAAAACATTGTTGAAAGCTTTGCCAGCCTCATCCGGAAGCAGCGCGAGCTGTTAAGCCTTGCGGGGGATGCTGAAGATGAAGGCACGGTAGCACTGATGAGCGATTACATTTCCCAGCAGGAAAAGCTGACGTGGATGTATCGCAGTTATCTTGGCCAATAAAATTCAGCCATAAAAATGGCGACCGGGGGTCGCCATTTTTATGGATTTTTGCCGAATTCAGGCCTGTGCGGCTGTTTTCAGAGGCGGCACTTCCTGATGCAGGAACCATTTCTCGGTTACTACTTTGCGGGTGAACCAGTGGGAACGCATAAGCCCGCTTGCCAGGGGCAGCTTGACCCAGTCCGGCAGTTGCCAGCTGGAGCGTTCGTTCAGGGCCCGGTTGCCAAAGCGTTCTGAAATGGCCTGGCCATACGTCTGCAGGCTCCCTGCAGAGAAATCCCGGGCATCGCGTATCACGTCCGCAGCCATCAGGGCGGATTCAATGGCAGGCCGGATGCCTTCTCCGCTCTGGGTATAGGCGAGTCCAGCGGCATCACCAATGAGCATTACTCCGTCATCCACCAGCGGCCTTTCTGCATGGGCGTATAGCAGATAGGCATGGCCCTTGAACCTGCCCGGCAGGTCGGAAGGTATGCGCCCCTGCTCCTTCATGTCTTCCACAAACCGGTTCAGATGCTCAGTCAATTTGTGATTGTCTTCCCGGCCCAGGCCGATGTTGAGGAAGTTGCCCTTGCGGAAAACCCAGGCATAGCCCTTGAGATCCCGGCAGAACCAGAGTTCCGGCCGTTCGCCTTCCGCCTGACAGACTTCGGCCTGCTCCGGTGTCATTTCAAACTCCACTTCTTTTGCGGCCACCACGGTTTCATGGCCGCCCGGCCCTTCGCCGAGCTTTTTCGCCACCGGGCAGAAGTGGCCCCCGGCGCCAATCAGCAAAGGAGCTTCCCAGGTATCGTTGATGATCCAGCTGCCAGACTGCCTCTCAATGGACTTCACTGGGGTCTTGAGGGTCTTGTCAGCCCCGACCCGGGCGAGCAGGTAATCGTCGAATTCACAGCGCCGGATGCCGTAGCTCACAGTCTGCTCATGATCGTTCTCCACCGCCGACTGGCCCATCATGCCGATCCGGAAACCATTGATTGGCTGAAGGGTGCGGCCCTGGCGGTAATCCTCCAGGTCAATACCCAGGCTCTCCATGACGGCCGGAGTCACCCAGCCGGCGCAGGTCTTGTCTCTGGGAAACTCCTGTTTGTCGATGATCAGAACCTTTTTGGCGGATTTCTCGAGAGCCCAGGCCAGGGTTGAACCGGCCGGTCCTCCCCCCACGATAATGACGTCGTAGTGCTCCATCTCAGGTCTCCTCCGGCGCGGCGGGCTTGCCGTAGATGTGCCGCCGGTTCTGTGGCAGGGCATTGTTTTCGCCAGGGGTGAATACCACCTGGAACAGCTGCAGGCCGCCAGCCCGGAAAGCAGCAATGGATCCGGCAAGATACATCCGCCAGGCCCTGGTGAAGTGCTGGTCGTAGAGTTCGGTGACCTTGTCTTCGTGCTGCTCGAAGCGCTCCATCCAGTGCTCCAGAGTGCGGGCATAGTGGAGTCGCAGGTTTTCCACATCCAGCACGGAAAAATTGCCTGTTTCACAGATTTCCATGAATTCACCGATGCTGGGCGGGTAGGCGCCCGGGAAAATCCTTTTCTCGATCCATGCATTCATCAGCATGGGCCGGTTGCGACCGATGCTGTGGACCAGAGCCATACCATCTGGTTTTAGCGCTCTCTGGATGACCCCGGCAAATTCGCCATAGCTGCTCTTCCCCACATGCTCCAGCATACCCACTGAAACAAAGGCATCATATTGGCCGTCAATGTTTCGATAGTCGTCCTCGATATAGTCGATCAGATGATCGAGTTGCTGGCGTCTGGCCTCTTCCCGCGCGAAGGCAATCTGCTCTTTTGAGATGTTGTAGGCGTGGACCCTGACGCCGTATTCCCGCGCCATGTATCTGGCCAGTCCGCCCCAGCCACAGCCGGCCTCCACCACTGTCTGCCCCGGTTTCAGCTGGAGTTTACGGCAGACATGCTCAAGCTTGGCCAGTTGGGCCTGCTCCAGACTGAGGTCATCTTTTTCGAAGTAGGCGCAGGTGTACTGCATTTCGGCGTTATCCAGCCACAGACTGTAGAACTCGTTGCCAAGGTCGTAATGGTGGTGGATGTTTTCTTTGGCCTCGGCGAGGCCGGTGGAGCGGGGATTGTGGCTGCGCCAGAGCGCGTCCAGCCATTTCGGCCAGCGTTCCCGGACGTCATTGACCGAACGGAAGAGTTCGGTCATCAGGTCGGGGAGGTCTCCTTCCACGTCGAGCCGGCCGCTGCTGTAGAGGTCGCCAAATGCCAGGTTGGGATTGCTGACCAGCTGGTAGAGCGCTTTTGGGTCCTTCAGATGCAGCGTGAATCTGACCTCGCCTTCATCCGGAGCGACCATTTCGCCATTCCAGAGCTGGAAACGCACCGGGGGAGAACCTGCCATGCGCAGAAGTTTGCTCAGTAGCCAGCGTTCATGGCTGTGAGGCGACCGGTCAGTCTGCTGCTCACTGAGCGGGATTGACAGAACGTGAGGCTGCTCCTGTTCCGTGCTGCTGATGGATTCCACCTTACTGGTGCTTTGACTCATGGATGCTCTCCCTGAACGAATCTTGTCTTCATGGCCTTTTAAGGGGTCAAAAAAAACAGCAACAAGTCGCCGCGTACAGCCCGGCGTTTCACTCCAAGTATAGAAAGTGATTGCCTTTTGTCACTCTTTGACATGTCATGGACCTCCCCGGGGAGGCGATATGTTTAAACCTGCATCATTAAGTTCAGTTTGCCAATGAATTTCCGGAAGAATCAAGCTGTAAGTGACATTTGCCAGAGGCTCTGTTTCTTCAGTGGCCTTCAGAACAGAAAAGCCCGGCATGGAGCCGGGCTTTGGGAGGAGTACGATGCATGCTGCTGTGCCCGGGTTTCCGGCGTCAGGAGCCCATGCCAAACCATGAAGGAAAGATGAAAATCAGTGCCAGTACGGCTATCTGTATCGCTATGAACGGCAACACCCCGCGGTATATGTCCGTTGTCCGTACCGAGGGTGGCGATACGCCTTTGAGGTAGAACAGACTGAATCCGAAGGGGGGCGTAAGGAAACTTGTCTGGAGGTTCATGGCGATCAGGATGGCAAACCACAGCATGTTGATGCCCAGCGCTTCCGCGACCGGTGCCAGGATAGGCACAATAATGAACGAAATCTCGACGAAGTCGATGAAGAACCCAAGAATCAGAATCACCAGCATGGCGAAGATCAGGAAACCCCATTTCTCGCCGGGCAGGGACAGGAGGAATTCCTCAAGTATGTAGTCGCCTCCGGTGTAGCTGAAGGTCATCGAGAAGGCGGTGGCGCCGATCAGGATGGCAAACACCATCGCGGTAACCTTGACCGTGTCCTGGGCGCTCTGCCACATCAGGCTGAAAGAGAACTGCCGGTAGGCAATGGCCAGTAGCAGTGCTCCGACGCCGCCAAGGGCAGCAGATTCCGTCGGGGTGGCGATACCGGTGAAGATTGAGCCAAGGACCACCGCGATCAGCGCCAGGGGTGGAATGATGGCGATCAGGGCTTTTACGATTTCCTGGCCGCGGGTGTCATCACTGGTCCTCTCCATGGGAGGCGCCAGTTTCGGCTTCCAGAGGGTCAGAAGAATGATGTAGCCAAGATACAGGATAATGAGGACTGCCCCGGGAATGACCGCCGCCCTGAACAGGTCTCCCACCGGAAGGCCCAGTACGTCACCCAGTATGATGAGGATAATGGATGGTGGCACGATCTGCCCCAGGGTTCCGGAGGCACAGATGGTGCCGCAGGCAAGCTTCTTGTCATAGCCATGGGCCAGCATGACCGGGAGTGAGATCAGGCCCATGGCCACCACGCTGGCCCCCACCACGCCAGTGGAAGCCGCCAGCAGTGCACCCACAAAAATGGTGGACATGGCGAGCCCGCCGGGCAGCCCACCAAACAGACGCCCCATGGATTCGAGCAACTGCTCTGCAAGCTTTGTCTTCTGCAGCACTATGCCCATGAAGATAAACAGCGGTACCGCCATCAGCACAGTGTTCTGCATGATGCTCATGATCCGGAAGGGCATGAATGCAAAAAGGTCCGGACCTACGGCAAAGACTCCAAACAGCAGGGCAAGCCCGCCGAATACGAAAGCCACAGGAAAACCCCACATCAGCATCAGCAGGGCTACCCCAAACATGATCAGGCCAATCATGCCAAACCTCCCTGACTCTTGTCGCTGGTATAGGACTCGCCAAGCCTGAGAACCCGGATGCCCTGGGTTACCATGCCAAGGCCGCTGGTGGCAATGAATACCCCGGAAAGAGGCATCATGGACTTGATGATCCAGCGATACTGAAGGCCGCCGGGGTCGCCACTTCCCTCCCCGAGCTCGTAAGCTTCCAGAGTGTAGCTGTATCCGTAGTAGATGATCAGAAGAGCGAAGGGAATGACAAGGACCAGGGCGCCGATGATGTTGACCCAGGCCTTCATCGGATCTTTCCACCGGTCATAGAAAACGTCGACCCGGACATGGCCATCGGTTCGCATGGCGTAGGGGATACCCAGCAGGAAAACCACTGCGTAGAGGTGCCACTCCATTTCCTGCATGCCAATGGACACTTCGTTGAATACGTAACGCGCCACAACGTCGTAAAAAACGTTGAACACCATGAGTATGAAGGCCGCGCTCGCGATCCAGCCGCAGAGGTAAGAAAGTCGCGCCAGGCCATGATCCAGCGCAATGATCCATCGCATAACCCATCCTCTTTCTGGTGGCATGTCAGCAAATTTCAGGAGTTGCCATCAGTGTTTCTGAACGCACAGTGCCGGGCGCTTCTGACAGAAGCTTTCCCGGCACTGTGCGGTCATCACCTGATCCTGGCTCAGTCGTTCAGCGTTGCCATGGTGTTCAGGTAGGCCCGCAGGGAAATGTCTGTGTAATTACGGGCGTTTTTGAGATACATCGCCTGGGAATCAATGATCTTTTTGGCCTGAGCATCTTCCGCGGCCGCTTCGGCAAGCAGCTTGTCGTTGGCTTTTGCCATGGCTGCCAGCACGTCATCCGGGAAGTTTTTTATCTGCACGTTCGGATGCTTTTCCTGGATGGTGGCCCATGCCTTTGAATTCTCGTGGACCGAGTGAATCAGCATGTCGTAAGCCGCGGTGCGCATGGCGACCCGCAGGATTTCCTGCAGGTCCGCAGGCAGCCTGTCCCAGACTTTCTGGTTGACCAGAAACTGCAGTTCGGTGGCAGGCTCGTGCCAGCCTGTGTAGTAGTAGTCGGCAATCTGCTGGAAGCCAAGACGGAGATCCAGAGCCGGGCCGACCCACTCAACCGCGTCGATGGTGCCGCGTTCCAGCGCAGTGTAGAGCTCACCAGGTGCTATGTTCGTCGGATTAACGCCCACCTCGGCGAACACCTCACCCTGGAAGCCCGGAATGCGCATTTTCAGACCTTTCAGGTCATCCAGTGAATTGATTTCCTTGCGAAACCAGCCGCCCATCTGGACGCCGGTATTGCCGCCGGGAAAGGATAACAGGTTGTGGGGTTCGTAGACTTCCTGCATCAACTCCATGCCGCCCCCGTGATAGAACCAGGCGTACTGTTCATCAGCGGTCATACCGAACGGCATACTGGTGAAGAAAAGAGTATTGGGAACCTTGCCCTTCCAGTAGTAGGAGGCGGAATGTCCCATGTCGTACTGGCCGGCCTTGACCATGTCAAAGACACCCAGTGCAGCCTTGTGCTTGTTGGCGGAGTCGATACGGATCTTGAGGCGTCCATTGGACATTTTGTCGACCATGGCGGCCATGTTCTTGGTGGTGTCACCGAAAATCGGGAAGTTGGGGCCCCAGGTCTCGGCCAGGCGCAGGGTGAACGTTTCCTGGGCAGTAGCGGGGCCCGCGCAGAGCAGTGTTGCAAGAGTGAGGGCCATCAAAGTGGCCAGAGTAGAACGGATCTTCATGGCTCAGCGTTCCTTCTTCGTCATTGTTGTTTGGTAGAGTCTGCATGTCAGTTGTAGTCAAAAAGTTCCGGAAAAGCGACTCCGGAACCCATCGACGAGGGATTTCAAGCTACCACGCTTTGGCCATGGAAAGAATCTGAATGACGGCGCCCCCCGACTTAAGTACTAGTGTCCCGTTTCAGTGGTTGTCTTTTTCGCCGCAGCCGGGGCCGGAGGAGGGCGCGAAATGTGCCTCCATGCCTGCTTTTCTGCGTTCCGGGTCAATGTACTCCGGAGGTAGTGGCTGAAGCAGGTAGACAAAATCACCCTGTGTCAGATCCGCGGCTGACGGGGCTGGTTTATCCGGATCATCTGCAATAACCGGTGTGACAATGCGGATCTTCAGATTGGGGTTCCTGTGGGCGAGAGCCGCCGGTGCACCCAGCCCCTCCTCGCTGTGGAAGCGGCCGGTCACATGAATTATCTGATGTCCGGGGTGATCCAGGTGAGCACGCTGGATCGAGTAGGCCATGGTGTTGTCCCGCAGAAGCTGTGCTTTGAGGAGCCGCCTGGTGGTCTCGCCGTCCATCACGCCGTGACCGCCCGATTCCATGGTCGCGGCGAATTTTTCCCGGTATCCCTCTTCACTGTAAAAGGGCTCCTCCGGCACCAGTTTCTGGTGGCCCCCTTCGAGCCTCTCCAGATAACCGGCGCCCTCACGGGCCACGCAGCGGACGATGTCTGGAGGAGCGTTGGCCGCAATCACCGGCAGATCGTTGCGGCGGGCGAACTCGACAAGGGGCCTGTAAGAGGCCCGGTAGTTGGGCCAGGCATCGGCTTGTTCTATCAGCTCAGCCTCGCCAATTTCTCCGGCAAGGTACGCGTTGAGGCTGTCCTGGTGGTCAACGGAGAATTGCTCCATTGACAGCACCTGCCGGGGCCTCAGGCCATGCAGTGCCAGTTGCAGTCGGGACTGGAAAAGGTGGGCGCCATTGTGGCCGTGGATTTCGCCAATGAAGACGACATCTGCATCCCGCAGCAGGCTGGCCAGCGTCGCCAGGGGCAGGGGGCGGCCCTCTTCACTGCCAAACAGCCGGGTCTGGTAAAGGGATTCAATGGGCGCCGGCGCATTGGCCGCAGAGCGGACGGTGCCGCAGCCTGTCAGAAAAGTCACGAGGGTGGCGGAGACAAGCAGGTACCTGGCGTTCATGTTGCGGGTGACTCCTCATGCAGCTGGCTGGAACCCAGTTCATGGTGGCGTAAGTTCAGTCGTCGGGGCCAGAGGAGCTCCACCCGGGCGCCGACGTCGAAACCAGGCCAGAGCAGGGCGCTCAATTCCGTGATGAATGCCTGTAGCCAGCCCGATGGCGACCGCCAGCGCAATAACCACGTTGAGCCATCCTGGCAGGCCGAGGCCGTAACCGACGCCCATGATGCCATAGCCGACATTCTGGTGAACCAGGTACAGGGCATAGGATATACGACCCAGCCACAGAAGCGGCCCATGTGCCAGCCAGTCAAGGCGCCCGGTAATGGCCAGCACAAAAACGCCATACGAGCCCAGGACAAACAGGTTGAATGGTGCCTTGTAGGCGAGGAGGCAGTGCGTCATGGCCAGCACCAGAAGCGCTTTCTCCCATAATGGCGGCCGGCCGTGGCTGTGCCAGCGATAAAACAGCATGCCGCTTATGAAAAGCGGCGCATAGCGGGTAAAAAGCAGATCCTTGAGCAGAAATTCGAGGCCGGGAGGAATGTCCCCCCAGTAAATCACCGCCCCATAGCTGACCAGCACCCACCCCCAGAACACCCCCTGAAGTGCTCTGCCGTTTCCCAGCGTATAGAAGAAAAGAGCTATCCAGAAGTAAAAGGTGACCTCAATAACCAGGCTCCAGTATGCGCCGTCCACATGGGGGTATCCCAGATATTCATGCATCAGGGTGAGATTCGCCAGAGCTGCAGACAGTGACACGGAACGGTCTTCTGGCCCCATCAGATACACCGACACCATGGTGATGGCGATGCTGAGCCAGAGAGCTGGCAGCAGCCTGAAGCCCCGGGCAAGGGCAAACCAGCCGGCTGTTGGCGTGCGTGTCAGGGTCATGAAGATGACAAACCCGCTGAGCATGAAGAACAGGTGTACGCCGTAGCGCCCAAAATCCAGGACGGGCCAAGGCGTGAATTCATGGCCATAAAGCCTGTGGTACCAGGGCACAAAATGGAAAAGCACAACAATCAGGGCAGCTACGCCACGCAGGGCGTCGAGGGACTCAAGTCTGTGATTGAGTGCTGACATTGGACGACTACCGGGGAAATCTGTCCAGTCTACGGTGTCCTCTGCCGGGATAATACCGGATCCACATTACTGTTCCGGAACTGTCTGTGCTATCAGGGGTTGCCCATTGCTGTTGCAGCGTTATGCTGGGCATGAAGCGTAAATCTCAAACCGTCTGTTCTAAGGGGGAATTGCCCATGGGTCAGCACAGTATTTACGGAGTCACCTTTGAGTGCGTCCAGGGGGACATTACCGGTCAGGACGACATGGACGCTATTGTCAACGCCGCCAACGCGGAGCTTCGCACCGGAGGAGGTGTTGCCGGAGCCATTCACAGGGCTGCAGGCCCGGGCCTGGAAGAAGAATGCCGCTCAAAGGCCCCCATCCAGCCGGGGGAGGCGGTGATTTCCGGCGGACACGAGCTGCCCAACCGCTACGTGATCCACTGTCTCGGTCCGGTCTATGGCATTGATGAGCCGGCCGACGAACGCCTCGCGGACTGTTACCGCAACGCCATCGCACTGGCGGAAGAAAAGGGCCTCCGCAGTGTGGCCTTTCCGGCAATTTCCACAGGAGCCTTTGGCTATCCGATGGAATCCGCGGCACGGGTGGCCATGAGGACGCTGGTGTTCCTGGCGAAGCAGGGGACGTCAGTGGAGCATATCCGGTTTGTGCTGTTCAGCGAAGAAGACCGGAGCATCCATGATCAGGCGCTGGGGGCCATGGTCGACAGGGATGTCTGAGATGGCCAGGTGACCAGGCAGTGGATTCAGCGTTTTTGTCCGAGACGGTTGCGGGTATGGCGTCTGCACGCCTTGAGTGAGAATGACCGGAATTTCTGAGGGTATTGTCCGTGATACATTCCCGAGCTTTTATCCTGACCGGACTTGCCATGGTCGCCTTTGCCGGCAATTCCCTGTTAACCCGCGCCGCGCTGCGGGAAACCGGAATTGATGCTGCCAGCTTCACCAGCATTCGCCTGGCATCCGGAGCTCTGGTGCTCTGGGGCCTCGTTGTGCTTCGTGGCCATGGCATTTCCGGCAGCGGCAACTGGTGGTCTGCCCTTGCGCTGTTCGGGTATGGCGCGGCGTTCTCCTTTGCCTACATCGACCTGTCCACCGGCATGGGGGCGCTCCTGCTATTCGGGGCTGTTCAGGCCACCATGATCGGTTACGGCCTGTGGCAGGGGGAGAGGCTGGAGCCGCTCCAGTGGCTTGGCTTTCTGATGGCCTTTGGGGGGCTTGCCGGGTTACTTATGCCGGGGCTGTCCGCTCCTCCGATCGCGAGCTCGGCGCTGATGATAGGGGCAGGCGTCGCATGGGGCATCTATTCCCTGCGTGGCAGGGCCGCAGGAGACGCCACCCGGGTCAGCTCCGGAAATTTTGCGCGAGCAGTGGCTTTTGCTCTCGTACTGAGTTTACTGATGGTTGATCAGGCCAGTCTGGATGCCGCTGGTACAGGCTATGCTCTGGCTTCCGGCGCCATTACTTCGGCTCTGGGTTATGCCATCTGGTACACGGCGTTGCCGATGATTCGGGCGGTCACTGCCGCCACCGTGCAGCTGACCGTACCTGTGATTGCAGCCCTGGGAGGAATAGTGCTGCTGGGTGAACCGCTTACCCTGCGGCTGGTGCTGGCAGGTGCGGCCATTCTGGGTGGCATCTGGCTCGTCGTCCTCGAAAAACAGCAGACAGCAAAGGCCTAAGCGGAATCCTCGTCAGGACCTGGCTGCAGGAAGGCATCCCGGTGAAAGGCTGCCGCTGCTTCCACTTCTTTGACGCCGCAGACGCCCGGCTCTGGAACTTCGCCCCCTGCGAGCACCTCCAGCACCGCGCGGACGCCATGGGAGAGAGATTCCAGGTGGTAGCCTCCCTCCAGCACAAAGGCCACGCGGCCCTCGCAATGTTTGTGGGCAATCTCCTGCATGATCGCGGTCATGGCAGCAAACCCTTCATAGGATACGTTGAGGGCGAGGTCATACCAGTGCGGGTCAAAGCCGGCGGAAACCAGAATCAGATCCGGCTTGAACCAGTCCGCAGCCGGCACCACTATGTCCCTGAACGCCTTGAGATAGGCCGCGTCTCCGGACCCTGCTGCCATCGGGATGTTAACCGTGGTGCCTTCGCCAAAGCCCGCCCCTACTTCCTCAAGGCTGCCCGAGCCGGGATAGAAGGGCGCGGCCCGGTGCAGATCGACGAACATGACATCCGGATCCGCCCAGAATATATCCTGAGTGCCGTTGCCGTGGTGAGCGTCCCAGTCCACGATCATTACCCGGTCACATCCAAGCTCGGCCTGGGCATGGGCGGCGGCTACCGCCACGTTGTTGAACAGGCAGAAGCCTCTTGCCCGTACTGGTTCAGCGTGATGCCCCGGTGGCCGCACCAGGGCAAAGGCGCTGCTGGCACGCCCCTGCATGACCGCTTCCGCCGCAGCAATGGCGGTGCCTGCGGCTACTTCGGCGGCTTCGATGCTGCCGGTGGATACGGCTGTGGTGTCTACATCGAGCCAGGCGTTCTGCCCCCGGAGCTCATACATATGCTCAAGGTAGCCTGTGGTGTGGACCCGCCCGAGCTGCTCCCGGGTGGCAGGGCGGCCGGATTCAAAGCGGACTCCTTCCACAGGTTCTTTTTCCAGCAGATTCATAATGGCGGTCAGCCGGCCCGGGTGCTCCGGATATTTCCAGGGCACTCCAAGGTGGGAAAGAATCTCCCGTATCCGCTTGTCCATGCGGCTTGGCAGGAACGGCGCATCGGAATCCGGCTGATGGGCAAGAACCCGGTCGTCGTAGAACACGATTACGTCACCGACAGCAGTCACTATACAGTTCTCCTGACCTCCATGGATAAAGGTTGCCCCCTGATAGAGGATCTCCATAACAATCACCATACTATCAGTATAAATCAGAAGACACTGACAGAAGTCGCGGTCGCTGGTGTGATCCCTTAGGATAGCAGCCGGGATATCCGGCAGCGTCCTGCTCTGCTGACCGCGAATGCTCCGGCCCGCCTTTCAGCGCTTCAGGGGAAAACAGATGTTGCCACTGCGTTTTATTGACAAAATGAAGTTTGTTGTGGAGCGGCAACTGGTCAAGGGGGCGGGCTTCCAGCTGCTTGTGGTGGCGATATTTATCGGCCTCATCTCCCTGGTGGGCGGCCTGCTCGTGCTGCCTCTGGCCGAGTCTGACGACGTGGGAGGGGCCATATGGTGGGCTTTCCTGCGCCTGACAGACCCGGGCTACCTTGGGGATGACGAGGGCAACTGGCGCCGTTTTGTGTCCACCATCCTTACCGTCAGCGGGTATGTGGTGTTCATGGGTACTCTGGTCGCGATTCTGACGCGATGGCTGATTGCCAGAATGACGGACATGGAGCGTGGCCTGACGCCAGTTACCCTGAAAAACCACATCGTGGTTCTTGGCTGGACCAGCCAGACGCTGCCGCTGCTGAGTGAGCTACTGGGTGCGTCGGCCCGGGTGCGGCGGTTTCTTCAGAAACACGAAGTTCATCGTCTGCGCCTTGTTGTGCTGTCTGAAAGCGCTTCCGCCAGTCAGGTTCATGAGCTTCGCAGCGAGCCGGGTATCGGCCGCAAGGCACGCCAGATCATCCTTCGTGCCGGCACCGCGATCCAGCCAGATGCTCTGCAGCGGGTTGCCTGCCTCGATGCCGCTGCCGTGATTGTACCGAGCGCGGCCCATGAGGCGGGCAGCCTGGTGACCTCGGACGTGGAAACCGTCAAGGCGCTGCTTTCCATTGCCGCCCAGGCCCGTCAGGCGGGATCCTCTCTGCCCTATGTGGTTGCCGAAATCCAGGATGTGCGGAAACATCCGGTTATTGAGCGGGCCTACCCGGGTGAAGTGGAAATTGTGGCGGGGGATGCCACCATCAGCCGCCTGATGGTGCAGAACATCCTGCATCCGGGTCTGTCGGAAGTTTTCAATGAGCTGTTCACTGCCAAAGATGGCAACGAGATTTTCATACGGGGCGGTGATTCCCTGGCCGGAATGACCCTTGGCGAACTGGCTTCCCGCCGCCCCGGAGTGATTGCTCTGGGAGTGCTGAGCCGCGGACCCGGCCGCAACAACTGGAATATTCAGTTGCCCGCGCCATCCGACACCCTCATTGGCCCGGATGACCGGGTGGTCCTGCTGGCCAGGGACTATGAGGACACCGAGGCGGATGCCCGTGCCGCCCCGCTGCCGGTCATCCCCCGGGGATTGGCTTCTGTCACGCCCCTTGCGGAGGCAGAAAAGGTCCACCGGGTACTGGTGCTGGGCTGGAATCGGCGGGTGCCAAGCCTTATTGCAGAGTTCGCCAGCCATGCCCGGAGAAAGTTCGAGATGGATATTGTGTCGGTGGTGCCGGCGCCGGAAAGGCAGCTGGAAATTGACCGATACCTCGGGGAGCAGCAGGGCGTCACCTGCCGGCACGTGGAGGCGGATTACATGGTGGAGGGCGAACTGCGGCGGGTGCGGCCTCTGGACTATGACTCCATCATGCTTCTGAGTAGCGACCGCCTGGCTTCCGGAGAAGAGGCCGATGCCAGAGCCATGGTGGGCTACCTGCAGCTTGAAGATATTCTCAGTGAAGGCAGCCACCGGCCCCAGCTGATTCTGGAACTGAGCGATCCGGACAACCGGAACCTGCTGACTGGCCACCAGAGCGAGATGATGATCAGCCCGATGATCATCAGTCACGTGCTGGCCCAGGTGGCTCTGCGCCGGGAGTTGCGAGTAGTTCTGGACGAACTCTTCACCGTTGGCGGGCCTGAAATACAGTTCCGGGACATTCAGGACTATCCTCTGCCCGCAAGTGTGAATTTTCAGCTGGTGGAAAAGATACTCGCGTCCCGGGGGGAGGTGGCCCTTGGAGTGTTCAGGGCAGAACCGGACAGGGAGGGGCGCCATCTCCAGCTGAATCCTGAGCGCCGTGCTTATCTTGATCTCCGGCAGGGAGACAGGCTGGTGGTGCTCTGTATTGCAGCATGAAGGGCGGCCCCTGATCAGGGCAATGATCGGCCTTAAAGCGTTAGAATGGGAACACAGCAGATACGGGATGAAAGGATTCTTTTTATGGCAGAGTTACTGGCAGGCCACCCTTTCTATGAGATCAGCGCCTTACTGATACTGGCAGCAGTTGCGGGTACTGTTGGGCTGATTTTACGTCAGCCCATGATTGTGAGTTTTATCGCCGTGGGGATTCTGGCCGGGCCATCGGCCCTGGACCTGGTCCATTCCTATGGCCAGATTGAGCTTCTTGCTGAGCTTGGCATTGCAGTGCTGCTGTTCCTGGTAGGGCTCAAGCTGGATCTGAAGCTGGTACGACGACTGGGGGCCGTAGCTCTGGCCACCGGGCTCGGGCAGGTGTTTTTCACCGCAGTCATCGGTTTTGGCATTGCCCTGGCACTTGGCCTGTCTCCCGTGGCCGCAGCCTATGTTGCAGTGGCGCTTACATTTTCCAGCACCATTATCATCGTCAAGCTGCTGACAGACAAGAAAGAGGTCGACTCGCTCCATGGCCGCATTGCCATAGGTTTCCTTATTGTGCAGGACCTGGCAGTGATCATTGCAATGCTGGTGCTTTCCGCATTTGGCGTTGGAGAAACCGGAGCCCAGGGCGAAGTACACCCGTTCGAACATGTATCCCGTGTGCTTGGTTATGGTTTTGCCCTGCTGGTTCTTGTCGGCCTGTTCATACGCTACCTCGCTGACCCCCTGGTCAGGCGCATCGCCATTTCCCCGGAGCTGCTCATCATATTCGCCATTGCCTGGGCTGCGTTTCTGGCAGCGGTGTCCGACTATGTGGGGCTGAGCAAGGAGCTGGGCGGGCTGCTTGCTGGTGTGTCTCTGGCTTCGACCGAGTTTCGGGAGGCAATCGTCGCCAGACTGTCTTCTCTTCGTGACTTCCTGTTGCTGTTTTTCTTTATCGCTCTGGGCACCCAGCTTGACCTCAGTATGCTGGGTGCCCAGATAGTGCCCGCGCTCGTATTATCCGCCTTTGTGCTCGTGGGCAACCCCCTCATAGTCATGGTCATCATGGGAGTCCTCGGTTATCGCAAACGCACTGGCTTTCTGGCCGGGCTGACCGTTGCACAGATCAGCGAGTTTTCGCTCATCTTCGTAGCCATGGGCATTTCCCTGGGCCATATCGGTCCTGATGCCCTGGGTCTGGTGACCCTTGTGGGGCTCATCACTATTGCCACCTCCGTGTACATGATCAGTTATTCCCAGACCCTGTATCGATGGTTTGAGCCCCTTCTGGCAGTGTTCGAGCGCCGTCACCCGTTTCGGGAGCAGGGAACTGCCGATGAGGCGGCTTCGTCCGGGCGTCATGACGTGATTCTGTTCGGCGTGGGCCGTTATGGCGCATCCATAGCGGGCCATCTACAGCGCGCCAATTACAGAATTCTGGCAGTGGATTTTGATCCCGAAGCAGTCCGACGCTGGCGGCGGGCGGGTTTTGATGTTGTTTTCGGTGATGCCAGCGATGAAGACTTTGTCGGGAGTCTGCCCTTGCAGCATGCCCAGTGGGTCATTTCTGCCATGCCGGACCAGGAGGTGGGTGTTACCCACATGGATCCACGACTGGTCCTGATTCGCGCCCTCCGCCGCCATGGCTATACCGGCCGGATTGCGGTCTCCACCAAGAATCCCGAGGAGTATGACTCGCTGATTCAGGCGGGAGCAGACATAGTGTTCAAGCCTTATGAGGATGCGGGCCGGCAGGCCGTGGGACTCATGGGCGTAGGCAGTGAGATATAGGCAGGAATTTCATGATCTTGATCAGCCATGATCCACAAGAGGCATGATAGTCTTTTAGTATTCACTGAAGAAATGCCGAAAATAGATATTATAAATTTCAATTATAAATTCAAACCCTCTAAAGTGTTCGCCAACGTCGGCAGGTTGCTTGATTTCTGAGCGGTCTGCTGGCTCGCCTGAGATCCTCTAAAGACCACGAGACAGGACTGACCATGCCATATTCAAACGACGTTGATGCCATTGCATCGCTGCTCAAGCAGAACCCCACCTGGAATGCCATCAAGCCTGAGCATGCTGCTCGCATGCGCGCCCAGAATCGCTTCAAGACCGGCCTGGATATAGCAAAGTACACCGCAAAAATCATGCGGGAAGACATGGCCAACTACGACAAAGATACGTCGCAGTACACCCAGTCGCTGGGCTGCTGGCACGGCTTCATCGGCCAGCAGAAGATGATCTCCATCAAGAAGCATTTCAACAGCACCAAGCGTCGTTACCTGTACCTGTCTGGCTGGATGGTTGCCGCCCTGCGCTCCGAGTTTGGCCCGCTGCCTGACCAGTCCATGCATGAGAAGACGGCTGTTTCCAGCCTGATCGGCGAGCTATATACCTTCCTGCGCCAGGCTGACGCATGGGAACTGAACCACCTTTTCCGTGACCTGGAAGAAGCCGAGAAGGCCGGCGACAAGGCGAAAGCCGATGAGCTGATCAGCAAGATCGACAACCACGAAACCCACGTCGTTCCCATCATCGCCGACATCGACGCTGGTTTTGGTAATGCAGAAGCCACCTATCTGCTGGCCAAGCAGATGATTGAGGCCGGCGCCTGCTGTATCCAGATCGAAAACCAGGTTTCCGACGAGAAGCAGTGTGGCCACCAGGACGGCAAGGTTACCGTTCCTCACGCCGACTTCCTGTCCAAGATCAACGCTGTTCGCCTGGCGTTTCTGGAACTGGGTGTTGACGACGGCGTCATCGTTGCACGTACCGACTCCCTGGGCGCTGGCCTGACCCAGAAGCTGGCTGTAACCGAAGAGCCGGGCGACTTGGGCGACCAGTACAATGCCTTCCTGGATGGCGAGTACATCGATAGCGCTTCCGACATCAACAACGGCGATGTGGTGATCAAGTCCAACGGCAAGCTGCTCAAGCCGAAGCGTCTGGCTTCCGGCCTGTTCCAGTTCCGTCCCGGCACTGGTGAAGACCGTGTGGTTCTGGACTGTATCACCAGCCTGCAGAACGGCGCAGACCTGCTGTGGATCGAAACCGAGAAGCCCCACGTGGGCCAGATCGCGGCCATGGTTAACCGCATCAAGGAAGAAGTGCCGGATGCCAAGTTGGTCTACAACAACAGCCCGTCATTCAACTGGACCCTGAACTTCCGTCAGCAGGTATTCGATGCCTGGAAGGAAGAAGGCAAGGACGTGTCCGCCTACGAGCGTGCCGACCTGATGAATGCCAGGTACGACGAGACCGAGCTTGGCCAGCTGGCCGACGAGTGGACTGCCAACTTCCAGCGCGATGCTGCCCGTGAAGCCGGCATTTTCCACCACCTGATCACCCTGCCGACGTACCACACAGCTGCACTGTCTACTGACAACCTGGCGAAGGGATACTTCGGCGACGAAGGCATGCTGGCCTACGTTGCAGGCGTTCAGCGCAAGGAAATCCGTCAGGGCATCGCAACCGTGCGGCACCAGGACATGGCCGGTTCCAACATCGGCGATGACCACAAGGAGTTCTTCGCAGGTGACGCGGCTCTGAAGGCCGGTGGTAAAGACAACACCATGAACCAGTTCTGATCAAGGGTTCCTCTTGTCAGGCCCGGCTTTACGCCGGGCCACCTTGAATACCTCGCTCCCGGGCGAGGTTTTTCGTTTTCTGACACCCAGGGTTTTTTCATCCCTCTGAAAACCGGGACAAATTTCCATTTGCGCGTTTAATGGAAAAAAAACTGTACCAGATCTGCAACACTCCCCTGCTGAAATATTCCCATCTGTGCCGGCATTTGGAATAATAATCTATAAATATCAACTGGTTGATATTATTCCCCGGCCTCTGGCACGGGAATCGCATGGCTACATGGGCGGGGCTGTCATGGAATGACTGCAGGATAACAGTCGATGGGCAACCCTCACTCGTCCAATATCCGAATAAAAGGAAGGATAGTCATGAAAACACAGAAAAGTATGCTGGCGATCGCAGTTGCAATGGCTCTGGGCCTGTCCGGAACAGCAATGGCTGATCTGGGTGGCGATGGTGACCCAAATACCAATGCTGACGAGAGCTCCACAGCAAACAACGATCATTCCGGCAATACCAACTCCGGAAACGACAACTCCGACAACACCAACAATTCCGACAACAGCACCGATGTTGCGGACTCGTTCAAGATTGCCGACAGCGGCAATGACATGTCGGACAACTCCGATAACTCCGATAATTCCGACAACTCAGACAACAGCACTGATGTGGCGGATTCGTTCAAAATTGCCGATAGTGGCAACGATAATTCAGATAATTCCACCAATGTGGCGGACAGCGGAAATGACGCCTCCGACAATTCCACGGACACCAGCATCGCGGATAGCGGAAACGACAATTCCGACAATTCCACCAACGTGGCAGACAGTGGAAATGATGCCTCCGACAACTCCACCAATGTGGCGGACAGCGGAAACGATAGTTCTGACAACTCCACCAACGTGGCGGACAGCGGAAATGACAACTCCGATAATTCCACCAACACCAGCGTAGCGGATAGCGGAAACGACAGTTCTGACAACTCCACCAACGTGGCGGACAGCGGAAATGACAACTCCGACAATTCCACCAACGTGGCGGATAGTGGGAACGACAGTTCCGATAATTCCACCAGTGTGGCGGACAGCGGAAATGACAACTCCGACAATTCCACCAACGTAGCGGATAGCGGAAATGACAGTTCCTTAAATAACTCCAACAACACCACTACGCTGGATGTGACTGCGTTCCTGAACAGCGCTGAGCTGGACGGTTCTGTCTCCGGGGTGACTACAACCTATGGCGACGCCAACAGCGAAAGCTCATACACCAGTGTGACCCACAGCAATAATATCTCCGGTGGTTCTGCGAACTTCACCGGCGTTGGTGCCATTTCCCAGAATTCGGGGAATGCCAGTGTGACCCAGTCCAACGTCAGTGTGATGTCCAACCTGAACACCGGTGGTGGTGGCAACTGAGGAATGCCGGCCGCGCCTGCAGGGTGCGGCCGGACGTTCCGGGAGGAACTGCCATGGGTAACGTCATCAGATGGAAACTGAGGGCTGCCTTGCTGGTTGTGGTTGTTATCTGGGGGGGCCAGCTCTCTGCCGAGGAGTGGATGAACGCCAGGGTCCTGTCTCCGGCTGAGCTGTCAGATTCAAGTGGCCGGCAGGGCATCCCTGTACAGCTGCAACTCAATGATAATCAGCAGCAGGCAACGGTCTCCGACAACCTGTTGTCGGGCAACGTGATCACGGGGGATAACAGCATCTCCGGAGGCGCGTTCGCAAACATGAACGGAGTTGCCACGATTATCCAGAATACCGGAAACCAGGTGGTTATCCAGGACAGTACCCAGATCAACATTCTTATTAACCATTGACGGAGGTGGGCCATGAGAGGGAAGGGACTCGCCGTTATCTGGCTTGGAACCAGTCTGCTCTGGTCCACCGCATTTGCCGGCTCGGTAGTGGTGCCGGGGCTGGGTGGAGATTTTTCCGTTTCTGTCAAAAGTTTCGAGGAGCAGCGTTTCAACCAGATACTCAAACAGCAGTACGATTTCAGCTGCGGTTCTGCTGCCCTGGCTTCGCTCCTGTCCTTTCACTACAGCAATAGTTTCACCGAACAGGAGGTTTTTCTTTCAATGCTGGCTCTGGCGGACGAAGAGAAGGTCAGGGAGCAGGGTTTTTCAATGCTTGATATGAAGCGGTTTCTGGAATCCGAAGGTTATCTGGCCGATGGTTTCAGGATGCCTCTCGCCGGACTCAGAGAGGAAATAAGGCTGCCAACCATTGTCCTCCTTGATCTCGGGGGCTTTCGTCATTTCGTCATCATCAAGGGTATCAGCGAGACGGAGGTCCTGGTCGGAGATCCGGCCAGAGGCCTGAAGATCTATCCGCACGAAGAGTTTGAGCAGTACTGGAATGGCACGGCTTTTGTTATTCGCAGTCATCTGGAGCAGGGGCGAGGTGCGTTTCTGACCGAAAATGACTGGCCGGAGATTGCGGCGGCGCCCCTGCACAAAGGTCTGAGAGGACCATCAGTCGGACATACTCTGCCTTACTGGCCTTCCATGAGGGAGTGGTAACAAGATGAACGGTCGCGCAGCCCTGTTTCTTACACTGTTCCTATGGCTGGCACTCAGCCAGCCCGCCGTCGGGGAGTTGAAGCTGCCCACGCCCGCACTCGATGATCCGGCAATGGATTCGTTAAGGGGAGGCTTTCTGGTTGGAGGGCTGGAAATAGCCATTGGGCTGGATCAGATAGTGTCCGCCAATGGTGAAACACTGGTGATCAACCGGCTGATCATCCCGAACCTCAATCAGGCTGATAGCAGTCGTCTGATCGATCACAGCATGGAAGTGATTTTTCAGGCTGTTGGCCCCGCGCAGAGTTCGGGCTCAACGATTTCCAGCAATTTCATCGGGCAGTCCGGCTGGTTGACCCATATCCAGAACACTATGGACAGCACCGTTATCCAGAATATTCATCAGCTTGATATCGAGTTGAGTAATTTCGGCTCCGGATATCAGTTGCCAGGCCAGTTCGCCGATCAATTGCCGCTGCATCTGGGCCGTTAGCCTGCCGCCGAGCTATTTTCGCCAACCGGCAGATCTCCGCAGATCAGCGGATTAACCAGGCGGCGCATCAGAGGTTTATCGGTAGCCTGACGGTTATTTCGCTGCTGGGGGCGTCGTCAGTAACACCGATGTTGACCGTCAGGCTGAGGCTCGTGGCTGGGGTCAGCCGCTGGGAGAGTCCAAATGCAAGTGACCCTGCCTGAATTCGGTCAAAGGTGGAGTCAAGCAGGTCGTTGTCATGTTCAAATGTGGTTTTCGTTATGACTGAATGCTCATAGGCCAGGCTGAAGGAGGTGCGTTCATTGAAAGCAAAACCCATCCCGAACCCGAACCTGACAATATCTCCCGGGTCCACTGTACCGCCATTCTCGAATCCCTTTTCTTCCTTGAGCGTCCACACATAGCCCAGGTTGCCAAACAGCACTGCCGGTGCCGAGGGGTAGATAAACGAGACACCCGGCTCAAAGGACCAGAAGCCCGAACCGGTTGGGCGCTCCCTGAGTTCCAGCCCTATGGGATTGCCCTGGTTGTCCCGGACAACTCTCTGGTCCACATCATAAGGGCTCTCGCCGGTCGGTGTTTTGACCCGGAAAGATCCAATAAGGTAGGGCCAGCCATGCATTCCGTCAGTAAGCTGGTAGCGGGCGGACAACTCCACATCCCCCAGACCTTCACCGGACGAGTCCCGCAGGGTGTCGACAGGAGTTCCCTGGAAAGCCTGGCGCTCTCTGACATCCTCGTTTATCACCAGATAGGGGACCCTCAGGGCCGTCTCGAATCGGCTGGTAAAACCGTATTTGAGGGATACGGCGCCAACAAATATATCCCGCTGAACCTCCGAGATGTTTATCAGGCCAACCAGAAGTGCGGGTATAACGGTATAGCCCTCGATAGCCACCAGCGTGGAATTGCTGTGAGCCCAGGAAAGCGACGGCTCAATGGTAAACCGGCCGGGCTGGGTCACTATTCCGCGATCAGAGGAAATGGAGGCGATATCCGTGGCCCTGTCTGGAGTCACCCCGGCCTCGTTCTGGCCTGAAGACGACTCCGGGGATGCAGCAGGACCCTGCTGGGCAACGGCGACGGCGCTCAGGAGCGTGCTGCTGATTACAAATGGCAGAAGGCGGCTGCTGGTCATGATGACTCTACCTTGAGGTGATGTTGTTGGTGATATTGTTCTGAGGCCGGCGGGACAGTTGCTGCCCATGCTTTTGCATCAGGCGGTAAAGAGAGACCCGGGATATCCCAAGTATCCTGGCGGCGGCCGACACATTCTGACGGCTGAGGGCAAGGCTGTAAGAGACAGCCTGCTGTTCGGCCCTTTCCCGGAACTGCTCAAGGCTCAGATTTGCCAGGTTCCGGGTGAGTCCAGGCAGTTCCGACAACCCCAGATCTTCCGCTTCGATGGTTGGCTGATCGCAGAGCAGAAGCGCCCTGGACAGCCTGTTCTGGAGTTCCCGCAAATTGCCTGGCCAGTCGTGCTCCATCAGGTACTGCATTGCCCGTACGCTGAGATCTTTTGTTCCTGCTCCTGTTTTCTGAGCAGCGAGGACCCGGTCGACCAGCATGGGAATGTCTTTTGAGCGGCTCCTGAGTGGCGGCATCTGGATTTCCAGCTCACCGAGGCGGTAAAAAACATCCTGCCTGAAGCGGCCTTCCTTCACGACTGTCTCGAGTGGCCTGGTGCTGGTGGCAATGATCCGGGCGGATATCTGCCGCGGACTGTTTGCGCCAATCCGTTCAACCACTCCTTCCTGAAGAAAGCGCAGAAGAGAAGACTGCTGCTCCGGATGGAGCTCGTCGATGCCGGCGAGTAAAAGGGTGCTGCCATCTGCCATTTCGAGCCGTCCGGCGCGGGAGGCAGTTGCACTGGTAAAAGCGCCCTTCTCATAGCCAAAGAGCTCGCTCTGGGTAAGTGACACGGGGAGGGCCGCACAATTAACCGTTACCAGTTGCCTGTGTCTTCGCGCAGAGTGCTCATGGATATACCTGGCCGCGGCATCTCTGCCAGTCCCACTTTCTCCGCTTATGAGTACCGGCTCCATGGTTCGGCTGAATCGGCGCAACAGAAGACGCACCTGGGAAATTCGCTGAGATGTCCCGTCGAGGGCGAAACTCTGGTAACCGGTTGCATTGCTCCGCTCGACCATTGCCAGCCCGGCCATGCCCCATAAATGACCAAGCACCATGTCCATTCGCAAGGGGTCGAGTGGGCGCGTGTGATAGTCAGCGCAGTATCTTGAAATCACTGACTTCAGTTGGGCATCCTGTTCGAATCCGGGCGCCAGGATACCGACCCAGATGGGCAGGGCCAGCAGATCAATCCACTGATCAAGGTTGTCAAGGCACGAAGGGGGGCAGTGGGTCAGGTCCAGAATACCCAGGCGGATATCTGGTAGGTCCGGGCGGTCGACAGGGGGTATTTTTGTGCAATCCAGGCTGTGAACCTGCCATTTTTCTCCCAGATCCATGGGTTTCAGGGGGCAGGGGGAGGCCGGCGACAACCAGAGAAGCGGTCGTTTTTCCTTCATGGCTAATCTCCGGAGGGAAATGGCCTTGAGGCATGACTGCTCAGCAATCCTCAATGAGATCTGATCCGGATCTATTCATATCCCGTGCCAGGCCTGCTTCGCCGCCGAAAATCAGTAACTTGGCACCACCCGGGGCGACGGGTGATCAGATTTGTGTAAGGTTTGTTGACGCTTGCAGGAACAGGGCGTCGGGAGCCTTCGCGGGTTGCGGGTCAGCAGTCGCTACAACTCCTCTCGCTGCTGTATCTGCCAGAGACTGGCATAGGTGCCGCCCCTGGCCAGCAGCTCATCGTGGCTTCCTTCTTCCACGATCCGGCCATGGCTCATCACCAGGATGACATCGGCATCCACAATGGTGGACAACCGGTGGGCGATGACCAGGCTGGTCTGGCCCCGTGAAACCTCCCGGATGGCCTGCAGTATGCCCTGCTCCGATTCGCTGTCCAGTGACGAAGTGGCCTCGTCAAAGACCAGGATGGGTGGTCGTTTCAGAATCGTGCGGGCAATGGCCACCCGCTGCTTTTCGCCGCCGCTGAGCTTCAGGCCCCGTTCGCCCACCAGGGTTTCCACCCCGTCCGGGAGATCCCGGATGAATTCATCCAGGTGGGCCATGCGGATGGCTTCCATGACTTCCTGCTCGCCTGCATCAATCCGCCCGTAGCGCACGTTTTCGTAGAGGGTACTGTTAAACAGAACCGTATCCTGGGGCACTATGCCGATGGCCTGGCGCAGGGACGCCTGGGTTACATGCCGGATGTCCTGGCCGTCGATCCGGATGCTGCCGCCGGTGACGTCGTAGAAGCGGAACAGCAGTTTTACCAGGGTGGACTTGCCGGCGCCGCTGCTGCCCACCACTGCCACCTTCTGACGGGGTCTTACCCGGAAGCTGACGTCCCGGAGGATGGGCCGACGCTCGGAGTAGGCAAAGCTCACCCGGTCAAACTCGATGGCACCGTCGGTGATTTCCAGCGGCCTGGCGTCAGGTGCGTCGGTGATTTCCGGGGCCTGATCAAGCAGCCCGAACATGCGCTCGATGTTGGCCGTGGCGCTCTTCAGTTCCCGGTAGACAAAACCGAGAAAACCCAGGGGAATAAAGAGCTGCATGGTGAAGGCGTTGATAAGCACAAAGTCACCGATGGTGATCTTGCCGTCTAGCACCTGGCTTGCGGCAAGCACCATCATGGCGGTCACTGCCAGGGCAATGATCAGCGCCTGGCCGCCGTTAAGCATGAACAGGGACAGACGGTTCTTGCGCCTTGCCTGCTCCCAGTGGGCGAGGTCTTCGTCGTAACGGCTGGCCTCAAAGGCCTCATTGCCAAAATACTTGACGGTTTCGTAATTCAGAAGGCTGTCCACCGCCCGGGTATTGCTGGTGGAGTCCGCCAGATTGGCCTCCCGCACAAAGGAGAGGCGCCAGTTGGTGACCAGCACGGAAAAGAGGATGTAGGCACCCACGGCCAGCAGCGTGATAAGAACAAAGCCAATGTTGTAGTTGAGCAGCAGAATGCCGGTGACCAGGGCGAGCTCAACCAGGGTAGGCACGATGTTGAACACCATGATCCGTAGCAGAAAACCTGTGCCAGTCACGCCCCGCTCGATGTCCCGGGACAGGCCGCCGGTGCGGCGGTTGAGGTGGAAATCCAGCTCCAGGGCGTGGAGGTGCTCGAAAACCTTAAGGCCGATACGTCTCATCGCGCGCTCAGTCACCCGCCCGAACACCGTGTCGCGCAGTTCGCCAAACAGGGTGGTGGCAAACCGGGCAGCACCATAGGCAAGCAGAAGACCCAGGGGCAGGGCAATGGCGGTGTCCGGCAGGGTGTCCCGATCAAGGCCATCGACGATGTATTTCAGGATGAAGGGCACGCCCACCGTGGCCACCTTGGCCCCCACCAGGCAGAGCATCGCAATGATGATTCGCTGGCGGTATTCCAGCAGGTAGGGCCAGAGACTGCGAAGGGTTTTCAGGCTCAGCTGCGCTGTTTCGCCTTCCGGCGGCATGGACATGCCTCTCATTCTTCGTGATATTCCCTGTCGTGGGCATCCAGCTCCTTCCGGGTGGCCAGCCGGCCTTCGCGCCGGATCCGGGCGTCATCAAAGCGGCGTTGCTGTTCTTCCGTCTCCGGCTTTGCCGCAGCAACATCCGTGGGCCTTCCTTCACTGTCCAGAGCGACAAAAGTGAAAAACGCCGACAGAATATGGCGTACGTCCCCGGTGTAGCTGTTTTCCGCAATCACCCGGGCGCCAATTTCCATGGAAGATCCCCAGCTGCGGTTGAGGGCCAGGCTGAACAGCAGGGTGTCATTACCCTTGGCGGGCGCCCGGAAATGAATGGAGTCCACAGCCGCAGTCACACAGACATGACCTGAGTGTCTTTCCGCTACCACCAGCGCCAGGCGGTCGCATTTGGCCATGATCATACCGCCGAAAACCGTGTTCTGGGCGTTCATGTCATTGGGAAAAACTTTGTAAACGTGACTGTCTATAGCAGAATCAGAGACTGGTTTTCGCTTTTTTGCGGTCATGGTCCTTTGATCACTCTGTGTGAAACCTGAGGCCCAAGCCTACTACATTGTGTGCACTGCCTACACGCAGTGCCTGTCTGGAGGATAAGTTTGACTGTCGATCAGGGCATTGTATTCGCAGTTCTCGGGGCTACCCTGGCCATGTTTATCTGGGGCCGGCTGAGGTTTGATGTGGTAGCGATGCTTGCCTTGCTGGTGGTGGCCATTATAGGACTGGTTCCGGCGGATGAGGTGTTTGCCGGCTTCGGCCACCCTGCGGTGGTCACGGTGGCCGGGGTGCTGGTGGTCAGCCAGGGTCTGGTCAACGCTGGGGTGGTTGACGGTATTGCCCGTTTTCTCGGCCGGGTGGGCACTCATCCCGTGATCCAGGTGGTCACCCTGACAGGTGTTGTCGCACTGTGTTCCGGCTTCATGAACAACACAGGCGCCCTGGCGTTGCTTATGCCGGTGGCTGTTTGGCTATCCCGAAAAGGCGGTCATTCACCCTCCCTGCTGCTGATGCCCCTGGCTTTCGGTTCGCTGCTGGGTGGAACCATAACGCTGATCGGGACGCCGCCCAACATCATCATTGCTTCCTATCGTCAGGAAACCGGAGCTGACTCCTTTGCGCTTTTCGATTTTCTGCCGGTGGGCATTGTGGTGGCCACTGTCGGACTGGCATTCATTGGCCTGATCGGCTGGCGCCTCACCCCCCAGCGCAAGGAGCCCACTGATGATGAGGAGCTTTTTCCGGTCGGGGACTATGTCACCGAGGTGCAGGTTCCGGAAAAATCAAGTTCCGCAGGCATCACTCTCCACAGCCTGCTGGAAAAGGTGGAGGAAGATGCCGACGTAGTGGTCCTCGGCCTGGTACGGGATAAGGAACGGGACCTGGCCCCGTCGACCTACAGGGTGTTGCGGCAGGGTGACATCCTGCTGGTTGAGGCAGACACGGAGAGCCTGCAATATCTTCTCGACGTTGCAGGCCTGCGCCTGCCGGACGGCGTTGGCGAAGACGGGGAGGTGGAAGAGGAGGAACTGGAGGATCACGGCGACAGGGAAAGCTCCCACGGTAAAAAAAGGGGCGGAAGCAGGAACGACGGCGACGTCAATCTTCTGGAAGTGATCATCAGTGCCGAATCCCATCTGATTGGACAGACTGCGAATCGCCTGAGTCTGAGGGAGCGTTACGGCATCAACGTGGTAGCGGTTGCGCGGCAGGGCAAGCGGGTCAAGGAGCGGGTTGGCAACATCAGGTTCAAGGCGGGGGATATTCTGCTGGTCCAGGGCAGGGAAGATACTCTTCACGAATCCCTCGCTACCCTCGGCTGCCTGCCCCTCGCCGAACGTGGCCTGAGAATCGGCAGCCCGAGACGTACCCTGCTGGCGGCAGGGATATTCGCGGTTGCCATAGGCGCACTGATGCTAGGTGTGGTTCAGGCGGCCACCGCTCTGGTGGGCGCTGCGGTGGCCATGGTTGTGGTGGGTCTGCTCAATCCCGCAGAGGCCTACCGCAGTATAGACTGGTCTGTCATCGTACTTCTGGGTGCCATGATCCCGGTGGGGGAAGCTCTTGAGAGCACGGGCGGCGCCGGCCTGATAGCGGACCAGATGCTGGCGATGGGCGGGGCGCTTTCCCCGGTGCCGCTGTTGGCAGCGCTGATGGTTGTCACCATGCTGCTTTCAAACGTGGTGAACAATGCGGCAGCGGCGATTCTGGTCGCACCCATCGCGATCAGTCTGTCGCAACAGCTATCCATTACGGCGGATGCGCTTCTGATGACGGTCGCGATGGGGGCTTCCTGTGCCTTTCTGACCCCTATTGGTCACCAGTCCAATGCCCTGGTGATGGAGCCAGGAGGGTACAGATTCGGGGACTACTGGCGCCTTGGTCTGCCTCTTTCCGCGCTGGTGGTCGTAACCTCGGTGCCCATGATCCTCTGGGTCTGGAACTGAGACAGTTGCCTTTTAATCTGCTGTGATACGCTAAGCGTACAACATCTGGTATCCCACATATGATTATTTCAGCAGGACAGATGGACACTATGGATGACAGAGACAGCCTGCTGCAGGCACTGCGCCAGAGCCGTGCACGCACCCTGGCGCTGATCGACAGCCTGCCAGAAGAAAAGCTGGAAGTGCCCTACCATCCGGGAGTCAATCCTCCTCTCTGGGAGATGGGGCATGCCGCATTTTTTTATGAGGTTTTCGTGCTGGCGGAGCTGGACGGGAAGCCGAGCTTTGACCCTTCCATGGACGACCTGTGGGACTCGTTCCACATAGATCACCGCGACCGCTGGCAGCGAGGTCTGTTCCCGGGCCGCGATCAGACCCGGCACTACTTCGAGGTGGTGTATGGCCGCATCGAGGAGCGGATTCAGACACAGCCCCTGACAGACCAGTCCCTGTATCTGTACCGCTATGCGATTTTTCACCAGAACATGCACATAGAGTCGATGATCTGGTGTCGCCAGACGGTGGGCTATGAACCGCCACCGGGCGTTCGCCCGCTCGGTCGCACGGAACCGTTCGACCGGCACACAGGACAGCCGGACCCCGGCGATGCCCGGGTGCCGGCGGGTACCTACCTGGTGGGCATGCCGGCCGGCTCACCGGAATTTGCCGGCCGTGATTTTGCGTTCGACAACGAAAAGCCCCGCTTTGAGGTCGACCTGAAAGAATTTGCCATTTCCCGGACGCTCGTGACCAACTCGGAGTTTCTGGCGTTTGTTGAAGCGGGTGGCTACGAGCGGCCGGAATTCTGGTCCTTTGGTGGCCGCAAATGGCTGGAGACACCCCTGGACATGGCGCTTATCGAGGGCGCCAGCGGGCCTGTCATGGCCAGACCCCGCCAGCCCCTGTACTGGGCTCTGGCAGACGGCCACTGGCAGGAAAAAATATTTGACCGGTGGCAGCCGCTGCAGCCGGATTATCCTGTTACCCACGTCAGTTTCTGGGAGGCCGAGGCCTATTGCAACTGGGCCGGACGCCGCCTGCCTGCGGAGCATGAGTGGGAAGCTGCTGCCCTGAACAACCGCCCCGGACAGCCATTCAGCCGTTTCCCCTGGGGTGACATGCCCCAGCCTGAGCGGATGGACATGGATGCCGGGGCGATGGCACAACTGCCAGTCACGGCGCTGCCAGAAGGAGACAGTCCTTTCGGATGCCGTCAGATGCTGGGCACTGTCTGGGAATGGACCACGGACCAGTTCCTGCCATACGATGGCTTCGCGGTGGATATCTATCCCTACATGTCCACCCTCCAGTTTGGCGATCACAAGATTACCAAAGGTGGCAGTTGTGCCACCTCTTCCCTGTTAATCCGCGGTACCTACCGCCAGGCCTATCTCCCGCAGCGCAATGATGTTTACACCGGCTTCCGGACCTGCGCCCCCTGAGGAATTTACATGAATCTCTATGAAACAGATGAACTGCTGGGCCAGTACATGGAATTTCACTTCGGCGAAGGGCATTTCGGCGTGGGCAACTACCCGGCCCAGTGCGCACTTATCTGTCAGGAGCTGATGACTGGCAGGGACAAGCGCTCCGCTCTGGACCTTGGATGCGCTGTCGGTCGCAGCTCCTTTGAGCTGGCGAGGGTGTTTGACCAGGTAACCGGCCTGGACCTGTCCAATCGTTTCATCGCCAGTGCCAACCGGATGAAGGGGGCCGGAAGTATGGACTACTTTCTCAGGGAGCAGGGCGAACTGGGCACCCAGGTGACGGCGGACCTGGCAGAGTTCGGCCTCGACGATATTGTCTCAAAGGTGGAATTTGCGGTGGCGGACGCCTGCGATCTGGCGGAAGAGTATACCGGCTATGACCTGATCTTTGCTGGCAATCTGATTGATCGGCTGGAGGACCCGGTCGCTTTTCTGGCCTCCCTGCATCGGCGGCTTGTTCCTGGTGGTGTACTGGTTATCAGTTCCCCCTACACCCTGATGGAGGAGTACACGCCAAAGGCCAACTGGGTTGGCGGTTTCCGGCGCAAGGGAGAACCCTTCACTGTGCTTGATGGCATGCGGGAGGTGCTGGCGCCCCACTTTGAACAGCTTCAGGCGCCGGTGGATGTGCCTTTCGTGATCCGGGAAACCGCCCGCAAGTTCCAGCACACCATTGCCGAGCTGACAGCCTGGCAACGAATCCGATAGGGACAGGCGGTGGCCGGCAGAGAGTTCAGTCGTTTGGCAGCGGCCGGCCGGTAAAATCGATAACATGGCTGGCGAGGGCGACGCCGGTCTCGTTCATGGTGAGCCAGGCTTCGTCGGCCCCGGCGGCTTTGATTTTCTCGGCTTCGTCGGCATACATGGTGTGGGCCACCACATAGCCCCTGAAACCTTTCTCGCGCAGCTTCCGGGCAGCGATCAGCTTGCCTTCGATGTCATTCATGGCAAGAATTACCGCCTTCAGATGAGGCATGTGAAGACCTTCCCAGAACACGGTGTCCTCGGCATCGGCAAACAGCACACTGCGTCCCTCCCGGACATGCTTGTCTACCTTTGCCGGGTCCGAGTCCAGCCCGGTCAGGTTGGGTTCGGTACGGCCAAGCTGATTGTAAGCCGAGGTGCCTGTGCGGCCCATGCCCATGACCAGAACCCGTGTATTGCCGAGGGACAGGGGCTGCTCGTCCGGGTGGCGCTGCTGGCTTTCGTATCGGATCAGACGGTGGGAAAACCGCTCGTAGATGGAATGGGCAATTCTGTTGATGGGTGCCGAAATCACAAAAGACAGCGCAACTGTGATGGCCAGTGGAATCAGCCATTCTGTCAGCGCGACGCTGGCGACGATCAGGCCAAATTCGCTGTAATTGGTGAGCGACAGGCTGCTCAGGAAGCTGCTTCTTGCCCGGAGGCGGAATACCAGAAGCAGGAAGAAGAACAGGAGGCCTTTCAGGGGCAGGACCAGCGAGGCAATGAGGGCAAATGCCAGGGCGTCGCCATCCGGCAGGCCGCCCATGCCAATCTGCAGAAAGAAGCCCACGAGGAATATTTCCTTGAGCGACCAGAGGGATTTTGACAACTCCTCGGCCCGTGGGTGGTTGGCCAGCATTGCGCCGAACACAAGAGCGCCCAGCTCTGAACTGAGCCCCACCGACTCGAAGCCGAAGCCCCCCAGCACCAGCGCGAGCAGCAGGCCGAGCAAAACCAGAAGCTCATCGTGGCCGCTGGCATCAAGCAGCCGGAAGAGTATCGGCCGCAGCAGCGGGAGACCAAAAATGACCAGGGCCCAGGTGGAGGGATTTTTGCCGGAAGCCAGGCTCATTACCAGCAGCGCGACAAGGTCCTGCATGATCAGAATGCCGATAGCGACCCGGCCATGGAAGGCCCGCAGTTCCCTTTTGCTCTCCAGCACCTTGGCAGCCAGCACCGTACTGGAAAAAGACAGGGCGATTGCCAGCAGCAGGGCTGTCTGCCAGTCCACACCGGCCAGCAAATGGATGCCGGGGGTGAAAATGCCGCAGGTAATGGCAAAATGCAGCAGGCTGCCGCCGATGACCTCCGGACGCAGAATGGATTTCACCTTGAGCTTCAGACCCACGGTGAAGAGCAGCAGAAGAACGCCAACATGGGCCAGGTGCTTCAGCGCTGCGCCATTCTCCACGGGCAGCGCCGTGAATGACCCCAGTCCACTGAGCAGGAAGCCGGCGGCCAGATAGCCTACCAGCGGCGGCAGGCCAACGAGTCTGACCACAAGCCCCAGTGAAAAGGCAAAGATAATCCAGATGACTTCATACATGGCTTGCGAGTGGCCCCCTTCTGGTCATGCGGGTGGATTTTTCCGGGAAGGGAGTCACTGGCCAGCCCCCTCACAGCGGGTAAACATGGCTGTCTGGGTTGGCTCGCCAAAGTCGGGGTGATAAACGCCTATGCCGCCGAATACGACCCGGTAACCGTTGCGCTGGGCAACTCCTCTGGCCCAGCGCTGGAATTTCGGCCTGTCCCATTCAAATTTGTGGTCTTCCTCCCGGAATTCTCCCGGCGCCAGATCAAACAGCGGATTGTATTCCCGGTTTGGCGTGGTCATGAACAGGGAAGCAGGGCGGAAGTACCCAAACACGGTCAGTTCTACTGTCGACAGCTCATGGGGATGGACATGTTCGATGGTTTCGACCATGGCGGCTGCGTCATAGCCTGCCAGCGGGATGGTCTGATCGGCGTAGGAGCCCCGGCGTAGGGTCAAGCGGGGGCAGGTCTGGTTCAGGTGCCCAGAAAGCATGGTCCGGGCCTGGGCCAGGGACACTCCGGAGGTTTCGAGGCCGACAATTTCGGTAAACTGTGGCTCCCGGAGAAGCCGGTAGAGCAGCGAGCCAGAGCCGCAGCCGAGGTCCAGGATGCGCCTTGCTCCGGTAGCCTTGAGCGCGGCGCAAACCCGGTCAAGCCTCTCTTCATGGAGGGACGTCATCTGGGTCATCATGGTGGTCACCGGTTGCCGAAAGGATGAAACGCTGTGCTCAGCTGGTCTTTCCGCAGGATAGCAGATTCAGTTGGAATCGCCCTTGCCGAATTCGCCGTGACGGCCTTCTCCGGCGGAAAAACGCGCGGCGCCTTCAAGGGATTCTGCAAAGATGACCGGGAACCCGTCCCTGCCTTCCTGACGCAGTGCGGCCTCTGTGTCCAGGGACCACTGCCTGATTGCGGACATGCGGTCCACCTTCATGCAGCGCTGGGGAAAAGCAGCAATGTCTGCTGCCAGTTGCTCGGCGGCAGCGCGGGCTTCGCCATCAGGGACCACCCGGCTGGCGAGACCCATGCGCAGGGCTTCGTCGGCGGCAACCGGCCTGCCGGTGAGAATCATGTCCATGGCGTGGCCATGTCCCACAATGCGGGGCAGGCGCACGGTGCCTCCGTCAATCAGCGGGACACCCCAGCGGCGGCAGAAGACGCCAAAGGTGGTGGATTCTTCGACCACCCGGAGGTCGCACATCAAAGCAAGCTCCAGTCCGCCCGCGACGGCATACCCAGACACTGCCGCAATCACCGGCTTGGTCAGCTCCATGCGGGTTGGACCCATGGGGCCAGGCCCCGTGCCATCGGCATCAAGCTCATTGCGTCTTTCGGGGTCATTCAGGGCCGCCAGGTCGGCGCCACCACAGAAGTGTCCGCCAGCGCCGAAAAGCACCGCTACCCGGAGGTTGTCATTGGACTCGAAGACTTCAAATGCCGTTCGCAGTGCAGTGGCGGCAGGTCGGTCCACGGCGTTCCGCTTCTCCGGGCGGTTGAGGACGATGGTGAACACCGGCCCGTTGATTTCGGTGTATACGGCGTTGGTCATGATTGCTTGCCTCAGGGCTGAACGCTGACGGATTGGGGGTCAGTTGTCGCTATGAAATCGCGGACCATTCTGGCCGAACGTTCGGGAATTTCAACCATGGGCGCATGGCCTACGTTATCGAGGAGCACCACATCCGCATGGGGAATCCGGTCCTGGAAGATCTCGGCATTGCGGTAGTGGATCACGCGGTCCTCCCTGCCCCAGATCACCAGTACCGGCGCGGTGATTTTTTCAAGAGCGTTGCGGAACTCTGGCTGAAAGCCGGAATCCCGGATGGCGAGGAAGATATGTTCGTTGATTGACCTGTTGGCAATGGCCTTTTCTTCCATGACGCTGTAGATAGGCCAGGGCACGAACGGCTTTTTCTCCAGGGCAAAGTCAATCAGACGTTCGAAGTCACCTTCTTCTTCAACAATAAGCGGGTTTTCTCCCTGTTTTACGAGCCCCACCAGCTCACTGTCATATTCGAACACGCCGGCCGGGTCAAACAGGACCGCGGTCCTGACCTGGTCGGGGTAGGTGGCTGCGTAAAGGGCCGTGATGGCGCCCCCCATTGAGTTACCGATCATGTGCACCTCGCCCGTGTCCAGCTCGGCAAGAATGGCGTTCACGTGGCCCACCTGGTCTTCGAAGGTGTAGCCAAGATCAAAGTCCTTGGAACTCTCGCCGTGGCCTGGAAGATCGAAAATCAGAATGTTGAAGTCATCGGTCAGGTGCCCGGCCATGCGCAGCCAGTTGTCCTTGTTGGCGGCGAAGCCATGGATCATGACCAGGGTTTCTGCATCAGGCTTGGGTTCGTTGCGAAGGTAACTGATGGTCATGTTGTTGACCTGGAGCTCACCAGGGGTGAGATCGGCGGAAGATCGTTCGAAGCTGATGGCGGTGTCGTAGATCTGAGTTCGGGAACAGGCTGTGAGGACAAACAGCGTGGAAAAAACAATCAGAAGAACGCGAATCAGGGGCTGGGTAGTCATGCTGTCATTCGCCATGGGTTGATGAACGGCGGGCTGCGGCCGGTTAACGGCCTCATACCTTAGAGCAAAAAAAAGCCCGGTCAATGGCCGGGCTTCGGGTTTGCGAGGTCGTTTGCGTCAGTGCCGAACTACGAGCTCAGGCCTTTTCCCGGTCGATGGCCCGGTGGGCAATGTCACGACGGCAAAATGCTCCTTCCCAGGAAATGGTGTCGGCCAGGCGGTAGGCCTTTTCCTGTGCCTCGGCCACTGTATTACCCAGAGCGGTTGCGCAGAGCACACGTCCACCACTGGTGACAACCTGTTCGTTGCTGAGGGCGGTGCCAGCGTGAAAGATCTTTTCCCCGGCAGTTTCGGTGTCGGGCAGGCCCCGGATAACATCCCCTTTGCGGTAGCTGCCGGGATAGCCGCCGGCAGCAAGCACCACGCCCACGGCGGCACGGTCATCCCAGCTTGACTCACACTGGTCGAGTCTGCCGTCGATGGCCGCCTGGCAAAGTTCCACCAGATCAGACTGCATCCGCAGCATAATGGGCTGGGTTTCCGGATCGCCAAAACGGCAGTTGAACTCGATCACCTTTGGTGCGCCGTCCGGATCGATCATCAGGCCGGCATAGAGGAACCCGGTATACTCGTTTCCCTCCGCCGCCATGCCGTTGACTGTGGGGTAAATAACCTCGTCCATGATCCGTCTGTGGACGGCATCGGTAACCACCGGGGCGGGGGAATAGGCGCCCATGCCGCCGGTGTTGGGACCGGTATCGCCATCTCCCACCCGCTTGTGGTCCTGGGAGGTTGCCATGGGCAGCACATTCCTGCCATCCACCATGACGATGAAACTGGCTTCCTCGCCTTCGAGAAATTCCTCGATGACCACCCGGCTGCCCGCTTCGCCGAAGGCATTATCAGCCAGCATGTCCCGGATGGCGTCTTCCGCTTCTTCCAGGGTCATGGCAACAATCACGCCCTTGCCGGCCGCCAGGCCATCGGCCTTGACCACGATCGGGGCGCCCTGCTCGCGGACATAGTCAAGCGCGGCTTCCATATTGGTGAAGTTGCCGTAGCCGGCGGTGGGGATTTTCTGGCGGGCCAGAAAGTCCTTGGTAAAGGCTTTTGAACCTTCCAGCCGAGCGGCGTTTCCTGATGGCCCGAAGACCCTGAGTCCCCGGCTGCGGAACAGATCGACAATGCCCTCCACAAGCGGCGCTTCCGGGCCGACAATGGTAAGGCCGACATGGTGACTGGAGGCAAAATCCACCAGGCCCTTGAGGTCCATGACGTCAATGCCGACATTTTCCAGCCCGGGTTCCCGCGCTGTACCCGCGTTGCCCGGCGCGACGAACACGCGGTCTGCGTGGGGCGACTGGGCGGCTTTCCAGGCCAGGGCATGTTCGCGACCGCCGCTGCCTATGATCAGAATATTCATGGTTGTGTACCTTCAAGTCAGACCGGGGTCAGAACAGAAGTTCTGGAAGTCGGACGGGGTCAGAACCCGAGTTCTGACCCCATACTCTCATTTTAATGCCGGAAGTGGCGCATGCCGGTGAATACCATGGCAATGCCGTGTTCATTGGCCGCGTCGATGACTTCCTGATCCCGCATGGAACCGCCGGGCTGGATCACGGCGGTGATACCTGCCGCAGCCGCTGCATCAATGCCATCCCGGAAGGGGAAGAAAGCATCCGAGGACATGACGGAGCCCTTGACCTCCAGGCCCTCGTCCGCGGCCTTGATGCCCGCGATCCGGGCGCTGTATACCCGGCTCATCTGACCGGCGCCAATGCCGATGGTGCGGCCTGCGCGGGCATAGACGATGGCGTTGGACTTGACGTACTTCGCAACCTCCCAGGCGAACAGCAGGTCAGTGAGCTCGGCTTCGGTGGGCTGGCGCTCCGTGACTACCTTGACGTCTTCCATGGCCACCATGCCCAGATCCCGGTCCTGCACCAGAAGGCCGCCGGTCACCCGTTTGAAATCCATGGCTCTGGCGCGCTCGACATCAAATTCGCCACAGGCCAGCAATCGCACGTTCTTTTTGGCGGCAACCAGTTCCGCTGCCTCCGCGCTCACTGACGGCGCAATGATGACCTCGACAAACTGCCGGTCCATGATGGCCTTGGCTGTCTGCGCATCCAGCTCCCGGTTAAAGGCAATGATGCCGCCAAAGGCCGAGGTGGGGTCAGTGGCGAATGCCAGCTCATAGGCCTGGAGAATGTCGGCCCCTATGGCAACGCCACAGGGGTTGGCATGCTTGACGATGACGCAGGCCGGATCGGCGAAGGGCTTGACGCACTCAAGCGCTGCATCCGTGTCGGCGACGTTGTTGAATGACAGTGCTTTGCCCTGGAGCTGCCGGGCGGTGGCCACAGAGGCTTCCCGCGGATGGCGCTCGGCGTAGAAGGCTGCCCGCTGATGGGGGTTTTCACCGTAACGCATGTCCTGGACCTTCACGAACTGGGTGTTGAAGGTGCGGGGCAGGTCGGGGTCGGAGTTGCCTTCGGTGCGTCCGCCAAGGTAATTGGCAATGGCGCCGTCATAGCCGGCGGTGTGCTCGAACGCCTTTACCGCCAAGTCAAAGCGGGTGCTGAAGGTGAGCTGGCCCCTGTTGTCCGTCAGCTCGGCCAAAACACGCCCGTAATCTGAAGCGCTGACAACGATGGCGACGTCATTGTGGTTCTTGGCGGCGGCCCTGACCATGGTGGGCCCGCCAATGTCGATGTTCTCGATGGCTGTTTCCAGGTCGCAATCCGGGTTCGCCACCGCGGCTTCAAAGGGATACAGGTTGACCACAACCATGTCGATGGGGGCGATATCATGCGCTTGCATGATCTGATCGTCAGTGCCACGACGTCCCAGAATGCCACCGTGTATCTTCGGGTGAAGGGTTTTTACGCGTCCATCCATCATTTCGGGAAAGCCGGTATGGTCACTCACTTCGATGACCTGGATGCTGTTCTCACGAAGCAGGCGGAAAGTACCACCGGTGGACAGCAGCTCAACGCCCCGCTCCGCGAGCTGGCGTGCGAAGTCGACAATGCCGGTTTTGTCAGAAACACTGATCAGTGCGCGGCGTACGGGTGTATTAGCCTGATTTGCCATAGGTCATTTTTTTCGCTGGATATGAACGAACAAGGGCCTCGCAGCTGTGTCCGGGAGGCCCTCCTGATTCCGGGAAGGGTCGGGCCGCAACCCGGGTTCCCCTGAACTGTCAGATTACAGCAGGCCGTGCTGCTTGAGTTTTTTGCGCAGGGTTCCGCGGTTCAGGCCCAGCATTGTGGAGGCTTTGGTCTGGTTGTTGCGGGTGTATTTCATGACCTGCTCCAGCAGGGGCGCTTCCACTTCGGACAGCACCAGCTGATAGACTTCGGTGACCGGAGCTCCGTCGAGCTGAGCGAAATAATTCTTGAGAGCCACCTCTACGCTGTCCCGCAGAGTGACGGTGTTACCGCTGCTGTTCACCGTCTGCAGCTGGTGAATGTCGTCGTTTGCGGGTTGGGCCATGTTGTCGTTTGCCAGTGTCTCAGCGCTCATGCTGCGAATACCTCTCCATTTCGTAAGCCTGCAAAGTACTGTTGAATTGAATCTTTCTGCTCCAGTGCGCCGTCGATGGCGTTGAAGTGTTTTCGGAATTGCCTGTCCGGGTCGTGGGACTGCAGGTACCACCCCACGTGTTTTCTGGCTATCCGGGCTCCCATCACTTCGCCATAAAATTCATGGAGAGCGTCAAGATGTCCGGCGAGAATCTGTTCCACCTCATCGAGGGCGGGTGCGGGCAGGTGCTGGCCGGTTTCAAGGAAATGCAGTATTTCCCTGAATATCCAGGGGCTGCCCTGGGCCGCCCGGCCAATCAGCAGGCCGTCCGCGCCGGTGTAAGCAAGCACATCCCGCGAGGCTTCCGGCGACGTGATATCCCCGTTGGCAAAAACGGGAATGCCAACCCGGGATTTCACGTCGGCGATGGTGTCGTATTCTGCTTCACCCAGGTAGGCGTCCGCCCTTGTCCTGCCATGAATCGCCAGTGCCTGGATGCCTGCATCTTCGGCCATGCGGGCAATCACCGCGGCGTTGCGGTTGTCCCTGTCCCAGCCGGTGCGCATTTTCAGCGTCACCGGAACGTCTACAGCATTGACCACGGCCTCCAGAATGTCCCGCACCAGGGATTCATCCTTCATCAGTGCCGAGCCTGCGGCCTTGTTGCAGACCTTTTTGGCGGGGCAGCCCATGTTAATATCGATGATCTGGGCCCCATGTTCGGCATTCAGCCGGGCGGCGTTGGCCAGCATCTCCGCATCCCCTCCAGCGATCTGCACCGAACGGGGTTCGGGTTCGCCGGTATGGTCCAGCCTGAGCTGGGACTTGCGGGTGTGCCACAGGCTGCTGTCCGCTATCACCATTTCCGATACCGCAAGACCGGCACCCAGGCGGCGACAGAGAAGCCGGAAAGGGCGGTCAGTCACCCCGGCCATGGGCGCGACAATCAGCGGATTGGAGAGCGTATAGGGCCCGATTTTCGCTGTTGGCAGCATGGTTCCGTTCCGGATTACAGCTGGTGAATAAATGATCACCGCATCACAGGGGGCGATAATGATACCGCCAGGGGCACTGGTATTGAAGAGGGAAGGGTGTGAAAAAACTGATTATTTTTCGTTCTGGTTGGTTGACTTTTGCCCGGCTTCCCGCCTTCCCGGTCTGGCAGTGCGCCCTTACGGAGAGCGGCGCTGGAACGTCAGGTTGTAATTCACGGCGTCCCGTCCGGGGTCGCGGATCCGGATGGCGATTCTGACCGGCGTATCCGGCGGCATGGCTTCGAGGTTGGCAGCCTCCCCCGCCAGGTAGTCGTCTGGAGTGAAGAGACTCTGGGCAACCAGATCACCGTTCAGGTTAGAAAAACTGAGGGCTATGTTTGGGAAGGGCTGTGCGAAATCCGCTTCATTGACAATGACAGCATCAACAATGAGAGAATTCCGGTTCTGTGGATCAGTTCTGACCACCAGCTTGCGGCTCTCGATCCTGTCCATTGCAATCAGGGGCTCAAGTTCGCAGCCGGTGAATTCACAGGCTTTCTCGTAAAAGGGCCGAAGTTCGGGAATTGATGACAGACGATCAAACTGGGCATAGGCCACCTGATAAACCAGCACGGCGACAAGACCAAGAATGACCAGGGTCCAGATGCTTTTCCGCAGCCAACTGCCGGAGCCGGATCCACCCACGGCGATGGGATCGCGGGTCAGGTTCCGCCAGGTTTCCGCCTCTGCGCGCGGCCCCGCCGCTTCACTGGCCTGGGCGTCATAGGGCCAGGTTTCGTCCTCTTCTTCCTGCTGGCTCCCGGCACTCTGTTCGGGAGCCGGTGCCACCTGTGGCTGTGCCTCTGGCCGGGGCGCCCGGGCTCTGTCAGGAGGGGGTGGAGTGGTGCTATGGGAAGCTGGCTGCGGAGCAGGAGCTGGCCCGGGAGTGCCGGGAGACACGTGAGGTTTTTCTTCGGGTTCCGGTTCCTGTTTCTTTGAGGCAGGCGCTTCGGACAGCATCTCCTCGGCCCAGCTCTCATCCACCTCATGATCGGTCTCTTCATCTTCCATGGTGTCAAAGCCACCGGAAGACCGCTCATCAAATTCACGGAAGGAGTCGCTCAGTTCATCATCAGAAAAGGTTTCCCGGGTGCCCGCATAGCGCCCTTCAACTGCATCTTCGTCCGGGTTGTCCTGGAAAACGAAGTCTTCCTCGTCAGGCGTCTCCTGGGCAGGTTTTGCCGGAGTGGTCTCTCTCGCGCCTGGCTGAGCTGGCGCGGGCCTGGAGCCGGGCTGAACTTTTTCCTGATGCTCAATGGCGTTGAACACATCCATGCAGTTGCCGCAGCGGACCTTGCCTTTCGCGATGCCCAGTTGCTGGTCTGTCACCCGAAACCGGGTTTCGCAGTGAGGGCAGCGGGTCAAGAGGGTGGTTTCGGTCATCCTTTATTCCTGTGATGAGGCAATGCCGGAGCGGACAGGGACATGGACCAGGAGTTTAGTCGTTCAGACCGCTGACGTCATCTGTCGCGACGGCGGCCTGCGAGGCGCACCCATTCTTCGCGCTGTTCCGGCTCATCCATGACAAACCAGGGTTCATAGGCTTCCATGACTTCCCGTGCCTGGCTGGAGAGAATGCCTGAGAGTACGATGTCGCCACCGCTTCTGACCTTTGATGCCAGGCGGGGCGCAAGCATTATCAGGGGCTGGGCCAGGATATTGGCCAGCACCAGGTCGGCCGTCGTATCCGGTTCGTCTCCGGGCAGGTAAAGGTCCAGCTTCTCCGGAGCAACCTGGTTGCGGCGTGCGTTTTCCCGACTTGCTTCAAGCGCCTGGGGGTCAGTATCCACCCCGATCACATGGTGCGCCTTCAGTAACAGGGCAGCAAGGCCCAGAATGCCAGAGCCACAGCCATAGTCGATCACCTGGGAACCCTCCACCTCGTGGCCGTCGAGCCACTCCAGGCAGAGGGCAGTGGTGGGGTGAGTGCCGGTTCCAAATGCCAGGCCAGGGTCAAGTAGCAGGTTGGCGGCGGCGGGGTCGGGCGCATCGTGCCAGCTTGGCACGATCCATAATCTCTCGCCGAACCGCAGGGGTTTGAAGTCTTCCATCCATGCCCGTTCCCAGTCCCTGTCTTCGACCAGGCTTATGTCTATCTCTGGCAGACTCTGTTGGGTTCTCTGGTGCCAGGCATCATGGACCTGGCCGCACAGCTGCTCGATATCGTGAGTTGCGTCAAACAGACCAGTGACGCAGGTCCGATGCCACAGGGGCGTGGTTCCCGGATCAGGCTCGTACAGGGGCTGATCAGCCGCATCCTCCATGGACACAGCGTCTGCGCCAAGCTCCATCAGCAGATCCTCAAGCTGGTCTGCGTTATCCGGATCGGCGGGAATTTTCAGCTGAATCCAGGGCATTCAGGCGTCCCGTATGAGTTTTTCGAGGTAGTGAATGGTGAAATCAACCTGTTTGAAGCCACCGTCCCGGACCAGCATCCGGTGCAGGGGCTGGTTGGTCTTGATGCCCTCAACCAGTAGTTCATCCAGGGCATTTTTCATCCGGCGTCTGGCTATTTCCCGGTCGTCGCCCCAGGTGATCAGCTTGCCCAGCAGCGAATCGTAGTAGGGGGGCACCGTGTAGCCGCTGTACATATGGGAATCCACCCTTACGCCATTGCCACCCGGTGCATGGAAGTGCTTGATCGTGCCGGGGCTGGGGGCAAAGGTCTTGGGGTCTTCGGCATTGATACGGCATTCCATGGCGTGGCCGGAGATCCTGATGTCGTCCTGGGTGTATTCAAGGGCCAGGCCACTGGCAATCCTGAGCTGCTCCCGGACGATGTCGACCCCGGTGACCATCTCCGATACCGGATGCTCGACCTGGACCCGGGTGTTCATTTCGATAAAGTAGAAGGCTCCGTCCTGATAAAGGAACTCAAAAGTTCCCGCGCCCACATAGCCGATTTCCTTGCAGGCGTCGACGCAGGCCTTGAGTGTTTTCTCCCTGGCATCCGGGTCGATGTTCGGCGCAGGCGCCTCTTCCAGCACCTTCTGGTGGCGCCGCTGCATGGAACAGTCCCGGTCCCCCAGATGGATGACATTGCCATGCATGTCGGCCAGCACCTGAACCTCCACGTGCCTGGGTCTCTCGAGGTATTTTTCCAGGTAGCAGGTTTCATCGCCAAAGGCGTTGCGGGCTTCGGTCTGGGTAATCTGTATACTTTTGAGCAGGGCGGCCTCGGTGTGGACAACCTGCATGCCCCGGCCACCGCCACCGGACGCCGCCTTGATGATCACGGGGTAACCGATTCTGCGGGCAACCTCCAGGGTTTTTTGATCATCGCCGGTAATGGGACCATCGGAACCGGGGACCGTGGGCACGCCGGCACCGATCATGGAGTTGATCGCCGAGACCTTGTTGCCCATCAGGCGGATCACTTCGGCGGTCGGCCCGATAAAGCGGAATCCGGACTTCTCGACCTGCTCGGCAAAGTCGGCGTTCTCCGCCAGAAAGCCGTAACCGGGATGAATGCCTTCGGCATCGGTCACCTCGGCGGCGCTGATGATTGCCGGGACATTCAGGTAGCTGTCAGTCGCGCTGTTGGGGCCAATGCACACGGATTCGTCCGCAAGGCGGACGTGCATCAGTTCCCGGTCAACCTGCGAATGAACCGCGACGGTACGGATTCCGAGCTCTTTGCAGGCTCTGAGGATCCGGAGCGCGATCTCACCCCGGTTGGCTATCAGTACTTTCTGGATCATGGCCATGGGTTATTCACACTCAGGATATGATGAACAGGGGCTGGTCGAATTCGACGGGCTGGCCGTTTTCCACAAGGATCTCGGTAATGGTGCCGCTCTTGTCGCATTCAATCTGATTCATCATTTTCATGGCTTCAATGATGCAGATGACATCCCCCGCCTTGATGCTCTGGCCAACTTCCGCGAACGCCTTGGCAGTGGGGGAAGGCGCCTCGTAGAAGGTACCCACCATGGGTGCTTTCACCACATGTCCACTGGGCTTCTCTTCCACCCGAGGTTCAGCTGGCGCTGCAGCAGGAGCAGGAGCCGGAGCCGCCTGCTGGGGAGGCGGCGCGTAATGAGACATCATCATGCCGCCGGAGGGCTGTTCGCGCCGGCGGGAGATGCGCACTGAATCATCACCCTCACAGATTTCGAGCTCTTCGACATCTGATTCTTCGATCAGCTCGATCAGTTTCTTGATTTTTCGAATGTCCATAGTCAGTCCCGTTGGTCTTTTATCGGTTCATGCGTTTTAGCGCAGCCTGCAGCGCCAGGTCGTAGCCGAAGCTGCCGAGGCCGCAGATAACGCCATCGGCGATATCGGAAAACCAGGAATGGTGCCGGAAAGACTCACGTGCATGCACGTTTGACAGATGCACCTCGATGAAGCTGATTCCTGATGCCAGCACGGCATCCCGCAGGGCCACGCTGGTGTGTGTGAATGCGGCAGGGTTGATAATGACGTAATCAACGCCTTCGCTTCTGGCCTCATGCAGCCGCTCGATCAGTTCATATTCTGCGTTGGATTGCAGATGGAGCAGGTGATGGCCCTGGTCGGTCGCCTGCTGCTGCAGCCGCTCATTTATGTCTTTCAGGGTCTCATGACCGTACACGTCGGGTTCCCGGACGCCGAGCATGTTCAGGTTAGGGCCATGAAGGACCAGAATCGTGGCCATGATTACCTCATGCCTTGCTGTTGTTTATAACAGGATCGCCGAAAATAGCGACATTTTCCAGCCATCGTGCGTCTTCATGCTTCAGGGTTCAACACTTTTTGACATACGAGGGCATTGCAGCCCGGACTCTGGCCATTGTCAGCAAGCCAGGCAGCCGAGTCCATAAGACGTTGGTTTCATAAACCGTCTCATGGGCTCAGGGCTGCAGGGGAGTTCGAGAAGGAGGTGGGGCGCTCAGTCTTCGGCGCCGATAACGCAGTTTCGGCCCTTTTCCTTGGCCACGTAAAGAGCGCGGTCTGCGCGTTCACAGAGCACCTGAGAGTTGTCCCCTTTCCAGGTAGCGACGCCGCTGCTGAAGGTGACGTTGAACTCACGGTCTCCGGCTGGCTGAAGCAGCTGGGAAAACCGCTCGCGGATCTCGTTCAGGACACTGCGGGCATCGCTTTCGGTGGTTTCCGGAAAGATGATGGCAAATTCTTCTCCGCCGTAGCGGCCAATATGATCGCTTTTGCGCAGGCGCTGCTTCAGGAACATTGACAGGCTGCGGAGCACCCTGTCGCCAATGGGATGGCCGAAGGTGTCGTTGACCTTCTTGAAATAGTCTATGTCCAGCATGGCGAAGCACAGGGGATGACCTTTCTGCCGCGCCTTGACGATTTCCTGATCCAGCAGATAAAGCGTATGGGTGTGATTGTACAGGCCTGTCAGGCTGTCGCGGATCATCAGGGCGAGCAGGGATCGGGCCCGTCTGCCACGGTTGTGGATGGTGGCAATCAGGTGTTTGGGGTCAATGGGTTTGGTAAGAAAATCATCCCCGCCCTGACTCATGGCGTGCAGCTGTTTGGTGACATCATCCTCCGCGGACAGATAGATGATGGGCACACTGTGGAAACGGTCCTGCTGGCGTATGACACGGGCAATCTCCATTCCGGTACAGCCCGGCATGTACATGTCCAGGATGATAATTTCCGGAGCGAATGCCTCAAGTGCGGTAATGATCTCCATCGGGTTGGTAATGATGTGAGCATTCATGCCGGCTTTTTTGAGAACGGTTTCCATGAACTTGGCCTGGGCGCGGGAATCATCCAGAACCAGGACCTTGTAGGGCTCCACCGTGTTGCCATGGGTGTAGGTTTCTATCTTTTCTATAAGTTGACCGGGATCGACCGCAGGGTAGAAGAATTCCTCGCCGCCGCAACGGGAAGCCCGAAGCCTGGTTTCAATGCTTCCGTCTTCGTCGCTCATGAAGACAATGGGGATTGGCGTGTCGTGCCGCTCCTGGAGACGCTCAACCGTGGCTATGCCTTCATTGGGAGCACCACCAAAGTTGACGTCCATTAATATGGTTTCAGGCTTGTGAAGCCCGCAGGCGTCCATCAGTGAGGAGGGGGTGTCAAATTCGGAGGCCCGGAAACCAAAAAACTCCAGCTGTTTGATCAGCCTTGTGGCCATCTCCATGTTGCTGATTGCTACATAGACCGGCGTGCGGCGAAAAGTCCTTGGTGTGTCGGAACTGTCCTGGTCTGCCCTGCGCTGGGTGCTTTCGCCGAGGTCATCCATGGAGCTCTGGATGGCCTCTGTCAGGGCGGCATTCAGGGGCGAGCCCTCGGACCAGCCGGACAAAGTATCAGCCAGATCCTGGCCGGCCCTGGCATGCTTTTCCATTTCAAAACGCTGGGCGTACCTGACCAGTTTCTCTGCTGCTGATGTGAGATCCTTGCGGAAGGCCGAAGCGCCGTCGGGGTTTTCCCTGAGCTTCTGCCAGGTATCGAGTACGACCCGGGCCTGAGTAGTAACGCGACGGGCAAAGTGCTGCCTGAGCTTGTCTTTCTGGTTTTCGTCGTTCATGGATCTCTCTGGTCTGTATTCTTTTCATTATCAACACTAGTCCGATTACAGAGTCTATAGTGTTTAATGTTGTCGGCGTAGGTGACTCAGTGTAAATGTTTGTCAACTGTGGCCTGGCGCACTGAAGCCAGGGCGGGACTGAACGGCCAGCGGGACGGGAAGCCAGGGATGCGACTGAAATGGAATCGTTTGGCGGACAGAAATCCGACTCTGCGCACCCTTCTGCTGAGCTATACCGGCGGGCTGATTCTCGTTCTTTCCCTTGTCGGCATTTCCATCAGCTTTGACCGTTTCCGGGACTATGTGGCCGACCAGCTGCAGGACCACGCTCAGGGCGCCGCTACAGCGCTGGGTCTTTCTCTTTCTCATGCCATTGATGGCCGTGACACAGTGGCCGCATCGAGCCTGATAGATGCCGTCTTTGACCGCGGTCGTTATCTTGAGGTCAGTTACCTGGATGTCCGGGAGAGACTGATTGCCGGACGAAAAGCCAGTCTCGATGACCTGCCAGTGCCTGACTGGTTCACTGCAATTGCCAGTCTGCCCCGGCCCACCGCCCGGGCGGATGTAGTAAGGGGATGGCAGCGCCTCGGCAGTATAAGGGTGACCAGCAGTCCGGCTCAGGGCTACAGGGACCTGTGGCGGATCACCTGGTCCGTGGTGACCGCGGCGGCCACAATCGGCGGCGTGGCCCTGGTCCTGCTTTATTATTTCCTTGCGCGAACCCTGCGCCCGCTCAGGGCAATCGAAGTCCAGGCGGACGCAGTGGGGCGACGGGATTTCCGTCAACGGCTGAATGTGTCGTCTACCCGGGAGCTCAACCGGGTTGCTCATGCCATGAACCAGATGGCGGACGACCTGGGCCAGCTTTTTGAAGGGCAGGCAAAGCTTGTCCAGCATCTCCGGAAACTCAACAACGAGGACGCCGTAACGGCGCTGGCCAGTATCCGGGCATTTGATCAGAGGCTCAGGGTCGAGGTGGAGTCGCAGGAGCGGCCCGCAACGGGCGCTCTCATGCTGGTGCAGCTTTACAACTTTGGCGAGGTAAACCAGCTTCTGGGGCGGGAGCAGGCCGATCAGCTCCTGATTCACATCGCGGATGCGCTCAGGGCTTTCATGCTTGATCACACAGGCTCTTTTGGAGGCCGGCGGACCGGCGCCGAGTTCGCTATTTTTGTGCCAGGGGTTGCGCTACCGGATGCACTCTTCTGGTGCCGGCAGCTGGTGGCAGAACTGGACGGACTCTACGCAGACTTCGTGGCCTCTGTGGAAGTGGCCGTGCATGGCGGCGTGGCGGGGGTCGAGGCCGGCATGTCGGCCCGGGATCTGTTTGCTGCGAGCGATCAGGCCCTGCGCCATGCCCAGGCCTCGGAATCCAGTGCCTGCTCAGGCGCCGACCAGTCCCTCTCTGCCCAGCCGGGGGCGGAGTCCTGGCGTCGCATGATCGCGGAGGGGCTGGAACAGGGCCGGATGCAGCTCTGGCAGCAGCCGGTTTTCGCTACGGCTGGGCAGCAGCTTTTCAGTCAGCTGGTCGTTCGGCTAAGGCTGGGGGATGGCTGGATACAGGCCGGTGTTTTCGCCCCCATGGCCGAGCGCTTTGGCTTCATGCCCGGGATGGACCTGATGGTGCTCGAGCGTACTCTTGATCTCCTCCGGGCAGATACAGGCAGAACGCTGGCCATCACCCTTGGCAACTCGTCCGTTGCCGATGAGACCTTCCGGGATAATCTTCTGGCCAGGCTTGGCGCGGTCCCGCAAATCCGCCGGCGCCTTCTTGTGGGGATTCATGAGCACTCGGTACACCACCATCAGGGGGGAGCAAGGGTTCTGGTCAGAGAGCTGAGAAAGCTTGGAGTCGGCGTTATAGTGGATGGCTTTGGTGTGGGGGGCGTGCCGTTCAGCTATCTGAGAAATCTGCCCTTCGAGGCGGTGCGTATCGATCAGAGCTTTGTTCATGATATTGCACGGCATGAGGATCACCAGTTCTATCTGGAATCCATTGCCGCTATCGCTCATAGCCGGGGCGTAAAGGTGTTTGTGAGCGGAGTGGAAACTGCCAGCGAATGGCAGATCGTGCAGAAGCTGGGCGTTGACGGGGGCATGGGTTATCACCTGGGCAGGCCGGCGCCCATTGGTAGTTAGATGGCAATGGCACGTGTGTTGCAGTTGGCAGATGATTGCGGCATCGTAATACGCTGTTCAGAGCCCGCGGAGGCCGCCCCTGAACCGGGTTTTCTTTTTTTCTGTACCGCCATTGCGCCGGATTTCGGTGGCTGGCGGTCAGCTCACAACGGGATATGCTGAGTATGTTGAGCCGAGTTAAAAGTTACTTCCGTGATCGTGGCGACGACGTCGCGGATTATACCGGCGGTGGCCGGATTGCCAAACTGGCTGTTTTTCTGATTCTGGCCTACCTGTTGGTGGCTCTGGTGGTAGGCTTCTTCTGGAGCGATGAGCCGGAAGTATTTTCGGTCCGGGATCATACCCGGCAGGTGGCTCAGGAGATGGATCGTGAGCCCGTCACCGGCTTTGCCACCACCAGCACTTTGATACAGGTTGCTGAAACTCTGCTCGAAAAGCGCGGCGGCTACCTCTCCAACGATCTTTTTCCGCCGGGAGTCTGGCTCGATAACATCCCCAGCTGGGAGTTCGGGGTTCTGGTTCAGGTCCGTGATATGTCCCGGGCAATGCGCAAGGACATCAGCCGCTCCCAGAGCCAGTCGTCAGAAGACCAGGATCTGGTCATCGCCGAACCCCAGTTCCATTTTGACAGCGATAGCTGGGCCATTCCCTCCACCGAATCCGAGTACCGCCGCGGCATCGAGGCTCTCAAGCGCTACCGGGAGCGCCTGTCCCGTCCCGATCAGCCAGAGGCCCAGTTTTTTGCCAGGGCGGACAACCTGAATAACTGGCTGGCGGATCTGGAAACCCGCCTGGGAAGCCTGTCCCGCGCACTGGGGGAAAGTGTTGGCAAACCCTCGCTCAGCGATGCCATTGCTCGCACGGATCCGGACCAGCCTTTGACAGAGAACATCGGCCAGGCTGACGTCCAGACGCCCTGGACCCAGATAGACAACGTCTTCTACGAAGCCCGGGGTTCTGCCTGGGCTCTGCTGCATCTGTTCCGCGCCATCGAAGTGGATTTCCGCAAGGTTCTGAATGACAAGAACGCTCTGGCGAGCGTCCATCAGGTGATCATTGAGCTTGAGGGCACCCAGGGCGAAATGTGGAGCCCGATGGTGCTGAACGGCAGTGGCTACGGAGTACTGGCCAATCACTCCCTGACCATGGCTGCCTATATCTCCCGGGCCAATTCTGCCATCAGTGACCTCAGGGAACTGCTGTCACGGGGCTAAGAGCGTTCATCCGCTCACAAAAAAACCGGACAGGATGCCTGTCCGGTTTTTTTTATGGCTGGCCTGATAATTAGCCCCGGTAGTTGGCTACCGAGTCTTCGATAGCCTTGCGGGCGGCTGCGGCGTTGTCCCAGCCCTGTACCTTGACCCACTTGCCAGCTTCGAGAGTTTTGTAATTCTCGAAGAAATGCTGGATCTGGTCCCGCAGCAGCTGGGGCAGGTCGTTGATGTCCTTGACGTCCTGGTAGGCTTTGGTCAGCTTGTCATGGGGCACGGCAACCAGCTTGGCGTCGCCGCCGGCTTCATCTTCCATGTTGAGAACGCCCACGGGACGGCAGCGGATCACGCAGCCTGCCTGCACGGGGTAGGGGGTGACTACCAGCACGTCCAGCGGGTCGCCGTCATCAGCCAGGGTGTGGGGGATGAAGCCGTAGTTGGCCGGGTAGAACATGGGGGTGGCCATGAACCGGTCGACCAGAAGTGCGCCCATGTCTTTGTCGATTTCGTACTTGACCGGGGAGCTGTTGGCCGGGATTTCGATGGCGACGTAGATGTCTTCCGGCGGGTTTTTGCCAGCGGGGATGTGGTCAAAGTTCATAGAAGGTTCCTTTCTGCGGTCCGATGTAACTGCGGTTAAAAAGTGGGCGCAATTATACGGGGTTCCTTTGTTAATCGAAACTAATGCCTTTTGGTTGATGGGTGAGGGTCTCAGGCTTTGAGGTTGGCACCGATGGTGGAGGCCTTTCCCGGACACGCCTGCAAGTACCCCTCCGGGGTCCGGCCCGCAATCGCAGATTGCGGTCGCTCGGCTGCGCATGAAGCGTTGCTTCATAAACGCTTGCCTCACCCATGTAAGGCTCGGTCGTGGCCATCCCTGGCCACTCACGGTCCGGGAAAGGCCTCCACCATCGATGCTTCGGAGCTGGGCAATCTCAGAGACCCATCTGCTTTCCTATCAACTCTTTCATGATTTCGGTAGTTCCACCCCCAATGGAGAGAATCTTGCCATCCCGGTAAAGTCGCTCCACCACCGATTCACGCATGTATCCCATGCCGCCATGGATCTGCACCGCCTCACGGGTGACCGACTCACAGGCCTCCGTGGCAAAATTCTTCGCCATGGCCACCTGTTTGATGGGGTTCTTTCCGGCCTGCATCAGGGCCGCTGCCCGGTAAGTGTACTCCCGGGCAATGTCCACCTGGGTCGCCATCTCCACCAGCTTGTGGCGGGTCACCTGGAAGCCCCCGATGGGCCGACCGAAGGCCTTGCGCTCTTTGGCGTAGGCCAGTGAGGCCTCCAGTGCCATCTCTGCTGTCATGTAGCCCATGATCGCCAGCATCAGGCGTTCCTGCAGAAAATTGCTCATGATCGCAATGAAGCCTGCATTCTCGGCACCAATCAGACGGCTGGCGGGAACCCGGCAGTCCTCAAAGAACAGCTCGGCGGTGTCGCTGGCCCACCAGCCCATTTTCCGGAGGTTTTTGCCACGGGCAAATCCGGGCGTGTCACGGTCGATCAGCAGAAGGCTGATGCCCCCGTGGCCCTCCCCGCCGGTGCGCACGGCTACCGTGTAGTGGTCTGCGCGGTGGCCGCTGGTAATGAAAGTCTTGCTGCCATTGACCACGTAATGGTCACCGTCACGCACAGCCCGGGTTTCCAGGCCGGCTACATCAGAACCACCACCCGGCTCGGTTATCGCGAGGGCGGAAATCTTCTCGCCCCGGAGTACAGATGGCACGATTTCATCGCGGATTTCGGAGCGGGCCCATTTGGCGACCGGCGGCAATCCGATGTCCAGGGACCCCAGACTGGCGACCAGCCCGCCGGACGTGGAGCGCATCAGTTCTTCGCTGACGGCCACCTTGAGGAAAACATCACCCTCGCCTGTTCCCCCAAGGTTCTCCGGGAAGCCGATCCCCAGAAGCCCATCTCCGCCGGCCTGGCGGTAAAGATCCCGGGGGAATTCACCCGCCTCCTCCCAGTCCGCGATGAAAGGCAGGATATGGGTGGACACGAACCGGCGTGCGGTGAGCCGGGCCTGCTGGTGAGTTTCATTAAAGTAGTCGGACACGGAGACGCCCTCTGCCAGGTTAACGAGGACGTCAGTGTCGCCGAATTTCAGAAACCAAGCAAGCGCTTGGTATAGCCTAGATGCCTTTGCGGGGAATGCTTTCAACTCCCTGGCTGGTGCCAAGCAGCAGAAGATCGGCCGGCCGCCGCGCGAAGAGGCCGTTGGTTACGATACCCACTACCTGGTTCAGTCTTTCCTCCATCTGGATAGGCCGGGACAGATCCATGTTGTGGATATCAATAATAATGTTGCCGTTGTCGGTTTTGACTCCATCACGATAGACCGGGTCACCGCCAAGCCTGACAATTTCGCGGCCCACGTGGCTGCGTGCCATGGGAATGACTTCAACGGGCAGCGGAAATCCGCCCAGAAGGTCAACGCGCTTGGTCTCGTCAGCAATGCAGATGAAGGTTTTTGCCACGGCGGCAACGATCTTTTCCCGGGTCAGGGCAGCACCGCCCCCCTTGATCATTTCAAGGCTGCCGTTAACCTCGTCTGCGCCGTCGATGTAGAACTCGAGGTCGGCGACGCTGTTGAGATCGTAAACCGGAATCCTGTGCTTCTTCAGACGCTCCGCTGTCGCGTCGGAGCTCGCCACGCAGCCATCGAAATCCATGCGGATGTCTGCCAGCAGATCAATGAAAAAATTGGCGGTGCTGCCGGTGCCCACACCAATCACACTTTTGCTGCCAAGGCGTGGCGCAATGTAGTCCAGCGCGGCCTTTGCCACGGCTTTTTTCAGTTCGTCCTGGGTCATTTGAAGCTCCGGTGTGGGAAAACAGGCAGAAAATTCGCAATCCGTAACTATTATACGCCCCGCCGCCAGCGGGTTATAGACGAAGGCTCTGCAAACTTTCTACACTGTGCGTTTGCCTCCGGGCCGCAGAACTCCATTTTTGACGTCAACTGGAATAAAACGCCATGCCGCAACGCTACATCAAGAAAATTCTGGATGCCCGGGTCTACGATGTGGCCATCGAAACCCCGCTGACCGAGGCCCGCAGTCTTTCAAAGCGCTTCGGCAACAATATTTTCCTCAAGCGGGAAGACCTTCAGCCGGTGTTTTCCTTCAAGATCCGTGGTGCCTATAACCGGATCGTGCAACTGTCGGAAGAACAGAAGGCAAAAGGAGTCATCTGTGCCTCGGCGGGCAATCACGCTCAGGGCGTGGCATTGGCGGCGAAAAAACTGGGCATCAAGGCCGTCATTGTGATGCCCCAGACCACGCCGGAAATCAAGGTCCGATCGGTGAAAGATCATGGGGCGAGAGTTGTGCTCAGAGGAGACGCCTTTGACGAGGCCGCCGCCCATGCCCGGGAGCTGATCGCGAAACACGGCTACACCTACATTCCCCCCTACGATGATCCGGACGTGATTGCCGGTCAGGGCACGGTGGCCATGGAACTCATGTGGCAGTTCACCAGGCCGCTGCATGCGGTGTTCATCTGCGTAGGCGGCGGCGGGCTGATTGCTGGCATGGCCGCCTATATCAAGTATCTCCGCCCGGAGGTGAAGATCATTGGCGTCGAGCCTGATGATTCAAACTGCCTTCAGGCTGCGCTGGCGGCAGGGGAGCGGGTGACCCTGGACGAGGTGGGCATCTTTGCGGACGGCGTCGCAGTCAAGCAGATCGGCGAGCATCCCTGGGAAATCTGCAAGGACCATGTGGACGAAGTTATTACTGTTTCCACCGATGAGATCTGTGCAGCCATCAAGGATATTTTTGAAGACACCCGCTCAATAGCTGAGCCGGCTGGTGCTCTGGGGGTGGCAGGGGTCAAGAAATACATTGAGCGCGAAGGCATTGAGGGAGAAAACCTCGCGGTCACCCTGAGCGGTGCCAACATGAATTTCGACCGTTTGCGGTACATTTCCGAGCGCACGGAAATTGGGGAAAAGCGTGAAGCCATCCTGGCGGTCACCATTCCAGAGCGGCCGGGGGCCTTCAAGGCATTCATAAATGCCCTTCACAAACGCAGTATCACGGAATTTAATTACAGGTACTCCGATACCGAGGAAGCCCGGATCTTTGTGGGGATCCAGATTCAGCACGGCGGGCTGGGTCGGGATGAGCTGGTGCAGGAGCTGCGGGAAACCGGCTACGGCGTGGTTGACCTGACCGATAGCGATCTTGCCAAGCAGCACATCCGCCACATGGTTGGCGGCCACGCGCCCACGGTAAGTAACGAGCAGGTTTACCAGTTCCAGTTCCCGGAACGTCCCGGCGCCCTGATGAAGTTCCTGATGTCGCTGGGCACTCGGTGGAACATCTCCATGTTCCATTACCGGAACCATGGGTCGGCCTATAGCCGGGTGCTCATGGGGGTTCAGGTAGATGATGGAGATATCGACGCCTTTGAGTCGATGTTGAAGAAGATCGGTTTCACCTATGACAATGTGACCGACAATGAAGCCTATCGTCTGTTTCTGGGCAGGGGCAATGGCGCGGGAGATATTAAGAAAGATTAACCTGTCAAAAATTGTAAAATACGGAATGCCTGTTAGGCTTTCACCTGATTCTTGGAACTTACACTAGTAGTCTGATTTCACGCAGATTTGCCTGTCTGTGGGAAAGGGGAACGTATTATGGAACGCAAGCCTGACATGCTCCGGGCAGCCCTATTCATTTTTGCCGCTGGCCTTGTCATTAGTGGCATCACTTCAATTCAGGCTTCCGAAGACAGGTCTGCGTCTCTGCCAGCCGAGTTGCAGGCCCCTCTCGTACGCTCAATGAGCGACTGAAGGTTTTCCGGGGCGCCAGCTTTCAGGGGCTGGCCTCGTACCGGCCCTGGTCGGTCACAATTCCCTGCAGGGGAATGTCCCAGGGCTGAACCGGTAGCAGATTCATACGCTGAATATCGTGAGCCAGCCCGATCAGCCGTGGTGAAAGCGATGGCGTACGGCGCACAAACTCGAAAGTCCTGTCATAGAAACCTCCTCCCATTCCGAGACGGCCACCATGCCGGTCAAATCCCACCAGAGGCATGAGCACCGCATCCAGGGCCCAGGGCGGACGTTTCAGTCCCTCGCGAAAGGCAGGCTCTGGAATGCCGAAACGGTTCGGGTAAAGTCTCGTTCCCGGTTCCCAGGGGCTGAATACCAGTTGTCCCCGATGGACCGGATGCAGAACCGGCAGATAGAACTTTATGCCACGCCTGCGCGCTGCCTCCATGTAAGGCCGGGGGTCGATCTCTCCGTCATTGGGCAGATAGGTTGCGACATGCCGGGCGCGGTAAAGCATCGGATGTCCCAGAAGCTGCCGTGTAAGCCGTGTGGCGGCCTGTTTCTGCTGCTGGGGGGAGAGCGAGCGCCGTTTCTGGCGCAGGAGCTTTCTGAGTTCGGTGCGGGACGGCCTGTCAGGGCCGGTCTGAAATGAATCAGGAGAGGGGGTGTAGGTCACTGAAAAAAAGCTTCCCGGACTGCCGTTATCGGATGTAGCCCTTGAACCCACGGTTCAAGGTGGTGGCCGCTGTGACATATCAGGCTTTCCCCTGAAGGGGACATGCTCACAATGCCCTGAAGTGGCCACCTGATGGTTAAGCATCGGCTCGAGGACGTATCCGACCAGCGAACAGTCCAGGAAGACAAGTCATTATACGTGAATGACCCGGGCAGAATGCAAATCGGTTTTCGCTTCTGTTGCCCTATTCAGTCACCGGTTTCGCCCAGAACCTCATCAAGCCTGGTGTCCATTGATTCCAGCAGGCGGGTGGCGCCTTCAGACATGGTGCTCTGTTCAAGCATCTCATGGGTGATGTTCAGCGCCGCCATTACGGCGATGCGCTCGGTGCCAAAAACTTTGCCGGTGGCGCGTATCTCCCGCATCTTCGCATCCAGGTGACGGGCCGATTCACGAAGGGCATCCCGTGCATCCGGGGGGCAGGAGACCAGGTATTCCTTGTCGAGAATATTGACTTCGACAGTTGTCGGCTGTTGTGACATCAGTGTTGCTCCAGGGCTCGGAGGCGCCCGATCATGGCTTCAATCTTGTGCTTGGCAAGGTCGTTTTTCTGTATCAACTGCGCCCGCTCCCGGTTCCAGTCATCCTGCATCTCACGCATGGCCGCGTTTTCCTGCTCCAGCTTGCGACAATGTTCGATAAGGCGATCCAGTTTGTCCGCCAGGGCTTGCAGTTCGGGCTGTTGCATGGTGTATCCAACATCTTGGCAATGGAATGTGAGTAACTATAAGTGCGGTGTCAGGGTCGGTCAATTTAACCCCCTGTCACCCGGCATCACGGCCTACTGAAATCCGCCTGGAAAGGGCTGCCGCCGCATCCCCAGCCAGGCCCGCCAGGCAGGTATGAGACCCACCAGCAATCCCGCCGCCGGCACACAGGCGAGAATCAGCCATTCTGTGCGGTCAAGTGGCCTGAGGTTGACCTGGAGTCCGTGATTCTCCAGCAGCCATGGGCCGGCCGCCATGATCAGCAGCGCTCCGAGGCCAACGGCCAGTATGCATGCAACCACGGAAAGCAGGAGGCACTCAAGAACATAAAGCAGCCCGATCAGTCTCGGGGAGGCTCCAACCGCCCTGAGAATGCTGATTTCCTGCCTCCGCTGCGCCTGCAGGGCGAGCAGCACCGCCACAAGGCCGATCAGGCTGGTCACCACGACAAATGCGGTAATACCGAGCAGGGTACGCTCGAATTGCCCCAGGACCCGCCAGAGTTCGTTCAGGGCCACCCCAGGCAGAATGGCCGTCAGCGGTTCAGAAGAGAATTCATTGATCTGGCGCTGAACCTGGAAGGTTAACACCTTGCGATCCATGCCCACCAGCGCGGCTGTAACAGAGGAGGGGGTCAAATCCCGCGCCAGAGCCTGCTCTTTCGAGGGAGTGCGGCCCGGAATAGCCACGCCCGACTCCCAGCCAATATGGATGGCTTCAAGCCCCTGCAGGCTCACATAGACTGCCCTGTCCACCGGGGTTCCTGTTGGCTTCAGAATGCCGGAAACGGTGAATGGGTGAGCGTCGTGATTCATGAAGCTGATCCGCCCGGTGCCGTGGGACAGCACCACCTCGCCACCGACTCTGTGATCAAAGCGCCGTGCCACTTCAGAACCCATCACCACATCAAAGACACCGTCAAACCAGTGTCCGGACGCAAATGCCAGGGGGCTGTCGTCACCGTAGCGGAAATGTTCCGGAAAACTGCTGTCGGTACCCACCACCCGGAAGCCCCGGTAACTGTCTCCCAGCGAGATGGGAACTATCCATCCGATCCGGTTGTCTTCCTTCAGACTCTGAAACGTTTGCCAGCGAATGTTGTTGGTGGCATCCCCAATGTGGAAAACCGTATACAGAAGCAGATTGAGCTGGCCGCTGCGTGCTCCCACGATCAGGTCAGTGCCGCTGATGGTGTTGGTGAAGGACTGGCGCACTTCGGTTCGGGCATACTGGACCCCCAGCAGAAGGGTGATGCTGAGGGTCAGGGTCAGAGTCACGAGTCCCAGCACACCGCGCCGGTGCCACAGGCTGGCCAGGGCAAGGGACAGGGCCAGACGCAGATTCATGGTGGTGCCTCCAGGTTAACGGCCCGGTCAAAACGGTGGGCAAGCCCCGAGTCATGGCTGACCAGAACCACCGATGTGCCTCTCAGGCTTGCCTGCGCCAGCAGAAGCGCCATGAACCGGTCGCGATTTCCGGTGTCCAGTGCGGAGGTGGGTTCATCGGCAAGAATTACTGCTGGCGCGCCAATCAGTGCCCGTGCCGCAGCCACCCGTTGCTGCTGTCCAACACTCAGCGCAGACACTGGGCGGTGCCAGTCTTCAGCGCCTATGTCGAGAGCCTGAAGCAGGGCTTGGGCCTGTTCCCGGGGGGAGGGGCAGGCATGGGAATGACGTCGGGCCGAAAGCCTGCAGGGCAGGGTCACATTGGCTGTGGTGTCCAGGTAGGGCACCAGATTGAACTGCTGGAAAATGACCCCAAGATGATCGGCGCGAAAACGGTCCCGGCGGGCGCCTGACAGCCGGCAGAAGTCGGTGCCCATCACCAGCAGCTGGCCCGAAGCTGGCAGGGCCAGACCACAGAGCATGGCGAGCAGGGTGCTTTTTCCACTGCCGCTGGGGCCTCTGAGGAACAGGTGTTCGCCCGCTGCCAGAGTCAGATCCGGATAGCGGAGCATGTTCGGGCTTCCCGGCCACTGGAAGCTCAGCTCACGGCTTTTGATGGCAGGAACCGGTGCTGTATCCAGACCTTCTGCTGATGTCATGTTAGAGGATCCCGTCTCCATGTATGATGCGAGCGATATTATGAGTGAGGTGTATTCGAAATGCTGAAAACGACAAAGCTGGTCGTCCGTGCAGTCCTGGTGGTGTTGACGTTTGCCGGTGGCCAGGCCGTGGCGGAAACCGGATGGCGTACTCTGGACTGGCTCGAGCTGATGCCTGCAGAGGACCTCAAGCTGCTTGAGAGTATGCCAGAAATTGCCCATGAGGGAGACGGTCCGGTGACTCTGCCGGACGAGATCATGACGGGTCGGGTAGTCCCCGAAATGGACAATACCCCTGCCCGTATTCCGGGTTTTATAGTGCCCCTCAAAACCGTGGGCAGCAGCCAGCGGATTGTCGAGTTTTTCCTCGTGCCCTACTACGGCGCCTGCATTCACGTGCCGCCACCACCGCCCAACCAGATTATTCACGTGACCTACCCCGAGGGCATCGAACTGGAAGTGCTTTATGAGCCTTTCTGGGTCGAGGGTGAGCTCAAAATCAGCCGCACCGAGCATGACATAGGCACCTCATCCTATGCACTGGTGGCGGAGGATGTGGTGCCCTACGAGTAATCGCCTTACTGGCTGATTCTGAAATCCGTATCGCCTGGCTCCAGCCTGGCGCTGCCCTGGCTGACAGAGCTGACCCATTCAAGCCTGAGGGCTTCAATGGCCGGGAAGTGATCCATCAGCGGCGCGGTCAGGGTCCGGCTATCGGCCAGACCATCGCAGTGCAGGGTCTGGATGACGGAAAATTCGCTGTGGGTTTCGCTCTGGTGGTCGTCATGATGGCCATGGTGTTTGTTTTCTGCTTCGTCATCATGCTCTTTGTGCCCTGCGTGATGATCGTGCGCATCCCCTTTTCCGAATGAGTCCGTAATACTGGCTTCCCTCACCCGGCATGACGGCGTCTCCGTGTCCACCAGCGGCCTGGACTCAAGCCACTCTCGCGCATCCCTGACCGCCTGGCGCTGTCTGTCGTTTTTCGGCTCATGCTCGAAGCCGATCAGGTTGTAGGCCGGAGACTGAAACATAAGATCCAGAGTGTGTCCTTCTATGGCCACCTGCATCCCTGCCTCCCCATGGCTGTGAGCTGCCGGGTTGTCGGCTGCCAGGGCTGGGAAGCTGTAAAGGGTGACTGCCAGGAGCAGGTAGCTGGAACAGAGGGCGGTTATGTGTTTCATCTGGAATCTCGAAGGCAGTTTTACGAATTGATATGTTATAACATAATTCAATGGCTGGTGGTCAACTCCCGGATAGCAGCGCGTCGGCCCCGGTGTGTTTGGTCCACGCCAATGTTAGGATATCCGCACACCAGCTACATCTGAGAGGTAAGCATCGCCCCATGACCGACACGGACTCCACCCCCGCCGACAAGTTTGAGCGCTGGGCCAACCTTTACAGTACCCACAAGGCATTCAGCCATCCCTCGGAACTGCATGGCAGCCTTTGTGGCCGTTTGGCGGCCGGCGCACGTATGAATTCGGAGGAGTGGTTGCAGGTGGTCTGCGAGCACCTGGGATTGCCGGCAAGCGCAGCGGAGGAGTCACCTGAGCTGGCGGAGTTCATGTCGGCTGCGTATGACGAGGCGCTGGCGGCCCTGAAAGCGTCGGATATGAGCTTTCAGCCTCTTCTTCCCGACGATGACTACAGCCTCGATCAACGCGTACAGGCCCTGTCCGCGTGGGTGCGGGGCTTCCTGGAAGGCATGGCCTCGGGAGCCGGGGCTTCCCTCGGCGAGGCCCCGCCGGAAATCCGTGAGCTGATTGAAGACATGGTTGCCATCAGCCAGGTCAGTGACAGCGAGGAAGACAGCGAGGACGGCGAATACCAGCTCAACGAAATCACGGAATACGTGCGCCTTGGGGCTCTCGCGGTGTTTACCGAGTTTAACCCGCCCGAGACAGCATCAACGGGTGCCAGTCCGTCAACTACCCTGCACTGACCCGGCAAACGGGCGCGCCGAAACGTTTCAGAGCAGCCAAAACAGATCAGGATGGAGTGACCATGAGCCAGCTAATCCCCGTCAAGGAGTTTGCCGAGAGGCGTCGCAAGCTGATGGAGCGGATGGCCCCGGATAGCATTGCGATCGTGCCCTCAGCACCGGAAAAGGTACGCAACCGGGATGTGCATCATCAATTCCGGCAGGACAGTGATTTCCAGTATCTCACCGGCTTTGGCGAACCGGATTCCGTGCTGGTGTTGATTCCCGGCCGGGAGCATGGCGAGTCCGTGCTTTTCTGCAAGGAGCGCAATCCTGATAAAGAGCTCTGGGACGGATTTCTGGTCGGCCCCGAAGGCGCCATCGAGCGATTTGGCCTCGACGATGCCTTTCCGGTCGGTGATATCGACGACATTCTGCCGGGTATGATTGAAGGGCGCAGCCGGGTTTACTATCCCCTTGGCCGGGATCCGGCTTTCGACACCCAGGTGATGGACTGGGTCAAGGTGCTGCGCTCCAAGGTGCGCTCCGGCGCCAGGCCACCGGGGGAGTTTGTTGCTCTTGAACATATGCTGCACGATCTCCGGCTATACAAGAGTGCCAGCGAGATCAAGGTAATGGCGAAGGCCGGAGAGATCAGTGCCGAGGCGCATATCCGTGCCATGAAACGGGCCGAGCCTGGAGCCTATGAATACCAGCTGGAAGCCGAGCTGATCCATACGTTCATGAGCAGGGGAGCCAGAACCACGGCCTATCCTTCCATCGTGGGGGGCGGGGCCAACGGCTGTATTCTGCACTACATAGAGAACAGCTCGGTGCTCAGAGAGGGCGACCTGGTGCTGATCGACGCCGGCTGTGAGCTGGAATGCTACGCCTCCGACATTACCCGTACCTTTCCGGTCAGTGGCCGGTTCAGCGAAGCGCAGCGCCAGCTTTATGAAGTGGTTCTGGCGGCCCAGTACGCTGCGATTGATGCGGTCCGTCCCGGCAATCATTGGAACCATTCCCACGAGGCAGCATTGAAGGTGCTGACCCAGGGCCTGATCGATCTTGGCCTGATCGAACTTTCCCTCGACGAAGCCCTTGAGCAGCAGGCCTATCGGCCCTTCTTCATGCACCGCACCGGCCACTGGCTGGGCATGGACGTGCACGACGTGGGAGATTACAAGGTAGGCGACGCCTGGCGCGAGCTGGAGCCGGGGATGGTGCTCACTGTGGAACCCGGGCTGTATATCGCGCCGGACAATTTCAGCGTTGATGAAAAGTGGCGCGGCATAGGCATCCGTATTGAAGATGATGTCGTGGTAACCCGTGAGGGCTGCCGCGTACTGTCAGAGGGGGTCCCCAAGACCATCCCGGAAATTGAATCCCTGATGGCGGGCTGAGCATGAGCCGCTCTGATCTCGACACGGACGTAGTGATTGCGGGTGGCGGCCTGGCTGGCGCCACTCTGGCGCTGGCGCTGGGTCAGGCAATGCCCCGTCTTCGCATCACCGTAGTGGAAGCTTTCCCCCTGTCACCAAATGCCCTGCCTGACAGCTACCAGCCCAGTTACGACAGCCGGTCTACGGCCCTTGCCTGGGGTTCGAAAATGATTTTTGAAGACCTGGGCCTCTGGCCCAGGCTCTCCCGTCACGCAACCCCGATCCGACAGATTCACGTCTCGGACCGCGGCCGGTTCGGCGCCAGCCGACTGAACGCGGAAGAGCATGGCCAGGAGGCTCTGGGTTATGTAGTGGACAACCGATGGCTGGGCCTCTCTCTCATGGCCGCTCTGGGAGAACTGCCAGGCCTGAGCTGGCGCGCCCCGGCCGAGGTTGCAGATGTTGAGGCGAAAACCTCCGGCATGGCGGTATTCCTGCTGGAAAACGGCGAGCACCGGAGCCTGACTGCCCAGTGCGTTGTCATCGCAGATGGTGGGCGCTCGGGCCTCAGGGAGCGTCTTGGCTTCCCGGTCAGCCGAAGCGACTACGGACAGCATGCCCTCATTGCCAATGTCTCAACCAGCGAGCCCCATGATTTTGTGGCTTACGAGCGCTTTACCGATGCAGGCCCCATGGCGCTATTGCCGGCTGACGGGCCTGATGGTGCTGGCAGTACCTCCGCCCTGGTCTGGACCCTGTCAAAAGAAAAACTCGACGAGATGCTAGCCTGCAGCGACGAACAGAAATGCGCCCGTCTGCAGGAGCGTTTTGGCTGGCGCCTGGGCCGGTTTGTCCGCATAGGCAGCTGTAATCACTATCCCCTGGTTCTCAATACCGTCACCGAAGCGGTGAGGCCGGGCATAGCCCTGGTCGGTAACGCCGCCCATACCCTGCACCCGGTAGCCGGCCAGGGATTCAATCTGGCCCTCAGGGGCCTGATGTCACTGGTGGAGCAGTTCCGTCTCGCTGACGGGAGGGGGCAGAGCCTCGGGAACCTCTCGGTGCTCAATGCCTGGCAGGAAAGTCATCGGGCCGACTGGAAACGGACTGTCCGGTTTTCAGACTCCCTGATCCGGATCTTTGGCAGTGACACCCCCGGCCTGGCTGTCGCCCGGGACATGGGTCTGGTGGGGCTGGATCTGTTTCCGGAAGCCCGCCGCTGGTTTGCACGTCAGGCCATGGGTCTGGGCGGGCGCAAGGCTGAAGCCCTGCCGCTGGATCGCGCGGGGGCGAAAAATCATGACTGAACAGCTGAGCTGCGACATCCTCGTGGTGGGCGGTGGCCTCACCGGAACTGCCGTGGCCCTGGGGCTTGAGAAACAGGGCTGGCAGGTAATACTGGTGGAGGCGGCAAAGACGGAGGAGCTGACAGCCAAGCCAGCGCCAGCGGTCAGTGTGGAGACTTTTGAGCCGCGGGTCAGTGCCCTCTCGGTGGCCAGCCAGAGACTGCTCGAACGGCTGGGAGGCTGGCCACCGTCCGGCCGCGACGACAGGGCCGAAGCCAGGTTCTGTCCCTATCGCCGGATGGTGGTCTGGGATGGCGAGGGCACCGGCCGCATCCGCTTTGATGCCGCCGAAATGCAGGTGCCCGCCCTCGGGGTGATCGTGGAAAACCGGCTGGTGGTCCGTACCCTGTTTCAGGCGGCCCTGGACAGCAGCATGCAGGTGATTGATGGCGCCCGGGTGAGTGGCTGGTGGGAAGAAGGCAATCAGCGGGGAATTCATCTTGCCGATGGCCGGCGAATAACGGCCCCGCTGACTGTTGCGGCCGATGGCGCCAGCTCCCGGCTGCGCCACTGGGCCGGCCTGCCGACCCGGGAGTGGGATTATGAGCAGCAGGCGATTGTCTGTACGGCGGAAACGGCTCAGCATCATGACCACACGGCCTGGCAGCGCTTCTCCCGGAGCGGTCCGCTGGCCTTCCTGCCACTGGCTTGCGACAGCGCCGGGAAAAATGGGCATTTCAGCTCCATCGTCTGGTCCCAGGATAACCTGGAAGCACAGCGACTGATGGCGCTGGATGACGCGGCCTTCCGAGGCGAACTGGGGGGTGCTATCGAACAGCAGCTGGGGGCGGTCAAAGCCGTTTCACAGCGCTTCGCCTTTCCCCTGCGGCAGCGACACGCCAGGAATTACGTGCGCCCCGGCATGGCGCTGGTGGGGGATGCTGCTCATACCATCCATCCGCTCGCCGGGCAGGGGGCCAATCTCGGTTTTGGCGATGTGCGAGTGCTGCTGGATGAACTGGCCCAGGCCCGCAGTCGCAATCTGGGCCCGGATGTCGAGATCATTCTGGCGCGCTATCAGCGCCGTCGCAAGGGAGAGAATCTCGCCATGATGGCCGCCATGGAAGGTTTCAAAACCCTGTTTGGGCGGGACGAACTGCCTGTGCGCTGGCTGCGCAACACCGGCATGCGCTGGCTGGACGGCTCGGATGTCATCAAGCGCCGCATTGCTGCAGAAGCCATGGGGCTGGGGCAATAGAGTTGTCGCGCGGGAAATTCCGCAGCCCGGGTCAGAAACGGCAGGGATCGAACAGCCGGCTGACCAGGACCGGGACGGCTGTTTCAACCCGCAGAATCCGGCTGCCCAGATGGACCGCCTGGGCTCCGGCTTCGATCATTTTCATTACTTCGTAATCAGTGAAACCGCCCTCCGGTCCAATGCACAGTGTTGCGGGGCCATTCAGGCCTGTCGGACAGGGGATATCGGTGCCCGGGTGCGCCACCAGCCCCGGCCGGCTGCCGAGCAGCCCGGGAAGTTCGTCCTCTACAAATGGCTTGAACAGCTTGCGCACATGCACCACTGGCATCAGGGTGTCCCGGGCCTGCTCCAGTCCCAGAGTCAGATTTTCCCGGATCGCTTCATCCGCCAGCCAGGGCGTCTGCCAGAAGCTTTTTTCCACCTTGTAGCTGTTGATCAGCCAGATGTCTTTCACTCCGAGGGAGGCCACCGCCTGGAGAACCCGGCGGAACATCTTGGGCCTGGGCATGGCCATGACGAGGGTAAGGGGCAGGGCTACGGGGGGAGGCTCTTTCAGGTCAACAGTCAGCTCGATCTGGTCGTCGTTCTGGCTCAGGACTCTTCCAGATCCTATCTTCCCATCCACTTTCCCGAGGGGGACCACATCTCCCGGCAGGCTTTTAAGAACCGTCGCAAGATGCTGTCGGCGCCGACCGGTCAGACACACCCGGTCGGGAGCAGTAAAGTCTTCATCAAACAGCAGGGCCAGATTCATTCGCCCCTGGCTTCCCCGGCTTCAGGGGCGGGCCGGCGCTGGGCCAAGCGGCCAAACAGAATGCCCAATTCGAACAGAATCCACATGGGTACCGCCAGCAGGGTCTGGGAGATGATGTCCGGTGGAGTCAGGAGCATGCCAATGACAAAGCAGCCAACCACGACGTAAGGCCGTTTGGCGGCAAGGTCCGCCGGGGTAGTGGCTCCGGACATGATCATCAGGATGGTGGCAATGGGAATTTCGAAGGCGACGCCGAAGGCAAAGAACATTTTCAGCACGAAGTTGAGATAGCTGTTGATGTCCGGCAGTTCAACAATGCCCTCGGGGCCGATGGCGGTAAAAAACCCGAAGACCAGGGGGAATACGACGAAGTACGCAAAAGCTGCGCCCAGGTAGAAAAGGAGGACGGAGGTCGCCAGCAGTGGGAAGGCCAGACGTTTTTCATGCCTGTACAGGCCGGGTGCGATGAAGCTCCACAGCTGGAAAAGGATGACGGGGATGGCGGCAAAGACGGCGACCACCAGCGCCAGTTTGAGGGGCGCGAAAAAGGGCGAGGTGACGTCCGTGGCAATCATCATCTGCCCTTCCGGCAGAAGATCCCGCAGGGGCTGGGACATCCACAGATACAGCTCGTTGGCAAAAGGGTAGACCACGGCAAAACACACTAGTACCGCCAGCACCATCTTGAGCAGCCGGTTGCGGAGCTCGAGCAGGTGCTCCACCAGGGGCATTTCAGGCTGTGCGGGTGTGTCCGCATCGTCCCTGCTGTCGGGGGAGTGGGTGCTCATGAACGTTTTTCCGGGGTGCTGGTCTGGGATCTGTTCGAAGGTTCCGATGCGGCCTTACCGGCATCCGGCTGTCTCTGTGGACCAGACTCTGTATTCGCGATCGCCGGGTCGGAAGCTGAAGCGCCCTTGCGGCTGGCCGGCGCCGACTTTGGTGGGCGGACAGACTCGTCGGACAGGACCATGTGCTCGTATTTCTTCGCTTCGTCCAGAGCTCCGCGGACGTTTTTCTCGACATCATCAAGACCCACGTCTCCGGCTTTGCGAAGCTCCTCCCGGAGTTCCTCGGCCTTCAGTTGTCGGTCCAGCTCCGAGGTGAACTGACCTACCATGCGACGGGTTCGGCCAACCCAGCGGCCGGCCGTGCGTGCGGCAGTGGGCAGACGTTCGGGACCCAGCACCAGCAGGGCGATGATCCCGCAGATCAGAAGTTCAATAAAGCCGATGTCAAACATTCAGGCCTTGCTCAGCTGCGGGATTTTTCATCGGCCTTGTGTTGCCTGGCGGCCTCTGTCTTCTGGACACCGGCATCGGATTTGCTCTCGATGGACTCGCTGCTGTCGTCCTCCCTGCTGGAGTCATCATCACCCATGGACTTCTTGAAGCCACGGATGGCGCCGCCCAGGTCGGTACCGATATTGCGCAGCTTCTTGGTTCCGAACAGCAGTATGACAATGCCAAGCACGATCAATAATTGCCAGATACTGATACCCATAACGGGCTCCTCATCAACTTCGTATTGTGGATATCCAGATTGTACGCCACAGGCGCCCAGAATCTGAAATACTGTATTGCATCATGTCATTTCTGCTCGCGGGATGCCTTCTCTTCCAGCCCTGACAGATCAAAGCGCCGGGCCAGTTCGTCCAGTACGTCCTGCGGGCCAGCTCCGAGACTGGACAGCATGACCATGCAGTGGAACCACAGGTCGGCAGTTTCCGAGACAAGCTCCCGGGTTTCGCCACTGCGTTCGGCATCTTTCGCTGCGATCAGTGTCTCGGTGCATTCTTCGCCCACTTTCTCCAGGATCTTGTTGAGCCCCCGGTCGTGAAGGCTGGCCACATAAGAGCTGGACGGATCAGCGGATTTCCTTGCCTCCAGTACTTCGGCAAGCTTCACCAGTACATCACTCATGGCTGTGTCCTTTTGTGCCCGCGCCGTATATGGCCTCAGGGTCCTGCAGGACCGGCTCCACATCCGTCCACCGGCCGTTTTCAAGGCGCCGGTAAAAGCAGCTGCGCCGACCGGTATGACAGGCGATGCCGCCCTCTTGTTCCACTTTCAGCAGGACTACATCCGCGTCACAGTCCAGCCTTATTTCAGTGACTATCTGCTCATGACCCGAAGTTTCCCCCTTGTGCCACAGCTGGCCGCGGGATCTTGACCAGTATACGGCCCGGCCCCCTTGCACAGTCAGCGCCAGGGCTTCCCGGTTCATCCATGCCATCATGAGAATGTCGCCGCTCCCGGCGTCCTGGGCAATCGCCGGGACCAGTCCATCGGATGTCCAGCTGACACTGTCCAGCCAGGCGACGGAGTCAACAGTAAGTGGTGAATCTTGCATTTCCGTGAATCCTGAAAAATAGTGTAACGATCAGCCCAGTGCCGGTCTGGTTCAGCGGGTGCTCCGGAGCAGAAGCCAGGCAGCCAGTGCGCCGAGGACCCAGCTGTGGGCCGGAGTCTGCCCAGCAAGGGCCAACAGATCGTCCCGCGTGCCCAGCCAGGCCCCGGCCACCAGTATCCCCGCGACCAGCACCTGCCTCCAGCGACGGTCAGACCGTGCCTGCAGGGCTCTCATCTCATCAAGGGTATCAACATTCCGGGCGATGATGGGATTGGTGCTGCGAATCTGGACCAGAGCGTCGTGGACCAGCTGGGGCATGTCCGGCGACTGCTCCAGCCAGGCTGGCAGGTGAGTCTGCAGGGTCTGGAACAGGTGCGCCGGGCCGATGCGCTTGCGCATCCATTTCTCCAGAAACGGCTGTGCCGTGCTCCAGAGATCCAGATCCGGATACAGCTGGCGCCCCAGTCCTTCGACGTTGAGCAGGGTCTTCTGCAGCAGCACCAGCTGGGGCTGGACCTCCATTTCAAAGCGTCTGGCGGTCTGGAACAGGCGCAGCAGGAACTGGCCGAAAGAAATGTCCCGCAGGGGGCGCTCAAAGATGGGTTCGCACACTGTGCGAATGGCCGCCTCGAATTCATTTACCCGGGTGTGGGCGGGCACCCAGCCGGACTGGATGTGAAGCTCTGCCACCTGGCGGTAGTCCCGTCGGAAGAAGGCCAGCAGGTTTCTCGCCAGGTAGCTCTGGTCTTCCGGCGCCAGAGTTCCGACGATGCCAAAATCAATGGCGATGTACTTCGGGTCTGCCGGGTTGCTGGCATCCACGAAGATGTTTCCGGGGTGCATGTCCGCATGGAAAAAACTGTCCCGGAAGACCTGGGTGAAGAATATCTCCACTCCCTTCTCCGCCAGCACCTTCATGTCGACGCCTGCGGCCCTGAGTGCAGTCACATTTGCGACCGGAATGCCTCCGATGCGTTCCATGACCATTACCTTTTTACTGGTGTAATCCCAGTCGATGGACGGGATGTAGATCAGCCCGGAGTTCTCGAAATTGCGGCGCAGCTGGCTGGCATTGGCTGCTTCCCGCTGCATGTCCAGTTCATCGTAGATGGTGTTCTCGTAATCCTCGACCACCTCGACGGGGCGAAGCCGTGGGCCTTCTGACCAGTAACGCTGGAGACTGTGGGCCATGAAATACATCAGGGCAATGTCCTGACGGATCGTGCGCTCGATGCCCGGCCGTACCACCTTCACTACCACTGCCTTGCCGTTGTGCAGGATGGCAGAGTGCACCTGAGCCACCGAGGCTGAGGCCATGGGCGCCTGCTCAAATGCGGCAAACAGTTCGCCGACAGGGGCTTTCAGGGATTTTTCGATAATGGCCTGGGCCTGCTCGCCCGGAAAGGGAGGCACGCGGTCCTGCAGATTCCGCAGAGGCTCTGCCATGTCGTCGGGCAGCAGGTCTCTTCTCGTGGAGAGGATCTGGCCGAACTTGACGAAAATCGGTCCCAGTTCCTGAAGTGCCACCCGCAGCCGTTCACCCCGCTCGAGTTTTGGCTGGGGGAACAGATGCCAGGGTGCAAACAGAAACAGCAGCCTCAGGCCCAGGGGCAGTTCGGTGAGGGGCAACAGAATATCCAGCCGATAGCGGCAGAATACCCAGGAAATGCGAAACAGGCGTTGCAGACGTCTCACTGTGACTCCGGTGAAGAGGGGGTAGATTCCGGGCTGGATTCACCGGCTTGTCGCTGAAGACGCTCAACCCGGGCAGCCAGCCGCTCGGAGCGGAGGCTGAGACTGTCTATGTCGGCAAAGGTTGCTTCAAGTTCGCGGCGCCCGGGCAGTTGCCGGCTTTCTTCATGAATGTATTCTTCCAGATTGGCGTTGAGGCTGGCTGATGCCTGACGGCTCCAGCTGACGGCTGCCCGCACCCGCTGACCTATGAAATGGGCGGGCAAATCCCCCGCATGCCGGGCCAGGGCGGCTTCCCAGTCGGGATCAAGCTGCTCAAGAGCGCGCTGGAACTCGTGGGCCAGGGCAGCATCGCCGTTGACCGCAATTCGCCCCTGACTGAGGGCGCTTCGATCGCCCAGCGCAAGGGCTATGAATGCCAGTGGAGGGCCGCAAAGTTCAAGTGATGGATCCTCTGCCGGCTCGCTGCCCACCTGAACCCCCGCCCCGGCTTTCTGCAGGGTCAGAAATAGCGTGCCAGGACCCGTTATCCGGAACTGCACGAGCCCTGAAAGGGCATTCAGGAAGTCCCGCCGGCCTGCCGGGTCCAGCGCCAGGGACTGATTCAGTGCGCTTTCGAGAACCCGGCTTGCAGCCGCCCGGAGCGTGGGGCCGGGAAACATCAGGGCTTGATCCCCACGTGCAGGGCAACCACGCCACCGGTCATGTTGTAATACTTGCAGTTCACCAGCCCGGCCTGGTCCATCATGTTTTTCAGGGTTTCCTGGTCCGGGTGCATGCGGATGGACTCGGCCAGGTACTGGTAGCTGGCCGAGTCTCCGGCCACCAGTTGCCCCATCAGCGGCAGGGCATTGAACGAATAGAGATCGTATGCCTTGCTGAGGAGCGGGTTCGTTGGCTTTGAAAATTCCAGGATCAGGAGCTTGCCCCCGGGTTTGAGCACCCGCGTCATGTCCCGCAGGGCCTGATCCTTGTCGGTGACATTGCGCAGGCCGAAGGCAATGCTGACGGCATTGAAGCTGTTGTCCGGAAACGGCAGGTGCTCTGCATCGGCCTGGACATACTCGATATTGCCGGCATAGCCCCGGTCCATCAGTCGCCCCCGGCCAACCTGCAGCATGGAGGCGTTTATGTCCGCCAGCACGACCTGGCCGGTGCTGCCTACCAGATCGGAGAACTTCATGGTCAGGTCGCCTGTGCCGCCTGCAATGTCCAGTACCCGGTGCCCTGGTCTGACGCCACTGACCTCAATGGTAAATCGTTTCCAGAGCCGGTGGACACCCATGGACATGAGGTCATTCATCATGTCGTATTTGCCGGCGACGGAATGGAATACATCAGCAACCTGGCTGGCTTTCTGGCTTCGGGCCACCTGGCGGAAGCCAAAATGGGTGCTGTCGCCCTCGGGAGGCTGGCCTGCCGGCTCCCGGGTCTGGTCTGGTGGCATGCGCTGTTCGGTCATTTTGGGGTCCTGTCCGGGTCTGAACCCTGTATTCTAACGGTCAGGGGGCTGGCTACAAGCTACTTGAACATATTTGCGCTGTTTTGGGGCCACCGGGGCGGCGTGACCCTTGCGTCGTGCGGCGGTTTCCCTAAACTGTGTCTTATCAACCATCCATCAGGGGGCTGTCATGTCCACAATCGATATCAAACGCTCCCACAGTCTGGACCATGAGCATGCACGTCAGGCCGCCGAAGCCCTTGCGCGTGATCTGTCGAGCCATTTCGATGTTCATTATGAATGGGACGGAGACGTAATGCGCTTCAGACGCAGCGGCGTCAAGGGTCAGCTGGATGTGACCCCCGACACCCTTCATATCAGGCTGGAGCTCGGTTTGATGCTGAGGCCCTTCAAATCCCGCATTGAGGGCGAAGTCCAGCGTCAGATGGACGACCTTACCGGCTCTGCCTGATCAGGGCCGGACGTTACCGCGATCCAGTGAGTCGGGCAGCGCGAGAGGGTCTGGCTGGCCGGACATGATCTGTTCCAGTACCAGGCTTTCCCTGATAACCAGTTCGCTGATAAGGGCATCAACCCGGTCCATGGCCCGGAATGCCCTGTATCCGCGGTGCAGAAATGAATGTAAATCCTCCAGCCGGGCCATTTCCGCAGGCGCACGGCTCATGGAGAGCAGCCAGCCAAGAGTGCGGTTTCGCACGTAGCTATCCAGCTGCCGCCCCACCTTTTCCACCAGCGCTATCTGGCGCATTCGCTGGCTGATGTCGCCGGCGCGGAATGCCATGCAGTAGCTTTCCGTATCCAGTCTGGCCGGATCCGCCCCAAGCTGTGACAGCTTCTCCAGCAGTGCCAGATCCAGTCTCTGGGTGACATGATTGAGTTCGATCAGTGCCGCCAGCGTGGCAAGCAGGTTGTCAGGCAGCCATGTGACCATTCTGGGAAAGATGCGATCGATGTTGTCGTCCCGCCGGGTCATGCTGGCTGGAGCGTAGAGGTCGGTCAGGAGGAAGACCAGGCCGGGCCGGTAGCAGGGGTCTTTGTACAGATCCTCGTGGGTTTTTTTCAGCCGCTCCGCCTGCCAGGCCGTGAGGGCCTGAAGGGCTCCGGCCGGGGCCTGGTCCGGGATTTGATGCCGGAAATCGTGCCAGTCAAGAAGCTGGGCCTGCAGGGCCCGGGCGCTCTGTGATGAACTGGTGTCTGTTGAAACCAGACGCTCGCGGTACATTTTGTCAGGCCCCCTGGCAGGTTAATTGATCTGCCAGTTTAACGGAGGCTGCCAGGCGCTGTCAGTGGCATGTAACACGGCGTTCTGACGTCGGTCAGGCCTGTGCCGACGCCGGCATGGTTTCAAAACCCGGTATCCATTCCTTGCTGTCCAGGGTGATAAAGTGGCTCGGCGCCTGGGTTTCCACGATTCGCATGGTGGTCGGGCTCTGGCGGGCGCTGGCCAGCATCGCACCACGATCCAGAATGCGATCCACCTGGGGCACCAGGAAAGTGCCATGGCGCACCTGCCCATAAATGCTGGTTTCGGTGCGCTCCATCCAGGCCATGATGTTTTCGATATTGCGGACAATGGTCAGGTGATCCTGGGTGGCGGAAAACAGCTTGCCAAGCAGCTGTTTCTTGCGGGGATTCATCTTGCCGAAAAAGGTCTGGCCATAAGCGGAGGAGGGCGCGCTGTTGATCAGACGGATCAGCCAGGGCCACATGCCGTGGCTGACAGGCTCCAGTATGGTGGTCACCAGGGCATGAAGGTGTCCCTGGGGAAGTACCGGGGCTTCCAGTACTATCTCCACATTGGCATACAGCTCGGGCCGGTAGGCCAGGGCCTGCAGGATAACGGCTCCGCCGCGGGAATGACCATGAATGCGGACGCTGTCAGTGCTCGGGAGGTTTTCCAGCGCCTGGTTCAGAATGCAGGCATCGTACTCGATGGTGGCTTCGAGGTGTTTAATGGCCACTTCCCAGTCAGGGGTCTCCGGCGTCACCCCGTTTACCGGAATATGATAGTTGCTGCAGGTCAGCAGAATCAGCTCGGTGGTCGGCGCTTCATAGGCCTGGGTGAAATAGCAGTGATTCTCCAGGAAGCCGTGAACGCCTATGACCGTCTGTTCGGCCTTGCCGCTGTGGTTGCGGACTGAAACTGCGCCACGACCCACCTTATAGACGCGCCCGGAGAACATTTCCGAATAGGCGCTGTCGATAGGCTTGATCAGTTTTCGAACATGGCTCGCTTTCATATCCACTCTCCTGCCAGCACGTGGCGACTGCGTACGGTTTTTATTATTCGTTGCCTTTCCCGATACTGGAATGCCGACCGGGTAATTTCAACCGACTGACCCGACTCTGTCGCCAACGTGCTGTCTGTGTATTGGCGTGAATTGCGCAGATTTGGCCCCGCCACGGCCAATCCGCGACGGCCGACTTCAGTACCTGACACCACTACCAGCCTTTAATCCCAGTATAAACACAGGTATCGGGGTTGATGTAATTTTTTGTCACGCCCCGGTTGTGGAGGCGTTTCTTCTTGTCTGTCACAATGCACGGTCATTTTTGGTTCACAGTATTATTTCATCTGGGGTAGTCAGGGCTTGAGTCACGACGAATCGCGTTTAATGTTGCCTGCCGATTCGGCCTGGCTCGCGCTGGAGCGCCCCGACAACCCCATGACCATCACCGTGCTGATGCGTGTGGAGGGCCTGACAGCGGACCGCCTCCGGGAATTTCTCAGCATCTACTGGCTGGCGTGGGAAAGATTTCGCTGCCAGCCCGTGCAGCGGGCCAGCGGCTGGTGGTGGGAGCAAGACCCCACGTTCGTTCTCCGTCACCATCTTGAGGTACACAACCATGCCTTCGAGGATGGGCAGCTCAAGGACTGGGTTTCTGCGCGCCTGAATCAGCCCCTCCCGGAATACCGCCCCCGCTGGAAATTCTGGTTGCTGCCCAATGCCGTGGGCGGAGCAGCGGTTGTTTTGCGAATCCACCACTGCTATGCCGATGGTCTTTCCCTTATGGGTATATTCGACCGGATCTGCACCCGCTCGCCGCAACAGGCCCCCGTGCTCTATGGCGCCAGGGAGCGCTCGGACATCGGGCGCTGGCGGGAGTCCGCGGAGTCATGGCTGGCCGCCATGCAGGGCAGGGAATCCGCTAAGTCTGCCGCCGGCCAACAGACTACCGCCGGCACCATTGACCAGCTGGGCCGCACGGCACAGTCCAACCCTCTGGAACGCGGCGCTTTCAATGGCCTGAAGCTGCTGAACGAAGTCAGCCAGTTCCTCATCGAACCCGAAGACAGCCCCAGCCATCTGAAGGCGGAACTCCTGGGACGGCGGATCTGCCGATGGTCTGCGCCTGTTCCTCTGGCCCGTTTCCGGTCCGCCGCTGACCAGACCGGCTGTACCATCAACGACGTGCTTCTCGCCTGTGTTACCGGCGCCATGCGCAGCTCCCTGGAAGAGCATGACGGCATTCCTGAAGACGTGATTCTGCACGCTGCGGTGCCGGTGGATATCCGCAGCCGTCTGCCGGAAGGCATAGAGCCGGGGCCCGGAATGCTGGGAAACTGTTTCGGGACGGTCTTCGTGCCCCTTCCGGTCGATGGTGAGAGTCCTCTTGAGCGTCTTTACCGCGTCAAGCACGAAACCCGGCGGCTCAAGCAAAGCTGGCAGCCTGCCATTGCCTGGGGTCTTGCCGGTAGTGCCTGTTTTCTCCCCGCCAGCTGGCGCCAGCCGCTGGCAGACATTTTCTATCGCAGGGCCAGTGCCGTGGTTTCAAACGTTCCCGGCACCCCTGAGCCCCGTTATCTCGCTGGCTGCCAGATAAAAGAGCAGATGTTCTGGGTGCCCCAGGCCGGAGACATAGGGCTTGGCATCAGCATTGTGAGCTATGCCGGCCAGGTCCAGTTTGGGGTGGTGGCGGATGAGGCTGTCATGCCCGATCCGGCGCCTTTTCTGACCAGCTGCCTGGATGCGCTCGATCGACTCCCTGCCTGATTTGCGGATTTGCCGGTTTCTGGATGTTCTTCCCATGCTTTGCTTTACCCTGGGTCTGATTCTACAGCTGGAAACATGGCGAAATTGCGGCCACACTGACGTTGAGTGTTGAAATCCAGCATCAGAGATACCAACGGAGATATCAGGAGGAGATGCCCATGTGGACCAAACCAGCCTACGAAGACCTGCGTATTGGCTTTGAAGTGACCATGTATTTCGCCAATCGCTGAAAACAGACGGTCAGCCTCCACCCGGACAGCTGGCCGTTTTTTCGTCCCGGAGACACGTCATGCAAATCCACATCCTCGGCTCTGCTGCCGGCGGAGGTTTTCCCCAATGGAACTGCAACTGCGTCAACTGTGATGCCATGCGCAAGGGCAGCCTGAATGCCCGCCCACGCACCCAGTCTTCCATTGCCATCAGCGAAGACGGCGAACACTGGATTCTCTGCAATGCGTCTCCTGATATCCGGGCGCAGCTTGCGTCCTTTGCGCCAATGCAGCCGGGTCGGGCCGTTCGTGACACAGGCATCAGTGCTGTCCTGCTCATGGACAGCCAGGTAGACCACACCACGGGGCTGCTTTCACTGAGAGAGGGGTGCCCGCTGGATGTCTGGTGTACCGCCCAGGTTCACGAAGACCTCAGCACCGGCTTTCCGCTCTTTCCCATGCTCACACACTGGAATGGTGGCCTGACCTGGCGTGAAGTGCCCTGCGATGAGAGCGCTTTCACCATCCCCGCAGCCCCTTCCCTGAAACTGATGGCCATTCCCCTGCTCAGCAATGCACCTCCCTACTCGCCGCGCCGTAATCGGACGCACCCTGGAGACAATGTGGGCCTGTTCATCGAGGACACGAGGACAGGGCAAAGCGTTCTTTACGCGCCAGGTCTCGGAAAGCCCGATGATAATGTCCGGTCCTGGCTTGCGAGGGCTGACGTGCTGCTTGTGGATGGCACGGTCTGGCACGATGATGAAATGCTGCGACGGGAAGTGGGCACGAAAACCGGTCAGGAGATGGGCCACCTTGCCCAGAGCGGCCCCGGCGGCATGATCGAGCTGCTGGACACCCTGCCTGCAAGGCAAAAAATCCTCATCCACATCAACAACACCAACCCGATTCTGGATGAAGACTCGCCGGAGCGGGCTGTGCTGGCGAAACATGGCATCGACGTGGCCTGGGACGGCATGCACCTGGATATGTCGGAGGAGTCATGACCGCTGCCATGCCGAACACTCCCCTGAGCCGCGCAGACTTTGAAAAGGCCCTGCGTGCAAAAAGACGCTATTACCATATCCATCACCCCTACCATAAAGCCATGTACGGCGGGCAGTGCACGCCGGAACAGATCCGTGGCTGGGTGGCGAACCGCTATTATTACCAGATCAGCATTCCCCGCAAGGACGCCGCGATCATGGCCAACTGCCCGGATGCGTCGGTTCGACGGCAGTGGCTTCAGAGGGTGCTGGATCACGATGGCCACGGAGAGGATGAGGGGGGTATCGAAGCCTGGCTGGCGCTGGCGGAATCCGTCGGGCTCAGCCGCGAGGAAGTGATCGATCAGCGCCATGTTCTGCCCGGTGTCCGGTTCGCGGTAGACGCCTATATCGCCTTTGCCCGCCGGGCGAGTTGGCAGGAGGCCGCGTGCTCATCCCTTACCGAGCTGTTCGCGCCGGAAATACACCAGTCCCGGCTCGACAGTTGGCCTGCGCATTATCCCTGGATTGAGAGCGGTGGCTACGCCTACTTCCGCAAGAGGCTGGCCGAGGCCCGCAGGGATGTGGAGCATGGCCTCAGTATTACCCTGGATTCGTTCGTCACCGCTCAGGAGCAGGCGAGGGCGCTTGAAATCCTGCAGTTCAAACTGGATATTTTATGGTCCATGCTGGATGCCCTGGCGATGGCGTATGTGCACCAGACGCCGCCCTACCATACCGTGACCGAAGAGCAGGTGTATCACCGGGGGCTCGACCAGTGATGGATATGATACCGAGGCTGCGTCCGGGGTTCCGCTTTCAGTGGGAGCCCGCCCAGGACGCCCATGTCCTGCTGTACCCTGAGGGTATGGTCAAACTGAACGACAGTGCTGCGGCGATCCTGTCCGAGATTGACGGCAAGAGCAGGGTGGCGGAAATCGTTTCACGTCTGGAACAGCGCTTTCCCGATGCGGGTGCTCTGGACGGAGACATCACCGAATTTCTTGAAGAGGCCCGTCAAAAGGACTGGATCATTCTTGCATGAGCGGGCCTCACGACCATTCCGCCAGAAATCAGGAGGCCACTGATGTGGGCCTGCCGCTCTGGCTGCTTGCCGAAGTAACCTATCGCTGTCCGCTGCAGTGTCCCTATTGCTCGAATCCGATCGATTTCGCCCGGAATCGGGATGAGCTCACCACTGCGGAATGGGCCAGTGTCCTGCGGCAGGGGCGGGCCATGGGCGCGGTCCAGCTGGGCTTTTCCGGAGGCGAGCCACTGGTACGGAATGATCTTTCTGAGCTGATCTCCGAGGCCCGGAGTCTCGGCTATTACAGCAATCTGATCACTTCCGGTATCGGCCTCACTGAGAGCCGGGTGCTGGATTTCCTCGACGCCGGCCTCGACCATATCCAGGTCAGTTTCCAGGCCTCCGACCCGGAACTCAATAATGCGGTTGCCGGATCCCGCAGGGCTTTCGAGCAGAAGCTGGCGATGGCCCGTGCGGTCAAGGAAGCCGGCTATCTGATGGTGCTCAACTTCGTGATCCACCGTCACAATATCCATCAGATGAACGACATTATCGATCTGTGTGAGCGTCTTGATGCCGACTATGTCGAACTGGCCACCTGTCAGTATTACGGCTGGGCATTCAGGAACCGCGAGGGTCTCATGCCCTCGAAAGACCAGCTCGTAAAGGCCGAGGAGGAGGTCAACCGAAACCGTGACCGACTGGCAGAGCAGGGTTCCGCCATGAAGCTCATCTTCGTGACCCCCGATTATTACGAGGAACGTCCGAAAGCCTGCATGAATGGCTGGGGTAGTGTGTTTCTGACGGTGGCACCGGATGGCACGGCACTTCCCTGCCACAGCGCCCGGCTTTTGCCCATCGAGTTTCCCAATGTCCGGGACACGGCGCTGGAGTCAATCTGGTATGAGAGCGCGGGCTTCAACCATTATCGCGGTGACAGCTGGATGCCGGAGCCCTGCCGTTCCTGTGACGAGAAGGACAAGGATTTCGGGGGCTGCCGCTGCCAGGCATTTCTATTGACAGGCAATGCGGATAATGCGGATCCTGTCTGTGGCAAATCTCCCCATCATGACCGCATTCTGGCGGCGCGGCGCGCTGCGGATCATGCCACCGCCGGTCTGGAGGACCTCACCTATCGCAACGCCAGAAATTCCCGGATCCTCTTCCGCGGCTGAAGCCGGTATCCCTCTCACTGCGGAGCAGGCGGCGGCTGCCCTGCGCCAGCGGGACAACCTGCGTGTGTCCGAAGACATTGTCGCCTGGCTTGAATATGATCCTGTGACTGCCATCAACCAGTTGTGGTGTCTGCAGGAGCAGATGCCCGTCCGGGTTTCGGCTCCCGGCTTCAGCGTTCGCAGCAGCGTTAATGGCTACGGCGGCGGAGCCTTCTGTCTTGCCGGAATCCGGGCTTTTGCCGTAGACGGCGCCAGCCAGCAGATCCACGAAATTGAGTGTCCCAAGGGTCGCCAGCGCCAGGTAACCTGTGACCCCGAAAGCCGCTTTGGCGGCCTTTTCTGGGACCCGGTCTTTCGCCGCATACTGGCGGTCAGGGAGCTCCTGGATGGCGACCAGGTCCTGGCCCAGCAACTGGTGTCGGTGGAACCTGCGGACGGCAGTCTGGCCGTGGTGGCAGAAGGCGCCGATTTCTACGGGACGCCAGCTCTGTCAGAGGACGGGCGGCTGCTGGCCTGGGTGACCTGGTCATTGCCCGATATGCCCTGGCAGCGCAGCCAGCTCTGGGTTGCCAGCCTTGACGCCGACGGCCGGGCCTCTCCGCCCCAGCTGTTACCGACTCCCACCGAAGCCTCGGTTCAGCAACCAGGGTTCGCCGCGAATCAGCTTTTTGCACTATCGGACCATGATGGCTGGTGGCAGCCCTGGGGGATTGACCTTGGGCGTAGGGCAGCTGTCTGGTCAAAGCTCAGTAATCGGCAGGCCGACCACGCCAGTGCCCCCTGGCAGCTTCAGGAGCATCACTCCGTGGCTTTGCCGGCTGGCGGCTGGGTCAGGGCTCATTACCGGGATGGCAGCGGTCAGCTATGGTGGGAGCCGGAAGATCAGCCGCGGCAGAGACTGGGTCCTTCGTATGTGGATTTTCGCTCCCTGCAGCAACGGGATGGCCGGGTCTTCTGCGTTGGCCGCCAGTCGGATGCCCTCGACAGCATCCTGGAAATCGACCCCGCCCGAGGCAGTGTCAGGGTCCTGGCCGGCGGCGAAAAACCACTAATGGCGGGAGGTTGCACAGGGCCGGAACTGATAGAGTTTGAAGCCGCAGACGGAACCGGAATAACCGGTTTTTTCTATCCCAGTGCCGGTGCAGCCCCCCGGACTGAGAGGCCGCCACTGATCGTACGGGTGCATGGTGGCCCAACATCTGCTGCCTATCCGGTTTTTGATCCCCAGACCCAGTACTGGTGCAGCCATGGTTTTGCCGTTGCCGATATCAATTATCGTGGAAGCACCGGCTTCGGGCGCGCATTCAGACTGGCGCTCAAGGGTCGGTGGGGTGAGGCTGACGTGAGTGATGTATGCTCGGCCGTAGACTACCTGGACCAACAGGGCCTGGCGGATGGTCGGAGGGCCTTCATCCAGGGCCGAAGCGCCGGCGGCTACACGGCATTGATGGCGCTGGTGGACCGCGAGGTCTTCCGGGCTGGCGCCAGTCTTTTCGGGGTCAGCGACCCCCTGCGGCTGCGGGCGCAGACTCACCGCTTTGAATCCGGCTACCTTGACTGGCTGCTGGGCGACCCGGCGGAATTTCCCGACCGCTGGGCAGCCCGCACGCCGGTCCTTCAGGCACACCGTATACAGGCGCCGGTGTGTTTTTACCAGGGGGGCCAGGATCGGGTGGTTGTACCCGCGCAGACCGAGTCCATGGTGAATGCGCTTGAGGCGTCCGGCCATTCTCCTGGCTACTACCTGTTTCCGGAGGAAGGCCATGGTTTCAGGCAGGCCCATCGCCAGGCTTTGCTGTTGTCCACGCTGCTGGAATTTTATCGTCGCCATAGCGGGATTCTTCCTGCCAGGGAGGAAGGACTGAACCAGACTTCGGAGTCAGAAAGGGCAGCGCCGGATTTCGGGCACGGTGCATGACAGGGAGATGATCGGGATCACCCCTGAGTCACAATGCATCGAGTCACGATGCATCGCCGGGTCCTCTCTGGACCTTGATCTGGAGCCTGGCAGCCCAAATCATTCACAGAGCATCAGGTTTTCCACTCAGAGCCCTGATTCGGGCTTCTCCTGATTCAGGTCTACACTTCCCGGGTAAGCCCATTCATTCCGGATCAAACAGGGAGTTTGCCATGGCGACCAAAGATTCCTCTCTGAACAGCCACGAAGTCACCATCTGCCTTGTGGGCGGAGCAGTGCTGGGGCCCTATAACGCCACCTGGTCAAAGGACGAACATGGCGATGTCCGTGAACTCGTCAGGGAATACGACGCATTCCTGCAGGGTGAGAAGCAGCACAGGTTCAAGTTCTTCCTTCACGACAGCTACACAAACACGGTGCACACTCTGATTCTTCAATTTGAGAACATAACCGGAATTTGCGACCACGTCCGGCTGCTGCGCGATCACTGAGACAGTTAAGGAAACTCTGGGTAAGTTCCCCTGACGGATGTCATGCAAACCAGAAACGGAGGCACTCATGACCGAGTATCGAACAGAAAAAGACAGTATGGGCGAGGTCAAGGTCCCCAGGGACGCGCTCTGGGGGGCCCAGACACAGCGGGCGGTGGACAATTTCCCGGTCAGCGGACAGCCCATGCCGCCGGCATTCATAGATGCCGTGGTGCGTATCAAGCGCGCTGCGGCCATAGCCAACGGTAAGTTGGGGCTGCTGGATAAAGGACCCAGGGGTGCCATTGTTGAGGCCTGCGATGCACTGCTGCGGGGCGAACATCGTGATCAGTTTCCGGTGGACCGTTATCAGACTGGCTCCGGTACCAGCACCAACATGAATGTGAACGAGGTGATCGCGAAACTCGCCAGCCAGGGCGGGGAGAAGGTCAATCCCAATGACCACGTCAACATGAGCCAGAGTTCCAATGACGTTATCCCCACCGCAATCCATCTCAGCGCGGTCACGCAGGCCTATCAGGTTCTGCAGCCGGCCATATCCCACCTCCAGGGCAGGATCTATGAGCGGGAAACACTGCTGGGCGAGCAGGTAAAGACAGGCCGTACTCACCTCATGGATGCCATGCCTGTGACCCTGGGTCAGGAGCTTCGAACCTGGCGTGAGCAGCTGCATGCTGCCGAGCAGCGGATTGAGCGGGCAGTAGAAGATCTGCTGGCCATTCCCCAGGGCGGCACGGCAGTTGGCACGGGTATCAACGCCCATGAAGACTTCGCCGACAGATTCATCTCAGCCCTTAATGAGGAGACCGGTTATCACTTCCGTACCATGGAGCACAAATTCCTTGGCCAGAGCGCGGTGGATGGTCCGGTGGCCATGTCCGCCCAGCTCAGAGGCGCCGCGATCGTCCTGATGAAAGTGGCGAACGACCTGCGCTGGATGAACAGCGGCCCGATTCACGGCCTGGCAGAAATCAGCCTGCCGTCTTTACAGCCTGGCAGCAGCATCATGCCGGGCAAGGTCAACCCGGTGATTCCGGAGTCCGTGGCCATGGTGAGTGCCCAGGTGATGGGGCTGGATTCCGCCATCGCCATTGCCGGTCAGTCCGGCAACTTCCAGCTCAACGTAATGTTACCCCTGGTGGGTGCCAACCTGCTGGACATGGGGCACCTGCTGAGCAACGCCGCACTGATGCTGGCGGACAAAGCCATCGCAGACTTCACCGTGAACGGCGAACGTCTGGCGGAGGCCGTGGATAAAAACCCGGTGCTGGTAACCGCGCTGAACCCGGAGATCGGCTACGATCTGGCGGCGAAAATCGCCAAGGAGGCCTACGCTTCCGGCCGGCCCATCATTGATGTTGCGGAAGAGCAATGCGATCTGTCCCGCAGGCAACTCGAAGGTCTGTTGGATCCGATGAAACTTACCCGGGGTGGGATCGGTGGAAGCTAGGCAGATTTTGCCCTGTCTGTGGCGACCTGAATCGGGGGCAGGTGCTTGCTAGCTACGGTCTTCGTCGCGCTTTGCCTGCTGGTTCTGTTGCTGGTTGCCAACGGCATGCCAGTACTGCTTCGTCGCCTGCTGGGCCGGCGTTATGCCATGCCGATCGATGGCGGGAGGCTCTGGCGCGACGGCCGGCCCATTCTGGGTTCCAGCAAAACCTGGCGTGGTCTGTTTGGCGGAAGTCTGGGCTGCGGTTTCGCAGCTCAGATACTGGGTCAGGGATTTTTGTTCGGCGCGGCTTTCGGCCTGTTGGCGCTGCTGGGAGACCTGTTCAGCAGCTTCTGCAAGCGCCGTCTGGGGCTTGGGTCCAGCGCACGGGCAACCGTGCTCGATCAGCTTCCTGAGGCGCTGTTGCCCATGCTGCTAGCGGTAATCTGGCTGGACGTTGGCTGGCTTGTGCTGGTGGTGGTCTCCCTCGCCTTCATGCTGGTAGACATCCTTGTGTCGCCTTTTCTGCACCGGCTGGGAATCCGCCACCAGCCCCACTAGAAGCCGGATTCAGCCGCCGGCCTGCCGCAGGGTATGGATGGTCACCTCCGGGGGGCAGTTCAGACGGACATTGACCACGGATGTGCCGGCACCAGGGGAGGTGTAACCCTGCATCTTGCCTTTTTGCCAGTGGCCACGCCCCAGAGCTCGGGGACAGTCAGCGTCCAGAGTTACCGGAATTCCCCCCGGCAGACAGATCTGGCCGCCGTGTGTGTGGCCGCAGAGATAGGCGTCAAAGCCTGCGTGGCCTGCTTCACGCCAGATCTCCGGACTGTGGCTGAGCAGAATGGACGAGGCCTCCTCCGGGATACCGTTTCCTGCCTGATGCAGGTTGTGCACCTTGTAGAAGTGGGGATCGTCAACGCCGGCAATATAGAGCGCTCCGTCATTGCGCTCCAGGCAGATGTTCTCATTGAGCAGCATGCGATAACCCATGTCCTCGAGGCCCGGCAGCATCTTTATGCTGTCGTGATTGCCAAGCACTGCAAGTGGCTCTCCACTGATCGCCTCGCGAAGCTTCTCCATGCCGGCCAGGGCATTTTCAATGGGCCCCCAGGTGAGTCGGCGGTAATCCCCTGTTAATACGCACAGGTCATAATCCAGCGGTGTGATTGTGTCGATGACGGCCTGCAGGTTTTCCGGATCCATGTCCACGTGAAGGTCGGTCAGGTGGAGAATCCGGAATCCGTCGAAGGCGGTGGGCAGGCCCGGCAACCGGAACTCATGTTCTACCGTCCGCAGGCGCCGGCTGTTACGCTGTCCGCGGCGCAGAAGGCAGGCGAGCTTCAGGCAGGCGCGGATTATGCCAGGGGCCTTGTAAAGGTTTTCGAGGTGAAAAGACCTTTGCTTGCGGTCGAAAAGCCGCGCTTCCATCTCGTTTTCGATGCCCAGCCGCTGCCGGGCATGGACCGGGCCCAGACGCAGGCTGAGACGATAGTTCAGAAGCTCGTCGTCGGACTCTGGCAAACGTGCGCGAGCAGTCATGGCTGTTCCTGACATGGATAAGTGTTATTTGGCTCATGATACGGGGAGGTGCATGGAAGAATCAAAATACCCCTGCAAGGTGTCTCTGGCACTGATGTTCCGGGTGTTCCTGCGCCTCGGACTGACTTCCTTTGGAGGGCCCGCAGCTCACATTGGCTTTTTCCACGACGAATTTGTAAAGCGCAGGCAATGGCTGTCCGACAGTGCCTATGGCGAAATCGTCGCCCTGTGCCAGCTTTTGCCGGGTCCGGCCTCAAGCCAGGTCGGCCTGACCCTTGGTTTTCTGCAGCGGGGTTACGCCGGTGCCGGGGTGGCCTGGCTGGGTTTCACCCTGCCTTCCGCCCTGGTAATGACTCTGTTCGCCCTGGGCTTCAGTTTCTGGCCTGCCGGTGGCGAGCCGGGCTGGATTGCCGGTCTTAAACTCTTTGTGGTGGCGGTGGTGGCCCAGGCCGTCTGGCAGATGGGGCGAACCCTCTGTCCCGATCGCGTTCGGCTGGCTCTGGCTCTGGCTGTGGCGGCCCTGCTGCTGGTGACGGGGGCGGCCTGGATTCAGGTTTTTGCCCTTGCGGCCGCGGGTGTGGCGGGAGCCTCCCTTCACCGGCCGGACAAAGATGTTGGGGCGCCTCTGACACTGCCAGTCCAGGGACGCTGGCCACTGGCATTCATGGCTATTTTTGCGGTGTTGCTCGTGCTGTCACTTCTGCCCCTGGGCTCCGGGGGTCTGCTCTGGCTGGGAGCTGAAATGTTCCGGGCGGGCGCCCTGGTATTCGGCGGCGGGCATGTTGTTCTGCCCTGGCTGCAGGAAAGCTTCGTTGCCTCTGGCCAGATGCCGACGGATACCTTCCTCGCAGGCTATGGCGCCGCCCAGGCAGTGCCCGGCCCCCTGTTCACTTTCTCGGCATTTATCGGCACGATCGAGGCTGGCTTGACCGGCGCGGTGGTTGCTCTTGTTGCGGTATTCCTGCCGGGAACCCTGCTGGTTTTTGCCGGTCTGCCCCTGTGGGGTTTTGTGCGCCGGCATCCCCGCGCCCGGGCCGCCCTGGCAGGAGTTAATGCCGGGGTGGTGGGCCTGCTGCTGGCAGCCCTTTATGATCCGGTCTGGACGTCCGCCGTGCACTCGGCCACCGGCCTGGCTCTTGTGCTGATCCTCTGGGCAGGGCTGGCGATCTGGCGGGTGCCTGTGTGGCTGCTCGCAGTTGCCAGCGCTCTTGCCGGTGCCCTGGCCCTCTAGCGAGATTGAAGATCCGGCAGAGGTTCGCAAAACACCTGGATAACCGCCATTATGAATCCCGGATCAGGCGCCCGATGCAGGCCTGTTGTGACCCCAACCATAGAGTGAGACAGCTATGACCAGATCCTGTGACATTCCCGGTCTTCAGGTGCCGAAAAGCCGCTTTCCCGACCCGCAGCAGGACCTTCCGGCCAGTGAAGGCGAACAGCGGGCCGTGCTGGGTGGTGGCTGCTTCTGGTGTGTGGAGGCGGTGTTTCTTGCCATGGACGGTGTAACCAGCGTGGTTTCCGGTTACGCCGGTGGCAGTGCGGAGACAGCCAGTTACGAGGACGTCTGCTCAGGCCAGACAGGGCATGCGGAAGTGGTCGAAGTCCGCTACCAGCCGGACAGGGTCAGCTTCGGCTCGCTGCTGAAGGTCTTTTTCTCCGTGGCCCATGATCCCACCCAGCTCAATCGGCAGGGCAATGACCGGGGCACTCAGTATCGCTCTGTCATCTTCTACGAGAACGAAGAGCAGAAGCGGGTGGCCCGGGCCTATATCCGCCAGTTGGGGGAGGCCGGCGTATACGCTGACCCGATTGTTACCACCCTGGAGCCCCTGGAGGCCTTTTACCCGGCCGAGGAATACCATCAGAATTTTGCTGCCCGCAATCCCCAGCAGCCGTACGTAAGAGCGGTGGCAGCCCCCAAGGTCGACAAGCTCCGTGAAGGCTTCCCCGAGCGTCTGAAAACGGAGTCTTCCAGCAACAATACGTCAATTCCGGGAGATCATGCATGAGCACGTCACAGGCAGGCTACGATGTAACGCCACTGGCCGCGGATGAAGTCAAGAAACTGGCGGCCGGCCTCAGTGAGGAAGAGAAAGAGGTACTACTGGATCACGGCACCGAGCGTCCCTTCTGTGGGACTTTGCTGGATAACAAACAGACCGGAACCTATTTCTGTCGCCTCTGCGACCTGCCGCTGTTCCGTTCCGATGCCAAGTTCGATTCGGGCACCGGCTGGCCCAGTTTTTTCCAGCCATATGACCCGCAGCACGTCCGTTCCATTGAGGACAACAGCCTGGGCATGAGGCGGACCGAGGTTCGATGCGCCCGTTGTGACAGTCATCTCGGGCACGTATTCCCCGATGGCCCGCCACCCACAGGCCAGCGCTTCTGCCTCAACTCGGTGGCGCTCACGTTCAGGGCAGACGACCACCAGTGAGTCTTTGAAAAGCATCTGAGGTGGATCAAGGGCAGGGCCCGGTGCAACGCCGCCATTCGCCGCGCCAGGGGCCTTGTCAGGGGCTTACTGAATCTGCTCCGATTCCAGGGTAACTACGCCCGGGCCGCCCGATAGCTCCCGCAGCAGGGTAGCCGCAATGGCAGTTGCACTGACCGGCCGGTAACGTTTCGGGATAATCGGCGACAGCAGACGCCCTGCCAGAAGGCCCAGATGCTCCGCCGGCCTGGTTTCATTCCGTTCGGCATCGATCAGCGACGGCCTCACCAGAATCAGCCGCTCAAAGCCCATCCGCGCCAGCCCTGTTTCTGTCTCACCCTTGGTGCGCAGGTAAAAGCTCCGGCTGTCCGGGTTTGCCCCCAGTGCCGAATTCAGGGCAAACCGGCTGGCTCCTGCTTCCCGGGCGCGCTCAGCGCAGGCCAGCACCAGGTCGTGGTCTACATGGTAAAAGGCCTGTTTTGAGCCGGCCTGTTTCAGGGTGGTGCCAAGGCAGCAGATCACCGCGTCCACGGACCACCAGTCAGCCTCGGGAAGAGGCTGCTCAAAGGAAATAACCGGGTTCCTTGCCGCGCCTGGCGATTCCAGCGGCCTTCGGGTGGGGGCAACAACGGTTTCAAATCCCTTCTGTTTAACGGCCTGTCGCAATACTTCGCTGCCCACGGCGCCGGTGGCGCCCAGAATCATCAGTTTCATCAGAACCTCCTGTTCATGGATTCAGGCCAGTACGGTGGAAACCAGGTATCCGGTATAGAGGAAAAACACCGCCAGCAGCAGAGCACCCTCAAGCCGGTTGATGCGTCCCTGGCGCCCCCGGAAACCGAAACCCATGATGAAAAGGGCAACGGTGAGGCCGGTCATGAGCATCCAGTCCCGGCTCAGAACAACCGCTTCCACCGCCATGGGCTGGATAGTTGCCGCAATACCCACGACCGCGAGGGTGTTGAATATGCCGGAACCAAGCACGTTGCCCAGTGCCAGATCGTGTTCGCCTTTTTTAATGGCGATCAGAGACGAGGCCAGCTCCGGCAGCGAGGTGCCTATCGCGACCACGGTGAGGCCGATGACCAGGTCGCTCACCCCCAGGCTCTGGGCAATGGTCACTGCTCCCCAGACAAGAATGCGTGAGCTCACCACCAGCAGAACCAGACCCAGTGTCAGCCACATCAGGGCCTTGCCCAGCGGCATTGGATGTTCCAGCAGTTCTGTGTCGACATCAGCGGCGAGGGCATCCGGATCCTTGCGCATGCCCTGGACAATGGACCAGGCCATTACCACCGCAAACACCGCCAGAAGAGTCCAGCCGTCAGCCCTGGACAGGTTGCCGTCCAGCAGCTGCCAGCCTGCAAGCAGGCACAGGCCAAACAGCAGGGGCAATTCCTTGCGGAGAACCTGGGAATGCACCTGGATCGGGCTGATCAGTGCCACAAGTCCGATAACGAGGGCGATGTTGGTGATGTTGGATCCGTAGGCGTTACCCAGGGCAAGGCCAGGATTGCCATCAAGGGAGGCCATGGCGGAGACCACCATTTCCGGAGCGGAGGTGCCAAAACCGATAACGACCATGCCAATCAGCAGGGGCGGCATGCCCGCGTGTCGTGCGGTGGCGGCAGCGCCATCCACGAAGCGGTCAGCACTCCAGACCAGCAGGGCCAGTCCAGCCAGAATTGCAAGAAATGCCAGAAGCATGATCAGAAACCTCAGTTAATGGTCTGGCCTGGCAGGATGACGCCTGCGTAGCCAGGGAGTGGGCGACAAACAGAACCACGCAGTATCGCAGATAGCTGCCAAATGTCAGGCCCGGGTTTTTGCGCTCGATGTCAGGGTCCGGTGACAGTATCTTTATTCCCGCGGTGGAAATCCGGATAATCGCCGCAACGTACACGCTTATAACAGGTTTTTAAACTTGCCAAGGTGAAAATTAAATGGCCGCTAGACAGGCAGATGTAGTGCTGGTCGGTGGTGGCGTCATGAGCGCTACCCTCGGCATGATGCTCAGGCAGTTGGACCCGACCCTGGACATCATCATGGTGGAGCGTCTTGATCACGTTGCCCACGAAAGCACCGATGGTTGGAACAATGCCGGTACCGGACACGCTGGTTACTGCGAACTGAACTACACACCAGAGACCGAAGAGGGCGACGTAGAAATCGAGCGGGCGCTGAAGATAAATGCCTCCTTCGAGGTTTCACTCCAGCTCTGGTCTTACCTGGTGGAGCAGGGCATGCTCCCTGAACCCACGAAGTTCATCAACCCCACGCCCCACCAGTGCTTTGTCTGGGGTGCGAAAAACGTGGCTTTCCTCAGGGAGCGCTACCAGCGCATGAGCTCACATCATCTTTTCCGGGAAATGAAGTACAGCGAATCCCCCCAGGACCTCATGGAGTGGATGCCGCTGGTAGTCAGGCACCGGGATCCCATGCAAAAGGTGGCGGCGACCCGGGTGGAACACGGGTCGGATGTGGATTTTGGCTCCCTGACCCGCCACATGGTGGACTACCTCACAAAACAGCCCAATTTTGAGCTGATGCTCAGCCATTCGGTCAAGACTCTTGCCCAGCGGGACAACGGCCGCTGGAAGGTCCGGGTAGAGGATGAGAAAACCGGCGAGATCAAAAAGCTTGAGGCCGGTTTTGTTTTTCTTGGCGCCGGCGGTGCTGCACTGCCGCTGCTTCAGAAATCAGGTATTGAGGAGTCCAGAGGCTATGGTGGCTTTCCGGTCAGTGGTCAATGGCTGGTTTGCCAGAAGCCGGAGATTGTGGAGCAGCACAATTCCAAGGTTTACGGCAAGGCGCCGGTCGGCTCGCCACCCATGTCGGTGCCGCACCTGGATACCCGCATCATTGATGGCAAGCCGGCCCTGCTGTTCGGCCCCTATGCAGGCTTCACCACCCGCTTCCTGAAAGAAGGGTCGGTCTTTGATCTGTTTGGATCAGTGAAAGCCAACAATATCCGGTCCATGCTGTCGGTCAGCAAGAACAACATGGATCTGACCCGATACCTGATCGGGGAGGTGTTCCAGTCCCACAGTGAACGGGTGGACGCCCTCAGGAATTTCTTCCCTGACGCCAGAGAGGAAGACTGGAAGCTGCAGATGGCCGGTCAGCGGGTCCAGATCATCAAGACAGTAGAGGGCGGCGGCAAGCTGGAATTCGGCACCGAAATCGTGGCCTCGAAGGATGGTTCCCTGTCAGCCCTGCTGGGGGCGTCGCCGGGAGCGTCGACTGCAGCTCACGCCATGATTGATGTGATTGAGCGCTGCTTCCCGGAACGGGTGAAGACTTCCGAATGGCAGGAGCGCATGAAGAAGATGGTGCCTTCCTATGGCCAGTCCCTGGTGGAGGATGAGTCATTATTGAATGAGATTCGTGGCCGGACTCTCCGCACTCTTGAGCTGAAAAAGTAGCCAGACAGGCATTAAAGTCAAGTTGTGTAAATAAGTGTAAAGCGCCGGAGCCCCTGTGTCGCAGGGGTCTGGCGTTTTTTTTTGCTAAATGGGCGGTTTGTCACATTTTCCATCAGGGCGTAAAGGGTGTAGGTTAAATGATCTAAATGTCCGAAAGAGGGAACGCGCATGACCAACAAGCCAGGCACTACAAAAAAGAATCCTGAAAAAGGCTACGTTGCTTTACTGGGTTGGAGCCTCAGTGCGGTCGAGGCCGCGGACAAGTTTGATCGGCGTTACGTCGTTGTCGCTCCGGAATGGGCGCAGACCTACTGTGACGAACACGATATTCCCTATATTCCATGGAACTTCGAGCGGCTGAACGATCGCTCCATGGAGATTGCCACCACGCTGAAGGAAAAAGGCGTGGATGTTGCGATTCCCCTGTTCGAGGAAACGGTTGAGTGGGCAGGCGCTATCAACTCGGTGCTGCTCGATAACCCCCGCCTGTTTGGCCAGGCCATGCTGCTTCGGGACAAGGCGTTGATGAAGCGCCGTGCCCAGTTAGGCGGCATTCGTGTCGGGATATTCGAGGAAGCCCATGACAAGGGCGACGTAATCCGCTTCCTGAAGCGGGTGAACCAGACTCTGCTCAAGCTGGACGGTGACCCGAACGACCCTATTCACCTCAAAGCGTTCGACAAGGCCGGCTGCCTTGGCCACCGGGTCATCCGTACGCCGGATGAAGTCGATATGATTCCCGAAGAGGAATTCCCGGTACTGATGGAATCCCACCTGGATGGCTGGGAGTTCGCCGTCGAAGCCTGGATCCACAATGGCAAGATCGCGTTCCTGAATATTTCCGAGTACGTGACTCTGGGCTATTCGGTGTTCGTGCCGGCCACGCCGGAGCTGGAAAAGTATCGCGAGGCGATCCACAAGCAGATCGAGAAGCTGATCAAGACCTTCGATATCGAGTTTGGCTTCATCCACCCCGAGTACTTTGTAACCAGTGATGGTGAAATGTACTTTGGCGAAGTGGCGTATCGTCCGCCCGGCTTCAAGGTGTTTGAACTGCTTGAGCGGGCCTATGGCTTCAACGCCTACCAGGGCATGATCATGATGTTCGACCCGAAGACTACGGAAGCTGAGGTCAAGGCCTTTTTCCCGAAGGAAGTGGTCGATGCCAAGGGTGTTGCCGGCTGCTTTGGCGTATACCCCCGCCGTCGCGTGGTCAGCAAGCTGGAGATTCCGGAGGAGACCGAAAATCACCCCTATTTCGAATCCCACGAGCTTACAGCTCCGCTGGAAGAAACCGTCACCAAGCGTACCGCCTTTGGTACTCACTGGGGTCTGATTTACTTCTTCGGAGATGACACTCATACCATGAGAGATCTGCTCAAGCGTCAGGAAGACCTCGATTTCTATGTATAATTAATGGAAGCGGCGCCCCGCCATGGGGCGTCGCTCCCAATACAAGGAGTCATCTTGAGTTATCCAGAAGCAAACCCGAATGAAAACTCCCGGAAACTTGAGACTCTGACGGCACGGTTCGACGAAGCTGTCGTCGCGCTGGCAGAATCCCCGAATTATGCGAAACCAACCAAACTCCGGCGAGTATTTGAGGCAGTCAAACGGCTGATGATGCAGGAGGGCGGCTGCGCCATTGTTGAGCAGCGGGCGCCCCAGCTTGAGGAAGCAGGTACATTCCTTGGCTCCGACTGGGCTCAGCCCGAAGCCCTTCTGCCATCTCTCACTACCCACTCCCTGAAAAGCTCCGAGCAGGACACCGTCATCATCGAGTGTCTGAGTGAACTGCGGCTTCTCGCCATTGCGTTGGGTGACTATTACCATCCCCATGTATCCGCAGAGCAGGCGCATCATTACCTGACGCAGTCCATGGCTCTGAATCTGGATCTTCTTTTCGGAAGCCTGAGTGAGGCGGACCGGGAGCGACAGGGCCGTCTGGCCTGGCTTCCCAGAACCCTCTACCAGCACCTGGCAGCCCGTATCGGGTATGAGCAGATCATAGATAGGCTGGTGGATGAAATCTGGCGCATCCTGCAGCAGCGTCCCCTTCAGGTGTACAGCGTAAAGAAGATGATCACCCAGATCGCCACCTGCCGGGCCGATCCGGATATCGATCTCGGTGCCAGCGGCAGTGGCGCAGATCGGCTTATCAGCAGTCTTTTCGGCACCACCCAGGCCTGTCGCGAAGACCCGGGTGTGGATGTCTATGAGGATCGGCTGAAATCCATGGATGCAGGCGCGCTGCAATACGAGGCCAGCGGCTTTGCCCGTGCAATGCATGACACCGGTCTGGTCTCCCCTTACCATGCCTGCCTGCTGAGATTCCTGCTGGGCAACAACAACCACCTGATCGCCGAAGCCCTGGGGCTGTCCAGTGCTGGCCGCGACTCCCTTCTGAGCCATGAGGGTCTGGTCCGTGCCCTGATTTATGAAAGCGTTTTTCCCCAGACAGCCCAGGCAATCTACGGCCTTGCCCTGGTTCTTGAGCGGGGCATTCTCTACCAGGCGCCGGTTCCCCCGGCGCTCTGGCGGCAGGTATCACTGCCTCTTTCTGAATCTTCAGAGCAGCACCTGAAGCTGGTCTTCGGGGACGTTCCCCCGCCCCGGGCAAGACTGCTGGAAGGTGTGCTGTGCATGCTGGGCCAGCCTCTTGGCGTCGGCCAGGGAAACAATCCGACCTGTCAGTCAGCCCGGGCGCTGTCCATGTGGGCATACAACGATCCGGACTATCTGCTCCAGATGGTGGCCTGGGCCGCCCGGGACGACGAGATCATCATCCACTTCGAGGGCCAGCCGATTTCCTCCCGTGAAAGCCAGTCGGGCGTTGCCTCGGAATGGTCACTGGATCTTGACCCGGTTTCCCTGCTGGTCGTGCCCCATCTGGACCGGATTTACTTCGAGATGGGCCGCCGCTGTATTGGCCGCGAGGGCGACCCTCACCGATGGGTGAACCCGGAGTTTCACGGCTGGTGGGCAGGCCGTGGCTTCAGCATCAATGTGGACGTCAGCACCGGCAAATTGCATGACCTGGATGGTTTCCTCAGGCATTTCTATGCCTGCTACCACCCGGTTTACAATGGCAACCAGCCCCTGATCCATCCGCAACCGGCGGGCATGGCCATCACCGACAGTACCGCCAGGTTCATTGGCTGGCATGCGATCAGCATCCTCCGGGTTGCGCGGGATCCAGCCGATGTGATGCGGGTGTATTTCTACAACCCCAACAATGACAGTGGCCAGAACTGGGGTGATGGCATAGTGGTTGCGACCGCCGGAACGGGAGAGCGCTTCGGCGAGGCGTCACTGCCTTTCGAGGAGTTCGCGTCGCGCCTGTATATCTTTCACTATGACCCCCTCGAGCACGGTGAACTGGCAAAGGTTCCCCGGGAAGAGCTGCAGCGGGTGGTAGGCATGATTTACCGGAGCTGGGGCGCGGACCGGATTCCGCCGGAACCCACCCAGGCCGTCGAGGGTGAGGACGGAACCCCCGAATTGCCAGGAGACGCATGATCTGGTGACCAGGTTGCAAAAAAGGAAGGCGGCAGAGGGCAGGGAGTGCTCCTGCCAGCCATCAGGCCTGCCAGCCATCAGGACCGGCAGGAGTGTGGTTTCTAGCCCTTCCAGGTTCTTACCCGGCCGAACAGGTCATTGGTGCCCCACACACCTGACCGCATGGCTTCCAGTTCGAGAACCTGGGAGTGATCCACAAACAGATTGACCTCGGGCCCAAAGCTCTTGATGTACCACTCATACACCGCCGGGTCCGCCGCCTCAAATACCGCGTTGTCTATTCCAATGCCTTCGGCAATCTGTGAAATGATATCCGTGCGCCATTCACGGACCTGCTCGGTGATGCCCTCGGACTCAACCATGATCTTGTAGGCACCAGCATCCAGATGCCGCCTTGCCTCCCGGATGGCATCGCTGGGGTCCTGCAGGCCCTGTTGTTCCAGAGCTTCAACACTGCTGGTCCCCCCGGCCCCGAACTGCACGTTGATCTCTGGCTTTGCCTGCAGCCCATGTTTGATAACCGCCTCGGTAAGCCGGACCAGATCATCCTGCGGGATCGCCAGGAAGCCGCTCGAGATCTCTACTATGTCAAACTCCAGTCGTTTGCACTCGTCGAGGTAGTCATTCACCTTGTCCGGGCACCGCTCCAGCACCCTCTCAATAAAACCACCGGTGGATACTTTGACATCATGCTTGTGAGCCAGCTCGATGATCTCAGAGAGCGCCTTTTCCGGCATCAGGGTGAAGGAGCCGCCGCTGAACTTGAGAATGTCCACAAACTCTCCGCAGGTTTCGAAGATGTCCGCCAGTTGCCGTTTCCCCAAGGGGTCGTAATAGGGACCCCGCATCTCGGTAAGTCCCCGACTGCGGGGCTTCTGCTCCCGTTCATTGATGGGAAGAAAACTGAAAGCGCGTTCCTGAGCTGCCATGACAACCTCCATTTTATCTGCTGGTTATCTATTCACGGTGAGGATGACAAGGGTTAATTCAAGCGTCTCCCGGATTTCAAAGGGATGCTTTTTCGGGCGGCAGCCGTCTGCCCGGTCAGAAAACAGGCACAGGGAGCAGCCGCAATTGGAAATATGGGGTTACAACAAATAACGCTCTTTGCTGCCCGGGCCTGCCACAATTCTCCGGACTCTTCCTATACTGGAGTTTGAGGTAAACGCAGTATGACGACACATCATGATTAATCGCTTTCGTGCGAGCCGGCCCCTGCGCTTCTCTCTCTTCGCTCTGGCACTGGGGCTCGGATTTTCCCTTCCTGTCCTTCCCGGTCTTCTCAAGAGCGATGATTTCTATGGCTTCCAGCAGGACCGGTCGGTGTGGCAGAACCTGAAGAATTACGGGAGTCTTGCCTCCCGGGACGATGTTTATACTTTCGTGATGTTTGGCTTTCTGGACTGTGAACAGACATGTCCCGCTCACCTGGGAAATATGGTCTCACTGAACCGCCTGATACCGGATGATTCGGTGCAGTTCCTTTTCGTTTCAGTGGATCCCGAAAACGATACGCCGCAGGAGCTTGATGCAGTGATTGGAGCCATGGGTGAAAGGTTTCACTGGCACCGCCCGGAAACCCGGAGCCATGCCCAGATGATGGCTCTGGAGGCGGGCGAAGTGGTATCGGTCGCAGCTACGGCAGACATTAAGGAAATTGATCATTCAGGAAGGCTCTACCTTGTTGGCAGGGGTGGAAAGTCTGTAATTACCTACACCAGCACCAGGCTGAAACTCAACCGCGTAAAGGACGATGTTTCCAGACTTGTGGCTTTGGAGAGTGGATCTTGAAAACAACAGAGCATGCCGTGAAATCACGTGAGAAAACAGACAGGTACATGCTGTTTCTGCTGCTGGCCCACGTCCCGGTTGTGGGCTTTCTGGTTCCCTGGGGCTATGGGACTCTGACCTTTGCCCTGGTGACTTCCATCTGTCTGGCGGCCATCAGCTCTGTCGGCTTCGCTCTCCTGAAGGGTACCCGGGCCTTCTCATCTCTGGTTGCCATGGCTCTCATGCTGTTTTCCGTCATCATGATCCAGACCCAGATGGGGCGGATCGAGATGCATTTTCACATTTTTGCCGCTCTGGCGTTCCTGCTGGTCTATAAAGACTGGTTGCCTGTGGTTGTGGCCGCCCTGACCATAGCCGTTCACCATTTTCTCTTCACAGCTCTGCAGCTGAATGAGGCGACGCTGGGCGGCCTGCCCATCATGATTTTCAGCTATGGCTGCAGCTGGTCCATCGCCTGGCTTCATGCAGCCTTTGTCATTTTCGAGGCTGCGGTGCTTGTGGCCATTGCTGTCCAGCAGAATACGGCCCAGCAGGCGGCCGATGGCATTATTGAAGCGATAGAGCGGTTTGAACGTGAAAACGATCTGAGCGTGCAGATAGACACCGCCCGCGACAATCACACAGTGCAGTCATTCAACCGGATGCTCAGCGGATTCGGGGGGGTAGTATCCCAGCTCAAGCAGGCCATTGGGTCCATTGCAGGATCTTCGGATAACCTGGCTTCGATCAACGAGCAGACCAGCCGCGTCGTTCAGAGCCAGACCGACCACTCAGCCCAGGCAGCGACTGCTATCCATGAGATGTCAGCGACAGCCCACGAGATCGCCCGAAACGCCGGGGAAGCAGCCCGCGCCGCGGAGGAGGCGACGGCCGAGGCGGCCACTGGCAGGGCGTCGGTGACCAGCGCGGTGGATGCGTTTCAGGTACAGAATAGTGTGCTTTCATCCACTGCCGAGGCCCTGAACCGCCTGGTGGCTGTCGTCAAAAACATTGGCGAAACCACCTCGGCCATTCAGGGTATTTCCCAGCAGACCAACCTCCTGGCCCTGAATGCAGCGATTGAAGCCGCCCGGGCTGGCGAGGCAGGCCGCGGCTTCTCCGTGGTTGCTGATGAGGTGAGAAGTCTTTCCGTCAAGACCCAGACGTCCGCGGAGCAGATTCAGGCCATGATTGAGACGCTGAGAAATGGCACTGACGAAGTGGTTCGGTCCATGGGGCTTGGCCAGGAGCGGGCAGAAGAGACAGCAAGCCATGTAAATGCCTCGGGCGAAGCCATTGGCCGGATACTCGAGGCCATTGCGAAGGTACAGGCAATGAATGATCAGATCGCAACGGCTGCAGAGCAGCAGTCCAGCGTGTCGGAAGAGATAAACCAGAGCATGAGTACAATCTCTGCCCAGAGCGAGTCTCTTGCGGAGAAAGCAGCGGACGGCTCAGAGGCGTCGGTTGCGCTGAACGGAACCCTGGCGGATCTGCGTCGGACGGTGGAGGTTTACCGGACCGCGTGAGGCGGGGAGCAAAAGCTCGCCCAGGGTATTGTGGGCAACGCAGAGCCTGGTTTGATGAGAAGAAGTTGTCTACCGGGGCCCAACAGGAGCAGTATGGATGGGGTACAACAGACTGTTCATAACAGGAGGGACCCTCATGGATATCCAAAGCAGGCCAGGTTCAGCATCTGTAGCATCCGTAGTCTTGCTTTTTTCTCTGCTTTTCGTCGCGCCCTGTTCATTCGCGCAATCAGGCCCCATTCCCGTGATGGCGCAGATTGTTTCCGGAATGAATCATTTCCCTTCGGATGACCAGAAAGAAATCCTGGCGGAAATCAGCGGGAACGAGAACAACAGCGAAGCTGCAAGAACCATTGCAGATGCCATCCGCAACATCGAGCACAAAGCCGGACCGGAGGATGCGGCCGCCCTCAGGGAAGTTGTCGAAGATCCATCAGCCACCAGGGCGGAAAAACAGCTGGCATCCGTTGTTCTTGAGTTCCACCACAAGGCCGGCCCGGAAGCGCAGAAAACGCTGAAGGCGCTTGCTCAGCAATAGCGCGGAACGGGTGAATTTCGCCATTGGCCAGGCCATGGACTTTCGTCGGCTCTGGCCACTGCGGCCCGGTTCGAAAGCGCCTCGTTGAGATTTTATCGATCGCACGAGAGGTCGTGCTCCTGGCGCCTCCAGAGAGTCGCCAGGTCCCAGATATCACGGAGTGTTCATGTCCACCAGCCAGGCAACAATCCGCGAGTTCCCACGATCGAGGAAATGATCGAGCTCTACAGCGAGCTCTGGTAAATGAAATCTCCTGAAATCCCGGGAGCCAGCTGCAATTGCCGGGCGACGGCGGCGCCCCTCACTTAATGCCCTGAAACACTTCAACCGGAATTTTTGTCTTTTCAGAATGAGAAGTAGGGGCTAACTGTCTTGAAAACACTCAGGTCACCACACAAATAACTACAGGGACGCAGTGATTCGCGGTGTGCACAAGGCTGGCGCTCCTGATTCCGGGCCAACCCCAGAGGCGAGATAGCGCAGGTCTCGCCTGGGGTGGCAGCCCCGGGGTTTTCAGAAGCATCGTTCTGCTCCCCTCAGCGTAATCGCGCTTTGCGGTGTATTGTCTCTGAAGTCTTTCTCGCAAGGTTCATCAACCACTGTTATTTTCAAAAAGTGAAGATGCCTGATGATGAACGACAGAATCGCTGGAGCGGCCTTTTTTGACCCCGGCAATAAAATGCACCGGTTTGCAGCCGATCTGCTTGCCAAAGCCGATATCCAGGTTGGCGGGTCCAGGCCCTGGGACATCCGCTTCAATGCCCATGGCGTGCCTGAGGCGGCACTGGCCCGGGGAAATCTTGGTTTTGGTACAGCCTATATGGACGGCGCCTGGGATGCAGAAGACCTGGCCCAGCTTTTTTACAAATTGCTCAGTGCGAAAATTCCTCATCAGATCAGACCTGCCAGAATCCTTCCCCATATTATCAAAGCAAGGTATCTGAACCGGCAGACCAGAAAGCGCGCATGGGCTGTGGGCGAAGCCCATTATGATCTGGGGAATGACTTCTACGGTGCCATGCTGGACTCCCGTATGACCTACACCTGCGGCTACTGGAAAGATGCCGACAACCTTGAAGACGCACAGGTTGCGAAGCTCGATTTGATCTGCCGGAAGCTGGGTCTGCAGCCGGGCATGCGTTTGCTCGATATTGGTTGTGGCTGGGGTAGCCTGATGGCGTATGCGGCTGAGCAATACGGGGTAGAGGCGGTTGGCGTGACCATCTCAAAGGAGCAGGCTGACTGGGCCACGGCGAACTACCCCCATCTCTCTCTGGATTTCCGGCTGATGGATTACCGGGAAGTTGATGAAAAGTTTGATCGTATTGCCAGTGTCGGCATGTTTGAGCACGTCGGGCCGAAAAATTACCGCCGGTTCATGGAAGTTGCTCATCGTTGTCTGAACCCTGGAGGTCTGTTTCTGTTGCACACCATCGGCAGGAATCTCCGGAATTCCTACCCGGACCCCTGGATCGATAAATACATTTTCCCAAACGGCGAGGTGCCATCTGTAGGCCAGGTCGGTGATGCAGTAGATGACCTGTTTGTGGTGGAAGACATGCACAACTTTGGTGCTGATTACGATAAAACACTGATGGCCTGGCACGAAAATTTTGAACATGCCTGGCCCCGGTTTCAGGCTGAACTTGGTGAACGGTTCTATCGCATGTGGCGTTATTACCTGCTTTCCTGTGCGGGTGCATTCAGGGCAAGGGATATCCAGCTTTGTCAGTGGGTTTTGTCAAAAAATGGCGTGCCGGGGGTCTATCCCAGGGTGACATGAGCCATCTGGTTCTAGTTAGTTGAAACCATCCAGGCAGGCAGTCAACTTCCCGGCTAGCCCGATAAACCCTCTGATTTGTAAAATATTCCCTTGCCGGAAACACCGGGAAGGTCATCGTCATGATGCTTGCCCTGTCTTTGGAATTAACTTCAGGGCTGGCTGCTGCCCATCATGGCTGCCAATTCTTCCGGTCGGGGGAGACCCTGCTTGATCGCAATGGTTCCGTCATCAGCTTTATAGAAGGTAGCAGGCGTAGCGCTCAGCCCCAAATTACTCATCAGGCTATTATTGGCAGTCACCCGTTTATGGTTTGCGCTAACAACCTCTCTGTCTACCGCGATGCCGCCACTCTCGTGATTACGTTGGTTATCATGCAGAGCCGACTCGGGATTATCGGCACCCAGGATGGTCGCGGCTTTTGGCAGGCTATCCTGCTTCAGTATTCCGACCATCACGTGCCTTAACTGCACCCGGCCTGCCTCTATCCAGGGCTCGGCAGCCTCGCGAAAACGATGACAATAGGGGCAGTTCGGGTCGGTGAAGGTATATATCACCACCGGCGCGTCTTCTTCACCGTCCGGGATCCAGTCACTGTTTTCCAGCTTCGACCAGGCCTCTTCATTTTGCGGTCCCGTTATCGACTGCCGGATATTGGTCTCTGTAAGATTCATGCCCGTTTCAGACAGCATCGGCCCGATAACCACGTGCTTTTTATCAGAGGTCAGGTAAAAAGACACCGGCCTTCCCCGCATTGTCCCCACGTAACCGGTCATGCCACCGGGTGCGTCAAATCGATCGACGATATCTACTCCACGCTCCACCAGCACCTGTATTGCATCCGGGTGCGCATTTTCAGCCCTTACACCATGCCCTGCGAGCGTTGCCGCCAGAAAGCTGACAACAAGCAGAGTTGGTTTCGTTGTGGGTTTATTTGTTCGAGTCATTGATCAACCTCCTGATGAGTTGGACTACTTGCGTTCGAAGGCTTCCAGCTTTTGTGCCAGGCTGGCGTTGGACAGCTCGCCCATGTGGGCGTCGACCTGACGGCCTTCCGCGTCGTAAAACAGGGTCGTAGGTAAGGCGTGACTGCCAGTGGCATTTGCAAGGCTGCCGCTGACGTCGCTCAGCACGTTCCTGATCGACAGCTCCTGCTGTTTCAGAAAAGACGTAATGGTTTCTACCTGTTCACCCTGATTGACAAAAACAAAGGTGATATCGGGGTACCGCTCCTGAGCCCTTTCCAGTACTGGCATTTCCCGGATACAGGGTGGGCACCAACTCGCCCAGATATTCACCACTTTGGGCTTGCCGGGTTGCAGGTCGACGAGAGTGATCGATTCATCATCCAGTGTTGATAAACCACTATCCGGTATTTCCCGCGCCTGTCCTTCGATCAGATTTACCGTCAGCGAGAGTGCGCCCCATGTCATCAGCCCAGACAGTATGGCAATACCCAGAGGTTTTCTGATTGCAGTCCGGCGCAACATACGCCATGCGCCAAAGGCCACAGCCCCGAACACACCGGCATAGACACTGAATCCACCATCACGAATATCGATGATATCCAGTGGGGCATCCTTGAAATGCTCGAAATACTGGGCCACGAAACCAATCCTGGCCGTGACCAGCGCTACGAGAAGGGTATCCACCAGGGTTCCGCCTGTTGACACCCCGTGCTTTCGGCCATATAGAGCACCCACAAGCAACGCTACGACAAAGGAAAATACCAGTAGAAGATGCGCAAATGAAAAACCCAGAGGGCCAATACTGACTGTTTGCATGATTGCTCCGTATTAAGATGAGCGGGCTGTATCGAGACGTTCCAGGAACGCCTCTGCCGAAATTTCGCCAATGGTTCGCTGAGCTCGGTACTCCTGCCCATCAGGCCCGAAAATCATCACCGTTGGCGGCCCCAATATCTGCAAGCGGCGCATCAGCGCCTGATCCATCTCGTCATTTTTCGTAACATCTGCCCTCAACAACGTCATGTCCTTCAATGCTTTCTGAACCTCCGGGTCGCCAAAGACCTCTTCTTCAATCACCTTGCAGGAGATGCACCAGTCGGCATAAAAATCCACCAGAGTCCATTGGCCTGCCTCGCCACTCTCGGCCAGATTCTGCTCAAGGTCAGACCAGGACTTGAAGCCTTCAAAGCTCTGTTCGCTGGTTTCCATGCCGCCCGTCATTACTACTTCGCTGCGCGTCAGCTTTTCGAGGGGATAGAGCATCTGATGCCCACCAGCCGCTGCGCCAATGACCATCAGTGCACCCCAGAGAATCGCCACCATTCCACTGCTACTCAGCAAATTGCGGAGTCCCTTCATTTTGATGGTACCGCCAGCCCGCCAGAGACTGAGGCCTGTGCCTATAGCCAGCGCGCCCCACAGTGCCAATACCAGGGAGTTATCGAGAATGCGGTCAAGAAACCAGATAGCAGTGCCCAGCAGGATGAATCCGAATACCGCCCTGATGGCCTCCATCCACACGCCCGGCCTTGGCAACACGCTGGACCCCAATGTTGCCAACACCAGCAAGGGAGCACCCATACCCAAACCCAAAGCCAGGAGCGCCATACCACCCAGAGCTGCATCACCACTGTCAGCGATATAGAGCAGCGCACCGGCGAGGGGAGCGGTCATGCACGGACTCGCCAGCAAGGCTGAAAAGAACCCCATCACGGCGGCACCGGCAAGGCTACCTCCAGTTTGACGGCTATTGGCACGTTCCAGCCTGTCACGGATTGGCGCCGGCAACTGCAACTCATAAAGACCAAACATGGACAGCGCAAGTACGACAAAGATGACCGCCATGGGCCCGATGAAGAGTGGTTGCTGTAGCATTCCCTGCAGATTGGCTCCTGCGAGCGCCGCCACTACCCCCAACGCTGAATAAGTCACGGCCATGGCCAGAACAAATGCCAGCGACAACCAGAATGCCCTGGTACGGCGGGCCCCACTGCCCACGATTACAGATGACAGGATTGGGATCATTGGGAGCACACAGGGAGTAAGCACCAGCAGCAAGCCCAAACCAAAAAAGATGAGGAGATTCCAGACCAGGCTACTGTCAGCCAACTGACTGGCAAGAGATTGATCCGCCGCCAATTCATCTGAAGCAGGGGCGGTAGGGCCTGCTGACAGGGAGTAGGCGTTGTCGGTAAGATTAATAGTCGCATGCTGTGGGGGATAGCACAGACCCGCCTCAGCACACCCCTGCCAACTCAACTTCAGGACTTCAGCACTTCCAGGTCTGATTACTAACTCGGCGCTGTTAAAGTAAACTTCTGATTCCCCGAAAAACTCGTCAGAGATGGTCTCACCATCCGGATAGAGGACGTCTGCTAATTCTCCGTTCTGCCCTTGAACTTCCATGCGCTTACGGTAAAGGTAATAGTCGGATGCAATGCGCCAGGATAGCTTGATCGAGTCGGCACTGTGTTCCTGAACATCATACTGAAACGCCTCATCCACAGGCAGGAACTCATTGGCCCCTCCAGCCAGGGACTGTGCGTGTGCCATTGACGTGCCCACAGCCCCCAACATGGCGCTTATTAAAAGCAGTGCTCTAAAGATCCCCACTCACGAGTCCTTTTACAGGTTCACTGGATGAATTGTGCAACCGTCTGTTTGTCCGGAACGGGAGTGTCAATCAGCCGAATTAAGTCAATATTAAGAGCTGACCGGAACGAAATGCAGATGCACTCTGCCCTGCCACACAATCTCCCATGCCAATGTGAAGCACCCTCAGTCTCTACGTATTGCTCAATACCCATGGACACCATAAAGTGCCGCAGAGCTATCCAACTGAGGAAGTCAAAGTGCACGTTCTAATGGTGGAGGATGACGAGCTGGTGGCATCAGGTTTGAGGGCCGGGCTGGAACTTCATCATTGTGTGGTGGATCATGTTCGAACCGGTCGGGAGGCACAGCATGCGCTGGAGCAGTTTAATCCTGACGTGGTTGTTCTGGATCTCGGGCTGCCCGATATGGACGGGCTTGAGGTGTTGACGCAATGGCGATCTGCAGGTGTGTACACTCCGGTACTGATTCTCACGGCAAGGGATGCTGTACAACGTCGGATCGAAGGGCTTGAGGCTGGAGCGGATGACTATGTCCTCAAACCGTTTGAACTGGACGAGCTCGCCGCACGCTTGCACGCCCTGGTACGCCGAGCGGCAGGGAGAGTAGTGTCAGAAATATCTCATGGCGATCTGACACTGCGCCCTTCTACGGGTGAGGTCTTTCTTGCCTCCGAACCGGTATCCCTGTCGCGGCGGGAACTGGCGTTACTGGAAAAGCTCCTCAATTCTCGTGGGGTGGTGTTGAGTGAAGAGCGTCTGAAAGATGGACTTTACGGTATGGACACCGAGGTCGAAAGCAACGCCCTGAACGTTCATATCCATCATCTTCGACAAAAATTTGGTAAGCATCTGATTATCACGGAACGCGGGGTTGGTTTCCGGCTGGGGCCGCCGGTACGGTTCCCGGGCACAAAAACATGAGTCTCCGTAGTCGCCTCCTGGCGATGCTCAGCCTCTCCTTGATCGTGCTTTGGCTGACCGTGGCGATTTTGATGTACCTGCATCTGGGAAACAAGGTGTCGGAAACACTGGATCAGCGCCTCGCCGCTTCAGCCAATATGGTCGCCGGTCTGATTGCTCAACAACCAGGGTCATTCTCCCAGTCGTTCAGGGAGCCATTACTAATGTCACCCATAAGTGAGGGCGTCGCGTGTCAGGTTCGGTCAGCTACTGGCCAAATCCTGATGCAGACCGCCGGTCCACGCGGGACCTCCCTGTCGGACGCAAAGCCTGGTTTCACTACCCGCAGCGTTTCCGGGGAGGAGTGGCGGCTTTACACTCTGGAACAGGATGGCCTGCTGATAACGACTGCTGACCGGGGTACAGAGCGCAGACAACTGGAAAATGGCATCATTCTCGTGATGATAGTGCCCTTCTCCCTGGCCTTGCTGGGCAGCCTGGTCGTTCTCTGGTGGGGGGTGCGCAGGGGACTGGAACCTCTGCAAAAGCTTTATCGCGAACTCCAGTTACGAGAGCCCTCCAACCTCAAGTCCCTTTCAATCGGTAACGCTCCTGCGGAACTCAAGCCCATCGTCAACACATTGAATTCTCTCTTTGCGCGTGTCGAACGGACGGTGATCCGCGAACAGCGGTTTGCCAGCAACACTGCCCACGAGTTCCGGACGCCATTGACCGGAATTAAAACGCACCTGCAAGTAGCTCGTCGCATCGACGGGGAACAGCAGCAACTGGCACTGGCCAGGGCGGAAACGGGCGTTCAGCGGCTACAGAATGTCGCCGAGCAGTTATTGATGCTGGCGCGCCTGGAGAGCCGGGATGACTGGCGCGAGTTTGAGCCCTGTTCGGTAAGCATCGCCATACGCGAAGCGCTTGTGGATATGCCGGGGGGAGAGCGGGTTAAACAGAACCTGGAAACAGAGGATGTTCTCGCGAGCACACCACACCCCCTGGTGGTTATCGCGGTAAGGAACCTCCTTGAAAATGCTTTGAAATTTTCCAGCCATGACCAGCCGGTGGAGCTGAAGGTTTCCTGCCAGCTGTCGAATCATCAGGATATGGTCAAGCTTGTCATTCGCGATGGGGGCCATAGCCCGTCAGTCAGCGAGCATGGCAATGGCCAACAGAACAGTCAGTCGCCTGAACAGGGACATGGGCTTGGGCTGACTATCGTGGAATCCATTGCCGAGCAATTCAATGGGCGCCTTCACGCAGAGCGAAATACACGCGGCGGCATGGACTGGGAATTGGCATTGCCAGGAGTTCTCTGAAATGGCGCGACCCCATCCACGTTCATTTCACAGTGCCCGCCCGTCACCGGGTTGGGGTGACACGGTGCGAGAGCAGGCAAACCCTCCCTGTTCATACCTGAAAGATGGGGGCAAATCCGCCCCCCGCCGTTCGAAAGTTGGTGGTCTGGCCTTTGTAGATGCGGGCCGCGGCAAGCAGCGTTGTCCCACCATAGGTGTACAGGCGGATATCGACCTTTCCGGTGGTTACCGTGCCATCAATCTTGAGGCCTCGCTCCCCCGGGGCAACGAGGTCCTGCGCTATATAATCGCCCTCGAGAATGTTTTCGAAAACGCGGCGAGTCAATTTGTCACCCCGGTAGACCCCCTTGCTGCCATGGCCTGCAACGGGCTTGAAGAAGAGTCCGCGGCGATCACGCCACAACTCAGCCGCGTCGTCCCTGGAAACCAGCCTGGCCTTTGGCACTGCTTTTTCCAGCAAATCCGAACTTTCCCTGTCCAGGTCCCATTCGCGCAATAACTTTGAGTCCGACAGGAGGGTCAGGTTTCGTTTGTCGGCCAGCACCGCATGTACTCTCGGGTTGGGCGTCACGACGACCGAGCCGTCGAGATACGCATGTCTTAACGCTGCATGGCGCGGGGCCTCCAGCGCGAAGTCCACCAGCCTGTTGTAAACCATGTCGATGCGTTGCCCTTCAGCGGTCAGCTCGCCATTGGCGTACGCGAGTTCGGCAGGATCAAGGATCAGCGTATCCACTCCCCGGGCTGAAAGAAGTTGCTGGGCCAGCTGGAATTCCGGAAACATGAACTGACTCTTCGGGGCGTCGTCCACAATGGCCAGTCGCTGGGGTATTGAATCTGTACGCTGCCTTTGCCATTCGTGCCTGAACATGTCCAACACCGCATCATCGAACCTGTCCATCGCAGGGTTTTTTGCGGGGGAGGATTGGGCTGGCTGGCAACATCGACGCTGGGCACGGGCCAGCATGGCATTAAGGAAAGCTCCGCCGGCGTTGGTGTTGATCTCGATTAATTGAGGACCTGCGGGCCCAAGGTGAAAGTCATAGCCCATAAATACCCCGAGAGGGCCGGGATCGAACTGTGCGATACCCGGGGCCCAGGAGAGGACTTCTGTCAGGTAAGAAGGCATCCTGCTTGCTGACTCAATCCCCTGGACCGTTCTCTCCATTGTCATAATGTCAGCTGTGGGGACGAAAACGGCTGTGTGCGAGAAGAACTGATCGAGTTCCGGGATTGCTGTTGCTGGGAAACCGATGCCGGTAGCCGAAAATTGGTCGTGAATGCTTGAGTTGAGAGCGTCCTGATCAAGCGTAATGCAGTAACAATGGCGATTCAGTCGAGCTGCATCGGTACTGGCTGTTTGCTGGGTAGTTCTGGTTTCATCGTGCATTCGAATATAACCGCCAGGGCTTAGCTGAAAATAAGTCTCGGTCTAACAGCCGGGTTCTCATAGTCATATTGATCCGAATCAGATAGATAAAGCCGTCGGGATGTTTTTCAGTTCTGTTGCAGTTTGGCACGTTCAACGCAGACTGTTCATCTTCTCGGCACCCTGCCCAGGCTGACACTTCCCGCGTCTGTGTTAATCCGTCCCCGTGACACAAGCATTTTCAACATGGTAATGCTCATCACGACAGAATATCGCTGTTAGTGTAACGAGTCGCTAGCTGGGAAAAATAGTGTGGCAGATCCGGCGTATCAGAATTTTTAAGTAGCTGATTTTATTTATAAAAGATAGATTGGTGAAAATTAAAGGCTATCTGGAATTCTGACATCCCATAAATTAAAAAGGCCCAATAAAACAATGTTTTATTGGGCCTTTAGGGTCAGCAATTTGGTGGAGACGGCGGGAATTGAACCCGCGTCCGCCAGCACTCTGCCTTGAGATCTACATGCTTAGCTTCCTTCTATTAATTTAACCTCAAACGACCCGAAGGTCAGGGTGTAAGAGGCGAGTTCTTTAATCTTAGCTGTTAGTCAGTGAACTCTGACTAACAGAGCAACCTGTAAGCGATGACGTCCTGAGATGTAGCTTCCGAGTTACAGGTGCCTCGGTCAGGACGACTAGCAGCTTACGCTGCTAGTGAGTAGTTATCGTCGTTTGCGACTATTAGTTGCAGCTTTGGATTAACGAGATTCGCTGCCATCTCGACATGCACCCAAGGGTTCGTCACCGGCGTCGAAGCCATGTCGTCCCCTCACAACAAAGTATATGCGTCCTGCTCCCTCGACTACAAGGTGTAAAGCCTTCTGATTTGTACATTTCGTGTTCGTAAAAACCACTACGCGCTGTTTTTCGGTCCGGATTCTGCATCCTCCGGAGCTTTTCTAGACCGCTGCCACTCTGTTTTCCTTCCGGTTGCCGATTTCGAAGGCGCTGTCTCGCAATTCGTTGAAGCTCTCGCGGAAATACTCCATAACCGCGTTCGGGTCCGCGTGGACGCCCTTGTCCATGGTGATGCCGAATTGCACCGTGCCGGCGTAACTGAAGATGCTGAGCCCAACGCCTATATCGCCAGTCTGGGGCACCCAGAACATGGGCTGTTTGAGCCTGGACCCTGCCAGATAAACCGGTTTCCGGGGCCCCGGCACGTTGGTCAGCACGGCGGAGGCTTTTTTGCTGAGCAGTCCCAGCGCCCGGCGCTCAAGAACATCCGGCCCACGGCCAAAAATATCAAGGAGACTGTATGTCACCTGGGCCTGGTAAGAGCGCTTGAGGCGGTTCATGTACTCCTGAACCTGGTGGAACCGCATGAGGGGGCAGTTTACATCCACCGGTAATGTTACCAGGACGAGCCCAAACCGGTTTCCAAGAGAGCCTACCGGCTCCCGCAAAGACCTGAGGTTGAAGGGAACCGCCACCCGCAGGCCGGATTCCGGAATGGGCTCGTCAATGGCATGGAAATGCCGGTTCAGTGCGCCGGCTGCCGCCGCCATGAGTACATCGTTGACCGTTCCACCGAGAATCCGGGCGCACGTCCTGACCTCCTGCAGGTCGAGGGGCTCCGCCCATGCCACCTGCTTGCGACCGGTGAGGGGCTTCTTCAGGCCAGTCTCAGGTTCAGCGGGTGTGAGCCCCAGCTTGAGACACTCCAGAGCAATGGCCCCGGCGGTGTTTGCAAGCTTCAGCGGGTAGCCCGGCTCCTTCCTGACCGAATCCCTGAACAGCCGTAGCTGATCCAGGGAGGTCTGTTTGTATTCGATTGCGCGGCTCACCAGGCGCGCCAGGCCGCTTTTGGGCTCGGCGCGGAAGCGTGATGCCGGCGGGAGTTGATGGACCTTGTCCTCCGGGGTCTCATCAGTGAGAGAGAGCAGTACCCGTACCAGGGAAATGCCATCTGCAATGCAGTGGTGGATGCGAACGATCAGGGCGCAGCCGCCATCAAACTGGTCGACATAATGGATCTGCCAGAGGGGGCGTTCGCTGTTGAGCGGTGTGCTGTTGAGATCGCTGGTCAGGCGCTGAAGCTCATTTTTGTCCCCATTGCCCGGCAGCCCGGTCACATGGACATGGTTGTCCAGGTCGAACAGGGGATCGTCACGCCAGGCTGTCCGGCCGTTACGATTGACGACGCACTGCCTGAATCGCCGGAAGACCAGAAACCTCTCCGAGAGCACACGTTTGAGCCGCGCCAGTGGTATGGGCTGTTCAAAAACCAGAACGCCGGCAATCATCATCGGGTTTTCGGAAGATTCCATTCGTAGCCAGGAGCGATCCACGGCTGACATGCGTACGGCTGAAAAGGTCACATTTTCCTCCCATCATTCCATGAGCGAGAGGATGAGTCGCGCATTTCATGGAAGCCCCTGCGGCAGGAAAGCTGGCTCACCCGAGAAGAACAGTATAGACCTGTTGCGCCGCGGGCAAAAGAGAATGCAGATGCTACATATTTACGCTGTTCAGCAGTTGATCAGGAAGTGTTGGCGCCCCGGAGGATGCGCTGTTTCTGCCGGTTCCAGTCCCGCTCTTTCTCGGTCGCCCGCTTGTCAAACTGCTTCTTGCCCGTGACCAGAGCAATCTCGCACTTGACCTTGTTGCCCTTCCAGTAAAGTGCGAGGGGTATGCAGGTACGTCCCGCCTGACTCACTGCGCCGATTATCTTTGCCAGTTCCTTTTCGTGCAGCAGAAGTTTACGGGTCCGTGTCGGGTCAGCAATTACGTGGGTGGAGGTGGCCGTCAGCGGCATGATATGGGCGCCAAGGAGGAAGGCCTCGCCATCTTTCAGAAGTACATAGGCGTCGGTGAGCTGGCCCTTGCCCGCCCTGAGGGATTTTACCTCCCAGCCAAGCAGCACCAGGCCGGCTTCGTAGCGGTCCTCGATGTGGTACTCGTGCTTGGCTTTTTTGTTCAGCGCAATGGTACTGCTGGGAGTGCCCGGTTTTTTCTTGCTCATGGAAGCCTGATGTAAACCCTGTGTTGATTTGAAGTCTTTAATACCGCCGCTGACTTCTGGCCGGAGGCTGTACGTCCTGGCGAATCATGGTCGCCGCCGCACCAAAACGGGCATTGTAGCGCAGGACCGTCGGGCCGGTCACGAAATCAGCAGGATCAGGCAATTAACGGTGTTCCGCCTTTGGTCTACAATACAGGCTCAATCTTTGTCAGGACGATGAATGTCTACCCCCTATGAAACAGCAATGGGCTCCTGGACCAGGCGCTCCACTTTTTTCTGGGCTGCGACAGGGGCAACGGTCGGTCTGAGCAACCTCTGGAAATTTCCCGCCCTGGCAGGTGAGAACGGGGGGGGACTTTTTGTTCTGCTTTACCTGGCATGCCTGCTGGTTATCACTCTACCCCTGATGCTCACCGAGACAGCCGTCGGCCGTCATGCCCGGCACGGGATTGTGCTCGCCATGGACGGACTGGCAAGGGACGCAGGGGCGTCCAGATGGTGGGTCTGGGTCGGTCGCCTCAGTGCGCTGGCTGGATTCCTTGTACTGTCGTTCACGGCTGTCATCGGAGCCATCTGTCTGGCCTATGTCTTTTATGGGGCATTCGGCCTGTTTGTGGGGGCTTCGGAGGCGGAAATTGGCAGGGCGCTGCTGGAACTGGTTGAGGACCCATCCGAGTACCGGGATTTCATGGCCTGGCATGTGGCTTTTCTGGGCCTGGTGGGCGCAGTTTCGCTGCAGGGAGTGGCGGACGGTCTTGAGCGGGCGTTTCGCCTGGTTGTGCCCGGCTTTCTGCTGCTTCTGCTGGCGCTGCTGTTTTACGGCTATCACTTTGGCAGGCTCCAGGAAGCGTCCGATTACATGCTGGGCCTCCGGCCGGAGGATATGACCTGGCAGAGTCTCCGGGCAGCGCTGACGCACGCCTTTTATACCCTGGGGCTTGGCATGGGCGTGTGGGTCATTTTCGGTGCCTACATGCCGCGGATTACACCCCTCAAACGCTCCGTTTTTGCTGTTGCCCTCATGGACACGCTTATTGCCATTATTGCCGGTCTGGTAATTTTCTCGCTGATACTCCGGGGGGGTGGGAATGTGTCCGAGCAGGGGTTTGGGCTGGTTTTTCTTGCCCTGCCAGCAAGTCTCGCGGATGCACCTGGCAGCCAGTTTGTCGCAACCGCCTGCTTTACTGCGATCCTGCTTGTAGCCTGGACAACTTCCCTTGCGCTCCTTGAGCCCGTGGTTGCCTGGTTTCGCGAGTGGACGGGCGCACCACGGGGCTGGTCTGTGATAATCATGGGTTCAGCCGCCTGGCTTGCGGGGCTGGGAACTCTCTTTTCCTTCAACATCTGGTCGGAACAGACCTTTCAGAATGGCACCATTTTCCGTTGGGTCGAGCTGTTGGCCAGCGGGTTGCTCATTCCTCTGGTCAGTGTGGCACTGGCCGTCTTCATCGGGTGGAAAGTGGGAAAAATCCGGGCGTTCGGGCTGATCGGGCGGGCCCACCGGTCGATCGCGGGGGTCTGGTTCTGGGTACTGCGGGTAATTCTGCCTTTTGTGGTGCTCTATATCGGTGGTCAGTATGCCTGGTCGTCCCTTGCCGATCTCTGTGACAGCGACCAGCCCGCCATCTGGTGTGATGCGCGGCCCCTGTTTCCCCTGGTGCCGCCAGCGCTACCAGCTCCAACTCCGGGCCCTGAGCCCTGGCCGGGAGCGAGGGATGGGTACCAGCCGGGGGTTCCCGACTCCCCCCCCCGCAGGAGCCTGGTGACGACTCCAGAAGTTCCGCGCAGCCCGGACGGGACTTCCAGCGGCAGCCGGTGGAAGAGGCTCCAACCGAATCGGAAATCCGTTACCATAGTGCGTGATGAATTTTCAGTATCCCATAACCGGGAACAGTGAGCAGGAAACCGATAGTTCATGGCCCATCAGATAGACAAGAGCGCACTTGTGATGCATTCGGCAGAGCGCATGTTTGCACTCGTCAATGACATTGCCCGTTATCCGGAGTTTCTGCCCTGGTGCGCCGGTGCGGAAGTGCATCAGCACGGAGGCTCGGAGCTGACCGCATCCCTCGAGGTTGCCCGCGGCGGAATACGCCACCGCCTCACCACCCGGAACGACCTCATAGCGCCAAGTTCCATCGACATGAAGTTGATCGACGGACCTTTCCAGAATCTGCGGGGCCGCTGGGACTTTCAGCCGCTGGATGAGAAGGCCTGCAAGGTGGTACTGAGGCTTGAGTTCGAATTTTCCGGAACCCTTTCCCGCATGACGTTCGGACCGGTATTCAGTCAGGCAGCCAATACCATGGTTGATGCATTCTGCAGGCGGGCAGATGACGTATACAGCCGTCAGAGGTGATGCGGATGAAGATTGAGGTTGCCTACGCTACCCCGGAAAAACAGAAGATACTGGCGCTGGATGTGCCAGAAGGCACAAGCGCAAAAGAGGCCGTTCTGCAGTCCGGGATTACCGATGTATTTCCCGAAATTGATCCGGAGACCATCGACATGGGCATATTCGGAAAGGTTATCAAGACGCCCCAGAGCCACCCCCTGAGGGACGGCGACCGGGTGGAACTCTACCGGCCTCTGAAAATCGATCCGAAGCAGGCGAGACTGAACAGAGCGAAGAAAAAGGCGTCCTGACTGAGAGCCGCTCAGTAAGCCGGAGTTTCTTCAAGGAGCTGGGCTTCATAGTGATCAAACCTGTCGGCCTCGTAGTATACAATGATCCGCTGTTCGAGGATGTCTCCGCCACTTTTCTGGAAGGTGTAGATGTAATACTCGCGGGACGGGTCGACCGGATTAAGCATGATTGGGGAGCCGAGCACCGAGTGAATCTGGTCGCGGGTCATTCCCGGTTGCAGCTGTGTCAGCTCTTCTTCCGAGAGGATGTTCCCCTGCTGGACATTTATTTTGTAAACGCCGGGGAAGGCACAGCCAGCGAGAAGTGTAACGAGCATCAAGGCCGCAAGCTTTTGCATCGGTGGGGGAAATCCTCTATCTTGAAATCGCCTGCCAGAGGCAGGTGTGGCACGGTCTGGCCGCGAACGAACAGTTCCATGATACCGGAAGCTGATGGTACACCAAAGAGTGAAAAGCAACATGTCATCTGAAAACGCCGAATTGCGCAAAGTCGGGCTGAAAGTCACCCTGCCGCGGGTCAAAATCTTCAACATTCTGGAAAATGCCCGGGAGCATCACCTGAGTGCGGAAGACGTCTACAAAAAACTGCTGGAGCAGGGTGATGACGTAGGTCTCGCCACCGTTTACCGGGTGCTGACCCAGTTTGAAGCCGCAGGGCTGGTTCTGCGCCACAATTTCGAAGGCGGCCATGCCGTCTTCGAGATGGCCGGAGATGATCATCATGATCACATGGTTTGCACCCAGAGCGGTGAGGTGATTGAGTTTTACGATTCGATCATCGAAGAACGGCAGCAGAAAATCGCCGAAGAGCATGGCTACGAAATCGTGGATCACAGCCTGATTCTTTACGTGAAGCCGCTGAAGTCCTGATCCGGCGGGTCGGCCTTCGGATTCTGCCAGGTAATAGATGGCGGGAAATGAAATAAAAAAGGGCAGACCATGGGTCTGCCCGGAAAGCTCTCAGGGTCGAGAGGGGAGTTCTGTCATTTGCATTGCCATTTCAGTCAGTGGTGGGTCGCCTGGCCCTTGCTGAACATCTCGCGGGCATGAGCCAGCGTCTGGTCTGTCATGTTCACTCCTCCCAGCATCCGTGCAACCTCGCTGACGCGACCATCATCGTCCAGGGCTTCTATCTGCGAGAATGTTGAGTCTTCTGCCGTGAACTTGCTGACAAAAAGGTGCTGGTGGCACTGGGCGGCGACCTGGGGCAGGTGAGTAACACAAAGCACCTGGCCGTCTGCTCCCAGAGACCGCAGGAGCTGGCCCACCACCTCTGCCGTTCCGCCCCCGATACCCACGTCCACTTCATCGAATACCAGAGTGGGGGTAGTGGATGTCTGGGCGACGACCACCTGAATCGCAAGACTGATCCGTGACAGCTCGCCACCGGAGGCAACCCTGGCGAGAGGCCTTGCAGGCTGACCCGGGTTGGCGCTGACCAGGAATTCAATATCTTCATTGCCGTTCGACGCCGGCTCACCGGACGCAGTCTGGTTCAGGTGAGTGATGAACTGCACGGCTGGCATGCTGAGGTGAACAAGCTCTGACGCCACCCGCTGGTCGAGTTCAGCCGCAGCTTTCTCCCGGATTGCGGAGAGTTCGTTCGCGAGAGACTGATACTCGGCCAGATGGGTTCCGAGATCGATCTCCAGCTGTTCGGCGCTGCCTTCACCCTGGTCCAGTGAGGCGAGCTCCTCCGTCAGGCGCTGATGAAATTCCTGCAGTTCTTCAGGCTGGATCCTGTGTTTGCGGGCCAGCTGATAAATTGCGCTGAGCCGTTCTTCAACCTCATTCAGCCGCTGCGGATCCGCCTGGTAATCCTCGACAAAGTGCCGCAGATTGTCCCCGGCTTCTGTTACCTGGATGTGGGCCTCGTTGAGCATCTGTAGTGTGTCGGCCAGGGCAGGCACTTCCACCGGCAACTGCTCCAGTTGATTCAGGGCCTGCCTGAGCAGGCCTGCGGCACTGGTCTCGTCCTCGGTACAGAGCAGCGCGGCCTGCTGGCTCCGCACCATGACATCCTCGGCATGGCTGAGCTGTTCCTGCTCTTCCTCCAGTCGGGCTTTTTCATCAGTCTGAAGGTCCAGGCGGTCAAGCTCCTCCACCTGATAGCGAAGCAGCTGGAGCTTTGCTTCATTTTCGTCCGCGTTCTGCTGTCGCTCGGTGAGTCGCTGCCTGGTTTTTTGCCAGGTTTTCCAGGCGGCCCGTGTGCGGTCTGCCAGAGCCTCTGCGCCTGCAAATTCGTCGAGCAGTTTGCGGTGGGTATCCTTCTGAAGCAGGGACTGATGCTGATGCTGGCTGTGAATTTCCATGAGCAGGCTGCCCAGTTCACGGAGGTGGGTAAGGGGGCAGGGCTGGCCGTTAATATATGCCCGGGAGCGGCCGTCCCGGCTGATTACCCGGCGCAGAAGACAGTCGGCATCGTCGTCAAGTTCGTTCTTCCCCAGCCACTCCGCCGCTGCCGGTATCCGGGAAATATCGAAGGTGGCGGTTATATCGGCGCGCTTGGCGCCATGTCGAACGCCCCCGGCATCACCCCGCCCGCCCATCACCAGAGCCAGGGCATCGAGAACGATGGATTTGCCGGCGCCGGTTTCCCCGGTCAGAGCGGTCATGCCCGGGCCAAACTGGAGTTCAACCCGCTCGGCAATGGCGTAATTGGATACGATCAGCTGGGTGAGCATTCAGACCTCCTTGCATGGCATCGGTAACCGGGTGGCAGAAATTACAGCGACGGACGCTTGTTCCTGTTCCTGTTCCTGTTTCTGGCGTTGTAGCTGTTAATTTATACAGTGCATGTGAATATATACAGTGTTTTCTGTCTTTGCAATCCCGGTGAATGTGTCCGGCTGATGGTTGAAACCGGATGTGCTGTCCCCATATCGCTGTGCAGGTTTCTGAATAAGGCCCGGTCCAGCGGCCGGGCGTCCATGATTTAGCAGGAGTGGTTCATGAGCGCTGACGAACATCGCAAAGAGCACAGTGAAGAAGAGCTGAAAGAGCAGGGGGTGGAAGCTGCCGTCGAGGCCTCCGCAGCTGGCGAGCAGAAAGAGACGGACGAGGTGGCCGGCCTGCGGGAGAAGTCGAAAGAGCTTCAGGAGCAGGTTCTGCGCTCTCAGGCGGAAATGCAGAATGTTCGCCGCCGTGCGGAAATCGACGTTGAAAAGGCGCACAAATTTGCCCTTGAGAAGTTTGTGCGGGAACTGCTCCCGGTAGCGGATAGCCTGGAAAAGGCTGTTGAAAGCACTGAAGGTCATGAGGGTGAAGGTGAACTGGTGGCATCCATCCGTGAAGGCGTGGAGATGACACTGAGCCTGTTCATGAACAGCCTCCACAAGTTCAATGTGGCACAGCTGAATCCTGTGGGAGAGCCTTTCGATCCGCAGAAACACGAAGCCATGTCCATGGTGCCGGCGCCGGATGCCGAGCCCAACAGTGTGGTGGCTGTGGTCCAGAAGGGTTACACCCTGAATGACCGGCTGGTGCGCCCGGCCATGGTGGTCGTAGCCAAGGCCGGCGACTCACCAAAAATCGATGAGCAGGCTTGAAAAGCAGAGCAGGGCGCCAATATAGGCTGTTAACAGATGGCACGCCGGCCAGCAAAAGTCGGTGAGAAAAACGACTCTGCCAAAACCGGATTGAACAAACGAATTGGAGCGAATCAATGAGTAAGATTATAGGCATCGACCTGGGAACGACCAACTCCTGCGTAGCCATCATGGATGGTGACAAGGTAAAAGTTATTGAAAACGCGGAAGGCGATCGCACAACACCGTCGATTGTTGCTTACACTGAAGACGGCGAAACCCTGGTTGGCCAGTCAGCCAAGCGACAGGCGGTGACCAATCCCCATAATACCCTCTATGCGATCAAGCGTCTGATCGGTCGCCGTTTTGAGGACAGTGTGGTCCAGAAAGACATCAAAATGGTGCCTTACAAGATCAGCAAGGCTGACAATGGGGATGCCTGGGTTGAAGTGAAGGGCGAGAAAATGGCTCCGCCCCAGGTGTCCGCGGAAATCCTGAAGAAAATGAAGAAGACCGCTGAGGACTATCTTGGCGAGAAAGTGACTGAGGCGGTCATCACCGTTCCGGCCTACTTCAACGACAGTCAGCGTCAGGCCACCAAGGACGCCGGCAAGATCGCCGGTCTCGACGTCAAGCGCATCATCAACGAGCCGACTGCCGCTGCCCTGGCCTATGGCATGGACAAGAAAACCGGTGACCGCACCGTGGCTGTCTATGACCTGGGTGGTGGTACTTTCGATATTTCCATCATCGAAATTGCCGATGTGGATGGCGAGCACCAGTTTGAGGTTCTGGCCACCAACGGTGACACCTTCCTGGGCGGTGAAGACTTCGACATGAAGCTCATCGAGTACCTGGCGGACCAGTTCAAGAAGGACAGCGGCATCGACCTGCGCGGCGACTCCCTGGCAATGCAGCGTCTGAAAGAGGCTGCCGAGAAGGCCAAGATTGAGCTCTCCACCAGCCAGCAGACCGATGTGAATCTGCCCTATGTAACCGCGGACGCAAGCGGTCCCAAGCACATGAATGTGAAGGTTACCCGTGCCAAGCTCGAATCACTGGTGGAAGAACTTGTTGATCGCAGCATTGAGCCCTGCAAGGTGGCGCTGGCGGATTCAGGCGTAAAGTCCGCGGATATCGACGAGGTTATCCTGGTCGGCGGTCAGACCCGCATGCCGCTGGTGCAGGAAAAGGTCAAGGCCTTCTTTGGCAAGGATGCGCGCAAGGACGTCAACCCTGACGAAGCGGTTGCGGTGGGTGCTGCCATCCAGGCTGCCGTGCTGTCTGGCCACGTCAAGGACGTGCTGCTTCTGGATGTTACTCCGCTGACTCTGGGCATCGAGACCATGGGCGGCGTGGCAACGCCGGTGATCGAGAAGAACACTACGATCCCCACAAAGAAGTCGCAGACCTTCTCCACAGCGGAAGATAATCAGACAGCCGTGACCATCCACGTGGTCCAGGGCGAGCGCAAGCAGGCGAGCCAGAACAAGTCGCTGGGCCGGTTTGACCTCGCCGACATTCCGCCGGCTTCCCGTGGTGTACCGCAGATCGAGGTCACTTTTGATATCGATGCCAATGGTATTCTTCACGTGTCCGCGAAGGACAAGGCCACAGGCAAGGAGCAGTCCATCGTGATCAAGGCCTCTTCCGGTCTGAACGAGGAAGAGATCGAAAAAATGGTCCAGGATGCCGAGGCCAATGCGGAAGAAGATCGCAGGTTCGAGGAGCTTGTCCAGACCCGTAACCAGGGCGATGCCATGGTCCATGCCGTGCGCAAGACCCTGAGCGAAGCTGGCGACAAGGTCAGTGACAGCGAGAAAGAGTCCATCGAGGCGTCCATCAAGGAGCTGGAAGAAGCCCTGGAAGGCAGTGACAAGGAAACCATCGAGGAAAAGACCAAAAAGCTGACGGAGGCCTCTTCAGAGCTTGCTCAGAAGATGTATGCCGAGCAGGGTGAAGCTGGCCAGCAGGCCGGGGGCGAAGAAGCCGGTAAATCCGGCGAAGAAGCCGTCGATGCTGAATTTGAGGAAGTAAAAGACGAAGATAAGCGCTAAAATACCGCGCTGGTTTATCGTTTACCAAAACGCGGGGAGGCATCTCCCCGCGTTTTTTCCGTATAAAGATAATGGTTGTAAGTCTCTCAAGCAGGGGCCTGAAACAGGGTTTTTAGCATGGCCAAGCGTGATTATTACGAGGTTCTCGGGGTTGCCCGGGATGTAGATGAAAAAGAGATCAAGCGAGCCTATCGCAAGCTTGCGATGAAGTATCACCCTGACCGTAATCCGGATGATGCCGATGCCGAAAACAAGTTCAAGGAGGCTAGCGAAGCCTACGAAGTGCTGACGGATGCTGGCAAGCGCAGTGCCTACGACCAGTTTGGTCATGCCGGCGTTGATGGTCAGGCCGGCGGTGGTGGGTTTGGTGGCGGGGGCGGAAGCTTCTCTGATATTTTTGGTGACGTTTTCGGCGACATCTTCGGGGGCGGCGGTGGTCGTGGCCGTACCACGCGGGGTGCGGACCTGCGTTATACCCTGGAGCTTGATCTGGAAGAGGCGGTGAAGGGTACAACCGTTAAAATCCGGGTTCCGGGCCACGTTGAATGTGAGGCTTGTGACGGAAGCGGTGCAGAAAAGGGTTCCCGCCCTGAATCCTGCGGCACCTGTAACGGCATGGGCCAGGTCAGGATGCAGCAGGGCTTCTTTACGGTACAGCAGGCCTGTCCGAGCTGTCGCGGCGCCGGCAAGGTCATCAAGAATCCATGCAGGATCTGCCATGGTGCGGGTCGCGTCGAGGAGCAGAAAACCCTGTCCGTCAAGGTGCCCCCGGGGGTTGATACCGGAGACCGCATCCGGCTGTCAGGGGAAGGCGAAATGGGGGTTGATGGTGGTCCGCCCGGGGACCTATACGTCCAGATTGCTGTGCGGGAGCACTCCATCTTCACCCGTGACGGTCGCAATCTGTACTGCGAGGTTCCCATCAGTATTGTCGATGCTGCTCTTGGCGGTGAGCTGGAAGTGCCTACCCTGGATGGCAGGATAAAGCTGAGAATCCCACCCGAGACTCAGACCGGAAAACTTTTCCGGCTTCGCAACAAGGGTGTCAGCCCGGTGCGAGGCGGCCCGCCCGGGGACCTGCTGTGTCGTGTAACGGTTGAAACTCCGGTGAACCTCACCAAACGACAGAAAGAGTTGCTCGAGGAGTTTCAGGATACGCTCAGCGGATCCGGCAGTGGCAACCACGGGCCGAAGAAATCATCCTGGTTCGAAGGTGTAAAAAGCTTTTTCGATGAAATGAAGTTCTGAGGACAGCCATGATACGGGTCGCGATTACCGGCGCTGCAGGCCGGATGGGAAAGGTTCTGATTGAAGCCGTGCAGGATTCGGAAGGCGCGACCCTGGGTGCTGCCATAGTGCATCCGGACAGTTCGCTTATCGGGGTTGATGCTGGAGAAATGGCAGGAGTGGGCCGACTGGGCGTCGCAGTCGCCGGGAACCTTGATGATGTTCTGGAAGACTTTGATGTGCTGGTGGATTTCACCTTCCCCGACCTGACCCTTGATAACCTGGCGATCTGCGAGGCCCATGGCAAGCAGATGGTGATTGGCACCACCGGGCTCACCGACGTCGAGAAGGCGCAGGTGGAAAAGGCCGCAAAGTCCGTGCCGGTGGTCTTTGCCCCCAACATGAGTGTGGGGGTCAATGTGGCGCTCAATCTCCTGAAGACCGCAGCGAAAGTCCTTGGCGATGATTATGATATCGAGATCATCGAGGCCCACCACCGCCACAAGAAGGATGCGCCCTCGGGTACAGCTCTTCGGATGGGTGAGGTTGTTGCCGCCGCGCTTGGTCGTGATCTGCGGGAATGTGCTGTTTATGGCAGGGAGGGCTTTACCGGTGAGCGGTCCCGCACCGAGATCGGCTTTGAGACCATCCGGGCCGGGGATGTGGTGGGTGATCACACGGTTCTGTTTGCCGGTATTGGTGAGCGTATTGAGATTACCCACAAGGCGAGCAGCCGGATGACATTTGCAAAAGGTGCCATGCGGGCAGCGCAATGGCTGGCTGGAAAACCTGCCGGCCTTTACGACATGCAGGATGTGCTGGCACTGAAATAGTGCAGGTAGACGCCTGCCGGCCTTTTGTCATGGACACAGAGCGCCTTATTTTTTACAATAAGGCGCTTTAACTGCACCAAGCGTAGCCTGAGAAAGCTGGCAACATGAAGCGGGACGGAGTGAACAGCTCCCTCTCGCTTTTTTGCGACCTGAATTTGCGCTTGCGTTCCCGTTCGCAGAATTCGCCATTCGATGAGGATACAAGCCTTGAGTACACCAGCAATCCTTGCACTCGCAGATGGAAGTCTTTTCCATGGTATCGCCATCGGCGCCGAAGGCGAGACCAGTGGCGAGGTCGTCTTCAATACGGCGATGACCGGTTACCAGGAAATCCTGACAGACCCGTCCTATTCCCGCCAGATTGTCACCCTGACCTATCCTCACATCGGCAACACCGGCGTAAACCAGGAAGATGTGGAGTCCGACAGGATCCAGGCGGCAGGCCTTGTGATCAGGGATCTGCCGTTGATGCCCAGCAACTGGCGCAGCCAGATGCCCCTTGATCAGTATCTGCGTGACAATAACGTGATCGGGATAGCCGATATTGATACCAGACGCCTGACCAGACTCTTGCGGGAAAAAGGTTCCCAGAGTGGAGCCATTGTTGCCGGCGCTGGTGTCACGCCAGAGAGGGCGCTTGAAGTTGCCCGGTCCTTCCCCGGCCTGAAAGGCATGGATCTTGCGAAAGAGGCTGGCGCGAAAAGCGTGTGGCACTGGAATCAGACCGAGTGGGATCTGGAGAAAGGGTACGGAGAGAATGGCAAAGGCCGCTTCAAAGTGGTTGCCTGGGACTACGGCATCAAACTGAACATCCTGAGAATGCTGACCTCCAGGGGCTGCGACGTCACTGTGGTTCCTCCCACCACCCCCGCCTCGGAAGTGCTGGCAATGTCGCCGGACGGTGTTTTCCTTTCCAACGGTCCGGGTGACCCGGAGCCCTGTGACTACGCCATCAAGGCGATCCAGGAAGTTCTGAAAACCGATATCCCGTTGTTTGGCATCTGTCTGGGTCACCAGCTGCTGGCTCTGGCCAGTGGTGCGAACACGGTAAAGATGGGACATGGCCACCATGGTGCCAACCATCCGGTCCAGAACACCGAAGACGGAACCGTCATGATCACCAGCCAGAACCACGGTTTTGCAGTGGATGAGGAAACCCTGCCGGATAACCTCAAGGCCACCCACAAGTCGCTGTTTGACGGCACTCTTCAGGGCATCCGGCGCACCGACAGGCCGGCGTTCAGCTTCCAGGGTCACCCGGAAGCCAGCCCCGGTCCCAATGACGTGTCGCCCCTGTTTGATCAATTTATCCGACTGATGGAAGAGCGGGCCGCCTGAAAAGGGGCCCCATCCCAGAGCCGCGTTTTGCGCTGCACGAACTTTAAAAGTTGCTGACAGGTTTACAACGAAATGCCAAAACGTACCGACATCAAAAGCATCCTGATCCTGGGTGCCGGCCCCATCGTCATAGGCCAGGCGTGCGAGTTCGACTACTCCGGGGCCCAGGCCTGCAAGGCCCTGCGGGAAGAGGGTTACCGGGTGATCCTGGTGAACTCCAACCCCGCCACCATCATGACCGACCCGGTCATGGCGGACGCCACCTACATCGAGCCGATCACCTGGGAAACCGTGGCCCGGATCATCGAGCGCGAGAAACCCGATGCCCTGCTGCCCACCATGGGCGGCCAGACCGCCCTGAACTGCGCGCTGGATCTCGAGAAGCACGGTGTGCTGGCGGAGCACGGGGTGGAAATGATCGGCGCCAATGCCGACACCATCGACAAGGCCGAGGACCGGGAACGCTTCGACCAGGCCATGAAGTCCATCGGCCTGGAATGCCCCCGGGCCGCCATGGCCCACTCCATGGAAGAAGCCTTTCAGGTGCTGGACAGCATCGGCTTCCCCTGCATCATCCGGCCCTCCTTCACCATGGGCGGCTCCGGCGGCGGCATCGCCTACAACCGGGACGAATTCGAGGAAATCTGCAACCGGGGTCTGGATCTGTCCCCCACCCGGGAACTGCTGATCGACGAATCCCTGATCGGCTGGAAAGAATATGAAATGGAAGTGGTGCGGGACCGCAAGGACAACTGCATCATCGTCTGCGCCATCGAGAACTTCGATGCCATGGGCGTGCACACCGGCGACTCCATCACCGTGGCCCCGGCCCAGACCCTGACCGACCGGGAATACCAGATCATGCGCAACGCCTCACTGGCGGTGCTGCGTGAGATAGGCGTCGAAACCGGCGGCTCCAACGTCCAGTTCGGCATCAACCCGGACACTGGGCGCATGGTGGTGATCGAGATGAACCCCAGGGTGTCCCGCTCCTCCGCGCTGGCCTCCAAGGCCACCGGCTTCCCCATTGCGAAAGTGGCCGCCAAGCTGGCGGTGGGCTACACCCTGGACGAACTGCAGAACGACATCACCGGCGGCACCACCCCGGCCTCGTTCGAGCCGTCCATCGACTACGTGGTCACCAAGATCCCGCGGTTCACCTTCGAGAAGTTCCCCCAGGCCGACGCCCGTCTGACCACCCAGATGAAATCGGTGGGTGAGGTCATGGCCATCGGCCGCACCTTCCAGGAATCCCTCCAGAAAGCCCTCCGTGGCCTGGAAGTGGGCTCCGAGGGCTTCGAGGAAATGGTCGACCTCACCACCGCCGACGGCCAGGACACCCTGATCCGGGAACTCAACGTCCCCGGCGCCGAGCGCATCTGGTACATAGGCGACGCCTTCCGCCGCGGCATGACCGTGGACGAGGTGTTCCAGCACACCAGAGTGGACCCTTGGTACCTGGTGCAGATCGAGGACCTGATCCGCGAGGAAGCGAAGCTCAGGATCGATGGCCGGGACAGCCTGGATCACGCCAGCCTGTTCCGCCTCAAGCGCAAGGGCTTCTCCGACGGCCGTCTGGCAAAACTGGTCGGGGTGCCCGAAGCCGAGATGCGCAGGCTGCGCCACGACCTGGGCATCCGCCCGGTCTACAAGCGGGTGGACACCTGCGCCGCCGAGTTTGCCTCCTCCACCGCCTACATGTACTCCAGCTACGAAGAGGAGTGCGAGGCCGCACCCACCGACCGGGACAAGATCGTGGTCATCGGTGGCGGCCCCAACCGCATCGGCCAGGGCATCGAATTCGACTACTGCTGCGTCCACGCCGCCCTCGCCATGCGCGAGGATGGCTATGAGACCATCATGATCAACTGCAACCCGGAGACCGTGTCCACCGACTACGACACCTCCGACCGGCTGTACTTCGAGCCCATCACCCTGGAAGACGTGCTGGAAATCATCCACGTCGAAAAGCCGAAGGGCGTGATCGTCCAGTACGGCGGCCAGACCCCGCTCAAGCTGGCCCGGGGCCTGGAAGCCGCCGGCGTGCCCATCATCGGCACCAGCCCGGACGCCATCGACCGGGCCGAGGACCGGGAAAGGTTCCAGCACATGATCCAGAAGCTGGACCTGCTGCAGCCGGAGAACGCCACCGTGCGCAGCCACGAGGAAGGCATCATTGCCGCCCGCGAGATCGGCTACCCGCTGGTGGTGCGCCCCTCCTACGTACTGGGCGGCCGGGCCATGGAAATCGTCTACGACGAGCAGGAGCTGGTGCGCTACATGCGCAACGCCGTGCTGGTGTCCAACGACAGCCCGGTGCTGCTGGATCACTTCCTCAATGCCGCCATCGAAGTGGACATAGACGCTGTCTGTGACGGACAGCAGGTGGTCATCGGCGGCATCATGCAGCACATAGAACAGGCCGGGGTGCACTCAGGCGATTCCGCCTGCTCCCTGCCGCCCTATTCGCTGCCCGCCGCCGTGCAGGACGAAATGCGGGATGTGGTCCGCAAAATGGCACTGGAACTGAACGTGGTCGGCCTGATGAATGTCCAGCTGGCCTGGCAGGATGAGAAGGTCTACGTGATCGAGGTGAACCCCAGGGCATCACGCACCGTGCCCTTCGTGTCCAAGGCCATAGGTGTCTCCCTGGCCCGCATAGGCGCGCGCTGCATGGCGGGCACCTCCCTGGCGGACCAGGGCTTCACGAAGGAAATCGTGCCGAGCTACTACGCCGTGAAGGAATCCGTGTTCCCGTTCAACAAGTTCCCGGCGGTGGACCCCATCCTGGGTCCGGAGATGAAGTCCACGGGCGAGGTGATGGGCATTGGTGACAGCTTTGATGAGGCCTTTGCCAAGGCGGCAATGGCCGCAGGCGAGCGTCTGCCCACTGGCGGCACAGCCTTCATTTCGGTCCGCGATGTGGACAAGGAAGGGGCGGTCAGGGTTGGACGGGATCTGGTCGCAGCAGGCTTCCGCCTGCTTGCCACAACCGGTACTGTAAAGGTACTGCGTGAGGCCGGAATCGAAGTAGAACGCGTGAACAAGGTACGCGAAGGCCGGCCCCATATTGTGGATGCCATCAAGAATGGCCAGGTGCAGCTGATCATAAATACCACCGAAGGTCGCAAGGCCATCTCGGACTCGGCGCAGATACGTCAGTCGGCCCTGCGCCACAAGGTTACCTATACGACAACGCTGGCTGGAGGCGATGCCTTCTGCCGGGCGATCAAATTTGGTCCTGAGCGGACGGTGCGCCGTCTCCAGGAACTGCACGCAGGGAAATAAAGGATATGACTACCCGAGTACCCATGACGGTCAGTGGTGAAGCCAGGCTGAGAGAAGAGCTCAAACAGCTCAAGTCAGTGGAACGCCCGAAGGTGATTCAGGCTATCGCCGATGCCCGCGAACACGGCGATCTCAAGGAAAATGCCGAGTATCACGCAGCCCGTGAGCAGCAGAGTTTCATGGAGGGCCGCATCCAGGAAATCGAGAGCAAACTGTCAGTCGCCCAGGTCATTGATGTTGCCAGTATTGAAAACACCGGAAAGGTGATTTTTGGCGTCACCGTGCGGCTGTTCAACGTCGATACCGAGGAACAGGTGAGCTACCAGATCTGTGGTGAAGATGAGGCCGACATCAAGGCCGGCAAACTGTCGGTATCTTCACCCATTGCCCGGGCCCTGATTGGCAAGAGCGAGGGGGATGTGGTGGCGATTCGTGTGCCTTCGGGCACGGTGGAATACGAGATAGAGGCTGTGGAGCACATCTGAGGGGCTGCTGACCCAGAAGCCGGCCCAGTTGTTGGGCCGGCTTTTTTATCTGGTTGGCGCTCGAGACGCGGTGAATCTGAGGCCAGTTTACTTGCTGAAACGGTGAAGGTTGGACAGCTTGGGATTGGGCTTGGCGGCCCGCCGCATGATCACCGCGATCTTGCCAATGGTCTGCACCAGCCTGGCGCCGGATGCCTCGCAGAGAGCCTCGATGGCTTCCTGTCGCTGCTCCCGGTCCGGGCTTGCAACCTTGATCTTGATCAGCTCGTGGTCGTTGAGGGCGCGTTCCAGCTCCTGCTGCAGACCTTCGGTGAGGCCCTTGTCGCCAATGATGATGACCGGTTTCAGGTGGTGGGCAATGCCGCGGTATTCGCGACGCTGTTCAGGCGACAGGCTCATAATGCATTCTCTCAATGGCGGTAATTAATCAATGCCTGCGGTCTCTGGCTGAGTCGCGACATATAATGCGCTGATTGTATCAGGTTCCGCGCTGCGATTAATCGCCAAAACCACCTACCGGGAGAGCTATTCCCCGACCGGTGAAGCGAAAAGGAGCTCTCCCGGCACCCTTCAGAGTCGGGCGAACTCTGGCTCGGGGAACATTTTGACCAGGCCCGTGTCAATAGGTCTCATAAAACATCTCCCGCTCCGGTGGGCGGTGCTGGAATACCTGGCGGATTTTCCGGGCGTCTGGCGCGCAGACGTTGTAATTTCAGATATGGCGCCCAATATGGGTGGAATGCTGGAGCAGATATCTCCAGGGGCATGGGGCTGGTTGGACTGGCGCTGGACCAGGCTGTTTCTGGTGGACGGGCGTACAATTAGTGTAAGGTGTCTACAGAGGTTCGCCTGACAAGCGACCTTTCAATTCACAGGTGATGATCCTTGAACGATATGGCAAAAAATCTGGTTCTTTGGCTGATAATAGCCGCCGTGCTGCTGATGGTGTTTCAGAATTTCCAACCCACAACGACCGGTCAGCAGGTTAATTATTCCCAGTTTGTAGAAATGGTACAACAGGGACAGGTGCGTCAGGTCACTATTGACGGCCTCACGATCGAGGGGACGCGAACAGATAATTCGCGGTTTGAAACGGTCCGCCCCCAGGTCCCGGACAACAAGCTGATGGACGATCTTCTGGCCAATGACGTCACAGTCGTTGGCAAGGAACCGGAGCGCCAGAGCATCTGGACGCAATTGCTGGTGGCCGCTTTTCCGATCCTGATCATCATAGCCCTGTTTGTGTTCTTCATGCGGCAGATGCAGGGAGGTGGTGGCGGCAAAGGCCCCATGTCCTTCGGCAAAAGCAAAGCCCGCCTGATGAGCGAAGACCAGATCAAGACCACCTTCGGTGATGTGGCTGGCGTTGATGAGGCCAAGGAGGACGTCAAAGAGATTGTTGACTTCCTGCGGGACCCCAGCAAATTCCAGCGCCTTGGCGGACGCATTCCCAAGGGCGTGTTAATGGTAGGTCCTCCCGGAACCGGTAAAACCCTGCTGGCCAAGGCCATCGCGGGTGAGGCGAAAGTGCCATTCTTCTCAATTTCCGGTTCGGATTTTGTGGAGATGTTTGTCGGCGTGGGTGCCTCCCGGGTACGGGACATGTTTGAACAGGCCAAGAAACAGAGCCCCTGCATCATATTCATTGACGAAATAGATGCAGTAGGTCGCCACCGTGGCGCCGGGATGGGTGGCGGTCACGATGAGCGTGAGCAGACCCTGAACCAGTTGCTGGTCGAGATGGACGGGTTTGAAGGCAATGAAGGCGTCATCGTCATCGCGGCCACCAACCGTCCGGACGTTCTGGATCCCGCGCTGCTGCGCCCCGGCCGGTTCGATCGCCAGGTGGTGGTAAGCCTGCCTGACATTCTGGGTCGGGAACAGATTCTGAAGGTCCATATGAAGAAGGTGCCTTTGGCTGACGGTATCGAGCCTGGCGTCATCGCCCGCGGCACCCCTGGCTTCTCCGGTGCGGACCTGGCCAATCTGATCAATGAGGCTGCCCTCTTTGCGGCACGTCGGAATCAGCGGCTGGTCTCAATGGAAGAGCTTGAGCTGGCGAAAGACAAGATCATGATGGGTGCCGAGCGCAAATCCATGGTGATGAATGAAAAAGAGAAATTGAACACTGCTTATCATGAGTCCGGCCACGCCATTATCGGCCGTCTGATGCCCGAGCATGATCCGGTATACAAGGTCAGCATTATCCCGCGGGGCCGCGCCCTGGGTGTGACCATGTTCCTGCCGGAAGAGGACAAGTACAGTCACAGCAAGCGGTTCCTGGACAGCCAGATCTGCAGCCTGTTTGGTGGCCGTATTGCGGAAGAACTGACTCTCGGCTTCGAAGGCGTGACCACCGGTGCTTCCAACGACATCAAGCGGGCAACTGAGCTGGCCCGCAACATGGTGACCAAGTGGGGTCTGTCGGAGAAGCTGGGTCCGCTGCAGTACGATACTGACAGCGAAGAGCCATTTCTCGGCAGGTCAGCAGGACAGCACCACAGTGCCCACTCACCGGAAACGGCACAGCGTATCGATGAAGAAGTACGGAATATCATCGACACCTGTTATGAGAAAGCCAGAAAGATGCTGACTGAAAACCGGGACAAGCTCGATGTGATGGCTGATACACTCATGAAGTATGAAACCATCGACCGTCACCAGATCGACGACATCATGGAAGGCAGGACGCCGCGTCCGCCCAAGGGCTGGAGCGACAGGGGCACCGGTGGTGGCAGTTCGGTCGGGGGCTCTGGCGATGAGTCGCCGTCCCGTGATGAATCAGAAGACGGCAGGCAGTCTGGCGGCGTAGGTCGCCCCGCCGGGGAGCACTGATCCGGGCTGACGTGGGTCAGGTGACAGGCTGAAGAAAACGCCGCCCGCCCGGGCGGCGTTTTCGTTCCAGTAAACAGCAGCCAGGCTGCATACAACCCGGAAAAAGTCATGCAGATCGACTTCGGCGGTCGCCGCCTTGATATGTCCCATTGCCATGTAATGGGTGTGCTCAACGTGACTCCGGACTCCTTTTCTGATGGAGGCCGGTTCAACCAGCTCGAAGCCGCCCTTGCACAGGCCCGGCGGATGGTGGCCGACGGGGCCTCCTTCATTGATGTCGGAGGAGAGTCCACCCGGCCTGGCGCCCAGGCGGTGTCGGTCCAGGAGGAGCTGGACAGGGTCTGTCCGGTGGTTGAGGCGATTGCCCGTGAGCTGGATGCCACCATTTCCATTGATACCAGTGCGCCCGAGGTAATACGGGAAACTGTTCACCTTGGAGCGGGTTTGATTAATGACGTCAGGGCCCTGCAGAGAGAAGGGGCGCTGGAGGCCGCGGTGAGCAGTGGTGTGCCAGTATGTCTGATGCATATGCAGGGCACCCCGGATAACATGCAGAGGCAGCCCGAATACGCCGGGGTGCTGCGGGAAGTCACCGGTTTTCTGATGGAGCGGGTGCGGCTGGCCGAGCAGTCCGGCCTGCCCGCGGGCCGGATACTGCTGGATCCGGGTTTTGGCTTTGGCAAGACGCTGGAGCATAACCTGGAGCTTCTCCGGTCCCTTGATCAGCTGCGGGCGCTGGGGTATCCACTGATGGTCGGGATGTCCAGAAAAAGCATGCTGGGCAGGATCACCGGTCGAGAGGTATCGGAAAGGTTGCCTGCCAGCCTTGCAGTGGCGACAATAGCCGCCATGAAAGGCGCATCCATTATCCGCGTCCACGATGTCAGGGAAACGATCGATGCCGTCAGAGTGGTGTCGGCTATGGGGGAAGCTGGTCAATGACCGAACGCAAGTATTTTGGCACTGATGGGATCCGGGGTCGGGTTGGGGAGCCGCCCATCACTCCGGATTTCATGCTGCATCTGGGGTGGGCTGCCGGCCAGGCTTTCAAGCGGGACGGGCAGCGCAACAGCGTCCTGATTGGCAAGGATACCCGGCTTTCCGGCTACATGTTTGAGTCTGCCCTCGAGGCCGGGTTGTCTGCGGCTGGCGTTGATGTGAAGCTGCTGGGGCCCATGCCCACTCCTGCCATTGCCTACCTGACCCGCACTTTCCGTGCCTCGGCCGGTATTGTCATCAGTGCCTCCCATAATCCCCATCATGATAACGGTATCAAGTTTTTTTCAGCAGAGGGCACCAAGCTCAATGACGGCCTGGAGGAAGATATCGAGCGATGGCTGGACCAGCCGATTGAGGTCTGCGCTTCATCCGAGCTTGGCAAGGCGTTCCGCATCGACGATGCTCCCGGCCGCTATGTGGAGTTCTGCAAAAGTACAGTGCCGAACGAGTTCACTCTCGAGGGCATGCGAATCGTCCTGGACTGCGCCCACGGCGCCACCTATAACGTGGCGCCCAAGGTTTTTCGGGAGCTGGGTGCAGAGGTCTCGGTAATCGGTGCGGATCCGAATGGGCTGAATATCAATCTCAATGTTGGTTCAACCCATCTGGAGGGCCTCAGCGAAGCCGTTGTGACCCAAGGAGCAGATCTTGGTATTGCTTTTGACGGGGATGGTGACAGGGTCCTTATGGTTGACCGGGACGGTTCCGAAGTGGATGGGGACGAGCTTCTCTTCATCATTGCTTCCCAGCGTCATCGTGCCGGAACCCTGAAAGGCGGGGTTGTTGGTACGCTGATGACCAACCTTGGCGTTGAGCTGGCGTTGCAGGACCAGGGCATTGCTTTTGAGCGGGCCCGGGTGGGGGATCGCTATGTAATGGAGCGTCTCGTTCATCAGGGCTGGGTGCTGGGCGGCGAAGGCTCTGGCCACCTTGTGATCCGCGACTGCACCTCCACGGGTGACGGCATAGTTTCGGCGCTGCAGGTGCTGCTTTCAATCTGGCGTTCCGGGCAGACCCTCAGCGAGCTGCGGAGTCAGATGACCAAGTTGCCTCAGACCATGATCAATGTCCGGGTCGATCACCGGTTTGATCCGTTCAGCCGCCCCGACCTGGTAGCAGCCGTTGATTACGCCGAGCAGCGGCTGGGGAATACTGGTAGGGTGTTGCTTCGAGCCTCTGGCACTGAGCCCCTGATCCGCGTGATGACGGAAGGCGAAGACCAGCAGCTGATCCGCGCCGTGGCCGAGGAGCTTGCGGGGTGTGTCTCACAGTCACGGGCGTGAATCTGGTTGTCTGGACAGAGTGAGTCCTGTATAGTTTCGCCTCCCTTGAGTAAGGGTCTTGTTATGCGCCGCAGAATAGTAGCCGCAAACTGGAAGATGAATGGGTCGGAAGCCCTTGCAAAAGAGCTGGTTGGCAACATCATCGCTCAGCTTGAGCCCCTTGATAAAAGCGTGGAGATTGTTATCATGCCTCCCGCGCTCTACGTCAGGGATGTCCAGCAGCAGCTGGGTGAATCCGGTTTCAGGCTCGGGGTGCAGAACATCGCTCGCTGGGATGAAGGTGCTTATACCGGAGAGATATCCGCAGGCATGGCGGCTGACATGGGAGCAGACTATGCACTTGTCGGGCATTCGGAGCGTCGAAGCCATTTTGCCGAAGGCAATGGCCTGATAGCCGAGAAAGTCGACAGGGCTCTGATGCACGGGATTACAGCCGTGCTCTGTGTGGGGGAAACCCTTGAAGAGCGCGAGGCCGGTCTGGCCAAGGCCATAGTCTACGAACAGGTCGAACAGGCCCTGTCAGATGTGGTTGGTGAGGGCTGGAAGAATATTGTGGTTGCCTATGAGCCAGTATGGGCCATAGGGACCGGTAAAACAGCAACGGCTGATGACGCCCAGCAGATGCATCAGGCAATCCGTGAGCTGCTTGAAAAGCTGGGAGCCCCGGCTGACAGGATTCCGCTGCTTTACGGCGGGAGCGTAAAGCCTGATAATGCGGCCGAGCTGTTTGCCCAGCCGGACATTGATGGCGGCCTGATAGGCGGGGCGTCACTGAAGGCTGAAGATTTTGTTCGCATTTGCCAGGCAATCTGACATCAGGTCACTGGCAGGGCGAGACGTTTAAAGACCAACGCTTCAAGAGAGTTGATATGGATTGGGTCGAAACACTGATAGTGGTTGCACACGTGGTGATCGCGGTCGCTCTGGTTGGTCTTGTGCTCATCCAGCAGGGCAAGGGCGCGGATGCCGGTGCCGCTTTCGGTGGCGGTGCGTCCCAGACAGTTTTTGGTAGCCAGGGTAGCGGCAGTTTTCTGACCCGCACCACAACATTCCTGGCGATCCTGTTTTTTGTAACAAGTTTTTCGCTGGCAGTATTTGCCAAGCAGCGTGCAGAAGTGGCCGGTGAGGCGGGGATTCCAGCAGTGCAGGAATCCCGGGCTCCAGCTGCGGACCAGCAGCCTGCTGACGATGCTGCCAGAGGCGAAGACGAGGGCAGGGAAGGTCAAGCCATCCCTGAGCTCGAGTGAGGTTGTTGCCGAAGTGGTGGAACTGGTAGACACGCTATCTTGAGGGGGTAGTGGCGTAAGCCGTGCCGGTTCGAGTCCGGCCTTCGGCACCATTATTGAGCGGCTTGGAAGTTCCAGGCCGTTTTTTTTGGTCAGTCCTTGACCAGTATGGCCGGCATCCTTATACTCCGGCAAATATTGACGCGGGTTCCGGCAGAGCCGGTCGGGTCATGACAGGCCAGGTGTCTGTCGCGGGAGCGCTGATTCATGGCTCCTGTAAGTTCTTGCTACAAAAGGCCCCAATGCAGGCCGCCAGATTGCGCATCGATAGAGTGCGCCCTTCGGCGGGCTGAGATTCCGGGGCTTTTTGATTACGGGGCCTGGCGCAGCAGGCCCTGGTGCATAAAAAGGGCTGATAGACAGCCCTTTTTTTGTTTGTGCGGTCAACAAATTCAGTGATGGAGATAAGAGTCACTTGTCAGCAAAGTTGCAGCAACTCGAAGCAATCCTGAGGCCGGTGGTTGAAGGCCTGGGCTATGAATTCTGGGGTCTGGAGTTCCGTTCGCAGGGGCACCAGTCCCTTTTGCGTGTCTTTATCGATGACGCGGAAAATGGCATAGGTATTGAAGACTGCGAGAAGGTCAGCCGTCAGGTGAGCGCTGTAATGGATGTCGAGGACCCGGTTCAGACCGAGTACACCCTGGAGGTGTCCTCCCCCGGCATGGATCGTCCGCTGTTTCGGCTTGAACAATACGACGAGTTTGCAGGTCACCGGGTCCAGATACGTCTCCGAATGGCATTTGAAGGGCGCCGGAAGTTCCAGGGTCTGCTCAAGGGCATTGAGGGTGAGGATGTCGTCGTGGTAGTAGACGACCATGAATACCTTTTACCTTTCGACAGCATTGAACGGGCGAACATAGTTCCGGTATTCGAGTAATTCGTTTGACTGCGAGTTTTAATATAAGGGCAGGGCAATCCAATGAGTAAAGAGATTTTGCTGGTAGTCGAGGCCGTCTCGAATGAGAAGGGCGTTGATAAAGAGGTTATTTTTGAGGCCATTGAACTGGCTCTCGCCACTGCCGCCAAAAAGCGTTACGAGGACGAAGATGCCGATATCCGCGTCTCCATTGACCGCCGCACAGGTGAGTACGAGACGTTCCGCCGCTGGCTTGTGGTTGATAACGACGCTGTGCCGGCACTGGGAAGTGAGCTCACACTCCAGGAAGCTGAAGAGATCGACCCGGAGCTGAAACCGGGGGATACCCATGAAGAAAAAGTGGAATCCGTCGCCTTTGGCCGGATTGGAGCCCAGGCTGCGAAGCAGATCATCTTCCAGAAAGTCCGCGAAGCCGAGCGGGCAAAGATTGTTGACAGCTATCGGGACAGGGTTGGTGAGCTGGTATCCGGCACCGTCAAGAAGGTAACCCGGGACAATGTGATAGTGGATCTGGGGGCCAATGCCGAGGCTCTGCTTCCCAGGGAACACCTTATCGCCCGCGAGACTTTCCGGATGGGTGATCGCCTCCGTGCATTGTTGCTGGAGATTCGCACAGATCACAGGGGCCCCCAGTTGATCCTGAGCCGGACCAGTCCCCAGATGCTGATTGAGCTTTTCCGCATCGAGGTGCCGGAAATTGCTGAAGAACTTATTGAAATCCGCGGCGCCGCCCGTGACCCCGGCTCCCGGGCAAAAATCGCGGTCAAGACCAATGACCGGCGCATTGACCCCGTGGGCGCCTGTGTTGGCATGCGCGGCTCCAGGGTGCAGGCAGTTTCCAATGAACTCGGAGGGGAGCGCGTCGATATTGTTCTGTGGGACGACAATCCCGCACAGCTGGTTATCAACGCCATGGCTCCGGCTGAAGTGGCATCCATCGTCATGGACGAGGATCGCCACACGATGGAAGTGGCAGTTGCGGAAGACAATCTCGCCCAGGCGATCGGCCGTAACGGTCAGAACGTACGACTGGCCAGCGAACTCACTGGCTGGACCCTGAACGTGATGACCGAGGCGGAAGCCGGAGAGCGTCAGGAAGAAGAACAGGGCCGTTTGCTGGAGCATTTCACCAGTAATCTGGATGTGGACGAGGAGTTTGCGGGCATTCTTATTGATGAGGGCTTCACCTCCATCGAGGAAGTGGCCTATGTGCCGATGGAGGAAATGCTGGCGATTGATGGTCTTGACGAAGAGACGGTGACCGAGCTGCGCCGCCGCGCCAAGGACGCCCTGCTGAACCAGGCACTGAAGAGCGAAGAAGCCCTTGAGGGCAGCGAGCCGGCTGAAGATCTTCTCACCATGGAGGGGATGGACCGTTCGCTGGCGTTCAGACTGGCGGGCATGGGTGTCCGTACGATGGAAGATCTTGCCGAGCAGTCCGTAGACGACTTGCTTGAGATCGAAGGTATGAATGATGAACGTGCGGGTCAACTTATCATGACCGCGCGCGCCCCCTGGTTTACGGACCAGGCTTAATCGGGAGGAGGACCAGTATGGCTGAAGTGACGGTAAAACAACTGGCCGATGATGTAGGCGCTCCCGTGGATCGTTTGCTACGTCAGATTGTAGAGGCTGGCCTGAAAGCCCGCTCGGAAAATGATTCTGTGACCAGTGATGAGAAGCAGCAGCTATTGGCTTATCTGCGGAAAAATCACGGTGAATCTGATGCTGAACCGCGGAAGATTACGCTCAAGCGCAAGACCACAACGACTCTCAAGGCAGGAAGCGGTGCAGGCCGCGCCAAGACAGTCAATGTCGAAGTTCGCAAGAAGCGTACCTATATCAAGCGTGCGGAAACACAACTCGAGGCTGAACAGGAAGCTGAAAGGCCGACTGCTGAGCCCACCCAGGCGCCGGAAGAGCCGGCACCGGTTTCCCTCGAGGAGCCCATGCAGGCACAGGTAACTCCGGAGAGTGCGGAGAGCGTGGAAGCGGTAACCGGCGACTCGGCGACGCCCACTCCCGCTGCCGAGCCCGTGGAGACAAAGGCTGTAGAGGCGGCTCCTGCTGAGTCCAGCGACGTGATCGAGCCGGCGGATATGCCTATTCCGCCACCGGATCCGGAGAACGCCAAGGACAAGGACCGCAAGCCAAAGAAAAAGAAGGAAAAGGAAAAGGTCCGCGAGCGGGTGGAAGAACCTGACGAGGGCAAGCCCAAGAAGAAGTCCGCTGGTCATCGGGGGCCGCGTAATCGCCCTGCGGAGGAGCCAGTGGTCATTTCCGAGGACGAAGAAGATACAACCCTTCGCAAGCCGCTACGGGCGAAGAAAAAGCCCAAAGAAAAACGGCATGCCTTTGAAAAGCCGACAAGGCCCATGGTGAGAGAAGTCGAGATTCCAGAAACCATTACCGTAGGCGAGCTGGCACAGCGTATGGCTGTCAAGTCGGCGGACGTCATCAAGAAACTCATGGGAATGGGTGTGATGGCGACCATCAATCAGCCGCTGGATCAGGAAACTGCTGTTCTGGTGACCGAAGAGCTGGGCCATACTCCCACCACGGTCAGTGACGATGCCTTTGAGGAGTCAGTGCTGAGCGAGATCTCCTTCGAGGGTGAAACCGCGAAGCGGGCACCGGTAGTCAGTGTCATGGGTCACGTTGACCACGGCAAGACCTCCCTGCTGGACTACATCCGCCGCACCAAGGTGGCTGCAGGCGAATCTGGTGGCATCACCCAGCACATTGGCGCCTATCATGTGGAAACCGAGCAGGGCATGGTGTCCTTCCTGGATACGCCCGGCCACGCGGCCTTCACGGCCATGCGCGCCCGTGGTGCCCAGTGCACGGATATCGTCATCCTTGTGGTGGCTGCCGATGACGGCGTCATGCCCCAGACCAAGGAGGCAGTCCAGCACGCCCGTTCCGCAGGAGTGCCCCTGGTTGTTGCCATCAACAAGATGGACAAGGAAGGTGCCGATCCTGACCGGATCAAGACAGAGCTGGCAGGCCTTGAGGTAATCCCTGAAGACTGGGGTGGGGATGTGCAGTTTGTACCGGTCTCTGCCCACACCGGTGATGGCATTGACGATCTGCTGGAAGCGATTCTGCTGCAGTCGGAGATTCTGGAACTCAAGGCCGTGCCCAAAGCACCTGCCAGGGGCGTGGTTATCGAGTCCAGTCTGGAGCGGGGCCGTGGCTCCGTTGCCACAGTACTGGTTCAGAACGGTACCCTGAAACAGGGCGACATGGTGGTGGCCGGCGGCTTCTTCGGCAAGGTTCGGGCCATGACCGATGAAGCCGGCAGACAGACCCGTGAAGCGGGACCTTCTATCCCGGTGGAAATCCTGGGTCTGAACGGCACACCTGACGCAGGCGATGAGTTCTTCGCTGTGGCTGATGAACGCAAGGCGAAAGAACTGGCCGAATTCCGTCAGGTCCGTGAACGTGAACAGCGGCTGCACCGCCAGCAGGCGGCCAAGCTCGAAAATCTGTTCGAGAACATGGGCAAGGAGCAGGTCAAGACACTTAATGTGGTGCTCAAGACTGACGTCCGTGGTTCCCTGGAAGCCATCACCAAGGCCCTGCAGGACATTGGTAACGAAGAGGTCCAGGTCAAGATTGTGTCCGCCGGTGTCGGCGGGATTGCTGAAACGGATGTGAGCCTGGCTGTAGCCACCAACTCGGTGATTTTCGGCTTCAATGTCCGGGCAGATGCCGCATCCAAGCGTCTGGTCGAGCACGAAGGCGTGGATCTGCGGTATTACAGCATCATCTACAACATGATTGATGACGTTCGCTCAGCCCTTACCGGCATGCTGGCGCCCGAGTTCCGGGAAGACATCATCGGTATTGCCGATGTCCGGGAAACTTTCCGTTCACCGAAGTTTGGCCAGGTTGCTGGCTGCATGGTGATCGAGGGAACCGTCTACCGGAACAAACCCATCCGTGTTCTGCGGGACAACGTGGTTATCTTTGAAGGCGAGCTGGAGTCCCTGCGCCGCTTCAAGGATGACGTGCCGGAAGTCCGTAACGGCATGGAGTGTGGTATCGGTGTCAAGGGCTACGATGTGAAGGTCGGTGACCAGATCGAGGTCTTTGATCGCGTAAGAGTCGAGCGCAAGCTGGAATCTGCGGGCTGATATCTGGCCTGGTAAAACTGAAATCCCGGGGCACCCTGCAAAGCGGTGCCCCGGTCATATATAAAGGCGATAGAAACTACTATGCCGAAGGAATTTAGCCGTATTGATCGCATTGCCGATCAGATACAGCGTGAGCTGGCGCAGCTCATCCAGCGGGAGATCAAGGATCCCCGGCTGGGCATGATTACCATCAATGCCGTCAAGGTCAGTCGTGACATGGGCTATGCGGATATCTATGTCTCGTTGCTGACCACGGAAGACCTGACCGAGGAATCCCCGGAAGTGCAGGAATCCCTGGCGGTACTGCGCAAGTCCGCGGGGTTTCTTCGTGGTCAACTTGGCCGTGCGATGAAATTACGGATGGTGCCTCACCTGCGGTTTCACTTCGACAGGCTGCCAGGAAAGAGTCGTCGTATCGACTCGCTGATCGATGAGGCCATGGGCCGGAAACCGGTTGTTGATCGTTCCGATGATCCGGAGTCGGAAGATTGAGCCGACGTAGAAAGGGAAGGGGTGTTAACGGCATTCTGGTCATCGACAAGCCGGCGGGTCTGACGTCCAACGGCATTCTGCAGCACGTCAAGGGGCTATATGGTGCCGCGAAAGCAGGCCATACAGGTGCCCTGGACCCCCTGGCGACCGGTGTTCTTCCCCTGTGCTTTGGTGAGGCCACCAAGTTTTCCCAGCTGATGCTGGAAAGTGACAAGGCCTACATAGCCACCGCGCGGCTGGGCATCATCACTGAAACCGGCGACAGCGAAGGGCGGGTGGTGGAGGAGCGGCCATTGCCGGCGGATCTGGGGATGGAGTCGGTGGAAACTGTGCTGGGCGCATTCCGGGGTGCCATCCAGCAGGTGCCATCCATGTATTCGGCCCTCAAGCACAAGGGGCGCCCGCTTTACGAGTACGCCCGTGAAGGAATAGAGGTGGAGCGGCCTGCAAGACCGGTCACCATCTATGATCTGACCCTGCTGGCGGTCCGGGACAACGAGTTTGATATTGCGGTTACCTGCACCAAAGGCACCTATATCCGCTCGCTGGTGGAGGACATAGGACTTGCGCTGGGCTGTGGTGCCCACGTTACCGCCCTGCGACGGACTCTGGCAGCGGGTTTCTGTCTCGACGATGCCTGGCCGGTAAGTGAGCTTGAGGCGAAGCGTGATCAGGGGGAATCCCTGGATTCGCTGCTGGTAGCTCCGGATGCTGCCCTGACCATGTTCCCCCAGCTGATTCTCGAGCCAGACAGGTTACGGTCGATATTGAACGGACAACCCGTTAGAATAGCGGATCTGGATTTGACAGGCCCGGTTCGGCTTTACGGTGAAGACTGTTTTGTCGGCCTGGGTGAAGGTATTCCGGATGGCGGACAGGTGGTAATCACCCCCCGCCGTCTGGTCAAAAACAGCTGATCGCCGCCCCCGGGCGTCGGTCACTGGTTAGCCGAGCTGCAGAGATGCGCGGTTCGGCCGGATACTTAAGCATCGCAACCAATGAGGTGAGTTATGGCACTTTCTGCCACAGAGAAGTCACAGATCGTCAAGGATTACCAGCAGGCGGAGGGCGACACAGGTTCGCCTGAAGTTCAGGTAGCACTGCTGAGCGCCAATATCGACAAACTGCAGGGACACTTCAAGGCCAACAAGCAGGATCACCATTCCCGCCGCGGCCTGATCAGGATGGTTAACCAGCGCCGCAAGCTGCTTGACTACCTGAAGAAGAAGAATGCTGACCGGTATCTTGAGCTGATCAAGCGTCTGGGTCTGCGTCGCTGAGCCTCTGGCTTCAGATGACGTGTCGAAAGGTGTCGCTTCGGCGGCGCCTTTCTGCCTATGGCGGAGCCTGTCTCCGCTGTATGTGCTTCTCGCCTGCTGGTCTTTCCTGTTCAGACAGGGAGGGCCGTCTGACTAGCTGATTGTTCTCTGCTCTGGAGAAACAGCTTCAGCAAACACCTCCAGTAATAAACGTCGTAGCAATAAACGTTGAGTTCCGGTTTATCCGGTGGTTTACAGGGGACCCTGTCGTAACCGAAAGCCAAAACATAGCAGGTTGTCGAAAGTTCTGGCGTCACTCACGTCCGGAGTTTTCGACAGCCTGTTAGCTTTCAGGCAGGTTCAGCCACTGTCGGCCCCGCTTAAGCGGTCTGCAGCGAATCGGGATGGTCTGCCATGGGGCAGCTCATCAGACTGAACTGAAGAGATAAACAAGGAGTTACCGTGAATCCGGTAAAAAAGACATTTGAACTCGGCGGCAAGACCGTCACCCTCGAAACAGGTCGTATTGCCCGCCAGGCTACCGGCTCCGTGCTGGTTACCATCGATGACATTTCGGTACTGGGTACCGTGGTTGCAGCGAAGGAAGCCAAGCCAGGTCAGCCATTTTTCCCGCTGACCGTAAACTACTTTGAGAAGACCTACGCCGTGGGTCGTATCCCTGGTGGTTTCTTCAAGCGTGAGGGACGTCCTTCCGAGAAAGAGACCCTGACCTCGCGCCTGATTGATCGCCCAATACGTCCGCTGTTTCCCAAAGGCTTCATGAACGAAACTCAGGTTATCCTGACGGTCATGTCTTCCAGCAAAACCCAGGATCCGGACATTGCCGGCATGCTGGCGGCTTCCGCTGCCCTGTCCCTGTCCGGCGTGCCGTTCGATGGGCCGGTTGGTGCATCCCGGGTTGCGTTCACCAATGAGCGGGGCTACTTCCTGAACCCGACCTTTGAAGAACTCCAGGACTCGCTGCTGGACATGGTTGTGGCAGGTACTGAAGACGCAGTTCTGATGGTGGAATCCGAAGCCAAAGGCCTCACCGAAGACCAGATGCTGGGCGGCGTTTTATTCGCCCATCAGGAAATGCAGACAGCCGTCCAGGCGATCAAAGAGCTTGCCGCTGAAGCTGGCAAGCCGCGCTGGGAGTGGGTGCCAGCCACCGAGAACACGGAGCTTCTGAATGTCCTGACCTCCGAGTTTGGGGGCGCCATCGAGGAAGCCTACGCCATCCACGACAAGATGCAGCGCTATACCCGTCTGGGCGAGATCAAGTCTGCAGCTGTTGAGAAGCTGGCCGGTGAAGGGGAAGGTCAGTCTTCTGCTGAAGAGGTCAAGAGCTACTTCGGCAAGGTCGAGAAGAAAATCGTCCGTAAGCAGGTCATTGAAGGCAAGCCCCGTATCGATGGCCGCGACAACAAGACTGTCCGTCCGATCCAGATCGAGGTTGGCGTTCTGCCCAGCACCCATGGTTCTGCTCTGTTCACCCGTGGCGAAACCCAGGCCATCGTGACCACGACCCTTGGTACCGCGCGGGACATGCAGATCATCGATGCGCTGGAAGGCGAGCGCCGGGATCCTTTCCTGTTCCACTACAACTTCCCTCCCTACTCGGTTGGTGAAGCTGGCCGTGTGGGCACCCCTGGCCGTCGCGAGATCGGCCACGGTCGCCTGGCAAAGCGTAGTATCGCTGCAGTCATGCCGACCATGGAAGAGTTCCCCTACACCATCCGTGCGGTATCCGAGATCACCGAGTCCAACGGTTCCAGTTCCATGGCTTCGGTCTGTGGCTCAAGCCTGGCACTGATGGACGCTGGTGTACCGATAAAGGCGCCGGTAGCTGGTATTGCCATGGGTCTGGTGAAGGAAGGCGACCAGTTTGCCATCCTGACTGACATCCTGGGTGATGAGGATCACCTGGGTGACATGGACTTCAAGGTGGCGGGTACCTCTGAGGGTATCACTGCCCTGCAGATGGACATCAAGATCCAGGGCATCACCGACGAGATCATGGAGCTTGCCCTTGAGCAGGCCAACGGTGCCCGCCTGCACATCCTGGCGGAAATGGCCAAGGTGATTGCAGTGCCGCGCGCCGAGCTGTCCTCACGCGCCCCGAGCATTACCACCATCAAGATCAATCCGGAGAAGATCCGTGATGTGATCGGCAAGGGTGGCGCTACCATCCGTGGTATCTGTGAGGAGACTGGTGCGTCCATTGATCTGGACGACGATGGCAATGTGAAGATCTATGCAGACACCCAGGATGCTGCCCAGGCTGCGATGAAGCGGGTGATGGAAATCACTGCTGAAATTGAAGTGGGTGCTATCTACAAGGGTCGCGTTGAGCGCATTGTGGACTTCGGTGCCTTTGTTAACATCCTGCCTGGCAAGGATGGCCTTGTGCATATCTCCCAGATTTCCGATGAGCGAGTTGAGAATGTCTCCGACGTACTCAAGGAAGGTCAGGAAGTGCTGGTCAAGGTGCTGGATGTGGATGCCCGTGGCCGCGTGAAGCTGTCCATGAAGGAAGTGAAGGAAGGCGAAAAGCCGACCGATCTGTCTGCCATCTAAAAGGCCAGACGTAAAAAAGCCCGCCTCCGGTAACGGATGGCGGGCTTTTTTGTGGGCGTCTTTCGTCAACACCGCTAATGAAAACGTTGGCTGCGGTGTCTTCAGGCTTTGGTGGGGGCGTCTGGACGGCAGGCCTGTTCAGGACACGCCCGTGAATACTTCCCTGTAGGGCTCGACTGCAGCCATCCCTGGCTGCAGACGGTCCTGAACAGGCCTGCCGTCCAGACTCTTTGAACTGGGAGCTGCCTGCTCGTTGAACTGCCGAGAGCTACTCTTTCCGGGCGGCCGCCGCTTCCATGAATTCAATGACCTTTTCACGGTAATCCGGGATGACGAAGGTTGCTGCGTGGGGTGTGTCTGTCTGGAGGAATTCCTTGGGCTCTCTGGCAGCGTCAAAAAGTTCCTTGCCGTGATGGAAGGGAATGATGCCATCACGAACGCTGTGGATGATCATCACGGGGGTGGGGCTGATGTTGGCGATGTGCTCGGTGCCCTCGTAACTGTCATCGATGGTCCAGCTCAGGGGTGCCTGAAAGGGCCAGGTGAGCCAGAAGGCGTCGAGTTTTTCACGGGCGATGTCGCGGAAGCCGGCGAAGGTTCCGTCCAGGATCACCGCATCCAGTGCCCGGCGTTCTTCCCGCTGCTGCCATTCGCTGGCGAGCACTATGCCCAGCGCCCCGCCGAGGCTCTGACCGAGAAGGAAGACAGGCAGTTCACCCTCGTGCCGGTTGTTCATCAGCCAGCGCAGCCCGGATTCCGCGTCATGCAGGACGCCTTCCAGGGTAGGTTCTCCGGTGGAGCGGCCGTATCCCCGGTAGTCAATCATGAAGACGCTGTAGCCCTTCTCCGGGAGCCAGGCGACGTTCAGTATGTGGCTGCTGATGTTCTGGGCATTGCCATGGAGAAAGTAGACCAGGCCTCTGGGTTTACCCTGAGCGGGCAGCCACCAGCCGTGGATGGTTTCGTCATCTCCTGTGGTGATGTAAACATCTTCGTAGTCGAGTTCCAGGCGGTCAGGGGTGATGTAGACCGTCTGGTCAGGATAGAAGAAGAGGTTGGTGCAGCCGGCCTGGATCAGGCCAGCAGCTGTAACCAGAGTGGTCAGAAGTAGGCGTTTAGTCCAAGTTGCCATTCGGTACGGTACCTTCCGTCGTGATGTTTACGCTCGAATCCTGCGGCGATGCTCATTGTCCGGCCCAGATGCCAGCTGGCGCTCAGGTTAAGCGCGTCCTGGTGTTCACGTGCGCCAACGAACCAGGCTTTGGTGCGGATGCCGCCGAGGGCACTGAAGCGCGGAGACTGGTGGAGGATCCCCAGGTCTGCGCCGGGGGCCAGGTCATAGCCCTGGCTGAGGTCGTCGTCGATTTCCGCGTCCGCAGTGACCATCGCCAGCACCTGGGTCTGGCTGCCGAGCCGCCAGCTGCCGCCGGCGCCACCTTCAAGGTAGGGTACCAGAACCCGTTTGTCGTCGCTGGTGTCGCTCCGCCGTCCGCCAAACCCGACCTGCCATGAGAGAGGAGAGAAGAATGCATTCCTGGGGGTTAGCGAGCGGATCTCTACGCCCAGGATTTCCTCCACCTGGAGCTCGTCGTTGTCCGTGAACAGCCTGAGATCCAGCCTGAGGAACTGCAACTGGGCGCCTGGGCGATAGCCTTCCGGTGGATCAAGCACATCGTGATAGGCGGGCCGCAGGGAGAGCTCGGCAAATGACCTGTCGCCCAGTTCGCCTCCGGCGAGGCCGATGCGGAAGGTGTCATGGCCCTGGTCATCCCGGACGGACGGTGTAGAAGGTTCCGCTGCTGGCTCCACGTCGTCAATGCGGCTACGGGACCGGAGCAGGTCATGGGACAGAGGCGCAGCAAATTCCCTTGGCCAGCCTTCGGCCTCGGACTGATAGCGCACGTAGTCATAAGTGGCATCAAAAAGCCTGGCCCTGCGTTCCTCCGGCAGGCCGGTGACCTCCGGGTCCCCGGTTTTTACGTAGCCGTTGGCAATGGCGGCTGCCAGGACCTGATCCGATGGGGGCAATTGGTCAAGGGCAAAACTCACCTTGGTGGCTGCCGAAGGGCGGTAATGGATGTCGTCCACGAGATCCCGGTCAACCACCCAGCGCACCGTGTCCGACGGTATGGCGTGAGTGCTCACCTCCTCCAGCAGGTCCGTGCCCGGGCGGGCGACGTCTATCAGAGCTAGCAGCCGGTAGGCGCAGTTCTCGTCAAAGAAGTAGTAATCGAAGTTCCGTTCGCGGATTTCCCAGGCATGGGCAAGCATCATGTCCACCTCTGGCTGGGTCAGGTTCAGTCTGTATTCCCAGAGATCCCGGTTTTCTATGTCCGTGTAGAGGCGGATCTTTTCGTAATAGGGCTGGATGGTGGTAATGCCCGGGTAGCCGCCGAAAATGCCGCGGTAGGCAAATGTCAGCTCGCTGTCGTGGGCTGCGGCATCTGCCGCGTAGGAAATGGTGTTGGCCAGCAGGAGGTCGGTGCTGCTGTCGTCCGCCGGCGGATCCAGCCGGAGAAATGTATGGCCGAACATGGAAGAAGGGCTGTTGAGATAGGAGGCGGCGAATACCAGGGTTACGGCCTCGGTGTTCAGCGTCTCCCGCCATTCGTCATAGGCCGGGCAGTCAGCCCGCCGGTCGGGAAGATCGAGTCTGGATCTCAGCCAGCGGTCCCTGGCGGGAAATCTGCAACTGGCGTGTTCATCGCCACCACCCGACTGCCTAATGGCAGCGAGGGTTGCCGACATTTCGGCCTGAGGGGAGGTTTTGCCGCGCTCGCTGAAGAAAAAGTCCGGGTCGTCTGCCTGGCTTGTATAGCCACTTCCCAGACGTTTCGGCTGGTAGTGAAGAAGAGTAAGCCATATCGGGTCTTCTGCGAGGGCCGATATGTCAGCCTTGTCGAGGGAAGCGGTTTTGGCTGCCAGAGCCGGAGCGCTGGCGGCAATCAGCCAGACCAGGGCAAGCCCTGAAAGGAACAGTGGGCGCATGAACGAATCAGGAGTCCCGTGATGTTGGAATGGTAGCCTGCAAACAGGTGGTGCGTGAGAACTGAAAGAAATCTGCGCCGTCCCTGGCGCGTGATGCGTCCTTCAGGCCGGGCTCTTACGCCACATACTTGCCGAGTGCTTCATGCTGCTGGAGCAGGGCTACAATCGCATTGACCGCCTGGTCGGAGGTGGTGTCCGAGGAGGGGAAAATGGTCGCAAAGTTGTCCTGAAGCAGTTGCCGGAAATCGTCCCGGTCTGATGCTTCGATACCGAGAAGAACGGCCAGGGTGTCAAGGTTTTCGCCAGCGCCACGGGACATGTCCCGGGCAACCTTGTCTATGTTGCTGTCCATGTACATCGCCATGGATCTGACGGACTGGTTGGTCTGACATCCCAGGGTGCCAGTGGTCATGCCAAAGGTCTGGTTACCAAAGGTGCCGTTGGTTGTTGCAGCCAATACGTGGGGTGCGATGCCTGACTGTCCCTTCCAGATCATCGCGCCTACGCCGCAGCCCGGCTGGGCGAAGGCGAGGGTGGATGCACCCATGAGCATTGCGCCTGCGATCAGTTTCTTCATTGTCCACTCCTTGTAGTGATTTTTGCTGTCGTCGCATATCCAGAACTCACAGCGCACTGTGAAATCATAGAGTTAACGGCCCTGACGCCTCGTCCTTGCCGGACGGCTGACCGTTGCCCTGAGTATAGTCGAGTTATCAAAAAGACCAACTGTACTCAAATGCGTCGCAGCTTTTTACACTCACCCGCCCAGATAGGCATTCTGCACGTCAGGGTTGGCCAGAAGGTTGGCTCCGGTGTCTTCCATGCGAATACGCCCGGTTTCCAGCACATAGCCACGGTCGGCCAGATTCAGCGCCTGGTGGGCGTTTTGTTCGACCAGAAAGACAGTGATGCCCTCTTCCCGAAGCTTGCCAATGATCTCGAAAATCTGCTTGATGATCAGTGGAGCCAGACCGAGCGAGGGCTCGTCCAGAATAATCATGGTGGGCCTGCTCATCAGTGCGCGGCCTATGGCCAGCATCTGCTGTTCGCCGCCAGACATGGTCCCGGCGCGCTGACTCTCGCGCTCCTTCAGGCGGGGGAAGAGCTCGTAGACGTGCTGCAGGCTGTTCCGGATTTCGCTCTTGGTGTTGAAGAAGCCCCCCATGGCGAGGTTTTCCGCCACGGTCAGGCCGGGAAATACCCGTCGGCCCTCCGGCACTATGGCAATGCCCGAGCGCATGATATCGGAGGTGGCTTCACGGGTTATGTCGCGTCCCTGCAGAATGATCCGCCCTGATGTCGCCTGGGGGTTGCCGCAGACGGTCATCAGCAGGGTTGTCTTGCCGGCGCCGTTGGCTCCGATGAGGGAGACAATCTCGCCCTTTTTGACTTCGAGGGAGACGCCGTGGAGCGCCTCGATCTTGCCGTAGTGGGTATGAACATCTTCAATTAACAGCATGTTTTTTCCTCAGGCCTCACCCAGGTAGGCCTTGATCACGTCATCGTTGTGGCGGATCTCATCCGGCGTGCCGCTGGCGAGCGGCCGGCCCTGGTTGATGACATTGATACGGTCCGAAATCTCCATCACCAGACTCATGTCGTGCTCAATCAGCACGACGGAGACGTTGTAGTCTTCCTTGAGGCTGATAATCAGCTGGTTGAGGTCCCGGGTCTCGGCGGGGTTGAGGCCGGCTGCGGGTTCGTCGAGCATCAGGAGTTTGGGCTCGGTAACCATGCAACGGGCAATCTCAAGACGCCGTTGCTGGCCATAGGCCAGGTTGCCGGCATCCCGGTTGGCCAAATCCAGCAGGCCCACCCGGTTCAGCCAGTAGGCGGCGCGATCAAGGGATTTCTGCTCCTTCCTGCGATAACCAGGGGTATTGAGAATCCCGGCCAGAAGGTTGGTGTTCAGATGCCGGTGCTGGGCCACAAGGAGGTTTTCCACCACCGTCATGTTTCCGAACAGCCTCACGTGCTGGAAGGTCCTTACCAGCCCCAGCCGGGAGATTTTATAGTCGGGCGTACCCTGTATTTCCCTGCCTTCGAACAGGATCTCTCCACCGGTGGGCTTGTAGAACCCGCTCATGCAGTTGAATACCGTGGTCTTGCCGGCGCCGTTGGGGCCAATGATGGAGACGATCTCATGCTCCTGGACGTCCAGTGACACCTGGTCAACCGCAAGGAGTCCGCCGAAGCGCATGGACAGATTGCGTACTTCAAGCATGCTGGTCACTCCGGCTTTTCAAGTTTTATGTGAATGCGGCGCATGGGCATCATGCCCTGGGGGCGCCAGATCATCATCAGCACCATTGCCGCGCCGAAGATCAGCATCCGGTATTCGGAGAACTCCCGCGCCAGTTCCGGCAGTATGGTGACCGCAATGGCCGCCAGAATGACCCCGAACTGCGAGCCCATGCCGCCAAGCACCACGATCGCCAGAATGATGGCGGATTCGAGGAAGACGAAGGATTCCGGGCTGATGAACCCCTGCTTGGAAGCGAACACGGTACCGGCAAAACCGGCAAAGAAGGCGCCGATGGTGAAGGCTGAAAGTTTCACCGCGGTGCGGCTGAGGCCCAGTGAGCGGGACGCGATTTCATCTTCCCGCAGTGCTTCCCAGGCGCGGCCCACAGGCATCTGCATCAGACGCCGGATGACGAAGAAGGTGATCACTGCAAGCACCAGTGCAATCAGATAGAGGAAGATGATCTTGTGGGTGCTGTCGTAAGGGATGCTGAAGAACTCATGGAAGGAGATGTTGCCTTCTTCCTTCACCCGCCGGCCAAATTCCATGCCGAAAAGTGTCGGGTCCGGAATGCCTCCGATGCCATTGGGGCCACCGGTGAGGCTGGTCCAGTTGTTGAGCAGGATCCGGATGATCTCGCCGAAGCCCAGGGTGACGATGGCCAGGTAGTCACCCCGCAATCGGAGCACGGGAAAACCCAGCGCCAGCCCGAACAGGGCGGCCAGCAGCGCGCCGGCGGGCAGGGCTACCCAGAAGGAAACGCCGTAGTACTGGGAGAGCAGGGCAAAGGTGTAGGCGCCCACTGCATAGAATGCCACATAGCCCAGGTCCAGCAGGCCCGCCAGGCCAACCACCACGTTCAGACCCAGGGCCAGCATTACGTAGATGAGAACCAGGGTGGCCAGGTCAACAGCACCACGGGAGGCAATGAATGGCCAGAGCGATGCCCCGATGACCACTACCAGGATGAATGCGTTCTGCAGTTTCAGCCTGGTCTCGTCGGAGATGTCTGCGCCTTTGGTCATCAACTGGGGTCTGGGGACCTGTCCCAGGCCAGCCATGATGGATTCCCGGAAAAGCTGGAACAGGAAGACCACCAGGGCGGCGCCGAGAATGGCAAGCACGGTGGAAGTGGAAGTTCCTTCCAGGGCGATGTAGGTTCCGGCTGAGACCAGGTCGAGACCCAGAATGGGGTAGGACACTACCAGTGTGATGACTGCACAGAACAGGGCGTGTTTCAGATTGGATGGGTTCATCAGATCTTCTCAACCTCCGGTTTGCCAAGCAGTCCGGTGGGTTTGAACAACAGGATCAGGATAAGCAGGCCGAAGGACACCACGTCCTTGTATTCGCCACTCAGATAACCCGAAGTCATGCTTTCGGATACGCCCAGTATGAGTCCGCCGAGCATGGCTCCGGGAATACTTCCGATGCCACCAAGAACCGCTGCGGTGAAGGCCTTGAGGCCGGCGATGAAGCCGAACAGAGGATCAATGGAGCCGTAGTACATGCCCAGCAGCAGACCTGCGACCGCAGCCAGAGCCGCGCCGATAACAAAGGTGGCTGCGATAATGCGGTTGGTGTCGATGCCCAGCAGGCTGGACATGCCCAGGTCCTGGGACACGGCCCTGCAGGCCCGGCCGGTGCGGGACCGGGAAATGAACAGTGACAGCCCGGCCATGCAGATCAGGGTGGTTACAAAGATAGTGATCTGGATATAGGACAGGGAGGTCTGGAAATCGTCGGTGGCACCAAAGGTAAAGCGGCCCTCAAGCAGGATCGGAAAGCCCATGTTTCTTGAACCCTGGGCCAGGTGCACGTAGTTCTGAAGAAAGATGGACATGCCAATTGCCGATATCAGCGGAATCAGCCGGTGACGGCCCCGTACCGGCCGGTAGGCCACCCGTTCAACTGCCCAGCCCATGGAACTGGAGACAATGACGGCGCAGATCAAGGCAACCAGAAGAACAATGGGGAGAAAAGCGATACCCAGGGCTGCAAGCCCGGTGATCGCGATCAGCGCGGTGTAGGCGCCGATCATGTAGATTTCGCCATGGGCGAAGTTGATCATGCCGATGATGCCGTAAACCATCGTATAGCCGATGGCGATCAGCGCATAGGCACTGCCAATCGTCAGTCCATTGATGAGCTGCTGGGTAAAATAGGGGTCAAGCATGTTGTCGGGCTCCGAAAACCTGCCCCCCGGCGCTGCCGAACCCGACCTTGCCGGGATGCCGGCGCTGGCGGGACGAAAAAGCCTTCGGGAGCTTAAAAAAACACCTTCCCCCGGATCGCGGTGGGAAGGTGTTCCATTACCGTCTGTTAACGATTGCGGCCTAGTTTACCGGAGTTTTGCTGCCATCTGAATGCCATTCGTACACGACGAATTCAAAGTCCTTCATGTCGCCCTTGTCGTCATATTCGATGGTGCCGATGGGTGTCTCGAAAGTACCGGCGCGCAGGGCTTTGGCAACTTCGAACGGATCCTGGGAGTTGGCCTGCTCGATGCCATCGGCAATCAGCTGAACTGCTGTGTAGGAGGTCAGCACGAAAGGACCGGATGGATCTTCATCCTTTTCCCTGAAGGCTTCCACTAGCTCCTGGTTTTCCGCTTTCTCGTCAAAGGCGGGGGGCAGGGTGACCAGCAGGCCTTCGGCAGCATCGCCGGCGATGCTGTTGATGTCCTTGTTGCCTACGCCTTCAGGTCCCATGAACTGGGCAAGCAGGCCGGCCTGGCGGGCCTGGCGCAGCATGAGTCCGAGTTCCGGATGGTAGCCGCCGTAGTACACGTAGTCCACATCGGCCTCTTTAAGCTTGGTTACCAGCGACGAGAAATCCTTGTCACCCGCGGTGATACCCTCAAACATGGGTACCTCAACGCCCGCTTCCTTGAGTGTGTCGCGCACGGCGGTGGCAATGCCTTCGCCATATTGCTGCTTGTCGTGGATGACTGCTACCGACCCGGGGTTGAGGCTGGCCAGGTATTTGCCGGCAACGGGGCCCTGCATGCTGTCCAGACCGATCGTGCGGAACACCAGTTCATAGCCGCGGGTGGTGATCTCAGGGCTCGTGGAAGCCGGAGTGATCATCAGGATGCCTTCGTCTTCGTAGATATCGGATGCCGGCTGGGTTGAGCTGGAGCAGAGGTGGCCCACTACGAATCGGACGCCCTCGTTGACCAGGCGGTTGGCAACGGTGACGGCCTGCTTGGGGTCGCAGACGTCATCGACTTCCACCGCGTCCAGCTTTACGCCCATGACACCGCCATCTGCGTTGATCCGCTCAATGGCCATGCGGGCACCGGAGAATTGCATGTCCCCATACTGGGCAACCGGGCCGGTTTTTGGTCCCGCGATTCCCACTTTAATATCTGCCAGAGCAGTGCCTGCCGCCATAAGGGCGATAGACGCACTGATGCCTGTTACGAGTTTTTTGACCGATGTTGTCATGTGTCTGTCCTACTTTGGGTCCAGGGTTATTCTTGTGTCCTCGGCCATCTAAAAAACACCAGGACCAGGTCCTTGTCAAGGAAGACCTGCCAGGTTGGGCTGTTTTTACGACACTCTTGCATTCGGGAGCGCAGATAACTCTAATAGTTAGTGGTATAAATAAATGCTGGAAGTACGCTGGGCAGACGCGTTATGTGGTGGGGTCTTTCAGTTTACGTCGTATCGGGCAGATTTGTTGTGGAGTAAGGCTGTGAACAATTACGAGCAGGTACTGGTAGCGCTCAGACGGGTGATTCGGGCAACGGATCTGCATTCCAAGCGATTGAGCAAGCACGCCGGCCTGACCGGCCCCCAACTGCTCATTATGCGGACGATCAGGCACCTGGGAGAGGTCACCATAGGCACGATTGCCGACAGGGTCAGCCTCAGCCAGGCGACAGTGACCACAATCCTTGACCGGCTTGAACACCGCAAACTGGTTTACCGGGTCAGAAATACCCAGGATAAACGCAAGGTTCATGCTCACCTGACAGCGGATGGCACTGATATCCTGGAGCGGGTCCCTCAGCCCCTGCAGGAGGAATTCATAAGAAAGTTCCAGAGTCTGCATGAATGGGAACAGACAATGATTATTTCTTCCCTTCAGCGAGTCGCCAACATGATGGATGCCGACGACATAGATGCGTCGCCGGTGCTCGATGTGGGCCCGGTGCTCCGGGAAGACGGCTGGAAGGAAACAGAAAGGAAACAGGCGCCGGTCTGATCCCGCTCCTTGAGAACTTCCATTTAAATAAAATGCAAAAGCCTCCGCCTGCCGGGGGCTTTTTATTGTTTTCCACTAAATTTTTCTGCTCTCCTGCCGTTACAAAAGGTAATGGATTTATTTCTTTGGGCGGTGCAAAGTGCCCGCGCCGTGACCCTTCAGGGGCCTCTCCCCGGCACACGTTCCCGTTCTGTTCTGTAATCAGGAAACCGTAAGTTATGCGCCGTAATCTGCCAGTCACCCAGCGCGAAATCCCGATGAAGGATGGCGCGCGTCTGATTACCACAACCGATCTGAACGGCGTTATCGGCCACTGCAATGACGAATTTGAAAAAATCAGTGGTTTCAGCAGAGATGAGCTTATTGGGGCAAACCACAACCTGATCCGTCATCCGGACGTCCCGCCGGCTGTATTTGGGCACATGTGGGAGACCCTTCAAAAGGGCAGGCCCTGGATGGGGGTTGTCAAGAACCGGGCAAAAAACGGCGATCATTACTGGGTTAATGCCTATGTAACCCCGATTTATGAGAATGGCAAAAAGACAGGCTATGAATCCGTACGCTCAAAACCGGATCGTAAGCAGGTTGGCCGGGCAGAGAAGATATACGGTGAGCTCAACAATGGCCGGACTTCCCTGGTTCAGCGCTCCGCGCTCCGGGCGCGTTTTCTGGCTGCATGGCCCTTCCTTCTTTCGCTTGGCATCAGCGTACCTGCGGTGGCGCTGGGCGGCCAGGCGCTGGCCATAAGCGCTGTTGTGGTTGCCAATGTTCTGGCTCTCGGGTTCGTGCTTTCCGGCTTCAATCGCCGCACCCGGAAGCTGCTCGATCTGCGGCCGGATGCCTTTCAGGATCCGCTTATCGCGCTGATGTACAGTGATGAGCCCGGCCGGATAGGGCAGCTCTCCCTGCTCCTTGCGAGCGAGGAAGCTCGCCTGCGCACTGCGCTGACCCGGATCGAAGACCGGGCTGTCGAGCTTGAGCGTATGGCCGTTACCAGCAGCCAGGCGATTGGGGAAGGCGCCCGTTACATTGAGCGGCAAAGAGCAGAAACCGACCAGACAGCTTCGGCCATCAATGAGATGACCGCCTCCATCCAGGAAGTTGCCCGGAACGTTGCGGAAAGTGCAAAGGAGGCCGAAGAGGCAAACCGGCACGCAGCCGAGGGAGCGGGGCTTTCCCGGGGTGCGCTTGCATCCATTGAACAGTTGGTGGAGCGGGTGCACGGAATCGGCAACGCTGTGGCCGAGCTTGGCCGCTCAACCGTGGATATTGGCGATGCCACCAACCTCATAACGGAAATCGCCGAGCAGACCAACCTGCTGGCCCTTAATGCCGCTATCGAGGCCGCCCGTGCCGGCGATCAGGGGCGGGGCTTTGCAGTGGTGGCCGATGAGGTCAGAAATCTTGCCCGTCGCACTCGCGAATCCACGGGCCATATTCACGAGGTGATCGAGCGTTTCCGCAAACAGGTGGATGATGCCGTGGGGGAAACCCGCAAGGGTGAGGTGGAGGCCGGCTCCGGGCTGGACAAGGTGCGTGAGGCCGAGCGCTCCCTGCAGCAGATCGTGGAAACCATCGGGCGCATTACCGACCAGTCTCTCCAGGTTTCAGCGGCCACCGAAGAGCAGAGCCAGGTGGCAGACGAGATCAATCGTCAGATTATCAATATCGCAGAGCTGGCTGATCAGAGCGCTGCCCAGGCCAGCACGGCAGATGAACTGGGCGCCGAGTTCAAGTTACTGGCTAAAGCGCTTCGCGGCCTGGTGGCCAGGTTCAGCCACCAGGCCTAGGAAGGCTCTCCTGAACGGTCCGGCCAGAAGAGCAGGCCGGACCGTTCAGGAAATACCCGGTCAGTGAACGCTGTTGCTGGAAGGCGGCTTGTCGCTGAAAACCTTCTGGTACACATCGCTGTAGCGTTTGGCGAAGTGCACCTCGAGACCTTCCCTGAGATACTCCGGCAGTTCCTCGAAGTCCCCCCTGTTGGCATCCGGCAGGATAATGGTGCTGATTTTCTGCCGCCTGGCAGCTATCACCTTCTCGCGAATGCCGCCGACAGGTAACACCTGGCCGGTCAGAGTCAGTTCCCCGGTCATTGCCATTGACTGCTTTGGTGCCTCCTTCCGCGCAATGGACAGAAGAGCGGTTGCCATGGTGACACCCGCGCTGGGGCCGTCTTTTGGAGTTGCGCCTTCCGGCACGTGAAGGTGAACGAATGACTTGTCAAAGAACGCAGTGTCCGCCTTGTAGCGCTTGAGATTCGAGGAGATGTAGCTGTGGGCGATTTCCGCCGACTCCTTCATCACATCCCCGAGCTGGCCGGTGAGCTTGAAGCCCCGCTGACTGCTGTGGATCCTCGAAGCCTCGATGCTCAGGGTGGCCCCGCCCATGGCGGTCCAGGCCAGACCGGTCACTACCCCTTCGCCTTTCATGGCTTTCTCTTTCCGGAAAGGTGGCTGCCCCAGGTAGCCCACAAGGTCACCAACGCCCACCCGGACCTGGTTATCCGGGGTTTCAAGCAGTTTGACGATGGCCTTGCGGATGATCTTGTGAAGCTGTTTCTCAAGATTCCGGACACCTGCTTCGCGGGCATAGCCCTCAATTACCTGCCGGATGGCGGCATCAGTGATATTGAACTGCTTTTTCTTTACGCCGGCGCGCTTTAGCAGCCTGGGCAGCAGGTGATGCCTGGCGATTTCCAGCTTTTCTTCGGCTATGTAGCCGGACAGCCGGATGGAATCCATCCTGTCCAGCAGGGGGCGGGGAATGGTGTCCAGCTGGTTGGCCGTGCAGATGAACAGAACCTTGGACAGATCAAGACGCGTATCCAGATAGTGATCCAGAAACTCCCTGTTCTGCTCGGGATCCAGAGTCTCCAGCAGGGCCGAGGCGGGATCACCCTGGTAGGAAGCGCCAATCTTGTCGATTTCATCCAGCATGATCACGGGGTTGGATACGCCGCACTCCTTGAGCGCCTGGACAAACTTGCCAGGCATGGCGCCGATGTAAGTCCGGCGGTGCCCCTTGATTTCGGCCTCATCCCGCATGCCACCGACGCTGAAGCGGTAGAATTTGCGGCCTAAAGCATCCGCTACCGAGTGGCCGATGGAAGTCTTGCCCACCCCCGGAGGTCCAACCAGCAAAAGAATGGAGCCGGAAACCTCACCCTTGAAGGAGCCTTCGGCAAGGAACTCGACAATGCGATCCTTCACGTCTTCCAGCCGGTCGTGATCCCGGTCCAGTACCCGCCGGGCCTCCAGAAGGTCAAAATGATCTTCTGACATCTTTCCCCAGGGGACCTGGGTTATCCAGTCCAGATAGTTGCGGGTCACCCCATATTCCGGTGAGCCCTGCTCCAGTACCTGCAGCTTCTGGAGCTCATCCTGGAAGCGGGTCTTTACGTGCTCTGGTGGGTCAAGTTCATCCATGCGGGCCTGGAAGCGTTCCGCATCGGCGGTCTTGTCATCTTTGGCCATTCCCAGCTCACGCTGGATTACCTTCAACTGTTCGCGAAGGAAGAACTCCCGCTGGTGTTTCTGGACCTTGTCGTTCACTTCTTCATTGATTTCCGCCTGCAGGCGCGCCACTTCCTGCTCCTTGCGCATCAGCAGGAGCACCTTTTCCATGCGTCGCAGCAGAGGGACCGTATTGAGCACGTCCTGGAGTTCGTGGCCCTTCGCGCTGGTCATGGAAGCACCAAAATCCGCCAGGGGGGAGCTGTCTTCCGGCCCGAAGCGGGAGAGGTACTGCTTTACTTCCTCGCCATAGAGCGGGTTGGAGCGCAGCAGGTCCTTGATGGCACTGATAATGGCCAGGGTATAGGCCTTCAGCTCTTCTTTCGGTTCCTCCGGCTCATCCGGATACTCAACCTCCACCAGGAAAGGCGGGCGGCGGCGGAGCCACTGGACAATGCGGAAGCGCTGGATGCCCTGTGCGATGAACTGCACTTTGCCGCTCTCGGCCTGGGCCTGATGAACCCGGACGGCGCAACCCATGACTTCCAGCTCGCCGGTGTCCGGCACAGCTTCCTCTTGATCAGGGTTATCCAGAAAGCAGAGTCCGAGAATGTGGTGGTCCGTTTCGCTCACTCTTTTGAGTGTTTCCTGCCATGGCTTCTGATTGACCACTACTGGCTGCACCTGGGCAGGGAAAAATGGCCGGTTGGAAACCGGCAATACGTACATCCGGTGTGGCATGGACTGCTTTGCCAGCGAGAGACTGTGACTGCTTTCATCCCTGCCAATATATTCAGTCACATCGTCGAGGCTGTCTTCTTCAACGACATTGTCTTCTACGGAGTCATCGCGGTGATCGTCATTCATACCGTTGTAGCTTCCCCTGTCGTTTTCGGTTGGGTGATGCCTGTTTATGTGACGCCGCCCGGGCGCATTTCAAGTCGCCGGTTTGCATTCTGTTGCCGGGCCTGCATCCGTGCCGATACACCGTGTGGGCTTGAAATTGGGCGCGATGCCTCTACTTAGGTGGGGTAACCCAATTTCCACATACCAGACCTTTCGGATAATCATCATGAGCAGCTCACCCTATATTTTTGACGCCACCATCGAGAACTTTCAGGAAAAGGTGATGCAGGCTTCCATGCAGACACCGGTACTGGTGGATGTGTGGGCCGACTGGTGTGCCCCCTGTAAACAGCTGATGCCCATCCTGGAAAAGCTGGCCAATGAATACCAGGGCGGCTTTCTGGTAGCCAAAGTCAACGCCGACCAGCAGCAGGAACTCACGGGAAGCCTTGGCGTCAAGAGCCTGCCCACGATCATTCTGGTCAAGAATGGCCAGGCGGTTGACGGCTTCAACGGCGCCCTGCCGGAAAGCGAAATCCGCAAGGTGCTGGACAAGCATGTGGAGGCTCCGGCAGAAGACCCCTATGAGACAGCGCACAAGCTGTGGGAGGAGGGTGATGTGGAAGGGGCCCTTGCCATTCTTTCAGAGCTTAACCAGAAAGACCCCAACGATCTGAAGGTTCTGATTGATCTGGCCCAGCTCAAGGCGGAACTGGGTGATCTGGAAACTGCCGAGAACGTGCTTGCCAGCCTTCCGCCGGAGGAGAAAATGCAGCATCAGGCGAAACAGCTGGCGGCCCGGATCAAGTTCATGAAGCAGGCCGGCGAGTTGCCATCCGTGGCCGAGCTGGAAAAGACCCTGGAGGCCAGCCCCAGGGATCCGGAAGCCCTGCACCAGCTCGCCTTGCGTCATGTGCTGGAGGAAAACAATGCCGAGGCCATGGACCTGCTGATTCGCCTTATGCAGGCGGCTCCGGACTACAGGGAAGGCATTGCCAAAACCACTCTGGTGGAGCTGTTCGACAAGCTGGGTAATGCCAATCCCGATGTCCGTACCTATCGGCGGAAGCTGTATACCCTGATGCACTGAACCGGGGTTACTGCAGGATTTTTCATACCGGGTTTCCGGCCATCTGTGTGCCGGAAACCCGGGCGACATTAACCTCCGGTTTTAACCACCTCAAGCTCAACATCCACCTTGCGCTCGCTCCCGTCGCGCCACAGGGTCAGCGTCACTTCATCTCCTTCCCCGCGCTTGAGCACTACCCGCTGTACGTCAATGGCTTGTGCAACCTCGCGGCCCTCGATGCCGATGATCACGTCCATGCCTACCGGGAATGAATAAGGCCCTATGGTGACCACCTTCTGGGGGCCGCGGATGCCGGCCTGGTCTGCGGGGCCGCCTTCCGCCACGCCGGTAACCACCACGCCTCGTTCGGGAAGCTGGAGCTCCTGTCTCAGAGGGGGTGGATAATTGCCGACGGTGAGTCCGATCTGAAGGCCAAGCCGCGGGCGGTCCGGCAGTTCCAGAGCGGCGGCCGTAAGGCCGCTCAGGCCGCCGGCGCGCATGTCCTCGAAGCTTTCCTTCAGCAGATTGACAGGTACTGCAAGGCCGATGCCGGCAAAAGTCCCGACGGGACTGAGTACCGCGTTGCTGATGCCTATTACCTCGCCCGCGGAGTTGAGGACCGGTCCGCCGGAGTTGCCCGGGTTGATGGCTGCATCTGTCTGGATATAGGGGATTTCAATGCCGACCAGGCCGGGACGTTCCCGTTCCACGGCAGAAACTATGCCGGTGGTTACGCTGGAATGCAGGCCGAAAGGGTTGCCAATCACTATGGCCTTCTGGCCAACACGGACCTGGTCCGAGTCGCCCAGCCTCACCGGCGAAACGGAGGGCGCGCGGGCCGGCTCCTCAAGCTCGAGCATGGCCATGTCAATGTCCGGGTTGGCACCAAGAATTCTGGCCGGATGCTTTGTTTCGGGATCGCCCGGGTAGGCGATGGAAATGGAGGCGCCGGATGCCAGCTCCAGGTTTTCGCTCTCCATGTCCTTGAGGGCGCGGGCAACCACGTGGAAGTTGGTGATTATGCGGCCCTCCTGATCCACCACGAAACCACTGCCACCGGGCATCCCCTGACCGGAGGCCGGCATGCCCTGAACGCCGGAAAGCTGAACCGCCACGATGCTGGCGCTTACTTCCGAGGCTACCTCCATGGTGTTTTTTTCATAGGCCAGACGCTCTGGCTGCTGGCTGCTGACGGCCTGGGTATGGGCTGCCGCAGAAAACATGAGGGCAGCCGCGAGAGAAAAAGCGGCTGTCAGCCGAGGAATGGGAATCTGTCGATCGTTCATCTGTCGTTCTCCCGTCTGCGGAAAAGGCCGGGAAGTGCAGGGGCCCGGCGAAACGGTCAGCGACAGTGTGGGATGTACGGCCTGATCACCCCTGCTGCCGCCAGTGGCGGTGCCTGTCCGGAAGGTTTGTCCGGAACGGCAGGATGTCAGGCTTCATAAAAACACAGGCAGGACGGTTCAGCAACGGCAGACAGCCTCAGCCTGGGGGCAGATCAGGCCTGATCTGCCCCCTCTTTCTTTCTCAGCCATTGCCCTTTCGCATCTGGTCATACTCGTCTTCGAAGAAGAATCTGTCTTCCCCGAAAGCCGGTTCCAGCTCATGGAGCCAGGTGGCGGTCTCGCTGTATTTCGCAAAGAACGGACGCTGAACCCAGTCCGGGTTCCGCCCCTGGAGGAAACGGAGAACGAATACCTTCTCTCCCCTGATCTCGGCAATGCCCTGGATTTCCACCTTGCCCGGCCCTGCGCTCATTGAGGGGCCGCGGGCCGTGCGGGCGAGGCCCGATACCTGCTTGATGGCCTCCCGGTATATGTTGAAGGCCTCGGCCAGGGGTACCTCGAAGTAGTTCTTGGCGCCCGTGTCCCGTTCCACAAACATGTAATAGGGAATGATGCCCAGCTGAACTTCTTTCTTCCAGAGCCTGGCCCAGGCCTCGGCACTGTCATTCACATGTTTGATCAGCGGACCCTGGGCCCGGATTTCCGCGCCGGTGGCCCGTATGCGGCGGATGGCTTCTTCAGCGATGTCCGTGGTGATTTCCTGCCAGTGATTGTAGTGGGCCATGATGGCCAGATGCTTGCCTGCATCCACCAGGCGGGCGAACAGGTCCAGCAGCTCCTCGGAATCCTTGTCCGTCACAAAACGGTAAGGCCAGAAAGTGAGAGCCTTGGTGCCAATACGGATGGTCTGGATGTGATCAAACTCCGGCTTCAGCAAGGGCTCCAGGTACTGCACCAGATGTTTTGTCTTCATCACCATGGGGTCGCCGCCGGTTACCAGCAGGTCGGAGATCTCCAGATGCTCCGCGAGGTAGCCGTGCAATCTGCCTGCATCGGTGCTGGCCATTTTCAGATCCTTGTCACCAACGAACTGGGCCCAGCGGAAACAGAAGGTGCAGTACGAATGACAGGTCTGACCCTGGGAGGGGAAGAAGAGAACGGTTTCACGGTATTTGTGCTGGACGCCTTCCAGAACTTCTCCATTCAGAGTGGGCAGGTTCATCTCCATCTGACCCGCGGGGTGGGGGTTCAGCTCATCGCGAATCTCCTTCGCCACGCTCTGGATCAGCTTCTTTTCTGCCCCTTCCCGGTGCATTCTGGCCATGCGTTCAAAGTGTTCCTCTTTGAGCATGCCCTTCTGGGGAAATACCAGCTGGTAGATCGGATCGTCGGGAACCCTGTTCCAGTCGATCAGTTCGTTGATGACGTACTCGTTCACCCGGAAGGGCAGGACGCTGGCCACCACCTTCATCTCAAACAGGGTGTCTTCAGGCAGGTTCTGGATGACCTCTATTTTATCGAGCTGGCGGTCGGTGTAGACCTGAAAGCGGCGCTCTTCAAATTCAACAGCTGGAATCCGGTCCGGAAAGCTGACGATGGAGTTCATGGATCGTCCTCTGGTTGCATCGGCTTCGGGCACGGAGTTACCCCGGGTCGCTCCCGTGCCGGCTTAAAAATGGGGTCGAAAAGTATACAGAATTGATCCGATGTTTTCAGGTCTAATTAAAATTGGACATTCAGGCGGACGGATATCTCTTTTTTCTGGCGTTTTGGGTGAAGAGGGCGCAAAAAACATTTAGTGCCGAAAGGTTGAGCTGAACCTGGTGGCTTTACAGGTTATGTAGTAAAGCTCCTACATTGGTCGTAGTTCTGTTGAGACTTAAGTCAATTAGGGGCATTATTTCAGACCATATTAAAGGTGGCTGGGCGCTAAAAAGAGGCCGCTAAGCGCCGGTTTTCAGTCTTTTCCAGAATCTTCCGGCTGGGTGTCGCCCTTTTTTTCGGGGCATTGGCAGCTGAGATCTGGCAAAAAATGTAGTAAAAAAACGACACAATTGGCTGGGTCATGAAGTCGGGCGAAGAATTTTGCGTAATTTCTGCAGGAATGGCGGCCCCGGAGAGAGTGCAGGCGGGAAAATTACGGATCCTGTTCTATGCTGTAGCAGGTGCCAGCAAAAACCTGCTCGTGAATCCCGGCATGTATCACGTTGCAGGGTGGCCGGTCTTTTCCATCGGCAAACCACGCGCTATTGAGGCTTGAGGGAGGGTTTGATGTACCAAGATGAAGATCCCACGGAAACCAGTGAATGGCTGGACGCGCTAGAGTCACTGATTGAGCAGGAAGGCGTAAGCCGCGCCAAGTACATTCTGGAGCGACTGTCAGAGCGGGCGAGCAGAGATGGCACGGAACTGCCTTACTCTATCACCACGCCTTTCCGTAACAGCATACCCGTCGTCCGCGAAGCCAGAATGCCCGGTGATCTGTTCATGGAGCGGCGTATACGCTCCCTGATCCGCTGGAATGCCATGGCAATGGTGATGCGGGCCAATCAACGGCCCGGTGATCTGGGTGGCCATATTTCCTCATTCTCCTCCGCCGCTACTCTTTATGATGTGGGGTTCAACTACTTTTTTCACGGTGGTGATGACAAGCGCGAAGCCGACATGGTGTATTTCCAGGGCCATTCCGCTCCGGGAATCTATGCCCGTTCCTACCTGGAGGGGCGCCTGGAGGAAGATCAACTGGACAAATACCGTGAGGAAGTGGATGGCGGCGGTCTGCCATCCTATCCCCACCCCTGGCTGATGCCGGATTACTGGCAATTCCCGACCGTGTCCATGGGGCTGGGGCCGATGCAGGCGATCTACCAGGCTCACGTCATGAAGTATCTGCACAGCCGCGAACTTATCGACAAGAGTGATCGCAAGGTCTGGTGCTTCCTGGGGGACGGTGAGTGCGATGAGCCGGAAAGCCTGGGTTCAATCTCCATGGCCGGCCGCGAAAAGCTGGATAACCTTATCTTCGTGGTCAATTGCAACCTGCAGCGGCTCGACGGGCCGGTCCGGGGCAATGGCAAGATTATCGACGAACTGGAAGGTGTCTTCCGTGGCGCCGGCTGGAACGTCCTGAAGGTAGTCTGGGGCCGCATGTGGGACACCCTCTTTGAAAAAGACACCGAAGGCGTCATGCAGCGGGCCATGGACGAGGTCTGCGACGGTGAGTTGCAGAACTTCAAAAGCAACGGCCCGGCCTATACCCGGAAGCATTTCTTCGGCCGATACCCGGAGCTGGCCAAGCTGGTGGAGGACCTTTCTGACGAAGACATCCAGAGGCTGAACCGGGGTGGTCATGACCCGTACAAGGTCTATGCCGCCTATCATCAGGCTGTTCACAAGAACCAGGGCCGGCCGACGGTAATCCTTGCTCACACCATCAAGGGCTATGGCTTTGGTGCGGCAGGCGAGGCCCAGAACACGGCTCACTCCCTGAAGAAACTGGACATCGAAGCACTGAAGAGCTTCCGGGACCGATTCGCCGTGCCGCTGAAGGACGACGAACTGGAAGACGTACCCTATTACCGTCCGGCTCCGGACAGTCCCGAAATTGTCTACATGAAAAAACGCCGGCAGGATCTGGGCGGTTTCTATCCCAAGCGCCGCAAAGACAGCCAGCCCCTGCAGATCCCTGATCTGGATATATTCAAGACACTGATCGACGGTTCGGATGGTCGCGCCATTTCCACCACCATGTCATTTGTGAGACTGCTCACGGCCCTGGTAAAGGACAAGCGAGTGGGCAAGCGGGTGGTTCCGATCGTGCCGGACGAGGCGCGCACCTTCGGCATGGAGGGCATGTTCCGGCAGCTCGGTATCTACACCTCTGAGGGCCAGAAATACACGCCCCAGGATCGTGACCAGATCATGTATTACAAGGAGGACAAGAAGGGCCAGATCCTGGAGGAGGGCATCAACGAACACGGGTCCATGGCTGCGTGGATGGCAGCTGCCACCTCCTACAGTGTGAACGATTTCCCGCTGATTCCTTTCTACACCTTCTACTCCATGTTCGGCTTTCAGCGGGTGGGGGATCTGGCCTGGGCTTCCGGTGATATTCAGGCCCGTGGTTTCCTCGTGGGTGGCACTTCCGGGCGCACTACCCTGAATGGCGAGGGTCTGCAGCATCAAGATGGTCACAGCCATATACTGGCCAACACCATCCCCAACTGCATTTCCTACGATCCGGCCTATGCCTATGAGCTGGCGGTGGTGGTGCATGAAGGCATGAAGCGCATGTACGAGCGCAATGAGAATGTCTTCTACTACGTCACCATCATGAACGAGAACTATGAGCAGCCGCCGATGCCCAAGGGTGTCGAGGAAGGCATCATCAAGGGCATGTACAAACTGGATTCCATTGAGGCAAAGGGTGGCAAGAAGGCCCCGCGAGTCCAGTTGCTGGGTTCCGGCGCCATTCTCAACGAGGTGCGGGCCGGTGCCGAGCTGCTGAAAGAGGATTTCGGTATTGCCAGTGACGTCTGGAGTGTTACCAGCTTCAATGAACTGGCCCGTGACGGCCAGCATGTGGACCGCTGGAATCGCTTCCATCCGGACGACAAGCCCCGCAAGGCCTACATCACCGAATGCCTGGAAAAGCAGAAGGGGCCTGTCGTGTCCTCAACGGACTACATCAAGCTGCATTCCGAGCAGGTGAGGGCGTACATGCCCGGCACCTTCGTGACCCTGGGCACGGACGGCTTCGGCCGTAGTGATACCCGGGAGAAGCTGCGCAGCTTCTTCGAGGTCGACCGGTATCACGTGGTAGTCGCGGCTCTGACAGCTCTGGCACGGGACGGTGAGGTGAAGCAGGACACAGTCCTGGAGGCAATGCGCAAATACGGCATTGATCGCAACAAACCGAACCCGGTGCTGAGCTAAGGAGTCCGCCATGAGTGAACAGGAAATCAAGGTTCCGGATCTCGGCGGGGCAGACGAAGTCGAGGTTATCGAAATCACCGTCAGCAAGGGGGATTCGGTCGAGGAAGAGGATTCAATTCTCACCGTCGAGTCCGACAAGGCTTCTGTGGACCTGCCGTCGCCTGCGAAAGGCAGGATCACGAAAATCACCGTCAAGGTGGGCGACAAGGTCAAGGAAGGCGACGTTGTTGGCATGATGGACGTTGGCGAAGACGGTGGCACTGGAGCTGAAGAACCCGACCAGCAAGAAGAAAAGGAAGAGAAGAGCGAACCCGCCCCATCCGAAGAAAGCGGGGAAAAGCCTGCAGCTGCGAAGGCTGAGAAGGGCGGTTCTGGCGGCGGCTCCCGAAACGAAACAGTCAAAGTGCCCGATCTTGGTGGCTCGGACAATGTGCCGGTGATCGAACTCAACGTGAAAGAAGGGGACGAGGTTGCCGAGGAGGACCCACTGGTCACGGTGGAATCAGACAAGGCGACCATGGAAATCCCGTCCCCCTTTGCGGGAAAAATCGGCAAAATCCTGATCGCCGAGGGTGACAAGGTCTCCACTGGAGATGATCTTCTGGAAATTACGGTAGCCGGCAGTGGCCAGGCTGCTGGTGCCGAACCGGAAGAGAAAGAGGAGAAGAAAGAGGAGAAGAAAGAGGAAGGCAAGGAGAAGACACCGCCAGCCGGCGGGGAGCAGGAACAGGCGAAACCTGAAGAGGGTCGAGCGGCGCCCGAAAAGCCGAAGGCCGAGCCCGAAGTTCCTTCACCTGGTACCAAAGTGCACGCCGGGCCCGCGGTGCGCAAGCTGGCCCGTGAGCTTGGGGCAGATCTGACCCGCATCAAGGGCAGCGGACCAAAAAGCCGGATCATCAAGGACGACCTCCAGGCCTACGTCAAGCAGCGCCTGAGTCAGGTCCAGGAAGGTGGTGTGGCCAGTGCCGGCGGCGGCATCCCGGGCATCAAGCTGCCCGACTTCAGCAAATTTGGTGAAGTTGAGCGGGAAAGCATGTCCCGCATGCAGGTGGCTACCGCCAACAACATGCAGCGCAGCTGGCTCAACGTCCCCCATGTAACCCAGCAGGACGAGTCAGACATTACCGAACTGGAGGCCTTCCGCAAGGGGCTGAAAGCCGAGGGTGAAAAGCGGGGCGTGAAAATGACGCCATTGCCGTTCATCCTCAAGGCCTGTGCCCGGGCCCTGGAAGACCTGCCCCAGTTCAATGTATCGCTGGACATGGACAGAAAAGAGCTGGTCCGGAAAAAATACATCCACATCGGCATAGCCGTGGATACCCCGGCCGGACTGATGGTGCCGGTGATCCGGAATGTGGATCAGAAGGGCTTGTGGGAACTGGCGGAGGAGGCCGGTCAACTGGCTGCCAAAGCCAGGGACAAGAAGCTCAAGCCGGACGAGATGCAGGGCGCCTGCTTCTCCATTACCAGCCTGGGTGGGATTGGCGGCACGGCATTTACGCCCATCGTCAATGCGCCTGAGGTGGCCATACTGGGGATCTCAAAGGCTGCCATGAAGCCGGTCTGGGACGGTTCCGCATTCCAGCCCCGGCTGATGCTGCCGCTGTCCCTGTCCTACGACCACCGTGCCGTGAATGGTGCCGATGCAGCCAGGTTTACCACGCTGCTGGGCAGCCTGCTGGGGGACATCCGGCATCTTCTGCTTTAGGTCCGCACCCTCTTGGAGCCACCCCCTTCAGCCGCCCGCTTCCGGCGGCTAAAGGGGGGTGGCTCCAGACCTTCTGTTTTCGCTTTGCTTTCTGGCATCAGCCAAAAAATCCCTTCAGCTCCTCCCGCATGGATTCGTTCAGGTGGCAGATCACAAACTTGCCATTGCGCTCCACGCGTATCAGTTCCGCATTGACCAGCTCCTTCAGGTGATGGGAAATGGTGGGGGCTCCAACCCTCATGGCATTGATGAAATCCACCACCCGGCAGCCACTGTTGCTTACCTCGCTGATCTGCTTGTGCACAATTTCCTGGTAAATCTGCAACCGGTTGGGATTGGAAAGGGCCTTGAATGCGCGGGTCAGGCGTTCGTTGTTCTGGTCGTGGGTCATGGGGTATTCCGGTGGAGACTATAGGAGGACAGTGTATTACAGTTTGACAAGTATCGAAACATGGAATAGTTTGATGTTTATCGAACTGAGCCCATGCAAGGAGTCAGCAATGTCCATTTCCGAAACCCTCGGTCAGCCCTTCACCCTCGGGAATGGCAAAACCATTCCCAACCGCTTTGCCAAGTCGGCCATGAGCGAGACCATGGGCACCATCGACAACCATGTCACCCCCGAGCTGGCAAGACTCTATGGCACCTGGTCGGATGGTGGTACCGGCCTGCTCATCACGGGCAACGTGATGATTGATGGCCGCCACCTGGGCGAGCCAAAGAACGTGGTGGTGGAGGATGAGCGGGACATGGACCTGCTCCGGGAATGGGCCAGAGCGGGCACGCGTCAGGGCAATGAGCTCTGGATGCAGCTCAACCATCCAGGCAAGCAGAGCCTGAAGATACTGAACCGTGACCCGGTTTCCCCCAGCGCTGTACCTTTCCGGAAAGAGCTCCAGAGCATGTTTGCCACTCCCCGGGCGCTGACGGTTCCGGAAATCAAAGACATCGTCGGGCGTTTTGCCACCACCGCTGCCATCGCTGAAAAAGCGGGCTTTACGGGAGTGCAGATTCACGGCGCCCATGGCTATCTGGTCAGCCAGTTCCTCTCGCCTCACCACAACCAGCGCACGGATGACTGGGGCAGCACGCCGGAAAACCGGATGCGGTTTGTGGTTGAGGTCTACCGGGCGATCCGGGAGGCCACATCAGAAGGCTTCAGTGTAGGCATCAAGCTCAACTCGGCGGATTTCCAGCGTGGGGGCTTCACCGAAGAAGAGTCCCTCGCGGTCATCGAGACCCTGGCGGAACTGGGCATTGACCTGGTGGAGATTTCCGGGGGGAACTATGAGAACCCGGCCATGGCAAAGGGCGCAAAGGAAAGCACCGTGGCCCGGGAGGCCTACTTTCTGGAGTTCGCCGAGAAGGTTCGGGCCAGGGTGTCTGTCCCCCTGATGGTGACCGGCGGATTCCGCACCAGCGAAGGCATGGCCGGAGCCGTTGAATCCGGTGCCACTGACCTTGTGGGCCTTGCCCGCCCTCTGGCAGTGGAACCGGATCTGCCGAACCGGGTGCTGGCAGGGGAGAGTTTCTCAAGCCTGGTTCGGCCCATCAGCACGGGTGTCAGGGCGATCGACAATATGGCGCTGATGGAAGTGGCCTGGTACACCCGACAGCTAGACCGCATGGGCAGGGGCAAGGCACCCCGCAAGCATGACCGGGGTTTCTGGTCGCTGCTGGAGGTTCTTGCAATAATGACGACGCGCGGCGTAAGAACCCGTTTGAGAGCCTGACTGTCCGCATGCTAGCGAGCGGACTGAGAGCATAAAGGGCATCAGGCAAGCGGGGGGAAGAAATGGAGCGGGCAGGCCGGGTCCGGCCTGCCCGGAGCTGGATCAGTTCGCCAGGAACACCCAGTCGAAATACTCATGCAGATCCTGAATGAGTTTCTCTTCTTCCCTGTTGGTCAATTCGAACAGGGCGTTTGAATTTGTGGCTTTTTTCATGACGCCTCCTTCTCTGGTTGCGCGCAGGGCCAAAATTTAATCCCTGCTTTGCTTCAGCATCGGCTTGCCATAAACCGTTATCCTATTAGTAACAAAGATTTAGGCTGACTTCAAAGCCGGAAAGAATTGGATGTGACTCGCAGGACTATTCATCAGAGGGGGGAATAAGGAGAGAATTACAAAAAAAAGCGCCGCTCGTGAGAGCGGCGCCCTGGCTCTGAACTTCTTACAATCTTAGAAGCTGTACTGCGCGGAAGCCTGCAAGCGAGCTGCATCCCCGTTATTACCATTCTCCAGTTCGATATCTCCGTAAATAGCTTCCAGGCCCAGTGTTACAGGGTCTGCTACTTTGACGAAATTGCTGAAGTGAACGGTCTGTTGCTCTCTCAGGTTGTTCGCGAACATTCCCTTTTCAAGATCACGCTCCACGCGGCCATAGGAAAGGCTGCTGGAGAACATGGGGGTCCACTGCTGAGCGACCGCAACGTTAAAGCCAAGCGCTTCAATTGGGTCCAGGTCACCGTCGCCATCAATGACGGCTTCACCGACGTTTACGAAGATGTAACGACCAACACCATCACCGTACACGGCACTTGCCATGAGGCGGGTGGCGGGGGTTAGCTGAAAACTGCCGGCCAGCATTACACCGTAGCCGAATTCACTGTCATCTCCGGTGGCAACAGCGGAATCAGTTTCCAGATAGCGTCCCAGAACCGCTGCTTCAACACCAAGTGCTCCAAATGAGCCCTTGAATTTTGCAGTCACGTCGGGCGCCTTGTCGTTCAGGCTTCCGCTGACATTCGCGGTTGGATCCTGCTGGACTATACCTTCGATCGCTTGCGCATTTTGCAGTGTCAAGCCCTCGGGGTTCTCAATGGAGAACGACAAGGCGCCGTTTTCGACCGGCATGGTATAGCGCAACTGGCCCTGACGGACGAAGGTCACGCCCACGGGGCCATTGAAATCAACCGTCGAGGGGTAAGCAGTGAACTGCATGAAGTTTGACCAGGTCTGGCCAGCAAGCCAGCCACCCATGGAGCCCCAGGCATGACGGATCCTGAAACCTCTGGAATTGGAGAAGAACTCGTTGCCCTCGCCGGTAAAGAAATCCCCCTCGATGTGAGTTTTGACAGTCCCGGCATCAGTTGGTGTGCTGGTTGAAAAGAAAATCCTCGACTGCAGGGCATGTGCCCGGAAATTGGTATCGTCGTCATCCCGATTTGGGTCTATAACCGTAGCGTCGAAAGCATTACCGATGTCCTGGTCCAGGTCATAGATAAAGTCGCCCTTCACATAGCCCCCGATCTTCATCGACGTGTCGGTGCCGGGCAGCTTGAAGCTTCCTGGAGCGTCCGGCACGACCACATCGCGCTCAAGCTCGTCGATCTGGACCTGCATCTTCTGGATCTGGGTCTGCAGGTTCTGAACGGTTGGCGACTGAGCAAATGCTGGCTGGCCCGCCGCGAGCAGCAGCCCGCCGACACCCAGTGCCACCCCTCGTGCTGTGCCAGTTCTTATGGTTTTAAGTTTTTTCAGGTGCATCAATTTGTCTCCACGAATTATTTTTGTGTTGCAGCCCACGAAGAGTAGTTACAAACATATGACTGGGCAAGTTATTTTATAAGGATTTACACTAACGTCTAAGCGCCTTAAGTCGTGTATCGTTTCAGGTGGGAGTCTCTTCTCTTTTTGCTCCTCCTTCTCCCTCCATCTGAAAGTTATTAGCGGTTTCGCCGAAAAATGCCACAAAAATCCGACTTTCTTGATACCGCCACCTTTGCCTTTCTCGATCTCGAGACCACTGGTGGGGGCGCCGGCCATGACCGGATTACCGAAATCGGCATCCGCCTCTGGCGTGCCGGCGAGGTAATCGGGGAATGGCAGACCCTGCTGAATCCTGAAACCCGTATTTCGCCTTTCATTGAGCGCCTGACCGGCATAAGCAATGACATGGTGGCCACAGCTCCCACCTTTGCAACGATAGCGGATGAGCTCCGGGAGAAGCTGAAAGACGTGGTATTTGTCGCCCACAACGCCCGGTTCGATTATGGCTTCGTCAAGGCCGAGTTTCGCAGGCTCGGCCAGGCTTTCTCGGCGCCGGTTCTCTGCACGGTAAAGCTTTCCCGCCATCTGTATCCGGAGTTCCGGCGCCACAACATGGATGCCCTTATCGAGCGCTTTGGCCTGGATCAGGTGCAGCGGCACCGGGCCATGGGCGACGTGGCCGCCATGTTTGCTTTCTTTCAGCGGGCGCTCGGGGACAAGGGCTCAGAACGCTTTGGCCAGGCGCTTCGCGAACTGATGAAGCGCCCCAGCGTGCCCTCCCATCTTCCGGTTGATGTCCTGAACGACCTTCCTCGAAGCCCGGGTGTTTACCGCTTCTACGGCGAAAACGATGTACTGCTTTATGTGGGTAAAAGCACCAGCATACAGCAACGGGTTGCATCGCATTTCTCCGGAGATCACAACACAAGCCGCGGCATACGCCTGTCCGAAAGCCTGCGCCGGGTGGAGTGGACCGAAACAGCCGGAGAGTTGGGGGCGTTGCTGCTGGAACTCAAGCAGATAAAGAAGCTGAAGCCCCTGTTCAACCGGCGCTCCCGGGCGGCAAAAACCCTGGTAAGTATTGAGCTTGTGGCCAGTGATCAGGGCTACCTGCAGGCCGCCCTTGCCCGGGAAATAGAGACCCACCGGCTGGGGGGCTATTATGGTCTTTTCCGGAGCAAAAAAGAGGCAGAGAAGGCGCTGGTTGGCATAGCTGCGAAGAATGATCTCTGCAACCGGCTGCTGGGTCTTGAACCGGCCCGTCCCGGCCCCTGCTTCCAGCGTAGCCTGAATCGCTGCCGGGGAGCCTGTGAGGGCGGGGAGGATGTCACCAGGTACAACCTCCGGGCCCAGATCGCTTTTCACGCTCTTCGCCTGAAAACCTGGCCCTGGCAGGGGCCGGTTGGCGTGGTGGAACGGGATGCCATCAGTGGCAGAAGTGAAATTCTGGTATTTTACAACTGGATGCATGTGGCCACGGTTGCGGATGAGCAGTCCCTGGCCGATCTGTCGCTGGCTGGCCTGCCTGTCACCTTTGACCACGACTCCTATAAACTGGTGGTCAGGGCCCTGATGGGGCAGGATGGTCAGAGCAGGGAAATCATTGAGCTACCGATGCTCGGGAACCCGGAAGTCCTCATGCCATGACGGCTGAGAAGAAGTTGCTGCCGGTCAGTACATCCCACATACCCAATTGGACTATCGGTGACTAGACTGAAGGAAGCTGATAGCGTTTTTCTGAGAGGAATGAATGAACAGACAGCAGGTGGATCGCTCGCTTTTTGATGAGGTCATGGTGCCAAACTATGCGCCGGGAAACATGATTCCCGTGCGGGGTGAAGGCTCGCGGGTCTGGGATCAGGAAGGTCGTGAGTTCGTCGATCTTGCTGGCGGTATCGCGGTTACTGTTCTGGGGCACGTCCATCCGGGGCTGGTTGGCGCGCTGGTGGATCAGGCCAACAAGCTGTGGCATCTCTCCAACGTGCTGACCAACGAGCCTGCCCTGAAACTGGCAAAAACCCTCTGCGATCTCACCTTTGCCGAGCGTGTGTTCTTTGCCAATTCCGGCGGCGAAGCCAACGAGGCGGCATTCAAGCTCGCCCGTCGGTATGCCTGGGAGAAGTTCGGCCCGGAAAAGAATGAAATCATTTCCTTCCGCAACAGTTTTCATGGCCGCACGCTGTTTACCGTGAGTGTGGGAGGCCAACCCAAGTACCTGGAAGGATTCGAACCGGCACCGCGGGGTATCGGTCACGCCAATTTCAATGATCTGGCGTCGGTGGAGGCGCTGATCTCGGAAAGAACCTGCGCCATAGTGGTGGAACCCATCCAGGGCGAGGGCGGCATCGTCCCCGCGACTCCGGAGTTCCTTCAGGGCCTGAGGGATCTGTGTGATAAACACGATGCCCTTCTGGTTTTTGACGAGGTTCAGAGTGGTGTTGGCAGAACTGGCCACCTGTATGCCTATGAGATGTACGGCGTGGTTCCGGACATACTGTCCACGGCCAAATCCCTGGGTGGCGGTTTTCCCATAGGTGCCATGCTGACCACGGCAGAGGTTGCGGCAAGTCTGGGTGTTGGCACCCATGGCAGCACCTATGGGGGTAACCCCCTGGGCTGTGCCGTCGCCCAGAAGGTTCTCGACACGGTCAGCCAGCCGGAAATTCTCAAGGGCGTGAAGGCCCGCTCCGACAGGCTGCGTGCCGGCATGATGGACATAGGTCAGCGTTATGGCGTCTTCAGTGAAGTCAGAGGCTTCGGGCTGCTACTCGGCGCCGTGCTGACCGAATCGTGGCAGGGCAGAGCCAAAGAGCTCCTCAATGCCGGCATTGAGGAAGGTGTCATGGTGCTGATTGCCGGCCCGAATGTCATCCGCCTGGCGCCGTCACTGATCATCCCCGAGTCAGACGTGGACGAAGCTTTGCTCCGGTTCGACAGGGCGGTCAAAAAGCTGTGCAGCCAGGCAGCAGGATAGCTCGCCGGTTGACGCCTTTCCGTTAAAGGAGTGGAACGCATGTGGGTTGTACGTCCGGGAATACCCGATGACCTGCCGGATATCCAGAAACTTGCATCCGTGGAGGGGTCCCGTGTGTCCACCCTGCCCAGGGATGAAGAGAAGCTGGCCGAGAAGCTTGAACATTCCCGGCGCTCCTTTGCAGGAGATGCGGGTGTCCGGAACAACGAGCGGTTCCTGTTCGTGCTGGAAGATTCGCGTTCTGGTCGCGTCTGCGGGACCGCAGGCATTGATGCCCGTGCCGGCAACGGCCAGCCCTTCTACAATTACCGTCAGGATGCCCTGATTCACGCCTCACACGAACTGGGCGTGTCGCGCCGGGTGGGCGTTCTTTATCCTTCCCATGGCCTGACAGACAGCACACTGCTCTGCTCCTTCATGATCGAGTCATTGCTTCGGGACACTGACGCTTTCGAACTGCTATCCCGCGCCCGCCTGCTTTTTATCGCCCAGCACCGGGACAGGTTCGCCGATAATATGGTGGTGGAGATCCAGGGCGTGCGGACGGACACTGGGGCCGTGCCTTTCTGGGACAGCCTGGGGCGGCATTTTTTCAATATGGATTTCGACACCGCGGATGACTATTCCGGCGTCCTCAGCAAGACCTTCATTGCGGAGCTCATGCCGCCCAACCCGATCTATGTGACCCTTTTGACCGACGCAGCCCAGGCTGCCCTTGGCGTTTCCTGCGACCGTGCCGGAAAGACGGTGACGGTTCTGGAACAGGAAGGCTTTCGGCGCGGCCACCACATCGACATATTCGATGGTGGACCTGTGCTCCAGGCCCGGACCGATGCCCTTAAAAGCATAGTGACCTGCCTCCGAATGAAATGCCGGCCGAGCGAGGAGGAACACGGCCCCGGCTATCTGGTGGGCGCTGGAACCGGCCCGGCTTTCCGCTGCGCTCGCTCACCACTTCATGAGCATCTGGATGGCACCGCTGTGGTTCCGGTATCGACAGAAGTGTTATTGGGTATCCAGTCCGGGGATGAAATACTGGTGGCACCGCTATGAGCAGTCAGGCCCCTTATTTACCTGACTGTCAGGGAGAAACAGAATGCTCGTGATCCGGCCTCTGGGGGAAGATGACCATGATGATCTTTACGCCATGGCCGAGGGCGCAGGCAAAGGTCTCACCTCGCTGCCTGCCAGCCATGATCTGCTGGCCCGCAAGATAAATCGTGCCAGGGATACCTTCAGCCAGCGTAGCGCCCCGGAGGCGGGGCTCTATCTTTTCGCCCTGGAGGATACGGAGCTGGGTCGCTGTGTTGGCATCAGTGGTATTGAAGCCAGAGTTGGACTGGAAGAAGTGTTCTGGAATTACCGGTTGAGCACGATGGTGAATGCCTCCCGGGAACTGGATGTACACGTCCGCACGCCGACACTGCAGCTCACCAACGACATGACCGATACGTCTGAGATCTGCTCGCTACTGCTGGCCGACAGCCATCGCAGTGGCGGCAATGGCCTGCTGCTGTCCCGTTGCCGTTTCATGTATCTGGACGACTTCCGCAGGCACTTTTCGGAAAAGATTTTTGCCGAAATGCGGGGCGTATCAGACAGTCAGGGCTACAGTCCCTTCTGGGAAGCACTGGGCCGCCGGTTTTTCGACATGGAGTTCAGCGAGGCCGATTACCTGTCCGGAGTCGGCAGCAAGTCGTTCATCGCCGAGCTGATGCCCAGATTTCCCATTTACCTGCCGCTGCTGCCGGACAGTGCCAGAGCCGTGGTTGGCCGGGTTCATGAAAAAACGGCACCGGCTCTGCGGATGCTGGAAGCCGAAGGCTTCAATTTCAACGGACTGGTGGACATATTTGATGGCGGACCGGTGGTGGAGGCGTTTATTCACAACATCCGGTCAGTCCGGGAGAGCACCAACCGCTTCGTAATGATCAGCCGGCAACCTATCGATCTGGACGTGCCGGCAGATCAGAGGGTGATGGTGTCAAACCGTTCGTTCCGGGATTTCAGGGCTACCACCTTGCCCTTTCGCTGCATCAGCCCGGATACGGTCAGCATGACGCCGGACATGGCCGAGGTGCTGAAGGTGGAATCCGGTGACGTAGTGCGCCTTGCACCCTTGAAAGACTCTGGTCACTCCCCGATACAGACCAGAGATACGCGATTTGCCACAGACAGACGGCCAGCATAGGCATCACGGGATATGCGGGCGTCCTGAAGGAGCTAATGATGGAACTTGAACTAACCGGTGATCTCTGGATCAACGGGCTCTGGCTGGTAGGCCAGGGGCCGCTTTTTTACTCGAACCAGCCAGTCAGCGACGACATCGTCTGGGAAGGCGAGGCCGGTGGCTTTGACGACGTTGACGCTGCAGTCCGGTCCGGAAGGGAGGCATTCCCGGAGTGGCGCAGGAAAACCTTCAGTGAGCGTCTGGCCATCATTGAAGCCTTTGGCAAAGAACTGGAGAAAGAGAAGGAGACCCTGGCGCACCAGATTGGCCTGGAAACCGGTAAGCCCCTATGGGAATCCCGCACCGAAGTGGCCGCAATGATTGCCAAGATCGGTATATCTGTCAGCGCCTACAATGAGCGCACCGGCTATTCCGAAAATGAGGTGGCCGCAGGCCGGGCGGTACTCCGACATCGGCCTCACGGCGTGGTGGCGGTCTTTGGCCCCTACAATTTTCCCGGCCATCTGCCCAACGGCCATATAGTGCCAGCGCTTCTGGCTGGCAACACGGTTGTTTTCAAGCCCAGCGAACTGGCCCCGGGCGTGGCCGAAATGACTGTCAGACTCTGGGAGCGCGCGGGCATCCCGGCGGGTGTCATCAACCTGGTCCAGGGCGGCCGGGATACAGGCATTGCCCTGGCGCGCCACGATTCCATTGATGGACTGTTTTTTACCGGCAGCGCCGATGTCGGGCACAAGCTGCACGAGCAGCTGGCAGGCCAGCCGGAAAAAATCCTGGCGCTGGAAATGGGCGGCAATAACCCCCTGATCGTTCAGGATGTGAAGGATCTTGATGCGGCTGTTCACCACACCATCCAGTCTGCCTTTCTCTCGGCTGGCCAGCGTTGCACCTGCGCCCGGAGGCTGCTGGTGCCGAAAGGCGCTGAAGGCGACCGGTTTATTGACCGTCTGGTCGAGGTGAGCGGTAAGATCCAGGTAGGTGATTTTGATGCGGATCCCCAGCCATTCATGGGTTCCGTCATATCGCTGGATGCCAGTAACAGGCTTCTTGATGCTCAAAAGCTCCTCAGGAAGGCGGGCGGCAAGGTGCTGCTGGAAATGAAGCGGGTCCGGGAGGGCACGGCCCTGATGTCACCGGCCATCATTGACGTCACTGGAGTGAAGCTCAAAGACGAAGAGTTTTTCGGGCCGATGCTCAGTGTGTATCGCTACGACGATTTCGATGAGGCACTGGCTGTGGCCAACGACACCCGCTTTGGCCTTTCCGCCGGCATACTCACGGACGACAGAAAGCTCTATGAACGCCTTTCCGAAGAGGTAAGGGCCGGCATAGTGAACTGGAACCGGCCACTGACCGGTGCCAGCAGTGCCGCGCCTTTTGGTGGCGTAGGTGCCAGCGGAAACCATCGCCCCAGTGCTTATTACGCCGCGGACTACTGCGCCTGGCCAATGGCTTCGCTGGAAGCAGATAGAACCGAGATGCCCGAGAGCCTGCCGCCAGGGCTGAAGTTCGACTGAGCGCAGGCAACGGCGGTCGTTGCCCCGGCCGTCGAAACCATCAGGATGTGTCATGCCAATAGATGCAGTTGAAGCGAACTTTGACGGCCTGGTCGGGCCAACCCACAACTACGCTGGCCTGTCCTGGGGCAACGTGGCATCCAGATCCAATGTGCGGGCAGTTGCCAATCCCCGTGAGGCCGCACTGCAGGGGCTGCAGAAGATGAAACGCCTGGCGGACCGGGGTTATGTCCAGGGTGTTCTGCCGCCCCATGAACGGCCTCACATACCGACGCTGCGGGCGTTGGGCTTCAGCGGCTCTGACAGTGATGTGCTCCGGGCGGCCGCCCGGGACAGTCCGGTCATCCTGGCGGCTGTCGCTTCAGCCTCCACCATGTGGACGGCAAATGCGGCAACTGTGTCTCCCAGTGCCGATACCCGTGACCGGCGGGTGCATTTCACTCCTGCCAATCTCAGCGCCAAGTTTCACCGGTCCATCGAGCATCTGGTGACCGGCCGCGCCCTGAAATCCATCTTTGCCGATGAGGCCTGTTTTGCCCATCATCCTGCACTGCCCCCGGTGAGCCAGTTCGGGGACGAAGGGGCCGCCAATCACACCCGGCTCTGCGCTGCCTACGGCGAGCCAGGCGTGGAGCTTTTCGTCTACGGGCAGATTGCCATGGACGAAAGTGCACCGGCTCCCCGGCGGTTTCCCGCCAGGCAGACTCTGGAAGCAAGCCAGGCCATCGCCAGGCTCCACGGGCTCAGCGATGCCCGCGCCGTCTTCGCCCAGCAGAACCCGGACGCCATAGATGCGGGGGTGTTTCACAATGATGTGATTGCCGTGGGCAATGGCAATGTGCTTTTTTATCACGAAAAGGCCTTTCTTGATGAAGACCGGGTGCTGGCGGATGTCCGCAGCCGGCTCAGGGGCGCGGAGCTTGAAGCCGTTCGGGTGAGCGAGTCGGATGTTCCTCTTGGGGATGCGGTCTCTTCCTACCTGTTCAACAGCCAGTTGCTGAATCTCCCGGGGGGCAAGGGCATGCTGCTGGCGGTTCCCGGGGAATGCCGTGAAATTCCCTCGGTGAGCCGTTATCTGGATTCCCTGCTGGACGCTGGCGGTCCCATCCGGGCGGTCGAGGTATTTGACGTCAAACAGTCCATGCGTAATGGCGGCGGCCCTGCATGCCTGAGGCTGCGGGTGGCGCTCACCAATGAAGAACTGGCCGCCATGCATCCGGGGGTTCTGCTGACAGATGAGCTCTATGAACGGCTTACCACCTGGGTGCAGGGCCATTACCGCAGTGAAATGAGTCAGGAAGATCTCGCCGACCCCATGCTGCTGGATGAAAGCCGTCATGCCCTGGACGAACTCACCGGTATCCTCGGGCTTGGCTCTATCTACGATTTCCAGCGCAACTGAAGCGCTTTGCCCGGCTGGTCATCCGGCGATGGACGACATCAGCATGGCCATGGTGTGTTCGATCAGCTGCTCCCGGGGATAATCAGCCAGCGGCCCTTCTGCGTTCATCTTCTGCTGGCAAAGCATGATCACGCCGTGGAACGAACCCCGGAGGTAGAGCGCCGTGTTCAGCGGATCACGGACGCGCTGCCGGCTGAGTGATCCGTCTGCCAGACCGCGCCTGATAGCGGCGACCATCAGTTCCATGGTCGCTGATTCACCACAGAGCATCTGTTCAGCCTGCACCTCATCCGCATCCTGCATGGCGGTGGTGGCCTGGGTCAGCGCGGTAAAGTAGTCCGGCTCTTCCAGATAAAACTGGTAATAGGCTTGCCCGATCGCGCGGATCTGCTCCAGGCCACTGTTTTTTTCCCGGCAGGCAGCGGCAAAGCGCTGACGCAGACTCTCCCCCGCACGAAGCATGATGCCCCGCTGAATGGCGGCTTTGTCACGGAAGTAGACATAAAGCAGAGCCCGGCTCAGCCTGGCCTGGCGTGCGATGTCATCCATGGAGGTGCGCTCATAGCCTTTGCTGGAAAATATCTGCTCCGCAGCATCAAGAATGGCCTGGTATCTGGCCTGTTTTTCCTGTTCTCTCCGCGATTTCAGATCATTGCTCATGGGTGCCTGATGTCCGTTACAGGGTGCGAGTGATAACGACAGCCCAGTGACAGGAGCTTATCGTTGACAATCTGTCAAAGAGTGACATTATGGCTCATCCGTAACCGGAAATCGATCACGGAATACCAGTCACAGGTCAATCAAAGCCAGTCACAGGTCAATCAAAGACAGGGACGAACGGAGAGTCCGGCATGAAACCAGGAAAAATCGCCCTCCTCTGGGCAATGGTCATCACCCTTCTGACGGTGTCCGGCTGCAAGTTTAATGAGCCGGAGCAGGCGCCAGCGGAGACGGTTGTCACTGTTCGCACGGCCCCGGTGGCAGAGGGAGAGTCCATTGCCGAGCCCCTCAGGTTTGCCGGTATCGTCCAGGCCCGTCAGCGCGCCACACTGACTTTTCAGATGAGTGGCACTCTCAGGGAGCGGGCGGTGGAACTGGGCGAGCATGTTGGAAAAGGTCAGGTTCTCGCCCAGCTGTACAACCCTCGCCTGGCACCGGCAAAGGCGTCTGCCGAGGCCCGGCTGCAGGAGCTTTCCACTCAGCTGGAGCAGGCTCAGCGGGAAGTTGAGCGCTCCAGGCAGTTACGGGAAAAAGGCGTGGTCTCGGAACAGGCGCTGGAGCAGATCACTGCCCGCAGGGATGGCCTCATGTCCAGTGTTGCAACCGCCAGGGCGGCGCTTTTTGAAGCTACCCAGATGGAATCCGAGAGCATTCTGCGGGCGCCATTTGCCGGCCGCGTCGTGGCTCTGCTGGTGGAAAAGGATGAATTTGTGGCTGCCGGACAGCCGGTGCTGAAGCTGTCCTCGCCAGAGGGCAGGGAAGTGGAGATACGGGTGCCGGCCTACCTGCTCAGCCAGCTCGCCGTGGGGGATGACGTGCCCGTCTGGTCGGTTCAGGACCGGCGCCAGGCTCCGGCGGCCGGCCAGGTCAGCGAAGTAGCCCAGGCCGGAGCCGAGAGGGGGCAACTGCATCAGGTGCTTGTCGCGCTCCCGGACGCCGCTTCCACGCCCGGTGTTGGCGAGCCGGTCGAGGTTGGCGTAACACCCCGCATTCAGGGCCAGATCAGCGTGCCGATTCTTTCCGTCATACGTTCGAACACCGGCACCAGTGTCTTCCGTATCAGCGGTGATACGGCCAGGCGCGTGCCGGTTTCCGTGCACCGCATCATCGGCGAGCAGGTGGTGGTGTCCTCTGACATCCTGGTGGCGGGAGAGCAGGTAGTCTATGCCGGCCTTACACGTCTGGCCGACGGCGACAGGGTGGAGATTCTGCCATGATGGGCGCTCTGCTGGGCTGCCGTCGCCTTATTGGCATGGTAGTGGTCATGCTCTGCCTGCTTGGTATCGCCGCCTACAACACCATGCCGCGCCAGGAGGATCCTTCCTTTCCCCAGCGTGCCGGTCTGGTCACGGTGAGTTATCCCGGAGCCACTGCCAACGCCGTTGAACGCCTTGTGCTGCGCCCGCTGGCTGATGAACTCCTGCAGGTCGAAGAAGTGGATGTGGCAACTGGCACCGCCCGCACCGGCGTGGCGCTGGTCCGGGTGCGCCTGGAGGATGACATCTATGATACCGATGCCGCCTGGGACCGGGTGCGCCAGGCCATGAAACGCGCCCGGGGCGAGTTCCCTGCAGACGTCGGCCAGATGGCGCTGGATGACCGCCTCATTGACATACCCGCCATAGTGCTGGCGGTGGGTGGATCGCCCTCCACCGTTGAGCTGACTGCCGTAGCTGAACGTGTAAAGGCTTCCCTGTCCGACATTCCGGGGGTATCCCGGGTGGAGCTGGAAGGGGATGTGACGGAACAGATCACCCTGGCACTGGACGATGCCGCGCTTTACCGTCTGGGCATATCTCCCTCTGTCGTCCTCAATACCCTTGCCAGCCGCAACCAGACCACCGCAGGGGGCTTTGTCGTGTCCGACGGCCGCAGGCTGTCCGTTCTGCCCAACAGTGAATTCGGCAACCTGGAGGCCATCCGTGCCACCCCCATAGCCCTGCCTGATGGCAGTCAGGTGCCGCTGGCCGCGGCAGCCGAGGTCTGGCGCGGCCCCGCAGAGCCCCACCAGCCGGAAACCTGGCAGGACGGCGAGCGAGTGGTACTGGTATCGCTGGTCATGGAGGAAAACCAGACTGACGCCATCCGGTTTGGCGAGCGGGTGCGGGAACGCGTTGAGAGCCTCCGGCAGGAGCTGGCGCCCTACACCGTGAAAGAGATGTTTTTCCAGCCCGATCAGGTATCGGATCGCCTCGACAATCTTGCGGGGAGCCTGCTGGCCTCAGTGGCAATCATAATTGCGGTGGTGTTCCTGGGTATGGGCCTGCGCATGGGACTGCTGGTGGCCTCCATCCTGCCCATGGTAACCATGATCAGCATAGGACTTTACGACCTTGGCGGCGGAGTGCTGCACCAGATCGCCATCATCGGCATGGTTATTTCCCTTGGCATACTGATCGATAACGCCATTGTGGTGGTGGAAAACATCCAGACCCGGCTGGATGAAGGGGCTGCGAGATTTGATGCGCTCAGGTCGGCCATAAGAGAACTGGCGGGCCCCCTGGGGGCCTCCACAGGAACCACTCTGGCCGCCTTTGCACCTCTGCTGCTGTCGAAGGGGGGAACGGCGGATTTCACCCGTGGCATTCCGGTGATGATCATGCTGACTCTGTCGGTGAGCTACCTTCTGGCCATTTCAGTGGTACCCCTGCTGGCCGCCCGTTTTCTCAGGCCCCGTAAAAATACCGGCAGGGATTACATGGCCGGTCTGGGGCGACTGCTGGGTAGCCTGGTTTCCCGGGTGCCGGGTACCCTGGTGGTGCTCAGCCTGTTTCTGGTCGCTGGCAGCCTCGCCCTCACGCCGTTCCTGAAGCTGCAGTTCTTTCCGGAGGCAGACCGGCCCCAGGTGATTGTTGAAATGTACATGCCCGAGGGCACGGATCAGAGCCGCACGGCCGAAGTGGCGGAGACTCTGGAGCGGGCACTGCGCACCCGCCCGGAAACCGTCAGCGTGCAACGATTTGTGGGCTTTACCGGCCCCAGTTTCTATTACAACCTGCTGCGTTATCCCCAGGCGCCCAACCGGGGCCGGCTGGTAGTGGAAACACCCACCCTGTCCGATACAGGTGCGATAGTTTCCTGGGTCAGAAACCATGCCGCACAGGAAATGCCGGAGCTGGATCTGTCGGTCGCGGTGCTTGGCCAGGGGCCGCCCAGGGCTGCCCCGGTGGAGGTCCGGATCTATCATGCCAGTGACGAGACCCGTGCCGAGGCTGCCGAGCATGTGTACCGGCTGCTGCGGCAAAGCCCGGGAGCCGTTGATGTGCGACACGACATCGACCTTGGGGTACCAGGCATAGCCGTCAATGTGGATGACGCGGTAGCGGCCCGCTACGACATAGACCGGTCCGACGTTGCCCGCAGCCTTTACGGCCAGAGCTTTGGAGTGGTGGCCGAACAGTACCGGCAGGAGGATGACCCCATTCCCATGGTCCTTCGCTCCAGGGAGGGCACAGACCTGTCCCTGTCGCGGCTGATGTCCATCAACATCTACAATAGCCGGGGCGATGCCGTGCCCCTGTCGGCCCTGGTGTCCACTGAGACGTCCTGGCAGCCCGCGGCGCGCTATCTTCGCAATGGGGTTCGGGTGGCCACGGTCAATGCCAACCTGGCGGCAGGTTCCAGCTTCAGCGACGTGCTTGGCGATCTGGAAACAGGGCTGGCAGAAACCCCCCTGCCCGAAGGCAGCCGGATGGAATACGGCGGTGACGCCGAGGGTTCCGGCGATGCCAACAGCGCCATTCTGACCACGGCCCCCATCGGTATCCTGTTGTTGCTGTTCTTCCTGCTGCTGCAGTTCAATTCCTTCCGCCGGGTGGGAATTATTCTGCTGACCGTTCCCCTGGCCACCGTCGGCATCTTCCCGGGCCTGGTGCTTTCCGGGTCGCCCTTTGGCTTTCAGTCCCTGCTTGGGGTGATAGCGCTGGTGGGGATCGTGGTAAACAATGCCATTGTGCTTGTGGATGTGGTGGACCGGCAGCTGGCACGGGGAATGGCTGTTGTGGATGCAGTGCGCATGGCAGTGGAGCAGCGGACCCGGCCGATACTGCTGACCACGGCCACCACAGTGGCAGGTCTGCTGCCGCTGGCGTTCTCCAGCTCCACACTCTGGCCGCCCATGGCGTGGGCCATTATTTCCGGCCTGCTGGCCTCAACCTTACTGACCCTGCTGGTGGTTCCCTCCCTGTGCCGGATGGTTCTCCGGTCTCCGGCGCCAGAGGCCAGCACCGACCTGGCCCCGGAAGCCTGATGCCTGCCCGCCGCCTTCAGGTGGCGGGCGTCTGCTTTCTCGCCATGAGCCCGACCCGCTGGCCCACTGGTACGTCGCGGTTGGGAAAAATGATCACCTCCGGCCGCGGGCCGACCCGGTAGGTCTGCTCCGCATCTTCCCAGATCACTTCCCCCGGCGCATATTCGGTGAAGTTGGCGGCATCCTCGGGAACATGGAAGCGGAATTCCCTGCCAGTGTTGATGATCTCCTCGACCACTTCAAAAATGACGACCTGGCTGGCGTCGGCCGAGGCCCCCGGATCGCCGCCTTTCAGCAGATCGCGGAGGCTGTTTTCAATGCCACGGAAGCGGCCCGCCTCGTTCTGGCCAAACGGCCGAACCCGCCCCAGCTCAACGGTCATGCTCTCGGCTTCCAGCTCTTTTGAGGAAAAGGCCGCGAAGGTGGTGCCGGGTGCGTGCTGGAGTAGCAGGGTGTGGACATCAGAGGCGGCCAGGAAACTCAGCTGGTCACCCGGGACCTTGCGGTCCGGTATGAAAGGATAGAGGGCAAATTTTTCCCGTTCTGATGGCTTTATGGCGGTGTGCAGATCGTAATGGACCAGCTGGGGGGCACCGCTGGCGAACGCCCTGCAGGTGTGCTCCAGGAGCTCTGCCCTCAGGGCCTCGGGACTGCCAGCGTAGAGTGGCTTCTGGTGGGCACCATTGAACAGACGGTTGAGGTTATGATCCATGAACCGCCTGCCGGCCACCATGGCGGGCGGGTTGCCCAGAATGAGCAGGGTTTCCGTTGCCAGTGACCATTCCCCGACCAGCAGCTCATTCACCAGCCGGTTGAGCACTTCGATGGGCGCTGTCTCATTGCCGTGAATGCCAGCAGACACAATCAGCCGGAGGTCCGGCTGGGGGCTTGCCGGCATCAGCCTCAGCAGGCCCGGCCCCCTCATTTCGATCCGGCTGCCGTCGGCCAGGGATGCGTGCCTTCCGGAGGTGGGGGCAGTGGGGTTGGCCAGGGTAAAAGCAAGCCAGTCCGGATGCTGTTCAAACAGCTGCTCCCGTGGCGTCATGATCAACCTCCTGTTCCAGATCAGCTGTTGGCAGGCTTGAGATGCCGGAGCAGACGCTGTTCCAGTTTCCTGAAAAAGAATACCAGCGCGAAGGTGAGCGCCATATAGATGAGCGCTACGGCAATGAAGGCCTCGAAAGGAGCATAGAATCGGGAGTAGATATCCCGGGCCGCGCCGGTCAGGTCAACAATGGTGACCACGCTGGCAATGGCGCTGGAATGCAGCATGAAGATCACTTCATTGGAGTACGCCTGAACGGCCCGCCGGGCAGCACTGGGCAGGACGATCCGGCGCAGCCGCATGAACCAGGACATGCCATAGGCCTTGGCGGCTTCTATTTCTCCTGCCGGAGTGGCGACTATGGCGCCACGGATTATCTCGGTCGTGTAGGCAGCCGTATTCAGGGTGAAGGCCAGCAGGGCAGGGTAGAAGGGTTCTTTGAAAATGTCCCACCAGAAGGTTTCCTGGATGCCCTCGATCTGGGCCACGCCGTAGTAGATGACATAAAGCTGGATCAACAGTGGGGTGCCGCGGAACAGGTAGGTGTAGAGCCAGATTGGAGCTGATATGAAACGGTTCCGGGAGGTACGGAGAACCGCAAGGGGAATGGCCATTACCAGACCCAGCAGCAGCGACAGGAACACCAGATGAACGGTGGTCACCATGCCATCCCAGTAATGCATCATGGTAGTGGCGGTGAAGATGTCGTTCTGGTTGAGCCATTCCGTGATCAGTTCTGGCATCCGTCAGTCTCCCCGGACCACGCCGACGTTGGCGCGCTTGTCCAGCCACTTGATGAATAGCTCGGAGCCGGCCGTGAGAAGCAGGTAAACCAGTGCTACCGGAATGAAGAAGAGAAAGGGCGAGCGCTCGGCCTTCGCAGCCTGTTCAGCAACGCGCACCATGTCAGTCAGCCCGATAATGGAGACAAGGGCCGTGGTTTTCAGGAGAACCTGCCAGTTGTTGCCTATGCCGGGCAGGGCGTGACGCATCATTTGCGGGATCATCACCCGCCGGAAGGTATGCCAGCGTGTAAAGCCATAGGCTCGCGCAGCTTCGATCTGGCCGGAATCCACCGCCAGAAAGGCACCCCTGAAGGTCTCTGTCATATAGGCGCCAAAAATCAGCCCGATGGTCAGGGTGCCTGCAATAAAGGGATTGAACTGGAAAAAGAAATCGTAGCCCCAGGCTTCGTAGATGTAATCGGAAAGGTTGTTCACTGCCACCTGACCGCCGTAATAGAACAGCAGCATCATCACCAGATCCGGTACGCCACGGATGAGCGTGGTGTAGGTGGTTGCAGTCACCTGCAGGAAACGGTTCCGGGAAAGTTTGGCGGACGCTCCGAGGAGGCCCAGGGTGAGTGCCAGGACAAGGGACAGGAAGGCAAGTTCGGTGGTAACAACCGCACCCTCCAGCAGGGCCGGGCCATAACCTTTCAGATCGAGCATGAGTCGTATCCGGCATTCAGGGGCCCGCCCGGAGCAGGCCCCTGACAGGGTTTACATCTTGATGTCGTAGCTGAAGTATTTGTCCATGATGGTGTCGTAGGTTCCATCGTTCTTCAGTTTTTCGAGGGCTGCGTTCACCTTCTCCGCCAGTTCCTTGTCACGCGGACGCATGGCTACGCCAACGCCCTGACCCAGCTTGACCGGCTCGCCAACCTGCTTGAAACCTTCCCGCGACAGGATGGTCTGCTCGCCAACCGGGTAGTCCACGAACACCAGGTCCAGACGCTGGCCTTCCAGGTCCAGCACCATGTCGTCGGCAGTGGTGTAACGCTTGACGTTTACCACGTCGCTGAGCTTTTCGGTGACGTAGGTGTCCATGGTGGTGCCACGCTGGACGCCAACCGTCATGCCTTTCATGGCGCTTTCGTCCGTCACATCCACGTTCACGTCTTCACGTGCGAACCAGGCGCCGGGGGTGTTGTAGTAGGGCTCGGAGAAAAGCACTGCCTCTGCCCGCTCCGGGGTGATGGACATGGAGGACATGATGGCGTCGAACTTCCGCGCCAGCAGGCCGGGAATCATGCCGTCCCAGGCCTGGATAATGAAGGTGCAATCCGCCTTGAGTTCCTCACACATGGCTTCTGCCAGTTCCACTTCAAAACCGGTCAGTTCACCTTCCGGGGTCTTGTACTCAAAGGGCTCATAGGGGACGTCGAATGCAATGCGGATTTCATTCCATTCTTTGGCATGGGCAGTGCCTGCGATCATGGCGAGGGCGCAGCCTGCTGCAACAATCAGTTTTTTCATGTGTCACTTCTCCATTGGGTTGCCGTGCGGCTTTATTATGTATTGCATGCTCAAGATAGCACCCTGGGGTCTGATCGTCTCGCTGATCAGAAATTGGGCGCCAGAAACTGTTTCATGCGTTCGGACTTGGGGTAGTCAAACACTTCCTTTGGTGTGCCCTGTTCTTCTATGACCCCCTGATGCAGAAAAAGCACCTTGCTTGAGACATCGCGGGCAAAGGCCATCTCGTGGGTTACCACGATCATGGTGCGGCCTTCTTCGGCCAGGCTCTGCATTACTCTCAGCACTTCTCCCACCAGCTCCGGGTCCAGAGCCGAGGTGGGTTCATCGAACAGCATCACGTCCGGCTCCATGGCAAGCGCTCTGGCAATCGCCGCCCGCTGTTGCTGGCCGCCGGACATCTGGGCCGGGTAGTAGTCCTTGCGCTCATAAATGCCGACCTTGTAAAGGTGGGCCTCGGCGCGTTCTATGGCTTCCTTGCGGGGCACCCCGAGAACATGGATGGGCGCTTCGATGATGTTTTCCAGTACTGTCATGTGGGACCAGAGATTGAAGCTCTGGAACACCATGGACAGCCTGGAGCGGATGAGTTCCACCTGTCTGTTGTCAGCGGGGACCCGCTCTCCCTTGCGGTTGGTTTTGAACCTGACCGGATCGCCATGCACGATGACTTCTCCGGCAGTGGGAGTTTCCAGCAGATTGATGCAGCGCAGGAAGGTGCTCTTGCCGGAACCTGAACTGCCAATCAGGGAGACGACATCGCCCTTCCGGGTCTCAAGGGAAATGCCCTTGAGTACCTCGAGGTCTCCGAATTTCTTGTATATGTCCCTGCAGACCAGTGGCGCATTGTCCGCCATTTAATACTCCCGGACCGGGTGAAGGTTTGGCGTCATTTTTACGGAGTGTGGTGCCACAAATCAATACTTTTCGGGCTCTTCGGGCCTGCTTCGGGGGCGAACGGTGGAGTTTTGTAAAAGCCCGCCGCTCTTTGAACCGGTTCACGTTATGGTGACAAAAAGCTGACGGCACCGAGACTGGTCCGTAGTATGCTGCAACAGGAAGTCCGAAATTTAACCGTTTTATCCCAAGAGGTTATGTAATGTCCGCAACGCAAAAGATCGTTTTTGAAAGAGGCCTTTTGCGTGTTGTTGCCCGAACAGTCCTTGAAACCCTGGGCGAGTTTCGTTCCGGTGATACCGTGTACGACGTGGAAATCCACGAACAGGAAGTGTTGCACACCTTCCCCTCTCTTGGTGAAGCAACACAGTTCGTGCATCTGTTGGCTCCCCTGGAGGAAGGAAAATAGCCGTCTTCTCCGCGACAGGGCGTATGCGCTCCCAATATGCCTGTTCCGCTCTGCAGAAAAGAACAGCAGGCTGAACCACGACCATGTTCATCCGGCACCAGCCCGGACTTCAGACAGGCGAGCCAGGTTCAGCCCTGATACGGATTATGCTGTGCTCACTCTGTTCGATCTGCCGCATGGAGTCACTGACGTGGCGGACGTGAGCCTGGGCCGCGGTCCTCGCCGCGTTCGCCTGACCCTTCATCACTGACTGGTAAATCTTGTGATGATGCCTGTCCAGCTGCTTTTTGAAGGATTCCCGGGGGCTCAGGTTGGCCACGGAAGCCTTGACCGACAGCAACATAAGGCTCTTGAGACTGTCCAGCACATGCACCAGAACCGGGTTATGGGATGCTTCCACGATGGCCAGGTGAAAGGCATGGTCCAGGTCAGCGTTGGTCAAGGGGTCAGCGGCTTCCATGGCATTGAACGCTTTGGTGATGCGGTGCAGATCCCGTGGCGTGGCTCTTTGAGCTGCCAGCCAGGCGGCCTGGCCTTCCATCTGCTCCCTTACCTCGAGCAAATCGTAAAGTGTCCGTGGATGGCCTGAGAACAGGCGCATCAGAGGGCTGTCGCTGGCCGGTTCCGGCACGATATGGGAGACAAACGAGCCCCGGCCATGATGGGTCTCGATCACGCCTCTGCCATGCAGTTCATGCAGAGCTTCCCGGATGATGGAGCGGGAGACTCCAAGGCGGGAGGCGAGTTGCCTTTCAGAGGGTATTTTCTCACCCGGGGACATGCCCCCGTCCAGGATCAGACGCTCTATCCGGTAGGAAACCGCTTTCGCTACAGGCAATGGTTTGTTTGCCATCGATGTTACTGGTTGGACCAGCCCTCTTTTTAATCAGCGGAAAATATCTGATAACGCGCCGCTGCGGCCTTTAACTATGGGGCGGCGGGGTCGATGCGTCCACCAAACAGCTACAAAAAACTGGTCCTACCAGTTCGCTAATCGCTGGACTTGGGTCGAAACCACTACGATTATCAAACTGAGTTGTGGCAGCTTTATCGCTGATCCACTCTGTGCTTTTGCGCCGGCTGGTCAGCATGGGCCTGTCGAAACAGCGGCTGGATAACAACAAAAGAACTGGAGAATGATCGATGAACAACAATCCCAGCAACATCGAGACAACCCGTCCGCGGCGCGGACTACTCAAATCCATTGCGGTTTCCACTGCGCTCGCAGGCGCAATGTCCCTTGGCAGTATGCAGGCCATGGCGGCCACGACCTGGAAAATCCAGTCCGTATGGGACGCGGGCACGGTCGGCTATGACCTGTTCGAGGACTGGTGTAACGGCATGGAAGAGAAATCCGGCGGTGAACTGGTTTTCAAGTGTTTCCCTGCCAAGGCTGTTGCCGCCGACAGCAATTCGCTGTTCGATTCGGTTCGCAGTGGCGTTCTTCAGGGCATGAACCCGTTCACCCTGTACTGGTCCGGCAAGATTCCCGCGTCCGTATTCCTGTCCTCTTACCCGGCCGGTCCTGACCAGCCCCACCAGTGGGACATCATGTTCTATTCCATGGGTATGCTGGAGAAGACCCGGGAAATCTACAAGAAGTTCGGGCTGTTCTACGTTGGCCCGATTCAGCATGATGCAAATATCATCCATTCCAAGGAGCCGGTAAACAGCCTTGATGACCTTAAAGGCCTGAAACTGCGGGTTCCCGGTGGCATGGTCGCCGAGGTGTTCCAGGCGTTCGGTGCTTCCACCGTGAGCATGCCCGGATCTGACATCTTCCCGGCCCTGGAAAAGGGCACCATCGACGCAGCGGATTATGTGGGCCCGGCAGTGAACTGGGAACTGGGCTTTTCCCAGGTGACCGATTACATCCTGTTCGGACCTCCGGGCAATATGTCCATTTACCAGCCGGTGGATCTGATGGATCTGACTGTGAACCTGCGTGCCTGGAACGCTCTGGATCCGAAACTCCAGCAGCTTGTCGAGGATGAAGTACGCATCTATTCCCAGAAGCACTTCCTGACCATCCAGAAGCGCAACGTCGAGGCCATGGAGAAGTTCAAGAAAGCGGGGGATACCGTGAGCCGTCTGAGCCAGGATGACGTGGACGAATGGCGCAAGAGAGCCATTCCGATCTGGTACAAGTGGGCGAACAAGAACGAAGACGCCCGTGCCATCTTTGATATCCAGATCGAGTACATGATGAACGAGACCGTCGGCTATATCGAGGAGTCTGATCTGGAAGGTGTCCCGGGCCGGTAACGCTTTCCTGAACCCATAAAAAGAAACAGGGGGAAGGTCAGGGACGACTCCGAAAGAGGCGGCCCGCCTTCCCCGCTTTGTGGCTGAGGAAGTAACAACATGTCTGATCTTGAAGGTTTTGGATTCGTAATGCCGCACTGGTTCTACTGGGGCTGGCTTGCGGTTATGCCGCTGATCATGATGGCCTGGGACAAGTGGAGCAGTGGTCGCGGAGACGAGGCTGCAGAACCGGAATTGACACCGGGGGAACTGCAGGCGGAAGAGGAAGATCCCCTGATTTATCTCCAGTTCGAGGGGAACTGGTTTACCAGGATAGTGGACTGGATCTGTGACAAATCCGGCCTGTTCGTGGCGTTCTGGACAATCAACGCCGTTGTCTTCTATTTCTTTGGGGTGGTCATGCGCTACATTTTTAACATGCCCACCATCTGGGTCCATGAAGCCAGCTTCATGCTGCTGGGCATGCAATACATGCTGGCGGGCGCATTCGCCATGCTTCATGGCGCCCATGTGCGCGTCGATGTGATGTACAACCTGCTGCCGGCGCGGGGAAGAGTTGGCCTGGACATCTTTACGTCCATGTTCTTCTTCATTTTTGCCCTGATTCTGCTGGTTACCTCCTGGACCTTCTTCCAGGATTCCTATGCCATGGATGAACGCACGGTTGAGACCTGGGGCATCCAGCTCTGGCCGGCCAAAGGCATGATGGTGCTGGGTTCAGTCCTTCTCTTGCTCGCAGGCATATCCAAACTGCTCAAGGATATTGTCCTGTTTGTCCGTCTTGGCCGGGAGCGCAGCGCATGACTACAAATACAACCACTGTGCGGGGCAGCAACCTTGTCGGAAAGCTGAGTACCTGGCTGATGATTATCGCCACGGTGGCACTGGCGTTTGTCATCTGTGTCGAAATGATCAACATTCTTTTCTACGATCCGTGGAGCGACGAGAAGTTCCTGTTCAATCTCTCCGGTAGCCTTTCTGACGTCAAGATCGGGCCTTTGACCTATCTGATGTTCGGTTCTCTCGCCGTGGCCCTGATGATGGGCCTGCCGCTGGCCTTCGTGACCGGTGGCCTCGGGGTGATGTTCATCTACCTGGTGGGCGACGCGATGATGCTGAACCTTGTGCCGGGTCGTATCTTCCCGATGATGACCAACTCTGATCTGGCGGCGATACCGCTGTTTATCTTCATGGCGTCCATGCTTGAGCGCGCGGGCCTGATTGAGGAAATGTTCAGTGTGGTGTACAAGTGGATGGGTGGCCTGAGCGGTGGTCTGGCGACAGCAACCATCCTGGCTTCCACCCTTCTTGCAGCCATGGTGGGTGTTATCGGAGCTGCGGTTGTCACTATGGGTATCATCGCTCTGCCGGCGATGCTCAAGCGCGGTTACGACCAGAAAATCGCCCTCGGCTCGATCATGGCGGGCGGTACCCTGGGCATACTGATTCCGCCCTCCATCCTGGCAATTCTCTACGCGGTTGTGGCGCAGCAATCGGTCGGGGAGCTGTATCTCGGCTCGGTGATCCCGGGCCTGATGCTGTCTTCCCTGTACATTGCCTATGTGCTGGTTCGCAGCTGGATCAACCCCAGGCTGGGGCCACCCGTACCGGTGGAAGAGCGGATTTCCCTGAAGGAAAAGCTCCTTCTCACGAAAAACCTGATTGCTCCGCTGATTCTGGTGTTTCTGGTGCTGGGTCTGCTGTTCGGTGGCATCGCAACGCCGGTCGAAGCCGCGGGTATCGGCTCCTTTGGCGCCATCGTCGTGGCCATGATGCATGGCAAGTTTTCTATTGGCGGGCTGCGGGAGGCATCCGTAACCACTACCAAGGCATCCGCCATGGTGTTGTGGATCATGTTCGGTGCTTCTGTCTTTGTTGGCTTCTACATCCTTCAGGGTGGTCAGCAGTTTGTAACGGATGCCATCCTGGGTACTGGCATGTCGCCTTACGGCATCCTGTTCCTGCTGATGTTCCTGCTGGTGGTTCTGGGAATGTTCCTGGACTGGGTGGGTATCCTGCTGCTGGCAGTTCCCATCTTCATTCCCATTGTCAAAGCTCTGGAATTCCCGGGGCTGCTGGGTTTCCCGCCGGTGGCGGGCGATGACGTGGTGCTGTGGTTTGGTGTGCTCTATCTGGTCAATATGCAGATGTCGTTCCTCAGCCCGCCATTTGGTTACGCCCTGTTCTATCTCCGCGGCGTGTGTCCGCCGGAGATATCCATGGGTACGATTTTCAAGTCATCGCTGGTGTTCCTGGCTATCCAGGCGTTTGGTCTGTTCATGTGTATCATGATTCCCGGCCTCGTCACCTGGCTGCCAGGGCTGGTCTATGGCTGAGCCGGAGGCCGCCCGTTGAGGGGCGGCCTTTGCTCTCACTGATCTGAACGCAGCGCAAAATACATACTGGAAGGAGAACAGAATCATGTTGACTATCAACCGCCTGGACCTGAACGACGCCCGCCTGCTGATTGAGGGGGCCAGCCGCAAGGCCCGTGAAATTGGCGTCCCCATGTGCATCGCCATCACCGACGAGTCCGGCAACCTGGTTGCCTTCGAGCGGATGGATGGCGGCAAGGTCACCAGCAGCACCGTAGCCCAGGACAAGGCCTTCACCGCCGCCGCTGCGCGCAAGGCGACCCATGAGTACAACCAGGCCTGCGTGCCGGGTAATCTGGTGTTTGGCATTCACACCGCAATCGGGGGCCGGTTGTGTGTTGTGGGGGGCGGCCTGCCCATTGCGGTCGATGGAACAGTTGTCGGCGGTATTGGCCTGAGTTCCGGGACGCCCCAGCAGGACATTGAATGCGCCGAGGCTGGCATCGAGCACTTCATGAACGAACGTGCGTAAAAACCGTCGATAGTAAACATTTACCAGGACCTGCCGGGACACAATGCCATGACAGCCACCCCAAAAATAAGCCGGGATGAACTGGCCCGTAAGCTCCGGGAATTCATCGCCGCTGAGTATGTGATTTCTGATGAGGAAACCCTCAGGCCCTATGAGTGTGATGGCATGTCCATGTATCGGGAGCTGCCGCTGCTGGTAGTGTTGCCGGAAACCGTGGCCCAGGTGCAGCAGGTCATGCGGGTCTGTCATCAGCAGGGGGTTCCAGTGGTCGCCCGTGGCGCCGCAACCGGCCTCAGCGCCGGGGCCATGCCCCACGCCGACGGGGTGGTACTCTCGCTGGCCAAATTCAATCGCATTCTCAGCATTGATCCGCTGGCACGCTCGGCGCGTCTGCAGCCGGGAGTGCGAAATCTCGCCATCAGTGAGGAAGCGGCCCAGTATGGCCTCTACTATGCGCCGGACCCATCCTCCCAGATTGCCTGCACCATCGGCGGCAACGTAGCGGAGAATTCGGGTGGTGTTCACTGCCTGAAGTACGGGCTTACGGTTCACAATGTTCTGAGCGTCGAAATGGTGACGGTCGATGGCGAGAAAATAACCATCGGCACGGATGGTCTGGACAGCTGCGGGATGGATCTGCTCGCACTGATGACAGGATCCGAGGGCCTGCTGGGAATTATTACCGAGGTGCAGGTGAAGCTGCTGCCGAAACCTGAAAAAGCCCAGGTGGTCATGGCAGGATTTGACAGCGTACAGAAAGCAGGGGATGCAGTCGGCGGCATTATTGGCCACGGCATTATCCCTGGCGGGCTGGAGATGATGGATGGCTACGCCATTACTGCGGCCGAAGATTTTGCCCAGGCAGGCTATCCCAGAGAGGCATCGGCGGTACTCCTGTGTGAAGTCGATGGCACCAGCGAGGAGGTTCAGGAACACATTGAGCAGACTGAAAGCCTGTTCCGGCAATTTGGAGCAACCACCGTGCGTACCTCCCAGAGCGAGCAGGAGAGGGCGCTTCTCTGGAAAGGTCGTAAATCGGCTTTCCCTGCGGTAGGGCGGATATCCCCGGACTACTACTGCATGGATGGCACCATTCCCCGGCGTCACCTGGCCCATGTACTGCTGGAAATGCAGAAGATGTCGGAGCGCTTCGGCCTGCGGGTGGCGAATGTGTTCCATGCCGGAGACGGCAACCTGCACCCGCTGATTCTGTTCGACGCCAATGTCCCGGGCGAGTTTGAGCGCACCGAGGCGTTTGGCAGCGCAATTCTGGAGCTGTGCGTCGAGGTGGGGGGCTGCATTACCGGCGAACATGGCGTGGGTGTGGAAAAAATCCGTCAGATGGCGGTGCAGTTCGATGACCGGGAACTGGCCCAGTTCAATGCCCTGAAAGAAGCCTTTGACCCCGGGGGCACTCTGAATCCGGGCAAGGGGGTGCCGACTCTGCGCCAGTGCCAGGAATACCGCTCGATTGAGCGCAAGCCCGAATCAACCTCCGAATCAAACAGGGTGGGAGCCTGATATGGCGGATATTTCCCAGCGTCTGCAGGACGAAGTCCTGGCGGCACGCAAAGATGGACGCGCCCTCAACATTGTTGGAGGCGGCAGCAAGAAATTCATGGGTCGCGCAGTTGAGGCTGCCGACCTTGATGTCAGGGGGCACGCGGGCATTGTGGAGTATCACCCGGTGGAACTGGTCATTACCGTGCGGGCTGGCACCCGGCTTTCCGAGGTGGAAGCGGCTCTCGCCGAAAACAGTCAGATGCTGGCTTTCGAGCCTCCCCATTTCACTGAAAAAAGCACCATTGGCGGCACCCTGGCCTGCAACCAGTCCGGCCCTGGCCGCCCCTGGACAAGTTCGGTACGGGACCACGTGTTGGGAATCCGGCTGATCAATGGTCACGGGGAGCACCTGAGGTTCGGCGGCCAGGTGATGAAAAATGTCGCAGGCTACGATGTCTCGCGCCTCCAGGCCGGCGCAATGGGCACCCTTGGGCTGATTACCGAAGTCAGCCTGAAGGTCCTGCCCAAGCCAGCCGCAACAGTGACGCTGGTACAGGATATGGCGCTGGCGGAGGTGGTGAAGTTCATGAATGCCCGGGCAGCCGAACCCAAGCCCCTGACGGGCGCCTGCTGGCACGATGGCAGGCTCTACCTGCGGCTTTCCGGCGCCCGTTCTGCGGTGGATGCCACCGCAAAGCAATGGGGCGGCGACATTCTGGACGATGGCGACACCTTCTGGGCAGGCCTGCGGGACCAGAAACTGGACTATTTTGCCGGCGAACGGCCGCTCTGGCGTTTTTCCGTCAACCCCATGGCCTCCAATCCTTCTCTGGATGGCGACTGGCTGATTGACTGGGGCGGCGCCCAGCGGTGGTACCGGGGGGAGGGCGAGCTGGCCCAGATGGAAGCCCTGGCCGCAAGAGCCGGAGGCCAGGTCAGCCTGTTTCGGGGCGGCGACCGCAGCGGAGAGGTGATGCACCGACAGCCGGCAGCACTGAAGACCATTCAGCAGCGGATCAAACGGTCATTTGATCCTGGCGCCATCTTCAATCCCGGTCGTTTATACACCTGGATGTAAAGCAGGAAACCCATGCAGACTAATCTGGTTCAGCAGTTCAAGAATACGTCCGAAGGCCAGGAGGCCGAAGCCATACTGCGCACCTGCGTACACTGTGGCTTCTGCACCGCCACCTGCCCCACCTACCAGGAGCTCAACGACGAGCGGGACGGCCCCAGAGGCCGGATCTACCTGATGAAGGAATTCCTGGAGGGCGCCGAAACCACTGAAAAGACACGCACCCACCTGGATCGCTGCCTCACCTGTCGCAGCTGCGAGACCACCTGTCCGTCAGGCGTGGAATACGGCCGCCTGATAGACATCACCCGTGGCTTCATGGAGGAAGAGCTTCCCCGGCCCGCCCGGGACCGCTGGCTGCGCTGGAGCCTGAGAAAGGTGTTGCCCAGGGCCCGGCTGTTCGGTTTCTTCCTGCGGCTCGGCCAGGTGTTTCAGCCGGTTCTGCCCGGCGCCCTGCGCACCAAGGTGCCGCCGCGCCAAAAGGCCGGATCCCGGCCGCGCAGCCATCATGGCCGCACTGTAGTGGCGCTGGCTGGCTGCGTGCAGCCTTCCGCAACGCCTGGCACCAACGCCGCCGCTGCCAGGGTGCTGGACCGCCTGGGCATCAGCCTGGTCGAAGCACCGGATGCGGGCTGTTGTGGTGCGGTGAGCTATCACCTGTCGGCCCATGAAGAAGGGCTGGACTACATGCGCCGCAATATCGATGCCTGGTGGCCGTCCATCGAGGCGGGCGCAGAAGCCATTGTCATGACCGCTTCCGGCTGCGGGGCCATGGTGCAGGATTACGGCCATATACTGCGCCATGATCCGGTCTATGCGGAGAAGGCGCGACGGGTCAGCGAACTCACCCGGGACCTGGGGGAATTCCTGCTCGACGAGGATGTAGCCAGCCTGAAGCCTGCCGCTTGTCCCGGCCGGGTTGCCTTCCATTGCCCCTGCACCCTGCAGCATGCCATGAAGCAGAGCGGCACCGTGGAACAGGTATTGCGCAAGGCCGGCGTGGAACTGGCGGAAACCCGGGACAAACACCTCTGCTGTGGCTCTGCAGGCACCTACTCGATAACCCAGCCGGAGCTGAGCCAGAAGCTGCTGAAGAACAAACTGGCGGCCCTGACCGTCGACAATCCGGATCGCATTGCCACCGCCAATATAGGCTGTCAGTTACATCTGGGGACAAAATCCGAAGTGCCGGTGCAGCACTGGATTGAGTTGCTCGACCAGCGTTAGCAGAACTCCGGGGTCAGGTCACTGCGACCTGACCCCGTCAATGGTCTGATCTGCTTCTGCGGCGATTCTTCTGCCGTAATACCTGGCCACGAAGGCCCCAACAAAAATCTGGATCTGGTTGTAGCACATGATCGGCAGCACGATCATGCCGAACCCCGGGTGCCCGGCAAACAGAACCTTGGCCATGGGCAGCCCCGAGGCCAGGCTTTTCTTGGAACCGCAGAACACCACCGCAGCCTCGTCGGCCGCATCCAGCCCCATGGCCCGTACCACCAGCCGGGTAAGCAGTATCACCACGAACAGCAGCAGAAAGCACAGGGCAATGGTCAGCACCACCGAGGCGACGGGCAGCTTCTGCCAGAGCCCGCTGACGACCGAGTGGGAGAAAGCCGAGTAGACGATCAGCAGAATCACCCCCTGATCGTACTTGGCCAGCAGCGGCTTGTATTTATCAATCAGCTGCATCACCCATGGCCGTATGGCGTGGCCGGCAAAGAAGGGCAGCAGCAGCTGAAGGACTATGTCCCGAAGCGCACCGGCCACATCAAATCCGGCGCCGGTGGTCTGGGCCAGCAACAGCAGCAGGAAAGGGGTCAGCATCATGCCGAAGACATTTGAGGCAGCCGCACTGCAGATGGCCGCCGGCACATTGCCTTTCGCCATGGCGGTGAAGGCAATGGATGAGGTTACCGCAGAGGGCAGCACGCCCAGGTAGATGAATCCGAGCGCCAGATCCCCCGGAATCCAGCTTTCCGGGAACAGAGTGACTGGCAGCACGAGAATCGGGAAAACCACAAAAGTCATGGTGGTGATCAGGGCATGCAGGCGCCAGTGGCTTGCGCCGGCAATGACCTGTTGGCGTGACAATGCCGCGCCATGGAAGAAGAACAGCAGCCCCACAGCCACCGAGCCGGTGACTGCCAGAGCCTCAGCCGAGGCCCCCTGCACCGGCACCACCGATGCCAGCACAATGGCCCCCAGCATGAGGGCGGTAAAGCCATTAATGGGCAAACGCATTCCTGATTTCCTCAGTCTGAACCCGTATCGGCAGGCCCGGATTCAGGCCGATTTCCGTTTTGGTCCCGGTCTCCAGGCCCCCTGTTTTGCCAGCGCCTCACGACCGCTTTCTCGATCTCGACCAGCAGAAATATGAGCAGACCTGCCGCCCAGACAAGACCCCAGTGGGTTGCTGTCAGGGCAGTGCTTTCAAACAGGAACTGCATGGGCCCAGTGTAGGTCCATGCCAGCTGGAACACCACTACCAGGCCGATGGCGATCAGCACCACCCGACTGCCAAACAGCCCCTTGATGCAAAGCGCCGGTGCGAGAGAGCGCCGGACGTTCAGCAGATAGACCACCTCGCCCACCACCAGCATGTTGACGGCGGCAGAACGTGCCAGTTCCAGCGACGCCCCCTGAGCTTCCTGTAGCCAGATAAACAGGCCGTAGACCGGCGCCACCAGAAGGCATGCCACAAATACTACACGCCAGGCGAGGAACAGATTGAGCAACGGTTCTTTCGGATCCCTGGGCGGCTGTTGCATGATATCCGGCTCTGCCGCTTCAAAGGCCAGGGAAAGGCCCAGAGTGACTGCCGTCACCATGTTGACCCAGAGTATCTGCACGGGGGTAATCGGCAGCAGCGCCCCGGACAGTACCGCAATCAGAATGGCCAGACTCTCAGCGCCGTTGGTTGGCAGAAGGAAGGCGATGGTCTTGCGGATATTTGCGTAAACCCGCCGGCCTTCCTCGACGGCATTGACGATGGAGGCAAAGTTGTCGTCCGCCAGCACCATTTGGGCTGCCTGCTTGGAGGCTTCGGAACCCTGGATGCCCATGGCCGTACCTACATCCGCGCGTTTGAGGGCAGGGGCATCGTTGACACCGTCACCGGTCATGGCGCAGACCTGTCCTTTGGACTGTATGGCTTCCACCAGCCGCAGCTTGTGTTCCGGGGAGGCCCGGGCGAAAACGTTAACTTCGTCCAGCCGGTTGCGGAGCTCTTCATCTGAAGTCTCTTCAATCTCTTTGCCGGTCATGGCCTCGCCGGTTTCGTCCAGTCCTATCTTGTCGCCAATGGCGCGGGCTGTCCGGGCGTGATCGCCGGTAACCATCCTGACATGTATGCCGGCCTCCCGGCACCGCTTCACTGATTCGATGACCGCCTCTCTTGGCGGGTCCAGCATGCCCACCAGCCCCAGCAGCACAAGGTCGCTTTCCACATGTTTCTTTTCAAGGCTGTCAATGTCATCAGCGGTCCGCATGGCCAGAGCCAGAACCCGCAGACCCTGGGACGAAAGGGTTTCAATACGCTCCTCCCAGTAACCCGGGTCCAGCTCCTCATCACCCTCCTCTGTGGCGACACGGCTGCACATGTCCAGCAGTACATCCGGGGCACCCTTTACGTGGATTATCCGCCCGCCATCCTTCGCTGGCTCATCCAGGGTTGCCATATATTTATGCGCAGAGTCGAAGGGGATTTCATCAAGCCGACGGAAGTCCTTGCGGATATCCTCCGGTTTCCTGTCTGCCCTGGCGGCCAATACCAGCAGGGAACCCTCGGTCGGGTCACCGTCAATGGTCCAGTCACCGTTCTCCTCGTTCAGATTTGAGTCATTGCACATTACACCGGCAATCAGAATGCGAGCCAAGACATCGGAGTCGCCCGGGTCGATCTTCTCCGGCTCCGAATCGTCCCCGGCTCCGTCGGTGAAGCTCCTGTCTGATTCAAAGGCAGTACCGCGGACCCGGACCCTCCGCTCCAGCATATCAACGGCGCTTACAGTCATTTCATTACGGGTCAGAGTGCCTGTCTTGTCAGTGAAAATGGTCGACACTGATCCCAGGGTTTCCACCGCCGGCAGATGGCGGATGATGGCGTTACGTTTGGCCATGGCCTGCACGCCTATGGCCAGAGTAATGGTGACAATCGCAGGCAGGCCCTGTGGAATCGCGGCCACGGCGAGACCCACGCCCGCCATGAACATTTCCTGCAGGCCAAGATCGTAAACCAGCACCCCGAACAGGCCCATCGCAAACGCCACCGCCGGAATGATTCCGGCAAGCATCTGGCCAAAGCGGTCCAACTGCTTCTGCAGGGGAGTCTTGATCTCTCGCACATCCTCGATCATCTCGGAGATGTGACCGATTTCAGTATCCATGGCCGTGGCGACCACAAGGCCCCTGCAGGAACCGTGAACGCAGAGTGTGCTGGCGTAGGCCATGCTGGAACGGTCGGCGAGGTCCGTATCTTCATCCACGGCCTCGGTGGTCTTGATTACCGGCTCCGATTCGCCGGTGAGGGGGGCCTCCTCATTGCGACACTGGCTGGCGGACAGCAGCCGCAGGTCGGCGGGGACCCGGTCGCCACTTGCAAGAATCACCACATCCCCCGGAACCAGCTCTTCCGCCGGCAGGGTTTTCTCTTTTCCATCCCGGACTACCCGAGCCCTGGGGGAGAGCATGTTTTTGATGCTCTGCAGGGCCTTTTCGGCCTTGCCTTCCTGAATAAAGCCGATGAGGCCGTTGATCAATACGACCGCGAAGATGGCGCCGGCATCCACAAGCTGACCAAGAGCCCAGCTGGCAGCCCCGGCAACGATAAGAAGAATGATCAGGATGTTGTTGAACTGGTCCAGCAGCCGGCGCCACCAGGGGCGACCCTCCTCCTCCCGTATCTGGTTCGGACCGTGCTTTTCCAGCAGCTCCGAGGCCCGATCTTCACTCAGACCATCTTTTGAACTCTCCAGTTTTTCAAGGGCTTCCTCTGGGGACAATGCGTGCCACGGTGTGGATTGCTGATCCTTGTTGCCCTCGGGCATGGGTGTTCTCCTCGCTGTCTGACTTCCTGGTCTGTCATAAATACATGAACCACCAGCTTAAAGTCTTGCTACAGCGGGTTCCAGTCTGCCTGTCCGTTTTGTTTCTGTTCAGAAACCGAATTTGTAGCCCAGTACCAGTGTCCGGTCGATGCCGGGGCGGGCGCCCAGTGGCCGTCGGGATAGCAGGTAGTCGTTATCAAGCAGGTTTTCCACCCGGCCATAGATCAGGTGTTCCGGCAGAAACTCATAATGCCCGTTCAGGTCCACCACCGTGTGGTCATCCACTTCAGCACCGGCCAGTGGACCGCTGTCGCCAGCCTGTTCTTTCTGGCTGCCAACATAACTTGCCCGGACATTCACGCCCCATTGCCAGCCTGTCAGGCCCAGTGTCGCTGAACCCTTGTGACGGGGCATGTAGGGCAGTTCGTCTCCCTCGCTGACATCGCCCCACAGGGGGAAATCCGATTCAAATGAGGTCTGGAATTCTGACTCGGTGTAGGTGTAGGTGACGCCAAGGGGAACCCGCCAGCCATTCTCAAGGGTCCATTCGTGACGCAGCACGGCCTCAAGTCCATAGACGTCCACTTCGCCAGCATTGAAGGCTTCGCCAGTGGCTTCGATGCAGCCGGAGGAAAAGGTGCAGACGCCCTTCAGATTGCTGTAGTCATTGAAAAAACCGATCAGCTCGACCTGGGTTGCACGGGTGATGTAGCGCATGCCGGCTTCGTAGCTGACGCTCTCTTCCGGTTCAATGTCGTCATCCATGCCGGGGCCGGTGGGCACAAACCCGCGGTGGGCTCCGGCCAGCAGCCCAAAGCTTTCGGTCAGCTGATAGTGGACCCCCAGACCGGGCAGCCAGATGCTGTTGTCGTTTTCGCTGCGCTCCCCGGTTTTGCGATTCTCCGATTCGTATTCCACATATTCAAGGCGCACACCGGGGATTAGCCGCAGTTTGCCGTGGCGGATTTCATCCTTGATGAAAAACGCCAGGGCATCCGCGCCTTCCCGTTGCAGAAGAGTGGTTTTGACTCCGGAGCCTTCGGGCCGGAGTTCCCCTGAACGCATGAGGAAGCCCTGTTCCGTGTGATCCCGCTCTACTTCATCCTGATGAAAGCGCAGGCCGGTGATGACCCGGTGGTCAGTAGTGCCCAGCGCCGCGTTCCATTCCAGCCGCGTCTGGACGCCCCGGGAAAAGTACTCCCGGCCGTTGTTGCCAATCATCAGCACTTCCTGCGCCGTCTGGGTGTCCTTTTCACCTCGCAGCACTGCCATGAAATCCGCATTCAGGCCGCTGTCCGGGTTTGCCAGAATCTCTCCCAGGGTCCGGGAGGTGTTGAAGCGGTTGAGCTTGTTCCAGTCCCGCTCAAAGATCTGATAATAGCCCTCGGTGACCAGGGCAAGGTCGGAGCTGGGCTCAAACCTGTGCTGCAGATGGGCCTGGTAGTAGTCCCATTCAAACAGGGCATTCTGGCTCGCGGCATATCGCCGGAAAGGGGTCTCCGAAAAATCATCGTCCGTCAGGCCCAGATAGGTCTCGTTAGAGGTCTCAGTGGCATAATTGAGCGTGAGATCCAGCTGATGGTAGCGAGTGGCTGCCGGGTCGCTGTTGAGGCGCCCCTTGAGCATCACATCGGTTTTGTCATAGCCGGTGTCTCCCCCGTCGTCGAGTTTCTTGAAACCGTCCGTCCGGGTGTGAATGGCTTCCACCAGGAAGCCGGCCCTGTCTCCCGAGCGGCCATAGTAACCATGCACTTTGCGGTAGTCGTCCGTGCCACCGGCAAGGTCGAGACCACCTTCCTCGCCGCCCGGTATCGACCGGCTGATCAGGTTGACGGCGCCCCCCACGGTGGCCGGCCCATGGGCGATTGCGGCCGGGCCTTTGACGACTTCAACCCCGGTCATGCGGGAGACCTGGGGGAAGAAATAGGCGGCAGGGGCCGAGTAGGGGGCGGGGGCCATGAGCACGCCATCCATCATCAGGGTGATTTTCTGGCTGCGTTCAGTGGTGGTCCCCCTGAGACCTATGTTCGGCCTGAGGCCATAACCATCTTCCCCGCGGATGTAGACTCCGGGCACATCATTGAGAACCCGGTTGATGTTGTCGTATTCGTCCTGCTCCAGGGTTTCTTCTGTGACCCGGAAGGCCGAGCCGGGCGCGGTGGCCTGGTCGCCGCCCTGGGTTCCGATGACGGAGATGCCTTCCAGCATGACCGGGAGAGGTTCATCGGCATGTGCAGCGGCAGGACTGAGGGCAAGGAACAGCAGTGCGAATGACACGCCGTTTTTCATACGTAACTCTGCCATGGTATCGCTCCGGCAATAGAGGTAGAAACAAAGGGATAAAATGAAAGAACCGGAAATTGCGTGTCGGAAATGAAAAGGCGGCATCCCGGGGAATACCGCCTTCTGCGGATCATGCCGGCGCTGTAGGGCCGTCAGGTGCCGCGTTACCAGTTTTCGACGTCTGCCTGGTCGAAGCCATAGGCTTCCTGCATCAGGTCGCGGGCAGCCAGCAGGTCGTCGCGGTAAGCCGCAAAGGCCTCATCAGCGTCGGGCAGAGGCAGAGCAGGACGCTCGCCTGCCAGATCGTGGAAATCCGCGAACCGGCTGCCTTCGTTCAGCGGAGAGCGGGGGTTGAACTGCAGGCCAAGGGCAAAGGCTTTCATTTCAGCCCAGTGCTTGGTATGAGCGAGATAGCTGTAGCTGGTGATGTCGGCATCAGCCTTGTCCATGTCTCCCAGGGTGTCATTGATGTAGTGAACCACTGTGGCAGCAACCGCCTTCTCCCAGGCGTCCACGGCCAGGTCACGCTGGGCTTTGAGGACCTGCATTTCCACCTCGGTCAGATCGCCTTCGCCGTCATCGCCGGCGCGGGCAATAATGGTGCGGCCGGTGAGGAAGGCTTTCATGGCCTGTTGGGTGAAATCGGTTCCGGTGGTGCTCCCCAGGTCACGCTTGGCGGCGTTGGTGGAGTTGCCGAAATTGAACTCGGCATTCAGGTCGATTTCGCCGTCGCCGTTGCTGTCGTGATAGCCGTCACTCCATCCCTCGCGGCCACCCTTGCCGGCAATTTCCTTATCGGTGTAGGCGAGGTAATCCCGCGCCGCGCCGAAGTAGCCAAAGCCCTCATCGAACTGGTGCTCCAACTGGGTGTACGGCTTTCCGCTGACCGCATCAAAGTTGTCGGTAAGCAGGCCCTTGCCGTCGGTGGCATCGTCCAGGTAGTCATCCGCGCCCTGGGAAAAGGGGATGGCTCCCAAAAGGAATTTCTGCACCATCTGTTTGAGGTCCAGGCCATCTTCTGTGTGATAGTCCTTCAGGGTTTCCGTGCCATTGACCGGATCCATTCTGGTCTCGCCGCTGGCTGCATTGGCCGCGATCACCGTGAACCATTCCTGAACCAGCGCATCGGGTGAAGCTGCAGTCCAGCCCTGGAAACCCCCGTTATCCCAGTCCTTGTGATCCGTTATGTCATCATTGCCGGCGATTTTGCCGACCAGGTTCTTGCCGGAAGAGATATCGTTGTAGGTATTCTGCGCGGTAGGGGGAGTGGTCGTCAGCAGCAGGGGTTCTTTCCCGATGACCGTCGTGCCATCCTGGTAGTAGGCATTCAGCTCTGCGAGAAACTCCTCCAGGGTATTCACGGTTCCGCTTTCCTTCGCGGCCCGCAGGTTGGAGGCAATGATCCGGTTGAGATCGTCGATCAGCACCTGGCGGGTGACCTGGCCGGAATACAGGGCACTTTCGGCGCCGGAAACAAACCGGCTCTCGAATTCATAGGTGTCAGGAACCTCAAGAGAGCCCAGCAGTTCAGCCACAGGATCGTTCTGTGGAGAGCTTACGTCGCTGTCAGAAGAGCTGTCGCCACAGCCGGCCAGCCCCAGGCCCATGGCCCCTGCAATGATGGTTACCAGAATTTTTTTCTGCATGATTTTTCTCATTCCGATTGAGTGTATTTTATTTCACGAACGTGAATCTAAATGATACTCATTATCAATGCAAGTGATAATCCGGGACTTCAGGGGCCTGGAACGGACAATCCTGCGCAGGGCATGGGTACAGGGTTCGATGTACGCCCGGGCCAGGCTGGTATGGGGAGAGGGCTTGCCCCGGGAGAGGCCGTAGCCTGAGACCTGCTCACCACGGGCGACTAACAGGGTGTGGAAGAGTCCGTCCCAGACTGCAAGAAAGGCCCCCATGTTGCGGTCGAAATGCCGGGGATCACTACTGTGATGGATCTGATGCTGGGCCGGACTGATGAAGATGCGCTCCAGCCAGGGGCCCCAGGATATCCAGACATGGGAATGGCGCAGATTGGCGCCAGCCAGGTTGAACAGGTAGGTGAAAGCATTGGCACCGGCAATCTCCCAGACCGACAGGTTCATCCCGACTGCGAAGAAAAACAGGCCAAGGACAAGACCCTGAGTGATCACCATGCGCAGGCTGTAAAGAAGGCTTTCCAGCGGATGTATCCGGTAGACCGTGAAGGGTGTCATCACCTCGGCGGAATGATGCAGTCGGTGAATGGACCAGAGCCAGGGCAGTTTGTGCATCAGGTAATGCAGCAGAAAGCGGGTGAAATCGTCCGCCACAAAAAGCACCAGGGTGTAGGCGGCAGTGATCTGAAGGCCGGGCCAGTCAAGAGAGAGTGAGCCGGCCCACCGCTCCAGAAAGTTGCTGGTGGCAAGCGCCACCGGTACCAGGGAAATCCCCACAAACCCCAGAAAGAACGTCCGTATCAGGGGATTTATCGCCAGTAGCTGGTAGTCCAGCCTTGCCGATGGGTGAAACCATATCCCCGGGCTGGCAAAGGCCTTCCATATTCCGGCAGCACCGTTCCGATCCCTGGACAGCAGGCGCAGAGCCATTACCAGCAGCACCATCGCGAGGCTGCCCAGGAGGTAGAACACGTAAACGCGTTTACCGGAGTCCAGCGGGTAGCCCAGAAGGGTCTGAATGTGGCTCAGCAGGAATTCCATTCCCGGCCGCTCCTGTTAGTCGCCGTCCCCTGCGGCAGCGGCGGGAATGGACAGTCCCAGCACGGCCAGGAAGTCCTTCTTCAGCCTGTCAGTGATCTTCTTGGTGGACTCGTGAATGCCTTTTGCCAGATTGACGCCCTCCGGATCGGTGACGGCTTCCCTCAGCGGCTGCCCGAGCTGGTCCACCGCCGCCAGGGCTTCATTGATGTCGGCCTCCATGGACGCTGACACGTTCTCGCCGCTGGCCGAATCAATCAGGTCATCGAAGCCCGGGCCTTCATTGCCGTCTGTGTCATTGCCCAGGAAAATCTGACGAAAAGCCACCAGATTCTGGCGGATGTGCTGGGCGCTGCGGCCACTGAAAGGATTCTCCACCGCGTCGGCGCAGGCGGGCTCGCCCTGGGTGCACTTGCTATTTTTAATGCCCAGGGGCTCTGCCAGTTTGGTGTCCTTGACCTGCTTTTCCACATAAAAGAGGGCATCGGAAATGGCGTTGACCGCCCCCTGATCCGACCCGAACCGGCTGTCAGCTGAGCCTGCCTGCAGCAGCTCCTTCCGGAAGCTTCCGGTGCCTGTGGCCCAGCGCCTGACCAGTTCGTCAGCCAGCCGCTCGATGTCGCCGGCCGCGGCCAGGGCATAGGTGGCGCGGGCAGAGAGCTTTTCGCTGCCTGGCTGGCTGTTCCAGTTCTGGGTGCTGCTGGTGCTGGCAGGGCAGGTGTGGTCAAGGGTTGGGGTGTAGAGAATGTATTCCAGGGCATCAAGGCCCTTTCTGAGGGGCGTCCGGCCGGCGATGTTGTAATCCACGCCCTCGGCTTCAGCCTTGATGACCTCCTGGTCCACCACGCAGGTGCTTGTCGAAGGCCAGGAGTAGATGCTGTCCCGCAGGAAGGAGGAATTGTCCACCAGCGGGCCGGTCTGCATTACTTCCACCGACTGCCAGGCAAGCATGGTCTCGTTCCAGGCCGTCTGCGCCGTTTCTTTCAGGGCAACATTTGCCGGTTCCGCCTGCCACGCCACGACCGCACTGCTGAAGGCAGCGGATTCGTTCTGGAACTGCCGCATGGCGGGGATCATCACATTGTCACTGAGGTTTTCCAGCATGGCTCCGCAGTCGAAACCGGCGCAGGCCCCTGATGTTCCGGGAGAGCTTTCGTCGCTCCCTGAACCCCCGCCGCCGCAGCCGGCAATTACAAGGGTGGTGGCAAGGAGCAGGGAGGCTGGGAGTATGCGCCTGTTCTGATCAAGTGAAAGTCTGGTATGTGCCATGTGAATGATCCCGTGAAAGTTCAGCCGGGAACATAGCAGTAATACAAATGCGAATCAATATCATCTGATTTGGATTATGGCTCTCATTTTAATTCACCTTTGTGGCTACTGATCTCGACTCGGGGCTCACCAGACCTTTCCGGTCCACCACCCGGACAGTGAAATACCATGAGCCCCGGCCAAGGCCGCGAAACCGGTAAGACGTCTCATCACTCTCCACACTTGCGGAGCGGCTGAGCTTTTCGGGCTTCTGGCCATACCGTATTTCGTAATAGTCAATTTCGCTGAGTGCGATGGATGTGCCGTCCATCCGGGTCAATGGTGCCGTCCAGGACAGGGTGACCACATTTTTTGAGGGCGGTGGGGGTCTGGATTCGGGCTCAGCTTCTACCTCTGCCTCGTCCTCGTAGGAGCGCTCCTCGTGGGAATCATCCTCCCGCGGAACATAGGCGGACACTTCCTGCTCCTGCTCCTGTTCTGGGGTATTTCTGTCGGACTCCTCGCGGCTGTCCCGTGATGGGCTCTTTACTGTGCCGGCGGTGGACAGGACCTGGCCGGTGACCATATCCGTGATCGACAGTTGCGCCACCGCAGAACCCTGATTTTCATAGTATTCCATGATGACGGAAACTCTCTGGCCGGCCTCCAGCACCGCAGTGTGTCGGAAGTTTTTGGCGCCATGATCCTTCCATTCATCAATCACCAGCTCATCAGCCAGAAAAAGCCTGACCCCATCATCGGTTCTTGCGTTAAACAGGTATTTGCGTTTCCCTTCCCGGTGGGGGGCGGTAAACAGACCGCTCCAGCGAACACTGAAACGGTCCACCGGCATTTCCGCAGCCGGCCCGCCGCGCCCCCAGCTGAAGTTGATGGCCGGGTCCGTCCTTGTCATAAGCGGCCGGCTGAAGCCGGTGCCTCTAAAGTACTCCCCGGTAAACCCCGAAAGGTAGTGAGGTGCGGCTTCCTCCGGAAATCCCCCGGTTGTATTCTCTTGCCCATGGGCAAAACTGGCCAGCAGGCTTCCGAGAAGCAACAGGCCTCTGGCGCTGGTGGTTTTTTTAAAAAGCATCTGATCTCCGCTGTTAGTGTCACGGGAGAGTCGTGCCGTTATTTTGCCTGACCTCAGCAGCCCGGCTGGCAGGACATGTGGAATTGCGCGTGCAAGGATATAACCATTCCGGGCTGGACAATATGTGAACGATTGCTACGGGTGGGGTTAAAGTGGCAAAAGCCAGAATGAGCAGGGCAGGTCATCGTTGGGCGTGATATCGAAGTGGCCAGCCTCCGAAAGCATCAGCCCTGCTGTGTCTCAACCTCACCTGAAGCAATCTGCCGCAGCGCCTGCACCAGGTATTCAGGCTCCTGGGCACCAGAGATCAGGTATTGCTGATCAATGATAAAGGCAGGCACGGAGGAGATGCCGGCCTGCTGGTACCGGGCTTCGTCTTTCCTCACCGCATCGGCGTAATCGTCAGAGTCCAGAACCTCTTTCGCCCTTGTGCCATCGAGTCCTGCGGATTCGACGTAGCGGACCAGCACTTCGTGATCAGAGATGTTCTCGGCGTGACCGAAATAGGCTTCGAAGAAAGCCTTCATCAGATCGGTTTCACGGCTCTGCTCCCCGGCCCATTTCAGCAGCCGGTGTGCATCGAAGGTATTGCAGGTGCGGCGCTCCTGCATCCGGGTGAAATCAAGTCCAAGATCTCTGGCAGCTTCCTGCATCCCGGCCTGAGCCTTTTCCATCTCGGCCTGAGTGCTGCCGTACTTTTCGGCCAGAGCCTCCAGAATCGGGCGGCCCTGAGCGGATTCGTCCGGGTTGAGTTCAAATGCATGCCATTCGATCCTGAAAGACAGCTCTCCAGCCAGCTCCTGCATGGCCTGTTCGAGACGGGCGAAACCAATGGCGCACCAGGGGCAGGCGATATCGGACACAATGTCGATCTGGAGAGTTTTCATGATTGTGGCTCCTGGAAAAGTGGGCAGCCTCAAGGTAAAGGGCTTTGCCGCCTTGGTGCAAGGAAAAGGCCTCATCCGCCAGTCACGTTCTCCGGTGTCAGCGCCATTGCTGGCCAAAACCAATACACTTGAGGCAGCGCACGTATAATGAAAGCCGAGCGGTCGGTCAGCTTCGACTGCCTGCTTTTTCATCGAACCACCGGGAGTAGTCTTTTGCTCATAAATGCCGATTTTACGCGCCCTGCCATGGTGGGACCCGATGAGTATGAATGGGTTGCCTCTCCGCAGGCTGGCGTGGAACGTGTGATGCTGCACCGCGTGGGGGAAGAAAAAGCCCGGGCGACCAGTATCGTGCGATACGCCCCCAATTCCTTTTTTCCCCGCCACCAGCACCCGGAAGGAGAAGAGATATTTGTAATGTCCGGGACCTTCTCCGACGAGGAAGGTGATTATCCGGCCGGCTGGTATGTCCGCAATCCCCCAGGTTCGTCTCACAAGCCCTCCAGTCAGGACGGCGCGACCATTTTTGTAAAGCTTCGCCAGATGACGGCCGAGGAAAGCCACCCGGTGCGCATCGATACCCGCGATCCATCCAGCTGGCAATTCGTTGACGGTCAGGAAGTCTGTCCGCTGTATTCCAGTGACAAGGAACAGGTCTGCCTGCAGCGGGTGGCTCCGGGGGCAAGCCTGGCTGGCGATCTGGCAGCCGGCGCTGAGCTGCTGGTGATCGACGGGACGGTCGTCGCTTATGGCCAGTCATATTCCCGCGGGGGCTGGATTCGCCTCCCCCCGGGCACATATCCCGGGATCGTCGCCGGCGCAGAGGGTGCCACTTTCTATCTGAAGACAGGGCACCTTGCCCACGCGGTTCCGGAGAAATAATCATGCAGACAGCGCAAGTTGCCATCGTCGGCGCGGGCCTCGCTGGCCTGTACGCGGCCTTCCTGCTTGAGCAGAAAGGCATCAGGGATTATGTGCTGCTTGAGGCCCGCGACATCCCCGGCGGCCGGATTGCCTCTACTTCTGCGGCCGGGCAATCGTCGTCTGAGTCAGTACCGGACAGTTTCGATCTGGGACCGGCATGGTTCTGGCCCGGATTTCAGCGCCAGATGGCCAGTCTCGTCGAGGCTCTGGGCCTGGAGAGTTTTGAGCAGTTCGAGACAGGGGAGATGATGCTGGACCGTTTACCCAGTGAGCCTCCCATGCGCATGCGGGGCTACGTGAACTCTCCGCCCTCGATGCGTCTGGCCGGGGGCATGAGCGCGCTGATCAATGCCCTTTACAGTCGCCTGGATGCAACGCGGATTTTCACCGGCCAGGCGGTGCGATCACTAAGCGCGACAGAAACCGGAGTCGAACTGGACAGTGAAGATGCCGAAGGCCGTGTCACCACCTGGCAGGCCGACCATGTGCTGCTGGCCATACCGCCGCGCCTCGCTGAAAGCGGGATCCGGTTTGCACCCGCCCTGCCATCAGCCCTCTCCAGCCAATGGCGGGAGACCGCCACCTGGATGGCGCCCCACGCCAAATATGTTGCCATCTATGACAGCCCTTTCTGGCGGGATCAGGGCCTGTCTGGGGCCGCACGCAGTGCGCTGGGGCCGCTGGGAGAGATACACGATGCCTCGATGCCCGGTGGCAGTGCCGCGCTGTTCGGTTTCTTCGGGGTTCCGGCGCATGTGCGCATGGGAGTACCTGAAGAAGAGCTTCGCGAACATTGTCGGGCTCAACTTGCACGTCTGTTTGGCCCGAAGGCGTTGACGCCCAGAGGTGAATTTATCAAAGACTGGGCCCGGGAACCCTATACATCCACGGCCGCCGACCAGCAGCCGGGTGTCCAGCATGCGGCAGCGCCAGCCGCGACGGCGGATGCCGGGCCATGGAGCAACCGTTTGACCGGCATTGCCAGCGAATGGGGGCCGCAGTTTCCGGGTTACCTGGCCGGGGCCATAGAAGCAGCGAGCCTTGGTGTCGCAGGACTGGTGTCCGGGAATAGCTGAACACTACACGTCTGGGCAAGATCCTGCTCAACCCGCTACTATTCGGAAGGCCCTGGGTCACCTGCGGTGCAGGAAACGGTAATCCCCGATTTTCAACGCCGTTAAAAATGGGGGATTATCTTCGGTCGGCACTGCATCAGCCGATGCAAAAAGTCGGTCAAAACCGACCTTCACGCACATATCCGCGCTTCTCTTCGTCCGGCTCTTTCAGCAGAATGAAATGTTCAATCAGCCGGATCATCAGCGTCTTCTGATCCGGCAGGCTTTCAGCCACCAGCAGCGCCAGCGCCACCAGGGTGTTGTCGTTGATGAGTTGTTCTACCGGCCGTGCCAGCAATGTCTGATTGCGACGCAGGTACCACAGAAACAGGAACGAACCACAACGCTTGTTGCCATCAGCCAGGGGGTGGTTCTTGATAACAAAGTACAGCAGGTGAGCTGCCCGGCTCGCCACATTGGGGTAGAAAAGTTCCTCCCCGAAGCCCTGTTCAATGGTAGCGAGGGCCGAGGTCAGGCCATCTCCGCGGAGCTGGCCAAACAGTTCCGTCGCTTCCCCTTTGTCCATCAGGATCTGTTTCAGTTCTCCAATGGCCGCCAGGGCTTCATCGATCTCCAGCGAGCGCATGTCAGGCTGTTTGATATCCACCTCGGCGAGCTGTTGCTCGTCATAGCCTTGAAGCAGGCTCCAGGAGCGGGCGTAATCGCTGATTACCTCCGCCACTGCCTCGCCTTCTCCAGAAACCAGGCCCTGGTTGGTGAGGGTGCGGCTTAATAGATCAAGCGCCTGCTGGAACTCGATGCCCTGTTCAGCCAGGCGTCGCTGGTTAAGGGTGTAGCCCTTAACCAGGTGGTCTTTAAGCACTTGGGTGGCCCACTGGCGAAATTGCGTGGCTCGTCTGGAACTGACCCGGTAACCAACGGAAATGATGGCATCCAGATTGTAGTGTTTGATGCGACGACGGACCTGACGCTGACCTTCCTGGCGAACTACCGAGAAATCCTCGGTAGTTGGTTCTTCCGCCAGCTCCTTCTCCTGATAAATATTCTTCAGGTGCAGACCAATGTTATCGGTGGAGCTGTCAAACAGGGCTGCCATCTGGCTTTGATTGAGCCAGACTGTTTCCCTGTCCAGTGCCACTTCAAGTTGCGCCTGGCCGTCATCCGAAGTGAAAATCCTGATTGGCTGATCTGGCACGACTGACTCCCTGTCCATCCATCAAAGGGGCGGTAGTATAGCGCGTTACGCATTCATCCTCTGGGCCTTGACTTCAGGAAGCTCCGGCAGGCGTAGTTGCACTCCTCGGTGTTCTGTTACCGGGCTCGCTCACTTCCCGGGAAATGGGGCAGCCGGTTTTCCCAAAAGGATCCCGAACATTATGCCTTGATGGTCAAACGCTGTTTTCCGGATTACGGCCGGCCACGGAATTTCCGCATGGACACCACGTTGTGGGGAAGCTCTTCGGCTTCATTCGATGAGGGAGCGAAGATGCGGACTTCTGCGTTTGACGTGTTTTTTGTCTTTGCCCTGTGCATCGGCTACACCCTTGTACGCCCAGGTTGGAAAGAAGGGTGAAAAGTTGAAGCCGACGCCCTTGGTCCGAAGTTTCTCTTCAAAAGCGCTGTAGCGTTCCCATCCCTGGTGCACCGCTTCCTCTGCCCCAACTGGGCGGAGGAATGGCAGAGTTAACAGCAGCAGGCTTGTGATTTCAGGTTTCAGGTTTCAGGTTTCATGGTTCAAGGCGCGATTCACAGGAAGCAGGGCTGATGTTCGGGCAGCTTTTGGCCGTCGCTGGCAGAGGTTATGAAGAACTCACTCTTGAGCCATGAGCTCTCAGCATCTGTGAACAGAATATCGACAATGAGTGGATCTCCCTCCGGGGTGTGGCCGCGTACCGTCATGCATTTCTGACCCTTGCCTGTTGCGATAAAAACAGGGTCAGCTGGCACTTCCCGGAACATTAGCGGATAGCGGAGCACGCTTTCAAAACGCTCCGGAGGCAACAGACCGCCTTTACCGTCTGGTGCTTCAAAGATCAACTTGCGGTTGGACGCGTCCCAGTGTTCCGCCAGCGTGGTAAGGCTTTCTTGCTGCCTGACCTGAGCCTGGACAAGGCCATGCTTCAGGACGTGCTGTCAAAAATAGCCCGGGAAAAGAGAAACTTCAGGAAAAGGTCGACAAAGCTCACGATAAGTTTGAGGAAAAAGTGCGTAAAGAAAATGCCAGGTTTGACCGGAGAAGGGCGAAGATTCTTGATCGGCGTTAACGGGCTTCGATGGCCGCCACTTGGCCCAGAGGCTCACCTCAACCCGCGGTGATTCCAACTTCCATGGCAATGCGTTCCCCGTCCACTGAATCGATTTCTTCGGGCTCCAGGACACGCACTCGGTCAGCTGCGATACCGGAATCCGAATCCGGAGCGGTCAGGGCGCCCTTTACCGCGGATGCGCGGGTGTTGGCGATGGCCTTGAGGTCAGCGTCCGTCACAGATTGTGCAGCAATTATCCGTTCGGCCAAGTGGTTGCGATATGACAGAGCGTCAAATCCGTTTTCGTCAGATGCCCCATCCTGTTTTTCGGAGAAACGCGCCTGGACTGCCTCAAGGTCAGCGTCCGGATAATAGGTGGTGAATATCGTCTCTACGATGCCCTGATTCGGCTCGGCCGTCAGGGCGGGGTCCTCCGCTTTGCGGCCCGCCTCAGCCAGTCGTTGCCGTAGGATGTCGATGGCTTTTTCTCGCTGCAGGGCCTGACCATCGAAAGTCCGGCTGAAGGGACCGGCGAGTTCCAGGGCCAGCGCCGGGCGCTGGTTGAGCGCTTCGCGGAGTTTGGCGACGCGTTCACGCTGTGGAGGCAGCAGGTCGGTGCGACCGGCCGGGAATTCAACCTTGCCAAGGTCCTCCGACTCAGCGCCGACGAGGCTTGCCAGAAAACTGAACGGCGCCTTGATGACAGACGTAATGGCGCTTCCCACTGCTTGACGGATGACCTGGCTCACGTCGAATTCCGGGTCGCCAACATTCCCGCTTACCGGCAGGTCCAGATTGATAACCCCGTCGCTATCCTTGAGCAGGGCTACGGCGAGGTTGAGCGGCAGGTCCATTGCGTCGCTGGAGGCCATCTTTTCGCCGAGTTTCAGATCGCGAAGCACCAGGTTGTTGCGTCCCTTGAGTTGTTTGTCCGTGATTGTGTAGTCGAGGTCCAGATCCATGGTGCCCCCTGCGATTTTGCGGCCCGCGAAGTCCACGGTGTAGGGAGAGTATTCCGGGATCTGAAGATTGCGGAAGGTCAGTTTCAGATTGGTCGCGCGCCTGGGGTGCCAGGCGTCGATGGCGCCTTCAATGCGTGCCAAGGCGTACTCCGCGACCTGGCCTTCAAGCTCCACGCGCGCCGGTTCGGCCGAGGTGGAGCTCAAGGTCGATATTTCTCCATTCAATGAGTGGATGCTCGTTGAGAAGGGCAGCGGCAGTGAGCGATCTGCAAACCGCAGAGCGCCGTCCGTCAGCTCAATACCCTCAATGGATATACCGAAAGGGGTTGCCGCTTCATTCGAGCCGTCCTCGCGTGCGCCATCTCCATCCTTGCCGTTGGCCGCAGGCCTGGCGAGCACCAGTCCGAAGTTGGTGCTCCGGTCCTCGTGGATGACGATTCGGCCGGAGAGACCCTTAATTTTGATGGGGTCGGTCTCAAGTTTCCGTTCTTTGAGGCGTAGATGGATCTGTTCGGTGTGAAGGCGTTGCCACCCGATGAGGGATTCGTCATTGGGTCCCTCACTGATGCTAAGCCTGTCGATGCCGGCGGAGCCCTGGAACGCAAAGGGCTGCTGTGCATCTGCATGAACCCGGCCGCTCACATTCAGCGTCCCGCTACCGAGCCGCACGTCCGCGAACTGTCGCAGGTAGGGTTCGCCCTGTTTCAGTGCCAGCCCATCGAGACCGACCTTGCCCTCCAGGGCAGGGGTCGGTAAAAGTCCAAACCTGCCATCGAATGTGAGCTTACCGCCGTCCGCGACCTGCCCCTCCAGATGCACCGGGAAGTTCGTGCCTTTTTGCAGTGAAAAGTCTTTTATGGATAGCCCGACATTCTGCAACGCGAGCGACACCCGCTTCGGTTTATCGGCGTCAGCGGCCATCGGTTCCTGCAGGTTGTCAACGAAGCGCACATTGCCGGCCTGAACGCGCAGATCGTCGATTCGCAGTGCAGGCAGAGGCGTAGGTTCATCCTCGGCCCGGGCCTTGTCGGGCGAGTCGGGGGCGAGCCGGGAAAGGCGCGTTTTGCCAGAGAGGAAGCGTTCCTCCTGAATGAGCAACTTGTCGAAACGGACTGTTTCGAAGGTCCAGGCTCTGTTGACCAGGCTCGACCAGGAGAGATCGATGAATAGCCGTTCCCAGCCGAGCAGTTGTCGTTTGTCGATGTCGTCAAGTGCGACCCCATCGATCTGGAGCGTCAGCGTGAAGGGGTTGGAGTCTACCGCTTCGATGCGCAGTTCGCGCCCAAAGTCTTCCTGGGCGGCATTCACTGCGACGTACTGGAGGATCCAGGGCACGGCGAAAAAGCCCAGCAAGGTGTAAACAATGACCAAAAGGAGTAGCCAGAACCGAATCCGGCGCGGGGAAATCCATCGTGTTCGCACATAGCCGCCGAACTGGCGGAGTGAGCCGCTGGGCATAAGACCATCCCTGGTGGAGTGAGCCATACTTGTCAGTGTAAGCCTGGTTGTGGCCAGCGTCACTTCCTGACTTTTCTGCTGCCTGGGAGAGAAAAACCGTCCCGCAGCCGACCTGAGTTGATGATTGCGGTGAGGGTGCAAACGCGCAAGAACCATCAGGGGGCACCTGGTTCGCGCCCGATGTCAGGGATTTTTGACGTACATGACGTTCTTGTCGCGAACACTGATCTCAAACAATTCACTGGCCCGGATCAGGTCACTCAACTTTTTGTATCCGTAGTTCACCGGCGAGAAAGAGCTGTTGTTGGAAATGTACTGGCCAACCCGACCCAGGTGCGCCCAACCATCATCATCGGCAGTTTGCTCCACCGCAGTGCGTAAAGTGCGAACCAGAACGGAATCTCCGCGCAACTGATTACGATCCCATTTCGAATCCGACGACGGTTTTGGGCTTCCTCCGTTGCCGGCGTTTACCTGTTCATCACTGTCTTCACGAAGATTTTCAGTGTAGATGAACTGAGAGCAGGCGTTGACGAAAGGCAGCGGTGTTTTACGCTCTCCAAAACCGAAGACCGGAAGGCCAGCCTCAAGAATGCGCATCACCAGGGGCGTAAAGTCGCTGTCACTGGTCATCAGGGCAAAGGCGTCGACGTTTCTGCTGTACAGCAAATCCATGGCATCAATGATCATGGAGGCGTCTGTGGCGTTCTTTCCGCTAGTATAGGCGAACTGCTGAACGGGTCGAATGGCATTATTATGTAGCTTCTCGATCCAGCCACCCAGTTGCGGGCCGTTCCAGTTTCCGTGGGCGTGACGAACGTTTACGGCGCCGTATTTGGCGAGCTCCTGGAGCACGCCTTCAATCGACTGGTGGCTGACGTTGTCGCAGTCAATCAGGAGGGCGATTTTGTAGTTGTTGTTCATTTTCCCTCGATATTCCTGTTCATGGGAGACCGCCAGAACCTTATCTCACATCTGTCGGAGATTAGTTGAACACTACACGTTTGGGCAAGATCCTGCTCAATCAGCTACTATTTTGGGGGGCCCGTGGATGCCGGAGGTCTGGTGGGCCTGTTTATAGGTGAATTCGCCTTTTTCGACCTGGTCTACAACAGCTAATTTAAAGCCCGGGTTGTAATCACGCTGCGTGCGTTTCTTGCGGGCGGGAGTAGAGTTGTCCATCTGCGTAATCTCCAGATGACAACGTATTTCAGGACGGGACAAATTAAATAAAAAAGGGCCCGTTGCTGGGCCCTTTTTTATTTGGAAATATTAGCTACCGGTTGCCCGAAGATGCTGTACGTTGAACATCTGTACAGGAGATAGTTCAGGGTCCACCTGTCCCTTGAACTGGCCGGTGGTGCAATGGCTTGCCTGCACATCAATCATGCTGAAGCTGTCATCAATGGAGACTCCAGTGCCCCTGTTTTTGGGCAGATGGTGATCCGGATGAGCCTGACCGATGGTGAAGGTTTTCCAGAGACTTTCCTTGCGGTCATAGGCCACTGTTCTCGGGATGGTGAACGTCTGGGCGTCCATATAATGTACGCGTCTGGACAGCGGGTGGCTGTCATCCACCGGCACGGCCTCTACTTCATAGACTTTTCGCAACTGCCAGGTAATGTCCGGGAAGCAGCCGCCCTGACCACTGAACGCAACCACCTGATAGCCGTCGTCGTCACTATGGGTTTCCTTGTCCAGGGTCAGGTCGTTATGGTTGTAGAAGGGCATGAGCATGTAGCGCGTGCCTTTATAGTTCCAGTTCATATCCGATATGCGGCCGTTGTAACCCTCGAAGTCTTCGATCATCAGATCGGAGCCCAGGAAAGCATCAGTCACCTGACCCGTTGCAAGACGGCGGACCCGGCGCTGGAAGCCAAGGTAAAGCCAGGAATTGTCCCGTTTCAGATCGTCCGCTGCCCGGTGGATGAGCAACTGCGTATTCCGGACATCGTCTGGCTGGAGTACCTGGACGTAAATTGCTCGGAAAAGCTCTGCGGGATTCGGTTGTATTTCCGGTGTGGGTTCGTGATTGACCCGCCCTATGTAGTTCAGGAAGTGAAAGTTGAACTTGATGGTGCGTTCGACCTTCCCTGAATCCATATTGCGGTACTTCCAGTAGAAGGGGTAAATGGCGGCGCTGTCACCCCAGTTATACCCATACTTGTAGTTCCAGGCGAGACGCTCGCCCGTCCGGGGATCCTCTTCCCGCGGGGCTTCAGGGAAGGGTCTTCCTGCCTTCCAGTTTTTGATTTCACCCACCTTGTCTCCCAGCACAACCTGGCCCATTCCTGCCCGGCTCGCCTCAACATAATTCGGATGCAGATCAAAAGATGTGGTTTCACCAACCACGATGGACGTCCAGCCTTTTTCTATGAAGCCGTAATAGGCCGGATCAATGATCTCCTTGAACTGCTCAACGTTCGACTGGTTAATGACCATGTTGGTGGCAAGGCCGTCATAACTTGGCACGCCATCTCGATAGGGATAGAAAGAATCCCGGATAACATGTTCGTCCGCCAGTGTACCGAAAGCCAGGGCGCTCGCGAGGGCGCCGATAGCGAAGCGGTTACGCCTGGAAAATGAGGTGTTTCTTTTGATATTCATGATATCTCCCCTGGATTAAAAGCTATAGCGAACGGTGAGTTGAATTTCGTCTTCTTCCTGAGCCATGCCAATTGGCCCGGAACGGAAGCGGCCCAGCGGCTCATAACCCTCAAGCCCGGCGGATCTGGCTGGTTCCTGACCCGGGAAAGCGGCTGTGAAGGGGTCAAATGGATTGCATGTCCGGCAATCATCAAATTCTCTGGCGCCTTCACCGACCTTGAAATTGGCCACTGCAGTAACCTTGAAGCTGTCACTGACGAGCCATTCAATGCCCGGCGCAATGGCAGTTGCTTCCGCCTTGCCATCATGGGCTGCGAGAATCTGGGGGCTCAGGCGATCGTTCATCCACCAGCCTTTGATCAGCAGAGTTGCAATCCAGTTAGTTTCCCAATCCGGTATGCCTGCCGTCCCGAGCTCGCGCTCTTCACGCTCGTGTTCATGGATGTGCTGACCGAAAAGCTGACCGGAGAAAAGGAAAGCGCGACGTTCATTAAGGAGGGGGATGAAGATATTTTTATCGGCACCGACTACCGCCCGACTTACGTTTGACTCTGAGAAAAGTCGATCCTCAAGGGTATTGGCGAATTCCTCGCCTTCGGTATGGGCGTATTCGACACGAAATACGGTATCAATCCCTTGCGAATAATAGTCCACAGAACCGCCGAGCAAGTTGACCCGGGGGAAGTGAATATCGAAGGCAATCAGGCCTGGCCAGGGGCGGACTTCACCGGTAAATGGATTCTGGGCCGGGATGCCACCACGCAGGGAAGGCAGGTGCGAGCGATAGGTTAACGCATTCAGGGAGAAGCCAAAGTCACGATAAAGGCCCTCGAGTTTGAATCCCAGCTGGGTATTCGACAGGCTCCAGCTGGGCATATCCGCTTCCCGGATACCAATTTGCCCCGGGCCGAAATCAGTTGCGACTACTCCGTTGGCAAAGTTGGAAACCGTGCCGCCCTCTTCCCAGAGGGTATTCATGCCACGGAAGAAACAGCCAGCATCCAGGATCACATTGGGTTGCCCGCACTGACCGATATCGTGGGGGCGGAATTTGTCGAAATTCCAGACTACGGAGAAATTCAGGTCATCAAATACCAGACCTTCGAACACCTCGGTTGGACCCATTCTGTAATCGCTCTTCAGGATCCACATTGGGATTCGTACGTCTTCAAGCTCGGCGTAAATATTATTACGGGAGTAATCGACAGGATTGATGACGTCCAGAACCCGGAACAGGTCAGTCCGCCCCCAGATTACCTGTTGTTTGCCCAAACGGGTGCTGAGCACGTTTCCATTGTCGAAGTTGTAATCGAAATCGAGATAGAGCTCACGAATATAGTCGGCCCGGTCATTAACTTCCTGAAAACGAAGCTCATTGGTGGTTTTATCAAGATAGCCGTCGATACAGCCCCGGCTGTCCACGTCACAGGGACGGACGGGAACACCGAATGAAACCCCTCCATCCACGTCGTGCAGATTTTCACCAAGAACAATCATGCCTTCATTGGGGTGATTGCTTGTATCAAAAGAAAACGGCAGATTCAGGCCATTGCCATGGGCAACAGTGGCATCCGGCCCAGCCACACGATTTTCCAGTCGTATTGCGCCACCTGCATCCCGACCGAATTCGTCCTTATTTAAATCATAAACGCCGTCATAAGTTCCCCGGAGTACCGCGTTCCAGGAAACATTGCTGAAAATCCCGGCGTCCCCAAGCTTTTTCTCCGCTTCCAGTTGCAGCGTGTTACGGAACTTTGACAGGCCCCGGTCATCCCGGAAGAATGTCGCATTCTCCAGTGAGCCATTCAGTCGGAAACTGTCGTCGGTAAAGGGACCCATCAGACGGTCTCTGAGATCCTCCTCGGCGATGGCTCCCGTTGCCGGGCCCAAAACCAGACTGGCGCCCCAGGCAAGGCTGTAACACCAGATTTTTAGGCCTTTTGTTTTTGTTTGCATGGCAAGATCCTCGTACATCACAGGTTTTATCGAAATTCCAGGAGAAAGCCCGTTACGGCTTTCCTGGCACGAAGCCATAATCCGTTTGCCCGGAGGCGGGGGACGATGGAGGTGGTGCTTGGTTGGGGCGGTGGGAGTGCAGAATTCCGTCTTCGTCTGCGTACACGTCAGTGACGAAGCGGGGCTTGAAGACCAGAACCCAGGAGGGCACCAGCAGCATGGCTGCCAGTCCGTTGATCACGATCATTACGCAAAGCAACAGGGCGGCATCAGCCTGGAACCTGAGATCTGAGAAAATGACCCACATGATGATGCCTGCCATCAGCGTCAGGGCGGTAAAACTGATGGCCATGCCGGTGGTGGATATTGCACGCCGAACGGCATCACGGAGGTTGCCGAACCGGGCCATTTCTTCCCGTATCCGGTCCATCATGTAAATGGAATAGTCGATGCCGACACCAATGCCGACGGCAATGACCGGCACGGTATTGATGTCGATACTCAGACCGCTTAGCCCCATGTAGCCGTAGGTAAGGGTGGTAGCAAACAGCATGGCCATCAGCATCATCAGGCCTGCATGCCAGGAGGTATAAAACAGCATGACGAAGGTGAAAATCAGCAGGAACACCAGCGGCAGCACAATGACGTTGGTTTCAAAGGCGGACTCGTTCATGGCGGCAGCAACACCGAGGGTACCGCCGGCCAGTCGGATGGTCAGGCCTTCGACATTGTCGCCATTCTGTTCAATCCATTGCTTGGCCATGTGGATCGCCCGACGGATGGTTTCACCCTGGCGGTCCTTGTAGTAGAAAACCAGGTTCGCGATGCGGTCGTCGGTGTCATTGAATTCATCAAGGGCGCCTGGAATCGGGCTTGATGCCATATAGGTAAACATCAGGCCACCCACGTACCTGGCATCGTGGGGAATCTGGTACCAGCGGGGGTCGTCGTTATGCATCAGGCGGTTAACCTGTTTAACCAGGTCTGGCAGGCCTTTACTGCCTCCCACCTCCGGATCCTGAAGCATGTGGGACTGGAGGTCCGACAGGGCAGTCAGCACTTCCGGCCGCTTTAACCCACCTTTTTCGTCTGTTTCCGCAACAATGTAGAGCTCCTCCGAGCCGGGAAAGCGGTCATTTACGATGCGGGAGGAGATGTTGTAATCGTGCTCCGGGTACAGGATGGGCGATCCTGGCTCGGAGTCACCCACCTGTACGTTGGACGCCGCCAGCAGTCCCGCCAGCATGGCAAGACCCCCTAAACCCAGGACCACCTTTGCAGCGCCGGGGCGGGCGACTGTGCGGGAGCAACTGGCTGCAATATGCCGTAAAGCGGTCTCGCGAATTTCCGGATTTTTTGGTGTCGGCAGAATGGACAGCAGCAGGGGCACGCCAATCAACACGGTGAATACCACGGTTATGGCCCACAGAGACGCGTAGATGCCCAGGTGTGTATTCAGTGGTATGGACCCGATTGCAATCAGGGAAAGGCCTATGGCATCTGACACCACGCCCAGGGAACCGGGGCGGAACAGACTGTCGAAAGTGGCTTTTGCGGCCTCGGGCCCGCTCCCCCTCTCCAGGGTTTCTGCGTAGTAGCGTTCCACCAGTTGTACGCCATGGCTCATGGCCCTCGCTGCAATCAGAAAAGGGATAACCAGACCAAGGGGGTCCAGGTTGTAACCCAGAAGACTTATGATTCCGAGCCCCCAGATAGTGGAGACCAATACGCCGCCGAGCGGAATGAGAACGCCGTAAGCCTTGCGGAAGTGAAATATGAGCAGCGCAAGCATGGTAACGACGGTGAAGATGAAGATCTGGAGAATCTGCTCCATGTAGGTATAGGCCCATCCCACCAGGACAGGCTGCCCAGTTGCATACACTGTAACGCCGGGGCCTGCCACGTCAGCACGCAATTGCTGCAACTGGGCGAAGGTTTCTTCGTAGTCCAGCATGCCTTCAATCAGCTGTGCCTTCACCAGAGCCATTTTGAAATCGGGTGAAACAAGGGGACCATAAACTAGGGGGTTGGCGGCAACGTTGGCACGGATCTCATCCAGCGCACCCTGGGAATACTCCACCCGGGTCGAGTCATAGTAGGGCTCGGAGTTGATGCTCCCCACTTCGGTTAGCCAGATCTCGCGGGCGTTACGGTGGGTCACGCTTGCAACCAGGTTGTGGTTTACCCCGGGCAGGTTGTCCACGGCCTGGGTGACACGGTCGATGGTGGCCAGATTCTCGTTGGTGAAAATATCTCCCTGTTCAAACTCGACACCGACCACCAGAACGTTGGCGCCACCAAAGGTGTCCTTGATGCTGTTGTGCAGTTCAATGTATGGGTGTTGCTGCGGCAGGAGGTCGGCAAAATCTGTGTAGATTTTCAGCCCCGGGATACGCAGCGCGAATACGAGCGTCAGAATGGCAATAAGACTCAGCACTTTTCGGGGATTGTTGAAAATCCACAGCTCCAGCAAATGCAGGAGATGGGTAAAACGATTCAGTCCGGGCATGGCGGAGTTCCTCACTCTTTACCGGCCGAGAGGGCCACGGGAAGTTCAAGGTTGAGCAGAAGACCACGACCACCGGCGGCAAGCAGCTCGTGGTTGGGTAATAACAGCCCGCTGCGCAGATAAAGTGGTTGATCCGAAGTGGAAATCTTCCGCCAGGACTGATCTGTCAGTTGCAGGACGGTTGCGTTATCTGCAAGGGCGTACAGCCCGGAAGGGCCGGGAACAAAGCCGAAAATCGGAGCGCTGATGCCGGTTGCGGTCCTCTGCCAGCTCTCCCCGCTATCGGTGGTGTGATAGATGAACCCGTTGAGCCCCCCAACCCAGCCTTCATCAACCGACCGGAAGTAGCTCGTATGGGCGTAGAACTCATCAGGCAGATAGCCGGCATAATCCCAGTTCGCACCAGCATCCCGGGTTCTGAGCACAAGACCGTATTCACCGGTGGCGAAGGCGTTATCAGAATCGAGAAACTGAAGGTTATTGAGAATGGCGTCTTCGTTAAGGGAGGTTTCGCTCCAGCTAGCACCCTGGTCGGCGCTGTGCTGAATGGTGGTGAAGCTGCCAGCTGCCCACCAGCCGCCATCCGGAGAGCAGGCCGCGGTCATCATCTGTTCCTGGCTGGGAAGGGGGTGGGCAGTCCAGTTTTCTGCCTCTGTATTGCTGTGCCAGATCTCGTTGTTGAACGTTAGCGCGATAAAACTGTTGTCAGGGCACACATCCAGCGCGAGGAAGCTCTCCGAGGTGGGCGTCTTTCGGCTCCAGCTCCTGCCGTTGTCGGCACTGACCAGTACAACGCCATTGTTGCCGGAAAGGACAATAACCTCCTCGTTGCGGGCCATGGCCTGGTAAAAGTCTGTTCTTTTGACAGCCAGCTTTGAGTGCTCCTGAACCGCCTGAAGATCCAGGGGGGCCTCACAGCCGGTCAGAAGGAGGAAAGGCACTCCTGCTAACGATAGGGCGGTGCGCCATTTGCGCAAAGGGGCATTTTGCATTTTATGTCACCGTCTTTGTTTTTGTGTGTAACGCGACTGACAGTGACTAAGCAACCGTTGTGCCATGGGCAGCGTCATGATCGAAATGGGTTTTTAACCTTTTGAAAGTAAAATAAAATTAATAGCCAGGAAGAGTTTTTGCCAAGCCTGGGCAGTTAAGCGGAAAGGTTGATTTTCATCAAATGAGAAAGTCGAAAAAGCAGTTGCTGATTTCATGAAATGCGATGACGGCAACCAGACATCCCTGTCAGTGGCGGGATTGCCAGACTTTGTGGAAGACTTTCAGGGCGATGAATTAGAGCGGATTAGCGACTGGTGTCGTTTCGGCCGGGAAACAGCCAGAACGAAAACCACCGGGTCATACGCGGCATGAGAACGTAGCTCATCAGAAGCATGACGAAAACTGTGACAATCAGCGTCCGGAGCAACAGGGGCAACGTGGCCAGCAGGTCACCAAACAGGACAAAAATGAGGGTTACGGCCGGATAAAGCGCGAGCCAGCTGACAATTGTCATTTTGTATTTGGGAGGTGGCTTAACCGGGTTCTGACCAGGCAGGGTAAACCAGGTGACAATGCCAGAGGTCACTTCCCGTTCGCTGGGCTCAACCAGCAGACTCTCGATCTGCCTGAGCAGTTCCCGCCGCTCTTCGGACTCTTCCCACGCCGCCAGTGTTTCCCGATCCTGAAATCTGAAGACAATGCGATATTCCGGATCCTCAGGAGCTGAAGGTCGGAAAAGTGTGGCGCCAAGATAACCGGGGAACCCCGCGGCGCGCTCCGTCATATCGCTGCTTAGCCGCTCAAAGGCCGCGCCCTCGCCCTTCCTTACCCGTCTTGAAACGACCACGGTCACGGGTTGGCTGGATAGCTGGTTCATTTTGATCGTCCTTTCTCCATGATTCCTCGCAAATAACCCCTTGCTGAAAAAGCCCGCGGAAGCGGGCCAGCGGGACTTCGACGCTGGGCGGTTGCAACACCTATGCCACGGAATCTATGTTTCTGAATATAAGGGGAATTTAGGGGCAGACATATAGTTTTGAGGTGTCGAGAAGTAGCCTGGAGGGGAGTGTTTATCAAATGATCAAACGGGAAAAGGGGTGTTGATGCTATGAAACAGAGGGTAAAGGGGGGGGCAGACGTCCCTGTCCATGGCGGGCTTTCAGGATTCCGCGAGAATGCCGGATTTCTTGAGCCTGTAAGCAAGCGCAGGACGGGTCAGGCCCAGTATACGCGCTGCCCCTGATACGTTCTGGTTGGCTTCGTCCATGGCGCGGCGCATCAGTGTTTCTTCAACGTATTCGAGGCTGATGCCATTTCCCAGTATCTGGGTTGCCCAGTCACCGCTGGACATATCTCCCGCATCCTCAACGACCTGGCCGTGCTCGTCTACTACACTCTGGTGCTGGTCTGACTGGGGCTCAGCTATGCCGGCAAAGAGAGATTCGCGGCTGATGGACTCATTGTTGTCGGTCAGGATCACACCCCGCTCGATCACATTTTCCAGTTCCCGGATATTGCCTGGCCAGTGATAGTGGAGACAGAGCTCAAGGGCCTTGTCCGAAAGGCCAAGAGTGCGTTTGTTGTACTCCGAGTGGAATTTTTTCAGAAAGTGCTCGGCCAGTAACGGCAGGTCTTCCAGTCGATCGCGCAGGGGCGGAATTTTTACCGGAAACACATTCAGCCGGTAAAAAAGATCGGCCCGGAAACGACCCTCTTCCACCGCTTTCTCCAGGCTCTCGTTGGTTGCGGCGATGACCCTTACGTCAACTGACCGGGTGCGGTTGTCACCGACGCGCTCAAGCTCCCCTTCCTGCAGAACCCGCAGCAGCGTGGCCTGGGCACGGGGAATGAGTTCCACTACTTCGTCGAGAAAGATGGTTCCAGTAGTGGCTCGTTCGAAACGTCCGGGCCGTGACTGGCTGGCACCTGTGTAAGCGCCTTTCTCCACCCCGAACAGTTCGGCCTCGATCAGGTCCGGAGGTATGGCCGCACAGTTGACCGCAATAAATGGCTGTTCGGCCCGCTCACTGCGAAGGTGAACGCTACGTGCAATCACTTCCTTGCCTACCCCGGTCTCGCCCAGTAACAGCACTGACACCTTACCCATGGCCGCCTTGTCGATCATCCTGCAGACCCTGTTGTAGGAAGCAGACTGACCTATGCCGTAATACTGTCCCTGCTGTTTCTCCAGGCTGCTGCGCAATGAGCTGACCTGGCTCTGGAGGTCGTATAACTCTTCGATAATTGGGTCAGCCTTGAAGTACTGGGTAAACTCGGCCGCATCTTCCCACTCCTCGGCCGGTTTACCCACAATCATGCACTTCTCGTCGCCGCAACCACGGCAGCTGACTTCGCGGAAGATAATTTCCCGCCCCATAAAGGAAGATGTAAAGGCACAGGCATACCCCAGCAGTGACCAGCAGGCCGGCTCGTCCATCTGGCCCAGCTCTGTCTGGCATATCTCAACTTCAAAAGAATCGATCCATTCCAGCTCGCCATAAAAACCGCCTGACTCCTGGTTTATATCGATCTCAATGGGAACAACCTTGACCATGCCCTTGACCGAGTGCAGTTGTGGGCCAGCGAGAAAAATGTCGAGTTCACTGCAATGGGGGCGAAGCTTTCGGGCCAGTTCCGCATCCTTCAGTCCGGATTGGTAACCCAGGCGCAGGAAAAAGCCTTTGGCTCGCTCGATGCCCATGGTGTTGACCATTTCACGGCGGAAGGCTGCCATGGCACTGACCTGCATAAGGAGCATGCGCTGTTCCCCGAACCAGATTTTGCCCTCCGTGCTCAGGAAACGGATCTGCTTCGTAAGATCCAGACAGTCCACACTTTGCAATTGTGGTTTATAGGTGATGGCCATACTCGGGAGCGCCTTTTGTTGTTTTTATGGGGTCGCATGCGGAAGGGGTAATCCAGAGCAAAGGCGACCGCTTGCTGCCTCTTGTCATATAACACCCTATCCCTGTCAAAAATCAATCAAATGATAAAATCCGGTTGAAAGCCCTGTCGAGCCCGATGAGCTGAGCATTTGCTCAGTTCAGGGTTTCAGGTTGATCAAATGATCAAAAACTGCCCCTGCCTTATCCCCCCCAATCAATCATCTGGCCCACCAAAATTTGTAATGAGCTGAAAAAATAAACTGAAAAACAAGAGCCTGTGTCTTTCCTGAAGGTGATTTACGAAGCCTGGCACAACCGTTGCTCATGCCATGGTGACTGATAACAGAACCCGAGGGAGCCAACAATGACCAACCAGGCGAAAAGCTTCGACGAGATGCCCAGATACATCCGGGTGCGGAGTGGGCCAGAAGACAGGTTTGTAGAGTTCGATTTTGCCATTGGTCATCCCGAACTGTTTGTCGAGCTGGTTCTTCCCCGTGATGCCTTCGAGATTTTCTGCAAACACAACAATGTGATCCATATGAATTCCGAAATGATCCGCGAGATTGATGCAGACATGATCAAGTGGCGCTTTGGGGAAAAAGGTCGCCGCTAAACCTCATCAGGCCAATCATTCACTCACAGCAACAAGACGGTAAGTTGATATGAGCATCGAGATTAAAACCAATTCGGTGGAGCCCATCCGCCACACGTACGGCCACATCGCCCGTCGCTTTGGCGACAAGCCAGCCTCCCGTTATCAGGAAGCCAGCTACGACCTTGAGGCCAAGACCAACTTTCACTATCGCCCGTTGTGGGATTCGAAGCACACGCTGAATGACCCGACCCGCACGGCTGTCCAAATGGAAGACTGGTATGCGGTGACTGACCCCCGCCAGTTCTATTACGGCGCCTATGTAGGCAACCGCGCCAAAATGCAGGAATCAGCGGAAACCAGCTTCGGGTTCTGTGACAAGCGCAACCTCCTGACCCGGTTACCCGAATCCACCCAGAAGCAGTTGCTTAGGCTATTGGTGCCTCTGCGCCACGTAGAGCTGGGCGCCAATATGAACAACAGCAAGATTGCTGGTGATGTTAATGCCACGACCGTTTCGCAGATGCACATCTACCAGGCCATGGATCGTCTGGGCATGGGCCAGTACCTGTCACGTATTGCGCTGATGCTTGATGGCAGTACTGGTACCGGTCTGGACGAGTCCAAAGGTTACTGGATGGACGACGAGCTGTGGCAGCCCATGCGCAAACTGGTTGAAGACACTCTCGTGGTGGACGACTGGTTCGAACTGACCGTGATTCAAAACATTCTGATTGACGGCCTGATGTACCCGCTGGTTTACGAAAAAATAGATCAGTGGCTGGGGGAGAATGGCGCTGAAGATGTGTCCATGCTGACCGAATTCATGCGGGACTGGTACAAGGAATCCCTGCGCTGGACCAACGCCATGATGAAAACCGTGGTGGGTGAAAGTGAAGCCAATGCAAAACTGATCCAGTCCTGGGTCGATCAGTGGGAGCCGCAGGCTTACAAAGCTCTCACGCCACTGGCCGAAGCCACTATCGGCACGGAAGCCCTTGATGAAACGCGGGGCCAGCTTACTGCGCGCCTCAAAAAATTCGGCCTGCAGCAGAGCCAGGGAGTAGCCGCATGAGCCAACTCGTATTTATTGCCTTTCAGGACAACGACAACGCCCGTTACCTCGTGGAGGCCATCCAGGAAGATAACCCCAGAGCCGAAGTACAGCACCAGCCCGCGATGATCCGCATCCAGGCGGAAAAACGTCTGGTGATCAATCGGGAAACGATGGAAGAGAAGCTTGGTCGCGAATGGGATGTTCAGGAAATGCTCGTTGACGTGATCAGTATCGGCGGCAACGTCGACGAAGATGACGACCACTTCATTCTTGAATGGAACTAATTGGGAGAAACACCATGGCTACAAAAAACAAAAAGCTTAATCTGAAAGACAGATACCAGTACCTGACGCGGGATATGGCCTGGGAACCAACCTACCAGGACAAGAAAGATATTTTTCCGGATGAAGACTTTGAAGGTATCAAGATTACCGACTGGTCGCAGTGGGAAGACCCCTTCCGTCTGACCATGGATGCCTACTGGAAGTACCAGGCTGAAAAAGAGAAAAAGCTTTATGCCATTTTCGATGCCTTTGCCCAGAACAATGGCCACCAGAATATCTCGGATGCCCGATATGTAAACGCTCTGAAGCTGTTCCTGAGTGGTGTATCTCCGCTTGAGCATGCGGCTTTCCAGGGCTACGCCAAGGTTGGCCGTCAGTTCAGCGGCGCGGGGGCCAGGGTCGCCTGCCAGATGCAGGCCATTGATGAGTTGCGTCATTCCCAGACCCAGCAGCACGCCATGAGCCATTACAACAAGCACTTCAATGGCCTGCACGATGCCGCGTATATGCATGACCGGGTATGGTTCCTGTCTGTGCCCAAGTCGTTCTTTGACGATGCCCGCTCGGCTGGTCCGTTCGAGTTCCTGACCGCCATCTCGTTCTCCTTCGAGTACGTGCTGACCAATCTGCTGTTCGTGCCTTTCATGTCAGGCGCCGCCTATAACGGTGACATGGCTACCGTCACCTTCGGCTTCTCGGCCCAGTCCGACGAAGCCCGTCACATGACCCTGGGCCTTGAGGTGATCAAGTTCATCCTCGAGCAGCACGAAGACAATGTGCCCATCGTTCAGCGCTGGATCGACAAGTGGTTCTGGCGCGGTTTCCGCCTGCTTAGCCTGGTGGGAATGATGATGGACTACATGCTTCCGAAAAAGGTGATGTCCTGGTCCGAGGCCTGGGAGATGTATTACGAGCAGAACGGAGGTGCACTGTTCAAGGACCTTGAGCGCTATGGCATTCGCCCGCCCAAGTATCAGGACGTGGCCAATGATGCCAAGCACCATATCAGTCACCAGATCTGGTCGACGTTCTACCAGTACAGCCACGCTACCAACTTCCATACCTGGACCCCGGAGGAGGAAGAAATGAAGTGGCTGTCGGAGAAGTATCCAGACACCTTCGACAAATACTACCGCCCGCGGTTTGAGCACTGGGCCCAGGAGCATGAGGAAGGCCGTCGTTTCTACAACAACACGCTGCCGCAGCTCTGCCAGGTCTGTCAGATTCCGACCATCTTCACCGAGAAAGAAGATCCGACCAGGTTCAGTCATCGCCAGACTGTTTATGAAGGCGAGCGCTACCATCTCTGTTCCGATGGCTGCTACGACATCTTCATGCATGAGCCGGAGAAGTACGTGCAGGCCTGGTTGCCGGTACACCAGATCTACCAGGGCAACTGCGAAGGTGCGGATGTCGAGACAGTGGTGCAGAAGTACTATCACATCAATATCGGCGAGGACAATCTGGAATACCTCGGGTCCCCTGACCACAAGCGCTGGCTGGCCATCAAGGGGAAGCCCCCTTACGTCAAGCCCACAGGTGCCAAAGACGACGCGGCCTGATCCGGGAGGTGCCCGGTGTCTTCAGGCACCGGGCGTTTCACCCACAAAAACAACGAGGTGATCATCGTGAGTGTAAACGCTTTATACGACTACAAGTTTGAGCCCAGAGACAAGGTCGAGAATTTCAATGGCATGCAGCTGCTGTATGTCTACTGGCCCCATCATCTGATGTTCTGTTCACCCTTTGCACTACTGGTGGATCCGGACATGACGTTTGGCGACTTTATTGACGAAGTACTCAAACCAGCGACGGCCCCCCATCCGGATGCTGCAAAGGCGGATTTCCTGAAGGCTGAATGGCAACTGAATGATGCACCATTCACGCCCGATGCCAGGGCCAGCCTGAAAGGCAGTGGCATTGATCACAAGAGCATGCTGACGGTCACGACAAAAGGCCTTGATGGCTTGGCCGACGCCGCATTCTGAGGGTAGCGCTATGAGCCACACCGTTACTATCGAGCCAATTGGCGAACAGATTGAAGTGGAGGATGGCCAGACCATTCTTGCGGCTGCCCTGCGTCAGGGCGTCTGGCTACCTTTCGCCTGCGGACATGGCACCTGTGCCACCTGCAAGGTTCAGGTCATAGAGGGCGATGTTGAAATTGGCGACGCGTCACCTTTTGCCCTGATGGATGTTGAGCGGGATGAAGGCAAGGTACTCGCATGCTGCGCAACCGTCGAAAGCGACGTCACCATCGAGGCGGATATCGACGTCGACGAAGACTTCGAGGGCTACCCGGTTGAGGACTATACCGCGAGCGTCACCGAGATCGTCGAGTTATCTCCAACCATCAAGGGTATCCATCTCAAACTGGACCGCCCGATGACCTTCCAGTCGGGCCAGTACATCAATATCGACCTGCCGGGTGTTGATGGTGCCAGGGCCTTCTCGCTGGCCAACCCGCCCCACAGGGCCGACGAAGTGGAGCTTCATGTGCGCCTGGTGGAGGGAGGCGCTGCAACCACCTATATCCACGAGGAACTGAAAGTGGGCGAGAAGCTGCATCTTTCCGGTCCCTACGGTCAGTTCTTCGTTCGCAGTTCCCAGCCGGGTAACCTGATTTTCATTGCTGGCGGCTCGGGACTTTCCAGCCCCCAGTCGATGATCCTCGACCTGCTGGAGCAGGGAGATGATCGCCAGATCACCCTCTTCCAGGGCGCCCGTAACCTGACTGAGCTCTACAACCGGGAGCTGTTCGAGGCTCTGGCCAGGGACAACGACAACTTCACCTATGTGCCGGCACTCAGCCAGGTCGACGAAGACGGCGACTGGCAGGGGTTCAGGGGGTACGTGCATGACGCAGCCAAAGAGCATTTCGGTGGTCGCTTCTCCGAGCACAAGGCCTATCTGTGTGGTCCGCCGCCGATGATCGATGCAGCGATTACAGCATTGATGCAGGGCCGGTTGTTCGAACGGGACATCTTCATGGAGAAATTCCTGACGGCGGCAGACGGTGCTGATGAGACCCAGCGCTCGGCCCTGTTCAAGAAAATATAACCGGGAGAAGGACGATGGCGTCATTCCAGGTTTTCAACCGGACGACAGGAAACAGCTTCAGCTGTCAGGGAGGCCAGAGTGTCCTCAAAGCCATGGAACAGCGAGGCCTGAAGTGTGTGCCCGTTGGCTGCCGGGGCGGTGGCTGCGGCTACTGCAAAATCAGGGTGGTGGCCGGTGAGTTCGAGTGCGGAAAGATGAGCAAGGCCCATGCTCCTCCCGCGGCCATTGAACAGGGAGAGGTACTGGCCTGCCGGATCTATCCCCTGACGGATCTGATTATTGAGTGCCTGCCGCTACCGGCGGCAGACAGTGAAAACAGGCAAACAAAAACAACAGCGTTGAGGTGATTATCATGAAAAAAGGCGTAATGCGTCCCGGCCATGTCCAGATCCGTGTTCTCGATATGGACGAGGCCCTCAAACACTACAAAGACCTGGTGGGTCTGATTGAAACCGACCGTGACGACCAGGGCCGGGTTTATCTCAAGGCATGGAGCGAAGTGGACAAGTTCTCTGTGGTTCTGCGCGAGGCCGATGAGCCAGGCTGTGATTTCATGGGCTTCAAGGTGGTTAATGAGGCCGCCCTGGTTCAGTTGGAGAAAGACTTGGTCGAGTTCGGAGTGGATGTTGAACAGGTCCCTGAGGGCGAGCTGAAAGACTGCGGCCGCAGGGTTCGTTTTACGGTTCCTTCCGGTCACGCCTTTGAGCTTTACGCGGACAAGCTTTATACCGGCAAATGGGGTGTGACCGAAGTCAACCCGGAAGCCTGGCCCCGTGGCCTCACGGGCATGAAAGCGGTTCGCTTTGACCACTGCCTGTTTTATGGGCCGGAGCTGGCAGCCACTTACGACATCTTCGTGAATGTTCTTGGCTTCCATCTGGCGGAACAGGTGCTGACGGAAGACGGCACCCGCGTCGCTCAGTTCCTGACCGTGTCGATGAAAGAACACGATATTGCGTTCATTCATCATGAAGAGAAGGGCAAGTTCCACCATGCGTCTTTTCATCTTGAAACCTGGGAGGACGTGCTGCGCGCTGCGGATCTGATCACCATGACGGATACCTCCATTGATATCGGTCCGACCCGTCATGGCCTCACTCATGGCAAGACCATCTACTTCTTCGATCCGTCCGGTAACCGTAACGAAGTGTTCTGTGGTGGTGACTACACCTATCCGGACCACAAACCAGTGACCTGGCAGGCAGAGCAGCTCGGCAAGGCCATCTTCTATCACGACCGGGTGCTGAACGAACGGTTCCTCACTGTACTGACCTGATGATTCCCCGGTTAAACAGGACTAAGCAGCAATGAAAGACATCAAGCACTACATCAATGGGCAGTATGTTGGCTCCGCCAGCGGCAAACTGTTCGACAACGTCAATCCGGCAAACGGGGCGATGATCAGCAAGGTTCACGAGGCTGGCCGTGACGAGGTGGATGCCGCAGTCAAGGCAGCAAAAGCGGCCCTGAGTGGCCCTTGGGGCAGGATGACTCTGGAGGAGCGCACCAGCATCCTGCACAGGGTGGCCGATGGCATCAACGCCCGGTTCGACGAGTTCCTGGAAGCGGAATGCCTCGATACTGGCAAGCCAAAATCCCTGGCGAGCCATATCGATATTCCCAGGGGCGCGGCCAACTTCAAGGTTTTTGCGGACATGATCAAGAATGTGCCGGCGGAATCCTTTGAAATGCCAACACCGGATGGTACTGGTGCGTTGAACTATGCCGTTCGCCGTCCCAAAGGCGTCATTGGCGTGATCAGCCCCTGGAACCTGCCTCTGCTGCTGATGACCTGGAAAGTCGGACCCGCTCTGGCCTGCGGCAATACCGTGGTGGTCAAGCCTTCGGAAGAAACACCGACCACCACCGCCCTTCTCGGAGAGGTGATGAAAGAGGCCGGGATCCCGGACGGCGTTTACAACGTGATTCATGGCTTTGGCGGAGATTCCGCGGGTGCCTTTCTGACAGAGCATCCGCTGGTGGATGGCTTCACCTTTACCGGCGAGATTGCTACCGGCGAAGTCATCATGAAGGCCGCAGCCAAAGGCATCCGGGATATTTCTCTGGAACTGGGTGGCAAGAACGCAGGCCTTGTGTTCGCCGACTGTGACATGGACAAGGCTATCGAGGGCACCATGCGCTCAGCGTTCGCCAACTGTGGCCAGGTATGTCTGGGCACTGAGCGGGTGTACGTCGAGCGTTCCATTTTCGACGAATTCGTGGCTCGTCTGAAAGACGCCGCAGAGGGACTGAAAATCGGTCCGCCCGATGATGCCGACGCCAACATTGGGCCGCTCGTCAGCCTCAAACACCGTGAAAAGGTCCTTACCTATTACCAGAAAGCTGTCGATGACGGCGCCACGGTCGTGACCGGCGGTGGTGTGCCCGAAATGCCTGAAGAGCTGTCCGGCGGCGCCTGGGTTCAGCCCACCATCTGGACCGGCCTGCCGGAAGAGTCGGCGGTGATTACCGACGAAATCTTCGGCCCCTGCGTGCACCTGCGACCCTTCGATACCGAGGAAGAAGCCATCGGGCTGGCCAACAGTCTGCCTTATGGACTGGCTTCGGCGATCTGGAGTGAAAGCATCAGCCGGGCTCATCGCGTTGCTGGTCAGATTGACGCGGGCATCATATGGGTCAACAGCTGGTTCCTGCGGGATTTGCGCACTCCCTTCGGTGGCAGCAAGCAGTCCGGTATTGGCCGTGAGGGCGGTGTCCACTCCCTGGAGTTCTACACCGAGATGAAAAACATCTGCGTGAAATTGTGAGCTGACCATGACTGCACCTGAAAACAGCCCCGAAATCGGACGTGAGATAACCGCTGCCGGCTACCGCACCAACGTGCACGACCATGGTGCCGACAATGGCAAGAGTGATGTCCCGGTAATGATGATCCACGGCTCCGGGCCTGGCGTTACCGCCTGGGCCAACTGGCGCCTGGTAATTCCGGAGCTGGCGAAGAACCGCCGTGTGGTGGCCCCGGAAATGCTCGGCTTTGGTTACACCGAGCGCCCGGAAGACAACACCTACAACCGTGAGCGCTGGGTGGCCCATGCCATCGGCGTGATGGACGCGCTGGATCTGGAGAAAGTGGACCTGGTTGGCAACTCCTTTGGTGGAGGCCTGGCCCTGGCCCTGGCCATTGAGTACCCGGAACGGGTTCGCCGCCTGGTCCTCATGGGATCCGTGGGCGTCAGCTTTCCGATCACCGAAGGGCTGGATGAAGTATGGGGTTACGAGCCTTCCCTTGAAAACATGCGCCGCCTGATGGACGTGTTTGCCTTCAACAAGGGCCTGCTCACCGACGAACTGGCGGAAATGCGTTATCAGGCTAGCATCCGCCCCGGTTTCCAGGAGTCCTTCGCCGCCATGTTCCCGGCCCCGCGTCAGCGCTGGGTAGACAATCTGGCCAGCCGCGAAGAGGACATCCGGGCACTGTCCCACGAAACCCTGGTGATTCATGGCCGGGAGGATGAGGTGATTCCCCTGCAGACCTCCCTGACCCTGGCGGACTGGATCGACCGGGCACAGCTTCACGTCTTTGGCTGTTGTGGCCACTGGACCCAGATTGAACATGCCAGCCGGTTCGCCCGGCTGGTGAACGATTTTCTGATCGAGGCCGATCAAGCAGCTGCAGGAGCACAATAATGGAACAGACACGTATTCAGGCCCTTGGTGATGAACTCTACCACGCCATGCTCAGCCGGAAAGCGGTCGCTCCGCTGACCGGGCGCGGCGACGACATCACCATCGACGATGCCTATCACATTTCCCTGCGCATGCTGGAACGCCGGCTGGCGGATGGCGCGTCGATCATTGGCAAGAAGATCGGCGTCACCAGCAAGGCCGTGCAGAACATGCTGAACGTACACCAGCCGGACTTCGGTTATCTGACCGACGACATGGTGTTCAACAGTGGCGAAGTCATACCCATCAGCGACCGGTTGATTGCGCCCCGCGCCGAGGGCGAAATTGCGTTCATTCTCAAGAAAGACCTGACCGGCCCCGGCGTGACCAATGCTGATGTTCTGGCCGCCACCGAATGTGTCATGCCGTGCTTCGAGATCGTCGACTCCCGTATCCAGGACTGGAAGATCGCCATCCAGGACACGGTTGCCGACAACGCCTCCTGCGGCCTTTTTGTGCTGGGTGACCAGGCCGTGTCTCCTCGCAAGGTGGACCTGGTGACCTGCGGCATGGTGGTGGAGAAGAACGGCAGTGTGATCAGTGCCGGCGCCGGTGCCGCCGCCCTGGGTTCCCCGGTGAACTGCGTGACCTGGCTGGCCAATACCCTGGGCGAGTTCGGAATCACCCTGAAGGCCGGCGAAGTCATCCTGTCCGGCTCTCTGGTTCCACTGGAACCGGTCAAGGCCGGTGATTACATGCGCGTGGATATTGGTGGCATCGGCAGTGCCTCAGTGCGCTTCGCCTGATCGGGATTAATGAGGACAATGTTATGAGCAAAAAAATCAAAGCCGCGATCATCGGCTCGGGCAATATCGGCACGGACCTGATGATCAAGATCCTGCGCAATGGCCAGCACATTGAAATGGGTGTGATGGTGGGCATCGACCCGGAATCCGACGGCCTGGCCCGCGCCAGCCGCATGGGCGTGGCCACCACCCACGAAGGGGTGGACGGCCTGGTGAAGATGCCAGAGTTTGCCGACATCGACATCGTGTTCGATGCCACCTCCGCCAGGGCGCACATGCACAACGAAGTGTTCCTGCGCGGCCATAAAGAGAGCATCAGGATCATCGACCTGACCCCGGCGGCCATCGGCCCCTACTGCGTGCCGGTGGTCAACCTGGAGCAGAACCTCCATGAAGGCAACGTCAACATGGTGACCTGCGGTGGCCAGGCCACGATTCCCATGGTGGCGGCGGTGTCTCGTGTCGCCAGGGCCCACTACGCGGAGATTGTGGCGTCGATTTCCAGCAGGTCCGCCGGCCCCGGCACCCGCGCCAACATTGACGAATTCACCGAGACCACGTCCAGGGCCATCGAAGTGGTGGGCGGCGCCCAGAAGGGCAAGGCCATCATCATCCTCAATCCGGCCGAGCCACCCCTGCTGATGCGGGACACCATCTACGTGCTCTCCGATGCAGCCGACCAGGCGGAAGTGGAAGCCTCGGTGGAAGAAATGGTCCAGGCCGTCAACAGCTACGTGCCCGGTTATCGCCTCAAGCAGAAAGTGCAGTTTGACGTGATTCCGGAAGACCAGCCCATGAACGTCCCGGGCCTGGGCCGCTTCAGCGGCCTGAAGACCTCCATCTTCCTGGAAGTGGAAGGCGCCGCCCATTACCTGCCGGCCTACGCCGGCAACCTGGACATCATGACCTCTGCCGCGCTGGGTACCGCCGAGCGCATCGCCGAATCGCTGGTCAAGTGAGGAGACTGAATCATGACCTTTAACCCTGGCAAAAAACTCTACATCTCCGACGTGACCCTGCGGGACGGCAGCCACGCCATCCGCCACCAGTACTCCATCAGGAACGTGCAGGACATCGCGCGGGCCCTGGACAAGGCGAAAGTCGATTCCATCGAAGTGGCCCACGGCGACGGCCTGCAGGGCTCCAGTTTCAACTACGGCTTCGGCGCCCACACCGACCTGGAGTGGATCGAAGCGGTGGCGGAAGTGGTCACCCACTCGAAAATTGCCACCCTGCTGCTGCCTGGCATCGGCACCGTCCACGACCTGGACGACGCCTACAGCGCCGGCGCAAGAATCGTAAGAGTGGCCACCCACTGCACCGAGGCAGACGTCTCCAGACAGCACATCGAACATGCCAGAAAGCTGGGCATGGACACTGTGGGCTTTTTGATGATGAGCCACATGCAGACCCCGCAGGGACTGGCGGAACAGGCAAAATTGATGGAAAGCTACGGCGCCACCTGTCTGTATGTGGTGGACTCCGGCGGCGCCATGAACATGAACGACATCCGCGACCGCTTCCGGGCGCTGAAAGACGTCCTCAAGCCCGAAACTGAAACCGGAATACACGCCCATCACAACCTGGCGCTCGGCGTGGCCAACTCCATCGTTGCGGTGGAAGAGGGCTGCGACCGGGTCGATGCGTCCCTGGCCGGCATGGGCGCCGGTGCCGGCAATGCCCCTTTGGAAGTGTGCATGGCCGCCTTCGACAAGATGGGCTGGGAGCATGGCACCGACGTGTACGCCCTGATGGATGCTGCTGATGACATCGTGCGTCCGCTGCAGGACCGTCCCGTAAGGGTGGATCGCGAGACCCTGGCGCTGGGTTATGCCGGTGTCTATTCCAGCTTTCTGCGGCACTCCGAGGTGGCGGCGCAGAAATATGGTCTCAAGACCGTGGACATTCTGGTGGAGCTGGGCCGTCGCCGCATGGTGGGTGGCCAGGAAGACATGATCGTGGATGTGGCGCTGGATCTGCTGGCGGCCCGGAAGGAGCAAAACGCATGAGCAAGACATTAAGCCGCGAACAGATGCTGGCCCTGGCCGAGCATGTGGAAAACGCCGAACTGAAGGCTCAGGACATCACCAAGGTCACCAACGACTACCCGGACATGACCTTCGAGGATGCCTACGACGTGCAGTGGGAAATCCGCCGCCGGAAGGAAGAGCGGGGCAACAGAATCGTTGGCATGAAAATGGGCCTGACCTCTTGGGCGAAGATGGCGCAGATGGGTGTGGAAACGCCGATTTACGGCTTCCTGGCGGACTACTTCAGTGTCCCGGACGGCGGCGTGGTCAACACCAAAGAGCTGATCCATCCGAAGATTGAAGCCGAGATTGCTTTCGTCACCAAGGCCCCGTTGAAAGGCCCCGGATGTCACATCGGTCAGGTTCTGGCGGCAACGGACTTCGTGATCCCCGCTGTGGAGATCATCGACTCCCGCTACGAGAACTTCAAGTTCGACCTGGTGAGCGTGGTTGCCGATAATGCCTCATCTACCCGTTTTATCACCGGTGGCCAGATGGCCGACGTTGCGGATCTGGACCTGAAAACCCTGGGGGTGGTGGTCGAGAAGAACGGTGAAGTTGTCGACGTGGGTGCCGGTGCCGCTGTTCTGGGCCATCCGGCCTCCAGCGTAGCCATGCTGGCTAACCTGCTGGCGGAGCGGGGTGAGCACATTCCAGCGGGCACGTTCATCATGACCGGTGGTATTACCGCCGCCATCACCGTCGAGCCGGGTGACAATATCACGGTGCGTTATCAGGGGCTTGGTACTGTCTCCGGAAGGTTCATCTGAGGCCTAAACAAATAACGCTCCATGGAGCATGCAATCTATGAGTAATGCCGTCGATCTGCATCTGTATTTCAACTTTCGCAGCCCATACTGCTACCTGGCCAGCAGGCGCATGTTTGAGGTGTTCGACAGGTATCACCTCAATGTTCTCTGGCGGCCACTGGGGGGCTGGCACGGCCGTTCCGACCCGGACCGCGCAAAGATCAAGATGCCGATTGCCCGGCAGGATGTAGCACGATGGGCACGCCGGTTTGGCATGCCACTGACTCCGCCGCCAAAAACCACCGACCCGACCCGGGCGGGTGCAGGCTCCCTGCTTGCGGAAAAGGAAGGTTTACTCAGGCCCTACCTGGTGGCGATGATGCGCTCCGAATGGTCGGAGGGCCGGGACATAGGTGATACCGAGGTGCTGCTCTCAGTCGCAGAAAGCGTCGGGCTGGACAGGGAAGACTTTGCCCGGGCAATTGATGATCCTGAAAACCATGCCCAGCTTGCCCGGAACTGGCAAGAAGCGCAGGAGAAGGGAGCTTTGGGGGTTCCCACCTTTGTCATTGGTGATCAGATTTTCTGGGGACAGGACAGGCTCGACTTCGTGGCGGAGCACCTGCGGGAACTGGGAGCGGCACATTGATGGGCAGGTTAAGACTGATCGACAAACCCGAATGCCCGTTTTGCTGGCGAGTCCGGATTGCCCTGGCGCTGCAGGGAAGGCCTGCGGAAAGCCTGGACCGGTCAGACCCGGAGGTACTTGCGGAATGGCGGGAGCTATCGCCCAACCGCACCGTCCCTGTGTTGGTCGACGAGGACCTGGTACTGACCGACTCCGGCCCCATTCTGGAATATCTGGCAGAAACCGGCCCGGCATTGCTGCCTGACTCTCCCCGGCAGAGGGCGAAGGCACGAAGCTGGATGGTATACGGTGATCACGTTCTGGGGCGCTGCATTCGGGAGGTAGTGTTCGAAAAACGTGATAAGCCTGAGAAAGAATGGGACCAGGACAGAATTCGTGAGGGTGCCCGTGGATTCAGGGAGGGGCTGCCCGCATTGGAGGCAGCGTTGGGTGAGGAGCACTTCCTGAACGGATCCCAGCCAGCCCTGGCAGAGTGCGTTCTGTTCCCGAGGTTTGCGCTGGCCTGGGCCTATGGTGTGGGCATTCCTGAAGAGTTTCCCCGCATTCGCCAGTGGTTTGGACGTATGGCCGCTCATCCGGCTTTTGTGTCTGCGAGCCCGGAGCGATTCAGGAACCTTCTGGTTGATCTTACTTGAGGAGACACCATGCCAATAGCACAGCTATACATTCTTGAAGGCCGAACGGATGAACAGAAAGAGCGTCTTATCAGAGAGGTCTCTGAAGCCATGTCCCGCTCTATTGACGCTCCTATTGAACGGGTGCGGGTGATTATCACCGAGATGCCCAAAAACCATTTCGGGATCGCCGGCGAGTCGGCCAGCAAAGCCAGGCCCTGACGGGCCTTTTCCGTAAAAGCGGACTGCCGGAGGCACCGTGACCAGACTGCCAGTCCTGTATCTGTGTTGTGAAACCAGAGCACTGAATGCGTCCAAAGGACAGGCCAGCCTGTTTCGTCTGATCGGGCGTGATCGTCCCGTGGAAAGCGTACTGTTTATTACGGCAGAAGAGGATTCCAGACAGCCGGAAATCGTGTGCCAGAACGACAAGGCCGAGCTGGCTGAGCGACTGCAATCTTCCATGAAGTCCCAGGGGTTCGACATTCCCATCAGCGTGCCTCTGGAACCGGACCTTTTGCTGCTTGCCCGGAGCATGACCCAGTTGCTATCTGCGGAAGTGATTGAGCTGCGGCTCAGTATCGGCATGACCAGTCAGCGTTATCTTGAAATCGGTCAGTGCATTGAAAATTTTCGAGACAGGGGTGTGCTTCTGATCTGTCTGGACCGGATGCAGGCCGAAGAAAGCGCAGCCAGCCATCCTCAACCCCATGATAGCTATATGCGAAACCTGATTAAGCAGTGGGAAGATGAGCAACGCTGGGTAAGGGTGCTGGCGAACTCCAGTCTGCGAGACAATCACTCTTCCTCGGACCCTGGCAGCCCTGTGTCGGACCCGACGCTCTGTGTTCTCAATACGGCGTTTAGCCTGGGAGGAATGAAAGCGCCGGAGCGCCTGTTCGGATTTTCGCTCAATGAAAACAGCCAGGCTCTCGCCGGCTATGGCTGGATGCAATAAGCGACGACAAACGCGGGGAATCCTGTAGATGCTGAGACTGCTGATGGTGGGTGCCGGCGGCATAGGCGGATATTACGCAGCAAGGCTTCTGGACGCCGGCCACGAGGTTGTACTTACCGCCCGTGGCGCACATCTGTCTGCCCTCCGGGAAAACGGCCTGACGGTTCGTTATGGCGCTCGTGAAATGGTCTCTCAACCAGATGTGGTTGATCATCAGCAGCTTGTCTTCCGTTATCAACCGGACGATTTTGACGTTATTTTGATTGCCCTAAAGGCCACAGCGACTGCATCGGTGGCGAATGAACTGGGAGCCTGGCTGGGGCAGGGGCGATCGCCTGTGCTTTCCCTTCAGAACGGCGTCGATAATGAACCACTTCTGGCTGAAGCCATAGGCGCTAATCGAGTCTTTGGTGGGCTGGCGATACGGATTGGCGGCCATATTGTGGCGCCGGGTATTATCGAAGCTGAAGGCGTCGCCCAGATTGTAATGGGCAGATGGCCCAAAACCGGCGATCGCCCCGATTCCCGTGACGAGCTGCTGCAGAGACTGGCTGCCGGCTTCAACGAATCCGGCATCCCCACCTCCCTCTCCGACAATATCCGTTACGAACTCTGGCGCAAGCTGGTCATCAACAATGGGGTGAACCCATTGTCTGCGCTCACTGGCCTGGACACCCGAAGCCTCACTCACCACCCGGAATTCGCCAAGGTTGTTTATGGCATGATGGCCGAAACTGTAGTGGCTTCCAGAGCCGATCAGGTCAATCTCACCCAGAAAGACCTGGATGAAATGTTCGAACTGATCAGCAACTTCAACGCCATCAAAACCTCCATGCTGATAGACAGGGAAAAAGGCCGGCCCATGGAGCTGGAAAGCATTGCCGGTGCGGTACTTCGGCGATGTGAAGCGATGGGAGTGCAGGCGCCCTATACTTTTCTGGTGAATGCCCTTTTGCGCGCATCAGAAAATAGGGCCGGGCTCAGGTAAGGCGGCTTTCACGGCCACACATCCGATTATTAAGTGGTCAGGTCGGGATTTCTTGTTCAAGCCTGTCCCGGTAAGGAGGATCGCCCCATGAACACCGATACCGATGTAATCTTCATTTCCCATGGCGGCGGGCCCAGGCCACTGCTGGGAGGTCCGGGCCACCGTGAAATGGTGGATCAGCTCACGAAGTTTGCCGGAACCCTGAGTAAACCTTCTGCAATCCTGGTGATCAGCGCCCACTGGGAAGAGTCCCTTCCCACGGTTACCGCTGGAGCCCATCCGCAGCTGATCTACGACTACTACGGATTTCCGCCGGAGGCCTACAGCATCGAGTATCCCTGCCCGGGTGAGCCGGAACTTGCGCGCCAGGTTTACCAGGCGTTGGAGCAGGCCGGTATCCCTGCGCGGCTTGATCATGAAAGGGGCTTTGATCACGGCCTGTTCGTGCCGCTCAAACTGATGTATCCGGAGGCGGACATTCCGTGTGTGCAACTGTCCCTTGTAAACAGCCTGGATGCCGGCGCCCATCTCGCAATTGGCCATGCCTTGCAGGCGCTGGACTACGATAACCTGCTGGTGATTGGCTCCGGTTTTTCGTTCCATAACATGGCGGCATTCTTTTCAGCAGAGACTCCGGAGATTCGGGCTAGCAACCGGGCATTTGAAGACTGGCTGGAAGAAACCTGTGCCGATACCGCTATGCAGGAATCGGCGCGGGCGGAGCGTCTGGCTCACTGGGATCGCGCACCCCACGCCCGCTTCTGTCATCCGCGGGAAGAGCACCTTCTGCCGTTGCATGTCTGCTACGGGCTCGCCAACAAGCCAACTGATAGCCACATGTCAGCAACAATCCTGGGGAAAAAAGCAGGGATGTTCTACTGGAAAATGAAGGCGCCGAGATGATGCTCGCGGAGAGTGGACATTCTTGTCTCGCTGATTGTGGTCCTGCTCTACCTGGCGTTACTTCATCAGAGCCTGGGCGAAGATATCACTCTGCTTGCTGCATTCAGCCCGGGTCTGCTGCTCGGGTGAGTGTTTCTGGATGTACCGACAACTCGAAGACGGAGACCATTGGTTGTGCGCACACGCCGGGAAATTGTAAGCGGCCGGTAATCCCATCCTGAAACACAGGTTGCTTGAGCCAGAGTGGCACCTGTTGGTCTGTACATGTTACGTAAAATGAAAACCGAGTATTAACTTCCGATACTCAGCGGGAGAACGTGGCGCACCTTGAATTTGGCCAATCTCGCCTTGATTTGAATCTCGGCTGTTCACCCACTCCTCACCCTCCGACGTCCCTTTCCGCCCCGGAAGGACAGCCATTCCGCTGGCAATAATCAAAACCCGCAATATGAACCGGATTGGGAGTGGCGTCGTTACCTAGTCACGAGACTCTCCGCTTTTGCCTAACAATCCTGATACATCTTCAGGCCGAATGGGCCGCCCCAGAAGGTAGCCCTGAATCAGGTCGCATCCAATACTTTCAAGCAGCGCTCGCTGGGTTTCATGCTCTACCCCTTCAGCGACAACCTCGCAGCCCATGTTTTGTGCAATCTGAATAATGCCGGTAGCGAGCTTCACCGCCTCTGACTGGTGGGGCAAATCGTCAATAAAGCTCTTATCGATCTTGAGGGTATTCACCGGCAGGCGACGAAGGTGCGACAGCGATGAATAGCCAGTTCCGAAATCATCCAGCGCCAGCTTGATTCCGAGTCTGGACAGCTCGTTCATTGTTTCAATGGTCTGCTCGATGTCCTGAATCAGGCTTTCTTCAGTCAGTTCCAGAGAGAGGCGCGCCGGGTCCATTCCTGTTTCCCTGAGTATTCCTTTAATCGTGGCAACGAATTCCGGGTTGTAAAATTCTCTGGAGGGAATGTTGACAGCAACTCTCGGAGCCCCGATCTTAACCTGCGCACTCCAGGTCCGCGCTTCCAGGCAGGCGCTGCGGAGCACCCACAAGGTGAGGAGGTGTGAGAGCCGATCACTTCTCTCTGCGATTGGCACGAACTCACCCGGGCCAATCATTCCCAACTCCTGGTCCTCCCACCGGGCCAATGCTTCAAAACTGGCGATCCGGCTCCCATCCGCCAGGAATATGGGCTGATAATTGAGAGTCAACTGGTCCTGTAGCAGCGCTGTTTCCAGTTTTGCCTCGATAGAATGACGCCGAATCGCCTGGGCGTTACCCTCATGGGTAAATACATGCACGCGGTTTTGAGCAGTGCGATCTTGCAGCGCAATACGCGCCCGGTCCATCAGCTGGCTGGCCTCGGTTCCGTCGGCAGGGTAGACGCAGACACCGGCGTCGATTTCTGGTCGCAGACTGCCCACGCTTATTATGACTGGTGCACTGAGTCTCTCCAGGATCCGGCCGGCGATATCAAACGGTGCTTGCGAGGGCTCCATGGGAATCACAAGTACAAATTGCGCTGCGCCAGTTCGTCCAGCAGCCAAGATGCGATCAGCGGGCGTTGTAATGCGATCAGCGAGGGTTTGCAGGACCTCATCCCGGACGCTGCGCCCATGAAGGCGCACAAGGGTATCAAGATTGTCCACTTGCAGATGAAGAACCGCGAGTTGCTGCCCAGCTTCATTGGCAACGGTGATCAGACTGTCCAGAGTATCGGTAAGAAGGGTCTCGCCAGGCAAGCCTGTAGTGATATCACGCAGGGTGACATCCTGAATGGCGCGATGCCGGGCCTCAAGTTCGAAATCGCGATTGATTTCCTGCTCAACCATCCTGGTAAAGCATTCAAGCCATACCCGTTCTCTGGAGTTCAGCTTCCGGGGCAGGAAGTCGTTCAGGCACAGGGTTCCGAGGGGTTGTCCGGTCGGTCCATACAGCACACAGCCGGCATAGAAGCGAAGCTGATAGGATCCGGTAACAGCAGGGTGGTCCTGGAAAACATCATCCTCAAGAGCATCTGGTATCTCAAGATAACCTCTGTGCAGTGCCCAGGAACAGACGCTCTCATTCCGGGGTATTTCGCATTCGCTTATTCCAACAATCGACTTGAACCACTGCCGATGTTCGTCAACCAGAGAGACCGCTACAACGGCCACATCAAAGATTTCTGAGACCAGGTGAGTGATGCGGTCAAAGCGCTCCTCTCGCTGGGTATCCAGGATATCGAGTGAGAAAAGCTCTTTAAGCCGAGCCTGCTCATTGGTATTCCGCAAAACCGATCCTCCATAAATCAGGCAGCCAGGAGAGGTGGAATAACCAGGAGGTGACTGTCATCTCACCGAGCTTGCCTGCCAGGTCAGATTCCACCACCCAGTCTTCTCTGAGAAGCTTAAACGCTTCTTTGCATTTTCCCGGTCGAGAACTCCGCAACCAGGGTATGAAGTTCGGTGGCCATGGTTGCGAGATTTTCGCTTGCCAATGCCGCCTGGGCCGATCCCTGTGTCGTTTCATCGAAAGACTGGTTAATGTTGCTGATATTCTTGTTTATTTCCTCGGCAACACTGCTCTGCTGCTCAACCGCACTGGCGATCTGGATGTTCATCTCGACAATGCGATTATTGGAAAATCCGATGGATTCGAGGGCAGCGCCCGCAGCTTCGGCCTTGGTCACTGCTTCCTTGCTTTCGCTTTGGCTGTTTTCGATCCGCAGGACGACTTCGTTGGCACCGCTCTGAACCTTGCCAATAATTTCGTTAATTTCTTCAGTGCTTTGTTGCGTTTTTCTGGCCAGGTTCCTTACTTCGTCCGCGACAACGGCAAAACCACGGCCATGTTCACCAGCACGAGCGGCTTCAATGGCTGCGTTCAGGGCCAGCAGGTTTGTCTGGTCTGCGACTGAACGAATGACATCAAGCACGGAACCGATGGCCTCGCTGTCTTTGGCGAGTAACCGAACCGCTTGCACAGACTGGTCAACATAATCTTCAACGGCATTGATCGTCGTTACGACAGTAGACACGATGGCCTGTCCCTGCTGGGTGTTGGTCTGGGCATGGCCGGCCGATTCGCGGGCGTCATCGGCATTTCTTGCGACTTCCTGAATGGTCGCTGTCATCTCATTGATCGCGGTGGCAAGCTGCTCCACTTCCTCCTGCTGCATCCGCATGGTCTGACTGGTCTGCTCGGAGATGGCAGACGTTTCCTCGGCGGAGGAGGAGAGACTGACGCTGGTCTGGGCCACCTTCTCAATGACCCGCTCAAACTTGTCCATCGTTTTGTTAAAGGACTCGGCCATATCGCCCAGCTCGTCTTTCGCCAGGATGTCAGCGCGGGCACTTAAATCCAGATTTTTACCGACGCGGCTGATCGTCCGGATGAGGCTCTGGGTCTGACGGTTTATTCCCCGGATAATCAGGAAGCCAAATACCGCCGAAACTGCAAGAACCCCCAGACCCCCAACAGAGTTCCAGACCAGTGCTGAGAATGCGCCTGCTTTATATTGCTCAGCCACTTCCGCGGCCGCAGCGCTGCCCTGGTCTACAAGCTCACTCAGTGAGTCGATACGGTTCTGGGCAAGGTCAAGCCAGTCAGCAGTCGTCAGGTCCAGCGATGAAACATCGACGTCCTGATCGAGCAGCGATGTCTGGATGCGCTGGACGCGCTGATTCCCCGGGGAACCCATAAAATTGGCGACAGCAGTCTGACCTCCCTGGAAGCCTGTGCCCTGGGCGTCATCCAGTGAATTGTGCTGCTCTGTTACCAGCGGCGCATGACGACCAAGCAGGGACCTGGTGTATTGACCGCTGGCAAAGGCTTCCGCAAGCACGGCCCGCTCCGTCGATGCCGCCTCCTTGGCCTCTACCAGAAACCCCCGGTAAGTGAGCCTTTCCACGATTTCAGGTTCCGTGCTGGCTGCTGCCACCAGACGAATCGCATCGATGATCGCGTCTGTTTTCACCGAATATCGGCGGATCGCTTCCGCTCCGGCAATCTGGCCACGGTCAACTGAAGCCCGTAACCTGCTGAGATCCGAGAGTTCGGCTTCAAGACTGGTTAGCTCCGAACCGAGACCACCGCCCATCAGTTCCGGGGAGAGGGTTTCGGTCAGAGCGTTGAGCGATCTCAGCTGGGTGTCCAGTGACTGTCTCTGGGATGCCAGCTGGCCGGTGCCCTCTTGAGCCCCTCCGGTAACAATCGAGGCTGACAGCGCCCTTTCTGCCTGAAGCCCGTCAAGAGATTGTCGAAGTGTCTCGCTAAGCTGGAGCCCTTCCAGAACGAGCGCTGCCCTGTCTTCAAGACGGACATTCTCCAGGACGCGATCCAGCACATAATAGCCAAAGCCGGTCAGGGGAATGAGCAAAACGAGAAAGAGCTTGGTGCGGATAGCCAGATTCATAAAACAGTTCCTGAACTTTTCTTGATTCTTTTTGGACGTTGCCGGGCAGCCATTCTGCCAGACTTTTTATCTGATTATGCACTGAGCGCATTTTCTTTTATTCGCAAAATTTCCCGATATGTAATTTCCGCCTGGAGAGATACAGATTCCGAAAGCATTTGACCTTGATATTTTGCAACAAAGTGTTGCTGATAGCTTCTGAGCACCTCCAGCTATTCAAAAAGCCTGGAATCAGCTCCTCTCAAAGATCTAACCGATAAATAATCAAAATTACCTCGTTGGGGAAAGGTAGACGTTTAACGACAAAAGAGGAAAAAACATGACCTGACTAATTGTCATTTTTTGTAATAGATATAAGCGGCTCAGAGGGCGTGACCCTGACGCCGTTTTAGTACCGCTCATTGTCAGAAAAATCCGGCCAGAAGCTCTATGGTGCCCCCGTGACTGTCTTTGAGACGAGTCCATTCTAAAGATTCGGTCTTTGGATTGTGCAGGAGCCGGGCAAGCGGGCGCTGGCTCGTTCGCGCGATAATGGTTGTTGCGGTCACTTGACAGGGTGGGGAGGGAGAAGGTGCTTACATATTGCTTACAAATGATCCTGCAGAAACAACAAAGCCCGCGGAAAGCGGGCTAAGTCATTGAAATAATGGTGCCCGGAGGCGGAATCGAACCACCGACACGCTAGAAGTTAACAGAAATTACCGCTAAATCAATGGTCTAAATTAATATTTTGATTCGCGTTGGTCTCATAATTGTACCGCCTCAATGTCTCTGAGCAACAGCCGTTGGAATTTCGCCATAGAATTCGCTGAGCAGGTGTTTGGTAGGGGGGCGCCTGCCGATAGAGGGGTTAAACTTCCTCAGTTAGGATGGCATGTGTAGTGGTCAACTAACCCCGAACAGTATTTTAAGTTTTTCTTCCGCAACCACCGGCGGCATGCCGTCATTGAACGTATGAGGGCGCTGCCGGTTGTAGTAGTCCATCAGGTAGTCGCCAATATCCTTCCTGGCATCGGGAATCGACCGATATCCAAGTGAAGGGATCCATTCGCTCTTCAAGCTTCGGAAGACCCGTTCCATCGGGGCATTGTCCCAGCAATTTCCCCGGCGACTCATGCTTTGCTCCATGCGGTAGCGCCAGAGTCTCTGACGGAATAATCGACTGGCATACTGACTGCCCTGGTCGGAGTGGAACAGAACTCCAGTGGGCTTCCCTCGTTGCTCATACGCATGATCCAGGGCTTTCACTACCAACTCAGCATCAGGCCGGTCTGATAGCGCCCAGCCGACAATCCGGCGGGCATAGAGATCGAGAACGACCGCCAGATAGCTCCATCGCTGACCAGCCCACACATAGGTGATGTCACCGCACCATGCCTGGTCCGGGTGGCTGACGCTGAACTCACGATTCAGCCGGTTTGGAATGTCCGGCCTTTCCACAGTGGCCTGCTTGTAAGCGTGAGGACCAGGTTGTTTGCAGATCAGCCCCAGCTCACTCATCAGGCGGCGAACCTTGAAGCGCCCGATCACAACGCCTTCATCATTAAGCATGGTGGTGATCATACGGCTTCCCGCTGAGCTTCGGCTCTTGCGAAAGATCCGGTTCACATCGGCCCGCAGAACCACTCGTTCGGCATCCACTACGGACCGCCTGCGGCGATACTCGTAATAGCTGGACCGCGATACTTCAAACGCTTTACAGACCATCTCAACCGGCTCCTGCTCACTCAACTGGTCTATCAGCGCGTACGATTCATCTCGTCCGACATCAAGAGAGCGGTAGCCTTTTTTAGTATCGATTTCTCCCGTTCCAGGCGCTCGCAACGCGCTTCCAGTTCCTGGATCCGCTGCTGCTCCGGCGTCAGCGCTTTGGACTTGGGTGTAAGCCCGCCACGTTCCTCTGAAAGCTGTTTTACCCATCGCCTGAGGGCGTTCTCGCCGACATTCAAAGAGCGGCCGGCCTCGGCAACAGTGTAGCCCTGGTCAAGCACCAGACAGGCGGCTTCCTGCTTGAACTCCGGCGTAAAAGATCGTCGTTTCCTGGTCATCAGACACCTCGCTTATGGTGGCGATATTACCACCTACGTTGGTGTCCGGAATCATTGAACCACTACAATGAGCTATTCGATTTGTCGGCTGACATCTTGGGAGAGTGGAAGCTGAAAGAAACCATGTCAGATTATCCGAAGGCTAGAATTCGTGTGGTATTTTCCGGAGCATCAATGTTGGATTCGCATATTTTAACCAACCATGACCAAAATCCGCCGGCGCTCAGTGAGCTCTGCGGTCGATTCCTGACGTACCGCGACTTGATTGAGTGCGGTGAAACACAGGAGCATACGGGCATCTCTAATTTGCCGAACCAGTACGATAGCTACACCGCGCTTTTGGAGTTGGCTACAGAACTGTTAGATCCTATCATCGATAATTTCGGAAAAATTAAACTGACCTATGGATTTTGTTCTGCGGAGTTGAGCCAAAAGATAACTGGCCGGATAGCTCCCAAGCTTGACCAGCATGCCGCCCGTGAGCGTAATCGGCGGGGCAACCATATTTGCGACAGGGGAGGAGCGGCTGCTGATTTCTTGGTCGAATCCATCGACATGATTTCGGTAAGCTGCTGGATCGCGGAAAACCTTCCTTTTGACCGTATGTATATTTATGGTCCTGATAGACCAGTTCATCTGAGCTACGCCGAGTGTCCCAAACGTCAGGTTACACTGATGAAAGCCTACGGCTCTGAGAACAAGTTGATTCCGCGCACAATGAGTGCCGAAAAATTCCGTGCAATACTTTCACCCAATAATCGGCTGTTCTGACTGTTAGTTTGGCTTTGCGCAGGTAGCGACTAGGGCGGCACTCCACAAGGGTGCAAACGAGATACTGATAGCGGAAGTACGCATGGAATTTCTGGAAACTGAACCGACCCTAGATAATTACTGGCGATCCATCATCCTATTTGGCCGCAATACCGCCTCATATAAATTTGCGTTGGCAAAGGCGTTGGTCGAACTTGGTGCAACGCCGGGATCTGACCTGATAACCCTGGGCGAATTGGCCGAGCCATTCAGCCGGCACTTATGCGCTCATCTGAAAGAAGTCGACAAGCAGGGGGCTCGCCCCACAGGCCGGTTTCTTGATGCATGTCGAGATTTCAATGCAGAGCGGATCGGCAAGGATGAGCTCGTTAGAGCCACCAGCAAGCTGGGTTTTATAAATGTCATTGACGCCTTCCATGTTGTTAATCAGGGAGAGGTTGAGCAGAAATTTTTCATCGATGAGCGAAAGGAAAGTAAAGGAATCAGAATTACCACCAACCTCTATGAGTTGTTTGCGGGCAAAGGCACTCATTCTCTTCTTAACGAAACAGAGGCGCGCTGGAGACTGGTAGAAACCGCCTGGCAGCTAAACATGTCCCGCCAGTTGGTTGCAGTGCGGGTCGATGAGGGTGGCGAGACACTGTTCGCTGACGTCAATCACAAGCGGGTTGGTATCACAAGCTGCAGAGACGCCCTGAATGGCTATCAAAAAGGACGATGTTTCTACTGTTTCAGGCCCATCGAAGTCACTTCAGGCCATCCATCCTTAGCCGACGTGGATCACTTTTTTCCGTTTATGCTTGGCCCGCTAATGCCGGACATTAATGTCAACGGTATCTGGAATCTGGTTCTTGCCTGCAATGGTTGCAACAGAGGCGAAGGCGGAAAGTTTGCGCGCGTCCCCTCTCTGAATCTTCTGAAGCGACTGAGTAAAAGAAACGAGTATCTTATCACCAGCCACCATCCTTTGCGGGAGACGCTTGTGCGGCAAACTGGGATTAAGTCAAAAGACCGTCAGCAATTTCTTCAAGGCTGTCACGGCATGGCTGTGAGCAATCTCCTCCATAGGTGGGAGCCTTCGGTCCAAGGGAACCCAGCATTTTGAGCACTTCCATCTCCTACTACACCGAGAACGCCAAGGCGTATTTTGACTCAACAGTGAGCGTCGATATGACGCCGCTTTACGAGGCGTTTCTGCCGCTGGTGCCAGATGGTGGTTCAATTCTGGATGCTGGGTGTGGGTCGGGAAGGGATGCTCTGGCATTTAAGTCTCGTGGGTACTCTGTGACGGCGTTCGATGCATCGGGGCCCTTGTGTAAGCTTGCGGAAGGTCATCTGGGACAGGAGGTCAAGTTACTTCAGTTCAGTGAGGTTTCTTGGGAGGAACAGTTCGACGCGGTGTGGGCGTGCGCTTCGCTGCTTCATGTGCCTCTTGACGAGTTGCCCGGCGTCTTTAGCAAACTGATGGCAACTTTGAAGAGAGGCGGCGTCATGTACTGCTCATTCAAAGTAGGCGATGGCGTTGTCACGAAGGAGGAAAGAGTATTCACAAATCTTTCTTCACAACTTCTCTCAGACATTGTGGAGCAAACAGGTTGGAAGGTGTCATTGACGACTTGGATAAGCGGCGACCAGAAAGGGCGGGAGGAGCAATGGCTAAATACACTCATTCAGTTAAAGGCTTAGGGTTTATTTTCATTCAATAATTCACTGGTGCTTTATTAATCGTTTTTAGAATTTGATGCTGGGCTCATAGGGTGTGATAGTTATCATGAGCTTAGCGGTTAAATACACTAAATTATTATTTCAGTTGTTATTATTAAAATACAGTTGAATGATTATTTCGTTTTGTGTATATTAGGTTCTAATTGACTACTTCGTAGGAAGTGTTTGTAGGCTGGTGTGCATCGGCATGGTTTGTGTTTTTGGTGTGGGCGCTGATATTTTTATGAGTGCCTTAATATCGGAAATCGCATATTTAATAGTCGAATGTAAAAAGGGGGTGATGCGTATAATTGTGAAAAAAACTAAAGATGTTCGCAAGAAGTTTAGCAGTCGAGCCGCCAGCCCTATAAAACAGTTCCTGCCTTTCAGGTTTAACCTGCTGATGATCTGGTGAAACTCCGGTGAAAAGGCTTTTTATTTGGCTACCTGGCCTTAGATTTTCCGCTGTGCTAGATGTTTTCTAGTTAGCCTCAAGGGGCCATTCGGGAGGGGGGTCAGCTTGTAGGCTTTTTCCTACCCGGTACCTCATCAATGTCTTCTTTCGATTTTCGGGTCCACTGATACCATGCGGCCTTCCCTTCCGTGGGAACTGTAGTGACCAGTTTGTCACTGTATTTTCCACACCTGCTTCAGCCGATTCACGGTATGGCTCCACTTCGGAGTGGTCGGTTTGCAAACGGTATTCTGGTTTCCGAACAAACCAACTTCGCTGAAAGCGTGCGCCTTATCCACGGTATGCAGCCATCGGACAGGCACCAGATACTCGGCGGTTTCGTCCTCTGTTCCCGACGATAGATGCGGGTACTTCTGAGTAAGGCCCATTTCCATGAGCGTTTTGGGGCCTTCTTCGGTGTCAAATTGATACTCGTCAGCCCGGCAACGCTCTCCGGTCACAATGCCAACCCCGACGTAGCCCGTTTTAGGGATATTGACCCACACCCGGTCGCCCTCGGAGAGCATGGACAGGGTCTTCGAGTACCAGTTAGCACCACCGCCCGCTATAAACCCGAAGCGCCGGGCCAACTCCCATGGCCGGTCATCCCCGAAGGACGTGTAGAACTCGCCGTTCCAGGGCTCTTTCTTACCCTTGGTAATGGCCCGTTCCTGGTTCTCGTCCGGATCTATCATCCAGGCTCGGCTCAGGTAGTGATTGCCGTTGTCCTCAAAGGCGGCGAAGAACAGAGCATTGATGGAAATCTGGGCGTTGTAGTTCAGGTAGTTAATGATCCGCTCGGTGCTTGCGTCCAGCTCGGTGGCGACCACGACCATCTGATGACTGTCGTTGATGGTAATGTCGGCGAGTGGCGTGCGGAAACGGGCCTCAAAAGCTTCATCGAGGCTGGCATGGGGGCGCGAGTATTTCTCCGCGAACTCAAGATAGATTTCTGCGATATCAGAGTCTGAAAGGTCTACGACCCAGGATGCGTAATCGATGGTCTGGGCCACGACATCTCTCGGTGTTTTGTTGCGCTTCAGCTCCACGATAATGACTGAGCCATTTGCGTCCATGGCGAGCAGGTCAACGTACTTGTCGTAGCTGGTGCGCACCTGCCGGCCGATGAGAAGCCAGTCCGAATTCAGGATAGCGATATCCTTCATGACCTGGTCTTCCAGCAGGGCTTCGTCCGCCAGAGCGGACGGTTTCAGCTTTTGCGGGTGGTCGCTTATCTTCCAGATGCCTTGTTCGATTGCCATGGTTTGATCTCGTCAGTTCGGTGGTTGAGGGACGCTGAGGCGGCTTTCTCGTTTCTCCTCTGACCTATCAGTCGCCATTCTTTACGCTGGCGCTCTTTTTCTTATAACCAAACGTTCTACGTTTCTGCTTGAGAAAGTAGTCCTGAGCTCCTAATATTGCCTGCAACACGGCCCCAATCGGTGGATCCGCTCTGCGGTGAAGCTGCTGCGGGGTTTTTTATTGCCTGCTTTTCGGGAAACACTCCCAATTCCGCCACTCGTCCGCTACTCCGAAGGCTCCCCAGCCAATTCCTAGTGGTTCGTTTTCCGGAAACTCCTCGAGTAAATCAGAGAGCCTTTGCCACCAGCTCGAAGCGGGATTGATGGCACTCAATAGCTTCTGGCAGATACACAGCAGCAGGAATGGTCGGGCAAGAACATGCTCATTCCCGCGCATCCAGGCATTGTCAAAGTCTGGTGCTACTCCGGTAGGCGGCTTCTGAGGCTGGTCTACCACGTTGCGATTCCACAGACGGCTATGGTGCGCGCAAACGTTGCGCAGGTAGTTCAGGCTTCGCAGCCATGAAGCCAGAGTGCGGCCGTTCTGGATGCCGTACTTATCAGCGATGCCGTCCTGATCCTCGGGGCGCATTCCGTCATATAGCTCCGACAGTGTGTTGAAGTCCCACACTTCACAGGCAATCCAGATGGGCAGTGGATGACCATACTTGTTCTTGTTGTGCTTAATGAAGTCCTCTTTGGAGCGAGCGATTTGCGTTGCCTGCTTCTTCATCCAATCCACGTGCCGAGGTAGACCAGTGGTGTTGTCTGCGTCCTTGGCGAAGCCCTCAAAGAGCAGGTCCGGGTTCAGGTAGGCGAAGGCATCATGCTTGCCAAGCGTGTGCGCTATATCGACTCGCAAGGCGACTTCGATGCGTTCCAGGGCGTCCAGAACCAAAAGCCTGAGCTTCTTATCAAAAACATATAGGCGGACAGCCGCGTCGAAGGATGAACCCGGCTTGAAACTATCCAGAACGGCATTGGTAGGTTTAGTCTTTTTCCCTTTCTTGATGCCTTTTCCGATGGGGCAGAACAGCCCGGAGCGCTCACGGAACGGATGCCAGTAACCGCTCAGCCGGTAATAACCGATACGCTCAAGGTACTCGAGCGCCTTCCCTTCATCCGTGACGGCAAGGCCTCTGGTTATAAGCTTGTCGAGTTGCTGGCGATAGCTGAGCCAGGGTTTTTCGTACACGTCAGAGTTGTCCTTTTCTCGTTAGTGAAGAGCTTTATCTATGACCGTTTCAGCCAGCTGGCAGCGGGTTTCGCTGGCCTGGTTCAGGCGCTCCTTGAGTTGGTCGCAGAGGGCCATGAGTTCACTGACTTTTTGCATTATCCAGTGCTGTTCGTTTGCTGGCGGAAGGGCGATGACATATTTGCGCATATCTCCGACATTAACGTGTTTGGCACCTATTCCTTTGTGTAGGGATAGCAGGACCTTTAACGCAAGAGGATTTGACAGTGTAAGCCTAAGAAAATTTGGCTCTGAAAAACGTGATGGCCGAAAAAGCATAACTCGTTGCCCGAGGCAGCACTCCAATTCCTGAGGAATCACGACAGATTCGCCGACACTACCTTCTCGGGCAAAAACAATATCGTTGGCTCGGGGTTGCAGCCGGGCATTTCTTTTTTCAAAGGTGTCGTCAGACACATACCTGAACCTATCCTGATTCAGCTTCCCATCTTTGAAGGAATTGGTGTCCAGGCAAAGCCTGCCTTGCTCTATGAATTTCGGCGTTGAGTGTGGGCAGTCAACTATGTTTATGAAAACGTCGTCGAGCCTAGCCCATGCCCAACCATTCGGTAATTTAAAGCGCTTCTCGTCGTTCTGGATGGGTGCGAGTTTTTTGGGCTTTTTGACGACACCCTTGGCGATAAGCTGATATTTTTCGTCAGATATTTGGTTCAAAAGTGTTAGTGCGGACTCATCCCCCTCATCCTGCTCCACCAACCGCCCCATCACCGCCAGTTGCACGATGGTCTGCTTGAGCTTGTCGATGCTCTGTTCGGAGGTGAACAGGGTATCGAAGTGGGCGGCGAGACGGGCCCAGTTGTCGGCCAGTTCGGTGGTGTTTTCGGATTGGGTGAGGGTGCCGAGCAGGGTGTCCACGAGGGTTTCGTGGGCTTCGAGCTGGTCACTGGTTTGCTGTTCCAGCCGGTCGCAGAGGGCCATGAGTTCATCGACTTTTTGGACGATGCGGTGTTGCTCTTCTAATGGCGGAACCGGAAGCGGAATTGACTCCCACTTGCCTTTATTCAGTATCGATATCGTAGTGCTTGAAGATTTTTCCCAAGCTGCGTCTTGAAAATACGGCGATTTGAGACAGAGGAGAAGAAATTGTGATGTCTCTGGAATATATGGAGTAATAGAGTTGATTTGCTGGTTGAACGTGCACTGCTGTTCAATCAGCCCACATTTTCCGATAGTGCCAATGCAGACCATCAAAATGGAGTCTCTCTCGGCCCATTTTCCCAGCGCGGCCTTGCCCGCCTCGCTAAGTCCTTCATTGTCATAGCAGATGTCGCCATTTTCTGAGATGTCGCCCGGCTTTAAAAAAGGAATGTCATCACCGAATAATTCGTTCTTCGACTTCGCGGGCGTTGAGCCTGTTTGTGTATATCCGAGTGCGCCCAACGAATGCCAGCTCCAACCCCTCGGAATATCGAATGGGTAGTCTTCTTGCGGCACTGAGTTAACCGCTTTCGGCTTTTTTATCCTTTTTGAGGCGACAAGCCTGGCTTTTTCCTCTTCCATGCCAGAGATGAGAGCGGAGCTTGATTCAGCGGGTAAACCTTGGCTTACGAGCTTGCCGCGAACCGCCAGCTCCAGAATCAACTCCCGAAGCTTCTTAACCCCGGTCAGCTCGACCTTGCCATTACTCCCCCGCCCACTGCTGGACTTCTTCGTAACTGCCCCGGTCCACAAATCCAGATGCTCAGTAATTAATTCTCGCGCACTCACGCCGCACCTCCGTCGGTGTTGTGGCTGAGTGCATCGGCCAGGATGTCGCGCAGTTGGTGCCGAATCTCTTGGATTTCTGCCTGCTGCTGTTCGTATTTGGCCAGCAGTTCGTCTGGATCGTGGTCAATCCGGTCGGCCTGGTGGGGGTTCTTGATGTCCAGGTTGTAGTTGCGGGCTTTGATGTCGTCGATGGACACCTTCCATGCCTGCTCGGTCTCCTCGCGGCTGGCGAAGCCCTCTGCCTCCTTGCCCCACCATTCGATTTCGGTCTGGAATTCCTCGAATCGCATTGGCTTGGTTTTGTTGTAGCTCTTCACTCCCCCTGGATAGGGGTGCTCGTAGTACCATACGGCTTCCGTGGGCTTGCCCTTGGTGAAGAACAGCAGGTTGGTCTTGATGCCGGTGTAGGGGCTAAACACGCCGTTCGGCAGGCGAACGATGGTGTGCAGGTTGCACTCGTCCAGCAGCTTTTCCTTGAGGCGGGTTTTCATGCCTTCGCCGAACAGGAAGCCGTCTGGCAGTACCACGGCGGCGCGGCCACCGTCCCGCAACAGGTGGATAAAGAGGGTCATGAACAGGTCGGCGGTTTCCCGGGTGCGGAAGGCGCTGGGAAAGTTGGTTTCGATGCCATCTTCTTCCATGCCCCCAAAGGGCGGGTTCGCCACAATGATATCTACCCGTTCCTTTGGGCCCCAGCTGATGAGCGGGTGGGCCAAGGTGTTATCGTGCTTAATCTGGTCCGGCACCTCGATGCCGTGGAGCACCATGTTGGTGGTGGCCAAGAGGTGAGGCAGAGGCTTCTTCTCGACGCCGTGAATGGTGCGCTGAAGGGTTTCCTCATCCTGCGGGGTGTTCACGTAATGCTTGCGCTTGTGCTCGATGGTGCAGGTCAGGAAGCCACCAGTGCCGCACGCCGGATCCATTACCTTCTCGTCCAGCTTTGGGTCGAGCCGGTTGACCATGAATTCGGTCACCGCTCTTGGGGTATAGAACTCACCAGCGTTGCCAGCGTTTTGGAGGTCCTTGAGGATCTGCTCGTACATGTCGCCTAGCTCGTGGCGTTCGGCGGATTTGTTGAAGTCGATGCCATCCTGCAATTTGTTGATGACCTGGCGCATGAGCTGGCCGGACTTCATGTAGTTGTAGGCGTCCTCGAAGACATTGCGAATGACCACACCCCGATAGTCGTCACCGCGCGGCTGGAGGTTCTGGAGGCCGGGGAACAGGTGGTTGTCCACGAAACCTTTGAGGTCCTCGCCTGTCATGCCTTCCGGATCTGCCGCCCAGTTGCGCCAGCGCAGGTTTTCGGGAATGGGGGAGCGGTAATCGTCGTAGAGCATCTCCCATTCCTGCTCACGGTCGTCAAAGATTTTGAGGAACAGCATCCAGACCAGCTGGCCGATGCGCTGGGCGTCTCCGTCTACGCCTACATCTTTGCGCATGATGTCCTGAATTGATTTTATTGTGGTGCTGATTGCCATGGGTACTGCGTTCCTTTGTTCACTTGGTTGGGCGATGTGCTGGTCGGTCAGTCAGTATTCGATTTACTGGCTTATGCGGATTTCGGGGGATGGGGTGACTGTTCGTAAAGGGCGTCTTCCAGCTCTCTGACAGCATCCGTGTAGCCGGGTTTCCCGCCGAAGGCGTGTACGAGCTCCAGGGGCGAGCCGAGCTTGCTGAAGGGATCCAGCTTGAGAACCTGGACGTCCTCAATGGGCTCGATGCCGGAGTCAGTATATTTGGTAAGCAGTGCGTCCATAACCTGTCGGGTCGCGCCTTCATATTTACTGAAGTAATTGTTGCTGCGCACCGCTGCTGCTCTCTCTTTGCGACTGAGCGCGGGCTGGTCGTACACAATGTGGCAGATGACGTCGAAAGGGTCGGGCTCTGCTCCCAGTTTTTTGCCTACGTCCTTGATGAGGTCCTCCCAGAAGATACCGCTTTCGGCCAGCTCTTCGATGATGACCTGTTTTCGCTCGGCACCATTCCATCGGCGCAGAAAGTCGTCAAGCGAGGCGTACTGCTCTTTCACTTTCTTGCGGGTGTAATCCTTGAGGCTCTCGGTAATGAGCTTGCCGTCGGGGCCCATATACTGAACACGCTCCGCGATTACGGCAACCTCGACGTTATCCACAACAAAGCGCTTTCTGGTGCCGCCCTCGCCGGGGCCGCTTGTATCGCCGCCAGGGGTATCGGTCGTCCAGGTTTCCCCCGGTTCCACTTCGTAGCCTTCGGCTTCTTCTCCAGCCTCAAACTCTGCTGTGCCCGGGTGAGGGGGCTCTCGCTCATCGTCGGGTACCACAGGATCATCATCTTTGGGTCGATAGACCTTTACGGGCTCACCGTCGAACGCGGGGTCGGCAAACAGCTCGGTCGCTTTTTTGAAGTCGAGGATTGTAAACCAGTGCTTGTTGAAGTCGTCGTTGATGCGGGTGCCACGGCCGATAATCTGCTTGAATTCAGTCATGGACTGGATGCGCTGGTCCAGCACGATGACTTTGCAGGTCTGGGCGTCCACGCCGGTGGTCATCAGTTTGCTGGTGGTGGCTATGACGGGGTAGCGTTCTTCCGGATTGATGAAGTTATCCAGCTCCGCTTTGCCTTCCTGCTCGTCACCAGTGATGCGCATGACGTACTTCCGGTTTTCGCCAACCCGTTTTGGGTTCAGGTTCACCAGCGCCTGGCGCATGCGCTCGGCATGGTCGATGTCTTCGCAGAAGATGATGGTTTTCTGGAAGGGGTCGGTGTTCTCCAGCAGCTCGGTTACTTTCCGGGCAACGACCAGGGTGCGCTTTTCCAGTACCAGGTTGCGGTCAAAATCCTTCTGGTTGTAGATTCGGTCATCAATCAGTTCGCCGTGCTTGTCAGTCTGGCCCTTGCTGGGCCGCCAGCCCTGCAGATCCTTGTCCAGATCCACCCGCACCACCTTGTAGGGCGCGAGGAAACCGTCTTCGATGCCCTGCTTGAGGGAGTAGGTGTATACCGGTTCGCCGAAGTAATCGATGTTGGAGACCTCTTTGGTCTCCTTCGGGGTGGCGGTCAGGCCGACGTGGGTGGCTGCGGAGAAATACTCCAGGATCGACCGCCAGGCTGAGTCCACGGCCGCGCTGCCTCGGTGACATTCGTCGATGACAATCAGGTCGAAGAAATCAGCGGAGAACTGTTTGTAGATATTCTGCTCTTCCTCGCTGCCTGTGACAGCCTGGTAGAGGGAGAGGTATATCTCGTAGGACTTGTCCACCGTTCGGTTCGTGACTTTGGTCATGGCTTGGCCGAAGGGTTTGAAGTCGTTGTTTTTGGTCTGATCCACCAGAATGTTGCGGTCGGCAAGAAACAGGATCCGCTTCTTTTGCTTGGCTTTCCAAAGCCGCCAGATAATCTGGAAGGCGGTGAACGTCTTGCCGGTGCCCGTCGCCATGACCAGCAGGACGCGATTCTGGCCTTTGGCCACGGCTTCCACAGTGCGGTTGATGGCGACGGCCTGATAATAACGAGGTGTGCGGCCGCTGCCGTCGTCGTAATAGGGTTGCTCGACGGTCTGGCGGGCTGTCTGGTCGATGTTCTTGTACTGGCAGTACCGCTCCCAGAGAGTGTTGGGGGAGGGGAACTCGTCGAGGGACAGAGTGGTTTCTGTCTTCTCACTCAATCCGGTCCGGTCATGGAACAGAAAGCCGTCACCGTTGCTGCTGAACACGAACGGGATATCCAGCGCATCGCTGTAGGCCAGAGCCTGTTGCATGCCGTCGCCGAGGCTGTGCTTGTTGTCCTTGGCCTCGATAACCGCAATGGGTTGATTCTTCTGGTAGCTGAGGATGTAGTCGGCGCGCCGTTTCTTGCCGCGTAGATGCATCCGGCCCCGGACGATGATGCGGCCTGCAGTAAAGGAAAACTCTTCACGCACTTGGTCTTGGATGTCCCAGCCAGCTTGTTCTATGGCAGGCGTGATGAACTTGGTGCAGATGTCCCTCTCAGTGAGCTTCTTCTTATCCATGCGCGCGCAGCCGTTACTTCAGATTGGCAAGTATCTGAGTTACTGGAATTGTTTCAGGTCAGAGTAGCCCATAACCGCGCTTCTCAGAAGCCTGGGGTTGTTACCAAGGGTGTTTAAATTTTGTCGCAAATATTTGTGAGCGGGTATTTGATAGCGGGGTATCGCAAGTTCCCCCCGTGGGGGCGACGGTTTTCCTGCATGTGCAAAATTGAGACTCCTCGCTTTAACGTCGATTTACGGGGCGCGTAGGCAAAGACCGGCGGCCCCTCTGTGTGCCGCCTCTAAATATCACTTCCTGGCTTGCTTGGTTTTGGGCGGGTTTCACCTGCCGTCGTTCGAGTGATTCTTACCGGCATATTCTTTGGGTACATAACGACCAGTTTCTGCATCACGACACATCGAGGGCTATCACAAGAGAGTCTGTAATCTGGCACCCAGAGAGACTCGCTGAGCTGATCCTAGAGGCCAGCTCTCAGCATTTTGGAGGCAATGTGTATAGTGCGCTCTTGTAAGTGTAATGGATAAAAAAGCGGCGGAGCCTAGGCAATAGGGGCATCTATACGTCAAGTATTGTCTTCTTTGCGAGTGATTGTGATTTCGTAATTATATGCAGACAGGCGCTTTTGAACGCTTAGCAAGGGCTTAATTGCATTCAATATCAGTTCTTCAGCATTCGCCTTTACAATTTTACTTTCGATGGGAAGACTGCGAATAGCTTCGCTGAACTCCGGGTTTCTCTCAAGCCGCTCCATATGCACAGCCAGGTCTAAGTGCTGATCCATTACTTTCTTTGACGTTAATAGTTCTGGCTTCGCCTGCTCGAGACCCTGTAACTGCGTGGAAATTAGAGCAGTCTCCATCTCAACTTTCTTGGTTTCTGCCTCAATCTTTTGATTCTCAGCGATTAGCTTGTTGGTTTCATGATTCTTTTTACGCTCTCGAGTAACCCAGGAGTAGGTGGTAGCAGAGGCTCCAATAAAAGCTACAAGGTGGGCCAGCAATGGAAAGTTCGCTGCCGAAGCTGAGGCAATTTCAAAAATCTGGCTACCGGTACGAACGCTGGTAATGAATATGCTGTCTGCAGCTGAGACGCCTTGAAAGAAAGGCGTCATGGAGTGTCTTATGGCCTGTAACTCTCTTTCAAACTGGTCTTCTTGGCTTTCCTCGTCGTCAAAGGTTTCAAATTTGTATGCTGACTCGTGCCGCTCGTTGGGTTTGTCTTTGTATTTTGAAAGGAAAAAAATGTTGTTGTAGGCGGCGTTTAAAGTCGCAAGCACCAGTGATGTATTGTAGGGCGAAATGTCGCCTCCACCGATTCGTACGATGATGCGTTCTTCTGAATCGTCATCAATTCGTCTGCTATTCTTGCTAAATTCATCTAGGAAAATTGACTGTTCGAGCTGGGATCTGCTTAGCGGTCTTATTAGATTTGCAAGCTGTGATTTGCTCGAAAATATGCACTCGTCCAAGTTAGATTCAAAGAAACTTGCCTCACGCAAGTCTGCTTCGGACAAGCGGGCTCCCGTCAAATCAGTTCGAAAAAAATTGGTCCCGCGCAGGCTAGCGCTAAAGAAATCAGCTCCTTCAGCGACCGTGTTTGTGAAGTTTGCGCCGTTAAGCAGGCTTTTTCTGGCGACCACTTGGCTCAGGTTACTGTCGCGGAAGTCAGCGAGCGCAAGGTTAGCCTTGATGAAATAAGCACCCACTAAGCTGCAGTTCGTTAACTGAGTTCGCCTCAGGTCGGTACCGATGAATAGGGCATGCGATAGGTCTTCTTCGGCAAATTGCCTGTCAGAGAGGTCCATGTTCGAGAAATCAGCTCTCTCACCACTAGGCAGCTTTTGAAGCCACCTTCTGTGCGCTTTGAATATGCGTTCTAAATCCGGAGCTTCCATACGCCCCAAGCTCCTTTAATTTAGTCCAGAAGTTTTCTCGTGTTCCATCGAACGCCAAAAGGCTGATTAACCTGGATATACCATCTCTTTGATGGATGTGCCGGTTTGATTTCTTGCAATTCTAGCCTGCCTATTGCTTCTGTTGGCACCGATTCGGTGGACCACCACGCGCGCCTTTATGAAACTCTAGCTCCATGAGCGAATAACTGTGGTTTATTGTCCGCAGAATCTGGCATGAGTTTAGCAACAATTTTAAGCGCTGCTTGGTGATTCGATTGGGTATACTCAACCAGACCCAGTTTGATCAGGTCGGGGTGAAGAGGAACAATCCGGGAGCTCTGCAGATTCTTGACCGTTCTGCTCTCCCCCCCGAGGACTGATATCGATAACCCATTGTCCCTGGACTTCCCGAACGTCTCGGGCGTCGAGTGGGGCTATTTCCTCCAGTCGGGCCCCGGTGTAATAGAGAACCAGCGGGAGCCAGATGGCTGATGAGCCAAGCCCTCGGGGTGGAGAAAGGAACCACGAGCCCCCAAATACTCTGTCCAGTTCTTCCGGCAGGAACTCGGGTTGCTTGCCCTGATCCTGCCTGCTTGTTCGTGGCGGGAGGGTCACGCTTTCTAGGGGGTTGGACTCAAGGCCGCTTCCCGGCATGTCCAGCGCCGACCGGAACAGGGCGCTGCAGTGAATCATCCGGTTCCTGACAGTAACCCTGGACAGCGTTTTCAATCCTTTAGCATCCGCTTTGGCTGCCCGCTCACGAATGGGTAGCTGCCTGATAGCTTTTGATGGACGATTGGGTAGCTCGTAAAGGAAGTCCCGGTATTCTCTGAGCTGATCCGGTGAAATCTCGTTCAATGGCAGGTCCCCCAGAAACTCTGCCAGGCCGGTAATGGCTGCATTATAGTCATCGATGCGCGCCCGGGCGGCTTGCTCTCCCTGCTCGCGGTGCAACCGCTTCTGATACTCAGCCCAGGCTTCGGTGATGGTCATGCCTTTGGGCTTCGTTTCCTTGGTCAAGACCTGTTTCGCCAGCGTGTGGCTCGGAGATGAGTAACGCCCCAGTTCACGCCGGGAAAGGTGGTCAACGAGCGTCCCGACTCTTGCCGCTATTCGCTTTGCCAGCCGCTGATAGTCGGCAGACTCGCGGGAGAGGAAAAGCCTGTGTTCTGTCAGCAGTCGGCTGAGTTCGTCACCAAGGGCTTCCTCCACGAGAAGGACCAAAGCCTCATCGCCTTTTGTTTTGACCGTTTCTGCGATGGCGTTCAGGAAAGGGGAGTCGGGATATCGATGGTGCGCTCCGGTAGCTCGGTCCGTCTCTTCGACCCAGTGATACCAGAAACGATAATTGTTGGACCTTTCTGCCCGATCCAGCGTCTGTTCCAGCCAGCGGTCGGCGAGGACGTCGGTATCGTGAGTGGACAACAGCGGTTCGCCCTTGGCCTGCCTGCGGGCATTTTCCAGCAACTGGGTGAATTCAGCGTAGACGGGACCAAATCTGAGCTTGGCAATCTTGGGCTCTTTAGTTCCCAGAGAAGGCTTGAGTTCACGTTTGCCAATAATTTTTCGCAGCTGGGCAGGGACGCCAACTCGGCAGATGTAAGTGCCGTTTCTGTCTTTGACTGGGTTTGCCATACGAAGGGACATTGTACGCCTCCTTTGTACCACTGAGGAGGCGAGAGACTTCTGCTAACTGACTCTGATTCGAGGATTTTTCGGTGAATCAAAGCCTTGGGAATAATGGTGCCCGGAGGCGGAATCGAACCACCGACACGAGGATTTTCAATCCTCTGCTCTACCAACTGAGCTATCCGGGCAGTTGCAGTACTGCGGTGCAACGGGGCGCTATTAAACCGGTTTCGGTTTCGTGAGTCAAGGTCGCGCGGTGAAAAATCCTGATCTGGATCAGGCTGGTTATGGAGTGACCAGCCGGCGGTTTCAGGACTTCTCTGGCGGTACGTAACCCTCGGCGCTGTCGAAGGGCTCGTTGTTGAGGAAGCGCTCCATCTGGGCCTGCAGGTATTTGCGGGAGTTGGAGTCCATCATGTTCAGGTGCTTTTCGTTAATGAGCATGGTCTGCTCCTTCTGCCACTCCTGCCAGGCCTTTTTGGAGACGGTTTCATAGAGCTCCTGGCCCTTCTTTCCTGGCATGGGTGGGAAGTCCAGTCCTTCCAGTTCTTCCTTGTACTTGCGGCAGTATACGGTGCGGCTCATGTGGGCTCCTGTTGCGGCGTGCCGGTGATGATCTGCCCGGGATGATAACAGATCAGAGCAGAGCGGGCTGTTCGGCTCCGGCAATTAGTAGGCGGATGGGAGCAGGAAGACCCAGTTTCAGGGCTTCGTCCCTGTGAGTCCAGCGCTGGTTGTCGGCGTCAGCCACTGCACTGGCGCCGCGGACGTTGAGAATCGCGGGCTGTATGTGCAGGTGATAGTGGCTAAAGGTGTGGCGAAAACCGTTTTCGGGCCGGGCGTCGTCACAGTCCAGGCCGAGCCGCTCACGGCAGGCTTCGGCCAGTTCTTCCGGGGTCAGGGCAGGGTCCATTTCCGGCAGGCTCCAGAGCCCGCCCCAGATCCCGGCAGGCGGGCGCCGCTCCAGCAGAATACGGCCTTCGCTGTCTTCCAGAATGACCATCCAGGTGGTCTTTTCCGGCTTTGCTTTTTTCGGCTTTGAGCCGGGATAAAGGTGGACTTCATCCCTTGCCCTGGCTTCGCAGTTTTCATTCAGGGGGCAGTGGGCGCAGTCCGGTCGGCTGCGGGTGCAGACCATTGCCCCCAGATCCATGATGGCCTGGGTGTAGTCACGAACCCGGGTTTCAGGGGTGTGCTGTTCGGCGCAGGCCCAGAGCTGGTTCAGTACTGAGGTCTGTCCGGGCCAGCCGGGCACGGCGTGATAGCGGGCAAGTACCCGTTTTACGTTGCCGTCGAGGATGGTGGCATAGAGGCCGAAAGCCTGGGCGAGGACGGCGGCCGCGGTGGAGCGGCCAATGCCGGGAAGGGCTTCAAGCTGTTCCTGATCGGCGGGAAACTGTCCTCCGTGATTTTCCACTACCAGTTGCGCGGCTTTCTGGAGGTTGCGCGCCCGGGCATAGTAGCCGAGGCCCGACCAGTGGCTGAGCACGTCGTCCACTGGCGCCTCGGCCAGGGCTTCCACGTCCGGAAACCTGGCCATGAACGCCTGATAGTAGGGGATGACAGTGCCAACCTGGGTCTGCTGCAGCATGATTTCAGAAACCCACACCCGGTAAGGGGTGCGGTCATGATGCCAGGGAAGATCATGCCTGCCGTACTGGTCATACCAGTCCAGCAGGCGCTGGGCGAAATGATCAGGCACTAGTTAAACAGCCCCTTGATCTTGTCCTTCACCTTGTCGGCTGCCTCTCCCTCAAGCCGCTTGTCCAGCTCCTTGCCGAGCTTTTCGTCCACGGCTTTCTCGACTTCCTTTTTGGCCTTGCCTTTGGCAGCTTTTGCGGCCATGTCCTTCAGGGTGTCGCGGAAGCGGGACCCGTCGAAGGAGCAGAGGCCGGCCGGGTCTTCGCTGAAGTTTCCACGGCACTCCACGGGGATCACGGCGCCTTCTACGTATTCTGTGACCCGGCAGGCTTCGTCGCGATGAACCTCGCCCACAATGCGCAGGCCGATTTCATAGTCCAGCATGCTGGTGTCCAGCTTGACGGTGCCGTCCCCGCTGAGCTCCATGCCGGCCAAGGCGGCAACCAGCTCAGTGTTGTTGAGTGTGTTGCCGTCGATCTTCATGGTGCCTTTCATGTCGTTGAAAGGCGTTCCCGTGCCCCAGTCGGTGGTGGTCAGCTCTTCCCCGTTGGCCAGGGCAATGCCCCTGCAGGCCATGCGGGTCAGGTTCATCTGGGTGAACTCACCCTCTGCCAGGTTGAAGTTGATCTCGCCTTTGGCGTTGCCTCTCAGGGCTGAAATCCGGTTGCCGCTGGTGTTCACGTCCATGTTGATGTTGGCAGCACCACTCAGCGCATCGACTTCCGCAAGGTCGGTCAGGAGCGGCAGGGTCTGAACGTTCTGGACCTTGTTGGAGATGGCCCAAGTTGGATTGTCGGAGCGGGCGTCGAGGGTGACATTGGCGTTGAAGTCCCCTTCATAGAGCCTGCCGCTGAACTCGTTCACCTTGATCAAGCCCTTGTCGGCGGTTACGCGGTTTTTGATGTCGGCAATGGTCAGGTTGCTGACAATCAGCTCGCCGAGACCGAGGTTTATGTTCAAAGCCAGTTCCCGCAGGGTTTCCAGGGGAAGCAGGTCGCTTTCCGGTCCGGCCTCTTCCGCCTGCTCAGGCTGTTCTTCCGTCTGGGCGGTTTCCTCGCTCTCCGGTGGCAGGTAGCGGTCTGCGTTGAAGGCGTCGCCCTGCAGATCAAGGCCGATGGCGCTGTCTGCGATACCGTAGCTGGCGCTGCCGCTGAAAGTGCTGTCATCAACCTTGATGTTGAGGTTGCTCAGTTCTGCTTTGCCAGCAGGGCCGCCGATGTCGGTGCTGAATGCCAGGGCCTTGAGCACGTCTGGGTCGGCTGTTTCCGGCGCCTGCTGGCCCATGCTGGAGAGCAATTCCCTCAGGGAGAATTCGGGAATGTCCACATTGCCGCTGACCTCCGCCTTGTCGCCGAAGCCGGACACATTGAGACTGGTGTTGATCTCAAGGTTTGCCAGGCTGGCACGGAGGTTTTTGATGGCTGCGGTCTCTGCCGTTGTATTGGCATCAATGTCGCCACTGATGCCGGCATTTACGGTTTTGCCGCCGAATGGCTCGCCACTCAGCTCAAAGCTGCTTTCCAGGTCGGCGACAGAGAAAGTGTCCATTGCCTCATTGGCCGCCAGGCTGGCGCTTATATCACCCACTACGGTGAATTCAGGCTCGCCTGTGACAAAGCGGAAGCCAAGCGCCAGCGGAAAGTCCTGGCCAAGAGCTATGTCGTTCGCTGTCAGGGTGAAGTCCTCCAGCACGAGGGACTGGCCGGTGCTGGCATCGTCGTAATGCACCTGGGCATTGGTGATGCGGACTTCTTCCACCGCGAAGTTCAGCGGCTCCTGAGTGGCTTCTTCGGCCGGGGCGGGTTCGGCGTCTGCTGCCGGCTCTTCCGCCGGGGCTTCACCTTCCGGCATGATTCTGGTCCAGTTGCCGGTGCCGTCCTCTGCCACCCGCAGGCGGGCATCCAGGCCATCCAGGATGAAGGTGTTTACCTGGGGCGCCATGGCAAGGAGTGACCAGAAGTCCACCTTCGCCACCAGCTTTTCCAGGGCAACGAACCTTTCCTGGTCAAGAGTGGCTTCCACGTCGTTCAGTTCCAGGCCCAGGGGGAAAAGCGACCAGGAAATGTCGCCGGCAAGATCCAGCTCCAGGTTTGTGCTGTCTTCCGCAGCCTGCTCAATCTGTGGTTTGTAGGTGTTGGGATCAATGGTGAAAAAGGCGATTCCGATGGCCACCACAGCCAGGATAACTATGCCGACGAGGGCCAGCACCAGGTAACGGACAGCTTTCATAAATTGAGCATCCTTTCAGTTTTAAAGCACAGTTTTAAAGCACAGTTTCAGACCAGCAGTTTGTACCGGTGTAAGCTACGCCCGGTTCTGGGCGCTGTCTGTTTTATTTCTTTCAGAATAACGCACACACTGCGAAATTAAAGCTGATCCTATATGACAATGGGTCAGGGTTCAGCCAGAATATGGCGGTGCGCAAGAACCAATGCAGTCTGAGAGCCGGGAACCGGGGTGGAAATATGACTTCCCGCCTGTGGCGCGAATGGATCAGACGACACCAATAACAAACAGGAGGAATCCCGCGTGGCTATCACGGTATCCATTGAACTGAATCGGGAGATTGAGATCCCCGGCCCCTACGATGACGTATTTGATCTGCTGGCGGATGTACCCCGCTCGGCCAGCTACTTTCCCAAGGTCAACAAGCTGGTGGACCTGGGCGACAATACCTACCGCTGGGAAATGGAAAAGATCGGTGTCGACAAGCATTCCATCCAGTCCGTCTACGCCAGCAAGTATCACGCCGACAAAGACAACGGCAAGATTACCTGGGAGCCGGTGAAGGGTGAGGGCAACGGGGTTGTCCAGGGTTCCTGGAAACTGAAGGCGAAGGATGACAAAACCACCCACGCCACCTTCCACACCAAAGCGGAGCTGACGCTGCCTCTGCCTGGCCTGCTGAAGCTGGCCATAAGCCCGGTTATCAAGCACGAGTTCAACAGCCTGGTTGATACCTACATGGCCAACCTGAAAAAGGCGTTCTGAAGTATCCGGACGGAGGACTGCCGGGGCCTGGCCACGGTAGTTCCCCGGGCAAAGGGACAGGACGACGGCTGACATAACAGGTATAATCCGTGGACATCCGTTTTCCGGCACCTGCCGCCTATTTATTCTGGAGACCCCATGGCCGAACGCAAGGCTCGGGTAGAACGCAATACCCTCGAAACGCAGATCACCGTTGAGATCAACCTCGACGGCACAGGCAAATCCCGCTTTGACACCGGCGTTCACTTTCTCGACCACATGATGGATCAGATTGCCCGCCATGGTCTGGTGGATCTGGATATCGTGTCGAAGGGCGATCTGCACATTGATGACCACCACACGGTGGAAGACATAGGGATCACTCTTGGTCAGGCGTTCAGACAGGCCGTGGGAGACAAGAAAGGCATCCGCCGTTATGGCCATGCCTATGTTCCGCTGGATGAAGCCCTGTCCCGGGTGGTGATCGACCTGTCCGGCCGTCCAGGCCTGCAGATGGATGTTCCCTATACCCGCGCCTCTGTGGGTGGTTTCGACGTGGATCTGTTCAGCGAGTTCTTCCATGGTTTCGTCAACCATTCCATGGTGACGCTGCACATTGACAACCTGAAGGGCAAGAACACTCACCATCAGATCGAGACCGTCTTCAAGGCCTTCGGCCGCGCCCTGCGCATGGCTATTGAACCTGATGACCGGATGGCAGGCATTGTGGCCTCCACCAAGGGTTCACTCTGATTCAAGCCTCTGCTGTCACTGATCCGGAGTTTTTCCTGATATGAAAACCATTGCCATTATCGACTACGGCATGGGTAACCTGCATTCCGTCAGCAAGGCGGTTGAACACGTTGCGCCGGATGCCCGGGCGCTGGTCACCTCGGACCCGGAGCAGATCCGCGGGGCGGACAAGGTGATTCTGCCAGGTGTTGGCGCCATTCGTGACTGCATGGCTGAGATCCGCCGCCTCAAGGTGGACGAACTGGTGCGGGAGGTGTCTGTTGACCGGCCCCTGCTGGGCATCTGCGTGGGTATGCAGGCGCTGATGTCCCGCAGCCAGGAAAACGGCTGGGTGGACTGCATCAACCTGTTCCCCGCGGAGGTCCGTTTCTTCGGCAATGACCTGCGGGAAAATGGTGTCCGCCTGAAAGTCCCCCACATGGGCTGGAACGAGGTCCACCAGACCATTGAGCATCCCCTGTGGCACAACATCCCCGACGGTGAGCGTTTCTACTTCGTGCACAGCTACTACGCTGATGCCGAGCACAATCCCGACATGGCCGGGCGCACCCGCTACGGCATTGACGTGGCTGCCGCCGTGGCCCGGGATAACGTGTTCGCCACCCAGTTCCACCCGGAAAAAAGCCATCGGGCCGGACTGCAGCTGCTGAAAAACTTTTCCCAGTGGTCGGGCGCCTGACCACTGCATTGCCATTTGACTGACAACGGAATTCAACGCTCATGCTGATTATCCCCGCCATTGATCTTAAAGACGGCAAATGCGTCCGATTGCGCCAGGGCCGGATGGAAGACTCCACCGTGTTTTCCGATGATCCGGTTGAAGTGGCCGCCCGCTGGGTGGATGCCGGTGCCCGTCGCCTGCATCTGGTTGATCTGAACGGCGCTTTTGCCGGCGAGCCGGTGAACGGCGAGATCGTCAACGCCATCGCCAGGCGTTTTCCGGACCTGCCGATACAGATTGGCGGTGGCATCCGTTCCCCGGAAACCATCGAGGCTTACCTCAAAGCCGGTGTGCAGTGGGTGATCATTGGCACCAAAGCGGTCAAGGAACCTCAGTTCGTGACTGATATGTGCAAGCGCTTCCCGGGTCGCATCATTGTCGGCCTTGACGCCCAGGACGGACGTGTGGCTACCGATGGCTGGGCCGAGGTATCGGAAGTCAGGGCAACGGATCTTGCCAGGAAGTTCGCCAACGATGGAGTGGCGGCAATTGTCTACACCGACATAAGCCGGGACGGCATGATGCAGGGGGTCAATGTGGAGGCCACTGTGGCCCTGGCTGAGGCCAGCGGTATTCCGGTGATCGCCTCCGGAGGCGTGACCAATATGGAAGATGTTGTCGGGCTGGCAGAGGTTGCCCATCGTGGCATCCTGGGCGCCATTACCGGCCGGGCCATCTATGAGGGCACTCTGGAAGTTGCCGAAGCCCAGGCCTGGTGCGACAGCTTCAAACGGGCGGAGCGCTGATCATGGCACTTGCGAAGCGCATCATTCCCTGCCTGGACGTCGACAAGGGCCGCGTAGTCAAGGGTGTCAATTTCGTTGATATTCGCGATGCCGGAGATCCTGTGGAGGTAGCCCGCAAATACAACGAGCAGGGCGCTGACGAGATCACCTTTCTGGACATCACGGCCAGCCACGAAAGCCGGGAGACCACCTATGAAACCGTCGAGCGCATGGCGTCAGAAGTGTTCATTCCGCTGACTGTCGGCGGCGGCGTGCGCACCGTGGACGACATTCGAAAACTGCTCAATGCCGGTGCGGACAAGGTCAGCATTAACACCGCTGCGGTATCCAACCCGGAATTCGTGCGGGAAGCGGCGGACCGGTTCGGCAGCCAGTGCATCGTGGTGGCCATTGATGCCAAGCAGGTGGGCGCCACCGGTGAGATGCCGCGCTGGGAAATATTCACACATGGCGGTCGCAAGCCCACAGGGCTGGATGCGGTTGAATGGGCGGTGAAAATGACCGAGATGGGGGCAGGTGAACTGCTGCTCACCAGCATGGACCGGGACGGCACCAAACTCGGCTTCGATCTGGCTCTGACCCGGGCTGTGAGCGACGCAGTGTCAGTACCAGTTATTGCTTCCGGAGGTGTTGGCGAACTGCAGCATCTGGCGGACGGCGTGACCAAGGGCGGCGCGGACGCGGTACTGGCGGCCTCGATCTTCCATTTTGGCCAGCACACGATTCCCGAGGCCAAGGCTTTCATGAAAGCCCAGGGGATTGAAATCCGGGACTGACAGCAAGTCTGGCCAGAGGCCAATAGGGGTCAGATCATGCTTGATCTGACCCCTGGTTTTTGTTGTCTGTGGCAAAAGTTTTACTCTTTCCTCGCCAGGGCCGGTGAAATCGTCCGCTTTTCCCCCTCCGCAAACATCTCCCGGTTGTCATTCCTGATGGCCCAGATTCCGCTGACGGTTGCGACGGCTATGCCCTGTTCGTCCAGGGTTGGCAGGATCTTTTCCAGGTAGTCTACGGTTACCCTGTGGGGATGACCTATGCCGATGGCGGTGCCGTTTTTTCTGGCCTGGGCTATCAGTCTCTGGAACTGGGCGTCCACGTATTCTTCGGTCTGCTCGTGGTCCAGGAACACATCCCGGCTGAGGGTGGGGATCTGGTGGGCGGCGGCTGTGCGGGCGGCAATGCTTGAGGCGATGGTGCGGCTGTCCACGAAATACAGGGGGTAGTGCGTCAGCTCCGCCATGACCCAGTCCATGTTGGCCTGCATCTGGGTGAGCAGGCTGCCCATGTGGTTGTTCACTCCCCGCACATGGGGAACCGAGCTTAGCGCGCGGCGAAGGGTTGTGGTGGTGGCCAGCTGGTTCATGCCAGCGTCCAGGCCTCCCGGGCCCAGCCCGAAATTCCGGGTATTGGCCATGGGAGCGTGCAGCATGATCTCTTTCTGCCTGCGGTGCGCCGCCTCGGCCAGCACCGTCGTATGCCGCCGGTAGGGCAGAAACGCCAGGGTGATGGGCTGTTCCAGATCCACCAGCCGCTGGCCTTCGGTCAGGCTGTGGCCCATGTCATCAATGATGATGGCAATGGTCGGCGGCAGCCCGTCATCCGGTGCCGCCGACGCCAAAGACGTCAGCAGCATGGCTGTCAGCATGCCTGCCACCACAGGTACAACAGATAAACCCATGGGGGTCACTCGGCTCCAGATTTTCTGTGGCCGAGGATCTGCATGCCTTTCAGCAGGTTCAGCGCGGATCTGAGCTGATAGTCCCGGCTGATTGCCTCCCGTGATTCCGCTTCTTCTTCAGCGTCCTCCGGGCGGGCATCCGGGGCGGCTTCACCCTCGCCATTCTCCAGATGCCCACTTAGGTCGGCTTCGGTGAACCTGGGGCCGCTTTCAACTTCGGTCAAACGGGCCTGTTCCACGGTGATGTCCGGCTTGATGCCCTTGGCCTGGATGGATCGGCCGTCCGGCGTGTAATAGCGGGCCGTGGTCATCTTGATGGCGTGGGTATCATCCAGGGGAATAACTGTCTGAACCGAGCCCTTGCCGAAGGTATCGGTTCCCATCAGGACTGCACGGCCCTGGTCCTGCAGGGCGCCGGCCAGGATTTCTGACGCGGAAGCCGAGCCTGAGTTGATCAGAACGACGATGGGCGTGCCGTCTGAGACGTCCCCGGGCTTGGCGCTGAACCGCAGTTGTGAACTCTGGATGCGTCCCTTGGTGTACACGATGAGACCTCCATCCAGCAGGGCGTCGGCTGCTTCCACGGCAGCCTGGAGAATACCCCCCGGATTGTTGCGCAGGTCGATGACAAGGCCGTCCAGACCGCCGTTGGCATCTGCTTTCAGCTTCTCGATCGCACTGACAAACTGGCTGCCAGTGTCTGACTGGAACTGGGTCAGACGGACGTAACCATAGCTGTCGTCAATAAGCCGTGATTTGACACTTGTGACCTTGATGACGGCCCGCTCAACCTTGATTTCAATGGGCGCGCTCTCGCCGTCCCGCAGGATGGTGAGGGTCAGGGTTGTCCCCGGCTTGCCCCGCATGATGCCAACGGCTTCCTCCAGGGTCATGCCTTTCACCGGTTTTTCGTCGAGCTTGATGATGAGGTCACCTGCCTGCACGCCGGCCTCTTCTGCTGGCGTGTCGTCGATGGGGGCAATGACCTTGACGAAACCATCTTCCATGCCCACTTCTATGCCCAGGCCACCGAACTCGCCGGAGGTGCTCTCTTCCAGCTCTTCAAAGGCCTTGGGACCAAGATAGGTGGAGTGGGGGTCGAGGCCGCCCAGCATTCCCTTGATGGCATTTTCCAGCAGGGTCTGGTCATCGACCTCCTCAACATAAGCGGCCTTGATACGGCTGAACACCTCGGTGAACTTGCGGAGGTCTTCCAGGGGCAGCTGTGTTTCCGGGTCGGGCAGGCGGATTTCCACCTTGCGGCCTTCCGATATGGCATCCAGGAGCTGCTGAACTTCCGTCTCCCGGTTTTCGTTCACCTCTTCCTGGGTGTGGGCAAGGCCTGGCAGGCCAAGCAGGAAACATGCACTCAACAGTGCGCTGACAATAAGGGAGTGGTGTCTGTGGCTTGCCCGTGTCATTCACATATCCTGTTGTTCTGGTGGTCTGGTGTTGGCCTGTCCGGCGCTACCGTGGCTGCTGCTCTGACAGTATGGCGGGCCACCTGTCTTTTGTCAGCTGTGAAAGGCTGTTTCACTGGCGCGCTAGCCATTTCTGGGGGTTCTGCGGCTTGCCCCCGTAACGGATTTCGAAATACACACCAGGTTTGTCATTGCCTCCCGACTGGCCGGTAACAGCAATGGTTTCACCAGCCTTTACCCAGTCCCCGGGACTTGTCAACAGGCTGCTGTTGTTTCCGTAAAGGCTCATGTAGCCATCGCCATGGTCGACGATGGTCATCAGCCCAAATCCCCGCAACCAGTTTGAAAACACCACCCTGCCATAATGCACGGCGGTTACATCGGTTTCTCCCTGGGTGGTGATCAACAGGCCGTTGTGGCTGAGCTTGCCCTGGGCCAGGCTGTCACCGAAACGCCTGGTCACCTTACCACGGGCCGGCCAGGGAAGCTTGGCGCGCAGGGCCTTGAATGGTCTGGTCTCGTTTGGCGCCGGAATGCTGGCAATGGCCTCCTCGACCTCCTTCAGGAGTGACTCGAGGCGGGCCCGGTCCTCGCGAAGTGATGCCCGTTCGGACTGTCGTTCTCCAATGTCTGTTTTCAGGACTGCCAGAGTCTGCCGGCGCTGCTGTTTCTTCTCTTCCAGCTGCTGCTGCCTTGCGTTGACGTCCTCCTGCAGGCTGGCAATCCGGGTCCGGGAGGCAAGGACTTTGTTCCGGGTCTCTTTCAGTTCGGCGAGAGTGGCGTTGAATTCCCGCAGCCGGTTGACGGCATCCTGGCTCAGGTATTCGTAATAGGTCATGGTGCGGGTGATTTTCTGGGGGTCGATTTCGTTCAGCAGCACCTTGATGGCCGGAGCATCTCCCGCCATCCAGGCCTGGCGGATCTGCAGCCGCAGGCTGGCACGCTGGCTGTCGAGTTCCCGTGTGAGCCCTGACTCCCGTTCCCGTAATTTTTCAAGTCTGGCCGCCTGCTCCCGGCTCTCGGCCTCCAGCTCCCGACGTTCCCGGGTCAGACGGTTGATGGCCTGGTCCGTCTGTACCAGTTCCCGTTCAAGGCTGCTGCGGTCTTTTTCCGCCTGCCGAAGCCACTGGTCAATACGGCTGATCTGCTGTTTCAGCGCTTTCAGCTGGGCTGGTGTGGCTTCCGGCTCGCCTTCCGACCCATGGGCGGGCAGGCAGATGACTGCGAAGCCCAGTGCCAGCGCAATCAGCGCTGAACGAGACAGGTTACCGACCCCGGTCATCCCGTCACCTGTTGCCCAGCAGGCTGTGTCCTGTCATCTCGGGTGGGGGGTCCAGTTTCATCAGTTCCAGCAGTGTGGGCGCGATGTCGCTCAGGGCGCCATCGTCCGCGAATGACACGGTTTGCGGGCCGACATAGACCAGAGGTACCGGCCCCAGGGTGTGGGCAGTGTGAACCTGACCGGATTCCGGATCCTGCATCTGTTCACAGTTGCCATGGTCGGCGGTGATCAGGCCCTGGCCGCCAACTTTGCGAAGCGCTTCGGTTACCCGGGCGACACACTCATCAATGCATTCCGCAGCCTTGATGGCGGCGTCCAGCTTGCCGGTGTGGCCGACCATGTCACCGTTGGCATAGTTGCATACCACAAGATCGTACTTCCCGCTCTTTATGGCTTCCACCAGCTTGTCGGTGACTTCCGGTGCGCTCATCTCCGGCTGCAGATCGTAAGTGGCCACGTTCGGGGAGGGCACCAGAATGCGGTCCTCGCCCTCGAAGGGCTCTTCCTTGCCGCCATTGAAAAAGAAGGTGACATGGGCGTATTTCTCGGTCTCGGCAATGCGAAGCTGGGTCTTGCCCAGGTTTGCCATAAATTCCCCCAGGCCGTTCGTGAGTTCGGCAGGCGGATAGGCGCAGGTTGCATTAATGTCGGCGGCGTATTCGGTGAGCATCACAAAATCGGCGATTGCAGGCTGGCGCTTGCGCTCGAAGCCGGAGAAGTCACGTTCCACGAACGCCCGGGTCAGTTCCCTGGCCCGGTCAGCGCGGAAGTTCATGAAAATCACCGCGTCGCCATCACCGACAAGCCCATTCGGCTGGTCCCGGTCGTGGATGCGTGTCGCCTTGACGAACTCGTCATTCTCATCACGCTCATAGGCCAGCTCAAGGGCCGCTACCGCATTGGGTGCAGTGAACTCGGCTTCGCCCAGGGTGATCAGGTTGTAGGCGGCTTCCACACGGTCCCAGCGGTTGTCCCTGTCCATGGCAAAATAGCGTCCAACGATGGAGGCCACCCGGCCAACGCCAAGGGCTTTCATTTTTTCTTCGGCTTTTTGGAGAGAGGCCATGGCGCTGCGGGGCGGCATGTCCCGGCCATCGAGAAATGCGTGGATGTAAACCTGCTTTGCGCCTCTTTTGGCTGCAAGCTCCGCTGCTGCGAGAATGTGATCCTCATGGCTGTGAACGCCCCCGGGTGACAGCAGGCCCATGAGATGTACGGCCCCGTCCCGCTTTACGGCTTTGTCGATGGCATCGCACAGAACCTGATTGCTTTCAAACTGGCCGTCTGCGATATCCTTGTCGATACGGGTCAGGCTCTGGTAAACAACCCGCCCGGCACCCAGGTTCATGTGACCGACCTCGGAATTGCCCATCTGACCCTTGGGCAGACCCACGAACATGCCTGAGGTGTTGATCAGGGTTTTGGGCTGCTCCTGCCACAGTTTGTCCCAGCAGGGGGTGCTGGCATTGCTGATGGCATTGTCGTCGCTTGGGTCGCGGTGACCCCAGCCGTCCAGGATAATCAGTGCAGTCGGCGTGCGGGTTGCGGTCATTACTCAATCCGGTCAGGTTAAAAAATTGAATCCCGATTCTAACCGGTTTGACTTGTGCAGGCTATTCGCCGCCGCCTTCTGTAGGCGGCGGCGGGTGTGTATAATCCGGCGAAATAATCCAGCAAGGTGGCTTAATGGACAGGTTGTTTGAGTTTGTGGTCAATCATTACATTCTTGTGTCACTGTTTGTGGTGCTTCTGGCGGCTCTTTTTCTGCTTGAAACCCGCAGGGGCGGCCGGAAAATCAGCCCCCAGGCTGCCGTGGGCCTGATTAACCGGGATGAAGCCGTTATCCTGGATATCCGTGACCGCAAGGAAGTGAAGGAGGGATCCATTTCCGGCTCCATTCACATTCCCCTCAGCGGCCTCAAGGACAAGCTGACTCAGCTCAACAAGCACAAGGACAAAGAGATCATTGTGGTGGACAAGATGGGCCAGCACTCCGCCACGGCCGTTAAACAGCTCAATGCCGAAGGTTTTGACAAGGTTTCCCGGCTGAATGGCGGCATCGCAGAATGGCGGGCCAGCAATCTTCCTCTGGTCAAGAAGTAGGCGTGTTCCGGTAACCGGAACAATATGCAATAGTTGGTCCCCGGCCCGTCCGGACTGACTGAAAATAAACAGGGCGGCCCCTGCCGCCCGGACAAAGACAATAAGGATTGAACATGGCTGACGACCAACAGGCCGCCGCAGGCAGCGAAGACCAGAACCAGCCGCAGTTCGCGCTGCAGCGGATCTACATGAAGGACATGTCCTTCGAATCTCCGAATTCCCCGCTGGTATTTCAGGATCAGTGGAAGCCCCAGGTCAATCTGGACCTGAACACCAGCCATAACAAGATCAGCGACAACCAGTACGAAGTCATCCTGTCACTGACCGTGACTTCGAAGATCGAGGAAAAGGTTGCGTTCATCGTTGAGATCCAGCAGGCAGGGGTTTTCGTGGTGAAGGGGATTGAGGGTGCGCAACTGGGCCAGATGCTCGGTGCCTATTGCCCGAACATCCTGTTTCCCTACGCCCGTGAAGCCATTGATGGCCTGGTGAACAAGGGCAGCTTCCCGGCCCTGATGCTGGCGCCCGTGAACTTTGACGCCATCTATGCTCAGGCACTGAAGCGCAAACAGGAAGAAGGCACTGGCGAGCAGAAGGAAGAACAGACCCACTAAAGGTCTGTCAGGGCGGGGTCATTCCAGATGACTCCGCTTCGCCGCCTTCCCGCTGATCCCCCGCGGTTCCCCCTTTTATTGCCCACCCTCGAACCCCAGCTGTCGCCAGGCCTCATAGACCACAAGTGCTGCGGTATTGGAAAGATTCAGGCTCCGGCTTTCAGGTCGCATGGGCACCCGCAGCCGGTGCTCTTCCGGCAGCTGACTACGGACTTTTTCGGGCAGGCCCCGGGTTTCCGGGCCGAACATCAGGTAGTCACCAGCCTGGTATGCCACTTCGTGATAGGAGTGGGTTCCTTTGGTGGTCAGGCCAAACAGCCGGCCTGGCGCCTCGCTGGCAAGAAATGCCTCGTAGCTGGAATGCACCCTGAGAGTGGCATATTCGCTGTAGTCCAGGCCGGCACGTCGCAACTGTTTGTCCTCCAGGGTGAAACCCAGGGGCTCAATCAGATGCAGGCGGCAGCCGGTGTTGGCGCAGAGCCGGATGATATTGCCGGTATTCGGCGGGATCTCCGGCTCATAGAGCACCACATCGAGGATCGGCACTCAGCGTTCGACTGCCAGGGCCACGCCCATGCCGCCACCTATGCAGAGGGTTGCCAGGCCCCTTCTGACGTCACGGCGGGCCATCTCATGAAGCAGGGTCACCAGAATCCGGCAACCGGAAGCACCAATGGGATGGCCCAGCGCGATGGCACCTCCGTTTACGTTGACGCGCTCCGGATCCCAGCTCAGGTTACGGTTGACGGCAATGGCCTGGGCGGCGAAGGCTTCGTTGGCTTCGATCAGGTCCAGTTCACCGACGGTCCAGTCGGCCTTTTCCAGACAGCGCTGGGTGGCGGGAATGGGACCAGTGCCCATGACCGCCGGATCCACGCCGGCATTGGCATAGCCCCGGATAGTGGCCAGGGGGGTAAGGCCCAGCTCTTCAGCCTTTTCTGCGCTGCACACCATGACAGCAGCTGCACCATCGTTCAGTGATGAGGCGTTGCCCGCGGTCACTGTGCCGTCCTTGCGGAAGGCCGGCTGCATCTTCGCCAGCTTCGCTATGTCTATGCCTTCCCGGGGACCTTCGTCACGGTCAATGACCACCGGATCACCTTTACGCTGAGGCACGCTGACCGGGACTATCTGGCTGTCAAAATAGCCGGCTTTCTGCGCTGCAACGGCCTTTTGCTGGGATGCCGCCGCAAAGGAATCCTGTTCTTCCCGGCTGATATCGTATTTTTCCACTACGTTCTCGGCGGTGATGCCCATGTGATAGCCGTTGAAGGCGTCCCACAGACCGTCCTTGATCATGGTGTCCACCAGTTTCCAGTCGCCCATCCGCTGGCCTGTGCGGCTGTTGGGAAGCACATGGGGTGCCTGGCTCATGCTTTCCTGGCCGCCGGCAATCAAAAGTTCCGCGTCGCCGCAACGGATGGCCTGGACTGCCATCTGAACCGCTTTCAGACCGGAGCCGCAGACCTTGTTGATTGTCATGGCGGGAATGGAGGAGGGCAGCCCGGCATTGATGGCGGCCTGACGGGCCGGGTTCTGGCCCACTCCGGCAGTGAGCACCTGACCCAGGAGTACTTCGTTGATCTGGTTTTCGTCGATGCGGGTTTCTTCCAGCAGGGCGCGAATTACTGCCGCCCCCAGGGCATCTGCCGGCAGGCTCGACAGGCCGCCCCCAAAGCTTCCGATAGCCGTTCGCTTGGCTGCAACAATGACGACGTCACGCATGCAAGTTCTCCAGTCAGGTGTGGGATAAGATCGGGGTGCATTGTACCCCAGCCCCGGAAGAGCGCCCAAGCCCGCCGCTGACTGGCGGTCTTGCCGAAGGTGATATGGGAGCGGCTGGTCAGCTCTTTTCTGTCTGTTTCGGATTTCCCTCTCTGGCGTTCAGCTCCCGGATGCGTTTCAGGCGTTCGTCACGGATGGCTTCGCCCAGGGCCCGGCCGCTGTAACCCTCGCCCATCAATTCTCTGGGGCTTACTTCACGGGCCACTTTTTCCGCCTGCTTCAGCCGTTCTGCAATCCCTGTGTCGAGCGGGGGTTCCAGGCACTGACAGACGGACAGCAGCTTTTCAAAGCGTTCAGGGCGGCGCCAGACATCGCAGGTTTCCAGCAGTGTGAGCTGGTCAGCGGCGCTGGTTGCCGCCTTCAGGTCCTCCCCGTGGCGGGTAACCAGCGTCGCCAGATCCTGGTATTCATTGGGAGCCTTCAGCGCCTGAGCGCGTTCTTCCGCAGGCTGGGGAAGCAGCGGAGAAAGCAGGGCGGCAAATCGCGCTTCGGGGGGCTCGTCCCGCTCGGCAGTGCAGTGGAGGGCGGCCATCGCCTGGCGCCGCTGTTGCGTTTCTGCCAGCTCCGGGATGAGGCCGGCCAAGGCGTTGCAGCTGTTGAGAACATCGAAAAAGACCGTAGGCGCCCGCTCCGTGAGGGCGCGCTGCATTTCCTGCCACACACGTTCCGGAACCAGGTGGTCGAGCTCTCCATCGGCAACCATCTGCTTCATCAGGGCCATGGTTTCGTCTGCCACGCTGAAACCCAGGGGCGCGAACCTTGCCGCAAACCTGGCAGTTCTCAGCACCCGCAGTGGGTCTTCTGCAAAGGCTTCGGAGACGTGGCGCAGGGTTTTTGCTTCGAGGTCCCGCCGGCCGTTGAAAGGATCTACCAGGTTGCCTTCAGTATCCCGGGCCATGGCATTGATGGTCAGGTCCCGGCGCTGCAGATCATCTTCCAGGGTCACGTCCGGGGCACTGTAAACGGTAAATCCGTGGTAGCCGTGACCCTGTTTGCGCTCAGTGCGCGCCAGCGCGTATTCCTCGCCGGTTTCCGGATGAATGAAAACCGGAAAGTCGGCGCCTACCTGGCGATAACCGCGTCTCAGCATCTCTTCCGGCGTGGCGCCCACGACCACCCAGTCCCGGTCCTTGACCTCACGGCCGAGCAGGGCGTCCCGAACGGCACCGCCTACCAGATAGATTTCCATTGATGTGCTCCCGGATTCATGAGGTTGATTCCGGATTATCAGGTGCCAGCCCGGTCAGGGCAAATGGGCGCGGAGGGAGGCAGAAGCAAACCCGGCGCGGGAAATGCCCACCGGGCCGATAATTCAGGTAGTCAGGCTTGAACTGGTGGCCCAGGAGGACGCCTCCAGCCATTTGAGGGCGTCTGTCCTGCTCATCGGTCGCGCCAGGAAGTAGCCCTGGATGTAGTCACACCCGAGCTCCCGCAGCAGGTTCTGGGTAGCTTCATTCTCGACGCCTTCGGCTACCACTTCGTAACCCAGGTCGTGGCACATGTTGATGGTGGTCCGAACAATGGTGGCATCGCCCTGGTTGCTGTCCATCTCCATCACAAACGAGCGGTCGATCTTGATTTCGCTGACCGGGAGCTGCCGGATATAGGACAGCGACGAGTGGCCGGTGCCAAAATCGTCAATGGACAGCTTCACCTTCGCCGCCTGAAGCGCCCGCAGCACAGCCAGGCTCCGCTTGGGGTCAAGCATGGCTGCGGTCTCGGTGACTTCAAGCACCAGTCGGCGGGCTGCCACCTGGTTCTTTTCCAGCAGCCCGCAGACTGCTTCACAGAAGCCAGGTTCGCGCAGGTTCATGGCCGAGATGTTGACGGAGACTGTGGCGTCACAGCCGACTGCATCGAGACCGTTGCAGAAGGTCAGGGCTTCCTGCAGAACCCACTGGGTCAGTGGTTTGATCAGCCCGGTCTGCTCTGCCATGGGGATGAACTCATCCGGCGGGACGAAGCCGTGCTCCGGGTGGAACCATCTGAGAAGTGCCTCGAAGCCGGCTACACGTTCCGTGCTGAGGTGAACCTGGGGCTGGAAGTACAGGGTCAGCCCTTCGGTGCGAAGCGCTTCCCGGAGCTCGGTCATCAGAGTCAGCCGGCGCGGACTATAGGGATTCATGTCGGCCTGGTAAATGGCTATCTCACTGGTTCCCACTCCGGCCTGGTCAAGCGCAATAAAGGCGTGACGGAGCATGGATTGGGCATCCTCTCCGGCATCCTCGCAGAAGCTGGCGCCGATAACGAAGTTGAGTTCCAGCATCAGCCCCATGAACTCGATGGGCTCGGCGAAGCGGGCCGTGAGCTCTGCCGCCTGGCTCATCAGGCGCTCCTGGTCCTCGTCCTGAAGCGCGAAGGCAAAACTGACCCCCTCAATGTGGGCCACACAGATGGTGTCTTTGCCATTGCCCTCCAGATAGACCGCGTGCACGGTCTGCGCCACCAGCTGGTTGATCCGGCTGGCAAACAGACTCAGCAGCTCGTCAGCATGACGGTGGCCGAGGGTCTTGTTGACGTCATCGAAGCGTCGCAGGTGAAGCATGAAGATGGCAGTGACTGCGCTCTCGTTGTTGCTGATAGCCTGGTCGACGATGCGTTCGAAGAGGCTGCGGTCAGGCAGGCCGGTGACTTCGTGATGGCTGGACGCCCGTAGCAGGGCCGCTTCGGTTTCCCGCTGGTTTTTCATGGCATCCAGGACGGCCTGCTTTTCCTGGAAATAGGCTTTGCGCTCACGGTTGAACCTGTCTGCCAGCGCAAATGAAAACAGCAGCGCCTGAGCGGATGTTCCGATGGGTATGCCATGGTTGGCCATGAAGGAGGAGGGGGCGATGCCCAGCTTGTTGAGCACCGTGAAAAGCGCACACACAAGTAGCGCTACCCAGGCAATAGTGAAGAGACGGGCGCTTTTGTCGCCACGCATCCAGAAGGCAACGCCCGCCACCAGATTGGCCAGTCCCACAGGCACAGCCATCATCACCGACAGGCGGGTGGAGATGTCGTAGGAAAATATGAAGGCACCGATTACACACATGGCCGTGGCAGCAATGAGGACAAGAAAAAGGCGGTTCCAGCGGGGGTGCCGTGTACCCATCTCCAGATAATCTCTCGCGAACAGGCACATCGCCAGTTGGTAGAGCGGGACGGTTATCAGAAGCATGTAGTTGTGAAGAGCTGGAGAGTCAGGGTAGATGTACTGAAAACTTGCTCCGTTCAGGCCTGCCATAACCAGAAGGGCAGAGCCAACCAGCAACACATAGGAAAGATAGGCGCGCTCGCGGAAGGAGAAAAACAGGAAGAGGTTGAACAGTGTCATCACCAGCATTACACCGTAAAACATGCTTTCCATGGTCAGCTGCGTATCGCTCTGGCTGGCGAAGGCATTGTTCTGCCAGAGAGTAAGGGGAACCTGAAGGGCGCCGGACGTCTGGATTCGCAGATAGAATTCGCTGGTCGTGTTGGCGGGAAGGGTGACCGGGAAAACGAAATGGCGATGAGCTATGGGGCGCGTATCGAAGGGCCTCCTGTCACCAGTCTGCGCCATCAGTTCCGGCTGGTTATCACGCAGTGCATAAAAATCCACCTTGTCGAGCATGGGGTATGCCAGTTCGATGAGGCGCTCGAGAGGCTGGGCACTGTCGTTGGTCAGCCGGATCCGGAACCAGTAAGTGTCCGCTGTGTAGCCCAGATTTATGTCGTCGGAAGTTTTCTGCCACCGGGATTCCGGCAGCCTGGTGACCTCTGACGGACCAGGTTCATCGTTGGTGACGATGAACCTGGTGTGGCTGGTCAGTTCGACGGATCTGGCCGACGGATCGACCATTCCGGCATGGGCAACCCCCGACACCGTCAGCAGCAGGAGCAAAAGAATCAGGGCAGGCCGGAAGGGCATTGCCGGGCACGGGCTTCCGGGCAACTGAATCTGCCTGTGGCGATAAGTTACCTTACGCAACATGGTTGTCAGTCCGATTTCCGGTTGCTCAGAATGCAGCACCCAGCTCGATGGCAGCACCAGTGTCTGTATCACTCACCAGTGCCGCAAGATCAACCCTGGCCCCGAACACTGACAGGCCAATGCCCGCGGTGAACTGGGTGTCTTCCTCGATACCATTGTCATCATCGTTGCTGGCCAGGTTCTGACGGGCACCGACTCTCAGCTGCGCATAGCGGAAGGCGTCGAACTCGGCGCCGACGGCTACCCACTGGGTATCATCGCCATAGCCGAAGGCTTCCCGTTTGGTCAGGTCAATTTCAGCCGTAACCACATGCAAGTCGCCGGAATGGGCGATGCCGGCTGTTATTCTGGGGTCGAGCTCAAAGTTCCGTCCGCTGACCGAATCCAGATCCATGGGGATCAGGTTGCGCACCGCAAGGCCGGTGTTCCATTCGCGGTTCTCGCCGAAGGCATAGGCGAGGCCCAGATCCAGGTTGAAGCCGCTGTCGTCTGTTTCGTTTTCATCATCCGTGGCATCGTCGTCCTCAAAAGAACTGACTTTCTCCACGTGTTCAAATGTTCGCAGCTGAACATATTTTGGGGCAACGCCGGCCTCTACTGAGTTGCCGTTGGACAGTTCAAAAGACCGGGCGAAGCTGACCCCGAACTCAGCAATGGAACTGGCCAGTACAGTCCCGTTGGAGCTCAGGTTGTCCCCCAGATTTCGACCTTCGAGGAGAACGTCCGTCACGGTGCCATTTTCAATATCTTCCAGGTCTTGCAGATCCTGGTCGGAGATGTTGCCGCGGACGGTTGCCCTGACGGTAGCAGCAGCGAAAACACCAATGGACACAGTGTCCATGGGAATGGCGAGGCTCAGACCGAGACCCGCGTCGGCCCTCATGGTGTCACGATTGAGCGCGCTCAGTTGCTGGCGCAGTTCGCCGGCGCCTGTCTGGACTCCCGGTACATCGCTGTTGTTGGCGCTTGCTTCAATTGTATCAATCGTGTCCTGGATATCATCGATCTGATCAATAACGTCTTCATCGTCCGCCACTCGCACATTCAGGGAGGGCAGAATCACGCCAAAATCATCAGACCACTCATGGTGCTTCGAAGCCAGCATGGCAGGGTTGGCGATGTTGGCTGTTGCCGGGTGCGCGACAGCCACCCCGGTTCCGCCCATGGCGAATGAGCGGGCAGTGTTGAATGGCTGGGCGCTTGCAAGGGCAGAGGTGGTCGCAACCGAAAGGCTGATGGCCAGGGCAAGACGCGAAACCGGGGATGAAATCATTTGACGGAAACTCCGTGATTGTTCTTTTGGTAGAAATTGTCTGGCCTGCGGAATCCTGTGCAGGTGAACCGGAACAGGTTCACAATCTAGGTTAACGCAAGCCCTTGATTTGCTCATGGGTTACGGGGTTACGAATTGTCGGTCCTTTGTAAACACGGATGGTTTTCCGGATGGTTTTCGCAGAAAAGCGGCAGAATTCTGCCTTCCTCTGTGTTCCGGGGGCCCGCGCGTCTTTTTTTGGTCCGGCTTTCTGTCAGTATCTGGCAGCCCTGTCAGGAGTTTTGGCGGGTGTGGCCCTTGTGGCACGAATCTTTCATGTATCCGCTAAAATCTTCTGGAAGGCGGCCAGGCTGTTCCCTTCCCGTAACCGTGCACATGAGCTCCCGAGTGGAGGCAGGTCAATGAGTCCCAGCATTACCAGAACTTATCTCCAGCCAGCGGTTGTTTCGCTGCTGCTTCTCGGCGGTCTCCCGCTGAGCGCCAGTGCCTCTGAAGCAGAGTCTTTGCCGGCGAACGTGGTTTCGTCTCCTGCTCCGGATTATCCCGACCCGGATATACAGGTTGCGTCCCTGGAGGAAGAGCCCTATCCCGTTCATATGGTGATTTCCAAACCCGTCGATGCCGACCGCAAAAGGCTTGAGGAGCTGAAAGCGGCCATGGAGCAGGATGACAGCGAGGAGGCCTTTGCTCCAGGTCTGCGTTGCCCCGGGGAGGATGCCCAGCGCTACAGGAAGCGTGTCAGTGTTGCGGGCTTTGCCCTGGAGACGCGCACCCAGGCGTCAATGGGAAATCTGTTCAGCGCCGAGCACGAAATGCCGGCCATGCTTTACCAGCACCTGCTGACCTCCGGCGAAGTTCAGCCGTATTTCGTTCCGGGCCGGCAGATGTATGCCAGCCTCGACTCTGCGCCCACCTTCAGCCGGTCAGACAACCGTCTGGAAAAGTTCTCCGGCCTGAGCCGGGAGATGGGTGTCCAGTTTGTGATATCCGGAGTTATCCGAACCGTGGCAGTGGCGGATGAGGACACCTGGGGTACTTCCACCCTGAATACCATCAGGCGCACCCTCAGAGAGAGAAATAAAACCCGGCATTTCGCGGTTGATCTGGCGGTGCACGATGGCTTCAGCGGTCGCGTCGTCATGGAAAAACGTTACGCAACCAGCGGGGAGTGGACGCCGGGCCTTACTGAAAATGTGGGATTTGGTACGGCGGAATTTGCTGCCACCCCCTATGGTGAGGCAGTGGAGAATCTGATTTCGAAGATCTCCGGGGACATAGTCGATACCCTGGACTGCCAGCCGCTGCTGGTCAGGATAACCGAGGCCGATGGCCGCCGGCTTGTTCTGGATGCCGGCGTAAAATCCGGCCTGAAGCCTGGGGACTCTCTCCGGCTGCTTCGCAGTTCCAGCTCCTGGAGCCGGCACGGAGCGCCGCCCGAGTTGCGGGATACCGGAGTTGATGTGGTGCTGAGCCAGGTCACCCTGGATTCGGTGCGGGGCAGTATTGATCAGGAAGTGGGGATGATTAACATCCAGCCGGGGGATTACGCGGTCATCTGGTAAAACCGGACCCCGGGGGCTCGCTGAGTCCGGAGCCGGAGAAACTGCTGTTGATGTGGCTGTTAGTGGGCCACGGCTTCCTTTGCCGCGATATCCCGGATCTTGCCCACCATGGCCCGCAGGCCGTTGCCCCGGGTAGGGGAGATGTGGCGGAAGAGGTCCAGGCGCTCAAACAGCTCGTCGATGTCGGTGCTCAGAAGCTCCCTCGGGGTACGGGCGTTGAGGGCCACCAGGATGATGGCGGCGAGGCCGCGAACGATCATGGCGTCCGAGTCGATCAGCAGGTACATTTTTCCGCTGCTTTCATCCAGATGGTGGGTAAGCCAGACCTGGCTCTGACAGCCATGCACGAAGTTTTGTTCAGTGCGTTCTTCCTGGGGGAAGGGTGGCAACTGTTTGCCCAGGTCAATGATGTAAGCGTAACGCTCTTCCCAGTCGTCCAGAAACTCCAGGTCGGCGATCACGTCATCGATGGTCACGGTGGTGCCCAGCGGATTGTTGCGAAACTGTTCTGCCCTGGTGTCCATTTAAAACATTCCCAGTTCAAGCTTGGCTTCGTCGGTCAGCATGTCGCTGTTCCATGGCGGGTCAAAGGTCAGGTCAACGGTCACCTTGTCCACGTTGGGTACATGCTCCACCTTGCGTTTGACGTCATCGGTGATTACCGGCCCCATGCCACAGCCAGCCGCGGTGAGGGTCATCAGGATCTTCACCTGGTTGCCCTCTTCGGTGCCGTTTTCAATCTGGCAGTCGTAGATCAGCCCCAGGTCCACTACGTTGACCGGAATCTCCGGGTCATAGCAGTTGCGCATGGCCTCCCACACCTGGTTTTCGTTGATGGTGCCGTCAGCAGGAGTCTCAAAGCTGCTTTCCAGCGGCTGCTTGCCCAGGGCGTCAGCGTCGTGACCTTCGATCCGCGCCAGGTTGCCATTGACGGCCACGGTGAAAGTGCCCCCCAGGGCCTGGGTGATGGTCACGAAGGAATCCTCCGGAATCATGATTTCAGTGCCGGAGGGCACAAGGCGGGCCTCCACCTTGCGCTTGGTCAGGACAACTTCCCGTTCTTGCATGACGCTTTCTGGTCTCCTCTGGCGCTGGCCGTGGTGTTCGGTTAAATCACGGCGAAGCTTTCGCCGCAGCCGCATTCAGCGGTGGCATTGGGGTTTCGGAAGTAGAACATGGAATTGACCCCTTCGGTGATGAAGTCAATTTCCGTGCCGTTGACGATGGGCATGTGCTGGCGTTCAACAAAAATGCTGACGTCGTCCACGGTGAACACCTGGTCGTCAGGGCCAGTCTGTTCCACCCACTGGGTTTCGTATTTGAAGCCGGAGCAGCCGCTCTTCTTCACCGCAAGCCGGATACCTTTGGCATCCGGCTTTTTTGCCAGCTGCTTGCGCACGTGGTTGACCGCTGTGGGTGTCATGGTGACCCCGACAGTCGGCGTAAAGGTTTCTGCCGTCATCGAATCGCCTCCATCAAACGAAAAGGCGCTGGATTTTTCGCAGAGCTGCGAACAGCTTTTCCACTTCTTCCAGCGTGTTATAAAATGCGAAGGATGCCCGGGCAGTGCCCGGCACCCCGTAAAAGTCCATCAACGGCATTGCGCAGTGGTTACCGGTGCGGATTTCAATGCCCTGCTGGTCCAGCAGGGTTCCGATATCACTGGGGTGCAAACCGGCAATTTTAAAGGACAGCACCGGCACCTTGTGTGCCGCTGTGCCGATTACTTCCATTCCCGGTACCGTTTCCACCAGGCTGTTTGCCCGTTCCAGCAGGGCGCGTTCGGAAGCTTCCATGGCCGACCTGTCGATGGTGGCCAGGTAGTCTATGGCGGCACCCAGGCCCACAGCTTCCGCTATGGCGGGCGTACCTGCCTCGAATTTGTAAGGCAGTACGTTCCAGGTGGTGCGCTCGAAGGTTACCCGCTCGATCATTTCCCCGCCGCCCTGGTAGGGAGGCATTTCTTCCAGCAGCTGTTCCCGGCCATACAGCACGCCAATGCCGGTCGGGCCGAACAGCTTGTGGGAGGAGAATGCATAGAAATCGCAACCCATGGCCTGAACGTCCGGCTGGAAATGGGGTACTGCCTGGGCGCCGTCAATCACCGTAATGACACTGCGACTCCTGGCCCGGGCGATCAGTTCCTCGACCGGATTGATGGTTCCCAGGGCGTTGGAGACCTGGGTGATGGCCATGATCCTGGTGCGATCCCCCAGCAGGCTGTCGAAGGACTCCATGTCCAGCTCGCCTTTTTCCGTGACCAGCACGGGCACCACTTTCGCGCCTGTGCGCTCAGCCAGCATCTGCCAGGGCACGATGTTGGCGTGATGTTCCATGTGGCTGACCAGTATTTCGTCGCCGGGTCTCAGCTTCGGCGCCAGACCGTTGGCGATCACGTTGATGGCCTCGGTGGTGCCACGGGTCCAGATGACTTCACTGGGGCTCTTCGCGTTCAGGAAGGTTCTGACCTTCTCCCTGGCGCCCTCGAATGCCGAGGTGGCCCTGTCACCCAGGGTGTGGGCGCCACGGTGCACGTTGGAATGGCATTCCCGGTAATAACGGTCCATCGCATCCAGCACGGCGACGGGTTTCTGGGCTGACGCAGCATTGTCCAGGTACACCAGCGGCTTGCCGTTGATGGTCTGGGCGAGAATGGGAAAATCCTGACGGATTCTGTCCACATCCAGCCTTGGGCTGGCTACTGTTTTTGCCTCAGAAAGATCTGACATAGCCGTTCAGGACTCCACGAAGGTCTGTTCAATAAAGTGATTGAGACGTGACTGGGACGTCTCCCTGACTGATGCCACCGGAATCTGCTCGATCAGTTCGTTGATGAAAGCCATGGTGAGCAGCGTAGTGGCTTCACGCCGGCCAATGCCACGGGACACCAGATAGAAGATCGATTCCTGGTTGAGCTGACCGATGGTGGCCCCGTGGGCGCACTTGACGTCATCGGCGTAGATTTCCAGCTCGGGCTTGGTGTCTATCTCGGCGCCGGTGGAGAGCAGCAGGTTCTTGTTGCTCATGTTCGCACTGGATTTCTGCGCATCCTGGTGGATGTGAATCCTGCCATTGAAAATCGCGTGGGACTGGTCCGCGGCGATGTTCCGGTAGGTTTCCTCGCTGTTGCAGTGAGGCGCAACATGCTCAATGGTGGTGTGGTTGTCGTAGTGCTGTTTGCCCTGGGTAACCACTACGCCATTGAGCTTGCACTCCGCTCCCGGACCTTCCAGACGTACCTGCAGGTCGTGACGGCGCAGGGGGCCACCAAAGCCAACGGTGTGGCTTTCAAAGCGGCTGTTGGCTTCAAGTCGGGCGCCGGTAGCGCCGATATGCTGGACGTTTTCGCCATCCAGGGACAGGCGCACGCTGGTCACGTTGGCGCCATCGGCAAGGGAAAATTCGGTCACTGCATTGACCATGGCCGCTTCGGTGCCGCTGCTGATGTATTCTTCCACAAGTGTGATTTTGCTGTGGCGTCCTGCATCCAGATAGATGCGCGGCCAGGCCGAACCGCTGCCCGTGGCGTCAGTTTCGCATATGACGAACAGGGGCTGGTCCAGCACGGCGTCGGCTTTAAGCCGGACAAGCAGACCGTCTTCGAATCTCGCGCTGTTCAGCCGCGCCAGCTGGACTGCGTCGCTGTCCAGAGTGTTGTCGAGGCGCTCGGCGAGCTCACGGGCTTCGTCGTCGTTCAGATCGGCAAAGCGTTTGATCTCGATACCGGCGATGTCCGGATAGTCGCTGGCTTCCGGCACCATGACGCCGTTGCGGAAAACCACATGATAGCCGTCTACGGCGATGGCCGGACCGCCCTTGCCTCCGGCCGGCAGACTTGCAGCCAGAGTCTCATTCAGCTGCAGGTAGCGGCTGGAGTATTTCCAGTTTTCGGTCTTGCGGGTCGGCAGCGGCATGTCCACGAGGGATGTACCCCGTTGCCTGCGCAGCTCCAGCAGGGGCTGCGGCAAAAGCTGGCCTGTCGTCTGGAGAAAGGCGCTGGAAAGCGTTGGTGCTGGTTTCATTCCACCTCTCCTTAGCTGGCTACAGCTTCGTTGATGCCCAGCCAGCCGTAACCGCGCTCTTCCAGTTCCAGTGCCAGTTCCCGGCCCCCGGATTTGACGATGCGACCGCCGGCGAGAACATGGACATAATCCGGCACTATATGGTTCAGCAGGCGCTGGTAGTGAGTCACCATCAGCACGGCGCGATCCCGGGATTTCAGGGCGTTGACGCCATCGGCGACCACCTTGAGGGCGTCGATGTCCAGGCCCGAGTCGGTTTCGTCCAGAATGGCCAGTCTTGGCTGAAGAACCAGCGCCTGCAGGATCTCATTGCGCTTTTTCTCGCCGCCGGAGAAGCCTTCGTTGACACCACGCTTCAGGAAATCTGGGTCAAGGTCCACCTGCTTTGAGGTTTCCCGCGCCAGCTTCATGAACTCGGCCGCATTCATCTCGGGTTCACCCCGGTGACGGCGCAGGGCGTTGACCGAGGTGCGCAGGAACTGCATGTTGCTGACACCGGGAATCTCGATAGGATACTGGAATGCCAGAAAAATCCCCTCCCGGGCCCGCTCTTCGGTTGCCAGTTCAAGCAGGTTCTCGCCGTCCAGCAGGACTTCACCTTCGGTGACTTCGAAGGCCTCGTTGCCCGCCAGAACCTGGGACAGGGTGCTCTTGCCGGAGCCATTTGGCCCCATGATGGCGTGAACTTCCCCGGCCTTGATCTCCAGGTTGATACCCTTGAGGATTTCTTTGCCTTCGACGGAGGCGTGCAGGTTCTTGATGCTCAGCATGGATCGGATTCTCTCTCGTTGCTCGAATTCGGTTCGATTAAACAGCCCGGCCTTACCCGACGGACCCTTCAAGGCTCACTTCCAGCAGCTTGCCGGCTTCCACCGCAAATTCCATGGGCAGTTCCTTGAACACTTCCTTGCAGAAGCCGTTGACGATCATCGAGACCGCCTGTTCAGGATCCATGCCCCGCTGACGGCAGAGGAACATCTGCTCGTCGCTGACCTTGGAGGTGGTGGCCTCGTGCTCCAGAATGGCGCTTTTGTTTTTCGTCTCAATGTACGGAAACGTATGGGCCGCTGAGCGGTCACCGATCAGCAGGGAGTCGCACTGGGTGAAGTTGCGGGCACCTTCAGCCCCCGGGCCGAACTTCACCAGCCCGCGATAGGCGTTGCTGCTGTGGCCGGCGGAAATGCCCTTGGAGATGATGGTGCTGGAGGTGTTCTTGCCCAGGTGGATCATCTTGGTGCCCGTGTCGGCCTGCTGGTAATTGTTGGTCAGCGCCACTGAATAAAACTCGCCTACGCTGTTCTCGCCCCGCAGGATGCAGCTGGGATACTTCCAGGTGATCGCCGAACCGGTTTCCACCTGGGTCCAGGAGATCTTGGAGTTTTTGCCAATGCAGGCGCCACGCTTGGTAACAAAGTTGTAGATGCCGCCCTTGCCGTTTTCGTCGCCGGGATACCAGTTCTGAACGGTGGAATACTTGATCTGGGCATCGTCCATTGCCACCAGTTCCACCACCGCTGCGTGCAGCTGGTTTTCGTCCCGCATGGGGGCCGTGCAGCCTTCCAGGTAGCTTACATAGCTGCCTTCTTCGGCAATGATCAGGGTGCGCTCGAACTGACCGGTGTTGGCGGCATTGATCCGGAAGTAGGTAGACAGCTCCATGGGGCAGCGTACGCCCTTGGGTACGTACACGAAGGTGCCGTCAGAAAAGGTTGCCGCATTCAGGCAGGCAAAATAGTTGTCGCCCACTGGTACCACCGAACCCAGGTATTTCTTCACCAGTTCCGGGTGCTCCTGCACTGCTTCGGAAATGGAGCAGAAAATGACACCGGCTTTGGCCAGCGGCTCCTTGAAGGTGGTGGCAACGGATACCGAGTCAAACACTGCGTCCACTGCCACGCCGGCGAGGGCCGCCCGTTCGTGCAGTGGGATGCCGAGTTTTTCATAGGTGCGCAGCAGCTCCGGATCCACCTCGTCCAGGCTCTGGGGCATGTCTTCCGGACGCTTGGGGGCGGAATAATAGGAAATGCTCTGGTAATCCACTTTCGGATAGTGGACGTGGGCCCACTCCGGCTCGTCCATCTCAAGCCACCGACGATAAGCCTTCAGACGCCAGTCAAGCATGAATTCAGGCTCATTCTTGATAGCTGACAGGCGCCGGATAACTTCTTCGTTGAGGCCGGGTTCAAACGTATCCGCCTCGATGTCAGTAACGAAACCGTGCTGGTATTCCCGCTTGATCAGCTCGTCAACCTGCTTGTCGGTGTTGGCCATGATGTCGCTCCGTAATCTCTCATCTGGGGCTTTTGGCCCGCTGTAGTTCTGGCTGGCATCTGGCTGGCGGCTGCCAGCGGATGCCTCAGATTCATGCTGCGTCAGTGTCGTTGATCTCTGTCGCTATGGCTTGCGCCACAGCATGTACGACCTGGCTGTTGTTATTGAATGATGCTTTTGATGACTGATTGTACAATATCAGACTAAATTAGTCAGGTATTAATTCCGCGCAGGTCGGATTATAGCCCAATCGGGCTGGAGGGCGGTAAGTGGCTTTGCCGGTGGCTTACTGGCCGGGGGACCTTACTGTCTGGTAAAGGTCATCGATGGTGGTGGAATAGCTCACTCCAACCAGTTTCCAGCCATCTTCGGGCTGGTAAAAGGTGAAAGTCCAGGCAATGGCCGCTGCGGCGAACTTCTGCAGCCAGACCACCCGGTGGAAATCATCCGCGATGGCTTCGTGCCGCACCCGTGCGTAGTCCAGGGTTTTGCCCGCCTTGTCCCGGACCTTGCTGAAGTAGACTGAAGCTTCGTCCGCAGATGCATCGAAAGCATCCACGGGCACCCCGAGAAACGGCCGGATGCCTCTGTAGGCAGCATTTATTTCTCCTTCGGCTGCCTTCTCCATGAATTCCCTCGTTTGTTCCGCAAGCGCGGCAGGAGTGGAGAGAGTTTCAGCGTTCACGGGCGCGGCAATGCCCGCAACCACGAGCAGGATCAGGGACAGTCTGGCAATCATGGAGTCTCCCGGTTTAAAAGGCGTGTGAGAAAACAGTGGTCCGTTGCGAGGGGCATGTTCTCAGGCGCGGGCAGCCGCACGTGATGGCCACTGCCTGGGGCACAGCTTAAGGCTTTGCCCTGCAGATTTTCCATGGTCGCCGTCTCAAAGCGGATATTTCCCGAGGGCGTTATGAGCTCCAGGGGGTCTCCCACCGAAAAACGGTTCTTCACATCGACGGTCAGCCACTGGCCATCCCTGCCGGTGATGGCGCCTACCACCTGCTGGGTGCCCAGGGAAGAGGCTCCCTGTTCGTAGTTCTGGAACTCCTGTGGCGGATGCCTGCGCAGGAACCCTTCGGTATAGCCGCGGTTTGAAAGCGCCTCCAGTTCATCCATGAGTTCCATTTTGAAGGGCTGGCCGCTTGCTGCCCCGTCGATGGCCTGGCGATAGACCTGGGTCGTCCGGGCAACGTAGTAATTGCTCTTGGTGCGCCCCTCGATCTTCAGCGAGTGCACGCCCATCCGGCAGAGCTCGGCCACATGCTGGATCGCCCGGAGGTCCCTCGAATTCATAATGTAGGTGCCATGCTCATCCTCGTAGGCGGGGATGTAGCTGCCGGGGCGATTGGGCTCCTCCAGCAGCATTTCCCGGGGCGCGGTTTTCGGTGTTGCGGAGATCAGATCGCCGGTATGGTCATGACTGTGGTTGACTGTTTTATAGTTCCACCGGCAGGCATTGGTGCAGGCGCCCTGGTTGGCGTCCCGATGATTCATGTAACCAGAGAGCAGGCAGCGGCCGGAGTACGCCATGCACAGGGCGCCGTGCACAAATACCTCAAGCTCCATGGCTGGAACCTGCTGGCGGATTTCGCGGATTTCATCCAGCCCGAGTTCGCGGGAGAGGATGACGCGGCTAATGCCTTGGCGGCGCCAGAACTCCACCGTTGCCCAGTTCACTGCATTGGCCTGCACCGACAGGTGGATGGACTGATCTGGCCACTGTTCGCGGACCAGCATGATCAGACCTGGATCGGACATGATCAGGGCGTCCGGCCCGAATTCAATCACTGGTGCCAGATCCCTGAGGTAGCTCCGCACCTTGTCATTGTGGGGCGCAATATTGGATACCACATAGAATGACTTGCCCAGGCTGTGGGCCCGCTGGATGCCGGCACCCAGAGCCTGGGCATTTTTGAAGCTGTTGTTGCGCACCCGTAGCGAGTAGCGGGGCTGGCCGGCGTACACGGCGTCTGCGCCATAGGCAAATGCTGTTTCCAGATGTTCTGGCGTGCCGGCGGGGGCAAGGAGTTCAGGGCTAGGCATCGGGGGTTTCCGGGGTTGGCAGGATCGGGGTGCCCATTCTGCCTGTAATCGCTCTGTTTTAAATTGATCAGACTCAATGTTGGGAATTACTATTTTCAGCTAACATGTGTACGCTGTTTTTCACAATGCAACGGATTTCAGGGAGGTCATGAAATGGGTCCTGATACACAGGCAGCCCTTGCTTTCAGTCGGAGGGTCAGGGCATTGATTGCCGACAGCCTGGCTGGGGGGCGGGTAGGGGTGGAAGCCGTGGCATCCCGGCTCAGTATGAGCCGGCATACCCTTTACAAAAAACTCAAGGAAGAGGATCTGACGTTTTTTGACCTGCTGAACGAAGTGCGCAGGGAAAGAGCCCTGCATTATCTCAGGGAGCGTGAGCGTTCGCTGGCAGAGGTGGCAGAACTGCTGGGTTTCTCCGAACTCAGTGCGTTCAGCCGCGCCTTCAAGCGCTGGATGGGCAAGCCGCCGGCGCAGTTCCGCTCCCAGGTTTTACCCGGAGCAGAACTGGCCGCAGGACACTGATTCAGCGCGGCTGGCTGAACACCAGGGTGGCGTTGGTTCCGCCAAAACCGAAGCTGTTGCTCATCACAAGGGGCAGGGACGCGTTGTCCTGACGTTCCCGCACGATTGGATAGAGGGCGGCGTCCGGATCCAGGTTTTCGATGTTGGCGGACGGGCAGATAAAGCCGTTCTGCTGCATGAGCAGGCTGTAGATGGCCTCGTGTACCCCGGCCGCGCCCAGCGAATGGCCGCTCAGCGGTTTGGTGGAGCTGAGCGGCGGCATGGTATCGCCAAACACTTCCTGAATGGCTTTGAGCTCCGTCACGTCCCCTGCGGGCGTGCTGGTGCCATGGGTGTTTATATAGGCGATGTTTCCGTCAAGCCCGGCCATGGCCTGCTGCATGCAGCGCACCGCGCCCTCTCCGCTGGGTGCAACCATGTTGGCACCGTCTGAGGTGGCACCGAATCCGACCAGCTCGGCAAGAATTGTGGCCCCACGGGCCTCTGCATGCTCCAGCGCTTCCAGTACCAGGGTTCCGCCGCCCCCGGATATGACAAAGCCGTCCCGGTCCGCATCGTAGGTGCGGGAAGCCTTCTGCGGTGTGTCATTGTATTTGGTGGACAGCGCGCCCATGCCGTCAAACAGCAGGCTCAGGGTCCAGTGGATGTCTTCGCCGCCGCCCGCGAACATGACATCCTGGCGGCCCAGGGCAATAAGATCGGCGGCATGGCCTATGGCGTGGGCGCTGGTGGCGCAGGCCGAGGTGATCCCGTAATTGACGCCGCGGATACCGTATGCGGTGGAAAGGCAGGCATTGATGGCACTGCCCATCACCCGGGGAACCCGGTAGGGACCGACCTTGCGAATGCCTTTCTGCCGGTGGGTGTCGATGGCGTCCATCAGTTCGACCGTGGACGCACCGCCTGTCCCCATGATGATGCCGGTCGAGTTGGCCTGGATCTGCCTGTCCGTCAGACCTGCCTGCTCTATGGCCTCCTTCATGGCAAGGTAGGTATAGCCAGAGGCCGGGCACATGAACCGCATCAGCTTGCGGTCGATCAGTTCGGCGAGGTCCAGATTGATCTGTCCGCATATCTGGCTGCGAAGACCGGCATCTCTCGCCTCCTCGCTGAAACCTATGCCGGACGTGACCTCCCGCAGGGATCGGGTGACTTCATCCCTGCTGGTTCCGAGGCTGGAAACAATGCCCATGCCGGTGATGACAACACGACGCATGATTTCGCTCCTAGAAGTTTTCAGTTGAAGTAAACAGGCCAACGCGGAGATCTTTGGCGGCGTAGATTTCTTTTCCGTCCACCTCCATGATGCCATCGGCAATGGCCATGTTGAGCTTGCGCCTGATGACACGCTTGATGTCCAGGCGATAGGTGACCAGCTTGTTGTCTGGCAGCACCTGGCCGGAAAACTTCACTTCTCCGGCCCCCAGGGCTCGACCCTTGCCTTCAGCACCGACCCAGCCCAGGTAAAACCCCACCAGTTGCCAGAGCGCATCCACTCCGAGGCAGCCAGGCATGACGGGATCACCGACGAAATGGCACTTGAAAAACCAGAGGCCCGGGTGAATGTCCAGCTCGGCTACAATGCTGCCCTTGCCATAGGCGCCGTCGCTGTCGTTGATATGGGTGATGCGGTCAAGCATCAGCATTTCATCGACAGGAAGCTGTGGGCCGCGCTCGAAGAGCCGCCCATGCCCACACTCGATCAGGCCGGCCTTGTCAAAGTGATCTGGGTACATAGATCTGGTATTCCCTGCAACGTATTTACTCAAAGTCTAGCAGCATTGAGGGGAGAGGCTATTGACCATTGGTTGCAATGTTTCTCCTGTCATCGCGGGAGCCGGCCTGGCCTTGACGGTGGTCAATGCTCCGGGCGGCTCTCCACGGTAGCGTTTCATCATAACCTGTGAAGTGGAGAACGTGATGTCAGAAGTGCTGAAGGACTGGGGGGCTCTCAGCCCCGAGAAAAACCGCGTCCGGGTTCGCCTGGAGCGGGAATTTGACCATGATACAGAGCGGGTCTGGACCATGTTGACCGACCCTGCCTGCCTCGCCAACTGGCTGGCCCCGGGCACCATTGATCTGCAGCCAGGCGGGGAGGTCAAGCTTGATTTCGGGATGAGTGGCACTCCCATTGATTCCCGGGTGAGAGCCATCCGCACTGGTCGGCTGCTTGAATATTCCTGGAGTGCCGGAGACGATCCGGAGCGACCCCTGCGGTGGGAGCTGGAGCCAGTGCCCGGCGGGACAAGGCTCTCGCTGACCCTTCTGCTGCCTCACGATCACCGGGTCGCCCTCTCCTCTGCAGGCTGGGACGCTCACCTGGAAATGCTTGCCGCGGCGCTGGAAGGCATCAGTATTCACTTTCCCGCGGACCGTTTCCGTGAGGCCAGGGCGGCATTCACCGAACTGGCGCAACAGCTCCCACAACAGGCCTGATCAGTTTCCCTGAATTGCAGTCTGACAGATATTCCAACTGAAACAGCGAGGGCGGCCAGTGGCCGCCCTCGCTGTTTCAGCTCAGCCTTCCCTGCCATCCGGTCGTGGTCGCGCCAGAATCCCTGCGTAGCGCACCAGGAAAATGCCGTAGGCGAGCAGCCACAGAAGAGCGCTGATGCCGATACCCGCCTGCCAGGACACCAGATTGAACGCGGTAACCACTCTGACCAGGGCCGCAAGGTGGATGGCGACGAAGGCGAGGACCATGCCCTTTGGCAGGACCAGCGGCCGCCCGGTGTGGCCCAGGGAGACCCGTGCAATCACCCCGAGGATGAGGCAGCCAACCGCACCTGTGCCAGCGGCGTGGGTCCAGGCGTTGGACGGCCATTCCGCCACAAGTGTGCCGGCCAGCAGTATCAGCGACACCGGTACCCAGAGGATGGACAGATGAAGAATCCACAGCAGAGGGTCGCTACGCACCAGCCAGCCTTTCCACCCCGCCAGCCGGATAAGCATGAGAACGGCTGCAGAGGTGGCCAGTACCGCCGCCAGCCCGTGCAGACCGCCCACAAGGACCAGCATCAGCAGAATCATGTTCACCAGCACTGCAAGGTCCAGGCGCGGGTTTATCTTGACCAGGCTGGCATCTTTGCCTCTCTGGCGTAGCCAGCCAGCCGAGAAGGCCGGGGTGATGCGTCCGCCGACGATACTGATCAGGGCCAGGGCCATGATCAGAGCCCCGTAGCTGAAGGCAGGGTCCAGCTGGGTGACGAAGCCGATCTGCATTGCCCAGAGCAGGCCCAGCACTAACAGTATCAGGAGCTGGCGTTTCTGTTTTGCTGCCCAGACCCGCCATCCCGCATCCAGCATGACCAGTGGCAGGAAGGCCAGATTGACTCCCTGAACCAGCCATTCAGGAAGCTCGGCCCCGAACGCGAGCAGCCCCCGGCCTGCCAGCCATACGCCCCAAAGCAGCAGAAGCCGGATGCCATGGGTGCGCTCTGTCTGGGTCCATACGCACACCGCAGTGAGCAGGAAGCCGGCAATGGCGGCAGAGAGGAAGCCAAACAGCATTTCATGCTGGTGCCAGAACAGTCCTGGCATGGCGAGTGGCAGATTTATGGCACCGGATACCTGGAGAATCCAGAGCGGAATGGCGAGCATCCCCAGCAGGGTCATGGAGAGGAAAAAAATCCGGAACGGGTAGGTGAATAACTGGCTCAGGGATGCCGACGGTTCTGGGCGATCGGTCGGAATGGCTTGCATGATGATGCTCCGGCGTCTGGTATTCGGAAGGTCATAACATCTATGGTAGATAAATGTTTATCCGTTTACCATACCGCTTCAGGGGTACTTTTTCCCGGAGTTTTTTGCGATATTCTGGCCCGTCATGGTCCCACCCCCGTAATGACGGGCCAGACAGAAGGAGTTTACCCATGAGCAGTTATCTGGTCCTGAAGACCATTCATATGGGCGCAGCCTGGCTGACCGTGGCGCTGTTCGGCCTCCGGCTGCTTATGGATGCGATGGGGCGTCCCGGATGGCGCAACACGCCTCTGCGCTGGATTCCCCACGCCAATGACACCCTGCTGCTGGCAGCTGCCATAGGCCTGCTGTTCGTCACCGGCTGGATGCCCTTTGTCCATCACTGGCTGACCGCCAAGGTGATTCTGCTGGTGGGCTACATAGTGGCTGGAATCTTTGCCCTGAAGCCCGGCCTGGGTCTGCAGACCCGGCTTGTTGCCAGCGTGCTGGCGCTGGTTCAGATAATGGCAATTTTCCACCTGGCTATTACCAGGCCGGCATTCTAGAAGACTTTTTCGGCAATCACCGGAAGAAAACTGAATCCTCCAGCGGGATAGACGGCCCGTCTGGACCGCTGACCTTCTGCCATGCGAATCGAATCGGTGCCAGCCAGCAGTTCCTCCATCACCATCCGGAGTTCCATCCTCGCCAGGCCCGCGCCCGGGCAGACATGAATGCCGGCCCCATAGAGCAGATTGTTGTCGGCATTCTGTTCCGGTTGAAAATCGTCCGGATCACCGAAAATCTCCTCATCCCGGTTTGCCGATGCCCACAGCAGAGTAATTTTTTCCCCCGGAGCCAGGGTGCGGCCGCCAATTTGCACCTCCCGGGTGGTTACGCGGCGGTTGGAGATCAGCGGGGCATCCATTCTGAGAATTTCATCGATGGCTCCAGGCAGACGGTCTGGATTCTGTCTCAGTTCATTCTGGAGGTCCGGTCGCTCAGCCAGGTAGCTCGCAAGAATGGAAACGCTTGCGGAGATGGTGCCCAGTTCCCCGACGGTCCAGTTGCGCACAATGCTCACGATTTCCTCATGGCTGAGGAGCCGGCCGTCCAGGGTCTGATTCATCAGGCCGGTGGTAACGTCCGTCGCATCCTCATTGCCGGCCTGACGCCGGCTATCCAGAATCTCCGTGATATAACCGTCAAACTCCCGGGCAATATCTGCCATGGCGCTCCGGTCCCGGGCCAGGGTCGCGCGAAGATTTTTTGTCACCCATGCCTGCAGCGGGCCATGGAGACTGTCTGGCCAGCCCATGAAGGCACACTGAATGCGCAGAGCAAAGAGCTGGCTGAAATGCTCCACAAGATCAAAAGCCTCGCCGTCCGGTATTTCTGAAACCAGTTGCCGGGCAATGTCCCGGCAGTCGGGTTCGAAGGCGACCAGCCTTTCATGAGAGAACCAGGTTTCGATCAGGCTTCGGTAACGACCGTGCTCCGGTGGATCCATACCGTTGGGGACGGACAGGTGGCTGGAGACCGTATTGCTGAATGTATCGTGGTCCCCCAGGACGCGCAGGACATCTCCGTGGCGGAACAGGGTCCAGTTCTGATAGTTGCTCCAGGCGACCGGGCATCTCCGGCGCATGGTGTCATAGGCATCGAGCTGGTTGGTCAGGATACTGTCGGCTCTTGGATCCCAATCGGGAGCGTGAGGGTCATTCACGGATTTCGTCTCCATAAGCTGCAAGAGAGATAGTCGATACCATCCAGCCATTACTACGATCCAGCCATTACCACCATCTAGCCATAACTGCACGACCGGATGCGGATCAAAGTCTATCTCTGGTGGCCGCATCCTGCATGGAGAAATATCAAGGGGTATAACACCGGTCGCCAATAACTGTCAGAGCCCGGCTTAACTCGCTGTCAGCTTCATGGGCATGGCAAGACGAACTCCGAGTGCCAGAAAAGCCAGACCCCAGCAGCTGGCTGACAGCCACAGAAGCCCAGGTTCTGAAAACGGCTGTGTCCCCGCCATAAACCGGGCGATGGCGGAGAGAGAGACCAGTGAAACCATGGCCCATACCCACAAGCGGGGAGGCGGTTTTCGGCGAGCGCGCTGAAAGTACAGGCGCAGGGTAACCGCAGAAGAAAGACTGCCCAGCCCTCCTGTGGTAATCAGGTGCAGGCTTGCAGCTGGCGGGTCTCCGGCGAGCAGGGTCAGGCCGGTTGTGCCAGCGCCAACCGATAACCACAGATAGCCTATGCCCAGAGCAATCAGGTCTGGACGCTCCGGGCAGAGCCAGAGTTGCCAGCGCAGGGTGCGGATCAGAATCAGCAGGGAGGCGACGAGCAGGGTCATGCCCGATGCCGGCGCAAGGCCCGGTATCAGGATGAACACAGCGGCAGCTGCCAGTAAAATGATCAGCGCAGCTTCAATACGGGGCTGCACCCGGGCTTCAAGGGGTATGCCTTTCTTCTCCAGGGTTCCTGCCGCTGCGGGGGCAATGATCCGTCCTCCCATGAATGTCATTAGCAGTAACAGGCAGAGAATCGCGAAGTGCATCAGTTGTCGCTGATCAGGAAGCTGCTCCCCGAACAGCTGGCTGAGCCAGGGGGATGCCTGCCAGACCAGAGGAATCAGGCAGGTCACAAGAATCAGCGGGCCGACCATCCGGTTTCGCCATTTCTTCGCTGCACTGAATCGAGGCACTGCCAGCCAGGCCAGGGTGAGAGCAAATAGCGGGTCCAGTATCATTGCTGTCCAGCTGTCGGGGCTCAGGAGCCAGGCGATACGGGTAGCCAGCCAGAGCCCTCCGAGAGATAACACGATGACCGGTGGCTGCGGGCCAAGGGTATATCCCGCAATAAGAGCCAGTGCGAAACCAAACAGCAATTCGTGACCGTGACCTGCTCCCAGCAACCCTGGCGGCCAGCCCGTCCCTGACTGCACGGCCCACACCGATAATGGCACAGTGATCGCCGCGAGAAAGGCCGCGGCGGGGAAAAACAGGCGGAAGGTCTGGATTTTTCTGGCTCTGGCCATGCTCCGGATTCCTCGCCTTCTTTTGCCTGTGACATGGTGCTGGCCTTGTTGGGACACGGGCATCAGTGTTTCATCACCAATGATGCCAGTGAAATGACTTAAGTCATTAATGCCTGACTGTATCTTTGATAAATGACGCCCAGCTTTTTTCTGCTGACAATGATCAAGGTGCCTGTCGCGACGGACGGTTAAGGTTGGCTTTATCGTGATTGCGGAGCAGAAGCCATGGAACTTGTCTGCCCGGCAGGCAGCCTGCCGGCCCTTAAAGAGGCGGTCGACAACGGTGCCGATGCGGTCTATCTCGGCTTCCGGGACAGTACGAATGCCCGTCAGTTCGCCGGTCTGAACTTCAATGAAAAACGGGCGGCAGAGGGTGTCGATTATGCCCGTCAGCGAGGCTGCCGGGTCTTCTGCGCTATAAATACCTATCCTCAGCCTGATGGCTGGAACCAGTGGACAGCGGCAGTGGACCGGGCAGCTGGCCTTGGTGTTGATGCCATCATTCTGGCAGACATGGGGCTGCTGGATTACGCCGCCCGCCGCCATCCGGATACCTCCCGCCACCTTTCCGTCCAGGGCTCGGCCACCAGCTATGAAGCTCTGCGTTTTTACAAGGATGCCTTCGACATCCGCCGGGCGGTTCTGCCCCGGGTGCTCTCTCTTGACCAGGTTCGGGGAGTAGCCAGACACAGCCCGGTGGAACTCGAGGTATTTGCCTTTGGCAGCCTCTGCATCATGGCGGAGGGCCGGTGCTATCTGTCCTCCTATCTGACCGATGAATCCCCAAATACCCGGGGCGCCTGCTCTCCGGCCAAAGCCGTGCGCTGGGAGGAAACCTCCGCAGGTCTGGAGTCGCGGTTGAACGGGGTTCTTATCGACCGCTACGGGCCCGGCGAGCCGGCGGGTTACCCGACTCTGTGCAAGGGACGATTTGAGGTGGAGGGCAATGTCTATCACGCCATCGAGGAGCCAGTGAGCCTGAGCACCATGGATCTGCTGCCGGAGCTCAAGGCGTTGGGCATTAGCGCCGTCAAGATCGAGGGTCGCCAACGCAGTCCCGCCTACATCGCTGATGTGGCCCGAACTTGGCGCCAGGCGCTGGATGGACTTGAGGGAAACCCCGGAAACTTTGAGGTGGCTCCGGCCTGGAGGGAAACCCTTTCCGGCTTGTCAGAGGGTGGCCTGACCACCCTCGGCGCCTATCACCGTAAATGGAAGTGAAGGAATGGAGGACCGATAATGAAGCTTTCTCTTGGACCCATTCTCTGGTTCTGGTCCCGCCAGACAGTTTTTGGGTTTTACGCCCAGGCAGCTGAGTGGCCGGTGGACACCATTTATCTCGGTGAAACAGTCTGCTCTCGCCGCCGTGAACTCAAGCCAGCGGACTGGTTTGCCCTGGCGCGGGATCTGAAAGCCTGCGGCAAGGAAGTGGTTCTTTCCACCCAGACGCTGATCGAGTCCGAGGCAGATCTCCGTGGCCTGCGCCGGCTCTGTGAGCAGAACGATTTTCTGGTGGAGGCCAACGACCAGAGTGCCCTGCAGCTTGTCTGCCAGCAGGGTATTCCGTTTGTTACCGGGCCTTCCATGAACACTTACAATACGGCCACCCTGAAATTGCTGGCTGAAAAGGGGCTGAAAAGATGGTGCCTGCCTGTGGAGCTTTGCCGGGATACCCTCCTTCGAATGATCGGGGAACTGGAACAGGACGGGGTGGATCTGCCGGCGGAGGTTTTTGCCTGGGGGTTTCTGCCACTTGCCTGGTCTTCCCGATGCTTTACCGCCAGGCACTATAACCTGCCCAAGGACAACTGTGAGTTTCGTTGCCTGCAGCATCCGGACGGCCTTGAACTGAGATCCAGGGAGTCCCGGGAGCTGTTCCGCATTAATGGCACGTCTACTCTTTCCGGTAGTCGTTATGACTTGATGCGTCAGTTGCCGGAGATGGCGGAGATGGGTGTGAAGACTGTTCGGCTGAGCCCGGAATATCAGGGCATGGAGGAGGTGGTCCGACGGTTTGATCAGGTGCGGGGAGGGGAGCGCCCTTCGGCTGATCCTCTGGCTCTGGTTGAGGCTCCGCCGTGCAATGGCTACTGGTATGGCCGACCCGGGATGGATCTGGTGCCTGGGAGTGGTTTGTAATCAGTAGAGGTACGAGTTTAACTCCCAAGTAAGAGCTGGCGGGAGCAGGGCGTTCCAAAACTGTCGGAGGCCAGGGATGGCCGGAGACAAGCTACAGGGATGTACTGGGGGCGTGTTTTGGAACGCCCTGCTCCCGCCAGCTTGGCCCAGGCACCAGAGTTCGAAAATCCCACTCCAGACTGTCCAGAAGATTCTTGATCCCGAGTCCAAGCTCGGTATCCCCCTCAATCATCAGCCGCCGCTGGAAGAACAGCTGGTCCGGATCCTGTCTGCGCTCTGCCAGAGTCCGGAAGGCGGACCAGGAGCCGCGGATGGTGGTCTCCCCAGGGCCTTCCACAACGCGAAGCCGCCCGCACCAGAAGCCCAGCGTTATCCCAGGCTGTCCGCCATCGATCTCAAGGCGGATGCACCGGCCCTCGAAGTCATCAAACTCGCCCTCGGTAATGGCCCGCGCGAATACCCGGTTCAGGGGTGCTTCGGCCAGAAGCTGTTTCACCGGAACCGGAATTCGCTGGTCTATGGCACCCACCAGGGGAGCCGGCGAAGGGGCGTATTCCCTGAGAACCGCAAGAAGCTGGCCAACCAGGGGGTCCGAAGACAGACGCCCAGGGAGTGACATTGCCGGAAGTGACGGGAAAATATGCATGGGTCAACCCTGTTGGTTCTGGTTCGGCGTTGAGAGCTCGGGAAGATCTGTTTGCTCTTCGTGGTGTCCCCATTCCACACGTTCGGCTTTGCGGATCGAGTGATGCATCCACAGCAGGGCGCAGGCAACGATCGCGAAGAGCAACATGAAACAGCTTTGCCAGATTCCCGTTGTGTCACTGAGCAGACCGAATCCCAGCGGCAGTAAAAACCCCCCAAGGCCACCGATCAGGCCGGTTATGCCGCCGACCGCACCAACGTGGTGGGGATAGTAGAGCGGAATGTGTTTGAACACGGCGGCCTTTCCCAGGGACATGAAAAAACCGAGAGTGAAGATGAGCAACATGAAACCCCAAAGACCCATCTCAATGCGGAAACTGATGTCTCCGTCGACCGCGGGAATCACATACCCGGTGGGCGGGTAACTGAGCAGAAAAGTGCAGACAAGGGAGCCGCCAAGAGCCCAGTACATGATGCGGCGTGCGCCATATCGGTTGGAAAGCCAGCCGCCCGGGATGCGAAAAAGGGCTGCGGGAATCGTATAGAGGGCTGCTGCCATGCCGGCAGCGACAATACCCAGACCGTAAACCTCCATCAGATAGTGGGGCAGCCAGAGTGCCAGCGCCACAAACCCGCCAGACACAAAGAAATAATACAGTGAGAAGCGCCAGACCCGGATGTCACCGAGCGGTGCCAGTTGCTTCAGTAATGGTCGGGAATGACGTTTTCCCTCTTTCGCCCGCGGATCATCCCTGGCGAACAGTAAAAAGCAGATGCCCATGACGGCCAGGATTGCCGCATATACCTGGCCGGTAGCCTGCCAGCCCAGCGCGATCAGCAGCAGGGGAGCTGCAAGGCTGGTCAGCCCTGCGCCCGCATTGCCTGCGCCAAGTACTCCCAGGGCGGCATTCCGGCGACCCGGTTCAAACCATGCCGCCGTGTAGGTGCTCACTGCCGTAAATGCCCCGCCTGCCAGTCCCATGCCCAGTGCTGCAACCAGAAGCATGGCGTAACTGCTCGCGAGCGTGAGCAGGTAAACGCATGCTGATGTAACCAGCATCAGAAGGCTGAAAGTCCGTCGACCGTCAAAGCGGTCAGCCAGGATTCCGAAAATCAGCCGGCTGATGGCGCCGGTCAGGATGGGCGTCGCCATCAGCAGGCCCAGTTGGGACTCGGACAGACCGAGATCCTGTTTCAGCTGCACCCCAATGATGGAAAGCAGAGTCCAGGCCGCGAAGCACAGGGTGAAGGCCAGTGTAGATAACCCGAGCGCACGGCGTTGGTCTGCCTTTGAGGTTGTCCCATCCACGTTGGTTGACCTCCTGATATTGACGGACAGGGAAGCGGGGATTCTGAGCGCCTCCGGGGCTCCCGCCAGACTTTCAGAATACCAGACCAGGCGCCGGGAGCCCGGGCGCATTGGGGGTACCTCCAAAAGGCAGGAAGTGGGTAGTCACCAGCAGCGGTAACGGCTTCCGGGGGTTAGGCCAGTATCGCCCGGCGGAGGTAAGGGGAGGGTAAGGAGGGGTAGATTTGATTTTTGTCAAAGGGTGCTGGCCACCGCTTGTGGGGTAATCGTGATGGAAATCAATAACGCCCAGTTCTGTCTGGTGGCTAATTCTGTGTGGTGGCTAATGAAAAGGAGCGCCCATCCATGAAGATCATGATTGCCTACGACGGCTCGCGCAATGCAAAGCTTGCCCTTGCCCAGTCCATAACCATGTTCGGAGGTCTGAACCCCAGGCTGACGCTGGCATCGGTTGCCGAAAATCCCCGGGACATCACCTCGGCCAATGAAGACCTGTTCCAGCAGGAACTGGATGAACTGAAACAGTATGTGCAGGAAGCTCTGGAAGTGTGTGAAAAGCATGGTATCCAGGCGGAGAGCCTTCTGCTGGAGGGGGACCCGCGAAAGATGCTGCTCCATGCCACGGAAAAAGTGCACCCCGACATGCTCGTAATCGCCCGCCATAGCGAACAGAAAGATGGCGGCTTCATTGCCCGCTCTCTTACCTATTTCGTCGATGAGCTGGACTACATGACCTTCGGCAGCGTGAGTTCGTTTCTCGCGCGCCGTGTGGAATGTCCCCTGCTGATTCTGCCCAGCCTGTGAGGCCGGACGGAGTGAAGACTTGACTGTTTGCCGTTCTGCCTGAGGAGGCTGAAATGAAAGTTGCAGATGTGTTCCGTGTGAAGAATCCGGAGGTCAGGGCCCTGCACCTGACCTGGATTGCTTTTTTCATTACCTTTTATGTCTGGTTCAACATGGCGCCGCTGGCATCCAGCATGCTGCGGAGCGTGGACTGGTTAACGGCGGATGACCTCCGCCTCTTCGCCATCTGTAACGTGGCGCTGACAATCCCGGCCCGCATTATCGTGGGAATGGCCCTGGACCGCTTCGGCCCCAGACGGGTGTTTTCCGTACTGATGATTGTGATGTCCATTCCGGCACTGGTGTTCGCCTTCGGTAACACCATGACCCAGCTTCTGGTGAGCCGCCTGGTGCTCAGCTCCATTGGTGCCAGCTTTGTAGTGGGCATCCACATGACAGCCATGTGGTTCAAGCCCAGGGATATCGGTTTTGCCGAAGGCTTCTATGCAGGCTGGGGCAACTTTGGCTCAGCGGCGGCCGCCATTACCCTCCCAACCATCGCTTTGCACATGTACGGTGGTGACGATGGCTGGCGCTGGGCCATTGCCCAGAGTGCCATCTTCATGGCGGCTTATGGTGTCTACTACTGGTTTGCCATTACCGACGGGCCTGTTGGTACAGTACACAGAAAGCCCCGCAAGGCAGTGGCGCTGGAAGTCAGCAGCTGGGGTGACATGATCAAACTGATCCTGTGGACCATTCCCCTGGTCGGTGTGCTGGCCATCCTGGTATGGCGTATAGAGAGCATGGGCTATCTGTCCGAAACATGGGCTGCTGTTTGCTATGCCGCCATTGTTGCCGTCGTCTGCTATCAGATCATCCAGATTCTCCGGGTGAACGTTCCCCTTTTGAAAAAGGGTGTTCCAGAGGACGACAAATATCCTTTCAACAGCGTGGCTGCGCTTAACAGCACCTATTTTGCGAATTTTGGGGCTGAGCTGGCGGTGGTGTCCATGCTGCCGATGTTTTTCGAGGAAACCTGGAGCCTTGGCGCCACTGCTGCCGGCCTGATCGCTGCTTCCTTTGCTTTCGTGAATCTGGTTGCCCGCCCCATGGGCGGCCTGGTATCGGACCGAATGGGTAACCGGCGTTTTGTCATGCTGTCCTACATGTTCGGTATTGGCATCGGCTTTGGCATGATGGGGCTGATGAACTCATCCTGGCCGCTGGTTATTGCCGTAGCCATCACCGTGTTCACTTCCTTCTTTGTGCAGGGAGCCGAAGGCGCCACTTTTGGCATCATCCCGTCCATCAAACGGAGGCTGACCGGCCAGATTTCAGGCATGGCGGGGGCGTACGGTAACGTCGGGGCTGTGGTCTATCTGACCATCTTCACCTTTGTCACCCCGACCCAGTTCTTCTACATCATTGCCGCCGGTGCCTTTGTCAGCTGGGTGCTGTGTCTGCTGTGGCTGAAAGAGCCCGAGTCCGGATTTGCGGATGAATACTATGTGTCTTCGGTTGATCTGCAGATAGAAAAAGAGGCGAAGCTTCGGGAGGCGTCTGTCTGATCTGCTGAACCCTCCATCTGAAATCACCGGCCCGTCGGGAGAGATCCTGACGGGCTTTTTCATTTGTGGCCGGCTTGGCTCGCCAACTCAGGGATCAGGGTCAGGGCTACTTTGCCATGATCGTCCCCTGGGCCACCGCGCAGATATAGGGCTCGTCTCCTTCTGTTTCCGCCCAGATCTCGCACTGGCAGGTAGCCAGGCGCTTTCCGGCGGCGGCTGTCTTTGCCTCTGCCCTCAGCCGCTGGGCCTTTGCCGGGCGAACATAATTGATCTTGTATTCGACGGTTACAGCATCACCGAATTCCGCACCGCCGGCAAAAGTGAGGGCGTTGTCCGCCAGATAGCTGACTACCCCACCGTGGACATAGCCATGCTGCTGAAGAAAGTCCTCGCGTACTGGCAGGGTCAGAACTGCCTCACCCGCCGCAAGATGCTCCAGCCCGGTACCCAGAAGCCGGCTGAATGGCTGGGCCTGCAGTATTCTCTGTCCGAGTTCCATGAAATCCTTCATAACTCTGCCCCTTCTCTCTCTTCGTGAAATAATCTGTTCAGCCCCTTGTCCGGCTCCGCCCTTCTGCTGACGAGCGGGACCTACCAGGGGAGACAGAGATTATCGCAAACTCTGGTAAGGGCGCAGAAAAGGTGGGCGCGGAAACAGAGAGAGCCCCGAACGGGGCTCTCTCTGGATACTGCTCGCTAGAGTGTTTGGGCTGGTGCTCAGGGGTTCTTGATGTAGGCATTCGGGCGGAGGTAGAACCACCAGTTCACCACCAGGCACACAGCATAGAACACGGCGAAGCCGTACATGGCGACTTCTGGTGTGCCTGCCTGGATCTCCTGGCCCATGACCCGCGGCGCTATGAAAGCACCGTAGGCGGCGACAGCAGAGGTCCAGCCAAGAACGGGTCCCTTTTGCTGCTGGTTGAAGATGAACCCGATGCTGCGGAAGGTGGATCCGTTGCCGATGCCACTGGCGGCGAACATGACGATAAACAGGATAAGGAATGGCGCGAATAAGGCGTTCGGATCTGTGCTGTTGTATGCCAGCATCATCACATAGCCGGTGGCGACCGAGGCTATGACCATGACCACCGAGATGATCTGGGTAACGATGGCACCACCAACCTTGTCGGAGATCCAGCCGCCGATCGGCCGGATGAGGGCGCCCACGAATGGCCCTATCCAGGCCCATGTAAGGGCGCTCGGCGCGTCAGGATTGACCACCCGGGTCATGGTGCCGCCTGCGTCCACTTCCATCATATTGCCGAAGATGACGCTGATTGACAGGGGCAGTGCCGCTGAAAATCCGATGAAGGAACCGAAAGTAAGAATGTAAAGCACAGTCATGGCCCAGGTGTGCTTGTTGCTGAAAATGGCGAACTGGTTTTTGATATTGGGCCTGATGTCACCGGGGATCAGGCGAAGCACTCCCAGCGTAACGATGATGGTAAGCGGCAGCGCCAGCCACATGTTCAGCACCTGAAGCGCCCAGACACCTGCAATGGAGGTCAGAATGCCAACGCCATAGAGACCGAGAATCCTGCCAAAAGCTGAAAGCGGGTGGCCCGGGTTGGGAGTAACCACTTTCAGGTTGTTCATGCCGAACCAGCAGGCAATCGCCAGCGGAATCAGGAAGACCAGCCAGATAAAGCCGGCGTTCTGGATCCAGGTGTCGGTCCCTGCCTCGATGCGACCGATCAGGGTGCCACTGGGGCTTTGTAGCTGCATGGGGTCACCGGCGATGGCGCCGAAAATGCCCGCGGTCATTACCAGCGGAATCACCACCTGCATGGTGGTCACCCCGAAATTACCCAGACCGGCATTCATCCCCAGGCCGAAGCCCTGTTTGCTCCTCGGGTAGAAGGTGCTGATGTTGCTCATGGAGCAGGCGAAGTTCCCGCCGCCAATGCCGGAGAGCAGCGCCAGAGCCTGGAAGACGATGAACGGGGTGTCCGGATTCATCAGCGCAAACCCGGTGCCCGCTGCCGGAATCATCAGCAGTGCGGTGGTCAGAAATATCGTGTTGCGACCGCCGGCAATCTTGATCATGAATGAGGCGGGGATCCGCAGCGTGGCGCCGGACAGACCGGCGATGGCGGCAAGAGTGAACAACTGATCAATGGTAAAAGGGAAACCCAGATTCTTCATCTGGGTGGTAATCATTCCCCACATCAGCCAGACGGCAAAGCCCATCAGCAGACTTGGGATGGAAATCCACAGGTTTCGGGTGGCAACACGCTTGCCCTCCCGCTCCCAGAATTCTTCGTTTTCGACATCCCAGTGTTCGATGTCGGCGTTCAGTTTTGCCATGGTCTTGACTCCCTCTGGTGATTCACCCCGGAACCGCAAAGGGCGCCGGGCGCTGATGGGAGTCATTGTGTGAACAGAAGCAGGTGATGATGATGACATTTGTCAAGGCAGGGCCGGGGCGGTCTGTTTCACGCAGCGGTGTGTTTCCTGATGCTGTTTTTATGTCAAAAAAACACTTTTAAAACATATGCTTGTCGAGGCTGTATCACCCTTGGGGTAGTGTGTCAGGCGAATGGAGCAATGGAGGTAGCCATTTGTTTTCAGGCTCTGGCCACTAGTGACTGGTGCCCTCTTCATACCGGATCTTGTTCCAGACGTTGTATTTGCCAGAGGGTTTGTTCATGGGAATCCGTTTCTCTTCCTCGAGTGTGTCTGCGTCATAAACGATGACGGCACCGTCATTGTCCCAGATGCTCAGCAGGAGTTTTTCACCATAACGGTCAAATTCCACGTGGGCTGCGACTTTGCCCGGGGCGGGCTGTAATGTTTTGACGATTTCCAGGGTCTGCTTGTCGATCACGTGAACCTTGTCCCTGTTGGGTCCGAAGAACACATCAACCCAGGCATAGCGGGAGTTCTTGTGGCTGCGCATGAAAAAGCCCGGTCCTGCGGTTTCCAGCGTTTTGATGACCTTCCAGTTGTCCATATCAATGATGGAAACCGCACCAGCGCGGAAATGGGGTGTGGCCATGACCCGCTTGCCCTGGTAATTCCAGGTGATGCCGGAGCCCAGGTGGGGCATGCCAGGCAGGGGAAGTTCAGCTACGGTCCTGCCGGTGTCCAGATTGATCACCAGTCCATGCTTGCCATCCCGGGCGGCGCCTATGAGATGGTCGTACTCCGGGTCGAAAAAAAAGTCATCAAGCCAGGTGTCAGTTTGCATCCGGCGGACCCTCGCCTTGCCATTCTCCACGCTGATCTCCCAGGCCTGGGGAATGTCCTTGAGGGCCGCAATGAAACTGTTCCGCGGCGGTGCCGCATAGACTGCACTGACCCTGGAGCTGTCGCCCGTGCCATCCTCCACAGGGATGATTTCCATCAGTTCCAGGTTTTCCGCGCTGAACAGTACCAGCGTGTGGGGCAGGTAGTTGGCGGCCATGACGTGCCTGCCATCGGCGGAGACGGCGATGTTCCGCATGTTGATGCCGGCGCGAACCTCGGCCGTCACTTCCAGGTTGTACAGGTCGTACTTTGTAATCCAGCCGTCGCGGGAACCGAAATAGACAAAGCGCCCATCCGGGCTGTATTTGGGGCCGCCGTGCAGCGCATAGCGGCTGGCGAAGCGGTGGATGGGCTCCATGGTGTTGCCATCCAGCAGGGTGACATGGTGGTCGCCGATTTCCACCACCAGAAACAGGTTCATCATGTCAGCGTCATAGACTGGCCGATCCGGCAGGGAACCCGCCGGGTGGGGCAGCAGGTGGCTGTCGGTAATGTCAGCCTGCCCCCAGCCAGGGGTGGTGGCCAGGGGCTGATAGATATACTCGGCCAGGTCGCTGACCGAGGCTTCACTGAGAATAGGCCCGAAGGCCGGCATCTGGGTGGCTGGCCGACCATGACGGATAGCGTCCTCTGCCTGCGGCTTTTTCAGTCGCGACAGATTGTCCGGCAGCAGGGCAGGTCCCATGCCCCCAAGGCGATCCTTGCCGTGGCAGCTGGCGCAGTGCTGCTGGTACAGCGTCTCGGTTTCCGTGTCTGCCTGCGCCTGCAGCGTGGTCGGAATTACCAGGCTGACTGCCAGGGCCAGCCATATTCTCCAGTCACGGATCACTCTTCTGCTCCCAGTCACTGCCTTGCCACGGATCACGCTGGCCTGCCTCCTGCTGATGCTGTAATGGCTTTGGTTGCCAGGGCTTCCCGGCCTTTGAGTGCCGGCTGAGCGAGTTTCTCCGCCAGTTTCACCACCTCGCCAATAATAATAAGAGTCGGGGGCTGGAAGCCTTCCCGGGCAATGGTCGCCTCAAGCCCCCACAGAGTGGTGACCGCCATGTGTTGCTGAGGTGTGGTGCCCCGCTCTACCAGGGCTACCGGACAATCCCCCGTTAAACCGTGGGCAATGAGTTCCCGGACAATGGTGGGGGCATTGCTGAGGCCCATGTAGAAAACCCGGGTCTGCCCCGGGGCTGCCAGCACCCGCCAGTTCAGTTCCAGGGACTGGTCTGCCTTGCGATGGCCGGTAACAAAGGTGACGCTCTGGGAGTAGTCCCGGTGGGTCAGGGGAATGCCGCAGTATGAGGCACAGCCGGCGGCGGAGGTAATGCCGGGAACCACCTGAAAGTCGATGTCGTTGTCTACCAGGAACTCCGCTTCCTCGCCGCCCCGACCGAATATATAGGGGTCACCGCCTTTCAGGCGGACTACCCGGCGCTGCCGGCCCGCCAGTTGCACCAGCAGCTCGTTGGTATCTTCCTGGGGCACGTAATGACAGCCACTGGCCTTGCCCACGTGGATACACTCAGCCCCGGGATTGACCAGCTCCATGATCTGCGGAGAAACCAGCCGGTCGTAAACGACAGCATCCGCCTGCTGGATCAGCATCAGGGCTCTCAGAGTCAGCAGACCGGGGTCTCCGGGGCCGGCCCCGACAATGGCTACTTCTCCGGGCCGAAAGGGTTGTTCCGCCAGCTGGAATTCCACCAGGCATTTCTTCCTTGGGTTCGTGCTCATGGCGCGGTTCCTTAAAGGTTATGGGTCGGAATCCCAATGGCCGGGGCTGCGACCCGCCTGGCCAGATCACCCTCCACGCCAATCTCCTCGTTGGTGAGATAGCAGCCCGGGTCTTCCTCCCAGAAATCACCGGAAACGTTGTAGGCCCGCACCCGGGTATTGCCATTGCAGATCGCCAGGTACCTGCAGTCGGCACATCGACCCTTAACCGGCCGCGGACGCTGGCGAAAGCCCTGCATCAGCGGATCCTGTGTTTCGGACCAGATTTTTGAGAAGGGAGTCTGCCGTACATTACCCAGGGGGTAATCCCACCAGAAAGTGTCCGGGTGAACCACACCCAGGTTGTCGATGTTCGAGATGTTAACGCCGGATGAATTGCCGCCCCAGCTGGTCAGACGCTGCTCCAGTGCAGGCACCTGCCCCGGATAGTGCTCTTTGGCCCACTCGATCAGAAAAGGGCCGTCGGCGTCATTGTTGCCCGTGACGTATTCCCGCTCGACGCCCCGCCTGAGTTCCTCATGACAGTGGTTGAACAGCAGGGTCATGGCGTCCCTGGTCATGTCGTACCAGGCATCCCGCTTGCGATTGCGCCCGCCCCGGCCTGAATAGTTCAGATGGGACAGGTAGAACTTGTCGATATCGTGTTCATCGAGCATGTCCAGCATGGCGGGCAGTTCTGGGTAGTTGTCCTGGGTGAGGGTGAAGCGCAGTCCTACCTTGATGCCGGCCTGCTTGCACAGGGCGACGGCATGCATGGATTCGCGGAAGGCGCCCTTTTTCTGGCGGAAAGTGTCGTGGGTTTCCTCGAGGCCATCAATGCTGATGCCGACATAGTCATAACGGGCTTCGGCAATTTTGCCGATGTTGTCCTCGGTGATCAGGGTGCCATTGGTAGACAGCCCCACGTAAAACCCCATTTGCTTGGCCCGGTGGGAAATCTCGAAAATGTCCGGCCGCATCAGGGGTTCGCCTCCGGATAGAATCAGCACCGGCACGCCAAAAGCCTTGAGGTCATCCATGACGGTATAGACCTCGTCGGTACTCAGTTCGCCCTTGAAGTCGACATCGGCCGAAATCGAGTAACAGTGTTTGCAGGTCAGGTTACAGCGCCGGATCAGGTTCCAGATCACCACCGGGGCGACGGGTTTGGGCACCGGACGCACCGGTGTCGGGTTCATAAGGCTCTTGATGTAGCGGGTCATGCGAAACATGAGTTTCCTCTCTGGTCAGGAGTGGCTTTCAGCCTTCTCCGGGTGTCCCTGTTTTTTTCTGAACCGCAGTCCGGTTTTTTTCAGAATGGCTGAACTGTAGAGAATGGTGCTTCCCGAGCAGGCCTCTCCCAGCATTTCCCGGATCTGCGCCGCTTTGCCTTCCACCTCGCTGCGGCTGGTGCCGTGAACCATGGCGAACAGGTTGTACTGCCACCAGGGCAGGTGCCGGGGGCGCCGGTAGCAGTGGCTGACAAAGGGCAGTTCCCCCACGCGCTGGCCTATGTCGGAAATGGCATCGTCCCGGACGTCCCAGACGGTCATGCCGTTGAACCGGTAGCCCAGCTGGTAATGGTCCGGTACAGCGGCTACACGCCGGATTACACCCGCCTCCTGCATGCGCTGAAACCGGAACAGAACGTCGTCGGCGGACAGCCCCAGCTGGTGTCCAAGGCTTCCCCATGGATCAGGCACCAGGGGCAGTCCTGCCTGTGTCGCCAGAACCAGCTGCCGGTCCTGCTCGTCAAGCATATGGCCGGCTTCAGATCGGGAAGTGCAGGTGGACATGGAACTCCTCCTCCTTGGGCATGTTGTAGACCGGGTAGCCTGTGGCTGCTTCGATGTCGGCAATCACCTGCTCAATGCCATCGGGGCTTTCCGTTGCCAGCACAAACCACATGTTCAGGTCATGTTCGCGGCGATAGTTGTGTGCCACCTCATCGAATCGGTTGACCTGTTCGGCGATTTTTTCAAAATCCCGGTCAGGGATTCGCAACGCTGCCAGGGTCAGTCCACCGCCCATTTCACCGGCATGAAACATGGGGCCAAAACGTGTGAGTATTCGACGGTCCAGCAGGTCCCGCAGGGTATCCAGCAGGGCCTGTTCGCTGATGCCCAGCTCGTCGGCAACCGCCGCGTAAGGTGAGTGAACCAGAGGCAGGCCGGACTGAAGCCGATTGATAACGGCTCTTTCCAGCTCGGTAAAGGCCGGTGCCACCTGGGCGGCCGGCTGGTGTTCAGCTGTGGCCGACATAGCGCCCTCCCCGTTGTCGATAGGCTTTGGTGCTGAACAGCACGGTATGGGCAAACTGCTGCAGGCCCTGCTCCGTAACCAGGGAGTCCAGCTGAGCCAGAACCCGCACCCGATCCACGCCGTGAATCATGCAGAACAGGTTGTACGGCCAGTCGGGCAGGCGCCGCGGACGCTGATAGCAGAGAGTCACAAAGGGCACGCGGGCCATGGTCTGACCCAGCACCTGAACCTGGTCGTCTGGAATGTCCCAGACCACCATGGCGTTGGCGGTGTAACCGAGGGTCCGGTGACGCACTACGAGGCCGAAGCGCTTGATCAGCCCCTGGCTCTGCCACTGCCGGATAGCGGACATGACTTCCTGTTCGGTGAGTCCGGCCCTGTCGGCCAGGGTCCGATAGGGTTCAGGTGTGAGTGGCAGTCCCCGCTCCAGTTGCTCGCGGAGCCGCAGCAGGCCCCGGGCATTGACTTGCCCGCCAACTGGTTCCCGCGCGAGCGTGGGGTATTGCAATGGAGATGACGGGTTCACGCCAGGGCCTCCCAGTCGATGTCGAAGCTCAGATCAATGTGGTAGCCCTCCACCATGGGAAGGCGGAGCATGGGCAGCCTGAGCTGGTGTTCCAGTTCGTCCAGTCGCTCGTCCAGAACGTCCTCGTCCGGTGCGGTCATGACAAACCAGAGGTTGTAGGTGTGCTCCCGGGCATAATTGTGATTCACCCCCGGCGCACGGTTGATCGCGGCGGCAACCAGATCCAGCTGTTCCTCCGGTGCCGCCACAGCAGCCAGCAGGCTTGCGCCCGCCCGGCTGTGTTCAAAAACGGGTCCGACCCGGCTGATGATCTGACGGTCCTGAAGTGACCGCAAACGCCCGATGACCTCTTCTTCGGAGATGCCCAATCGCCGGGAAACTTCCCGGTAGGGCCTTCCGCAGAGGGGAAGATCCCGCTGGTAGAAGTCGATCAGTTGCCTGTCGGTGGTATCCAGTCTCATCAGCTGTTTCCTCCGGGCCGGAAACGGTCAGTACACGTCGTGCTGGGTGTTGTAGACGTTGAACTTGCCGGTTGGGGTCACCAGCCGCTCATCCGTGATCACCTTCTTGAGCTTGCGGGTCTTGTCATCCACAACCACCAGCGCGGATTTCTTGTCCTGGGTGTTCCACACCGAGAACCAGACCTCGTCGCCTTTCACGTTGTACTCCGGCTGCACGACCCGCTTCGGGCCTTCCCCCAATTCGGCCCATTCGGCAATGGGTAGCACTACATAGCCGGCTTCCAGGTCGTTGATGTTGAATACCGCCACGCTCTGGCTCACGTCCTCGGCCGGGTTGAGGGCTGTATCAACCCAGAGGTTGCTGGACTCCGGATGGGTCTTGATGAACAGCGAGCCGCCGCCCTGACCCTGCAGGGTGCGCACCACTTTCCAGGCCTTGTCCGGATGTCCTTCAGGATCGGTACCGATCATCTGGATGCTGGGGTCACCCAGGTGACTGGTTGCCCAGACCGGACCATGCTCGGGGTCCACAAAGTTGGCGCCGCGACCGGGGTGGGGTGTTTTGCCCACCTCAATAAGGGCCTCCAGATTACGATCCAGCGAGTCCACTACGGCGATGGTGTCGGAGTTATTGGCGGCGGTCAGGAAGTACCGCATGCTGGAATCCCAGCCACCATCGTGCAGGAACCGGTCAGCATCGATGGTGGTGATGCTGAGGGCATCCAGATCCTCATAATTCACCAGCATGATCTTGCCGGTTTCCTTCACATTAACGATGAATTCCGGGTGATTGTGGGACGCTACTATGGCTGCCACCCGGGGTTCCGGATGGTACTCCTGGGTGTCTTCGGTCATGCCACGGGTGCTGACAATTTTCTTCGGCTCGAGCGTCTGTCCATCCATGATCACGAACTGCGGTGGCCAGTAAGCCCCCGCAATGGCGTATCTGTCCTCGTAGCCCTTGTACTTGGAGGTTTCCACCGAGCGGGCCTCCATGCCGATCTTGACCTTGGCCACGGTGTCGGGCTCTTCCATCCACAGATCGATCATGTTGACCAGTGCATCCCGGCCGATCACGAAGACATAACGTCCGGAGGCGGACATGCGGGAAATATGCACTGCGTAACCTGTATCTATGACCTGGGCAATTTCATGGGTGTCGCCATCAATCAGGGCGACCTGTCCGGCGTCCCTCAGTGTCACGCTGAACAGGTTTTCGAGATTTAGATTGTTCATCTGTTTGGTGGGGCGTTCTTCGGGCGGAATCACCACCTCCCAGGTTTCCATCATTTTCTCGAGGCCGAATTCAGGAGGCATAGGCGGCTCGTGCATGATGTATTTGGCCATCAGTTCCACTTCTGCTTCGGTAAAGTCTCCCGAGGTCAGCCAGTTTGGCATACCCGCCGGAGAACCATAGCTGATAAACGCCTTGAGGTAATCCATGCCCCGTTCCTGGGTGACATCGGGAGTGAGAGCCTTGCCCGTGGCGCCCTTTCGTAGTACCCCGTGGCAGCCGGCGCAACGTTCGAAGTAGATCTGCTTGGCCTTCTGGAACTCGGTTTCAGTAAGATCCGGCGCTCCCGGTGTGCGAACTGTTTTCGCCGACTCGGGGTCGACCGCACTTGCCGTGCCCTCATAAGCAGTGGTGGATGGGTCGGGGTCCTTCGGGGCGGCATAGGCTGGCATAACGCCAAATGACGCAACTGCAACTGCAACCGCCAGCGCCAGCGGCTTCAGAATCAGGGTTGTTACGCTCATCACATTCTCTCCTTGGATTAACGAGTCCTGCCAGCTTTCGCCTTTCTGAATAGATAAACATTGATTAGTGTCAAGTATTGGTTTGTTAATCTGCGTGTACCAAAAGTGAGGTATATCAAAACGAGCACTGGTATAGGAAAGTGGTTTTAACGATGATCATGGATGTGCTTTTACCGGACGTTCAACGATGCAGATGACATGATGGAAGGAGCAGGCTTGGTCCATTTCACAGAGAATGGGAAACAGCCGGGCGTCGCGCTCACGGGACTGCTGCTCGGTTTACTGGGGATGCCCGGGCAGTGTCTTGGTAATGACAGTGATACCTCATCCCTCAATGAGGCCGCACTCGCCAATCTTGTGGTGCAGGACTGTGGCTCCTGTCACGGACTGACGCTGCGAGGGGGGCTGGGGCCGCCCTTGCTACCGGAGGATCTCGCGGATCTCCCGGTGGGGGCTATCGCTGCCATCATTCGTGAAGGTGTTCCAGGCACGGCCATGCCACCCTGGAAACCGCTCCTGTCCCCGGGGGAGATTCACTGGATCAGTGAACAGCTGAAATCCGGCGAGCTGGTTTCGCCCTGATGATCAAGCCGCAGAAGGAGAACCCATGGACCTGAAACACCGCTCAGCAGGACGCCTTGTTCTGGCGCTGTTGTTCGCAATCCTGCTATCTGGATGTCAGGCCTTCCCTGATGCCAGCGCGCCATCTGATCTGATGGGCACAGGGGACCTTGGCCTGATCGTTGAGAGGGCTACCGGCTCGGTGCTGGTGATCAACACTTCCCACCATGAGGTGCTGGGGCGGATAAGCGGGTTGGGGGATCTGTCCCATGCCTCTGTGGTTTACTCAAGAGATGCCCGCTACGGGTTTGTATTTGGCCGGGACGGTGGCCTGACCAGAGTGGACCTTCTGACCCGATCTATTGTTGACCGGGTCATCCAGTCCGGCAACAGCATTGGTGGGGCCATCTCCCAGGACGGTCGCTACGTGGCGGTCTCCAACTATGAGCCCGGCGGCGTCAAGGTGTTCGACAGTGAGACCCTGGAACTGGTGGCAGATGTGCCGGCCACCTACACCAACGAGAAGGGCGAAACCGCCCGGTCCAAAACCGTGGGGCTTGTGGATGCACCGGGCAACCGGTTTGTATTCAGCCTGTTTGAGGCGAATGAGATATGGACCCTGGACATGGCCGGGGATTCCCCGGAAGTTACCCGCTACGAAGCTGGCGCGGCCCCCTATGATGCCCTGATCACGCCGGATGGCCGTTATTACATTGCCGGCCTTTTCGGAGAGGACGGCCTGTCCATGCTGGACCTGTGGAATCCGGAAGCCGGGGTGACCGAAATCCTTTCCGGTTATGGCAGGGGCGAGCAGAAGCTGCCTGTCTACAAAATGCCGCATCTGGAAGGCTGGGCCATCGCCGATGGTCGCGCCTTCGTGCCAGCGGTGGGGCATCATCAGGTTCTGATGGCCGACATGAACGACTGGTCACTCATTGAGCGCATTCCGGTACAGGGTCAACCGGTTTTCGTCATGGCCAGCCCGGACAATCGCCGGATCTGGGTGAGTTTCGCTCATCCGGAAAACGATGTGGTGCAGGTGATTGATACCCGCACACGGGAGATAGTTCGCACGCTGGAACCGGGGGAGGCTGTGCTGCACATGGAGTTCACGCCCAGGGGCGAAGAGGTATGGGTGTCCGCCAGAGACAGCAATCGGATCACCGTGTACGACACCCGCACCCTGGAGCCCGTGGCACAGCTTAGCGCCGAGAAGCCCAGCGGCATCTTCTTTACCAGCCGGGCCCATGTACTTGGGCTTTGAATACTGGCGGTCCACGCTGGCAGGTGCGCTGGCAGCGGGCGTGCTCGGCCTTTGCGCAGGGCCTGCCCAATCCGGGGGCGGGTCGATCCTGATCGGTATTGAGGTGAACGGCCATGTCCCGGAAACGGCCCGTCGTCGGCTGGCCCGTTATCTGGAGGATGAGCGCTGCGTAGCGGAGATTCATTTCACCGGCGCTGATCCGGAGATGGCACTGGTGTTCCAGCCGGGTATTCCGGAAGCTGGCGAGCCTCCAGTACTGTTGGCAGTGAACCGCCATGGCAGTCTCCCAGCGCCTGCCTGGATAACCCGCCGTACCGCGGGGGTCCGGCATATTGCTGAGCTTCAGGGCCGGGACCTGGCCACCGTGGCGGGTAGCCGTGATCCGCTGGGTGCCATGCTGCCGCTGGCAGCGCTGGAGCAGGCGGGTGTATCACCCACTTCTGACCAGTTATACGAGGCTGGGGACTATAGCTCTGCACTGGCGCTGTTGCTCCATAACAATGCCCACGCCGCAGTTTCGGAGCTGGGTTTCGTGGCGCCGTTTCTGGACAAAAACGACCTGGTTGTAACCTGGGCCGGCAAACCGGTGGTGGCAGCTGGCTGGTACCGTCGGGAAGGCTGGACTGAAGGCGCAGCGGTCTGTGAGCTGGCACTGGCCCGAATACAGCGTGGAGATGATCGCCAGATGTTCGCGGCTTTTCCGCAATGGGTTGAGGGATTTGTCTGGCAAGACAGCCAGGGTCTGGAGGTACAATAGCCTCCAGCGTGGAGATGCCATGACCGCTGACAAGCGCGCTCAGATCTTTTGAGTGCCTGTCCAGACGGAGGTATTTGCTTGTGTCTGCTTTTTTAATGTCACCGATCTGGCCAACCGGGAAAGGTGAACTCCTCCTGCAGGTGGCTCAGTTCCGGCTGATGCTCCCGGGCGATGACTTCGCTGAGTTCCGCACCCTTTTGCAACAGGTGGACTTCCATGCGCCGCCGGTCCCGGACCGAGGCTCGCCTCTCAATAAGCTCCGCTTGCACACAGCGGTCGATCAGCATGACCGTGCCGTGATGTTTGGCCTGCAGGCGTTCTGACAACTCGCCCACCGTGGCCCATTCGCGGCCATCGAAGCCTCTCAGATGCAATAAAAGCTGGTACTGCAGGGCGGTCACGCCATATTTCTGGCAGATGTCCTCACTGTGACGCAGAAAAACCCTCAACTGATGGCGGAAGTGTGAAAGTCTCTGGAAATCCGCCTTGCTCAGTGTCTTCTTGTCCGAAGTCATTCGGTGTCCTTGACGATAACGATGAGGTGGTCTAGGTTAAAAAATATCATACCATGATATAAACCATATGACACAGGAGGCGCGCCATGACTATTTCACGCCTGTTCCAGTTGCCATTCTCCGGCAATGGCCCATGGCTGGAGCTAAAACGTCTGAATCTGTCCATCCCGTTTCTGGCGTGGGTGGTCGTGGTCCCCATGTCGTTTCTGCCGCCATTGATGCTCTATTACGCCGGCACCCACTATGGCGATAGCTTCATGACAGGCTTTGCGGACAAGGAATGGCGCTTCATAACAACCATTCTGTTCCTTGCTGAACTGCTGACTTTTTTCGTCATGGGCTGGCTCATTCGCGCTGTTCTGGACAGTCAGAAAATGGAAATCAGTTATCAGGAGGCTTATCTGTTAGCTGCTGTTGCCCCCATACCTTTATGGCTGTCTTCGCTGGCGCTGCTCGTTCCGGTACTGGCGGTGAGCGTTGTGGCCGTATCTGTGGGGATGTTTCTGTCCTGTGCGCTGATTTATCAGGGGATTCGTTCCATGTGCCATCGCACTGACGATGATGTGGTGGCCATGTCTGCCACCTACACCATAATGGCTGCCTCTCTGCTGGCGTGGGGGCTATTGATGGCGATAGTCTGGGCATTCTGATCGGCTGATTATTCGGGATCATTTCAGACCACATCCGGGAGCGCGAGGAAGGAACCGCCCTGAAATAAATCAGGGCAGTTCGGCTAACGGCTGAATCAACAGTCCGCTGCGGTGTTAAACTCGGTGTTTTCATGCCCGTTCCGGAGTCTGGATGGCCGCAGCCCTGGCGCTTTTCTATAAACTGTTCCCTCTGTACATCACCGTTGCTCTGGGCTGGATTGCCGGACGCTATCTGCAGGCCAGCGGCAGGCACATTGCCGGCATCATGCTTTACATAGTTACCCCATCCGTGGTGTTTTCCGGTGTCATGGCTGCACCCCTCTCAGCGGAAGTAATTCTGCTGCCATTTGTGACATTCGCCATGTGCTCCGTCATCGGTATCGTGCATCTGGGGGTGGCAAAACGGATCCTCAGCGACGGCAGCGCTGCCATTGTTCCGCTCTCGGTGGGCACCGGCAACACGGGCTATTTTGGCATACCGGTGGCGCTCTTACTGTTCGGGCAGGAAGGGCTGGCGCTTTATATCGTGTGCATGCTGGGTACGACACTGTTTGAGAATTCCCTGGGCTTTTATCTCGCTGCCAGGGGGCGTTACAGCCTGAAAGATGCACTGGTGCGGGTAGTGCGGCTGCCCTCTGTCTATGCTTTTGCGCTGGCGGTTGCTTTGAACCTTTCCGGGCTGGCCATTCCCGATGTATTCACGCCTCTGTTCGATAATCTCCGGGGTGCATACAGCATTCTCGGGATGATGATCGTCGGCATGGGGATTCTCAGTTTTCGGGGACTGGCTGGAAATCCGCGTTTTACCGCCCTGGCCTTCTTCGGCAAATTCGTGTCATGGCCGATAGCTGCGATCGCCCTTTGGTGGCTGGACGCCAGCTTCTTTGGCATATACAACCTGGCGGTCTACCAGGCCATCTTCCTGATTTCCATTACGCCCATGGCAGCCAATACGGTGGTCATCGCCACTCTGCTGGATACCTCGCCAAAACAGGCGGCTGGTACCACGCTTCTGAGTACGCTGTTTGCCCTTATTTACATACCGCTGATGGTGTCACTGGTGCTGGGCAGTCCCTGAGTATTCAGTCGCTGATGGGTGAAACCCTGGTGGTTTCAGCGGTCTGAGTGGAGCCGGGAAGTCATCCTGAGAATAATGCCTCCCACCAGCCCTGTCAGAGCTCCGAGCCCGTGCGCCTCGGTAATCACCCGGCCGTCGATCAGTGCCGACGTGCCGGGAAAGACGCCGGCAATCTGCTCCCAGGCAATCTTGATCAGAACCGCTACCAGAATGAAGCCGCACCAGGCCCTTTCCCGGGGCAGATTGTGGATCGCGGTGAACACCAGCAGGCCATGGAGGCAGCCGGAGAATCCCCGGTACCACTCCAGTTCCGGTGTCAGCCACCAGAGTCCCGCCGAAATGAAAACCTGTGAAGCGGGCAGAAAGACTGCCCAGCTCACGATGGGCGGCTGTTGGCGAAAGAGCAGGGCAACAAGGAGCAGCCCGGCCAGGTTCAGCAGAAGGTGAGGAAGCCCCAGGTGAACCCAGTGGCCGGTTAACAGGCGCCAGACCTCAAATTCCGCGAGGCCGGCGCGGGACCACTCAAGATTAGTCGGAGGCACAAGGGCGGCAGCAATCAGAAGCCCCGCTACAACAGCGTACCGTGCATCAGGCTTCCATGAGGTCATGTATGTGTCGCTTTCCCGAATACATAATTTTACGCGAATCCAACTGATGCGCAGGTGAAACTACCATAAATTCCGGGAGCAGAGTTGCATCAATCGCGGTTAAAGGGTGTTCAATGATTTGCCGATCTGTTTCATGTATGGCTGCCGTTTTCGCGCTTACACTGGTGCTGGCAGCACCCGCCGCCGCAGAAAGTACCCAGCCTGAAACCATCTGGATTGACGGTCATGCCTGGGATGCCGAACTGCAGCCAAATACGGCCGTGAATACCTCCATGGGTGACCACGCTCCGCTGCTCCGTGGCTCTCATTACAAGGGCCATTTTCCCGATGACCCGGACAGCTGGGTGCGTCTGTCCAGAATAGACGATACCTGGGAAGGCCTGGCGTTTCTCTTCGGCCGCCTTCACGCCCTGGGCGGCGAACCGGAGCAGCAACAGGTCTCAACCCTTAATTTCAGCCAGATGGAAACACCCCAGTGCGGCCTCGATCATGCCCACACCAGCGCCGACATCACTACGGAAAGCCTGGTCAGTGCGGCCATGGTGCAGGCGGTATCCGTCACCTATGACACCCTCTGTGCTGAAACCGTGGATGGCACCTGTCTGATGCTGGAGCTGGAACTCGCCTTTGACCAGGAGTTCCAGACCGATTACCCGGACAGTTTTCAGGACCGCGCAGCTGGCATAATCAACATGGTGGAGGGCTTTTACGCCTCCCAGTTCGGAATCATCTTCGACACGCTGTCACTGACCTTTCTTGATACCGAAGTGTTCACGGAATCCACTGACGCCGCAAGCCTGCTGGGCGACATCCGGAACAAACGTGCCGACAACAGGATCGGCTTTCTCAAGAGCCAGTATTCCCTGTTTCACCTGGTCAGTGGCCGCAGCTTCGACGGTTCCACGGCGGGCCTTGCCTATCTGAGAACTGTCTGTGATGGAAACGGATACGGCACGGGTATAACCCAGGCATTCAGCTCGGACGTCACCACCTCCATTGTTGTGGCTCACGAGCTGGGGCACAACCTTGGCGCCGGACACGATGGCCCGGACTATAACGAATGCAGCACCGGCTTCATCATGGCGCCCTTTGTCGATACCTCGGCGGAGAGTTTTTCCAGCTGCTCCTTTGAATCGGTGACAAGCAGGATCAGTAGTCTTTCCTCCGCCGCGCAGTGCTTCAACTTTCCGGCAGATGCCGGGTTGTCCTCTTCCGGAACGAATCCCGATTCGGTTTTTCAGGGCGAGTCCTTCACGACTTCGTATGGAGTGGATTATCGCGAGGCTTCAGAGTCGGCTGACCGGCTTCTGCTCGAAGGCAGGGTTTCCGCCGATGAAGGCCGGCTGGAGGCCGTCACTCTGGATGGCGTGCCCTGCCTTGTAGAAGGTGAGGGCACCCGCTATTCCTGTGGCGACCTGGTGCCGGCACAGGACGGTCAGCAGCTTGCGATTCAGGCCGTTGGTACGGGCGCGAATCTGTCCATTTCAAAAACCGTGGTTCTGGTCAGCGCCAGCGGTGAAGTCAAAGATGTTGTCCCGGGTAATGACGGACTCGTTTCCACGTATTCGGTCCAGCCGACTCAGGCGGCCGCACCGACTGAACTGGCCGCCAGCGCGGACAGCAGCCGGGTCTCCCTTGACTGGCGTGACAATGCGGACAACGAGACCGGCTACCGGATAGAGCGCCGGCGCGACAGCGATGCGGCGTTCAGCCAGCTGGTGAACGGCCTGCCTGCGGACACTGTCAGTTTTGATGATACCGCCGCCTCTGATGGCGCTACCTGGGTCTACCGGGTCATCGCGTTCAATGCGGTCGGTGACTCATTACCCAGCAACACGGCCGAAGCGCTTTACGAGGTGGCACCTGCGGCACCTGCAATACTTGCGGCAACTGAAGAGGAACGCAATGCCCGGCTGGTATGGACAGACATGGCGACGAACGAGACAGGCCATATAATCGAGCGCCGGGGGGTGGATTCTGGCGAATGGATAGAGCTGGCCTTTCCTGGTGCGGATGCCGAGACCCATCTGGATTCCACCGTGGTGCAGGGGGTAAGCTATGAATACCGGGTATTCGCTGTGAATTCAAAGCCTTCGGACGCAAGCAATCTGGCCACATTTACTCTTTCCGATTCTGACAGCGAAGGCGGCCCGGGCACGGACACGGAAGAACCGGAGGGCCAGCCCAGACTGGAAGACTCTTCCGGTTCCACAACTTCCACGGAATCCAGTTCCAGCTCAGGGGGTGGCGGCGCCGTGGACTGGCTCTGGCTGGTGCTTGGCACAGTGACCCTGGTGTTCAGAAGAAGCCGGAAGGCGATATCATGATCCCAACGACCAGGTTCGCGGTTGCCCTGATGCTGTCACTTTCGGTTGGAGGCTGCAGCGCCAGCAATGGGGATGGCGCACCCCTGGACCTGGAGGAGGCCAGAGCCGTCTGGGAAAACCGCTCCATTGACGACTATGGCATGACATTCCAGCAGATCTGTTTCTGTCCTCCGGGATTGCGACAGCCGCTGGATGTGCAGGTAGTTGACGGCCAGGTGAAAAATGTCACCGGGCTTGAGCAGCCAGTGGAATATCCTGAATTACTGGATGCCGGCCGGCTCACCATCGAAGGCCTGTTCCGGTTCATCGAAAACACAAAGCTCCGGGATAGGGGCAAACTGAGGGTGGAGTACAATCAGGAGTACGGGTTCCCCGCCCTGATTGAGTACGAGGGCGACCCCAGGATTGCCGACGACCAGCTGCAGTACCGTATAACCGACTTTCAGCCCCGCTGAACCCGGATCTCCCTCCACCGACAGACCGCCCCGACAGACAGAGGAAAACCCAGTGACAAAGGTTGCACCATTCCAGGCCCTCGCCTGCCCTCTGGACGGCGATCCCCTGTCGAACAGGGGCGCTTCGTGGGTCTGCCCCCGGGGTCACAGTTTTGATGTGGCGCGTCAGGGGTATGTGCACCTGTTACCGGTGCAGAACAAGCGCTCCCTGGACCCGGGTGACAGCAGGGCCATGGTGCTGGCCCGTCAGCGCTTCCTCAATGCGGGACACTACCAGCCCATAGCCGATGCCCTGAGCAATGCCGTTGTGGCCGGGGCTCCTGCGGACCACCCCCTGAGCTGCCTCGATGCTGGCTGCGGCGAGGGCTATTATCTCCGGCAGCTGGCGGATGGTTTCTCACGGCCGGAACTGTCACTGCTGGGTCTGGATATCTCCAAGTGGGCCGTGCAGGCTGCTGCCAGGCAGTCAGGCCCGGACCGGAATGAAAGGCCTGCATGGGTAGTGGGAAGCAACGCCAACCTGCCTGTGCTGACAGGAACCCTTGACCGGGTGCTCTGTGTGTTTGGTTTTCCTGTTTACCCGGAATTCGCCCGCCTGCTCAGACCCGGCGGCCAGCTAATCCAGGTGGACGCCGGGCCGGACCACCTGCGTGAGCTGCGGGAAATCATCTACCCGGAACTGAAACCGGAGCGTCCGGACTCCCGCATAACGCCGGCCGGCTTTATTGCCGGCAATCAGGAAGAGATCCGTTTTACCTGCTCACTGACCGGCGCCGGGCAGGTGGCCGATCTGCTTGCAATGACGCCTCACCTGTATCGGGCCAGTGCCGAAGGGCGGGCGAGGGCGGCAGCGCTGAATGGGCTGACTGTTACGGTGGATGTCCGGCTCCAGTGTTTCGGGCGTACACACGACTGACAATCGGGTGCTCATGGCACGCTCCTGTCCGGCTCCTGTTCCGGCTCCGAATCACTGCCCTGGGCGGAGCGCAGAGCTGCAATGACTGTCTGGTCGCTGGCATCCAGCAGCCGCTGTATGCGCTCCCGCATGATGGCTTCATGGAGTTCTATCTGGCGGCGCTCGTTCCGCAGCGATTTGAGCAGGGCTGCCGCCATGAAAATCATCAGGATCATGAAAGGAAAGGCCGCCAGTATGGATATGGTCTGAAGGGCGGCAAGCCCGCCGCTTAAAAGCAGAACTCCGGCCACCAGCACCTGGATAATGCCCCAGGCTACGCGGGACCAGCGGCTGGGTGACAGTACGCCTTTGCTGGTGAACATTCCCAGCACGAAAGTGGCTGAATTGGCCGATGTGATGACAAACAGAACGATCAACGCCAGCATGATCATGCTGACAACCTCCGCTGCAGGCAGAAGATCAAGCAGCACGAAGAGGCCGGAACTGATTTCCCGGCTGACCGCAGCACCTATTTCTGCATCCTCGAAGAGTTCGAAGTAGAGCGCGGATCCGCCAAACGTGGCAAACCAGAAAGCACTCAGTAGCACGGGCATGCCAATGACACCGAGGACGAATTCGCGGATGGTGCGGCCACGGGAAATCCGGGCAATAAAACTGCCCACGAAGGGCGCCCAGGAAAGCCCCCAGGCCCAGTAGAATATGGTCCAGCGCTCGACCCAGTCCTCCCCCGTATAGGGAGTCATGACGAGGCTCATGCCAATTACGTTGGCAAAATAGTCGCCGATGGCATTGGTCATGGCAGCGGTGATGAAATCGGTGGGCCCGGCGAAAAATACGAATATCAGGAGCGCAGATGCAAGCACCATGTTCAGGTCGCTGACATAGCGCACGCCGCTTTCGAGCGGGGCAAGAGCGCATAGCAGAAAGACAACGGAAACGCCGGCAAGGATGGCGAGCTGCTGAGTGGTGCCAAATTCGAGATCCGCCACCGATACCAGTCCGCTGTTAATCTGGATAACACCGAGACCCAGGGTGGTAGCGACGCCGAACACAGTGGAGATAACAGCAAGCACGTTGATGGTATGACCCATGCCGCCATCCACCCGGTCACCCATGGTGGAACGGAAGGCCTCGCTGATAAGGCCCGGCCGTTGCTGTCTGAATCGCGCATAGGCAATGGCCAGTCCGACCACGGCAAAGTTGGCCCACTGGTGAAACCCCCAGTGGAAAAGCGAATAGCGCATGGCGATATCCGCCGCTTGCGGCGTGCGGGAAGCGGCTTCGCCGAGGGGCGGATCAACAAAATGGCTCATGGGCTCGGCCACGCCCCAGAACACAAGGCCAACCCCCATCCCCGCGGAAAAGATCATCCCCAGCCACGCAGGGTAGGAAAATTCGGGGCATTCGCCGTCCGCCCCAAGGCGTATCAGGCCGTAACTGCTGGCTGCCACTCCAATACAGAACACAAGAAAACCGGTGGTGGCAAACAGGTACAGCCAGCCGAAGTGTACCGTGGTGAACCCCAGTGCCTGGCTCGCCCAGAGTTCCAGCCGCTCGGGCATGGTGGCTCCCACACCCACGAATCCTGCCAGCAGGACAAGAGACATGTAAAACACCCAGCCAGGGCGCTGGTTCACTGGCGACTCGCTCATATGTCGGCTCCCTGACGTCTGGCGGTTTGCTGGAACTCAATCAGCGACGACCATAGCACAGCGTCGGGGCGCCTGAAATGAAGGCATCCGGCGCCATTCACTGGCAGCGGGGGCGGTTAAAGCTCCACCTGTGATAATCTGCTTCAGCAGCCTGATTCGCGATGAATGTTTGCAGGTCGCGACTGTAAAACACTTGCCGGAGGCCCTGTGTTCAAATTCAGAACTACAGTGTTACGTTTGCTGGTGCTGTACTTCATCTGGTGGATTCTGACAGCCGCAGACTCCGGGGGAACCTGGTTTGGCCTGGCGGTCAGCCTGCTGGTGGCAGTGGTTTCGATGAGGCTTTTTCCGCCCTCGCCATACCGGCTCCGACTCTCTGGAATTCTCGCCTTTGGCGGCTATTTCATGGCTCAGTCTGTGCTTGCCGGTCTTGATGTGGCCCGCAGGCTCATCAACCCCCGGTTGCCGATGCACCCCGGTATGGTCACCGTGACCACAGCGCTGCCGGAGCAGGGCCCCCGCTGGCTGCTTGCCAACACCCTTTCCCTGATGCCGGGCACCCTCACTGTCACCATTCACGACAACCAGCTGGGTCTGCATTGCCTTGATACAACCCTGGACATAGAGCGGGGCGTTCGTCGTACCGAGCGATATCTGGCCCGGGCTTTCGGTATGGACGTTCCAGTCCCGGGAGGGCAGGGCTGATGGGGCTCGTGCTGAACCTCGTTGCCGGGTTTCTGCTGCTGACGCTTCTGATGGGACTTGTACGCATCTGGTATGGGCCGACCTCAGCCGACCGGATGCTGGCCTCCCAGCTGTTTGGCTCAACCGGAGTGGCCCTTCTGCTGGTTCTCGCGGAAGCTCAGGCCATGCCCTCCCTCCGGGACGTGGCGATTACGCTTGCGGTCCTCTCTGTGCTCGCGGTGGCAGCCTTTGTCACCAGAGTGGTAAGGCTTGACCAGCCGGCCGCCGGAGGCAGGCAAAAACGCGGGAATGTCCATGACTGAAACTCTGGTCTTTCTTTTTCAGACGCTTCTGCTGGTGCTGGGCTGCCTGTTCTTTGCCGTGGGCACTCTGGGCCTCTTCCGTTTTCCCGACACACTGTGCCGCATTCATGCGCTCACCAAGGTAGACAACCTGGGTCTTGGATTTATTGCCCTGGGTTTGCTGCCCATGGTGCCGTCACCTGCGACTGGTCTGAAGATTGTTTTGATCTGGCTGGTGGTAATGGCGGCCAGCGCCACCTCGGCACATCTGGTTGCGCGGGCCGTTCAGCTGCGGGAAGGAGCAGAACCGGGCGGGGAGGTCACAGATGACTGAGTGGTTTCTGGATGCCCTGCTGGTGTCTGCGCTGGTGGCCACCGCCGTAGCTGCTCTGTGGTCCCGGGACCTGTTTCGGGCGGTGATTGTGTTTATTGCTTTCGGGCTTTTGATGGCCGTGGCCTGGGTGCGTCTGCAGGCGCCGGATATTGCTCTGGCTGAGGCCGCCATTGGTGCCGGTCTGACCGGCGTGCTGCTGCTGGACGCGGTCGGCCATTTCCGCCGTGGCCGGACAGGGGGTGACGGAGACGGAGATGGAGATGGCCCCCCATGAGCCGGCTTTCAGGATTTTTTTCTGTGCTTCTGCCATGCGCGGTCTTTGTGCTGGTGCTGGGCGGTGCCATCTGGACCATTGCCGGCAATCAGGTAGCAACGGGGCTGCCCGACCTGCTGACGGCAAATCTGAAGCGCAGCGGTGTCGAGCACCCCGTTACGGCAGTTCTGCTGAATTTCCGCGGATACGACACCCTGCTGGAGATCGGCGTGCTTGTGATAGCCGGTGTCACCGGGGTCTCCATGGCAAAAACCGCTTCTCTTGAGGACCCTGGATTCCGCACCGCGGATCCGCTTCTGTATGCGCTGCAGCGCTGGTTCGTGCCGCTGATGCTGGTGCTGGCCGGCTATCTGCTGTGGGCTGGCGCTGACCGTCCTGGCGGCGCCTTTCAGGCCGGAGCGGTGCTGGCAGCGACGGGTGTTCTGATGCGTCTGGGCGGCCTGCCGATGGCATTCCTGCGTCCCGGCTTCCTGCTCAGGGCTGGCCTCGCGCTGGGATTTGGCGTGTTCCTGATCGTAGCTGTGGCCAGTGCCGTGGTCGGGGACGCATTCCTGGCTTATCCGTCAGGCGTAATCCATGCCCTCATCCTCATCATTGAAACCGCACTGACCTTCTCCATAGCCATGATATTGCTGGCGCTGTTCGTTTCTGCGCCGGTCAACGAGGCCCTGGACCCGGACGAAGGAAACCCACCATGACGGTACCTTTGCTGTATGCCTTCGCGGGAGCGATGCTCTGGGGCATTGGTCTGTTTGGCTTTATCCGTCTGGCGCACCTTCTGCGCCGGCTCATCGCTTTCAACCTTACAGGGTCGGGTACCTTTCTGGTGCTTGTGGGTCTGGCCCAGCACCGGGGCGAAGCGGATCCTGTGCCCCAGGCGCTGGTACTGACCGGGATCGTGGTGGCCATTGCGGCGACGGCACTGGCGGTAGTCCTGATACGTCGATACTTCTATCTGACGGGGCGAACGGATCTCGATGCATCTGATGAGTCGCCAGAAAGGGCGCAGAACCCTGAGCCGGGCCGGGAGGATGGTCAGGTATGAAGGAATGGCTGATGGCCGGCCTTCTTTTCACGCCGCTGGCCTGGGCTGTGGCATCGCTGTTGCTGGATTTTCGTCTGGGGCGCCTGGTGACATGGCTGGGCATAGTGGTGCAGCTGGCGGTTTCCCTGGGGTTATGGCTGGTGGTGGCGGAAGAGGGTGGTTTTCACTATGCGCTCGGAGGGTGGGGCGCCCCCCTGGGTATCGAGCTCCGCGTCGATGGCCTTGCCGTTACCTTCGTCCTGCTCACAGCGACAGTGGCAAGCGCCTGCGGCTGTCATGCTGGCGCCTACCTGGATCCCGACAAGGACTGGCACCGCTACTTCTGGCCGCTGTTCTGGTTTCTGTGGGCCGGCCTGAATGGGGTCTGGCTCGGGGCAGACCTGTTCAACCTGTACGTGGGGCTGGAGCTGATCAGTCTCGCCGCCATCGGCCTGATCGCGCTGGGTGGCGAAGGGGAGGCGCTGCGGGCCGCCCTGCGCTATCTGCTGGCAGCCCTGATGGGATCCATGGCCTATCTGCTGGGCGTAGCGCTGCTGTATGGCCAGTTCGGCATACTTTCGGTGACGGGAATCGAGAGATTGCTGACCGATACGCCTCAACTGGCAGGCGCTGGCATGGCCCTGGCACTCATGCTTTCTGGTCTGGCGCTGAAAAGCGCGCTGTTTCCCCTTCACGGATGGTTGCCGCCGGCTCACAGTCATGCCAGATCCCCGGTTAGCGCGTTGCTGTCGGCACTGGTGATCAAGGCCTCCTTTTACATTGCGGCCCGGTTATGGCTGGCCTTTGGTGACCAGCTGGGTTCCATGGCCATGGCGCAGTTTCTGGGAGCGCTGGGTGGCGCCGCTGTAATCTGGGGAAGCTGGCTGGCCTGTGTGCAGCCTCGTCTGAAGCAGGTTGTGGCTTACTCTTCGGTCGCCCAGATTGGGTACCTCTTCCTGCTTTTCCCGTTAACACTTGGTGTAAGCGATGCCGTCTCGCTTCAGGCGCAGCAGGGTATTACGCTGCAGGTGATAAGCCACGCTCTGGCCAAGGCGGCGATGTTTCTCGCCGCGGGCAATCTGATACTGTCCATAGGCAGCAATCGGGTGGATGCCCTGGCCGGGGTCAGCCATTTCCTGCCATTTTCCCTGTTTTCCTTTGGCCTGGCGGGTGTCTCCCTCATGGGACTGCCCCCGAGCGGCGGCTTTGCAGCCAAATGGATGCTGCTGCAGGCCAGTCTTGCCAGCGGTCAGTGGTGGTGGGCGCTGGTATTGCTGGTTGGTGGCCTGCTGACGGCGGTCTACGTGTTCCGTATCTACCGGGCCTCCTTCGTGGAGCAGGATGGTCTGAGTGAATTCTATTATCCGCCCCGTCGGCTGGAAGTGGTGCCCATGATCCTGGCGCTTCTGGCGCTGGGCATGGCTCTGGTGGTGGAACCCATGCTGTCGATTATGGGGATACCTCTGGCAGTGGAGGTGGTTCCATGAGTTTCAATACTCTCCTCCCTGTTTTTGCGCTGATGACCTCGCTGCTGGCCTCGGTGATCATTTTTTCACTGCCGGAACAGCGCCACGGTCTGCGAACCACGGTGAACCTGCTGGCGGCGGGGCTGAAGCTGGTTCTCGTATGCATCATGGTCTGGGGCGTATTCCACGGGGAGGAATACCGGGCGGACTTTACCATGCTGCCGGGAGTCACCTTTGTCCTCAAGGCGGATGCCCTGTCGGTGATGTTTGCGGGGTTGTCAGCGGTTCTGTGGTTGCTGACGACCGTCTATGCCGTGGGCTATCTGGAGGACTCTCCCAATCGCAGCCGGTTTTTCGGTTTCTTCAGCCTCTGTGTGGCCAGCACCATGGGGATTGCCCTTGCGGGTAACCTGTTCACCTTTTTTCTGTTCTACGAAATGCTGACACTTTCCACCTATCCGCTGGTGGTGCATCGGGGCTCTCCTGCGGCCCTTCGCGCCGGCCGCAATTACATAATCTATACGCTTACCGGCGGCGCGGTGCTGCTGCTTGCCATCGCCTGGCTGCAGGGCCTGGTGGGGAGCCTTGAGTTCCAGGCAGGGGGACATTTTGCCGGTTTGGATCCCGCTATCCACGGCCAGCTGAGCATTGTTTTCATCCTGCTGATCGCCGCACTGGGGGTAAAGGCAGCCATCTTTCCCCTTCACGGCTGGCTTCCCCAGGCCATGGTTGCGCCGGCTCCGGTGAGCGCTCTCCTGCATGCGGTCGCCGTGGTGAAAGCCGGCGCATTCGGAATTGTGCGGGTGGTCTATGACATTTATGGCATTGAATTCAGTGCAGGTCTGGGGTTGCTTGAGCCTCTGGCCTGGCTGGCCGCCTTCACCATTATTTATGGCTCGATGCGGGCGCTGTGGCAGACCGACCTGAAGCGCCGCCTGGCATTCTCCACCATCAGCCAGGTGTCCTACATAATCCTGGGCATTACTCTGTTGGGACCCGTGGGAACGGCCGGAGGACTGGTGCACCTGCTGCACCAGGGCATCATGAAGATCACGCTATTCTTCTGCGCTGGTAACTACGCCGAGACCCTGGGGGTGCACAGGGTAGATGAGCTGGATGGCGCTGGCCGGCGCATGCCCGCCACCTCCGTGGCTTTCACCATCGGGGCTTTCGGTATGATCGGCGCCCCGCCGCTGGCCGGATTTATCACCAAGTGGACGCTGGGCGAGGGCGCCCTTGCGGCAGGCATGGCCTGGGCGATTCCGGTGCTTCTTCTGAGCAGCCTGCTGAACGCTGCCTATTTTCTGCCTGTGGTTCATCGGCTCTGGTTCCGGGCTGCAGCCGCAGACTGGCCGGCAGAACGGACCTGGGGGAGGCTGGAAACCCATGGCTGGCTTTTCTGGCCGCCGGTGATCACCGCTGTGATGACAGTGGGGGTGGGCGTATTGGCGTCCCTGCCTTTCAGCCCGCTCTCCTGGGCCGAGCTGATTGCCGAAAGGGAGTTCCTGCCATGAGTCCGCTGATGCTGGCCGCGATGGCAAGCGTGCTGCTGCCGCTGCTGTTTCCGCTGGTTGGCGCATTACCGGGCGGGGGGAGAAGCATGCGTTATGGTCTGCCCCTGCTGCCGCTGCCGGCGCTTGCTCTCGCCCTTTTTACTGAGCCCGGGTGGCAGCTCGAGCTGCCCTACCTGCTTACTGGTGCCGTCTGGACAATGGATGACCTGCGGCGTCTGTTCCTCCTGCTGACGGCCACACTCTGGACAGTCGCGGGTGTATTTGCGGCCGGTTACCTGAAGCCCGGTCACCTCCGCAGCTTCTGCGTTTTCTGGGGACTGACTCTCGCCGGCAATCTGGGCCTCACCATCTCCGGAGATGTTGCCAGTTTTTACAGTTTCTTTGCCCTGATGACCTTCGCCGGTTACGGCCTGGTGATCCATGAACGGAACAGGGAGGCGCTCAGGGCAGGGCGCATCTATCTGATCATGGCCCTGCTGGGCGAAGTCACCCTGTTGGCGGGCCTGATGATGGCTGCGGCGACTGCCGATAGTATGATTCTGCAGGAGCTGCCATCAGCCATCGGCGGCTCTCCCCAGCGGGATATCATGGTGGGCCTTTTGCTGGCCGGTTTCGGGGTAAAAGCCGGACTTCCGCTGCTGCATTTCTGGTTACCCCTGGCGCATCCGGTGGCGCCCACGCCGGCCAGCGCGGTACTCAGCGGAGCGATGATCAAGGCCGGCCTGCTGGGCTGGCTGGTTGTGCTGCCCTTTGGCGAGGCGGCGCTTCCGAGCTGGGGTCTGGTTATGGTGATCGCGGGAACTCTTGCCTCCCTGGGGGCGGCGGCCATTGGCCTGTGCCAGTCGCAGCCCAAGGCGGTGCTGGCCTATTCCAGTATCAGCCAGATGGGCCTCATGACCATGATAGTCGGGGTGGCTCTGGCAGAGCCCCGGCGTGCCGGAATACTGCTGCCAGTCATTGGCCTTTATGCCCTGCATCACGGCCTGGCCAAAGGCAGCCTGTTTCTCTCGGCAGGAGTGTCTTTGTCGGCCAACCCGTCTCATCGCGCTCTGGCCTGGATCATGATTGCCCTGCCAGGGCTTTCCCTGGCGGGTCTGCCTTTTACCAGTGGTGCCCTCGCAAAGCTGGCGATGAAGTCCGGGCTGAGTCCCGCAGCGCTGAATTTCCCCGTGGCGACGGCTCTTGCTCCGATTATGACCGCCGGCGCCATCGCCACGCTGCTGCTGGTGCTGCGCTACTTCTGGACACAGTCCAGGGTGGCGAATCGCGGTCACAATCCCCCTCTGGTCCTGGCGGGCTGGCTGCTCGCCACGCTCACAAGTCTGGTTCTTTTCTGGTGGATGCCCTGGCACGCCAGCAGCCTGGTTGAAGCGCCGGTCTGGATACCGTCCCTCGAACAACTCTGGCGGCTGTTGTGGCCAATGCTGATCGCCCTTTGCCTGACAGGGATCGCGCTGTGGCTGGGGAGGACCGGCCCGGGCATCCCGCCCGGAGATGGCATTGTCTGGCTCGAAGGGCTGGCCCGGGGTATCACTGCGAGCCTCGCGGCAGGCCCGAAGACCGGAAGCGCAGGGCCCGGCGTTTTGAGCGGAGCGGAGCCAGTCCGCTGGCGGAAAATCCCCGATTGTGTTTACCCGTGGTTGCAGGAGGGAGAAAAACAGCTGAGGCGGAGTGCAGCCCTGGTGCTTGCCATGCTGGTGCTGCTCCTGGCCTTCTTCTAACCTGTGCTCCCTCTGGCGCGTCTGCACCGTTCGCTGCAGTAGCGGACATTTTCCCAGTCTTTTGCCCATTTTTTGCGCCAGGTGAACGGCTTCTGACAGATCGGGCAGGTTTTGGAAGGCAAAGCTGGTTTTTTGTGCATGGTCCCGAAATACGTTTAACTGAGGATAGGTCTTCCCTTTTTACGTCCGTTTCTCCACAGGAGACCCCTTGATGGCGCGATTTTCCGATTCGATTCCTGTGCCCTCGGCACTGCTGTTCGACTGGCATGGCACCCTGGTGGACACCCATGACGCCATGTTCAGTGCCATGGAAGAAATGCTCCCCCAACTTGAGGAACTTGGGCTGGTGGAGCGGCTACTGCCGGAGGATCAATGCAAGACTCCGGACGACGCCCGCCTGGTGCGCTATATCCGTATTTTCCGCCGCCTGCACCCTCGAATACTGGCGGAGCGCCGGGTGTCCCGTACTGACATTTTCAATGCAATCTTCGGCGATGACCGGGAAGCCAGGATGATCGCCCACGAGGCCTACAACAGGGCCTACCGGAAGTTTTTCGGAAAAGTGAAGCCCTTTCAGGAAGGGGTTTATGAGTATCTGAAGGCCTGCCGCAACCTGGGCATCCGCCTTGTGGTGGCTACCAACCGGAACCGGGAGTTTCTGGAGCAGGAGCTGAGCACCGTGGACAACGGCCGCTGGCAGGACCTGTTCGACGCTACCGTCTGCGCGGATGACGTTACCCATTACAAGCCCGATCCGGAGATCATCCTGCGGGCTCTTGAAAAACTTTCCCTGCCGACGGATGGCTCGGCATGGTATCTGGGCGACAGCTACGTGGACATGATCACAGCCAATCATGCGGATGTGATCCCGGTCTTCTATAACGGGGCCAGTTGGGAACACAGCCGGATAGACGGCTGGTTCAGCCGCCGGGACAGGCCCAGTGCAATTCTCGACAGCTTTGATGATCTGATGGATTGCCTCGAGTTACTGGAGCGCCGCAACCCCGGTGCCTTTGACTGCAGACTGGAGGAAGTGCGCCCGCCACATTATCCGAGACCCAGCCCCCCGGAACCCCGGCAGGAGCCGGACTGGCACCCGGCGGTGGCGAAACTTGTGCGTCCCGCGGTGGTGCTGTTCGACTGGCATGCCACCCTGGTGGACACCCTGGATGCCATGTACCACGCGGTTGATGACATGCTGCCGGAGTTTAACGAGTTGCAGTTGATGGACCGGATGGTAATCCCGGAGGACAGCAAAACGCCGGAAGATGCAAAGCTGGTTGCCTATGTGCGGGAGTTCGCGAAGCTCCACCCCAAGGTGAAGGCAGACCGCAAGATTTCCCGCACCGACATTTTTGAAGTGCTGTTCGGAGACGATGAGGAGGCCAAACGCGTGGCCCATCTGGCGTTCAACAGACACTACCGGAATCACTATGGCACGGTGGCGGCCTTCGAGCCCCGGGTGCAGGCGGTTCTCGAGGGCCTGCACAAACTGGAGATCCGGGTTGGTGTGATTACCAATCGTGACAGGGAGTTCTTCGAGCATGAGCTGGCTGCGGTGGATGGAACGGGCTGGACCCACCTGTTTGAGACCAGTGTCTGCGGTGATGACACTGCCCTGAGAAAGCCCCATCCGGACCAGCTCCTGTTGGCGGCAGAAAAGCTGGGCTATCCTGCGGACCCCAGTGTCTGGTATGTGGGAGACAGCACCACGGACATGATCGCCGCCAAGCGGGCGGGCATGACGGCCGTGTTTTTCAACGGCGCCCAGTGGGATCTGCCCTGGCTCCACAGGATTTTTCCCGGCACCCGCCGGCACCCGGACAAGCCTGACGTGGTGGTAAACGATTTTTCGGAGTTCTGGGCGCTGGTGCTGGCCTGCGAGGTGGGGCCGGCCTGATCAGCCGAAAATCCGAGGGGGATTTTATGCAACTGTCAGTACACGGCCCGTTTACCGGCACCAGCTCCCGTACATGGCTGACCGTGGCTGTGCTGGTCAGCATGCTCATTGCCTCCTTCTGCGCCGAGGCGGCATTCCGCTGCGGAAGACACCTTGTGGAAAAAGGCCACTGGAAAGTTGAGGTGAGAGAGCGCTGTGGAGACCCGGATTACATCGCCACCTACCCCACCGCCACACTGCCGGGAATTGGCGTGACCGGTGAGCTGGAGCACTGGTACTACAACCCGGGGCCGCAGGGGTTCATTCGCCGGCTGGAGTTCCGGGACGGCAAACTCCGCCGTGATGAAAGCATGGGTTATGGCTTCCGCGGGGAAAGCGCCGGCCCCTGTACGCCCGCGGTAATAAATGAAGGGATGAGCGAGTTTGAACTCATCGCGCACTGCGGCGAGCCTCTTTCCCGGCGGGTGGAGTGGCGGTCACTGTCCCCTGGCCACGGCCATGTCGGCCATCGTGTGGTCCCCGTGCAGGAATGGCTCTACGGCTTTGGTGAGAACCGGTTCCGTCGCGTGATTACCCTGAAAAACGGTACGGTCACCGACATGGAGTCAGTTGACAAGCCCGGGTAAGAAGCTGCCCGCCGCTGGCTTTCACAGCTTTTCGATATTGCTAAGTAGCCAGTCCCCTCTGGCAATCAGCGCCTCCCGCCGGGCCGGCTTCTGTTTTTCCCAGTTCCGGTACATCATTCCCATCCGTGGATTGCTGGCGAATCTGTCCCGGTGCCGGTCGATGAAATGCCAGTAAAGGGCATTGAACGGGCAGGCGTCTTCTTCTGTTGCTCTGGTGACGCTGTATTTGCAGTTGCCGCAGTAGTCCGACATGCGGTTGATGTATTTTCCGCTGGCGGCGTAGGGCTTGGAACCCAGGTATCCGCCATCGGCATGCATCACCATGCCCAGGGTGTTGGGCAGTTCCACCCAGTCGTAGGCGTCTACATAAACCCCCAGATACCAGTCGCAGATTTCCTCCGGGACGATGCCGGCTAGCAGTGCAAAGTTGCCGGTTACCATGAGGCGCTGGATGTGATGGGCGTAGCCATTGCGCCAGGTGCTGCCAATGGCCTGTTCCATGCACCGCATACCGGTTTTGCCGGTCCAGTAGAAACCGGGCAGGGCGCGTTTGTTTTCCAGCCGGTTTTCCCCGGCGTAATCCGGCATATTCATCCAGTAGATGCCCCGCACGAACTCCCGCCAGCCGATGATCTGGCGGATGAATCCCTCTACCGCGTTCAGTGGCGCCTGATTCGAGTAATAGCATTGCACCACCGCCTCGCATACCGGCACCGGCTCCAGCAGCCCGCTGTTCAGGTAAGGGGACAGGATGGAGTGAAACAGCCAGTCCTCCTTGTCGGACATGGCGTCCTGGTAATCACCGAAGCAGGGCAGGGCATATTCAAGGAAATGCTCCAGGGCCGATTCCGCATCCCCGCGGGTAACGGCAAAATGAAAGTCATCGGTGGTACCAAAATGATCAGGGAAGGCGTTATTCACGTCCCGGATTACCTCCCGGGTTATGGCGTCCGGCTCAACGCGGAAAGGAACGGGAACTGGCTGCTTTCCGGTCCATTTCTTCCGGTTATCACTGTCAAAGTTCCACTTTCCTCCCTCTGGTTGACCATCCGGGGTCATCAGCAGCCTGGTCTTGCGTCGCATTTCCCGGTAGAAAAATTCCATCCTGAGCTGCTTGCGGCCTTCTGCCCAGTCAGCGAATTCTGCCTTTGTGGCAACAAAACGGTTATCCGGTCGGATTTCCACCTGCATCCCCAGTTTTTCGTGCCACTGACGGATCTGGCTGTCCAGCCGCCATTCTCCGCACTCCGTGGTGACCAGCCGCTCCGGCTTCTGTTTGTCTGCAAGGCCCGTCACCACGTCGAGCAGGGACCCGGCGTCGCTTTCCGGGTCGTAGCGGTGGTAGTGGACCTGCCATCCCTGATCTTTCAGTTCATCGGCAAAGTGGCGCATCGCACTGAACAGCAGGACCAGTTTCTTTTTGTGGTGGTTGGCGTAGCTTGCCTCGGCGTGTACTTCCGCCATGACCACCAGATCCTGTTCCGGGTCAGCATCCTGCAGAGCGCTGATGTCCGGCGACAGCTGGTCACCGAGTATGAGAATGAGACTGGCCATTGGCTTTTCCTGCTATTTCCGCGGCACGAGGTGCCTCTTTGGTGGTAGTGAAAGTACGCCACCGGGTGGAGGGTGGTTCAGGTGTCGCCGTGATACTTTGGCAGCACGCTGTTTCAGCAGGCTTTCGAGGCTGAAACTGATCCGGGTCAAGGGTGGCCAATGCCACCGCCTTTATAATCCGGGAGTTGTTTTCTGCTTACACAGGTATTGCCATGACTGCCGCCCCTGATCGAACCATTGTCCAGCCTGAATCCCCGTTTGTATGGGACGAAGCACTGATCCGGCGCTATGACCTGAGTGGCCCTCGTTATACCTCCTATCCCACTGCGGTGGAATTCACTGCGGACTATACCGCCGCTGACATGGCCGAAGATGTAATCCGAAGCAGGCAGAGCGGCCGGGACCTGTCGCTTTATACCCATCTGCCTTTCTGCGCTCACCTCTGTTACTACTGCGCCTGCAACAAAGTGATCACCAAAAAGCGGGACAAGGCACTGCCCTATGTGGAGCGGGTACTGCAGGAAGCCGCAATCCAGTCCGGGCTATATGGTCCGGAGCGGCTGGTAAAACAGCTGCACTGGGGCGGCGGCACCCCCACCTTCCTGCCCCGGGAAGTCATGCAGACGCTGATGGCGGGTTACCGGGACATGTTCAACCTGGCGTCCGATGAAAACAGGGACTTCAGCGTTGAAATCGACCCCAGGGAAGTGGCCGACGATACCCTTGCCACCCTCTGGGAACTGGGCTTCAACCGCATCAGCCTGGGGGTGCAGGATCTCAATCCGGTGGTCCAGAAGGCGGTGAACCGGATCCAGCCCCAGGCCATGACCCAGGCCGTGCTGAGTGAAGCGCGACGGCTGGGTTTTGGCTCCATCAACCTGGACCTGATTTACGGCCTGCCACACCAGACCCCGGCAAGTTTTGCCGAAACCCTGGAACACGTGATTGAAATGTCGCCGGACCGGCTGTCCGTGTTCAGCTATGCCCATCTGCCCAGCCGCTTCTATCCCCAGACGCGGATAAAAGGGGACACCCTGCCATCCCCGGCGGACAAGCTGACGATTCTCCACAATACCATCAACCGTCTGCTGGAGGCCGGCTACCAGTACATCGGCATGGATCACTTCGCCAAACCCGATGACAGTCTCGCCATTGCCCAGCGTGAAGGCCGGCTGCATCGCAACTTCCAGGGCTACACCACCCACAGTGACTGCGACCTGGTATCCCTGGGTGTGTCCGCCATCGGCCAGACCGAAGACGCCTATTTCCAGAACGATCATGACCTGCCGGGTTATGAGGCCAGAATGGACGCTGGCGAACTGGCCACTATCCGGGGCGTACGGCTTGGCCGGGATGACCGGATCCGGCGCTGGGTTATCGGGCAGCTCATCTGTCAGTTCAGTCTCGAGCGCGGGGATTTTCAACGCCAGTTTGATGAAGATTTCAACCGCTATTTTGCCGACGAGCTGAGACGGATCCGCCCGATGATCAGCGACGGCCTGATGAGGGACAGCGGTGACAGGCTGGAAGTTCTGGCTCCCGGCCGGCTGCTGATCCGCGCTATCTGCCAGATTTTCGATGCCTACCGCAAAGAAGGTGCCAGCCAGAGATTTTCCCGGATTATCTAGGCCCCTCAATTACTTCCCTCCCGCCTTCTGTAATATCCGGCGACATGCTGGCAATCTGGTCAGCGAACAGGCATTCTTGTTGAATCTTTTGCTTGCTGTCGTGGCTTAATCAGCCTTGTGCCGCATAATTAATTCATATTTTTGCACAGATAATATATTTTTAAATTCAGTGGGTTATCTGTGTAATCGCGAAACTGGAAATAAAAGTGGTATCCAGAGAGCCATTTTGCTGTTTTGTACGTAACGCATATTTGATAACATCAATTTGAACCTAGGGCATATTTTTTCAGGACATTCTGGCACGCCGGTAATCCTGGACAGATCGCCAAGAGAAGGCCGCAGTGACTGGTCTTCATTTGTATTCTGCCGACTGGAGCACGCCAATGCATGTCACCCGTTACACCGATTACTCCGTAAGGGTGTTGATGTACCTTGCGGTGCACCCCGGACATCTCACCACCATTCAGGAAATCGCGGACAGCTACAAGATTTCCAAGAATCACCTGATGAAAGTGGTGCATCAGCTCAACCGGAAAGGCTATGTTGAGACAGTAAGGGGCAAGAACGGCGGCCTCAAACTGAACATGGAACCCCGAAATATCAATATAGGCGTACTTGTCCGTGAAACCGAGCAGGATCTTCAGCTGGTGGAGTGCTTCTCATCCGACAAGAGTTGCGTGATTTCGCCGGTATGTGGCCTGAAGGGTATGTTTGCGGAGGCGCTGAGTGCCTTCCTCATGGCCCTTGATCAGCACACGCTTGAAGACCTGCTTCCTGACCGGCACCAGCCTCAGCTTATGCGGCTTCTGCAGATCGCCTGATCGCCGGCTTGTGGCAAGCGACGTCCCGGAGCCAGCTCCGGGACGTCGTGCTGTTGATTTTCTGTTTAACGGTGCAGCCCTTCCTCCACCGCCCAGACTGCAACCTCCACCCGTGATCTCAGATTGAGCTTCTTCAGAAGGTGCTTCACATGCACTTTCACGGTGCCATCACTGATGTCCAGTCGCCTGCCGATCATCTTGTTGGAAAGACCATCCGCGATCAGCTTGAGAATATCCCGTTCACGGGGCGTCAGTGATTCGTAATCTGCCCGCACCACTTCGGGCTTCTGGCTTCGAAGGGCCTGGGCAAGCAGGGTGGTCAGCCGTTCACTGATCACCATGCGCCCCACTGCTGCCTGATGAAGCTGGCGCAGAAGGTCTTCCGGCTCCATGTCCTTGAGCAGGTAGCCATCGGCACCTGCCCGCAGCGCCGCTACCACGTCATCCTCGTGGTCCGATACCGTAAAGATGATAATGCGGGCACTGACGTTTTCAGCACGGAGTATCCGGAGGGTCTCAATCCCGTTGACTTCCGGCATGTTCAGGTCGAGCAGGATCAGGTCCGGTTCAAGCTCCAGGGCACGGCTGACGCCATCGGCTGAGTTGCTGGCTTCTCCCACCACCTCCATGTCGTCCTCCATTTCGATCAATTGCTTGATGCCCTGGCGGAGCAGGGGGTGATCATCAATCAAAAGAATACTGGCAGGTGTTTCCGACATGGGTTAGCTCTCCTCGCTAATGGTGGATTCCGAATGGGACTGGCTGGTAATCAGGTGGCGGCTGGTGGGTACAAATGCAAGTTCCACCACTACCCCGCCTTGCTCCCGATTGCGCACTGAGAGCCGGCCGCCCAGCGTGCGGGCACGGTCATTCATGATGATCAGGCCATAGTGTTGTGGTGGCTGGCCGGTATCAGGCAGGCCCTTGCCGTTGTCCGATATGGTGGCCTCCACCCTCGGAGACACAAAGGTGACTGAAACCTCGACCCAGGTTGGCTCAGCGTGCTTGACGGCGTTGGCCAGAGCCTCCCGGATGATCTGCAGGACGTGGATTTCCTCGTTCGCAGACAGTATCTGGGGGGGCAGCTGATAAGTCAGTTGCACCGGATTCTGCAGCCGTTCGCTGAACTCCACAACCGTTTCCTTCAGGGCCGTCCCCAGGTCTGGGGTGTCCAGCTTGAGCCGGAAGGTGGTTAACAGCTCCCGCAACTGGCGATAGGCGCTATTCAGGCCAGTGCTCAGTTCATCCAGTATGTCGCTGTGGCGGCTGGCGTTATCCGGTGTTATTTCCAGCCTGCGCAGACGCGCCACCTGCATCTTGAGATAGGACAGCGATTGAGCCAGCGAATCGTGAAGCTCCCGGGCGATTACCGCCCTTTCTTCCGCCAGCGTCAGGCGCTGCTCTTCGGTCATCTGCCGTTGCAGGAAGATGGCCGTGGCAAGCTGGTCAGTCAGCGTTTCCAGGAGATGCCGGGATGTCTCCGGCAGCTTGTGATCACCAGGGTACCATGCCTCGAGGGTTCCAAGCAGGGAGTTGCCTGTGCGGATGGGCAATAAAAGACGTCGGTCGTCGCTGCCCTCTCCGGGAGAATCCTCCATTGCATGGGGTGACACCAGGCAGGCATTGCAGTCGTGGTCGCGGCAGTAATAGGGCCGCGCTTTTGTCGCTGTGGTCAGGGCTTCCACGGGCTCCGGTGAATTTTTGTCGTGAAGGAACAGACGGATGGGACCAATTCCCAATAGCTCCTCCAGGTTATGCAGAAGGGGCATGGCACCGGCGCACAAATCACCAGTGCTGTAGAGAGAGCGGCTGGCGCTGTGGAGAAGCTGAAGCGCCGCATGGCTTCGTTCAAGTTCACGGGTTTTCTCGGTGGCCTCGGTTTCAAGATTCCGATAGCTGATGGCCAGCTGGCTGGTCATCTGGTCAAACGCCATTCCCAGACGGCTGAGCTCGTCCTCTCCATGCAGTCCGGAGCGCTGGCTGAAGTCTTTTCTGGCCACGGCCTGGGCGATTCCCAATAATCGATTCAGGGGACGGACAACCCGGTTCTTGGTATCGAAGAAAAGAGCGATAATAACCAGCACCGTGATGGCCAGGCTTGTAATCTGCACCAGGTTCATCAGCTGGATCCGTGCTTCCGTGCGCTGCTCCATGAGGCTCACCAGGGTTTCAATTTTCCCCACCAGGGTGCTCACCTGCTCTCGCACAAGTTCTGGTGAGACCGATGGTGGAGCCTGCCGGAAAAGCGGCTTCAGGTCGCTCTCCCAGAAATCGGAGATGGCGCTGTGCTGCTGTGCCAGGGGATGGTCAGGACTTGAAGGCAGGGCTTCAATCAGGGCACCGTTGCCGAGGCGTTCCGAGAAGCGATCAAGCGTTTTCTCCCAGGCGGTGGACCCGGATATTTCGGCCGGCTCCAGCCGCTGCCATTGTGCCAGCATCTGAAAGCTCTGCATCCTGAGGGAGCCGGCCACATTGATGGCCGTAGCACTGCCCTGGATACTGCCGGAAACAGCCAGTGAAACGACGATATTGATCAGCGCCACGATACTTATGGCCGCGACTACGGCGCCCACGCGCCGCACCAGGGAATTTCGGAGCATTCACGCACCTTTTGCATGAGAAAGATGGCAATGCCCTCGTCAGCATTGCTATCCGCTATGGTAACAAGGCTGTGCCGCAATCCCTAGCCTTACGAGCGGGTGGTCGTATCTCCAGAGAGGTAGGCGCGTACCTCTGTTGTTGCTCCTCCGTATGACCTTTTGACCCTCGTTTATGCCTGATAAACACTTGGGCAATACCAAATCAACACCCTGAGACGGGAAAAAGGGATGAGCGCCAACCACCCGGCACCGTCACCGGCGGCCGATACTTCGCTGACAGTTGTTCTGCCGCTGGCCTTTGTCGCGGTCTTCATGGCGTTCGCCTGCTGGACCCTGCTGGCTGTGATGGGGGTGCACCTCAAGGAGACGCTTGCCCTGACGAGTACCGCCTTCGGTCTGCTGCTGGCAACGCCGGTTCTGGTTGGCGGCCTTATGGCTATCCCCCTTGGGCTGGCGGTGCAGGCCTTTGGTGCACGGAAGGTGATCATCGGCTGTCTTGCCGGCCTCAGTCTCGTCCTGACATCGCTGATGCTGGTGGAAAGCTACCTCGGCCTGCTCTTTGTGGCAGGAGGGCTTGGTCTTTCTGTCGGGCTCTTTATCAGTGGTCTGAACTATGTTGTGAGTCACAGTCCCACCAGCCGGATGGGCCTTGCTCTTGGATGCTGTGGTTCCGGAATGAGCGGCGCGGCCTTCAGCTATCTGGCGGTTCCCCTGATTCACGAAGCCTACAGCTGGCAGGCAGCACCCCTGGCCTACGTGCTGGTGCTCTGTCTGACGATGGTGCTCATCCTGTTGCTGACTGATCCGGACCCTCCTTCCGGGTGGAATCCGGAACTCAGGCAGTCGATCAAAGCCCTCCATCGCTCCCACCTCAGTGCTTTCGGTCTCAATTACAGTGTCCTGTTCGGGGGCTTTATGGCCCTTGCCCTCTGGCTGCCGGACTATCTTTCCGCCCACTATGGTATTCCCCTTCGCCAGTCCGCGAGCCTGGCCATGATGTTTATCCTTCCCGGCGCCCTTGCCCAGATCGGCGGCGGCTGGCTGGCGGACAGGGCAGGGCCACGCCACGTTCTCCGCTGGTCTATGCTGGCGTGCCTGCTGGCCCTTCTGGTGCTGTCCTATCCTCCCATGAGTCTGTCGGTCAGAGGCATAGACGAGATTTACATCATCGAATTCCGGCTTCCCCTGACGGTGGCCATGGGGCTTCTGATCCTGCTGAGCGGCGTCATGGGGATAGGTCTTGGCAGCCTTTTGCGACAGCTTTACGACATTTTCCCCAACACTGTCGGCATCGCCGCTGGTGCAACTCTCCTTATGGCCTGCATGGCTGCCTTCACGCTGCCTTTACTGTTTGGCGTAGCGAATGATCTCGTTGGCGTCCGCAACATCGCTTTCATGCTCCTGTTTGGAATGACCCTTGTGGCCCTGGTTGTCTCTGAATGGGCAGGACGTATCGAAGAGCGTCAGCGCATCATGGAAGAAACCCGGCAGTTGACGGAGAAAACCCTGGGCTGACCTTTCTGATCTGTTCCCTTTTTGAATCTCCCCGTCATTTGGCGTTAATACCGAGGACCAAAAGAGTAAGCGGACAGGTCTTTCCGGAACCGTCCGGAGCCAGGGATGGCGGAGGCCGAGCGTACCGGGATGCATTTACAGCGTGTTCTGGAAAGACCTGTCCGTTTACGAAGGCACGGACCATCAGGCTGCCTATCCCCTCACTTTTCCTTTCCTGAATTCGAGCTATCCCCTTGGTGGTAGACCCCGGCTATCTCGGGGTAACCATGCAGATTCCGTGGGTTTTATCCCGGAGAATGACGGTTAACGGAATGGGCACTGGCGCGGGGTTTCGGATCCTTTGCCAGAGTCCCTGATCCTTAGCGTCCGGCGAGAGACCACGGAGTACGACCATGAGTCATTTGATCGATAAACTGAGCTATTTCAGAAAAAAGCGTGAGTCGTTTTCCAACGGCCACGGCGAAACCCACGATGTAAACCGCGACTGGGAAGACGGCTACCGCCAGCGCTGGCAGCACGACAAGGTTGTGCGCTCCACCCACGGCGTAAACTGTACCGGCTCCTGTAGCTGGAAAATCTACGTGAAGAATGGCCTGGTCACCTGGGAAACCCAGCAGACAGACTACCCCCGTACCCGTCCGGATCTGCCCAACCATGAGCCCCGTGGCTGCCCCCGTGGCGCCAGCTACTCATGGTATATGTACAGCGCAAACCGCCTGAAGTACCCCCTGATGCGCAAGCATCTGATGAAGCTCTGGCGGGCGGCAAAGGCTGAAGAAGCGGACCCGGTAAAAGCCTGGGCTTCCATCGTTGAAGACCCGGCAAAGACCGCCGAATACAAGCCCCGCCGCGGAATGGGTGGTTTTGTCCGCTCCAGCTGGGACGAAGTCAACGAGCTGATTGGCGCCGCCAACGTCTACACCGCCAAAAAGCACGGCCCGGACCGGATTTTCGGCTTCTCGCCAATCCCCGCCATGTCCATGATTTCCTACGCTGCCGGCAGCCGCTATCTGTCGCTGATCGGCGGCGTCTGCATGAGCTTCTACGACTGGTACTGTGACCTGCCACCAGCTTCCCCCATGACCTGGGGTGAGCAGACCGATGTGCCGGAATCCGCGGACTGGTACAACAGCGGCTATATCATCGCCTGGGGCTCCAACGTACCCCAGACCCGTACCCCGGATGCCCACTTCTTCACCGAGGTGCGTTACAAGGGTACCAAGACGGTCGCCATTACTCCGGACTATGCGGAAGTCTCCAAACTGTCCGACGAGTGGCTGAACCCCAAGCAGGGCACAGACGCGGCGCTGGGCATGGCCATGGGTCATGTCATCCTCAAAGAATTCCATATTGACAATCCCAGCGCCTACTTTACGGATTATGTCCGCCGCTACACCGACATGCCCTATCTGGTCATGCTGGAGTCCCGGGAAGACGGCAGCTATGCGCCGGGCCGATTCCTGCGGGCAAGTGACCTGGTGGATACCGCTGGAGAGAGTAACAACCCGGAATGGAAAACCATCGCCATTGACGAAGACAGCAACGAGCTGGTGGCACCCAATGGCACCATCGGCTTCCGCTGGGGCGAAAAGGGCAAGTGGAACCTGAAACAGAATGCCGGCGAGAGCCAGGGCGAGCACAAGCTGCGCCTGTCTCTGGTGGAAAGCCATGACGAAGTTGTGGATGTCGCGTTCCCGTATTTCGGGGGCATCGCCCATGAGCACTTCCCGCATGTGGAAGGCAAGGACATCCTCATCCACAAGCTGCCCAGCCGCAAGGTGGAGCTGGCCAATGGTGAAAGCGGCCATCTGGTCACCGTGTTTGATCTGATGATCGCCAACTACGGCATCAGCCGTAACCTGGGTGAAGACGACGGCGCCACCGATTTTGACCAGGTCCGGCCGTATACCCCGGCGTGGCAGGAGGGCATTACCGGTGTGCCCCGGGACAAGGTCATCCGCATTGCCCGTGAGTTCGCCGACAACGCCCACAAGACGAAGGGCCGCTCCATGGTCATCGTCGGCGCCGGCATGAACCACTGGTATCACATGGACATGAACTACCGTGGCCTGATCAACATGCTGATCATGTGCGGCTGCGTGGGGCAGAGCGGTGGTGGCTGGGCACACTACGTGGGCCAGGAAAAGCTGCGGCCCCAGACTGGCTGGCAGCCGCTGGCCTTTGGCCTGGACTGGCAGCGCCCACCGAGGCAGATGAACTCCACTTCCTTCTTCTATGCCCACTCTGGCCAGTGGCGTTACGAGAAGCTGGGTGTGGACGAAATCCTGTCCCCGCTGGCGGACAAGAAGCGCTTTGGTGGCAGCCTGATCGACTACAACGTGCGCTCCGAACGCATGGGGTGGCTGCCGTCTGCGCCCCAGCTCAACCGCAATCCGCTGGGCATCGCCGCCGAGGCTGAAAAGGCCGGTATGGAGGTGTCCGACTATGTTGCAAAGAGCCTGAAGGACGGTTCCCTGGCATTCGCCTGTGAAGATCCGGAAGCACCCCAGAACCACCCCCGCAACATGTTCATCTGGCGCTCCAACCTCCTTGGCTCCTCCGGCAAGGGCCATGAGTACATGCTCAAATACCTGCTGGGCACCAAAAACGGCCTGCAGGGCAAGGACCTTGGCGAAGAGGGAGGCGTCAAGCCGGAAGAGGTGGTCTGGCACGACAAGGCGCCGGAAGGCAAGCTGGACCTGCTGGTAACCCTCGATTTCCGCATGTCCACCACCTGTCTGTATTCGGACGTGGTGCTGCCAACGGCTACCTGGTATGAGAAAGACGATCTCAATACCTCCGACATGCACCCGTTCATTCACCCCCTGACGGCAGCCACCGACCCGGCCTGGGAGGCCCGCAGTGACTGGGAAATCTACAAGGGCATCGCAAAATCCTTCTCAAAGGCGGCCGTTGGGCACCTGGGCAAGGAAAAGGACGTGGTCACCCTGCCCCTGCTGCACGATGCGCCGGCCGAGCTCGGCCAGCCCATTGATGTGAAGGACTGGAAAAAGGGCGAATGCGACCTGATTCCCGGCAAGACTGCTCCGAGCTTTGTCACCGTTGAGCGGGACTACCCTAACACCTACGCCCGCTTTACTGCGCTGGGGCCGCTGCTGGAGAAGCTGGGTAACGGTGGCAAGGGCATCAGCTGGAATACCGATAATGAGGTGAAATTCCTGCGGGCCCTGAATCACGAGCACCGGGAAGGAGCCAATGCTGGCATGGCCAGGATCGAGTCCGCCATCGATGCGGCGGAAGTGATCCTGTCACTGGCACCGGAAACCAACGGCCAGGTGGCGGTGAAGGCCTGGAAGGCGCTGTCAGAGTTTACCGGCCTGGATCACAGCCACCTGGCACTGCCCAAGGAAGACGAAAAGATCCGCTTCCGGGATGTAGTGGCCCAGCCCCGCAAGATCATATCCAGCCCCACCTGGTCCGGTCTCGAAGACGAGCATGTGTCCTACAGCGCCGGTTACACCAACGTCCATGAGCTGATTCCCTGGCGCACCCTGACCGGCCGTCAGCAGTTCTATCAGGATCACGAGTGGATGCGGGCCTTCGGGGAAAGCCTGCTGGTGTACCGGCCGCCCATCAACACCAAGACAACAGCCTCCATGCTGGGCAAGAAGCCTAACGGCAACCCGGAAAAGGCGATGAACTGGATAACACCGCACCAGAAGTGGGGTATTCACAGTACCTACAGTGACAACCTGCTGATGCTGACCCTGTCCCGTGGTGGCCCCATCGTGTGGATGAGCGAAGACGACGCCGTCGAGATAGGCGTGGTGGACAACGACTGGATCGAGCTGTTCAACGTCAACGGTGCCATTGCGGCCCGGGCCGTGGTGAGCCAGCGGGTCATGCCGGGGATGGTGATGATGTATCACGCCCAGGAACGCCTGGTGAACATTCCGGGTTCGGAAGTCACCGGCACCCGGGGTGGGATCCACAACTCGGTCACCCGGGTCTGCCCCAAGCCGACCCACATGATTGGCGGCTACGCCCAGCAGTCCTACGGGTTCAACTACTACGGAACCGTCGGCTCAAACCGCGACGAGTTCGTGGTAATCCGCAAGATGCATCGCATCGACTGGCTGGATGGCGAAGGCAATGACACCGTACAGGAGGCTGTAAAATGAAGATTCGTTCCCAGGTCGGCATGGTGCTGAACCTCGACAAGTGTATCGGTTGTCACACCTGTTCGGTCACCTGCAAAAACGTATGGACCAGCCGCGAAGGCATGGAATACGCATGGTTCAACAACGTCGAAACCAAGCCGGGTATCGGCTATCCCAAGGAATGGGAAAACCAGGAGAAGTGGAAGGGCGGCTGGATCCGTGACACCAAAGGCAAGATCCAGCCCCGCATTGGCGGCCGCTTCCGGGTACTGGCGAACATCTTCGCCAACCCGGATCTGCCGGAAATCGACGACTACTACGAGCCGTTCGATTTCGACTACCAGCACCTGCACACCGCCGGTGACAGCAAGCATCAGCCCATCGCACGGCCGCGCTCGCTGATCTCCGGGGAGCGCATGCAGAAGATCGAGTGGGGTCCCAACTGGGAGGAGATCCTCGGCACCGAATTTGCCAAGCGCCGCAAGGACAAAAACTTCGACCAGATCCAGGCCGACATCTATGGACAGTTCGAAAGCACGTTCATGATGTATCTGCCCAGGCTGTGCGAGCACTGCCTCAATCCGAGTTGCGTGGCTTCCTGTCCGAGTGGTGCCATCTACAAGCGGGAAGAGGACGGCATTGTCCTGATCGATCAGGACAAGTGCCGGGGGTGGCGCATGTGCGTCAGCGGCTGCCCCTACAAGAAGATTTACTACAACTGGAAAACCGGCAAGTCCGAGAAGTGCATCTTCTGCTATCCGCGAATCGAAGCGGGCATGCCCACCATCTGTTCGGAAACCTGTGTTGGCCGCATCCGTTACCTGGGTGTCCTGCTTTATGACGCTGACCGCATCGAAGAAGTGGCCAGCGCGCCGGGTGAGCATGAGCTGTACGAACGGCAGCTGGAGATCTTCCTGGACCCATTCGATCCCAAGGTGATTGAGCAGGCCCGCAAGGATGGCATCCCGGACAATGTTCTCAAGGCGGCCCAGGAATCCCCGGTATACAAAATGGCGGTGGACTGGAAGCTGGCTCTGCCGCTGCACCCGGAATACCGCACCCTGCCCATGGTCTGGTATGTGCCGCCCCTGTCACCGATCCAGTCAGCCGCTGAGGCCGGCAAGGTCCGTTTCAACGGTGTGCTGCCTGATATCGAGAGTCTGCGGATACCGGTCAAATACCTGGCCAACCTGCTGACTGCCGGTGACGAGAAGCCTGTGATAAGAGCCCTCAAGCGGATCATGGCCATGCGTCAGTACAAGCGTGCCGAAACCGTGGAAGGGGTGGAAGACCTTAGCGCTCTGGAAGAAGCCGGACTGACAAAGGCCCAGGCAGACGACATGTATCGGTACCTGGCTATCGCGAATTACGAGGACCGTTTCGTGATTCCCACCGGCCACCGGGAACTGGCGAAAGAAGCGTTTCCGGACGCCACAGCCCACGCCGAGCGTAACGGCTGCGGCTTCAGCTTCGGTAATGGCTGCAGTGGTGGGGACAGTGAGTTCAGCCTTTTCGGCGGACGCAAGCAGACTACCACCATGGTCAAGAAGCTGGCCACGGTGCATCAGGTCGACCCCAAACAGCTGCAGGAATAAGGACAGGACAATGATGCTACTTAGAGTAATGGCGCGGCTGCTGGACTACCCCACCGCCGAGCTGCAGGAAGCCAGGGACGCACTGGTAACGGGGGTGCTGGAAGATCAGCGCCTCCCCACCGCCCAGAAACAGGGACTGCTGCGCTGCATTGAGATGCTGTGCGAGGGCGACCTGATGGATCACCAGGAAAACTACGTGGGCATGTTCGACCGTGGCAGATCCCTGTCTCTGCTGCTGTTCGAGCATGTACACGGAGAGTCCCGGGACCGGGGCCAGGCCATGGTGGACCTGATGGAAACCTACAACAGGGCAGGGCTTGAGATTGATGCCCGGGAATTGCCGGACTACCTGCCCCTGTTCCTGGAATACCTGTCGATGCGGCCCTGGGAAGAAGTCCAGAACTGGCTGGAAGACATTCACCACATTCTCGGGCTGCTCGCCGAACGGCTGTTCCAGCGTGAGAGCATTTATCAGTCGGTGTTCGAATCCCTGCTGACTCTGGCAGGCCGGGCACCTGATCGCCAGGAACTGGCAGCGATCGTGGCGTCGGAAGAGCGGGACGACACCCCCGAGGCGCTGGACAAGGTCTGGGAGGAAGAAATGGTGAAGTTTGTTGATGATCAGGGGGGCTCCTGCGGCACCAGCGATGTAATTGGAAAGCGCCGGCGCGAGCTGGAACAGAGCCAGACCATTCACCTGAGTGATCAGCTGATAACAGATGCCGGCCATGCGGCCGGGCGTGCCTGAGGGCAGAGGAGGTTACTGTGATGAACTATCTCAATACATTGCTGTTCGGGGTCTTCCCCTACATCGCGCTGGCGGTGTTCCTGATCGGTTGCTGGACGCGTTACGATCACGGCCAGTTCACCTGGCGTGCCGGCTCCAGCCAGATGCTGCGCAAGAAAAACATGCGCATGGCCAGTGTGATGTTCCATGTCGGGATCATTGTGATCTTCTTTGGTCACCTGGTGGGTCTGCTGACTCCACACTGGGCCTATGAGCCCTTCATGACTCCGGGCACCAAGCAGATTCTGGCCATCACCGTGGGCGGGATTGCCGGTGTCTTCTGTCTGATCGGCGGGGCAATGCTGTTTTTCCGCCGCATCACGGATCCCCGGATCCGGGCCAGCAGCACAGTCGGGGACGTTCTGATCATCGCGCTGCTGACGGCTCAGGTGGCTCTTGGTCTGCTGACCATCCTGCCCACCCTGGGACACCTGGATGGCTCCACCATGCTGCTGTTCTCTTCCTGGGCCCAGGGCATCTTCACCTTTGACGCCCGCGCTGCGAGCTACATCGCCGAAGTGCACTGGATCTACAAGACCCACATCTTCCTGGGACTGCTGATCTTCCTGATCTTCCCGTTCACCCGCCTGGTGCACATGTTCAGCGTACCCCTGGAGTACTTCACCAGGAATGCGCAGGTGGTGCGCAAGCGGGCCTGAGTGGCCGCCACGGCAGGGGTCAGATCAAGCCTGATCTGACCCCTGTCTGAAAATCTGTCCGCGGCAAATAAATTTTCTGGAGACGAACACCATGCAACTGATACCAACCGGCGAAGCCGACAAACCCAGAAACCAGTTTCCCCAGGTCATGGTCGGTGAGACAGTGATCACGGAGGAGGATATAGCCCGGGAGATGCAGTATCACCCGGCGGAAGAGGTGGCTGCAGCCTGGCACGAAGCGGCTCTGAGTCTGGTGATCCGGGAGCTGCTGGTCACCCGGGCGGATGAGCTCGGCGTGGACGCTTCTCTGGAGGAAGATGTCCGTATCGCAACCCTGCTGGACGAGGCGCTGGACGTTCCCGAACTGGACGAGGCGGCCTGTGAGCGCTTCTATCAGGCCAACCCGGACCGCTTCTGCAGCCCGACTCTGCTGGCCGTCAGTCATATTCTGCTGGCCGCCGCGCCAGATGATGTGGAAGAGCGGCAGCGGCAGGAGGATGTGGGCAGACAACTGCACGACTTTCTTACCCAGGGCCGGGTCCGTTTTGATGAACTGGCAAGGCAGTACTCCGCCTGTGAGTCAAAACATCAGGGTGGAAGCCTTGGCCAGATCAGCCGGGGACAGACAGTGGACGAATTTGAGCGCCCGGTCTGGCGCCTGCAGGAAGGTCTGGGCCCGGAGCTGATCGAGAGTCGCTATGGCTGGCACATCGTCCGTGTGGACCAGCGCATCGAAGGTCAGCAATTGCCTTATGAACATGCCCGGCCGAAGATCCGCCAGTATCTGCTGGAAAGCGTTACCCGCCGTGCCCTGCGTCAGTACCTGCAGGTTCTGGCACTGGAGCGGGGAGTTCAGGGTGTTGACCTGGAGCTTCCGGACTCACCGCTAATGCAGTAAGTCACAAACATGGGGCCGGCCTGTGGCGGGCCCCTTGCCAACCCTCTCACCCTTTTTCCTACCTCCTCTCGACCCGACTGCTACCTCCAAAGGGGGAGCGCTTCCCGCGTCCTGTCGACGTACCATAAACCCATATTCTGATTACCTTTGGTACGAGGGTGGCACTATGGTCGCTTTGGCAAGAACGGATTCAGTGGCGGAGTTACCGGCCGCAAACGAGCCGGATTCTGAACTGGATACACTCCGGCAGCACGCCCTTTTCAGTTCCTTCAGCGAGGACGATTTTCGTGCCATCGGTCGGCAGGTGCGACGGGTAAGCCTGGCGCAGCGGGAACTGCTCTACCGTCAGGACACACCGGCCCAGCATTTCTACTTTGTTGTTTCCGGCCGGCTGCGACTGTTCCGTCTGGATGCCAGCGGTATTGAGCGCACCCTGGACAGCCTTGCCCCGGGTGACTGTTTTGCTGAGGTGATGATCTATGCAGATCCGGCACGCTATGCCTGCTATGCCGAGGCGCTGAAATCCAGTGAAGTGCTGGTCATTCCGATCCGGGCCTACCGGGATGTCCTTGAGCAGAGCCCGGCCTACGCTGAAAGCGTTCTGCGACACTATGCCAGCCGGGCCGTGGCCCGCTTCCACGATCTTGAAATCATGACCCTGCAGAATGCACGGGACCGTCTGGTCCGGTACCTGCTTGACCTGCTCCCGGATGGCCTGACAGGCAATGCTGAGGTGGAGCTGCCACTGCCCAAATGCCTGGTGGCCTCCCGTCTGGCGATGCAGCCGGAGACCCTGTCCCGGGTTCTTCATGAGCTCAAGAGCAACGGGCTGGTCCGGGTTGACCGGGGCCGGGTGTTCATACAGGACCCGGGCCGCCTGTTCCAGGTGAGCCAGTAACTTGCCGGCGGGGAACAAACCAGCCCTGCAACATTTTTGCACTGTGAGTGGATTCTGATGATAACCAGCTATGCCGACCTGATTTCCGAAGCCCGTAACCAGTCTGAGCCCCAGCGTCTGCTGTTTGTCTTCTGCCGGGCTGAGTTGCCAGAAGATGCTTCCGAGGCCGAAAAAGCCAACTTTGAGCGCGGCGAGGGCGGAGCCCTGACCCCTGTTGTGTGCGTGGACAAGACCATTGCAGAGGTGCCGGAATTTGATGTGATTGCCGAGGAGTCCCGCAAGACCGGTCAGGCATGGGACGTGGTATTTGTAGCCGCGATGTCTGGCCGGGGAGGGGTGGAGCCGTCTTCCGATGAGGCGAGGCAGCCGATGACCATGATGGTGGAATCCATCCGCCTCGGCCACATCGGGAACTATCTGCCGCTGGATCCTGCCGGCCAGGCTCTGAGCCTTAACTGATCGAGGCCACGCTGTGACGTTTTGCCGACTGTTTCCCGCATTTATCGTGCTGTTTTTTTCCCTGGGCACTTCGGTCGTCCAGGCGGAGCCAGTGGAAAACTACAAACCGCTGGCTGCACGCCAGGTAATCACCCAGGTATTCCCTTCAGCTACCCACTTTTCGGCCCGGGATGACAACCGTGCCATCAAGGAACTTTACGCCGGTGATGAGCTCCTTGGCTACGCCTACGAGACCCTGGATTTTGTCCAGACGCCTGCCTATTCCGGCAAACCCCTGAATGCTGTGGTAGTTCTGGACACCGGGGGGGAAATCCAGGGTGCGCGGGTGATACACCACGATGAGCCGATTCTGCTGATTGGCATTCCTGAAATCAGGATGCACGAATTTACGGACCAGTACGTGGGCCTCAAGGCTGACCAGCGAGTCACGGTGGGCGGTAAATCGACCGAGCGCCGTACTGCTGTGGATGGTCTTTCCGGGGCCACCGTAACGGTGATGGTGATCAACGAAGTCATTATGAAAACAGCTCACCGCATTGGTGTTGAGCTGGGAATGGTTGAGGGTGGAAGCGACTCCAGGCCGCCAATGGCTGAACTCCGGACTGGTGAGTTCAGGGAAAAAAGCTGGGAGCAATTAACTGGTGATGGCTCTGTCCGCCGCTTGTTGGTGACCCGGGGGCAGGTGGATGATGCCTTTCAGGGAACCGAGGCGGAAGGTATTGATGAAGCAGCTCCGGATGAGCGCGACGAGGCACTGATTGATCTCTACACCGGTTATCTGAATGTTCCCACCATTGGCAGGAACCTGCTGGGTCAAAGCCAGTACGATTGGTTAATGTCCGAACTGAAAGAGGGTGAACATGCCATCGCGGTGATGGCCAGCGGAGACTACTCGTTCAAGGGCTCGGGTTACGTGCGTGGCGGCATTTTCGATCGTATCCAGATTCGCCAGTTCGGCGATACCTTCAATTTCCGCGATCTGGACTTTTACCGCCTGAGTGATGTTTATGCCGGGGGCATGCCTGATTTTTCCGAGATGGCGATCTTTATCATTCGCCAGCAGTACGATTTTGATCCTGGCGCGCCCTGGTCGCTGGAGCTTTCCATCAGGCGACAGACCGGCCCTCTGGATAGCAAGTTTGCGCTGTTCCCGCTGGAATATCAGCTGCCAGACCAGTATTACACCCGGCCTGACCCCGAGCTGACCGAAGAAGAGTGGCTGGAAAGCCAGCCCCTGTGGGTGCAGGTCTGGGATCAGAGGGAGTTTCAGATTGCGGTGCTTGGCGTCGGCATAGGTGTGCTGGTGTTCATCCTGTTCTTTCAGGACTGGCTTTCAAGGCGTCCCCGGCTTCTCCGTCCGATCCGGCATGCCTTTCTCGTCTACACTCTGGTGTTCATCGGCTGGTATGCAATGGGCCAGCTTTCCATTGTCAACGTCCTCACCTTTACCCACAGCCTGTTCACCAATTTCACCTGGAGCACGTTCCTCATTGATCCGGTTATTTTCATACTCTGGGCGGCGGTGGCAGGCATCATACTCCTGTGGGGGCGGGCGGTTTACTGCGGCTGGCTGTGTCCCTTCGGCGCGCTCCAGGAACTGCTCAACGAGATTGCCCGGAAGATCAAAATCCCCCAGTACACTGTGCCCTTCGCCATTCATGAGCGGCTGTGGGCAATCAAGTATCTGATTCTGCTTGTCCTCTTTGGTGTGTCCCTGGGCTCAATGAGCCACGCCGAGCAGCTGGCGGAAGTCGAGCCGTTCAAAACCGCCATCACGCTGAAATTTGACCGTAGCTGGCCTTTTGTGACCTATGCGGTATTGCTGCTGGTGGTGAACCTGTTTACCCGCAAGGTCTTCTGCCGGTACCTCTGCCCGCTCGGGGCGGCGCTCACGATCCCTACCCGTTTCCGGATATTCGACTGGCTCAAGCGCCGGCATGAGTGCGGCAACCCCTGTCAGCTCTGCGCCAAAGAGTGCGAGGTCCAGGCTATCCACCCGGACGGCACAATTAACTACATGGAGTGCCATTACTGTCTTGACTGCCAGGTCACCTATTTCAACGACAACAAGTGCCCGCCGCTTATCCTCAAGCGCCGGGGACGCCGCCGGGGTAGAAATGCGCCGGACGACCAGTCAGCACCGGAACGAATTCCGGTCACCCAGGTGGGCTAACAGCTGCCCCCATACCCTGAAAAGGAGAATACCAGGATGAGCAAAAAAGACGAATTTCACCGGGATGATCCGGCCTCCGAGAGCGGCCTGAGTCGCCGTAAATTCCTGAGCGCGACCGCACTGGCGGGTGCCGTAGGGGCTACGGGCCTTGGCGGCGCCGTGATGACACGGGAGTCCTGGGCTGCTGCGGTCGAGGACGCCAAAAACAAGGTTCATGTCGGCCCGGGTGAGCTTGACGAATACTACGGCTTCTGGAGTGGTGGCCACCAGGGCGAGGTGCGTGTCCTTGGCATTCCGTCCATGCGTGAGCTGATGCGCATTCCGGTCTTCAATGTGGACTCGGCCACCGGCTGGGGTATCACCAATGAGAGCAAAGATGTGCTGGGGCACGACAATACGTACCTGAACGGTGACTGTCACCACCCGCACATCTCCATGGAGGACGGGCGCTACGACGGCAAATATCTGTTTATCAATGACAAAGCCAATAGCCGTATTGCCCGTATCCGGCTGGATATCATGAAGACGGACAAGATCACTCATGTGCCGAACGTCCAGGCCATTCACGGCCTGCGGCTGCAGAAAGTGCCCCGCACCAGGTACGTGTTCTGTAATGCAGAATTTGTGATCCCACACCCGAATGACGGCAGCGATTTCAGCCTGGAAAACAGCTACACCATGTTCAGTGCTGTTGATGCGGACACCATGGAGGTGGCCTGGCAGGTGATCGTTAACGGCAACCTCGATAACACCGATGCCGATTACACCGGCAAGTACGCTGCCTCCACCTGCTACAACTCGGAGAAAGCAGTAGATCTGGCTGGCACCATGCGTAACGACCGCGACTGGGTTGTGGTGTTCAATGTCGAGCGTATTGAAGCGGCCGTCAAGAACGGCGACTTCAAAACTGTCGGCGATTCCGACGTGCCGGTGGTGGACGGGCGTGAAGGGTCGAAACTCACCCGTTACATCCCGGTTCCGAAAAACCCGCACGGTCTGAACACGTCACCGGATGGCAAATACTTCGTTGCCAACGGCAAGCTGTCGCCCACCTGTTCCATTATCCAGATCGACAAGCTGGATGATGTCTTTGATGACAAGATCGAGTTGCGCGACGCCATTGTGGCCGAGCCGGAGCTGGGCCTTGGGCCGCTGCACACCACCTACGATGGTCGTGGCAACGCCTACACCACTCTGTTTATCGACAGTCAGGTGTGTAAGTGGAACATCGCCGATGCCATCAGGCATTACAATGGTGAAGATGTTAACTACATCCGTCAGAAGCTGGACGTGCATTACCAGCCGGGGCACAACCATGCATCATTGACTGAATCCCGTGATGCGGATGGCAAATGGCTGGTTGTTCTGTCCAAGTTCTCCAAGGATCGCTTCCTGCCGGTAGGCCCGCTGCATCCGGAGAATGATCAGTTGATTGATATCTCCGGCGAAGAAATGAAGCTGGTTCATGACGGCCCGGCGTTTGCGGAGCCTCACGACTGTATTCTGGTGCGTCGTGATCAGATCAAGACGAAGAAGATTTACGGCCGTGATGATCCCTCGTTCGCCAGCGCCCGCGCACAGGCAGAGAAGGACGGGATTACTCTGGAAGCTGCCAATGAGGTGATCCGTGACGGCAACAGGGTGCGTGTTTACATGACCTCTGTGGCGCCACAGTTCGGGATGAATGAGTTCAGGGTCAAGGCGGGGGATGAGGTTACGGTGTATGTGACCAATCTGGATATGATTGAGGATGTGACTCACGGGTTCTGTATGGTGAACCACGGGGTGAGCATGGAAATCAGTCCACAGCAGACTGCGTCGGTGACCTTTACGGCGGGTAAGCCGGGGGTTTACTGGTACTACTGCAACTGGTTCTGTCATGCGCTGCACATGGAGATGGGTGGTCGCATGCTGGTTGAGAAGGCCTGACCTTCTGTTGACTGATCCTGGGTTGGGGCTTCCTGGTTGAGGCCCCAGCCTTGGGGTTCGGAGTAGCAACCCAAGTGGAGAGACCTTTCCAAAACACGCTCCTTGCGGCACATCCATGTGACGCTTGGGCTACGCCATCCATGGCTCCGCACAGTTTTGGAAAGGTCTCTCCACTTGGATTGCCGCACTTTTGGTGCTGGCCTCGCGTTAATTCATCTTCAGAGAGATCTTGATGTACCAACTTTTGCGTTATGGGGTGGCCCTGACAGTCGCTCTGTTATCGCTGACCGCTCATGCGGACCTGCAGGAACAGCTTGATGCACTGGAACCCGGTGCTGTCTTTGAGCTTCCCCCTGAGCAAATTTCGTCGCTGGATTTCCGGGTGCCCGGGGTCACGGTGTCGTGCCATTCCGAAACCGTAATCGATGCTGGTGGTGAGGGCAACGCTATCGATATTCTGGCGGAGGAGGTGACGTTTTCCGGTTGCGAGTTGCGTAACTGGGGAGGCGATCTGAATGAGTTGGATGCGGGGATTTTTGTGGCGCCGGAGGCGCGGGGGGCGGTGATTGAGAATAACCGATTGTTCGGACCGGCTTTCGGGATCTGGCTGGATGGCACCAGGGATGTGACGGTTCTTGGTAACCACATTCGTGGTGACGTCGGTATCCGGTCACAGGATCGGGGAAACGGAATTCATATGTTCAACACCACCGGGGCGTTGATTGAGGGCAATGACATCAGTCAGACCCGGGACGGTATCTATATCGAGACGGCCAACAATAACGAGCTTCGCGGGAACCTGATCACGGATCTGCGTTATGGCATTCATTACATGTATTCGATGCACAATCTGCTGGAGGGCAATGTTACCCGGGGCACGCGGACCGGGTATGCGTTGATGCAGAGCAAGTATCTGAAGGTGATCAATAACCGGTCCGAGAATGATGAAAATTACGGCATTCTGATGAATTTCATTACCAACTCCGAATTGCGGGGCAACGTGGTGACCGGCGTGTCGCAGGGCCAGACCGGTGGGGTTGTCATTTCCGGGGCAGAAGGTAAGGCGGTGTTCATTTATAACTCGCTGTACAACACCTTCGAGGACAATGTGTTCCGCGACAGCAATATCGGGATTCATCTGACGGCAGGGTCAGAAGAAAACGAAGTTTTCAGTAACGCGTTTGTGCATAACCAGCGTCAGGTGAAGTATGTGGCCACCCGTACTCAGGAGTGGTCGAAGGATGGGCGGGGCAACTACTGGAGTGATTATCTGGGATGGGACCGCAATCAGGATGGTGTCGGTGATGTGCCCTACGAGCCCAATGACAATGTTGATCGCCTGCTTTGGACCTATCCGGAAGCCAAGGTGCTGATGTTCAGCCCGGCTGTTGATACTTTGCGGTGGGTGCAGGATGCGTTTCCCGTGGTCAAAGCAGCCGGTGTCAGAGATTCCCACCCGCTGATGAGTCAGCCCGAATCCATTCAACCGGAGTCCCGATGAGCTGTTTCCGTCTTGAGAATGTGAGTTACCGATACGACAAGGCACTGGTACTGAACGGCGTTGATCTGCGCCTGGAACCCGGAGAGATTCTTGGGCTGTTTGGCCACAACGGCGCTGGCAAAACTACCAGCATCAAGCTGATTCTGGGTTTGATGACACCGACCCAGGGCAGGTTGTCGGTGCTCGACGGCGAGGCGGGTAATCCCCATGTCAGCCAGCACATTGGCTACCTGCCGGAAAACGTGATGTTCTACCCGCAACTGACCGGCCGGGAGATTCTCAATCATTTTGCCCGGCTCAAAGGGGCGCCACTGAAGCAGGTGCCGGAGTTGCTGGAGCAGGTGGGCCTCGGCGATGCCGTGAATGCGCGGGTGAAAACCTACTCCAAGGGCATGCGCCAGCGTCTGGGGCTGGCTCAGGCTCTTCTGGGCAAACCGAAACTGCTGATGCTGGATGAGCCCACGGTAGGGCTGGACCCGGTGGCAACGGCGGATCTGTACCGGTTGTTGCGCAAACTGCGGGACGAGGGCACAGGTATTGTGCTGTGTTCCCATGTGCTTCCTGGTGTAGAGCCCTACATAGACCGGGCTGCCATTCTTACCGATGGCGCCGTGAAGGCCGTGGGGGATCTGCCTTCCCTGCGTCGGCAGGCAAATATGCCGGTGACCCTCGCCATCGAGCCGGCCGGCGATATCTCAACGCTGGAAAAAGCCGTTGCCTCAGCGGGTAATGGCCTGATGATCAGAAAAGATAACGGGCGCCTGCAGGTGGACGTTCGTCCCTCGGAAAAAATGGCTCTCATTCAGTCCCTGCTGAAGTCAGGGGAGGTTCAGGACCTTGGTATTCACCAGCCCACACTGGAGGATGTATACGTGCACTTTATCGGCGCCGGTGGCCTGGCGCATCGTGGAGGTGCCAGGTGAACAGCATCTGGACCATCGCCCGTAAAGAACTCAGTGACAGCCTGCGCAACCGCTGGCTGATGGCCATTGCCCTGGTGTTTGCCATTCTGGCACTGGGCATCGCCTGGTTTGGCGCGGCGGCTTCGGGGCAGGTGGGTTATGCTTCCACTCCCGCCACCATCGCCAGCCTGGCCAGCCTGGGTATTTTCCTGATTCCCCTGATCGCGCTTCTGCTGGCCTATGATGCCATTGTGGGAGAAGAAGAAGGCGGCACACTGCTTCTGCTGATGACCTATCCGCTGAGCCGTGGACAGTTGCTGTTCGGCAAGTTTCTCGGTCATGGCCTGACGCTGGCTTTTGCCACGCTGCTCGGTTTTGGCGTCGCCGGCGTTGCCATCGCCCTGCTGGTGGATGATGTGGCCGTTGGGGCCCTGGCCGCCGCCATGTTCCGGTTTATCGTCTCCACCATCCTGCTGGGCTGGGGCTTTATTGCGCTGGCTTACATGATCAGCGTGCGGGTCAGTGAAAAGCCCGTAGCCGCCGGCATGGCGCTGGGTATCTGGTTCTTCTTCGTGCTGGTCTTCGATCTGATGCTGCTGGGCATTCTGGTGGCCAGTGAAGGCAGACTCAGCCCTGAACTGCTGCCCTGGCTGCTGATGCTCAACCCCACCGACATTTACCGCCTGCTCAACATCGTCGCCTTCGGGGAGGGCGCCCAGCTGAGCGGCGTACTGAGCCTCGGCGCAGACCTGCCCATTGGTGCCAATGGGCTGTGGTTCGCCCTGGTGCTCTGGTTTGTTATTCCCCTCGCCGCTGCCTGGGCCCTGTTCCGCAGCCGCCGAATCTGACACGGAGATCTTCATGGGTACAGTCAATTTCAAGCTTCTGTCCGCAGCGGTGATGTTTGCCCTGTTACTGGCCGGCTGCTCCGAAACCGAAGAACAGCTCACCGAAAAGCCAGACCCGGTGCATATTGAATCCGGCGATGAGTGCCATGTCTGCGGTATGGCCATAACCCGCTTCCCCGGCCCCAAGGGCGAAGCCATAACCGCCAGAGATCAGCAGGTACACAAGTTCTGTTCCACCCGCGACATGTTCTCCTGGGCACTACAGCCCGAAAACGCAAAACGTGACCACACCCTCTACGTTCATGACATGGCGCAGACCGACTGGGAACACCCGGACGACACCGCTCTGATCGACGCCCGGGAAGCTTTCTTTGTGGTGGGGTCGGAGCGCACGGGCGCCATGGGGCCAACCCTGGCCTCGTTCGCATCGGAAAACTCAGCGGTAGAATTCGCCAATGAATTTGGCGGAGAAGTCGTTGAGTTCAAAGATGTAACTATGGAGCATTTGACCCAGGATATGTCACATAAAGAAATAGGAATGAATAATCATGAAGGCGAGCACTAAAGCCGAATAAGCCCGGAAGTGGGTGGGCCCTCCGGGCGTTAACTCCGAGCCAGAGGCCCAGTGGCCTCAACCGCCTGTCATATTCATAAACCGGAGAATCTGAACATCCCCGTTGGTTGAAAAGTGATGCTTCTCCGGCTTCAGGTCCATGGCGTCGATGATGGTCTGGCGCAGTTTGTGGTCATTGACCGGATGGCCCCTTAGCACACGCCGCAGGTCCACTGAATGCTCGTTGCCCAGACACAGCAGAAGGCGACCCTCCACAGTTACCCTGACCCGGTTGCAGGTGGCGCAGAAGTTATGGGAATGGGGCGAGATGAAGCCGACCCTGATCTGGCTGCCTGGCATCCGGTAATAGCGGGCAGGGCCACCTGAGTCTTCGGTGGCGGGAATCAGCTCGTGGTGCTGGCGGATGATGCCGCGCACTTCATCGCTGCTGCAGAAGGCCTCGCTGCGGTCGTGTTCTGAGATAGCGCCCAGGGGCATTTCCTCGATAAAGCTGATGTCCACCTTTTTGCGGCGGGCAAATTCGATCAGTTCCGGAATCTCGTCGTCGTTGCGCCCTTTCATTACTACCGTATTCAGCTTGATGCCACGGAAGCCGGCTTCACAGGCTGCATCTATGCCGTCCAGGACCTGGGATAGCCTGCCGGTCCGGGTAATGTTCCGGAATCTGTCGGCATCGAGCGAATCCAGGCTGATGTTCAGGCGGTGCAGGCCGGCTCTGCGAAGGTCCCCGGCCATATGGGGTAACTGACTGCCATTGCTGGTCATGGCAAAGTCACGGAGCCCCATGGTGCCGATTTCCCGCACCAGTTCCATGATGTCCTTACGTACCAGGGGTTCGCCCCCGGTGAGGCGGATTTTCCCGGTGCCCAGGGAGATAAAGGTGCGGGCGAGCCGGGCGATTTCCTCCAGGGTGAGGACCTGCTGGCGGGGCAGGAAGGTCATGTCTTCGGCCATGCAATAGACGCAGCGGAAGTCGCAGCGGTCGGTGACTGACAGGCGCACATAGTTGATGGTGCGACCGAAGCGGTCCGTCAGTGGCGCCTGTGACATGGGCAGGTTTCCCCCTGGTGTCTGAATGGTTTATCTGATTATCCCAGATGCCCGGGCTTGGGCCGATACCTCTGGGGTGGTAGCCCCTGACTTTTCCTTAGCCACAAAAAAGGGCGCCGGAGGGCGCCCAAAGGATCAATCAGAAAGCGGGATCAGACGGTCTCGGTCACAACCTCGTCAGGAATATCCTCCGAAGGCCGAACATCCGGTAAAAAGACGCCTTTCACCACCTGCCAGACGATCGCCAGACCACCAATGATGAAAACCACATCGCCAATCGTCCGCACCCAGCGCAGCGTCTGGAGTATCCCGGACTGCATGAAGCCCTCGCTGCGTGCGTACCAGAGACCTTCGCTGGCGCTGGCCACGAACTGGATGATACCCACCGGCAGCAGACTGGTGAAAAGCATTAGCACCAGACCTGTGTTCAGCCACCAGAAACCTGTCCGCATCAGCCGCTCATCCAGCACCAGTTGGGGCCGGATGTAGCGCATAATCAGCAGGGTGAAGCCGAGGGCGAGGAACCCGTATACCCCGAAGAGAGCTGCATGGGCATGGGTTGGCGTAGTGTTCAGGCCCTGGATGTAATAGAGCGCAATGGGAGGGTTGATCATGAAGCCCAGCACCCCGGCACCCAGCATGTTCCAGAAGGCAACCGCCACGAAGAACATGAGGGGCCAGCGGATGTTCTCCATCCAGGGGGCGCGGCTTTTCAGACGCCAGTTCTCCCAGGCTTCGTAGCCGAGCACGATCAGTGGAACCACTTCAAGGGCACTGAAGGTCGCGCCTACCGCCATCACCGGCGTGGTGGTACCGGAAAAGTACAGGTGGTGGAAGGTTCCCGGTACGCCGCCGAGCATGAACAGCGAGGCCGATGCCAGGCTGGCGGATGTAGCCATGGTACGGGACACAAGACCCATGCTGCAGAAGATGAAAGCAAGGGCCGCAGTGGCGAATACCTCAAAGAAGCCCTCAACCCACAGGTGTACGATCCACCAGCGCCAGTATTCCATGATCGAGATGTGGGTGCGCTCGCCGTAGAAGAAGCCGGCGCCGTAGAACAGGCCGATGGCGACCACCGAGGCGGTGAGCAGGGCCAGCAGGTTTTTGTCCCCAGGCTGTCTGAGAGCGGGGACTATGCCCCGCAGCATCAGAACCAGCCAGAGCACTATGCCCGTGAACTTGCCAATCTGCCAGAATCGGCCAAGATCCACGTATTCGTAGCCCTGGTGACCGAGCCAGAAACTGAGTTCCTTGGGCATGATCTGGGCGATGGCCAGGTAGTTGCCGACAAATGACCCGATCACCACTGCAACCAGGGCCCAGAACAGGACATTGACTCCCAGTTTCTGGTATTTCGGGTCCCTGCCACCGTTGATGATGGGGGCCAGGAAGAGCCCGGCAGCCAGGAAGCCTGTGGCAATCCAGAACAGCGCTGCCTGAATATGCCAGGTGCGGACCAGAGAGTAGGGAAGCCATTCGGAAAGATTGAAGCCGTAGAAACCCTGACCTTCAACAGTGTAGTGCGCGGTAAGACCACCTACCATCATCTGGAAGGCGAACAGGCCCACCACCAGAACCAGATACTTGCCCAGAGCCCCCTGGGAAGGTGTGATCTGAAAGGTTGTTATCGGGTCCTTCAGGGGTGCTGCGGGCTCTTCCTCGTCATGGCGGCGCAGGAAAGCCCAGGCCCAGATGAGGCCGCCAATGCCAGCAACCAGCAGCACAACGCTCACCAGGGACCAGATGATGTTCTCTGATGTGGGAACATTGTCGATCAGCGGCTCATGGGGCCAGTTGTTGGTGTAGGTGGCGTCGTCACCAGGACGCTCCGTTGACGCCGCCCAGGCGGTCCAGAAGAAGAACTCCGTCATCTGCTCACGCCGTTCCAGGCTGGGCAGGGTGTTTTCCTTCATCGCGTAGTTTTCGCGGGTGGGCTGCAGAGCCAGGTCATTGCCGAACAGGCGGATGTAATAGGCAGCCGTTTCCCGAATGGCCTCGACGCGGCGGTCTGACAGCATCAGGGTGTCGCTCGCCTCATCATGACTGTTGGTGCGGTACTCGGACTTGAGATCATATTGCAGATCGTTCTGCTGCTTTCCGTTGAGCTCATGGTAAGAGGTGCCGTAGATGTCCTGTGCAGCCAGTTCGAGCCAGGCCATCAGCTCCCGGTGCAGCCAGTCCGCCGTCCAGTCCGGTGCCTGGTAGGCGCCATGACCCCAGATGGACCCCAGCTGCATGCCGCCCACGGACTGCCAGGCAGTCTGGCCATCGAGAATGCTTTCCTCCGTCATCAGGGTTTCGCCACTTTCCGAGACCACGTGGTCGGGAATGGGCGGTGCCGTGCGGTAGACCTCAGCGCCGAAGTAGCCAAGCAGGGTAAACGTGAGTCCAAGAACAACGATCAGAATTAGCCAAAGGCGGCGGTAACTAGCCATGGCACTGGTCTCCTTATCCGGCTTTTTTGATGCCGGGATTGTGGGCAGGCCGGAGCACTGCGGGGTGGTTGGGGCAGGATCATTGCAGATCCTCCTGAAGGGCAAGCAGCGGCAGACTCCAGGCGCCGCACCTGATGCTTTCTTCGTGGCTATTAAACATCTATTGACGGTCGATGTTCAATTTTATATGGAGGTATTCCAGAAGCTGAAAATAGGTACCTATTTGGTGGTATTCATCCCGGATATTGATTCAAACATTATGGTTTATGGTCTTAATGTCGTTGCGAAAGTCTTGCGAAACCAGGATTCGATAGCTAATATAAGATCTACTACTAATAGATGTTAAAGGAGGTCCGGGATGAACAGGCTGCTTTCCTGGTCCAATGGCTCGCTACTGTTTTGTCTGCTGGCACTCGTGGCCACCGTGGTCATGGCCTATCCGCTGGCTGACATGCTTCCTCTGCCGGGGCAGGTGGCGATGCACATCGGTACCCTGGTTTTTGCCACAGGGCTGAAGATTTCCTATATTGCCCGCCTGGCGTCGCTCAAGTCGCTGGGCTTACCGGTGCATTAAGGAGCGGGGCGGCAGAGAAATTGGAGAGAGGTCGGGAGGGCCGTCCATGGCGACAGGGGGAGTGATCCGACGGGGTGCCTGGCGTGTTCTTGCCAGTATCAGCGTTTTGCTGGCTCTGGCTGGAGTGGTCCTGCCGCTGCTGCCGACCACGCCTTTTGCCCTTCTTGCGTTCTGGTCAGCAAGCCGCAGTTCCCCCGCCCTGACTCGCTGGCTGCGGAATCATCGCACCCTTGGGCCGGTGCTGGCTGCCTGGCACGACAGCGGCGCTGTTCCTGTTGCCGCCAAATGGCTGGCCTGCCTCATGCTGCTGTTCAGCGGCCTGGTGATGACGGCCTCGGGCGTACCGGCCGGGGGGCTGATCGTATTTGCCATTTTTGCTCTGGGTGTAGCCGGATTTGTGCTTACAAGGCCATCACCCGGCGGCCCCTGACAGGAGTTTTTCCATGCACCTTACAACCTATTCCGACTACGCACTGCGGGTTCTCATCTACCTGGGACTCCAGGACGGGCGTCTGGTGACGATCAAGGAAATTGCCGACAGTTATGGCATCTCCAAAAGCCACCTGATGAAGCTGGTGCACCAGCTTGGCCTGATGGGCTACATAGAGACTCTGCGGGGCAAGAATGGCGGCATGCGACTGAACCGCAGTCCGGAAGAGATAAATCTCGGAGTTCTCCTGAGGGAAACCGAACAGAACTTTGAGCTGGTGGAATGCTTTTCATTCGATAACCAGTGCCGGATCACACCGGTATGCAATCTCAAGCATATTCTGGCTGATGCCATGAAAGCCTTTCTCGATATTCTCGACCAGCACACCCTGAAAGACCTGCTGGCGGACCGGGAGAAACCCCAGTTGCTGAGGTTACTGCAGATCGCCTGAGGAGGGTTCGGAGGAAATATGCTTATCCGGATGCCCCGGGATTCTTCTGGCCAGCGCTGTTACCGCTTCCATTTTTCAGAGCTTCCCCCGTATGGATAAAACGTATTAATTCATCTGAACTGCTGCTTTGGTTTTTCGCAGCCAAAAAAACGGAAAGCTTTGAAAAATCCCCCCCCCCCTTTAACATAGGTTCTTGTAGAGGTATTCCCAAGCCGATAAATTCTGGCCTCCCGAAAAACGGAATCGAGATGCCGGACTTAATATGAATAATGTATCTTTTATGAAGGGGCGGGGTGCCCCTCTGCTTTGCCCTTTTGAAAAGCATTTTGCGACTTTCAATTCCTATCGGGACATTCTGATGCATATAACCCGTTACACTGACTATGCTGTCAGGGTTCTGGTTTACCTGGCTCTGGAAGACGACAGGCTGGTCCCGGTCAGAGAGATCGCGGATGGCTATGATATTTCCAGAAACCATCTGATGAAGCTTGTCGGGGAACTCAGCCGTGCCGGCTATGTGGAAACGGTCCGGGGCAAGAGTGGTGGCCTGAAGTTGTGCCTGCGGCCGGAGGAGATAAACATCGGGGTTCTGGTGAGAGAGGTAGAGCCGGATTTTCGGTTAGCTGAATGCTTTGGCCCGGACAACCAGTGCCACATCAGCCCTGCCTGCCTTTTCAGGAAGGCGCTGGGGGAGGCCCTTGAAAAATTCCTCGGCGCCCTCGACAATTACACCCTTGCGGATCTCATGTCGGAGCGCCAGCAGCCACAGCTGATCAGGCTGCTCGGCCTTACCTGATTGCCGTTCAGGCGGCCTCGAGCCGAGTTCTTAACCTGTCTGGCAGGGAAAACCGCAAAATCCGTTTCACCACAGTACCGTACTGCTTTGCAAAACTGCCCGAATTGTAGTGAATGCCATACTTTTCACAGGTGGCCTGTACCCTGGGCGCGATCTCGCGGTAACGATGGGCCGGCAGGTCGGGAAACACATGGTGTTCAATCTGATAGCTCAGGTGCCCGCTCAGGATATGCATCCATTTGCCACCGGTGAAGTTGCTTGAGCCGGTAAGCTGACGCAGGTACCACTGTCCCTTGCCCTCGTTTTCGCATTCCGCTTCGGTGAAGGTCTCCGCGTCCTGGGTGAAATGGCCACAGAAGATCACTGTTGAGGCCCACAGATTACGGATGAGATTGGCACCGACATTACCCGTCAGAACGATGGGGGCTACCGGCAGGGTGACCGCAGGGAAGAACACATAGTCCTTGAAGGCCTGACGCCCGCCCTTGCGGAGGAATTCCTTCAGGAAGGCTTCCTTGTCAGCCAGGGTGATCTCCCTGCTGCGCAACCGTTCAAACTCAAGTTCGTGCAGGCCGACTCCCCACTGGAAGAAGGTGCTGAGTGCCACGTAGTTCAGAAACTGGAGGCTGTGAGCCGGCCGCCAGGGCTCGTCATCATTCAGGCGGAGCAGGGCGTAGCCATAGTCCCGATCCTTGCCGATGATGTTGGTAAAGGTATGGTGCTCGTAGTTGTGGGTACGCCGCCAGGAGTCGCCATCACAGGCGGTATCCCATTCATAGGTCTGGGAGTGCAGTGAGGGGTCGTTCATCCAGTCATACTGGCCATGCATGACGTTGTGACCGATCTCCATGTTTTCCAGAATTTTGGACAGCCCAAGACTTGCCACCGCAGCGAGGAATACCGGGGGAATAAAGCCAAAGGGCATCATCACCCGGCCACCCACTTCAAGGGTGCGATGCAGACGGATGATTTTGCGGATGTAGCGGGCATCCCGCTCACCCAGATCGGCAAGCACCTCTTCCCGTATGGTGTTCAGGTCCTGTTCCAGTCCTTTCAGTTGTTCGTCAGTCAGCTTTTTCATGCTTTAACTCCCTGCCCGATGGTTGTGGCATGCGGGCCAGATAATGTCAGTCTCGGTGTGTTGGAAGCCGGGTCACAGGTCCAGAGTGACCGGGCCACGGGGCACCGAGATACAGAGCTGGATTGTTTCCTCTCCCGGCCCGGATGCTTTTCCGGTGAGGCGGCTAATCACGGTGCCACTGGTTTTCCGGCAGCTGCATTGATGGCAGATCCCCATGCGACAGCCATGGCGCGGCGAGAGGCCTGCAGCTTCAGCAATCTCCAGCAGGGGTGCATCTCCGTCGGAATTAACACCTGCTCCGCTGCGGCTAAAGCTCACCTCCCCGCCAAGGCCATCACTGAGCAGGGTCGCGGTGGGCACCGAGAAGAAGGTGCTATGGATGTTTTCGCCGTAGATGCCGTGCTCCTGCAGCAGTCTGTTGGCCTCATCCATCAACCCTTCAGGTCCGCACAGGTAACAGCGACGGCCCTTGATGTCAGGCACCTGCCTGAGATGGCCATCGTTCAGATGTTCGGGCGCTTCGCCTTCGGCTGTCGCGATGATTTTCAGTGTCAGGGCCGGCCAGCGCTGGCGCAGCGCGTGGAGTTTCTCCGCCCCGATTATGTCTGCCTGTGTGCGAACGAAGTAAAGCAGCGTCACCGGTGCCCGGTAATCACTGTCCGCCATGGTTTCCAGTTGGCTCAGGACCGGCGTGATGCCGCTGCCTCCGGCGATGTACAGTGCCGGCTCGCTGGTTTCGGGCAGCCGGAAATCCCCAAAGGCTTCGCCCAGCCCGATGACATCGCCGGCTTCCAGGTGATCGTGCATCCAGTTGGTCACCAGGCCGCCCGGCAGTCGCTTGATGGTCAGGGTCACGGTACCTTCGCTGTGCCACTGGAACGGTGAGCTGGAGAGGCTGAAGGTGCGATTGTGACGGACGCCATCAATCCCGACGCCGACATTGACGTGCTGTCCGGCCTCAAAGCCGGCCCAGCGTGCAGCCGGACGGAGCACGAAGGTTCTGGTGTCCGCAGTCTCGTCGATAATGGCGCTGACCTGTGCCGGTACATACTGGCGCACCCACATGGGGTTGAGTTTTTCCAGTAACGGGTCGAAAAAAGCAGCCGGGTCTTCCCGGTTAAAAAGCTGCCTGCCCAGCCACTGGAGAGGTATGATCTGTTCGATTCTGGATAGCATGATGGTCTCCATATGCTGTAAAGCGTTTCCTTTCAAACGTACCTGGTGTACGAGTGTTCACAAGATGTGAACGACTGTACACAAGTGGCCCGGGAACTGTCAAACCCTCCGGGCAGGTCACCATGAAATACTCCAATGTATTGAAAGTAAAAGATTAAACAGGATTATTGTGTTGTTTTACGGGAGCGCGCAGTATTTTTATTCCTGTTTATGGCCCGAAATTCTGGGTTTTCCGCCCCGGAAAATAAAAATATGTGTACACTTGTTACATAAATCAGGCCGGGAAATATTCAGAGGGAAGCCTCATTGATCCCGGACGGTGCAGATAACATCAGGCGTGAGTGTTTATGGTTGACAGAAAACGGCGCAAGCCGGGCGAAACCCGGGAGAAACTGATGGTTGCAGCGCTGGCGCTCGTGGGCCGCGGCCGGCATTTTGTCAGTTTGGGAATCCGTGAGGTAACCCGGGAGGCGGGGGTGGTACCCACCTCCTTTTATCGTCATTTTCGCAACATGGACGATCTCGGGCTGCAGCTGGTGGACGAGCTGGGGCTGGTGCTGCGCAAGATGATGCGGGAGGCCAGAGCAAATGTGCTCCAGGCAGACAAGCTGATGGAAGAATCAGTGGCTATTTTCGTCAGCCACGTTCAGGCCAACCGCGCGTTCTTCTTTTTCATGGCCCAGGGCCTCGCGGGAGAGAGCCGGGCAGTTCAGGAAGGGATACGCAGCGAAATGCGGTTTTTCACCAGCGAACTGGCAAACGATCTGCGCCGCATGCGCCTCATGGAGCATTTGAGCGACAGTGACCTCGATCTGACCTGTGATCTGGTGGTGCGCAGTGTTGCCTTCAGCCTTACCGACCTTCTCGGCATATCACCGGAGGACGAATATCAGGTGGAGCAGGTCAAAACCCGCACCACCCGCTTCCTCCAGCTCATTTTTGTGGGTGCTGCCCACTGGAAGAGTGCCACCCAGTGATTTTCAGTTGCTGAAAGTCCGGAAGGCAGGTCAGGTCACACCTGCTTTCCGGCCAGTCACGACGGCTTTTTGCTGGCAGAAGGTGCCCTGGGTTTTGGCCCGGGTTTGGCCCGGGGTTTTGCCGCTGGTTTCTTCCGCAGCGCGGGCTTTGGCCTGAGAAGTTTCTCCAGCTCATCCAGAGCCTCACCGGTGTAGACCGCCAGGCGCTGCATGCTGGGGAGCGTGTCCCGGCAGCCGGTAAAACCGAAGTTCATGGAGCCGGCATAACTCAGGCAGGTGATGTTGAGAGCGCCCCCGTGGGCGATCAACGACACCGGGTACATGGCTTCCAGCTTTGCGCCTTCGTAATAAAGCTCCCGCTCAGGGCCGGGCACATTGGAAATGGTGACGTTGAATACTGGCCTCATGCGCCCGCCCAGACCTGACATCAACTGCAGAATGTAAGGCGACATCAGCAGCATGGTGTACTGATTGAGAGCGCTGCGAGGCAGAGTCTGCAGGTGTTCCTTTGCCCTCCGGGTCGAGTGCTTGATCTGTTCAAGCCTTGCCATGGGGTTGGCTTCGTCGGTGGCAAGAGAGGCAATCATGAAGCTGATTGCCGTACCCAGTTCCTCGTCGTCGGCCGGCCGGATATTCACCGGTATGCCCGCTGTGAGAGGAATTTTCGGCAGGCTGTTCTGTTCAATCAGAAAACGCCGCAAAGCGGTTCCGCTCAGGTACAGAACTATGTCATTGAGGGAGGCGTCTGCCAGTTTGGCCATGTCCTTGAGCCGGGAGAGCTCGTAATGCTGGGTTGCGAAGCGACGCTGACCGGTGACCCGGCCATTGAGCACCGAGGTGGGACCGGAGAAAGGGGCGGTCAGGTCGTCTTCGGGATGACGGGCAGATTGCACCAGCCGGGTCATGGCACTGATCAGGCGCGGCGCCGTGTCGGCCTGGATCTTGAGGGCTTCCATGGCATGGGAGATGGCTCCGGGGATGCTCGGCTCCCGGTCGGATTTGCTGGCCCGGGTACTCTGGGGGCGGATCGCCCAGGGTGGCAGCATGTTCCGTTCTTCGGGATCGACACTCAGCACCCGCTGCATCAATCGTACACCGCTGATACCGTCAATCATGGAATGATGCATCTTGGTGTAGAGGGCAAACCGGTTGTTTTCCAGTCCCTCAATAATGTGGCATTCCCAGAGGGGACGGGAAAAATCCAGCGGATTTGAATGCAGGCGGGAGACCAGGATGCCCAGCTCACGTTCGCTGCCGGGCCGCGGCAGGGCCGAGTGGCGAACGTGATAATCCAGATCGATATTCTTGTCCACCTTCCATGCGGGCACAAGGAGTCGTCCCAGCATGCCTGGCCGGACCAGCCTGTAACACCAGGGTCTGGCCACCTCGAAGTCGGCTTTCATCCGGTTCAGCATATCCCGTAGAAAAGTGTCCGGAGCATTCTCGGGAAGCGAAAAAATCTGCAGGTTGCCCACATGCATCGGCGTATCTTCCGATTCCACCGCGAGCCAGGATGCATCCAGAGTACCGATGCGTTTCATGATGTTCCTCTTGCCTGACGGACCTCCATGGTCCGGGTTTGTTCGTGACAGGTTGCAGGATGCAAGTATACGCAAGATGTCGGTGTTTACACGCCTTACTGTTCCCCGCCTGCCCTCACTGGGTCCTGCATCACATGATCGTGGCAATTCCGATCGCCACCAGGGTGGCTACCACCGGAATTGCGACGGTGACTACAAAAATGTCTCTGTAGGCTTCACGGTGCTTGAGGCCCATGATGGTGAGCATGGCAATGACCGCGCCACAGTGGGGCAGGGAATCCAGACCACCGGCCCCCAGCGTCGCAATACGATGCAGGGTTTCCGGCTCCACTCCCAGGGCCAGATAATTTTCCGCAAAGGTTTGCATGAAAATCTGCAGGCCCCCTGAGCCGGATCCCACGATAGCGGAAACCACGCTGACGGAGGCGAACGCCGACAGCAGCGGAGGCAGCGGAAGGTCCAGTACGGCCTGGGAAAAGACGCCAAAACCCGCGGTCTGGGTAACCACTCCGCCAAAGCCGATAACCGCAGCTGTGTTCAGCAGCGGCATGATGGCGTCATCAGCTCCTGAGCCAAGACTCTGAAGAGCTTTGCTGCGAAAACCCGCAAACAGCAGCACACAGCTGACAGCACCCAGCACCAGGGCGAAACTCGGCCAGATGATGGGCTCCTGGTTGGCGAAAGTGACCAGAGGGCCGATCAGAGTCGTGTCAGCATCCACGGCATCAAGGGCCAGCAGCAAGCGGGGCACGATGATGGTGGATAGCACGATCACCGGCGGCAGGATGCTGGGTTTCCAGCTCGGGCCGTGCTCCAGGGCCGGCGCCAGTTTTTCCATGCCGGCATCCTGGGTATTGGATTCATAGCCTTCGCCAGACGCCCGGGCCTTGTCCCACTCCCGCTCCAGGTAGAGCAACCCGAGGCCAAACATCACCACCGCCGCGGCAATACCAATAATGGCGCCGGCAAACAGGTCCGTGCCCAGGGCGGAGGCGGCAATGACGTTGTGGATGGAGGGGGTGCCCGGAAGGGCAGTCATGGTAAACGTGCCGGCACCCAGCGCGGTGGCGCCGCAGAACAGTCGCTTGGGCAGGTTGGCCTCCCGCATCAGCGCCACCCCCAGCGGGTACATGGTGAAGATCACCACGAACACTACTACACCGCCGTAGGTCAGCATGGCGCAGACCAGAATGGTAACGAGGAGGGTGCGCCTGGCTCCGAGCCAGTGGGTTACTGAACTGGCGATGGAGCCGGCAGCGCCGCTGGCGGCCATCATCTTGCCGAAAATGGCGCCGGTGAGGAACAGCACGAAGAATTTTCCGGCAAAACTGAAGGCCCCCAGGGGGCCAAACGGGAAGTATTGCAGCAGGGCTTTGGAGAAGCCCATGTCGTTGGTTACTGCCACCACCAGGCTGGCCACCAGAGCCGCCACAAGGATGTTGACGCCCCGCAGCGCCATGACGATAAGCAGAACCAGGCCAGCCAGCAGGCCAATATTCGCAATCATGGGTCAGAACCTTTTTGTTTTTCTGGAGGCGGACTCCGATATGGTCCGCCTGGTTACTCGCTCATCCTCCAGGGCAGAGCGACTGGCGGAGTTGACAAAAATCCCCCGCAGCATGGGTTTAAAGTAGTCCAGGGTAAGGTTTTCTGCCCGGCCCGAACTTCAAGGCGCGGCCCGCAGTTACTGGCGGAAGCTGGGGTCGATGCGGTCGAGTTTGCGCAGCAGGCCGGGCCAGGCCAGAGCGCCCCCCATGCCACGGGTGACCTGGGCTGCCTGCTGTTTGATGGAGTCAACAATGCCGGCAGGAATCGGCGTCAGTGGGCGGTTACCCGCCAGGGCGCTGACCTGGATCTCGCAGGCCCGCTGCAGGATGAACATGCCCAGAAAGGCATCGGCAATGCTGCTGCCGACGGTGAGCAATCCGTGATTGCGCAGGATCATGAAGCTGGCATTGCCCAGGTCTTTCTGCAGTCTCGCCTTCTCATCTTCACGCAGAGCCACCCCTTCGTAGTCGTGGTAAGCGAGGCTGGCCAGCGGAAACAGGCTCTGCTGGGAGAGGGCCTGCAGACCTTCCTGCTGGGCCGAGACCGCGACACCGGCAATAGTGTGGGTGTGCATGACACAGAGGGCGTCTTCCCGCACGTCATGAATGGCGCTGTGGATGTTAAAACCAGCTGGGTTGATGTCGAAATCATCAGGGTTCAGCTTGTTGCCCTCCTGATCGACCCGCACCAGGCTGGATGTAGTGATTTCCTCAAACATCATGCCGTAGGGGTTGATCAGAAAATGATGTTCATCACCAGGGATCCGCGCCGACAGATGTGTAAAAATCAGGTCGTCCCAGCCATGTAGGGCAATCAGGCGGTAAGCCGCGGCAAGATCCACCCGCAGCTGCCACTCTTCGGCGCTGACGCTGTCTTTTCTGGAAGGGATGGCGAGTTGTGATGACATTCCGGGCCTCTCTGGTGCAGGTTGTTACAGGGTCGCTGACATGAATCGTTATGGCTGAGTGTAGGCTCTGGGATCCGGCGAGGGCTGTCAACCTGTTTACAGTCGGGGGTTTTGGCTGGATGTGCCCTCGTAGTCAGCAGCCTGGGCACCCAGGAGTGGTATGAAAGCCGGTATCGCAAATAATCTCTTTCTCGAAGGAAAAGCACCATGACAAAATCCAGAGTGGAATTTGAAAACGCGCTGGGCCATAACCTGGCCGGTCTGCTGGAAATGCCGGATCAGAAAAATCCACGGGCAATGGCTCTGTTTGCTCACTGTTTTACCTGCGGCAAGGACATTGTCGCGGCCTCGCGCATCGCACGGGCCCTCGCAAAACATGGGATTGGCGTCCTGCGTTTCGATTTCACCGGCCTGGGCAGCAGCGATGGGGATTTTGCCAACACCAATTTCTCTTCAAACATCGAGGATCTGCTGGCAGCCGGCGAATTCCTTGAAGAGCATTACCATGCGCCCCGAATCATCATTGGCCACAGCCTGGGAGGAGCTGCGGTACTGGCGGCGGCCCAGCGTATGCCATCGGTTGAGGCGGTTGCGACCATTGCGGCTCCGGCGACCGCACATCACGTCCGGCATCTGTTTGATGAGCGGGCCAGCGAAATTCGCGAGACAGGCGAGGCCGAGGTGACTCTCGCCGGCCGCCGTTTCAATGTGAAGTCACAGATGCTGGAAGATCTGAAGCAGTGGAACACGCCGGATCATATCGGCAACCTGCGCAAGGCGCTGATCATTTTCCATTCGCCTGTCGACCAGATTGTGAACATCAGTGAAGCGGCAACCATCTATCAGGCTGCCAGGCATCCCAAGAGCTTTATTTCCCTGGATACTGCCGACCATCTGCTTTCAAAGGCCGAGGACGCGGAATATGTTGCGGATATGCTGGTGGCCTGGTCGAGCCGATATCTTTAAAGGCACACATGTTTTCCCCCCGGGGAAACCCCGGCGTGTCAGTAATCGATCCTGTGACCTTTCTCCAGCAGCGTGTCCACGGCACAGTCGTGGGTGCCGGGGAACTCCCGCTTTACCTGTTTGAGGTACTCTCTGGCCTGCTCCCTGGAACCCCCCTTTTTTTCAGCTTCAGTAAGCGCAGCTACATACAGGGCATGAGCTCGCACGTTCCTTGACAGTGTGGGGTCGCGGTATGTCTCAAGCAGGATGTCCTGGGCTTCGGCATAGCCATCTTCATGGGGCGCGGTGTCCCGCAGGTATTCCAGGATTTCCGGGCTGATCTGATATTCCGCCGGGTCACATTCCGATGCTGAAAAAAGCGCCTGGTAACTGGCATAGTCCTCGTTCAGGTCTTCCCGGAATTCCTGCCGGGCCTGGTGGAGCTTGGCTGCGGCTGCACCTGAAACCGCATAGACCGAGCCGGTGACAGCGCCACCGGCGCAGCCCTGGACAAGCAGGGCAAAGAGGCTGAGGGCCGTGAGAGCGATTGCTGATCGAGAGCTGGAACTGCGAGTATTGACTGTCATTGTTAGCGGACTCCTTTTCCGGATAAGCGTTCCTGGCGTGGCCCGTTAACTAGCCGGGCATCCCGGCCTGATAGCCTACCGGGATAGTCGCGGGATTTCGACGGCAGGACGGGCCAGCGTCAATATCTTTTTCAGACCGCCCAACTCGAAACCAGCAATATGGCCCCGTGGGCTCGTCAAAGAAGTCATAACCCGCCTTCATATTTTGCTAATGTGATGGTACCCGGCTCTCCAGTTTCTGGCGTAGCGGGTCATCGGGTATTCACGAGCGGGTGGCTTATCATGAATTTTCTGAACGGAATAACCTTTCTTCTGGTTTACCAGCTGGTGGGGGAGATCGCCGTCCGCCTTCTGAACCTTCCGGTCCCCGGTCCGGTACTCGGCATGTTAATGCTGTTTCTGACGCTGATGCTTCGCGGCAAAGCCCCGGAATCTGTGGATACTGCCTCCACTGCGCTACTGAGTCATCTTTCCCTGCTGTTCGTGCCCGCCGGTGTGGGGATGATGGTTCACTTCGGACGCATTGCCGACGAGTGGCTGCCCATAGTGGTGGTCCTGGTGGTGAGTACTCTCATAACCATGGCGGCAACCGCAGGCATCATGCAGCTTTCCGGGCGTGTGCTCGCAAGGCGGGGGAACCAGCATGACTGAACCCGACCTCACGGATATCTGGGTCTATCTCTCGGCTACACCACTGCTCGGTCTTACCGTGACCCTGATCGCCTATGGCCTGGCCTACCGACTGTACCTGTTCACCGACTCCAGCCCTCTGGCAAACCCGGTGGTTACGTCGGTGGTGATGCTGATCGGTTTGCTGCTGGTGACCGACACCGCCTACGAGGACTACTTCGAGGGGGGGCAGTTCGTCCACTTTCTGCTGGGGCCAGCCACTGTTGCGCTGGCGATCCCCCTTTACCAGCAGTTCTCCAGGCTCCGTCAGCTCTGGCTGCCGGTAACCATAGCGTTGATCTGCGGTGTGTTCATTGCGGCCAGCAGCTCCATTGGTCTCGCCTGGCTTCTGGGCGGCTCGTTCGAGATCCAGATGTCTCTGGCGCCAAAGTCGGCGACGGCACCGGTGGCCATGGGCATCTCTGAAAACATCGGCGGCCTGCCATCCCTGACTGCGGTGCTGGTGGTTGTAACCGGCATAGTGGGTGCGGTACTCGGCACCAGGCTGTTCAGCATAATGGGAATCCGGGATGACAGCGTGAAAGGCATCGCCATGGGGGTGGCCGCTCATGGCATTGGTACTGCAAGAGCGTTCCAGGTGAGCCCCCAGATGGGCGCCTTTTCCGGCCTCGCCATGGCGCTGTCGGCTTTTGCTACAGCGATTATTGTGCCCTGGGTTGTGGATGGGCTGGAGATGCTGATAAAAACGGTTCAGTGACCCGGAGAAAAGGAGACTCAAGGTTATGACCACCATCAATGTAAAACGCGTATACAACGGGAAGGACGAAAACGACGGAGTGAGAATACTGGTGGACCGTATCTGGCCCAGGGGTTTGTCAAAGGAGGACGCGGCTGTGGACCACTGGTTCAAGGAGGTGGCACCGTCGTCCGATCTTCGCAAATGGTTCAGCCATGACCCGGACAAGTGGCCGGAATTCCGCAAGCGTTACAGGGAGGAGCTGAAGGAAGAGCAGCCGGACGACCTGGAGGAACTCAAGTCATGTGTAAAGGAAAATGAGACCGTGACGCTGCTGTTCGGGAGCAGGGAGACGGAACACAACAATGCAGTGGCACTGGCGGAATTCCTGGAAAAGAATTCCGTCTAGCAAAATATCCAGGTGCGCGGGCCGTTTCGTGGTGATCAGCGCACGGCTCGCTGGCGCAGCCTTGCAGGCTGGAAATAACCGGCCTCGGGAATGGGAAGGTCGTATTCCCCTGCCGTTGGTTCCTCATTAAGCAGGTTCCTGGCGTTGTAGGCACGCTCGCGGAAATCATGCACCACGTCGGCCACGCTGAATGTCATGGGGACCTCGTAAAAATTGAGGGGGTGGGACACGCCAAGCCGCCAGAGGGCGCCCTCCCGGTCGTAGTTTTCCATCATCGCTATGCCCCAGCTGTCCTCGTCCACGTAGGCTATTTTTTTTGAATAAACAGGCTGCGAGCCTGCCTTTGCCGTCCCTTCAACGACCCGGACCCGGTGGAGTTCCCAGCGGACATGGTCAGGATTCAGGTGAAAGGGGGTGAGAAGATCGCTGAACCTGGCCAGCGGCAACCGGTAATTGTTGTATGGAATCCAGGCCTCGCGAACCCCAAGATCCCGCCAGTCGTAGGCGCCTGGAGAGCCGTTGAACATGTCCGTATCTTCGACAAGCCGCAGGTTTTCCGCCAGGCTCGCCACGCTGTCGTGAGTAGTGCTGGCCAGCCGTTGAACACGCCGGCTGCCCGGGTCATAAGTCCATACCAGTCTCGGCTGAATCTGTTGGTCAAGGAAGTCGACAACGAGGAATCCTCCGCCGGCATGGGTCGGAGGTGATAGCAGAAACGAAGTGTAATAGAGCAGAATGTTGTTGGCGCCGCCGACTTCGGAGTCACGTGCGTAGGGCGGAAAGGCAACTTCGTGGCTCATCCGGTAGGAAACCTGGTGACCCGGAAAAACGCTGCTTTCCGTGTCGGTAACCTGGATAAAACTGCCGCGAAAACGGTTGAGATGATTCCAGATTACCTCGACCCCTGTGCGGGCGTGGGGAAAAGGCGTGCCCGGCCCAAGATTTTCCACCGAATTGCCCTCTTTCCCCAGCATTGCGTTCCGGGCATTGTTCCGGGTGCCTTCGTTCACCCATTGCGGGAGGGCATGGGAGCGTCTGGATGGATAGATGTCCATGCGAAAGGTGCCAGGGTAGGATTCAAAAAGCCGCTGCTGGCCGGGGGTGAGTCGTGCCCCGTGCTTTCGAAAATTCTCCGGAGTGATAACCGAGACCGGCCGATCCTGAGGGAAAGGATCCGAGTGAAGCTGCTTTCGTTCGTAATCCTCGGGGATCGCTTTAATTCCGCCCTCCCAGCGCGGAATGGTGCCCTCCGCATTGCCGGCCGCCGGGCTGCCAAAGGGCGTAAGTGCCTGTTCTGACGCCAGGGCCAGGGCGGGCAAGGTGAGGCTCACGACAAAGGCGAGGCCCATGATGTACAGACGGACTAACGCCCCGGTTCTGACCATTGTTCCACTCTGTTTCTGCCAAGGGATTTTGCACGATAGAGGGCTGAATCCGCCTCTGCGATAAGCTTTTCCGGCGATGTTCGATCCGATGGGACCCGGGTTGTCACGCCAATACTCGCTGAAATGGAGAGTTCGGTGTCCTCGAATATTACCGGGCTGGCGGCGATGAGCGTACGAAGCTCTTCCGCACGCGCGGCAACCAGTGAGGGCGCCGCATCCACGATGATGATTCCGAACTCTTCGCCCCCATAGCGGGCAATCAGATCCTGCCGTTTTCTGAAAACTTCCTCGAACAGCGTCGCTACGTGCCTTAGCGCTGCGTCCCCTGCCTGGTGCCCGTGTTCATCGTTGAGTTTCTTGAAGAAATCCAGGTCCACCAGAATCAGTGCCAGCCAGCAGTTCTCCCTGTTTGCCAGGCTGATGGCTTCCTGCAGAGCGGCGTCAAAGTGGCGGCGGTTGCGCAGGCCGGTAAGACCGTCCCTGGAACCGAAATCCCGCAGCTGATCTTCACGGTCCTTTAATTTCAGACGCATATTGTCCATGGATGCCGCAAGCTGGCTCAGTTCGTCGCGGGTGTCCGCCGTGATGGCCTGATCATATTTGCCAAGGGCCACGTTGCCGGCGCCTTCTGACAGGGAGTCAATCGCGGTGCGGACCGACCGGTAAAAACCGGCAAAGAGGTAAGCGATGCCGGCCAGCACCAGCAGAATGGCAGAGCTGTGAAGAAAAAGGGATTGCCGCTTTTCCTGCAGGTCGGCGTCTATGCTGGTGCTGATGGAATCATACAGGGAATAGGTCAGGGCCTGAACCTGATTGATCCTGCTGCTGGTTGTGGCAAAGAAATCCTGCCAGCTGGTGTTCAGTTCAAGTACCTGGATCAGCCTGTCATCGAAGTGGAGCTGAATATCTTCCAGAAGTTTCCGGAGCCGATCAGCTGTTGCCCCGTAAGTCGCTCCGTCGGAGGAACCAGTGGTATCCAGCTGGCGAATCATGGAATCCAGGCCTTTCCAGGTCTGATCAATCAGGAAGACTGATCCGGGGTCGACATGTTTGCGGTAAAGAAACCATGAGCCATAGCTCCTTGCCTTGCCCGCCTCTTCCATGGCCCGGGGCAGGGTATTCATCAGGATCGCTGATATGGACTCCAGCTGTCGGTTGCTCACACTGAACAGCCCGCCGCGGGCGGCAACCTGGTAACGCCATTCATAGCCCGAGAGAACCAGCTGGTTGGCGTTTGCAAACACATTGTCGATGCTGAAAAGCTCGGAGCCGGGGGCGGCGGGCGTGGAGTCCGAAAGGCTGCTGCGGACCTCGCTGAGGTAACCGCCGGAGCCGAACTCGTAGTCTTCCAGCTGATCCAGATGGGAAAGAACCTGCCGGCGGGATTCCTCATACTGTGACTCGATACCCGGTGATTCCGGTGCTGCGATGCGAAGGGGGGTGAGATCCCGCAGCAGTTCAAGATGATGGAGAAAAACCGTAATGCTGCGAAGGCTCTGGAGATTTTCCTGTACTCGAGAAACCAGGTGCATCTGTTCGTAGTCGGTTTTGACGACCTGGTAGGACAGCACCAGAAAAGGCACGGTAAAAAGACTGTATACCAGCAAAAACTTGCGAGCATAACTGAGTCTTGATAATAGCTTCTGGGCAGGTTTGAGAATCATGAACGCCAGTTGTTAGTCATTTGGCCCTGAGAATATCACGACATTTTACGCCCGGAATGTAGTAATTTGGTTGCGTGAGGGTAAGTGTGACACTGTTTGACAGATCGCCTGTTTCAGCCGTCTCCGGACGCTCTTCGTTGGCTACTCCGTCCTCCGCCAGCGGTTGAATTCCCTGAGCTTTTCACGCATGCGCCGCACATGGCTCCCTTTCCAGAAGGTCTGATGGCATTGGGTACAGTGGAGCAGTGTCTGCGGGCTGGATTCCGGTGAAGCCGAAGAGCCCGGAAGCGGCCCCTCCCGGAAGGGAGTGTTGCAGCGTTTGCAGCGGGAAAAGGGCGCATGAAGCCAGTCCAGGTTGAGTTTGCCGGTCAGTTCCCGGATGCAGGCATCCTGCCCGCCACTTTCGAGCAGAAGCACATACAGCGGGCCATCCCGGTGCAGGGCAAGGGCCCGGTCCCGTGTAACCAGCCAGCGGTTTTCCGCCACGGCCATGGCCAGCACGTCCCTGTCCTCAGTTCCGGTTTCGGGCAGGCGGGTATCGTAGCCTGCCACCCGCAGCCACTCCCCGAGGCCCTGCAGCATTTCATCGCAGAGGAAACGGGGCGTATCAAGAGGGCATAATGCTCCGGTTTCCACGGTGGCGGGCATCAGGTTATGGCCAGCGGCATGCTCCGGGGGCATATCAGAGCCGGTACTCCACATAGCGTCTGAGATCCAGGGCGTTGTGGACTGCATGGCCTTCCTCGTCATTATTGAAGTAGGCGTAGACGTCACAGCCGTCCTGCAGCTCGTTGACGATCCGGTCGGCCTCCGCCGTCAGAAACTGGCTGGTGTAGCTCCCGGTATAGTGTTCGCCATGAAACCGGAGATAGATCCAGTCGGTGGTAAGGACCCGGGGGTGGTCTTCAATCATGTCATGGATGCACAGTGCCGTACGGTGGGACCTGAGTATTTCGTAGATGTCGTCATGGAGCCAGTCCGGATCCCGTACCTCGATCACCCACCGATGCCGGTCCGGTGCCTCCGCCAGAAATTCTTCCAGCCGCCCGGGGTCGCGATGCCACTTGGGCGGCAGCTGGACGAGGACAGGCCCCAGGCTGGAACCGAGTTTCTCTGCTACGTCCAGAAAGGCGGGTATGGTCTGTGCCGGATCTTTCAGCCGCTTCATGTGGCTGCCGTAGCGGCTGAACTTGAGGCTGTATTCAAAGCCCCGCGGCGCACTGTCCTGCCACTGTTCGAAGGTGGAAGCCTTTGGCAGATTATAGAAGGTGTTGTTGATTTCCACCGTGTCGAAATGCTCGGCGTAATAGCCGAACCATGCCTTCTGTGGCAGGTCCGCCGGATAAAAGCGCTCTTTCCAGTGACTGTATTGATAGCCGGATGTGCCTATACGAAGGTGACCTCGTGTCCTGGTCACGTGAACCTCCCTGTTTCTCCGATTTGACTGTGTTTTTACCGCTCATCGAGGGGCGGACAGTGAAACTCTCCCGTGACTCCTTCATCGTCCACGGTCTCCAGGTGGACGTCAAACCCCCAGAGCCTGTGCACGTGCCGAAGTACTTCACCGGTGGCCTCGCCCATGGGGATGCCATCGACGGGGATGTGGCGAAGGGTCAGGGAACGGTCGCCACGGACGTCCACGTTCCATACCTGCAGGTTGGGTTCGCGGAAGCTCAGGTTGTACTGTCGGGCCAGCTTTTCCCGCAGCATCCGATAGCCGGATTCGTCATGGATGGCGGTAATCCGGTAGACCTCCTCCTGGTCGTCGTCCGAGATGGCGAAGAGTTTCAGATCCCGCATCACCTTTGGGGACAGGAATTGATGAATGAAGCTCTCGTCCTTGAAGTTCTTCATGGCAAAGTGGAGGGTCTCCACCCAGTCGCTGCCGGCAATGTCCGGAAACCAGTGCCTGTCCTCTTCGGTTGGGTTTTCACAGATCCGGCGCAGGTCCGTGTAGATGGAAAATCCCAGAGTGTAGGGGTTGATGCCGGAATACCAGGGGCTGTCGAACGGCGGCTGGTAGACCACCGCGGTATGACTCTGCAGGAATTCCAGCATGAAGCCGTCAGTGACCAGGCCTTTCTCGTACATCCGGTGCAGCAGGGTGTAGTGCCAGAAACTGGCCCAGCCCTCGTTCATCACCTGGGTCTGGCGCTGGGGGTAGAAGTACTGGGCCAGCTTGCGGACAATGCGGATGATTTCCCGTTGCCAGGTTTCCAGCAGCGGCCCGTTTTTCTCGATGAAGTAGAGCAGGTTTTCCTGGGGCTCTTCCGGGTAGCGGGTCTTGCGCCTGGCCTCTTCTTCCTCGTCACTGCTCATTTTCGGGATGGTGCGCCATAGGTCATTGAGTCTGCGCTGCTGGTATTCCTCCCGGTCCTGCTGGCGGCGCTGCTCTTCGAATGCCGAGATGGGTGAGGGTCGCTTGTAGCGGTCTACCCCGTAGTTCATAAGTGCGTGGCAGGAATCCAGAATCTGTTCCACCGCGTCCACCCCATGGCGTTCCTCGCACTGGGCCACGTAATTCCGGGCAAACACCAGATAGTCAATAATGGCGCTGGCGTCAGTCCAGGTGCGGAACAGATAGTTGCCCTTGAAGAACGAATTGTGTCCGTAGGAGGCGTGGGCAATGACCAGTGCCTGCATGGGCAGGGTGTTCTCTTCCATAAGATAGGCAATGCAGGGGTCGGAGTTGATCACTATTTCGTAGGCCAGCCCCATCTGGCCCCGCTGATAGCCCTGAGAGGTGTTGAGAAACTGCTTGCCGAAGGACCAGTGGTTGTAGCCCACCGGCATGCCCACGGAACTGTAGGCGTCCATCATCTGTTCAGCGCTGATTACTTCCACCTGATTGGGGTAGGTGTCCAGCCCGAACTCGGCGGCGCACTTCGCAATCTCCTCGTCGTACTGCCGGATCAGGTCAAAGGTCCATTCCGATCCCGTGGAGATGGGTTGGACTGCATTGGGGCGGTCCATGGTATCGGTCATGCGGCTCTCCTCTCGAATAGCTGCCGGAACACCGGGTAGATTTCACTCGGGTCCGCAATCTGCTGCATGGCAAAGCTGCTGGGATTCTCCGCCATTACCTTCTCGTATTCATACCACAGCATCTGGTGATCCTGCGGCGTGATTTCCACATAGGAGTAGTACTGCACCAGAGGGAGTATCTGTTCCGACAGGATCTTGCTGCAGACAGGGGAATCGTCATTCCAGTTGTCCCCATCCGAGGCCTGGGCGGCGTAGATGTTCCACTCTGCGGGGGAGTAACGGGCCCTGACAATCTTGTCCATCAGTTTGAGGGCGCTGGAAACGATGGTGCCGCCCGTCTCCCTGGAGTAGAAAAACTCTTCCTCGTCCACTTCCTTGGCGCTGGTATGGTGCCGGATGAATACCACATCGATGCGCTTGTAGTTTTTCTTCAGAAACAGGTACAGCAGGATGAAAAATCGCTTTGCGATATCCTTGTGCATCTGGGTCATGGAACCGGAAACGTCCATCAGGCAGAACATGACCGCGCTGGTGGCGGGTTGCGGCTGCTTGAGGTGCTGGCGGTATCGCAGGTCGATTTCGTCGATATAGGGAATGCGCTTGAGATTGGATTTCAGCTTCGCGATCTCAGCCTCCAGCACCTCTATCTGGTCCTTGTGGCTGAAGGCCGGGTCCAGATCCGCCGGGGCGCTTTTAAGTGCAGCAAGCTGCTCTTCCAGTTCCCGGATTCTGCGCTTGCGGGCTCCGCCGAGGCTCAGGCGGCGGGCGTGGGCGCCGCGCAGCGACCGCACCACATCCAGCTTGGCGGGCACGCCCTGGGTGCTGAAGCCTGAGCGCACGTACTTGAAGGACTCGGTGTCCCTCAGTTTCTTGCGGGCGAGGTTGGGCAGTTCCAGGTCGTCAAAGAGGAATTCCAGAAACTCATCCTGGGTGATCTGGAAGGCAAATTCATCCATGCCTTCGCCGTCGGGGCTGGCCTTGCCATCACCCTGGCCGCCACCACCGCCGCCTGGCGGTTTGGGCAGTTCGTCTCCGGCCACGAACTCTTTGTTGCCCGGATGCACCATTTCGCGCTTGCCACCCTGGCCGTGGTGGAAGATCGGCTCGTCGAGATCCCTTGTGGGGATACTGACGCTTTCGCCGCCTTCAACATCGGTGATTGAGCGGCGCTGGACGGCGTCGGAAACGGCTTTTTTGATATGGTGGCGGTAGCGGCGCAGGAACCGCTCGCGGTTCACTGCGCTCTTGTTCTTGCCATTAAGGCGTCGGTCGACAATGTGGGTCATGCCCATAGCTCTGCTCCAGTTCGGCACCTGACCCCTGCACACCCTCATGCGCACAGGGGTCTGTCAGTGGGTTGCTGACAAGTTCCCTTAGTGGGACTTGCGAACCCTCAGATACCATTCGGCCAGCAGGCGAACCTGCTTTTCGGTATAACCCCGATCGACCATCCGGTCAACGAACTGCTTGTGCTTGTTCTGGTCTTCCTGACTGGCCTTGGGGTTGAATGAGATCACCGGCAACAGATCCTCCGTGTTCGAGAACATCTTTTTCTCGATCACTGCGCGCAGTTTCTCGTAACTCAGCCATGAGGGGTTGCGGCCCTGATTGTTGGCCCGCGCCCGCAACACGAAGTTCACTACCTCGTTACGGAAGTCCTTGGGATTGCTGATGCCTGCCGGCTTTTCGATCTTCTCCAGCTCTTCGTTGATGGAGCCGCGATCAAGAATCTCGCCGGTGTCCGGATCACGGTATTCCTGGTCCTGGATCCAGAAGTCGGCATAGGTCACGTACCGGTCAAACAGGTTCTGGCCATACTCGCTGTAGCTTTCCAGATAGGCGGTCTGGATCTCCTTGCCGATGAACTCCACATAGTGGGGCGCGAGGAACTCCTTGATGAATCGCAGATAGCGATCCTGCACCTCGGGGGCGTACTGCTCCTGCTCGATCTGCTTCTCAAGCACATACAGCAGATGGACCGGGTTGGCGGCCACTTCGGCGGAATCGAAGTTGAACACCCGCGACAGGATCTTGAAAGCAAAGCGGGTCGAGAGTCCCTCCATGCCTTCGTTTACCCCGGCTGCATCCCGGTATTCCTGGATGGATTTGGCCTTGGGATCCGTGTCCTTGATGTTCTGGCCGTCGTAAACCCGCATCTTCGAGAAGATGCTGGAGTTTTCCGGTTCCTTCGTGCGTGACAGGATCGAAAACTGCGCCAGCATGTCCAGGGTGTCCGGAGCGCAGGGGGCGCCGTGCAGGGAGCTGTCCCTGAGCAGCTTGCGGTAGATGTCGATTTCTTCTGTCACTCGCAGGCAGTAGGGCACCTTGACGATGTAGACCCGGTCCAGAAAGGCCTCGTTGTGTTTGTTGTTGCGGAAGGTCTGCCATTCGGATTCGTTGGAGTGCGCCAGTATGACGCCGTCAAAAGGCACCGAGCCCATGCCTTCGGTGGTGTTGTAGTTACCTTCCTGGGTTGCGGTCAGCAGGGGGTGGAGAACCTTGATCGGCGCCTTGAACATCTCCACGAATTCCAGCAGCCCCTGGTTGGCCTTGCACAGGCCGCCACTGAAGCTGTAGGCATCCGGGTCGTCCTGGGAATATTCCTCCAGCATGCGGATGTTCACCTTGCCTACCAGCGCCGAGATGTCCTGGTTGTTGTCATCACCAGGTTCTGTCTTGGAGACTGCAATCTGGTCCAGCACCGAGGGGTAGCGTTTGACCACCCGGAACTTGCCGATATCGCCGCCGAATTCGTGCAGGCGCTTCACCGCCCAGGGGGACATGATCGTTTTCAGGTAGCGAGTGGGAATTCCGTATTCTTCCTCCAGAATGGGCCCGTCCTCATGGATATCAAACAGCCCCAGAGGTGATTCATTTACCGGGGAGTCCTTGATGGCGTAGAAAGGCACCTTCTGCATCAGGAACTTGAGCTTTTCCGCAAGAGAGGACTTGCCTCCCCCGACCGGCCCCAGCAGATAGAGGATCTGTTTCCGCTCTTCGAGGCCCTGGGCGGCATGGCGGAAAAAGGACACGATGTTTTCCACCGCATCTTCCATACCGTAGAACTCGGCGAACTCAGGGTAGCGTTTGATGACCTTGTTGGAAAAAATTCTGGAAAGCCGGGGGTCGCGGGAAGTGTCTATCTCTTCGGGTTCACCGATAGCCATTAACATCCGCTGGGCCGCGGTGGCGTATGCTGATGGGTCTTTTTTGCAGATCTCCAGGTATTCCTCAAGGGAATACTCTTCCTCCTGTGTTGCCTCATACCGGTTCTTGAAATGATGCAGAATACTCATGTGGGGCGCCTCGCTCGCTGGGATTTAGCCGTGTTTCACACAAAATCTCCGATCTGATTCGGATCGTCTCTTCGGACGACTTCACAATAGTTGGGTGGATATTGGAAAGGCTCGCAAAACCGGAATTCCCTTTCGGGACCATCCCGGTCTGGACATTTTCAGCTTAGTCCAGTCTTGAAAACTTGGACAGTCCCTAAATCGTTTTGTTTCAAATCCGATACAAAAAGCTGCGGATGGTTCCGGCCCCGCTCCACCCAACCGAAAGTACCCGGGAGTGGCGCAATGACGGCTGTCAGCCTGGCTCATCTGCTCTCCGGTGCAGGCGAAACACACTTTCTGTAGCGCCGCTGAGGCCCTTGCGCCTCGCAAATGGGTGATCCGGGGGGAGCAGGTTTGTCAATACCTGCTCAATTGCGAAATCCTGGCCATAAAGAGCATGAACTTCTGCATCACTCACGTTGAACGGCGGGCCCTGCATCTCGTCATTCTGATAGTCCAGGGTCACCAGAAGGATGGCGGCCTGGTCGGGCAGTATGGCGTTCAGGTGCTGAACGTATTCCGGGCGCATGTGGGGAGGTAGCGCGATCAGGGCGGCGCGATCATACACCAGCCGCACATGGGTCAGATCGCTGGGAACCAGCTGGAAGAAATCCCCGCACCAGAGTTCCAGGTCGTCGTGGACAAACCGGATGAAAGGCCGCCCAGGCTTGACCGTGGCTTTGGCATCCGCTTCCTCAAAAAAGTCCTTGCAGGCAATTTCGCTCAGTTCCACGCCAATGACCGGGTGGCCCCGGTCGTACAGCCACCACATATCCTGGGCCTTGCCGCACAGCGGCACGAACACGGTTTCTCCGCCCCGGGATGCCAGCTCATGCCAGTGATCATGAAGGTAGCGGTTTATGGAGCCCTCATGAAAGCCGACCTCATTATTTGCCCACCGGGCGTGCCAGAACTCGTGCTCCATCGTAAACTGCCTCCTTCCGCAAATTGGGGTGGGCTTGCCTGGCGGTGCAAACTACCTTTGCCAGCATGAATTGCTGTATCTTTTCTAACCAGACTACATCCACTCAGTCCGGGAGCCAACCTGATGAGAGCCGTTTTTCTTGATGCAGCCACCCTGGGTGACGATGTCGACCTGTCTGCCATCCGCCAGACGGTGGATGAACTGGTCCTCCATGACCGCACAACGCCGGAACAGGTAACCGGGCGAATCCGCGGCTTTGATACGGTTCTCACCAACAAGGTGGTACTTGGGACCGAGCATTTTGATGCCAGCCCCGAACTGGCATACATCGCTGTGACCGCGACAGGACTGAACAATATTGATCTGGAGGCAGCCCGTAAGGCGGGCATCTCGGTGATCAATGCCACCCGCTATGGCCAGGCTTCCGTGGCGCAGCACACCATGGCCCTGATGCTGGCGCTGGCCACCCGTCTTATCGATTATCACCAGGACGTTCAGAAGGGCCGATGGGCGAAAAGCCCTCAGTTCTGCCTGATGGACCACCCCATTATGGAACTCGAAGGGCGGACCCTGGGCATCGCAGGTTACGGGGACCTGGGGCGGGGAGTGGCGGAGCGGGCCAGGGCTTTCGGCATGAACATTGTGCTGGCAGCGCGTCCGGGACAGCCGGCGGGGACAGTGGACGGTTACTCCCGGGTTCCGCTGGAAGAACTCCTGCCCCAGGTGGATGTGCTCTCCCTGCACTGTCTGCTGACCGACGAAACAAGAAATCTGATTGGCGCGGCGGAGCTGGCGAAAATGAAGCCAGACGCACTTCTCCTCAATACCAGCCGCGGCGGTCTGGTGGACGAGCAGGCCCTGGCTGACGCCCTGCGGTCCGGCCGCCTGGGCGGCGCCGGCTTTGACGTGTTGACCGAAGAACCACCGGTCAACGGCAACCCCCTGCTGGCCGGTGATATTCCCAATCTGATCGTCACTCCGCACTCAGCCTGGGCCAGCCGTGAAGCCCGGCAGCGGATCGTGGGGATTATCGCAGACGGCCTGGAACGGCTGAAAACAGGGGACACTGCCCACACCTGCTGAAAATACGCCATACTGGTGACGTCAGGCTGGGCGCGACCAGGGGTTGCATGCACCGGTCGCGGACCACAACCACCAGAAACCATCTGCAGACACGACAGGATCCCGTGTGCCCTCAATCGAAATAAAAGACAGGCTCAAAAAAACGGAAGAATGGATACTGGCCAACCCCAACCCGCCGGAGCGCGGGCCCTGGAGCTGGCTATACACCACGGCGCGGGTCCTGTACGCACTCGGGAGAGATCTGGTTGCTGGCAATCTGACCCTTCATGCCATGAGCCTGGTGTACACCACGCTGCTCAGCATTGTCCCTCTGCTGGCTCTGAGCTTCTCCGTGCTCAAGGCGCTGGATGTGCACGAACGCGTCAAGCCGTTTGTTTATCAGTTTTTTCAGCCCATGGGCCCGGAAGGCGTCGAGATGGCGGACCGGGTATTGAAATTTGTCGACAACATCAAGGTCGGCGTGCTGGGCTCGGTGGGTCTGGTGATACTGATTTACACGGTCATATCGCTGGTCCAGAAAATAGAACGGTCCTTTAACATGATCTGGCAGGTCCCGGAGATGCGCTCGGTGGGCCAGCGCTTCAGCAATTACCTGAGTGTGATCATGATAGGGCCACTGCTGATGGTGTCTGCCATAGGCATCAGCGCCACGGTGCTCACATCCGATATCGTACAGGCACTGGCGGCGGTTGAGCCTTTTGGTACCGTGATCGCCACCCTCAGCCGCCTTATGCCTTTCCTGCTCGTCTGCGGCGCCTTCACTTTCTTCTATGCCTTCATGCCCAACACCCGGGTGTATTTGAGATATGCGCTGATTGGGGGCGTGATAGCTGGAATTACATGGCAGGCGGCGAGCATTCTCTTCGCCACCACCGTGGCCACCTCTGCCAGGTACGCAGCCATCTATTCCAGCTTTGCCATCGGCATCATCATGCTCATCTGGCTCTACCTTAACTGGCTGATATTGCTCCTTGGCGCCAGCATTACTTTTTACCTGCAGAATCCCGGAGCCATCGCCAAGAGACAGGACGTGCAGTTTTCGCCGGAACTTCAGGAAAAGGTGGCACTGACCCTGATGTGGCTTGTCTGCAGGCCCTTCAGCGCGGGCAGGCCCGCACCCCAGCAGGAAAAGCTGGAACAGAAAATGCGGGTCCCCGGGGCGGTGACCCGGCGCGTCAGTGACAAACTGATCCGGGGTGGCCTGCTCTCACTGGCCGGCGCTGATGGCGACCGTCTGGTGCCCGGCCGAACCCTTGATCTGATCAGCGTTGATGACATCCTCGACGCGGTCCGAAGGGACGAAGATGGGATTGCCCGCCGGCTCCCGGCCGTGCTGCCGTCGGATCTGTCCGACCGTCGGCAGGGAGATGGTAAAAAAACCCTTTCGGAACTTCTGAAGGACGATGCCGAGAAAAAGGAGCAGGAATAGGGGCTGGCCCGGTGGCTTGCCGGGCCGCCCGGTCAGTAGAAGGACTCGCCAAACACGAATACGAACTGGGCTACACCAGCTGCGAAGCCCAGTGCTGCGCCTACCATGATCAGCTTGATTTCATCTTCCTGGAAGCAGGGCCTCAGAAGGTCCTGGAACTCGTCGGAGGAGAGGGCAGTCATCCGCTCTACCATGATGCTTTTCACCGCTTCGGCCCGGTCTTTTTCAAAGACGGGGTTGCTGAAAGAGGTCTGTGATATCTCGATGGCCCTCTCTCCCACCTTGTGCTTGAGACTGGCAAAACCCGTGGGGCCAAACGCGACCTGGGTCAGAGCCTTGCCCATGCCGGCGGTTTCATCCACCAGGGGCTTGATGTGCTTCTTGACCATGTTGCGGGCCCGTTCACCATTGGGTCCTGTGAGAATGGCATTGATGATGTTGCCCACGGTCAGGATTTCATGGGTGACGATGTGACAGAAAGACTCTGCCACCTGGGCCTGGCGTCGCAGAAACAGGCCCTGGATCTGAAACGGCCCGATCTTTTTCGGATGCAGTGGCCGGAATATGACGTTAAGGGCAATCCAGTTGGTGGCCCAGCCCACCAGCAACCCAAAGACCGGCAGAACCCACCACTCCTGATAGAAATACCAGACTGCCATCTGCACCAGGCCGAACAGGAACCCGAAATAAAAGCCAGAGTTGATGATAAAGCGGAACTCCGCCTCACCGCACTCCAGAAAAATGCGGTTGAGCAGGTGCTTGTCGGAAGCCAGCCGCTCAATGACCATGCCCTTAATGTCCAGCAGGCCTTCAATATTCTCGGCCAGATCGTCCACCAGGTTGTCCACCAACTGGGGCGTGGACTTGCGGACACGGTCATACACCATGCGCCGGGCAGAAGAGGGCAGGTTTTCCCAGAAGGTGGGATATTCTTTCAGCATCATTTCGTCGACGTATTCCTCGGTACGTGGCTCGACGGAATGCACAATATGAGCGGCCAGAAGCCGGGGATCTATCTGGTCGAAAATCTCCCGGACAGTACCTATCCTGGAGATGGTGGCATCCACGCTGATGGCGGCCATTTTCCGGGCTTTGGAAGGAATGATGCCCTGCCACCCCAGAAGCGGCGGCTTGCCGACGAACTCCAGGGGATAAAAGGTCATTTTGATGGCGAGCCAGTTGGTGATCCAGCCGATCAGTGCGGCGATAACCGGAATACTGAGGTACTGCCAGAATTCAGCCTGGGAAAACAGAGAAGTCATCCTGAAACTCACGGTCGGACATTATGATTATTGGCACAGCCATGTCGTCAACGAAATACGGTGTTAGATAAACAGGGTATTACGAAAGACAGTGTTACTGAAATTTCACCCGGAAGCCTGCCCGGCATAATGTTTGGCGCTGTCATTATTGTCAATGGCCGCTCCGGGGCTGCCAGCACCGGCATCTGGGCCAAAACGGCCAGTAACGTCCTCGATCAGTGACAGCAGTACCGGCACCACCAGAAGAATCAGCAGGGTGCCCACCGCGAGGCCGAAGGCGATGCTTGCCGCCATGGGCACCAGAAACTGGGCCTGCAGCGAGGTCTCGAACAGCAGCGGCAGGAGTCCGCCAATGGTAGTGAGAGAAGTAAGAAGAACCGCTCTCAGGCGCTGACAGGCTGCCTCCACCAGGGCTTCCTTCACGGGCATTCCGTCTTCCCGGAGTTCCTTGTAGAAGGTCACCAGAATGATGGAGTCGTTGATCACTATGCCGGACAGGCCAAACATTCCGAACAGGGACAGGATGGTCAGGTCTATGCCCAGCAGCAGGTGGCCAAGGATGGCGCCGCAGAGGCCAAAAGGAATGGCGATCATCACCGCGATGGGCCAGGTGTAGGCCCCGAACACCCAGGCCAGAATAATATAGATCATGGCCAGCCCCAGCATCGCTCCGGTCATCATGTCCGCGCCGGTTTCCCGCTGCTCTTCTGCCTTGCCCTTGAATTCGGCGCTGATGCCGTACTGGCTGAGAATTCCCGGCAGGACGTCCGCCTGGAGATCCGCGATTACCTGGTTGGCGTTGGTGATGTCCGGATTCACGTCGGCGGTGACGCTGACACCCAACTGGCCATCGGTGTGCCGAAGCAGGGCGAGGCCCCGACGGGATTCGAGTTCAATCATGTTGGCCAGGGGCGCCACGCCCCCGGTCGGGGTGATGATGGGCAGGCTGCTGAGGGTGCGTTGCAGGGTTCGCTCCGCCTTTGGCAGCATGATTCGCACCTCGACTTCATCATGGGCGTCATAGAATACCTGCAGAAGCTGGCCATCCAGCGCCGCCCGCATCTGACGTCCCACGTCCTCGATGGTCAGGCCCACAGACTGGGCCAGTGGGGTGAGGGAGAACACATATTGCTGCTTGCCCCAGGGCAGGTCGTCAAGTATGTCGGTGATGCCTTCATAGTTCCCCAGGGAATTTTTGATATCTTCCGCGGCGGCTTTCAGGGTAGCGGGCTCGGCTCCGGTCAGGAATATATCCAGCGGCTTGCCCGGTGGCCCGCCCTGGGGGCTGGTGATGGAAAGCTGCTCGATGCCTGCCAGTTTTGGCAATGCTTCCCGCCAGGCCCGGATGAACTCCGGGTTGCGGACCTCCCGCGCATCTGGAGTCACCAGTTCCACTGACATCATGGCGTACTGCGTACCCCGCTCGACGTTACGTCCGCCATTGAAGGAGGCCTGGTTCAGACGCAGGAAGGCGACTTCCACCAGGTCTCCGTCATCGCTCAGACGATCGTTCACCCGCCAGAGAGTGTCCTCCATGATGCGGCCGTAGGCCTTCACGTCAGACGGTGGCGTGCCTGCGGCGAACTTCACTCCGGCCACCAGGGTGGAAGTTTCTGGCGTGGGGAAGAAGGTAAACCGAACGTGCCCGGTGGCCACCAGCGCCAGGCTGATGGCCAGGGTGCAGGCCGTTGCTGTCAGCACCGTGCCCCGGTGGTCGATGCTCCACTGGGCCAGAGGCCGGAACTGGCGGTCCCGGAAGTGATCGTACATGGCCTCCAGCCGGCGCCGGATCGCGGTGGGTTCCCGGTGGTGATGTTTGTGGAAACTGGCTCGCAGATGCCCTGGCAGGATCAGGAAACTTTCCACCAGCGAGGCTATGATCACGCAGATCACTACAAAGGGTATGTCCCGGAGAATCTGCCCGATGATGCCGCTCACCAGCATCAGGGGCAGGAAGGCGGCGATAGTGGTGAGGGAGGAGCTCATCACCGGCACGAACATCCGCCGCGCCCCGCCTTCGGCCGCCTCCAGCGGCCATTCGCCACGCTGGTAGTGGGTCATGGCATCCTCTGCCACTACTATGGCGTCATCCACGATAATGCCCAGCGCCATGATCAGGGCGAACAGGCTGATCATGTTGATGCTGCCGCCATTGAGCCAGAGCACGGCCAGCGCCCCCATAAAGGAAATGGGGATACCCGCCGCCACCCAGAAGGCGATCCGGCCGTTGAGGAAAATGAACAGAATACCCACCACCAGGATCAGCCCGGTGATGCCGTTTTTCAGCAGCAGGTTGATGCGATCCTGGATCAGCTCGTACTGCTCATCGAAGGTAATCAGTTCCATGCCTTCCGGCAGGGTTGCCCGGGCTTCACCCAGCCAGCTGGTCATCACCTCGGCGGATTTCAGGGCATCGGCGGACTCGGTGCGCTGCAACTGCATGAGCACCGCTGGCTTCCCCTGGTAATAGATTTCAACACTGTTGTCCCGGGGACGAAGGGTGACTTCCGCTACATCGCCCAGGGTGAGGCGCCGACCCTCCGACGTGCTGGCGATGGGCATCCGGGCGAAGTCAGCGACGCTGCGTCCTTTCTCAAGACTGCGGATCTCGCGCACCGATTCCTCTTCGCCGACCGTTCCCGCCGGTATGTCCTGGCTCTGGCTTCTGACCCGCTGGCCTATATCGGGCAGCGTCATGCCCAGTTCGGCAATGGTGGCACTGCCCACCTCAATGGCGATTTCCCGCTCTGGCAGCCCGGTCAGCTCCACCTTGGCTATTCCCCGGTCCAGCAATTCCTGCTCAAAGCGGTAGGCGAGGGGCCTCAGGGCCTCCAGTCGGACCGGGCCGGTCAGGGCCACTGTGGCCACGTCCTCATTGCGCACGACTTTGGAAATTTCCGGCTGCTCGGCGTCCGTGGGGAGGTTGCGGACCAGGCTGACCAGCTCGTTGACCTGATCCAGGGCCACGCCCATTTCGGCATCTTCCTCGTATTCCAGCACAATACTGGCGAAGCCCTGGGTCGAGGTTGACCGCATCTCCTTGACGCCGTCGAGATTGCGCAGCTCCTGTTCCAGCGGAGTCGTGATGGAGCGGGCAACGTCCTCTGCGGTGGCGCCAGGCCAGACCACCCGCACGGTGATAAAATCCGTGGCAAAGGTTGGGAAAAACTGGCGATTCAGATTACTGAGCGCGTAGATGCCAGCCAGCACGAGAATCAGCATCAGCAGGTTGGCGGCCACTTTGTGGCGGGCAAACCGGCCGAGGATATCTTCCCGGTGAGAAACCGGAGCCTGGCTCATGCCTCAGGCTCCGGAGTTACGACGTCCACTTTCAGGCCCCGCAGGGCATTGGGTAACTGGGTAATCAGAATCCGGTCACCTGTATCCAGTGCCGGGGAGCGGATGAGGAGCTCCTGCCGTCCATTGACGAAGCGGTCACCGGCCAGCTCGACCTGGACCGGTTCAAGCCGGCTGTCGGTGATCCGGTAGACCGTGTTTTCATCATAAAGGGCGGAAACCGGTATGCTGAAAGTGTCAGTCTCCGGAGCCAGGCTGAGGCGGAGGTCCAGTGTGCGGTTAAGTGCCGTGGCAGGCTGTGCCTGGCGGAAACGGAACAGGGCGTCGATACCGCCGGCATCGGGGTTCACCTGGCCGCTCAGACGATCAAGCACCAGCTCGTGCTGCTTCTCGCCCACCTCAACCGATGCGGTCAACGGTTGTCCGGCCGTCAGGGCTTCCCGGACAGGATCAATCCGGTTCATGGGAATCTGGGCACGGACTTCCAGGCGATCGGTGGAGTAGAGGCTGGCCAGTGTCTCTCCGCCGCGCACCCGCTCGCCGGGGCTGACCTCGATGGCGGTGACGACGCCGGCGAAAGGGGCCTTTACCCGGGTGCTTTCCAGATCAAGCCTGGCCTGGCTGACGAGAGCCCTGGCCCGCTGCAGCCTGGCTTCAAGTGACTGGAGGCGACTTTGATGATTGGTAACCGCAAGCCTTCGGCTGATCAGTGAGAGCTCGGCATTCTGGAGCGCCAGCCGGGCCTCGTCGGTTCGGGCCCGGCTGGTAAGATTGGATTCTCCCAGTCGCCGCTCTCTTTCCAGCGCTCTTTCTGCAATTTCCACCAGTGCCTCCTCCCGGGCCAGAGCCTGGCGATCTGCCTGGTGCTGGTTCTGTTCCACCGCTTTCTGTGCCAGCAGTTCGTGCACGTCGGCCTGGCGCTGGGCGAGGAGCAGCGCGACCTCGGTTTCCTCTAAACGCACAATCAGGTCGCCGGCAGCGACCGTCTGACCCTCCAGAACAGGTATGGCCTCAACGTTGCTGGTGACAGCCGAGGTGAGAGTGGAACGCCAGGGGGTTTCAACCCGACCGAGAAGTCTTAACTGGGGAGACAGCGCGCCGGATTCCAGTGTGGTAACCCGCACCGGCCAGGTGCGTTCTTCAGCTGTCTTTTCCGGTGGTGTCGGTTTCAGTGTCGCAAACAGCCAGATGACCAGGGCGGTGACCAGGACAAGAAGCAGTGGAATCAGAACCCGTTTACCCGGTAATCGCGACCTGGACTGTGTCATGAAGCTTTCCTGTTTATATCATTTCCTGTTCCTGGCTCCGCTCCTCTGCGTTAGCAGGCGGACAGGTCTTTCCAACCCGTCAGTCCGGGCTATAATTCCTGGCCTGGCCGCCGTCCCCCCACAGCCACTGGCACAGGGCCAGCGCAGCCACCGGAGCAGTTTCCGTTCGCAGCACCCGCGGGCCCAGAGCCGCAGGCAGAAATCCCGCTGCTTCGGCACCAGCAATCTCTCTCTCACTCAGGCCACCTTCCGGTCCAATCATCAATGCCAACTGCCGGGGCCGCGCCAGGGATTCGAGAGACTTTTCAGTGCGGTGATGCAATACCAGCTTGAGGTCACAGTCGCTGGTGTACCGAAACCATTCCTCCAGCGTCGCCACCGGCTCCACTCTGGGCACCACCGCACGGCCGCACTGCTCGGCGGCGCTGACGGCAACGGACTGCCAGTGCCGCAGGCGCTTGTCCTCCCGGTCTCCCTTGAGCTTTACCTCGCAGCGCTCGCTGACCAGCGGCACGATGGTGGTTATGCCCATTTCCACGCTTTTCTGGATGGCATAGTCCATGCGGTCGCCCCTGGACAGCACCTGGCCGAGAACTACCTTCAAGGGAGACTCCAGCTCATTGTGCTGGGCCGGGCCAAGCTCGGCAGTTACCTCCTTTTTACCCACCCGGCTCAGAGTGGCCGGGTAATCACAGCCGTTACCGTTGAACAGGATCAGAACCTGCCCTGGCTGCATACGCAATACCCTGGAGACATGCTGGGTGGCCGCCTCATCCAGCGAGATGGTGGTGTCCGGTGCCAGTTCTGTCGGTGTGTATATACGGGGTGCTCTCATGCCTGATCAGTCCCTGACAGCAATTTCGATGCCTTCGGTGGCCACCCGGGCCAGATGGCGGATCTGGTCTTCCGTAATGACATAGGGCGGCATGAAGTAGACCACGTTGCCCAGCGGGCGCAGGAGGGCCTGACGGCCAAGAGAATGCCTGTACACCTTGAGGCCGCGCCGCTCCTGCCAGGGGAAAGGCGTGAGATCGGCCTTGTTCTTCACCATCTCTATTGCCAGGGTCATGCCATGCTGGCGGATATCCCCCACATTGGGGTGGTCCGCAAGGTGGGCTACGGACTCGGTCATGCAGGCGGACAGTCTTCTGTTGTTTTCAATGACGTTGTCATCCCGGAAGATGTCCAGGGTCGCAAGGGCCACCGCGCAGCCTATGGGGTTGCCGGTATAGCTGTGGGAATGCAGAAAGGCCCGCATGGTTTCGTAATCATCGTAGAACGCGTTATAGACCTCGTCGGTGGTCAGTACCACGGACAGGGGCAGGTAGCCGGCGGTCAGTCCCTTGGAAAGGCACATGAAGTCCGGCGTGATGCCGGATTGCTCGCAGGCGAACATGGTGCCGGTGCGGCCAAATCCGACGGCAATCTCGTCGGCCAGCAGGTGCACCCCGTAACGGTCGCAGGCCTCCCGCAATTTCGTGTGGTAAATGGGGTGATGCATCCGCATGCCCCCTGCACACTGGATCAGGGGCTCCACAACCACGGCGCAGATTTCCTCGTGGCGTTCCGCCAGAATCTTCTCCATGGCTTCGAACTGGCGCAGGGCATAGGCCTCTTCGGTTTCGCCTTTCTCCCGGTTGTAAGCGTCAGGCGAGGGAGCAGTAATCACTTCCATCAGCAGCGGCTGATAGGTGGTCTTGTAAAGGCCCACATCGCCCAGGGCAAGCGCACCCAGGGTTTCACCATGGTAGCTGTTGCCCAGATTGACGAAATTCTTCTTGCCAGGCTTGCCCTTGTTCTTCCAGTAGTGGTAGCTCATCTTGAGCGCCGCCTCGATGGCGGACGAGCCGTTGTCCGCGTAGAAGCACTTGTTCAGGCCTTCCGGCGTCACTTCGATCAGGCGCTCTGACAGGTTGACCACCGGCTCGTGGCTGAAGCCAGCCAGAATCACATGCTCCAGCTTTTCAATCTGGTCCCGGATGGCACTGTTGATTCGTGGGTTGGCGTGGCCAAAGAGGTTGACCCACCAGGAACTCACCGCATCGATATAGCGGTTGTTCTCGAAATCTTCCAGCCAGACCCCTTCGCCGCGCTTGATCGGGATCAGCGGCAGGGATTCGTGGTCTTTCATCTGGGTGCAGGGGTGCCATACCGATTTCAGGTCTCTCGCGACCAGGTCCGCGTTTCGCATGCTTGCTGCTCCTGTGGTGAGCCAGCCCGGCCCACAGTGTGCTCGCGGACACAGGGCCGAGATGTCGGGAATATCATCGCCGGCCGTGTCCGGGGCGCTCGGAAATCCGGCCCATGATACTTGTCGGAGGGCCGACGGCGCCAGCCCAATGCTGGCTGGGCAGGAAGGTTGGAGGGGATTCTGATTGAAGACTCCCGCCACAGGAGCGGGGAGAAGTACGGTGCCAGCCGGCAGATGCCGTATCCGCGGCGCCGGGATTCCGGCGCCGCGGATACGAAAGTTGTCAGCGCTTGAGTACCCGCGCCAGAAATGCCTGGGTGCGCTCGTTCTGGGGGTTGTCGAAGACGTCGTCGGGCTTGCCCTGCTCGACAATCTGGCCTTCATGAATGTAGATAACCCGGTCCGCGACTTCCCGGGCAAAGCCCATTTCGTGGGTCACCACCATCATGGTCATGCCCTCTCCGGCCAGTTCCCTCATGGCGTCCAGCACCTCGCCGATCATTTCCGGATCAAGGGCTGAGGTGGGCTCGTCAAACAGCATCAGCCTGGGCTCCATGGCCAGTGCCCGGGCGATTGCAACCCGCTGCTGCTGGCCGCCGGATAGCTGGGAAGGGTACTTTTCCGCCTGGTTGGCAATATCCACCCGCTCCAGCAGGCGATCAGCCTGGCTGGCGGCTTCCTCGCGGGATGCGTCCTTTACCTTCATTGGCGCCAGCATGAGGTTCTTCTTCACAGTCAGGTGAGGGAAGAGGTTGAACTGCTGGAACACCATGCCCACCTGTTTGCGGATGACAGCCAGTGCTTTCTGGCTGGCCCCGTTTGGTTCCAGGGTTTGGCCATCAACCGTCAGCAGGCCGGACTGGTATTCCTCCAGGCCATTGACGCAGCGGATCAGCGTGGATTTGCCCGAGCCGCTGGCCCCGATGATTACCACCACTTCCCCTGGTTCAACACTGAGGTCAATGTCTTTCAGCACATGCAGGTCGCCAAAATGTTTGTTCAGGCCCTGCATCTTCACGATATGTGTCATTGAAGTCGCTCTCTTCAGGTTCAGGTAGCTGCCACGCCGCGTTTTTCAAGCAGTCGCAACATCAGAGACAGGGACAGGGTGATGCACAGGTACATGATCGCGACCACGAAATAGACTTCAAACGCGGTAAAGGTGTTGGCGATGTAGACCTGGCCCTGACGCACCAGCTCACCCACGCCGATTACCGAGAACAGGGAGGTGTCCTTGATGCTGACGATAGCCTGGTTGCCCAGTGGTGGAATCATTCGCCTGAAAGCCTGGGGCCAGACGATGGACCAGAAAGTCTGGGTGCGTGACAGCCCGAGAGACAGGCCAGCTTCGCTCTGGCCACGGTCAATGGACTGGACACCGCCTCTCACCACTTCGGAAATATACGCGCCCGAATTGAGAGCGATGGCCGCGATACCGGCGGTCAGAGGATCAATAGGCCCGCCAACCAGATCCGGCAGGCCATAAAAGATAAACAGCACCTGCACGAGAATGGGCGTGCCACGGAAAATTTCGATATAGGCGGTGGCGGGCCAGCGCAGAAACCATTTCTTGTTGATGCTCAGCAGGCCAAAAAATATGCCCAGCATAAAGCCGATGGCGAGGCCGCCGAAGGAAATGAGAAGGGTATAGGGGATGCCCTTGAGCAGGAACGGAATCGAGTCGATTGCCGCCTGCCAGTCAAACTGGAACTGGAACTCCACGGGTTGGTTCTCCCTGCAGGAGTGAGTAAATGCGCCGGGAAAGCCCCGGCGCAACGGACAGTTTTACTCTGCGTCAGGCATCGGGCCGAACCACTTCTCGTAGATGGTCTTGTAGGTGCCATCCTGTTTCATGCTGGCAAGGGCTTCGTTGACTTCATCAACCCAGCTGCTGCCTTTCTTCAGGGCGATGCCGTACTGCTGGCCTTCATACAGCGGTCCAACGGTCTTCACCTTGCCTTCGCCCTTGGTTCTGGCGAAATAGCCAACATTGGGCGCGTCATAGAAAACTGCATCAACCGCGCCGGACATAAGGGACATGTACATGTCCGAACTGCCGGGGTAAGGGGTGACGCCGCTGTCTTTTTCCAGCTCTCTGGTCAGGAAGTCATAGCTGGTGCTGCCAATCTTTGTGCCTATTTTCTTGCCTTCCAGATCGTCCAACTCTTTTACCGCCTGGTCGTCGGCCCTGACCAGAACCCGCAGGCCGGAGTCGTAGTAGGGGTCGGAGAAATCAACGATTTTCTGGCGTTCTTCGGTAATGGTGATGCCAGCGATGGCGATGTCCACATTGCCCGTCTGCAGTGCAGGAATAATGCCGTTGAAATCCATGGTGTTCAGGTCGTATTCAAAACCTGCCCGTTTCGCCACTTCCGCGATGATCTCCATGTCGAAGCCGATCATCTCGCCGGTTTCCTGGTCCATCATCTCAAAGGGAACAAAGCTCGGGTCGGTGACGACCTTCAGGGTTTCTGCGTTAAGGGCACTGGCGCTGATGCTCATGGCAACGGCAGCCCCCAGGGTTTTCAGCCATTTGTTCTTCATAGTGTCTCCTTGATCTTTTTAGTTATGTATCAGGGGTCACATCAAACCTGATCTGACCCCGGGATTTCCTGGCTATTGTTCGCGAGGTTTCGAGCCCGGTCGGGCAAAACTCTGCTCCAGCCAGTCAGTCTAGACTATGGTTGCTGCGAGGGCTCAAAATCAAATTTCGTGGCTTGGCGCAAGGTCGCATTGACTCGGCGGGGGGAGTAAGCATGGCTGGGTGGAGAGGGGTCAGATCAGGCCTGATCTGACCCCGGGTTTTGCGCTAGAAGGCGATCTTGTCCCGCTGACCAAGCCCCAGATTTTTCCAGATACTGATACTGGGCTCTGTCTGATTCAGGGTGTAGAAATGCAGGCCAGGGGCGCCGGCATCCAGCAGCTTGCCGCACATTTCGGTGAGCAGTTCTTCGCCGAACTTGCGGATGCTGACACTGTCGTCGCCGTAGGCTTCGAGCTGCTTGCGGATCCAGCGCGGGATTTCCGCTCCGCACATCTCCGAGAAACGCGTGAGGCTGGAAAAGTTCACGATCGGCATGATGCCGGGTACCACCGGAATGGTGATCCCCATTTTTTCCAGCCGGTCGATGAAGTAGAAGTAGCTGTCCACATTGAAGAAGTACTGGGTAATAGCGCTGTTGGCGCCAGCCTCGACCTTGCGGGCGAAGTTCTTCAGATCTTCCTCAGCGGAGCGGGCCTGGGGATGAAACTCCGGGTAGGCCGCCACTTCTATGTTGAACGCATCACCACTGTGCTCGCGGATAAAGCTCACCAGCTCGTTGGCATAGCGGAGCTCTCCGGCTGCGCCCATGCCCGAGGGCATGTCGCCCCGAAGGGCGACTATCCGTTCGATCTCATGCTCCTTATACAGGTCAAGCAATTCGGCAATGCTTTCCCGGGTGGAGCCGACGCACGACAGATGCGGCGCCGTGGAAATGCCCTGCCTGTGCAGGCTGAGCACGGTATCTACTGTGCGGTCGCGGGTGGAGCCGCCAGCCCCGAAGGTCACCGAAAAGAAATCCGGATTAACCTCGGAGAGCTGGTCCCGGACAACCTGGAGTTTTTCCTTGCCCTGATCGGTCTTGGGAGGAAAAAACTCGAAGCTGAACCGGCGCTTGAACTGTTTTTGGGATTGCATGGTTTCGCTCTCGATCAGTACTTGTAGGACTCAGGCTTGTAGGGGCCTTCGACCGGTACGCCGATGTACTGGGCCTGCTCCGGGGTCAGCCTGGTGATCACGCCACCAAAACCTTCCACCATCGCCTGGGCCACTTCCTCGTCCAGTTTCTTCGGCAGAACCTGTACGTAGACACCCTTGATGCGCGCATCTTCCGGAAGATCCGCAAATTTGCGCTCGAACAGATGCATCTGGGCCAGCACCTGGTTGGCGAAGGAGCCGTCCATGATCCGCGACGGATGGCCTGTTGCATTGCCCAGGTTCACCAGCCGCCCTTCGGACAGCAGGATCAGATGATCATTGGCAACCTTGTCGCGATACACCACATGTACCTGCGGCTTGACCTCGTCCCACTCCCAGTTCTTGCGCATGAAGGCGGTATCGATTTCATTGTCGAAGTGGCCGATGTTGCACACCACGGCGCCGGACTTGAGGCCCTTGAGCATGTGGGAATCACACACGTTCATGTTGCCGGTGGTGGTGACCAGCAGATCGGTGTTCTGCAGCAGGTCACGGTTGATGCCCGCTTCGGTGCCGGTGTTCACGCCGTCGATGTAGGGCGAAACCACTTCGAAACCGTCCATGCAGGCCTGCATGGCGCAGATCGGGTCGGCTTCGGTGATCCGGACGATCATGCCTTCCTGACGCAGGGAAGCCGCGGAACCCTTGCCCACGTCGCCATAGCCGATAACCAGGGCTTTCTTGCCGGCCAGCAGATGATCTGTAGCGCGCTTGATGGCATCGTTGAGGCTGTGGCGGCACCCGTACTTGTTGTCGTTCTTGGACTTGGTCACGGCATCATTGACGTTGATGGCTGGCACTTTGAGGGTGCCATCACGCAGCATTTCCTGCAGACGGTGGACGCCGGTGGTGGTCTCTTCGGTGACACCGTGGCATTTGGCCAGAATTTCAGGAAACTTCTCGTGGAGCAGGGCCGTCAGGTCGCCGCCGTCGTCCAGGATCATGTTGGGTTCCCAGCCGGCTACATCTGCGCCCACGGTGCGCTCCAGACACCAGTCGTATTCTTCATCGGTCTCACCTTTCCAGGCGAAAACCGGAATGCCCTGGGCTGCGATGGCTGCGGCAGCGTGGTCCTGGGTTGAGAAGATGTTGCAGGAGGACCAGCGCACGCTGGCGCCCAGTTCGATCAGTGTTTCGATCAGAACAGCGGTCTGGATGGTCATGTGGATACAGCCCATGACGTTGGCGCCTTTCAGAGGCTGCTCGCTCTTGTAGCGGTTACGCAGCTTCATCAGCGCAGGCATTTCGCCTTCGGCGATGTTGATTTCCTTGCGGCCGTAATCAGCCAGATCGATGTCGCGGACTTTGTAGTCGGAAAAGCTTTTCAGTTTTTCTGCTGGAGTACTCATGATGTTTCCTCTCTTTTAAAATTTGTGGCCACGGACACTCACGGACTTACACGGCCGCGAGGCGGGGGTCAGATCAAGCCTGATCTGACCCCCTGGGTGCGTCTTTCGTCCGTGAATCTCCGTGCCGTCCGTGGCCAATCTTTTTTTGTTTTCCGTGTTCTTCCGTGGTTTCCGTGGCAAAAAATCAGTTATACGCCAGCAGCGTCTTTCAGTGCTGCGGCGCGATCTGTCTTTTCCCATGGGAAGGCGGTGAACGTTTCCTTGCCCACGGTCATTTCATAAGGCTCGCGGCCGAAGTGGCCGTATGCCGAAGTAGCCCGGTACATCGGATGCAGCAGGTCCAGCATGCGGGTGATGGCATAGGGGCGCAGGTCGAAATGCTCGCGCACCAGGCTGGCCATGCGGCTTTCGCTGATCTTGCCAGTACCGAAGGTGTTGATGGAGATGGACGTTGGCTGGGCCACACCGATGGCGTAAGAGATCTGGATCTCACAGCGATCCGCCAGACCGGCAGCAACGATGTTCTTTGCAACATAACGGCCGGCGTAGGCGGCGGAACGGTCAACTTTCGACGGGTCCTTGCCGGAGAAAGCACCACCACCATGACGGGCCATGCCGCCGTAGGTGTCGACGATGATTTTGCGCCCGGTCAGGCCACAGTCGCCAACGGGGCCGCCGATTACGAACTTGCCGGTCGGGTTGATGTGGAACTTGGTGTCCTTGTGCAGCAGCTCCGGCGGCAGCGTGTGCTTGACGATCAGCTCCATTACCGCTTCTTTCAGATCCGCCATGGAAACGTCTTCATCGTGCTGGGTGGAGAGCACGACAGCATCAATGCCGGTAACCTTGCCGCCTTCATAGCGGCAGGTGACCTGGCTCTTGGCGTCCGGGCGAAGCCAGGGCAGAACGCCGTTCTTGCGGGCTTCGGCCTGACGCTCTACCAGACGGTGGGCATAGCAGATCGGAGCGGGCATGAGCACGTCGGTTTCATTGCTGGCGTAGCCAAACATCAGCCCCTGGTCGCCGGCGCCCTGGTCTTCCGGCTTCTGGCGGTCAACGCCCTGGGCAATGTCCACGGACTGTTTGCCGATGATGTTGATGACACCACAGGTGTCGCCATCGAAGCCAACTCTGGAGGAGGTATAGCCAACATCCCTGATGACCGTGCGGACCAGGTCTTCAAGATCCACCCAGGCGGAGGTGGTGATTTCACCGCCGACAATGGCAACGCCGGTTTTGACCATGGTTTCACAGGCCACACGTGCGTTGGAATCGGACTCGAGAATCTTGTCCAGAACGGCATCGGAAATCTGGTCGGCCAGTTTGTCCGGGTGGCCTTCAGAGACAGATTCGGAGGTGAAAATGTTGTAATCGGACATTCAGCTTTGCTCCTCTGTGAGCGGTTGAAATTGAGCCTCTCAGTTACCTGTGTAACTCAACGGTTTATTTGTATATCAAAATGTTTTGATATGTACTTATACGTACGTCTCAGTTCGTGCCTGAAGCTTTCCAGAATTCCCGAACCTGCACCTGAAAACCGTTGCGCAGGCCAATAAAGAGTGATTCTCCCGGCGTCAGGCCGGCTTCAACAGCCCAGGTCGTCAGCTCTTCCGGCTCGAAGCCAAGCCACAGATCGCCACAGTTCTCTGTTGCCCAGACCTGGTCATGGCTGCACAGGTCGCTGATCACCAGGCAGCCACCGGTATTTATCAGAGCTGCGGCATCCAGCAGCATGTCCGCCGGACTCGGCACATGGTGGAGCACCATATTGGCCACGACCAGATCAAAGGCGTCCCCCCGAGCCAGAAGGGTGTCTGTTACCCCTTCTATCAGATCGACGTTGTTCAGTTTTTCGGCAATGCAGGTGCGGGTCGCTTTTGCCAGCATGTCCCGGGAATTGTCCAGACCCACCACATGAGGACAGAGCGCGGACAGAACCGGCAGAAACGCCCCTTCTCCGGGCCCGATTTCCAGCGCTGCCTGCCAGCTCTGCTGGGCCGCCCGCTGGCGGATCAGTTCGGCGACCGGCCCGGCGTATAGGTCGAATGCGGCAATCAGCTCCTGCTGCTCGCGGAATTTTTCCGCATGGCGGGCGAAGAAGGCCCGGGACTGTTCTGCCCGCTGGGTCCGGATGGCCTGGATTCGCTGCTCAAGATGCTCAGGCAGCGGTATCCGGTCCACCATGCTGAAAATCTGCCGGATGGCCTGGTCGGCCAGTTTGTTGTTCTCAAGATTCGGAGGGCGGCGGTAGAAAATGGCATTGCCCTCCCGCTGGGGTTCCAGCAGCCCCGCCTTGTGCATCACCTTGAGGTGGTGGCTCATGCCGGACTGACGCATGTCGAAAAGGTGGCTGAGCTCAAGCACTCCGAAGGTGTCCCTTCTCAGTACCCGCAGTATCTCCAGTCGCAGGGGATCGCCGCTGGCCTTGTAGATAGGCGCCAGCACGTCTGCAGATGAGATTTCCCTGGATGCATGAGAGGTCATGTTGGTCATGGCGAAAGAGTGTAGTGGGCAGTGGCGAGCCGATCAAGACCAATATCAAAAAAAATTGATATAGGTTGTAAGCGGCGAGGGCCGGCAGTTTCGGGAGAGCGCCCGGGGACTTCCGTCAGTCCGATTTGCTCCCGTGGACACTAATCGGCGAAAATACGCGCCTTATTTTTGAACGATCCATCTTTGTCCTTTCGCTGTCAGTGGAGAAACACTCAATGCCATCTCGTAAAGATCTCGCCAATGCCATCCGTGCTCTTAGCATGGATGCGGTACAGAAGGCCAAGTCCGGTCACCCGGGAGCGCCTATGGGGATGGCCGACATTGCTGAAGTCCTGTGGAATGACTACCTGAGCCACAATCCGGCCAACCCGGACTGGGCCAACCGGGACCGTTTTGTACTCTCCAATGGCCATGGTTCCATGCTGCAATACTCCCTTCTGCACCTGACTGGCTACGATCTTTCCATTGACGACCTGAAAAACTTCCGCCAGCTCCATTCCCGTACTCCTGGTCATCCGGAATACGGTTACACCCCGGGCGTGCAGACCACCACCGGCCCCCTGGGACAGGGCATTGCCAATGCCGTCGGTTTTGCGCTGGCGGAGAAAACCCTGGCAGCCCAGTTCAACCGCCCCGGCCACGAGATTGTTGATCACTACACCTATGCGTTTCTCGGTGATGGCTGCCTGATGGAAGGCATTTCCCACGAGGTTGCTTCCCTGGCCGGCACCCTGGGCCTGGGCAAACTGATATTCTTTTATGACGACAATGGCATCTCGATTGATGGCGAAGTGGAAGGCTGGTTCACCGACGATACGCCGAAGCGCTTTGAGTCCTACGGCTGGCAGGTAATTCCCGCGGTTGATGGTCACGATGCTGACGCCGTGCGGGCAGCGATCGAAGCGGCCCGGGCAAACACGGATCAGCCCACCATGATCTGCTGTCGCACGATCATCGGTTTTGGCGCCCCTAACAAGCAGGGCACAGAGAGCTGTCATGGTGCGCCCCTGGGCGACGACGAAATCACCCTCGCACGGGAAAATCTGGGCTGGAATCACGGCCCCTTCGAAGTACCTGAGGAAATCTATGCCGGCTGGAATGCCAGGGAGAAAGGCGCAGCCGCCGAGCAGTCGTGGGAGCAGTCCTTTGCCGCCTATGAAAAGGCCGAGCCGGAGCTTGCAGCCGAGTTCCGCCGCCGCATGTCCGGCGAACTGCCTGCCGATTTTTCCGAAAAGGCCATGGCGTACATCCGCGAGTGTCAGCAAAAGGGCGAGACCATTGCCAGCCGCAAGGCTTCCCAGAACACGCTCAATGCCTATGGTCCCCTGTTGCCGGAACTGCTGGGGGGCTCCGCTGATCTGGCCGGCTCCAACCTGACCATCTGGAAAGACAGCAAAGGCATTACCCGGGACGATGCCAGCGGCAACTATGTGTACTACGGGGTGCGGGAATTCGGCATGGCGGCCATGATGAACGGTATTGCCCTGCATGGTGGACTGGTACCCTATGGCGCCACCTTTCTGATTTTCATGGAATACTGCCGCAATGCGGTGCGCATGGCGGCCCTGATGAAACAGCGGACCATCATGGTCTTCACCCATGACTCCATCGGCCTCGGCGAAGATGGCCCCACCCACCAGCCCATCGAACAGCTGGCCAGCCTTCGGACTACCCCCAATATGAGCGTCTGGCGCCCGGCAGACACCGTCGAATCGGCGGTGGCCTGGAAAGCGGCGCTTGAGCGCAAGGACGGACCTTCGGCCCTGGTTTTCTCACGCCAGAACCTGCCGCACCAGAGCCGGGATGAGGAACAGCTGGCCAATGTGGTCCGTGGTGGCTACGTCCTGTCGGACAGCGAAGGCACGCCGGATCTGATCCTGATTGCCACCGGCTCCGAAGTCGGCCTGGCCCAGGGTGCCGCGGATAGCCTTCGTGAGCAGGGCAGGAAGGTGCGTGTGGTCTCCATGCCGTCGACGGACGTATTTGATGCCCAGAGCGCGAATTACAGGCAGCAGGTGCTGCCACTGGATGTTACCAACCGTATCGCTATCGAGGCAGCCATCGAGGACTACTGGTACAAGTACGTCGGCCTCGATGGCCGGATCGTTGGCATGAGCAGTTTTGGCGAATCGGCTCCGGCAGGAGAGCTGTTCAGGGAATTCGGCTTCACGGTTGAGAATATTGTTTCCGTGGCCCAGGATCTCCTGGAAAACTGATGACAGCACCGGCAGCACCCTATCGGATAGCAATCAACGGCTACGGCCGGATTGGGCAGTGTGTGCTGCGGGCACTCTATGAAAACGGTTATCGCGATCATCTGCAGGTGGTGGTGATCAATGAGCTGTCGAATATTGAGACCATTGCCCATCTCACCCGATACGACTCCACCCATGGCCGGTTCCAGGGCGAAGTCCGGGTTGAGGGAGGGGTGTTGCTGGTCAATGGCGACCGGATCGAGGTTGTGAGCCACCGGAATCCCGCTGACCTGCCATGGGGTGCACTGGAAGTCGACCTGGTACTGGAATGTTCCGGCTCATTTTCCGACCGGGCCACGGCGGAGGTGCATCTTGAAGCCGGAGCCGCGCGCCTGCTGTTTTCGCAGCCCGCGGAATCAGATGTGGACCGGACCGTGGTGTTCGGCGTCAATGACGATGACCTGCAGAAGGAGGACCGCATAGTGTCCACCGCTTCCTGCACCACCAACTGCATCATCCCTGTCATCAGGGCACTGGATGAGGCGCTGGGAGTGGAATACGGCAATACCACCACCATCCATGCGGCGATGAATGACCAGCCGGTGATTGACGCCTATCACCACCAGGACCTCCGGAGGACAAGGAGCGCCCTGCAGAACATCGTGCCGGTGGACACAGGTCTGGCGAGGGGCATTGAGCGGCTCCTGCCCCACATGGAGGGCCGTTTCAGCTCCGTTGCCATGCGGGTTCCGACCATGAACGTGTCAGCTATAGACATGACAGTGAATGTCCGCACGGCCACCTCCGTGGAGTCGGTCAATGCGCTGCTCAGACGTGTTGCCGCAACAGGCCCTCTGCAGGGGATCCTGGGATATACAGACGAACTGCTCGCCAGTTGCGACTTCAACCACGACCCGCGCTCTGGGATCGTGGATGGCGGGCAGACCCGGGTAACCGGAGAGCGTATGGTGAAGGTGTTGTGCTGGTTTGATAACGAATGGGGATTTGCCAATCGCATGCTTGATGTCAGCCGGCGGTGGCTTGGTCTTTAACGGCTTTTGTTGGCCGCGGATTCCGTGGCAAAAACGGTCCTTAACCTGAAAAAAGGAAACAGATTATGGCCATCAAGAAAATGACGGATCTGGATCTTGCCGGCAAGCGCGTGTTGATCCGCGAAGACCTGAACGTGCCGGTCAAGGACGGGAAAGTGAGCAGCGACGCCCGCATCAGGGCCTCCCTGCCGACCATCCGGGCTGCGATGGAAGCCGGTGCCAGGGTGATGCTGATGTCTCACCTCGGACGTCCGGAAGAAGGAAAGTTCGATGAGGCTTCCTCCCTGAAGCCAGTGGCGGATTATCTTTCCGATGAGCTTGGCCAGGAAGTCCGGCTCATCAGGGATTATCTGGATGGCGTCGAGCTATCTGATGGCGAGGTGGTGCTGTTCGAAAACGTCCGTTTCAACAAGGGCGAGAAAAAGGACGACGAGGCATTGGCGAAAAAATACGCCGGACTGTGCGATGTCTATGTGATGGATGCTTTTGGCACCGCCCACCGCGCCCAGGCCTCCACTCACGGCGTCGGAAAATATGCACCCGAAGCCTGTGCCGGGCCTCTGCTTGCGGCGGAACTCGAGGCCTTGACGAAGGTGCTGGATAATCCCGCCCGTCCGGTGGTCGCCATCGTTGGCGGCTCCAAAGTGTCCACCAAGCTGGATGTGCTGGATGCGCTTTCCCGCATCTGCGATCAGCTGATTGTGGGTGGCGGTATAGCCAATACTTTTCTGGCAGCTGCAGGACATCCGGTGGGCAAATCCCTGTGTGAACATGACCTTCTTGATACCGCCCGTGAGATCGCTGGCAGGGTCAATATTCCGCTACCGACGGATGTCGTAGTTGCAAAGACTTTTTCAGAGGACGCAGAGGCCACCACCAAGCCCATTGGTGAGGTGGACGAAAATGAGATGATTCTCGATATCGGCCCGGATACAGCCGCCCAGTTCTCCAATCTGCTTGGCTCTTCCCAGACGATTCTCTGGAACGGCCCGGTGGGTGTTTTTGAGTTTGAGCAGTTCAGTGACGGAACCAGGGTTCTGGCTGAAGCGGTTGCAGCAAGCGATGCCTTTTCTGTCGCGGGTGGCGGTGACACGGTAGCCGCCATCGACCAGTTCGGGGTCGCAGACCGGATTTCATACATTTCCACCGGTGGTGGTGCCTTCCTGGAGTTTGTGGAAGGCAAGGTATTGCCCGCTGTAGCCATGCTGGAGCAGCGCGGCAGCGACTGATTTTGCCATAGCGCCGGGCACAATCCTGTGGCCGGCAGCAGAATGTTTATTGAACCATTGAGGAGATTTTTCATGGCCCTAATTTCGATGCGCCAGCTGCTCGATCATGCAGCTGAGCATGGTTACGGTGTGCCTGCGTACAACGTCAACAATCTTGAGCAGATGCGCGCGATCATGGAGGCGGCCGACAGGACTGACTCTCCGGTGATCGTTCAGGCGTCGGCCGGTGCCCGCAAATACGCGGGTGCGCCTTTCCTGCGGCATCTGATCCTCGCGGCCATTGAAGAATTTCCTCACATTCCCGTGGTCATGCACCAGGATCACGGCACCAGCCCGAGCGTGTGCCAGCGCTCCATCCAGCTGGGCTTCAGCTCGGTAATGATGGACGGCTCCCTGGGTGAGGATGGCAAGACCCCCATGGATTATGACTACAACGTGAGTGTTACCCGCCGGGTGGTAGAAATGGCTCATGCCTGCGGCGTTTCCGTTGAAGGCGAGCTGGGCTGTCTTGGCTCCCTGGAAACCGGACAGGCGGGTGAGGAAGACGGTATTGGGGCGGAAGGCATTCTTGATCACAGCCAGATGCTGACCGATCCGGAAGAAGCGGCGGACTTCGTCAAGAAGACCCAGGTGGACGCTCTGGCCATCGCCATAGGCACCAGCCATGGCGCCTACAAGTTTACCCGTCCGCCAACCGGCGACATCCTGGCCATCGACCAGATCAAGGCCATCCACAGGCGTATTCCGGACACTCACCTTGTCATGCACGGCTCCAGCTCCGTCCCCCAGGAGTGGCTGAAGATCATCAACGAATACGGCGGTGAAATTCCCGAGACCTATGGCGTGCCGGTCGAAGAAATCGTCGAGGGCATCAAGCACGGTGTCCGCAAGGTGAACATCGACACGGATCTTCGTCTGGCAAGCACCGGCGCCATTCGCCGCTACCTGGCAGAGAACCCGGCCGAGTTTGACCCCCGGAAGTACCTGCAGGCATCGGTCAAGGCCATGAGTGAAATCTGCATCGCCCGCTACGAAGCGTTTGGCACCGCAGGCAACGCCAGCAAAATCCGACCCATCAACCTTGATGACATGTTCGCCCGCTATGAGCGGAGAGAACTCGACCCGAAGGTTAACTGAGTAACCTGCCACGGGACCGGATGTCCGGTTCCGTGGCAGCGCTTTCTTCCCTCCTCCCGCAATACCCTCCTTGTATTTTTCAGACTTGCATCAATTGTACGGTAGAGATAAATGCCCGTTTGGCTGTCTGTTTTTGCAAATGCGAGGTCATAGATGGACTTCAAGGATTATTACGACGTGCTCGGCGTAAGCGAGAGCGCCTCACCTGAAGAAATTAAAAAAGCCTACCGGAAGCTTGCCCGTAAATATCACCCGGATGTCAGCAAGGAAAAGGACGCCGAGGTCAAATTCAAGGATATCGGCGAGGCATATGAAGTACTGAAGGATCCGGACAAGCGCGCCGAATACGACCAGTTACGTAAGTATGGCGCCCGCGGCGGCGATGGTTCTTTCCAGCCGCCACCCGGCTGGGAGAGTTCTTCACCCTTTGGTGGAGGCGGCTATACAGAAGCTGATTCGGCTCAGTTCAGCGATTTCTTTGAGTCCATTTTTGGTGGTGGCGGTGGCGCCCGCGGGCGGCGTACCGGACCTGGCGGTTTCGGCTTCAGGCAGGCAGGTCCCATGCGCGGTGAAGATGTCCATGCCAGACTCGCCCTGTTCCTGGAAGAAGCGGTGAATGGCTGTGAGAAGCAGGTCACCATCAATGTCACCGAGCCGGATGAGCAGGGCCGCCTCGTGCCCCGGCGCAAAACCCTGAACGTCAAGATCCCCCCGGGCATGAGGGAAGGCCAGCACATCCGTCTGCGGGGGCAGGGCTCTCCCGGCGTGGGCGGCGGTGCGAACGGCGATCTGTTCATCGAAGTTGAGCTGGCCCCGCATCCGCTATTCACTGTCGAAGGCAAGGATGTGATCCTTACCCTTCCTGTGGCCCCCTGGGAGGCTGCGCTTGGCGCGACCGTCACAGTGCCGACCGTCAGCTCGAAAGTCAGCCTGAAGATTCCGAGAGGCGCCACTACCGGCCAGAAACTGAGGCTCAAGGGCAAAGGCTTTCCTGGTAAAACAGCAGGTGACCAGTTGGTGGTCTTGCAGGTAGTGTTACCGAAAAAGCACAGTGAAAAGGCCGAGGAGCTGTATCGCCAGCTTGCGCAGGAAGAGAAATCCTTCGATCCCCGTAGCAGGCTGAAGGCCTGAGAAGGCGTCAACAGGAGGGGCTTAAGTGGGAGATGAGAACAATCGTCCGGACAGCGGGCTGGAGGAACAGGCAGCGACCTTCAGCCTGCGGGAGCTTTGCGACCATGGAGATGTCCATGCCGAGTATGTGATCAAGCTGGTCAGTTATGGGGTAATCAACCCCATCCGTGAGGCGGAAGTGCGCGAGTGGGCATTCGATGTGGCGGCTCTGGCTCGCCTGCGCAAAGCCCAGCGACTGCAACGGGATCTGAGAATCAACCTGCCGGGGCTTGCCATGTCCCTCGACCTGCTGGACGACGTGGAAAGGCTCCGCCGCGAGGTGGACCGCCTGAACCAGCAGATTCACCAGCTGCGAGGCGACTGACAGCCTCGCCAGTTGCCCCGACCATGCTGTTTTTTCAGTTTTTTCCCGGCTGATTTTTGAGAGCCTGCAGCTTCGCGTACATGGCCTCCGCCTCTTCCGTCAGAGTGGAATAAGTGCGGATGTCGCCGTTACGCTGAGCCTGCATGGCTTCTGTCAGCTTCTTCTCGTACTCTTTCTGCAGCTTTTTTACCGGATCGCCTTTCAGGAATCCCAACATTTCTTGCCCGCCTGTTTTGTTCAAATGTGCAGAATCTTACGTCATCCCTCCCGGAAAGTTCACAAATTGTTCATAGACAAAGTCTGGACATTGGCAAAAGTTGGGATTAAATTCCCAAATATCTGTTTGGGAAAATATTCCCAGTTACTGGAAACGACATTTCGTCCAGCGGTGCTTGCTGGCACAGGCCGGTGAATCACAAAGGAGAGGGAGATGAAGGCCAACATGAAGCTGAACAGATTGAGCAAAGCAGTGAAGTTCGTCGTTGCAGGCGCTGCTTTCGGTGCCCTGGGGGCCTGCGGCGGCAGCGGCGGCGGTTCTGAACCATCTGTGTCCGGCACGCAGGCGGGTGTCAGCTCAGGGCCGGTCACCGGCTTTGGCAGTGTCTATGTCAACGGTGTCCGCTTTGATACGGACAGCGCCAGCCTGCGCAGCGACGACGGCATCGAGCGTGAGGAGCAAATGGAAAAAGGCATGATCCTCACGGTCCGGGGCGAATGGGATGATGACGATGGTGAAGGCCGGGCCAGCCGTGTCGATTACGACGACACCCTGCGTGGCCGGCTGGGTTCAGCCTCATGGGACGAAATCGAACGCACTGGCAGCCTGACGGTGGCCGGCCAGACAATCGCCATTGACGGTCGTACCGTGTTCAAGGGCGCCACCCCCGCCGAGTTACGGGACCAGCCGGCGGATACCTGGAAGGTCCGCATCAGTGCCTGGCGCCTGGACGACGGCAGCTTCCGGGCCAGCTTCGTGGGTGCCCGTCCGGTCGGCGCTGGAGACTTTGACGAGTCAAATGAAGTTGAGGTGGAGGGGGCCATCAGCGACCTGGACAGCCAGGCCCAGACCTTTCAGATCAATGGCCTGATCGTGCGCTACGGCAGCGCCAGCTTTGACGATGACCTCGACCGGAGCGGCCTGGCCAACGGCCTTGTGGTGGAAGTGGAAGGCGTCATGGAGAACGGAAAACTCCTGGCCCGTGAAATTGATGATGAGGATGACGCCGACCGTTTCGACAATGGCGATGATGTGGAAATCTCCGGCCCCATCTCCGAGAGTTTCGATGCTGCCACAGGCCGCTTCTCCATCAACGGCATCAGCATCCGGGTGGACGATGACACAGAATTCGACGATGGCCTGAGCCAGGCTTCTGATCTGGTGCAGGGACTGCTGGTCTCGGTGGAAGGCGAGTTCCGCAACGGCGTACTGAAGGCTGAGGAAATCGAAGCCGGGGAGGGTGATGCCGAACTGGAGGCCTCCGTTTCCGATGTTAACCGGACAGCGCAGGAACTGACGGTGGGCGGTGTCCGGGTAGTGGTCACCAACAACACCCTGCTGGAAGACGACGATGAGGAGGACGGCGACAGGCTGCGCTTCGATAACCTTCTGGTGGGCGACTACCTGGAGATCGAAGGCATTCAGCGCTCCGGTGACGGCGGCTTCCTGGAGGCGCTGAAAATTGAACGTGACGACGAGGACGAGGATGACAACGGCGGTGAGGACGACTTTGAACTCGAAGGCCGCATCACCGCCATCGACGGCGACCGCGTGACCGTAATGGGTCTGGAACTGATGGGCGCATCCGGTTATTCCGGCCTCACAGTGGGTCGTAAGGTGGAGGTGGAATACTACGTCGATGACGGTGGTAGCTACGTGATCACCGAGCTTGAAGTCGAAGACGAGGACGAGGACGAGGACGACGACTGAGCAGGTGCCGGCTTTCCCGCGGGGCCCGCGGGCCCCGCACGGTGGCTGGTTTTGAGCGGATTATGGGAATAGAATCCCAGGTATGAAAAATTCCAGTTCTCCCCGCCTGCACCAGGCCCTGTCCCAAATTCTGCGTCCGCTGGCCCGGTTGCTGCTTCGCAATGGCATCGGCTATGGAGAGTTTTCGGAACTGATCAAGCAGGCCTTTGTAGACTCGGCTCTGGAAGACTTTTCCGACCCCCGGGGCAAGGCCACAGATTCCCGGGCCGCAGTTCTCACCGGCCTGACCCGCAAAGAGGTCAAGCGCCTGCGGGATAGATCCGCCAGTCAGAATGACGCACCGGTCCCTCCCAGTGGCACCAGCCGTGCTGCCCGCGTGGTGTCCGGCTGGCTGCAGGACCGGGAATTCCAGGATTCCGAGGGAGCTCCTGCCATGCTGGCTTTTGATGGCCACAACAGCTTTTCCGAGCTGGTGCGGCGATACAGTGGCGACATGACCCCCCGTGCCGTGCTGGACGAGCTGGTCCGGGTTGGCGTCGTGGAACCCGGCGACAGACTTGTTCTGCGCAAGCGGGCGTATATACCCCTCGGCGACGACAACGCCATGCTTGATATCTTTGGCGAGGACGTCAGTGACCTGGTCTCCACCATCGACCATAACCTGGTAAAGGGGCCCGGTCAGGAACCGCTATACCAGCGCACTTTGAGTTACGACAACATCCCGCCCGAGGTGATGGGCCAGTGGCGTCGTTACGCAGCCCGGCATTCGCAGCAGCTGCTGGAGACCCTGGACGAATGGCTGGCACCTTATGACCGGGATGTGACTGGCAGAAGCGCCCAGAGCAAAAAGGGTGAACGGGTACGCACCGGTGTCAGTGTTTTCTATTTCGAGGACCCGATTCAGGGACCCCTGGAGGCCGGCGAGAGGGGGCTGCAGGGCGGCCCAGCCGGCCCCGACAGCGACCCGGCCTGACGGATACGGTAGACATTCACAGGAGAGCGGATATGGCAAGGGCGGCATCCATTCTGGCACGGAGCATGAGCCTGGTGGCAGGAATAGGCCTGCTGGCCTCCTGTGGCGGCGGAGGCGGAGGAAGTGGCGGGATTGCCGATGGGGGCATACGCGGCACCGGCTCCAGTGTCGGCCCGGTTTCCGGCTTTGCCAGCGTGTTTGTCAACGGCATCCGGTTCCGCACCGACGGGGCGGTTAGCAGCGATGACGGCATCAGCCATGAAAGCCAGCTTAAAAAAGGCATGATCCTGAGGGTTGACGGTCAGTGGCGGGCTGATGGCCAGGGCGAGGCGGACCGTCTGTCCTATGACGACACCTTCCGCGGCCCGGTATCCGGATTCACTGGCATCAGCGTCACAGATGGCACCGGCCAGTTCATCATCCTCGGCCAGGCTGTCCATATCGACCGCCAGACCGTGCTGCGGCCCGGGGCTGCAACCACACTGAGCGATGGCGACTTTGTCCGGGTCAGTGCCTGGCCCCGGGGTGATGGCAGTTATCGAGCCAGCTTCATCGGTGCAGTCAGTGGTAGCGCTGCCTCCGACGTCGAACTGGAAGGCCTCATTGATGACGGTTCTCTGACCAACGATTCTTCGGAGAAAACTTTCTTCATCAACGGCCAGGAGGTGAATTTCCACGGTACGGCGTTTGAGGGTATCGAAGAGTCGGACCTGCAACGACTGCTGGATAACCGCGTCCCCGTGGAGGTTGAAGGCTCTGTCCTGTCCGGCGTAATCGAGGCCCGCGAGATCGGCATCGGCGAAAGCCGCCGGTATCAGCGGAGCAGCCTGGACGACATCGAATTCGCAGGCCCCATCAGCGGAGCGGTCCTCAACCGCCGTTTTGCCATCAACGGCCTGGTTGTGATCATTGATGATGACACCGGGTTCGATGACGGCTTCGGCGAAAGGGACCTGGCCGATGGTCTTCTGATCCAGGTGGAGGGTGACTTCCAGTCGGATGGCACGGTGCTGGCCGAGGAAATTGAACTGCGGGAAGCCAACGCCAGGGTGGAGGGGGCGATTACCAATGAGTCCATTGATCCTGCCGCTCGAACCTTTGAACTGGGGGGCGTTCTGGTTCAGGTCACCGCCAGTACCATCATTTCCGCTGATGACGAAGACACTCAGCGTCGCCTGGAATTCGACGACCTTTACCTTTTCCCGGGTGTGGAAGTGGCCGGTATTGAGCGGGATGACGCCAGTGGCCGGCGTTTCCTGGAGGCGGTGAAGGTCGAGCGCGAGGACGACGCCGAAGACGGTTTCGAGCTGGAGGGCCGGTTGACTGCGATCGACTGTGATGCCGGCCTGATTACTGTGCTCGGAGTAGAACTCCAGGTCAGCGTGAATGCTTCATTCGAGGACATCACCTGTGACGCCCTCCAGACGGGGGATTTTGTCGAGGTGGAATATATCGCCCAGGGCAATGGCTATTTCGCTGAAGAAGTTGAGCTTGAACGCGACGATGACTGATCGGCGGCTCCGTCAGAGTCTCTGCAGCCGCTCCCTGGCGGACTGATACTCCTTCTTGAGCCTTGCCACCAGATCGCTGGTGGCAAGCACCGCATCAATGGCACTGACCCCCTGGCCGGCGGACCAGACAGTCTTCCAGGCTTTGGCTTCGTCGGCCACGGGCTTGAGTTTTTCACCGTAATCTATGGCGCCCGCCTGACCCAGCTGGTTCATCGGGTAGCCGGCCGCTTCCAGACTCTGGCGCATGAAGCTCGCCGGGATGCCGGAAACCGCTGGCGTGTGAATGATGTCCCCGGACACAGCCGCGATGACCATGTCCTTGTAGGCCGCCTCGGCCCGGGATTCTTCGGTGTTGATGAACCGTGTGCCCATATAGGCCAGATCGGCCCCCATGGCCTGGGCGGCCAGCAGATCCTGACCATGAGAGAGACCGCCAGCCAGAATGATGGTGCCGTCGAATACCGCCCGGATTTCACTGACCAGCACGAAAGGATTGGTGGTGCCAGCATGGCCCCCGGCGCCCGCCGCCACTGCTATGATTCCATCAACGCCGGCCTCGGCCGCCTTGCGGGCATGCTTCTGGTTGGTGACATCGTGGAACACCAGGCCGCCGTAACTGTGGACCGCTTCCACCACCTCGGTTGCAGCGCCCAGTGAAGTAATCACAATAGGCACCCTGTGCTTCACGCAGAGCTGCAGGTCCGCCTGCCAGCGCGGGTTGGTCTTGTGAACGATCAGATTGACGGCCCAGGGCGCTGCCTGGTCTTTCTGGCCGTCGCCCGGTTCTCCCAGTTCGGCGTTCATCTGTTCAAGCCAGCCCTCAAAGCCCTCGCTGGTGCGCTGGTTGAGCGCTGGAAAGCTGCCAATGATGCCGGCCCGGCAGCAGGCCAGAGCCAGCTCCGGCCCGGAAATCAGAAACATGGGGGCCGCAATCAGTGGCAGTGTCAGGCGATTTTGCAGTGAGGCTGGGACCGGCATGATGGCTCCTGTTACTATGGCTTGCAGATCATTCTGGATGAGCGCAGAGATCAGTATTCCAGCAACCATACCAGACATTTCAGCGCTCTGGACCATCAACGCAGCCGGCGTCACGGCATAAGTCACGGCATAAAAAGGAATTATCATGGGTGAAGCGAAGCGTCGTCAGAAAACCGGAGAACCCGCGCCGGTCAAGGCCAGAAAAAACAGGTCGCCCCAGATCATTGCCACGGTCATCGTTCTGCTGGTGATCGTCGCAGGAATTTACTATGCCACCCTGACGCCTTCTCCCGATTCGGACGGCTTGCCTGCTGCGCCGCCGACAGCAGAGGCGTTTCCCTCAGAGGTTGACCAATATGGCGTTTCCCTGGGCGACCCGGACGCCCCCGTGGTGGTTCGCGAGTTTGCCGACTACCAGTGCCCCGCCTGTGCGCGTTTCTCCTCTGCCGCCGAACGTCTGAAAGAGGAATATGTCGAGACAGGTGAGGTCCGCTTTGTGTTCTTTGATCTGCCACTGCAGCAGCATGAGAACGCCATGCCTGCTGCCCAGGCCGCCCGCTGCGCCGGAGATCAGGATGCCTACTGGCAAATGCACAACAAGCTCTTTGATACCCAGGATAGCTGGAACACAACCGATTCCCCGGTTGAGGTGTTCACCCGCTATTCGGAACAGCTGGGGCTGGATGCCCGCCGTTTCCGCCGCTGCCTGACCACGGATCTGCACAAAGAAGCGGTCGAGCAGAGCCGCCGGGTGGCGATGCAGCTCCGGGTGACAAGCACGCCCACAGTTTTTGTGGACAACATCCCTCTCACCCAGCCTGGCTGGGGCCAGCTGTCGGCCGTTGTCGAGCGGGAGCTGGCAAAAGCGGGTGAGTAGAATTACCGGTGGATAAATAACCATAACCTCACCCTGGTGCACTTAAAACCCGTATAATCGCGCCAATGTTGACCGTCGCCAGTACCAGCGACGGTCTTTTGTTTTCTGTCAGGGTCCCTCATGTCATTCGCTGCACTAGACTTATCCGAACCACTTCTTCAGGCCATCGAAGCCCAGGGTTACAAACAGCCCTCACCCATCCAGCAGCAGGCTATCCCCGGCATACTGGCAGGGCGGGATATGCTGGCGGCCGCCCAGACAGGAACAGGAAAGACCGGCGCCTTCACCCTGCCGCTGTTGCAGCGTCTGGCCGCCGGCACGCCGGCAGGCAGCAACTCTGTTCGGGCCCTGGTGCTGACGCCCACCCGCGAACTGGCCGCCCAGGTGGGCGCAAGCGCGGTGCTTTATGGCCGGGAGCTCAGTCTGCGCACGGAAGTGGTTTATGGCGGTGTGCGCATCAATCCCCAGATGATGAAGCTGCGCAAGGGCGCCGACATTCTGGTTGCGACCCCCGGCCGGTTGCTTGACCTGCACCGCCAGAACGCCGTCCGCTTCGATCAGCTTGAGGCACTGGTGCTGGATGAAGCCGACCGCATGCTGGACCTGGGCTTTCTCGCCGACATCAGCAAGATCCTTGATCTGCTTCCTGCCAGGCGGCAGAACCTGCTGTTCTCTGCGACTCTCTCGGACGAAATACGCACCCTGGCGCGTCAGTTCATGCATGAGCCTGTGGAAGTGGATGTCAGCCCGAAGGTCATTGCTGCCGCCACGGTGCAGCACGGTGTTTTTCCGGTGGACAAGAAACGCAAGGGTGAAATGCTGAGTCACCTCATCCGGACGAAAAGATGGGACCAGGCACTGGTTTTCGTCAAGACCAAAAAGGGCTGTGACCAGTTGGTGAAGCAGCTGCATGCCGATGGCATCCGTTGCACCGCCATTCACGGCGACCGGACCCAGGCCATGCGCAGCAAAGCCCTGGAAGATTTCAAATCCGGCAAGATCGGTATTCTGGTCGCCACGGACGTTGCCGCCCGGGGCCTGGATATCGAAAGCCTGCCGCTGGTGGTGAATGTGGATCTGCCAAGATCCCCCGAAGACTATGTGCACCGGATTGGACGTACCGGCCGTGCCGGCACCAAGGGCAGGGCAGTCTCGCTGGTCAGCCACGATGAAGTGGTGGAACTGCGGGCCATCGAGCGCCTGCTGAAAAAACGTATCACCCGGGATTTCATCAACGGCTTTGAACCCGAGCACAATGTACCTGTCTCACCGGATCCAACGGCGAAACTGAAAAAGGTCAGCAAACCCAAAAAGCCGAAGCGCTCCAAAATAGCGGCGGGTAAAGCGAAATCGGGGAAAAAGCCTGCGGGCAAAAAACCTTCCGATAAAAAGTCCGCAGGAAAAGCTGGCAAGCCGGCATCGGACGTTTCACGAAAGCCCGGCAGGGCACCGCCTCCCCCGCGGGCAAGCAGAATCGACGCCGGGAAATCAGAATGAAAGCACGAGTATTGGAGACATCATGATCCAGGTTGGCCGTTACGAACGCCTGAAAGTTACACGCATTGAAGACATCGGCGCCCGGCTGGATGCTGGTTCCATGGGTGAAGTACTGCTGCCGGCCAGGTATGTTCCGGTCGACTGCAAGCCAGGGGACCGGCTCATGGTCTTTGTCTCCCTTGATTCCGAAGACCGGCCGATCGCCACTACCGAAAAGGCAAAGGCCCAGGTCGGCGAGTGTGCCTGGCTGAAAGTGGTGTCTGTCTCCAACGTGGGTGCTTTCCTGGACTGGGGCCTGTCCAAGGATCTTCTGGTGCCCTTTTCGGAACAGAAGGTGCCTCTTCAGGAGGGCAGATCCTGTCTGGTTTATGTCTACGAGGACAATACCGGGCGCCTGGCTGCAACCACCAGACTCAATCGCTTTATCAGGGATACTGCCCAGGGTCTGAGCGAGCGCCAGGAGGTGGACCTTCTGATCGCCGACAAGACTGACCTCGGGGTCAAAGCCATCGTCAATCACGAGTTCTGGGGCCTGCTGTATCAGGACCAGATGTTCAAGCCGGTTCGCAAGGGCCAGCGCATGCGCGGATACGTCAAGCGCATACGGCCGGATGGCAAAATTGAACTGAGCCTGTATGAAAGCGGTTATGGCAAGGTAAGCGAGTTTGCGGAATCCGTCCTTGATGCCCTGAAAAGGAACGACGGCTTTCTGCCCCTGACGGACAAGAGCCCGCCCGAGGCCATCTACGAAACTTTCAACGTCAGCAAAAGTGTGTTCAAGCAGGCTATTGGCGCCCTGTACAAGAAGCACCTGATCACCATTGAAAAAGAAGGAATCCGCCTCGCGGATTAGTGCCCGGCATTCCAGTTCCGGAATGCCCTGATCAACCATGCTCCGGATTTACGGTCCGGCCCGCAGGAGAAAACCATGAGCAACTCAGTTGTTGTCTGCGCTCTGTACAAGTTCGCAGTCCTCGATGATTTCAAAACCCTCCGCCAGCCCCTGCTTGAACTGATGACAGCCAGTGAGGTGCGTGGCACCCTTTTGCTGGCCCGCGAAGGCATTAACGGCACAATTGCCGGCAGCCGGGAAGGGGTGGATGCCATCAAAGCCTGGCTGGGCCGCGATGAGCGCTTTGACGGGATTGACTACAAGGAATCCCTGGTGGACGTCCAGCCCTTCAAGCGCACCAAGGTGAAACTGAAAAAAGAGATAGTCACCCTGGGCGTCGAAGGCATAGATCCCAAACGGATCGTGGGCACCTACGTCAAGCCTGCCGACTGGAATGCCCTGATTTCCGATCCTGACGTACTGCTAATCGATACCCGCAACCAGTACGAAGTGGAGATCGGCACCTTTCGCAATGCCGTCAATCCGGCTACCGACACCTTCCGGGAATTTCCCGACTATGTGCGCAGCAATCTCGATCCGGCCAGACACCGGAAAGTGGCCATGTTCTGCACCGGCGGCATCCGCTGTGAGAAATCCACTGCCTATCTGAAAGAGCAGGGTTTTGACGAGGTCTATCACCTGCAGGGCGGGATTCTCAAATACCTGGAAGAAGTGCCCGAGGAGCAGAGCCTGTGGCAAGGAGAGTGCTTTGTGTTTGATGACCGGGTGACCGTTAACCACCGGCTTGAGCGGGGCGATTACGACCAGTGCCACGCCTGCCGCCGGCCGATCACCGAAGAAGACAAGACCCGTCCGGAATATGAGAGGGGAGTCAGCTGCCATCAGTGTCTGGATTCTCTCACTCAGGAGCAGAAGGCCCGCTTTGCCGAGCGTGAACGCCAGATGCGGCTTGCCGAAGAACGGGGCGAAGCCCATGTAGGCGGGGAAGCGGCCGCCGCCATTGCCGCCCGCAAGGCAGTCAAGCGTGCCGAGCGGGCTCTTCAGGCCAGAAGGAGCCTTGAAGGAGAACGCCCGAAAGCGGGTTGAGCTTTCAGCTCCTCTCCTTTTCGGCAAGCAGAGTCGCGTAGATGAACTTCATGTCCCGGGCGCACTGCTCAATGGAGTAATCCCGGGCGAACTCCAGGGCGTGGGCTGACAGCTCCTTGCGCAGCGGTTCGTCTTCCAGCAGCGCCTTGACCCGTTCACTCCACTGATCCCGCTTTTCCGGGGTCTTGAAGCCGTTATACCCCTGCCTGACCACATCATCGATCCCACTCGATCTTACAGCTACCACCGGCAGCCCTGCTGCCATCGCTTCCAGGATCACCATGCCCTGGGTTTCCGACTTGGAGGCGAACAGGAACAGGTCCCCGAGGCGATAGTAGGTCACCATCTCGTCAGGCGGTACAGGCCCGGTCAGCATGATGTGGTCCTGAAGATCCAGCGAATCGATGCGGGCCTGGAGCCGGTCCTGTTCGTGGCCACCGCCGATGATCAGAAAGCGGAATGGCTGGCTGGTCTGCCGCCGCAGCATGTCGATGGCGTCGATCATGAAATCGATGTTTTTTTCATTTGAAAGACGGGAAACGCTGATAAATACACATTCGTCACCAATTCCCAGGGATTGGCGAAGCCCCCGTACGGCGTCCTCGCTGACGGCCCGGAACCGGTTGTAGTCAATACCGGTGGGCTGGACAAAAACCGGCGATTTGACGCCGATCATGCGCAGGTATTCTTCACCGGAGTAGGTTGGCACGATCACCCCGTCGCATTTGTTGGCAAAATGCTTGATGAGGGCATGGGAGATCAGGTTACGGAACAGCATGCCTGGCAGCGGCACGAAATGGGCATAGTGCTCAAGCCGCGTATGGTAGGTGTAGATGGCCGGCACCTTGAGGCGCCGTGCCATGAACAGCCCGAGTGAGCCGAGCCAGAATGGATGATGCAGATGAATGATGTCTGGCCTGAAGTCCCTCACTTCGCGACGGAGGCGGCTCACAAAAATATTGGCCAGCCGGAACTCCCGCTTCTTGCCCATGGCCAGCAGAGACGGGGCCCGCACCACATCCTGCTCGTCCTTCTCCTGGTCCTGATAGGTGGGAGCGATCACCAGCACCCGGTTTCTGAGTTTCTCCAGACCCCGCCGCAGGCGGTCAATGGAAATGGGAACCCCACCAATGAAAGGCAGATAGTTATTGGTGAACATGGCGACTCGCAGGGGCTCTTCCAGCCAGGGCGTGGGGTCCAGGTCGTAATCGGGGTAATAATCCCGGCTGGTGAATACCAGGTTATAGAGTTTGATGCCAATGACCGTAAGCACGCTGACCAGCAGAATGAAGTTCAGATAGCCCACATAGAACAGCGAATACACAAAGAACCAGAGGCCCTCAAGGCGCTCAAGAACCGGATTCTGATTGCTGTTGAACCTCACCACTTCCGTGCTGAGCGCTTCTGGAGAGACGGAAACCCTCACGTAGTGATAGAAACTGGTATCGGTGTTGAGTACCAGCCCCCCGGCGCCCCCGGTAGTGATGAACAGGGTGTCATTGCGCTCCTGACGAGAGAAAAGGGACAGGTTCGCGGAAAAAACCGCATCAACATTGTGTTCGTTGATCAGCTCCAGCAATCCGGTCCGGAATTCTTCCGGCTGCAGGTAATCATCCCGGTCCTCAAACATCAGCTCCTGCCCGGTGTTGAGAAGGGGGTGACCCGTGAACATGAAGAGGTGCCTGGCGTCGCTCTGTTGCAGCAGATCTTTCAGCCACCTGAGTTGCCATTTCCACGGCGTCTTGCCAGTGCTGTCGAGAAAAATCAGCCGGCTGTTGTCGATCCGGACACTGAAAAAGTGGGGGCCAAAATGTTCGTAGAAGCGGAAGCTGCCGAAATCTTCATATTCATGCTGACCAAAAGTGAGCAGATAGGGCATGTCCAGGTGGCTGAGGGTGCCATAGATGGCCCGGTATTTGTCCTCGCCACCCCCACTGACGGCGTTGCCGGCAGATACCAGAAAATCGATATCCGATTCGTTCAGCCGCGGGATCATTTTGCGCTCGAAGAACCCCACGGAATTGTTGATGTTGCCCACCACAGCAAAGCTGAATGACTCCCTGTCATCAAGTTGCTGATGCAGTTGCTCTACCTGGTCGGTATGCACTGCCTTGAAATCCGTCTGGGAGAAATTCAGATAGATCTTGTAGCCAATCAGCAGGGTTACGATCAGCAGGTTCAGATAGAACAGGGCTTTGAGCGGGTGGCGAAAAGTCATGAGCTGTCCCTGTCGTTGCGAGCCAGCTCCTTCTGGAAGATGATTAGCCCGATAAGCATGCCCAGATAGATGGTTATCAGGCGCCAGGCCACGATGACCAGAATCAGGTGATTCGGGGTAAGTATGTCCCGGAAAAAGGTGCCAAACAGGCCCTCGGAGATCCCGGATGCCCCCGGCGTGGGTGAAAAATACATGATGAAAGTGGTGACCACGAGAAGCCCCACGGACGTCAGATAGTTTACATCATAATCAAGGCTGTGAATCAGCAGGGCCGGGAAGCTGAACAGGCTAAGCAGAAAAACCGCAGTGAACACCACCGACAGAATCACGCTCGACCGCGGGCCCCGCAGATAGTGCCCAAAACTCACCGAGAACCTGAGCATCTCCCGCCTGGCCTTGAACTGCCAGCGACTGTGGCGCTCAGCGCTGATCAGGTGAAGCTTTCTCAGCAGGGCGAGTGCGCGTACCAGCGGCAGGATCAGCCAGCGGGTGCGGAACAGCACGATGGCGAAAAAACCGAGATAGAGAAAGATGATTACCGACAGGGCCACATCAATCTGGTCGAGTATCGGCTGATTCTTCAGGGTTGGCAGAGTCAGCAGAAAAATGGGGGTGAGAGAGAAGATGAAGATTACCGCCAGCACCGTGCGGATGGTGGTGGCAGCCGTGGCCCGGCCAATGGGCACGCCGTGACGTTGTAAATACCAGACCTGCGCTACTCCGCCCCCCGTCGCCATGGGGGTGACGTTTGAGACAAACATGTTGATGAATACCAGTTTCAGCATCACCCTCAGATCCATCCTGTGACCCAGGGCCGACAGTGTATAAAACAGCCGCAGGCCATCAGCCAGAAAGTACACCAGCAGCAGCACAGCAACCGCCAGGAGGGTGCCAGGCTGAACCAGACGCCAGTCAAAGGTGACGGTGCGCCCCGCAAACAGGTCATAAACCACGTAAAGACCCGCGGCAGTGAGCCCTATGAAGAGCACGCTGAAGAGGGTGATCCTGCGCCAGGGGATTCGTGGCTGTTCGTCGATCGGGATCTGGTCTGCCATGGAGAAACCGTCAATGGTTGACGGCGCAGTTTACTTCGTAAACCTGGGTGCCTGTCCAGTCACTGGCCGCAGTCAGTGGCCGTAAACCATGAGCGAGGTATTGGTGATGGCAAAATCCGTGAAATTGACCGAGCCGATGCTGTTGTCCCCCAGACGGAAGACGGGCATGTCGATGTCGGCACGGAACTCTACATCGTGGACGGAAAGGCCCTCAGTGCCACTGATGGCACTGGTGCCGGACGACAGAGAGGCAGATACACTGGCCATGCCAAAGTGTCCGAGTGTATCGGCGCCTCGCCGGTTATGCATCTGAAGGCCGTCAATGCCCACAGCCGCCAGGTTGAAGATCAGTATCACATCTGCCACATCCCAGTTCAGGCTGCCCTGTGAAATTTCAAAATGGGAGTCAATCTGCAGCTCCGAGCGGGACACTTCGTTGCCATTGTCCAGAAAGCGGGTTGCGCCATCGGAGTTTCGTACCACGATATCCGTGGGGCCCAGGTAACCATCAAGGGTGATGTCCGAAAACATCGTAGTGCCGGCAATGCCCTGGGAGTCTTCCAGATAGATGCTGTCCATGCTGAGCCGGAAATCGATTGCTTTCAGGTAACTGTCAAGGCTTGTGGGGTCGCCGCTATCAGTGGGACCCAGATGGATCACCATATCGCCGTCGTTGAATTCTTTACCGAAACTGCCGCCACTCGAGTAGGTCGCCAGAGCGTCTGCAATGTCCGGATTCGAGTTGGGGTCCAGCTGGCCGTTGCTTGCGCGTCGCGCGATCTCGGAAAAACCGAAGTCCAGAACTTCGTTGTCACCCGCGATGTCCAGGGTGAACTTCATGTTATCCATCATGGCGCCGTTCTGGCCGGTAAGCGCAATGTTGTCGATGTTCAGGGAACCGGCGTCCTTCCAGGCAAAACGGGCGAGGCTTACCGAGGTTTCAAGCTCAATGGTCACACCCGAAGTACCGGTGATCTCACTCATGACAGCGTCATCAATGGCCTTTATTTCGGCAGAAGCCGGGCCGGCGAGGCTTACTGTGAGTGACAGAGTGAGGGCGCTGGGCCCTGATAGGCGTATCATCGCGGATCCTTGCGGCCTGTTCGGCTTTTTATTTTGGTATGAGCTGCCAGCCGCAGGGACACCAGACAGTGCAGCTTTACATATAGTTACAGTATGTCTGATAAAAGGGTCAGTCTGTGATGGCGATCACATTGTTTCCCCGCAGAGTTCCAGGAGACGGGATTACTGGTAACGGCCCAGGATCTCGGCCAGTTCGCCGGAGGCTTTCATGCTAGCCAGTTCCCTGTTGAATCGCTCAACAAAAGCGGCATGGCGGGGTGCAAACATGAGAGGGTAGGGCGTTTCGTTGAGCGTGACAGGTTCCACCCGGAACTTGTTCTGCCAGTCACGGGCCTCCAGTAGCCACATCCCCGCCCGGTAATTGGTCACAAGGGCGTCGAATCGTGTGGCGCCAGCGAGGCGTCGGAACATGGTGGCTTCGTCCTGCAGCTCCAGGAGTGTTATGTCACCGGTCTTTATCATCGGTTCAAGAATTGGGTAGTGGTAGCCGTGGTGCGCAATCAGCACTATGCCTTTCAGTTCAGAGGGGGAGGTGATGTTCAGCGGATCTGCCCGGCGGGTAAAGAGCACATCTCTGGCCGTCACTACCGGGTCGGAGAACACAAACTTCTCGGGTTCATCGGTCCACTCCCGGGCACGCATGGTTACATCCAGTTCACCGGCGAGCAGCATGGTTTCCACCCGTTTGGTGGGAATTTCGACTACCTCAAGTTCATGACCAAGCCTGTGCGCCACCTCTGACAGCACATCCCAGAAGATGCCCCGGATCTCTCCGTCGTCCTCCTGGATGGTGTAAGGGGGATAACCATCGGGCGCTATGTTGAACAGGAGCGTCTGTTGCTGCTCGCCATGCAGTGTGCCTGAGGCCGAGGTCAGTATGGCCATGGCTGTGCAGCATAGAATCCGGTGCTGAAAACCTGTTCGCATCCCGTACCTCGGTTGCTGCTCATGTCCAGCCTCAAGCCTGGTTCATCCTGAGCGGTTTGTCGCAGATGGATGGTTTCCGGGGCCGGACCCTGAGGTCAGTTGCTTGGGGCTTCATCGGGCGAAAGGGCCTGAAGAATGAGCTGCTTCTGGTTATTCGCAAAGTCCGTCACCTGTTTCTCCGCTTCATCTGCATCCCGGGCCAGTACGGCCCGTGTCAGACGTGTGAAAAACACGCCCGTCCGGTCCAGGTTCTGACGGTAACGATCAGCGCTGAAGAAATAGGCCCGGCTTACCGCCGGCTTGAAGTTGCTCAGGGCTTCTGAAAGATAGGGATTGTTCACCACTCTGCAGCACTCATCCATCATTTCGAAACTTGCCTGCACCACCGCTGCCACATCCGGGGATCCGGCCTGCATACGGGCTGTGACATTATCCACCCCACGGATCAGCGCGAGCCGGTCTGGTTCCTGCCAGCGCTCACACAGACGCCGCGCCAGCATGATCAGCAGGTGCATGTAAACGTCATAAAGCTCGGCCGCATGGTGGGCATCAAGCATCGTCGCCGCGGCGCCCTTGCGGGGCGTGATCTCAACCAGGTGCCAGCGCTCAAGCGTGTACAGTGCCTCCTTGACGGAAGCGCGACTGACCTTTAGTTCCGCGGCTACTGCGGCCTCATGGATCCGCTCGCCGGGCTGGATAACCCCCCTCATGATCCGGTCGCCAAGATAGTTGGCTATCTGCTCGGCAAGGGTGTTGGGAACCTGAAAATCCATAAATGCTCCCCCTGACTGGCCCAGTAATGCCGGCCATGGCTTTTGCACCACGGCCCGCTGGAATTGATCCGGTCATTTTGCTTGTTTCCTCCCGAGCATACCAGCGCCCCAATCGTCATTTCCGCGAACCTGCCTGCCGCTCCCCGGTGACAGCCGCATCTTCCCGGCTGCGCCACAAAAACGGATTTCTCCTTGACCTTTGTCAGATTGTAGGACAATACTTCAATTAGCGGGCGACTGAAGTCAACAGAGTCTGGTGAAGCGACCTGGTCTGAACCGCCTGAACCTGACAAGCGAGAGGAGAGAAGCCGTGACCACTGACAACATGACCCTTACCCGGGACCCGGCACGCCGCCGACTGCTCCTGAAACTGAAAAAATACAGCTACCTGATCGCCATGCTTCCTTTGGCGCTGCCATTCCTTCTGCTAAAGGCGGGGGAGGCAACGGGCTGGGTCAACCTCTTTGCCTGGGGCGTCCCGGTGGTCGTCTTCGGCATCATCCCTCTGCTGGACTGGATCTTCGGCCAGGATGCCCTCAATCCGGACGAGCAGGCAGATGTGCCTCACATGAACAGTGAACGCTTCTACCAGGTCATGACCCTGGGCTGGGTCGTCGCCTTCGCCGCGCTGCTGGTATGGAGCCTGCAGGTTCTCGCTTCTGGTGTTTTCAGCATCCCCGGCGCTGTCGGCTGGGTCTTCTCGGTTGGCATCGTCGGCGGCCTGGGAATCAACGTGGCCCATGAACTGATTCACAAAGACAGCAAGCTGGAAACCCGGGCGGGTGGCCTTCTGCTCTCGCTTGTCTGCTACGGCGGATTCAAGGTTGAACACCTGCGTGGCCACCATGTGCACGTCTCCACCCCTGAAGATGCATCGTCAAGCAGGTACAACCAGTCCCTTTATGAATTCCTGCCCCAGGCCTACACCCGTAACTTCATGAACGCCTGGTGCCTGGAGGCGGAAAAACTCAAGCGCAAGGGCCACTCGCCCCTCAGCTGGCGCAACGAACTCATCTGGTGGTACGGCATCTCCGCTCTGGCTCTCATCGCCTGCACCATCGCTTATGGCTGGCTTGGTGCCGCCTTCTTCCTGGGCCAGAGCTTCATCGCCTTCTCCCTGCTGGAAGTCGTCAACTATCTGGAGCACTACGGCCTTCATCGCCGCAAACTCGAAAACGGCCGCTATGAGCGCACCGGTCCGGAGCACAGCTGGAATTCCAACTACTTCCTCACCAACGTCTTCCTGTTCCACCTGCAGCGCCACAGCGACCACCATGCCTTCGCCAAACGCCGCTACCAGGTGTTGCGTCACCACGAGGTCGCCCCTCAGCTCCCGGCCGGTTATGCCGCGATGATCGTCCTGGCCCTGGTGCCACCGCTCTGGAAAAAGGTCATGAATCCCAGGGTGGAGGCCTACTACAAAGGCGAGGAGCACCAGCTGGCCTGAGCCCGAAAAAATCAAGCGGCTCTGATTAATAAGCAGACCGGCAGAGAGTACGCAGGGGCTGGTCCGGAGGTCTTCCCCCCGGACCGTGTGTTGCCAGGGATGGCAACACTGAGCCCCCAGGGATGGGTTCACGGCGTGTCCGGGGGGAAGACCTCCGGGCCAGCCCGAACTCCAGAACTCCTATCCCAGACGGGACACTAGTCCCCTTGAAATACCATCCCCCCACAAGCATGGTGAGGGCATCAGAATCAGCAACAGGGGAAACACCATGCAGCGCCACTTTGAAGAAGCCCCGGGCCTTTACGACGAAAGCGTCCCCGAAACCGAAGGCTACGTTTTCAACCAGACCATGATGCGCATCAAAGACCCCGAAAAGAGCCTCGACTTCTACACCAGAATCCTCGGCATGCGTCTCGTCCGGAAACTCGACTTCCCCGAAATGAAATTTACTCTGTACTTCCTGACCTACCTTGATGACCGCCAGGCGGCTAGCGTCCCCAGTGACGAGGGCCACCGCACCACCTTCATCTTCGGCCGCGAAGCCATGCTGGAGCTCACCCACAACTGGGGCACCGAAAAAGACCCCGACTTCAGCTACCATAACGGCAACGACGAACCCCAGGGCTTTGGCCATATCGGCATCGCCGTACCCGACGTCTATCAGGCCGCCCAACGGCTGGAAAGCCTGGGAGTGGAGTTCGTCAAACGCCCGGACGACGGGAAAATGAAGGGGTTGGCCTTCATCAAGGACCCCGACGGCTACTGGATCGAAATCCTTCAGCCGGACATGTTCGAAAGGCAGCGCAAAGACGCCTGATCAGGCTTTGGCGCTGCGGGAAGCCACGATCACCGCCAGGGTCAGAATGACTGCCCCGGCGATGCCCGCGGCACCCAGCGCCTCCCCAAGCAGCGCCCAGGCCATGGCCGCAACGAATAGTGGCTCCAGGGTCACGATAATGCTGGATGTAGTGGCCGGCGTTGTTTTCATGCCAGCAAAGAAACAGAGATAACCAAGGCAGGTGGGTACCAGCCCGATATACACAGCCAACAGCCACTGCCAGGGCTCCAGGCTTGCCAGGTCGTCAAAACCGCCGCCAAGAGCCACGATTGGCAGAAGCACCAGTGCCCCCGTGAAAAAGCACACAAAAGCCGTGGTGAATACCGGTGCTCCCGCCGCCGCATGCCGGCTGGTCAGGGTAAAGCCGGCGTACACCAGAGCCGCCATCAGCGCCATGACAATGCCCCCCACCCGGACCTGCCCGGTGGTCTCGATATCCCCCGCCACCAGCAGCACCGTGCCGCCGATGGCCACTGCCAGTGCCAGCCAGGTCACGAGGCCGGGGCGTTCGCCAAGTAGGGGAGCCGCCAGAAGAGCCACCAGTACCGGTGAAACACAGAGCGCGATCAGAGTGGCAATGCCTGCCCCCGTGAGTTCCACCGCCACCAGGTAGGTGCCCTGATAGCCTGCCTGGAAAACCCCGAGAGCCGCCAGGGCAATCAGTATCTTCCCGGTAAGGCGAACCCGGCTGGTTGCAGGCAGGCGCCGGCGCTCCCACATCATCAGAACAAAGAAACAGGGAAACGCGATCGATAGCCGGATAAGGCCCAGAGTCAGGGGCTGCAGGGAGGAGCTGTTGAACAGGAACTTGGCCGCAATACTGGTGGTCGCCCAGAGGGCGGCGGCGAGGGCAATCAGCAGCGCGCCGCGGATAAAGTCTGCCCTGTTATATATCACTGAAGCAGACATGGGCACCTGAAAGCTGCTGAAGAAAATTGTGCTTGGCCGCCGACAGTTCTGCGGCGAAACATTACAATAGCGTATTTGGTTAAGCGTTACATTGTGATCGATTTGCGGTTAACGTTTCCACTGAAGCCGAATTACATCAACGGGCTCCGGACACCCGGGGAACTGAATGTTCCGCTCTCCTGTCAGTCACTTCCGTGGCGGGCAGTTCATGCCAAAAAGCCGAAACTGATAATGGACATGAAGTTGGTATCACGTTTTTCCCTTATTCTGGTGTCTGTGCTCATTGTTTCCGGCTGCTCTTCCTTTCAGCATCGTGACCAGATGGCCTCATTCAACGCCGCCTACGGTCTGGGCAATTACGACTCCGCGCTGGAAACCGTGACCTTTGAAACCTCGGACAGCAGACCCGTCAACCCGGAGGAACGTCTGCTGGAACTGCTGCACCAGGGGGAAATTTACCGCCTCCAGGGTCGCAATGAGCAGTCTGTGCAATCCTACGACCTGGCGGAAGCCGGCATGAAATATCTGGATACCGGAAGCCTCGTACAGGAAGCCGGGGAAGGCTTTATGGCACTGATGGTCAACGATTCCCAGCGTAACTACCGGGCTTTGATGTCAGAAGCCGTACTGGTGAACACCTACAAGGGACTGGCCTTTCTTGCCGCCGGGAACAGCGACTATGCCCGTATTGAATTCAACCGGGCCAACGACAGAACCCGCCGGGCGGTGGACTATTTCAGCGCGGAAATCGCAGCCCAGCAGGCTGCCCTTGCAGGGGAAGCGGCAAAGGGCGGGAAAAATCGCGCCTCCATGGTCCAAAAGAGCCTGCGCAGTGACGAGCTCCAGGAGACAGTGTCCCGCAACTACACTTCCAGCTGGTCTGTCTTTCCGGAATTCATCGTCCCCGTCAGCAGCTACCTTCACGGACTCTATTTTCTTGCCAATGCCCTTGATGGGTCCGATCTGGAGCGGACCGCGACCTCCCTGAAGCGGGTCGCCGAAATGCAGAGTGACAGCGCTGTGCTGGCCGCAGACGCCGAGCTCGCGGTGGCCCTGGCATCCGGCGATCTCAGCCGTGCGGACCTGGCTCCCCAGGTGTGGGTTATTTATGAGAACGGCCTCGGTCCGGTGCTGGAGGAAAGCCGCATCGACGTTCCCCTGTTCCTGTTTACCGATGGGCGCGGGCCCCTGTATTTCTCGATAGCTCTGCCCAGCTATGCCCCCCGGCCGGCAGTACCAGGCAACCTTCTGGTGCTGGGTGACAAGGGCACCGCGGTTGAAACAGAACGAATCTCAGACATGGGCACAGTCATCAACACCGAGGTGAAAGAACGGCTTTCCGGCGTGATTGCCCGGGCAGTCACCTCTGCTACCATAAAAGCGGTCATTCAGAATGAAGCCGCCGAGCAATTCGGCGCGCTGGGCCAGATTGGCGCGGCCATCTTCAGCATCGCCACCACCCAGGCGGATCTCCGTGGCTGGCAGGCCCTGCCCAATCACTGGCAGGCTGTCCGGATGGACCGTCCGGACAGCGGCACCCTGACTCTGGCCCAGAGCAGCGGCAGTGTTTCCGGAACCATCCAGGTGCCGGACCAGCCCTTCACCCTGGTCTACGTGAAGCGCCCCACCGTACTGGCACCTGCCACAGTAATAACCATGGATTTACAGGGGCGGCGGCCGGCAAGCCTGACGCAGATCCCCCGCTCCACCGGACCAGCGGCTGCTTCCGCGCCGCTTCATCATCAGAAGGAAAATGAACCATGATGTCCGCCAGACTTACGATCCTGTTTCTTCTCACGCTCGCACTGATCGCCTGCGCCCAGACCCCTCCAGCAGACAGCCCGCAGGAGCGGGAGCAGCTCCAGGTGGACCCGGAGGTCCAGTTCAGCATGCGGGTAACGGAGCTGTTCGAAGAGAGACTCCAGCAGGCGAGTGGAGACTCACTCCTGCAGATCCAGTTTGCAGTGAAGGCGAGCTCCGGTGCCAGAATGGCCTGGAAGGTCACCTGGTTTGATGCTGACGGCAGGAAGATTGATAGCGTGGGAGAAAGCTATCGGGAGGCCAGCCTGCTGGCAGGCCAGACCCGTTATTTTACCGCGACAGCTCCACACCCGGATGTTGTCGATTACCAGTTACACCTTCGTGAACCCGGATAAGGCAGGAAAATCATGATCAGAAATACCCTCGCATTAGTGACCCTGCTGGCCTTCCTGGCCGGCTGCTCCAGCCAGCCCCGCTACGTAGACCCGGGCGCGGACGATGGCCCTGTAACCATGACCCTGGATTACCGGGATTTTGAACGGGCCGCCACCGAAGCGGTCGAAGACATGCTGGCAAGCGGTGCCGTGGACAAGCCCGGCGGCGGGCGCTACGTGATGGTGGTCAGCCGCGTGACCAATGACACCATGCAGCGCATAGATACTGATCAGCTCATCAAGAAAATCCGTATCGCTCTGCTGCGTTCCGGCAAGGTCGTCACCACCACCGCAGTGGGCCTGGATGGCGCCGAGGACGAAATGAGCCAGCGCGCACGGGAGCTTCGGGAGTCCGAAGAGTTCGACCAGTCCACCGTGCAGGAAAAGGGCACCCTGCAGGCCCCGGAGCTGAGCCTGTCCGGCAAGATTCTCCAGCGCAACCACAAGGTAGGCAAAGACCAGCAGGTGGAATATTTCTTCCAGCTGTCACTGACCGACCTGCGCTCCGGCCTGGCCATATGGGAAGGGGAAACCCCGATCATCAAACGCGGGCCGAACAGCTCGGTTTCCTGGTAAGCAGGGCTGTTTTCGCGCGGGGACTGAGAGGTGACCCATGTCCCATTGGTTCTCTAAAGCGCTTGTTTTTGCTGAGGGATGAATCTACCATCCTTTTCCCTGATGATATCTGGCAGGATCGGACGCCGGATGGAAATGAATGGACTCACGAAAATTTTTATCAAGAAGGATCTTGATCAAATGGACCTTGCAGGAAAAAGCCCCAGTTATACGCAGAATTTTGATACCCTGCTTTACCGCGTCAGACCCGCCGATACTCTCATTAAGACTCTCAAGCGCTACCATCCGTTCTTGAAACAAAATGAACTGTCTGAGCTTATCGCCCAGGTTCTCAAAGACAATCCCGCTATTCAGAATCCGGATCATATCTGGCCAGACCAGCTGATCAGGCTCAGAATTCCCCAGAACTATTGTGGCGCGCCCAGCCCCTTTAACGACCTGTTTACTGTTCGTACGGATAGTCAACGGTGGGTAACTTCACTGGAGCAGGACTGGAGCTCGTCGACTCCGCAGGAGCGAAGTTTCATGTCCATGTTGATGCCGGTGATGATCGCTGCCGGAAGCACTAAAGCAACAATGCTGCAAACTACATTTCAGACAAACACGCCGCTCCTGGTTGAAATGATAGAAAATTATGAGTCTTACAAGATTAAGGGAAAGACCAAAGGACAATATGATTATCGACGTGCGCAACTCGTGGACAAGTTCACCAGGAAGCTGGGGCCAACAAACCTCATCCTTAATGGGACAGCGCCACCAACAGAAGTTTTGCGCATTTCGCGGGTTAAAGGAACGACCCCGGTTCATTCAATTGAGAGTCAGATAAGCCGCATGAAGGGGGTCTCATCTCTTGCTAAGTCGGGTGGGGTAGCGCTGTCCCTTGTAGGGCTGGGAATGGCGTGTGGTCAAATTGGTGCAGCAAAAACCCGTCACGAAAAGAATGAAATTCTTCTGGAATCAGGCAGCAGCCTGATCGCCGGTGTGACATATGGTATTGGGGCCTCTGTAGCTGTTGCTTTGTTCGCAACACCGGTCGGATGGGTTGCAGGCCTGATCATAGGCGCAGGCAGCGTGGCTGCAGGCTATTTTGCTGGTTCTGGCGCAAAAGCTCTCTACAACGCAAGCGGTGACAAAATTGATTTTGTGAAAAACCTGAATGTTGATTTCGTTTGCAGGCCGAGCTCTGTATCACCCAGGAATGTTAATCGGATTCTCTCAAGCAATGCATTGTCAGCTTTCTAGGTATCCTTATTTATGACAGAGGCAGATCTGGCGTTCCGAGGGCTTTTGGCATTATTGGCCACATGTGCTGTCGTGGCTATCCTGTTCTATCCAACCTGGATTGTTCTGCATAAAGTTCTTTCGAAAAAGCTCGATGGTTATATATTTAAAGAGCCCTACTTCAGCAGATCCGAGATGATTAATTACAGATCATTCCCTCTCAGTCTGGTTAAATCGATTAACTACATTTACCTTGTGGCGTTTCCTCGTTGGGCCAAACGCAAGCGGTTCCAGGCCCTGAACGAAGACCTGCCAGTTGGGAATATGTTGACTATTGTGTGCCAGCTTCATTTCAGCCTGGGTCTGGTGGGGCTGGTGCTGTTTTTTATACTGTTCATATATTTGGGGATTACCGTTCTTCTGTACGCATAGGTTTTAGTCTCCAAAATCTTGATTCGCCCCCACCACAATCACGATCAGCTCCTTCGGCCCATGTACGCCATAGGCCAGGGTCTGTTCTATGTCAGCCGTCTTGGAGGGGCCGGAGATCAGCAGGGCATTGGTGGGCATGCCGGAACTCCAGTGCTGAAGAGTCATGGCTTCCAGGAACGTGGCGAAGATCTGGTCGGCTTCGAGTACGGCAATATGAATGGGCGGCACCAGGCTCATGAGTCTTGGTTCATCGGCAGTCGGCCGGAGTATGAGGCTGCCCGTTTCGGCTATGGCGCCGCGGGTGGATGTGATGGCCGCATCCACATTGTTGAACAGGGTCGGCTGCCAGGCTTCGATGGGCTGATCATAGCTCAGCAGTGTTGGCAGTTCCGCCGTGTCCGACTCCCGGATCTCCTGGCCGATGGCGTGTTTGACGGGGGTGAGAAGATTGCGGACCCCGCGGGCCCGCAGTATCTCTGCCAGAGTGTCCAGCCAGGTTTCGGAGGATGCCCGGTGAACCTCCCCGTGCACGGTCTCGATGGCTTTCTGGAATCGGTCCAGCTTTTCCGCTGCGCTCCAGTCCCGGTCTTCGGTCAGGACTGAAAAATCCAGTTCGGGCATTGGCAGTTCGCCGCCGTTCCTTGCCCTGAGACGTTGCAGGATCCGCTCCCGGCTATTCATTGCTGGTTTTCTCCTTCCTGCTGCCACCTGTGCGCTGCCGGACCAGCTGATGCAGGGTTTTCGGCGCCAGCTTCGGCGCTGTTCTGCTCTGGGTCCAGGCTCCGGCAGCGGAAGGTTGCAGGGCGCGCAAGCGGCTGGCCATGGCGGTACCCATGCGATAGACGCCCGGGCGAACGTGCATCCAGCGCCAGCCGCTCCAGATCATTGCTTCCCAGCGTCCCCGTTTGACTCCGTGGCCTCTCACCTTGCTGGGCCTCAGGCTGTCTCCATCCACCGACTCCCGCCGCAGCCGCACCAGCAGATCCGGAATCGGGATCTTCACCGGGCAGACTTCGCCGCAGGCGCCACACAGGGAGGAGGCGGTGGGCAGGTGACGGGTATCCTCCAGCCCCAGCAGGTGGGGCATCAGGATCTTTCCGATGGGCCCGGGGTAGGTGGTGCCGTAAGCGTGCCCCCCGACCCGGGTATATACCGGACAGTGGTTCATGCAGGCACCGCAGCGGATGCAGCGCAGGGTGTCGATCAGCTCGTCGTCCTGGTAGATCTCTGACCGGCCATTGTCCACCAGCACCAGATGCACTTCTTCCGGCCCATCCAGTTCCTCGGTCTGACGGGGTCTGCTGATCATGTTGAAGTAGGTGGTCACATGCTGACCGGTGGCGGACCGGGTGAGCAGGGCCAGCAGAGCGGATACGTCGTCCAGGGTTTCCACCACCTTCTCAATGCCGGTGACCGCAATGTGGCAGGGTGGGACGGTGGTGGTCATGCGACCATTGCCCTCGTTCTCCACCAGACACAGCGTGCCTGTTTCGGCTACCGCAAAGTTGACTCCCGAAACGCCTACGTCCGCCTGCATGAATTTCGTCCGCAACTGCTCCCGCGCACTGGCGGTCAGGTAGTTCACGTCACGGGAGCGTTTTGTGCCGGTCTGGTTGTGCAGCAGTTCGGAGATTTCGTCGGTATTCTTGTGGATGGCGGGCATAATGATGTGGGAAGGCGTTTCTTCCGCCATCTGCACCAGGTATTCCCCAAGGTCGGACTCCAGCGCCTCAATGCCGCGTGCCTCGAGGTAATGATTGAGTTCCATTTCCTCGGACACCATGGACTTGCCCTTGATGACCCGCTTTGCATCTCTTGCGACGCAGATGTCACGGATGATCTGGCAGGCTTCGTCGCTGTCTTCGGCCCAGTGCACCCGGATGCCGTTTTCCGTGAGCTTTGCCTCAAGCTGCACCAGCAGTTCGGGCAGCCGTGCCAGTGACCTCTGCCGCACCGCGGCTCCCAGGGACCGCAGGGATTCAAGATCCCAGCCGGCAAAGGCACTGCGGCGTTTGTCCATCAGCCCGTCCATGGCGCGGCGGAAATTGCCCCGCAACTGGTCGTTCTCCAGGGCTTCCCGGGCCCTGGGATGAAAATTCTGTACCTGGCTGTGCCCGGTGGACTGGGTCATGAGGGCAGGCCTCCGTCATCCTGACCGGAGGTTCGCTGCCACAGGAAGCTGACGATGTGCTGGCCGCGCACCGGCTGGCCGGCCTTCTGGGCATGGCCTGACATGTTCATCAGGCAGCCGCAGTCAGTGGTAACGAATTTCGGGGCGCCGGCATCCACCAGGGTCTGGATCTTGTCACTGACCATGGCGGCCGAAATCTCCGGGTGCCGGACCGCAAAGGTGCCGCCAAAACCACAGCACTCCTCCGGCCTTGCCTGTTCAACAACCGTCACATTCTCCAGCTGCTTCAGGAGATGGGGACCCACCTCCGCCACCCCCATTTCCCGTCTCGCGGAGCAGGAGGTGTGAAGAGCGACAGTGGCGGGCTCACCGAGGTCTTCCAGGTGGACGTGACAGACGTTAAGCAGGAAGTCCGTGAGTTCCCAGATCCGGCCGGCCACATTCTCCGCCAGGGAGGCCTTGGGTGTGCCTTCGAAGAGAGCGGGATAATGTTTGCGCATCATGCCCCCGCAGGATCCGGAAGGGACAACTATGGGCCAGGCACCGGGGAAGAGATCCAACTGGGCGGCAGCTACGGCACGGGCTTCGTCATGATAGCCGGAGGTGTAGGCAGGCTGGCCGCAGCAGGTCTGATCCTGGGGAAAGATTACTGCAATGCCTTCCCGCTCCAGTAGCTGGATGCCGGCCATCCCGGCGCCGGGGTAGAACATATCAACAAGGCAGGTTCCAAAGAAATAGACCTTGTCTGGCTTTGCAGGGTAGACCCTGATGGCGTCCGTCATTGCTTTTGTCACGCAGGGGAATTGAATGTCTGCTTTTAAAGATAGGCAGGCACCTCCTGGCTGTCTAGTCTACTTTGGCCTGAATTCCCGTCGGAAGGGGAGGAGACTTGAGGAAGGGGAGGTGATCGCCCGGCCAGGGCGGCAGGGCGAGGGAGGCATTGGCCGGTTCGTCACTCGATGGTGAGGCGTTCCGCGTTCTTCTCCAGGGTTTTCTCACCTATGCCCTTTACGTTGCCAAGGTCGTTGATGCTCAGGAAAGGGCCATTGGCGTCGCGGTAGGCGACAATCGCCCGGGCCTTTGACTCACCAACGCCATCAAGGCTTGCCAGCACGGTGGCATCGGCCTGATTGATGTTGATGGGGGCAGTGATATCGGTTTCGGCATGGCTGAAGCCCGAGAAGAGTGAGAAAAGCAGAACCAGCATTGCAACAATGGATCTAGGGGCCATAGCGTTACGTTCCTTATGGTCATGGCGTGTGTCTGATGAAAGAGGTTTTAGCAGCAGCAATGCTGGACATGGATAGCAGCACCAACGGATGGGCATTCCGGGGGCAGAACGGTGGGTGACCAGCAGAAGATGCCGGGCATCGGCAATGTGAAGGAGGAGGGTAACGGAAGCACGAAGTGGCACACGCTCCATGTGTGCCAATCCGTGCCTACTGCATCCGTCTAGCCCTGGCCTGATCCTTCAGGCGCTGTCATCCCTGACGTTCTTCCCTGTTCCCGCATCCTGCGGGTTGTCCCTTTCGCTTCCTGCCTGGCGCATCCTGCGTGCCTGAACTCCCTGTCAGGCTGAGCATCCATGCCGGCCTGCTTCCATGCAAGCAGTGCTTCCCTGCTGAAAACCATTCTAGGCATTTCCCTGCGGCAGAAAACCAGACTTCGCTACCAGGCTGTGTGAGACATTGACCATTCAGCTGTAAGCCGCTTTCCCCGTCTCTCCCGTTGGCGCTGCTCAGCGGCGTCCGGCGTGGTAATCGTCCAGTGCGCCCTGCAGGTGATTCAGCAGTTCAGAAGCAGGCCACTTCTGATTTGGCTCAAGCTCGCACTGGTGAATCAGATGAGTCAGGGTCTGGTTTACCGGAGCCCGTGTCTTGAGGCTGGTAGCCAGTCTCACCACCTCCCCATTCAGCCAGTCCACTTCTGTCGGTCGTCCTGCTTCGATGTCGTTCCACATGGACGAGCGCGCGACGGGGTCAATAACGAGCATCCGCTTTGCCAGCCTGGTGAACAGCCAGTCAGGGGCTTTCATGATGTAGGGCACCAGCTGCATGGGAATGGACGTCAGCTTTACCGGGCGAATACCCGCCCACTCCATCAGTGTCAGGGTTTCCTGCTGGGCCAGCGCAAGGCAGCGGCGGTAATCCCGCTGGGCCAGCTCTTCCTGCAGGGGGAGGCCGGAGAGGGCGTTGATTGGGTTGTTCAGGTTAAGCAGCAGCTTGGACCACTGAACGGAGGTCATGTCCGCCCGCAGCTCCAGAGGCAGCCCTGCACGCCTGAACCATCCAAGGGCCTCGTCCATGGCCGGCGACTCCTCGGCCATGAGGTGGCCTTCGGTTCCCTGATGAAAGTGGCCAGGGTTGCGCTCAATCACATTGAACGGCACCGTTCCGGCCAGCACATTCGCCTCTGGCAGGTGTTTGCGCAGGATGTCCGGATTGGAAACGCCATTCTGGAGACTGACCACTGGCGTGTTTTTTTCCAGCACACGAGCCAATGCTTTGCCCGCCTCCTCGGTCCCGCCGGATTTGGTGGTGACAAGAACAAGGTCGGCGTCCCTGGCCGCGTTCGCATCGGTGGTGAACTGTGAGCCCTCGACCTGAGTGCTGGATTCGAAGCCGTGATAGTCGGTAACTACCAGCGGGTTTGCAGCCAGGGTGTCCTTCAGACGGTCCCTGCCGATCATGGTGACGTCAGCGCCAGCGGAAAGCAGGCGGCCACCGATATAGCAACCGACATTTCCGGCGCCAAAGATAACAATGCGATAGGTATCAGGCATGGGCGGGCCTTCTGGTTTTTGACTTTCTGCACCCGTTGCATAACCGGATGCTGCTCGCTTGTAAGCACTATACATGAAGCCGGCAGAAATGGGCCTGCTGCCCGAGCGGGACATTTGCACCGTTTTTTGCAGATGCAGGGCGCACCGGAGCAGTGCCTCCAAGGCTGCACGTATTCTGTGCGCCAGCGGCCGAAGGAGCCGCAACTCATCTGTTTGACTGACATGACGGGAAGAGATCCCGGCCAGCAAGGCGTTAGCAGACCTTCTCTGCGCGGTGCTGGTGCATAAGCGGCTAATGCGCCGCTCTCTGGTGCAGCCTGCTCCGGAAACTGTCCCGTAGTGGAGGGCGTAATGGTATCCATATAATTGATTTAAAAGGAATCATGGGCAGGTTGGAACGCCTGGTGCAGTAGTCCCCGTGCGAATTCAGACGATCCGCACGACTCCAACGAGTAAAAGGACGCACAAAAATGACGATCAAAAAACACGTGACAGCCGGGCTATCCGCTATTGCCCTCTCAGTAAGTCTATCCGTTACCGCCGCTGAAGACCCCATCAAGGTGGGCATTCTACACTCCCTCTCGGGCACCATGGCGATCAGTGAATCTGCCCTGAAAGACACCATGCTCATGCTGATCGAGAAGCAGAATGCCGCCGGCGGCGTCCTCGGCCGCCAACTGGAGCCAGTGGTTGTCGACCCCGCTTCCAACTGGCCGCTGTTCGCGGAAAAAGCCCGGGAGCTGCTGGCGAAAGAAAAAGTGGACGTGATCTTCGGCAACTGGACCTCGGTTTCCCGCAAGTCCGTGCTGCCGGTTATCGAGGAGCTTAACGGCCTGCTGTTCTATCCGGTTCAGTATGAGGGGGAGGAATCCTCCGAGAACGTTTTCTACACCGGCGCCGCCCCCAACCAGCAGGCAATTCCGGCGGTCAACTATCTGATGAACGAAATCGGGGTAGAGCGCTGGGTTCTGGCAGGCACCGACTACGTCTACCCCCGCACCACCAACAAGATCCTGGAAACCTACCTCAGGGACAAGGGCGTGGCCGCTGAAGACATCATGATCAACTACACCCCTTTCGGGCACTCCAACTGGCAGTCGATCGTTTCCGACATCAAGAAGTTTGGCAGCCAGGGCAAGAAGACCGCTGTGGTTTCCACCATTAACGGGGATGCCAATGTGCCTTTCTACCGTGAACTGGGCAACCAGGGCATCGCCGCCTCTGATATTCCCGTCGTCGCATTCTCTGTGGGCGAGCAGGAACTGGCCGGTATAGATACCGGGCCCCTAGTCGGCCACATGGCTGCGTGGAACTACTTCATGAGCGTGGATAACGACGCCAACTACGACTTTATTGACGCCTGGGTGGAGTACACCGGCAAGGATACCGCAGTGACCAACGATCCCATGGAAGCCCATTACATCGGCTTCAACATGTACATCGAAGCGGTCAAAAAGGCGGGCACCACCGATGTTGATGCCGTCAAGGACGCCATCATCGGCGTGGCTGTGCCCAACCTGACCGGCGGCATGGCCACCATGATGCCCAACCATCACATCACCAAGCCGGTACTGATTGGCGAGATCCAGGACAACGGTCAGTTCGCCACCGTCTGGCAGACCCCGTCCACCGTGGCCGGCGATGCCTGGTCTGACTTCCTGCCGGGCTCAAAGGACCTGATCAGCGACTGGCGCAAGCCCATGTTCTGCGGCAACTACAACGTGGCGAAAGGTTCCTGCGGCGGCAAGGAAGAGGTGGCTGCCGAGTAAAGTCTGACAGCGGTGCCGCCTGCTGGCGGCACCGCCATTTCTGATGCACCACCAATCAACCGCAACACAGGATAGAACCATGAGCATCTTCCGACTGCTCACTCACCTGCTTCTCGTCACCTGGCTGCTGTCCCTGCCCGTCTCTGTTCAGGCCCAGGTGGCGGATGAGCAAGCCGAGTCAATACTCCAGCGGCTGGCTGACGCCCCTGATGCCCAGAAAACTGAAGTCATGGCAAAGCTGGCCGCCAGTGGTGATGAGCGCACCCGGGACTGGCTGGAGGCCTTCGGCAGCAACAGGCTGGCCCAAGTCGAGGATTCCGGAAAATTCGTGATCGTGCTGAGCAACCGGGGACGGAACTGGAAAATTGCCGATGCCCTGACCGGCGAGCCCATGGGGGAGATCTCCCGCCGGGAGCTGGACACCATCAGAATCAACAACGCCCTGCGGAGCACACTCAGCGGCGTGTTATCCGTGATCGACCTGACCGTCAAAGACGTGGACCGCCGGCTTGAAGCCGCCCGCAACATGCGGGGCAATGTGGATGACGCACTGGTGCCGCGTATCGAAGAAGTACTGGAAGAAGAATCCAGTGCCCAGGTCCGCCAGGCCCTGCAGGAAGCCCTCGCCATCTACCGCGTAGAACAGGGCGATGTGAGCGCTGTTGACGTGCTCTCAGGAGGCCTGAGCTCCGATGTCCGCTCGGTGCTGAACCAGGCGGCAAACAGCGACGACCCGAAGATGGCCGCAGCCGCCGAAGACGCGCTGGCGAGCATCGAGCAGAAACTCAAACTCAATCGCGCCGCCGAGACCCTCTACTTCGGCCTCTCGCTGGGCTCGGTCCTCGTGCTGGCGGCCATCGGCCTGGCCATTACCTTTGGCGTCATGGGCGTGATCAACATGGCCCATGGCGAACTCATCATGCTGGGCGCCTACACCACCTGGGGCATGCAGCAGCTGTTGCCCGGTCAGCCGGGGCTGGCGTTGATCCTTTCCATTCCCGCCGGTTTCCTGGTGGCGGCGCTGGCGGGCATTGCCATTGAGCGCAGCGTGATCCAGCACCTCAAGGGCCGACCCCTGGAAACCCTGCTGGCCACCTTCGGCGTCAGCCTGATCCTGCAGCAGCTGGTACGCACCCTGATTTCCCCCCTCAACCGCTCTGTGGTCACACCGGACTGGATGAGCGGCTCCATCATGGTGAACGAAGCGCTTTCCCTCACCCTGAACCGTCTCTACGTGCTGGGTTTTGCCCTGCTGGTGTTTGCCGGCCTGATGCTGATCATGCGCAGCACCCGTCTGGGGCTGGAAGTGCGCGCTGTCACCCAGAATCGCGCCATGGCCAGATCCATGGGCATCAAGGCGACCCGGGTGGACATCATGACGTTCGCCCTGGGTTCCGGCGTTGCGGGGCTGGCGGGCGTGGCCCTGTCCCAGCTCACCAACGTGGGCCCCAACCTGGGCCAGAACTACATCATCGACTCCTTCATGGTGGTGGTGTTTGGCGGCGTGGGCAATCTCTGGGGCACGCTCGTGGCAGGCCTTACCCTCGGCACACTCAACCAGCTGCTGGAACCCTGGGCGGGTGCGGTGCTGGCCAAGATCATCGTGCTGGTCTTCATCATCCTGTTCATCCAGAAACGCCCCCGGGGACTCTTTCCCCAGAAGGGCCGTGCGGCAGAGGGCTGAGCCATGAATTCATCACAACACTGGCTGGCCCGGCCTTTCAGCGAACGCTCCACACAGCTGTTCCTGGGCATACTCTTCGCCGCCCTGGTGGCGGTGACCATCCTTCACGTGGCATTGCCGGAAGGTCACGCCCTCTACGTGAGCTCCTACACGGTCACACTGCTGGGCAAGTACCTGTGCTACGCCCTGCTGGCGGTGGCTGTGGACCTGGTCTGGGGTTACCTGGGCATTCTCAGCCTGGGCCATGGCGCCTTCTTTGCCCTGGGCGGTTACGCCATGGGCATGTACCTGATGCGCCAGATCGGCGACCGAGGCACCTACGGCGACCCGATACTGCCGGACTTCATGGTGTTCCTGAACTGGCAGGAGCTGCCCTGGTACTGGCATGGCTTCGACATGGCCTGGTTCGCCTTCGCCATGGTGCTGCTGGTGCCTGGTGCCCTGGCGCTGGTATTCGGCTGGCTGGCGTTCCGGTCCCGGGTGACCGGGGTGTATCTGTCCATCATCACCCAGGCCCTGACCTTCGCCCTGATGCTGGCCTTTTTTCGCAACGAGATGGGCTTTGGCGGTAACAACGGCCTTACCGACTTCAGGGACATTCTGGGCTTTGATCTGCGCACCGACGAAACCCGTCTGGGACTTTTCCTGGCCACCGGCATCGCCCTGGCCATCGGCTATGTAATCTGCCGGGCCATAGTCGCCAGCAAGCTGGGCCGGGTCAGCGTGGCCTGCCGGGACGCCGAATCCCGCACCCGCTTCCTGGGCTACCGGGTGGAAAGGGTGCAGCTGTTCGTGTTCGTGGTCTCCGCCATGCTGGCGGGTGTGGCCGGAGCGCTCTACGTGCCCCAGGTCGGCATCATCAACCCCAGCGAATTTTCCCCAATCTTCTCCATTGAAATCGTGGTCTGGGTCGCCCTGGGTGGACGCGCCACCCTCTATGGCGCGGTCATCGGCGCCATCCTGGTGAACTACGCCAAGACCGTGTTCACCGGCGTCATGCCCGATGCCTGGCTGTTCGCACTGGGCGGCCTGTTCGTGCTGGTTACCGTCTTTCTGCCCAAAGGCATTGCGGGACTGCTGCAAAAACGCAGAAAGGCCAGTGACAGCGGCCCAGCCACAGCCCGGGAGGCCACCGCATGAACATGCTGGAGCAACTGACCCACCGCGACCGGGTCTTTGAATTCCTGGCGCCCCAGGCGTCCCCGGTGGACGTGCGCCACGGCCCCATTCTCTACCTGGAGGATGTGAACGTGAGCTTTGACGGCTTCCGGGCCATCAACAACCTCAACCTCACCATCGACGACGGCGAGCTGCGCTGCATCATCGGCCCCAACGGCGCCGGCAAGACCACCATGATGGACATCATCACCGGCAAGACCCGGCCCGATTCCGGCTCAGTCTGGTTCGGCAGCCGCCACAACCTGCTCACCAAAAGCGAGCCGGACATTGCCAGCCTGGGCATCGGCCGCAAATTCCAGAAACCCACGGTATTCGAGGCCCTCACCATCTTCGAAAACCTGGAACTGGCCATGGCTGCCGACAAGCGGGTATTCCCCAGTCTCCGTGCCCGCATGACCGGCGAAATCCGCGACCGCATTGAGGAAGTGCTCACCATGATCGGCCTGGAAGAACTGCGCCACAGCCCCGCCGGCATCCTGGCCCACGGCCAGAAACAGTGGCTGGAAATCGGCATGCTGCTGATGCAGCGCCCACGCCTGCTGCTGGTGGACGAACCTGTGGCCGGCATGACCGAACAGGAGATGGAACGCACAGCCGAACTGCTCACCGGCCTGGCAGGAAAGCAGTCGGTGGTAGTGGTGGAACACGACATGGGCTTCGTCCGCTCCATCGCCCGCAAGGTCACCGTACTGCACCAGGGCAGCGTGCTGGCGGAAGGCACCATGGACCAGGTCTCCAGCGACCCCAAGGTCATCGAAGTCTACCTGGGGGAGGGCGCCTGATGCTGAAAGTGGAAAAACTCAACCAGTATTACGGCCAGAGCCACACCCTCTGGGATCTGGAGCTGGACGTACCCGAAGGCCAGTGCACCTGCGTGATGGGCCGCAACGGCGTGGGCAAAACCACCCTGATGAAATGCATCATGGGAGAAGAGACCGTCAATAACGGCAGGCTGCTGTTCAACGGCGACGTCGAGCTCACCCATCGCAAAGTGGAAGACCGCTCCCGCCTGGGCATTGGCTACGTCCCCCAGGGACGCCAGATATTCCCTCTGCTCACCGTGGAAGAAAACCTGCGCACCGGCCTGGCCGCCCGCTCCGACGGCGTGAAACAGATCCCCGAGCGCATCTACGAACTCTTCCCCGTGCTGAAGGAAATGAAAAACCGCCGGGGCGGCGACCTCTCCGGCGGACAGCAGCAACAGCTGGCCATAGGTCGCGCCCTGGTGATCGAACCCAGACTGCTGATCCTTGATGAACCGGGGGAGGGCATACAACCCAACATCGTCACCCAGATCGGCGAAGTCATCCGCCGCCTGATCGCCGAAGACGGCCTCACCGTGCTGCTGGTGGAACAGAAACTCCCCTTCGCCCGCAAGTACGCCGACCGCTTCGCCATCATGGACCGCGGCCGCCGGGTAGCCGAAGGCGAAATCGCCGGCCTCTCCGACGAGCTCATCAAAAAGCACCTGACGGTATGACCATCCATACCTGCCCCATCCAGCCCCTCAGGCCGGCGGCAGCGGAAGACTCCGGCCACCGCTTCGACGCCGGCCGGCACTGGGCCGCCTCCCTGGAGCTCGGCTTCGAGTCTCGGCAGGAAGGCCATCTGCTCGACGCAATGCAGCTGGATGCCAGCGGCGAGGCGCCCCCAATCACCCGCATGACCCGGGCCAGGCACGAGGGGCCGCTACGGGTGCAGCGCCCCTTCTACCCGGAAGGAAAACACGGCTGCTGCCACGTCTACCTGCTGCACCCACCCGGCGGTCTCGTCAGCGGCGACGCCCTCAACATCCGGGCAAGACTCGACAGCAACAGCCACGCCCTGTTGACTACACCCGCCGCTGCCAAACTCTACAAAGCCGACAGCCACGGTGTCGCCTGGGCCCAGCACACCACCCTGAGCGTCGCCGACGGCGCCACCCTGGAATGGCTCCCCCAGGAAACCCTCGCCTTCGACGGCTCCCGGGGCGAACAGACCACCAGCATCCATTTGACTGGCGAGGCCAGATGCGTCGGCTGGGAAATCCTCGCCCTCGGCCGCCCGGCCAGCGACCTGCCTTTCGCCACCGGCCTGCTGGAACAACGGTTTGAACTCACCCGGGACGGCAAACCCCTGTGGCAGGAACGCCAGACCCTCGACCCGGCGCATCCACGGTTCAAAGGCAAATGGGGGCAGGGCGGCGCCACCGTACAGGCCACCCTCTGGGCCGTCGGCCTCGAAGATGAACCCGAAGCCATCGAAGCCCTGCGCGAAACCATGCCGCCCTCCCACCGCTGGGCGGTCACCCGCCGAAGAGGCGTGCTGCTTCTGCGCTACCTGGGCAACGAAAGAAACGAAGCCTGGAACCTCTGCCAGCAGGCCTGGGAAATCCTCAGGCCAAGACTGACTGGCAAGCCGGCCCATGTACCAAGGATCTGGCTGACATGAGGAGAGCAACTCAGATGTCCAATGCCCTGCCTGCTCGACGGTGCACCCAGAACATACGGAGAACATGATGGAACTCACCCCAAGAGACAAAGACAAGCTCCTCCTCTTCACCGCCGGCCTTTTGGCCGAGCGCAGAAAAGCGAAGGGCCTGAAACTCAACTACCCCGAAGCCGTCGCCCTCATCAGCACCGAAATCATGGAAGGCGCCCGGGAAGGCCGCACCGTGGCGGAAATGATGAGCGCCGGCCGCGAAATCCTCACCCGCGACGACGTCATGGAAGGCGTGGCTGAACTGGTGGACGAAGTCCAGGTGGAAGCCACGTTTCCCGACGGCACGAAACTGGTCACCGTCCACAACCCCATCGTGTAAGGAGCGAGCCATGATCCCCGGCGAATACCAACTCAAAGACGGCGCCATAGAACTCTGCGCCGGCCGCGAACGCATCACCATCGAAGTGGCCAACACCGGCGACCGCCCCATCCAGATCGGCTCTCACTACCACTTCGCCGAAGCCAACCCGGCCCTCACCTTCGACCGGCCCAAAGCCCGCGGCTACCGTCTGGATGTCGCCGCCGGCACCGCCATCCGGTTCGAACCCGGCCAGAGTCGCGAGGTGACTCTGATTCCCTACGCTGGCGGGCGGGAAATATACGGATTTCGACAGGAAGTAATGGGGAAGCTGGATACGAAGTGAGGGCGTCTCCCAGGTTTCACGAAACCGCTTTGAACGAGCTGGAAGGCACGAACAAAGGCCGGGGAGCCGGGCGGGTAGCTCCTTCCGGGAATGTGCGGAGCCATGGATGGCGGAGCCCAAGCGCACACGGAGGTGTTCACAGCGTTTCCCGGAAGGGGCTACCCGGGCGGCTCTTTCCCTGAAAGCAGACGTTCGCACCGAGGCCAAGCACCCAATCCTCAATACAAAGAGGCAAAGAAATGAAGATAACAAGACAAGCCTACGCCGACATGTACGGTCCCACCACCGGAGACCGCATCCGCCTCGGCGACACCGAGCTATGGATAGAAGTCGAAAGCGACGCCACCCACTACGGCGACGAAGTAAAATTCGGCGGCGGCAAAGTCATCCGTGACGGCATGGGCCAGAGCCAGCGCGCCGACGACACCGTCATGGACACCGTCATCACCAACGCCCTGATCCTTGACTGGTGGGGCATCGTCAAAGCCGACGTCGGCCTCCAGAACGGCAGGATCGCCGCCATCGGCAAAGCCGGCAACCCGGACACCCAGCCAGACGTCACAATCGTCATAGGCCCGGGCACCGAAATCATCGCCGGCGAAGGCAAAATCCTCACCGCCGGCGGCCTCGACGCCCACATCCACTTCATCTGCCCACAACTGGTAGAAGAAGCCCTCATGAGCGGCATCACCACCATGCTCGGCGGCGGCACCGGCCCGGCCACAGGCTCCAACGCCACCACCTGCATCCCGGGTGCCTGGCACATAGGCAAAATGCTCCAGGCCGTCGACGCCATGCCCATGAACATCGGCTTCCTCGGCAAAGGCAACGCCAGCCTCCCCGAAGCCCTCGAACTGCAGGTGCAGGCCGGTGCCATGAGCCTCAAACTCCACGAAGACTGGGGCACCACACCCGCCTCCATCGACAACTGCCTGAACGTGGCCGACAAATACGACATACAGGTCGCCATCCACACCGATACCCTCAACGAATCCGGCTTCGTCGAAGACACCCTGGCTGCCTTCAAGGAACGCTGCATTCACACCTACCACACAGAAGGCGCCGGCGGCGGCCATGCGCCGGACATCATCACCGCCTGCTCAAAAGACTACGTACTGCCGTCCTCCACCAACCCCACGCGGCCCTACACGGTGAATACCATAGACGAGCACCTCGACATGCTCATGGTCTGCCACCACCTCGACCCCAACATCCCCGAAGACGTCGCCTTCGCCGACTCCCGCATCCGCCGGGAAACCATCGCCGCCGAAGACATCCTCCAGGACCTGGGCGTCATCTCCATGATCGCCTCCGACTCCCAGGCCATGGGAAGGGTAGGGGAAGTCATCTGCCGAACCTGGCAGACCGCCCACAAAATGAAAGTCCAGCGCGGCCTGCTGCCGGAAGACCAGGGCCTGGGCGCAGACAACCACCGCGCCAAACGCTACATCGCCAAATACACCATCAACCCCGCCATCACTCACGGTATATCTCACGACGTGGGCTCGGTGGAAGTGGGCAAACTGGCCGACCTGGTCCTCTGGGACCCGGCCTTCTTCGGCGTAAAACCGGCGCTCATCATCAAGGGCGGCATGATCGCCGCCGCCCCCATGGGCGACCCCAATGCCTCCATCCCGACGCCCCAGCCGGTGCACTACCGCATGATGTTCGGCGCCTTCGGCAAAGCAGCCAGTGCCACACGGCTAAGCTTCGTCAGCCAGGCCGCGCTGGACGCAGGCATTGGCGACAGGCTGGGCCTCGACAGCCCCCTCTCCGCCTGTAAAAACGTCCGCGGCGTACGCAAAAAAGACATGAAACTCAACGACAGCTGCCCGCACCTGACCGTGGACCCGCAAACCTACGAAGTCCACGCCGACGGCGAACTACTCACCTGCGAGCCGGCCACCACACTGCCATTGGCGCAGCTCTATCACCTGTTTTAACAGCCTTTCGAAGGAGGCAACATGCTCGAACTCAACCAGCGCCTGGGCGAAGTGGAGTCCGGTGAAATCTACGACACCCTGACGCTGCCCTACGAACTGCGCATCCGAGGCCGCCTGCGGGCAACCACCGACACCAGACACGACGTCGGCCTCTTCCTTGACCGCGGCCCGGTGCTCAGAGAAGGCGAATGCCTGCAGGCCCGCACCGGCGAAATCATCCGCATCCGCGCCGCCAGTGAACCTGTCGTAACTGCAACTATCCAAAACGGCATGCCCCTGGCACGCCTGTGCTACCACCTGGGCAACCGCCACGTGGCTCTCCAGATTGGCTCCGGCGGCGCCATCGGCAGCAACAGCGCGAAGCTGGGCTGGGTCAGATTCCCGCCGGACCATGTGCTGGAAGAACTGGCAGAGCGCCTTGGCGCCACCCTCGATCGCCACCAGGCCCCCTTCGACCCGGAACCCGGCGCCTACGCCAACGCCGGCGAAAGCCACAGCCATGGCTCCGGGCACAGGCATTCCCACAGCCACAAACCGGGCGAACCCCATGCACACTGAAAATGACCAGACCCCCGACCTGGCACTGCTCGGCCTGATGCAACTCGTCAGCCCGGCATTGCCCATCGGCGCCTTCGCCTGGTCCCAAGGCCTGGAAAACGCCTTCGAACTCGGCTGGGTAACCGACGAAAAGGAACTGGGTGAATGGCTGCAGGGCGTACTCGAAGACGGCCTCAGCCGCTGCGAACTGCCCCTGCTGATCCGCCTGCAGAACGCCTGGGCTGAAAGGAATCTGGACGCACTAGAACACTGGAACAACTGGCTCCACGCCACCCGGGAAACCGCCGAACTCAGCGACGAAGACACCCGCCTGGGCACAGCCCTCGTCCGGCTTCTCAAAAGCCTCCACCTGCTGCCAACCCCCGGCCTCATGCCAGAAGACCCCGGCTACGTCACCGTCTTCGCCTGGACCGCTCACCTGCGCCGGGTGCCCGTCCGCCAGACACTGCTCGGCTTCGCCTGGGCCTGGCTGGAAAACCAGCTCGCCGTCGCCTGCAAAGCGCTCCCCCTCGGCCATACCGCCGCTCAGCGGCTAACCGAACACCTTAGGCCATTCCTGGTAAGAGCAGTGGATCAGGCCATGGCGTGGGAAGACCACCAGCTCGGCCCAATCCTGCCGGGCCTGGCGCTGGCGAGCGCGCAGCATGAAACCCAGTATTCAAGATTATTCAGAAGTTAGAAAACGGAAGAAACAGAAGGCCACTCCGAACACGCAGGCGGGGAGTGGGAACTGCTTTCCGGGAATGTGCGGAGCCATGGATGGCGGAGCTCAAGCGTACATGGATGTACTCGAAGCGTTTCCCGGAAAGCAGTTCCCACTCGCCGCCGAACTCGGAACCAGACAAACAGACCGAAACAAAAGAGGATCAAAACCAATGAAACACTGCCTGAGAGTAGGAGTAGGTGGGCCAGTAGGGTCCGGGAAAACAGCCCTGCTGCGCCAGCTGTGCCTCGCCCTCCGTGACCACTACAACATCGCCGTAGTCACCAACGACATCTACACAAAAGAAGACGCCGACTTCCTCCTCAAACACGATGCCCTGCCAGCCGACCGCATCCTCGGCGTAGAAACCGGCGGCTGCCCGCACACGGCGATCCGCGAAGACGCCTCCATGAACCTCGCCGCCATCGACGACCTCCAGGCTCGCCACCCCGACCTTGAGCTCGTCCTCGTGGAATCCGGCGGCGACAACCTCTCCGCCACCTTCAGCCCCGAACTGTCGGACCTCACCCTCTACGTTATCGACGTCTCCGCTGGCGACAAAATCCCCAGAAAAGGCGGCCCCGGCATCACCAAATCCGACCTCTTGATCATCAACAAAATCGACATAGCCCAATACGTCCACGCCTCCCTCGAAGTCATGGACCGGGACTCAAAGAAAATGCGCGGCGAACGGCCCTTCGTGTTCACCAACCTCTACGACGGAGTAGGTCTCGAAGAAATCATCAGCTTCATCCTCGACAAGGGCATGCTCCCCGAAAGACGCCCACACAGACTCGAAGCCACCGCCTGAGCCGAAAAACTATCGAATCCGAAATTAAGCGTTACAGGAGAAGAATCATGAAACAACTGAACAGACTGCTGATCACCTTGGGCCTGATGGCAACCGCTGCTACAGCCGCAGCCCACACCGGCCACGGCGCCCATGCAGAAAGCGGCTTCGTAAGCGGCTTGCTGCACCCCATGCTGGGCCTGGACCACCTGCTGGCCATGGCCGCCATCGGCTTCTGGAGCGTGCGGCAGACTGCCAGCATGAAAGACAGCACACCGCTGTTCGTAATCGGCGGCACGGTACTGGGTGCCGGTATCGCCTGGGGCGGGCTGAGCCTGCCGGGTGTGGAAACCGGCATTGGGCTATCGGTAATGCTTGCCGGCATCCTGATCGCCACCATGGCAAGACTTCCGACTGCCGTTGGCGGCTCGCTGGCTGGTGCCTTCATGGTGTTTCATGGATTTGCCCATGGCACTGAAATGCCAGCTGGTGCTGCGCTGGTGGCCTATCTGGCGGGGTTCTCCATGGCAACCCTCGCGATCACCTTTGTTGGGCGGGGTCTTGGCGCCTTGCTGATGAAAACGGATAGCCGGGCCGGCCGTGTTGTTGGAGCCACTTTGGCAGGTGTCGGGAGTTATCTGGTGGCAGGCTGACTGGTGGCCTGTCCTGGATCACGATTTGCCCGCGTACTATTCTTCAGGGGTGAGCGGGCCTGGTTAGAGGTATGGATATTATCCTGCCGTTTTAACGAGGCCTCGGTACTCGGAATCGTAGGCCACCAGAAGAACTGGGTAGATGATCAAAGCGCTCCACACAGGCAGGTCAGCAGGTACTGCTTGCAAACCGAAATGCAAGGTGGCGCCGAAAAGTACAGAAGATCTCAGAAACTTCAGGTAGTTCCTGAAGCGCTTGGGATCACTCAAGGCTCTGAGCTGTCTGATGTCGTGCATTTTGAGTGGGAGCGCTAAAAGCAAAAGCGCCGCAGATATCAGAATATTCATTTCATTTCTGCGGACTTTTCCGGAATTGAGGCGGCTATCTCATCGAGGCCCGAATGATCCAGGTTGTGACATCCGAATTCGGACTCATAAAGACGCTGCAAGTAATCTGAACGAGTTTCTTGCGGATAGGTGGAGACCTCTTTCAAGGAATCCTGGCTTAACGTCAGAGCCTGCGCCAGGTCCTCTGAGTTCCAGCCAGCGTTTGTCAGGGATCGGATGGCTCCCTCGGTTAGTTCGGGAAAATGGTCTTCCGTCTCCCTCGTTAGCTCGCTTGCCAGTGTATGGCAGAGCGAAGTTCTGGTAATGAAATTGGCTGTGTTCGCAATTTGAGAAACGTCTGCGCTGGCGGGCATGTCGCAATGAGCTTGAGCACTGAAAAACAGTATGCCGGTGAGGATTGAGCATCTCATATCAATAGTCTCCTGGGCATTTAATGGCAAGGCTCAATGGAAGGCTCGAGAGCGAAAAAGTGAGCAGTATGATGAGAAAAGCCGAGTACGAAAATCCGGCTTCATGAAACGAATACAGAAATGCCGACGCTGACAGAGCAAATAGGAAGGCGTTCGGCACTCCATGTTTGAGCCAAAGAAATCTGCTTGGCTCGATGTATCCTTTGAGGATCCCGGTGATATAGGTGAGCGAAAGAAACCAGGCCCCGATGGCGGCGAGTATTGCTATGATCATATGAGCCTGATTTCCCTGGTCACATCTCGGCGTAGGCCAGCAGGCCCCGCGCTCTTAGTTCACGTTTTGCAGTTGATGCTTGCCGGGAGGCGACAGCATTCAATACTGTAATAACGAGCAAGCAGGCGACGGCACCACCGCCGATTGCCCTCGCGGCTTCGGGATTGTTAGTGATGAGCTTGGCCACCTTTTTCGTTGCAGGGCTGTCCAGAAGTCCCTTCGCCGTTTCCGCAGCGGCACCTCGAACGCCATGTTGAGACACCTGATAGATTGTGGATGCGACGCCGCCAGCTGTTATGGAGGCCGGTACTGCAATATTGTTGAACTGACCCGTTATCGTCTCGGCCAATTTCGAATGCTCAAAAAAGCTCCACAGCTCTTCATCACTCAAAGACCACATAAACCAGTACTTCTGGACTTTTTGTAGAGCGATCAGGCCAAGGAGCCTGTCCCTGATGGGAACGTTAGTGAGGAGGGTGATCTTCCTGTTTACATCAATAGCTTCCAGGCGTGGTAAATGCCGATGTGATGCGATGCCGGACAGAATGGGGGAGTATATATCAGGGGCATTTTCAACAAGGACAAGCTCTTGCCCTTCCAGCCCCATAAGCTCAGCAAGAGCTACGACAGGCTTGGAGCGGAAGTCCGCTGTAACATAGCGGGATGGAATATCCATGGTTTCCATTGACGTTTCCTTACGTGGGAATAATCCTGTGAAGTTGCGTCAAGGACAAAGAGGGCCAAGGCAAAGCATGGCAGATGAAAAAGCTATTGGCGTCATCCGATGATCAATTCCTGTTAGTCCTTTAACAGCAAGCTTGGAGATTCTACCGCTGAACACCTGAGAGTCAATCGGTTACTTTTGCACAGATGCAGGTTCTGTGAACATATTCAAAGAACTCTAACGCGCTGGCAACTTTCCTGTCACAGGGGGTAATATCCGGCCACCTATTCGGGGCGGGCGATTCAAAAAACCGGGACAGACTTATTTATGCTTGGGCTGAGGGACGAGCCCCGCGAAGCGTATTGAAAAACAGCCCTGTCCCGGGTTTCTACACGTTCTGCTTCCGACTTCGTTTATTGAGGGAGAACGGAAAACGCCCCCTTGGCCAAAAGCTCGCCTTCCTCTGTCACCACCTCAACTCGCCAGTCTCCCAACATGTGCCGGTCGATATACTTGGCTGAGGATGCGCGCATGGGGTCAACCGACGGCCTGATTTCCACCCGCGCAACCCGTTCGTCCTCCAGGTACCAGTCGTGGAAGTGCAACTGGCCTTCCATGCCCTGGATTTCGGTAAACAGGTAAATTCGAAGCAGTCCTTCACTGTCCATCCTTAAAACGTTCGGGATTTCGTCGATTGGCTCTTTTTCCTCCAGGCCGGTACTCAATTGCGCCCGGATCAAGTGATCAGAAAGTAGCTTGATGGACGTAGCATCTTCCGGGGACGGTTCGGGTTCTCCTGCAGCCGGCGCCGGAAGGGAGGAGGGCTCTACCGATGACACCGGTTCGCTCGCCTGACTGGCCAACTGAGGGGAGGCGGGTTCTGCACTGGGTTCACTCGACGCGGTTTCGGCAGTTTCGGGCATGGAGGCAGTTTCGGACATGGAGGCAGGCGGCTTGGCAACTTCTGCCTGAACTGAATTAGTCTGGTCCGGCATGCGAGGGCTTGCGCCAACGTCCGGTTTTTCTCGTGCTGCGGTCGTCGGTAACTGGATAGAGGCAGGCTCGGACTCGGACTCATCGATAAATACCGACGGGAGAGAAGGCGCCTGAACGCTCTGATTCTCTACCAGCGCTTCCTTTTGTTCCCCGGTGCCAAAGATCTCAAAGGTTCCCCAAATTATGCCCCCCACCACCAGAACTAATAGGAAGAGAGCAGCAAAGATGCGCCCCCAAAGGTACACAACAATCTCTTGGGGTTCTGCGGGCTCGCGTAGGCGGGAGGACTGAGCTGAAAAAGGTCGCTTTTTCGGTATCGCTGTTTTCACTGGTCGTTCTTCCTTGAAACGGGCAAAGGATGATTAGAATGTGCACAACAGCTTCACATTGCGGACTGCGAAGGTGTCAGGCGAAAAAAGAGGATAACTTCCCAGTACGGGAGACAAAATTATTTAAAATACACTATAGCAAACTGGTGGGAGTACGGGGTTACGGTGCCGAAATCCGGGACAGATCCAACGCCCCTCAGGCCCGGGTAATCGTGCCCTGACTCCCACACCACATCGTTCAGCTCGGCCATAACCGTCAGGCTGCGTGCGTTGGTGATCCGCGCTACACTCTGGACAGCAGTTCCCTTTCTCACCCGTCAGAGCGGGAGAACCACAATGAAGGACTACGAACTCTATTACTGGGCCCTGCCGTTTCGCGGAAATTTTATCCAGCTTTTTCTGGAGGAGGTCCGGGCGGATTACCGGAAGCTGGATGCCAGCGAGGTCTACCCTGACAAGAACCTGAACATTCAGTACCCGGGAATGGCGCCTCCGTATCTTTACGACTGCAGGGCCCAGGTCTGGTTCGCGCAGATGCCGGCGATTCTCATGCATCTGGCGAAGGCCTACCAGTTTCTTCCCGACGAGCCTGAGCAACACACCCTGGCTCTGAAGGTGATACTGGACTGCAATGATATTCTCATGGAAATCACAAACTACAATGGCACGGTGATGTGGGATGAGGATTCATGGACCGAATTCCGAACTCATCGCCTGGTCGACTGGATGGTCATTTTCGAAAAGACCGGCCGGGCGCGTGGCCTAAAGCCGGACGAGGGCTATCTGCTGGGCGCCAGGCTCACGGTGGCCGATATCGCAACTGCTGCATTGTTTGGCACCCTGGTCCACAGCTTTCCGGAACTCGCCGCGGACCTGGAACACAACGCTCCCCGCGTCGCGAGTCTCTGCCAACGAGTGGAAGGCCGTCCGTCCATCAGACCTTTTCTGGACAATCAGCGAAGTGAGTTGGGTAAGGCCTACTGTGGTGGTCAGATTGAGCAGTCATTGCGGGACGTCATACGGTAGAAAGAAGACCATCAAGCAGGAGCCAGGAGGCGTGAAAACCGGGACAGATCTGTTTGTGATGAATTTAACGGCATAGAATTGGCGAACGGTATCGACTGGGGTGTCCATCTGGCACCCAGATAACAAGCGCAGCGGCGGGCACTTTTATGCAGGTGGATAAAGCAAAGAAGCGTATTGCAAAGCAGGTTGGGAAGGGCTTTCGTGGGTATCCGTTGGTTTCGCTGGAGTATTTTGGTAAAACACCGGACTCAGCCACCGAGGTCATTATTTCATTTACCATGGAAGAGGGCGCGGATCCCCAGAAGCAAACGTTTGTGACTAGCGGTGACGCCCGGGACGATGAAACGATTCAATCTACCCTCGTGAAAATTATTGAGCGGGCGGATGCGAAAACGGTGACTGAGATAGACGGCATTACCACTCTCAATGAAAACTGACACTCAGAAACCGAGGCAGGTCCAACCGTAGGGGTAGCCTCGCGGCTGGGACAGATCTATTTTCGCAACGTCTCTATGGCTCAGAGCTAATTTGAGTCACTACGGACCAGCTCCACACTTCGGTTAACATCGCCTGCCTGACCCAAGGAGAAAAGCGATATGAACACCGCTTCCGCGACCTATCCAATTGGTACGCCCGGCACTCCCTGGGGCGACGCGGAACGTGCTGAGTGGCTGTCACGGCAGACCCGTCAACGCAGTTACGACTCCGACGTGTTGAGCGTGATCGAGCGGCTGCGTTCGCGCTTCGACGTGCAAGAGTATGGCCGCCTGGAATATGGCCCGGATGTGTATCCGCTGATGGCGATCCGCAGCCGCGACTGGCGTGCCGATCGGCCGGTGGTGCTGGTTACGGGCGGAGTGCATGGCTATGAAACAAGCGGTGTCCATGGTGCGCTGCAGTTCGTTGAACAGCAGGCACCGGATTATGCTGGTCGTGTGAACCTGCTGGTCGCGCCTTGCGTCAGCCCCTGGGCTTACGAACGCATCCATCGCTGGAACGCGAACGCGATTGATCCAAACCGCTCGTTTCGCGATGACGGCCAGGCGGGGGAGTCGGCGGCGCTCATGCAACTGGTCGCTTCGACAGACGAGCCAATACTGCTGCATGTCGACCTGCACGAGACCACCGATACCGACGAAACCGAGTTCCGCCCAGCGCTTGCGGCCCGTGATGGCAAACCGTT